>NZ_CP083910.1:0-3454876 GCF_020162095.1 Curtobacterium sp. TXMA1 | reverse complement strand
TCGCGCTGGTCTCCTGGTCTGCTGTCGGTGTGCTGGTGTCGGGCGTGGCCGGACACCGGTCCACCTGGTGGGCGGTCGGTGCGCGCCGAGCCGTGTCGGCGCGGACGGTTCCACGGGGCCGGACCGCTGTCCCCCGCGGTGGTGATCCACAGGGTTGTCCACAGTCCTGTCCACGGCGGTCCGGCTGCGGACGCTGAGGTGACTCCCCCGTCGCTCCGCGGAACGGGCCGATCGATCACACCACTGTAAAGGGTCCGACCGAGTCGTACCGAACGCACGTTTTCCCCAATGTGGATGATGATCGTGCGGATGCCCTGGCCGACCCCGGTCCTCGGCACCGTTTGACCTCGCCGCCCCTGTCACGTACCGTTAACCAGTTGACTGCGGCCATTCGGTCGCGCCCATCGTGTCGTTCGGCCTCGTCGAGCGGCTGTCCAGACATACGTGTCGGCTCGCGCTGAGCCCGTCCTCGAGCGCAGCCGTGTGGAGATCATCATGAGCAAGCGCACCTTCCAGCCGAACAACCGTCGTCGCGCCAAGAAGCACGGCTTCCGCGCCCGCATGCGCACCCGTGCCGGCCGCGCCATCCTCGCCGCGCGCCGCAGCAAGGGCCGCACCGAGCTCAGCGCCTGATCGGGCTGCGCCCCTCGGGGCAGCGTCTGATCCGGTCCCGAATCGGAACCCGGTAGCGATCGTGTTGGCCCGAGCCAACCGCATCGTCCGAGGTGACGACTACCGGTCCGTCGTGCGTCGTGGTCGCAGGAGCGCCACGGCGCACGTCGTCGTATCCGTGGTCCGACGGCCGGTCGGGGGCGCTCCCCGGGGCGCTGGAGGCCCGGACGCCGTCGCGCCCGGCCCGGACGGTCCGACCCGCTTCGGCTTCATCGTCGCGAAGACGGTCGGGAACGCCGTCGTGCGCAACACGATCCGCCGTCGGCTCAAGGCCATCGCCCACGAGCTGCTGACCGAGGTGCCGACCGGCCACGACGTGGTCATCAGGGCCTTGCCAGCCGCGGCGCAGGCCGGATGGCCTACCCTGCTCGAAGACGTCTCGCGCTCCTTCGCGCGCGGGGTGGAGAAGGCAGCATGAACCGCATCCAGTGGACCCGGCTGGCGTTGAACCGACTGGCCTGGGTCGTCGCGTTGCTCCCACGCAACGTGTGCGTCGTCGTGCTGCGCGCCTACCGCGCGGTCATCTCTCCCCTGTACGGGAACGTCTGCCGCTACCACCCGTCGTGCTCACGGTACGCGCTCGAGGCCATCCAGCAGTACGGCGTCCTGCGCGGGTCGGCGATGGGGGCCTGGCGGATCGCGCGGTGCAACCCGTGGGCTGCAGGTGGCATCGACGACGTGCGCGAGCGCGACCGTCCCTACCGCCTGACCCGGTTCGGGTTCGTGCTCCCTCCGTCCCAGCTGCACCCCCAGTCGTCCGGCGATGTCCGTCGTCCGGTCCTGCTCCCCCAGCGCACTCGAAAGGCGTGACCGTCCTCATGGACTTCATCGGAACGATCCTCTGGCCACTGAAGTGGGTGGTCTCGGCGATCCTCGTGGCCTTCCACTGGATCTTCGAGTCCATCGGCATGGACCCGTCGGCCGGCATCACGTGGGTGCTGTCGATCATCTTCCTGACCTTCGTGGTCCGGGCCGCGCTGATCCCGATCTTCGTCCGGCAGATCAAGTCGCAGCGCCGGATGCTCGAGGTCGCGCCGCAGCTGAAGAAGATCCAGGACAAGTACAAGGGCAAGAAGGACCAGTTCTCGCGTGAGGCCATGAGCCGCGAGACCATGGCGCTCTACAAGGAGACCGGGACGAACCCGCTGAGCTCCTGCCTGCCGCTGCTCATCCAGATGCCGATCTTCTTCTCGCTGTACTCGGTGCTGCACGAGGCGCAGATCAACAAGACGGGCATCGGTCTGCTCACGAACTCCCTCGCGCAGGACTTCGGCAACGCCGCCCTGTTCGGCGCTCCGCTGCACGAGACCTTCACGAACGCTTCCGGGTGGGAGGTCCGGGTCATCGCCGGCTTCATGATCGTCGTGATGACCGCATCGCAGTTCGTCACCCAGCTGCAGCTCGTGGCGAAGAACATGTCGCCGGAGACCAAGGCGTCGCCGATGTACCGCCAGCAGAAGATGATGCTGTACATCCTCCCGCTCGTCTTCGTGATCTCGGGCCTCAGCTTCCCCCTCGGCGTCATGTTCTACTGGCTCGCCTCGAACATCTGGACGATGGCCCAGCAGTACTTCGTGATCCGCAGCATGCCGACCCCGGGTTCCGAGGCCGCGCTCGCCCGCGAGGCCCGTCTCGCCAAGAAGGCCCAGCGCCGCGGCACCCCGGTGCTCGCCGAGGCCGGCGCCGGCTCGGCCGCGGTCGAGGTCGAGCCCGTCCGTGTGACCACGCAGCGCCAGCAGCCCGTCGGCAAGAACCGCTCCAAGAAGAACGGGAAGAAGTAAGTGACCGAGCAGGACACCGCCCCCACCGTCGACGCTCCCGTGGAGACGGACGACGCCCGCGACGAAGCGGACATCGCTGCGGACTACATCGAGGAGCTCCTCGACATCTGCGACCTCGACGGTGACATCGAGATCGAGGAACGTGCCGGGCGGGTGTACCTGTCCGTGAGCGACGAGGGCGGTGCGCTGCGGGTGCTGTCGAAGCCGGAGACGGTGTCGGCCCTGCAGGAGCTCACCCGGATCGCCGTTCAGGCGGAGACCGGCGAGTTCAGCCGGCTCATCCTGGACATCGGCGGATCGCGCGATGCCCGGGCCACCGAGCTCCAGCGTCTCGTCGACACCGCTGTCGAGCGCATCGAGGCCGGATCGACCTCTGCCGCGCTGCCCCCGATGTCGTCGTACGAGCGCAAGCTCGTGCACGACCTGGTCGCTGAGAAGGGCTTCCACTCGGAGTCCGAGGGCGAGGGACGAGACCGCCACACGGTCGTCACGCGATGACGGACGAGGTCACGCCGGTCCTGGAACAGGAGCCGGCGGCCGCAGCGGACCTCTTCGGGGACCGCATCGAGGTCGCGCGGTCCTTCACCGCAGAGCTCGCCCGCCGGGGCGAGGAGCTCGGCCTGATCGGCCCGCTCGAGCTCCCGCGACTCTGGACTCGACATATCCTCAACTCTGTGCTGCTGGGTCCCCTCCTGGAGGCTGATGGTCGCGTTGCCGACGTCGGCTCCGGCGCCGGGCTGCCCGGTCTCGTGCTCGCGATCGCCCGTCCGGACGTCGCGTTCACGCTCATCGAACCGATGGAACGGCGCTGCGACTGGCTGAACGCCGAGTCCGAGCGACTCGGACTCGAGAACGTCACCGTCCTGCGTGGACGGGCGGAGGACGTCGCGGACTCGGTCGTCGTCGACCAGGTCACGGCGCGTGCCGTGAGCGCGCTGTCGAAGCTCATCCCGCTCACCGTGCCACTGGTGCGGTCGGGCGGCCAGCTCATCCTGATGAAGGGTGCGCGGGTCGACGAGGAGATCGCGAAGGCTCGGAAGGTGATCCTGCGGAAGCGCCTGACCGATGTCGAGGTGCTCGAGCTCGGGGACGGTGTGGTCGAGGAGACCACGCGAGTCTTCCGGGCTACAGTTGACTGACGCCGCGGCTGGGTCCGGCTCCGCCGGACGCTGAACGCCCGACGTTCCACGTGGAACACTGACCCGGGGAAGAGGTCTTCGTTGAGTTCATCGACCGACTACGACGCGTCGACGCCCCTGGCTCGCGAGATCGCGGATCTCAACCGACGTCGTCGCGCGATCGCCACCCAGCAGTTCCCGCTCCCGGAGAAGACCCGCGTCTTCACCGTGTCGAACCAGAAGGGTGGAGTCGGCAAGACGACCACCACGGTGAACCTGGCGGCGGCGCTCGCTCACGGCGGTGCTCGGGTGCTGGTCATCGACCTCGACCCGCAGGGAAACGCCTCGACGGCGCTCGGGGTGGAGCACCAGGCCGAGGTGACGAGCGTCTACGACGTGATCGTCGACGAAGCGCCGATCGCCGATGCCGTACAGCGCTCCCCCGAGTCCGAGACACTCTGGTGCGTGCCGGCAACCATCCATCTCGCTGGCGCGGAGATCGAGCTCGTCTCCCTCGTGGCCCGCGAACAGCGGCTGCGAACGGCGCTCGACCAGTACCTGTCCTCGCTCGACGAGCCGTACCACTACGTCTTCATCGATTGCCCACCATCGCTCGGACTGCTGACGATCAATGCGTTCGTCGCGGCCCAGGAGGTGCTGATCCCGATCCAGACCGAGTACTACGCACTCGAGGGCCTCAGCCAGCTCCTGCGGAACATCGAGCTGATCGAGCGGCATCTCAACCCGAACCTCCGCGTTTCGACCATCCTGCTCACGATGTTCGACGGGCGCACCAACCTGTCGAACCAGGTCGCAGCGGATGTCCGCGAACACTTCGGGGACCAGGTTCTCAAGGCCGTGATCCCCCGGTCGGTGCGAGTCAGTGAAGCACCGAGTTACGGCCAGAGCGTCGTGTCGTACGACGTCAACTCGTCAGGGTCGCTCTCCTACCTGGAGGCGGCCGCCGAGATCGCAGCACGAGGAGCGCAGGACTGATGGCACCCAAGCGAACCGGCCTCGGTCGAGGCATCGGCGCCCTGATCCCCACCGCGTCGGACCAGCAGGACCGCCCGGTCGATGTGTTCTTCCCGACCGGTGGATCCCCAGTATCTGCACCGTCAGCCGGTGGAGCGACCGCCGAAGAGCTGGTCGCGGTGCCGGGTGCCCGTCTCGCCAACCTCAACCCGCTCGATGTGGTGCCGAACGCGCAGCAGCCGCGGAAGGAGTTCCGCGAGGAGGAGCTCCAGGAGCTCGTCCACTCGATCCGTGAGATCGGCGTCCTCCAGCCGATCGTCGTGCGCCCGATCGCGGGTGCCTCCGGTTCTGCACCGCAGTACGAGCTCATCATGGGTGAGCGGCGACTGCGCGCCACGAAGGAGCTCGGTCTCGCGACCATCCCGGCGATCGTCAAGGACACCCCCGATGACGCGATGCTGCGGGACGCGCTGCTCGAGAACCTGCACCGCGCGCAGCTGAACCCGCTGGAGGAGGCATCGGCGTACCAGCAGCTCCTGGCCGACTTCGGGATCACGCAGGAGCAGCTCGCCCAGCGCATCGGGCGATCGCGGCCGCAGATCACGAACACGATCCGCCTGCTCCGCCTGCCCTCCCCCGTGCAGCGCCGCGTCGCCGCCGGTGTGCTGTCGGCTGGGCATGCACGGGCCATCCTCGCGGCGCCCGACGCGGAGGCAATGGAGTACCTGGCCGAGAAGATCGTCAACGAGGACCTGTCCGTGCGCGCCGCCGAGGCCATCGCGCAGCAGCTTGCGGCGAAGACGCCGGTGAAGCCGAAGGCGGAGCCGTCGAAGCGACAGGCGCACTTCAACGATCTGGCCGAGCGCATCGGTGACCGTCTGAACACGCGGGTGAAGATCGCGGTCGGTGCCCGGAAGAGCTCCGTGACGATCGACTTCGCGAACGGCGATGACCTGAACCGCATCCTCGGCGAGCTGGGCATCAGCGACGTCGCCGACTGAGCCGCTCGCGGACGACACTGCGAGCGCAGAGCTGAGCCAACGGCTTCGTGGGAAGCGCAGAGACGCGCTCCGAGCCACGTGTGGCCTTCTGACGGCGTCGCATGCGGTGGACCGACCTGTGTGTGGGCAGACCCTTCATGAGCCGGGAGGAGCGCTCTGGAGGCTGTAGCGCCCACTCGTGGTCTCCGACATTCGCCCGCTGATCGTCGTACGGCGATCCAGTGACGGTTCCACGTGGAACATCCGGAGCCGTCGTGCGATCCGCAGAGAGACGAAGCTACCGCGACCAGGGGCTGCGGTGCGGTACGGCCCGTCGGTCGGGCCCCCTCGCGCCTGAGCCCCGGGCAGCTCACCCTGTTGCCTGAAGCGTCAGGGCGCTGAGCAGGGCGCGGACGGACTCCTGCCGAACGAAGGTCTTGGTATCCGTACGAGTGCGACCGCCTGCTCGTGACGAGGCTCGTCGAAGAACGACCGCGATACCCGACGGACGGTGCCGCGTGTGCGGGCGTGGCATTGTCTGCCTCCGACCAGCCTGTAGCCCTCGACTGGGATGGATCGCCCGCTGATCCGGCGATGATGGTTGCGGCGTACTCCCGGTCCCCGATCGGCGCCGTCGGGATCGGGGGGTCTGCGCGGTGGGATGGGGAGCGAGAGCGAGAGCGGGCGGATCGGGACGCGCAGGCCTTTGCGACTCCTCCCGGCTTGCAGCGGGTCTGCGTCGAGGAGAATGCACGATCCCGCCCGGAGGGATCAAACGCCAGAGGATTGTGTTCCACGTGAAACGCCACCGATGGCGGCGAGCTTCCACAGCCCGACTGCTGCAAAGATCGGTTTGAAGAGCATCATCTCGCCGAATCGGTAGTCGTCAGCGGGCACGAGCCGTCCGCCGAGCCGCGGATCTTGCCGACGCAGGTACGCACGGGCTTTCGCGGCATGGAGACCGTTGGAGCAGAGCGCGATCATGGCCGGGTCATCGAGGAGCTTCCGCGCGTTGGCGATGTTCTCCCACGTCGACACGCTCTCCCGGTCACACTGGATGTCACCGCGCCAACCCGTGCCTCGCAGTGCTTCAGCGAGCAGATCCGCTTCGGCACGGATACCCCGGACCGCTCCACCGCAGCAGATCACGCTGACTGTCGCTCCAGTCGACACCATACGCAGCGCTGTACGTGCAGTGATCCGGGCCCGCCATCGATTGACTGCATTCGGTCTCGTCCCCCGGTTGGCGAAGCCGAGGACGATGACGCTACAACGAGGGCCCTGATCCGGTGCAACCAACGGCTCTCCTTGCTGCCGGTTGCCGCGGAGTTCCGCGCGTGCCTCCGCTGATGCCCGTGCATGCACCGCCTCACCGAAGGTCAGCACGGCGAGCGCGGCCGAGCCCATCAGCGAGATGACGAAGGGCAGTGTTCCACGTGGAACACTGCCCTTCGAGCTCATGATCAGGCGCGGTGGTCGCGAATCGCCTGCTCAGCCAGCTCCGCGTACGTCCATCCGAGGTCGAACCCGGACGCGCTGAGCGCCTGCGGAACGAGGGAGGTCTCCGTCAGACCCGGCAGGACGTTCGCCTCGAGGAACCAGGGCGTGCCAGCACCGTCCACGATCAGGTCGACGCGCGAGAGGTGGCGGAGTCCGAGCGCGGTGTGTGCTGCGACTGCGGCATCTGCTGCTGCGCGACTGAACTCGTCGGAGAGCCGAGCCGGCGTGAAGAAGGTCGTCTCCCCCGCGTTGTAGCGTGCCTCGAAGCCGTACGTCCCGCTCTTCGGGACGATCTCGACCGCGGCCAGGGCGACCGGACCATCGCCGGTGTCGATGATGCCCACGGCCACCTCGGTCCCACGGATGAGCTGTTCAACGACGACGTCGTCGCAGTAGGTGTACGCCGACACCATCGCACGGGGCAGGTCGTGCGGGTCCTCGACGAGTGTCACGCCCTGTGCACTACCGCCTCGCGCGGGCTTCACGGCGAGCGGGACGGGGTGCTCCGTGGCGATCGCGTCGAGCACTCCGACGGCGCCGAGCTCTCGGAAGACGTCGTGCGACAGTGTGACCGATCGCGGGGTCCGGACACCGGCACGCGCGACCAGCGCGGACGAGGTGGGCTTGTCCCATGCGAGCCGAGCCGATGTGGAACGCGAGCCGACGAACGGGATGTCGAGTGCCTCCAGGACGCCCCGGAGTGCGCCGTCCTCACCCGACGCACCGTGCAGCGCCGGCCAGACGACGTCGGGCCGGGAGTGACGGAGCGCGGGCAGGAGAGAGGCGTCCGCGTCCCGGAGGTCGACCTGCCAACCGTAGCCCGTCAGGGAGTCGGCGACGCGGCGACCCGATCGGAGCGAGACGTCGCGCTCGTGGGAGATCCCTCCCGCGACGACGACGACGTGACGACGGGTGAGCTCGGCCATGCGAGGATCCTCCGGGTGGAACGGGCGATGAAAGTGCTGGTCAGGAGATGTTCGGCGGCGGTGCCACCACGGTGGACCGCGACTCGGTCACCGCGCTGGGCCGCGTCGAGTGCCCGAAGGTCTCGAGCAGCTCGAGTTCGTCGTTGATGACGGTCGCGAGGCGCTTGACCCCGACTCGGATCTGGTCCGGCGTCGGGTAGCAGAACGACAGGCGGATGTTGCCCCCGCCGCGGCCGTCGGCGTAGAACGCGGTCCCCGGCGTGTAGGCGACCAGCTCCTTCACGGCACGGGGCAGCATGTCTTTCGAGTCGAGCGAGTCCGGCAGTGTGAGCCAGACGAAGAAGCCGCCGTTCGGCTTCGTCCACGACAGGTCGGGCAGGAACTCCCCCAGCGCGGCCAGCATGGCGTCCCTGCGCTCCGCGTAGAGGCCTCGGAAGGTGTCGACCTGCCCCTTCCAGTCTGCGGCGTCCAGGTAGGCGTTCACGACGTACTGACCGAACGAGTTGGGCGCGAGGACGGCCGACTCGTTCGCCAGGACGAGCTTCTCGCGGATGGCGTGCGGAGCGAGCGCCCACCCGACCCGGAAGCCCGGGGCGAGGGTCTTCGAGAAGGACCCGAGGTAGACGACGCCCTCGTCGTCGATCGAACGGATCGCCTGCGGCGCGGGCTCGTCGAACCAGAGCAGACCGTACGGGTTGTCCTCGAGCACGAGGATGCCGTTCGACCGGCAGATGTCGAGGACCTCGATGCGGCGCTCACGGCTCATCGTGACGCCCGCCGGGTTGTGGAAGTTCGGGATCGTGTAGAGGAACTTGATCCGCTTGCCCTGTGTGCGCAGGTTCGCGATCGCCTCGCGCAGCGCCTCGGGGACCAGGCCGTGCTCGTCGGTGGTCACGTGGACCGTCTCCGCCTGGTACGACCGGAAGACGCCGATCGCGCCGACGTACGACGGCGACTCGGCGAGCACGACGTCGCCCGGGTCGATGAAGAGCCGCGTGACGAGGTCCAGGGCGTGCTGCGAGCCGGTGGTGACGACGACGTCCTCGGCGCTGGCACGGATTCCCTCGAGGCTCATCACGTCGACGATGTGCTCGCGCAGGGACCGCAGACCCTGGCCACCGCCGTACTGCAGCGCCATGGCGGCGTCCTCGGTCATCACCCGGTCGATCGACCCGGTGACGAGCTCACGCGGCAGCGCCGAGACGTACGGCATGCCGCCGGCGAGCGAGACCACCTCGGGCCGCGATGCCACGGCGAACAGGGCTCGGACCTCGGAGGCGCTCAGCCCGGCGGTGCGCTGGGCGTAGGAGTCGTACCAGGGGTCGAGGCTGTTGCCGTTCGTCATCGTGTGCTCCGTTCAGTGGGACATTCCCGCCACACTACGACATCGCCTGCCGGATCTCCGGTGGGAGACGGGGGCCGATCCTGAAGCTGTGGCCCGCCCGCGTCCAGCTGGCACTCCCCCTGCACGACGACGGCCCCGCTCTCCGGGGAGAGCGGGGCCGTCGGGGTGGTCCGGGGTGCCTACGCCAGGAACTCGGCGAGGTCGGCCTCGAGCGCCGGCTTCGGCTTCGCACCGATGACGGTCTTGACGACCTCGCCGCCCTTGAACACCTTCATCGCCGGGATCGACGTGATCTGGTAGTTCATGGCCGACTGCGGGTTGTCGTCGACGTTGAGCTTGACGATCTCGATCTTGTCGGCGTGCTCCGCGGCGATCTGGTCGAGGATCGGGGAGACGGCGCGGCACGGGCCGCACCACTCGGCCCAGAAGTCGACGAGGATGGTCTTGTCGGACTTGAGGACCTCGTCCGAGAAGGTGGCGTCGGTGACGGCCTTTGCGTTGGACATGTGTGCTCCTTCGGGAAGTTCAGTTGGTGCAACGGCTGGGCCGCTGCGGTATTCCGGTCCGGGTCAGGCCCGTGCGGCCTCGACGTCGATGATCGCCGGACCCTCGGGCGTGACGCCCTCGGCCTGGTCGACGAGCGCGTCGTCGAGGTCGGCGAGGTACTTCTCGGCGTCGAGGGCGGCGACGGTGCCGGAACCGGCCGCCGTGATCGCCTGGCGGTAGGTCGGGTCGATGACGTCACCCGCAGCGAAGACACCCGGCAGGTTGGTGCGCGACGAGCGACCCTGGACCGCGATGGTGCCCTCGGGCGCGAGGTCGATCTGCCCGTGGATCAGGTGCGTGCGCGGGTCGTTGCCGATCGCGATGAACAGCCCGTCGAGCTGCAGCGAGGATTCCTCACCGGTGACGGTGTCGCGAAGGGTGACGCCCTCGACCGCGGAGTCACCCGTGATCCCGGTGACCTCCTTGTTCCACGCGAACTCGATCTTCGGGTCGTTCATCGCGCGGTCCTGCATGATCTTCGACGCGCGCAGGGTGTCCTTGCGGTGGATGACCGTCACCTTGTCGGCGAAGCGGGTGAGGAACGTGGCCTCCTCCATCGCGGAGTCGCCACCGCCGACGACGGCGATGTTCTTCTGGCGGAAGAAGAAGCCGTCGCACGTGGCGCACCAGCTGACACCGTGGCCGGACAGACGCTCCTCGTCGGCGAGGCCGAGGTGCCGGTACGCCGAACCGGTCGCGTAGATGACCGCGAGCGCCTCGTACGTCTCGCCGGAGCCGACCGTGACCTTCTTCACGTCGCCGGTCAGGTCGACCGAGACGGCGTCGTCGTACAGGACCTCGGCACCGAACTTCTCGGCCTGCTCCTGCATCTTGATCATGAGGTCCGGGCCCTGGATCCCCTCGGGGAAGCCCGGGAAGTTCTCGACCTCGGTGGTCTTGGTGAGCTCGCCGCCGGTCTCGACGCTCGACGCGACGATCAGGGGCTTGAGCTCCGCGCGCGCGGCGTAGATGCCGGCGGTGAACCCGGCGGGACCGGAACCGATGATGATGAGCTGGCGCATGTGCCTCGCTGCCCTTCCGTTGAGTGCTGACCGGGTCAACACATGCTACCGGCGGGACATTCCGCCCCACCGGGGAGCGGACAGCCGGTGCGGACGAGCCGCGAGCGGACCGGCCGCGAACGGACGAGACGCGAGCGGACGTTCGGTGGTCAGCGTCCGAGTCGCGCGCGCAGGAGCTTCACGGCGTTCGCGATCTCACCGTTCTTCGCGACGACCAGGGCGCCGAAGTACACGATCGCCATCGCCGCACCGCTCAGCACGATGGTGATGAACGCGCCCGTCCGGTCGGACATGGCGAACCCGTCCTCGACGAAGGCGCCGAGCGCGGACACCACCACCGCGCCGGCGACCCCGGCGATGAGCGCGGCGATGACGAACTGCACGTGCGAGCGGGTGACGACGGGCCCCTCGATGCCGTTCAGGCGGCGACGGACGAGGACGAGCGCCACGATCGTCTGCGCGGTCCCCGCGAGCGTCGTGCACGCTGCGATCGAGACACCGACGATGCTCTGCGGGAACGTCGCGACGGCGAGGGCCCCGATGACGAACAGCACCGACTGCACGCACTGCATGAGGAACGGGGTGCGGTGGTCGTGCATCGCCCAGAAGACCCGCTGGATGATGAAGAGCATGCTGAACAGCACCAGACCGGGCATGTAGGCGAGCAGCACCGCGCCGATGGAGAGCGCCTGCTCGAAGGTGCCGGCGAACATGCGCCCGAACGGCACGGACACCACGATCAGCGCCACCGACGCGAACACCGTGAACAGTCCGACGATCCGGAGGGACAGCGACAGGTTGCGCCGGACGGCGTCCAGGTCGCCCCGCTCGGCGTCGTGGCTCATCCGCGTGAAGTACGCCGTCGCGATCGACACCGCGAAGATCGAGTGCGGCAGCATGAAGAGCAGCCACGCGTTCTGCAGGACCGCGTTGCCCGCGGCCCCCGTGCCGAGCGACGCGACGCGCGACTGCACGATGCCCGCGAGCTGCGTCACGAGGATCATCGCGAAGAGCCAGCCGGCCGCCGTGCCGGTCGCCTTCAGCCCCACGCCGCGCCACCGGAAGTCCGGACGGAACGACAGTCCCGCGCGCTTCCAGAAGAACGGCAGGAACGCGGCCTGGGCCAGCACACCGAGGGACGCGCTGCCGGCGAGCACGGCGATCTTCAGGGGGGTCCACGAGTCGACCGAGGAGTTGACCGCCTGGTCACCGAACATCGCGATGAACACGACGAGGCCGGCGATCGCGATGACGTTGTTGATGAGCGGCGCCCACGTGAACGGACCGAAGACCTGCTTGGCGTTCAGGACCTCACCGAGCAGCGAGTACAGCGCGTAGAAGAGGATCTGGGGGAGGCACCAGAACGCGAACGCGACCGCGAGGTCGGTCTGGGCCGGCGTGAAGCCCTTGCCGTCGCCCGTGGCCTGCTGGCTGTACAGCCAGACGAGGAACGGCGCGAGGACCGTGGCGACGATCGTGATGACGACGAACACGGTGGCGCCGAGCGTCACGATCTTGTTGACGTACGCCGTCCCGCCGTCGCGGCTCTGCTGCATCGACCGCACGATCTGCGGGATGAGCACCGCGGAGAGCAGACCGCCCGCGATGAGGGCGTAGATGTTGTTCGGCAGCTGGTTCGCCAGGGCGAAGGCGTCGGCGCCCGGCGAGTGCGCCTGGCCGATCGCGTACGCCAGTACGAAGGTCTTGCCGAAGCCGAGGACCCGCGAGAGCATCGTGCCCGCCGCGAGCATCGCGCTCGCCCGTCCGAGGTTCCGCTCGGCCGCGGGCTCCGCGTCGACGGCGGGCTGCTGCTGCGTGCTGATGGTCGGCTCCTCGGGTTCGGGCACGGTGTCGTCCTGGTCGGGACGGCCGGCCTGGAGGCGTGGCTCGCCTCCGTCGCGGACGGTCGCGTCCGCAGGGCGAGCGCCGTCCTGCCGTGGTGCGCCGGACCCGTCCGGTGCGACGTGCGCGGGACCGGACACGGCGGTGGTGCCGACCGCCGCTGCGCCGACCACCGCGGCGGCGGGGGCTGCCTGCGCGACGCTGGACGACCCTCCAGACCGGGCGGCGGGGACACCGGGAGCATCGGGCTGCACCGCGAGCGGGCGGTTCGGGTCGTCGTCGTCGTCGTCGAGCTCGCCGTTGCGGCGCCGGATGCGCTTCCGGATGCTGCGGAAGATGCCGAAGCCGAAGATCGCGACGAGACCGATCGCCGCCACGGCGGTGATGACCGTCTCCCACTGTGCCTGCACGTTGAGCTCGACGGTGGTGGGCTGCGACACGGTGACCCCGGTCGGCGTGGTCAGGGACATCGTCAGGCTGACCTTGCCGTTCGCGACCGACCGGACCGGGATCGTCGTGCGGGCGGAGGACTGCGGCTGGAGCTTCACCTCGACGTCGTTCCGCACGACCTGCAGCGCCGAGCTCGACGGCTGGACGTTGAGCAGGACGGTGATCGGGTAGTCCGTGCGGTTGCGCACCGACACGGGCAACGACGAGCGGTCCCCGAGCAGGGTCAGCGAACTGGAGTCGGGGATGCTCACCTGGTCGGTGGTCTGCGTCCAGGCCCGGACCTGCTTGTCGACGGCGGTGGTGAGGGCGTCGGACTCGCCGCGCCAGGCGTTCGACGCCAACGCGAGCAGACGCAGCCGTGCCGGGGCGGTCACGGTCGCCGGGTCGTCGACGGCGGAGGCGAAGGCGGTGAGGTCCTGCTCGCTCTCGACCAGTCGGCGCAGCCGGTCGAGGCGGTCCGACCCGTCGTCCGCGGGGGCCAGCGTGAGGGACCCGGCGGTGGCCTTCGCTGCGGTCGAGAGGTCCGCGGGCGCGACCCACGGTGTGTCCTCGAGCGCGTCGAGGGCGCTGCTCAGCATCGTCGAGTCGGTCGGCCACTCGCGGCCGAGGGTCAGGAGCACGGGACTCTGCGCGCTGCCGGAACGGGCCGCGGTCGCGAGGGTCGCGGTGAGCTCGGCCATCGCGGCGTCGTGGTCGCGCTGGTCGGTGGCGGTGGCCGCCTCGCGGAGCAGCGCTGACATGCCCTGGTCGGCGACGAGCACCTTCTGGTCACCGATGCGCTCCGAGGCCGCGACGGTGGTGTCCGGGCCGGCCGAGGTGTTGCCGCTCGCGACGATCGTCGTCTCGGCGCCGGCCTTCGCGAGCGCGGGCAGGTCGTCGGTGGCCACGGTGTTCTCGACGGGCCAGGCGACGCCGTCGAGCGCCCAGGGGAAGTCGAGCAGGCTGGCCGTCGTCGGCAGTGTCGAGGTCGTGTCGCCCGCATCGTCCTGCCCGGTGCCGTCCTGTCCGGTGTCACCCTGACCCGTGCCGTCCTGCGTCGTACCGTCCTGGGTGCCCGCGGTGGCGTCGTCCGACGGGGTCGGGGTCGTGCCCGGTGTCTCGTCGGGGGGCGGCACCGGCGGAGGCCGTCGGTGTCGCGGTGCCACTGGCCGTCGGGGTCGGGGTCGGCGTGCTGGCACCGGGGAAGTTCTCCGCCTCGACGGCCTGATCGAGGGAGACGACGCCGGGGATGCCGTCCGCGCCGGCCTGGCGGAGCCCCGTGACGTCGGCGTCGGCGTACGGCAGCGCGAAGGTCTCGTTGCGGAGCCCCTCGAGCCGGTCGAGCCAGCTCCGTGCGCTGGACGGGGCGTTCTCGCCGAGCAACCGGATGGAGGCGATGATCCGCGGGTCGACGCCCACCGCGACGTTGTGGTCGACGGCGGCGTCGAGCTGCTGGGTGAGGGTGCCGTCCACCGAGGTCGCGGCCGCGAGGGCGTCGGCACCGACCACGCCGTCGGCGGTGGCGGGGAGGGTGATCGGCATCGCGACCGAGACGCCGACCGGGGTCTGCTCGAAGTCCGGGTACCAGGTGATCGCGGACCGGGCGACGGCGGAGGTGTCGCCGGCGGTGTACTCGGCGGCGATGCGCCGGGCCCCGAACGACGAGTACCCGCCGAGGGCGACGTTGCCCGGCACGATGGTGACCGTCTGCGTGACCGAACGGTGCGCCGGGACCGCCGGGACGTCCGCCGTGTCCATCGGGGCACCGAGGTAACCGGTCGTGCTGGTGTCGGCGAGCCAATCGGAGAGGACGTCCCGCGTGCTCTCGGAGCGGAAGATGTCGAGCTCGACCGAGCCCGCGGGTACCTCTGTGTCCGTGTCGTTCGTCACCGTGACCGTGACCTGCAGGTCCTCGTCGCGCCGGACGATCCCGCGGCCGGCCGGCGCGATCGAGACCGTGGTCCTCCCCTGGTCGGCAGCGGCCGGAGCAGCGGTGCGGGTCGTGGTGCGGTCGACCGTCGCGGCGTGCGCCGGGTCCGGACCTGCGGGCGTGGCGACGAGGCCGATGGCGACGAGGGCCGTGGCAGCGGCGGCGAGCGTGGAGCGGAGGATGTGCATACAGGAGGGCCCGAGGGTCGGTTCCGGCCGAGCACGAGTGTACGAGGGGCGGACGGGGACGATCCCGTGCGCGCGGGCCGTGTGGAGAACTCGGTGCCCCGATCTGGGAGGATGAGGTCCGTCATGCAGTCCGTTGCCCAGGCCGTCGAACGACTCGACGCACTCGCAGCCACCGAGCCCGTCGCCGTCCTCGCTCGGGCGTTCGCCGATGCCGGACACGAGCTGGCCCTGGTCGGCGGTCCCGTCCGCGACGCGTTCCTCGGTCGACCCGTCACCGACCTCGACTTCACGACCGACGCCCGCCCCGACGACGTCCTGCGCATCGTCGAGCCGATCGCGAGCGCGACGTGGGACGTCGGCCGGCAGTTCGGCACCATCGCCGCCCGCGTCGCCGGCGAGCAGGTCGAGATCACGACCTACCGCAGCGACGTCTACGACGGCGAGACCCGCAAGCCCGAGGTGGCGTTCGGTGACACGATCGAGGACGACCTGCTCCGCCGGGACTTCACCGTGAACGCCATGGCGCTCCGACTCCCCCAGCGCGAACTCGTCGACGTGCACGGCGGCGTCGAGGACCTGCTCGCCGGTCGCCTGCACACCCCGCAGGCGGCACCGGTGTCGTTCCGCGACGACCCGCTCCGCATGATGCGTGCCGCACGCTTCACCGCGCAGCTCGGTTTCACGGTGTCCGACGAGGTCCGTGCCGCGATGACGGAGCTCGCCGACTCGATCGACATCGTGTCCGCCGAGCGGGTGCGCGACGAGCTCGTCAAGCTGTTGAACACGTCCGAGCCGGTCCCCGGTGTCCGCCTGCTCGTCGACACCGGACTCGCCGAACGCTTCCTGCCCGAGCTCCCCGCGATGCGCCTGGAGATCGACGAGCACCATCACCACAAGGACGTGTACGAGCACTCGCTGACGGTGCTGTCGCAGGCGATCGGGTACGAGGCCGAGCGGCACCCGGGCGAGGCCCCGGACACGGTGCTCCGGCTCGCGGCGCTCCTGCACGACATCGGCAAGCCGGCGACCCGGAAGCTCGAGCCCGGCGGTGCCGTCAGCTTCCACCACCACGACCTGGTCGGCGCGAAGCTGGCGAAGAAGCGGCTGCGGGCGCTCCGGTTCGACAACGACACCATCGCGGCGGTCGCCCGCCTGATCGAGCTGCACCTGCGGTTCTTCGGCTACACCGAGGGTGCCTGGACCGACTCGGCCGTCCGCCGCTACGTCCGCGACGCCGGACCGCTGCTCGAGCGCCTGCACGAGCTCACCCGCTCGGACGTCACGACGCGGAACCGTCGCAAGGCCGACCGCCTCGGCTTCGCCTACGACGACCTCGAGGACCGCATCACGGCACTCGCGGAGCAGGAGGAGCTGGACGCGATCCGTCCGGACCTGACGGGCGACGACATCATGCGCATCCTCGACATCCCGCCGGGGCGTGCCGTGGGCGAGGCGTACCGGCACCTGCTCGAGGTCCGCATGGACGAGGGTCCCCTCGGTGCCGACGAGGCCGAGCAGCGCCTGCGCTCCTGGTGGGCCGAGCGGGACGCGACGGCCTGACCACGCCGGGTCGAACCAGGTTCTCGACTTCGAACCAGTCCCGTCGCCTGGTTCGGTGTCGGAAACCTGGTTCCGTCCACCCGGCGGCCCGCCTGCCAGACCGGGCCGCTCTCCACGACCGGTGGCGCGCCTCCAGGCCGTGGGCTAAGCTACTCGGGTTGTCCTCGCGCATCTGCGCGGTCGGACACATGCATCAACCCTCCTGCTCCGGGAACCGCCCGGAGCCGCCGAGACCAAAGGAGGTGGGTTCCGCATGCACCAGTACGAACTGATGGCGATCCTCGACCCCGAGATCGACGAGCGCACCGTCGCTCCCAGCCTGGACAAGTTCCTCGCGGTCATCCGCAACGACGGTGGCACCGTCGACAACGTGGACGTCTGGGGCCGTCGTCGCCTGGCCTACGAGATCGCGAAGAAGTCCGAGGGCATCTACGCCGTCGTCGACTTCACCTCGACCCCCGAGGCCGCCAAGGAGCTCGACCGTCAGCTCGGTCTCTCCGAGGCCGTGCTCCGCACGAAGGTCCTCCGCGCCGAAGAGGCGATCGCCCAGGTCGCCGCGCAGAAGCAGCGCGACGAGGCCCGCGCGGCCCGCAAGGCCGCCAACGCGACCGCGAGCGCCGAGTAGCTCATGGCCGGCGAAACCGTCATCACGGTGGTGGGCAACCTCACCGCGGACCCGGAGCTGCGCTACACGCAGAACGGGCTCGCGGTGGCGAACTTCACCATCGCATCCACCCCTCGCACGTTCGACCGTCAGGCGAACGAGTGGAAGGACGGCGACGCGCTGTTCCTCCGTGCGAGCGTGTGGCGCGAGTTCGCCGAGCACGTGGCGGGCTCGCTGACGAAGGGCTCGCGCGTCATCGCGCAGGGTCGTCTGCGTCAGCGCTCCTACCAGGACCGTGAGGGCCAGCAGCGCACGAGCATCGAGCTCGAGGTCGACGAGATCGGCCCGTCGCTCCGCTACGCGACCGCGCAGGTCACCCGTGCTGCGGGTGGCTCCGGCGGCGGTCGTGGCCAGGTCGGCGGCGGGAACGCTTCCGGCGGCCAGGGCGGCAACGGCGGCGGCTGGAACAACAACAGCGGCGGCGGTCAGTCGGACGCACCGTGGTCGCCCCAGGGCGGCCAGCAGGGCGGCAACGCACAGTCGAACGACGTGTGGAGCCAGCCCGGCGGTTCGTACGACGACGAGACCCCGTTCTGATCCTCAGCGGTCTGACGGACACACAACTTCTTCTTCTCTAAGGAATCACAATGGCTGGAAAGAGCACCGGCGACCGCCGGAAGCCTCGCGGCAAGGGTGGCAAGAACGCCGCTCCCGCGAAGTCGATCAAGGTCGGCGTCATCGACTACAAGGACGTCGCGACCCTTCGCAAGTTCATCTCGGAGCGTGGCAAGATCCGCGCCCGTCGCATCACCGGCGTCTCCGTCCAGGAGCAGCGCCTCATCGCCCGTGCCGTGAAGAACGCCCGTGAGATGGCGCTCCTCCCCTACGCCGGCTCCGGCCGCTGATCGGAGGAGTTCACATGTCGAAGCTCATCCTCACCCACGAGGTCTCCGGCCTCGGTTCCGCCGGTGACGTCGTCGACGTCAAGAACGGCTACGCTCGCAACTACCTCATCCCCCAGGGCTTCGCCGTCGCGTGGTCCAAGGGCGGCGAGAAGCAGGTCGAGTCGATCCGTGCGGCCCGTGCCGCTCGCGAGCTCGCCACCATCGAAGAGGCCCAGGACCTCAAGATGAAGCTCGAGAACGCGACCATCAAGCTGACCGTCAAGGCCGGCAAGGACGGCCGTCTGTTCGGCTCGGTCCGCCCGGCGGACGTCGCCGACGCGGTCCAGGCGCAGGGCGTCGGTTCGCTGGACAAGCGCAAGGTCGAGGTGCCCGCGACCATCAAGACCGTCGGTGACCACGAGGCCACCGTGCGTCTGCGCGAGGACATCACCGCGGTGATCTCGCTCCAGGTCGTCGCCGCCAAGTAAGCAGCGTCACCACCGTCGAAGGGCGGGTCTCCTCCGGGAGGCCCGCCCTTCGTCGTGGCTGCGGTTCCCGGCGGTCCCCGTTCCGGGGGACAGGCAGCCCCGTCCGCGCAGCGCGACACGCCGCAAGCCGAGGGTTTCTTCCCCGGGGTGGAATGTGCATTCTGCCCGGTATCGAGCGCATGCTGGAGCCGATGTTCTGGAATGTGCACATCACTGTGCACTCGTACGGGTGGACGCCGTCGAGAAATGTACCCCCCGAGATCGTTCCGGTCTGGAATAACGTTCCCGGTGTCCCTCGACCGGGGGGCGCGACGAACGACAGGAGCACGACATGCCCAACCTGAACGTGACCTACGGCGAGATGCAGGACGCCGCGACCCGACTCGTGAACGGTGAGCAGGACATCACCGCGAAGCTGCGGGAGCTGAAGTCGCTGGTCGACTCGCTGATCAGCGGCGGCTACGTGACGGACCAGTCCTCGGTCGCCTTCGGCAGCTCCTACCAGGAGTTCAACGACGGTGCCACGAAGACCATCGAGGGTCTCGAGGGCATGTCGACCTACCTGAACAAGGCGGCCGAGGCGCTGCAGCAGACCGACCAGGAACTCGCGAACGCCATCAAGTAGCGCAGTCGTCCAGCGGGGCCTCCGGTACCGGGGGCCCCGCGAGACGTTCTCAGATCAGCAGCACGGAGTGGACGGACCAGACATGACGACGGAACACCTGCTCATCACGGACATCCTGGTGACCGACTCGCGGCAACGGGTCGGTCGGGTGAACGAGGAACTCGAGCACCAGCGCAGCAGTGACCGGGAGAACCGCGGCGTCTTCGGCGAACGTCGCCTGCAGAGCACCTTCGACTCGTTCTCCGGGGACTGGAAGCTGCACCGCGAGAAGCTGCGGAAGAACGTCGACAAGCTCCACCGCAACCTCGAGGACATGAACAGCGCGTTCACCGACGTGCAGCAGCAGCTCGTCGACGGACTGAAGGTCGAGTCGAACTGATGGCGAACCGTCCGGCGCGGTGGGACCTGCTCGGGTACGACGCGGACCCGATCACGAGCCGTCCCGACGAGATCGAGGAGCTCGCGAAGTACTACCGAGACATGGCCGAGGACATCGAGCGTGCGGCCGCCCAGCTCCGGCCGGTGGGCGAGGGCGACCTCTCGACGGGCGAGGGCGAGTCCGTCGACAAGATCCGGACGCGGTCCCGTGACGTGAGCAACTCGCTCGTGCAGATGCACGGCCGCTACCAGGCGGCAGGCGACGCCATCGGACGGTTCCGGGACGCCGTCGGGAGCGAGGCCGACCGGAGCGGGGGCGGTACCGTCATGGCGACGTCCTGGGCCGCGGTGCAGCGGGCCACGGAGGTCGACGGGGAGCTCGGAAGCGTCCAGCGCACCGCGGACCCGCTGCAGGCCGCACGCGACGCAGGGACCGAGCCGACGGCCGAGCAGCAGGACGACGCGCGTCGACGCTCCGACCGGATCGACGACCTGACCGGCCAGCTGAACGCAGCGCGCAGCTTGCTCGCCCAGGCGCAGAGCGACCTCGCGCAAGCCGGCCAGGCTGCTGCTGCCGCGATGAAGGGGTCCTGGAACGACGGCCTCCACGACAGCGGCTGGTACAAGTTCCTCCACGCGCTCATCAAGATCTTCACCGTGATCGGGATGATCCTGGGCGTCCTCGCCTTCTTCATCCCCGGACTCGGCCTGGCGGCGATCGTGGGGGCGATCTCGGCCGGCTTCGCGCTCGTGGCCGCCGCCCTCAAGTTCAGTACCGGTGAGGGCAGCATCTTCGAGCTCGTCATGTCCCTCGTGGGCATCGCTTCGCTCGGACTCGGCTCGAAGATCACGGCGCTGACGAAGGGCGCGATCTCGAAGGGGATCACGACCGGTCGGACGTCGATCAAGAGCAGCACCCAGGCAGCGCTCCGCGCGGGACAGGACCGCAGGACCGACATCGCGAAGCTCTGGCTCCGGGGCAAGTTCGACGTCGCCAAGGGCGAGCAGCTCCACGACCTGATCGCGCCGTTCAACCAGTGGACGAAGCAGCAGCTCGGGCCCAAGCTCACTGCCTTCGACGAGCAGTTCGCCAAACCCGGCCCCAGCTGGTGGAACCTCGGTTCCGTCGGCCGGATCGCTCGCGACGACGTCGGGCTGCTCGGCAAGCAGTTCGGCAACCCGTCGACCTGGGCGGAGGCCGTGACGAAGGGCGGCAGCCGCTTCGTCCCTTCCTCGCGTGCGGACGGTGCCTTCGTGCACGTCAGCGAGAAGACCGACTCGCTCTTCTGGCAGCGGTTCTTCGGCGTGGACGGCATCGTGAAGCGCAACGAGCTGGACTCGTGGCTGACGACTCGTGGTCTGGAGGGCATCGGTTCGATCGGCAAGACGAACTGGCAGTACCTCGGCAGCGTCGCCGGTTCGCTCTGGGGCAAGGGCACGTTCATCGGGCAGAACATCGCGTTCGGCTCGGACTTCGGTGACCCGCGACCCTGGTCCGCGTGGACCTCCGCGCACAAGGGGGCCCTGCCTGACGTGCACGCCGACTACTCGACCGCGCAGCCGGTGCGGCCCGCGCAGACGGGTGCGTGACGTGACGAACGGCCCGTGGTCGGGAGCCGCGACGACGATCATCGAGGGGTCGCCGTTCCCGTGGCTGCCCGTGGTGGACTCGGACGAGTGGCAGGCGGCAGCGGTCACCCTCTTCCGGCAGCTCGGTGAGGTCGCCACGAACCGTGCGCCGGAACCCGAGCGCACCGCTGCGGAGCTCCGCGCGGCGGTCCGCCAGGTGGGTCCAGGCGCCCGCCTCGTCGCGTCCCTCGCCCTCGAGGACCACTGGCCGCAACAGATCCTCGTCGAGGCCGGCGCCCCGGACCCGGACGCCGAGACCTCGGTGCTGGTGGGTGCGGCGACGCCCGACCCGTTCGGACCGGTCGACGTGTCGGAGGAGGACGGCACCGTCGTGGCGGTCCGCCGGGACCTGCTCGACGACGCGTCCGCGATCGTCAGCGTCAGCGCGGTCCGTCGCAGCCCGGGACTCGACGTCCGGGTCACGTGGCGGTCGACGGCGCTGGCGCTCATCGATCCGATGCGCTCGGAACTCGTCGACCTCGCGTCCAGCGTGCACCTGGAGGAACAGCCGTGACCCGACTGGCAGCGCCCTTCCTGATGGCGGTCCCTCCGGGATGGACCCGCTTCCCCGCTCGTCCCGAGGACCGGGACCACCTCGACACGGTCATCGAGGCCGTCGTTCGTGACGCGGTCCCGGACGACCTGCCGCGGGACCGCGCCGCACCGTTCCGTGACCGTGCTCGGCAGCAGCTCCGCTCCACCGTGTCGCAGGCCGGCGAGAACGGAGCCATCGCCGTGTACTTGCCGACCCGGTCGGTCGACGGCTTCATGCCGCCGGTGAGCCTCATCGAGAGCGAGGTCGACGACGAGTCCGAGGACACCCCGGAGGTCGTCGTGGGCCGACTGCTCGCCGACGCGGGGCAGCTCGGCCGGGGCGTGTCAGACGACCCCGCGAGCCAGGGAGTGCGCGAGGTCGACGGCGCACTCGCAGCGCGGATCGAGGAGACGCACCGGCGCGTCCGGGTGCTCGAAGGGCTCCCCGACCTGGACGACCGTCAGGTCACCTACACGATCGACGCTCCGCACCGTCCCGGGGTCTGGGTCGTCCTGAGCTACTCCGTCGTGTCCGACCCCGAGGCGGACCAGCGGGTCGTCGACGCCCTGGTGCAGCTCTTCGACACGTTGGTCGGGACGCTGCGCTGGGTGGACGTCCCCGGGCGCGAGCCGGGTGCCCTGGACCGGCGCCTGGAGGAGATCGCCGAGGCCCGCTCGTGACCTGGTCGTTCCTGACGCCGGAGTCGCACCTGCTGCTGACCATGTCGGTCGTCGTGCTCCTGGGAGCGCTCGCCGTCGTGGTGCCCTCGATCGTCGCGCTCCGCCGCCGCACCTCGACCGACGCGCTGGTCTGGGCCGACCAGGTCCGCCGGGACCCGACCGCGGCCTGGGCCGTCGACCGGGTGCTCCGGGGGATCGAGGCCTCGTGTGCCGGGGCGGGCGTGCTGTTCCCCGGCGCGGTGCGGATCACGGTCGGCCACACCGTGCGGATCGACGTCGCGTCGCCGACGATCGCGCCGCCGGCGCCGTGGACGGCCACGCCGGACGGTCGGACGTGGTCGGCGCCGATGTGGGCGCTGCAGGCGGTCCCGCTCGTCGGCGGGGCCCCGGTCGAGTTCGCGACGGCCGTACCGGTCGGCACCCGCGAGGACGAGACGGTCGTGGTCGACCTGCGTCGGGTGCGCGGGATCGTGGCCCTGCGCGGGGAGGGCGCCGCCCGTGCGGCGCTGCTCGTCCGCGTCGTCGAACAGTTCACGGCCGCCCCGTGGGCGGCCGGCACCACCGTGCTCGAGGTGGGGTCGCCGGTCGGGGTGGGCACGGCCGTGACGGTGCACGAGGCGATCGCGGCGGTCACGGCGGACGCGACCCCGGGCCTCCTGGTCGTGTCCCGGGTGCCGGCCGGCGCGGACGGACGTGAGCTCGCCCGTCTGCTCGAGCGGCCGGGCGGCCGCTGGGCGTGCATCGCGGCCGCCCCGGACCCGCTCGCACGCTGGACGATCGCGGTGCGGCGGGACGGCACCCACGTGTCCGACGAGCTCGGCACGCTGCAGTGGGCGGCCCTCGGTCGCTCGGTCCCGGTGGACCCGGCTGCGGCGGTCGACGGTCAGGTCCCGGCCGACGCGCGGGAACAGGCCTGATGCGCGTCGTCGTCACGGTCGTCGACGACGCGACCGGTGAGCACTCCGACGTCCTCGTCGACGCCGCCGGACAGACTCCGATGCGGACCGTCGTCGACGCCCTGGTCCGACGGACCGGCGGACGGCCCGTCCCGGACGGCGCCCCCGACGGCGACGTGCCGTTCGCCCGCAGCGGCCTCGTCGACGGCGCAGTCCTGCACGTCGGCGGTGCCGAGCGACCGCAGCCCGAGCACGGCACCGTGCACCTGCTCGTCGTGGGCGGGATCGACGCGGGTCGCGCCCGACGGCTGTCGCCGGGTACGGTCCGCATCGCCCTCGCCGAGGACGGTGCGGCCGCGGTCGGTGCGGCCGCCGACGGTCCCGGTCTGGAGGCCCGCACCGCGTTCGACGGGTCGGTGACGGTCCGGCTCACCCCGCCCGAGGACGACGGCGAGCGTCCCGCGGACCGTCCCGCGCCCACCCTCGAGGGCGAGCCGATCACGGCTCAGTGGTCGGACTGGCCGGCACGCGCCCTCGTGCGCCTCGGCGACACGGTGCTGAGCGTCGCGCCGGTCGAGGTCGTCGACCGCATGCTGCTCCGTCCGCCTGACTCCGGGCAGCTCGACTTCAACCGGCCGCCGCGGCTGCTCCCGCCGTTCCTGCAGACGGACTTCCGGATCCCGAAGCCGCCGGTGCCACCGCAGCGGTCCGCGATCCCGTGGATCATGGTGTTCGTCCCGGCGATGTTCGGCATCGTGATGGCGACCGTGTTCCGCTCGCCGTTCTACCTGCTCTTCGCGGCGATGACGCCGATGATGGTGATCGGGCAGACGATCAGTGCGCGGCGCACGGGGAAGAAGAGCCACCGGAAGCAGCTCGCCGAGCACCGCGAACGGGTCGCCGCGCTCGAGGCGGCGATCGACCAGGCGGTGCTCGACCAGCGCGACCAGCGGCGGACGTCCGCGCTCGACGCCGCCTCGCTGCGGGTGGTCGCGACCACCCCCGGACGGCGGCTCTGGGAGCGCCGACCGTCCGACGGTGACCACCTGCACGTGCGGATCGGTACGGGCGACCTGCCGTCGACCGTCACCGTGGTCGACGACCGCGACCTCGACGGACTCGCCCACGCGCCCCGCGTCACCCGCGGCGTGCCCGTGACGGTCCCGCTCGCCGAGGTCGGGGTGCTCGGCATCGCCGGCGCCGGTGACACCCCGCGCGACCTCGGACGGTGGGTGCTCGGCCAGCTCGCCGTCACGCAGAGCCCGCGCGAGGTGCAGTTCGTCGTGCTCACGGCGCAGCAGCACGTCCCGGCGTGGGCCTGGACGCTGTGGTTGCCGCACCTGCGTCCGACGGGCGGGCAGGAGGCCCTGGCGCTCATCGGCGCCGACGGCGAGACGATCGGCCGGCGCCTGGCCGAGCTCACCCAGGTGCTCGCCGAGCGCCGGGCGGAGCGGCAGAAGAACGGGACGCACCGGAGCCGGTTCTCGCCCGAGATCGTCGTGGTGCTCGACGGCGCCAGACGGCTCCGCGCGATGCCCGGTGTCGTCGGGCTGCTGCGGGACGGGCCCGCGTGCGGCATCCGGCTCGTGTGCATCGACGAGGAGGAGTGGCAGCTCCCCGAGGAGTGCGTCGCCACCGTCACGCACCGCAGCCCCACCGAACTCGTGCTCCGCCGGCAGCTGTCCGCGCCCGTCGAGCTCGTGCTCGCGGACCGCGTCGCGGACGACTGGTACGACGACGTCGCCCGCGGGACGTCGCCGTTGCGCGACACGAGCGGGTCCGACGGGGACGGCCTGGTGCCGGACGCCGCCCGACTGCTCGACGTCGTCGATCTGCCGCAGCCAGACGGCCGGACCGTCGCCGAACGCTGGGCGGCGTCGGGCACGAGCACGGCAGCGGTCGTCGGCGTCGGGATCGACGGCGCCTTCGAGCTCGACCTGGTCAAGGACGGTCCGCACGGCCTGGTCGCCGGCACCACCGGGTCCGGCAAGTCCGAGTTCCTGCAGACCCTCGTCGCGTCGCTCGCGCTGCGGAACCGACCGGACCGGATGACGTTCGTGCTCGTCGACTACAAGGGCGGCGCGGCCTTCAGCGTGGCGTCGGACCTGCCGCACACCGTCGGGCTCGTCACCGACCTCGACCAGCACCTGGTCGAGCGGGCGCTCCGGTCGCTGCGCGCCGAGCTCACCCGGCGGGAGCACATCCTCGCTGCCTCGGGTGCGAAGGACATCGAGGACCACGAGGCGCACCTCGCCCGCGGCGGTGCCGGCGAGGCGATGCCACGGCTCGTGCTCGTCATCGACGAGTTCGCGGCGATGGTCACCGAGCTGCCCGACTTCGTCACCGGGCTCATCGGCATCGCGCAGCGCGGTCGCTCGCTCGGGGTGCACCTGATCCTGGCCACCCAGCGCCCCGGCGGTGTCGTCGGGCCGGACATCCGGGCGAACACGAACCTGCGCGTCGCCCTGCGGATGACCGACTCCGGCGAGAGCACCGACGTCATCGACGTGGCCGACGCCGCGCGGATCCCGAAGAGCGTGCCGGGGCGCGCGTACGCGCGCCTCGGTCACTCGTCGGTCGTGCCCTTCCAGTCGGCGCGGGTCGGCGGTCGGTGGGCCGGCGAGGAGGACCCGGCCACGGGCCTCCCGTTCGTCCGGGTGCTCGAGTGGCGCGACTTCGCCACCGCACCGCCCGCGCGACCGTCGCGCAGCGACCAGGCGACCGCCGCCACGGACCTCTCGGTCCTGGTGCAGGCGATGGGGGACGCCCGCGACCGGCTCGGCATCGGACGGGTGCACAGCCCGTGGCTGCCGCCGCTGCCGGAGCTGCTGCCGCTCGCCGGGGTGGCGTCCGCCGCCGTCGGGTCGCGTCGGCCGACGTCGTCGACCGACGACGCGCTCCGCTTCGCCGTCGGGCTCGAGGACCTGCCGGACACCCAGGAGCAGCGCGCAGCCGAGGTCGACCTCGCCCGCTTCACGCACCAGTTCGTCGTCGGCGCGCCGGGGTCGGGTCGGTCGACGGCGCTCCGAACCCTGGCCGCGTCCGCGGCGCGGTCCCTGTCGTCCGCCGACCTGCACGTGTACGCGATCGACTGCGGCAACGGTGCCCTCGCGTCGCTCCAGCAGCTGCCGCACTGTGGTGCCGTGGTGCAGCGGACGCAGGTCGAACGCGCCACGCGCCTGGTCGACCGGTTGACACGGGAGACCGCCCGGCGGCACGACCTGATCGCCGCGGCGTCCGCGGCGGACGTCACCGAGCAGCGCCTGCTCGCGGCGCCCGGTGAGCGGTTGCCGCACGTGCTCGTGCTCATCGACCGCTGGGAGAACTTCACGACGTCGCTCGGCGAGGTCGACGGCGGGGCGCTGACCGACGCCGTGCAGTCGCTGCTCCGCGACGGAGCGGCAGCCGGGATCCACGTCGTGGTGTCCGGCGACCGGTCGTTGCTGTCGTCGCGCATGTCGACGCTCACCGACGACAAGGTCGTGCTGCGGCTGACCGATCGGCTGGACTACTCGCTCGGCGGCATCAACCACCGGAAGCTGCCCGCGTCCATCCCGCCGGGGCGGGGGTTCCGCGCCGACTCGGGCACCGAGGTCCACTTCGCGACGCTCGGCACCGACGTGTCCGGGCAGGGGCAGACCACCGCGGTGCGTGACCTCGCCGCGGAGCTCCGAGCGGCCTCGCCGGTCCCGCCGTCGCCGCGCCCGTTCCGGGTGGACGCGATGCCGAAGGACCTCGACCTCGACACCGCACTCGCGCTCGAGTCCGCTCCCGAACCGCTCCCGATGGTCGCGGTCACGGGTGTCGGTGGGGACGACATGGAGCTGCAGACCGTCGACCTGCGCACGGGGGGCGGAACCTTCGTGGTCGCCGGACCGTCGCGGTCCGGTCGGTCCACCATGCTCGCGGCCATGGCGCGGTCGCTGCTGGCCGGCGGCACGTCGCTCGTCGTGCTCGCGCCGCGGCCGGGGCCCGTGCGGGACCTCGAGGGGTTGCCCGGCGTGCGTTCGGTGTTCAGTGGGGACGACGTCACGCAGGAGCAGCTCGAACCCGTGCTCGCACCCGACGGCACTCCCCTCGTGCTCGTCGTGGACGACGGCGAGCTGCTCATCGACTGCTCGGCGGCCCGCTGGCTTCGCGACTGGGGTCGCGCCGCGGTGGACAACGGGCAGGGGATGCTGCTCGGAGGGAACACCACGGGGCTCGCGGCCGGGTTCGGCGGGTGGCAGGTCGACGCGAAGAAGAACCGGCGCGGGGCTCTGCTGTCGCCGCAGGACACCCTGGCCGGGGACCTGATCGGGGTGCGCATCGCGCGGTCGTCGATCTCCACACGGATCGAGCCCGGGTCGGCGCTCGTGCACCTGGGGACCGGGCTGGCGTCGACGCTGCAGGTGCCGATGGTCCCGCGCGGGACGCTGGCGGGGACCGGGACTGGGGCCGGGGCCGGGGCGCTGGTCGGCTGAGGCTGGTGCTGGCGGCCTGTTGGTCGTTCGGCTGGTCGGCCGGTCCGATGGGAGCCCGGTCCGCTGAGGCTGGTGCTGGCCGGTTACTGCTCGCGGCGGTCCGCCGATGCTGGGAGCGACCCGAGAACGCTCCCCACAGGGCACCCGTTTGTCAAGTCGTTTTACACAGTGGAAACGCCGCCCGGCGCAACCTTCAAGGTGCAGTTGAAGCCTGGTTCTCCACACATGGTGTGGAACGGAAAACCCCAGTTCAAGTCGTCGAACACGTGTTCTACCGTGCAGTTGTCCACATACCCGTCCACAGTTGTGCACATGAGGAGCCGGCGTGTTCCGCATGCTCTCCACAGAGTTATCCACAGGGCCGTTTGCTGGGGATAACTCTGTCCCCGTAGCTTGGCCCAGCGACTCGGCGGAGGCAGGGGATGTCGGTCGTCCGGGGTAGGAAAGCCGGTGTGGGCCGAGGCCTGCACCGTCACGACAAGAGGGAGTCCGTGTGTCGATCGCGCATCTCGATCCGTCCCCGCAGGACCTGTCCGACCGGGGCTCGGAACGGACGCCGCCGCACGACCTGCTCGCCGAGCAGTCGACCATCGGCGGCATGCTGCTGTCGAAGGACGCCGTCGCCGACGTCATCGAGACCGCCCGAGGCGTGGACTTCTACATCCCCAAGCACGAGGTCATCTTCGACGCGATCCTGTCGCTCTACTCGCACGGCGAGCCGACCGACGTGATCGCCGTCACCGATGAGCTGACGAAGACCGGTCTGCTCTCGCGAGCCGGCGGCGCCGAGTACCTGCACAGCGTCACGAGCATGGTGCCGACCGCGGCGAACGCCGGGTACTACGCCGCGATCGTCGCCGAGAAGGCGGTGCTCCGCCGTCTGGTCGACGCCGGGACCCGCATCGTGCAGATGGGCTACGCGTCCGAGGGTGAGGTCACCGACCTCGTCAACAGCGCGCAGGCCGAGGTCTACAACGTCGCCGGTGGCGTGCAGACCGAGGACTACGTGCCCCTGACCGACGCCATCGGCGCCGCGATCGACGAGATCGAGGCCGCGAAGGGCCGCGACGGGCAGATGACCGGCGTGCCGACCGGGTTCAGCGGGCTCGACGCCCTAACGAACGGCTTCCACCCCGGGCAGCTCATCATCGTCGCCGCGCGCCCCGCACTCGGCAAGTCGACCCTGGCGCTCGACCTGTGTCGCGCCGCAGCGCTCAAGCACGACCAGACCGCCGCGTTCTTCTCGCTCGAGATGGGTCGTGCCGAGATCGCGATGCGCCTGCTGTCCGCCGAGTCGAGCGTGCCGCTGCAGAACATGCGCAAGGGCACCGTCGACTCCCGCGACTGGACCACCATCGCGCAGACCCGCGGCCGCATCAACGACGCCCCGTTCTTCATCGACGACTCCCCCAACATGACGCTCGTCGAGATCCGCGCGAAGTGCCGCCGGCTCAAGCAGCAGCACAACCTCAAGCTCGTGGTCATCGACTACCTGCAGCTGATGACCTCGGGCAAGAAGGTCGAGAGCCGTCAGCAGGAGGTCTCCGAGTTCTCGCGTGCACTGAAGCTCATGGCGAAGGAGCTCGGCGTGCCGGTCATCGCGCTGTCGCAGCTGAACCGTGGTCCGGAGCAGCGTGCCGACAAGAAGCCGATGATCTCGGACCTGCGTGAGTCGGGGTCCATCGAGCAGGACGCCGACATGGTGATCCTGCTGCACCGTGAGTCGGCGTACGAGAAGGACAACCCGCGTCAGGGTGAGGCGGACCTGATCGTTGCGAAGCACCGCAACGGCCCGACGGACACCATCACGGTGGCGTTCCACGGGATGTTCTCGCGGTTCGTCGACATGCCGCAGTAGGGCACGCGTGTTGTGGCTGCCGGTACTACGTGTCAAACGCGCAGCCTAAATTGTCCAGGGCCTCGCTTTTGACAAGTATTGCTGCTTGGTCAGTGCCGTTGAGGGGCCGGAGGACAAGTTCCGCTGCGTACGCGCAGGTGCCGCCCAGGTTTGACAGGCTGTGTCGAAGTTCTGTTCGATCCGCCCCCCAGCCGCGGAGGATATCGCCGAGGCCGGGCCTTCTCCGGCAACAACGCCGTCTCCTGTCGGGACGGGCGCTCAGGCCTCTCCTCCCTGCGGCCGTCGAAAATCGCAAAGCGCTCGGAATAATCCGTGACCGGATGTATGCTGCACTCATGGCCAACCTTTCCCCGCGCGCATCACTCCTCGAGACGGTCAGGCTGTCTCGAGGTCTGACGCAGGCCGCTCTCGCGGAGGTATCCGGGGTGTCGCAGGGCACCCTGTCGAAAGTTGAATCCGGTCTGCTCGACCTCGACCCTGAGCGCTGGGCCGCCGTCGCAGACGCACTCGGTGTACCTGTGGAGGCTTTTTTCGAGGCACGGGCAGCAATCGTTCCGGCTCGGGTGTTCCACCGGAAGAAAAAGTCGACCCCGAAGGGCGCACTCACCAAGATCGGCGCAGACGCGGCCCTGATGCAGCAACGCGCGGACGCGATCCTTGGCCACGCTCGCTCCGAGCTGCGTCGGCACGACCTCGAAGATGGGTTCGTTACGCCGCAAGAAGTTGCCCAGGACGTGCGCTCCGAACTGCGGCTCGGCCAGGACCCGATCTCTGACCTGATCGGAACAGTCGAAGCTGCGGGTGTCACCGTCTTGCGGTGGCCCCTCGAGTCCGTGCAGGTCGACGCAATCGCGACGTGGCCGGCCGAAGGCCGGCCAGTCGTCCTCGTCGGCGAACACGTTCCCGCAGAGCGTCAGCGTTTCACGATCGCGCACGAGCTCGGGCACGCCGTGATGCACAACGACGCGGGCGGTGACGAGCAGGAACGCCAAGCGGACGCCTTCGCTGGGGAGTTCCTCCTCCCAGGTCGAAAACTGCGGGTCGAGTGGCCATCAGACCCGAACCTGGAGGCGCTGTTGCCTCTCAAGCGGCGCTGGAAGATCTCACTCGCTGCCCTGATCCGTCGCGCCCACGACGAAGCCCTCATCGACGACCGGACCTACCGCGAGTGGAGCATTCGGCTCAGCACCTCTGGGATGCACCGGCGCGAACCAGACCCGATCCCCACCGAACAACCTCGGGCACTCACGAAATCCATCGCCGCCGCCCTCGACGGTGGAACAACGATCGATCAGCTTGCTCGCAAAGCGCACATGCTTCCACAAGAGTTCTCATCAACGTTCATGGAGGAACACGCATGACGACCCTGTTCTCAGTCATCAACAACACCGCACTGTCGGCGTTCGCTCCCGCGACCCCCACGCCGCGTCCGATCGAACAGGACGCCCGTGAGATGCTCACCGGCCGGCAGTTCCACGTCTGCGGCGACAACGTCCTTCACGCGATGGACTCTGTCTCCCGCTACACAGGCGGTGTCTTCGCAGCCGGCGCTCACGCCATGTCGCGGGTGCAGCGTCTGCAATCGCAGTACCCGACCGTGCCGATGATCGCGGAACCCGCCGCCGTCCGGAACTACTGGGCGACTGAAGACGCCCCGTTCCAGCTGGACCGGGACGAGAACGAACTGATCCCTCCCAGCCTCGACTGGCACCTCAGCATGCAACGCATGGCCGGAAGCGCGTTGGCGATGACCCCGACCGGACAGATCAAGGCGGGAGACTCCCGCACCCTCAAGAACGCCCTCCGCGAGGTGAACGCCATCGAGCGCGACGACGTCCTGTTCACCCTGCCGCTGAGCGCAGGATGGCTGAGCAACCCCGACTACGCCCGACAGGTCGTGAAGGTCATCGACCGCAGCCGCCACCCGGTCGCGTTGACCTTCACCGACAAGAAGAACCCGCTCGAGAGCCGCAAGCGCATGCGCGCATACCGACGACTCATCTCCGAGACGACCGGCACCGTCCTCGCGTACCGGGTCGACATGTTCGGATTCGATGCCGTCGCCCACGGCGCGATCGCCTCAGCGATCGGCGCGTACCCCTCGGTGCGACGGCTCAACCCGGTCGGCACCCGCGGAAGCGCCATCGACCCCGAAGACATGGCCCCACACATGCTCGTTGGCGACATGCTCCGGTTCGTCCGCACCAAGCAGATGCGGCGGGTCTGGTTCGCGGAAGCAGAACCGTTCGTGTGCTTCTGCGCCGTCTGTGACGGACAGCCCATCGATCGCCTCTTCGGAACGGACGAAGACCGGAACACCGGGCACCTCCACAACCTGGTGGAGATCGGGCGGCTGCACGACGCGACCACAGGTCTCGCACCCAGCGCTCGGCTCGCCGCCTGGGACGATCAGGTGAAGGGAGCGCTGGACACCTACCCGCAGCTCGAGACCCACATCCGCCGGCCACTGCCGATTCCGGACGACCTCGAAGTGTGGGCAGAGCCGGTCAGATAAGGTGACCGCCCGGGAGAAGGCGCAGGAACTGCTCGTATACGAGCTCGGAGAATCGCCATCTCGCCGCGGTCCATCGGCGAGGCCTAAAGGGCGCCGGTTCAAGGACTCGATCGTCCTGCAGGCCGCAGACGATGCCGATGCCGTAATGCGAGGCTTCGGTCATCAGCATCGACCAGTCGGCAGTACCTTGCTCTGCAACCCGAACGACGCGTGGGCCGTATCCGACCCACTCGTGGGCGACAGCACATCCGCGCGTCCAACTGTCCGCCTCCGCTGTGATCTCGAGCACGTCGACCACCGGCTGGAGAACACGGCGCCCCCAAACCTCGCCCGCGGGATCCGCGACAACAGCAGCAACAGTGTGACCTTCATGACCGGTCAGGGGTGCGGTGAAACGCGGCGGAACCGGAGCCAGATCATCGTCTGGAAGCGTCATCGCAGCCGCCAGCAGATACTCGTCCGGCACCGCAGACACAGCGCTACGGACACGACGGCGATGTTCGTCTAAATCAACCCCGTACACGACGGTCAGCGCAGCGCCGTCGAAGACGCCTGAGTGACAGAACACCCGCTGGTGATCAGGCACCGAGTCGCGGAACGACAGAGGAATCGGGTGCAGCTCCGCAGTCACCTGGCATCACCGAGGACGGTTCCAGGATCCAGGGCGGCGACGGTCCGGCATGCGTCATGTTCGCGTTGTCGCCGATCTTGCAGCATCCCAGTTCCTCCCGCTCTCCATGACCCTATGCGGCCGGTCCGACTTCGGCGCCGAACGCGATGGCTGCACAATCGTAATCCGCACGACGACCAGCCCCGTGACCGCTGAGTCGCCTGGACACGACCGCTGTCGGGCCTCCCTCAAACCTGTGTGCGGCGCCTCCGAGGATGCGGCATCGTAGCTGGGCTCTTTTAGAAGCCGGAGCAGGATGCGGGCTTGGGTCGGATCCGCGAGAGCACGGCCAAGCCGGTTCAAAAGTCAGCACGTGCTGACTACACAGCGAGAGATGCCCCCATGCCGACAGGGTAGATCGCAGCGCGCGAAGATGCTGAGACCACCACGAGGCAGCACGCGGCCGGAAGGGGATGAGTCAACGAGATGGCGCGTGAACTGGCTCATCGGTGCTGCGTCGCGCTCGTCGACGACCGGCTCCGCCGCACCCACCACTACAACGCCGTCGGTTTGCTCCTGGTCGCGGATAACAACGCTCTCGTCCGGTGCTCCCTCGCCGGCCGTGAGGCACCGCTCGGGGTTTCTGCTGCCCGTCCCGACGCCCGCACGGCGCTGCAGTCAGGACAGGGCCTTGATTGATGGAAGTGCGGGCGCGAAAGAGCCGGGCTGTCAGTCTCGTGACAGCCCGGCCTGAGCGCCGCTGACCGTGCTCGCGTTCCGCGGCAGCAATGATGCCCCTCGGTCTATCCGCGCTCGCTTACAGACGCGATACGGCTGCTGCGAGAGTGCCGGCCGCACCCCAATCGATGGCAGCATCGTCGGCCGCCGCATGGAAGCTGACCCGGCTGCGGGCGGCGATCTCGGTGTCAGTCAAAAGCCCGTTGCCGAGCCCCGCGACCAGCGCACCGGCAGCGTCGTTCACCTGTCGATAGGCAGCCAGGTCCTGCTCGATGATGCGGTCGGCGAGCCCTTCCGCGGTGGTGTGGGCGGCCGAGCGGACTCTCTGCGGTGCATCCTCGGCGTGCGCCAATGCCAACTGCTGCAGTGCTGCCAGCAGCGCCGCGGCTTCGGCGTGCGCAAGGCCAGAAAGCGAGGAGACCCGCGTGTAACGGTTCGCGGCCATCTCAACCAGGCCCTCGCTTGCGAGGCGTGCGATCGCCTCACGCACCGGTGTTCGAGAAACACCGAGCCACGCAGTGAGCTCGTCGTCATTGAGTCGCTCGCCGGGCTCCAGCGTTCCCTTGAGGATCGCGGTGCGGAGTTGCTGGTACACGACGTCGCGCAACAGCTGCCGCGGTTGCGCAGCGACTTTCGGCTTCGGCACAGGCATGCAAACACCGTATACTAGGTACGGATGTTGTGTCTACCATTCGTCTATCGCATGAACGCGCATTCCGGGCTACCTGAGCTGCGGCTGCCTCCAGACTGTGGGTAGACAGCAGCGTCGAGGCGGCGTTGTCGTGTACAACAGCGTTTGTGGTGCCGGTGTCGCACCCGACCGGCAGTGACCGCTCCCGGTTGCGCCGGGACAGCCGGCACCATGCCTGCTCCGAACGTGCATTGGGTGCACGCTTGTAGCTCTAGGTGGAGAGCGGACGGTCTGCATTCGGGTTGCAGCCCGTCCTTTCGCTGCTGAGTCGGAATGCAGCAGGCAGGTTCTACTGTCCGGACCGTGGCAGCGGGACGCAACGGCGCGCCCCGCTGTCACAGCCACCGCGGGCGCACGCGCTGATGCAGCACGGGGTCGGTCTGCGCTCGGGGTCAACGACGCCTAGTCGTGGGAGCGCGCAGCGTTTCGGACGGGAGTTCACCGAACGCGTCCGCGTAGTACTTCGAGAACCGACCGAGATGTTGGAAGCCCCAGGCCTGCGCGATGGCAGCGACGGTGGAGTCGGACGGGGTGCTGCGGACGAGGTCTGCTCGACTGCGGTGCAACCGCACCTGTCGCAGAAACTCCATCGGTGTCGCGTTGGTGTGGCGTTGGAACGCGGCTTGCAGGCTGCGGGCAGCGATACCGGTTGCGCGGCTGACATCGATCGAGGTGATCGGCTCTCGTGCGTGGGCGATCATCCACTCCTGCGCGAACCGGAGCGAGCGTGGGCCAGCGTTCACCGCCACCTCGGACGCCGGCACGATACGGAACGCCTCGATGGTGGCGTCGGCGACCAGCATGTTCAATCGCCGGCGCTCGTCGGCGCTCACCCCGGTCTGCAGTAGCTCCGGTGCAGCCGAGGCGATGACTGCCCGGAGTTGCGCGACCGCCTCATTGGTCGTCGTGCTGCGGAACTGTAGCGCCGCCGGGATGGTGCCGTGTGTTGCCGCGGCGACTGACTCGAGAAACGTGGTGTCGAAGCGGATGAAGTGCTGTGTCGATGGCAGTGCCGCAACGGAGAAGTCGCGTGCCGGGTATAGCACGGGCACGTGCGGCGCCATCTCGATAGCGTCCCGGGAGTCCGGGTCGAGGGTGATCCCTGGAGACGTTGCCCATGCCAGGACGTAGTGCTGGCCCTGCCCGATTGTTCCCCACCGTGTCGCGGCTACTGCTGAGGTGCCAACGAGCAGGTCGTTATCCCCGACAAGCCGGTACCGCCAGGAGAACCCGTCGCGGGTGGCACGGCCGACGTGCAGATCCTGGCTGGAGTGGACCTGCTCGTAGAAGGCGATCGCTTCATCAACATTGGTGCCATGATGATCGCGCCGTACTGGGATGGACTCGTCCATAGACATACGATTCCGATGGTCACATGCGCCACCGACATCAGGCGCAGTGGGAGCGGACTCAGCCTGCCGAGCATTGGCTGGTCAGATGAAGAGCGTGGTGTACGGCGAGACCAAGATCACGACCGGCGACGCGATCGCTGAAGCGGTGCTGGCTTACGCGGCAGCACTCGGCGAGAACGGATCAACGGACATCGTCGAAGTCCCCACCTTCGACGAGGCAGGCTACGCAACGACGACGGAGCTGCTGCTTGGGCCGGCATCGCAGGTGTTGATCGAGGTCGCTCCTGACGACGAGCTCGAGCCGGAAGACGACGACCTCGTCAACGAGCTCACCCGGCGCACCGGCGCCGTCGGTGGTGGCCGCTTCCTCGATGCAGCATCCGCGCACTCGCAGGAACCCGCGGCCAAGCGGCTCCGGACGGATCCGCCTACCTCTTAAGGCGCAGTCCCATGAAACGGCGGAAGGCGCCGTCCCCGTGGTCGGGGGCGGCGCCTTCGCGTCGTGTGCCGGTGTTACTTGATCTGTGCGGTGATCGTGGCGGTGCCGACGAGCATGCCGCGCTTGACGGCGTCGGTGCTGAAGGTCTTGTTCAGCAGGCCAGCAGCGTCCTCGGAGATGTGGACGGTGGTGCCGGTCAGGATGGCGTTGTCACCCTCGAGCTGCAGCGGCTTGAGCGAACCGCCCCAGAGCTCGAACAGGTAGGCGTTCGACGCGGCGACCTCGCCGTTGACGAGGACGTCACCGTAGAGCTTGGACGAGCCCGGGTTCACGACGAAGTTCTCGAGCGTGACCGTGGTGTCGCCGGCCTTGAGGGTCAGACCGGAACCGTTGTGGTTCAGCAGGCCCTGCACGTAGGGGCGGTAGTTGCCGTCCGGGCTCCAGTAGGTGACCGAGCCGGCGGTGATCGGGAACGACACGGCGCCGTTTTCGAGCTTCGCGTTGCCCGAGACGCCCGGGGTCAGACCCAGCGAGGTCAGCGCGTCGGTGAAGCTGCTGTCGAGCGCGACGGAGGTGTCGCCGCCGAGGACGTCCGGCACGGATGCGACCGGGGCGGGGATCTTCGACGCCTCGGACGAGGACGACACCGTCTGCACGTTCGGGGTCGCGGCGTTCGCCGAGCTGATGCCGAACGCGGCACCACCGAGGACGAGGGCGCCGGTGGTGGCGAGGGTGATCGAGGTCTTCATTGACTTGCGCATGGGGGTACCAATCTGTTGTCGGCTGCCGGCCAGTGCTGTGGGCACGACAAAGCAGCTCCGAAACGGAGCTTGCGAAGCAGCATGTGGCTGCAGGAACACCGCATTTCGCGGCTGGTGTTGCACGGTATTCGGTGCACATGCGCGACTGGTTTGGTCGATGTACCCCGCACGTTGACCGGCCGGTGGAACATACATGGTGTTGTGGGCGAGTCGCGGTTCGCAGCGACACCGCAAGATCAGCGCTCGACTACCGCCGCCGGACGAGAGCCCAGCCAGAACAGCGCTGAGGCACCCGCCAAAGCCGACCTCTACAGGTGTTGCCCATGGTCCGGGCGTGCAGGAGCGTTACGCGGCGGCTCATCGATGACAGCGGTTCAGGTGCCGCGGCCTACAGTGCAGTGCAGTCAGCTATACCGGAGCCTCCGGCGCAGCCACTGGCTGGTCAGGATCACCGTGCAGCACCTCACCTACGGGTATACCTCCGTTCTCGTCAGCGATTCCGTTGCGGACGTGGTCCTTGCGTACGCTGCAGCACTCAGTCAAAGCCGGCTCAGCGACGTCGTGACCGTTCCGACAACCGACTTCAGCGGGCTGCCCTCATCGTCGCGGATGCTGCTGGCGCCAGGAATCGCGCTGATGAGTGAACCGGCGCCGGATGATGTGCTGGAAGCCGAGGAGCGGGCATTCGTTGCCGAGTTGCGCGCCCGCATCGTCGCGGTTCTCGCGGCGGGAGCTGTTGCACCGTCCCGGTCGACGATGTGACCTCCGACGGTGGAAACAACCAGCAGCTAGTGCCGAGTGAGCGTCAGCATCGCGTGGACGATCAGTTGACCATCCTGGAAGGTGCACTTCGCGCGCACGGGATCAGCGTCGATGCCGACGCATTTGCGCGGGCGCGATGCGTGCTCGATGGCAGCCTGACACGGGAGCAGGCTCGTGCGCAGATCGCCGCGAAGTACGATCTCGAGCTTCCTGGCGACTCCTGAATAGCGTGGGCTCGAATAAACGGGGTGTTGGCCCGTTCCGGGCTCGGGCACAGTGACCCGATCTTCTGTCCTGCTGGAGAAATCTCGGACAGGACCTCTGACCAGCCCGTAGGTCAGTATCAGGGGCAAAGCGACCGGATAAGCATCGGGGCGTTACGCACCTGATGGTGGATTCGAGTGGCGCGGTTCGGGGAAGCCGCGCCGCGCTGCGGTGTCATTCCACTCCGCGGATGTGGTCGTGGTGATGGCCTGGTGAAATCCGTCGTGATCGCGCGGCAGCTCGCAGCGGTATCGCCACCAGACCGATGGGCAGGAGTCTGTGGCGGGCATGGACGAAAAGTAGCCATCCGCACATCGTTCGAGCCAATCGCGGCGCAGGTTGCGGCCGTCACATGACGCTTCGTGGCTAAGCAGCCCAAGCCGCTCCAGAGTGACTCGGTGCGTGCTGCAAGGACATCGGGTGCGAGTTCCGGTCTTGCAGCCGACGCCCTCGCACTACGACGCCGTTGGGTCTGGCAAAGCGCACGACATCGCTGTCAAACCGAAAACAGAGATCCGGATTCCGCGGTCGGGCAAGCGTGGATAGCTCGACCGACGGTAGGGCTTGGTCGACAAGGCAGCCCCGCGTGTACCCCGTTTTGCTGGGGGCTCTCGGTATTCTTCGGGCTTGATCCCGTGAGGTGGGTGTTCATGATGCACGAGCAGACGTACGACGAGTCCGGGTATTGGTACCCAGACCGTGCTTCCCGCTCCGGCATTCAGCTGTTGAACCTGATGCGGCAGTACCGCTCCGCCGAGGTCGAGATGCGGCAGCGGACCCGCAAGAGCATGCGGATGAACCAGACCGACATGGAAGCCATTCGCTACCTCCTCCGCGCCGGTGAGCGCGGCGAGCAGGTCAACTCCTCCGAGCTGGCCGCACACCTGGGCATCACGTCCGCGTCCACGACGGCAGTCGTGAAGCGGCTTGTCGCATCCGGCCATGTCCAGCGTCACCCGGACCCCTCCGATGGTCGCGGGGTGCTCCTGACCGCGACCGGGCACACCGACGAGGAGGTCCGCACCACCCTCACGGACGTACATGCCCGGATGATCGCCGCCGCCGACCGGCTCTCCCCACAGACGGTCGAGGAGATGAGTGGCTTCTTCACCGAGATGATCGACGCCATGCACGCCGACGACACCAGCGCTGAACTCCGAGCAGATGACGCGCGCCCCACTGCGACCTCGGCGCCGGCGTCGCATCCGGGACGCTGATGACACCCCGGTATCCACGATGCGAACGCATCAACACTAGTAGTTAGACAAACTAGGTTCCTTGCCGCATGCTGATCCCGACGCCATGGAGCGTCGGACAGCGGACACGGGAAGGGCCGGCAATGAGCACGATCAACGCAACGCACTCGCAGTTCTCGGAGGTGCGAGCAGCAGCACGCGCACGCCTGCTGGCCGCCCTCGCGACCAGCTTCGGCATCCTCGCGGTCACCGTCGCCGCTGCTGCGGCGGTCGTCGTCACGGTCGGAGCGTGAGCGCGATGACACTGACGAATCTGCAGGAGCACCCGCATGAGTGGCACCGCCGCGGCATGCGTCACCCCGCCGAGATCGACGCGCTGGTCTATACCCGCACCAACGGCAACACCCCACCGGAGCCGTCCTACGGCGACTTCTTCCGCGCAGCCTGAACCCAGACCCCAGGTACGAGCGTCCGATGCTTGTCCTGCCCCGTTGACAGTTTCTGTCGGCGCATAGCGCGGCCCCCACCGGAGTACCGGCGGGGGCCGTCTGCTTACCCTGCAATGGCGGCGTTCCGCGCAGACAGCGGGCCACCTCCGTCGCCCTGGATCGTCTTGGCTTCACCAGGAGCTCAATCGATGGACGGCGGCACCGCCGACCCGCTGAGCCGACAGTGCCGCCGCGGAACCCCGCTATGGGCGGCCCCTGGCCCAGGAGCATGCTCAAACCGAGTTGCCGGGAACATACACCCGATCCAGAGCAGTAATCGAGGATTGGTCCACTGTTGCCAAGGGGCTTGCATAGCGGCGAGGCCGCGCATTCAGCCACGGGCAGCGTTCCTCGGATTACCCCCGACGCTTCGGCACGCCCCGAGGTGCGGCGGCGTGGGGCTCCTGCAGGGGCGATCTTGCGCTGACGTCGGCCGGTGAAGCTGCAGGAGACTTCACAGACGACTGACCTGTCGATGCCGCTGCGCTGGCTGCCGCCGCAACGTGTGAAGGACCGGCTCTGCGCAACAGCCGGTCCTCCAAGTTGCGTAAGCAGACCCGAACTGATCACGCATCTCCAACTCTGCCCGCACGGGAGGGTTCGTCCAAGACGGCTCAAATGAGGACAGACCCATGCTCGTTGGGTGCCCATACTGAAGAAGCTTCGGCTGGTTGCCGGAGAAGAGCTCCGTCGTGCTCTCTGATCGCACGACGGCACTCGAGCGGCGCCTGGTGTCCAGCTTTCCCGGGCGTGGGCGCCGCTTTCCAACAGGACGCGCCGCTGTCAGCGAGGGTGGGTGAGCCGGTATATCCCGGATGGCACCATGACAGGGCGAACACTTGTGAGTGGCAGGCAGCCAAGTACGGACTCGACGTTCCGGCAAACGTTTCGCGCGGAGGGGAGCGCGGGCTGTCTGCTCTGGGTCTCGGGACTACCTGCGCGGCTACCGAGCGCCGAGTCGCGGTGATGTGCGGAGAGTGAGGCCGCAGTGGTGGGTAGTGAGAGTCACCGATCGGACCGTTCCGAATGGGTCGCCGTCGAGCTGAACGCGTTCCGGTGCGTCCAGGTCGAGGCGGAGGTTCCGTGCCCGGGTGGTGGGGAGTGCACGTGATCGTGGAAGGACCTTGGCGAGCACACGCCCGAAGCCGGTGCGGGCGAAGAACCGGTTGAGGGTGAGGGTGTAGCCGATTTTGGTCCACCCAAACCAGCCGTTGGGCCGGAACGCGACAGCGTCAAGGATGCCGTCATCGGGTTCCGCGCGCGGCAGAAGCAGGACGCCGGCGGTGAGGGTGCCGCAGTTGCCGACGATGATCGTGTGCGCCCGCATCGAGCGTGCTGGGCCGTTGTCCAGCCTGTAGCGGATGGGGATCTGACGGTTGCCAATCACGGACCGGGCGATGGGGTCGGAGTACGCCACCCAGCCGAAGCGCTTCTTGACCCAGGCGTTAGTGTCGGCCGCCATGCTCGCGTCGAGTCCGATGCCCGCCATGACGAGGAACACGTGTTCGCTTGTCGAATGATCGGCGTGGGTCAGCTCCGCAAGCCCCAGATCGATCCGCCGATCGGTGCCGGTGAAGACAGTGTCAATGACCGCGTCGACGTCGTTGCGGGGCAGGCCAAGGTTGCGGGCGAAGAGGTTCCCGGTGCCGGTCGGGAGAACTGCGACGGGGATTCCGGTGCCCCGGAGTTCTTCCGCGACGATTCGCAGTGTTCCGTCGCCGCCGACGGCGAGGATGACGTCGGGGGCGCTGCCGGCGGCTGCTCGTGCGGCGGCGCGGCCGCCGTCGCCAGCCGCTGTCGGGTACCAGCGCGTCGATCCCCACCCGTGCCGGACGGCAGCCGCGTCGAGTACCCCCTGCAGTCGATGTTGGTCGGTCTTGGTCGGGTTGAGGACGACCGCGGCAGTGCGCACGGATGCGAGTGAGGGTGTTGCCGGGTTCAGTTGACGCGCCTGGCCTTGCGTCCGGCACGGCGGACTGCGCCGAAGATCAGGGTCCCGACGAACAGGACGATGCCGATGATCGCGAGCCAGAGCAGGCCCTTCAGTGCGAAGCCGACGATCGCGAGGATGACCCAGAGGGTGAGGAGGACGATGACGGTCTTCATGGTGATGCTTCCTGTCGGAGGTGGGAAGAGCGAGAGTGGGGTCAGTGGATGCGGAGCTCGGCGACCATCGGGCAGGCGAAGGGGTCGCGTGCGGCGAGACCGACCCGGTTCAGGTAGCGGACGACGATGCCGTACGACCGCAGCAGCGTCGTCTCGGTGTACGGCACGTCGAGCGTCTCGCAGTGGTCCCGCACCAGCAGACGGGCCTGCTTCAGCGCAGGACGCGGCATCGACGGGAACAGGTGGTGCTCGACCTGGTAGTTCAGGCCGCCCATCAGGAAGGAGACCCACCAGCCACCGCGGATGTTCCGCGAGGTCCGGACCTGTCGGGAGAAGAAGTCGACCTTGGCGCCGTGCGCGATCGTCGGCATGCCCTTGTGGTTCGGGGCGAACGAGGCGCCCATCATCACGCCGAACACGGCCAGCTGCACACCGAGGAACGCGCACGCCATCCCGAACGGCAGGAACCAGAACACGACCGTCAGGTAGATGCCGAACCGGGCGACGAGCATGCCGCCCTCGAGCCACCGGTGCCGTGCATCGGCCTTCGTCCCGGAGCCCGTCACGATCGACGTCACGGCGTACCGGTGCAGGTTCAGCCCCTCGAGCGTGAGCAGCGGGAAGAACAGCCACCCCTGGAAACGCAGGAAGGTCCGCATCAGCGGGCCCTTCGTCGCGGCGGCGTCCTCGGGCAGGAAGCGGATGCCGTCGGGCGCGATGTCGGGGTCCTTCCCGACGGTGTTCGGGTTGCCGTGGTGGCGGGTGTGCTTGTTCATCCACCACGAGTAGCTCAAGCCCACCAGGAACGTGCCGAGCCACCGGCCCGCGTGGTCGTTCCACTTTTGCGACGCGAACACCTGACGGTGCGCGGCCTCGTGCGACAGGAACGCGAACTGGGTGAAGATGACCCCGAGCGCTCCCGCGACGATCAGCTGGAACCACGAGTCACCGAGGAACGCGAACGCCACCCAGGCCAGCGCGAGACCCGCGACCAGGCTGCCGAACAGGGACCAGTAGAAACCGGTGCGCCGACGGAGCAGGCCGTTCTCCTTCACCTGCGCCAGGAGCGCGGAGTAGGTGGACGTACCGTTGCGGCTGCCCGGACCGGGTCGGGTCCGGGTGAAACCGGGAGCAAGCGGGGTGGTCGTCATCGAGGACCGACCTTCTGTGGTGAGCGATCCTTCGACCGGTCCGGAGAGTTGACGCATCCGCGCTTGGTGCAACGCTACAGCCTCCGGATGCGTTCCACCCGTGAATGTTCGGCTGGGAATGCCGTGCAGCCGCTGTTTGCCATTTCCACGGCGAGGAGCGCGCGGCTCCTGCTGTCGAACAGGCCGAGCAGTCGGACGACACCGTCCTGCTGATGCGCCAGCGATCGGAACCCGTCTCGCTGCGGCCGGACCCGACCGATCGAGTGCCCCTCGAGCGCGGCGTCGGGCCAGCCCCAACGCCCGCGTGCTTGCAGTCGTGTCCTCATGTCACCACCCTCCTCGTACCCGGATGATGAGCAAAGAAGGGGTCCCTGGTCACGGCTGTTCGGAACCTGCACGCCGTCACCAACGGCGAGGAGGAGACTCCCGTCAGACGGTTCCGACCACGATGCTCGCAGCGGCGCACGCACCCTGGCGATCACCACCGTCGACGGAAGCAGTCACCATGACCGGCTCATCCACCACTGCAGACCAGCACCTCGCACTGGCGAGTGTCGTTGCGTCCGGCCTCCCTGCGTCTCTTGGCACCGACGCAGCCGAACGGTTCTACGACGTTCCCGCCGTCTTCAACCGACGACCCAACCCGCAGGAGATTGCAGCGTTGGAAGGCTCAGGGAGTCACCACTCGCTGGAGCGTGTCGGCTACCGGGATGTGACCCTGGCCGTCCACGATCGGCGCTTGATCATCGGCAACACCAATCTCGGCCAGCTCGAACGCGGTCTCGCCACCGCCATCGCGAACCTGGTCCAGGAGATCAGCACCGATGCCCTGTTGGCCATGCGGCAGTCACGTGCTGATGCGCAGACCGCGCAAGATGCTCAGATCGCTCGCGCCCAAAACATCACCCGCGCTGCCGAACGAATCCACTTCACCCCCGACACCTCCGACGATGCGGCGGGCGGCGCACCAGACAGCCTTGCAGAACGCAGGTCTGAGGCGCCGTGAGCAGTCATGCTCACCGCCGACACAGCACGGGACGCCGATCGGTCGACCTGCCTTCGCCCCCGTGCGCTGGCATCAACCGGCTGACCGCAGAGATCGAGAAGAACACCATGTTGGACTCAGCAACTCACATCACGCTCGACCCCGCAGGAGTGCTGCGGACCCTCGTCCTCCAAGAGCCCGCCGGTCCTGACATCACCCTGACCCTCCGGGGAACCGCCCCGGAAAGGTTGCAGTACAACGGGCGGATTTGGGCAGCCACGCATCATCGCCTGCACCGACCGATGGCACGCAACGGCTACCAATACACGCTCCTACAGCCGCCAGAAGCACCCCCGCTCAGTTGACGGGTACGCACGTCTCTTGAACTTCGGAACCTGCGTTGAGCGGCGATCTCACTAGCGCTGGTGCTCCTGGGCTTGTTTCCGACCGTTGGCGCCGTCTGGCTCCTCGCCCGAGGCAACTCACTCGGTTGGGTCCTCCTTGCGGCTGACATAGCACTTGGTTTCGCGAAGGTGCGCGTGGCGGCGGCGCTCGACGGTGTCCCGTCCGACCGGTAGCGGATGGGCCACCGGACGACGAAATCGAGGAGCCTTCCGGTCAGCTGAGGGAGCTGCTGCCCGTCACGGTCGCGAAGCTGCCGTCGAGTGCGGCCATGAACGCGGCGTGCACGGTCGCGCCGGGGACGAACGTCTCACCGTGCAGCAGGTCGGGCGCCGTGCAAGCGTCAGACACCACGGTGTTCCGGTACCCGAGCTCGTGCGCAGCCCGGGTGGTGGAGTCGATACACATGCTGCTCATCATGCCGACGATCACCAGCTCGGTGACGTCGGCGTCCTCGGGGACGCCCTGCAGGCCGGTGTCGATGAAGCTGTTCGGCAAGTGCTTCTTGAGCATCACCTCACCCTCGGCCGGTTCGACCGACGGATGGAACCCCACCCCCCGCCGTCCCGGGGCGGAAGAACGAGGCGTCGGGATTGGTGCTCACGTGGAAGACATGCACGACGAGCTCACCAGCCGTACGGAACTCCTCGAGGACCGTGCGCGCTGCGGTGGCCGCTGCTTCCGGCTCGACAAGGGGGAACGCTCCGCCCGGGAAGTAGTCACGCTGGATGTCGACGAGGACGAGAGCACGGGTCATCCCACGAGTATGGCGGCCGCCGGGGCGCGGCCCGGTCACAGGTCGGCGAAGCCGGACCGCCAGCTCGACCGCCGAGGCGAGAAGCCCGACTCGCGGGCCAGGCGGTTCGACACCGGCCGCCCGAGGTCACCGGTCTGCTCAACACGCGGGGTCGCACCGCCGACAGCAGCGGAGAACGCCGGAACCCAAGCGGTTCCGGATGCTGATTCGTCATCCACGACGTTTCGGACGCCAGCCGTCCACCCGATTGCAGCGACCACAGCCGCCGCGGTATCGTCGACGGGCAGGAACGAGGTCACGGTTTCGGTCGCGGGGAGCAGACCAGCACGAGCGGCTTCGCCGAACCGGCCCTCGGCCGAGTACCAGGTCCCGGGTCCGTACAGCTGACCGAACCGCAGCACGACCCCTGCGTCGACCTGCTGGACGGCGACCTCGAGCGCACGCACGGCGTTGATCGTCGTCAGACGGGGCTCCCCGGCGCCGATGTCCAACGGGTTTGCCTCGGTGGCCGGTTCCGTTCCGGGCGGGTAGACCCACGAGATGCTCTGCGCGACGATCCGGTCCACCCCGGCTTCTCGTGCCGCATCGACCAGATTCCGGGTCCCCGTCGAACCGGAGCCGCGCGTTGCTGGCCGAGTTCCCCGTGCCGAGGTCCGTCATCAGGTGCAGGACGGCTTCGCGCTCGCGACCGTCGCCATCGTGCCGTCACGGTCCAGCGCGTCGAGCACCGTCGTGTTCACGCCAGGACGTTCGAGCAGTCGCACCTTCTCCGCCGAGCGGGACGTCAGGGTCAGGTCGTGCCCCGCTGCGAGGAGCAGGGGGACGACCGAACGGGCGAGGACACCGGAACCACCGGCCACGAGGATGCGCACCGTTCCATCGTGGCAGGGCCGACGGGACGGGACAGCCACCGGCAGGGGTGCCCGGCTGCGACGTCCGGAACCCGCCAGCGGCCGCGTGCACGGACAGGCCCTCGGTTGATTCGCCACTGTCACTGGCTGAGACTGTAGGGGCGCTCCGGGCAGACGGGGTCCGCCTCGACCGATCGGCCTCACCTGCAGCTACCAAACGAATCGTTGGGCTCCCGAACCGCTGCTCAGCACGACAGCAGACTGCAGGTCTAGAAGCGTCACGGACGTAGTTCTCGTCGGCCGGTGGATGTCCGCGAGCTGGGCTCCTGATAGATCGTGCGCCGTCCGCATCTTCCCGTCGGCGTCTTCAACAACCATCGCCCCCATCGCAGTGGACGCATCGTCGGCCCTTTTCGCTGCTGTCGAATACCGGTATCCGCCTCCACTCATCGCAAGTCGCTGCATGCTTCGCTTCGCTGCTGCACCATCACCGAGCAGCGATCGGGCGGTGATTGTCAACGCGTCCTCCGCCGGCGCGGAATCCGGTTTGGAGGAAGCCGGAAGCGCCTCTCCGCCTACTCGGGCGACGACCGCAGCGAGCCGACTTCGACTGACCACGTCAGCGTCATCGAGCGCCGTAGCTTGCTTGGTTGCCGCCGCCGAGACTCTCGAGCGTAACCCAGCGGTCGCCGCACCGAACCGTTCGTCATCGGCGAGGAAATACGACGAACTGAGAAGAGCCGCGAGGTCGAGGTCACCCTTCGACACCAGGTCACGCATCTGTGCGAGAGTGTGTTTTCCGGCTGGATCGTGATCGACGTCGCACTGCTGGAGCATTGATTCCCACCGCGCTGACGCGTCGACAGAGGGAACGGGGATCGGTAGCCAGCCCGTCGGCACAGCGCCGGCACGAGCATCGAGCTTCTCCGTCCTGCCGCTGACCGTGGTGAGCAGCGCGGTCACCTGAGGGTCCGGAGTAGTCGCACCTTCGATACCCCACCAACCGCCGGCATACTCAGTGAAGCCCTCGAACCGAGCATCGGGCGCCGTCACCGTCATGCGCGAACTGTTCGCGAGATCGAGTACATGGGCCACCGCGGGGAGCGTCGTGGAATCAATGGGCGACGCAGTGAGGCGAGCGAGCCAAGTCTGCAGCTCAGCCTGCGTGGGCGTGGACTCCCCCAAGGACGACAGCGCGCTCGAAGCGATGGCGGCTGTGTCGATCTGATCGACGGTTGCTCCCGGCGCGCTGCCCGTCGCCAGGGCGGCTTGCAGACGGTCCGTTACCGGTCCCGGCACAGTGCCGCGCGCGCCGAGCAGTGCCTGCGCGACCCGAGCTGTCGAGACCGCCGACACTTCGCCATCTTCGGACTCTGCATACCCGTCACCGTTGAAGAGCACGGCCGCCTCTCGCTGCACGAACGACCGACCCGCGGTCGACGCTGTCAAGAACGGCGCAGCGATCGAGAGCGCCGCGGCCGAGCCACCGACTGCGGCGTCCCCGTCCCGAACTTGTTGCTGAACAGTGCGCAGCATGGCGGCCTGGGACACAGTGCTCGGCCGATCTGCGAGACCGCGCCCGACCATGTGCGCTGACCACAGAGTGGCGTAAGGGGACGGCTTCGCAGCGAAGTCCTCAACTGCTCCATACCGATCGAGTCGATCACCGCCGAGCCAGGCAGAGTCGTCGGCGGCGGTGACCAGCCGCAGCGCTGGAGCGCAGATGTCAGCGCGTTCGGCTCGCTCGTGGGCTCCCCGGGCCACCACGACGGTCGCCACCGCGCCCACGACGACCAGTACGAGACTCAGCGACGCGGCGAGCAGCTTCTTCTGACGAGAGGAACGAATGAGGATCTCCTCCTTGCAGTACCTTGCCGCGCAAGGTACCTTGTTGGACATGGTCAGCAGTTTCGGTGAACAGCTCCGACGAGCGTCACTTCGGACGGCAGTACTTGCTGCGTTGGACAGCGCGGACGCGTTGTTCGGACTCGACGTGCTCCGGACACTGCGGCAGTCAGCAACAATGGCGACCACCGAAGGATCGATCTATCCGCTGCTGCACCGTCTGGAGCGAGAAGGGCTTGTTGAGAGTTCCTGGGCGCTCGCAACGAAGCCGAAACCGCGGCGGTACTACCGCCTCACTGCGCTCGGTTCGCAGACTCTGGCTGCGGATCGGGCAGACTGGTCGAATTTCGCACCAGCTTTTTCCGACATCATCACCTCGGAGGGGACCCATGAATAACACAGACGACCTGGCAACCCAGTATCTGAATCGGTTGGACCGGGCAGCTCGGAACCTCCCAAAGAATCGCCGGAAGGCATTGCGGCAGCAGGTGGCCGAACATTTCCAGTCGGTCTCAGAGGAAGGCGGAGACGTGGCCGCCGAGCGCGCACGTCTTGGCGATCCGGAGGACTTGGTTGCCGCTGAGATGACGAACGGCAGCCCGGCGAGTTCTGGTCGCCGAGTTCTGGCAGTGGTACTTCTCGTGCTCGCCTGCCTCTGGGGAGCTGGATCAGCGCTTGTCCTCGTGTTCACAGCAGCGACGCAGTCGATGCCGGCATGGTTGACCGGCTTTGCCAGCCTCGCGTTCGTCGTCGCGTTGCTCGCTGTGATCTGGTCCGTTCGGGCGCTTCGCCGATGACGGCACTGCGCGGCCGCTCGATGAGCGGCCGCGCAGTCGGGTGTCAGTTCGTGGTCAGGCTGTAGGTGTTGTTCCCGACCTTCCAGGTGGACGTCGTGTTCTGGTTCACGCTGAGCAGCGGTCCAGCCCACTCGACTCCCTGATAGTTGTTCGTCGTCGAGGTGCCCTTTCCGGTCGCCTTGTAATCGACGCCCTGGTTGAAGATGCTGCCCGACGCACCGGCCGGAACGGAGATGCTGATACCGACGCCAGTCGCCCAGAAGTGATCCGTCAACGAAACAGTCCCGGACCCCGATCCCGTCCATGACGTGGTGGTCTTGCCCGAGAGCACCTTCGCGAAAGTGCCTGCGTTCGCGATCTTCACCGTCGACCGGAACGAGTTCTTGATGTGGTTGCCGGAGCTGGAGCTGGACACGGCGTGGTTGCCGTCAGCCATCGAACTCGATGCCTGCGTCGAGACCGTTCCTGGCTGCGGTGTGGTCCTGATGACAAGTGAACTCGTCGGGGATGCCGGCGTCGAGACGCTGAAATCCTCCGCGTTCGCGGCGGCCGGTCCGAACGAGACGGCCGCCCCTACGGTCGTCACCAAGACACCAGTTGCAATTGCAGCACGCTTGAAACGCATTGTTCCCTCCCTGAGGGCAGCGATCTGCTTCCCCCACGACGACCCTATGAGCCATCCGTGCGGTACGGCAAGTGGGGCCCATCTCAAAGCTGATGGACCGGTCGCGTCGCAGCCGTTATCAACAACGCGGCCGGCCGCTGTACTACATTGACACGCTCCACGCCATCCGTGGCCCGGTCGCGGAAGGAGCCCGCGGCGAGCGGCAACCTGTGTAGCGGCGAGCCGAAGCGTTCAGGGTCGCGGCCGGTGTGGCGGGCGTTGCCGCATCCGGTGAGACTTCATCGGATGATTCACCGCGCCCGGTCAGGGTCGGCAGCCGCTGGCGCGGTGGACCCGCGGTACGCGACGACGTTGTGGAAGCGTGCGGGGTTCCGCTGCCAAGGAGCAGGCGCGTTACTCGATTCGCATCCTCGTGGTGCCAGAGGCGTCGTGCGGTCCTGTACGTCTCCGCTCCGACCCGTGGGTGGTGGCTGTGCTCGGCGTGACTCCTTAGCTTGCGTGTCTCGTCGATGGCCGGTACCCCCGCCTGGGAACGGACGTGACTGTTCGAACCGCGACCTGGGTGGCATGGGCGGCCCGGATGTCAACGCCCCAGCTGTCTCGTCAAGGTCTGCCCCGTGACGATGTCCTCGCGGGCGAGAGGGGGCGGCTCGTGATTCTCGCCGCAGGCGTCGTCCGGATGTTCGTAGTCGCCGTTTTCGAGGTGGCGAGGTGCCAGGCGTCCGATCGTGTTCGCCTCGAGGTCGGTAAGTGACGCGATGGTGTCGTTGCTCAGTTCCTGCACCTCCTGAACGCGATGGGCGAGATCGAAGAGTCGGCGGCGCTGCTGGGGGTCATTGGAGCGAGCCAGCGCCAGGATGCGCACCTGAGCGGCGTAGAGGATGCCGTCATGATCGACGCGCGAGGACTTTGCCTGGCTGAGGAGCTCAGCGCACTGGACGCCTCGGACGCGGTTTGGGCACGTGCGCGGGTCCCACTCCTGCACGGTGCGTCCGAGCGGGATCCGCAGCTGCTCAAAGGGATCGGCCGGCGGACGACCGAGCGCGGTAGCGTGCGCTGCTGCAGATGGTCGACAGCGTGTGTGTCTGGTGGAGCGACGAGGACGGTCGGGGTGCGCTCCGTTCGAACGAAGTCGAGTCAGAGGTATTCGTCCACTTCTCGAACATCAACAGGACCCGGCACCACCTACTTCGACCCGGACAGCGTGTTCTGTTCGAAGTGGAGCCGTACCCGCGGGGGCGGGACGGCTACTTCTTCCGCGCCCACAATGTGACGACCTTCTGACCACTGACCCTCCTCGCCGCAGGAGTGCGGGTTGACCGCTTGTCGGGTAGCTGTCGCCTCGGTGTCGGGTTGCCGTCGTGGGCAGCGGGCGGCGCTTCTCCTACTGTGGCAAACATGAGCCAGACACGAATCCTCGAGCTCCGTACGCAACGAGGATGGACCCAGGAGCGACTCGCAGAAGCCAGCGGCGTCACCGTCCGCACGGTCCAGCGGCTCGAAGCGGGCAACGACGTCAGTCTCGACACGCTCTCTCGTCTGGGCCGGGCGCTCGGAGTGCCGGTGCGGGATCTGTTCGTTCAGATACCGGACACCGACTTCGGCAACGCCGCTTCCGCGCTGGATCAGGATGAGGCCCGCAGATTCTCGGAGGCAGCGCGGGATGCATGGCACGCAACAGCTCTCGGGGTGGCCTTGTTCGTCGCATCCCCCATTCCGGTCGTGCTGCTCATCGCCGGAGCGGACCAGGGAGTCATCCCGACGAGCGTGGAGATCGCCATCGTCCTCGGAATCGGGGTGCTCCTGCTCGTCGCCGCGGTCGGGGCTGTCCAGTTGCTCCGGGCATCCGCGGCGTTGATGCCGTTTCGGTTCATCCGTGCGAAGCGACTGGCTGCCGGGAACGATGCAGCGCACTGGGTCAAACGCGTCGTGGGTGCACAAAGGCAGCGTCGAGCGGTGACAGTCGCGTTCGCGGTGACAGCCTGGATCCTGTCATCACTGCCACTCATCGTCGTTGCCCTGCTCGGCCCTTCGACGCTCTCCGGGCTGTGGATCGCTGCCGCGACGACGTTTCTTCTCGTCGTTGTTGCCAGTGGAGTCTTCGCGGTCCTTCGCTCCGCATGGCTGCCGTACGTTGCCGAAAAGCTGTCCATCGGGGTCGACCAGGAGGTCGACCGATAGCCGGTCCTTTAACGGATGCGCCAGCGCGGCCTGCTCGCACCGCAGCTTGTTCTGTCTCAGATGACTAGTCCGGTGGTGTTCTTCGATGAGGGTCCCGCATACGGACGTCGGTGCCGGCTCCTACTGTCGCGGTCATGGGTCGTCGTCGTTCGGATCGTTGGGTGCCCGGCTCGCCGTTCTCGCTTGAGGAAGATGCTCGTGGGCCCGAGGTGTATGAGCTGCCGGAGCCGTTGCCGGTGCATGCGTGGTTCCAATTGCCTGACCGCCTGCTTCGTCGGAGTGACGCTCAGGCGTATCGCTTGACCCGGGACGCGGTTTGGGTGGAAGCAGGTCGCGATGAGACCAAGCTGGCTGCTTGGGTGTGGCGCAGTTCGGTGAAGCACCGACGGCAGGTTGGTGCGACTCCGATCTAATGGATCTGTCGCCGTCAGCTGGGCAGGTTGTGGCGGAGGTCGTAGCCGGTGTCGGCGAGGAACTGCAGCCGGTCGCGTACTTCTTGCAGCGATGCCGCGTCGTCGGCGTTGCGGTAGTCGGCGCGGAGGAGCGTGTTGGCGGGTGAGGAAGCGGTCCGTACGCACCCTGTCGTCGGTCCCGTTGTGAGGTGGAAGGTGCTCCCGCTGTGCGGTTGCCTAGGCAGAGAGCACCGGTCCGTGACCGGGAGCCACCGAACTCTGAAGTACGAGCGCGGCTGCTCCAATCGCTGCGGAGTCGCGCGGATTCGAGGCAATCTCGATGCGGACGCCGTGCGCCCGGCGAGCGAACGAGGCGCGCTCCATGCGTGTTCGAACGGCTTTGGCGTAGAGCGAACCGGCGATCGCGAAGCTGGGCCCCGCTAGTACGACGCTGTCTAGGTCGAACGCATTGCTGAAGGATACGACCGCGGCGGCGAGGCGATCGGCGGAGCGCCCGAGGAGTTCGTCGGCGGCCTCGTGGCCGCCGACTGCAGCACGCGCAAGCCTGTCGAAATCTTGGCCCGTACTCTCTGCGGTGAATTCCAGATCCAGTCCGAGAAAATCGCACCTGGTGGCAGCAGCCTCGGCGAGGACGGCAGCAGGAGCCGCGTAGCGCTCGACACAGCCCGTGTTGCCGCAACTGCAGGCGACGCCTTCAGCATCAATGGACAGGTGACCGAGTTCAGCCGCGTTCGAGCTCGCTCCGCGGTACAGGGCGCCATCGATAACGACACCCGCACCGATCCCAGTGCCCATGTAAACAGTGGCGAACGTGTCGGTTCGCGGAACGCGCCGCGTCCAGAACTCTCCGATGGCGGCGGCGGCGGCGTCGTTGTCGAGGACGACGGGCACCGGCAGGAGCTCGCCGAGCGTGGCTGCGAGCGGGAAGCCCTCCCATTGGCGGAGAGTCGGGGATCGGAACATCGTGCCGAGTGGTGGCGACAGCGGTCCCGGCACGACCACGGCCACGCCTGCGATGCTGTCGATCGGGATCCCGGCCGTGTCCACGAAGACTCGGAATTGCATGGCGAGACGCTCCACGACTTGCTGTGGATCGTCCAGTGCCGCACCGTCGACGAGTTGTCGCGCGACCGTGCCGCCACCGACGCCTGCGGCGACGAAGGTCATCGCCTCGAAACCGAGTTGCACGCCGACCGCGTAGAGCGCTGTGGGGTTGATCTCGAGGAGTGTGCGAGGTTTCCCGCCCGTGGAAGGTGTCCGTCCGCTTTCGCGGATCACCCCGGAGGCGAGGAGCTGGCGGACGATGTTCGAGATGGTCGGTTGCGTGAGACCTGTTGCTTGGACGAGTTCGACTCGGCTGACGGGGCCAGCTGACCGGATGATGTCGACAATGAGCGCGCGGCTGCCGGGTCCCGATGCGACTGTCTCGGATCGTGCCATCGGACGTCCTCTCTGCAGCTCGACTACCTGCGGTGCCGACGGGTCCGGCGATGTCACACTAGCTGTGCCGCGGACCCGTGCTGACTGGAGGATCACCAGATGCGAAGCGACGAAGGCCATCCGTCCAAGGGCGACCTCGGTCAGCCGATCGGGCTCACGCTCGTGCGTGCGAGTGAAATCTACGGCGCGGAGCCCTGGTTCCACGAGTTCACGGCAGGCGTCGACCAGGTTGTTCGACCGCTAGGACACTCGGTGCTCCTGCGAGTCCTCGGTTCCCGTGCTGACGAGCTTGAATGGCTGCGCGGATGGCAGGACAAGCGAGCCGTCGCCGGTGTGGTGCTCGTCGACCTGATTGAGGACGATCCTCGCGTGCAACTGGTTGCCGACGTCGGGATGCCCGCGGTCGCCGTGTCGTCCCCGATGGTGTCAGGCGGACTGCCGACGGTGTGGACCAATGACGACGCGGCAATGCGGGCCGCCGTGCGCGCCCTCGCCGGTCTCGGGCACAGCGCACTCGGGCTGGTGGGCGGGCCACCGGAGCTTGCCCACACGATCACCCGTGCGGCAGCGTTCACCGACGCGTGCGCGGAGCTGCATCTGACGGCGCATCTCGCCTCAGGGGACTACTCGTCCGAGTCGGGAGCCCGCGCCTTCGAAGGCTTAACAGGGGGAGACACGCCGCCATCGGCCGTCGTGTTCGACAACGACCTGATGGCTCTCGGGGGTCTTGATGCGGCGCGACGATCTGGTCTGCGGGTCCCGGAAGACGTATCGATCGTCGCATGGGATGACTCGGCGCTGTGCCAACTCTCGACTCCGCCTCTCGCATCGTTGAGCCACGACGTCCAGCGCATCGGGCGGCTGGTGGGCGAGACGCTGGCGTCCCTACTTCGCGGGCAGCAGCCGCCAGTCGTCGAGGCGCCGGCGATCCGCTTCGTGCAGCGCGAGAGCGTCGGGCGGCACGGGCGATGAGTCGCTGAGCGCTTCTGACCGGAGGCAGTACCGCTGCCTGCCCTCGTTCTCCTCGCCCGAAAACTTTCATTGATTACTAATCTAAGTATTGACTTCGACGGCTCTGCCCTGCACGCTGGTGCAACCCGAAGCGCTCGAGCCAGCAACCAGCTCGTGCCGGCGCCAATGAACGAAGGAGTTCGCCATGAAGAAGTCCGTGCTCGCCGCGACCGGAGGCATCGTCGTCGCCGCGCTGGCGCTTTCAGGCTGTTCGGCTGGCTCGTCCAACGACGACGGGAAGCCATCAGGGACCATCACCGTCCTTACCAACCGCACCGATCTGGTCGACACCACGTTCAAGGACTACGCGGCGCAGTTTGAGAAGAAGTACCCGGGCACGAACGTGAAGTTCGAAGCCCTCACCGACTACGAGGGCGACGCGAAGATCCGGTTGAGCTCAAAGGACTACGGCGACGCGCTGCTGATCCCGAGCTCGACAGTGACGAAGGACAAGTACTCGTCCTACTTCGAGCCGCTCGGCAAGACCAGCGACCTGGAGAAGACCTACCGTTTTGCCGGAGACGGGTCCTACGACGGCGAGGTCTACGGCATTTCGACCTTCGGCTCCGCCATGGGCCTCGTCATCAACAAGACCGTGTGGAAGGACGCCGGGATCACGACCCCGCCGACCACGCAGGACGAATACCTCGCCGACCTGAAGGCGATCAAGGACGAGACCGACGCGGTGCCGTACTACACCAACTACAAGGACGGGTGGCCGCTCGCCGGCCTCGAGAACGCCCTCGGCACCACCCAGGGCGCTGACGCCCGCATGAAGCTCGCCGCGGACAAGAGCCCCTGGAAAGCGGGTTCTGACCAGTACAACATCGACGACATGCTCTTCAAGACCGTGTCGGAAGGGTTGAGCGAGTCGGACCCGACGACGACGAACTGGGAGGAGTCGAAGGATCTCCTCGCGCAGGGGAAGATCGGCACGATGGCGCTCGGGTCCTGGGCCGTGTCGCAGATGCAGGACGCCGCGAAGAAGGCCGGGAAGTCGGCCGATGAAATCGGCTTCTGGCCGATGCCGTGGCAGACCGACGGCAAGTTCACGTCGGTCACCACAACGGACAAGCTCCTCGCGGTAAACAAGAACTCGAAGAACAAGGCCACCGCCAAGGCATGGGTGAACTGGTTCATCAACGACTCCGGCTACGCGAAGAGCCAGGGCGCGATCAGCCCGGTGAAGGCAGACCCGGCACCGTCGACCCTCAAGGACTTCCAGGACATCGGCGTTCAGTACGTCGAGCTGAACGCGGACCCGAAGGGTAAGGAGTCGCTGCTGACCGACATCGCCAACACCAGCGAGGTCGACATCTTTGGCAACACGTACCGGCAGAAGCTCATCGACGTCGCCCGCGGCGCCGCCTCCGGGACCGAGGAGTCGTACTTCGCCACGCTGAACAAGCAGTGGGCTGCGGCGAAGACCCAGGTGGATCAGTGACCCGTCTCGAACCAGGTGCGGCAGCGTCGGGGCAGGCCACCGGCCTCCCCGGCGCCACCGCACCCCTCATCCCAGGCAAGAAGCGTGCCTTCGGGGGATCGCGCGTCACACCGTGGCTGTTCCTCGCGATCCCGCTGGCGTTCTTGATCGTGCTCACCTACGTCCCCGTGGTGAACATGCTCTGGTACAGCGTCACCGACTGGGACGGCCTTTCCCCGGAAAAGGACTTCGTCGGTGTCAAGAACTTCGTTCAGATCTTCACCCAGCCGGCGATCTTCCAGGTCTTCTTCGTCAGCCTCTACTACCTGGTTGGTGCGATCGCGCAGCTCGTCCTCGCGCTCTACCTGGCGACGCTGCTGAGCTTCAAGACTCGGTTCTCGAACCTGTTCAAGGGCATCATCTTCTTCCCCTACCTCATCAACGGGGTCGCGATCGGCCTGGTGTTCCTGTACTTCTTCCGCCCCGGCGGCACCCTCGACGCGCTCCTGGCCGTCGTCGGTGTGCAGGACACCCCGCAATGGCTCGGCGATCCGAGCGTCGTGAACGTGTCCCTCGCCGCATCGAGCGTGTGGCGCTACATGGGGTTGAACTTCGTGCTGTTCCTCGGCGCGATCCAGTCCGTCCCGGCCGAGCAGTACGAAGCAGCAGACCTCGACGGCGCGACGTCGTTCGGCAAGTTCCGCTACATCATCGTGCCGAGCATCCGACGCATTCTCGGCCTGTCCTTCATCCTCGCGATCGCCGGTGCACTGTCCGCCTTCGAGATGCCGTACGTGATGACCGGCGGCGCCAACGGGTCCGAGACCTTCGTCATTCAGACCGTGAACACCGCGTTCAAGTTCTCCAAGGTCGGACTCGCGTCGGCGATGGCCGTCGTCCTGCTCGTCATCGTGCTGGTGATCACCGGGATACAGCGGTGGCTGTTCCCCGACGAGAAGAAGGAAGTCGCATCATGAGCGCACCGTCCGTGACCCGTAGCCATCTTCTCGCCCGAGCAGGGACTACCGGGAAGTACGCCAGCCTCATCATCGCGAGCCTGTGTGCGCTCATCCCGCTCATCACGATCGTGATGCTCGCGTTCAAAACGGACCGCGAGTATCGATCGACGACACCGCTGACGCCGCCGTCGAACTGGCTGAACTTCAGCAACTTCGTCACCGCGTTCACCCAGGGCGGGATGGTGCAGGGCTTCATCAACACCGGCATCATCCTGCTGGTGTCGGTCACCGGCACGATCCTGATCGGGACGATGGCGGCGTATGCCATCGACCGGTTCCGGTTCCGCGGCAGGAAGCTCGTCTTCGGCGGGTTCCTCCTGGCGACTCTCGTGCCGTCCGTCACGACACAGGTCGCGACGTTCCAGGTCATCAACGCACTCGAGCTGTTCAACACCCGAGGCGCCGCGATCGTGCTGTTCATGGGCACTGACATCGTCGCGATCTACATCTTCCTGCAGTTCATGCAGTCAATCCCGGTCTCCCTCGACGAGGCAGCCATGCTCGACGGTGCCAACCGGTTCACCGTGTACTGGCGGATCATCCTGCCGCTGCTGCGGCCGGCGATCGCGACCGTGATCATCATCAAGGGCATCGCCGTCTACAACGAGTTCTACATCCCCTTCCTCTACATGCCGTCGCAGGACCTTGGCGTCATCTCGACGTCGCTCTTCCGGTTCATGGGGCCGTTCGGCGCGCAATGGGAAGTCATCGCCGCCGGCACGCTGCTGGTCATCATCCCCACGCTGATCGTCTTCCTCTTCCTCCAGCGACACATCTACAACGGCCTCACGGCAGGAGCAACCAAGTGAGCACCACCGCCCCCACCACCACCACCGAGACCCGGCGCACCCTCCACGACGGATGGACGCTCCGAGCCACTAGCGGTGACACCCCGGTCGACGTTGCGCTGCGATCCATCCCCGCAACCGTGCCCGGCCTCGTGCACACCGACCTGCTCGCCGCCGGGCTCATCCCCGACCCGTACCTGGACCGCAACGAGCAGAAGGTCACCTGGATCGGTGAGACGGATTGGGAGTACCGCACCACCTTCACGTGGGAGCCCGACGGGCACGACCACCACGACCTTGTCTTCGAGGGCCTCGACACCGTCGCCACGATCACCCTGAACGGCCGCGAGCTTGCCCGCACCTTCAACCAACACCGCACCTACCGACTCGCAGCTCACGACGTCCTTGTCGCCGGCACCAACGAACTCGTCGTGCACTTCGCCTCCCCGGTCGCGTACGCCGACCAGGCGAGTCTCGACATCGGCTACCGGCCCCACACCTACTTCCACCCGTTCAACGCGATCCGGAAGGCCGCCTGCAACTTCGGTTGGGACTGGGGTCTCGACGCTGCATCCTCCGGCATCTTCAAGCCCGTGACGTTGCACGCCTGGTCAGGCGCCCGCATCGAGTCCGTCCGGCCCACCGTCACCACGGACGGAACCGCCGGCCACGTCGAGGTGGCGCTCGCGCTGCAGCACGCCGAGAACGCGGCTCCCGTGACCGCGACGGCCACCCTCACCGCCCCTGACGGCGCAGAACACACCGTCGACGCCGTCATCGACGGCGCCACCGGCACACTCATCCTCGATGTCGACGAGGTCGAGCTCTGGTGGCCGCGGGGCTACGGCGACGCCGTCCTCTACGGCCTGTCCGTGACCATGGCCGACGAGAGCGGCGTCCTCGCCACCTGGCAGAAGCGGATCGGCTTCCGGACCGCCGTCGTGGAGCTCCTGCCCGACAGCGACGGCACGAGCTTCCGCGTCGTCGTCAACGACGAGCCCGTCTGGGTGCGGGGCGCGAACTGGATCCCTGACGACGCGTTCGTGACCCGTGTCACGCGACACCGGGTCGCAGCACGCCTGGACCAGGCGGAGTTCGCGAACATGAACCTGTTGCGCGTCTGGGGCGGCGGGTACTACGAGTCGGACGACTTCTACGACCTCTGCGACGAACGCGGCATCCTCACCTGGCAGGACTTCCTGTTCGCCTGCGCCTCCTACGCCGAGGAAGAGCCGCTGCGCGGCGAGGTCGAGGCCGAGGTGCGCGACAACGTCACCCGGATCATGTCCCACCCGAGCCTCGTGCTCTGGAACGGCAACAACGAGAACATCTGGGGCTTCGAGGAATGGGGCTGGGAGAAGCGCGTCCAGGGCCGCACCTGGGGCCTGGGGTACTACCTTGACCTGCTGCCGCGCTTGGTCGCCGAACTCGACCCGCAACGCTCCTACACGCCGGCGAGCCCCTGGTCCGGCGACGTCGACCGGCCGGCGAACGAGATCGACCACGGCTCGGTGCACCTCTGGGAGTTGTGGAACCGGGTCGACTACCCGCACTACCGCGACACCGTCCCGCGCTTTGTCGCGGAGTTCGGCTGGCAGGGCCCAGCGACCTGGTCCACGATCAACCAGTCAATTTCGGACTCGCCGCTCACCCCGGAATCGCCCGGCATGATTTGGCACCAGAAGGCGCAGGACGGCAACGACAAGCTCACAGACGGGCTCGTGGCGCACCTGCCGCTGCCGGACCACACCGAGGACTGGCACTGGGCGATGTCGCTAAACCAGGCCAACGCGGTGGCGTTCGCGATCGAGCACTGGCGGTCCTGGTCCCCGAAGAACATGGGCTCGATCGTCTGGCAGCTCAACGACTGCTGGCCCGTCACATCCTGGGCCGCAGTCGACGGGTACGGCCGCGCGAAGCCGCTGCTCTACGCCCTCAAGCACGTCTACGCCGACCGCCTCATCACCATCCAGCCGCGCGGCGGCGACCTCGTGACAGCGGTCGTGAACGACTCGTCGGCAGCATGGGACGGCGACGTCGTCCTCCGCCGTCTCGGCTACGACGGCACCGAGCTCGCAGCCACGACCATCACAGTGTCGCTCGCTCCCCGCAGCACCCAGACGGTCGCTGTGCCGGCGGACCTCGCAGCGTTCACTGACCCGGCGAGCGAGGTGCTCGTCGCGATGCTCGGCGACGAGCGAGGCTTCTGGTTCCCGGTGGAGCAGCGCGATTCGGCGTTGCCTGCTGCGGACTTCCGGACGGAGGTATCCGCGACCGACGGCGGGTACGACGTCGCAGTGACCGCAACGTCGCTCGTCCGCGATCTCGCGCTTTTGGTCGACAAGGTCGATGTGGACGCAACGGTCGACGACATGATGGTGACGCTTCTGCCGGGCGAGACGGTCACGTTCCACGTGACGACGACGAAGACGCTCGCACCGGAGGAGCTCACCTCGAGCAGTGTCCTCCGCACGTCGAACCAGCTCGTCACCGACTGGTCGTAGCCGTGACGTCGCTCGCACTCGCTGTCGATCTCGGCGGCACCAAGATCGAGACTGCGCTCGTCGACGCGAGCGGCGCCATCATCGCCGGAAGCCGTCATCGCGCCCCGACTGGTCGCGCTGCACGGCGTGAGGACCTCGCCGCGACGGTGTCCCAGACGGTCCGGCAGACACTCGCAGCGGTCCCTGCCGACTCGACGCTCGCCGGTGCGGGCATCGGGTCGGCAGGGCCGATCACACTCGACACCGGACAAATCAGCCCGAAGAACCTGCCCGCGTTGGCGGACTTCGACCTCCGCGGGGCGGTCGCACGTGAACTGGGGGGCCTGCCAGTCCAGCTGCGACTGGACGGCACGTGCATCGCCCTCGCCGAGCACTGGTGCGGCGCCGCAGTCGGCGTCGAGAACTCGATGTCGATGGTTGTCTCCACCGGCGTCGGCGGCGGGCTGATCCTCGGCGGGACACTCGTGTCCGGCCGCAGCGGCAACGCGGGCCACATCGGCCAAATCCACGTCGCCGGCTTCGGCGGCGATCCAGCCGATGCCGACTCCACCACCCTCGAGGCAGTCGCTTCGGGAACCAGCGCCGTCGCCTGGGCGCAACAGCAGGGATGGTCGGGGACCTCGGGGGAGGACCTCGCTGCGTCCTGCGCGGCCGGCGACACGGTCGCCTGGCGGGCGGTGCGCCGCTCCGCGGACGCTGTCGGCCAGGCGATTGCGAGCACGACGACGCTGCTTGACCTCGACGTCGTCGCAATCGGCGGCGGCTTCGCCTCCGTGGTACCCGACTACGTCGACCTCGTCCGTGCCGCAGCCCGGCGCGCGACGGTCTTCACCTACGCCACCGCGGTGCAGATCCGCCCCGCGCTCCTGGGATCAACTGCACCGCTCCTTGGCGCAGCAGCCCTCATCCACCGCCCCGACATGACCAGCCCCACCCGACCGCGAACGGATTACCTCGTCAGCACCCGCTGAACCCCGGACGGCCACTGCCGCCGCCCGAACCGTAGCCCAGCCGAAGGAGTCTGAGCACCGATGCAGCGCACCACGAACCCCGTCTCACGCCCAACGTCCCGCCTGGCGCACCACCCGCAACTCCGTGTAGTCCGACTCGGTGCAGCGATCCTCACGGCTGTCCTTTTCGGAACGATGCTCCCGCTCACCACTCACATGCCGGCCAGCGCCGTACCAAGCGAGTGGACGAACCAGAACACCGGCTTCGTCACGCGCGACGCCACACATCTCCAGGTCGACGGACAGCGGTTCCGCGCGAGCGGCGCGAACATCTACTGGCTCGGCCTCGACGAGAACGTCGGAGGTGTCGACTACCCGACGTACTTCCGCATCAAAGACACCCTCGACGACGCACACCGCGCCGGCATCACCGTGGTTCGCTCCCACATGGGAACCTCAACCAGCCAGGACAACGCGAACACGCTCGCGCTGATGCCATCCCTCGGCGAATACAACGACCAGGCATTCGCCGCCATGGACTTCGCCGTCGCATACGCCGGCACGCTCGGCATCCGACTGATCCTGCCCCTCACCGACGAATGGGAGTACTACCACGGCGGACACCGCGACTTCACCGCACCGCTCGGCCTGCAACCCGACGACTTCTACACGGACTCCCGCGCCATCGGCGCATACCAGGACTACGTCGACCACGTCATCGGCCACACCAACACCCTTACCGGCGTGCCGTACTCGCAGGACCCGACCATCATGGCGTGGGAACTCGGCAACGAGCTCGAGGGGATGACACTGCCCTGGATCAACGAACAAGTCGCCCACATCAAGCACGAAGCCCCCTCGCAGCTCGTCGCAGCAGGACGTCGATTCGACATAGACCCGGACACCCTCGCAGCAGCGAACCTCGACATAGTCGACGTGCACTACTACCCCCCGACCGCAGCCAAGATCTCCGCAGACGCCAAGACCGTCACCGCTGCCGGGAAGGTCTACATCGCCGGCGAATACGCCTCCACGGCCGCAACCGATGACCTACTGAACGCCGCCGCAGCCGACTCGAACGTCACGGGCATGTTCGTTTGGTCGCTGTTCGGCCACGACGACCGCAGCGGCCTCGTCGCCCACGACGACGGCTTCACCCTCCACATCCCCGGCGGGACCGCTCTGGAGCAGACGCGTGCAGACGCGGTCGAACAGTACGCGCGCAGCATCGGCGTCACGATCCCGACCACGCCACTCGACGCGCCACTGATCACAGCCATCACCCGTACCAACGGCCTCTCAACCGTCACCTGGCGCGGCACTGCAGGAGCCACTGACTACGTCGTTGAGCGACAGATCCCCGGGAAAGCTTGGACCGCCGTTCATGACGGCACCCTCGGAGCATCCGCCGGCACCGTGACTGACTTCAGATCTCCTGCCGGCGCCTCGTACCGCGTCCGAGCGATCAACGCATCAGGCGCTGCGCCGGCAACCAGCGACGTGGTCACGCCCGCCGGCGGCGACGTCCTGGTGGATCCGCTGCAGGACTGGCGTCTCACATCGAGCCACACCGACACCGCGGTGCAAGCCGACCCCCAGGGCGGCTTCGTCACCGCTGTAGGCGGTGGCTCCGGCACCGTGACCTGGAAGCAAAACGGACTCACCCGTGCTGCATTCCAGACGGACAACACAGCAGCCCTCCGAGTCGAGACAAGTACGGACGGTTCCACCTGGGCTGCCGCCGACACGACCATCGGCGCCGACGGCACGGTGACCGCCGACAGCCTCACCGGCGATTACGTGCGTGTCGTCGTGACGGGAACTGCGCACCTCACGCGAGCAACGCTCCGCTCAGCAGTGAATGACCCAACAACCGAGCCCGGGGCGTTTTCCTTGCAGTCTCCGACTGTCGGCGCACATGACGTCACCGCAGTACCCACCTTCTCCTGGACGCCCGCCGCTGACGCCGCCTACTACCGCTTCAGCATCACCGACGAGGACGGGACGACCATCGCGCACACCGATGGACTCACCGCCACAACCATCCGTCCCGACGTGGACCTGCAGCCTGGCGTGACCTACCGCTGGTCCGTCACCGCAGTCAATGGCGTCGGCAGCACCTCGTCGACACCTGCCAGCGCCTCGTTCAGCACTCGTGCCCTGCCTACGCAGCCGCTCGTCGTTGAAGACTTCGAGGAGTACGCCGACGACGCCGAGCTCAATGCCACCTACGTGCGGAACACCGGCGGCGGTGCCATCACCGCGACGCTCACGCCGAACCCCGACACCGGATCTCAGGCAGGTCGCTTCTCCTACGACCTCGCCGGCCCTGGATACGCCGGCGTCGTGCGAACGCTGACCACGCCGCAGGACTGGTGGGGTTACTCCGGGCTCGAGCTGTCACTCCAAGCACCTGCGGGTGACGACGTCACTCTGCAGATCGTTGCTGGCGGTTCGTACTTCGAGACGACGGTTCCTGTGCAGGGGACCGGGTGGCAGCGCGTCAGCGTGCCCTTCGACCAGTTCAAGCCGCCGGCATGGGCGGGAGACGCAACCCTCGACCCGTCGAACGTGACGCAGCTCGCGTTCTACCTGGGCGGTGATGGTGCCGGGGAACTCACCGTCGACGACGTGTCGACCACTGTCGCTCCCGCAGGCACAGACCCAGGCGAACCCGGATCGCCGACACCGACCATTCCGCCTGCCACCGGCACTCCGACCACGCCGGGCAGCCCCAACGGAGGGGCGTCCCCGTCCCAGTCGGCGGTGACGCCGAGTGCGACTGAGAACGCCGGAACCGACGACCCTTCAGGAGGACTGGCGTTCACGGGCGCGTCCTTCAGCGGGGCTCTTGTTCTTGCGGCCTTGGGGGCGGTGCTGCTCGGCGTAGTGATCCTTTTGATCACGCGACGTCGTAGAACGCGGACGGCTGCTGGACGAGTCCACCGGCGGTGATCGTTGCGTCCTCGTGCGTCCGGATACGCCGATGATCGATCTCACGCCCAGTTCTCGCTTCGGTTCCTGCTGAACAGCGCAGGGTCGAGCGATGTCCATGAAAACAACACGAGGGGAAGACAATGAAGTCGACAACACGTGCACTGCTGACCACTGGTCTGGTAGTCGCACTCGGCGCCACGATGGCCGTCGGGACACCTGCAGCGCCGAAGGCGGAAGCCTTCAGCGCTGGAAGCAAAGCGACGGTCTTGAACTACCTGGCTTCGATCAAGGGTCAGAAGATCGTCAGCGGACAGCACAACAAGGAACCCGCCGCGCAGCCCAGCCAGTACACGCAGCGCGTAAAGGACATCACCGGCGTCTACCCAGGCCTCTGGGGAGGGGACTTCCAATTCGGCTCAGCGGACGTCGCCAACCGGCAGCGCGTCATCGACCAGGCCAAGACCGAGTGGAAGAACGGATCGCTCGTCAGCCTCACTTGGCACGTATGCCCGCCCACAGTCGGATCGTCGTGTACTTGGAGCGACGTGAACGCGAACCTCACCGACACGCAGTGGTCGCAGCTCGTCACCAACGGCACAGCCTTGAACTCGGCATGGAAGAAGCGACTCGACGAGATCGTTCCGTACCTGCAACAGCTCAAGGATGCGGGCGTACCCGCCGTCTTCCGACCCCTGCACGAGATGAACGAACAGTGGGCGTGGTGGGGCGGACGCTCCGGCAGCAACGGGTCGGCGAAGCTGTACCAGATCACTCGTGACTACCTCGCCGGCACGAAGGGGATGACGAACCTCATCTGGGCGTGGAATGTTCAAGACAACCCCGCCGGCGGTTTCGCCAATTACTACCCCGGCAGTAGCTACGTCGACGTCGTCACGCTCGACGCCTGGTACAAGGCGTTCCCGAGCGCGGCCGAGTATCAATCCATCCGCTCGATAGCCGCAGGTAAGCCGATCGCGCTGGCCGAGGTCGGCACGATGCCCACCGCTGCGAACCTGTCGGCACAGCCCGAGTGGACCTGGTTCATGGAATGGTCCGAGCAGCTCGAGGGCAGCAACACCGCCCAGGCCATCAAGGACACCTACTACAACCCGCGCGTGTTGCATCAGGGAGACATCACCCTCCCCTGAGGAGAGAAGACCTCCGCACGATGACCGGGACGACGAGCGTCGTCCCGGTCATCGAAGCCCGTCTTACTGAGCGGCGCTATCCTCGGCGCCAGCTTTGACCGCGTCGATCAGTGGAGCCATGAAGTCTGTCGCAACAGCTACGAGAGCCGGATCAGCAGTTTCAGGCGAGCCGCTGTTGAAAGGCGGCTGCGGGTTGTACTCCATCGAGCAAGACGGAAACGACGCCGCTCCAAGACCTTGATGTCCAAAGTGGCGAAACCGAGGATCACGTCACTTGGTCGCGAACCATCACTACGCCCATGCGTTTGCAGCTCGCGTTCGACGTAACCGTTTAGGCCCCTGGTTCGAACGCGCTGCGACGCGGGATGCGGTCTGGGTTGAAGCGGGTCGTGGGGAAACAAAGCTTGCGGCATGGGTCTGGCGCAGCTCGGTGAAGCCTCGAGCGGTGCGCTGACGGTCTTCGTCAGCTGGGCAGGTTATGGCGGAGGTCGTAGCCGGTGTCGGCGAGGAACTGCAGCCGATCCCGGACTTCTTGCAGTGATGCCGCGTCGTCGTCATTGCGGTAATCGGCGCGGAGGAGCGTGTTGGCGGTGATGATGTCGTCGGTGCGGTCCGTGTATCCGGCGGCTGCTGCGGTGAGGAAGATGGTCGGGTCGGCGGGTCGCACGAGTTCGGTGCCGGCGAAGCCGATCGTGTCGGGTTCGAAGCCGAGCGCGGCCATGTCGACTTCTTCCTCGGTGAACGCGACGACCCTGTACGGCATCTCGCGCTTGCTGATGGCGGGATAGCCGGGACGGTCGCAGATGGCGCGGCCGGAGATCCGGCAGCCCGCGCTGATGAGCCGTTCCGCCTGCTCGATAAGCGGCAGGTCAGACGCCCATCGAGTTCGGACACCGCCCGGTCCTGGGTAGCAGGCAATGGTGAAGTCCACGAGCCCACCAACTTGCCGCGACTCCCATCCGATGTCGGTGCGGTGCACGCGCTTCCCGAGGCGTGCGAGCCCGTCGTCAACTTGTCCGGGACTCAGCCCGGCCCGCACCAGCCGGTCGAAGGTGGCGCCGTTGACTGCGAGCATGCGGGCGACGGCGAAGGTGACGTAGATCGGTGCCGCGTCCTTCCACCGCTCCTTCGTCCCGAGGGCTTGTCGGCCGTCAATCCAGACGCGTCGCCGGTCGACGTCGACCAGCAGCACCGTCGCCGTCTGCTCCGCGAGCGCGACCTGCGTCGCGGTCACGGTGCGCGGCGCCAGGAGGAGCAGGTCCGCGTCAGTCGGGTCATCGTCGCGGGGGCGTTGGGTGAGGGTCGGGAAGCGTGCGCGGCGGCCGTCGGCGAGGCGAATCGTGTCGTGCGACTCCACGACCGCGCGAAGCCCAGCGAGCTTGAGGACGGTGAGGGTGTCGGTGAGGTCGGTGGTGTCGCCGAGCCCGTACGGCATCGTGATCTGCGGCCTGCCGGCGTAGGCGGCGGCGACCCATTCGAGCCCGGGCCCCATCAGTTGCCCTCGTCCGGGGTGTCAGGGCGGGTGAGGGCGATGAGCCAGCGGGTTTCTTCGAGGAAGGGTTCCCATCCGTCGCGGGTGTCGCCGTGAGCTGGTTCGCAGATGTTGCCGGCGTCGGTGCTGCGGATGATGACCTGACGCAGCACGCTGTTGGGTGGGTCGCGGAAAAACACCTGCCCGTGCGCGCCGGTGACGTCGAACGCGACGTTGAACAGGAACAGGTCCGGTCGCCGGGTCATGGCCGCCACCGTCGTCCGCGGAACAGGGCGATGATCGTCGCGAGCGGACGGCCCTGCTGCATCCAAGTCAACGGTGTCAGCGGCACGTCGTCGACGGTGAGGAAGGCGCGGGGCGTGGTCATGAACTCGGTCATCGCTGCTGCATCCAGCAGCGGGCGCGGTGCCGCCGCGTAGAGGACGTCCAAGCCAGGCAGCAGCGAAGCCGGGTCGCCGAACTCGGGGAGAGCGGGCTTGACGAGCTGCCAGTCGGGGATGCGTTCTTCACCGTCGAGGTCGAAGCTCGTCAACCGACACGAATCAAACAGCTCACCGACTTCCTCGATGCTGATCTGCAGGGCGGCAGCGACTTCCGGCTCAGTGAGGGTTGTGTCGAGGAGGTGCCGGCGGATACGCACTTGCGTGGTCTGCCACCAGTCCTCGGGTACGTCAGCCGGACCGACCGCGCTTTGTCCGGGTGCGCGGGGTATCTGCCGGCCTTCATCGGCGTACGCGCTGAGCTGTTCTCGGGTGACTTCCCCGCGGGCGTACATCCACAGCTGCGACTGCCAGGGCATGTCGTCCGGGAACCCTTCCAAGTAGCCCGAGTGGATCACCGCTCGGACGGCTTTCTCCCGTCGTGCGATCTCGGACGCGGGGATGAGGAGGGTCTGCACGATGCGGTTCGCTTCCCGCACCGCCGGCACCGAAAGGTCCGACAGGACCGTGTCGGTTCTGTCGTAGAGCTCGTACCCGGGCTCGACGTCGATGGGGCGGACGAGAATCTGCGCCAGGTGCGCGTCCGGGTGCTCGGTGTCCTCGAGGAGGACATGCCCCCAGAGGATCCGGTCGTTCGACAGGTGCATGGACACCAGACGCATCATCAGCAACTACCTCCAAAGGGAACGGGTGCGAGCAGAGCGGGTTAGGACTGTGGGAAGTCGGCGGGGGTGCGGCCGATGCGTTCGGGTGTGTAGCGGAGGAGGAACCGCATGATGCGGTCTGCTTCAACCATCGCCGGCACCGTCGGGTCCTGCCCGTCCGGGTCGACGTTGGTGAGGCGGAACCAGGGCGGTGCGTCGGCGTGGTCGATGAGGACCACGGCGGGCTTGTCGTCTGGATGGGCGGGGTCGGTGAACATGACGGAGCCGAAGAACCGGGTGTCGTCGTACGACAACGTCAACGACAGCAACTGCAAGGTCATCTGCGGGCTCTCGTCAGCCGCTGCCGGGGTGCCAGCGGAGGTCATGGGCGAGGTCGGACCGGAAGTGCAGCAGCTGCCGCAGCCCGTTCGCCGCATCCGTGTTCGCGGCCACCCAGCTGTCTTCGTAGAGGACGTGCGCGGTGATGAAGTCGTCCGTGCAGCACCCTTCCGCGCTGGTGAGGATGGTGGTGTCTTGCGGGATGATGACCTTCACCGTCGCGTGATCCGCCGACGCCGGCTCGTAGCCGAGCGCCTGCATGTCGGGATGGTCGGCGAAGAACGCGGTGAGCCGGTTCGGTGCGACGAGGACACCGGACTGCTGCGCCGCCCACCGGTCCGATATCACTCCACCGAGCCCAATCAGCTGGTCCGCCTGCTCGTCGATGGTGTCGTCACGTCGCCAGCAGGTTCGGATCCCGCCGTATCCCGGATACGCCGCGAGCGTCCAGTCGTCCAGTGCGGGCCGGTCCCTGGCTTCCCACCCAATGGGGGTGTGGAACACGTGCGAACCGAGGGCCGGCATGGCGGCGCGGACCTCGCCGAAGGGGATGCCAGTGCGGTCTGCGATGGAATGCGCGCCGCCGCCATGCATGACGATGCTGCGGGCGATGGCGAACACGCTCCGCCACCCCGGGGTCGCTTCCCGCTGCATCGACGTGCCATGCACCTGCCGGCCGTCCGCCCACACCCGGCCCCGCTTCCCGTTCACCACGACTAGGTCCGGGTATCGGCGGACGAGTGACAGCACCCCACCCTCGGACCCACCGGGCAGCAGGATCACATCATCCGAACGGCCTTTCGCGCCGTCGCCGTCGCCGACGGTGGTGGTCGGGTCCGGATTGGCGAGGAACGCTGTCCGGCCGTCGTCGAACCGGAGCCGGTCGAACGCTTCCACCCGTGCCGGCATCCCGGCAGCAGCGAGAGCGGTGAGGGTCTGGGTGATGTCGATCGTGTACCCGAGCCCGAACGGCAACGACAAGATCGTCTGCTCATGGCGGATGTCCTGCACCCACTGCCGGTCAGACATCAGCCGGCCCCACCGCGTCCGCACCACGGCCTACCGCACGAAGCTCGGACAGCACGTCCATCACCTGGGTCGCGGCTTCCAGCAGCGGGTCCGCAGGATCCGTCAACCGTGCGCCGTTGAGGAGCGTGAACACCCACCCGTCTTCCGTCGTGCGGACGTTGACGGTCCGTTGCAGGATCTTCGGCCCGGTGGAGTTCGTGAACGTCATCCCCGCCAACGTCGGCCAGATCACGGCGTCGAACTGCGCCGACAACGACAGCAGCCGCAACGGCACCGGCTCGAACCGCGGCGGACCGTGACGATCAGGCATCGCCAGCCAGTCGCGGATCGTGCTCCGACAGCCGCTCTAGCCCCAGCCCTGATGCGTCGAGGATGGCGCTTTCGGACTCCTCCGTGGCGACGAACGACCCGATCTGTGCGTTGACCGCGACCAGTGTCCCGATCCGACTTCGCGCGTCCAGGACGACAGCCGCCACCTCATCGTCGGTGCAGTCAGACGTGAGTTCTGGCTTCAAAGGGTGCAGGGCCGGGAACTCGAGTTGCTGCACCGGTAGATGCCACTTCACCCCGACGCGGAGGACGCGGCCGTCCGCGTCGTTACGGTAGAACATCGACCCGAACGGGTGACCCATGTCGAGAGTGAGGTCCGCGCCGTAGAGCGTCCAGCCGGCGGCGGCGTAACTCGGGTCCCAGCGCTGGACGGTAAGGGCGCCGAGGCCCATTCTCAACTCAGGGATGAGCGCCTGGTCTCCGTTCACCGCGGCATAGAGCCCACGCAGATCGGCTTCCTGACCACTGCGCAGGTCGGCGAGGGGAATCCGAGCAAGCCGATACGGGGCGTCGCTTGATTGCCGCGCGGATGCGGTTCGCCAGGAGCCGTCGTTGCCGGGCTGCTGTCCCTGAGGTACCACGTGCTTGCCCTCTCGTTCTCCGCTGAACTGCCCGGCCGGTACTCGGCTGCGCCGGGCAAGAAGTGCCGGCCCTCCACGGCGGCGACATCCCGTGCTGCTGGACATTACACTATCCACATGCGGTTGCAGCCTGCCACGATCACCGTCACCACCGAGCGTCAGAACGATCTCGACCTGCGGTGGCTGCGTTCCATCACCGTCCCGGTCGGAGTGCAGGTGGACGTCGTGGATCTGGGCTGGCGATGTGACGTGACGCTCGCTCGAGGAGGCGAGCATGTAGTCGTCATCGGTGACCTCCTCACCGGCCAGCGGCTGGTGCAAGCCGACGGGGCAATCGACTCCCCACTCGTCCGGTTCGCGCTCCTGATCTTTCAGCAGCGCCAGCTGTCGGCGCGCTCAGTGCGCTTGTCCCATTCCGGCGGGGGCGGTACGGCGATCGCTCAGATTGCGGCGGCGATGGCGGATGCGGTCGTTCTCGCTCCTGGAGAGACCATCGCTGATCCATACGACGAGCAGGGGTTGGACGGACAGTCTTAGGACTACCCGCGTGCGCGACCTGGCCAGAGATCGGCGCTGAGTGCGTGTTCGAGGCGCGCGATGGTGAGCAAATCCGGCCATGACTCCCCTGCCAGGAGCCGGTTCAGGCCGCCATGTGCCAAGCCGGCGTTTCTCGCAACAGCGCGGACGCTCTGATCTCCGATTGCGTCGCGTAGACGCACCACGAATCGTCGAGCAACCTCCGCATGCGGATCCGGGGAGGGGTCGAATGGCCACGATCCGGGGGTCAGTTCAGCTGGTGTCGCTCGTTTTTGCCTCCCAGCCATGCGTCAAGGCTAAGGCAGCACCAGTAGACAGCCGTAGCGTCGCGGTGGCGTGACCCACAGCGTACAACAACTGGATACTGTATTGTCCGTCGAGACGCGTCACCGCGAGACTCGCGGGTGTCGATGCGTCCCCTTCCGTCATCGCGGACGGAAGATGGTCCCGTTCGAGCAACTGCACTGCCGCAGGAGGTCGTCGTGCTGGAAGCTCCATCAAGGCAGGCCATACCCGCAGCCTGGGCCGCCTGGGACCTTGGTCTATGGAATCCCGAGCGTCAGGGCCCGGACCGCCGCCTTGATGCTGCGCTCGACAAGTACCGCCAGGACCGAGACCACGGGTCACGTATGCGAGCTAGGTTCCTCCGCGCGCCCAAGGGGCCGCACCGCATCGCCATCGAGAAGAACGACGGCCCGCACCTCAAGTTCGCGTTCAGCCGAGACGGTTGGACGTCATACCAGCGGCGCCTCCGCGAAGTCGAACTTGAGGACCTGGTCCTCAGCCACCCCATGCGCGAGTTCAGCCGGCATGCGAAGCAAGAGCACAAGCCCAATGCGCTCTGGACTCATACGAACGAGGACCTCCTCGCCTGCGAATCGCAGCGCGAGCGCCGATTTGCGTTGCTTGCCGACTACGACCAGCGCGTCACGCACATCGTGGCCCAGCCGATGACGATCCTGTTCCCGGCCGGTTCTCCATTCGCGATCCACACCCCTGACGCGCTTGTCTTCGCCCCTCACGAGCCGCCTGTCGCGGTGAACATCAAGACACCAGACAAAGCACTCGATCCCGAGACTGTCGCTGTGCACGACGAGGTCACCGCCGCGCTTGCACCACTGGGCATCGGTCACATCGTATGGACGGAACTGCCTGAAGTGCTGTTCTACAACCTTGGCTTGTTGTCGAAGGTTCGTCCCGACCCGCTATGGGTGGTTAAGCATCGACCCGGGCTGCTCGCTGCACTTGACGCGCCGATGAGCGTAGCGAACCTCAGCGCACGCCTAGCGGCGGACAACCTTCTCCCAGTTCATGAGGCGCAATCGCTCATTCAGCGGCTGCTCTGGCAGCAGGAGCTTCAAGCAGACCTGACCGTCCGCTACAGCAACACCGCGACCGAAGTGTCGGCCGCATGAACCCCACCACGTATGAAACCGGTGAAGCCCCGACCACGCGGTCCTACATTCGCCGCGGCACCGCCATCGAACTCGGAGGCCAGCTGCTCACGGTCGAGGAGATCGGGACCACCGTCATCCTCCGGGACCGCTCCGGCAAGAGCCACACCGCCCCACTCGCCGAGGTCGTCGACGCCTTCCAGTCGCCCGACCACCATGGCACGAATCCAACGCTGCTTCACAGCGTGATGCAGCGCATGACCGAAGCCGCGCGGAAGAAGCTTGCCAAGGACCTGGACATCGTCCAGCTGCTCACCACGGGACTTCACACCGAAGACCACCCAGACGACCCGGTCCCGGATGCACTGAATCCCAAGCTGCTGCCCATCAAAGACCGGATCGACGAGCTCACCGACATCAACATCCCCCACCGTCGGATCGGCGGCAAGGCGAAGGATCGCTGTGTCCAATGGGCGAGTGAACGCCGCCGCATCAGCAGGATCTGGCAGCAATACGAGCTGATGGGTGCGTTCGGTCTCATCGACAAGCGGTACTTCAACGAAAGACGCTTCCGCGCGAACCAAGCGCACTGGGACGACCTCGAGAAGTTCCTCCGCGACAACAACGACGCATCAACGTGGTCCCTCAACACTGCTGCAACGCTCTACATGGCAAGCAGAAAAGAGCGAGGGATCTGGGAGTCGGATCACTACGGCATCCGGACCTACCAAGACATGGTGTCTGCGCTGCGGGCCGAGTTCCCGGAACTTGGTCAGGGATCCGCGTCGACCCGACGCTCCGCTGCACACCGGCCGCCCGCCTCGGGGCAGAAGCGTCTTGCTCACCGGCCCGGCGAGATCGTCCTCATGGACACAACGAAGCTGGACGTCTTCGTCGAAGACCCGAACTCCGGCGAGCCTGTGCGCGTTGAACTGACGATCGCCGTCGACCTCTACTCGTGCGCGATCCTCGGCTTCGCTCTCGCGATGACGACGACCGCTGAGACGCTTGGCCTTTGCCTCGCCGACATCCTGCGCACCAAGCCGCATGCCGCCGTGCGTGAGTGGTCCTACCCGGCAGACGTGATGGGCGCCCAGCCGTATCTTGGGATTCCGGGGTCTTTGCTGCTCACACCCGAGTGCATCGTGGTCGACAACGGCAAGCCGTACACGTCGAAGTACTTCATGATGCAAGTCCGCCGCTTGGAGTGCACCTACGAGCCGCACCGCACCTACACCCCGACTGACAAAAGCCCCGTCGAGAGGGCATTCGGAAGCCTGAAGACGAAGAAGATCTCGAAGATCCCCGGCTGGCTCGCCGGTTCCGTTCACGACCGCGGCGCTCACCCCGAGAAGGACCGGCTGTGGACGATACCCGAACTCGAACGCCGTCTCCGCGTCTTCGTCGACCAGTGGAACTTCGAAGAGAACCGCGATCTGAGGATCGATGAGGACAGCCTTGTCCCGAGCAGTCCGATGATGCTTCTGAATCACGGTCTTCACGAGTTCGGCGCGGTGCCTGTCTCGCCCGCGAAACACGATTGGGTGCGGTTCCTGCCGTGGAAGGCGTACGCGATCCAACCCAACGGCATCCGCATGCACACTGGGCTGCTCTACCAAAACGCAGCATTACTTCGTGAGTTAGCGAAGGACCGAAGGGCCACCCCGGACGGGAAGCTGCAGATCTACTACGACCGCAGCGACCTCCGGTCCGTGTACTGCTTCGACGGCGACGGCAAGGTCCACGAGTTGAAGTGGGAGCGCTGGAACGAAGAGACACCTCGGTTCGGCGAGACCGAGAACGCTCATATCGCTGAACGCATCGGCCGCCCCGCAACGCTGCAGGAACGCGCCGATGTCATGAGCGACTTGCTTCTACAGTGGCGCTTCGAGGATGCCGAGGAGCGGAAGTCAGCGACCGCAGCGTCCCGTGCCGCGTACCGAGCCGCGTACAACGCCGAATACTCCGCAGAAGAGCGCCGTTCGATAGCGAACGAAGACCTCTTCGCCGCGCAGGTCGCCGGTCTGCGGGAGGATCAAGCCGCTCGCATGCCCGTGGAATCCGTGAGCGAAGCGCCCGATGCTGGTCAAAGCGGCGAGGCACCGCAACGCGTACTCGACAGTGCCGACGAGTCTGACGCGCCAGTGAGCGTGGTGATGGAGGAAGAAGGCCCGGCTGCGGTTGATCGCGATGGAGCCCGGTTGCCTGACGGCGGGGAAACTTCGCCGGCTCCGTCTGAGTTGGCTGCTGCTCGCGGAGCACGGGCGGAGGTCCCGGCTGAGCCTGAGGCGCCGTCCAACGTCGTACCCTTCGTTCCGCGTCGCGGACTGCCGTCGAACCGCCGAAGCCTCGGCCCGTGGGCGAAACGCGGCTGATGAGCCTCACAAATCTCGCCGACGCGGACGACGACTGGGCGTACCTGGAACTCCTCGAGGACGACGACCTCGAGCGGATGCGCCAATGGACGGGCCAAGCATGTCAGGACCCCGGGCAGCGGACCCTGACGCAGATTCGAGGCATGACCCGTGCGGAGGGGCTGCTCTACAACCGCCGGCGCCGTGACTGGCTTGACGCGGGGCCTACCTGGGAAACCTCATCGGTTCAGCAGGCAATGAACGACATCGGGGCGGTACTGGGCGCTGGCGGCGACCGCGGCGCCACCGATGTGCCGTTTGTCGTCGGCCAACCCGGGGTTGGAAAGACGATGCTGGTCAAGCGCATCGCGGCGGAGGTGATGGATGAAGAATGCCTCGCGCAGTGGGCAGAGGAGCAACGTACTCCGCCCACGGTGACGCGTGCGGGCAGACGCAAGGTCAGGTTCCGACCGGTCGTTTACCTGGACGTCCGGGACCAGGTCTCCGCCATTGGACTCGAACGGGCGATCCTCGATGCCCTGGGCGAGATCACCACGGGCGACACCACCGCAGCGGTGCACCGCGCACTCCAGCTGCACAACGTGCGGCTCATCGTCATCGACGAGCTGCAGTTCATCGCTTTCGGCTCGAAGATGGGGCAGCAGATCCACAACCTCCTGAAGGGGTTGACGAATCAGGGCGTGCAGCTGCTCCTGTGCGGCAACGACCGCGAGTGGGTTCTCGGTCACGGCGGCGACGAGGTGAGCTACCGCACAACGAAGCGCCAGTCGAGCGGTCGCTGGGTTGAGATACCCCTCGAGCCCCTCCTATACAGCGACGATCCGAGCGCGCCGAGCGTTGACGAGTGGAAGAACCTGCTGGCCGAGTGGGAACACCGTCTTCGGCTTGCAGACCCCGGGCCCGAAGGCTGGCTCCATGAGTACCTTGCCGACTACGCGTGGGTACGCACGCACGGTTTCCACAACGCCCTCTCGCTCCTCGTGCGTCAGGCTGCACGACGTGCGATCGACGACGGAACAGAACGCATCACCCGCGCCACCTTCGATCGCGTCGTTCTGCAGGTCGAGTACGAGAAACATCGCGAGCACGAGGTTCGTCAGCTGGACATCGGCAAGTACCGTTTCGACGTCCGGTGAGCGTGCGCGATCCGCAGATTCTGCTCGGACCCCTCGGCGTCCGGGTCGATCTGTATGACGACGAGTGGCTCCAGAGCGCGATAAGTCGATGGGCGTACGACGACTACCACTGTTCCCGGGCTGCACTCCTGACCGCTATGGGGCTCGGCGTGCTCGACCCGAAGGAGATCCATCAACTCGGGGTCCGAATCCGGCCAGAGGTAGCAGACGCGATAGCACTCGCCCTCGATATCCCAACAGAGCAGCTCCAGGCTGCAACTCTGCACTCCCTCGACGATCGGGCACTCCGAATCGAGGTTGACCGCAGCGCTCGAGGCCCACACGCGCGCATCTTGACTGACATCGGCTGGACGCGTCGTGCCGGCACCCGCTACTGCCCGCTCTGCCTCGAGGAGCACCCTGGCGTCTTCCGGACCGAATGGCGACTCACGTGGGCATTCGCGTGCGTCACCCACGCGGCGATACTCGAGGACGTCTGCCCTGGCTGCGGCAAGCCACCACGCGACACTCTCGGATCCCCCGCAACTCTGCGTGATCCCAACTGCTGCTGGAACAACATCTCCACCACCACCAAGCCCGAGTACTGCGGCACCGACCTCCGGCTCGCTACGCCCGTGACGATCGGCGCAGATGCGCCCGTCCTACAGGCACAACGATGGGTGCACGCCGTCGTCGCAGAAGCGGAACGACCGCTCGCTGAGCTCGGCTCGCTCGCCGGTGCCATGGCTGCACTCCGAGCAACAGGCGACGTGCCGCACATCGCTGACGTCGCACAGTTACCGACGTCAAGCCTCCAGGGACTCATCGAGCCGGAAGCACGCGTCGGAGCGTCGGCGCCCAAGGACGCCCTAGCTTTCGCGGCCCTCGCCGCCGCGGCTCACCACATCCTGACCGGGAGAGAAGACTCGATCCGATCCTCGATCCGGGCCATCACCTTCGGCCGCCCACCCGGTCACGTGCCAAGGTCCGCCGGGTACGGACCTGGCAGCCCGCGCGAGTTGCTCGAACGATGGGGCAAACCAGCGGAACCGCTTGCGAGCCGCGTCCTCCGGGCACACGACCACGACCTCAAGGCCAGAGACCGAATCCTCAACCTCAGCGCGCTCACCGAAGAAGACGTCACCCGATGGGCGGCCCGACCGCCCGGAAGCACAAACGCACACAACAGTTGGCCAACCCTCCTTTGGAACACCTGGTCGATCCCGCTGCTCGGACGCCGAACGACTGACGCTTACACGTTCCGATCCGACATCGCAGCAGTACTGAGCGAAAGGTCGAATCGCCTACGACCCGCACTCCTCGGAGATCCACCTGACAACTCCGTCGTCCGCGCACTCTGCCTTCTTCGCGTCCGCATACTCCGAGACGGCGCGCCGATCGACTACGGTCGGCGCCTCACCCTCGATTGGGACCGCTTCCTCCCGACAGACGCCTGGCGACAGGTCTGTAGAGCAGCTGACGCTGACCCAGGACGCATCCGTCGCCACCTCATCGCCAGGCGCTGGGCGTTCGAACGGCTGACGGGCGCCGCAGCACCGCAGTATCCCCACGTCCTGCGTCAGATGCCGACTCGGCACGATGCAGCTGACCTCACCGCCTTCGTGCTCACGATGACTGCGCATCTACAAGACGCGGTGGACGACTACGCGCGGGAGTTCCTGCAGCAAGAAGATCGGAAGTACGCGCTGCGCGCATCGACGCAGCGCCCGCTGCGGGACGAGCCGGTGACCTGGTCACCGCCTCGCGACGCCATCGACCGTGCCAGCGCGCCAGGACGCGAAGTCGACGACATCGACTGGGAACAGCTGTACCACCTCACCGGCGCCACAAAGCCCCCTACGCTGACCGCGCTCTCACGAGAATTGCAACGCACTCCTGCCCACATCCGTGCAGCAGTAGAGCTACGCCCACGACCTGCCAGCTGAGTGCCGCACGCTGGACGCCGCAAGGAAGCAGACAGACAATGACGTTTAAGGTGCAGGCAAAGCGAGGAAGGACCCACCGTGGAGCAGCCACGCGAGGACCGAGAGCTGGAGGCTCCGACCCACCTTCCTCAACACGACCTCTCCACGACTCGATCACGGCTTGAAGCCCTGCCACAGCTGCAGCCCGCGCCGTCAACTGCCAAGAGCTATGCCCGCAGCTGGCAACGATTCCTCGCCTGGTGCGACGAACGCGGTTGCGAAGCGCTGCCGGCCGAACCGATCAACGTCGTTAGCTACATCATCGAGGCGGGTACCCGAAGCGACGGCGCAGGCAGGCCCGCCGCGTACAACACCATCTCCGGTTGGGTTGCTGCGATCAACAAGGCACACGAAATGCAGCGTCTTCCGAGACCCGGAGACTCGCTCGAAGTGAAAACAGCGCTTGGCCGTCTCCGGGCAACGCTTCCGCCGGCTCGTCGCACCCCGGTCCTGTCCGTCACCGATCTTCGTAGGATCCTCGACGACATCAACGTCGATCAGCATCCGCAAGCCGTCCATGGAGCGCGAGATAGCGCGATCATCCTCATCGCGTTCAGTGGGGCCTTCCAACGCAGCCAAGTTGCCGCTCTCCGATATCGTGACATTGGAATCGATCATGAAGAGGGCCTCCTCGTCACGGTTCGCGAAGGCCCCAAAGTGCAAGGAGTGAAGCTCCTCAAGTACGCACAAGACCCGAGAATGTGCCCGGTGTGTGCCTTCATTCGCTGGGCGATGGTGCACAACGCGATCCGCCTAGAACAGACCACGGCGACAGTTCAGACGGTACTCGATGGCTTCCAGAAGGATCAGCACTGCTGCGTCGTTGCTTCGGATCCGGCGCTCTACGAGCGGAGAACGAATACCATCGCAGATCAACCCAGGCGTCGGCCAGTGTTTCAGCCGATTTCAACCATCGGACGCCTCTATGAGTCCGCCCCTCACCACCCCAAGGGCATCAGCACGCAGGTGGTTAACGACGTCGTCAAGAAGCACGCGCAAGCAGTGGGATTGCATGCTGAAGGGGTAGGAGCACACTCGCTCAGAGCTTCGTATATCAACCGCGCGCTGCAGGAAGGAGGCAGCATCGAAGACGTGATGCGCCAAAGCTGGCTGCGTAGCCCGACGTACGCATCCAACTTCCTCTGGCCCGAACGGTCGTGGTGGTAACGAGTTGACAGGTCGTTCTGAATGGAGACACCGCTCTCTGAACAGGCACCTCGACGTGCGATAGCAGGACCGCTGCCGCCGCAGTTGTACCGATGCGCGCAACGGGATGGATGCCCCGCCTGCTGCCCTCAAGGCTCGAGCGCGGCGAGCGGGAACATATACGCGCGACAAGCGACCCCGACCAGCTTCACCGAGCATGCGGTTCCGAGTTCATCAGCCTCGGTCAGGTTCTGCGGGGCTTGGATGAGCCCAACTCATTGGAAGGGGCACCGTGAGATCGAACGTTTCTTCGGCGCCCTCATCGGGGATTTTCCAATTTGACAAGTTTCGCTGCCTAAGAGCCGGACAACTTAGCTGCGTTCCGCACAGCCGCAAGGGAGGTTTTGACAAGTAACGCCTGCACCCACACGTGTGACGACGCGCCCACTCGGGAACACCACCATCATGGCCGTGCTGGCCGGTTGCGGCGCGCTCCTGGCCGCCGCCGCTGCCGTCGGCTGGGCTCTCGGTGCCTCCCGAGCCCAGGTGCCGATCACGGTCGTCAACGACCTCGGCCGCTCGGTCGACCTGACGTGCCTGTGGGACAACCGCGACGGACTGGCACCCCGGGGACGGACCACGCTCCTCGTCGATGCGGGATCGACGGAGGACTGCGAGGTCGATGCGCACGACGGGACGGCGGAGTACGGGTGCCTGGTGCTCGACGCCCGAGGTCGGCTCGCGGCACCCCACGAGCTCCGACTGTCGGACGCCTCGACCGACCCCTCGATCGACTGCTCGACCTGACGACCCGTCGCCGTCCACTCGCGCGAACCGGGAGAATCACGTCGTGACCGTGGACACCGACCTCAGACGACGGCTGCAGGACGCGTTCCGGTGGCGGAGTGATCGGACAGATCCGTACTCCTACGCCGACGTGACCGGCTGGTGGCGCGATCCGCACGTCCTGCGCGCGCTCGGTCCCGGTCTCGCCGCCCTGTTCGACGATGCCCAGCCAACGGTGGTGCTCGGGATCCAGTCGCGCGGAACGCTCCTGGGAGCGCTCGTCGCAGCGCACCTCGGGGTCGGTCTCGCCGAAGCTCGGAAGGACCCGAGCCGTGCCGCGGACACCGATCCGTGGTGGGAGGTGTCCACCGGCCCGGACTACCGGGACCGCTCCCTGCACCTCGGAGTCCGCCGGAGCCTGCTGCGGTCCGGCGACCGAGTGCTCTTCGTCGACGACTGGATCGCGACGGGAGCGCAGGCGGAAGCTGCGCGGATGTTGACCGACATGGCCGGCGCGACGTGGCTCGGTGCCGCCGTCGTGGTCGACGGGCTCGAGCGGCCTCCGCTCCGACGGACGCTGCGACTGCGCGCGCTCCTGTCGATGCACCAGTTGTAGACGGTTGCGGGCAGGACGGGGTGATGATGGACCGCATGGACCACCAGAGCGAGGACCGTGGGACTCCGGCACCGAGCCGGCGGACCTTCCTGCGCCGGGCCGGTGTCGGCGCGGCCAGCGCTGCCGTCGGTGCCGGTCTCGTCGGCGCCGGGGCAGCGTACGACCGGTCGGTGCACGATGCCCGGTACGGCTTCACGCCGCTCCCGGAACGGCCCGAGCCGGGTTTCGACCACGTCGTCGTCGTGATGTTCGAGAACCGGAGCTTCGACCACGTCCTCGGCCGGCTGTACACCGACGCCGACCTCCGCCCCGGGCAGTCCTTCGCCGGCCTGCAGGACGGCCGACACGAGAACACCGCCCCTGACGGCACCGTCGTCCCCGCGCACGTGTACGAGGGGACGACCGACCACGTCATGAGCCAGCCCGACCCGGACCCGGGCGAGTTCTACCCGCACGTCAACACGCAGTGGTTCGGTCTCGTCGAGCCCGCGGAGAACGCCGACCCCGCACGGAACGGCTACGCGGCGCCGTTCAACGCCCCGGAGGACACGAGCACGCCGACGATGTCCGGGTTCGTCCACGACTACGTGGTGAACTTCCGGTTGGAGCGCGGCCGGGAACCGAGCGTCGAGGAGTACTCGCGGGTGATGGGCGGCTTCTCGCCGGCGATGCTGCCCGTGTTCTCCACGCTCGCCAGGTCGTTCGCCGTCTACGACCACTGGCACTGCGCGGTGCCGTCGCAGACGTTCTGCAACCGCTCGTTCTTCCATGCCAGCACCTCGCACGGCTTCGTCACGAACGGTCGGGAGGGCGGCCCGCAGAAGTGGCTGGGTGCGGACGCCGTCCCGACGATCTTCAACCGGCTCGAGGAAGCGGGGAAGACCTGGCGCGTGTACTTCGACGCCCGGCAGGTGGTGTCCCTGACCGGGTTCCTGCACGCACCGTCGATCGAGCGGTACTGGAAGAGCAACTTCCGGAGCATGGAACAGTTCCACGCCGACGCGGCGAGCGGGAACCTCCCCGACTACGCGTTCATCGAGCCGCGGATGATGTTCGACCACAACGACATGCACCCGCCGGTCGGCAGCCCGGGTGACCACAGCGCGCCGGACGCCGGCGCGTACGAGTCGGCGACGTCCGACGTCCGCGCAGCGGAAGCGCTCCTCGCCAGCGTCTACGACGCCGTCCGCGGCGGACGGAGCGAGCGCGGATCGAACGCGATCAACACCGCCCTCGTGGTGACCTTCGACGAGCACGGCGGGATCTACGACCACGTCCCGCCACCCGCAGGCGTCGCGACGCCGTCGGGGTCGCCGACCCCGGGCGAGATGGGGTTCACCTTCGACCGACTCGGCGGGCGGGTGCCGGCCTTCGTGGTGTCCGCCTACACGGAACCCGGGACGATCATCAACGAGCCGATGCACCACGCCGCGGTCATCCGGACCCTGACGGAGCAACACGGACTCGAACCCCTCACCCACCGGGACGCCGAGGCCACGGGGATCCACAACGTGCTCAACCGGAAGGTCCCCCGGCAGCCGCAACTCTGGCCGGACGTCGCCCCGCAGTACGTGCCGACCAACCCGGAGGGCAGGAGCGGTCCGCCGTCGGAACGGGACCGTCGCCGGCCCCTGACCGCGCCCGGCATCGGGCTGCTCGGGCTGCTGCTGGCGAAGTACGAGCCCGACGCCCCGGTACCCACGACGTTCGGGGATGCCTACGACGTCCTCACGGAGCACGGCGCCGGACTCTTCGGCGACCGGGACTGATCGCACGCCCTGACCAGCGCCCGACCGTCAGGTGGGCGACTTCCGCCGATGATCCGCGTACCGGATGATGGGGCGGTGAACCGCACCGACCGCCTGTACGGCCTCGTCGAGGAACTGCGGGCCGCCGCACCGCGACCCCGGAGCGCACGTCGCCTCGCCGAGCGGTTCGAGGTGTCCGTGCGGACCGTCGAGCGGGACCTCGCGGCACTGCAGCAGTCGGGGCTACCGATCTGGGCGGAGCCCGGCCGTACCGGTGGGTACGTCATCGACACGTCGGCGACGCTCGGCCCCGCCGGCTTCACGCCGGACGAGGCCCTCGCGGTGCTGATCGGCCTCGGTGCGCTCGGCACCAGCCCGTTCCGGCAGGCTGCCCGCACCGCGGCACGCAAGGTGCTCGCCGTCATGCCGGACCGCGATGCGGCCCGCGCGGGTGCGGTCGCGTCACGAGTCCACTTCCTGGAGGCTGACGACGACCCCGTCACACCGGTCGCCTTCGCCGAGGCCCTGCGTGCCGACCGCGTGGTGCGGCTGCGGTACCGGGCTGCGGACGGCACGGAGACGGCACGGGACGTCGAACCGCTGGGGTCGATCGAGAAGGAGGGGCACTGGTACCTGGTGGCGTGGTGCCGGGTGCGCGACGGTGTCCGGGCGTTCCGCGCCGACCGGATGGCGTCGATCGAGGTGACCGACGAGCGGCCACCGAAGCGTGTGCTCCAGCCGGAGGACCTGGGCATCCGGTACGGGCGACTCCGTCCCGTCGTCGAGGACTGAGCCGCCGACCGACGGCGGCCCGACGACGCATCGGGGACGAGGTCCGACGACGGGATCCGGCGAACACCGACAGGACGGTGTCGCGACCACCCGGGACGCTGGGTGCCGACCGCATCAGCACCAGCACCACCGGAGGAACCCCGTGTCGTTCACGTCCATCCGCATCGTCACCGACGACCTCGACGGCCTCGTCGCGTTCTACGAACAGGTCACCGGCGAGCGTGCCGAGCGCCCCGCGCCCGTCTTCGCGCAGTTCACCGGCCCCGGCGCGACCCTCGCGATCGCCAGCACCGCCACCGTCGCGATGCTCGGCGGCGCCCTGACGCCCGCCACGAACCGGTCCGTGTTCGTCGAGTTCGAGGTCGACGACGTCGACGGCCGCTTCGCGCAGCTCCGTCTCGCGCCCGAGCACGTCGTCCTCGGACCGACCACGATGCCGTGGGGCAACCGCTCCGCACTGGTGCGTGACCCCGACGGCAACGTCGTCAACCTGTTCAGCAGGCCGGAGGCCGACGGTGCCGACTGACCCCGGCGCCGTGCCGGCCCACCCCGGCCGTGCGGACTACCGCGTCGGTCCGAGCAGTGCCCGCGCGGCCGTCGCGGCGGCCTGCGCCCACGGCCGTGACGGGTCGGCCTGCGCACTCGCCATCGCGCCGTCGTAGAGCAGGCAGAGCTGGAGTGCGGTGCCGTCGACGTCCTCGACGCCGGCATCTGCGAGGAGGTCGCTGAACAGCCCGCGCACCCAGTCGCGGTGCTCGAGGGTCACCTCGTGCGTGGGGTGTCCCGCGCCGTACTCCGCCTCGACGTTGATGAAGGGGCACCCGCGGTACCCGGGCTCCTCGAACCACTCGCCGAGGAGCGCGAACACGGCGACGATCCGCTCCTGTGGGGTCGCCCCGCGCTGCGGGAGCTCGGCGGCGACGTGGTCCTGCCACGCGGTGCTGCGGCCACGCAGGTAGCCGAGCACGAGGTCGTCCTTCGTGCGGAAGTGCGTGTAGAGGCTGGCCTTCGAGATGTCCGCCTCGGCCGCGACCTGGTCGACGCCGACGGCGTGGATGCCCTGCTCGTAGAACAGCCGGTCGGCGGTGGCGACGGCGCGTTCGTACGCGGGGCGACGACGGGTCTTGGTGGACTCGGACATGGTTTGACTTTACTGCACCGATCTGTACAGTTACCAGCATCACAAACCGAACAGATCTGTTCAGTCAGGAAGGCATCATGACTCCCATCGCTCTCGTCACCGGGTCCACCAGCGGCATCGGTCGCGCCACCGCCGAACTCCTCGCCGCTCGCGGTATGCACGTCGTCGTCTCCGGCCGCAACGCCGAGCGCGGCGACGAGGTCGTCCGCGGCATCCGCGCTGCCGGCGGCACCGCCGACTTCGTCCGTGCCGAGCTGGGCGACGCGGAGAGCGCCAGGTCCCTCGCCGCCGAGGCGCTGCGCATCGGCGACGGCCGGGTCGACGTGCTCGTGAACAGTGCGGGCATCTTCCCGTTCGGGCCGACCGCGGACACGACGCCCGAGGGCTTCGACGAGGTGGTCGACCTCAACGTCAAGGCGCCGTACTTCCTCGTCGCGGCGCTCGCCCCGGGCATGGCCGAGCGCGGAACCGGCGCGATCGTCAACGTGACCACGATGGTCGCCGAGTTCGGTGCCGCGGGCATGGGCCTGTACGGGTCGACCAAGGCGGCGCTGGTCCTGCTCACGAAGTCCTGGGCGGCCGAGTTCGGCCCGTCCGGCGTCCGTGTGAACGCCGTGAGCCCCGGACCGACCCGCACCGAGGGCACCGCGGCCATGGGCGAGGCGCTCGACCAGCTGGCCGCCGCAGGTCCGGCGGGGCGCCCGGGGTCCGCGCAGGAGGTCGCCGAGGCGATCGCGTTCCTCGCCGCCGACACGGCGTCCTTCGTGCACGGCGCGGTCCTGCCGGTCGACGGCGGACGCATCGCCGTCTGATCCACCGAGGCACCGACCGCGACGGCCCTGCCGCGTCCGGGAGGCACGTGGCGGGGCCGCGGGAGGCGCCTCCCGGCCGGGACGACCTACCCTGGACGGATGCTCTCCCGCCGCGACGCCGCCATCCGGCTCGACATCCCGCTCGAGATGGCCGCTCGGCACGGCATCCCGTCCCACCTCAGCGAGTCCGAGCTCGAGCGGATCGAGCAGGACCCGCCCGCCTGGCTCGTGCAGTCGCGGAGCAACCGCACGGGCGCGAAGAAGGTCTGGGCGCACCTGGAGTGCGCCGTCTGCGGGTTCTCGGAGCAGGAGCGGCCGAAGAAGTGGTGGCCCGAGTGGACCCTGCTGGTGTGCCACGACCACGACGAGGTGCCGGCGCCCGCGCCCGGGACCACGCGGCACCTCGTGTACGGCGTCGGTGGTCGCTTCACCGCGCTGGTCGACGAGCCCGCCTGAGCGGGACCGCCCGGTCGAGAGCCGGACGAGGCCCGGACGAGCCGGTCAGCCGTCGAGCGAGACGTCACCCCAGCGGACCGGTGTCACCTCGCCCGTCTCCCAGTCGCGACGGAGCACCCCGTACGCCACCGACGCCTTCGGAGTGCCGCCCTCGACCGGCCACGACTCCCGGTAGTGCGCCTCCTGCACCCACCCGGCGCGCAGGAACACCCGGCGCATGGCGGTGTTGTCCTCGCGCGTCTGCCCCTCGAAGCGCGTGACCTCCGGCATCGTGCGGAACACCTGGTCGGTGACCGCGCGCAGGGCCGGCAGCCCGAGTCCCCGCCCACGGAACGCCGGCGCGAGCCGGAGGTCGAGCAGTGGGGCCGGGTCCTGCAGGTCCTCGAGCACGACCAGGCCGACGCGGCCGAGCCGGTCGTCGTCGAGCCACCAGGAGTCGTGCTCGTCGTCGCGGAACGCGCCGCGGTCGACCGCGCGCTCCAGGTCGGCGCGAGTGGGGTGTGCGCGGACGTGGAAGGGGAAGTCGGCCGACGTGTGGAAGGTGACCAGGGCCTCCCGGTCGGCACCCTGCGGGTCGGTCCTGGTCAGCGCGATCGTCACGCGACCACGCTACGGCCCGGCCTGATCAGCGCCCGGGCGGCGCGGTGGCGAGCAGGATCTGTGCGTCGAGCACCGGCTCCGCCCCCGTGGCCCGGACCAGCGCGTCTGCTGCGGTGCGGACCGCGGTCCGCTCCTCGGGGGTCATCCGGCGCAGCGCCGTCCGGATCTCGACCGCCCGGCGGGCGAGCACGTGCTCGACGAGTGCTACTGCCTCGTCACCGGCGGTGACCAGGACCTCGCGACCGGACGTCCGCCGGGTCACCCAGCCGTCACGGACCAGACGGTCGACCATACGCGTGATGCCCGACGGCAGCAGTCCGAGTTCGACCGCCAGGTCCCCGGCGCGCAGCGAGCCGCGGGTGACGAGGAGGACGAGGATCCGGTACTGCTGCAGCGTCACCTGCTCGAGCGCGGGTGCGAGTGACCGGAGCACGATGCCGAGTCCGACGACCGACGCGTCCACCACGGACGACTCCGTTCGTGACTGCTGCTCATCGTCGTCGCTCACCCGGCCAGCCTACGGCGAGGGCGTCCGGTCGACACTGCGGTGGTCCGGACGGAAGCCGTGGTCGGTGCCCCAGAGGACCGCGTCGACCCGGTTCACCGCGCCGATCTTGCTGTAGAGCGTCCGGATGTGGGTCTTGACCGTGTTCGGGCTCAGGTGCGTGAGCTCGGCGATCTCGTCGTTCCGCTTGCCCTGCGTGATCAGCGCGAGGATCTCGGACTGCCGGTCGGAGATCCCGTGCTCCCGACCTGGCCAGTCGACCCCGGGACCGCTCGGGACCCGGCGCCGAGGGGCGTCGAGCACCCGTTCGCCGGCGGCGACCCGGAGGAGCCCGTCGGCGAGTTGCTCGCCGGTCGAGCTCTTCGCGAAGTACCCCGTGGCGCCCCGGGCGACGGCCGCGTCGATGAGGTCCTGGTCCATCTTCCACGTGAACACGGCGACGGTCCGGATGCGCGGGTTCGACGCCAACCGGGTCACGTCCTCGTCGTCGGGCTCCGGCTGCGCGAACGTGTCGTAGAGCGCCACGTCGACGTCCACGGTGACGCGCCGTCGGGCGTCGAGCTGCACGACCTCGAGCCGGTCCGCGAACGGCGCGAGCAGGTCGGCGAGGCCTCGGAGGACCAGCTCGTAGTCGTTGACGAGCGCGACACGGATGCGGTCGGGCATCTGGATCCTCTCAGGACCACCCCTGGGGGTGAGACGGGTACTGGTCGACGCGAGTTCCGTCGGGATCACCACGCTACGGACGTCCTTGTACCCCGTCTGCAGCCGGGCCTGGGAACCGCGACGGTTGCCCGGGAGCAAGTTTTCCTGGTCGGCCGTCACACGCCGCCCCTCGATCCCCTGGAAGGAACCTCATGTCGGATGCACTCGCTCCGTGGAACGCGACGCTGACGCTCGCGGAGCACTCGATCATCGTCTACGCACTCTCCGTCGCCGGACTCGCGCTCCTCGCGTTCTTCGTGAAGTCGATCGTGTCCACGAACGAGGTCACCGGTCGCTACCGGACCGGCGTCTACGCCGGGACGGCGATCACCGGCGTGGCCTTCCTGTCGTACGTCGTGCTCGTCGCGTCCTTCGCCCTCGGCTACGACCGCAAGGGTGACTCGTGGGTCCCGAACGCGAACGCGATCCTGTCCTGGGCACCGCGCTACTTCGACTGGACCGTCACCGTCCCGCTGCTCGTCATCGAGCTCCTGGCCGTCGCCACCCTGGCCGGCGTCGCGGCCCGTCGCCTGCGCGCGGTCGGCGTGGCCGCTGCGTTCCTGATGATCAGCACCGGCTTCGTCGGCGGCGTCGTGATCGACTCCGGCACGAGCATGCCGGCCCTCTGGACCTGGGGCATCATCTCCGGCGTCTTCATGGTGATCCTGTACCTCCTCGTGATCTACGTGGTCGTCAAGGGCGGCCGCGACCTGAAGGGCTCGGAGGCGGCGACGACGCTCCGCAACGCGGGGATCCTGCTCATCGTCACCTGGATGGCCTACCCGATCATCTTCGGACTGCAGGGCTGGGGCCACGGTGGCGCCGTCATCACCTGGATGCAGGTCGTCCTGTCGGCCGCGGACATCGTCGCGAAGGTCGGCTTCGGCGTGATGATCCACAAGGTCGCCAAGTTCCGGTCCGCCGAGGACGTCCGCGCGGGCGTCGACACCCTGCCCGAGGCGCTGTGGGTCTCGTCCGAGAAGCTCGCCGACGGCACCCTGCCCGACACCGCGTCCGGGTCCGACACCGCCACCGTCGCTGGTCGCGGTGAGCACCGTGTCCGTCGCTGACACCGGCACGACCACCACGGGGGCCGGAGCGCGTGTCGCTCCGGCCCCCGGCCCCGTCGCGGGGCCGCTGCCCGCCACCGTCGACGTCGCCGTGGTGGGCGGTGGCTGCTCCGGTCTGGCGACGGCCGTCCGGCTCGCCGCGCTGCCGGGTGACCGGTCCGTGCTGGTGCTCGAGGGCCGTTCCACACCGGACCCGCGCGCGTGGTGCTCGTGGGACGACGGCAGCGATCCCCTCCCCGAGGCCCGCTCGGCGTCGTGGGGGCGGTGGGAGGTCCGGACCGACCGGGGAACGAGCGTCGGGACGGACCCCGAGCACCCGTACGTCCTGGTGCGGGCTGCCGACCGACGTGCAGCGGCCGAGCGACGGCTGGCCGCGCTCGGTGGCGTCCGGCTCGTCGACGGTGCCCCGGTGACCGCGGTGACGGCGGTGTCGGTGACGGACGGGTCGGGCACCCCGGTCCACTCGGCCCTCGGCACGGTGCGGGCGGCGAGCGTGCTCGATGCCCGGGGACCGCGCTGCCCGGAGCACGTCGGTGCCGGCCGGGTCCTGCTCCACCAGCGGTTCGTCGGACACTGGATCACCGCGGACCGGCCGGTCTTCGACACGAGGACCGCGACGCTCATGGACTTCAGCGGGCAGGCGGCCTCCGGACCAGTGCGGTTCGTGTACGTCCTGCCGGTGTCCCCCACCGAGGCCCTCGTCGAGAGCACGCTCTTCACGCCGGACGCCGCAGACCCGTTCGACCACGAGGACCACGTCACGCGCTACGTCGAGCGGCGCTGGTGCCTCCGGCCGGACGAGTGGCGCACGGTCGACTCGGAGCGGGGGTGCATCCCGATGACCGACGCCCCGCTCCGACCCGGTGCGCGGTGGCCGGGTGCGGAAGCCGTCGTCGGGACGACCCGGCCGAGCAGCGGCTACGGGTTCGCCCGAGGCAACCGGCACAGCGCCGTCGTCGCGCAGCACCTGGCGGCCGGCACGCCCGTCCCCCCGTTCGTCGACGGCTGGCGCACGCGGTTCCTCGACGCGGTCTTCCTCCGGTTCCTGCGGGACCGGCCGGAGCAGGCGCCCGAGGCGTTCCGTCGTCTGTTCGCGCTGCCCGGGCCGCTCGTCGTCCGGTTCCTGACGGAACGCTCGACCCCCGCGGACGACCTGCGGATCGTGCTGGCGCTGCAGAAGCCACCGTTCCTCGCGGCGCTCGCGCGCACCGTGGTCGACGCGGTCACCCGCCGCCGGACAGCAGTGGTCGCGCACAGCGCGCCCGACGCCGTCGCCCGTCGCACCCGTGCGGCGCGGAGCGCGCGGTGACCGCCGTGGACCCCGTGCTCGCGCAGCCGGAGACCGCTCCCCACGCGCTCCGCACCTGGGTCGCCGACCACGTGCTGGCACCCGTGACCGCGGTCCTGACGGTCGTCGCCCTGGTCTGCGCGGTCCTCCGGCTCACCGGCACACCGGTGCCGATGATCGTCCAGCTCGTCCCCTTCGCCGTCAGCGTCCTGGTCTTCGGGCTCCCGCACGGAGCGCTCGACCACCTCGTGCCGGCCCGGCTGCGCCCGGGGACGAGCACGGCGCGCTCGGTCGTGGTGGTCGTCGCCCTGTACCTCGTCGTCGGTTCGGCCACGGCGGCGCTCTGGATCGCCGCGCCGCTGCTGGGCTTCGCCGTGTTCGTCGCGATCACGTGGTTCCACTGGGGGCAGGGGGACCTGTTCATCGACCGGCTGCTGGGTGACGGCGTTCGGGGACGTGCCGGCTCCGTCCTCATCGTGCTGGTACGCGGCGCGCTGCCGATGGTCGTCCCCTTCGTGGCGCAGCCGGGTGCCGCCGTGCAGGTCGTCGTCGAGTCCGCGGCCGTGGTCGACGGCGGGATCGGCCGCGCCGTCCTTGTCGTCCCCGCGGTCGTCCGGATCGCGGGCGCCGCCCTCGTCCTCGTGCTCGTCGTGCTGCACGTCGTGGTGGTCGGGCGATGGGGCGGGCCGCGCTGGCGGCAGGTCTCCGAGGACCTCGTGCTCGTCGCCTTCTTCACCGTCGTGCCGCCCGTGCTCGCGGTCGGGCTCTACTTCACGCTGTGGCACGCGGTCCGGCACATCCTCCGGCTGGAGCTCACGGACCCGACCAGCGCGTGGCAGCTGCACCGCGGGCGACTACTCGCGCCGTTCCTCCGCTTCGCTCAACAGGCGTGGCCGATCACGGCGATCGCGGTGGCGGTGCTCGTGGTGCTCGCCGTCGTCGTCCGGCGGGTCGACCTCGGCGTCTACCTCGCCCTCATCGCCGCACTCACCACCCCGCACACGGTGGTTGTCACCTGGATGGACCACGTCCAGCGCACGTGGTCCCGACGCGCACCCGAGCTCGCACGCTCCGCACCCGAGCTCGCACGCTCCGCACCCGAGCTCGCACGCTCCGCACCCGAGCTCGCACGCTCCGCACCCCGAACGAAGGACGCCCCGTGACCGACACCCCCACACCCCGTGCCTCCGGCCTGCGCACCGGCGCGGTCTTCGCCGGTCGGATCCTCGTCATCGCCGCGGCCGTCGGCCTGGTCGGCTGGATCGCCTTCACCCTGTCGAACGTCGTGGTGCCGTTGCTCATCGGTCTGGTGGTCGCGGCGCTCCTCGTCCCGTTCAGCGCTGTGCTGCAGCGCCACGGCGTCCCGAAGTGGCTCGCGATCGTCATCGCGCTGCTGTCGCTCGTGGGCGGGATCGCGCTGCTCGTGTTCCTGGTCGTCTGGCGCGTCAGCGAGCAACTCCCGAGCCTCGAGGACCGGACGGTCGCGCTCATCGGGACCGTGCAGGACCTGCTGCGGCACCCGCCGTTCGGCCTGCCGTCGGTCGACCTCGACACCCTGTCAGCCGACGCCCGGTCGTTCGTCGAGCAGCACGCCGCCGAACTGCAGCAGGGCATCGTCGTCGCGGGGGCGACCCTCGTGCACCTGGGCGAAGGGCTCTTCATCGTGACCTTCGTGACGATCTTCGCGCTCACCGGCGGCCGCCACATGTGGGAGTGGGTCGTCTCGCTCTTCCCGCGGGCCGCGCAGCACCGGATCGGCGTCGCCGGTGAGGCCGGGTGGACGACCCTGACGCACCTCATCCGGGTGCAGGTCGTCATCGCCGCCACGGACGCGATCGGCATCGCCCTCGGCGCCTTCCTGCTCGGGGTTCCCCTCGCCGGACCCATCGGCGTGGTCGTCTTCGTCGGCGCGTTCATCCCGGTCGTCGGTGCCTTCGCCGCCGGGGCGGTCGCGGTGCTCCTCGCACTCGTGTTCAAGGGGTGGGTGGTCGCCCTCGTCATGCTCGGGGTCGTCGTGCTCGTGCAGCAGCTCGAGGGGCAGGTGCTGCACCCGTTCCTGACGGGCTCGGTCGTCGCGGTCCACCCGCTCGCGGTGCTGCTCGCCGTGATCGCGGGCACGACGATCGGCGGCATCGCGGGCGGGTTCTTCGCCGTGCCGCTCGCCGCGACCGCGAACTCGATGATCCGTGCAGCCCGGCAGGACGACCCCGACGTGGAGATCGCGCTGCCGATCCCGAAGAGCGCCGAGCCGGCCGGGTGACGGGTCGGCCCGGCGACGAGCCGGCCGGTCCGGTCCGCGCGGCGCCGCTAGCCCGCCGCCCACTGCGGCGCCGCTAGCTCGCCGCCCACCGCCGCGCCGCGCCGCTCACCGCCCCCGGCGGTAGGCGCTCCCGTCGCACGTGTGCACGGCGTCGTCGTCGAAGAGCAGGCGCAGCGAGTAGGCCGCGCAGTCCACGAAGGTCGCGATGCTGATCCACGTCCGGGACCGTCGCAGCTCGCCCTTCGACGGGCCGTCCGAACCGATGCCCGCACGGTGCACGACCCAGGCGATGTCGCGGGCCTCGGTGTCGAGCCAACGCATCACGGCCTCGTTGTCGCGGTGCTGCCCGTCGTACGAGCGCGCGATGGTCGCGCGGACGAGCCGCAGCACGGGCATCAGCCGCTTCCCCGGCGCCGCGCTCAGTCCACCCGCCTGGTAGAGCAGACGACGGACGCCCTTCCGGCGCATGACCGGGACGAGTGCCTGCACGAACGTGGTGTTCACCGGGCGGTCACGCTGCGCCACCACGTCGCCGAGCATCAGGACCACCGCGTCGACGCCCTCGAGCAGGGCGTCGAGGTCGAGCGGTGCCGAGATCGACCCCTGCACGACCTCGAGCCCCTCGTGCTGCAGCGAGAGCTTCGCAGGGTTCCTGGCGAGCGCCCGGACCCGGTGGCCGGCGTCGAGGGCGAGTCGGGTGAAGTGCTGACCGGTCTGGCCGGTCGCGCCGAGCACGAGGATCGTCTGTGTCGAGGTCATGCGGCCAATCTAGGCACTGACAAGAAAGTAGTCAATGACTAGTTCCGCGGTAGGATGGTCCCGTGAGCGACCGGCCCTTCCACCACGGGAACCTGCGCACCGCGCTGCTCGACGAGGCGCTCGTCGTCCTCCGCGGGTCCGGCGTCGACGGGCTGTCCCTCCGTGACCTCGCCCGACGGGTGGGCGTGAGCCACGGCGCACCGCGGAGTCACTTCGTGGACCGGCAGGCACTGCTCGACGCGCTGGCGGAGGCCGGATTCCACCGCCTGACGAACGAGGTCCGTCGCGCGGTGGCGGGGCAGCACGACGTCCGGGAGCGGTTCCTCCGCGTCGCCCGCGCCTACGTCGACTTCGCCATCGACGACGCCGCACTCATGGACCTGATGTTCCAGACCGGCCCAGGCGGCCGCTCGGAGGCCGTCTCGAGTGCCGCGCGGGACCTGTTCGACGCGCTCGACAGCGCGATGGGCCCGCGGGACGGGGGCACGGACGAGGGCGCCCGCGACACGTTCAAGATGCTGTTCGCCGCGTCGATGCAGGGCATCGCCGCGCTCGTCGCCGCACACCGGATCTCCCGCGGGGACGGGGACCGGCTCGTCGGTGACGCGATGGAGATGATGCTCGGGTCGGACCTGGCAGCCCGGACGGTCAGCGCCCGCTGACCTCAGTGTCCCGCCGCATCCGCACCAGGCTCGCGCCGGTCGCTCCCGCCATCGCGACGAGGATCACCACGAGCGACACCCACGTCGGGATCTCCGGCGCCCACGAGAAGCCCTCGCCGCCGTTGAGGAAGGGCAGCTCGTTCTCGTGCAGGGCGTGCAGCACGAGCTTCACGCCGATGAAGGCCAGGATGAGCGCGATCCCGTACTTCAGGTAGACCAGGCGCTCCAGCAGTCCACCGAGCAGGAAGTACAGCTGCCGCAGGCCCATCAGCGCGAAGACGTTCGCGGTGAAGACGATGAAGGCGCTCTCGGTGATGCCGAAGATGGCCGGGATCGAGTCGAGCGCGAACAGCAGGTCGGTGGTGCCGATCGCGATGAGCACGATGAGCAGCGGGGTGAAGTGCTTCGCGCCGTCCTGGGACACGCGGAACTTCATGCCGTCGAACTCGTCCGTGATGCGGACCCGTCGACGCAGCAGGCGGACGAGGGCGCTGTCCTGCTGCTCCTCGTCGTCGTCCTCGCGGAGCTGCTGGATCGCGGTCCAGATCAGCCATGCTCCGAACAGGTAGAAGATCCAGGTGAAGTCCTCGATGAGCTGCGCGCCGACCAGGATGAACACCCCGCGGAGCACCAGGGCGATGATGATGCCGAGCATCAGCACCTCCTGCTGGATCGCCTTCGGCACGCTGAAGCGCGCCATGATGATGACGAAGACGAACAGGTTGTCGATGCTCAGGCTGTACTCGGTCAGCCAGCCGGCGACGAACTGCCCCGCCGCGTCCCCGCCGGCGAAGACGAGCATGAGCACCGCGAAGACGAGCGCGAGCCCCACGTAGACGCCGACCCACGCCCCGGACTCCCGCAGGCTCGGCACGTGCGGTCGCCGGGCGACGATGAGCAGGTCGACGAGCAGGATCGCGACGAGCGCGATGATGGAGCCGACCTCGAAGACGACGGGGAGCTGGGGCATCGTCCCAGTCTGGGGCATGCGGACGGGAGGCGCGCGGCGGGGTCGCCCCGTGCCTCCCGTCCGTCGCGTTCCCGGGCTCAGTCCCCGCGGTCGCCGACCGCGTCGGCCGCCTGCTCGTAGAGGCTGGTCGCCAGGGCGTTGAGCACCTCGTGCAGCTCGCCGCCGTGCGCGCCGTCGACGGCGCGCAGCATCGCGCCGTACCGGGCCCGGTAGTCCTCGACCACGGTCTCGCCCGGGGGCAGCAGGCGCAGCAGCGATCCGCGTCGGTCGGCGGGGTTCGGTGCCCGCTCGAGCAGTCCCGCGGTGGTCATGCGGTCGATCATGTTCGTCACCGCCCCTGAGGTCAGGCCGAGGTACCCCGCGACTTCGGTGGGGGTCGAGTACCCGGTGTCGCTGACGAGCACGAGCGCACGCAGGGCGTTCTCGTGGATGCCGGCCCGTGCGCTCAGTTGCCCGATCAGGCTCGTGTTCGCGCGGACGACCGCGGCGAAGGCTGCCATGAGGTCGGCGTCGTCGTCGCTGGTGGGGGCCACGGGACCTGCTTCCGTCGAAGGGGGGACACGGGGCGTCCCCCGCTCTGGGGTAAGTGTACGAGTAGTCCATTTGGTGAATCAGTGACTATCTTGATGATTGAAGCAAGTCGGCCCGAACCCCTTGCTCCCCGACTCCCGCACCACACCGAACGAAGAGGTCCACCGTGTCCACCAAGCTCCGCACCTCCGCACTGAAGCGGATCCGTTTCGCCCCCGTGGCGCTCCTGGCCGGCATCTTCGCGGCCGTCCTGCTGTCGCTCTCGCTGACCGGCACCCTGTCCGGGTTCGCCGCGAGCATCACGAACTCGAGCAACACCGCCGCCACCGGCACCCTGGTCATGCAGGAGCAGAACGCCGGCGCGACCGTCACCTGTCTCAGCACCGACGGCGGCTCGGTCTCCACCAACTCGGCGACCTGCTCGACCATCAACAAGTTCGGTGGCAGCACGACGATGACGCCGGGCAACACCGTGAACACCGCGATCTCGATCAAGAACACCGGTACCGCGAACGCTGCGACCTTCACGCTCACCCCGGGTGCGACCTGCACGCAGTCGGCCAACGGCGCCCAGAACGGCACCGCGACCGACCTCTGCGCCAAGATGAACCTCGTCATCACCTCGGGTTCGACCACCGTCTTCAGCGGCACCCTCGCCAGCTTCAAGGGTGCGCCGGCCTCGTCCTTCACGATGCCGCAGGCCCCCGCAGCCGGCGCGACCGTCCCGTTCAACTTCGCCGTGACCCTCGACCCGTCGGCCGGCAACACGTACCAGGGTCTCGCCGCCTCGGTCCCGATGACCTGGACCTTCACCGCCTGATCCACGAGGAGCGAGCCGGCGTGACGCTCTGATCCCGCCCCGCCGGCACCGCTTGCGCTCCTGCAGCACGCAGCCGGCTCCCCGGGCCGACCTCCCAGACCGACGCCCCCCGACCGGCCTCCCCCTTCCGGCCGGGTGACGTCACCCCCGGCGCAGTCCGACCGTCATCCCCCCGTCCGGTCGGACCGCGCCCACCCCGGCGGCACTCGGACGACCCCCCACGTCCGAGTGCCGCCACCCCACTCCCACAGCTCTGCTACCACGCAGTCCCCCGCACCACCCGCCGTCCCCCGGGCCGGCCGACCCCACCGGAGCACCAGATGAGCCAGACCGCGGCGATCCCGCTCAGCGGCACGCTCGACCGGCCGGTCCTGCGCGGCCGGGCCGTCTCCCGTTCCGAGACCGTCCTCGCCTGGACCGTCGCCGCGACCGCCGCCCTGCTGCTCGCCGCCGCCGTGCTGTTCCTGTCCGCCGGCGGTCGCTGGTTCGTCGTCGAGACCCCCTCGATGGGCGAGGCGGCCCCGGTCGGCACGCTCGTGCTCGACCTGCCCGTCGACGTGGACACGCTCGCGGTCGGCGACGTCGTCTCCTTCGAGACCGACGCGAACCCCGGTGTCGTCTACACGCACCGCATCATCGGCATCGACGGGGCCGGACTCCACACCCGCGGGGACATCAACGGCGCCACCGACCCGTGGGCCCTGACCCAGCGCGACGTCATCGGCACCCCGGTGGCCCTCGTGCCGCACGTCGGCTGGCTGTTCCGCGCCGCCCCGATCCTGCTCGTCGGCACCCTGTTGATCTGGACCCTCACGAGCGCCTTCACCGACCGCGTGACGCGCACCTGCCTCCGCATCGCCGGTGGCGCCCTCACGACCTCGTACGCCGCGTTCGTGCTCAAGCCGTTCGTCAACGTCACGACGATCACGAACACCTCGAGCCCGCACGGCGTCGAGGCGACGATCGTCTCCTCCGGCATCTTCCCCGTCCGGGTCGACGCCCACGGCGGCACCTCGGTGCACCTCGTCGACGGCCAGGTCGGCCGTGTCGTCATCCACGAACTCACGGCGAACGGGCACTACCAGCTGACCTCGAACATCGACCTCGACCCGATGGGCTGGGCCGCCCTCGTCGCGGTGTGCCTCGTGCCGCTCGTGCTCTGCCTGGCGGTCGGTCGTGTCGAACCGGTGCGTGCCTCGTGACCGGCCACCCCCTGCGCTCCCTGCGTGACGGCCGGGTCGTCGCCGCCCTGCTCGTCGTCGCCCTCGCCGTGGTCGTGCTGCTGAACCAGTTCGCCCCGACCCGCTCCGCGTACAGCGCGACGGTCACGAACACCGGCAACACCGCGGCGACCGCTCCGTACTTCACCTGCGGCGCTGCCGCCCGCGCCGACGCGACGGGCGCCCTGTTCGCGTACGACCTCGACGAGGCCGCCGGGTCGCGCACCGCCGCGGACTCCTCCGGCAAGAACGCCGCTGGCACGTACCAGGGCAGCATGACGACGACCGCGAACCCCGCTGCCTGCGCGCGCGACGGCGGCACGGCGTACACGCTCAACGGGTCGTCGAGCTTCGTCTCGACCCCGCGTTCGTACGCGAACCCGACGACCTTCAGCGAGGAGGTCTGGTTCCGCACGACCGTCGCGGGTGGGCTCCTCATCGGGTTCGGCAGCAACCAGGTCGCCACCTCGGGGCAGCACGACCGGCAGATCTACGTCAACACCGCGGGGCAGCTCGTCTTCGGTACGTACAACTCGACGACCCAGGTGGTCACCTCGCCGAAGGCCGTCACCGACGGTGCGTGGCACCACGTCGTCTCGACGATGTCGCCGACGAACGGCATGCGCCTGTACCTCGACGGCACGCTCGTCGCGTCCAACGCCGCGTTCAAGTCCCCCGAGAACGCCACCGGGTACTTCCGGATCGGGTACGACACGATCACCGGGTGGCCGGGTGCCCCGGCGAACTACTGGTTCACCGGGTCGATGCGCTACGCCGCCGTCTACTCCACCGAGCTGTCCGCAACGCAGGTCGCGAACCACTTCGCAGCCGGTCGCTGACGCGACCACGAGGCGCAACGGGAGGCCCGTGGCGGGCGTGCCACGGGCCTCCCGTCCGGCTCCCCCACCGTCCCGGGCGCGTGCGCCGACCGGACAGCGTGTCCCTCGATGCCAGGGACCCTCCTGGTTGTCCGGCGTAGCCAGGACCTTCACCGTCCGACCACGGGAGGAACCCACATGACCAAGGACGCGAACGCCGCCACGCAGGAGAAGCTCGGCGGGATCCTCGAGGCACGCGACTGGAGCCGCATGCACGAGGCCTGGCACGAGGACGTCGTCGACCACGACCCCGCACCCGACCAGGCGCCGGGGCTCGCCGGCATCGTCGACTTCTGGAAGGAGTTCACGACGGCGTTCCCGGACGTCACGCTCGAGGCGGACCCGCTCGTCGTGACCGACGACTTCATCACCGCGGTGTTCACGATCCACGGCACGCACACCGGGCCGTTCCAGGGGCACGAGCCGACCGGCCGCGAGTTCACGGTCCGCGGCATCCAGGTGTCGAAGTTCGTCGACGGGAAGATCGCCGAGCGCTGGGGCTCGACGGACCAGAAGGGAATCGAGGAGCAGCTGCAGCTCGGCTCGTCCGACGCGCAGTTCGTCAGCAAGGACTGACCCGCGCCGCTGCACCGGACGGCCCGGGTACGCTCGGGGCGTCCGGTACCAGCCGGGTCCGCCGCCGATGAAAGGCACCCGTGCGTCTCCGAGCCCTCCTCGCCACCGTCGTCGTCGCAGCGTTCGCGCCCGTCCTGCTGGTCGCCGGACCCGCATCGGCCCACGACGTGCTGGTGGCGTCCGATCCCGTCGCCGACGCGACGGTCGCGGGCGACGTGGACCACGTCCTCCTGACCCTGTCCGAACCGCCGCTCAGCGGGCTGCAGACCGGCATCGTCATCAGCGTCACCGACGCGGAGGGCGCCGAGCACACGTCCGGTGACGTCAGCGTCGAGGGCAACACCATCGCGAAGGACCTCGACATCTCCGAGGCGGGGTCGTACCTGGTGCGGTGGCGGAGCGTCTCCGTCGACGGGCACCCGATCTCGGGCGAGTACCGGTTCCGGTCGAGCGGGCCGGCGGCGCTGGACTCCTCGACGGAGTCGGGCATCGCGGAGTCGCCGGCGCCGAATGTCACGGCTGCGCCGACCGCGACCGCGACGGCGACGGCGGATGCTGCGTCCGGCACCTCGAAGGACGTGTCCGCGACACAGGCGGCTGCACCCGCAGGTGGCCACCAGCACCACACGATCCTGCTGCTGATCGTCGCGCTGGTCGTCGTCGGGTTCGCCGGTGTCGTCGGCATCCGCGCCCTGCTGGCCCGTCGGAACGGCGTCCCCGCCGACGGCCCGGACGGGGCCGGACCGGACGGGGCCGGATCGAACGGGGACGACCCGGCAGCCGGCAGCACCGCCGAGGACGGCACGCGCCGGTGACGCGGACGGACCGTTCGCCGTCGGTCGACGCCGCCCGCGCGGCGCTCGCCGCGGTGGCCGGTCCCGGAGCCGCCCCGCTGGTCCCCGCGATGCCGACCACAGCGGATCCCCGCGCGGCGGCCGTGCTCATGCTCTTCGGCGTCCTCGACCAGGTGCCCGCCGATCGGTCGGCCGCGGCCGACGCCGTCCACCGCGACCTCGACGTCCTGCTGCTCGCCCGGGCATCGACGCTCCGGTCGCACCCGGGCGAGGTCGCCTTCCCCGGAGGGCGCATCGATCCCGACGACGCGGACGCCCCCGCGGCGGCCCTGCGCGAGGCCCGCGAGGAGACCGGGCTCGACCCCTCCGGAGTGGAGGTCCTCGGGACCCTGCCCGCCGTGCCCCTCGCCCACTCGAACCACCTGGTTCGGCCCGTGCTCGGGTGGTGGCGCGACCCGACGCCCGTGCGGGTCGTCGACCAGCGGGAGTCCGCCGCGGTGTTCCGGACGCCGGTGGCCGAGCTGCTCGACCCGGCGAACCGCGGCGTGACGGTCCTGCGCCGGGGTGGTCAGGAGTGGCGCGGACCGGCCTTCACGGTGCAGTCCGACCAGGGCGTCCACACGCTCTGGGGGTTCACCGCGATGCTGCTCGACGCGCTCTTCGACCGACTCGGCTGGACGGAGCCGTGGGACGCGTCGCACGAGCTGCCGCTCCCTGCGCACCGAAGGACCTGACCCTGCTCTCCACCCTGCTCGTCCCGGTGCCGTGGCTGCCCTTCGGTGTGCTCGTCGCACTCGTCGTCGTCGCCCCGTTCGTCGGAGTCCTGCTCGCGCGGGCTCCTCGGACGACCACCGTGCTCGCGGTCCTGGCGCTGGTCGCCGTCCTCAGAGCCACCCTGTACCCGGAGGGCACGCCGTCCGCCGCGGTGGGGTGCTCGGTCGGGCTGCCGTACCTGGCACCGACCGCCTCCGAGTCGGTCGCGAACGTGCTGCTCTTCGTCCCGGTCGTGTTCCTGGCAGGGCTGCGCACCGCCAGGCCGCTGCTGACGGCTGCTGCCGGGATCGGCCTGTCCGCCGGGATCGAGGCGGCGCAGGTATTCGTGCTCGGCATCGGCCGGGCGTGCGACACGAGCGACCTCGTGACGAACGCGATCGGCGCGGTCATCGGTGGTCTGCTCGCGGCCGCCGCGCTCGGGCTCGTGCGGCGACGGGCGACGCGACGGCGCTGACCGGGCGACGCAACGGCGCTGACCGGGCGTCGTAGGGTCGGGACATGACCGTCGTCGCGCTCGTGTTCGCCGCCCTCGCCGCGCTCCTGCACGTGTACATCTTCGTGCTCGAGTCCGTCCTCTGGACCACCCCGCGGGCGCGGAACACCTTCGGCACCTCGGAGCAGGAGGCCGCCGCCACCCGGTCGCTCGCGTTCAACCAGGGCTTCTACAACCTGTTCCTCGCCGTGCTCGTGCTGGTCGGCATCGTCGTCGTCGCCTCCGGCGGGACCGCGGTCGGCCTCACCCTCGTCGTCGCGGGCACCGGGAGCATGCTGGCCGCCGCCCTGGTGCTGTTCACGAGCGACGCGACGAAGCGCCGCGCCGCGAGCACCCAGGGCGCGCTGCCGCTCCTGGCGCTGGTCGCGCTCGGGATCGCCGCGCTGGTCTAGACGAGCTCGGCGAGCAGGGTCTCGACGCGACGCCGGACCTCGTCGCGCACCGGACGGACCTGCTCGATCGGCAGGCCGGCCGGGTCGGTGAGCGCCCAGTCCTCGTAGCGCTTGCCCGGGAACACCGGGCAGGCGTCGCCGCACCCCATGGTGACGACGACGTCGGCCTGGCGGACCGCGTCGGTGGTCAGGACGGCGGGTTGCTCACCCGCGATGTCGATGCCCTCCTCGGCCATGGCCTGCACCGCGACGGCGTTGATCCGGTCGGCGGGCTCCGACCCGGCGGAGAACACGTCGACGCGGTCGCCCGCCAGGTGCCGCAGCCACCCGGCCGCCATCTGGGAGCGGCCAGCGTTGTGGACGCAGACGAACAGGACGGCGGGCTTCTGGTCGGGCACGGTGACTCCGGGGGTGGGGGCGACGGGTGGGGTCATCCTGCCGCACCGAGGTGAACGGACGATCCGTCCGGCGGACGGGAGGCCCGTGGCGGGCCGCCACCGCGCCTCCCGTCCGTCCCGCAGCCGGTGCCGGATCGTGACCCACGCGCCTGGACCGGTGCGGTAGCGTCCGCAGGGTGATCGTGTGGATCAACGGCACCCACGGGGCCGGCAAGACGACGACGGCACGTCTGCTGCAGCCGATGCTGCCCGACGCCCACGTGCTCGACCCCGAGAAGATCGGCGAGGTCCTGATGGACGTCCGGCCGCCGCTGCCGGACCACGGTGACTTCCAGCACTGGGACCCGTGGCGGCCGCTCGTCGTCGAGACCGCGCGTCGGGTGCTCGACCAGGTCGGCGGCACCCTGGTGATGCCGCAGACCGTGCTCGTCGAGGCCTACTGGCGGGAGATCGCCGACGGGTTCGCGCAGCACGGGATCCCGGTGCGGCACGTCGTGCTCCACGCCGACCAGGACACCCTGCGTCGACGGATCGAGGACGACGCGGTCGTCGGGTACTCGACGTTCCGGATGAGCCGGCTCGCACCGTACGCAGAGGCCGCGGACGGCTGGTTGCACGAGGCCGCCGAGGTCGTCTCCACCGTCGACCGCACGCCCGAGCAGGTCGCCCGGGACATCGCCGACGGTCAGCCGGCAGCGGTCGCCGCCGCCTCGACCGTCACGGGCTGACAGCGGGGGCACCACCAGACGCGTCGGGGCACGGAACCGACCACCTCCACGTCGTCGCGGGCGCGCACCCGCGTCCCGCAGCGCAGGCAGGGCCGTCCGGCCCGGCCGACGACCCAGTGGCGCTCGCCGCGACGGAGCACCCCCGTCGTCACCTGGTACGCGTCGGGTGTGGTCGCGGAGTGGCGGAGCATGCGCTGCGCCGTGTCGAGCAGTGCCCCGACGTCGACCGTGCCGACCGGCCGGTCGGGGTGCAGCCCGCGGACGAAGCCGAGCTCGTTCGCCCAGAGGTTCCCGAGCCCCGCCACGCGCCGCTGGTCGAGCAGGACGGTGCGTACGGGCAGGTCGGGGTCGGACGTGCAGCGACGGACCGCCTCGTCACGGTCGAAGTCGTCGTGCAGCAGGTCCGGGCCGAGGTGCCCGACCGCCAGGTGTTCGTCGCGGGTGGGGAGCAGCTCGACCACGGGCAGCGCGATGCCCCACACGGTGCGGCCGTCGTCGAGTGCCATCCGGACGCGGGCGTCCCGTGCGGCGTGTGCGGGCAGGCGCTTCCCGGTGCCCGTCGTCGTCCACGAGCCGGTCATCCGCATGTGGGTGTGCAGCGTGCTGCCGTCGTCGAACCGGGTCAGCAGGTGCTTGCCGTGGGTCGCGTGCCCGACGATGCGGCGGCCGCCGAGCGGGGTGCCGGCGTCGGCACCACCGCGCAGTTCACCGCGGGCGACCAGGGCGCCGTCGACGACGCGGAGGCGCGCTGCCAGGCGATGGACGGAGTCACCCTCGGGCATGTCGTCACGCTAGGCGGGGCCACCGACAGCGGCGCCGTTGCGTCGTCACGGACCGCGGGCGGGCGTCGACCGTCCGTCAGGCCGCTGCGGGCTGCTCCCGCAGTGCCGGGCAGTGCTCGGCGGTCGGGTGCTCGGTGATCGCGATGACCTCGTCGAGCCGGTCCCGCGCGGCCTCGAGCTCGGCGAGCTGCGCGGAGATCCGGTCGCGCTCGGCGACCAGCAGGGCGAAGGACTCCGGCGTCGCCACCCCCGCGTCGACGCACGGCAGGAGCTGCACGATGGTGCGGCTCGCCAGCCCGGCGGCGAAGAGCTGCTGCACGAGCTGCACCCGCTCGACGGAGGACACCCCGTAGGTCCGCTGCCCTCCGGCCGTCCGGTCCGCGACGAGCAGCCCCTGCTCCTCGTAGTACCGCAGCGAGCGCACGCTTGCACCCGTCGCCGCCGCGAGGTCACCGATCCGCATGATGTCTCCGCTCCGCACTTGCACCTGACACCGATGTGAGGTCCTACCGTAGCCGAGCCGCCGCGGGAAGTGCCCGCTCGGCAGGAGGACACCATGGACATCGCCGGATCCGTCGCACTCGTCACCGGGTCGAACCGGGGCATCGGCCGCCGCTTCGTCACGCAGCTGCTCGAGCGCGGCGCGTCGAAGGTCTACGCGACCGCACGCCGCCCCGAACTCGTGGACATCGAGGGCGTCGAGGTGCTGCCGCTCGACATCACCGACGAGGCGTCGGTCGCCGCCGCGGCAGCCGTCGCGCAGGACGTCACCCTGCTCGTCAACAACGCGGGGATCGCCACCACCGGATCGCTGCTCCGCGACGACCTGACCGACGCCCGTCGCGAGATGGACACGCACTACTGGGGCACGCTCTCGGTGCTGCGGGCGTTCGCACCGGTCATCGAGCGGAACGGGGGCGGCGCGATCGTGAACGTGCTGTCGGCGCTGTCGTGGTTCGTGTACCCGGGGTCCGGCGGCTACGCGGCGGCGAAGGCGGCGGAGTGGAACCTGACCAACGCCGTGCGGCTCGAGCTCGCCGGGTCGGGCATCAGCGTGCAGGGCCTGCACCTCGGCGCGGCCGACACCGACATCATGGCCGGGTACGAGGGCTCCATGGTCGACCCCGCCGACGTCGCCCGCGCCTCGCTCGACGGGGTCGAGCAGGGCGTCGCGGAGGTCCTGGTGGACGAGTGGAGCCGCGGCGTGAAGGCGTCGCTGCAGGGGCGGCCGGAGTCGTTCTACGCGCAGTTCGCCTGAGCTGGACGGGAGGCGCGGTGCCAGCCGGCACCGCGCCTCCCGTCCGTCACCGGGTCACGTCAGGACCGCGGCTGCTCCTCCTGAGCGTCCGCTGCTGCGTCGGCCGGCGCCGGGTCGAGGCTGCCGTCGATGCCGGGATCCGGCGAGACGGTCTGCGTGTGCACCGGGAAGGCGTCCGGCGAGGTGCTGACCGCGCCGACGGTCGATCGGCTGCTGCCGCGACTGCCGCGGAGCCGCCGCACGAGGTCCCAGGGACGTGCCGTCTGCCGCTGCTCGGGAGCGTCGACCTCGAGCCCGTAGTACGCACCGACGTGCTCGAGCAGGACCTCGCGCTCCGCCTTGTCGTACGCCCGGCGCTCGCGGTTGAACGCGATCACCGTGGACCAGCAGGTCATCAGCAGCACGATGCTGAACGGCAGCGCGGTGGTGATCGCCGCCGTCTTCAAGGCGTTCAGCCCACCGGTGAGGAGCAGTGCGACGGCGAGCAGCGCGGCCACCACCGCGAAGAACACGCGCAGCCAGTTCTTCGGCTCGATGTCGCCACCCGACGCGATCATCGCCATCACGAGTGAACCCGAGTCCGACGACGTCACGAAGAACACGCCGATGAGCAGGATCGCGCCGAAGGTCAGCACGACGCCGGCGGGTAGGTCGGCGAGCAGCGTGAAGAGCGAGCCCTCGACGTCGACCGAGCCGTCCGCGCCGACGAGACCGCCGGTACCGTCCGTCTCCTGATGGATGGCGGCACCACCGAGGACGGCGAACCAGAGGAAGGTCAGGGCCGTCGGGACGAGCAGCACGCCGAAGACGAACTCACGCACGGTGCGGCCGCGCGAGATGCGGGCGATGAAGATGCCGACGAACGGCGCCCACGACATCCACCAGCCCCAGTAGAACGTGGTCCAGGCGCCCTGCCACTCCTCGCCGGCCGCACCCTGCTGCGCGGTCACGTTGAAGGAGAGGCCGACGACGTTCTGCAGGTAGGCGCCGATCGACTGCACGAAGTCGCGCAGCAGGAACTGCGTGGGGCCGACGATCAGGATGAAGAGCAGCAGCGCCGCCGCGAGGATGAGGTTGAAGTTCGACAGGATCTTCATGCCCTTGGCCACACCGGTGACCAGGGAGACGATCGTCACCGCGGTGATGACCGCGATGATCGCGATCTGGCTGACCGTGCTGCTCTCGGCGAGACCGGCGCTCTCGAGTCCGGCGCCGATCTGGATCACACCGAGGCCGAGCGAGGTCGCGACACCGAACAGCGTGCCGATCAGGGCGATCACGTCGATGAGGTTTCCCCACCCGCCGCGGACGCGGTTGCCGAGCAGCGGTTCGAGTGCCCACCGGATCGAGACCGGACGGCCGCGACGGTGGATCGCGTAGGCCAGTGCGAGGCCGAGGACGACGTAGATGGCCCAGGCGTGCAGGCCCCAGTGCAGGAAGGTCTGGGTCATCGCCTGCTGGGCGAGCTGGTTCTCGGTGCCCGTGACGCCGGGCCGGGGTGAGGCGAAGTGGCTGAGCGGCTCGGAGACACCGTAGAAGACGAGTCCGATGCCCATGCCCGCCGCGAAGAGCAGGGCGAACCACGAGCCGGTGGAGAACTCGGGCTCGTCCTGGTCCTTGCCGAGCTTGATGTCGCCGAACTTCGAGAAGCCGACGAACAGCGAGAACCCGACGAAGAACGCCGCGATGAGCACGTAGTACCAGCTGAAGTTGCGGACGATGCCGCTCTGCAGGGCGGTGAAGACGGCCTCGGCCGAGGACGGTGCGACGAGGGTCCAGGCGACGAAGCCGAGCACGATGACTGCGGCCGGCCAGAAGACCCAGCGGGCGAGCTCGGGGGTGGTGCGGACCGGCTGCCCGGGGCGGAGCTGGTCGGTGGATGGTGCTGGTGGTCTGGTCGTGGCCATCGGTCCATGGTGCCTGACGTGCTGTGTTTCCGTTCAGGTAGCCGGCCCGGCGTCGGGGTCGGAGCGCCCTGCCCGCGTCGCCGCGACCAGTCCACGTCGGTGCTCCGGTGCCTGCTGTTCGAGTCGTTCGGCCAACCGGTCGGCGGCCCGCTCGACGAGCGGTTGTCCGGCGCCGTAGTGCCCGACGGTCGCGAAGAGTCCGGCCACCAGCTCCTCGGGCGACGGCCAGTGCTGCAGGATCCGCGGCGTGCCGTCCGGCCCGAGCAGTGCCGTCACGGCGCTCCGGTCGCGCCAGAGCGGCACCAGGACCGGCGTCGCCATGTCCAGGGCGCTGACCGCCGTGTACGGGTCGTTCGAGCCGGACGCCAGACCGCGGACGGCGATCTCGACGAGCTGCTGGAGGGCGAACTCGACGTCCTGCACGGGCGTCCGGGCGGTACCGAGGACCACCGCGGCGCGCAGCGTCCGGGAGGTCGCCGCGTCGATCTTCGGGGTGCTGTCGTCGCCGCGCGATCGGTCGGCCGGGTCCCCGTCCGCGCGGACGCGCACGCGGACGACGACGTCGCCCTGGATGACGTACCGGCCCGGGGTCGCGACGACGTCCACCAGACGGTCGTTCCGGACCGCCCATGCCGTCAACGTCCGCCACTCCACCGACTGCGCGTAGCCGTCGGAGGCTGCCCGGACCGCGTACCACCCGTCCTCGGGGACGGTGACGGGCTGGATCGTCCGTCGCTCGTCGTCGCCGTCCCGGTAGGCCTCGTCGACCGCTGCACGCAGGTCGGTCTGCACCTGCCGCTGCAGCGACGTGATCTGCGTGCTCGACGCGATGTGGTGGATGAAGAAGACGAGCACGCCGACGTCGAGCACGGCGAGCAGGACTGCGACGTGGATGGCGACGACGGGCACGAACGCATCGCCGTCGTCGACGTCGGTGTGCACGGTCCGCAGCACGACCATCGCGTACAGGAACGTCGAGGTGAACGCCGCGAGCACGAGCTGGTTCGCCCGGTCCGCCGTGAAGTTCCGCACGAGCCGCGGCCCGTACGTCGACGACGTGGTCGCGAGGACCGAGATCGTGATCGAGAACGAGGTGCCCGCCACCGTGAGCATGGCCGTGCCGATCGTCGTGAGGATCGACCGACCACCGCCGGCGCTCAGGGCGTCGAGGAACGGCACCGCCGGCACCTGCCCGTCCAGGACCTCGCGGTCGAGCGTGACGAGCAGCTGCGCGACGACGATCGCCACGACCCCGAGCAGGGCGGGCAGGAACCAGAACGACTCGCGGACGCGGACGAGCAGCGCGTGCATCAGCAGGGCCGACCCGACCGGTCCGTCACCGACACCCGCGCGTCACCGCTGCTGCAGGAACTCGGCGATCGCCGTGCCACCGCCGTTGAAGCGGAACGTGCGGCCGGCCGTCGACGGGTCCTCGACGACGTCGGCGACCACGTGCGCCACGTCGCCGCGCGGGACCTGCGTGGCCGAGCCGTCCCAGTCCACCGACCCGGTCGGCTCGTCGTCGGTGAGGGTGCTCGGTGCGACGACGGTCCACTGCAGACCGGAGTCGCGGAGCACCGCGTCGGCGATCATCTTCGACTGCGCGTAGGCGAAGAAGTCCTGGTCCTGCGGGATCCCGTGGTCGAGCGTCGACCCGGACCACGAGACCATGACGTACCGGTCGACCCCGGCCTGCGCGGCGCCCTGCACGGACAGCACGGCGGCGTCGCGGTCGATCGCCCAGGTGCGGTCCGCAGAACCGCCGCCGGCACCGGCCGACCAGACGACGGCGTCGTGCCCGCGGATCAGGTCGGCGAAGTCGGTGAGCGACTGCTCCTGCACGTCGGCGACGCGCGGCTCACCGCCGTGCGCCCGCACCTCGTCCTGCTGGTCCGGGTTGCGGATCACCGACGTGACGCTGTGGCCGCGCCCGGTGAGGATGCGGGTGGCGAGGAGTGCGACCTTGCCGTGGCCGCCGAACAGGATGACGTTGCTCATGGCCCGGACGGTACGCGGCACGGCTCGGAGGGGGCGGCGGCGGTCCGTCCCCCAGCGCCCGGCGAGTACCGTCCGACCGGACACGACGTCCGAGCGGACTCGACAGGAGAACCATGAGCAAGCACGACGAGCAGCACACCCTGGTCCGGACCCTGGCACTCGGGTTCCTCAGCGGCGGACGGAGCAGCACCCCGCTGGCCGTCCTGGCGCTGAACCACGACAACAAGGCCGTGAAGGGTGACTGGCAGCAGTGGAAGGCCTTCAGCACGCCGCTCGGTCGCGGCCTGCTCGTCGCGTCGGCCATCGGCGAGCTCATCGGCGACAAGTCCCCCAAGGCTCCTGCCCGCATCTCGCCGCTCGGGCTGATCGGGCGCATCGGTGCCGGAGCGTTCGCGGGCGCGGCGCTCGGCACCACGGGCCGCCGCGACCTGCGTCTCGAGGGCGCGGTGCTCGGCGGGATCGGTGCGGTCGTCGGCAGCTTCGTCGGCTGGGCGGCGCGCAAGGCGCTCAGCAGCTCGGGCCTGCCCGACCCGGTCGGCGCGCTCGCCGAGGACGCCGCGGTCATCGCCGGTTCCGTCAAGGCGGTCAGCGGGTCCTAGACCCGACCACCAGACGGACGGGAGGCCCGTGGCGGACGCGCCACGGGCCTCCCGTCCGTCCGCGGTCCAGTCCGAATCCGGTCTGGTCACGTCGGGCCTGAGCCGGCCCGTCCGCGTCGCGTCCACCGGGGAGCACCGCCAGGACCTGCCGCGCACGGACGCACGCGCCTAGCGTGGCCCGCATGGACATCGTCGTCATCGGAGCCACCGGCCACATCGGCACCTTCCTGGTCCCCCGCCTCGTCCGGGCCGGCCACCGCGTCACCGTCGTGACGCGCGGCACCAGCACCCCGTACGCGGACGCCCCGGAGTGGGAGCAGGTCGAGCGGATCACCGCCGACCGTGAGCAGGAGGACCGCGACGGCACCTTCGGCGACCGCATCGCCGCGCTCGGTGCCGACGCCGTCGTCGACCTCGTCTGCTTCACGCTCGACTCCGCGGAGCAGCTCGTCCGGGCCCTCCGCGGCAGCCGCACCCACCTCGTGCACTGCGGCTCGATCTGGCGCGCCGGCGTCTCGCACGTCCTGCCGATCACCGAGGAGACCGCCACCCCGCCGTTCGGCGAGTACGGCACGCAGAAGGACGCGATCGCCCGGATGCTGCAGCAGGAGACCGCCGATGGTGGTGTCACGACGACGTCGATCCACCCCGGGCACATCAGCGGTCCGGGCTGGATGCCGATCGGCCCGCTCGGCAACCTCGACCCCTCGGTGATCACGCGGTTGGCCACCGGCGAGACCGTCGAGGTCCCCGGTCTCGGCGCGGAGTCGATGGCCCACGTGCACGCCGACGACGTCGCGCAGCTCTTCCAGCTGGCGGTCGAGCAGCGCGCCGCCGCGACCGGACGGGCCTTCTTCGCGACGGCGCCGACCGCGCTGACCGTGCGCGGGTACGCCCACCTCGTCGCGTCGTGGGCCGGCCGGGAGGCACGACTCGAGTCCGTCAGCTGGGACCGGTTCCGCGCGACCACGGCGCCCGAGCACGCCGACGCGAGCTGGGAGCACCTGTCGCGCAGTCAGGTCTTCAGCACCGAGGAGCCGCAGCGGGTGCTCGGCTACGCGCCGGCGTACACGGCGTCGGAGACGGTCCGCGACGCGCTGCGGTGGCAGGCGGCGCACGGCGACCTCGACGTGCCGGGGACGTTCCACCCCTGAGCGCCGTCCTGGCCGCCCGCCTGGTCAGCGCACGGTGGTGAGCGGCACGGACAGGATCCGGTCGTCGCCGTCGCGGGGGTCGCCCCGGCCGTCGGTGTTGTTCGTCACGAACCAGAGCGTGTCGTCGGGTCCTGGCAGCACCGTGCGGATGCGCCCGTGCTCGCCCTGGAAGTACACGGTCGAGCTCGACGGGTCGGACACCGGGACGGCGCGGACGGACTCCCCCTTGAGGTTCGCGACGAAGACGGTGTCGCCGATCACGGTCAGGCCGCTCGGAGACGCCTCGTCGGTCGACCACTGCTGCACGGGGTCGACGAACCCGCGGTCCTCGCCGCCGGTGCCCTCGACCTCGGGCCACCCGTGGTTCTCCCCCGGCTCGATGACGTTGAGCTCGTCCCAGCGGTTCTCCCCGAACTCCGCCGCGAACATCGTGCCGTCCTCGGCCCAGCCCATGCCCTGCACGTTCCGGTGCCCGAGCGACCAGACGGGCGACCCCGCGAACGGATTGTCGTCCGGCACTTCGCCGTCCGGGGTCAGCCGGAGGATCTTGCCCGCCCGGGAGTCGCGGTCCTGTGCCTCGGACCGCTGCCCCGCGTCGCCGACACTCGCGTAGAGCATGCCGTCCGGGCCGAAGGCGATGCGCCCGCCGTCGTGGAAGGTGTTCGCGGGCAGCCCGTCGATCACGGTGGTCGCCTCGCCGAGCCGGTACGAGCCGGTGTCCCCGGTCAGGTCGTACCGCTCGATCCGGTTGCCGTCGTCGGCGGTCGAGTACACGAACAGGTCGTCGTCGTGCAGCGCGAGGCCGAGCAGTCCGCCCTCGCCGCCGTGCCGGACGCCCTCGACCGTCCCGACCTCGCGGGTCGAGCCGTCCGCCGCGAGCTCGAGCACCCGTGCGGAGTCCCGTTCGCTGATGAACGCGTCTCCGTCGTCGCCGACCGGCACCACCGACCAGGGTGCCTCCAGGCCGGAGACCACGTCGGTGGTCCGCCCGTCCGGGGCGAGCTGCCCCGCGGCGAGGTCGGCCGGCGGGCTCGCGGTGCTGCGCTGCCCGGCGGAGTCGTCCGGACCGGTCGCCGCCCGGTCGTCGGAGCAGGCGGTCAGGCCGAGGGCGGCCACGGCTGCCAGCCCGATGGCAGACCAGGTACGGCGGCTGCGGCGTGCGCGTGCGGGGGCGCGGGTGCCGGCGCCTGTGGTGCGGGTGGTGTCCACGGTGATCCTTCCGGGTCGTGCGCCGAGTCCACACGGTCCCGTCGGGAAACGGCTGGGGGTTCCCGGCGGAACCCCTCACCGCTGCGCACCCCGGCCTACCGTCGGTCGCACACCCACGGAAGGACCACCGCATGACCACCATCGCCATCGTCGGCGCCGGCAAGGGCCTCGGGCTCGCCGTCGCGGACCGCTTCGGCCGCGAGGGCTTCGACATCGCCCTGATCTCCCGCAACCAGGACCGGCTCGACTCGCTCGCCGCGGAGCTCCGGTCGTCCGGGTACCGCGCGCAGGGGTTCGCCGCGAACGTCCGCGACGGGGACTCGCTCCGCGCCGCGCTCGAGGCCGCCACCGAGCAGCTCGGCCCGATCGAGGTGCTGCAGTACAGCCCGCTGCCCGCCAAGGAGTACATGCGCCCCGTGCTCGAGACCACGGCCGAGGACCTCGTCGGTCCGATCGAGTTCTCGGTCTACGGCTCGGTGAACGCCGTGCGCCAGGTGCTCCCCGGCATGCGGGCGATCGGCACGGGCACCATCCTGTTCGTCAACGGCGGCAGCGCCGTCCGACCGGGCGCGCGGGTGACCGGCACCTCGGTCGCCTTCGCCGGCGAGAGCGCGTACGCGCAGCTCCTGCACGACGCCGTCGCCGAGGAGCACGTGCACGTCGGCCAGCTGATCATCCCGTTCGGCATCGACGACGGGCAGGACGACCACTCGTCGGCCGCGGTCGCCGAACGCCTCTGGACCATGCACACCGAGCGCGGGGACTTCCGGACGTACGCCGAGCCGCTGCCGGAGTGACCGGACGGGGGGACTAGCTGGCGGTCCGTTCGATCGCCGTGGCCATCGCGGCAGCGACCGAGCGGTTGGCCTCGGCGGTCGGGTGGATGCCGTCCGGCGAGGTACCGGGCCGGTACGCGCCGTCGGCCGCCCGGAGGGCCCGGAACGGGTCGACGAACGCCCAGCCGTGGGAGTCGGCGTCGGCGTGCAGGGCGTCGGTCAGGACGATCTGCCCCGAGCGGCGATCTGCACCCCACCGGCTCCACGTCCAGTCGGACGGCGGACCGGCGACGACGAGCACGCGCTCGGCGCCGACCTTGCGCACGATCGCGTCCACGTTCGCGATGGTGCGGTCCAGCGGGACGGCCTGGTTGACGTCGTTCGTCCCCACCTCGACCACGAGCACGCGGGCCTGCGGCACCGGACCGATCTCGGCGAGCACCTGGTCGGCGCGGTACCCGCTGTGCGCGTAGCCGCCGACGGCGTGCAGCCGGTCGTCGCCCTCGAGCTGGTGCAGCCACGAGTCGGGGCGCGCGGTGATCGAGTCCCCCGCGTACGCGAACGGCACCGCGTCGGCCAGGGCCGGGGTGTCGAGCGCACCGGAGACCACCTGGTCCGGGGTGCTCGGACGCGGCAGGTCGGCCTTCCGCTCCACACGGGACGCCGCTGCGGTCGCGACGGGCCGGTCCTCGGCACTCGCCGTGTGGGGGGCGGCGACGACGAGGACGCCGGCCCCGACGAGGCAGGCTGCGGAGACGATGCTCGCGACGAGGGCGAGGCGGGTGGTGCGGGTCACGGGTACAGGTATCCCCCGGATCGCCCGACGGAACCAGTCCCCCGACCTGGGGAACGTGCGGTCCGGCTGAGGGTCCTCGTGGCCGTTCACAGGTTCGCGACCGCCGACGGTCTCGTCCTCAGTGCGCACGGCGCACCGCCACCCGGCGTCCACGGCCGGCGGTCAGCCAGGTCCCGGCCGTCACGACGAGCGGGAGGCCCAGGGCCAGCAGCGCGAGCACCGGCCAGTCCGCCACGAACGGCAGGTGCGTGGTCCCGGTCGGACCGGCATCGAACCGAAGGGTGAGCGCCCGGATCGGCAGCAACCCGAGCAGCGTGCCGACGACCGCGCCGACCGTGGTGAGGATCGCCGCCTGCCACGCCGACACGCGTCGACGCAGGACCGGCTCGGCTCCGATCGCGTCGAGGACCTCGTCGTCGCGACGACCGTCGGACCGGGCGAGTCCGACGGCGACCGCCGTGGCGCCGATCGTCACCGCCGCGGCGAGGGCGAGCACGAGGGCCTGTACCGTCGCCTGTTCGTCGACCGGTCCGCGTTCGTAGACGAAGCCCGGACCACCCCATCGTTCCCGGTCCGCGCCGCCACCGCTCTGCCACGCGGACGACAGCTCGTCGTACTGCGCCGGGGTCAGTTCCTGCGACAGGTGCATCGCGAGCATGCCGTCGACCAGCGGGACCGCGGTTGCCGCTGCCGTCTCCCGCGTCATGAAGACCCCGACCTTGATCCGTGGCGTCTGCACGTCGAGCACGGCCGGGATCGTGGTGGAGGTGTCGGGGCTGGTCGCACCGAGCGACGTGGGATCGTCGATCGTGCGGTTCCGGAAGGTGTCGATGCGGACTGCCCCGTCGTGCACGTACTCGGGCCAGAGCGACACGGCTTCGCCGTCCGCGAGCGCCCGTCGGACCTCGGCGGACGGGCGGTGCCCGGTGAGCAGGGCGTAGTCGTCGACCGTCCCCGCCACGATGTGCGGCTCGCCGCTCCCGACGCTCTGCAGGAAGGTCGCGCAGCCGGTCGTGTCGGAGGTCGGGCAGTCCCGCTGGACGAAGTCGTGCGGCGTGGTGATCGTGGTGGGCCCCTTGCCGGTGTCCTCGCGGTTCACGGCGAGCACGTGCAGCCGGACGCCGTCCAACGCGCCGGAGAGCACCCGCGCGGCCCGGTCGGTGACGGCGGCGTCGTACCCGTCGCTGTACCCGTCCCGGTCGGTCAGCGAAACGTTCGCGGTCGCGACCCCGACGGCTGTCGTGTACTCGTACCCCCGCACGAACCGGGCGTGCTCCGAGGCGCTCCACGTGATCACGACCGAGGCGACGAACACGACGCTCATCACGCTCGCGAGCACCGGGACCGTGCGGACCGGGTTTCGTCGGGCGTCCCGCGCGGCGATCCGGGCGGACAGACCGAGGCGGGCCGAGAGCCGTGCGAGGCCGGCCAGGACCCACGGCGACGCCAGCGCGACGCCGAGCTGCACGAGGCAGGGCCCGATCGCGACGCCGACACCGACGAGCACCGCCCACCGGTCCTGCTGCACGGGGCGGTCGTTGAGCAGGAGCACCCCGGCGCCGCACGCGAGCGTCATCACCGCCCCGGTGACGACCAGGACGGGGACCCAGGTGCGACGTCGACGCTCCGCCCGGGGACGGGGGACAGCGGGTCGCAGGGATCCACGGAGGGCCGCGAGGACGTCGATCCTGGTCGCCGCCCGTGCCGCGACCAGGGCCGCCACGAGACCGGCGACGACGGCGGCCGCCGCGATCGTGACGATGGCGAGTCCCGGGACGTGCAGCCCCGGCCATGTCCCGACGTTGCCGTCGTCGAGCAGACGGAACGCGAGCACACCGAGTCCTGTGCCGAGTGCGGTGCCGAGCAGCGCACCCGTCACACCGAGCACCAGCCCGGAGCCGGCGACGACGGCGCGGACGAAGCCACGACCGCCGCCGACACTCGTGACGATCGCGTGCGTGCGGGTGTCCGCCCGTGTGCCGACCAGGAAGGCGGCACCGGCGAGCAGTGCGACCTCGAAGGCGGCGAACACCCCGACGAGCGCCATGGCTCCGAGGTACGCGTCCACGGTCGTCCCGGTCGGGGCTCCCTCGAGTCGGTCCGACGGCGGGTCGAGCACGACCGGACGGGACTCGACGACGATCCCGTGCGCGTTGAGCGCGCGGATCTCCGACCATGTCGGGGCGACGTCGGGTAGGTACACGGTCGTGTCCGTCCCGTCGCGCGGGAACGACGCCGGGAGGTCGGCAGGAAGTGACCCCGACGGCAGGAACACGCCCTCGGCATCCGGGCCGGTCGCGGCATCGCGCATGGTGCCCGTGACGGTGAAGCGCTCGCGGACCGGATCGGTGACGGTGATCGCGTCACCGACGGACACGTGGAGGCGTTCGAGTGTCGCCGGGGTCGCCATCGCCTCGTCCGGCGCGGCCGGCGCACGGCCGGAGAGCACGTGCCAGTGCCCGTCGAGGGCGGGCGACCACGTCGCTCCCTCGTCCGCGGTGACGGCGACGGGGACCTCCGGGCCGCGGACGACGACCTGCGTGGTCCGGACCGTGATCGCATCAGCTCCCTCGGGCACGTGGTCGAGCAGTTCGGCCCAGGGTGAGTCCTCGTCTGCCGTCGTCACCGGGCTGTCCCGTGCGGAGTCGGTCAGCTGCCACTGGACGGGGTCCTGCCGCATCCCGGGCACGTCAGGACCGGACAGGCGCATCTGGGCCGCCGCGTGGCCGAGGTCGTACCGGAGCTGCTCCTGCACCGTGGGCAGTGTGGACTGGATGACCACGGCCCCTGCCGCGAACCCTGCAGTGGGGACGCCGATGAGCGACACGATCAACACCGCGCGGCCGACCTTCGCGAAGGCGAGGCGACGACCGAGACGGAGGGCGGCCCCGATCGCGACGGGCGTGCGGGTGCGGCGCCGGCCCCTCACGATGCTGCTCGGCCGACGAGGTCCTCGACGCCGGCGTACACCGTCTCGTCGACGACCCGGCCGTCGCGAAGGAAGACCACCCGGTCCGCCCACGCGGCGTGGCGCGCGTCGTGCGTGACGAGCAGTGCGCCCGCGCCGTTGTCGACGTGTCGACGGAGCATCCGGAGCACGACCTCGCCGGTCTGTGAGTCCAGGGCGCCGGTCGGTTCGTCGGCGAGCACCAGGCGCCGTTCACCGACGACCCCGCGGGCGATCGCGACGCGCTGCTGCTGCCCACCGGACAGGTCGTCGGGGAAGGCGTCGGCACGGTCCCCGAGCTCGACGTTCTCGAGCGCCAGCTCGGCTGCGCGTCGGGCCCGGCTCGCCTTCCAGCCGTCGAGCTCCAGCGGCAGTGCGACGTTCTCGACCGCGGTGAGCGACGGGATGAGGTTGAAGTCCTGGAACACGAAGCCGACCAGGCGTCGACGGAGTGCTGCGAGCTCGCGGGCGGGGCGGTCGGAGACCCACTCGCCGTCGATGCGGACCTCGCCGCTGGTGGGCGGCAGCAGGGTACCGGCGCATGCCAGGAGGGTCGACTTGCCGGACCCCGACGTCCCCATCACGGCGACCATCTCGCCGCGCTCGACCGACAGGTCGACACCGGCAAGAGCGGTTACCGCTCGCTCCCCGGAGCCGTACTGGACGCTCACCGCGTCGAGGGACAGCAGCGGAGCGGTCGCTGTCGTGCTCATCGGACGGCCTCACGTGCCGCTGCGGCAATGGCCCTGCCCTGAGCCGGTGCGTCGTGTACCGCGGGCGGCATGTACCGGCCGACGGAGCTCTCCACGTGGTCGAGCCACCGCACCTCGGCTTCGGCTTGGAAGATCATCGACTCGAGGACGAGCGACCACGCCAGGTCCTCGGCCGGGTCGGCGGTCCGCTTGAGCCTGGTCAGGTCCTGCAGCGCGCGCATCGCCGACGCCCGTTGGACCTGCACGAGTCGCGGGACGTCGACCCCGGGGACGGTGACGGCGAGGGCGAACTTGATCGCGAGCTCGTCGCGACCGCGCTTCGCGGGCACCGGTTCGCTGAACCAGCGTGCGACCTCCTCGCGGCCCGCGACGGTCGCCGTGTAGACGACGTGACCGTCATCGTCGGCTTCGCCGCGGGCCACGAGGCCGTCGCGTTCGAGGCGGTCGAGCGTCGTGTAGACCTGGCCGATGTTGAGCGGCCAGCTCCCCCCGGTCCGGTGCTCGAACTCCCCCTGAGCTGGTACCCGTAGCCGGGTCCTCCCACCAGCAGCGCGAGTACGCCCATCTTGACGCTCATCGTGACTCCCCCGTCTCCGTCCGCTTAGGACATACCGAGTATGCACATACGCGGTAGGCGCCGACAAGCCGAGCCGGGTCACGAAGTGGTCACGAGACGACGGGAGGCCCGTGGCGGCATCGCCACGGGCCTCCCGTCGGATGTCGGCCGGCCCCGGGGGCTCACTCCCCCAGCTTCGACAGCTCCGCGAACTCCTCGTCGGTCAGCTCGATCGTCGCGCCCTGCAGGTTGTCCTCGAGGTGGTCGACGCTCGACGTCCCCGGGATCGGCAGCATGACGGGCGAGCGCTTCAGCAGCCAGGCGAGCGCGAGCTGTGCCGGCGTCGCACCCTTGCGCTCGGCGATCTCGGTGAGCGGCGAGTCGTCGCCGGTCAGGCCGCCGGTCGCGAGCGGGAACCACGGGATGAAGCCGATGCCCTGCTCCTCGGACCAGTCGAGGAGCTCCTCGGCGTCGCGCTTCTGCAGGTTGTAGAGGTTCTGCACGGAGACGATGGTGGCGATCTCCTGCGCTGCCTTCACCTCGTCGACGGAGACCTCGGACAGGCCGATGTGCCGGATCTTGCCCTCGTCCTGCAGCTTCTTCAGCTCGCCGACCTGGTCCTCGAGGGGGACCTTCGGGTCGATGCGGTGCAGCTGGAACAGGTCGATGCGCTCGAGGCCGAGCCGGCGCAGGCTCATCTCGGCCTCCTGGCGGAGGTACTCCGGACGGCCGACCGGCGGCCACTCGTTCGGGCCTGTGCGGGTCAGGCCGGCCTTGGTCGCGATGACGACGTCGTCGCCGTACGGGTGCAGCGCCTCGCGGAGCAGGTCCTCGGCGACGTAGGGGCCGTACGAGTCGGCGGTGTCGAAGAAGTCGACGCCGAGCTCGACCGCGCGCTTGAGGACGCGGACCGCCTCGTCGTGGTCCTTCGGCGGGCCCCAGACGCCCGGGCCGGTGAGCTGCATCGTGCCGTAGCCGAGGCGGTGGACCTCGAGGTCACCACCGATGCGGAAGGTGCCCGAGGCGGCGGCAGGACGGTTCGTGGTGTCGGTACCAGTGGTCATGCGCCCGGTCTACGCCCGTCCCGTGACCCGTTCCTGGGTCGGTGTCCCCCTGGCGCGCGCACCGGATCGGGAACCGGACCACGTTCCCGACATCGAACCACGGCGTGCGGCTGGTTCGATGTCGGGATCATGGTTCGACGCGCCCCGCGGGGGCACGTCGGTCAGCGGGTCGGACGCGGGTGCGGCGTCTCGCCCGCGGCCAGGCCGGCGACGAGCTTCACGATCCGGTTCGCCCGCGCGGCGTCGCTCGGCGCCGTCACGACCCGGTGCAGCACGGCGTACCGGTTCGTCGCGTCGAGCTCGGCGAACAGCGCGGCCGCGGCGGGAGCGGCGTCGAGCGCCGCCCGGAGGTCGTCGGGCACGGTCACGGTGGCCGCTCCGGCGTAGGCGCGGTCCCACCGGCCGTCGCCCTTCGCCCGGTCGACCTCGGCGCGACCGCGCGGGCGCATCCGTCCGCCGTCCTCGAGCGCCGCGACCAGACCGATGTTCCGCTGCGACCAGAGGGACGCCCGGCGACGCGGGGTGAAGCGCTGCCGGAAGGTCCCGGCATCGCGGCCGCGCTTTTGTCCGTCGATCCAGCCGGAGCACAGGGCCTCGTCGAGCGCCTGGTCGTACGTCAGCGAGGTCGGCTCCGTGGTGCCCTTCTTCGCCAGCACGAGCCAGACGCCGTCGGGATCGTCCTCGTGCTCGTCGAGCCAGGTACGCCAGGCGGCCGCGTCGGTCAGCACCAGGTCGTCGTCGTCCACGTGGTCATCGTAGGACGGTCGCCGAGCCGGGCGGGTGCCCGGGTCAGCGCACGCTGCCGCCGCTGCTGATCCGCACCGCGTCGGCCCACTCGTGCACCCATCCCGGCAGCGTGAGATCCCGCGCCGCGCCGCCCGCTGCGGCCACCACCTCGTCGGGCGTCACCTGGCCGCCCTCACGCCGCAGGAACCGCGCCTGGACGACCGCCCGGGCAACGACCGCGCCCTGTCGGACGAAGGTCTGCTCCATGTACACGGCGCGCTCGTCGACGCCGAGCACCCGGGTGTGCAGGGTGAAGCGTTCCCCGAGCGTCAGGGAGCGCTTGTACGTGATCGTCTGCGCAGCCACGACGGCGTACCAGCCGCGGCGGGCGGACTCCTGCCAGAAGCCGGACCCGTGCAGCAGGTCGTAGCGGCCGAGGTCCATCAGCGTCAGGTACCGGCCGTTGTTCACGTGCATCAGCGTGTCCAGGTCCGTCGGCAGGACACGGAAGGGCGTGCGGGCCTCGTCCCACAGCGAACGGCGCGGCCCCGGGCGCAGGGCGGCCAGCCGGAGGCGCAGACCGAGCAGGAAGAGCCGGAGGTACAGGTTCACCGGTCGATCACACCAGTGCCGGGCTGTGCGTCCGATCCCGTTGGAGGAACCGCACGAGGGTGTCCGGTGCCGAGTGCAACACGGTGCAGCGGAACCTGCAACCGAGTGGGTCAGCCCGGGAAGGCACCGCCTGCGCCGCTGATCCCCGGGTGGGCGGACTTCGCCATGCCCTCGATGATCGCGTGCTCCCCCGACGCCTCGGACATCGCGCGCTCCCCGACGCGCGGGTCGACGGGCTCCAGGTGGGCGAGGGCCTTCCGGCGCCGGACGTTCTGCACCTCGAGCACGACGAGCGCGGCGGCGATGACCACCACGACCCCGATGACGATCCAGACCACGGTCATGACGTTCCCCTTCCGTCGTGGACACTGTCCGTCCCCTCAGCGTAGCCGTGCCGGTACCTCCCTGACGAGGGGCCGCCAGGAGTAGACCTGCAGGCATGCAGACACGCACGCTCGCAGACCTCGAGGTCGGTTCCGTCGGCCTCGGCACCATGGGCATGAGCGCCTTCTACACGGGCGCCGGCACCGACGACGACGAGTCGATCCGCACGATCCACCGCGCGATCGACCTCGGCGTCACGCTCTTCGACACCGCCGAGGCCTACGGCCCGTACACGAACGAGGAACTCCTCCGTCGTGCCCTCGGCGACCGCCGCGACCAGGTCGTCATCGCGACGAAGTTCGGTCTGTACCGGCACGAGGCCGGTGAGCAGACCCCCACCCAGCAGCGCGGCATCTCCAGCGCCCCGGAGTCCGTCCGCGAGGCGCTCGAGGGCTCCCTCCGCCGCCTCGGCACCGACCACATCGACCTCTACTACCAGCACCGCGTCGACCCGGCCGTCCCGATCGAGGACGTGATCGGCCAGCTCGCCGGCTTCGTGCAGGAGGGCAAGATCCGCCACATCGGGCTCTCCGAGGCGAGCGCAGCCACGATCCGGAAAGCCCACGCCGTGCACCCGATCACCGCACTGCAGAGCGAGTACTCGCTCTGGACGCGCGACCCGGAGGGCGACGTGCTCGACACCCTCCGCGAGCTCGGCATCGGCCTGGTGCCGTACTCGCCGCTCGGCCGCGGCTTCCTGACCGGCGCGATCACGAAGCCGTCCGACCTGGACGAGGACGACTTCCGACGCCAGAACCCACGCTTCGCGGAGCAGGCGTTCGCCGAGAACATGAAGATCGTCGACGCCGTCAAGGAGATCGCCGCCGAGGTCGGCGCGACGCCGGGACAGGTCGCCCTCGCCTGGCTGCTCGCGCAGGGCGACGACGTCGTCCCGATCCCCGGCACGAAGCGGGTCTCGCGGCTGGAGGAGAACGTCGGTGCAGCCGACGTGACGCTGTCCGCCGACCAGCTCGAGCGCCTGTCGGCGCTGCCCGTCCCGACCGGTGACCGGTACCCGGACATGTCGTCCATCGGTCGCTGAGGCGACCAGGAGACGGTCTGGAGGCTCGTGGCGACCCCGCCACGGGCCTCCCGTCCGTCCCGGTGGCGGCCAGCGGCCGGAACGTGCGTTCCGGGGTCGGGTCGCGTGATCCGCGCGACCCGTGCTCGTCACGGCGCGGAAACAGGGGCTCCCTAGCGTCGAGGTGACACGTGACCGGCGACGCGACGGGGGCACCCATGACCAGCACGAGGACACCACGCACGACCACCGGGCAGGACGGGGTCGACACGATCCCGCCGCTCGCCAGGCTGCTGCCGCTCGGGCTGCAGCACGTCCTGGCGATGTACGCGGGGGCGGTCGCCGTCCCACTCATCGTCGGTGGGGCGCTCGGGTTCGACCGGGCCGACCTGGCCTTCCTCATCAGCGCCGACCTGTTCGTCGCCGGCCTCGCGACCATCGTGCAGTCCGTCGGGTTCTGGCGCTTCGGGGTCCGGCTGCCGCTGGTGCAGGGCGTGACGTTCGCCGCCGTCGGGCCGATGATCGCGATCGGCGGCGCGCACGGCATCACGGCGGTCTACGGGGCGACCATCGCCTGCGGCGTGTTCATGGTGCTCGTCGCGCCGTGGTTCTCGCAGCTCGTGCGGCTGTTCCCGCCGATCGTCACCGGCACCGTGATCCTGATCATCGGCGTCTCGCTGACGAGCGTGGCCGCGGGGTGGATCACCGACGGCGGCAAGGACGGGGCCGCCGATCCGCTCGACGTCGCCTTCGCGGCCGGGGTGCTGCTGGCGATCGTCCTCGTCGAGCGGTTCGCGCCGCGGGGTCTCGCACGGGTGTCGGTGCTGCTCGGGCTCGTCCTCGGCACCGTCGCCGCGCTGTTCGTCCCCGGCATGGTCGACGGATCCGGCATCGGCGACGCGGCTTGGTTCGCCGTCGTCACCCCGTTCCACTTCGGCCTGCCGACGTTCGACCTCGCCTCGATCGTGTCGATGCTCGTCGTCGGGCTCGTCATCATGACCGAGACCACGGGCGACATGGTGGCCGTCGGCGAGGTCGTCGACCGTCCGGTGTCGCGCCGCACCCTGGCCGACGGACTGCGGGCGGACGGCCTCGGCACGGTGCTCGGCGGTGTGTTCAACACGTTCCCGTACACGGCGTTCGCGCAGAACGTCGGGCTGGTGGCGCTGACCGGCGTGCGCTCCCGGTACGTGGCCACGGCGGCCGGCGGCATCCTCGTGGTGCTCGGGCTCGTGCCGAAGGTCGCGGCCGTCGTCGAGGCGGTGCCGCACGCGGTGCTCGGCGGAGCGGGGGTCGCCCTGTTCGGCATGGTCGCGGCGAGCGGCATCCGGACGCTGTCGAAGGTGCGGTTCGACAACCGGAACGTGCTCGTCGTGGCGCTCCCGCTCGCGATCGCGCTGCTGCCGACCGTCGCGCCGGAGATCTACGGCGCGTTCCCGACATGGTTCACGCTCGTGTTCGACTCCGGCATCTCGGCGGGTGCGGTCGCGGCGATCCTGCTCAACCTGCTGCTCGGGTCGCGCGGCCTGCGGGAGCGGTACGGCGACGACCCCGTGCCGGGGTCCTACGACGCGGTGCGTTCGACGGCGCCGGTCGCCACGGTCGGCGACGGTCGCGCCTGACGCTGGCCAGCTCGCGCACGGCGAGGTCAGCTGCCGCGGTAGGTGCTGTGCGCGAAGGGGCTGAGCAGCAGCGGCACGTGCAGGTGGTCGGTGCCGGTCACCGTGAACGCCACGACGACGTACGGGTGGAAGGTCGGGACCCCGGCTGCGCGGTGGTGGGCGCCGGTGTCGAACCGCAGCTCGAGGTCGCCCCGGGGCAGCACGTCCGGCCCGAGCCCGGCACGACCGTCGGCGTCCGTCTCGCCGGTGGCCAGGACGTCGCCGGCGGCCGTGCGCAGGGTGAGCGCGATCCCCGCGGCCGGGGTCCCCGTTCGAGCGTCGAGCACGTGCGTGGTCAGGTGCGGGACGCCGAAGGTCGCACGGATCCGGTGCACGGCGATGTCCGCCAGGGCGGCGGTGGCCTCGGTGACCTCGGCGTCCGGCTCCCCCGCGAGACGCCGTTCGAGCTCGGCGAGGAGTTCCTCGGGCGTCCGACCGGCGGCACGCACGAGGAACACGCGGTCGAACCGGTCCTCGTAGGCGGCGTTCCCGCGTGCGATCGCCGCTGCGACGTCGTCCGCCGCGGTCGCCATCGCGCCCTGCTCGCGGGCCGACGACGCCTCCGTGGTGCGCTCGCCGATGCGGGGGTGCTCGGCGAGGGCGGTGTCGAGGTCCGCCGCGGTCCAGTCCGCCGCGGCCTCGGTCGCCGCCGCGATCAGGGCCGGCACGGTGCGGAACGGTCGGGCGGCCACGAGGACGTCGGCCCAGGCCGGTACCGCCGCCCAGTGCAGGGCGGTCCGTCGGGCGTCGTCGGCGGGGGCGGAGTCGAAGTCGCGGAGGTCCACCCGCCACACCATAGGGATGCCGCGTTACGCCGGCGTTTCCCGGCGTCAGAGCTCGGCGGCGAAGGACGCGATCCGGAGCTGCAGGTCCTCGATCCGCCGGACCCGGGCGGCCTCGACGTCGTAGCCCTCGTACGCCGGGGGGACCGGGCGCCGGACGTTCCGGGAGCACTGGAAGTCCTGGCAGACGAGCGTCCCGACGGTGTTGCCGTTCCGGCCGGCCTTCCCCGAGCGCTTGGCGGAGTAGAACACGACGTCGTTGGGCAGCTTCACGTCCTGGCACCACGAGCACTGCGCCCGTGCACGCGGCGACGCCTCGGCCTGCCGGAACAGGATGCCGACGAGGTCGCCCTCGAGCGTCGGCACCACGGCGTACGCGCGACGTGCGGTCTTCGGATCGCGCCAGCCGAGGAAGTCGAGCGACTCCCAGTCCAGCGTCTCGAGGTCGGTGGGCAGCGTCAGGTCCGTGACCTCCTTGCGGGAGGCGTTGACGAAGGACGAACGGATGGTCTTCTCGCTGATGGGCAGCACGGTGTGGTCGCTCTCGACGGGCCCGGGCGCGGTGGTCGCGCCGCACGGGCGGGGGTGTGGTCAGGGTTCGACGAACGCGGCCGTGCCTTCGGGCACAGCCGGGGGCGTCACGCCCTGATGCCGGCGCTCTGCGCGCCGACCACCTCCTGCTGACTCACGGCTCCAGCCTACGACGGCGTGTCAAGCCGGGCGTGTCGTGGCCGCGGAACGGTCAGGGGACGGAGCGCAGCAGGACGACCGACCCGTCGAGCACCGGCTGCCGGCGGAGTGCCCCGAAGCGGGCGTCCCACTCGCCAGACGCGAGCGCGGTGCGCAGGGCGGCGACCGAGCGGCGGGCGGTCAGGTCGTCGACCAGGCGCCAGGCGGGATCGGCGGCGCGGACGTCGGCGTCGAGCAGCCGTTCCGGTCGCGCGTAGTACCCCTCGCTGAAGCCGTCCACGCAGGTGAAGGGCACGGGCAGGCGCACGACCTCGGCGGACGGTCCGACGAGTGACGCGAGTGCGTCGACGGTCGGCAGGGTCCGGACCTCGGCGGTGACCACCTCGGACGCGTACGCGGCGAGCCACCCGGCGCGCAGGCGGTCCGGGTCGCGCGCGAGCACCACCACGCGGCTGCCGGCGGACAGCGCGAGGGCGGCGAGGGCGTCCACGGTCGGGAAGGTCAGCAGCGTGGCGTCGGCACCCCTGTCGGCGTCCCCGTCGGCGACGAGCTCGCGGTCCGCGGGCACGTACGAGACCGGCCCCGGGCTCACCTCACGCACGGTGTGGGCGTCACCGAGTGCCTTCGCGACCGCGCGGACGAACGACGGCTCCGGTCGGCGGTGTCGACGCACCAGCGCCGCGAGGTCCCCGTCCGCCGGCATGGTCGTCACCGGCCCCACCCTACGGAGCGTCCCTGCTAGCGTCGCTGCATGCTCTCCGGGGGATTCGCCGTCGTCAGTCTCGTCTACCTGGCGGTCGTGCTGCTGCTGCTCGTGCTCGTCATCGCGCTCATCGTGCTGGTGTTCGCCGCGGTCCGGGTGCTGCGGCTGACCGCGATCGAGAAGGAGCTGCGCATCGACCGGCTCCGTGTGGACGCGCTCGTCGACACGCTGGGTGGCGACGACGAGGACACGAGCGACCGCCCGGCGGGGCCGACGGCACCCTGACCCCGTCCGACCGCGCTCGCCCAGGACGCGCGACGCCTGCCGGTCAGTCGTCCTGCTCCGCCTCGCCGGCCCGCACGGCGGCGAGCCGCTCGGACCGCTCGGTCGCGGCCCAGGTCCCCAGCAGTGCGAGCGACCGCTCCGACTCACTGCCCGGCTCCGCTGAGTACGTGAACATCGTCAGTCCCGGGTCGGCGACGAGTTCGAGCGCCTCGAAGTCGAGCTGCAGTTCGCCGACGATCGGGTGCGCGATGCGCTTGCCGCCGCGTCGGTGCACCCGCACGTCGTGCGCCGCCCACCAGCCGCGGAACTCCTCGCTCCGGGTGGAGAGCTCGCCGACGAGGGTCACGAGACCGGGCTCGCAGGGGTTCGCGACGGCCGCGGCACGGAGGACGGCTACGGCCTCGCGTGCGGTGGCGGCCCAGTCCGGGAAGAAGTCGCGCGCGGCCGGGTCGAGGAACGTGAACCGCGCGGTGTTCACCGGGCGTCCGGGCCCCGCGAACATCGGTGCGTACAGTGCGCGACCGAGCTCGTTCGTCGCGACGACGTCGCCGCGCTCGTTCCGCACCCACGCGGGCGCGCCGGTGATCGCGTCGAGCAGGCGCTGCACGCCCGGTCGGACCCGCGTCGGCACGTTCCGGTGCATGACCTTGACGCCCGCGTTCGCGAGCCGTGCCAGGTCGAACAGGTGCACCCGTTCGTCCTCGTCGAGCTGCAGCGCACCCGCGAGGCCCTCGAGCACGCTGTCCGAGACGCCCTTGAGCGACCCGCGCTCGAGCCGCGTGTAGTAGTCGACGCTCACCCCGGCGAGCATGGCGACCTCGTGGCGGCGCAGCCCGGGGACGCGGCGCACACCGCCGCCGAACGACGGCATCCCGACCTCGTCGGGGGTGAGCCGCGCCCGTCGCGAGGACAGGAAGTCACGGATCTCGTTGCGCACGTCGATACCCATGCGACGAGCGTACGTGGCGGTGCGGTCGCGGCGACAGGCACGGGCGGTACCCGCCACGGCGCCGGGGGAGCGAGATGCGGGCGGAAGAGCGAGACGCCGCCGAACGACCGAGACGCCGCCGGAAGCGGCGCCTGCGGATGACGGGGCGTCCCGCACTGCGGGACCCGCGCGACCCACGGGACCGGCTGGACCCGCGAGCACGACGCGACCGGTGACGGACGGGAGGCGCGGTGCGGGCCGGCACCGCGCCTCCCGTCCGGTGGACGGACCGGTCAGGCGACGGGCGGGGCCGCGCGCGTCGACTCGGTGGCCGTCGGCACCGCCGCGACGGCGTCCGCCGTCCGCGCCGTGACCCGCACCCGGGCCACGCGGTGCCCGTCCATCTCGGTGACCTCGAGGCGGTGCTCACCGGCGTCGACGACGTCGCCGACCTGCGGGACCCGGTCGAGGTGCACCTGCACGAGCCCACCGACGGTCTCGTAGTCGCCGTCCGGCAGCTCCGGACCCCCGTCGGCGGCGAGGTCCTCGAGCACGGTCGCACCGTCGATGCCGTCGGCCTGGGCCGCAGCCGGGTCGTACTCAGCTGCGTCCCATTCGTCCCTGATGCGGCCGACCAGGTCCTCGAGCAGCGCCTCGAGCGTGACCATGCCCGCGCTGCCGCCGTACTCGTCCACGACGAGCGCGATCTGGTGGCCCTCGGTGCGCATGTCCGCGATCGCGCTCGACAGCGACTTCGTCTCCGGCAGCGCGAGCACCGGGCGGACGAGCGTCGAGACGGGCGCCGTCGGGTCGGTCGGACGGAGCAGGTCGCGCAGGTGCACGAAGCCCGAGACGTCGTCACGGGAGCCCTCGGTGACCAGGTATCGGGTGTGACCCTCCTCGATGGCGTGGTCGGTCGCGTCGGCGATGCTCAGCGACGCGTCGATCGTCGAGACGTCGTACCAGGGGCGCATCGACTCGCGGAGGATCCGGTCACCGGCGTCGAGCGCGCTCCGGGCGATGCGTCGGCCCTGCGCGTCGATGGCGTCGTGGTCCTCGACCAGGCCGCGGAGCTCCTCGGTGCTCATCGACTCGCTGCGGGCGTCCGGATCGCCGCCGAGCAGCCGGACGACGCCGTTCGTGGTCTTCGACAGCACCCAGATGACCGGGCGCATCAGGGTCGCGAAGCGGTCGAGCGTCGGTGCGACGGCCATCGAGAAGCCCTCGGCGCGCTGCAGGGCGAGGCGCTTCGGCACGAGCTCGCCGAACACGAGCGACAGGTAGGCGATGACCAGTGTCATCAGGACCAGCGCGACCGCCTCGGCCGCACCCTGGTCGAGTCCGAGGCCGGACAGCAGCGGTGCGACGTCCGGGGCGATCGACGACGCACCGTAGGCGGCCGAGAAGAACCCGGCGACCGTCACGCCGATCTGCACGGCCGACAGGAAGCGGTTCGGGTCGCGGCCGAGCGCGGCGACCCGGGCCCCGCGGGAGCCGCGACGTTCGAGCTGCTGCAGCTGGGACTCGCGGAGCGAGACGAGGGCGATCTCCGCCGCGGCGAAGACACCGCCGACGAGCACGAAGAGGATGACGAGCCCGAAGGCGATCCAGGTGTCGGCGTCCATCAGCAGGTCACCACCGAGGATCGGCGACGGGCGGGCGGTCTGTGGTGATCGTCCATGCTGTGATCCTGCACAGGACTGCTGGGACGTCGCCGCACCCGTGCTGCGCGAGTGCTGTGCGTCCGGGTCAGATCGTGAGCGAGCGGCCGATCCGCGCCTCGAGCCAGGCCTCGGGGTCGATCGGGGTCACGCCGTCCATGAGCACCTCGAGGTGCAGGTGCGCACCCGTCGAGACCCCGGAGGAGCCCACCTTGCCGATGAACTGTCCTGCGGCGACCGTGTCACCGGCCCGCAGCGGCGAGGAGCCGGGGATCATGTGCCCGTACAGCGTCGAGACCCGACGGCCGTCGATCACGTGGTCGATGATCACGGCGGTGCCGTACGAGAAGTACGTGCCCGAGACCCGGACCTTGCCGGCGGCGACGGCACCGATCGGTGCGCCCATGCCGGGGTTGAAGTCGAGGCCCTGGTGCAGTGAGGAGCACGCGGCACACGGGGCGGAGCGGTAGCCGAAGCCCGAGCTCATCCGCACCGGCCCCGGGAAGGGCGAGCGCACCTCGCCGCCGTACGAGACCGCCCCGTCGGCGCTGCCGTCGCCCGCGACGACGACCTGCTGGCCGCCACCGACCGTGAAGTCGTCACGGTCGAGCGTGGCTGCCGTGACCGCCTGGGTCACGGCGTAGTCCTGCGTGCGGACCTGCGGGGCAAGGGTCGAGGTGGCGGTCGACGTCCCGGCGCTGGCGTGGGCGGGCATCGCGGACGCGGCGAACATCGCGAGGGCGGCGGCGGCGCTCGTGAGCGTGATCCGGCTGGCACGGTGCGTGCGACCCGCGCGTGCGGGTCGTGCTGCGGAGGGCTTCGGGGCAGTGCGACGGACGACGCGGGTGATGCGGGCGTCGACGTGCTCGGTGGTCGCACGTGCCTCGGTCGCGCGCCGGCCCGAGCGTGCGGCGACGGCGACCGTGTGCGGAGCCGGAGCGGCCGCCGCGACGGTCGTGGGCGCCGGAGAGCCGCTCGCGGTCGTGGGCGCGGGGGAGTCGCTCGCGGTCGCGGGGGGCGACGTCCGGGCGGGCGGGGCGGGGAGCGCGGGAGCGGCGGGCCGGCTTCCCGGCTGCGGCGCGCTCTGCCTCGAGGGCGGCGCGACGGGACAGGTGCACGACCGGGGTCTCCGGCTGCTGCTGGTCGGTGTCGTGTGTCGTCGTCATGGCCGCAGACCATTCTGCACGAGTCTGTCGCTTTGTACAGGCCCTTCCGTGATCTCCCCGTTACCGAACTGCTGGCAGTCCGCCGCCGTGTCACCGGCGCTGCGTACCAGCTGGGCGTCTCGTCGGTAGTGTCCGAGTCCAGCGACCGGAAGGACCTGCGCCATGGCCCGAACGCCGCGGGAACGACACGAACCCATCGACCTCGCGACCGCCGAGGTCGTGCTCGCGGGCACGCAGGAGCTGCTGCCCGTGCTCCGCGCATCCGCCGTCCGAGCGGGGGTCGACGCCGCTCGGATGCGCGTCGTCGGGGTCGACGACCTGCCCGACCCGCACGACCACGCCGACGCCGACCTGGCCGTCATCGCGATCCGACGTCCCGGCGACGACCCCGCGTTCCACCGGGCACAGGAGGCCGCCGAGCTCATCGCGCCGCTGCTCGCACCGAACGCCGTGCGCATCGTCATCACGGTCTCGGGCGTGACCCGGCTCGCACCCAGGGTGGAGCGCACGCTGACGTCCGAGGTCCTCCACCAGATCGGCGTCGCCTCGGCCCGTTCGGGCTTCACGCGCCCCTTCCGGAGCATGCGGACCCGGCTCGGCACCGCGGGGCTGCGTGCCGCCGGCGTCCGGGTGTTCCGGATCTTCGTCTGACGCCCACCACGGCGGGGCCCGGACCAGGTATCTTGACGTCGAGAGAATCCGCGCCGCGAGTACCGTGGACGGACCGAGGTCCGGCACGGTCGAACAAGGGAGTACCCGCCAGCATGGCCAAGATCATCTACACGCTCACGGACGAGGCACCGTTCCTCGCCACCCACTCGTTCCTGCCGGTCGTCGAGGCGTTCGCGCGCACCGCGGGGGTCGACGTCGAGACCCGCGACATCTCGCTCTCCGGCCGGATCATCGCGCAGTTCCCGGAGCGGCTCACCGACGAGCAGCGCCTGGACGACGCCCTGGCCGAGCTCGGCGAGCTCGCGAAGACGCCCGAGGCGAACATCATCAAGCTGCCGAACATCTCGGCGTCGATCCCGCAGCTCAAGGCCGCGATCAAGGAACTGCAGGGGCAGGGCTACGACCTGCCCGCCTACCCGGACGAGCCCTCGACGGACGAGGAGCGCGACGTCCGCGCCCGCTACGACCGCGTCAAGGGCAGCGCCGTCAACCCGGTGCTCCGCGAGGGCAACTCCGACCGCCGTGCCCCGCTGTCGGTGAAGAACTACGCCCGCAAGCACCCGCACCGCATGGGTGCCTGGAGCGCCGACTCGCGGACGAACGTCGTGACGATGGGCAAGGACGACTTCCGCTCGAACGAGCAGTCGTGGATCGCGCCGGCCGACGACACCCTGACGATCGAGTTCGTGGCCGCCGACGGCTCCACGACCGTGCTGAAGCAGTCGATCCCCGTGCTGCAGGGCGAGGTCGTCGACGGCACCGTCCTGCACGTCCGCGCGCTCGAGGCGTTCCTCCGCGACCAGATCGCTGCCGCGCAGGAGCAGGGCGTGCTGTTCTCGGTGCACCTCAAGGCCACGATGATGAAGGTCTCGGACCCGATCATCTTCGGCCACGTCATCCGCGCGTTCTTCCCGACCGTGTTCGAGCGCTTCGGAGCCGACCTCGCCGCCGCCGGGCTGAACCCGAACGACGGCCTCGGCTCGATCCTCGCCGGGCTCGACAGCGTGCCGAACGGTGCAGAGATCGAGCAGGCCTTCGCGGACGGCCTGGACGCCGGCCCCGAGCTCGCGATGGTCGACTCCGACAAGGGCATCACGAACCTGCACGTCCCGAGCGACGTCATCGTCGACGCCTCGATGCCCGCGATGATCCGGACCTCCGGCCACATGTGGGGCCCGGACGGCGAGGAGCACGACACCCTCGCGGTCATCCCGGACTCGAGCTACGCCGGCATCTACCAGGCCGTGATCGAGGACTGCCGCGCGAACGGCGCGTTCGACCCGTCGACCATGGGCTCCGTGCCGAACGTCGGGCTCATGGCGCAGAAGGCCGAGGAGTACGGCTCGCACGACAAGACCTTCGAGCTGCCGGGCGACGGGAAGGTCCGTGTCGTCACGAGCTCCGGCGAGACGGTCGTCGAGCACGACGTCGAGCAGGGCGACATCTGGCGGGCGTGCCAGACCAAGGACGTCGCGATCCGCGACTGGGTGAAGCTCGCGGTCACGCGTGCCCGCGCCACCGGGTCGCCCGCGGTGTTCTGGCTCGACGAGACGCGCGCGCACGACGCGAACCTGATCGGTCTCGTCCGCACCTACCTCGGCGACCACGACACCGACGGACTGCAGATCGAGGTCATGGCCCCCGAGGACGCCATGCGCTTCTCGCTCGAGCGCATCCGCCGCGGCGAGGACACCATCTCGGTCACCGGCAACGTCCTCCGTGACTACCTCACCGACCTGTTCCCGATCATGGAGCTCGGCACCTCGGCGAAGATGCTCTCCGTCGTCCCGCTGCTCGGCGGCGGCGGCCTGTTCGAGACCGGCGCCGGCGGATCGGCCCCGAAGCACGTGCAGCAGCTCGTCGAGCAGGACTACCTGCGCTGGGACTCCCTCGGTGAGTTCCTCGCGCTCGCGGTGTCGTTCGAGCACCTCGCCGGTGTGACCGGCAACGCGCGGGCGAAGGTGCTGGCGGACACGCTCGACCGTGCCACGGGGACGTTCCTCGACGAGAACAAGTCGCCCGGTCGCAAGATCGGCACGATCGACAACCGCGGCAGCCACTTCTACCTGGCGAAGTACTGGGCCGACGAGCTCGCCCGCCAGACCGAGGACGCCGAGCTCGCGGCGGCGTTCCAGGGCCTCGCGGCGCAGCTCGACGAGCACGAGTCGCAGATCGTCGACGAGCTGAACGCGGTGCAGGGGAAGCCGGCCGACATCGGCGGGTACTACCGCCCCGACACGGCGAAGACGAACGCCGTGATGCGGCCGTCCGCCACCCTCAACGAGGCGCTGGCCGCCCTGTAGGGACGCACCCCACGACGGACGGGAGGCGCGGTGCCGGCCGGCACCGTGCCTCCCGTCCGTCGTCGGCCCGCCCGCCGCCCGGCCCGGCCCGCCCCGCCCCGCCCGCCCGCCCGCCCGGCCCGGCCGGTCCGCCCCGCCCCGCCCCGCCCCGGTCCGTTCTGGTCGCAGGACATGCCGTCGCGGCCGAAGGTGAGCGGCAGGTCGTGCGACCCGAGCGACCGCGGGCGGCGGGTCGTGCGACCTGGCGACCTGGCGACCCGGCGACCCGTCGACCCGGCGACCTGGCGACCTGGCGACCCGGCACGTCGCGAGGCAGCGAGCCAGCAGCAGCGCGCCGCGTCAGCCCTTCGGTACCGGGGGGCCGAGGACCAGCAGGGCCGAGAACACCAGCGCGACGGCGACGACACCGATGCCGGCCGACACCGCCGGGCGACGCACCACGAAGAACAGCAGGCGGTCCCAGAGCCCCGAGCGGTCGTCGGGCGATCGGCGCCAGGGCCCCGCGAGCATGCCGCGCCGGGCGACCGCGACCTCGAACGGCACGGTGGCGTAGGGCACGACGGCACTGACCCAGCCGAGCACGAGCGCCCCGGCCGACCAGCGCTGGTTCACCGCGACGACGGTCGTCACCACGAGGTACGCCAGGAACACGAACCCGTGGATGCTCCCACCGATCCGCACGCCCCGGTCGCCGGCGTCCAGCCCGTACTTCAGCACCATGCCGGCGATCAGGAGCGTCCAGGTCACGAGTTCGGCCACCGCAGCGGCACGGAACAGGGAGCGAGGGGTCATGCCCACATGGTCGCGCACCCGTCCGGGAGAAGTCCCGACAGCCGCCCGCACAGTCCCGCCACGGCCCCGCCACAGCCCGACACACCGGCGGTCGTATCGATTCGACCGGGGGAGCGGGTAGCGTCGGGGGCATGTCAGCGCCGACCGAGAGCCGTCCCCTGAACATCGTCGTCTGGAACGAGAACGTGCACGAGAGCCGCGGCGACGCGACCGTGCTCGGGCACTACCCCGACGGCATGCACTCCGTGATCGCCGCCGCGCTCCGGGAGCTCCACCCCGAGGCGTCGGTCAGCACCGCCACGCTGCAGGAGCCCGAGCACGGCCTGACCGCCGAGCGGCTCGCGCAGACCGACGTGCTGTTCTGGTGGGGCCACGTCGCCCACCAGGACGTCTCCGACGAGGTCGTCACCCGCGTCGTCGAGGCCGTGCACGCCGGGATGGGCCTGGTCGTGCTGCACTCCGGGCACTACTCGAAGCCGTTCACCCGGCTGATGGGCACCACGTGCTCGTTGAAGTGGCGCAACGACGGGGAGCGCGAGCTCGTCTGGACGATCGCCCCCGAGCACCCGATCGCCGCCGGCGTCCCGCACCCGATCGTCATCGACCGCCAGGAGATGTACGGCGAGTACTTCGACATCCCCCGCCCCGACGAGGAGGTCTTCCTGTCGACGTTCGCCGGCGGCGAGGTCTTCCGTTCCGGTGTCGCCTACCGCCGCGGCCTCGGCCGGGTCTTCTACTTCTCGCCGGGCGACCAGGAGTACCCCGTCTACCACCACCCGGACGTCCAGCGGGTGCTCGCGAACGCGGCGTCCTGGGCGGCGCCGACGTCCGCGCGGCGCGCGCTGACCGCCGACCCCCACCCGCGGGACTGGTTCCTCGACGCCGGTGCGGGTACACAGGAGGGATGACCGACCAGCTCGACGGTGCGGACAGGCGCACCGCGGTGATCGAGGCGCTCGCCGTCCTGGGTTCCGGCCCGGAGGAGCGCTTCGACCGCATCACCCGCATGACCCACGAGGCGTTCGGCGTCCCGCTGACCTTCCTCAACCTGGTGCACGCCGACCTCGTCACCACGCAGTCCACGTACGGGTTCCAGCAGGGCACCAGCGTGCCGGCCACCGGGCAGTTCTGCGCCACGACCGTCCTGACGCCCGGACCCATGGTGATCCCGGACACGCTCCTCGACGTCCGGTTCGCCGACACGCCGGCCGTGACCGAGTACGGGGTCCGGTTCTACGCGGGAGCGCCGCTGACGATGCCGGACGGCACCCGCGTGGGGACGCTGTGCGTGATGGACGCCGAGCCGCGGGTGTTCTCCGACGAGGACCTCGCGCTCCTCGGGGACCTCGCGCGCTGGGCGGAACGCGAGCTCGGACACTCGATCGAGCAGGGCCGGGTGCGGCGGGTGCTCACCGGGCTGGTGCCCGAGCCCGTCACGGTACCCGGAGCCGCGGTGGACGGGTTCCTCGAGCCGGACGAGCACGGCGGCGACCTGGTCGACTGGCGCGTCGCCGCCGACGGGACGGTCCAGGCCACCGTCGGGACGGTCGCCGCGGCAGGTCGGGCCTCGGCGCTCCTCGCCGCCTCGGTGCGGGCCGCGGTCGTCGCGCGCAGCGACCTGCCGCTCCGTGACGCCCTCGCCGGCCTGGAGGCGCAACTCGCCCCCGACCTGTCGGCCGGCGGTGCCGTCGGGTCGGTCCTGCACGTGCGCCTCGACCCGACGACGGGTCACGCGGAGTGGGCCGACGCCGGACACGGGCCGGCGCTGCTCGTCCGTGCCGACGGGACCACGACCGCCCTGGGGTCGTCGGACCTGCCGATCGGCCTGCAGCCCGTGGCCGTCCCCCGGACCGTCGGCGCGCTCGACCTCGCGCCGGGGGACCGGCTGGTGCTCGTCACCGACGGCACGCTGGCGCTCGACGGGATCGGTGACGTGCAGGCCCTCGCGGCGGCGGCAGCGGCCCACCCCGATGACCTCGTCGCGCACGTCCGGTCGCTCGTACCGGCCGGCGGCGGCGCCGCGGACGTCGCCGTCGTGGTGCTCACGCGCACCTGACCGCGCGGAGTCGCCGGGAGCGGGTGGTCAGCGGTCCCGCGGGGCCGGGCGTCCGGTCGCGGTGGCGACGAGCAGCGTGGCCAGGAGCGCGACGCCGGCGAGCTCGATGCCGAGGCCCGCGGTCTTCCAGTAGGCGCTGCCGACGACCTGGGGCTGCGTGATCGCGTCCGGCCACCACGGGTCGAGGAACGGCACGGTGCCAGGGAACGGGTCGAGCCCGAGCACGACGAGCCCGCCGAGGAGCAGCACCACCCCGAGTCCGGCCATCGCGCCGCGGGACCGGTGGAGCATCCGGACGACGAGCGCGCCGACCATGCCGACCATGCCGAGCACGGCGATCAGGAAGGCGATGACGACGACGGGCTGCGGCGCGAGGGCGACCCAGTCGAGCACGGCGATCGGCAGCAGCAGCCACCGTCCCACGCGTGCCCAGCGCCCGGGCTCCAGCCTTCCTTCCATGGCGGTCACCGTACGGCAGCACTCCGGGGGGTCCCCTGAGGGCCCCCTTCGAGCAGTGCCTCCTGGCTACCATCGACGGCATGGCGCAGGACGGCCGGATCAGGCAGGAGCGGGCGGTGGCGACCCGCGCGGCCCTCATCGAGGCTGCGGCGGCCGAGTTCGACGAGCGCGGCTTCGTGGGGGCGTCGATGGACGGCATCGCGGAGCGGGCCGGCATGACGAAGGGCGCGCTGTACTTCCACTTCCGGTCGAAGGTCGACATCGCGGGCGCGGTGATCGCCCGACAGGACGAGATCTCGCGGCGCTACGCAGAGGTCGCGGCTGCGCGGTCGGCCTCGCCGCTCGAGTCACTGATGTGGATGTCGCAGGGGGTGGCGTCGCAGATGACACGGGAGGTCGTGGTGCGCGCCGGACTCCGGCTCGCCACCGACCCGAACGCCCGGGTGATACCGCGGGACCGGCCGTACGACCACTGGGTCGAGCACACCGCCGACATCGTCCGGCGGGCGATCGACGCGGGCGAGGTCGACCCGTCGTGGGACCCGAGGATGATCGGCCACGTGGTGAGCCCGGCGGTGGCGGGCGTCCAGATGTTCTCGGACATGCTGCACGACCGCGCCGACCTGTTCGAGCGGCTCCGTGAGCTGTGGACGGTGCTGCTGTCGGCGATCGCCAGCGAGCGGACCCGGGCGGACGTCCCACGACTCGTGGCGATCATCGAGCCGGAGCGCCCCGGGGAGGCCAGCACTCCCGGAGCCACCAGCGCACCCGGACGAACCGGCACCCCCGGAGAAGCCTGAGCGACGCGGGTCCCCCCAGGGACACCCACGTCGCTCCTCTTGGAGGATACCAAGGAGTACGTTTCCGCAGCAGCCCCACGTTCGCGGGGATCGCGCCACCGCCCTACCCTGGCGTGATGGGCACCCCGGCCGCCGAGTTCCACGTCGATGTCGACCTCGTCGCCGCGCTGCTCCACGACCAGCACCCGGACCTCGCCGACCTGCCGCTGCGGATCGTCGCGAGCGGTTGGGACAACGTCGTGGTGCGCGCCGGGGACTCCCTGGCCGTGCGGCTGCCCCGCCGTGCGGCCGCCGCCACCCTGGTCGAGCACGAGCAGCGCTGGCTGCCGACGATCGCCGCGCTGGTGGGCGACGTCGTCCCGGTCCCCGAGCCCGTCCGCACCGGCCGTCCGGCGCTCGGGTACCCGTGGGCGTGGAGCGTCGTGCCCTGGTTCCCCGGTCGCCCCGCGGGGGAGCACGCCCAGGGCGTCCGGGTGGCACGCGACCTCGCCGCCGTGGTCACCCGCCTGCACGTGCCCGCCCCGCCGGACGCTCCGGTGAACCCGGTCCGCGCCGTCCCGCTCGCGACGCGGAGCGACGCCGTCCTGACGCGACTGGCGACGGACGACGTGCCCCGGGCCGTGGAGCTGGCCGCGCTCTGGCGGACCGCGGCCGGGGCCTCGACGTACACCGGGCCTCCCGTCTGGGTGCACGGCGACCTGCACCCGTTCAACCTGCTCGTGGAGCCCGCGCCCCTCGGCGACCGACGGTTGTCGGCGGTGGTCGACTTCGGCGACCTGACCGCGGGGGACCCGGCGGTCGACCTCGCTACCCGCTGGCTGACGTTCGACGACGCCGGCGGGCGCACGTTCGGCGCGCTCGTCGACGCGGACCAGGCGACCTGGACCCGTGCCCGCGGATGGGCGGTCTCGATCGCGTCGGCGCTCGCCGTGACGGACGACGACGCCTTCCGGACGGTCGCGGCCCGTGCGATCGACGCGGTGCTGGACGGCTGAGCCCGCAGGGGTTACCGTTCCCTCACCTGTCCGTGCACTGGAGATCGGAGGGGCCTGATGACCCTCGAGTTCCGCGTCCCGCACGACGTCGACACCGACGCCTCTCCCGCCCCGTCCACCCCGACGGGAACCGTCCCGTCCGACACCACCCGCCGCACCGGGTTGCGCGGTGTGCTCGACCGACTGGCCGTCCGCCGCGCGGTCGCTCGTGACCGACGTCTGGTCGCACACCTGCACGAACTCGACGACCTGCAGCGGTTGCTCACCGGCGCGCGCGGAGTGGTCGAGCGCGGGTGGATCCAGCACTCGTGGTTCGCCTACCTCGACGAGCACGGGCACCTGCGCAAGGCGTCGAGTGCGGCGGCGCTCGCCGCGCAGGGCCGACCGCTCGTCGCCGCCTGCCTGGTCGGCGCGGTCGTCTCGGCGGCTGGTGGCCCGCAGGTCGTGCACTCGCAGCAGGTCCAGCGCGCGCTCGACCTCGTCTGGCACGCGCTGGCCACGGACGAGGGCCGGCCCGTCCTCTGGTGCCCGGCGCCGGACGTGCGGATGGCCCGGGTCCGCGACCTGACCACCTGGAACGACCGTCCCGGGCGCACCTCGGCCGAGGTGGCGTCGCTGCTGCTCACCGCGGAACGGGTCGCCGTGCACGAGGCCGAACGCGTCGCCGCACGGCGCGTTCCCGTGTCGGGGTGAAGGGCGGCCGCGCGACGCCCTGACCCGCCGGACGACCCGTCGTACCCCGTACGACGGGTCGTCCTCGTTCCACAGCCGGATCCCGAGGTAGCCGACGGCCGCTCGACATCGTTACCGTTCTCCCAGGTGGAAGGTCGGTACCGGCCGCTGAACGGGGATTTCCTCCTGCGGAGAATCGCAGGATCTGCAGCGATCAGACGTTTGCCGTTGGTCAAGTGCCCCGACCCCTGCGTACCGTCGGTCGAGTTCGTGCCCCGTCCGGTGGGGCGTTCGGCCGACCAGGGAGGGGCGCCCAACCGTGTTCCAGTACGTCGTGGAGCGATGGGACCAGATCTGGTTCTCGTCGTGGCAGCACCTCTCACTGGTCGTCCAGTGCACCGTGCTCGCCACGCTCATCGCCGTGGTGCTCGCAGCACTCGTCTACCGCAGTCCGCAGCTGACCTCGATCGCGAACGGGGTGTCCGCCGTCGGCCTGACCCTGCCGTCGTTCGCCGTGATCGGCCTGCTCATCGTGCCGCTCGGGTTCGGCGTCGTGCCGTCCGTCGTGACGGTCGTGTTCTTCGCCACGCTGCCGATCCTGCGGAACGCCGTCGTCGGCCTCGCCGAGATCCCGCCGACCGTCGTCGAGTCGGCGCGGGGGATCGGCATGAGCCGGATGCGCACCCTGCTGCAGGTCGAGCTGCCGATGGCGTGGCCGATCATCCTCAGCGGCGTCCGCGTCTCCGCGCAGATGGTGATGGGCATCGCCGCGATCGCCGCCTACGCGCTCGGCCCCGGTCTCGGCGGCTTCATCTTCTCCGGGCTCTCCCGGCTCGGCGGCGCCAACGCCCTGAACTCCGTCGTGGTCGGGGTGGTCGGGGTCGTCCTGCTCGCCTTCGTCCTCGACCTGCTCCTCATCGGCCTCGGCCGCCTGACCACCCCGAGAGGTATCCGTGTCCAGCACTGACCACGCCACCACCGACCACGCTTCCGGCACCGCGCCCGAGGGCGACGTCACCGGGCGCAGCATCCTGCTCGACGAGGTCACCAAGCGGTACCCGGGGCAGCAGAAGCCCGCCGTCGACGGCATCACGCTCGAGATCCCGGCCGGCAAGGTCGTCATGCTCGTCGGTCCGTCCGGCTGCGGCAAGACCACCACGCTCAAGATGATCAACCGACTCATCGAGCCCACCGAGGGGCGCATCGTCGTCGGTGACGAGGACGTCACCAGCATCGACGGCGACGAGCTCCGCCGCCGCATGGGCTACGTCATCCAGGCTGGCGGGCTCTTCCCGCACATGACGGTCGCGGCGAACATCGCGATCGTGCCGAAGATGCTCGGCTGGTCGAAGGAGAAGATCGCCGCCCGCGTCGACGAGCTCCTCGACCTGGTCTCGCTCGACCCCGACACCTACCGCGACCGCTTCCCGCGCGAGCTCTCCGGCGGCCAGCAGCAGCGCGTCGGCGTGGCACGCGCCCTCGCCGCCGACCCGCCCGTCCTGCTCATGGACGAGCCGTTCGGCGCCGTCGACCCGATCACCCGGCAGCGCCTGCAGGACGAGCTCCTGCGCATCCAGGAGGAACTGCACAAGACGATCGTCATCGTCACGCACGACTTCGACGAGGCCGTGAAGCTCGGCGACTGGATCGTCATCTTCACCGAGGGCGCGCACATCGTGCAGTACGACACCCCGGAGCGGATCCTGGCCGAGCCGGCCAACGAGTTCGTCGAGAACTTCATCGGCTCCGGTGCCGGGCTGAAGCAGCTGACGCTGAACCGCGTGCGCGACGTCGACGTGGTGTCCGCCGTGACGTGCTCGCCCGGCGAGGACGCGAAGGCCGTGCTGCAGCGCATGGACGAGGCCGGTCGGCACGGGCACGCCGTGGTCGTCGACCGCCGCCAGCGGCCGATCGGGTGGCCGTCGCGCCGGCAGCTCGAGCGCCTGGACCGCATCCCCGAGGGCATCGACCCCGCCCTGCCCGTCGTCGGCGAGGCCGCGACGCTCAACGACGCGCTCGACACCATGCTCGTCTCGAGCGCCGGTGCCGCGCTCGTCACCGGGCGCCGCGACGCGTTCCGCGGCGTGATCACCGTCGAGACCGTCATGGAAGCGATCACCCGCTCCCGCGCGGCCGCCGCCGACGAGCAGGCCTACACGCCGGTCGGCACGAACACCAACCCGATCGAGACCCTGCCGTCGTCGCCCACCTCGCCGACCCTCGCCACCTCCGGGGAGGACCTGTGACCGCCGTTGCGACGGACGCCCCCGCCGCGGCCGGCCCGGGCACCGCGCAGCGCACCCCGTGGAAGGGGCTGCTCGTCCAGCCGATCGCGATCCTGGTGGTCCTCGCCGCCTGGGTCGTCTGGCTGAACACCGCGGACCTCAGCGCGACCGAGCGCTCGACCCTGAACCCGACGGGGATCCTCGAGCTCACCGGCCAGCACCTCGTGCTGACGCTCCAGGCCACCGTGCTCGTGCTCGTGATCGGCATCCCGCTCGGGGTCCTGCTCACCCGCGGGCCCTTCCGTCGGGCGAGCACCACGGTCATCGCCGTCGCGAACTTCGGGCAGGCGGCCCCCGCCGTCGGGCTCATCGTGCTGCTCGCGGCGTGGCTCGGCCTGAACAGCTGGTCGGCGGTCGTCGCCCTCGTGCTCTACGCGATCCTGCCGGTGCTCCGGAACACCATGCTCGGGGTGCAGAGCGTCGACGACCGGCTCGTCGAGGCCGGTCGGGGCATGGGCATGAGCGCCCTCAGCGTGCTGCTCAAGGTCGAACTGCCGCTGGCGGTCCCGGTCATGCTCTCCGGCATCCGGACGGCCCTGGTGCTGCTCGTCGGTACCGCGAGCCTGGCGACCTTCGTCGGTGCGGGCGGCCTCGGGCTCCTCATCACCACGGGCGTGAACCTGTTCCTGCCGAAGGTGCTCGTCTCCGGGGCGCTCCTGGTGGCGCTCCTCGCCCTGACCATCGACTGGATCGGCCGCGTGGTCGAGACGGTCGCACGACCGAAGGGACTCCGATGACCACCGCCGAAGCGCCGGACGCGCGCCGCGCCTCCCGTCCGTCCGCCGGTCGCCGTTGGGTGACCGCAGCAGCCGTGGCGGGGGCGAGTGCCCTCGTACTGACCGGCTGCGGCCTGCAGCCGGCCGCGTCCTTCGTGCCGGGCGCCGCGCCGGGGTCGATCCAGCGGATCGAGGACCTGCCGGACGGTGCGGCGCTCACCGTGACGTCGAAGAACTTCACGGAGCAGCTCGTCCTCGGCAAGATCGCCGTCCTCGCCGCCAAGGCTGCCGGGTTCGACGTCACCGACGAGACGAACGTGCCGGGGTCGGTCGCGGTCCGCGAGCTGATGACCTCGCACAGCGCGGACTTCACGTACGAGTACACGGGCACCGCCTGGCTGACCTTCATGGCGCACGAGCAAGGGATCCCGGACAAGACCGAGCAGTGGCAGGCGGTCCGGGACGAGGACGCCGGCAACGGGCTGACCTGGCTCGAGCCCGCGCCGATGAACAACACGTACGCGTTCGCGGTGCGCGACGAGGCGGTGTCCGAGCTCGGTGACGTGCAGACGCTGTCGGACATCACGAAGCTGCCGGTCGACCAGCGCACGTTCTGCGTCGAGTCGGAGTTCAACTCGCGAGCGGATGGCTTCAAGCCGATGCTCGAGAAGTACGGCCTGGAGCTCGGCGGGGCGGGCGAGAACGGCGTGCCGACCTCGAACGTCAGCATCCTCGACACGGGCACCGTCTACACGGCCACCGACCGGGGCAAGTGCAACTTCGGCGAGGTCTTCACGACCGACGGCCGCATCAAGTCGCTCGGGTTGACGGTCCTCGAGGACGACCGTGGGTTCTTCCCGGCGTACAACGTCGCGCCCGTGATCGACTCCGAGACGCTCGAGGAGTACCCGCAGCTCCGCGACGTGTACGACCAGATCTCGCCGGAGCTCACCGATGAGGCGCTGCAGGAGCTGAACCGGCAGGTGGACGTCGAGGGGCGCGAGCCGGCGGACGTCGCGTTCGACTGGATGGTGGACGAGGGCTTCATCACGGCACCCTGACGGGGCCGCCGGACGGACGGGAGGCGCGGTGCCGGTGGGTGCCGCGCCTCCCGTCGTCCGTCGGGTCGCGTCGGGTGGCGCCTGGTCGCGTCGGGTGCCGTCGAGTCCGCGCCCGCTCGCTGCGGGCCGCATCGTGCCGGCTCCGGACGTCCCGGGCCGCCGTGCATAGTCTCGGACGCGTGGCGGCTTCGGGACGGGACCTCGGTGACGGGTGCACGCTGACGCTGCGCGACCTGAGCACGGTCGACGCCGTCCACGACCTGGTCCAGGCCAACCTCGCGCGGCTCCGGGCCGCGGAGCCGTGGGCGTGGGCGTCGGTCTCGCGGGACTCGCTCGTGCTGCACACGGAGCAGCTCCTCGGGCAGTACGCCATGGACCGGGCGGTCCCGTGCGTCATCCGGGCGGATGGGTGCATCGTCGGAGCGGCATCGCTCGCCCTCGACCCCTACCTGGGCCAGGCGTCGCTCGGCTACTGGATCGACGAGCGGTACGAGGGGCGCGGCATCGTCCGACGGGCCGCGTCCGCGCTGCTCGACGTCTCGCAGGAACGGGGGAGCGCCCGGGTGGAGATCCGGACCGGCGTCGACAACGTCCGGAGTCGGGCGCTTGCCGAGCGGCTCGGGTTCGTGCACGAGGGGACGCTGCGCAGCGCCCTGCCGCTCGGTCCCCGACGGGTCGACGTGGCGGTGTACGGGCTGGTGCCCTGACGGTCGTCAGCGGCCCTGCTGGACACGGGTCCACACCGCGACGGCCCCGCCGAGCACGAGCAGCACTCCGACCACGATCCAGACCGCCAGCGCGACGAGGTTGAGCAGGATGCCCCACCCCGCCCGGCCGCGCGCCATCGGCTCACGACTGCGGGAGGCGATGCCGAGGCAGAGGCCGACGACGGGGGCGAAGAAGGTCCACCCGGCGAGCAGCGAGCAGATCCCGAGCACGAGGCTCGCGGTGCCGAGGCCGGTCCGAGGGGAGTGCTGCATCGTGGTCATGCAGACGACGCTACGGGTCGGCTCGCTCCGGCACGTCCCTCGGCGGTGGGATCGCGGGTCCGCCTGCGGACGGACGGCCGGCCGCCGGTATCGTCGGAGCATGGCCCTGTTCGGACGACGCACCAGGAACGACGTTCGCGACCGACCCGTCAGCCAGGTGGAGCTGAAGCGAGCGGTGGACGAGGGCTTCCTCATCGCCAAGGCCGCGGTCACCGTCGCGGTGGCGAACCGGATCATCACGAACGCCCTGCGCGACCAGGGGTACTTCGACCACGCCGTGATCGCCGAGGCCGCCCGCGACGAACTGCACCGCATGGCCGAGGAGCAGCGCGGCGACGCCGCTCGCATGCGGGAGATCCGGTCCACGTCGAGCAACAAGCGAGGGCGCTCGCAGCACCAGCACGACTACAAGCGCGGTGACGACCTGAAGCTCCGGACGCGTGAGGCCACCTACGAGCAGCTCGCCACGATGCTCGACCGGCGGCGCGACGACCAGGGCTTCGTCGACGGCATCGTGCTGCAGGCCCGGGCGCGCGCGTGGGACGACATCGGCACGACGGTCGTCGGGCGACTCGGGTGGGCGCAGCGTCCGACCGAGGACTACGAGATCGGGCGCGACGAACGCCTGCAGCAGATGCTCGACGAGGACTTCGCCGCGCTGCTCGCCGAGCACCCCGCGGGCGCCGAGGCGCCGATCGCGACACCGGCCGACGCGGACGAGCCCGACGAGGGCGACGGCCCCGAGGACGGGACCGACCCCGCCGACGCGGACATCGCCCGCCCCTGATCTCCACGCACGTGGACTGGTACTTGATGTACCACCGAAACGCGTCTATCCTGGAGCCGTAACGCCCCAGGACCATTCGGCATCGCCGGACTCCTGGGGCGATCGTCGTCTTCGGGGGAGTTCGTGTGACCGGTCGATCAGCCGTCGTTGGGCTCGACATCGCCACGCTCACGGACTTACCGCGCCTCTGCAGCGCTGCTCGCCTGGGCCCCTACCTCGCCGCTTGCAACGGCGATCGTGCCGGCGCGCTCCGCCTCTACGCCTGGAACATCGAGATGACCGCTGCGTTCTGGGGCCCGATCGCCGTGCTCGAGATCGCCGTCCGCAACACGATGCACGACGCCCTGCGCGCTGGACGGAACGACGATTGGTGGAACGACGAGGCGGTGCACCTCATGCCGCGAGAGCGTCGCGCCGTCGACGGTGCCACCGACACCTTGGCGCGGCGAGGCGTCGCGCGACCGACCGCCGACCAGGTCGTCGCCGCGACGAGCTTCGGGTTCTGGGTCGGGCTGACCGACGCCGGGGTGCCCCGGCACCCGACCCTCAGCTACGAGACCGTGCTCTGGCAGCCGCGACTGAGGACGGCGTTCCCGCACCTCGGCACGCTCCGTCGCAAAGGACTGCACCGCCTGCTCGACGACGTGCGCCGGTTCCGCAACCGTCTCGCGCACCACGAGCCGATCCACACTGCCCCGCTGGGACGCATCCGTGACGACATCACCCGGATCGCGGGAATCGTGAGTCCAGATGCGGAGCGACTCATCGTCGATTCGAGTCGCATCGATCCCGTGCTCGCTCGTCGCGATGAGGCGCTGAACGCAGGTCGGACGGTCATCTGAGCGAACGCGCTGTGGGCAACTCCTAGGCTCGGGCACATGGTTGATGCGGTGGTCGTCGGTGCCGGGCCGAACGGACTCGCGGCGGCGGTGACGCTCGCGCGTGCCGGGCTGTCGGTCGAGGTCGTCGAGCGGAACGACACGATCGGCGGCGGCGCCCGCACGGCCCAGCTGACGCTGCCCGGCTTCCACCACGACGTCTGCTCCGCCGTGCACCCGATGGCGCTGCAGTCCGAGTTCTTCCGGCTGTTCCGGATGGAGGACCGCATCGAGCTCCGGCTGCCCGAAGTGCAGTACGGACACCCCCTCGACCGCGGTCGCGCCGGCATCGCGTACCGCGACCTCGAGCGCACCGCCGACGGCCTCGGGGTCGACGGTCGGGCGTTCCGGAACCTGATGGCGCCCCTGTCGGGCAACGCCGACCAGGTCGCCGACTTCGCCACCGACGCGCTGCTGCACGTCCCGCGCCACCCGCTGACCGTGCTGCGGTTCGGCCTCCGCGCCCTTGAGCAGGGCAGCGCCGCCTGGAACGCCCGGTTCCGCGACGAGGTCGCGCCGGCGATGGTGTCCGGCGTCGCCGCGCACTCGATCCAGCACATGCCGTCCCTGTCGACCGCCGCCGCGGCGCTGTCGCTCGGGTCGTACGCCCACGCCCGCGGGTGGCCGGTGCCGATCGGGGGCAGCCAGGCGATCGTGGACGCGCTCGCCGCAGACCTCGTCGCGCACGGCGGCACGATCGAGACCGGCCGCGAGGTCCGCTCCCTCGCCGACCTCACCCCGGCGAAGGCGGTCCTCTTCGACACGAGCGTCCCGGGCATGCTGCACATCGCCGGGAAGCAGATCCCCACCCCGAAGCGCGGGGCGCTCCGCCGCTTCCGGTTCGGCAACGCGGCGGCGAAGGTCGACTTCGCACTGTCCGACCCGGTGCCGTGGACGAACACCGAGCTCCGGAAAGCCGGCACGGTGCACATCGGCGGCACCCGCGCGGAGATCGCCGAGGCCGAGCGGGCCGTCGCACAGGGGCGGCACGCGGAACGACCGTACGTGCTCGGCTCGGAGCCCACCGTGGTCGACCCGGGTCGCGCGCCCCGCGGCAAGCACGTCTTCTGGGCGTACGCGCACGTGCCCGCCGGCTCCGACGTCGACCCGACCGACGCGATCGTCCGGCAGATCGAGCGCTTCGCTCCCGGGTTCCGCGACACGATCCTGCAGTCGAGCAGCCGCACGGCCGTGCAGATGGGGGAGTACAACCCGAACTACGTCGGTGGCGACATCGCCGCCGGGGCCGCGAGCTTCTGGCAGCTCGTGAAGCGGCCCGTCCTGTCGTCGGACCCGTGGCGGATGGGCGGCGGCATGTACCTGTGCTCGGAGGCGTCCGCGCCCGGCCCGGGTGTGCACGGCATGGCGGGCTGGCACGCGGCCCGCAGTGCGCTGCGCCACACCTTCGGGCTGTCCGAGCACGTCGACCTCGCACCGGAGGACTGAACCATGGCGAAGAACGTCCGCATCGTGCACTGCAGCCCGGAGGCCGTCTTCGACGTGCTCCTCGACGGCTGGCTCTACCCGACCTGGGTCGTCGGTGCCTCGCGCATGCGCGGCCAGGACCCGACGTGGCCGGCGGTCGGATCAGAACTGCACCACTCGTTCGGCATCTGGCCGTTCCTGATCAACGACGTGACGACCGTGCTCGAGGTCGACGAGCCCCGCCGCCTGGTGATCCAGGCGAAGGGCTGGCCGGTCGGCGAGGCCCGCGTCGAGGTCGAGGTGGAACCGCACCCGCGCGGGAGTCGTGTCACCCTGCGCGAGAACCCCGTGCGGGGTCCTGGGTCGCTCGTCCCGGGGTTCATCGCACAGCCCGGCATCTGGGTCCGCAACAACGAGAGCATCCGACGGCTCCGCTGGGTCGCGGAGGGTCGCGCTGGTACCCAGTAGACGGACTGGCGCGGCCCGCTCAGCGGTGACGCGCCAGCGTCACGCGGGCCGCGCCGACCGAGCCTGCGAGGGAGGACGTGGCGGCGCCGCCACGATCCTCCAGTCCGTCATCCGGTCACTCCGCGCGACTGAACTCGCTCGCCCGACGGACCTGGTCGTCCGTCAGGGCGACGCCCGTGTACCGCTCGAACTGGCGTGCTGCCTGCAGCGCGATGACCTCGGCACCCGTGACCACACGCTTCCCGGCGGCGCGACCGGCTCGGACGAGCGGGGTCTCGGAGGGGAACGCGACCACGTCGAAGACGGTCGACGCGGCCTCGATGCGGTCCTGCGGGAAGGCGAGTGCGTCCTCGTCCGGACCGCGCATGCCGAGCGGGGTGACGTTCACCACGACGTCGGCGTCGGGTGCTTCCTGCTCGGTCGCGACCCAGTCGAAGCCGTACTGCTCGGCGAGAGCGGGCCCGCTCCCGGTGTTGCGCGCGACGACGGTGAGCTGCTCGAAGCCCGCGCCGCGGAAGGCCGCCGTGACCGCCTTCGCCATGCCGCCGGAGCCGCGGAGGACCACGCGGGCGGTCGGGTCGACCTCGTGCGTGCGGAGCAGGGAGGCGACGGCCTCGTAGTCGGTGTTCGACGCGGTGAGCACGCCTTCGTCGTTCACCACCGTGTTGATCGACTGGATGGCGGCAGCGGACTCCTCGACCACGTCGACGAGGGGGATGATCGCCTCCTTGAAGGGCATCGAGACCGAGCAGCCCCGGATGCTGAGTGCCCGGATGCCGGTGACCGCGCCGGGCAGGTCGGTCGTCGTGAACGCCTTGTAGGCGAAGTTCAGCCCGAGCTCGTCGTACAGGAAGTTGTGGAACCGGGTGCCGATGTTGCTCGGGCGGGCCGCGAGGGAGATGCAGACCTGCATGTCCTTGTTGAGGATGGGCATGGCACGAGTCTCGCACGCCCGTGCCGATGGAGCGGTTCACCCTCCGCTCCGCAGGGCCGCGCCGTCCGGACGGGTTAGTGTGGCGTGGTGCCGGTCTCCGTCTTCGATCTGTTCAGCGTCGGGATCGGTCCGTCGAGTTCCCACACCGTCGGGCCGATGCGTGCCGGAGCGGCCTTCGCCGCCGAGCTCGCGGACCTGCCCGTCGCCGGGCTCGACGTCCACCTGTACGGCTCCCTCGCGTCCACGGGGCAGGGGCACGGCACGCTCGGCGCGGTGCTCGCCGGCCTGATGGGTTCCGACCCCGAGACCGTCGACCCCGATGCGATGGCGGCCTCGCTCGACGAGCTCGAGCACAGCGGCGTGCTGCGGCTCGCGTCCGGCGCGACCGTGCCGTACCGCCAGGCCGACATCGTGCTGCACCCGCTCACCATGCTGCCCCGCCACCCGAACGCCATGCGGCTCACCGCGACCGCCGCCGACGGCGCCGTGCTCGTCGAGGAGACCTACTACTCGATCGGCGGCGGGTTCATCACGACCGACACCGAGGGCGCCGTGGCCGAGGCCGCGATCCCCGTCGACGACGCCGTCCCGCACCCGTTCTCGAGCGGTGCCGAGCTGCTGGCCGCCTGCGCGGCGACCGGCCTGCCCGTGAGCGGCATCGCGATGGCGAACGAGACCGTCACCCGGAGCGAGGCCGAGGTCCGTGCCGGACTCCTGCACGTGCACGGCGTCATGCGCGAGAGCGTCGACCGCAGCATCCGTCGCACCGGCACGTTGCCCGGGGGCCTGACCGTGCGGCGCCGCGCGGCGAACTGGCACGAGCAACTCACCCGCGACGACCCGCACCACGACCCGCTCTTCGCGATGGAGTGGGTGAACCTCACCGCGATGGCGGTCAATGAGGAGAACGCCACGGGCGGTCGGGTCGTCACGGCGCCGACGAACGGCGCCGCCGGGATCATCCCCGCGGTGCTGTACTACGCCCTGACCTACGTCTCCGAGGTCGCCCCGGAGGACCGCGACGACGCCGTGGTCCGCTTCCTGCTCACCGCCGGGGCGATCGGCTCGATCTACAAGGAGCGGGCGTCGATCTCCGGCGCCGAGGTCGGCTGCCAGGGCGAGGTCGGCTCCGCGGCGTCGATGGCGGCCGCCGGGCTCGCCGAGGTCCTCGGTGGCATCCCCGAGCAGGTCGAGAACGCCGCCGAGATCGCGATGGAGCACAACCTCGGGCTGACGTGCGACCCGATCGGCGGTCTCGTGCAGATCCCGTGCATCGAGCGCAACGCCATCGCGGCGAACAAGGCGATCAACGCGGCGCGGATGGCGCTCCGGGGCGACGGTGTGCACCACGTGTCCCTCGACCAGGTCGTCGAGACGATGCGCCAGACGGGCGCGGACATGTCGACGAAGTACAAGGAGACCGCGATGGGCGGCCTGGCGGTCAACGTCCCGCTCTGCTGAGCGTGGTGCCCGGTCGGTCAGCCGACCTGCATCTCGAGCGGGATCGCGCGCGGCGCCACGTGGTGCTGGCCGTCCTCGGTCCGCACGATGAGCGCGGGACGACCGGGGGTGTCGAGGACGTCGACCGTCGTCCCGGCGACCAGTCGTCCCCGGTCGCGGTACCGGACCACCGCGTGGATCGGGACGTCGTCGGCGGGGACCGGACGCCACCGTGGTGCTCGTGCGCGTTCCGTCTCCATCACTCCACCTTGGAGTCTGTCCACTTCACGCACCAAATCGGTGATGGCTGCTCATGTGCACTGCCGAGAGCCGTCGCGTCGGTCGCGGGTACGGTCGGTCGCATGAGCGACACGGACCACGACCACCTCGGCGACGGCGTCGACATGTCCTTCGAGGAACGACGCCAGGACACCTTCCGACGCATGTCCGGCTCGGACGCGCACGACGCCGACCCGCGCGTCGAGGTCTCCCGGGCCGAGGACGGGGACATCCGCATCGACGTCACCGACTCGGCAGCCGTTCGCCCGGGCGACGCCGCCGGCACCGACCCCCGCACGGACGCGGCGCAGGACCCCCACCACGCCGACTGACCCCTTCCTCCTCCTCCGCCGCAAGACGCGACCAAGGCGACATCTCGCAGCGCTGTACCGCTGCGAGCACCCGCCGACGTTGCGTTCCGCGAAAGGGGGGATGATCGTCGGGTGCACCTCGTCCTCCACCGCGTCGACGGCGGCGTCACCGCGACGCCCCTGACCGACGCGGGGGAGTCGGCCGGCGAGCCGACGCGCGTGGACGAGCCGGGCCTCCCGGCCTTCGTCGCCGCGCACGACGCACCCGACGTGCGCTGGGTCTGGGACGACACCGCCCGCTGGTACCCGGCCGTCCTGGCGGCCGGCGGACGCGTCGGCCGTTGCGTCGACCTCCGACTCTGCCGCCGCATCCTGCGGGGCGCGCTCGCCGCCCGGGGCACCGCCCTCGCAGCGGCTCCCGTCGACACGTGGGATGCACCCGGCCAGGAGGCCCGCCCCACCCGTCCGACGCAGGCCCGGCTCTTCGACGACGCGCTCTTCGCCGTCGGGCCGGCCGACGACGCGGCCGACCCGGTCACCGAGTTCCGGCTGCAGCTCGACGCGATCGCCACGTCGACGACCCCGGGGGCCCTCCGCCTGCTGACGACCGCGGAGTCGGCCGGGGCGCTCGTCGCGGCCGAGATCCTGCACGCGGGACTGCCCTGGCGCGCCGACGTGCACGAGCGACTGCTCGAACAAGAACTCGGACCCCGGGTGCCCGCAGGGGTGCGGCCGCGTCGACTCGAGGAGCTCGCGGTGGAGATCCGCACGCACCTCGGCGACCCCGGTCTCAACCCGGACTCGCCCGCCGACGTCCTGCGGGCGCTCCGAGCGGCCGGACTCATGGTGTCGTCGACGCGCAAGTGGGAGCTGCAGGAACTCGAGCACCCGGTCATCGCGCCGCTGCTCGAGTACAAGAAGCGCTCCCGCCTGCTCACCGCGAACGGCTGGGCCTGGCTCGACGAGTGGGTGCAGGACGGCCGGTTCCACCCGAAGTACGTCGTCGGCGGGGTCGTCACCGGGCGCTGGGCGGCCGACGGTGGCGGCGCGATGCAGCTGCCGAAGACCGTCCGCAGCGCGGTCGTGGCCGACGAGGGGTGGGCCTTCGTGGTGGCGGACGCGGCGCAGCTCGAACCGCGGGTGCTCGCAGCCATGGCCGGCGACCGGGCCATGGCGACAGCCGGCGACGGACGGGACCTGTACGACGGTGTGGTGGCCTCGGGTGCGGTGGAGACCCGGCAGCAGGCCAAGGGCGCGATGCTCGGCGCGATGTACGGCGCCACGCAGGGGGACGCGGGGCGGCTCGTCCCGAGGCTCGCCAGGGCGTTCCCCGCGGCACTCGGCCTCGTCGACCGCGCCGCCCGCGCCGGGGAGCGCGGCGAGCCGGTGACGACGCTGCTCGGCCGGACGTCACCCGTGCCCGACGAGGCCTGGTTCGCCGCCCGCAACCGCGCGTGGTCGGTGGACGGCACCCCGGCGCAGCAGCGGGCGGTCGAGGGACGCGCGCGCAGCTGGGGTCGGTTCACCCGGAACTTCGTGGTGCAGGGCACGGCGGCCGAGTGGGCACTGGCGTGGATGGGATCGCTCCGCACCCGGCTCGCGACGCGGTTCCCCGGCCCGCTGACGGCCGGCCCGCACCTGGTGTTCTTCGTGCACGACGAGATCGTGGTGCACACACCGGTCGAGCACGCGGCGTTCGTCGCCGAGCAGGTCCGGGCGGCCGCGGTCGACGCCGGACGGCTGCTCTTCCGGGACTTCCCGGTGGTCTTCCCGCTGAGCGTGTCCACCGTGCGCGACTACGGCGCCGCGAAGGACTGAGACCGGCTCCCCGCGCCGTGCGCTCGCAGCGTCGGACGGGCAGGGTGGGACGATGCAGCGCGCCGACCACGAGGACCCGACCGACCCGCTCGCGGCCGCCGCCGCACGGGTCGACCGGGACGAGCGCTCCGCCGTCGACGCGGACCGCCACGTCGGTGACGTCGACCTGACCTCGTGGCGATCCCGTGCCGGGCACGCGGTCGCCGAGGCATGGGCCGCGCTCGGCCGACGGTACGGGGCCCTCCCGCTGCTCGTGCTGACGCTCCTGGTCGGCATCGGCATCGCGGTGACCGCGACCTGGGCGGCGTCCGAGGTGTACGACGCCGTCCGGGAGTCCGACGACGTCGCCGTGCTCGACCGTCCGGTGCTCGACTGGATGCTCACCCTGCGCTCGCCGTTCGCGGACCAGGCGGTGACGTGGTGGACCGACATCGCCGGGACGATCGGGATGCCGATCGTCGCCGTCGCATTCCTCGTCGGCTTCACGGTGCAGCGCCGGGCATGGACCCCGCTGGTGCTGCTCGTGGCGGCGAGTGGCGGCTCGCTCCTCATGACGATCGCGGGCAAGGACCTGATCGGCCGTGCCCGCCCGCCGCTGTCCGACGCGGTGCCGCCCTACGAGCACTCGCCGTCGTTCCCGTCCGGGCACACGCTCAACGCCACGGTCGTCGTCGGCACGATCGTGTACCTGCTCATCCTGCGGCAGTCCCGCACGGTGACCCGCGTGTGGACGATCGTCGTCGGGACGCTCTTCGTGCTGTCGATCGGCGTCTCGCGGATCTTCCTCGGGCACCACTGGACGACGGACGTGCTCGCCGCGTGGGCCCTCGGCCTGGCCTGGCTGGCCCTGGTGATCACGGCCCACCGGCTCTACCTGACGGCCCTGCACCGGGGTGCCGAACCCGTCCGCCGCGGCGGGGGACCGGCGCGCCCGGTCAGGTCGCCACGGTAGGTTCACCCGCATGGAAGAACGGGTCTTCGGCGGCAGGTACCGCGTCACCGGCACGCTCGGACACGGCGGCATGGCCTCGGTCTACCGCGCGGTCGACGAGCAACTCGGCCGCGAGGTCGCCGTCAAGGTCTTCCGGATCGGTGCCGTCGACCACGGGGAACGCGCCCGGGCCGAGGCGGAGATGCACACCCTCGCCGCGCTCCGCAGCCCCTCGCTGGTCACGCTCTACGACGCGGCACTCGACGACGAGGACGGCGACTCCTACCTGGTCATGGAGCTCGTCCCGGGCAGCGACCTCGACACCCGGCTGCGTGAGGGTCCGCTCGACACCACGACGACCGCCCGCACGGGAGCCCAGGTCGCCGAGGGGCTCGCCGCCGTGCACGCGCAGGGCATCGTGCACCGTGACGTGAAGCCCGCGAACGTCCTGCTGGAGAGCGACGGCGAGCACGTCAAGCTCGCCGACTTCGGCATCGCCCTGCTGCGCGACGCCGCCCGGGTGACCGGCACGGGGACCGTCATCGGCACCGCCGCGTACATCTCCCCGGAGCAGGTCCTCGGTCGCGAGGTCACCGGCCAGGCCGACGTCTACGCCCTCGGGCTCCTGCTGCTGCAGTGCCTGACGGGCGAACGACCCTTCCCCGGCACGGCCGTGGAGTCCGCGACCGCCCGGCTCACCCGCGGCCCGGAGATCGACCAGCACCTGCCCACCGCCTGGCGGACGCTCCTGCACGTCATGACGGCGCAGGACCCGTCCGAGCGGCCCACCGCGGCCGAGGCGGCCCGACGCCTCCGGGCACTCGAGCGGGACGGTGCAGCTCCGGCGACCCAGCTGCTGCCCGGCGGTCCCGGTACCCTGACCCGTGCCGCCGGTGGTGCGGCCGGCGCGGCTGCCGGTCTGGCGGGTGCCGCACTCGGAGCCGGCGGTCCGGACGCCGCACACGCTGACCAGGCGACCCAGGCGATGCCGGGTGTGGTGGACGGCGACCAGGCCACGCGAGCCATGCCGACCGCGGGCGGCGCCGAGGCCCCGACGCGGGCGTTCGACCGGACCGGTGGACAGGACGACGTCGCGACGACGGTCCTCGGTGCCCAGCGCGGCGCCGGAGGAGCTGGTGCCGCTGCCGGCGGTGGTGCTGCCGTCGGCGGTGCCGCTGCGCGCGGTGCCGGCGGCGCGACGGACGCGGCCGGACGCGGTGGTGCGGCCCCGGACGAACCGAAGCGTCGACGTGCCGGCATCATCGCTGCGGTCGCCATCGGACTCCTCGTGCTGGCCGGCATCGGCGTCGCGCTGTTCGCGCTCGGCGGGCGGGACGACCCGACGCCCGCCCCCACCGGGTCGAGCGAGCCGTCGACCTCGACGGACGAGCAGACGAGCGAGCCGGAGCAGCAGCCGAGTCAGGAGCAGCAGCCGAGCGAGCCCGCGCAGGAGCCGAGCGAACCGGCCGAGGAGCCGAGTCAGGAGCAGGAACCGAGCGAGCCTGCGCAGGAGCCGAGCCAGCCCGCTGACGACGCGAGCGTCGGGCCGCAGCCGGGCGGCCCCGCGTCGAACCCGGTCGAGGCACCCCAGGGCGGCCCCGGCGGCAACGGCAACGGCAACGGTCCAGGGAGCAACAGCGGCAAGGGCAAGGGTGCCGGTGCCGCGGACACGACGCTGGACACCACGGTCGGGACGCTCACCGGTGACCCCGGCAAGGGTCCCGGGCGTGGCTGACGCGGCGGACGGACAACGTCCACCTGCCGTCCACCGGCGGGGAGCACGCTCGGCGCATGTCGATGAGCACACCGTTCGATCCGCAGCAGCCCGGTGCCGACCTCCCCGTGGACGGCAGCGACCAGACCGAGATCGAGGTCGAGGAGGACCGCGGCGCCGACGTCGGCCCGGACGCGGTCGACCCGAGCACCTCGCCGGTCTCCCACGAGGACGAGGACGAGGCCGGCGGCGGCCCGGTCTTCCGCCGACCGCAGGCGGGCGACCGACTGCACGCCGACGACCTCTGACGGACACCGTCGACATCTGACACCTCGCTGCCAGCCGGGAGCGGCATGCTCGTGCGCATGTCGTTCGCGAACGCGTGGGACCCGTCGCAGGGTCGCGCCATCCCAGAGGACCAGGCCACCGAGGACGGGCTCGAGCTCGACGAGGACACCGCCGCCGAGCTCGGCATCTCGTTCGACGTGGTCGGGGGCGCGTCCGCCGATCCGACGCGGGTGTCCCCCGTCGACGTCCGCGTGCCGAGCGCGCCCGACACCGACGACTGACCGCCTGCTCCGGGCCCGCCCGGTGCGCTCACCGAGCGGGCCCGGGATCCGGTCAGGGGACGGTGTGCCCCGCCGCCGTCAGGACGCGGTACCACTCCTCGCGGGACAGCTCGACGTCGGAACCCGCCGCCGAGTCCCGGACGCGCTGCGGGTTCGTCGTGCCGAGGACGACCTGGAAGTGCGCGGGGTGCCGGGTGATCCACGCCACCGCGATGCCGGTCGGGGTGACCCCGTGGGCCGACGCCAGCTCCTCGAGCACGTCGTTCAGCTCGGCGTACTGCTCGCGGTCGCCGAGGAAGACGCCGTCGAAGAAGCCCTTCTGGAACGGTGACCAGGCCTGCAGCGTCACGTCGTGCAGGCGTGCGTGGTTGAGGATGTCGTTGTCGCGGTCGATCGACTGGTCGAGACCGGCCATGTTCGCCGTCAGGCCCTGCGTGATGACGTTGGCGTGCGTGATGCTCAGTTGCACCTGGTTGAACGCGAGCGGTTGGCGCACGGACTTCTTCAGCAGCTCGACCTGACCCGGCGTGTGGTTCGAGACCCCGAAGTGGTGCACCTTGCCGGCCGCGTGCAGCTCGTCGAACGCGCGGGCGACCTCGTCCGGTTCGACGAGCGCGTCGGGACGGTGCAGGAGCAGCACGTCGACGTAGTCGGTCTGCAGTGCCTCCAGCGACTCGTGCACGGACTCGATGATGTGCTCGTACGAGAAGTCGAAGTACGCGCCGTTCGGCGTCGGGCGGATCCCGACCTTGGTCTGCAGCTGGATCGCGGCACGCTCGGACGACGACAGGGTCACGGCCGAGCCGAAGCGCTGCTCGCACCCGTGCCAGACGCCGTACACGGCAGCGTGGTCGAACATCGTGACGCCCGCGTCGCGCGAGGCGGTGTACAGCTCGCGGATGTCCTCGTCGCTCATGTCGTTGATCCGCATGAGCCCGACGACGACGTCGGACGCGGTGAGGTCGGTCTGTGGCAACTCCAGTGTCTTCACGTGCTCGATCCTGCCAGCAGGTCACCGTGCGCAGACAGGCCCTGCCGGTGCCCGTCGGGACCGGTCCGGCAGCGGCGCTCGCCGTGACCGGGTGACGGACGGGAGGCGCGGTGCCGGCTGGCGCCGCGCCTCCCGTCCCGTGGTCAGCGCGCGGTCGTCGCGGCCGGCCGGAGCAGACCGAGGAACGCCAGGTCGTCCGCCACCTTCGTGATGAGCGCGTGGTCGAGCGACGGGATGTCCGGTGCCCCGAGCGGGCACACCGCCCGCACGGCCGCCGCGAACGCGTCGGCCGGGATCGCGGACCCGGCGTGCGGGGACTCCGGCACCGCGAACGCGTGCAGCAGCGGGAGCACCGAGCGGGCGCGGTCCTCGTCCGGCATCGCCCCGAGCGCCGACCGGAACCGGTCGACCCACTCGGCGTGGTCCTCGACGCGCTCGATCGCGTGCCCGTCCTCGACCAGCCAGTCGACGAAGGTGTCGAGCGAGACACCGTCGTCGTGCGGGTTGACGACGTTGAAGGTCCGGTGACCGTCGATCACAGACGCGCTGATCGCGTCGATCGCCGCCGCCGTGAAGTCGGCGGGCAGGCCGTCGTAGTGCGAGCGCTGCACCCGGCCGTCCGGGGTCCGCTGCACGAAGGACGCGGGCGCGAGCCCGGTCGCGAGCACGCTCCAGACCAGGCGGGTGAACACGTCGGGCAGGTTCACCTGACCGCGCCAGCGCGGGTGCGCCAGGACCATGTCGGAGCGGAACACCGCGACCGGGACCCCGTGCTCGTCGTGCGCCTCGCGGAGCAGCACCTCGCTGGCCCACTTGCTCGCGCCGTACCCGTTCGCGTACTCGTCGGCGACCGTCCACTCGGGGATCGTCGTCCGGATGTCCGCCCGCTCGTCGAGTGCGGCCGGGGCGTCGGGAGCGACGTCCTCGGTCGCGCTCGGCCGGGCGCCGCCGGCGACCGCGACGCTCGACACGAAGGTGACGGGGACGCTGCCGGCGGCGATCGCGAGGCGGACGACCTCGGCGGTGCCGACGACGTTCGGGCCGAACAGCGCGGGGTACGGCAGGACGTGGTTCACCAGGGCGGCGGCGTGCGCGACCAGGTCCACCCGGGCGGCGAGCTCGCGCCACCGTGCTTCCTCGAGGCCGAGCAGGTGCTCGCTGACGTCGCCGGCGAGGACCTCGAGCGACCCCGAGAGCTCGGCGAACCGGTCGGCGAACGCCGGGTCGGCAGCGAACGCGGCGTCGAGCCGACGACGGGCAGCGGCGTCGTCCGACCCGCGTACGACGCAGACCAGCGTGCCGCCGACGGGTGCGAGCCGCTCGAGCCAGTCCATCGCGGTGAAGCGGCCGAGGTAGCCGTTCGCGCCGGTGAGCAGGACGGTACGGGGCGGCGCGGACGGGTCGCGGGGCGCGCGTGCGACCGGGGCGGGGACCTCGCCGAGCAGGCGGTCCACCCGCAGGTCGGTCGCCCGCAGCACCGTCGGGTCGGCGCCGTGCACGCGGGTGACCGTCGGGCGGTCGTCGGTGGCCGAGCGGTCGACGTACGCGGCCACGGCGGCGAGGTCGTTCGTCGGGTCGGTGATCACGCCGACGGGCACCTCGGTCTCGAAGACGTCCTCGAGGACCCCGGAGAACGTCAGCGCCGACAACGAGTCACCGCCGAGGTCCGAGAACCGGGCGGCCGACGCGGACTCCGTGCTGACCTCGGCGCCGAGCAGGTCCCGGGCGGCACGGACGACGGTGTCGACGGTCGGTTCGTCACCGACGTGCTCGCGCAGGGTCGCGACGAGGGTGCCGCTCTGCTGCTCGGCGACCGCGTCGTACAGCGCGGCGAACCGGTCCCCGAAGCGGGCGGTGACCCGGGGACGGAGGAGCTTCCGGGCGTCGGACAGCATGCCGTTGTCGACCGTGAAGGGGTCGGGCTCGACGACGAGCGCGCGGGGTACCTCGTATGGTGCGAGCCCCTGCGCCCGGGCGGTGCGCTGCAGGGCGGCGAGCAGGTCGCCCTCGGTCGCCCCCGGGTCGGTGGGCACGACGACGGCGACGAGGAAGGCGTGCCGGCTGTCCCCGTGCAGCGCGATCTGCCGGACCTCCGGTGTCCCGCCGTAGGTCGCCTCGAGGGCCGAGACCGCGACGAACTCGCCCTGCGAGAGCTTGATGACGTTGTTCCGGCGGTCGAGGTACTCGTACGTGTCCGGACCGGTCTGCGCCATCACGTCGCCGGTCCGGTAGAACCCGTCCTCGTCGAACACCGCGGCGGTGACGTCCGGGCGGCGGAAGTACCCGGGGATCACCGCGGTGCTCTTCACGAGCAGCTCGCCGCGGGGGAGCGGTCGGTCGGTCGTGCGGTAGCCGAGCTCGGGGACGTCGACGAGCTTGTGCTCGGTGACCGGCGGCTGCTGCACCACGCCGTCGCGCAGGATGCTGCCCGCCTCGGTCGAGCCGTACAGGTCGTGCAGCGGGATGCCGAGGCACTGTTCGAGGTACGCGCGGAGCTCGTGCGTGAGCGGGGCGCTGGCGCAGACGGCCTGTGCGACGCGACCGCCGAACGCGCGCGTCCGGAGGTCGTCCTGCACCTGGGCACGGACGGTCTCGGCGGCGTCGGCAGCGTCGGCACCGGCGGCTCCCGCCGCGAGGCGCCGCTGCTCCTCGCGTGCACCCTCCTGTCGGACCATCTCGGCGATCCGCGGGACGAGGACGAGCTCGGTCGGTGCGTAGACCCGCAGGTCCTCGAACAGGGCCGACAGGTCGGTCGAGGTCGCGAGGGCCACGGTGCCGCCGCGGCCGAGCGTCGCGAGCAGTGCCGCGCGCCCGGTCAGGTGGCTGAGCGGCAGGTAGGCGTAACCGACGGTCACGGCGTCCGGGTGGTCCGGGGGGAGCGCGTGCCAGAGCCGCTCGACCATCGACCGGGTGTACATCGCGCCCTTCGGGGTGCCGGTGCTGCCCGACGTGTAGAGCAGCAGCGCGAGCGGGTCCTCGTCGGGGGCCGGCCGCCACGGGGTCGGCTGCGGCAGACCGCGGCCCCGCGCCTCGAGGTCGGCGATCGTCGGCAGCGCTGCCGTGTCCTCCGTGTCGGCCGTGTCGTTCGTTCCGTTCGTGTCGAGCAGCACGGTGCGCACCTCGGCGGCGGCCTCGGTGACGGCCTGCGCGGTCGCGGCCTGGTCGGCGGTGGCGCCCAGCCACACCGGTGTCGTCTCGTCGACGATCGCGCGGAGCTGCTCGACGGGCGCGCTGGACTGCAGCGGCACGCTCACCGCGCCGAGCACCGAGCACGCGAGCTCGAGCGCCACGACGTCGGCGCTCGGCGGACCGAGCACCGCGATCCGGTCGCCCGGCGACACGGTCTCGCCGAGCACCGCCGCGAGTGCCCGCGCACGGTCCCGGAGTTCCCGGAAGCTCGTGTCGGTGACGGCCTCGCCGTCCCGCTGTCGGAGCGCCGGTCGGTCGGCGTACCGGTCGAACACCGCCTCGACGGAGGTGTCCTCGTCCTGCTGCACCATGGTGGTTCCTTCCTCGTTCGTCCGACGCGCCCCCGCGCGCCGCGTCTCAGCGCGCGGCGAGCACGATGCCCGCCCGCGCCGTCCCCCGGTCCACTGCCCACCGCCCGGTCGCCGTGAAGGCCCTCCCGCGACGTGCCCGGGCCGTGAAGCTCCCGTCCTGGCGCAGTTCGACGTGGGCGCCGTCGATGCCGAACCAGCCGTCGTGCGCCGACGAGCGGGCCTTCGCGACGGCCTCGGCCGCGGCGAGCAGGACGCTGTCCGGACTCTCAACCCCGGATCGCCGGAGCGCGGCGAGACCCTGTGCGACCCGTACGTCCGAGACGTCCGCGATGCGCCGGAGCACCCCCGACGGCAGGGGTCGAGCCGGGGTGGCGTCGATGCCGATGCCGGCGTGCTCGTCGCGCCGGGCCACCGCGCAGGCACGCACACCGTGGCAGTGGGTGATCGTGCCGACGACGCCGTCGGGCCACCGGGGGGCGCCGTTCCGGCTCGTGGGCAGCGAGGTCACGGGGGTGCCGATCGCCGTCAGGGCGCGGCGGGCGAGCACGCGGCCGGTCCGGAACTCGGCGCGGCGTGCCGGGACGGCGTGGGCGACGGCCGCGCGTTCCTCGTCGGTGAGTGTGCCGCTCAGGTCGTGGTCGACGGCGGCGACGACCACCGAGGCAGGGAGCAGCCCCGCCCAGTCCGTCCCGCCTCGAAGTTGCACATTGCAATCAGACGCCGGGAAGCTCCGAGTCCCCCGAACAGGGCACGCCGCGGACGGGGCGTGTCACGGAAGGGGTGGTCGGGGTGTCCGTCAGGCGGGCAGCACGGCGACGACGGCCGAGCGGCCGCCCCACGTCGCGGTCAGGGTCTCACCGTCCGGCACGGGCAGCCCGACCACCCGCAGCACGACGAGGTCGCCGTGGTCGGTGTCCACCGTCGTCTCGGTCCCGTCCGTGGTGGCCGTGACCGTCGTCACCGTGGGGGAGTCGGGCGCCGAGCCGCTGCCCGTCGCCGTGCCCTCCTTGTCGAACCGTCCGGAGCCGTCGGCCCGCTCGAGCTCCGCCTCGTGCCCGCCGGTGGCGATCGCGCGGCGCAGGACGTCCGCGTAGACCGGGTCGGCCACGGCGTCGTAGACCCAGCGGCGGCCGAGCACCGAGTGGTCCATCTCGCACACCAGGGCGGCCCGGGTGTCGTCGAGCGGAGCGCCGCGGTAGGTCAGCGGTGTGTGCAGGAGCCGGCCCTCGGGCGTCCGCACGATGATCTCCTCGACGCCGACCTCGCCCTCGGGGTCGTCGAAGCGGAAGCGGGTGACGACCTCGACGGGCTCGCCGGCCGTGAGTCCGCTCCACGGCTGCGCGGGCAACCAGGCGGCGAGGGCCTCGGCCTTGGACGGTCGGAGTTCTGCGCGGTGGATGACGGCCATGCACCGACGCTACCGAGCAGACCTCGACTCCCGCCGTCGGCCCACCGCGTCGACGCCCGCACGCTGCGCCGGTGGTCAGTGCACCGAGAAGCCGCCGTCGACCGCGATCGACTGGCCCGTGACGTACGCGGAGCCCGGCCCGGCCAGGAACACCGCCGCGGCCGCGAAGTCCGACGGCTCGCCGTTCCGGCCGACGAGCGTCCGCGCGGCGAGCGCGGCGACCCGTTCGGGGTCGGCGGACAGTCGCCGGTTGAGCGCGGTCTGCACGAAACCGGGGACGAGGACGTTCGAGGTGACCCCGCTGCCGGACCAGGCCTCCGCCTGGGAGCGGGCCAGTGCCTCCAGACCGGCCTTCGACACCCCGTACGCGCCGCTCGCGGCGAAGGGGCGGTGCGCCTGCTGCGAGCTGATCCCGATGATGCGGCCGTACCCGCGCGCGGCCATCCCGGGCGCGAGTCGCTGGCCGAGCACGAAGGGTGCGTCGAGGTTGACGGCCATCGTCGCGTCCCACGTCGCCTCGTCCAGGTCGGGCATCGGCGGCCGCAGGTTGACGCCCGCGGAGTTGACGAGGACGTCCACCTCGCCGACGGCGTCCGCGAGCGCGTGCGCTCCCGCCCGCATCGACAGGTCGGCGACGACGCCCGCGGCCGACCCGCCGCCGTCGGCGATCGTCGCGACGGTCTCGTCGATCGTGGCCCGCGTGCGCGCCGCGACCAGCACCTGGGCGCCGGCGTCCGCGAGGGCGAGCGCGATCGCCCGACCGATGCCGGAGCTGCCCCCGGTGACCAGTGCACGGCGTCCGTCGAGGCCGAAGAGCTGCTCCAGTGCCATCCGGTCAGGCTACCGACGCCCGTACGCTGGGTCGGTGCGCGACGACCTGCTCCCCGTGCTCGCCTGCCCCGTCTGCGCCGAGCCCCTCGCCCGTGTCGACGGCGGACAGGTCGGCTGCGCGACGGGGCACCGGTTCGACGAGGCGAAGCAGGGCCACCTCACGCTGCTGCCCGCGAAGCGCCGGGCACTCACCGCGGACACCCCGGAGATGGTCGACGCCCGCATCCGCTTCCTCGGTCGCGGGCACTACGCGCCGGTTGAGCGGGCGCTCGCCGCGGTGGTCGCCGCCACGAAGGCGCCGGGCGTCGTGCTCGACGTCGGCTCCGGCCCCGGCACCTACCTCGCGCGCGTGCTGGACGCGGGTGGACCGGACGTGACCGTCACGGACGGACCGGACGGGAGGCCCGACCCGGCCCCGGCAGGATCCGTCACCGGCCGCCTCGGGGTCGCGCTGGACCTGTCCGCGGTCGCGATCCGACGGGCGGCACGCGTCCACCCGCGGGCGGGAGCCGTCGTCGGCGACGTGACCGAGCGCCTCCCGGTCGTCGACGACGCGGCGGCCGTGGTGCTGGACGTCTTCGCACCGCGGAACCAGCGCGAGTACGCGCGGGTGCTGCACCCGGCGGGCGTGCTCGCGGTGGTGACCCCGCGGACCGGGCACCTGGCCGAACTCGCCCAGGCGACCATCGCCGTCGACCCCGAGAAGGAGCGGCGGCTGCGGGACTCGCTCGAGCCGACCTTCGTGCAGCGGTCCTCCGAGGACCTGACCTGGACGATGGACCTGTCCGCCGAGGACGTGCACGACGTGGTGCACATGGGTCCGAGCCACCACCACGTCGACCCGGACCGGGTGTTCGCCCCGACGACCGTGACGGCGGCCGTGACGGTCAGCACGTGGACGGTCGTCGGACCGCCCACGCGCTGACGGCTCAGTCCTGCGGTGCGGCCACGTCGAGCTGCCACACCACGCCGAACCGGTCGCGGAGCTGACCGGCGAGCGGGGCCCACGGCGACGGGGCGAGCGGCTGGCGCACCTCGGCACCGTCGGACAGGGCCTCCCAGTAGCGGGTGACCTCGTCGGCGTCGTCGCCGTGCACGAACACGTAGAAGGCGTTGGCGCCCTGGTCGTACGGCTGGTCGGGCCAGACGTCGAACGCCATGATCCGGAAGCCGGCGTCGGTCGTCACCTGGCCGAACACGATGCGGTCCGCCCAGGCGGGGTCCTGGGACGCGCCCATCTGGCCGTAGGTGGCGGCGGTGACGGTGCCGCCGAAAGCGGATGCCCAGAAGTCGAGGGCCTCCCGTGCCTGTCCGTCGAAGTTGATGTGGGTCGTGGTCTCGATGCTCATGGGTCGAGTGTCGACCGTGTTCCGGTCAGATCGTGACCGCTTCTCCCACGAGGATGGACGACATGGCCGGACCGTCCTCGCGCATGCTCGCCCTGCTCTCGCTGCTGCAGGTGCACCGGGAGTGGACGGGCGACGAACTCGCCGGCCGCCTGACCGTGAGCCCCAGGACGCTCCGCCGTGACGTCGACCGGCTCCGCGACCTCGGCTACCGCATCGACTCCGTCCGCGGGCCGGCCGGCGGCTACCGCCTGGCCGCCGGATCGGACCTCCCGCCGCTGCTGTTCGACGACGACCAGGCGGTGGCCATCGCCCTGGCCCTCGCGGTCGCCCCGGCCTCCGGCGCGGACATCGCCGAGTCCGCCGTCCGCGCGCTCGCGACGGTCCGGCAGGTGATGCCGGACCGCCTCCGGCAGCGTGTCGACCTGGTGGACGCCGTCGTCGGGTCGTCGGGCCCGCGGGTCGACCCGGACGTGCTGGTCGCCGTCAGCGAGGCCGTGCACCGGCACGAGGTCCTGCGGTTCGGGTACGGCGGGCGGGACGCCCCGCGCCGGGTCGAGCCGCACGCGGTGGTCGCCCGGTACGGCCGGTGGTACCTGCTGGCGTGGGACCCCGAGCACGACGACTGGCGCACCTACCGCGTCGACCGCATCGCCCCGCGGATGCGGACGCGGCTCCCCTTCGCGCCACGGCCCGTTCCCGGTGGGGACGCTGCGGCGTTCGTGTCGGCACGCTTCAAGGGGTCCGACCACGAGGACGCGTGGCCGTGCCGCGGTTCCGTCCTGCTCAGCGCTCCCGATGCCGCGCGGGTCGCACCCTTCCTGCCCGAGGATGCCGTCCTCGAGCCGCTCGAGGACGGCCGTCGACGGCTGACACTCGGCTCGTGGTCGTGGGACGGGCTCGCCGGAGCGGTCGCCGCGCTGACGGTGCCGCTCGTGGTCGAGGGGCCGGAGGAACTCCGGGCTGCCGTGCGCCGATCGGCGGAGCGGCTCGAGCGCGCGGCGGTGCGTTAGGGCGGTGCGTTAGGGCGGTGCATGCGTCCGTCAGGACGCCGTCAGGAACCCGTTAGGACCGACCTGGAGGCGCGACACCGGATCCAGCATCGGTACCGCACCACCCGTGGTGCGGTCCGCGCCGCCCGGCGTCGACCCGCAAGCAACCTCATCGGAGTCCCTCGTGTTCGACGTCTTCGTCGTCGCCGGTGTCCTCGCCGTGTTCGGCGTGGTGGCACTCATCGCCAAGGGGGTGGAGCGGCTGTGATCGTCGTCACCATCGCCGCCGCCGTCCTCGGCATCGCATCGGTCGTCTACCTCGTGTGGGCCCTCGTCCACCCGGAGCGCTTCTGATGGCGGGCTCCCCTGCCGACACCTGGGCCGGCATCGCCCAGGTCGCCACGCTCGTCCTGCTCCTGGTGGTCGCGTACCGCCCGGTCGGTGACTGGATGGCGCACGTCTACACGCCGACGAAGCACGCCCGGATCGAGCGCGGCGTCTACCGCGTGATCGGGGTCGACCCGGACGCCGAGCAGTCCTGGCCCGCGTACCTGCGGGGTGTGCTGCTCTTCAGTGCCGTCGGCGTGCTGCTCGTCTACCTGCTGCAGCGGATCCAGGTCGTGCTGCCGGGAGACCTCGGGCTGCCGAACGTCGGGCCGGCGCTCGCGTTCAACACCGCGGCGTCCTTCGTCGCGAACACGAACTGGCAGTCGTACTCGCCCGAGGCGACCGTCGGGTACTCCGTCCAGATGGCGGGCCTCGCGGTGCAGAACTTCCTGTCCGCCGCGGTCGGCCTCGCGGTCGCGGTCGCCCTCGTCCGCGGGTTCGCACGACGGAAGAGCGGCACGCTCGGCAACGTCTGGGTCGACGTCGTCCGCGGCACCGGCCGGCTCCTGCTCCCGGGCGCCTTCGTCTTCGCGATCGTCCTGGTCGCCGGGGGCGTCGTGCAGTCGTGGGGCAGCGGCATCGACGTCACCACCCTCGCCGGTGGCACCCAGCACATCCCGGACGGCTTCGTCGCGTCGCAGGAGGCCATCAAGGAGCTCGGCACGAACGGTGGCGGCTACTTCAACGCGAACTCGGCGCACCCGTTCGAGAACCCGCAGGCGTGGACGAACCTCGTCGAGGTCTTCCTCATGCTCGTCATCCCCTTCTCGCTGCCCCGCACCTTCGGGCGGCTGGTGGGCGACGACCGTCAGGGGTACGCGATCCTCGCCGTGATGGGGGCGATCTTCCTCGTGTCGCTCTCGGTGATGTCGATCGCCGAGCTCGCCGGCGGCGGCAGCGCCACGCAGGCTGCCGGTGCGGCCATGGAGGGCAAGGAGGTGCGCTTCGGCATCCTCGGCACGACCCTCTTCGGCACGACCTCGACCGCCACGTCCACCGGTGCGGTGAACGGCATGTTCGACAGCTTCACGCCGATCGGCGGCATGATGGCGCTCCTCAACATGATGCTCGGCGAGATCAGCCCCGGCGGTGTCGGCTCCGGCCTGTACGGCATGCTCGTGCTCGCCGTGATCACGGTGTTCATCGGCGGTCTGCTCGTCGGACGGACCCCGGAGTACCTCGGCAAGAAGATCCGTGCCCGCGAGATGACCTTCGCCGCGCTGTACATCCTCGTCACGCCGACCCTGGTGCTGCTCGGCACCGGACTCTCCCTGGTGATCCCGGGCGTCCGCGAGCAGGTCCTCGGCACGAGCATCTTCAACCCCGGCAACCACGGGCTCTCCGAGCTGCTCTACGCCTTCACCTCGGGCGCGAACAACAACGGCTCCGCCTTCGGTGGGCTCACCGCGAACACCACGTGGATGAACTCCGCGCTCGGCGTCGTGATGCTGCTCGGCCGCTTCGTGCCGATCGCCCTCGTCCTGGCGCTCGCCGGGTCGCTCGCCGCGCAGGACAAGGTGCCCGCGACCGTGGGGACGCTCCCCACCCACCGGCCGCTGTTCGTCGGCCTGCTCGGTGCGGTCGCCGTGATCGTCACCGCCCTCACCTACTTCCCGGTCCTCGCCCTGGGCCCCCTCGCCGAAGCGCTCGCACGATGAAAGCCGCATCGATGACACACGACACCACGACCACCGCGACCGCCGAGGCGGAGGCGTCCAGTGCCTCCCGGCCGGTCACCCGATCGTCCGCCTTCGGACCCCGACAGCTGGCGGCCGGCCTGCCCGGCGCCCTCCGCAAGCTCGACCCGCGCCTGATGTGGCGCAACCCCGTCATGTTCATCGTCGAGGTCGGCGCCGCGCTCACCACCGTGACCGCGTTCGTCGAGCCGTCGGTGTTCACCGCCGCGATCGCGGTGTGGCTCTGGCTGACCGTCGTCTTCGCCAACCTGGCCGAGGCCGTCGCCGAGGGCCGGGGCAAGGCGCAGGCCGACACCCTGCGGAAGACCCGCTCCACGACCAACGCCCGCCGGGTCCTCCGGTGGGACGCGTCCGACGCCGCCGCGCTGTCGAACGACACCGAGGAGGTCGCCTCGGTGGACCTCGCCAAGGGGGACGTCGTGGTGGTCGTCGCGGGCGAGGTGATCCCGGGCGACGGTGACGTCGTCGAGGGCATCGCCAGCGTCGACGAGTCGGCGGTCACCGGCGAGTCGGCACCGGTCATCCGCGAGTCCGGTGGCGACCGGAGCGCGGTCACCGGGGGCACCCGGGTGCTGTCCGACCGGATCGTGGTCCGCATCACCTCGACCCCCGGCGAGACGTTCATCGACCGGATGATCCGGCTCGTCGAGGGCGCCGCGCGACAGAAGACGCCGAACGAGATCGCCCTGAACATCCTGCTCGCGTCGCTGTCGATCGTCTTCGTGATCGTCTGCCTGACGATGCAGCCGATCGCCGGGCTGGTCGGTGCGACGGTCAGCGTTCCGGTGCTCATCGCCCTGCTCGTCTGCCTCATCCCGACCACCATCGGCGCGCTGCTCTCCGCGATCGGCATCGCCGGCATGGACCGGCTCGTGCAGCACAACGTCCTGGCGATGTCCGGCCGCGCGGTCGAGGCCGCCGGTGACATCACGACGCTGCTGCTCGACAAGACCGGCACGATCACGTACGGCAACCGCCAGGCCTCGCGCGTGGTGCCCGTCCCCGGTGTCACCGAGGCGGAGCTCATGGAGGCCGCCGCACTGTCGAGCGCCGCGGACAGCACGCCCGAGGGTCGTTCCATCGTCACGCTCGCCGAGCAGGACGGCATCGCGCCGGGCAACCCGTCGGGCGCGGTCGAGGTGCCCTTCACGGCGCAGACCCGCATGTCCGGGCTCGACCTGGCCGACGGGTCGCAGATCCGCAAGGGTGCGGCGGCCGCCGTGCTCGCGTGGGCGGGATCGACCGACGCGGCCGTCGTCGCGGCGATCGACACCGCGGTCGCCGAGATCTCCGACCAGGGCGGGACACCGCTCGTCGTCGGGCGTCGCTCGGCCTCGGGCTCCGTCGCCCTGCTCGGCGTCGTGCACCTGAAGGACGTCGTCAAGGACGGCATGGCGGAGCGCTTCGCCGAGCTGCGGTCGATGGGCATCCGCACGGTGATGATCACCGGCGACAACCCCCGCACCGCCGCTGCGATCGCGGCCGAGGCCGGGGTGGACGACTTCCTCGCCGAGGCCACGCCGGAGGACAAGCTCGCCTACATCCGCAAGGAGCAGGAGGGCGGCAACCTCGTCGCGATGACCGGTGACGGCACGAACGACGCCCCCGCGCTGGCGCAGGCCGACGTCGGCGTCGCGATGAACACCGGCACCACCGCTGCGAAGGAGGCCGGCAACATGGTCGACCTCGACTCCGACCCGACGAAGCTCATCGACGTCGTCCGGATCGGCAAGCAGCTGCTCATCACCCGCGGGGCACTCACCACGTTCTCGATCGCCAACGACGTCGCGAAGTACTTCGCGATCATCCCCGCGATGTTCCAGGCGGCGTTCCCTGGCCTGGCGGCGCTGAACGTCATGGGGCTGCACAGCCCGTCGTCGGCGATCCTGTCGGCCGTCGTGTTCAACGCGCTCGTCATCGTGGCGCTCATCCCGCTGTCGCTGCGCGGCGTCAAGTACCGCGCCGCCTCGGCGTCGTCCGTCCTCGGACGCAACCTGCTCGTCTACGGGCTCGGCGGCGTCATCGTCCCCTTCATCGGCATCAAGGCGATCGACCTCGTGGTCGGTCTCATCCCGGGGTTCTAGACCATGGCTTCCTCATCACGTTCCTTCTTCCGTTCCACCGGTGTGGCCGTGCGCCTCACCCTGCTGTCCACCGTCGTGCTCGGCATCGCCTACCCGCTCGCGGTGTGGGGCGTCGGCCAGGCGGCCTTCCACGACCAGGCGAACGGCTCGATGGTCACCGACTCCTCCGGCAAGGTCGTGGGCTCGTCGCTCATCGGGCAGTCGTTCTCCGGGAAGGGCGCCGACCGCTGGTTCCAGTCGCGTCCGAGCGCCGCGGGCGAGGACGGCTACGACGCGAACGCCTCGTCCGGCTCGAACCTCGGGCCGAACAACCCCGACCTGCTCAAGAGCATCGAGGAGCGCCGGGCGGCCGTGGCGAAGGCCGACGGGGTCAGCGCCGCCGAGGTGCCCGCCGACGCGGTGACGGCATCGGGCTCCGGCCTCGACCCGGACATCAGCCCGGAGTACGCGCTGCAGCAGGTGTCCCGGGTGGCCGAGGCCCGGGGGCTCTCGGAGTCCACCGTCCGCGCGCTCGTGCAGCAGCACACCGAGTCGCGGCAGGCCGGGTTCCTCGGCGAGCCGGTCGTGAACGTCCTCGAGCTGAACCTGGCGCTCGCCGCGACGCGCTGACGCCGGCCGGTCCGGGCCAGCTGGGGTCGAACCACGGATCCGACGTCGAACCAGGCGCTGCACCTGGTTCGACGTCGGGAACGTGGTTCGACATCCGACGAGACGACGCGCACCGCCACCGGGTCGCGAGCACCACCACACCACACCAGCAGCGACAAGCGAGAGGATGAGCACGTGAAGCGCGGGAAACTCCGGGTGCTGCTCGGCGCCGCTCCTGGTGTCGGCAAGACCTACACGATGCTCGAGGAGGGCCACCGGCTCCGTGCCGAGGGCCGGGACGTCGTCGTCGCCGTCGTCGAGACCCACGAGCGAGCCGCCACGGCCGCGCTGGTCGACGGCCTCGAACTCGTCCCACGCCGGGTCGTCGAGCACCGCGGCGTCGCGCTCGACGACATGGACCTCGACGCGGTCGTGGCCCGCGCACCCGACGTCGCCCTCGTGGACGAGCTCGCCCACACGAACGCCCCCGGCAGCCCGAACGAGAAGCGCTGGCAGGACGTCGAGGTGCTCCTCGCCGCGGGCATCAGCGTCATCTCGACGGTCAACATCCAGCACATGCAGTCCCTCGGGGACGTCGTCCGCGAGATCACCGGGACGGTGCAGCGCGAGACCGTCCCGGACGCCGTGGTCCGCGCCGCCGACCAGATCGAGGTCGTCGACCTGTCCCCGGCATCGCTGCGCGAACGGCTCTCGGACGGGCTGGTCTACCCGGCCGCCCGCATCGACGCGGCGCTGTCGAACTACTTCCGGCTCGGCAACCTCACCGCCCTGCGCGAGATCGCCCTGCTCTGGCTCGCCGACGAGGTCGACGACGCACTGAAGGCCTACCGTGCCGAGCACGGCATCGACCGCCGGTGGGAGACCCGGGAGCGTGTGCTCGTGGCCCTCACCGGCGGCCCCGAGGGTGAGACCCTGCTGCGCCGCGGCGCCCGCATCGCCGCCCGCAGCGCCGGCGGGGAGCTCGCCGCCGTGCACGTCACGACGAACGACGGGCTGCGCGAACGGCACCCCGGCGCGCTCGGCAAGCAGCGCACCCTGCTCGAACAGCTCGGTGGCACCTACCACCAGGTGGTCGGCGACGACGTGCCGAGCACCCTCGTGCGGTTCGCGAAGTCGGTCGACGCGACCCAGATCGTCATCGGCGTCAGCCGCCGCAGCCGCGTCGCTGCCGCGCTCACCGGTCCCGGCATCGGCAACACGGTCGTCCGCGAGTCGGGCGACATCGACGTGCACGTCGTCACCCACGAGCGGGCCGGCGGCGGCTTCGCCCTGCCGAAGCTCGGCGGCAGCCTGTCGCGCGGGAGGATCGCCGCCGCGTTCGCGGTCTCGCTGCTGCTCGGACCCCTGCTGACCTGGCTGCTGTCGTTCGGCAACGACCCCGACGCCATCACTGTGGACGTGCTGTCGTACCAGCTGCTCGTGCTCGTCGTCGCGCTGATCGGCGGGATGTGGCCGGCGGTCTTCACCGCGGTGCTGTCCGGGCTGAGCCTCGACTACTTCTTCGTGCAGCCCCTCTACATGGTCACCGTCCAGCAGCCGTGGCACCTCGTGGCACTCGTGATGTACGTCATCAGCGCCGTGCTGGTCAGCTTCGTGGTCGACCGGTCCGCCCGTCGCAGCAGGGCCGCGCGCCGGGCAGCCGCCGAGTCCGGGCTCCTGGTCGGGATCGCCGGCAGCGTGCTCCGCGGCGACGACGCGCTGCAGGCGTTGCTCGACCGCACCCGCGAGGCGTTCGGCTTCACCGGCGTGCGGATCCGGCAGGGCGACGAGGTCCCGGCCACGTCCGGGACGTTCGCCGACGGGCCGGACGCGACCACGAGCCTCCCGTCCGGCGCCGTCCTCGAGTTCGCCGGCGCACCGGACGACCCGACCCAGCGGCGGCTGCTGCGCGTCGTCGAGCAGCAGCTCGACGCCGCCGTCGACCACCGGCGCCTCACCCGGACCGCGGTCGACGCGGAGCGGATCGCCGCGGCGGACCGCGTCCGGAGCGCCATCCTGGCGGCCGTCGGGCACGACGTGCGCCGGCCGATCGCCGCGGCCTCCGCCGCCGTCCAGACCCTGCACGCCGCCGACATCCAGCTCTCGCCGGCCGACCGGGAGGCGCTGCTCACCACCGCCGACGAGAGCCTCCGGCAGCTGGCGGTGCTGCTGGCCGACCTGCTCGACGTCAGCCGGGTGCAGGCCGGGGTGCTCGCCGTCACTCCGCTGCCCACCGCGCTCGAGACGGTCGTCGCCCCCGCGCTCGACGAGCTCGAACTCGGCCCGGACGACGTCGACCTCGACCTGCCCGCCGACCTGCCGCCCGTCCTCGCCGACCACGGGCTGCTGCAGCGCGTCGTGGTGAACCTGCTCGCCAACGCCAGCCGTTACGCACCGGAGGGCACGCGCGTCCGCATCGCGGCGAGCGCCTTCGGCGGCGGGGTCGAACTGCGCGTCGCCGACCACGGCCCCGGCATCCCCGAGGACCGGCGCGGCGAGGTGTTCCAGCCCTTCCAACGACTCGGCGACACCGACAACGAGACCGGACTCGGGCTGGGGCTCGCGCTCGCACGCGGCTTCACCGAGGGCATGGGCGGCACGATCGAGGTCGACGACACCCCCGGCGGCGGGCTCACCGTCGTCGTGCGGCTGCCGATCGCCGGACACCTGGGAGTGGATGTCAAGTGAGCACGAAGGTCCTCATCGCCGACGACGACGCGCAGCTCGTCCGGGCCCTGTCCGTCACGCTGGCCGCCCGCGGGTACGACGTCGTCACCGCGCGGGACGGCCGGGCCGCGATCGACGCGGTGATCACCGAGCGGCCGGACATCGTGATGCTGGACCTCGGCATGCCCCGCCTCGACGGCATCGGCGTGCTCGAGGGCATCCGTGCCTGGTCCCAGGTGCCCGTGCTCGTGCTCTCCGGCCGCACCGACTCGTCGGACAAGGTCGACGCGCTCGACGCCGGGGCGGACGACTACGTGACGAAGCCCTTCCAGATGGACGAGTTGCTCGCGCGGCTCCGGGCGCTCGGTCGGCGGCAGGCGACTGCGGCAGCGACCGCGGGGGTGACCCCGACGGTGACGATCGGGGACCTCGTGGTGGACCTCGTCGCGAAGCAGGTCACCCCGCCGTCCGGGCCCGCGATCCGCCTCACCCCGACCGAGTGGCGGCTGCTCGAGGTCCTCGTGACGAACCCCGGGCGGCTGATGACCCGCGAGATGCTCCTGACCGAGGTGTGGGGTCCGACGCACGGCAACGACTCCGGGTACCTGCGGCTGTACATGGCCCAGCTGCGGCGGAAGCTCGAGCCGGAGCCGTCGCACCCGCGGTACCTGGTGACCGAGTCGGGGATGGGGTACCGGTTCGACCCGAACGGGGTGTGACGGGCGGTGGCCGGCCGGTGGCGGGAGGTCGTCGTGTCGCTGTCGTGTCCTTGTCGTGGTGCTGTCGTGGTGCTGTCACCCCGGTCCTTCCTAGGCTCGGCACCATGAACGAGATGCGGATCGCCACCCTCCGACGAGAGCGTGGCTGGACCCAGGAACGCCTGGCCGAGACGAGCGGCGTGGCCGTCCGGACCGTGCAACGACTCGAGGGCGGCAAGGAGGCGAGCCTCGAGACCCTGTCGGCGATCGCCCGTGCGCTCGAGGTGCCGGTGCGGGAGCTCTTCGCGCAGGAGGACCCCGCCGAGCTGGAGCCCGGCGTCCGCGGGCTCGACGAGCGGACGGAGGCGGCGGAGGCTGCGGCTGCCGCGGCGACGATGCAGCAGGACGCACGGGACCGGTTCGTCGCCGGGTTCTGGTCGTTCTCGACCGCCGTCGGGGTCGTGTTCGGCATCGTCACCGTCCTGCTCCTGGTCCTGCACGTGTGGTCCCCGCTGGTGTTCCTGCTGGTGGGGGCGTACTGGGCGGTCCGGCGGCCGGTCGGGCGGTTCCTGCTCGACTCGGTGCTGGGGGCGCGGCTCGACCGGCGGTGGCCGCTCTCAACCGCGACCGACGTGCCGGTCCGTGCCGCTCGCTGAGTCGACGCCGGTCCCTTAGGCGCGTCCAAGGCTGCGCCGACGATGCGCGCACGTGGGGGTCGCACGCTCGGGAGCATGACCGAGACGATCCCCGCCGAGCGCCCGCGCCTCCTGCCACCACCGACCCGCGACCGACCGGCACTCCGCGAGCGGCTGGCGGGGCTGGTCCGCGGTCGCGCCGACGCCGCGCGGTGGGAGCGCCCGGCGTTCCTCGGGCTGCTGCTGGTCACCGGCGTGCTCTACGTCGCGAACCTCGGCGTGAACGGCTGGGCGAACGCGTTCTACTCCGCGGCCGTGCAGGCGGGGAGCCAGAGCTGGGAGGCGTTCTTCTACGGCTCCTCCGACGCCGCGAACGCGATCACGGTCGACAAACCGCCGGCGTTCCTCTGGGTGATCGGCATCTCCGTCCGGCTGTTCGGGCTGAACTCGTGGTCGATCCTCGTGCCGCAGGCGCTCATGGGCGTCGCGTCGGTGGCGGTCCTGTACCGGATCGTCCGGCGCCGCTTCTCGGCCGGCGCAGCACTGACCGCGGGTGCCGTGCTCGCGACGACCCCGGTCGCGACCCTGATGTTCCGCTACGACAACCCGGACGCCCTGCTCGTGCTGCTCACCGTCGGGGCGATCGCCCTGACGCTGCGCGGCATCGAGTCCGGGCGGATGCGGTGGGTGGTCTGGGCCGGGGTGCTCGTCGGCCTCGGGTTCCTGACGAAGCAGTTGCAGGCGTTCCTCGTGCTGCCGCCCCTGGTCGGGGTCACCCTCGTCGCGTCGCCCCGCCCGGTGCTGCGGCGGATCGGGCACCTGCTCGCGGCGGCGCTCGCCGTGGTGGTCTCCGCCGGGTGGTGGGTCGCGATCGTCGAGCTCGTGCCGGCCTCGGCGCGCCCGTACGTCGGCGGCTCGCAGACGAACAGCTTCCTCGAGCTCACCTTCGGCTACAACGGCCTCGGTCGGGTCACGGGCGACGAGACCGGGAGCGTCGTGCCGGGCGGGACGACCGGAGCGGGGTCGTGGGGCTCGACCGGTCTGACCCGCCTGTTCGGCTCGGAGTTCGGCACGCAGGTGACCTGGCTGCTGCCGACCGCGCTCGTGCTGCTCGTCGTGTCCCTCGTCGCGGTCGGGGTCCGCCGGCGCCGTGACCCGCGCCTGGCGACCGTCCTGGTGCTCGGTGGCTCGTTGCTCGTCACCGGGCTGGTCTTCAGCTTCATGGGCGGGATCTTCCACCCGTACTACACGATCGCACTCGCGCCGTACATCGCAGGCCTCGTCGGCATCGGCGCCGGGCTCCTGTGGCAGCGACGAGCGGTGCTCGCGTGGCGCATCGTCGCTGCGGCGGTCGTGGCAGTCTCCGGCGCCTGGTCGTTCGTCCTGCTCTCCCAGGCGTCGTCGTGGCAGCCGTGGATCCGCTGGGTCGTGCTCGCTGCGACCGTGGTGGGGGCGGCGCTCGTCGTGCTGCGCCCTCGGGGGCGTGGACTCGCCGGAGCGACCGTCGCGACGGTGCTCGTCGCGGCGCTGCTCGGGCCGACGGCGTTCTCGGTGCAGACCACCACGGTCGGGCACACGGGCGCGCTCCCGTCGGCCGGGCCGAGCGTCACGACGAGCGGGTTCGGCGGCGGTCGCGGCGGCATGCCCGGTGGCCAGGGTGGCCCCGGCGGCCAGGGCGGTGCCGGCGGCCAGGGTGCGCCCGGTGGCCAGGCAGCGCCCGGCGGCCAGGGTGCACCCGGTGGAGCACCGGGCGGCCAGAACGCATCCGGCCAGAACACGACCGGCCAGAACACGACGGGTCAAGGCGCTGCCGGCCCGGGGGCCGCGGGCGGCACGACCGACGGCGGTGGGAACACCCCTGGCGGCGGCACGAACCTGCTCGGTGGCTCGACCGAGGTGTCCGACGAGGTCGTCGCCGCGCTCTCCGCAGACGCCGACGAGTACACCTGGGCCGCCGCGACCGTCGGGTCGAACAGCGCCGCCACGTACCAGCTCGCCACGGGTGACCCCGTGATGGCGATCGGCGGCTACAACGGCACCGACCCGGCCCCGACCCTGGCCGAGTTCCGGGCACTCGTCGCGGCCGGGAAGGTGCACTGGTTCATCGGCGGCGCATCGCAGTCGGGCGCGGGCAGTAGCACCGGGAGCGACGCCGCCGAGCAGATCGCCGAGTGGGTCGCCGCCCACTACGAGGCGACGACGGTGGACGGCGTGACGATGTACGACCTCACGCCCGCATCCTGACCACGGAGACCGACGGTTCCGCCCGCGTCCACCGGATGAACGCGGGCGGTACCGTCGATCCGTGACCATCGAGCTGCGCCGGGTGACCGCGGAGGACTGGGCCGTCTGGCGCTCGGTCCGCCTCGCCGCCCTCGCGGACGCCCCACAGGCGTTCGGTTCCCGCCTCGAGGACTGGCAGGACGCCCCGGAGCACCGGTGGCGCACACGCCTGTCGCTGCCGGGAGCGGTCGACCTGCTCGCGGTCGAGGACGACGACGTCGTGGGGATGGCGAGCGGGGTCCCGGACCCGGACGACCCCGCGCTCGCCGAGCTGATCTCGATGTGGGTCGCGCCGGCCGCTCGTGGCCGAGGAACGGTCGCGCTCCTGGTCGACGCGATCGCGCTGGTGCTCGCCGCGCAGGGCGTCGAGCACCTCGAGCTGTCCGTGATGCCCGACAACGACCGGGCCCGTCGGGCGTACGAGCGCATCGGCTTCACCTCTGTGGACACCCTCGGCGACAGGGTCCCGGACGGTCGGCACGAGACGGTCATGCGCCGCGAGCTCACCGCCGAGCGCACGCTCCTCGCCTACGAGCGCGGCGCCGACCGCTACGCGGAGCGGACCGACGACCACCGAGCGGGGCTCGTCGACGACCTGCTCGCCCTCGTACCTGTCCACGCCCACGTGCTGGAACTCGGCTCCGGCCCCGGGCGTGACGCTGATGCCCTCGAGGCTGCGGGGCTGCGTGTCGACCGCACCGACGGCAGCGCCGCGTTCGTCGACCGCCTCCGCGACGCCGGCCACCAGACCCGCGTGCTCGACGTCCGCCGCGACGGCTGGGGCGGCCCGTACGACGCCGTATTCGCGAACGCCGTCCTGCTGCACGTCCCACGGTCGGACACCGGCGCCGTGCTCGAGCGTGCGCGCCGAGCGGTCCGCCCGGGCGGGGTCCTCGCGGCGACGGTGAAGCGGGGTGATGGCGACGGCTGGAGCGACCGCAAGCTCGCCGACCCGCGTTGGTTCACCTACTGGGACGAGGACGCGCTCGCTGCCGCCGTCACGCGCGCCGGGTGGGCTGCCGTCCGCGTGCGTGAGACCACCCGCCCCGGCGCCGAGGAGCGCTGGCTGACCGTGACGGCCCGTCGGCCGGAGGAGGACCGACCCGACGAGGAGGACCGTCCGTGAACCGAGCACTCCGCTGGACCGCATGGGTCGTCACCGTCGTCGTGGTGCTCGCGGTGGTGTTCCTCGTGTACGCGAACATCGTCATGCAGGGCACCCGGAGCGCCGCGCTGCGGGTCTGGCGCGACGACCGCGTCGCCGTGCGTGACGCCGGGGACAGCGTCGTGATGACCCCGACCGGCTCCGGGGACGGGACGGGCATCGTCTTCATCCCGGGCGCGAAGGTCGACCCGTACGCGTACATGGCGACCTTCCGGCAGGTCGTCGCCTCGGGCACCACCGTCGTCATCACGAAGCCGACGCTCAACCTGGCGTTCTTCGACACCCGGCCGCTCTCGACCTTCGAGGCGCACGCCCCGAGCGTCCGCACCTGGGCCGTCGGCGGGCACTCGCTGGGCGGGGTCCGGGCGTGCCAGCTCGCACAGGACGCCGACGGGCTGCTGCTGCTCGGCAGCTACTGCGCGAACGACGTCGCCCGCTCCTCCATCGACGTCCTCAGCGTCTCCGGCTCACGCGACGGGCTCTCCACACCGGAGAAGGTCGTCGCCGCCCGGCACCTCCTGCCGACCACGGCGACCCTGGTCGAGATCGAGGGGGCGAACCACGCCGACTTCGGCGCCTACGGCGACCAGCCGGGTGACCGCACCGCGACGATCTCGCGTGCGGACGCGCGGGCGCAGATCAGCGCGGCCGTCGAGGACTGGGTGCGCACCCTGCGCTGACGCGAGTGGACGACGGACGGGAGGCTCGGTGCCAGCCGGCACCGAGCCTCCCGTCCGTCTCGTGGTCCGCGCCCGTCAGTGGATGCGGCCCGCCTCGTGGTCGCGTCCGGTCCGGCGGCCCGTCGCACGGGCGATGAAGTACAGCACCACGCCAACGGCCAGCAGCATCGCGGCGTACAGCCAGACCTGCCCGCTCTGCTGGGTGAGCAGCAGGATGCAGGACGCCACCCCGAGCACGGGCACCCACGTCCACACGCGGAAGTGGTCGTGCTCGACCCGGTCCTTCCGCAGCACCAGCACCGCGATGTTCGTGCTGATGAACACGAACAGCAGCAGGAGCACGACAGTCTCGGCGAGCGTGCCGACGTCGCCGACCAGGGTGAGGGCCATCGCGACGACCGTCGTGGCGACGATGGCGACCCACGGGGTCTTCCGGTTCGGCAGGACCTTCGCGAGCACGGCGGGCAGGAGGCGCTGCTCGGCCATGCCGTAGGTGACCCGGCTCGACATGATCATGGTGAGGAGCGCGCCGTTCGCGACGGCGACCAGGGCGATGATGCTGAACACCCAGTCGGGGATCGGCACGCCGGTGGCCGACACGACGGCCAGCAGTGGACCGCTCGACGCCGACAGCTCGGACGCGGGCAGGGCGATCGAGCTCGCGAGTGCGACGAGCACGTAGACGACGCCGGCGGTGGCCAGGGCGCCGAAGAGTGCGCGGGGGTAGACGCGGCGGGGCTCGCGGACCTCCTCCGCGATGTTCGCCGAGGTCTCGAAGCCGACGAACGAGTAGTAGGCGACGATCGCGGCGCTCAGGGTCGCGAGCGCGGGGTTCGCCTCGGCGGGGAAGGCGCCGATGCGCGAGACGTCGCCGCCTCCGCCGCCGAGCATGACCGCGACCACGACGATGACGATGACCAGGCCGGAGACCTCGATGATCGTCATCACGACGTTGCTCTTCAGCGAGTCCGAGATGCCGCGGGCGTTCAGGCAGGCGATGAGTGCGAGGAAGACGATCGCGGTCGGCACGGGCGGCAGGTCGACGAACGTGCCGAGGTAGTCACCGGCGAACGCCAGGGACAGGCCGGCGGCGCTCGTGACCCCGGCGGCGAGCATGCTGAAGCCCACGAGGAACGACACGATCGGCGTCCTGTAGGCCCGTTCGGCGAACACCGCGGCGCCGCCGGCCTTCGGGTACTTCGTGACGAGCTCGGCGTAGGAGCCCGCGGTCAGCAGGGCCAGGAGCAGCGCGAGGACCAGCGGTGCCCAGAGCGCCCCGCCGACGTCCTTCGACAGGGTGCCCATCAGGGCGTAGATGCCGGCGCCGAGCACGTCGCCGAGGATGAAGAGGAACAGGAGCGGGCCGGTGATCGCTTGCTTGAGCTTGGAGCCCGCGCCGTTCTGCGGGGGAGCGCTGGTGTCGCTGGTCATGGTGGTGCCTTCCGTCGTTCCCAACCTCGACGGGGAACGGTCCGGGTCGTCTCGGAAGGTCCGTTCGGCGCGGTCGACGTCCGGGTGGACGGTCCTCCACAGGTTCCCCGCGAGCCTGAACGCCCGGGCTGGCGCGGTCCTAGACTCGGTCGGAGCCGAACCGCCCGCCGAGACCCTCGGTCGCGGGCGGACCGCCACCGAGACCAGAGGAACCCCGATGACGATGCCGGACCGGCGCACGCCCGCACGACTCGCCGACACGCGGGCACTCCTGTTCGACCTGGACGGCGTGCTGACCCCCACCGCCGACGTGCACATGCGTGCCTGGAGCCGCCTGTTCAGGCCCTTCCTGGCGGACCGTGGCGTCGCGCCCTACAGCGAGCAGGACTACTTCGACCACATCGACGGCAAGCCGCGCTACGACGGCGTGCGGTCGCTGCTCGCGTCGCGGGGCATCGATCTCCCGCAGGGGTCGCCGGACGACGCCCCGGGGAGCGACACCGTGTGCGCGCTCGGCAACCGGAAGAACGCCGAGTTCACGGCCGAGCTGACCGAGCACGGCGTCGAGCCGTACCCGGGGTCGCTCCGGTTCCTCGTCGCCGCGATCGCCTCCGGCATGCAGGTCGCCGTGGTGTCGAGCTCGGCGAACGCGCCGCAGGTGCTGCGCACGGCGGGCATCCTCGACCACTTCCCGGTCGTCGTCGACGGGCTCGTCGCGCGCCAGGACGGCCTGGCCGGCAAGCCCGCACCGGACACCTACCTCGACGCCGCCGGGCGCTTCGGGCTCGCCCCTGCCGAGTGCGTCGTCGTCGAGGACGCCACCAGCGGGGTCGAGGCCGGTCGGAACGGCGCCTTCGGGCTCGTCGTCGGCGTCGACCGCGGTGCCGGCGCCGACGCACTGCGCGAGCACGGCGCCGACGTCGTCGTCCAGGACCTCGCCGAACTGGTCGACCAGCTCCCGGCACCCCGCACCCACTAGCGTCCCCTCCCACCCGGAACGGCCCCGACGGCGTGGCCCGACCGTCCCGACCACCCCACGACTCCTCCCTCCCACGGAGCACACGCCATGAACCCCATCACCTCGGATCCCCTCGACCGCGTCCGCTACCCGGTCGACGAGTGGGCGCTCGTCGAGACCGAGTACGCGCCCGACGAGCAGGGCGTCGCCGAGACCAACTTCGCGGTCGGCAACGGCTACCTCGGCCTGCGCGGCAACCTCGACGAGGGCCGCGGCGGCGTGCAGTACGGCACGTACGTCAACGGCTTCCACGAGACCTGGCCGATCCGGCACGCCGAGGACGCCTTCGGCTTCGCCAAGACCGGGCAGACGATCATCAACGCGCCCGACGCCAAGGTCATCCGGCTCTACGTCGACGACGAGCCGCTCGTGCTGGCCGAGGCCGACATCCTCCGGCACACCCGACGACTCGAGTTCCGCGGCGGGTACCTGTACCGCGAGACCGAGTGGTCGACGCCGTCCGGCAAGCGGGTGCTCATCCGGGCCCGGCGCCTGGTGTCGTTCACCGACCGGCACCTCGCCGTCATCGACTACGAGGTCACCGTGCTCGACGGCGACGCGTCGATCCTGCTCTCGAGCCAGGTCCTCAACCGGCAGGACGTGCAGGACGAGTACCACGCGGGCATGCGCGCCGCGGCGAACGCCTTCGACCCCCGCAAGGCCGAGGCGTTCACGGAGCGCGTGCTCGAGCCCGTGATCAAGCGCAGCACGGGTGGGCGGTCGCTGCTCGGGTACCAGGCGGCGAGCTCGGGCATGACGATCTGCGTCGGTGTCGAGCACCACCTGGAGACCGAGAACCCCTGGGACGAGGCCTCGTCGATCGAGGACGACCTCGCCAAGCACGTCTACCGGGTGCAGGCCCGTGCCGGGGTGCCGATCCGACTCGTGAAGCACATGGTCTACCACACGTCCCGCGGGGTGCCGGCGCGCGAGCTCGCCGACCGGTGCGACCGCACGCTCGACCGTGCGCGCGCCGAGACGGTCGAGCAGACCTTCGCCAAGCAGCGCGCGTGGATGGACGACTACTGGACCCGCAGCGACGTCGAGATCCCGGGGCAGCCGGCGATCCAGCAGGCCGTCCGGTGGAACCTGTTCATGCTCGCCCAGGCCACCGCCCGCACCGACGGGCACGGCATCGCGGCGAAGGGGGTCACCGGCTCCGGGTACGGCGGTCACTACTTCTGGGACATGGAGATCTACGTCCTGCCGTTCCTGTCGTACACGGCGCCGATCGTCGCGCGGAACGCCCTCCGTTTCCGGTACAACATGCTCGACGCCGCTCGGTCGCGGGCACGCGAGCTGAACCAGCGCGGGGCGCTCTTCCCGTGGCGGACGATCAACGGTGAGGAGTCGTCGGCGTACTACGCGGCCGGTACCGCGCAGTACCACATCGACGCGGACATCGCGCATGCGCTCATGCAGTACGTGCGGGCCTCCGGCGACACGGACTTCCTGAAGCGCGGCGCGATCGACATCCTGGTCGAGACCGCCCGCCTGTGGTCCGACCTCGGGTTCTGGCGCTCGAACGGCGACAAGAAGTTCCACATCGACGGTGTCACCGGGCCGGACGAGTACACGACGGTCGTCGACGACAACCTGTACACGAACGTCATGGCGCGGGCGAACCTCTGGTTCGCGGTCAACGCCTGCCGGCAGCTCGCCACCGACGACCCGGAGGAGTACGGCCGCATGGTCCGGCGCACCGGGCTCGTCGACGACGAGGTCACCGAGTGGGAGCACGCCGCCGAGTCGATGGAGATCCCGTTCGACCCGCACCGCGGCATCCACCCGCAGGACGCGCAGTTCCTCGACAAGGAGCTCTGGGACCTCGAGAACACTCCTGAGTCGAAGCGGCCGCTGCTGCTGCACTACCACCCACTGGTGATCTACCGGTTCCAGGTGCTCAAGCAGGCCGACGTCGTGCTCGCGCTGTTCCTGCAGGGCCACGAGTTCACGGCGGCCGAGAAGCGTCGTGACTTCGACTACTACGACGCCCTGACGACCGGTGACTCGACCCTGTCCGCCGTGGTCCAGTCGATCATGGCGGCCGAGGTCGGCTACCACGACCTGGCCGCGCAGTACTTCCTCACCGCGCTCTACGTCGACCTCGCCGACCTGCACGGCAACACCTCCGACGGCGTGCACATCGCGTCGACCGGCGGCATCTGGGGTGCGCTCGTGAACGGCTTCGGCGGCATGCGCGACCACGGCGGACGGATGACCTTCAACCCGCGGCTGCCGAAGGACTGGGACCGCCTGACCTACCGGATCCAGGTGCACGGGTCGCGCGTCCGGGTCGACCTCGAAGAGGACGCGATGACCTTCACGGTGGAGACCGGCGACGGCTTCACCGCGTGGGTGCACAACCAGCAGTGGGACGTCACCGCCGGTGCGCCGACCGTCGTGCCGCTGGCCCACCACGGGCCGCGGATGACCGGGCACGCGCCGACCACGAGCGACATCCAGGGCACCCTGCGGGCGGACGGTTCCGTCATCACCGCGTCGATCCCGATGATCTCGCTCGACCGCGACCTGGACGTCGACGAGACCACCGCCTGACGATCCGGTCAGGAGGCGCGGTGCGGGTCCGTCCCGCGCCGCGCCTCCTGCCTGCTCCCGTCCGCTGCCTGCTCCCGCCTGCTGCCCGCTGCCTGCTGCCGCCTCCGCGCCGCCGACCCGCACACCACCTGCGGGTCCGCCTGCACGCGCGTCCAGCCGGGCACGGGCAGCGTGGTCGTCCGTGCCCCCGGGCCGACGGCGTCTCCTGCGGCACGAGCAGTGCATCGAGAGGAGACACACATGGGCAAGCGGTTCGAGGGCAAGGTCGCGATCGTCACGGGGGCCGGGTCCGGCATCGGCGAGGCCACCGCGCGGGCGTTCGTCGACGAGGGCGCGGACGTGCTGCTCGTCGACAGCGTCGAGGACAAGGTCCGTGCGGTCGCCGACAGCCTGCCGACCGGTCGTGCGGTCGCGCTGCAGGCCGACGTGGCCGACCCGGCGGCGTGGGAGACCATCGTGTCCGACGCGGTGGACCGGTGGGACCGCATCGACGTGCTCGTGAACAACGCCGGCACGTTCACCTCCGGGGACATCACCGACATCGAGCCCGACGAGTGGCACCGGGTCATCGAGACCGACCTGTCGAGCGTGTTCTACGGCACGCGGGCCGCGCTGCCGTTCCTGCGCGAGACGAAGGGCTCGGTCGTGAACACGTCGTCGGTGTCGGGCATGGACGCCGACTGGCGGATGAGCCCGTACAACGCCGCGAAGGGCGGGGTCTCGAACTTCACGAAGGCCGCCGCGCTCGACAACGGGCAGTTCGGCGTCCGGGTGAACGCCGTCGCGCCGGGGCTCATCTGGACGGACATGACCGAGCAGCAGGCCGAGGACGAGGAACTCCAGCACAAGTTCGCCGAGCGGGTCTCGCTCGGTCGTGGTGGGCGCTCGGAGGAGGTCGCCGCGGCGGTGCTGTTCCTGGCGAGCGATGCGGCGTCGTACATCACGGGCGCGGTGCTGCCGGTCGACGGCGGCACCACCGCGAGCAACGGGCAGCCCGCGCAGTCCTGACGCCCCTCGCGCGGCTCAGAGCAGCTTGCGCAGGGTGTTCACGTTGCGGGTCGTCGTCGTGCGCTTGAAGCGTGCGGCGGCGGCCCGCTTCGCGAAGGCGGTGTCGGTGCTCGACCCCTTCGGGCAGGACCAGTAGACGACCCCGTCCCCGCGTGCCACCCGCTCGACGGCGTCGTCGGTGTCGAGGTCGGCGATCAGCTCGTCGAGCGCGGTGTCGTCGGACCCGAAGACCGCGTAGTCGTGCCGGTCGGGTGCGGACCCGAACGGGAAGCCCTCGACGATCGCGGCCAGTCGTTCGTGCGGCACGAGGACGATCCAGGCGTCGTACCCGAACCGGTCCCGCAGCCCCTGCTCCACGGCAGCTTGCACCTCCGACGCCTCGCCCGGTGCGGTGAAGACGACGTTGCCCGAGGCCAGGACCGTCCGCACGTCCGCGCACCCGAGTTCCCGGAACAGCGTCGCGAGGTCGGCGTTCCGGATCGTGATGCCGTTGACGTTCACCCCGCGCAGCAGCGCGACCCACCTGGTCATGCCGGAACCGTAGCGCGCTCACCGGGCGCGGGCGAGCCTCCGGGATGACCCGCAAGAACCATTGCGCAAGAAGTCTTGCACAACATCTCTTGTGCACCTATGTTCGAGCCATGGACGTGCAGCGACTCGACGACGCGGCGCAGATGCGTGCGCTCTCCCACCCCACCCGGTTGCGGCTCGTGGGGTTGCTGCGGACCGGCGGCCCGCAGACCGCGGCGATGCTCGGCGACCAGGTCGACGAGGCGCCGGGGACGATCAGCTACCACTGCAAGCGCCTGGCCGACGCCGGCTTCATCGAGCCCGCGCCGGAGCTCGGTACCGACCGACGCGAGCGCTGGTGGCGGGCGGTCGCGCAGCACACGTCGTGGAACCTCGCGGACGGGTTCGACGACCCGGAACGGATGGTCGCCGGCGTCGCGCTCGACCACGCCGTCGCACAGGCGTACGCCGACGAGTACCGGGCGTTCCTCGACCAGGTGCCGGCGCTCGGACGCGAGTGGGTGGCGGCATCGAACAGCGGTGACCGTGCCCTCCGGCTGACCGTCGGCGAGCTGCAGGCCCTCGGCAGCGAGCTGCAGGGCGTCCTCGACCGGTGGGAGGCACGGAGCGCCGAGCACGAGCCGGGCGACGGTTCCGAGCGCGTGACCGCGGTCGTCCAGAGCTACCGGTCGGCGCGCCCGTGAACGCGCACTGGCGGCTGCGGTCGCTGCTCGCGGTGCAGGTCGTGTCGCGGACGGGCAACGTCGCCACGACCATCGCCGTGCCGTTCGTCGTGCTGTCCCGCGGCGGCTCGGCGACGGACGTCGGCACCGCGGCGTTCGCGGCGACGGTCCCGATCGTCCTCGGTGGGGCGTTCGGCGGCGTGCTCGTCGAGCGCTTCGGCTTCGTCCGGTCGAGCGTGGTGTCCGACCTGGTCAGCGCTGCGACCCTCGTCGCGATCCCGCTCCTGGCGTGGACCGTCGAGCTGCCGTCCTGGGCCCTGCTCCTGCTCGTGTTCCTCGGCGGCCTGTTCGACACCCCGGGGGAGTCCGGCCGACGGGTGCTCCTGCCCGGGCTCGCGACGGCTGCGGGCATCCCGCTCGAACGCGCCGTCGGGCACTTCGAGGCGTCGGTCCGGTTCTCGGTGCTGCTCGGGGCGCCCGCGGCCGGCCTGCTCGTCGGGGCGGTCGGACCGCTGCCGGCGCTCGCGGTGACCGCCGGTGTGTTCACGGCGGCGGCCGTGCTCGCTGCCCTGACGCTCCGCGGTGCGACGGTGCACCCGGAACCGGACGCAGCGCCCGTCGAACCGTCCGCCGGGTACTGGCGCGATCTGGCGTCGGGACTCCGTTTCTGCGCGCGGGACCCGCTCTTCCGGCTCGTCATCGCGCTCGTGCTCGTCACGAACCTGCTCGACGCCGCGCGGTCGACGGCCCTGCTCCCGCTCTACGCCGACCAGCTGCTCGACGGGGCGCAGTCGCTCGGGATCGTCAGCGGCACCTTCGGTGGAGCGGCCTTCCTCGGATCGCTCGCATTCGGGTACGTCGCGCACCGGGTGCCGCGACGGATCACGTTCGTGGTGTGCTTCGTCCTGGCCGGCGGGCCGTCGCTCGTGGTTCCGGCACTCGGGCTCGGGTTGCCGTGGGTGCTCGGCGCGTGCGTGCTGTCGGGGCTGGCGGCGGGTGCGCTCAACCCGATCCTCGGGGCCGTGGAGCTCGAGCGCATCCCGTCGCACATGCGGGCCCGCGTCTTCGGGCTCCTGTCGGCGGGATCGTGGGCGGGCATCCCGCTCGGTGGGCTCTTCGGGGGCATCGCTGCGGACGGCATCGGCGTGACGGCGACGTTCGGGGTCGTGGCGGCGGTGTACACGGTCGTGACGCTGTCGCCGTTGCTCGGAGGGTCCTGGCGGTTGATGGAGCGCCGGCCGGTCGTCGCGGAGGCGCCGGCCGAGTCGCCGACGGTCCCGGTCCCGTAGCCCGGACGGGACGCGCGTGTGCGCCGGTGCCGCGGGTCGTCTCGGCGCCGCACAACGGGAAGCAAGTCGTGCCACACGAACTCCTGGCGCGACGTGCTTCCCGTTGTGTGCGAGCACGCCGAACCACCGCACGTCCGGCCGGCGCGGCGGTCCCGCACTTGCTCGGAGCGACCCGAGCGACGCTCCGGTAGACGAGGAGCATGACGGACGAGCGCAACGACGACCAAGCAGCCGACGGACAGGGACCGGACGACGCACACGTGGTGCCCGAGGGGGTGTCCGAGGCGACGGTCGAGGCGCTCGGCACGCTGTCGGCCGCCCTCGAGGTGCTCGAGCACGCACGGGGCCTGCTCTACGGGTTCCACAGGCTGACCGGGACCGCGGACCTCAACCTCGGCGAGGCCGTCGAGCAGCTCCGGAAGGCCGGGCACACCGAACTGGCCGAGCGGATCGACACCGAGCTCGTCGGCCGCAACGTCATCGACGGGCGCTGGACGTTCCAGATCGTCGAGGACTACGACGACAACTACTACGCCCTCGCCAAGGAGCTCGAGCAGACCGCCCGCGACCAGCTCGTCGGCGGCAAGCGCCACCTGTACGAGGCGAGCATGAAGGAGGACCGGCGTACCGCGGGCCGACGCCGCCACGAGGCCAAGCCAGCCGACCTGCGGGACTGAGGCCGCGCCTCCCGGCCGCGCGCACACGGACCGTGTGATGCGCGAAAGCGACAGTCCTCGACGAACGGTTCGTCGAGGACTGTCGCTTTCGCGGAACGGCCCGGAACGGGCCGGAACGGAACGGGCCGGAACGGGCCGGGGCCGACCCCAGCGCTACCCGACGCCGAGCAGCGCCTCGAGCGGCCCACGCGCGAAGTACAGCAGGAAGCCCGCGGCGACGACGTAGAGCAGCCACGAGACCTCACGGCCGCGGCCGGACAGCAGCTTGATGAGGACCCAGCTGATGAAGCCCGCGCCGATGCCGTTCGCGATCGAGTAGGTCAGCGGCATCACGACGATCGTCAGGAACGCCGGCAGCGCCGCCCCGAAGTCGGTCCACTCGATGTCCTTCACCTGCGCCACCATGAGCGCACCGACGACGACGAGCCCGGCTGCGGCGACCTCGAGCGGGACGACCTGGGTCAGCGGCGTGAGGAACATCGACGCCAGGAACAGCAGACCCGTCACGACCGAGGCCATGCCGGTGCGGGCGCCCTCGCCGATGCCCGACGCCGAGTCGATGAACACCGTGTTCGACGACACCGAGGCGCCACCGCCGGCGATGGCGCCGGCACCCTCGACGACGAGCGCCGACTTCAGGCGGGGGAAGGTGCCGTCGGGCTTCGCGACGCCGGCGGCCTTCGCGAGACCGGTCATCGTGCCCATCGCGTCGAAGAAGTTCGTGAAGACCAGCGTGAAGACGAGCATCGACGCGGCGACCGGGCCGATGCGGGTGAAGGCCCCGAAGACGTCGGCGTGCCCGACGAGCGACAGGTCCGGCAGGGCGAAGAGAGCGTTCGGCAGGCCGGGGGCGTTGAGGTTCCAGCCCGTCGGCGAGTCCACCGAGGTGGGCACCCTGAAGATCGCCTGCAGGATGATCGCGACGATCGTCGTGCCGACGATGCCGATGAGCAGCGCGCCCTTCACCCGGCGCGCCATGAGCGTCCCGATGACGACCAGGCCGATCAGGAAGACGATGGTCGGCAGGGCCGCGACGGAGCCGTCCTCACCGAGCTGCAACGGCGGCGAGGCGTTCTTCGTGGTGCGGACGAACCCCGAGTCGACCAGACCGATGAACGCGATGAACAGGCCGATGCCGACGGTGATCGCGGCCTTGAGCTGCGCGGGCACCGCCGTGAAGATCATCGTCCGGATGCCGGTCAGCGCCAGGATGACGATCACCACGCCGTTGATGACGACGAGCCCCATCGCCTCGGCCCACGTGACCTGGTGCACGACGCTCACGGCGAGGAACGAGTTGATGCCGAGGCCCGCTGCGATGCCGAAGGGCAGGTTCGCGACGAGGCCCATCGCGATCGTCATCACACCGGCGACGAGGCCGGTCGCGGCGGCGACCTGCGCGTTCTGCAACCAGCCGCCCAGGACGTCCTGCGGGGCCTGGTCCTGGCTGAACCCACCGAGGATCAGCGGGTTGAGGATGACGATGTAGGCCATCGTCACGAAGGAGACGAGACCACCACGGATCTCGCGGGGGATGCTCGACCCGCGTTGCGTGATCGAGAAGAAGCGGTCGAGGCCGGATGCGAAGCGGTTCCGGGGCGGGGTGTCGGTCTGCTGGGCGCTCACCGAACGAGTTTACAGAACGCTGGGAGTCCGAGCGGTCCGCGTGTCGCTGCGCGGGCACCGGCCTGGAGGCACGGGTCACCGACCCGGGGGACAGTGCGTCCGACAGGTGGCCGCGTTCTCCGGCCAGCCCACGGTGTTGGATGAGTGCGTGAACGAACGTCTGGACCGCGCGCGGGTCGAAGCCGCCGTGCGTGAGCTCCTCCTCGCCGTCGGCGACGACCCCGACCGTCCCGAGCTCGAACGGACCCCCGCCCGCGTCGCGGACTCGTACGCCGAGTTCTTCGCCGGCATGGGCGTCGACGCCACCGCGATCGCCCGCGACGGCGCGGTGCACTCGGAGGACGGCGAGCGCGGACAGCTCGTGGTCGTCCGCGACGTGCGCTTCCGCTCGATGTGCGAGCACCACCTGCTGCCCTTCATCGGGGTCGCGCACCTGGCCTACGCCCCCGGGGAGCAGCTCATCGGGCTCGGGACCCTGTCGCGCGTGCTCGACGCCGTGGCCTCGCGGCCGCAGCTGCAGGAGCGGCTCGGGGAGCAGGTCGCGGCGGCCGTCACCGAGGGCCTCGACGCCGACGGCGTGCTCGTCGTGCTCGACGCGATGCACCAGTGCGTGACCGCCCGCGGCGAGCGGCAGTCCGGCTCGTCGACGGTGACCGTCGCGGCCACCGGCACGCTCGCCGACGCGGCAGGACGGGCCGAGGCGATCGCCCTGATCGGTGCCGGCGCCGGTGCCGGCGCTGCCACGGGTGCCGGGCCCGACCACGGGGTGGACGCATGACGACCGAGCAGCCGACCACGAGCCTCCAGGCCGCGTCCTCCGCACCGGGCTGGGTGGTGCCCGACCTGCGCGACCCGGTGCGCACCATCGGGCGCCGCACCTTCGACTTCGACCACCGCGTCGCGGTGATGGCGATCGTGAACCGTACCCCGGACTCGTTCCACGACAAGGGTGCGACCTTCGCCCTCGACCGTGCCGTCGAGGCGGCCGTCCGTGCCGCCGACCAGGGTGCCGACTGGGTCGACATCGGCGGGGTGAAGTTCGCACCGGGGCCGGAGCTCCCTGCGGACGAGGAGATCGACCGGGTGCTGCCCGTCGTGTCCCAGCTCGCCGAGCAGTCCGACGTGGTGATCTCGGTCGACACCTTCCGGCCCGAGGTCGCGGCCGCGACGATCGCAGCCGGCGCCAGCGTCGTCAACGACACCACCGGCCTGTCGGACCCGCGGATGGCGTCCGTCGTCGCCGACTCCGAGGCGACCATCGTCATCACACACTCGACGGCACCACCGCGGCAGCAGCTGCCCGAACCGCCCCGGTACGCGGACATCGGCCGCGAGGTCGTCGACTTCCTGCGCGAGCGGGTCGATCGGGCGCTCGCCGCGGGCATCCCCGAGTCGCGGATCATCGTCGACCCCGGGCACGACCTCAACAAGACCACCGTGCACACGCTCGAGCTGACCCGTCGTCTGCCCGAGGTCGTCGCGCTCGGGTACCCGGTGCTCGCCGCGGTGTCGAACAAGGACTTCGTGGGGGAGTCGCTCGGGCGTCCCCGCGGCGAACGGCTGCCCGGGTCGCTCGCTGCGGCCACGGTCAGCGCGATGCTCGGTGCCCGGATCGTCCGGATGCACGACGTCGTCGAGAGCGTCGACGCCATGCGCATGGTCGAGGCGGTCCTCGGCTGGCGTGAACCCGTGGAAGCGAGGCACAACACGTGACCGTCCTGCCCCCGTCCGTCGCGGACCTGTCCGACGACGACCTGCTCGACCTGTACACCGCGGACGTGCCCGACGGGCCCTGGCTGCGCGTCAACTTCGTCGCGACGCTGGACGGCTCGGCCTCCGCGTCGGGCCGCACGGCCTCGCTCGGCGGGGACGACGACCTGCGGATCTTCGACCTGCTCCGACGGGTCGCCGACGTGGTGCTCGTCGCTGCCGGCACGGTGCGCGACGAGGAGTACGGGCCGATGGTGCTGCACGACGAGGACGTGGCGTGGCGTCGGGCGCACGGGATGTCCGACCACCCGGTGTTCGCGATCGTCACGAACTCCGGGTCGATGGACGCCGGCTCGCGGGTCTTCACCGAGGCGCCGGTGCGGCCGATCGTGCTGACGTCGGGGTCCGGTGCGTCGTCCTCGTCGGGGCGGGCGCTCGCGGACGTCGCCGACGTGGTGGTCTGCGGAGACGACTCCGTCGACGTGGACGCGCTGCGGGCCGCCCTGGCCGACCGGGGGCTCGACCGGATCCACTGCGAGGGCGGGCCGTCGTTCCTCGGGGCACTCGTCGCCGGCGATGCGGTCGACGAGCTGACGCTGACGGTCGACCCGACGCTCGAGGGCGGGGAGGGACCGCGGATCGCGACGGGGGCTTCGCCGGAGCTGCGGCGGATGCGGCCCGCGCACGTGCTGCTCGGCGACGGGGGCGTGCTGCTGACGCGGTGGGTGCGCGACCGGTAGGCGCAGGCCGGCGCCCGGCGCGTTCCCGTACGCGCTGCGTGGCGTGGCTCGTTGCCCAGCGCAGGATTCGCGCTGAGCGACACCTCACGGAGGTCGGTGAGCGTGATGTGTCGCTGAGCGCGTGGATTCGTCGCTGTTCGGGTGGTCCAGCGGCGCTAGGGTCGGACGCGTGATCGACGTCGTGGTGTCCGGGGTGCTGTTCGACATGGACGGGACGCTCGTCGACTCGACCGCCGTGGTCGAGGACGCCTGGAGCCGCTTCGGAGCGGAGCACGGCATCGACCCGGCCGAGATCCTCGGCTTCTCGCACGGTCGCCAGACGATCGACACCGTGCAGCGCTTCCTGCCCGAGCTGTCCGCGGACGAGCGGCGCGTGATCGTCGGCGCGATGATCGCCGCCGAGATCGGGTACACCGAGGGCATCGTCGAGGTACCGGGAGCCGCGGCCTTCGTGCAGCGCCTGCTCGACGCCGGTGTCCCGGTCGCCCTGGTCACGAGTGCCCCGCGGGAGCTCGCGGTCGAGCGGATGCGCGCCGCGGGCGTCCCCGTACCGGAGGCGCTCGTGCCGTCCGAGGACGCCGAGCGGAGCAAGCCGCACCCGGAGGGGTACCTGCGGGGCGCCGCGCTGCTCGGGGTGCCGGCCGAACGGTGCCTGGCGTTCGAGGACGCTCCCGCCGGTGTCGAGGCCGCCGTCGCATCCGGCGCGACGACCGTCGTCGTCGGGACGCTCGAGGCAGCGGTGACCGAGGGCCTCCCGCGCATCTCGGGGTACGACGGGCTCGAGGTCGTGCGCGAAGCGGACGGGTTCCGCATCCGGGGCTGAACGTCGGCTCCGGACTGCGAACGTCCCCAGGCCGACCGGACGACCGTGGCCGTCGCGCCGGGAGACCCCCGGCAGCACGCCGGGAGACCCCCGGCATCGGAAGGAGCGACCATGGCAGCCCTCGACGGCAAGAAGATCCTCGTCATCGCGACGAACTACGGCGTGGAGCAGGACGAGATCGTCGTCCCCACCGACCAGCTCCGCGAGCGCGGCGCCGACGTCACGGTGGCGGCGCAGGAGTCGGGTTCGATCGAGACCCTCGTCGGCGACAAGGACCCGGGCAAGTCGGTGTCCGTCGACACCACCATCGGCAGTGTCAGCGGCGCGGGCGACTACGACGCACTCGTCGTCCCCGGTGGCACCATCAACGCGGACACCATCCGCCAGGACTCGGACGCGGTCGCCCTCGTGAAGGCGTTCGCCGAGGCCGGCAAGCCCGTCGCCGCGATCTGCCACGGCCCGTGGACCCTCATCGAGGCCGGTGTCCTGCAGGGGAAGACGATCACCTCGTTCCCCTCGCTGCAGACCGACGTGCGCAACGCCGGCGCCGAGTGGGTCGACCAGGAGGTCCAGGTCGACGGCGGCCTGATCACGTCGCGGAACCCCGACGACCTGCCGGCGTTCGTCGACGCGATCGAGCAGGCCCTCACCGCCTGACCCACCCCGTCCGCACCACGCAACGTCGGCGGCTCCCCGCAGCGGTACATCGCTGCGTCGCGCCGCCGACGTTGCGGTTCGCGAGCGCGCGGCGCACGACCCTGCGTGCACCCCGTCAGAGCGCGACCGGGCGTGCCGTGCGGAGCAACGCGTGACCGAGGGCGAGCACGCCGTCGGACTCCGGGTCGCACCGCACCCCGCCGCGTCCCCGCATCGCCCGGAAGGCTCCCGGCGCCACCTCGTGGTCCATCCACGCGCACGGGTTCGCCGGCCGGTACCCGCGGAAGCGGACCGGACCGCCGGAACCGGGGCTCTCGAGCGAGAACGGCTCACCCCGGAGCGCCTCGACGTCGGCCCCGCGCAGGTACACGTTCCGCCGCGTGGCAGCGGGGTCGATCGCCGCGCCCACCGCACCGGCGACGGCGTCGAGCCCCTCGAGGCCGATCACGGTCACGGTGGCGTGCACGTGCGCCCGTGCGGCGAAGTAGCGGTCCCCCACGATGCCGAGCCCCGCGCGGAGGTCGATCCGGTCGCGCAGTTCCGGCCCCTCGGCGGGCAGCGCACCGTCCGCCGGGCGCCCCTCGTACCGGTGGCGTGGGGAGACGAGCAGCAGCGCGACCTCGACGTCCGTGCGGAAGGGCAGGTCGCCGGGGCCGGCCACGTCGTCGACGGAGGTCACGGGGCCCACGGTAGTCGTGCCTCCCGGCCGGCTGCGTGGGATCGAGGCGGGCGCGAGACGCTGGAGCGGACCCGGGATGCCGGCGTGTGTGCGAGACGCCGCCGGATCTCGCGGCGTCTCGACACGGTCAGTGCGTCTCGACGCGACGCCGTCGTCTCGATGCCCCCCACCGGACGACGGGCAGCGACCGCCCCACTGTCGTGTCCGATTCCCGCCAGTGGCTGTCGGCGGCCCGTGCCAGGCTGACGGCGTGACGATCCCCGCACCACGCACCGAGCCGCGGCTCGACGGGCAGCCCGACCTGCAGCCCGACGCGCTGCACGCCGAGCGTCACCGGGCGGTCGCCTCCCGCGACGCCCGGTTCGACGGCCAGTTCGTGACCGCCGTGCACTCCACCGGCATCTACTGCCGCCCGAGCTGCCCGGCCCGCACCCCGCGCGCCGAGGGCGTCACCTTCTACCGCACCAGCGCCGCCGCGCACCTCGCCGGCTTCCGCGCCTGCAAGCGCTGTCTGCCCGAGGCGACCCCGGGCAGCCCGGAGTGGGACCTCCGCGAGGACGTCGCCGGCCGCGCCGTCCGACTCGTCCTCGACGGTGTCGTCGAACGCGAGGGCGTGCCCGGCCTGGCGGCGCGCGTCGGCTACTCGGAGCGGCAGCTGGGCCGGATCCTGACCGAGGAGCTCGGCGCCGGACCGAAGGCGCTCAGCCGGGCGCACCGTGCGCAGACCGCCCGGACGCTGCTGACGTCGTCGGACCTGCCGGTCGCCGACGTGGCGTTCGCGTCCGGCTTCACCAGCGTGCGGCAGTTCAACGACACCGTCCGCGAGGTCTTCGCCCTCACCCCCTCCGAGCTCCGAGCGCGCCGGACCGACGGTCGCACCCACGGTGCGCCGACCGCCGACGACGGATGGCTGCACGTGCACCTCCCGGCACGCCCACCGTTCGACCTGCAGGGCCTGCTCGACTGGCACGCACTCCACGCCCTGCCGGGGCTCGAGCACGTGGAGCGGGCCGCCTCGGGCCGCGTGACCGCCTACGGTCGCCTCGTCAGCCTGCCGGGAGCCCCGGCCCGCTTCACCGCCGCGGCCCCCGCCGTCGACGGGGCCGGCCGGGGCGCGGGGCGCACCGGGGTCGCCCTGCGCGTCCGGCTCACCACGCTCTCCGACCTGCCGACCCTCGTGGCGCGGGTGCGGGCCCTGTTCGACCTCGACGCCGACCCCGAGGCGGTCGACGCGGTCCTCGCGGCGGACCCGGTGCTCGCCCCCGCGGTGGCGCGGGTCCCGGGCATCCGCCTGCCCGGCGCCGTGGACGCGCACGAGGTCGTCGTCCGCACCCTGATCGGGCAGCAGGTCTCGGTGGCCGCCGCCCGCACCGCGCAGACCCGGCTCGTGACTGCCCTGGGGGAGCCGGTCGACAACGGCCTGGCCGAGGACGGTCTGCTGTTCCCGACCGCGGCGACGATCGCGTCCCGCGGGCACGAGGTCCTCCGGGGCCCTGCGGCGCGCGTGGACACGATCCTGCGCGTCGCAGCCGCGCTCGCCGACGGGTCGCTCGTCGTCGACGCGGGGCAGTCCCTCGCGGAGCTGCGCGCCGGGCTCCTGGCGGTCAAGGGCATCGGCCCGTGGACGGCGGACTACGTCGCCCTCCGGGTCCGACACCACCCGGACGTGTTCCTGCACAGCGACCTCGCCGTGCGGAACGGTGCACAGGAACTCGGCCTGCCCGGTGACGCCCGCGAGCTCTCCATACGGTCGGAGCAGGTGGCGCCGTGGCGGAGCTACCTGACGATGCACTGCTGGCGTCCGATCGTCGACCGCGCGAGCGCGGCGGCGGAGACGGCAGCGGCGACCCACCAGCAGCAGGAGGAGGAGCGATGAGCGACCCCACGACGACCGACCCCACGACGACCGGCCCCACGACGGCCGACTCCAAGACGACCCGACCGGCGACGCTCGGATCGGCGACGCCCGGACCGGCGGCGACGTTGCAGACGCTCGACACCCCCGACGGCCCCTTCACGGTGCTCGAGGACGCCGACGGGCACGTGCTCGCATCGGGCTGGACCGACGACTCCGCACGGCTGCTCGCGCGGTTGGCCGAACGGCACCGCCCCCGTCGACTGACCGACGGCCGGGTGCGGTCCGCCGACGCGGTCGAGGCCTTCTACGCGGGCGAGGTCGAGGCGGCGATGCGGGTCCCGGTCCGCCAGCACGGGACGGACCTCTTCGCGGAGGGGTGGCGCCAGCTCCGCGCGATCCCGGGCGGAACGGTCCTGACGTACACCGAGCTCGCGGCGGCGATGGGCCGGCCGGACGCCGTCCGCGCGGCCGCGAGCGTCTGCGCCCGGAACGCCCCGGCGCTCTTCGTGCCCTGTCACCGCGTGCTCCGCTCCGACGGGACGCTCGGTGGGTTCGCGTGGGGGCTCGACGTGAAGCGGGCCCTGCTGGAGCGCGAGTCGGTCGGGGTGACCGCGCTGGTCTGAGACGGTCGAGCGGTCTGCTCGGACAGGGCGACCTGCACAGGGAACGTGGAGCGCTCCCCCTGCTTGTGGGTGGTGACGCTCACGGCCCGGACTGTCATGCTCTGGGTACCGATTCGCACGGTCCCTCCGCAGGACCCGACGCAGTGCCGTCGCCCCACCTCGGAAGGACCTATGCCCGCTGACCAGCACGCTCCGCCCGGACAGCCGAACGGGCGCACATCCGGACGATCGCCCGGCCGGTCGTCCGACGCTGCCGGGCACATCGACCGCACGGTCGTGTCCGCCGACGGCACGCCGATCGCGGTCGCCGAGAGTGGTTCCGGGCCCGCCCTGGTGCTGGTCGGCGGCGCCTGGGACCACCACGGCAGCCCGGCGGTCGAGCGGGTCGTCGAGGCGCTCCGCGACCGCTACCGGGTCGTCACGTACGACCGGCGCGGCCGGGGTGCGAGCGGGGACACCGCGCCGTGGTCGGTCGAGCGCGAGGTCGACGACCTGGCGGCGGTCACCGCCTCGGTGGACGGTCCCGCCGATGCGATCGGGTGGTGCGTGGGCGCCGGCGTGGTGCTGCGCGGCCTCGCCGCCGGCGTACCGTTCGGGCGCGCGGTGCTCTGGGAGCCGCCCTACCGGGCAACGGTCGACCCGCAGGGCGACGACGTCCTGTTCGCGGACTTCCTCGACGGGCACGTCGCCGCCGGACGCCGGGCGCAGGCGGTCCGGGCGTTCCTGTCCCGCGTGCTCGGCGTCCCGATCCCGCACATCACCGCCGCTCGTCTGAAGCCCGGGCTCTGGCGGTCGCTCCTGGCCGACGCACACGTGCTCGCGCGCGACGTCCGGGTGCTCAACGGACTCTCCGTCCCCGAGCGGGTCGCGGCGTCGATCGGGGTGCCGGTGCTCGTGGCCTCGGGCGACGGCGGCCCCGAGTGGATGCGTCAGGCCTCGGTCGCGCTGGCCGAGGCGGTCCCCGGCTCCCGGCACCTCGTCGTCCCCGGCCAGGGACACGTGCCGGAGCCGAGGGTGCTCCGCCACCTGGTCGACCGGTTCGTCGGCATGCCGACGGAGGAGTGACCGCTCCGGCCACCGGGAGGTCGCGCGCGGGCGGGTGCACGGCAGTCGGCCCGGTCGTCGCGGACGGGCAGGCCGCACGGGTGCGAGAGGATGGGGTCGTGACTGCTCCCCGCCTCGGCCTGCTGCTCGACGTCGACGGACCCATCGCCAGCCCGGTGACCCGCACGATCGCGATCCCGTCGATCGTGGCCGACCTCGTCGCGCTCGCCGCCGAGGGGGTCCCGATCGTCTTCAACACGGGCCGCAGCGACGCGTTCATCCGCGAGCAGGTCGTCGGTCCGTTGATCGCCGGCGGGCTCACCGAGGGCGGTCGGGTCCACGCGGTGTGCGAGAAGGGCGCGGTCTGGTGCTCGATCGGCCCGCAGTACGAGGGCGGGATGAGCGACCTGGTCGTCGCCGAGGACCTCGCCCTCCCGCGGGACTTCGCCGACGAGATGCGCGACCTGGTCCGCGACGAGTACGCCGACCTGGTGTTCTTCGACGAGACGAAGCACGCCATGGTGTCGATCGAGCAGCGTGTCGACGTGCCGAACGCCACCTACCTCGACCGCCAGGCCGAGTTCGACGCGAAGGCGATGGCCGCGCTCGAGCGGCGCGGGCTCGGTGTCCGCCGGCTCGACGACGTCCGACCCGACGCCGACGGCGCCGTGCAGTGGCGGGTCGACCCGACGATCATCTCCACCGACGTGGAGTCCGACCGGTCCGGCAAGGACATGGGCGCCGAGCGTGCCCTCGAGCTGCTCGCGCAGGACGGGGAGCTCCCGGTGACGTGGCGGACCGTCGGAGACTCGCGGAGTGACTACGCGATGGCCGACTGGCTGCACGCGAACGGCCACGACGTCGCGCACGTGGACGTCCGGCCGGCCGACGGGGTCCCGGAGACGCCGTACCCGGTGCTGACCGCTCCCGACGGGGTCATCCACGACGAGGCGGGCGCACGCTTCCTGGCCGACTGGCGTCGCGGGGCCTGACGGTACCGCGGCGCAGGCGACGCGCGGGGCCTGACCGGTACCACGGCGCAGGCGACGCGCGGGGCCTGACCGGCACCGCAGCGCAGGCGACGCGCGGGGCCCGACCGGTACCGCAGCGCAGGTGACGCGCGGGGCGGACCCCAGCCGCGCCTCCCGTCCGGACGGCTCGTGCCGCCGGGCCGGCACCGTTTGCGAGCCGGGGTGGTACACCAGTACCCTTCCGGGGTCCACCGCCAGCCGATGACGGGAACCTCCCCATGGCAACACCGCTCCGCATCAAGTCGATCGAGGCCTCCCTCGCCGACTCCGAGGAGAAGGGCCGCTCGCTCAAGCGGTCGCTCAAGACGTTCGACATCGCCGCGATGGGCATCGCGGTCGCCGTCGGCGCCGGCATCTTCTCGGTCGGCGCGAACGCCGCCGCGAACTTCGCCGGACCGAGCGTCATCGTCTCGTTCCTGCTCGCCGCCGTCACCTGCGGCCTCGCGATCATGTGCTACGCCGAGTTCGCCTCGACCATCCCGGTCGCCGGCTCCGCGTACACCTTCACCTACGCGACGATGGGCGAGCTGCTCGCCTGGATCGTCGGGTGGGACCTCATCCTCGAGACCCTGACCGCGAGCGCCGTCATCGCGAAGTACTGGGGCATCTACCTGAGCACCGCGTTCGGGGTCTTCGGCATCGACCTGCCCGACACGATCCAGCTCGGCCCGATCGGCTTCACCTGGGGGCCCGTCCTGATCGTCGGCGTCTTCACGCTGCTGCTCGCCTTCGGGACGCGCCTGTCGTCGCGCGTCTCGGCGGTCATCACGATCATCAAGGTCGCGATCGTCGTCTTCGTCATCGTCGCCGGGGCGTTCTTCGTCAAGGCGGCGAACTTCGCGCCGTTCGTCCCGCCGGCGGAGCCGTCCAAGGGTGCCGAGGGCGGCGTCCTCACCCAGTCGCTCGTCTCGTTCGTCACCGGCCAGGCCCCGGCGCAGTACGGCGTGTTCGGTCTGCTCGCCGCGGCCTCGCTGGTGTTCTTCGCGTTCATCGGCTTCGACGTCGTCGCGACGAGCGCCGAGGAGACCGAGAACCCGCAGAAGACCCTGCCCCGAGGCATCTTCATCGGGCTCGGCATCGTCACGCTGCTCTACATCGGCGTCAGCATCGTCATCACCGGCATGGTGTCCTACCAGCGCCTCGCCGACGAGGAGGCACCGTCCCTCGCCTCGGCGTTCGACATCGTCGGCCTGCCGTGGGCCGCCGGCATCATCGCGATCGGGTCGCTGATCGGCCTGACGACGGTCGTCATGGTCCTGCTCCTCGGGCTGTCCCGCATCGTGTTCTCGATGAGCCGCGACGGCCTGCTGCCGCGCTGGTTCTCGAAGACGAACCCGAAGACGCAGACGCCCGTGCGGGTGCAGGTCGTCGCCGGTGTCGTCGTCGCGTTCATCGCCGGGTTCACCGCCGTCGAGCGCCTCGAGGGCATGATCAACATCGGCACGTTGTCGGCCTTCGTGCTCGTGTCGATCGGCATCGTGGTGCTGCGCAAGACCCGTCCGGACGCGCCCCGGGCCTTCCGGGTGCCGTGGGTGCCGGTGCTGCCGATCCTCTCGGCGGTGCTGTGCTTCTGGCTGATGCTGAACCTCGAGGTCGAGACCTGGCTGCGCTTCATCGCGTGGCTGGCGATCGGGTTCGCGATCTACTTCGGCTACAGCCGCCGGCACAGCCGGGTGGGCAAGGGCCTGCAGTAGCGGACGCCGCCTCGCCGGCGGCCCCGCCGCATGCACAACGGAACGCACCTCGCGCCACGGATCGCCGTGGCGCGAGGTGCTTCTGGTTGTGCCGAAGCAGCCCGCGCCGCCGCCCGCCGTACCAGGTGCCGCATGCCCCCCCCGCCGCGCCTACGCACCGACGGCGAGCGCGGCGCCGAACGACAGCATCACGACGGCGACGAGCCCGTCGAAGACCCGCCAGGTGAGGGGCTTCGCGAACAGTGGACGGAGCAGCCGTCCGCCGAACCCGAGCGCGCCGAACCACAGGCAGCTCGCGGCGACGGCACCGACCGTCCACCACCAGCGGTCGTCGACGCCCTGCTGGTTCGCCACCGAGCCGAGGAACACGAGCGTGTCGAGGTACACGTGCGGGTTCGCCCACGTGAAGACGAGCATCGTCGCGACCGCCGCACCCAGCGTCGGGACGGCGCGTGCTGCGGAGGCGGTCCGGCTCGCGAGGCTCGAGCCTCGGCCGGGAGGCTCCTCCGCACCCCGCCCCGCCGCTCCGGCCGTCCCGTGCGCGGCTCCCACCCGTGTGACCGTCGTCCGCGCAGCAGCCGTCGGGACCGCCACCCCGTCGTCCGCAGCGTCCTGCTCGACGGCCATCGCCTCCCCGGTGGGACGCAGCGCCCGTCGTGCTGCGAGCACCCCGTACACGACGAGGAACGCCGCGCCGACGAACCGCACCACCACGAGCGCGACGGGGAACCGTTCGACGACCACCCCGACACCGAGGACCCCGGCGACGATGAGCACCGCGTCGGACACGGCACAGACGGCGACCGCGGCGGCGACGACGCGCACGGGAGCGCTGACGGCGAGCCGGAGCAGGTACGCGTTCTGCACGCCGATCGCGACGATGAGGGCCAGGCCGGTGCCGAGGCCGGCGAGCAGGGGGAGGAGTGCGGTCACGACCCCGACGCTAGGAGCACCGGTGGGTTCAGTACAGCTCACGTTCCTGCAGCACCGTAAGCTGCGCTGCATGCTCCGTCTGCAGCGGGACCACCTCGAGACGCTCCTCGCCGCGGCCGACCACGGCACGCTCGACGCCGCGGCCCGCGCGCTCGCGATCACGCCGTCCGCCGTGTCGCAGCGCATCAAGGCGATGGAGCAGCAGCTCGGTCGGGTACTGCTCCAGCGCACGACCCCTGTGGTGCCCACCGCCGACGGCGAGGTCGTCCTGCGGCACGCGCGCCAGGCCCGGCTGCTCGAGGACGAGACCGCCCGGGCGCTCGGCGCGGTCGGAGACGCCGACGGTCCGGCTGTGCCGTCGATCCCGCTCGCCGTCAACGCGGACACGCTCGGCACCTGGTTCCTCGACGCCCTCGCCCTCGTCAGGGTCGACACCGAGGTCGTGTTCGACCTGCACCGCGAGGACCAGGACCGCACCGCCGAGCTCCTCCGCGCCGGCACGGTGATGGCCGCGGTGACCGCCGAGGCCGACCCGGTGCAGGGCTGCTCGTCGGTACCGCTCGGCGTCGACCGCTACCGGGCCGTGGCGTCACCCGCGTTCGTCGACCGGTACCTCGCCGGAGCGGTGTCCGAGCGGCAGATGACGACGCGGCTGGACGCGGTCCCGTTGGTCGACTACGACCGCGACGACGACCTGCAGCAGGGGTACCTCCGCCGGGTCCTCGGGCACGCCCCGCGTGGGCCGCGGCACTTCGTCCCGACCTCGGCGGACTTCGCGCGTGCGGTGTCGCTCGGCTTCGGGTGGGGGATGCTGCCCGAGGCCCAGTGCCTCGACGGCCTGCGCGACGGCGCGCTGGTCGAGCTCACCCCGGGCCGACGGGCCGACGTGGCGCTGTGGTGGCAGCGGTGGAACCTGGCGTCGCCGCTGCTCGAGCGCGTGACCGAGGCCGTACGGGCGACCGCGCGCGAGCGACTGCACCAGCCGGGCTGAGCGCCCGAGCGGCGGACGGGGGCGGGCCGGGGACACCCGGGGCCGCCGGCGCCTGCGGCTGCGGCTGCTGCGGGTCAGACGGTCGCCCGCCAGCGCAGTCCGTCGACCAGCACCCCGACCAGCTGCTGGCTCTGCTCGGTGGTCGGTGCCCCGTGGCAGAGGTCCGCGACCGCGCGGAGCAGCTGCGTGGCGTCGAGGTCGTTGCGGATCGTCCCCGCGGAAGAGGCGGCGTCGAGGAGTCCGGTCAGCGCCCCGCCGAGCCGGCCGATGAACCAGGGGTGCAGCCCCTCGAACGCCGGGTCACCGGACTGGAGTGCGGCGGCCAGGCCGCGCTTCGTGGCGACGAACCCCGTGAACCGCTGGAGCCATCGTGCGAGGGCCTCGTCGGGGGCGTGGTGTTCGGCGAGTTCCGCGGCGGCGTCCGCGCACTCCTCGACGGCCTGCTGGAACACCGCGACCACCAGGTCGGAGCGCTGCGGGAAGTGCCGGTACAGCGTGCCGACGCCGACACCGGCGCGATCGGCGACCACCTTGGCGGGAGCGTCCACGCCGTGGTCGGCGAACACCTGACGGGCGGCCTCGACGAGGGCGTCGAGGTTGCGGCGGGCGTCGGCGCGCACGGAGTCTCCGATCGAGGTCACGAGATGGGGTTGCGGAAACGGAAAGCCGTTCCGTATGCTTCCGGAAGAGCGTTCCGCTTCACGTCAGCCTACGACAGCCGGCACCGGAGCGCCACCGACAGGAGGCACCACCATGCAGTACCGCACCCTCGGCCGCACCGGCATCCAGGTCAGCCCCTTCGCGCTCGGCGCCATGATGCTCGGCACCGACGGCCGCATCGGCAACGGCGACGAGCAGGACTCCATCCGCATCGTCCACCGTGCGCTCGACGCCGGCATCAACCTCGTCGACACCGCGGACCGCTACTCGCAGGGCGGGTCCGAGGTGCTGGTCGGCAAGGCGATCAAGGGGCGGCGCGACGACGTCGTCCTCGCCACCAAGTTCAACGGCCCGATGGGCGACGACCCGAACCGGCGCGGGAACTCCCGTCGGTGGATCACCACGGCGGTCGAGGACTCGCTCCGCCGCCTGCAGACGGACCACATCGACCTGTACCAGGCGCACCGCCCCGACGACACGGTCGACCTCGAGGAGACCCTGTCCGCCCTGACCGACCTCGTGCGGAGCGGCAAGGTGCGCGCCATCGGGTCCTCGGACTTCCCGGCCTCGATGCAGGTCGAGGCGCAGTGGACGTCCGAGCGCCGCGGGTTCGAGCGCTTCCGCTCCGAGCAGCCGACGTACTCGATCCTCAGCCGTGGCATCGAGCGCGAGGTCCTGCCGGTCGCCCAGCGGTACGGCATGGGCGCACTCGTGTGGAGTCCCCTCGCGGGCGGCATGCTGACCGGGCGGTTCCGTCGCGGCCAGCAGAACGACCTGTCGCGGGCCGGCATGTTCCGACACGACCAGGACGACCGGCGGATCGACGCGGTGGAGCAGGTCGTCGCCCTCGCCGAGGAGACCGGCATACCCACGACCCACCTCGCCCTCGCGTTCGCGATCGCGCACCCGGGCGTCACCAGCGCCCTGATCGGACCGCGGTCGGTGGAGCAGCTCGACGACCTGCTGGCCGCGGCCGACGTCGCGCTCTCCGACGAGGTGCTCGACCGGATCGACGCGATCGTCCCGCCGGGCACCGACGTCACCCGGCTCGACCAGCAGTACCAGCCGCCCGCGCTCCTGCGTCCCGAGCTCCGTCGTCGCCCCGTCGCCGAGCGCTCCGCCGCCTGACTACCCCTCCGCGGGACGCAACCCCGGCGGTTGCTCGCAGCGCTGCACCGCTGCGAGCAACCGCCTTCGTTGCGTCCCGCGGAACGAGAACCGGAGCCGGAGCAACCGGAAGCGGACCGGGCCGACCGCATCCCGGGTCCCGCACCGCGGCGTTGCGGGAAACCGCAAGAAGCGGCGGGGTCCTGCGGGATTCACGGGACGGACACACGGGCGAGCAGAGCGGGTCGTAGTGTCGCAGACGACCGACGGCACGGGCCGTCGCCGCACGACCGCTCTCGACACACCGAACACCGCGACCGCACCCTCGGTCGCGACCTCCCCGGCGCAGGATCCCTGGTCCCTCGCCGAGCCGGACCCCGAAGGATCCGGACCCATGTCGCCACAGTCGCCGACGCCCGTCTCGCGACCCGTCGGCGTCCCTGCCTGCGGGCCGTGAGTCTCTCCCGACCCGACAGGAGACCCTCATGTCCGCACCCACGGACGTCCGTCGCTCGCGCCCGGACGCCAGTGCTCCGCAGTACCACCGGAGCGCTCCACCGCAGTCACCCGACGTGGCGCAGCTCGTCCAGCAGCCGCTCCCGCAGCAGCTGACCCCGCGTGACCGCGAGCGTGCCCGCCGTCGTCGGCAGACCGAGCAGGTCGCGCACGTGCGGCCCCGTTCCGAGAGCCGCGCGCACAGCCCCGTCATGGTGCTCATCGTGCTCGTCGCGACCCTCGGTGTGATGGCCTACGCGGTGTTCCTCCTCGACCCGGCGAACCGCGGCGACTTCCTGCCGTACGGCCTGGTGATCGTCGCGGAGAGCGTGCTCGTCGGCCAGGCGCTGCTGTCGATGTGGACCATCCTGTCCGGTGGTGCCGACCCGCGGGACTTCGCGTTCCACCACACGCAGGACACGCTGTTCGACCGGGACACCATCGACCGCGACGGCCTCACCGACCAGCCGCACCGCTGGCCGATGCACGTGCGCGGGCGCCGGGTCGTGGTCGACGTGTTCATCACGGTCTACGGCGAGGAGCTGTCCAAGGTCGCCGCGACCGTCCGCGCCGCGGTGGCGATGCGCGGCGAGCACCGCACGTGGGTGCTCGACGACGGCCGGAGCGACGAGGTCCAGGCGCTCGCCGCACAGCTCGGCGCACGGTACGTCCGCCGCCTGTCGTCGCACGGCGCCAAGGCCGGCAACATCAACCACGCGCTCACCCTGGCCAAGGGCGACTACTACGCCGTGTTCGACGCCGACTTCGTCCCGGAGCCGGAGTTCCTGTTCGAGACCGTGCCGTTCTTCGCGGACGACACGATCGCGTTCGTGCAGACGCCGCAGACGTACGGCAACCTGCACAACCTCGTGTCGCGCGGCGCCGGCTACATGCAGACGGTGTTCTACAAGTTCATCCAGCCCGGTCGGAACCGCTTCAACGCGGCGTTCTGCGTCGGCACGAACGTCATCTTCCGCCGCAGCGCGATCGACGACATCGGCGGCATGCACACGGACTCGAAGTCCGAGGACGTGTGGACCAGCCTGATGCTGCACGAGCGCGGGTGGAAGTCCGTGTTCATCCCGATGACCCTCGCCGTCGGCGACGCCCCGGAGACCATCGAGGGCTTCACGAAGCAGCAGCTGCGCTGGGCGACCGGCGGGTTCGAGATCCTGCTGACGCACTTCCCGTTCAACCCGAAGCACCGCCTGACGATGGACCAGCGCCTGCAGTACCTCGTCACCGCGAGCTTCTACCTGACGGGCATCGTCCCCGGCCTGCTGCTCCTGGTGCCGCCGCTCGAGATCTTCTTCGACCTGCGCCCGATGAACCTGTCGATCGGCGCCGGTGAGTGGGTGCTGTTCTACCTCGGCTTCTACCTCATGCAGGTCGTCCTGGCCTTCTACGCGCTCGGATCGTTCCGCTACGAGACGCTCCTGCTCGCCGCGGTGTCGTTCCCGATCTACGCGAGCGCGCTCTGGAACGTGCTGTGCGGCAAGGAGCAGGCCTGGCACGTCACCGGCGCGAACCGCGGCCGGACACCGTCACCGTTCAACTTCATCGTGCCGCAGGTGCTCGTCTTCGTGTTCCTCGCCCTGACGAGCGTCGTGGCGGTCTGGCGGGACACCGGCAACGGCCAGTTCACCCTCGCGACGGCCTGGAACATCACGAACACCCTGGTGTTCGCCGCGTTCATCGTGGCCGCCTTCCGCGAGCAGGCCCGGAACCGCGTCGCCGACCGCCAGCGCGGCCGCGTCGAGCCGGTCCGTCCGGCCGCGCTGCTCGCGCAGGCGCCCGCCAGCCCCGTCCGGACGACCGTCGTCCGACCCGACACCCTCGAACCCCAGCGCGCCGCGATCGCCGGCGTCGCGATGCAGATGCAGGACGGACCCCGCGCATGACCTGGACCAACCGACTCCGACTGTTCGGCGGCCTCGTCGTCGTCCTGGTGATCGTCGCCGCGTGCACGCTCGTCTTCAACCAGCGGCAGAGCGCCGTGGCCAGCACATCGGCCGCGATCGCCGCGCAGGAGTACGCCGTGGGCACCGACTACGGCGGCACCGTGACCGAGGAGTACGTCCAGGAGGGCGACTCCGTGGAGAAGGGCGAGAAGCTCCTGCAGGTGCAGAGCCTGCAGCTCGCCCAGGACATCCGCAAGGGCGTCGTCGGCGCCGACACGCAGACGAGCGCGTACGACATCGGCGAGGACGGCTTCATCACGTTCAAGGCCGAGGTGTCCGGCACCGTCGCCAAGATCGACGTGAAGACCGGCGGGTACGTGCAGGCGGGCTCCGAGCTCGGCACGATCCACAAGGCGGACAGCCTCTTCGTCACCTCGAACTTCACGGTGACGCCCCGCGACTACGGCCGGATCCAGAACGGCGCCGAGGTCGAGCTCCGCCTGCCCGACGACCGCACCATCACCGGCACCGTGAAGAACGTGAGCGTGGAGACGAACGACGCCGGTCGCGCGAAGACCACCGTCGACGTCGAGAGCCCCGAGCTGTCGGCCTCGCCGTCCACGGGCATCACGAGCCCCGGGACGCCGGTCGACGCGACCCTGCACCTGCGCGACGACGGCACGCTGGCGGGCGTCACCGACGCCGTGCGCGACTTCTCGCGCCAGATCGGGCTCTAGGAGGTGCGGCACCACCTGCGCAGCGGCGGCCGCCCTGCGGGCGCACGCCGGGCCTCCCGACCGGCGCTCCTGGTCGTCCCCCTGGTGACGTCCGTCGCGCTGCTGTTGAGCGCGTGCACCGGGACGGGAGGCACGGACCGCCCGACCCCGTCGGCCACCGCGACCGACTCGTCGGCCCAGGCGCGCGCGGTCGCCGCCCTGGGCGACGTCGCGTCGTCCACGGTCGGCACGATGCGCCTGGCCGAGGGGCTCGTGCCACCGACGAACCGCTGGTTCTCCGGCCTGGTGTTCGGGGACGCCCCGCAGCCGGTGTTCCCGACGCCGATCTCGTGGCAGGTCACCTCCGACGGCTTCGCGGCCGGACTGCCGGACGTGACCGCGACCGAGAAGACCATCGCCGGCGGTGCCGTGCCGCAGGTCGGTCTCGACCTCGGGGCGACGAACACCCTCGTGTCGGCGTACGACGCGGTCTCGGTGACCGTCGAGCACCGCGACGGCGACACGGTGCTCGGGCACTCGGTCGTCGCCGAGGGCTCGCCGCTGGTGACCTACACCGCCGACCGCGACCAGACGGTGACCGGCACCTCGCCGCTCGACCGGACCGGCGACGACACGGCGACGATGTCGGGCGGCGGCCGCACCTGGCAGGTCGTCGTGCGCGACGGCTCCGTCTCGGCGTCGGGCGTGACCCTGCGCCGCGGCGGGTCGGTGGTGCTCCTGCCGACGCCGGACGGAGCGTCGTCGTCGCAGGTCGCCCGGCTCGTCGACGCCGCACGGCCGCTGTCCGGCACGTCCCTGGAGCGCAGCGCGTCCCGCGGTTCCCAGCGCACCACGCTGTCGTACGACTTCGACGGCGGTGCCGGCGTGCTCGTGCCGCAGCCCGGCCAGGGCACCGAGGGACTGACGTGCACCGACCTGCGCATCGCGACCATCACGGGGCGGGCGCCGGTGTGCACCGGGACGGCGCTGCGCTACGCCGTCGACACGGTGGAGCCGTCCGACCGGCTCGACCTGTCCGGCCTGACCGACGGCCAGCGGGACACCCTGGCGGCACAGGTGCGGCAGGACGCGTCGAAGGTCGACGCGTCGTCGTACGCCGCGGACTCGTACGGCGGTGGGAAGGACCTGTACCGCGTCGCGACGCTCTACCGGCTCGCCGTCGCACTCGGGCTGGACGACCAGGCCGCAGCGCTGAAGACGTCCGTCGTCGGCGAGCTCGACCAGTGGTTCGACCCCGCCGGGTGCGGTGGCCGCACGGCACGGTGCTTCGCGTACGACCCGGAGGTGCACGGCCTCGTCGGGCAGCAGGCGTCGTTCGGGTCCGACGAGTTCAACGACCACCACTTCCACTACGGCTACGTGCTGTCCGCCGCCGCGATGGTGGCCGACGGCGACGCGTCCCTCGTGCAGAAGTGGCGCACCGTCGCGGACCTCGTCGCAGCGGACATCGCCTCGCCGACCGCGACGGCGTCGTTCCCCGCGCTCCGCGTCTACGACCCGTACGCGCAGCACTCGTGGGCGTCCGGCTACTCGCCCTTCGCCGACGGCAACAACCAGGAGTCGTCGTCCGAGGCGGTGTCGGCCTGGAACGGTCTCGCCCGCTGGGGCGCCGTGTCCGGGTCGTCGACGCTCGAGCAGACCGGCACGTGGCTGCTGTCGAACGAGGCCGCCTCGGCGCAGCGCGACGTGCTCGACCCCGACCTGTCCGCGTTCCCGGGCTTCACGCATCGGATCGTCTCCCTGAACTGGGGCGGCAAGCGCGACCACGCCACGTGGTTCAGCGCGGCCGCAGCGGCCCCCGCGGGCATCGAGCTCATCCCGATGCCGGCGATGGCGGGCGAGTACGTCGACGCGGGCGGGCGGCAGCAGATCCAGCGGGTGCTCGACGAAGCCGTGCCGGACGGCCGGTACGACGTGCAGTTCGGCGACTACCTGCTCATGTACCGGGCGCTCGGCGGGGAGGACGACGCGGCGGCGGCACTCCGCGACGCGGAGCGGTTGCCGGACGCGGTGATCGACTCGGCGAACACGCGGTCGTACCTGCTCGCGTGGATCATGACGCGAGGTCGGTCGTAGCGACAGGTCCTCGCACGCCCACCGGACGGGCGGCACGGCGGTCCTCCGACCGCGGTGCCGCCCGTCGTTCGCTTCCCGGACGCTCTGGGGTCCTGCACGGGGACAGCGGCCTACCGTCCAGGGCATGACCACGCGAGCCAAGACCGCCACGGCGCTGCTCGGCGCTGCCACCCTCGCCCTGCTCCTGACGGCGTGCGACCCGGGCGGCGCCCAGAACATCGACCCGGTCGGCAAGGTCCCGGGGGACGAGCAGAAGTCGCAGTCCGCGGAGTGCGCCGTCGCCTCGAGCAACGCCGTCGACGCCATCGGCACCGCCGTCGGCCCCCACGACACCACGGACTTCGCGAACGTCGCCGAGGGCGACGGCGGCTGGTACCTCGCCGCGTCGATCGTGCCGTCGGACAGCAAGGACGCCAACGACGACGAGCTGACCATCTGGGCGACGGAGACCGACCCGACGGCGCAGGACTGGGACGGCACCATCTACGCCGTGAACCAGACCGCCAAGGACGCCACCTCGGACGAGTCGAAGTCGGCCTCGCCGGCGCCGAGTGCGTTCAGCGCGGACTCCGACGCCGCGAAGCGTGCCGAGAGCTGCGCGGTCGAGGCCGCCGACCGCTGATCCCCGGCTCGGGGCGGTCGGCTCAGGTCTGGCAGCGCGGGCACCAGTAGGTGTCCCGCAGCGTGAGCTCCGAGTCGCCGAGCTCACCCCGCCGCACGGGCGTCCCGCAGCGCAGACAGGGCTTGCCGGCGCGGCCGTAGACCCAGAACCGGCGCCCGGGCCGGTCGACCCCGGTCGTGACCCGGTTGCTGCGGTCGCGGTTCATCGTGATGAGCCGGTGCGCCAGCGCGACGGCCCGCCCCGGGTCCGACACCTGCCCCACGGGCCGCGTCGGCAGCATGCCGCGCAGGAAGCAGAGCTCGTTCCGGTACACGTTGCCGAGGCCGGCCAGCACCCGCTGGTCGAGCAGCGCGAGGCCGATCGGGCGCGCCGGGTCCGCCGTCAGGTTCCCGATCGCCCGGTCGCTGTCCCAGTCGGGGCCGAGCAGGTCGGGACCGAGGTGCCCGACGACCTCGGACTCCTGGTCGCGCGGCACGACCTCGAGCACCCCGAGGGTGAACCCGACGGTCGAGACGTCCGCCGCGTCGAGCACGACGCGCGCCTGGTGCGCCGGTCGCCGCCACCGCTCTCCGGGTGCGTAGACGTCCCAGCGGCCCTCCATCTTCAGGTGCGAGTGCACGGTGAGGTCGCCGATGCGGTGCAGCAGGTGCTTGCCGCGTGGCACGACCTCGTCGACGGTCCGTCCGACCAGGTCGAGGGTCGCGAACGCGGGGACACGGAAGTCCGAGCGGGTCAGGACCTTGCCCGCGAGCGCGGTGTGCAGGCGCCGGGCGGCGCGGAAGACGGTGTCACCCTCGGGCACGGTCCACCTCCGCTCTCGCTGTCCGGACCCTGCGGGCTGCGTCCGACGTGACGGCCTCTGCCCGGTCGGGTCCGGCTCGGTCGGGTCCGGCTCGGTCGGGTCCGGCTCGGTCGGGTCCGGCTCGGTCGGGTCCGGCTCGGTCGGGTCCGGCTCGGTTGGGTCCGGCTCGGTCGGGTCCGGCTCGGTCGGGTCCGGCTCGGTCGGGTCCGGCTCGGTCGGGTCCGGCTCGGTCGGGCCCCGGCCGGGAGGCCCTGGTCGCCTCAGACACGCAGCCGCAGCCCCTGCGGGGTCGCCGTGAACCCCGCCTCGCGCAACGCCGACCCGAGCGGTGTCTCGAGCACGAAGTCACCGTCCACCCGCTCCACCGAGAGCTTCCTCAGCCCGCTCCGCACGGTGGCGGCGATCGAGCGCGCGGCGACCGCGAGGTCCGCCGGGTCGTCGGTGAAGGTCAGGACGGACTTGCCGCCGCGCTCCACGTAGACCGCGAGGCGCCCGTCGACGGTGGTCACGAGGGCGCCGGCCTTGCGTCCCGGTCGGTGTCCGCGGCCGGTCGTGGTCGTCGAGCGGGTGGGTGCGGGCGCCGCTGCACCACGAGCACCGGTCGGGGCGCCGGCATCCGACCCGGTGACCGCAGCAGCGGGGTCGACGTCCGGGTCCGCCGACGCGTCGTCCGATGGCCACGGCAGCGCCGCGCCGTACGGGTTCGCCGGGTCCGTCGCCGCCAGGGTGAGTGCCTGGCGCTCGCGGTCCGGGTCGGCTCGTTCGTCGTCGTCGAGGTCCCGCGCGTACGTCCGGAGCCGGTCGACGGTCGGGCTCGTCGCGAACTGCGCCGCCCCGAGGCCCTCGACGAAGTACCCCCGCCGTGCACGACCGGACTCCTCGAACCGGCTGAGCACGCGGTAGACGCCGGCGAACCCGCCGCGGACGCCCTCGACCTGCACGGCTCCGCGGGTCACGACCCCGTACCGCTCGAGCAGCTGCTCCGCGGTGGCGGCCGCACGCAACGTCGAGTCGGACTCGGCGAGCGGCAGGATCGACCACCGACCGCCCACCGACGGCGGGCCGGACTGCGAGGGCAGCGTCGGGCGCCGGCGACCCCGGTAGGCCCGGGCGCGGGGCGCGCTGGTCGACCTCGCCTTCCCGCCGAGCATCGCGCGGAGCGGTGCGAAGGTGTCGTTCGTGATCTGGCCCGCCCACACCAGGTCCCACAGCGCGGTCGTCAGCGCCTGGTCGTCGGTGCTGCCGACCGCCTGGCCGAGCTGCCGGAAGAAGTAGGCGCCGCCGCCGGCCAGGGCCCCGAGCACGTCGCGCTGCAGCTCGGTGGTCTCGCCGCCGTCGGGCTCCGCCAGGGTCGTCGACGCGGTCTCGGCCAGGTGCAGGCGCACCCACCCGTCGTTCCCGGGCAGCGTGCCACCGCCGGACCAGAGGACCTCGCCGGTGGCCGTCAGCTCGTCGAGCATGCTCGTGGAGTAGTCGGTGACGCGGGACGGCAGCACCAGGGTCTCCCACGCGCTCGCGGGCAGGGCGACCCCGGCCAGCTGGTCGATGACCTGCAGCACGCCGTCCACGCCCCGGAGTCCGCCGCGGGTCCCCGATGCCTGGACGTGCTGCCACGCCGGCAGGAACCGGGCGAGGGTGTCCGGCGAGACCGGCTCGACCTCGTGCCGGAGCGCCGCGAGCGATTTCGTGCGGATGCGGCGGAGCACCTCGGCGTCGCACCACTCGGCGCCCTGGCGGTCCGGGCGGAACTCGCCCTCGACCACCCGGCGGTCGGCGACCAGTCGGCGCAGGGTGTCCTGCACGACGGCGATGCCGAGCCCGAGCCGGCTGGCTGCCTCCTGCGCGGAGAACGGCCCGTGCGACCGGGCGTACCGGCCGACCAGGTCGCCGAGGGGGTCCGCGACGGGTTCGACGAAGGCGGTCGGCACACCGATCGGCAGCGGGACGCCGAGGGCGTCGCGCAGGCGGGAGGCGTCCTCGATCACGGACCAGCGCGTCGCGCCGCCCTGCGAGAAGGAGAGCACGCGGCGGTCGCGCTCGAGCGTCTCGAGCGCCGACCGGACCGTGGCGGCCGCGCCGTCGGCGTCGTCGACTCCCGCGTCCGCCACCCAGCTCCGGGCGACGAGCTCGTCCAGCTCGAGGGCGCCGACCAGACGCAGCACGTCGACGAGTCCCTCGGCATCGCGTGCCCGACGATCGGGGGAGAGCCGCTGCAGGTCGCGCTCGACCGAGGCGATGACCGCGGGGTCGAGGAGCTCGCGGAGCTCCGCCCGCCCGAGCAGTTCGCCGAGCAGGGTGGAGTCGAGCGACAGCGCGGCCGCTCGGCGCTCGGCCAGGGGCGAGTCGCCCTCGTACATGAACGCCGCGACGTAACCGAACAGGATCGACCGGGCGAACGGCGACGGCTGCTCGGTCTCGCGCTCGACCAGGCGGATGCGGCGCTCGGCGATCTGGTCCGAGATGCCGAGCAGCGCCGGGACGTCGTACACGTCCTGCAGGACCTCGCGCACGGTCTCGAGCACGATCGGGAACGTCGGGTACTTCCGGGCGACCTCGAGCAGCTGCGACGCCCGCTGGCGCTGCTGCCAGAGCGGGGACCGCTGCCCGGGGTTCCTCCGTGGCAGGAGCAGCGCACGTGCCGCACACTCGCGGAACCGAGCCGCGAAGAGCGCCGAGCCGCCGACCTCGTCGGTGACCAGTGCCTCGAGGTCGTCGCGCTCGAAGACGAACAGGTCGGCTCCGGGCGGCTCGGCGTCGGTCTCCGGGATCCGCACGACGATGCCGTCGTCAGCCGCCATCGCGTCGCCGTCGATGCCGTGCCGTTCGCGCAGGCGCGCGCCGACCGCCAGGGCCCACGGCGCGTGCACCTGCATGCCGTACGGCGAGTGCAGGATGAGCCGCCAGTCGCCGAGCTCGTCGCGGAACCGCTCGACCACGAGCGTGGTGTCGTTCGGCACGTGCCCGGTGGCCGCGCGCTGGTCGCGCAGGAACGTCAGCAGGTTCGTCACGGCACGTTCGTCGAGCCCGCCGGCGGCGACCCGGGTGCGGGCGTCGTCGTCGGACGCGGCGTCGACCTCACGCACGAACGCACCGGTCGCCCGGCCGAGCTCGGCGGGACGGCCGATCCCGTCGCCCTTCCAGAACGGCACGCGTCCGGGCTGCCCGAACGCCGGGCTGACGATCACCCGGTCGTGCGTGATCTCCTCGATCCGCCAGCTCGTGGCACCCAGGGCGAAGACGTCGCCGACGCGGGACTCGTAGACCATCTCCTCGTCGAGCTCGCCGACGCGCGAGGCCTTCTCGCCCACCATGAAGACGCCGAACATGCCGCGGTCGGGGATGGTGCCGCCGCTCGTCACCGCGAGCCGCTGGGCGCCGGGACGGCCGGTCAGGGTGCCGTGCACGCGGTCCCACACGAGACGCGGCCGGAGCTCGGCGAACTCGTCGCTCGGGTAGCGCCCGGTCACCAGGTCGAGCGTCGCCTCGAACGCCGACCTGGGCAGCGAGCTGAACGGTGCGCTGCGTCGGACGAGCTCGAACCAGTGCTCGACCTCGACCGTGTCGACCGACCCCGCCGCGACGGTGTGCTGGGCGAGGACGTCGAGCGGGTTCGCGGGCACCGAGATGGCCTCGATCTGCCCCGAGACCATGCGCTCGACGGTGACCGCGCTGTTCACCAGGTCGGCGCGGTGCTTCGGGAACAGCACACCGCGGGAGATCTCGCCGACCTGGTGCCCGGCACGACCGACGCGCTGCAGGCCGCTGGCGACCGAGGGCGGTGCCTCGACCTGCACGACGAGGTCGACCTCGCCCATGTCGATGCCGAGCTCGAGCGAACTGGTCGCGACGACGCAGCGGAGGCGCCCGGACTTCAGGTCGTCCTCGATGATCGCGCGCTGGTCCTTCGAGACGGAGCCGTGGTGGGCGCGGGCGAGTGCGGGGACCGCCGGATCGGACCCGCCGCCCTCGGTCTGCCCGGACTGTCCGATCACCTGTGCCGGGGGTCGCTTCGGCTGCGCGACCGGGGCGTGCGCGGACGCCCGGCCCGGTGACTGCGTGACCGGGGCCGCGCCGACGGCGGCGACCTCGGCCTCCGGTCCGGCGACCGCGGCGAGCACCCGTTCCTCGTGGATCTCGTTGAGACGGGCGGTCAGGCGCTCCGCGAGCCGCCGCGAGTTGGCGAAGACGATCGTCGAGCGGTGCTCCTCGATGAGGTCGACGACGCGCTCTTCGACGTGGGGCCAGATCGACCCGTTCGTCGGCGACTCGGTCGCGTCGGCACCCACGGGCGGGGCGCCGAGCTCGGTCATGTCGTCGACCGGCACGACGACGCGGAGGTCGAAGGTCTTCTGCGCCGGCGGGGCGATGATCGACACGGGCGCGCGGCCGCCGAGGAACCGTGCGACCTCCTCCGCAGGGCGCACCGTCGCGGACAGGCCGATGCGCTGCACGGGCTTCTCGAGCAGGTCGTCGAGCCGCTCGAGCGAGACCGCCAGGTGCGCGCCGCGCTTGGTGGACGCGACCGCGTGGACCTCGTCCACGATGACCGTGTCGACGTTCACCAGGGTCTCGCGCGCCTGCGACGTCAGCATCAGGTAGAGCGACTCGGGCGTGGTGATGAGGATGTCCGGCGGCTGCCGCAGGAGCCGCTGCCGGTCGGAGGACGGGGTGTCACCGCTCCGGACACCCACCGTGACCTCCGGCGGTTCCGTCCCGAGGCGCCTGGCGGTCTGCGTGATGCCGACCAGCGGACTGCGGAGGTTCCGCTCCACGTCGACACCCAGCGCCTTGAGCGGGGAGACGTACAGCACGCGGGTGCGCTGCTTCGCCGGCGGTCGGTCGGTCGCGCTGATGAGCCGGTCGATCGACCACAGGAACGACGCGAGGGTCTTGCCGGAGCCGGTCGGGGCGATCACGAGCGCGTGCTGTCCGGTGGAGATCGCGTCCCAGGCGCCAGCTTGTGCCGCGGTCGGGCCGGGGAACGCGCCGCGGAACCACTCCGCGGTCGCGGGGGAGAAGCGCTCGAGGACGTCCGTCATGGTCCGTCCCATCCTGCCCGCCGCCACCGACAGCGGTCCGAGGGATCGGAACCACTTGACAGAGCGGAAGTTACCGATCTATCGTTGAGCCATCGCGACTGGTACACAACTGATCGCGAGCCCACTTCACCACGACAGGAAGGAGTCATCATGCGCCCCTCGTACGATGACCTCGACAGCACCACGCCCCGCCGCGGCACCCGCGGCACCGGTCCGCGCGGCCCCCGCTTCGGCGGCGCGCGGCAGCACCACGGCCACGGCTTCCCCGGCCGCGACCGCGGCGACCACGACCACGGCGGTCGCGGCGGCTTCGGTGGCTTCGGCCCCGGCGGACGCGGCTTCGGCCCGGGCTTCGGTCCCGGGTTCGGCGGCGGCCCCGGGTTCGGACGCGAACGCCGCCGTCGCGGCGACGTCCGCCTCGCGATCCTCGGCCTGCTCGCCGAGGGCCCGCAGAACGGCTACGCCGTGATCAAGACCATCGCCGAGCGCACCGGCGGCGCCTGGAAGCCGAGCCCCGGTTCGGTCTACCCGACGTTCCAGCAGCTCGTCGACGAGGACCTCGTCGTCTCGACGGGCGACGGCCGCAAGACGCTCTTCGAGCTCACCGACGCGGGCCGCGCCGAGGCCGAGGCGAAGGCGGACGAGATCGCCGCCGCGTTCGACGCCGCGCCGGGCATGCCCGACACGCAGCGCGAGTTCGTCGAGGCGCTCCGCAAGGCCATGGGTGTGCTGCACGTGTACCGCACCAGTGCCTCCGACGAGCAGACGAAGGCCGCGACGGCGAAGGTCGACCAGCTCCGCAAGGACCTGCTGCAGATCCTCGCCGAGTAGCGGCCGGCGGTCCGCGCGACCAGCACCGGACGGGAGGCCCGTGGCGGGCCCGCCACGGGCCTCCCGTCCGTCAGCCGGTCACCCGGACAGGACCGCGACGGCGACTGTCCTACGCGCACCATCCGCGGCGGGACGTCGCCGTCGTGGTTCCGTCGCGGGCCCGCTCGTCAGGAGGCGTCGACGAAGGCGGCCACGTCGGCGACCTCCTCGGCGGACACCGCGTGCGGCAGGCCGGCGTAGGTCCGGTCGGTCACGTCGGTGTGCGCGGCGGCCCACGTCTGCGTGCGGGCGGTGGCCTCGGCCGGGATCACCGGGTCGAGGTCGCCGTGCCCGAGGAAGACCCGCGGCCGGACGGTCGCGACGGCCTCGTCACGCGAGTCCGTCACCCCGGGCACGACGAACCCGGAGAGCGACACGGCGAACGCGAACGCCCCGGGTCGGGCGCGGAGCAGCTGCAGCGCCATCGACCCACCCTGCGAGAACCCGAGCAGTCCGATCCGCGGATGATCGGCGGACACGGCGTCGATCCAGTCCAGGACACCCTCCACGGCGGCGTCGACCGGCTCGAGCGCGGGAGACCCCGGCGTCCCGAGCGGGTACCAGGAGAACCCGGGCCCCCAGGGCATCGGTGCGCGGAGCGACGCGATCGTCCACGCGGACGGCAGCGCCGGCGCCAGGCCGAGCAGGTCACGCTCGTTCGAACCGACCCCGTGCATCGCCACGAGCAGGGGCGTCCCCGCGCGCTCGTCGGCCGGGCGGGTCCACTGCACGATGTCCGCATCGATCACGTGGACAACGCTAGCCGTCCACAGCGACCGCGCCTTCCGCCGAACTCGCCGGGGCGACTGGTAGACACGGTGCATGGCCTCGCTCCGCACCCCCGACCCCGACTCCGGCTGGCTGTCCGACGAGGAACTCGCGAACGTCCGTCGTCGACTGCCCATCTGCTACGTCGAGGCACTGCCCGTCCGGACCGACGGGCTCGGCGTCGTGACCGAGGTCGGCGTCCTGCTCCGCGTCGCGCCGAGCGGCTCGATCGCCCGCACGCTGGTCTCCGGCCGCGTCATGTTCGGCGAGTCGATCCGCACCGCGCTCTTCCGGCACCTCGAGAAGGACCTCGGCCCGATGGCCTTCCCGCAGCTGCCCGCGAGCCCGACGCCCTTCACGGTGGCCGAGTACTTCCCGCTGCCGGGTGCCTCGGTGTTCACCGACGAGCGGCAGCACGCGATCTCCCTCGCCTACGTGGTGCCCGTCACCGGGACCTGCGAGCCGCGGCAGGACGCCCTCGAGCTCACGTGGATGAGCCCGATGGAGGCAGCGTCGGACGCCGTGGCCGAGGAGATGGAGGGCGGTCGCGGGGCACTCCTGCGCGCCGGCCTCGCCTCGGTCGGCGCCCTGCACTAGTCGTCCACTCGACACCGATACACGACGAAGCCCCCGGAACCGCATGGTTCCGGGGGCTTCGCAGCGCGGTCGTGGACCGGCTTCAGTGCTTCTCGTCGCGGAGGGAGTCCGCGACGCCGTGCGCCGCGTCCTTCACGTCGTCGACGCCCTGCTTGGCCGAGGCCTTGGCCTGGTCGGTCTGACCCTCGGCCTTGAGCTTGTCGTTGCCGGTCAGGTTGCCGAGACCCTCCTTGACCTTGCCGACGAGCTTCTCGCCGGTGTGGTTCTCTTCGCTGCCAGCCATACGGTCTCCTTCCAACGACGGACGATTCCCCGTCGGCAGCTCGCGCCGCCTTCGGTGAAGGAGAACGTACGCGGGGGCACTCCCGCTGCTCCCACCGGACGTCCAGGTTCCGGATGCCGACGCGGAAGCGACAGGACGCCGCTGAAGACCGGCGGCATCCTGTCGCTTCGGCGGATCACGCAACCCGAGCAGGCCCGAGCGGCCCGAGCGCGTCGAGGCTCAGTGGCGGTCGGCGGCTCCGGCCGGACGCGACGCGCGACGCGAGCCTCCGCGGCGACGACCGCCGCCGGACTCGCCCGCACCGGACCGACCCGCCGCGTAGCCGCCCTCGGACGACCACACCGGAGCGGACCCGCCACGCACGACGTCGCTCGACGCCCGTCGGCTGCCGCCCGAACGGCGCTGACCGCCACCCGTCGCACCGCCCGACGCCGCAGCGCCCGAGCCGTTCCCGCGACCGGCACCTCCGGCCGGGGCGCCCGCGGCGGCCGGACGGCCACCGCGACCACCGGCGGCGCGACCCGAGCCGCGACCTGCCGAGGCCGCCTCCGGAGCCTGTGCCGAGCCTCCCGACCGTCCGCCGCGACCACGACGACGACCGCCGCCCGCCGACTCGGCGCGACCGCTCTCGGTCGCACGCGGCTGCCGCTGGCGCTGCTGCTGCGCCGGCTGCTCCGGCTCGAGGTGACGGATCGGCGCGACCTCGCCCACGAGCGCGGTGACGGCCGGCGAGGTCGCGGTGACCTGCTGCGGAGTCACCTTGATGGCCGCGGCACGCATCATCTGCGCGACGTCGCGGCGCTCGGCCGGCAGCGTCACGGTGACGACGTCGCCCGACGAACCGGCACGCGCGGTGCGGCCCGAGCGGTGCAGGTACGCCTTGTGCTCGGTCGGCGGGTCGACGTGCACCACGAGCTCGACGTGGTCGACGTGCACACCGCGGGCGGCGACGTCGGTGGCGACGAGCACGAGGGCATCGCCGGACGAGAACTTGGCGAGGTTGCGCTCCCGGGCGCCCTGCGACAGGTTGCCCTGCAGGTCGACGGCCGGGATGCCCTGGCTGGTGAGCTGCTTCGCCAGGCGCTTCGCGTGGTGCTTCGTGCGCATGAACAGGATGCGGCGGCCGGTGCCCGAGGCGAGCGCGCGGACGAGGTCCTTCTTCGCGTCGGCGTCGGCGACCTCGAACAGGTGGTGGGTCATCGCCTCGACCGGGCTGGTCTCGTCGTCGACCGAGTGCATCACCGGGCTGTGCAGGAACTTCTTGACGAGCTTGTCCACGCCGTTGTCGAGCGTGGCCGAGAACAGCAGGCGCTGCCCCTGCTCCGGCGTCGCCTGCATGATCTTGGTCACGCCGGGCAGGAAGCCCATGTCGGCCATGTGGTCGGCCTCGTCGAGGACGGTGACCTCGATGTCGCCGAGGCTCACGTGCCCCTGCTGCATGAGGTCGGCGAGGCGACCCGGGCAGGCGACGACCACGTCGACACCGGCGCGGAGCGCGTCGACCTGACGGCCCTGGCCGACACCGCCGAAGATCGTCGTGGTGTTCAGGCCCATCGACTTCGCGAGCGGCGCGAGCGTCGCGTCGATCTGGGTCGCGAGTTCACGGGTCGGGGCGAGCACCAGCGCGCGGGGACGACCGGCGCGGCGCGGCCGACGGCTCGCGGCGAGGCGCGCTGCCAGCGGGATCGCGAAGGCGATGGTCTTGCCGGAGCCGGTGCGCCCGCGACCGAGCACGTCCTTGCCCTGCAGGGAGTCGGGCAGCGTGTCGGCCTGGATGGGGAACGCGGTCTCCTTGCCCTGCTGGGCGAGGGACTGGACCATCGGCGCCGGGACGCCGAGGTCGGAGAAACGGATGTCCTGGTTGGTCATGGTGACCTTTCGAGCCGGCACGTGCCGGCCGTGGGCGCGCTGGCATGTGGCGCGCGGGCGGGAACCCCGCGTCAGCAGAGGCTGACGCGGTCGCCGCAGCAGAGAGCCTGGCACCGGGTGACGGTGCGCGATCATCGACCGGTTGAGGGTCGGGAGTCGGGGGCGTCCGTACGACGCACGAGGCGATCGGCGCCTCGAGTCCCACCAGCATAGCGGGTGCACGGTGAACGGCGCGGGGCCGTTCGCGTCCGGCGTGCGATGATCCCCTCGTGCGCACGCGACCCGCTCTGCTGACCACCGCGATCGCGCTGGTCGCCGTCCTCGGGAGCGCTGGCTGCGCCGAGGGCACCGCCCCCGCCGAGTCCTCGTACCGGGACCTGCCGACCGCTGGCCTTCCTGACTACCAGCTCGGCGGCGGGTACACACCGCCCGCCGGCGTGACGATCGTCGAGCGGGACAGCACCGACCGCCCGGCCGCCGGGACGTACTCGATCTGCTACGTCAACGGGTTCCAGACGCAGCCGGGGACGCTCGCCGACTGGGAACGCCGCGCGCCCTCGGCACTGCTGCGCGACGACGCCGGCCAGCCCGTCACCGACCCGGGGTGGCCGGACGAGGTGCTGCTCGACACCCGCACCGCCGCGGAGCGCGCCGTGATCACGAAGGCGCTCTCGCGGTCGATCGCCCGGTGCGCCGACCGGGGCTTCGCCGCCGTCGAGTTCGACAACCTCGACTCGTGGACGCGGTCGGGGAAGCGTCTGACCCGGTCCGGGAACCTCGCGCTCGCGAAGGCGCTCGTCCGGCTCGGGCACGAGCACGGCCTGGCCGTCGGACAGAAGAACACCCCGCAGCTCGGCGAGGCCGGTCGGGAGTCGACGGGCTTCGACTTCGTCGTCGCCGAGGAGTGCGTGCAGTACGAGGAGTGCTCGGCCTACACCGATGCGTACGGGGAGCGCGTGATCGACATCGAGTACGCCGACACCCTGGACCGGTCGTGGGCGTCGGTCTGTCGGCTGCGCGACCGTCCGGCGATGACGATCCTGCGGGACCGCGACCTGCTCCCGCCGTCGTCGGACGAGTACGTCTTCGAGCACTGCTGACCGCGGGCGCCACGATCCAGGCCCGCACGACGCAACGTCGGCGGCACGGCGCAGCGGTACATCGCTGTGAGATCTCGCCGCCGTTGCGTTCCGCGGGACGCGGGGTGGGCGGCCGGGAGGCTCGGTGCACGCCCGCCCCGTCCGTGACGCGGGTGGTCGGGTCGGGTCGGTCGGGGTCAGGCGGGCCAGGCGTCGCGCAGGGCGGCGGCGGCCTGGTCGGCGGACAGTCCGGCCTCGCGCGCGGCGGTCGCCAGGGCGTGCGCCGCCGTGGCGACGGCGTCGGGCACCTCGGCCGGGCGCACGACCCGCGTGCCAGCACCCCGCGCGGTGTGCACGAGCCCGGCCTCCTCGAGCAGCTGGTAGGCCTTCGCGACCGTCCCCGGCGCGAGCGAGAGCTCCTCGGCGAGCGCCCGGACGCTCGGCAGGCGCTCCCCGTCCACCAGGTACCCGGCGGCGATCTGCGCCGCGATCTGCGAACGGACCTGTTCGAAGGGCGGCACCCGGCCGCCCGCGTCGAGGGCCACGAGTCCCGTCATGCGATCCACCCTTGTGTCCTGTCCGTGTGCTCGTACCGGCGTGGTGTCAGAAGTCGTACTGCTCGCCGACCGGTACCGGCACGGCGACGGTGTTGCCCGGGGGTGCGAGGGGGCACGCCCACGCGGGGTCGTACGCGCACGAGGGGTTGTACGCGAAGTTGAAGTCGAGGACGAGCTCGCCGTCGTCTCCGCCGAGGTCCGCACCCTTGATGGTGTCGAGCAGGTAGCGGCCGCCGCCGTACGTGCCACGGGCCCGACCGGCGCTGGCGTCCTTCACCGGGACGAAGACCCCGCCCGCGTAGCCGCCGTGCGACCACACGTCGAGCGTGCCGATGCCCGGTAGTCGGACGACGCCGAGCCGGTCGAAGTGCACGGTGCCGTCCGTGCCCGTCTCGACGTCCATCGCCCGGGGCTCGGCGGACTCGACGCGCGCCCGGAAGCGCCACTCCGGGTCGTAGTCCGGCACGGGCAGCGCCTCGAAGTCGCGGGCGTCCTCGTCGAGCAGCGGACTGGCCGGGTGCTCGGCGAACATCGCGTCGCGGGTCTCGCGCCACATCGCGTGGGCGGTCTCGGGGTCGGCCGTCGCCCGCACCCGTCGGTACAGGTCGAACGTCATCCGCCGCCAGTCCACGGTGGCGAGCGTGCTGTGCACGCGGTCCTGGGCCCTCGGCTCCTGCGTCTGGCTCACGGTGCGAGCGTACGCCCGGGCGCTCCGGACCCGCCAGCGACCGGCCGGTCCTGTGGACGGTGCCGTCCGGTCCTGCCGCGGCTCGGACCGGGCGAGGAGGTCACCGCGCGGAGGGACGCCAGGACGGTGCGAGCTGCCGCATCCGGAGCGCCCGCCACTGCCAGATCACCCACATGCCCGGCCAGAGCGCAGCGCCGAGGACCGCTGGACGCATCCGGTAGGTCAGCCGGTCGAGCAGCAGGGTCCGACCGTCCCCGAGGTCGACGGTGGCCATCCGGTGCCGCATGGTCATCCGGCCGAAGAGTCCCGAGACGCCGCCCCCGTTGTCGCGCTGCACCGGGACGCCGTCGACCTCGTACAGGTCGATGTCCACGTGCGTGTCGCCGCTCGGCACCACACCGAACGCGTCGGCGGTGATCGGGTGCGGGACGCCGGGGGTCCAGCGCTCCGGCAGCCCCTCGGGCGACCGCGACCGGTAGACGAGGAACGGCTTCGTGACGGCGACCATCACCGACGGCGACAGCAGGGCGTCGCGGACGGCGTCGACCGGGGCGTCGAGGACGATGCGGAGACCGACGTGCATGCTGCGGACGCTACGCCGAGGCTCTGGACGGGTGGCGCGCCGACGGGGGACGCCGCTGGTACCAGGCGTGCCGGGTTCGTAAGCGTGTCGAGCGTGTCGAGCGTGTCGAGCGTGTCGAGCGTGTCGAGCGTGTCGAGCGTGTCGGGCGCGTCAGGCGTGCCGGGCGGCCCGGCGGCGGGCGCCCTCGGCGCGGTCCCGCGTCCGCAGGCGCTCGGTGAGCGACAGGCGCACCGTCGGCCACTCGGCTGCGGTGATCGAGAAGACCACGGTGTCGCGCAGCGTGCCGTCGCGACCGATCGAGTGACTGCGCAGGACACCGTCCTGCTTCGCCCCGAGCGACGCGATCGCCGCCCGCGACTGCTGGTTGTGCCAGTGGGTCCGGAACTCCACCGCGATGCAGTCCCAGGCGTCGAACGCGTGCGAGAGCAGCAGCAGCTTCGCCTCGGTGTTGATCCCGCTCCGCTGCGCGGCACGCGCCAGGAACGTGTACCCGATCTCGACGCGACGGTTGGCGGTGTCGATGTTCGCGAAGGTCGTGGCCCCGACGACCCGACCGGTCGGACGGTCGCGGATCGCGAAGGGCACCATCCGTCCCGCCGCGTGCTCGCCGAGGCGTCGGTCGATCTCGGCGTCGACGCGATCGGGAGCCGGCACCGAGGTGTACCAGGTGCGCCAGAGGTCGCCGTCCGCCACCGCCGCCCGCAGGTCGTCCGCGTGCTCGGCAGCCAGGGGCTCGAGGGTGACGCGGTCGCCGGTCAGGGTGGGGACGGTGGCGATCTCCATGGTCACCGATCCTACGGTCGCCGGACCGACAGCGGGGTCGGCGGACGGGCCCCGCGCAGCGCGGTCCTGTGGGGACGGACAGGTGCGGACCGCGGTTATCGTGGAGCGGTGGCAGCACGCACCCAGGAGAAGTACCAGGTCCGGTTCGCGTGGGGGAACGCCGGTGCCGACCGCATCGCGCACGGCACGCACCTGGTGGTGTGGGCGGACGTGCTGCCGGACCGGGCGCCGTCGGCCGCCGCGCACCCGGGGCGCGGGGACGACCGCGTCGCGCGTGCACGGGCCGCGGCAGCCCTGCTGCCGGACGGTCCGGAGGTGGTGCTCGGCCACCTCGGCAACGCGGCGGCGATCGCCGAGCGGGTGACGAGCCTCCAGGCCGAGCGCGGCGACCGGTGCGTCGTCGCCGTCGTCGCCGCCGGTCGCACCGCCGAGGGTGCCGCGACCGTCGCGGACGCGGCGGGCGAGCCGAGTGACACCGCCGAGGTGCCCGAGCCCGCGGTCGAGGACCTGCTCGCCGCCGGCGCGGTCGTCGACGCCCTCGTCACGGTCGGGATCGACCACACCTCGCCCGAGGCGGCCGCGGCCTGCGCGGCGTACACGGGCCTGCGTCGTGCGGTGAAGCACCTCGTCAGCGCCGCCGAGGGCGCCGCAGACCTGGACCGCGAGACGGTGCACACGGCGCTCGCCGCGGGACCCGAGCTGGTCGTCCTGCGGGAATCCGGGGTCCGGGCGTAGCGTTCCGGATCGCACCAGGCGTCGCGAGGACGCCGCTGATCGCAAGGAGCACGTCATGAAGGCAGTCGTCGGCGACACCGTGATCGCGGAGGCTCCGCAGGAGGACCTCATCCAGATCGAGGGCAACTGGTACTTCCCGCCGTCGAGCGTGAAGCCCGAGTTCTTCTCGGAGAGCGACACCCAGTACCACTGCCCGTGGAAGGGCGACACGCAGTACTACACCGTCACGGTCGACGGCCAGGAGCTGCCGGACCGCGCCTGGACGTACCCGACGCCGATCCCGTCGTCGTTCGACCGGGTCGGGAAGGACTACTCGGGCTACTACGCCTTCTGGAAGGACGTCCGCGTCGTCGACTGACGCACCCGCGGTCCGGCTGACGGAGCCTGCGGTTCAGGCGGCCCCGGTCAGGGTCAGCACCACGAGCGCCACGTTGAGGGCGACGATCACCAGCGCGATGACCCCCGCGACCACGCGGGTGGTCATCGCGTTGGCGTCCGCCCCCATGACGCTCCGCCGCGAGGTGTAGACGACGAGCGGCACGATCGCGAAGGCGATGCCGAAGCTCAGCACCACCTGGCTGAGCACGAGCAGCATCGTCGGGTCTGCGCCGACGGCCAGCAGCACCACGGCGGGCAGCAGCGTGACGAGCCGACGCACCACGAGCGGTACGCGGACGTGCAGCAGCCCGTGCATGATCTCCGCACCGGCCATGCAGCCGACCGACGTCGAGGCCAGGCCGGACGCCAGCAGACCCACCGCGAAGAGCACGCCGACGACCGGGCCGACGTTCGCCTCGATCGCTGCCTGCGCGCCGGGGATGGTGTCGGTGCCGGCGACCCCCGGCAGCGTGGCCGCGGCGAGCACGAGCATGCAGACGTTGACGCCGCCCGCGACGACGAGGGCCAGGGCGACGTCCCAGCGCGTCGCGACGAGCACCCGGCGGCGCTCCGGACCGGCGGGGACGTCGCCGTGCCGGTCCCGGGCCAGGGCGGAGTGCAGGTAGACCGCGTGCGGCATCACCGTCGCGCCGAGCATCGACGCGGCGAGGAGGACGGACTGCACGCCCTCGAAGCGGGGGACCAGGCCGCCGACCAGTTCGCCGGGGGAGACCTGCGCGAACAGCAGTCCGGCGCAGAAGCCGACCGTCAGGACCGCGAGCATGGTCGTCACCACGGCCTCGAAGGTGCGGGTGCCCCGACGGCTGTGCAGGAGCAGGATCGCCATCGACACGACGCCGGTGAGCACGCCGCCGGCGACGAGCGGCAGACCGAACAGCAGGTGGAGGGCCAGCGCGCCGCCGATGACCTCGGCGACGTCGGTGGCTGCGGCGACGATCTCGGCCTGCACCCAGAACAGGAGCCGGGGCGTGCGACGCATTCGGAGGCCGAGGTGTTCCGGCAGCGAGCGACCGGTGACGACCCCGAGCTTCGCCGACAGGTACTGGACCACGACGGCGCTGGCGTTCGCGGCGACGAGCACCCAGAGCAGCAGGTACCCGTACTGTGCGCCCGCGGTCAGGTTCGCGGCGACGTTGCCCGGGTCGACGTAGGCGATCGCGGCGACGAACGCGGGCCCGAGCAGCGACAGGCCCGCGGCACGGCGGCGTGGCCGACCGGGACCGGGTGCACCGGAACCGGCGCGTCCGGGCCGTCCGGGGTGGGCGCGTCGAGCGGCGGCGGTGTCGGCCATGCCGACAGCCTGCCAGGTTTCGGCGGACCGAATCCACAGATTCGGCTGGCGCAGGTCCGCTCAGGCTGCGGCGCGGCGAGCGCGGTGCGCCCGCACCTTCGCCCGGTTGCCACACCGCTGCATGGAGCACCACCGCCTGGTGCCGCCACGCGAGGAGTCGTAGAACACGAGCCCGCAGTCGTCGGCCGAGCAGCGGCTCAGGCGGGTCGGCTGTCCGTCGGCGGCGACGTCGTCGAAGCCGACCTCGGTGAAGAGCGCCACGGCGTCACGTGCCACGCTCGACAAGGCCTGGGCGAGGCGGACCCGGCTCGCGCCCGCTCGACGTCGGCCCCCGGGCAGGCTCGGCGGCACGTCCGGCAGCGCCGCGAACAGGTTCACCGTGTCGATGTCGTCCGGTGCCGGTCGGGTGCGGCCGGTCCCCGCGCGGAGTCCGACGGCGACGGTGGTCCGGGCAGCGGCGTCCGACGTCCCGACAAGGGCCGGGGCCGCGGCGACGGCCAGTCGACCGATCGCGGACCGGAGGGCGCGGGCGTCCTGCAGCTCCCGGGCCGTGGCGCCGACGTCGATCGGCTCGGTGTGGTCGCCGAGCCACTCGTCCAGGTCGGCCGGGGTCACGAGGAGCTCCCCGAGTCGAGCGCGGGGGCGGCGCCCGTCGGGGTCGTCCGCGAACCCGCCGGTGTGGGCGAAGTCGAGCGCGATCCGGCCGGCGTCGAAGAACCACGACGACCCGCTGTCCGTCCGGATGTGCTGCCCCGTGTGCATCCGACCAGGCTAACGGCTCCCCGGCGCGCCTCCACGTGCCGGATCGATCATGCGGTAGCCGTGCGACGCTCCCAGGTGATGAGGTTGCGGCCGTCGAAGCGCCGCGAGCACCGGGCACACGCCAGCGGCCGGGTGGGCGTGCGGTAGCGGAAGTGCTCGTGGCCCGCCGGGCAGGTGCCGACCCAGGGCGCGAGCTCGGACGCGACCGGCCCGTCGTACAGGCGGGACCCGGTGTACCCGATGCCGGCGGCGGTGCGACGCCACACGGGGCCGTGCCCGGCGCGGGGGCCGGCGAGCGCGTGGGCGACCTCGTGCAGCAGGACCTGGTCGACGTCCTCCTCCGTCACCCGGCTGGCGATGTGCCGGCTCACCGTGATGCGTCGCCGGCCGAAGTCGCACTGGCCCGCGCGGGTCTTCGCGTGGTCGAACGCGAAGGTCCACCCGCCCGGACCGAGGTGTGCGGCCAGGAGCTGCTCGGCCCGAGCGCGGACGTGCTCCAGCGTCGGAGCGGACGCGGACTGCGCCGTCGTCACCGGCGGTCGGAGCCCGGCAGGTCGTCGGAGGGCTCGTCGCGCGGCGCCTGGCCCCGCTGTGCCGCCCGCGCGGCGATGCGGCCCCAGATGTCGTCGGCGTCGGTGCGTGCCGCGTCCGGGGCGCCGAGCACACGACGGCGCACCGGCGGGACCTGCTTCACCGGCTCGGCGACGCGGGTCGGCTGCGGCTCGTCGTCCTCCGCACGGCGGGCGGCGACCTCGCGTGCGGTGCGGGGTTTGTCCTCGGCGGCCTTCGGCTGCGCGACCGAGGCGCGGAGCGCTGCCTCGACCGCGGTACGGAGCGCCTCGGTGCGCTCGGACGGCGCCCCCGCCTGGCGGAACGCCTGGTACGCCCGTGAGAGCGCCGAGCGGGCCTCGTCGAAGCGGGACAGCTCGAACAGCGACCAGCCCTCGAGCTCGGCGGCGGCGCCCTCGAGCTCCGGCCACTCCTCGGTCCGGGCGGTGTCCCGGGCCATGGCGGCCTCGGTCGCGGCACGCTCGTGGCGACCGAGGTCGTGCAGCACGTGCGCGCGGCGGATGCGGGCGGCGACCTTGTCCGACCGTTCGCCGGTGAACATCGTCAGGCGGAAGACCTCCTCCGCGACGACGAGCGACTCGTCGAGCCGACCGAGCAGCCGGAGGAGCTCGGCACGTTCGGCCAGGGCCTCGGTGCTGCGGCTCTGGCCGAGGTCGCGCAGCCGCTGCTGCACGGCGTCGGCGTCCACGGCGGGCCGCAGGCTGATCGGCGCGAAGGTGCTCCCCGGGCTCACACCCGCGGTGACCGGGGCGGCGTCGCCCGGTGCGGCGTGACGGGGTTCCCGGGCGCGGTCGGCGCGGTCGGGCTGCTGGCTGTCGTCGGGCGGGAGGGACATCGGTTCGAGGGTAACCGCGGCCTCCCGTGAGCGGGCGGTGCCACGCGCACGGGGGGTGCGAGAACGCGGCAGGGCGCCCGGACGTGGCAGGGCACCCGGACGCGGAACGGCCCGTCCCGCTGCAGCGGGACGGGCCGTCGGAGTGGTGCGTCGGCAGCGCCGCGGCGTCAGTTGCTGCCGGTGACCGCGGCAGCTGCGGCGACGGTGACCGCGATGAACGTCGCGAAGGTGGCGACGACGGCGAGGATGATCGCGAGGACGCCCCAGACGCGCCCCCGGCCCGCGACCGCCGCGATGATGCCCTGCACGAGGGCCCACAGGCCGAGGACGGCCGCGATGAGGACGACGATCGAGCCGCCACCGAACTGGCTCAGCGCAGCCGGGTCGTTCATGAGCTGCTGCTGCATCTGTTCCTGCTGCTGCACCGAGCTGCCGCCGTTCCGCGCGATCTCGGCGAGTGCGGCGTTGCCCGCGAAGGCGGCACCCAGCACGGCGCCGCCGACCACGCCGAGCACGAGCGACAGGATCCCGAGTGCGAACGCGATCACGCCGACGGTCTTCTTCTTCTTCGCCGGCTTCGGCTCCTCGTACGACTGCCACGTCGGGCTGCCCGCACTCGCCGGCGCCGATGACGCTGCGTACGGCTGGTGCGTCCCCTGGTGCTCGCCCCACGTCGGGGAGTCCGGGCGGCCGTCGCGCTGGTCGTACCCGCCGCGCTCGCCGTGCTGCTGCTGGCCGTACTGCTGGTGGTCGTACCCGCTGCGCTCGCCGTACTGCTGCTGCCCGTACTGCGGCTGACCCTGGTCGCGCTCGCCGTACTGCGGCGCCGAGCCCGGTGCCGGGTCGACACGCTCGCCGTAGCGGGGTGCGTCCTGGCGGTCGTGCTGCGGCGCACTGCCCCAGACCGGCGCGTTGGTGCTGCCCGGCGTGTTGCCGTCGCCCGTCCGGTCCTCGTTGCTCCGGTCGTCGTTCGTCATCAGGGGACTCCCTCGGTCGGTCGCGCAGCTGCGCGGTCGTTGTCCCCCATCCTGGCAGCCGGATGCCCGACGTGTTCAGGGGGACACGGTGGTCCTGAACCCGTTCCACGGACTGGAGGCACGGTGGCGGACCGGTACCGCGCCTCCCGTCCGGTGGGTGGTCGCGCCTCGACCGCGGGGTCAGCCGCCGAAGACGCTGCGGTTCGGCTCGGGGGACGCGACCGCGGTCCCGTCGGTGACGATGGGCGCCCCCGCCGTGAAGGCGCGGAGCTCCTGCCCGTGCACCACCTTCGCCGGCATCGGGTCGGAGGAGTACCGCCGGGGCATGTCCGCCACCGGCAGGTCGGTCCTCGATCCCAGCAGCACGATGTTGCCGAAGCGCCGCCCCTTGAGCATGCCGGTGTCGGCGACCGCGGCGACCGACGGCAGCACCGCCTGCAGCGTCGATGCCTGCCCGCGCGCGAACGCCAGTCCGGCTCCGTCGGCGACGTTGACGGCGACGATGCCGGTGGGGGAGAGGAACTCGGCAACCGAGCGGTAGAACTCGACGCTCGTCACGTGTGCGGGGATCTGCGAGCCGCCGAACACGTCGACGACCGCCAGGTCCACGGTGCCGCGGAGCCCGGCCGGCAGCTTGCCGAGGACCTCGCGGGCGTCCCCGTACCGGACGCGGATCGACGCACCGCGGGGGAAGGGGAGCACCTCGCGCACGTGCTCGACCAGGTCCCGCTCCAGTTCGACGACCTGCTGCCGCGAACCCGGACGGGTGACGGCCACGTAGCGGGGCAGGGTCAGCGCGCCCGCGCCGAGGTGCAGCGCCGTGATCGGACCCTCCGGCAGCAGGTCGATCGCGTGCCCGATGCGCCGGATGTACTCGAACGCCAGGTGCGTCGGGTCCTCGAGGTCGACGTGCGACTGCGGCGTGCCGTCCACCACGAGCGTGAAGGAACCGGGGCGGTGCCGGTCCGGCTCGACCGACGCCCAGCCCGCACCGATCCGGAACCCGTCGAACGCATCAGCCATGCCCCCATGGAACACCACCGTGATCCCCACCCCGACCACCACCCGTGGGTGGTGTGCCGCCGACCGCCGGCTCGCGAGGCTGGGAGCACCGGTCGGGGACCCCCGCCGGACACCTCGACGGAAGGCACACCGTGTCCACCCAGCTCATCGCGAACGCCGTCATCGGCCTCGTCCTCGTCGGCTTCCTGGCGTACCGGCAGGCGACCTGGCGGGCGTTCGACCCGGCACGCGTCTGGCGTGCCCCGCTCGTCCTCGGCGTCGTGGGCGTCGTGGTGCTGGCGCAGTCCTCGGCCGCGGTCACGTCGCTCGACGTCCTGCTCCTCGGGGTCGAGGCCCTGCTCGCGGTCGCGGCCGGTCTGGCGATGGGGACGATGACCCGCTTCCGGACGGCACCGACCCCGGACGACCACGGCCGCACGCTCCAGTCGCGCACCGGCTGGGCGGGTGCCGGGCTGTGGCTGCTCGTGATCGCCGTCCGCGTCGGTCTCGACGTCGTCGGCGGGCACCTCGGTGCACACCTGCTCACCTCGACCGGGGCGATCCTGCTCGTCCTGGCGCTGAACCGGGCCGCGCGGGCACTGGTCGTCGACCAGCGGATGCCGCGCGCCGCCAGCGGCATGATGGTCCGGTGAGCAGCAGTCCGGACCCGGTGCGCACCGCTGCCGTGCGGGACGACCTCGTGCGCGGGCGGTCCGGCTCGGTGACCACCCGAGCGCTGAACCTGCTCGGCGTCCTCGTGGTCACCTACTGGTCCGTGCGCACCGGGACGGCCACCGGACACCCCGCGTGGGTGTGGGTGGTCGGAGCCGTGGCGCTCGCCGCGTGGCTGCTCCGGATCGCAGCGCGACGGGAGCGCGTGCTGCTCGTCGCGGCCTGGGTCATGGTCGTCGCCGGGGCGGCCGTCGTCGTCGCCACGGGTGCGGTGGCGGTCGCGGTGCCGCTCGTGGGCGTCGTCGTCCTCGCTGCGAGCGCGCTGCAGCCCCCGTGGGCAGGACCCGTCGCCGCGGTCGTGGCGATGGTCGAGGTCGCGGCCACCGCGGTGCCGGCCGGCGTGCCGGTCACGCTCGTGCTCGGCTCCGGCGGCGGACTCGTCCTGGCGGCCGTGGTCGGATTCAGCCGCCGCCAGGCCCGCCTGGTCGAGGACCGCACCCGGCAGGCCGAGGCCGAGCAGCAGCGCGCCGAGCTGCTGGCGGACCGGTCGCGCGCGGCCCGCGAGGTCCACGACGTCCTCGCCCACTCGCTCGGCGGTCTGGTCCTGCAGCTCGACGCCGTCGAGGCGCTGCTCGAGGCGGGTCGCGTCGACGAGGCAGCGCGTCGTGCCGGCGCTGCGCGGGCCCTCGCGGCGTCCGGGCTCGCCGAGGCCCGCCGAGCGGTGCACGCGCTGCGCGACGACACGGCTGCGCCGACGTCGCAGCCGACGGACCTGGCGGGGCTGGTCGACGCTCACCGAGCCTTCGGCGGGGTGCTCACCACGCGCGGTGACCTGGGCCTGCCGTCGGTCGGTGCGGCGCACCGCGCCGTCGTGGTCGCGGCCGCCCGGGAGGCACTGAGCAACGCCCGCCGACACGCCCCCGGCCGCGCCGTGGAGCTGTCCGTCCGCGCGGCCGGCCCGACGGTCGACGTCACGGTCACGAACGCGCTCGACCCCGCTCCCGCCCCCGCGGGTGCCGTGGCGGGGGTCGGTGCGGGAGTCGGTGCGGGACTCGGTCTCGTGGGGATGCGGGAGCGGTTCGCGGAGCTCGGCGACGACTCGTCCGTCGTCGCCGGTGTCGAGGCCGGCACCTTCGTGGTGGCGATGCGCGTGCCGACGACCGGCGCGGCAGGGGAACGGGCATGACGATCCGGGTGCTCGTGGTCGACGACCAGGCGATCGTGCGGGACGGCCTGGTGACGGTGTTGTCGCTGGAGCCCGACCTCGAGGTCGTCGGCGAGGCCGCTGACGGCGCAGCGGCGATCTCGATGGTGGACGACGACCCGCCGGACGTCGTGCTGATGGACCTGCGGATGCCGGGCACCGACGGCCCGACCGCCACCGCGGCGATCACGGCCGCGCACCCGGGGGTCGCCGTGCTGGTGCTCACGACCTACGCCGACGACGCCTCGATCGTCGGCGCGCTGCGGGCCGGGGCGCGCGGGTACCTGACGAAGGACGCGGGCCGACGGGAGCTCGCGACCGCCGTGCGCGCCGTGGCATCGGGGCAGGCGACGTTCGACGCCGGGGTCGGGGCACGGCTCGTCGCACAGCTCGGTGCGGCTCCGGCGACGCGGACCGTGCCCGACGTGGTGCCGGAGCCTCCGCCCGCTCCGGCACCCCACACGGTCCGCGACCGCTTCCCGGAGCTCACGCCGCGGGAGACCGACGTGCTCGAACGGATCGCCGCCGGGCGGACGAACCCGGAGATCGCCGCCGAGCTCTTCCTGACCGTGCCGACCGTGAAGTCCTACGTGAACCAGGTCTTCGCGAAGCTCGGGGTCCGCACCCGTGCCGAGGCGGTCGCCCGCGTCCTGCGCTGATCGGGCGGCGCTGATCGACCGTGGCGCTGATCGGATGGCGGTCCCCCGGTGACCAGCCGACGCCAAGGACGGTGCCGTACCGTACCGGGCGTCGTCACCCGACGGGTGTCGAGTGCCCGGCCGCACGGTCGTGACGCTCCGCCCGTCGACGTGACCACGACGTGGACCGGACCGGCCCCGCGCAACCCCACCGCGCCCGGGCGGCCGACCCGTCGTCGGCGTGCCCGCACCCCCACCGCTCGACCCCGGCACGCCGCCCTCCGGCGTGCGACGGCGCACGGCACGACGCGTGCGCCGACCGACGGTCCCGTGCGCCCGCGGCTGCGACACGACCCACGACTCCACCGGGAGACCGCGATGACCGACACCCTCAGCCTGCCCACCCTCCGACCGGGCGCCCCGGCCCGACCCGCGCGGACGCCCCGACCCGGCCGCGCGTCCCGGGCCGGCCGCGCCCTGCCGGCGGTGCACCTGCCCGCCCGCCCGCACCGTGCCTCCCGGCCGGTGGTCGCGGACGGTGAACGCGCTCCCCGGTGGATGCGCGCCGTCGGCGCCGTCCTGCTGCTCGGCGGAGGCGCGCTGACGGCGGCCGTGCTCGGCTGGCCGGGGGACGCGCCGGAGGTCGCGCTGCTGCTGCCGGGCGTGGTCGCCCTCGTCGCCGGAGCCCTGCTGCTGCTCGCGCGGACCGGCATCGCGGTGACCGACACCGACGTGGTGCTGCACTTCCGACCGCTGCCCGCGCGCCGCATCGTCCGTCGTCGGATCGCGGAGGTCACGGTCGTCGAGGCGGACGCGCGCACCTTCGGCGGGGTCGGGCTGCGCCTCGGCCGTGGCGTGCGGGCGCTCTTGCTCACCCCCGGTCGAGGCGTGCGGATCACCGACGACCGGGGTCGGGTGACCTTCGTGCGGGCGGAGCGCCCGGAGGAGCTGCTGCGCGCGCTCGCGGGCTGACGCGGTCGCCGCTCCCGCTGCCACCCCCGCTGCGGGGAATGCACGGGCGGCCTGCGTGCTTATACACGCCATCGCCGAATCCGGTCAAGCCAGGACTGGACAGCGCGCGCCGGGGCGACCTATGATGACAGTTCGCGCTCCCTGGCATTCGTGTGTCGTCATATTGCGGTCGAACACGCGCCCTGGTGAAGCCGGTCCCGTATATGGCGGCGGGTCCCGCTCACCGATCATCCCACAGGTCCTCGACGGTCGTTGTCGTCGGGCGTTCCGTGTCGGTGGTCCCAGGGTCGCGCCGAGCGATCAATCCACTCACCTACGTGCTGCTCGTCAGTACCGGCCCGACGGGGCCTACCGGAGGTCACACCCTTGGCTGCTGCGCCCAACGCATCCACCAACCCCAAGAACGGTCGCAACCACTCGCGACTCTCGTTCGCCAAGATCACGGACACCCTCACGGTGCCGGATCTGCTCGCCCTCCAGACGGAGAGCTTCGACTGGCTCGTCGGCAACGACGTCTGGAAGGCCCGCCTCGCCGAAGGGCAGGAGCAGGGTCGCACCGACCTCGCGCTGCACTCCGGCCTCGAGGAGATCTTCGAGGAGATCTCCCCGATCGAGGACCTCGGCGAGACCATGCAGCTCTCGTTCACGTCCCCGGAGCTCGAGGACCCGAAGTACTCCATCGACGAGTGCAAGGAGCGTGGCAAGACCTACGCCGCGCCGCTGTACGTCAACGCCGAGTTCATGAACCACATGACCGGTGAGATCAAGACGCAGACGGTCTTCATGGGCGACTTCCCGCTCATGACCGAGCGCGGCACGTTCATCATCAACGGCACCGAGCGCGTCGTCGTCTCGCAGCTCGTCCGTTCGCCCGGCGTGTACTTCGAGCGCCAGCAGGAGAAGACGTCCGACAAGGACATCTACTCCGCCCGCGTCATCCCCTCGCGTGGTGCCTGGCTCGAGTTCGAGATCGACAAGCGCGACCAGGTGGGCGTGCGCATCGACCGCAAGCGCAAGCAGTCCGTGACCGTCTTCCTCAAGGCCCTCGGCCTGACGAGCGAGGAGATCATGGAGGAGTTCCAGGGCTTCGCCTCGATCGAGTCCACCCTCGAGAAGGACGCCGTCCTCACCAAGGAAGAGGCGCTCAAGGACATCTACCGCAAGCTGCGTCCGGGCGAGCAGGTCGCCGCCGAGGCCGCGCGTGCGCTCCTCGACAACTTCTACTTCAACCCGAAGCGCTACGACCTCGCCAAGGTGGGTCGCTACAAGCTGAACCGCAAGCTCGGCATCGACGCGCAGCTCTCGGACTCGGTGCTGACCGTGCAGGACATCGTCCGCACCATCAAGTACCTCGTCTCGCTGCACGCCGAGAAGACCACGCTGAACGGTGTCCGCGACGGCGAGCCCGTCCAGCTGCGCCTCGACGTGGACGACATCGACCACTTCGGCAACCGTCGCATCCGCGCCGTCGGCGAGCTCATCCAGAACCAGGTCCGCACGGGTCTGTCCCGCATGGAGCGCGTCGTCCGCGAGCGCATGACCACGCAGGACATCGAGGCGATCACCCCGCAGACCCTGATCAACGTGCGACCCGTCGTCGCCGCGATCAAGGAGTTCTTCGGCACCTCGCAGCTGTCGCAGTTCATGGACCAGAACAACCCGCTCGCGGGTCTGACGCACAAGCGTCGCCTGTCGGCCCTCGGCCCGGGTGGTCTGTCCCGTGAGCGTGCCGGCGTCGAGGTCCGCGACGTTCACCCGTCGCACTACGGCCGCATGTGCCCGATCGAGACCCCGGAAGGCCCGAACATCGGCCTGATCGGCTCGCTCGCGTCGTTCGGTCGGATCAACTCGTTCGGCTTCATCGAGACGCCGTACCGCCGGGTCGTCAACGGCCAGGTCACGACGCAGATCGACTACCTGACCGCGTCGGAGGAGGACGACTTCGTCGTCGCTCAGGCCAACGCGCCGCTGACCGACGACTTCCACTTCCAGGACGACAAGGTGCTCGTCCGGAAGAAGGGCGGCGAGGTCGAGCTCGTCGGCAAGGACGAGGTCGACTACATGGACGTCTCGCCGCGCCAGATGGTGTCGGTCGCGACCTCGCTCATCCCGTTCCTCGAGCACGACGACGCGAACCGCGCCCTCATGGGTGCGAACATGCAGCGTCAGGCCGTCCCGCTGCTCCGTTCCGAGTCGCCGCTCGTCGGCACCGGCATGGAGGGCTACACCGCCATCGACGCCGGTGACGTCGTCACCGCCGACAAGGCCGGTGTGGTCTCCGAGGTGTCGGCCGACGCCGTGACCCTGCAGCTCGACGAGGGCGGCACGCAGACCTACTACCTGCGCAAGTTCGACCGCTCGAACCAGGGCACGAGCTACAACCACCGCGTCATCGTCTCCGCAGGCGAGCGCGTGGAGCAGGGCGAGGTCATCGCCGACGGCCCCGCGACGGAGAACGGCGAGCTCGCGCTCGGCAAGAACCTCCTCGTCGCGTTCATGCCGTGGGAGGGCTACAACTACGAGGACGCGATGATCCTGTCGCAGAACCTCGTGAAGGACGACACGCTCTCCTCGATCCACATCGAGGAGTACGAGGTCGACGCCCGCGACACGAAGCTCGGCAAGGAGGAGATCACCCGCGACCTCCCGAACGTCAGCCCGGACCTCCTGGCCGACCTCGACGAGCGCGGCATCATCCGCATCGGTGCCGAGGTCCGCCCCGGTGACATCCTGGTCGGCAAGGTCACGCCGAAGGGCGAGACCGAGCTCTCGGCAGAGGAGCGCCTGCTCCGCGCGATCTTCAACGAGAAGTCGCGCGAGGTGCGCGACACCTCGCTGAAGGTGCCCCACGGCGAAGAGGGCACGATCATCGGCGTCAAGGTGTTCGACGCGCAGGACGGCGACGACGAGCTCGGCTCGGGCGTCAACCAGCGCGTGGTCGTCTACATCGCCCAGAAGCGCAAGATCACCGCGGGTGACAAGCTCGCCGGTCGTCACGGCAACAAGGGCGTCATCTCGACGATCCTGCCGGTCGAGGACATGCCGTTCCTCGCGGACGGCACCCCGGTCGACATCGTGCTCAACCCGCTCGGCGTCCCCGGCCGCATGAACTTCGGCCAGGTCCTCGAGATCCACCTCGGGTGGCTCGCGAAGCAGGGCTGGAACGTCGAGGGCATCCAGGAGTGGGCATCGGCCCTGCCGGAGGCAGCGCACAGCGCGGCGCCCGGCACGAAGGTCGCCACCCCGGTGTTCGACGGTGCGTACGAGCGCGAGATCGAGGGCCTCCTCGACAGCACGCTCCCGAACCGCGACGGGGAGCGCCTGATCGGCTCCTCCGGCAAGGCGCAGCTCTTCGACGGCCGCTCCGGCGAGCCGTTCCCGGAGCCCGTCTCGGTCGGCTACATGTACATCCTCAAGCTGCACCACCTGGTCGACGACAAGATCCACGCCCGTTCGACCGGCCCGTACTCGATGATCACGCAGCAGCCGCTGGGTGGTAAGGCGCAGTTCGGTGGACAGCGATTCGGTGAGATGGAGGTGTGGGCGCTCGAGGCGTACGGCGCCGCCTACGCCCTCCAGGAGCTCCTGACGATCAAGTCCGACGACATCCTCGGCCGCGTGAAGGTCTACGAGGCGATCGTCAAGGGCGAGAACATCCAGGAGCCCGGCATCCCCGAGTCGTTCAAGGTCCTCATGAAGGAGATGCAGTCGCTCTGCCTGAACGTCGAGGTCCTCTCGGCCGACGGCCAGGCGGTCAGCCTCCGTGACACGGACGACGAGGTCTTCCGTGCCGCTGAAGAGCTCGGCATCAACATCTCCTCGCGGTTCGAGTCGTCGTCCGTCGACGACATCTGAGCCGGCCCGTACCGAACACGTTTCGAACTCAGCAAGAGAGAAGAACATTGCTCGAAGCAACGTCATTTGACGCCATCCGGATCGGCCTCGCGACCGCCGAGGACATCCGTCAGTGGTCGTACGGCGAGGTCAAGAAGCCGGAGACCATCAACTACCGCACCCTGAAGCCCGAGAAGGACGGTCTGTTCGGCGAGCAGATCTTCGGTCCGTCCCGTGACTGGGAGTGCGCCTGCGGCAAGTACAAGCGTGTCCGCTTCAAGGGCATCGTCTGCGAGCGCTGCGGCGTCGAGGTCACCAAGTCCTCGGTCCGCCGTGAGCGCATGGGCCACATCGAGCTCGCCGCACCCGTCACGCACATCTGGTACTTCAAGGGTGTCCCGTCGCGCCTCGGGTACCTCCTCGACATGGCGCCGAAGGACCTCGAGAAGGTCATCTACTTCGCGGCGTACATGATCATCGACATCGATGAAGAGGGCCGTCACGCCGACATGCCCGGTCTCGAGAACGAGATGCGCCTCGAGATCAAGAACCTCGAGGGTCAGCGCGACTCGATCATCGCCGACCGCCTCAAGAAGCTCGAGGACGACCTCGCAGCGCTCGAGGAAGAGGGCGCCAAGGCCGACGTGAAGCGCCGGACCAAGGACACCGCCGAGAAGGAGATGTCCCAGGTCCGCAAGTCCTTCGACGAGGACATCACCCGCCTCGAGCGCGTGTGGGAGGACTTCCGCAACCTCAAGGTCGGCGACCTCAAGCCCGAGGACGCCGTGTTCCACGAGCTGCAGGACCGCTTCGGGATCTACTTCGACGCCTACATGGGCGCCGAGGCGATCAAGCTGCGGCTCGAGGCGTTCGACCTGGCCGCCGAGGCCGAGTCGCTGCGCCTGCAGATCGCCGAGGGCAAGGGCCAGAAGAAGATCCGCGCGATCAAGCGTCTGCGCGTCGTCAGCTCCTTCCTCGCCACCGGCAACTCGCCGGCCGCGATGGTGCTCGACGTCGTGCCGGTCATCCCGCCGGAGCTCCGCCCGATGGTGCAGCTCGACGGTGGCCGCTTCGCCACGTCGGACCTCAACGACCTCTACCGTCGTGTGATCAACCGCAACAACCGTCTCCGCCGCCTGCTCGACCTCGGTGCCCCCGAGATCATCGTGAACAACGAGAAGCGCATGCTGCAGGAGGCCGTCGACGCGCTGTTCGACAACGGTCGTCGTGGTCGTCCGGTCACGGGTACCGGCAACCGCGCCCTGAAGTCCCTGAGCGACATGCTCAAGGGCAAGCAGGGTCGTTTCCGCCAGAACCTGCTCGGCAAGCGCGTCGACTACTCGGGTCGTTCGGTCATCATCGTCGGCCCGCAGCTCAAGCTGCACCAGTGCGGTCTGCCGAAGCAGATGGCGCTCGAGCTGTTCAAGCCGTTCGTCATCAAGCGCCTCATCGACCTGTCGCACGCGCAGAACATCAAGTCGGCCAAGCGCATGGTCGAGCGTTCGCGTCCGCAGGTGTGGGACGTGCTCGAGGAGATCATCCGCGAGCGCCCCGTCCTGCTGAACCGTGCGCCGACGCTGCACCGCCTGGGCATCCAGGCGTTCGAGCCGCAGCTCGTCGAGGGCAAGGCCATCCAGCTCCACCCGCTCGTGTGTGCTGCGTTCAACGCGGACTTCGACGGTGACCAGATGGCCGTGCACCTGCCGCTGTCGGTCGAGGCCCAGGCCGAGGCCCGCATCCTGATGCTCGCCTCGAACAACATCCTCAAGCCGTCGGACGGCCGTCCGGTGACCCTGCCCGCACAGGACATGATCATCGGTCTGCACCACCTGACGACCGTCCGCGAGGGCGCGCTCGGCGAGGGCCGTGCGTTCTCGTCGGTCGCCGAGGCGATCCTGGCCAAGGACCAGAACACGCTGCACCTCAACGCGATGGTGAAGATCCGCATGTCGGGTGTGCACTTCGCCGAGGGCGAGGCGCCGGAGGGCTACGAGGTCGGTCAGCCGATCCTCCTCGAGACCACCCTGGGCCGTGCGCTCTTCAACGAGACGCTGCCGGCGGACTACCCGTTCGTCCAGCGCGTCACCGACAAGGGCACCCTCTCCGCGATCGTCAACGACCTCGCCGAGCGCTACTCCAAGACCGAGACGGCCGCCGCGCTGGACCGGATCAAGGACGCGGGCTTCTACTGGGGCACGCGCTCCGGTGTGACCGTGGCGCTGTCGGACGTCGTGACGCCTCCTCGCAAGAAGGAGATCATCGCGGGCTACGAGGTCCAGGCCGCCAAGGTCCAGGGCGAGTTCGACAAGGGTCTGATCACCGACGCGGAGCGCCGCGCCGACCTGATCAAGATCTGGACCGAGGCCACGAACGAGATCGCGCAGGAGATGCGCGACAACTTCCCGATCGACAACACCATCAACCGCATGGTCTCGTCGGGTGCTCGTGGTAACTGGCTGCAGGTGCGCAACATCGCCGGTATGCGTGGTCTGGTGAACAACCCGAAGGGTGAGATCATCGCCCGCCCGATCATCAACTCGTACCGCGAGGGCCTGACCGTGGCGGAGTACTTCATCGCCACGCACGGTGCCCGCAAGGGTCTGGCGGACACGGCTCTCCGGACCGCCGACTCGGGCTACCTGACCCGGCGTCTCGTGGACGTTTCGCAGGACGTCATCATCCGTGAGGACGACTGCGGGACGACCCGTGGCCTCGAGCTGCCGATCGCGACCAAGGGCGAGGACGGCAAGCTCGTCCGCGACCCGCGCGTCGAGAACACGGTGTACTCGCGCACCCTGGCCGTCGAGGCCGTGGACGCGAACGGCACCGTGGTCGCCGAGGCCGGCTCGGACGTCGGTGACGTCCTGCTGGACACGCTGCTCGAGGCGGGTGTCGAGAGCATCAAGGTGCGCTCGGTCCTGACCTGCGAGTCCGCCGTCGGCGTCTGCGCGAAGTGCTACGGCCGTTCGCTCGCCACGGGCAACCTCGTCGACATCGGCGAGGCGGTCGGCATCATCGCCGCCCAGTCCATCGGTGAGCCCGGTACCCAGCTGACGATGCGTACCTTCCACACGGGTGGTTCGGCCTCGGCCGACGACATCACGCAGGGTCTGCCCCGCGTGACCGAGCTCTTCGAGGCCCGCACCCCGAAGGGCGCGTCCCCGATCGCCGAGGCCCCCGGCCGCGTCACGATCGAGGACACGGACAAGGGTCGTCGGATCATCCTCACGCCGGACAACGGCGACGAGCCGTTCATCTACCCGGTGCTCAAGCGTGCGACCCTCCTCATCGAGGACGGCCAGCACGTCGAGCTCGGCGAGCAGTTCATCGCCGGCACGGTGGACCCGAAGGAGGTCCTCCGGGTCAAGGGTGTGCGCGAGGTCCAGAAGCACCTCGTCAACGGTGTGCAGGACGTGTACGGCTCGCAGGGCGTGCCGATCCACGACAAGCACATCGAGGTCATCGTCCGCCAGATGCTCCGCAAGGTCACCGTCGTCGACCACGGCGACACCGACCTGCTGCCGGGTGAGCTCGTCGACCGGTCGCGCTACAACGCGCTGAACCGTGCGGCGCTGCAGGAGGGTCGCAAGACCGCCTCGGCTCGCCAGGAGGTCATGGGCATCACGAAGGCGTCCCTCGCGACCGAGTCGTGGCTGTCCGCCGCGTCCTTCCAGGAGACCACCCGCGTCCTCACGCAGGCGGCCATGGAGGGCAAGCAGGACCACCTCGTCGGCCTCAAGGAGAACGTCATCATCGGTAAGCTCATCCCCGCCGGGACGGGCCTCAGCCGGTACCGTGACGTGGACGTCGCCGCGACCGAGGAAGCCAAGGCGGAGCGGTACCCCAACCGCATCTTCGCCGACGACTCCTCGTTCTCGGACGCCGACCTGAGCTTCGTCGACTTCGACAGCTTCTCGTCGGACGACTTCACCCCTGGGACCTACAACTGAACAGGCACAGCCAACTGAGCCTGAGCTGAACCCGGAAGGCCCCCGCATCCTCGGATGCGGGGGCCTTCCTCGTTGCTGCACCAGGGCCGGACGGGAGGCTCGTGGCGGGCCCGCCCCGCGCCTCCCGTCCGCCGGTGGTCCGGTCTCAGGCGGTGCGGCCCTTCTCGTCGACCAGCGAGTACAGGCTGAGGACGTTGCCGTCGGGGTCGCGGACGTCGAACCAGTCCACGGCACCGTCGACGCACTCGACCGGGCCGACGTCGATGCCGAGCGAGCCGATGCGGGCGTGCTGCGAGCGGACGTCGTCGACACCGAAGCGGACGGTCGCGGGGCGTCGCTCGGCGTCGGCGTCGAGGTACAGCTGCAACCAGATGCCACCGATCTCGTACTCGACCACGCCGTCCTCGGGCTCGAGGTCGGGGTCTGCCCGCTGGAACACAGCGCCGTACCAGAGGCAGGACGCCTCGATGTCGGAGACGGGGAGCCCCACGGTCACGCTCGTGATGTCCATGTCTCATCATGGCGCGCAGCGGCCCCGCGCGTCGAGGGGTTCCTCGTGCACGCGCCCCGAGCCGGTGCTCGACCGTTCGTCCTGCACCTGCTGGCCCCTTCCTGCACAGGGTGCCACCGTCGACGTCTCGTCCACCGGCACCCGGTCCGGGCCCCGCGCCGACGTGGTGGAGCCGGAGCATCGACGCATGACGACCGCGAGACGCGCCTCTCGGTACCCGTCGGTACCCCAGCACTGGGGGCACACGCCACCCCGTCGCCCCCTCGTTGTGGGACTGCGGGGGCCGCACCGGGCGGCCGTAGCGTGGACGGGCGCCGCGCCGCTGCGGGGCACACCCCCACGACCCGGTCTCGACCCGAAGGAGGCCCCGGGACACATGGCCACCCTGTCCGAGATCCTCATCCTCAACGGCGCACTGCCGATCGAACACCTCGACTCCATGACCGGCGACGAGGCGATCGACGAGCGTGCCATCCGCTCCCTGGTGGACCAGGGCGTGGTGAGCGAGGCGCAGTACATCACGGCTCGAGCGGCCTCGAACAACTCCCACACCGTGCCGCTGACCGACTACCCGGTCGACGGCACCGCGGTGTCGATGCTGCCCGCGGCGCTCTGCCGTCGCCACGGAGTGCTCGGCATCGGGTTCGAGGGCGAGACGCTCGTGCTCGCGATGGTGAACCCGTCGAACGTGCTCGCGATCGACGACGCCCGCACTGCATCGGGTCGCGCGATCAAGCCGCTCCAGGTGGAGGAGCGCGACCTCGTCAGCGCCCTCGACCGGTACCTGCGAGCGGACGACGAGCTGAACGACCTGACCTCGTCGCTCGAGGACCAGTCGGCCGCGCAGACCCAGCAGCAGGTGGACCTGACCGACGGCGCGCTCGACGACGTCCCGATCGTCCGCTTCGTCAACCTGCTCGTCTCGCAGGCGATCCAGGACCACGCGTCGGACATCCACATCGAGCCGGGCGAGCACGAGGTCCGGGTGCGCTACCGCATCGACGGTGTGCTGCACGAGATGGCGCCGGCCCCGAAGAACATCCAGAACGGCGTCATCAGCCGGCTCAAGATCATGAGCGACATCGACATCGCCGAGCGTCGGAAGCCGCAGGACGGCCGGATGTCGGTGCGGCACGGCGGTCGGCAGATCGACCTGCGCGTGGCCACGCTTCCCACGGTGTGGGGCGAGAAGGTCGTCATGCGCATCCTCGACAACACGAACACGTCGCTGACGCTCAAGGACCTCAACCTGCTCGAGCAGAACTTCCAGGCCTACCAGCGGTCCTACTCGAAGCCGTACGGCATGATCCTGGTCACCGGGCCCACCGGTTCGGGCAAGTCCACCACGCTCTACACGACGCTCAACGCCGTCGCGAAGCCCGAGATCAACGTCATCACGGTCGAGGACCCGGTCGAGTACCGGATGGCCGGCATCAACCAGGTGCAGGTCAACCCGAAGGCCGGCCTGACCTTCGCGTCGGCGCTGCGATCGATCCTGCGCTCCGACCCGGACGTGGTGCTCCTCGGTGAGATCCGCGACCACGAGACCGCGCAGATCGCGATCGAGGCGTCGCTGACCGGTCACCTGGTGCTCTCCACCCTGCACACGAACGACGCCCCGTCGGCCGTCACCCGTCTGACGGAGATGGACATCGAACCCTTCCTGGTCGGGTCCGCGCTCGACTCGGTGGTCGCCCAGCGTCTGGCCCGCCGGCTCTGCGACCGGTGCAAGGTCCCCGCTGTGTACGAGGCCGAGCAGCTGCACGCGCTCGGGTTCCTCGACCGTCCGGACGCTGCCGTCCCGGAGTTCTTCGCACCGATCGGCTGCGCCGTCTGCTCGAACACCGGGTACCGCGGCCGCATCGCCCTCCACGAGGTCATGACCGTGACCGAGGAGATCGAGCGCCTCGCGGTCGCGCGGGCTTCGAGCGCCGAGATCAGCCGTGTCGCCCAGCAGCAGGGCATGCTCACGCTCCGGCAGGACGGGTGGGAGAAGGTCAAGCTCGGCATGACCAGCGTCGACGAGATCCTGCGCGTGGTCGCGTAGCCCGGGAGCACGAGGACGATGAACGAATCGGTGTACGACATCGAGGCCGGCGACGACCCCGTCGCCGGGTGGCACCCCGGGAGCCCGGGCAACGAGGTCGGTGGTCGTCGGGCTGCGCGGCTCGCGGCGGCTGCTGCGGCCGCTGCGGCGTCGGCGCACGCGGTCACGCCGACCGACCACCCCGCCGTGCCGACGTCGAGCAACGCCGTCTACGACCTGTCGGCCGAGGGTGGCTGGGGCGCGCCGACTGCCTGGGGCGACCCGGCCGACGCGGTGGCCACAGGGACGACCCCGGCCGGTGGGTCGTCCTGGCCCCCGCCTGCCGGTGACCCCGTCGCCGTGCCGGTGGCGCAGCCGCAGGCCGCGCCGGCCACGCCCCCGGCGGCGGTCCCGCCGTCCACCGCGGCGTACGGGTACGCGGATGCGGTGACCGAGCACCTGCCGGTGGCGCCCGCGGTGGCGACCACGAACCTCCAGACCGTCGCTCCGGCGGTGTCCGGACGCACGCTCACCGGCGCCGCGGTCTCCGGGCCCGCGGTCGATCCTGCGTCGCACCCCGAGATCGGCTTCACGCGCCACGCTCGCGAGGTCGCCGACGGCGACCTCATCACGGCGCTGTCGCAGGTCGTGTACCAGGGAGCGTCCGACCTGCACGTCACCGCGGACGCTCCGCCCACCGTGCGGGTCGACGGGTCGCTGCGTCCCGCGGTGCCCGGGGGACCGTGGGCACGCAACAAGGTCATCGCCGCGCTGAAGACGCTGCTCACGCCCGAGCAGGCCGGGCAGTTCGACCACGAGCAGGAGCTCGACTTCGCCTACTCGCTCTCGCCGGAGTTCCGCTTCCGCGTGAACTACTACCAGCAGCGCGGCAACTGGGGCGCGGCGTTCCGCATCATCCCGACGAAGATCAAGACGCTCAAGCAGCTCGGCATCCCCGCGCACGTCGGGGAGTTCGCGAAGCTGCCCCGCGGACTCGTGCTCGTGACCGGACCGACCGGCTCCGGCAAGTCGACGACCCTCGCCGCGCTCATCGACCTGGTCAACGAGACCCGCGCCGATCACATCGTGACGGTCGAGGACCCGATCGAGTTCATGCACGAGCACAAGAAGGCCATCATCAACCAACGCGAGGTCGGGGCGGACACGCACTCGTTCGCCGCCGCGCTGAAGCACGTGCTGCGACAGGACCCCGACGTCATCCTGATCGGTGAGCTCCGCGACCTCGAGACCATCTCCGTCGCCCTGACCGCCGCCGAGACCGGACACCTGGTCTTCGCGACGCTGCACACGCAGAGTGCTCCCGGCACCATCGACCGCGTCATCGACGTGTTCCCACCGCACCAGCAGGGGCAGATCCGCACCCAGCTCGCGGCGACGCTCGAAGGGGTCGTCTGCCAGACCCTCGTGCCGAAGGCGAACGGGTCCGGCCGCGTCGTCGCCACCGAGATCATGAAGACGACGCCTGCGATCGCGAACCTCGTGCGCGAGGGCAAGACGTACCAGATCACCTCGGCGATGCAGGCCGGGCGCGACGCCGGGATGCACACGATGGACCAGGACCTCGCCGAGCTCGTCAACGTCGGGACCGTCACCCGGGCCGCGGCGATGGAGAAGGTGCACGACGAGGACGGCTTCGATCGGCTCGTGCAGCGCGTCGAGTCGCCGTCCGACTCCTCCGCAGCGGCGATCGCCGCCTCCGAGATCGACTTCGGCGACAAGTACTCCGGGGGTCACTGATGTCACTCGCGTTCGACTACCGGGGCCGCGACGGTGCCGGCAAGCTCGTGAAGGGTCGGCTCGACGCGGCGTCCGAGGGCGCCGTCGTGCAGCGGCTCCGGACGATGGGCGTCTCGCCGATCGCGATCACCGAGGCGAAGCCCGGCACCGGACTGCAGACCGAGATCAAGATCCCGGGGTTCGAGAAGGGTGTCGGGCTCAAGGACCTGGCGATCACGGCGCGTCAGGCTGCCACGATGCTGAGCTCGGGCCTCTCGCTGCTCCGGACCCTGAGCATCCTGGCCGAGCAGACGCAGTCCGCGAAGCTCCGCGGCATCCTCGAGAAGGTCCGCGACGACGTCGAACGCGGCGTGGCGCTCTCGGACGCCGTCGCGAAGTACCCGGTCGACTTCCCGCCGATCATGATCAACATGATCCGGGCGGGGGAGACCGGCGGCTTCCTCGACCAGGCGATGGCGTCCGTCGCGACGAACTTCGAGAAGGAGCAGAAGCTCAAGACGACCATCAAGTCGGCGATGACCTACCCGGTGGTCGTGTTGGTCATGTCGCTGCTCAGCGTGGTCATCATGCTGGTCTTCATCGTGCCGATCTTCCAGAAGATGTTCGAGGGACTCGGCGGTGAACTCCCGCTGCCGACGCAGATCCTCGTCAGTCTGTCGGCGTCCATGGTCTACGTCGGACCCGTGCTGGCGGTCGCGATCATCGTGTTCGTCCTCTGGTGGCGTGCGAAGAAGAACACCGACGCGGTGCGTTCGGTGTTCGACCCGTTGAAACTGCGACTTCCGGTCTTCGGCAAGTTGAACAAGAAGATCGTCATCGCGCGGTTCTCGCGGAACTTCTCGAACATGATCGGCGCCGGTGTGCCCATTCTCCAGGCATTGCAGATCACCGGAGAAGTGTCTGGGAACATCGTCGTGCAACGCGCACTGGAACGTGTTGCTGAATCGGTCCGGAAAGGCAGTTCGATCGCTGATCCGCTGTCGGTGGAAACGGTGTTCCCGTCGATGGTCTCGCAGATGGTGGCCGTGGGTGAGGATGCCGGTTCCATGGAGGTCATGCTCGAGAAGATCGCCGTCTTCTACGACGAGGAGGTCACCGCCACCACGGAGGCACTGACGTCGCTCATCGAACCGCTGCTCATCGCCTTCCTCGGCGTCGTGGTGGGCGGCATGATCATCGCGCTCTACATGCCGATCTTCCAGATCTCGTCCGTCATCCAGCAGTCCGGGTGACTCCGCGCCCCTCGTCCGAGGGGAGACCGGATGCATTCTGCCCCCGGTACTGGGGGCATTTTGCTGTGCCGATCACCCCCGTTCTCGGGATTATGTCGAGAATCCGCCCTGCATACAGTTGGGCAGGCGGCAGGGCACTGCTCCCGAACGCAATCCCACCCCATTTCCGAAGGAACGGAACAACAATGTACTTCGCTCTCATGGGCAAGCTCGAAGCTCGCCGCAAGGGACTGCTGGAGCAGAACGACAAGGGCTTCACCCTGATCGAACTCCTGGTGGTCGTCATCATCATCGGCATCCTCGCGGCCATCGCGATCCCGGTGTACCTCGGCATCCAGTCCAGCTCGAAGGACGCGGGCGTGAAGTCCGACCTGACGAACGCGAAGACCGCGGTCGTCGCGTACTACACGGACAACCCGAACCCGTCCGCTGCTCCGGCGCTCGCGACGGACCCGCTCGGAAAGTACGGATTCCCGTCGAACCTCACCAAGCCGATCACCTTCGCGAAGGCCTACTCGGCAGGGAGCTTCTGCCTGGTGGCAGACGCTCCGAGTGGCGATTCGAAGAAGTTCTACGTCACCGACTCGAGCTCGGTCCAGGGTCCGACGGCCACGGCGCCGGCCGGCTGCAGCTGAGTCGTACCAGGAGCGGGGGAGCGAGTCGACGGGACGTCGGCTCGCTCCCGTCAGTTCGAGGACGATGAGAGGAGGAACGATGATCGCCATCCGCCGCGCGCTCCAGCGCGTGCGCCGGTCTGACGAGGGCCTGTCCCTCGTCGAGGTCGTCATCGCCCTCCTCATCTTCACGGTGATCGTCATGGGCGCGCTGGCGTCCACCACGCTCGTCCTCCGCATGACCGCCGACAACCGCGGTCGTGTGGAGGCCGCCAACCTCGCCCAGCAGTACATCGACGTCGCGCGGATCGACGGCCAGAACGACCTGAACAGCCTGGCGAACAAGACCTACCCCGCCATCACCGTCGACGGGGTCGACTACACGGTGACGCGGACCGTGTCCTGGATCAACACGAACAACGTCGACACCGGTTGCACGGTCGCCGGCCTGTCGGGCAACGGCTCCCTGCTCTTCCGTCGCGTGAACATCCGCGTCTCCTGGACCGGTCAGTCCTCCGCCACGCAGAAGATCGCGGCCGACACGGTCCTCGCACCGACCAGCAAGATCAACGACCCCGCGCTCGGCACCGTCCTCATCTCCGTGACCTCGATCAACGGCGGCGGGACGAGCAACGTGACGGCGACCCTGGCCCCGGACCGCACCGTCCCCGGCAACACCGCGCGGGTCCTCGACGGCAGCGCGCAGCCGGACGTCACCAACGCGGACGGCTGCACCGTCGCGAACAAGGTGCCACCCGGGACCTACACGGTGACGCTCAGCCCGCCGTCCGGGCAGTACCGCGACCAGGAGCAGGCCGCGAACCCGGTGAAGTCGGTCACGGTCGCCGCAGGGGACTCCGGCGGCGCGGCGTTCACGTACGACCCCGCCTGGGACTTCCAGAACCGCTACACCTCCGGAGTGAGCGCGTCACTGCCCACGAACCTCACGACCTCGTACGTCAGCACCCTCGGCGTGTACCAGACCGCGGCGCCCGTCAGCGACCAGTACCTCAGCCCGATCGCGTCGGGCTACGCCGTCTACGCCGGGAAGTACGCCCCGACGGGAACACCGGGCGGCTCCTGCCTGTCGACCGACCCGACCGCGTGGCCGACGAGCGCGGACGGTCGGACAGGGAAGGCCCCGGCACAGGTCGCGCCCGCGACGGGGAACTCGACCGCGACGCCGACCGTCGCCATGGGCGCGACGACCATCAACGTGAAGGCCCGGACCACGACCATCCGGGCCACCACCACGACCGCGGCCAACGGCGATCCCGGGTGTGTCGCGGGGATGACCTACACCTTCACCCGCACGGCGACGAGGAGCGACGGTACGGCGACCATCGCCCTGCCGTGGGGCACGTGGGCCGTGACCGAGAGTTCGGACGCGATCAACTTCAACCCCATCTCGCTCGGCAACATCATCGGTGGTCTGCTCGGCATCGTGGTCCCGGGTACCGCGAACGTCGTGACGCTCGACCCGAGGACCGCGGGATGAGCGGGGTGCTGCTGCGGGTCGTGGACCGTGTCCGGCGCGACGACCGCGGGCTGAGCCTGCCCGAGCTGCTCGTCACGATCATGATCTTCGCGATCGTGCTCGCCGTGGTCTCCGGCACGTTCGTCACCATGCTGCGGGCGACGTCGTACGCCAACGCGACCGACACGAACGCCCGCTCCGCGTCGACCGCGATGAACGAGATAACCCGACTGCTGCACGCCGCGATGCGGAACCCCCAGCAGAACGCGGCCGACGCCCCGGCCTTCGCCGTCGCTCGGACCGAGTCCATGACCTTCACCACCGCCGTGGACCTGTCGGGTGCGGCCCCGGTCGCGAACGCCGGCCCCGATCCCCGTCCGCAGCAGGTGGTGCTCACGCTCGACTCGTCGCGACGCCTGGTCGAGACGATCACCCCCGGACAGCCGGTCGTGTCCGGATCGAGCTACTACCGCTTCACGGGAACACCGACGACGCGGACCCTCGCACCGCCCGTGTCGGTGACCCCGAGCGGGCAGCAGGCCCTGTTCGTCTACTTCGACGCGACCAACACTGCGCTCGTCCCTGACGCCACGGGTGCTCTCAGCGCCGCGCAGATGCAGTCGGTCGTCTCGGTCGGCGTGACCCTCCGCCTGTCGAACAACGGCTCGGTCGCCGACAACAGCGTGACCCTCAGCAACCAGGTGAGCCTCCCGAACCTCCTCTCGACCGGAAGGGTCGGACCGTGAACGGACTCCGACGACGCATCGACCTCACCCGCGCGCGCGACGACCAGGGACTGGCGATGGTCATCGCGCTCATCTTCGGCATGGTGATCGTCGCCTTCGTCGCGACGTCGCTGTCGATCGCGACGTCCGGGCGGGTGAAGGCGAACGCCGACCAGAACTTCAACGCGGCGTTGAGCGCGGCGTACGCCGGCATCGCCGACTACCAGGCGCGGCTCTCCAACGACAACACGTACTTCCAGTACGGCAACCCCGCCTCCGCGTACAGTCGCGGCAGTTCGGTGTCGATGCCACCCTCGGCGAAGACGAACCCGGCGTTCGGCGTGGGCGCCGGAGGGTCGTGGGCGAAGGTCCCGGTGACGGCACCGGACACGCCGACGTCGTACTACCGGTACGAGGTCAACACCGCGCAGTACGGCACGAGCGGGACGATCAAGGTGCGGTCCACAGGCATGGTGGGCAATGCCGTGCGCTCGGTCGTCGCGTCCATCCGGCAGCAGGGGTTCATCGACTTCCTGTACTTCACCGACCTCGAGATCCAGGACCCGCAGATCTCCGGCGCCAGTACCGCGAACTGCGTCCGGTACGCCTACCAGGGACGGCCGACGACCGGCTGCAACGAGATCGCCTTCGGGAGCGGGGACGTCATCGCCGGTCCCGCGCACTCGAACGACACCATGCGGATCTGCGAGGCGAAGTTCACCGAGACACCCTCGACGTCCTACCAGCCGACCGGCACCGCCCTGCGGTACACGGCGAGGAACTCGCTGAACCAGGCGTGCGCCGGGCAGCAGTTCCCGGCCGGCGTCGACCAGCCGTCGTTCGCGTCCTCCATCGGCATGCCGTCGACGAACTCGCAGCAACTCCAGGAGACCCGCTCCGACCTCGGCGCGACCGTCCCCCGCCCGGGATGCCTGTACACCGGGCCGACCGACATCGTCTTCAACGCGGGCGGGACGATGACCGTGAAGTCGCCCGGTACGAAGTTCACGAACACGACCGGTGACGGCGCCACGGGCGGGTCGAACCCGGCGCAGTGCGGTCAGCCGGGCACGTCCTCGGGGCAGCTCGGCTCACCTGCGGGGGCCACGATCCCGGTACCGGAGAACAACATCGTCTACGTCCAGAACATCCCGACGGACGCATCGAACAAGAACGCTTCCTCGGCGGTCGCGACCTGCAGCAACAACGGCGTCGGGTACCCGCTCGCGGGCGAGGAGCGACCTGCTCTCGGGACCGCGCCGTGCGCGTACGGCTCGCGCAACGGTGACGCGTTCGTGAAGGGCGACTTCCACGGGCAGCTGACCATCGCCGCGCAGAACTACCTGTACGTCACGGGCGACCTGCGCTACGTCGACTCGAGTGCGGACATCCTCGGCCTCACCGCGACGAACGCGGTCTGGGTCTGGAACCCCTACGGCTCCGTCTCGTGGAACCGGAACGGGGCGATGCTGGACGACGACGGGCGCGAGATCGATGCCGCGATCATCTCGGCCGCGCACACCTTCCAGGTGCAGAACTACGACCGCGGTGGCGCTCGCGGCAAGCTCACCGTCAAGGGTGCGATCGCCCAGCGCTTCCGCGGCATCGTCTCCTCGGGCAGCAACGGGTACGTGAAGGACTACCAGTACGACGCGCGACTCAAGTACACCGCTCCCCCGCGGTTCCTCAGCCCGGTGACCACCTCCTACGGCATCACGACGGTGGGCGAGGTCAAGGCGGCATTCCGCACCGACGGGAGCGCGGCATCGTGATCGGCGTGCCCCCTGTCCTGTTGCTCGCTGTCCTCAGCGGCGGTGTCGGCCTCCTCATCGGCTCCTTCCTCAACGTCGTCATCCACCGCGTCCCCGCCGGCCTGTCCGTGGTGCGCCCTCGGAGTGCCTGTCCGACGTGCCACACCCCGATCCGCCCACGCGACAACGTGCCCGTGCTGTCCTGGGTGGTCCTGGGTGGCCGTTGTCGGGACTGCAGGACCTCGATCTCCCCGCGGTACCCGCTGGTCGAGCTCGCCACAGGACTCCTGTTCGCCGTCGTCGCCTGGGGTGCCGTGGCTGCGCCGCCGATCTCCTCTGACGGGACGGCAGGGCTGCCGGTGGTGCTCGCCTTCCTCTACCTCATGGCGATCAGCGTGGCACTGACGATGATCGACCTGGACGTGCACCGACTGCCCGACCGCATCGTCCTGCCGGCGTACCCGGTGCTGCTCGTGCTGTTCGCGCTCGGGAGCGCGCTGAGCGGCGACTGGGTCTCGTTCCTCCGCGGACTGGCCGGGATGGCAGCCCTGGCCGCGTCGTACCTGCTGCTCGCCGTGCTCGTCCCGGGCGGGATGGGCTTCGGCGACGTCAAGCTCGCCGGCGTCCTCGGGCTCGCGCTCGCGTACCTCGGTTGGGGACCCCTCGCAGTGGGTTCTTTCGCAGCGTTCCTGCTCGGCGGTACGTTCGCCCTCGTCCTCGTCGCCACGAGGCGTGCCGGTCGCCGCAGCGGGATCCCCTTCGGGCCCTGGATGGTGTGCGGCGCCTGGGTCGGCGTGCTCTTCGGCGCTGACCTCTGGAACGCGTACCTCGCTCTCCTCGGCATCGGTTGAGGACCGGACGGAAAGACCACCATGGGAAAGAACATCGTCGGGCTCGACATCTCCGCACAGTCGATCCGTGCGGTCGAGGTCGCCGACGCGGACAAGGCGAACCCGACCGTCGTCCGCGTCGCGGAGGTCCCGACGCCCGAAGAGTCCGTGACCCGCGGCGAGGTGCTCGAGCCCAACACCGTCGCCGGTGCGGTCAAGCGGCTCTGGTCCCTGGGCCGGTTCCGATCGCGGGACGTGGTGCTCGGGATGGGGAACCAACGCGTCCTCGCGCGTCCACTGACGGTGCCGCGCGCCCCTCTGGCGCAGGTCCGGGAGTCGCTGCCCTTCCAGGTGCAGGACATGCTGCCCGTCCCCGTCGGCGACGCGATCCTCGACTTCTACCCGACGAACGAGGGCGTCCAGGACGGAGCGCCCGTCCTCGAGGGGTTGCTCATCGCCGCGGTCAAGGACGCGGTCCTGAACAACGTGCGCGCGGTGCAGCTCGCCGGCCTCAACCCGGTCGGGGTCGACCTCATCCCGTTCGCACTCAGCAGGGTGCTCGCGACCCGGCGGTCCGTCGCGGGGACCGTCACCGTGATCGATCTCGGTGCGCAGACCACGTCGGTCGTGATCCTGACCGACGGCGTCCCGCAGTTCGTCCGCATCATCCCGACCGGAGGGGCCGACGTGACGAAGGCCCTCGCTGCGCGCATGTCCATCTCGTGGGACGAGGCCGAGATGGTGAAGCGGCACCTCGGCCTCGGGGCGGCCGCCAGGACGCCCGATGACCACCGAGCCGCTGGAGTCGTCCGCGAGTCTGTCGAAGAGCTCTACTCCAGCCTGAGGAACACCGTGAACTACTTCGTCAACACGCACCCGGACCAGCCGGTCCGCGAGGTGGTCCTCGCTGGCGGCGGCGCTGCCCTCGGCGGCTTCGCCGACGGCTTCGGCGATCGGGTGGGCGTACCGGTCAGGGTGGCGTCCGCCTTCGACGGGGTGGCTCGTGCCCGGTCCGTCCGTGACGACGACCTGGAGTCCCGCGGATCGTCGGTCGCGGTCGCCTACGGCCTCGCGGTCGGGGGACGAGCAGCATGACCAGCGCAGGAGTGAACGCCCAGCCCGCGGGGAGCCGACGCACCCTGTTCCGTCGCGCGCCGGCGGTGCCGTCGCAGGGACAGCCGGCGCCGCGGACCCGGTCAGGAGGACCGGACCGCCGGGGCGGGCGGGTCGCCGTCACCGTCGGGTACGAGCCGCGAGTGCACCTGCTGCCCGTCGAGGTCCTGATCGAACGACGGCAACGAGCAGGCATCAGGCGTGCGTGGCTGGTGGTCGCGCTCGTCGCGGCCGTGGCGCTGCTCGGGACCGGTGCGGCGTACGCGACCGCGGCGAACGCCGAGTCGGACCTCACGATCGCCCAGGAGCACACCGTTTCCCTGCTCAAGCAGGAGCAGGGCTTCGCGGAGGTCAAGACCGTCCAGTCGCAGTCGGCGCTCATCACCTCTGCGCAGCAGGTCGGCGGTTCGACGGAGATCGACTGGGGCACGACGCTCGAGGGCATCCAGGCATCGCTGCCGTCCGGGGTCGCCATCACCGGCGTCCAGGTCGACAGCGCGACGCCGCTCCAGGCGTTCTCACAGTCGACGGCCCCGCTGCAGGGCCCTCGCGTGGCGACGGTCACGGTGACCGCGACCACCGCCGTGCTCCCGTCGGTCTCGGACTGGATCACGGCCCTCGAGCAGATCCCGGGCTTCGTCGACGCCAACGCCAACTCGGTGACGCTCGGCACGGACGATACCGGTGGGTACACCGCGAACCTCACCATCCACCTCGACACCGGCGCGTTCGACGGCAAGTACGCCGCCGAGAAGGGGGAGTGACGTGTCCCGCAACCGACTCATGCTCCTCCTCGCTGTGATGGCCAGCGTGGTGGTCGCCGTCGGCGGCTTCTTCCTCGGCGTGCAGCCGCAGCTCGCCAGGGCGGACGCCAGCGCCGAGCAGCAGGCGTCGGCCGAGCAGAACAACGCGACGGCAGAGGGGCGCATCGCGAAGCTGCGCGCCGAGAGCCAGACGCTGCCGGCGCAGAAGGCCGAACTCGCGGTCCTCGAGGGGTCCATCCCCTCCTCACTCGACCAGGCATCGTTCTACCGGGAGCTCGCGGAGCTCGCGGACGCGGGCGGGGTGACCATCTCGTCGCTCACCACGTCCGATGCGCAGTCGTACGCTCCGCCGCAGGCTCCGGGCACGAGCGCCGAGGCGTCCGGCACCGCCTCGGCCGGCGCGACGTCGGAGCCCAGCGCCTCAGCCACGCCCGGAGCGGCCGCGGCGCCCGCCGTGACCACGAGCCCGGCGATCACCAGCGCGAACTTCTCCGCGGTGCCGGTGACCGTCGGGATCCAGGGATCCTTCGCGCAGGCGACCGCGTACATGAAGGCTGTGCAGAACGGGAAGCGGCTGTTCCTCGTCTCGTCGATCGTCTCGTCGTCCTCGGCGAGCGGCTCGGACGCGACCAACGACGCCGGTCCCACGACGTGGACCCTCAGCGGCTTCATCTACGTCCTGCAGGACGCCGCCACGACGCAGGCGGAACAGGCCGCGGCAGCGTCCTCCAGTAGCGCCTCCACGAACGGCTGACACCGCTTCCGAGAGCCCCCGCGAAGTGGGTCCGACACGCCACGCCGCACCCGCTTCCGCGACACCCGTCGGTGTGCCTACGATGCTCCCGACGCCGCACTCGCGGCTGCTCACACCCCTCTCGGACGGTCGCCTCAGGACGGCCGCTCCTCGTCGTGCCCGGAGTCGCGCGTGTTGGTCGGAATCGTGGAGTTCCTCGGCTGGTTCGGAGCCGTAACCGTTTTGGCAGGTTACCTGCTGTTCTCACTGGGCAAGATCCCGAACGGGCCGCTCTACCAGTTCCTCAACCTGGTCGGCGGGCTGTCCGTCGCCATCAACGTCGCCGCGCACCACGCGATCCCGTCGACGATCGTGAACGGCGTCTGGGCCGTCATCGCCGTCGTGGTCCTGGTGCGGATGGGCCGCGCTCGCCGTGCCGCCCGTCGAGGGGTCCCCGAGGCTCCGACGCTCCCCGTCCTGCACGTCGAGCCCCCGACGACGACCGCCGTCCTGCCGGTCGTCGGACCGGCGCTGCGCGACCACGAGGCGACGCTGGCCGAGAACCAGCCCGAGGCGGAGCCGGGGGAGGGCGAGCGTGCCGAGCCGCGCCTCCAGGACGACACCGTGACGACTCCCGTCGTCCCCATGACCGAGTCCGTCCCGGTCATCACCGCGACGATCGCGCTCGCGCTCGTCGCGGCCGCGCAGCAGCACGAGCAGCAGCACGAGCAGCAGCCCGAGCCCGAGCGCGCCCAGGAGCACACCGCGCGCTGACGCGGCGACGACGGGACCCGTCACCCAGGGCGGCCGGCAGTACGATCGAGCCATGTCCCGGTGGCTGATCGCGACGATGACGTCGGTCCTCTTCATCGCGCTCGTCATCGCGGTGACGGGCTTCGAAGCCCTCCTCGCCGACGTCGAGGCGATCCCGCAGCCGGACGCGAGCCCCTACCTCGGACCGACGATGGTGGTCGCGGCAGCAGCGGTCGTGTTCCTCGCCACGGCCGCGGGGATCCGCGAGGGCAACCCCGGCGTCACCGGACTCGTCGCCGCAGCCGGCACCTACCTGGCGATGCTCGCGACGGGAGCGGTGGGCTACTCGATGACGCGTGGGGACGGCACGGAGCTGCTCGTGTTCCCCGCGGGCTCCGCGCTGAGTCCGTTCGTGGTCGGCTCGGTGGTCGTCGCCCTGCTCTGCGTCCTCGGCGGCGTGTCCGCCGCCCGCTACCAGGCGCGCCACCGTTCCGCGGACGCGGCTCCCGGCGGGGAGGGCGACCGGCGCTGAGTCCGGTCGCGCCCGAGCGGATCGTCCCCCGCCCGCCTGTGCACAGGTCCACCGCTGTCCACAGCCCGGTCGCGTGACACCGCCCGGCGGTACGATCTCGGAGCACGCACAGGCACGACGGGGGACGCATGACCGACAACCAGCCGGACGGGTGGGCGCAGGTCCCGCACGTCGACACGCTCCGCGGCACGCAGGAGCCGCCGGTGCCCGTCACCGGCCCGTCTGCGCACCGCCCGCGTCGCCGCCTGCGCCGCGGCGCGCTGGTGGGCATCATCGCCGGCGGTGCGGCCGTGGTGCTGCTGCTCGCCACGGGCGTCGTCGGGTACGCGGTCCAGTCCTCGTCGCACTCGGCCGACCGGCCGGTCCGCGCCTTCCTCGACGACCTGACCGCCGGCCACGTGGACGACGCGCTGCGTCTGGCGGGTGTGGACCACGACGACGCGGACGTCCTGCTGACCGACGCGGCCTACGCGAAGGCCACCGACCGCGTCACCGGCTACCGCATCGCGGCGACGCGCACCGACGGTGACACCGCGACCGTGCGCGCCTACCTGCGGCAGGGCGGCCGGGACGTCGCGTCCACCTTCACGCTCGACCGCACGGGGACCGACTGGGGCGTCTTCCCCGTGTGGGAGCTCCACGCTCCGGACCTCGGCCGGGTCCAGGTCTCGGTCCGCGGGCCGGGCGGGACGCCGGTCGAGGTCGCGGGCCAGCGCGTCCGGACGTCCGACGACGGCATCGCGAACCTGACCGCCCTGCCGGGCTCCTACGCCGTGACGGTCGACGGTGGCAAGTGGTTCACGGCAGCGGACGCGACCGCCCGCATCTCCGGCTTCGACGGGACCAGCTCGGCCCCGGTCTCCATGACGACGGAGCTCACCGACGACGGCAAGCAGGCGGCGCAGCAGGCGGTCGATCGCTGGGTCGACGGCTGCATCGCCTCCACCGACCCCGCCCCCGCGGGCTGCAGCTTCTACGCCTACGGCGAGGACCCGGCCTACACCTACACCAACCAGAAGTGGACGCTCGAGCAGCGTCCGCAGGTGACGGTCGGCGGGTGGCTGTCGCGCGGGTGGACGGTCTCGACGACGAGCCTCGGTCGCGCCACCTTCACCGCCGACATCTCCGGTCCGGGCGGCGTCGGCACGGCCTCGGCGGGCCCGATGAACGTCAACGCGAGCGGCTACGTCTCCGGCTTCTCCGACGCCGGAGCGACGTTCGAGTCCGCCGTCGGCAACGGTTCGTCCGACACGGGTTCCTGACAGGGGCGCGCGCCCAGGTCGCCGGCCTGGAGGCCCGCCCCACCACCGCGGACCGCTCCGGCCGGGCGGTCGACGGTCCGGGAGGCCCGTCCCACCACCGCGGTCACGTCGCGGTCCGCACGGGGGTCGGCCGTGCGGCGTCGCGGTCTGCAGACACGGCTGCCGTCCGCCCCGTCGGCCCGCTCCGGGCGCGACGCGCCCGGATTGATTTCGCCGTGTGACGCGGGTAGTCTCTACCGGGTGTGCGCCCTCGGGCGCGCCCGAAATCCCGGGTCACCCTCGTCGACCTCGACGAGACCGTACCGGGTCATCCATCCCACGACCTCCCTCCGCCGTCAGGCGGTGATCAGCGTGGGATGAGGAAGCCGACGGAAGGCGTCGGCCAGAGCACGAGCGAAGAACCAGGAGAACAGTTGCCTACCATCCAGCAGCTCGTTCGCAAGGGTCGTACGCCCAAGGTCGTCAAGACCAAGGCGCCGGCACTGAAGGCGAACCCCCAGCAGCGTGGTGTCTGCACCCGCGTCTACACCACCACCCCCAAGAAGCCGAACTCGGCCCTGCGCAAGGTCGCTCGTGTGAAGCTCTCGAACGGCACCGAGGTCACGGCCTACATCCCCGGTGAGGGCCACAACCTGCAGGAGCACTCGATGGTGCTCGTCCGCGGCGGTCGTGTGAAGGACCTCCCCGGTGTGCGCTACAAGATCATCCGCGGTGCCCTGGACACCCAGGCCGTCAAGAACCGTAAGCAGGCCCGCAGCCGCTACGGCGCGAAGAAGGGTTGAGATAGATGCCTCGTAAGGGTCCCGCCCCGAAGCGTCCCGTCGTCGCCGACCCGGTGTACGGCGCGCCGATCGTCTCGCAGCTCGTCAACAAGATCCTCCTGGACGGCAAGAAGGGCCTCGCCGAGCGCATCGTCTACGATGCACTCGAGGGCGTCTCCGCCAAGAACCAGCAGGACGCCGTCGCGACGCTGAAGAAGGCGCTCGACAACGTCCGTCCGACCCTCGAGGTCCGCAGCCGCCGCGTCGGTGGCTCGACCTACCAGGTCCCGGTCGAGGTCAAGCCGCACCGCGCGAACACCCTCGCGCTCCGCTGGCTCACCTCGTACGCCAAGGCCCGTCGCGAGAAGACGATGACCGAGCGTCTCATGAACGAGATCCTCGACGCGTCGAACGGTCTCGGTGCCGCGGTCAAGCGCCGTGAGGACACCCACAAGATGGCCGAGTCGAACAAGGCCTTCGCCCACTACCGCTGGTAATCCCGGCCCGGTAGTCCCGGCTCCGATCGGGCGTCGGTGGTCACGCACCGCCGACGCCCGCCCGGGCGCCAACCTCTCCTACAACTCTTCCGGAGGAACCTGTGGCACAGGACGTGCTCACCGACCTGAACAAGGTCCGCAACATCGGCATCATGGCGCACATCGATGCCGGCAAGACCACGACGACCGAGCGCATCCTGTTCTACACGGGCATCACGCACAAGATCGGTGAGGTCCACGACGGCGCTGCCACGATGGACTGGATGGCGCAGGAGCAGGAGCGCGGCATCACGATCACGTCGGCCGCGACGACCTGCTTCTGGGACAACAACCAGATCAACATCATCGACACCCCCGGTCACGTGGACTTCACGGTCGAGGTGGAGCGCTCGCTCCGCGTCCTCGACGGTGCCGTCGCCGTCTTCGACGGCAAGGAGGGCGTCGAGCCCCAGTCCGAGACCGTGTGGCGTCAGGCGGACAAGTACAACGTCCCCCGCATCTGCTTCGTCAACAAGATGGACAAGCTCGGCGCGGACTTCTACTTCACCGTCGACACGATCATCAACCGTCTCGGCGCGGAGCCGCTCGTGCTCCAGCTCCCGATCGGTGCCGAGAACGACTTCATCGGTGTCGTCGACCTCATCGAGATGCACGCCAAGGTCTGGCCCGGCGACGCCAAGGGTGACGTGACCATGGGCGCGCAGTACGAGGTCCAGGAGATCCCCGCGGACCTCCAGGCCCGTGCCGAGGAGTACCGCGCCAAGCTCGTCGAGCGCGTCGCGGAGTCCGACGATGCCCTGCTCGAGAAGTTCTTCGACGGCCAGGAGCTGACGAAGGACGAGATCCGCGCCGGCATCCGCAAGCTCACGATCGCGTCCGAGGTCTACCCCGTCCTGTGCGGCTCGGCGTTCAAGAACCGCGGTGTCCAGCCGATGCTCGACGCCGTCATCTCGTACCTCCCGTCTCCGCTCGACGTGCCGCCGATGATCGGCCACGACGTCAAGGACGAGGAGAAGGAGATCATCCGCAAGCCCGACGCCACCGAGCCGTTCTCGGCGCTGGCGTTCAAGGTCGCGGTGCACCCGTTCTTCGGTCGTCTGACCTACGTCCGCGTGTACTCCGGCTCGATCGAGTCCGGTGCCCAGGTCATCAACTCGACCAAGGGCAAGAAGGAGCGCATCGGCAAGATCTTCCAGATGCACTCCAACAAGGAGAACCCGGTCGACAACGTGACCGCGGGCCACATCTACGCGGTGATCGGCCTCAAGGACACCACCACCGGTGACACGCTCTGCGACCCGAACGACCAGGTCGTCCTCGAGTCGATGACGTTCCCGGAGCCGGTGATCGAGGTCGCCATCGAGCCGAACACGAAGGCCGACCAGGAGAAGCTCTCCACGGCCATCCAGAAGCTCGCCGAAGAGGACCCGACGTTCCGCGTCGAGCTCAACGCCGAGACCGGCCAGACCACCATCAAGGGCATGGGCGAGCTCCACCTCGACATCCTCGTCGACCGCATGAAGCGCGAGTTCAAGGTCGAGGCGTCGGTCGGCAAGCCGCAGGTCGCCTACCGCGAGACGCTGACCAAGCCGGTCGAGCGCTACGACTACACCCACAAGAAGCAGACCGGTGGTTCCGGTCAGTTCGCGAAGGTGCAGATCGCGCTCGAGCCGATCGAGGTCACGGCCGAGAAGGTCTACGAGTTCGAGAACGCCGTCACCGGTGGCCGCGTCCCGCGCGAGTACATCCCCTCGGTCGACGCCGGTATCCAGGACGCCATGCAGGTCGGTATCCTCGCCGGGTACCCGACCGTCGGTGTGAAGGCCATCCTCAAGGACGGTCAGTCGCACGACGTCGACTCGTCCGAGATGGCGTTCAAGATCGCCGGTTCGATGGCGTACAAGGAGGCTGCCCGCAAGGCCGGCCCCGTCATCCTCGAGCCGATCATGGCCGTCGAGGTCCGTACTCCGGAGGAGTACATGGGCGACGTCATCGGTGACCTGAACTCCCGTCGTGGCCAGATCGCCTCGATGGAGGACGCCTCGGGCGTCAAGGTGGTCCGCGCGAGCGTGCCGCTGTCCGAGATGTTCGGCTACGTCGGCGACCTTCGTTCGAAGACCTCCGGTCGTGCCGTCTACTCGATGACCTTCGAGACCTACGCACAGGTCCCGAAGAAGGTCGAAGAGGAGATCATCGAGAAGGGCAAGGGGAACTGACGCTCTGAGCGTCTTCTCCACAGGCGGGGGCGCCCGGCGACGGGCCCCTCGCCACCAAGTAATGTAAGACACACACCCTGCACGCCAACGGTCGAGAACCGGGGGCATGCTCTCCGAGTCCTGAGGAGGACCCACAGTGGCCAAGGCCAAGTTCGAGCGGACCAAGCCGCACGTCAACATCGGAACCATCGGTCACGTCGACCACGGCAAGACCACGCTCACGGCGGCGATCACCAAGGTTCTGCACGACCAGTACCCGGACCTCAACGAGGCCCGTGACTTCGCTCAGATCGACAGCGCTCCCGAGGAGCGCGACCGCGGCATCACGATCAACATCTCGCACGTCGAGTACCAGACCGACAAGCGCCACTACGCGCACGTCGACGCTCCGGGTCACGCTGACTACGTCAAGAACATGATCACCGGTGCGGCCCAGATGGACGGCGCGATCCTCGTGGTCGCCGCCACCGACGGCCCGATGCCCCAGACGCGTGAGCACGTGCTGCTCGCCCGCCAGGTCGGCGTCCCCTACATCGTCGTCGCGCTGAACAAGTCCGACATGGTGGACGACGAGGAGATCCTGGAGCTCGTCGAGCTCGAGGTCCGTGAGCTCCTCGGCTCGCAGGAGTTCGACGAGGACGCCCCCGTCGTGCAGGTCTCGGCGCTCAAGGCGCTCGAGGGCGACGAGAAGTGGGTCAAGTCCGTCCAGGACCTGATGTCCGCCGTCGACGAGAACGTCCCGGACCCGGTGCGCGCCACCGACCAGCCGTTCCTCATGCCGATCGAGGACGTCTTCACGATCACCGGTCGTGGCACCGTCGTCACCGGTCGCGTCGAGCGTGGCACGCTGGACCTCAACTCCGAGGTCGAGATCGTCGGCATCCGCCCGACGCAGAAGACCACGGTCACGGGCATCGAGATGTTCCGCAAGCTGCTGGACAAGGCTGAGGCGGGCGACAACACCGGTCTCCTCATCCGTGGCCTCAAGCGCGAGGACGTCGAGCGCGGCCAGGTCGTCGTGAAGCCGGGTTCGGTCACGCCGCACACCGAGTTCAAGGCGAACGCGTACATCCTGACCAAGGAAGAGGGCGGTCGTCACAACCCGTTCTACGCGAACTACCGTCCGCAGTTCTACTTCCGCACCACGGACGTCACCGGCGTCATCACGCTGCCCGAGGGCACCGAGATGGTCATGCCGGGCGACACCGTCGCCATGTCGGTCGAGCTGATCCAGCCGATCGCGATGGAGGCCGGCCTCCGCTTCGCCATCCGTGAGGGTGGTCGTACGGTCGGCGCCGGTACGGTCGAGGAGATCGTCAAGTAACTCCCGGTTCTCCGGAAGACACTGCGTCAGCGGGGTCGGGCCTTCGGGCCCGGCCCCGCTTCGTCGTTCCCGGCGTGGCCCCGGTCCGCTCCTCCGGCGCGGCCTCGGATCGTCTCCCGGTGACCGGTCCCAGGCAGTGACGGGCAACATCGTGCGGGTGACCCGTCTCCGCCGCTCCGCGACCAACGGTCGTGGGTACCACCGTGTCCGCAGCGGCAAGGGCTTCTCGTACCGCGACCCGGACGGCAGGACGGTGACCGACAAGGATGTCCGCAAGCGCCTGGACGAACTCGTCATCCCGCCGGCGTGGGACGACGTCTGGATCTCGCCGTACGACAACGGGCACATCCTTGCGACCGGCATCGACGGCGCCGGCCGGCGGCAGTACATGTACCACCCGGGCTGGCGCGAGCGGATGGACCGGATCAAGTACGACCGCGCGCTCGCACTCGCCGAGTCGCTGCCGTCCGCCCGTCGGATGGTGACACAGGACCTCCGACGGCCTGAGCCCGATCGGCGACGTGCTCTCGCCGCGGCCTTCCGGATGCTCGACCAGGGGTCGCTCCGGGTCGGGTCCGAGCGCTACGCGACCGAACACGGCAGCCGCGGGCTGTCGACGCTGCTCTGCGCGCACGCCCACGTGTCCGGCGACGACATCGAGCTCGACTTCCCGGGCAAGAGCGGGCAGGAGTGGTCGTCCACCATCCACGACCACGACCTGGCGCGGGTCATCGCCGGGATGAAGCGACGTGGCCCGACCGCCCGCCTGCTGTCGTTCCGTGCCGAACGCGGTGCCGACTGGGAGCCCCTCGCAGCGGAGGACATCAACGAGTACGTGAAGGAGCGCGCCGGGGACGAGTTCACCGCGAAGGACTTCCGGACCCTGCACGGCACCGTGGCCGCCGCCGTCGACCTGGCGCGCACCGGTCCGCAGCCCAGCGAGGCGAAGCGCAAGAAGGCCGTCTCGCACGCCGTCAAGGCCGCCAGCGAGGAGCTCGGCAACACCCCCACGGTGTGCCGGCAGAGCTACATCGACCCGCGGTTGCTCGACGCCTACCAGCACGGCGAGACCATCGATCCCGAACGCCTGCACGCTGCCGAGTCCGAGGTGCGTGCCCTGCTCTACCGACAGTGACGGACGGGGACGGTTCATGACGTACGGTTGGACACCGTGCCCGACCTCCCCCACCCGGGCACGGAAGGACCCCTCCCAGTCGTGACCGACGAGTGCATCCACGGTTTCCCCACCGAACTCTGCGACATCTGCTCCCCCCGACAGGCCGAGGCGCCTGCCGTCCCCACCACGCCGACGCCCCGTCGGACCCGCATCACCACCGACCTCCGCTCCACCCCGGCTCCCGCGCGCGGCTCCTCGTCGCTCCGCTCGCCGGCCGCTCCCGAACTGCCCGAACCCCGTGTCTTCGCGTCGCTCCGGGCGCACCACGCCACCCACGTCGACAACCTGACGTCGATCGTCGCCGAGGGTGCGATCCTCGCCGCCGACACGGCCACCCCGGCCGTCGACGTCAGCTCCGCCGAGACGCGTGCCGCGCGTGCCGAGGCGACCGCGCCGGACGGTGGCCCGGTGGCCGGTCACGTCTCGTTCACGCTCTCGCCCGACGCCACGCGTTGGGACGAACTCCGCCGAGGGGCCGAGGGGCCCCGTTGGTCGGACGCCGCCCGTCGGACCCGCGCCACGGAGTACGTCGTCCTCGTCGTACCGGTGTCCGCCTTCGGTGCATCGGTGATCGTCGCCGATCAGGACGCCGAGGCCGACGACGTGCGCTTCGCGGTCGGACCCGAGGCGGCGACGAACCTGATCCGCCGGACGGACTTCACCGACCCGGAGATGCACGGTCTCGAGCTGCTCGCCGGGCCCCGTGTGCCGTTCTCGTCGGTCGCCGTCATCGGCGTGCCGAACGACCGCGTCCGGCAGCAGGTCAAGTCGCTGCTCGCCGAGCACCGGGTCACCGGCCCGCGCGTCGCGGTCTTCCCGCCGTGGTTCGTCCCGCCGGTGTCCGAGGAGTCCTGACCGCAGACTCAGGAGCACTGCACCGTCGTGCCCGCTCGGCCTGTCCGAGCGGGCACGACCTGTGTGGGGAGGCCCGCCCCCCCGGCCCCCGCCGAGCGGGCGACATCCGTCACGCTCGGCGCCGCGACGGGACCGATCGCACCCGGCCGGCGCCCACCGCGCGACGTGTCGTGCCCGCTCGCGGTCCGGGACCGACCAGTCGGAGGCCGCGCGGAGGACGTACCGGCCACCCCGGGGAGGTGCGCGACGCGCCCGGGGTGGGGCGGGCCTCCAGACCGACGACAACCGCGTCGTTCCGGGGCAACGTGCCGCACCGGGGCGACCCAGATCCCGCGACACGCCCGGGTTGCACGGATGCCGTGCCTATGGGAGACTTGTCCGGTTCCGAATTCCGCGGGCGTTCGCGCGCGCAGGATCACTGCTCTGGCAGTGCACAACCCCTCCGTCCAGCGGAGCTGGGTTGGGCCGCAGGCAGCAGAACACGATCGAATCCCCACGAAGCGCGACGAGCAGCGCCGTGTCGAGAGACACGGTTGTGCCCGGAGTGCGGGGAAGCGACATGCCCACGCTGGACGGCCACGGTCGCCCTGCGCGGTTGACAGGAGAACAGCGGTCATCCCCCGAGGATGCGGCCGGTTGGTTCAGGAAAACAGCCAAGCCCTGCAGGAATGCACGGTGACGGCGGCGTCAGGCGGCCCGAGGGTGCGCGGCGCAGAGAGGACAGAGAGACACATGGCGGGACAGAAGATCCGCATCCGGCTCAAGTCGTACGACCACGAGGTCATCGACACGTCGGCCCGGAAGATCGTCGACACGGTGACCCGTGCCGGTGCGACCGTGGTCGGCCCGGTGCCGCTCCCCACCGAGAAGAACGTGGTCACCGTGATCCGTTCGCCCCACAAGTACAAGGACTCGCGCGAGCACTTCGAGAAGCGCACGCACAAGCGGGTCATCGACATCGTCGACCCGACGCCGAAGGCCGTCGACTCGCTCATGCGACTCGACCTCCCGGCCGACGTCAACATCGAGATCAAGCTGTAAGGGGGACTGACCAATGGCGAACTCAACCAAGACCGTCAAGGGCCTCCTCGGCAAGAAGCTCGGGATGACCCAGGTGTGGGACGAGAACAACAAGTTCATCCCCGTCACCGTGATCGAGGTCGGCCCGAACGTGGTCACCCAGATCCGCAACGTCGAGCGCGACGGCTACGAGGCGATCCAGATCGCCGCCGGCGCCATCGACCCGCGCAAGGTGAACAAGCCGGCTGCCGGCCACTTCGAGGCTGCTGGTGTGACCCCGCGTCGCACCCTCACCGAGATCCGCACCAACGACTCCGCCGAGTACACGCTCGGCCAGGAGCTCACCGTCGACACCTTCGAGGCCGGCCAGAAGGTCGACGTCGTCGGGACGTCGAAGGGCAAGGGCTTCGCCGGTGTCATGAAGCGCCACGGCTTCGCCGGTGTGTCCGCTTCGCACGGTGCCCACCGCAACCACCGCAAGCCCGGTTCGATCGGTGCTTCGTCGACCCCGTCGCGCGTCTTCAAGGGCATGCGCATGGCTGGTCGCATGGGTGGCGAGCGCGTGACCGTCCTCAACCTCACGGTGCACGCCGTCGACGCCGAGAAGGGTCTGCTGCTCGTCAAGGGCGCCGTCCCCGGTGCTCGCGGTCGCTCCGTCTTCGTCCGCACCGCCGTGAAGGGTAAGTGATCATGGCCACCGAGACCGCAACCACGATCGACGTCCTCGACGCGACCGGAGCCGTCGCCGGCAGCATCGAGCTGCCCGCCGAGCTCTTCGACGTCGAGACGAACGTCCCGCTGATCCACCAGGTCGTCACCGCGCAGCTCGCCGCCGCGCGTCAGGGCACCCACAAGACCAAGAACCGCGGCGAGGTCCGCGGTGCTGGTCGCAAGCCGTTCAAGCAGAAGGGCACCGGCCGCTCCCGTCAGGGTTCGGTCCGCGCTCCGGAGCACACCGGCGGTGGCGTCGTCCACGGACCGACCCCGCGCGACTACTCGCAGCGCACCCCGAAGAAGATGATCGCCGCGGCGCTGCTCGGCTCGCTCTCGGACCGCGCCCGCGGTGGCCGCATCGCCGCCGTCGAGTCCTTCGTCCCGGCCGAGGTGCCGTCGACCAAGACCGCTCGCACGCTCATCGAGAAGGTCGCGCCCGTCAAGAACGTGCTCGTCGTGCTCGAGTCGGACGACGAGCTCACGCTCAAGTCGGTCCGCAACCTGCCGGGTGTCCACGCGCTCTCGTACGGCCAGCTCAACGCCTACGACGTGCTCAAGTCCGACGCCCTCGTCTTCAGCAAGAGCGCACTCGACGCCTTCATCGCGTCGAAGACCGCGAAGGAGATCTCCGCATGAGCGGCTTCAACAAGGACCCGCGCGACATCATCATCTCGCCGGTCGTCTCGGAGAAGAGCTACGGCCTGATCGACCAGGGCAAGTACACGTTCATCGTGGACCCCCGTTCGAACAAGACCGAGATCAAGCTCGCCATCGAGAAGATCTTCGACGTCAAGGTCGCCAGCATCAACACGCTGAACCGTCCGGGCAAGACCCGTCGCACGCGTTTCGGCATGGGCAAGCGCAAGGACACCAAGCGCGCCATCGTGACGCTCAAGTCCGGTTCGATCGACATCTTCACGGCTGTCGGCTGAGGACCAGAGGGATAAATCATGGCTATTCGTAACTACAAGCCGACGACCCCCGGTCGTCGCGGCTCGTCGGTCGCCGACTTCGCTGAGATCACCCGTTCGACGCCGGAGAAGTCGCTGCTTCGTCCGCTGCCGAAGACCGGTGGCCGCAACAGCTCGGGCCGCATCACCACGCGCCACATCGGTGGTGGCCACAAGCGCCAGTACCGCGTGATCGACTTCCGTCGTCACGACAAGGACGGCGTGGACGCCAAGGTCGCACACATCGAGTACGACCCGAACCGCACCGCGCGCATCGCGCTCCTGCACTACGTCGACGGCACGAAGCGCTACATCATCGCGCCGAACAAGCTGAAGCAGGGCGACGTCGTCGAGCAGGGCCCGGGCGCCGACATCAAGCCCGGCAACAACCTGCCGCTGCGCAACATCCCCGTGGGTACGGTCATCCACGCCATCGAGCTCCGCCCCGGTGGCGGCGCGAAGATGGCGCGCTCGGCCGGTGCCTCGGTCCGCCTCGTCGCCAAGGACGGCCCCTACGCGCAGCTCCGTCTGCCGTCGGGCGAGGTCCGCAACGTCGACGCCCGCTGCCGCGCCACCATCGGTGAGGTCGGCAACGCCGAGCAGTCCAACATCAACTGGGGCAAGGCCGGCCGCATGCGCTGGAAGGGCGTCCGCCCGACCGTGCGTGGTGTCGCGATGAACCCGGTCGACCACCCGCACGGTGGTGGTGAGGGCAAGACGTCCGGTGGTCGTCACCCGGTCAGCCCCTGGGGCCAGGCCGAGGGTCGTACGCGCAAGCCGAACAAGCCGAGCGACAAGCTCATCGTCCGTCGCCGTAACGCCGGCAAGAAGCGCAAGTAGGAGTTCAGAAGATGCCACGCAGTCTGAAGAAGGGCCCCTTCGTCGACGAGCACCTGCTCCGCAAGGTCGTCACGCAGAACGAGGCCAACACCAAGAACGTGATCCGCACCTGGTCGCGTCGCTCGATGATCGTCCCGAACATGCTCGGGCACACGATCGCCGTGCACGACGGCCGCAAGCACATCCCGGTGTTCGTCACCGAGTCGATGGTCGGTCACAAGCTCGGCGAGTTCGCGCCGACCCGCACCTTCCGTGGTCACGTGAAGGACGACAAGAAGGGCCGTCGCCGCTAACGCGGGGACGAAGAGGAGGAACGAAATGGTGGAGTCGATCGCACGCGTGCGACACATCCGCGTCACGCCTCAGAAGGCCCGTCGCGTCATCGAGCTGATCCGCGGCAAGCAGGCCCACGAGGCCCTCGCCATCCTGAAGTTCGCCCCCCAGGGCGCTTCGGAGCCCGTGTACAAGCTGGTCGCCTCGGCGATCGCCAACGCACGTGTCAAGGCGGACTCGACGAACAGCTTCCTCGACGAGCGCGACCTCTACGTGAGCCGCGTCTTCGTCGACGAGGGCACGACCCTGAAGCGGTTCCAGCCGCGTGCTCAGGGCCGGGCCTTCCGCATCAACAAGCGCACCAGCCACATCACGGTCGTCCTCGCGACGCCGGACGAGGCCGAGGTCGCCGCGACGAGCAAGAAGGCGAGCAAGTAATGGGCCAGAAGGTCAACCCGTACGGCTTCCGTCTCGGGATCACGACGGACCACGTCTCGCACTGGTTCACCGACAGCACGAAGGCCGGTCAGCGCTACGCCGACTACGTGGCCGAGGACATCAAGGTGCGCGAGTACCTGAAGAAGACCCTCGACCGCGCCGGTGTCGCCCGCATCGAGCTCGAGCGCACCCGTGACCGCGTCCGCGTGGACATCCACACCGCGCGTCCGGGCATCGTCATCGGTCGCCGTGGCGCCGAGGCGGAGCGCGTCCGTGGCGAGCTGGAGAAGCTCACCAAGAAGCAGATCCAGCTCAACATCCTCGAGGTCAAGAACCCCGAGACCGAGGCCCAGCTCGTCGCGCAGGGCATCGCCGAGCAGCTCTCCGCTCGTGTCGCGTTCCGTCGCGCCATGCGCAAGGGCCTGCAGGGTGCACAGCGCGCCGGCGCCAAGGGTGTCCGCATCCAGGTGTCGGGCCGTCTCGGCGGCGCCGAGATGTCGCGCTCGGAGTTCTACCGCGAGGGCCGTGTGCCCCTGCACACGCTCCGCGCGAACATCGACTACGGCTTCTACGAGGCGCGCACCACCTTCGGTCGCATCGGCGTGAAGGTCTGGATCTACAAGGGCGACATCACGAACAAGGAGCTCGCTCGCGAGCAGGCGAACCAGCGTTCGTCGCGCCCGGAGCGTCGTGGCGGCCCCCGTGGCGAGCGCGGCGACCGTCGTGGCGGCGACCGTGGCGGCCGTCAGCAGCAGGCCCCGCAGGACGCGCCGGCCGGCGCAGGAGTTGAGGCGTAACCATGCTTATTCCCCGTCGAGTCAAGCACCGCAAGCAGCACCACCCGAAGCGTTCGGGTCAGGCCACCGGTGGTACCAAGGTCAGCTTCGGCGACTACGGCATCCAGGCCCTCACCCCGGCGTACGTGACCAACCGTCAGATCGAGTCCGCTCGTATCGCCATGACGCGTCACATCAAGCGTGGCGGCAAGGTGTGGATCAACATCTACCCGGACCGTCCGCTCACCAAGAAGCCGGCTGAGACCCGCATGGGTTCCGGTAAGGGCTCGCCCGAGTGGTGGGTCGCCAACGTCAAGCCGGGTCGTGTGCTCTTCGAGCTCTCCGGCGTCAACGAGGACATCGCCCGCGAGGCGCTGACCCGTGCAATCCACAAGCTGCCCCTCAAGGCACGCATCATCAAGCGCGAGGAGGGCGACGCGTAATGGCGATCGGTTCCAAGGAGCTCCGTCCCACGGAGCTCGACACGTTCGAGAACGAGCGTCTCGCTGACGAGCTGAAGAAGGCCAAGGAGGAACTCTTCAACCTCCGCTTCCAGTCGGCCACCGGCCAGCTGGAGAGCCACGGTCGTCTCCGTGCCGTCAAGCGCGACATCGCACGCATCTACACCGTCCTCCGCGAGCGCGAGCTCGGCATCCGTGCCACCCCCGCGCCCGTCGAGACCGCCACCAAGGCCAAGAAGACGAAGAAGGCTGACAAGCCGGCCGAGTCGACCGAGGCCGCTACCGCCGAGGAGAACTGATGGCGAACGAAGAGAAGAACTCCGCCGCCTCGACCCGCGGCTACCGCAAGACGCGTCGCGGCTACGTGACGAGCGACAAGATGGACAAGACCATCGTGGTCGAGGTCGAGGACCGCGTGAAGCACGCGCTCTACGGCAAGATCATCCGCCGCACGTCCAAGGTGAAGGCCCACGACGAGCTCGGCACCGCGGGTGTCGGCGACCTCGTCGTGATCAGCGAGACCCGTCCCCTCAGCGCCTCCAAGCGCTGGCGCCTGGTCGAGATCCTCGAGAAGGCCAAGTAGGCCCCGGCCTGCTTCGGAATAGGAGACAGCAGTGATTCAGCAGGAATCCCGCCTGAAGGTCGCCGACAACACGGGTGCCAAGGAGATCTTGACCATCCGCGTGCTCGGTGGCTCGGGTCGTCGCTACGCCGGTCTCGGTGACGTCATCGTCGCCACGGTGAAGGACGCCATCCCCGGCGGCAACGTGAAGAAGGGTGACGTCGTCAAGGCGGTCATCGTTCGCACCAAGAAGGAGACCCGTCGTCAGGACGGCTCCTACATCAAGTTCGACGAGAACGCGGCAGTGATCCTCAAGGCCGACGGCGACCCGCGCGGTACGCGCATCTTCGGTCCGGTCGGTCGTGAGCTCCGTGACAAGAAGTTCATGAAGATCATCTCGCTCGCGCCGGAGGTGCTGTAAGCCATGGCGAACATCAAGAAGGGTGACCTCGTCCAGGTCATCACGGGTGCCAAGCAGGAGCGTGGCGGCGACCGTGGCAAGCAGGGCAAGGTCATCGAGGTCCTCACGGACAAGAACCGTGTCGTCGTCGAGGGCGTGAACTTCGTCACGAAGCACGTCCGCGTCGGCCAGACGCAGCGTGGGTCGAAGACCGGTGGCATCGAGCAGCACGAGGCTCCGATCCACGTGTCGAACGTCGCCATCGTCGACCCGAAGACCAAGAAGCCGACCCGCGTCGGTTTCCGTACCGAAGAGGTGGAGAAGGACGGCGTGAAGAAGACCGTCCGCGTCCGCTACGCCAAGAAGTCGGGTGAGAAGCTCTGATGACCGACACGACTGCCGCGCCGGAGACCAAGGTCGAGCCGCGCCTCAAGCAGAAGTACAAGAACGAGATCAAGGCTGCCCTCACCGAGCAGTTCGGGTACGCGAACGTCAACCAGGTCCCCGGCCTGGTCAAGGTCGTCGTGAACACCGGTGTCGGTGAGGCCGCTCGTGACTCGAAGGTGATCGACGGGGCCGTCAAGGACCTCACCGCGATCACCGGTCAGAAGCCGGTCGTGACGAAGGCCCGCAAGTCCATCGCGCAGTTCAAGCTGCGTGAGGGCCAGGCCATCGGCGCGCACGTCACCCTCCGCGGTGACCGCGCGTGGGAGTTCATCGACCGCCTCGTCACCCTCGCACTGCCCCGCATCCGCGACTTCCGCGGTCTGAGCGACAAGCAGTTCGACGGGAACGGCAACTACACGTTCGGTCTCACGGAGCAGTCGATGTTCCACGAGATCGACCAGGACCGCATCGACCGCGTGCGTGGCTTCGACATCACCGTCGTGACCACCGCGAAGACGGACGACGAGGGCCGCGCGCTGCTCCGCCAGCTCGGCTTCCCGTTCCGTTCGGCCGACCAGACGGTCTAAGATAGTCCGGGCGCTGCGGGCCGGAGGATGTACGTCCTCCGGCCCGCACGCACGAACACCGGTCGTCGGCGTCAGCTGACGACCTCCAGGTCTCCGGGAACCGCTCGGAGACCACCCCGATCGCTCAGGTCGGCATTCGTGGAACGGGTGTCGAAACCAGGCGAAGAATGGACGACCATCATGACGATGACCGATCCGGTCGCAGACATGCTGACCAGATTGCGGAACGCGAACTCGGCGCACCACGACGCCGTCTCGCTGCCCAGCTCCAAGCTGAAGAAGAACATCGCCGAGATCCTCAAGCGCGAGGGTTACATCAGCGAGTGGAAGATCGAGGACGCCCGCGTCGGGCAGACCCTGACGATCGACCTCAAGTACGGCCCCGAGCGCGAGCGTTCGATCGCCGGCATCAAGCGCGTCTCGAAGCCCGGTCTCCGGGTCTACGCGAAGTCGACGGAGATCCCCCAGGTCCTCGGTGGCCTCGGCGTGGCGATCCTCTCGACCTCGTCGGGACTGCTCACCGACCGTGAAGCCGAGCAGAAGGGCGTGGGTGGGGAAGTCCTCGCCTACGTGTGGTGACCGACAATGTCTCGTATCGGACGTCTTCCCATCGACATCCCCGCCGGCGTGACCGTCTCCGTCGACGGCCAGACCGTTGCGGTCAAGGGCCCGAAGGGTGAGCTCGCGCTCACCGTCGCCGAGCCCATCCAGGCCAAGGTCGAGGAGAACCAGGTCCTCGTCACCCGCCCGGACGACGAGCGTGAGTCCCGTGCGCTGCACGGCCTGACCCGCACCCTCATCGCGAACAACATCGTCGGCGTGACCCAGGGCTACTCCAAGGGCCTCGAGGTCGTCGGCACCGGTTACCGCGTGCAGGCCAAGGGCAGCAACGTCGAGTTCGCGCTCGGCTACTCCCACCCCATCACGGTCGAGCCGCCGGCGGGCATCAGCTTCGCCGTCGAGGGCAACAACAAGCTCACCGTGTCGGGCATCGACAAGCAGGCCGTCGGCGAGGTGGCTGCCAACATCCGCAAGCTGCGCAAGCCCGAGCCCTACAAGGGCAAGGGTGTCCGCTACGCAGGCGAGGTCGTGCGCCGCAAGGCCGGAAAGTCAGGTAAGTGATCATGGCTCTCGGTATCCGAGGAAAGAGCAAGTCGGCCGCCAAGGCGCGCCGTCACAACCGTCTCCGCAAGAAGATCACCGGCACCGAGGCGCGTCCGCGTCTCGCTGTCACCCGGTCGTCGCGTCACGTGTTCGTCCAGGTCATCGACGACGCGAAGGGCCACACCCTTGCCAGCGCGTCGACGATGGAGGCCGACCTCCGTTCGTTCGACGGCGACAAGACGGCCAAGGCCCGTCGCGTCGGCGAGCTCCTCGCCGAGCGGGCGAAGGCCGCCGGCGTCGAGGCCGTGGTCTTCGACCGCGGTGGTAGCAAGTACGCCGGTCGCGTCGCCGCGATCGCCGATGGTGCCCGTGAAGGAGGGCTGAACCTGTGAGCGACATCGCGAACAACAACGAAGCGGCCGAGACCAAGGCCACGACCGGCAAGGAAGCGGAAGCCGCTGCCGTCGCCGAGCGTCCGGTCGAGACCGCCGCGGGCTCCGCGTCGAACAACCGCGACAACGCCGACCAGCGCGGCCGTCGTGGCGGTGGGCGTGACCGTCAGCAGGGTCGTGACCGCAACAACCGCGGTGGCGACAGCCAGTTCCTCGAGCGCGTGGTGACCATCAACCGCGTGTCGAAGGTCGTCAAGGGTGGTCGTCGCTTCAGCTTCACGGCGCTCGTCGTCGTGGGTGACGGCAACGGCCTCGTCGGTGTCGGTTACGGCAAGGCGAAGGAAGTCCCGACCGCGATCTCGAAGGGCGTCGAGGAGGCGAAGAAGAACTTCTTCCGCGTCCCGCGCGTCGGCAACACCATCCCGCACCCGGTGCAGGGTGAGGCCGCTGCCGGTGTCGTCCTGCTCCGCCCGGCCGCTGCCGGTACCGGCGTCATCGCCGGTGGTCCGGTCCGCGCCGTGCTCGAGTGCGCCGGCATCCACGACGTCCTGAGCAAGTCGCTCGGCTCGTCGAACACCATCAACATCGTGCACGCGACCGTCGAGGCGCTGCAGCAGCTCGAGGAGCCCCGCGCCGTCGCGAGCCGTCGTGGCCTCGACGTCGACCGGGTCGTCCCGGCTCGTCTGCTCCACGCCGAGGCTGCGGCCCTGCGTGCCGCGACCGAGAAGGCAGGTGCGTGATGGCGATGCTGAAGATCACGCAGACGAAGTCCGTTATCAGCGAGAAGCAGTACCAGCGCGACACCCTGCGCAGCCTGGGCCTCAAGCGCATCGGCCGTACGGTCCTGCGTGAGGACAACGCCCAGAACCGCGGGTACATCGCGACGGTGGCGCACCTCGTGAAGGTCGAGGAGGTCGACGCATGAGCGACGAGAAGAACGAGCGCGTGCAGGTGCTGAAGCTGCACCACCTCCGCCCCGCTGCGGGCGCCAAGAAGGACCGCACCCGCGTGGGTCGCGGTGAGGGCTCGAAGGGCAAGACCGCCGGCCGCGGTACCAAGGGTCAGAAGGCCCGGTACCAGGTCAAGGTCGGCTTCGAGGGTGGGCAGATGCCGCTGCACATGCGCACCCCGAAGCTCCGCGGGTTCAAGAACCCGTTCCGCGTCGAGTACCAGGTCGTGAACCTGGACAAGATCGCGGAGCTCTACCCGAACGGTGGCGACGTCACCGTTGCGGACCTGGTCGCCAAGGGCGCCGTCCGCAAGAACGAGAAGGTCAAGGTTCTCGGTCAGGGTGACATCAGCGTGAAGCTGACGGTCTCGGTCGACAAGGTCTCGGCGTCCGCCGCCGAGAAGATCGTGGCTGCTGGCGGAACCGTCTCCCAGTAACCCCCGTCGGCGGCCCGTGCGTTTGCGCACGGGCCGCCGTTACGGTTTCCTTGACAGTGGTCGACGTCCGTCGGCCAGGTCGGCGCTGCCGATCGACACCGTGATGACCCCGATCGGGTCGCCGGTCCCAGAAGTTCGGAGTCCTCGTGTTCAGAGCGGTCGCGCGCATCATGCGCACCCCAGATCTTCGCAAGAAGATCGGCTTCACCCTCGCGATCATCGCGCTGTTCCGTCTCGGGTCGTACATCCCCGCGCCGTTCGTCGACTACGCCGCCGTGCAGAGCTGCCTCGCCAGCGCGTCGTCCTCCGGTGGCCTCTACGACCTGATCAACCTCTTCTCCGGCGGCGCGCTGCTGAAGCTGTCGGTCTTCGCGCTCGGCATCATGCCGTACATCACGTCGTCGATCATCGTGCAGCTGCTGCGCGTGGTCATCCCGCACTTCGACGCCCTCTACAAGGAGGGTCAGTCCGGCCAGGCCAAGCTGACGCAGTACACGCGCTACCTCACCATCGCGCTCGGTGTCCTGCAGTCGACGACGCTCATCACGGTCGCGCGCTCCGGTGCCCTCTTCGGCACGAACGCCTCCGCCTCCTGCTCGTCGATCATCTCGAACGACAGCTGGTACGCGATCATGCTCATGGTCGTCACGCTGACCGCCGGCACCGGCCTCATCATGTGGATGGGCGAGCTCGTGACCGAGCGCGGCATCGGCAACGGCATGTCGCTGCTCATCTTCACGTCGATCGCGGCGCAGTTCCCGTCGGCGCTCTGGGCGATCGAGCAGTCGCAGTCCTTCGAGCTCTTCCTGTTCGTCATCCTGGTCGGCCTGGTCATCATGATGGCGGTCGTCTTCGTCGAGCAGTCGCAGCGGCGCATCCCCGTCCAGTACGCCAAGCGCATGGTCGGCCGTCGCACCTACGGCGGGAACAACACCTACATCCCGATCAAGGTGAACATGGCCGGCGTCGTGCCCGTCATCTTCGCCTCGTCGCTGCTGTACCTGCCGGCCCTGGTCGCGCAGTTCAACCAGCCCTCCGACGGCACCGAGCCGGCGGCGTGGGTGACCTGGATCCAGAACAACCTGACCTCGGGTGACAACTGGTTCTACATGGTCCTGTACTTCCTGCTCATCGTCGGGTTCACCTACTTCTACGTCGCGATCACCTTCAACCCCGAAGAGGTCGCCGACAACATGAAGAAGTACGGCGGCTTCATCCCGGGCATCCGGGCCGGTCGTCCGACGGCCGAGTACCTCGACTACGTCCTGACCCGGGTGACGTTGCCCGGCTCGCTCTACCTCGGTCTCATCGCGCTCATCCCGCTGGCAGCACTGGCGCTGTTCGGCGCGAACCAGAACTTCCCGTTCGGCGGCGCGAGCATCCTCATCATCGTGGGTGTCGGTCTCGAGACCGTGAAGCAGATCGACTCGCAGCTGCAGCAACGTCACTACGAAGGGCTTCTCCGTTGAGCGCACGTCTCATCATCGTCGGACCTCCCGGAGCCGGGAAGGGCACCCAGGCCGGCCGGATCGCCGAGGGCTTCGGCGTCCCGGCGATCTCGACGGGTGACATCTTCCGCAAGAACGTCTCCGAGGGCACCCCGCTGGGCGTGCAGGCGAAGGCGATCATGGACGCGGGCAACTACGTGCCGGACGAGCTGACGAACGAACTCGTCAAGTCGCGCCTCGCCGAGGCCGACGCCGCGCAGGGCTTCCTGCTCGACGGGTACCCCCGCACGGTCGGTCAGGTCGAGTACCTCGACGCGCTGCTCGCCGAGCAGGGCACCGCGATCGACGCCGTCGTGCAGTTGGTCGCCGACCAGGACGCACTCGTGGCGCGACTCCTGAAGCGTGCCGAGGAGCAGGGCCGCAGCGACGACAACGAGGAGACGATCCGTCGTCGCCAGGAGGTCTACACGGAGCAGACCGCCCCGATCGTGGCTGCCTACGCCGAGCGCGGCCTCGTGGTGGACGTCGACGGGCTCGGCGGCATCGACGAGGTCGGCGACCGCATCCAGGCGGCGCTGTCGTCGCGCGGCCTCACCGCGGGCGTCTGATCTCCGTCGTGCGGCGCCGGAAGCCCTCGATCTACAAGTCGCCGGAGGAACTCCGGGCGATGGTCCGTCCCGGGCTGCTCACCGAGTCGGCGCTCACCGCGGTGCGCGCCGCGATCCGCCCGGGCATCACGACGGGCGAGCTCGACGCGATCGCCGAGCGGACGATCCGCGACGGCGGCGGCGTGCCGAACTTCCAGCTCGTGCCGGGGTACCGGCACACGTTGTGCGTCTCGGTGAACGACGAGGTCGTCCACGGGATCCCCGGTGACCGCGTGCTCGCAGCCGGTGACATCGTCTCGGTGGACGCCGGTGCCGAGGTCGACGGCTGGAACGGCGACAGCGCGTTCACGACGGTGCTCCCCGGCGGGGACGCCACGCTGACGACCGCTCGACAGACGCTCTGCGACACCACGGAGCGCGCGCTCTGGCACGGCATCGCTGCGCTCGCGCACGCCCGGTCCCTCAACGAGGTCGGCGCGGTGATCGAGGACGCCATCGACGAGACGGGTGCCTGGGGCATCGTCGAGGACTTCACGGGCCACGGCATCGGTCGGTCGATGCACGAGGACCCGCCCGTCTTCAACCACCGCGTCCGCGGCGCTGGTCCGGCGGTGAAGCCCGGGCTGGTCGTCGCGATCGAGCCGATGGTCACCGCCGGGACGATCGACAGCTCGACGGACGACGACGAGTGGACCATCCGGACCCTGGACGGTTCCGACGCGGCGCACTGGGAGCACTCGGTCGCCGTGCACGCCGACGGCATCTGGGTGCTCACCGCTTCCGACGGGGGTGCCTCCGGTCTCGTGCCGCTCGGCGTCACGCCGGTCCCTGTCCCGTAGGACAACCCGCCTCGCCGGTCGTGCGGTCCCGACGGGGCGGTGCGGACCCGTCGACCGTGTGTGGGTGCGTCGCCCGTCCCGCCGGGAGGCTCGTCCCACCTCAGCACGTCGACACCCGTCCCGACGTGCTGACGCCGGCAGCTGTCACGGCTCCGCGCCCCCGGCACCCGTCCGTGTCGTGCACGACCGGATCGTCCAGCACCGTGGCGCTGCTGCGCGACGGCGCGCGGACGGCCGCCCAGACGGGCTCAGTTCCCGACGGTGCAGGTCTGCTCGGACGCGGACTGCCCCGAGATGCTCGAGGGCAGCGGCGTCGCCGAGGGCGTCCCCGCGGAGCCGGCGGCAGCCGACGGGGCACCCGACGCGGTACCGTCCGACGCGGCCCCACCGCCAGCCGGCGCCTGGCTCGGCGACGTGTCGCTCTCCGGCGTGCTGCCAGCGGTCGGCGACTCCTCCGACGCCCGGCCCGTGGTCGAGTCGCTGAGCGACGTCTTGCGGTCCTGCTGCAGCACGACGTTGAGCTCGTGGGCGGCTGCCTCGTCGACGAGCACGTGTGCGGTGTCGGACGGGTCGTCGACCACCGGGTACTGCACGAACAGCATGTCCGAGGTGCTCATGCCCCGGAGCGTGGACGCGAGCCCGACGAGCGTCCGGGTCTGCGCCAGGCCGTCCGACAGCGTCATGTTCGACAGCGCGGCGCCGGCCAGCTTGTACAGGGTGACCGGGTTCGACAGGGTCCCGTCCGAGGTGACCTTCCGCAGCAGGGCCGACAGGAACACCTGCTGCGAGCTGATGCGGGCGAGGTCGCTGCCGTCGCCGACGCCGTGCCGGCTGCGCAGGAACGCCAGCGCGTCCTGCCCCTCGAGCGTGTGCTGCCCGGCGGAGAGCTGCAGGCCGGTGTACGAGTCGTCGATGGGCTTGGCGACGCAGACGTCGACGCCGCCCAGCGCGTTCGACATCTCGATGACGCCGTCGAACGTGATGAGGCCGGCGTACGGGATGGTGAGCCCGGTCAGGTTCTCCACCGTGTCCACCGCGCAGGAGATCCCGCCGTGCCCGAGCGACTCGTTGATGAGCTCGCTGCTCGCCGCCGGGTACGAGGTCCCCGTCTCGGGGTTCGTGCACGCCGGGATCGGGACCTTCAGGTCGCGGGGGAAGCTGACCGCCGTGAGCTGCTGGTGGTCCTGGGAGATGTGCACGAGGATCGTGACGTCGTTCCGGGCGCCCTCGACGTTCTCGTCGGAGTCGAACTGGCCGACCCGGGTGTCGCTGCCCAGGAGCAGGATGTTCGCGCCGCCCTGCATCGCGGTGATGTCGGCGGTCTTCGCGGTGTTCTGGTCGTCGGTGCTGAGCTCGACCGTGTGCGGGGCGCTGGCGAGCTGGGCGCCGGCGATGGCGGCGACGCTGGTCCCGCTCACCAGGACGACGGCCACCGCGGCGGCGACGAACCCCAGGAGCGTCCCCCATCCGCGACGGCGTGGCAGCCGGCCGTGGCGGGCGAGGGGGCGGCGGGGTGCATCAGGCACGTGGTCTCCGATCGGTTCTCCGGCGCAGGCGCCGGGCGGTCAGCGGTCGCCAGGCTACGGCGGTGGGACCGGCGCGCAGCCGGGAACCGACCGAGGATCCACTCTGGACCGTTCAGCCGGGTCCCCGACAGCCCCAGACGGAGGGACCTCCGGCGGGCGGGACCGGCCAGCACTTGGCAATCGGCGCCTGATCCCATACGATTGATCTTTGGTGTGTCATGCCCTTCGGCGTGGCGCCCGACCCGCAGACCGGCTCGGGGATCACACCGGTAATCCAACCAAGCGACAGTGAGGCTATGGCCAAGAAAGACGGCGTCATCGAGATCGAGGGCTCGGTGCTCGAAGCTCTGCCCAACGCGATGTTCCGCGTTGAGCTGACCAACGGACACAAGGTCCTCGCGCACATCTCCGGGAAGATGCGCCAGCACTACATCCGCATCCTCCCCGAGGACCGCGTGATCGTGGAGCTGAGCCCGTACGACCTGACCCGCGGCCGGATCGTCTACCGCTACAAGTGATCCGCGAGCTGGAAAGGAACGGCTCGGCGAACCCGCCGGGCACGAAGCCAGCGAGCAACAGGAAGCAATCATGAAGGTCAACCCCAGCGTCAAGCCCATCTGCGAGCACTGCCGTGTCATCCGCCGCAAGGGCCGCGTCATGGTGATCTGCAAGAGCAACCCGCGCCACAAGCAGCGCCAGGGCTGAGCTCCCAGCAGGACCCACAACTCAACACTGAACACGCAGTACCAGAACCCCGCCCCGACCTCGGTCGCCGGCGGGGGACACCTCGGGGCGGAGGCCCGGGCACCGGTACTGCGCCACACCTCCACCGAAAACAGGAGCAGCCAGCACATGGCACGTCTAGCAGGCGTCGACATCCCGCGCGAGAAGCGCGTGGAGATCGCACTCACGTACATCTACGGCGTCGGCCGTACCCGCGCGGTCCAGGCACTCGCCGAGACCGGTATCTCCGGTGACATCCGCGTCAAGGACCTGACCGACGACCAGCTCGTCGCCCTCCGTGACTTCATCGAGGGCAACTTCAAGGTGGAGGGTGACCTCCGCCGCGAGGTCGCCGCCGACATCCGCCGCAAGGTCGAGATCGGTAGCTACGAGGGTCTCCGCCACCGTCGTGGTCTCCCGGTGCGTGGTCAGCGCACCAAGACCAACGCGCGTACCCGCAAGGGACCGAAGCGCACCGTGGCAGGCAAGAAGAAGGCCCGATAGGAGATCATCATGGCTACCCCCAAGACTGCCGCGCGCAAGCCGCGTCGCAAGGAGAAGAAGAACGTCGCCGTGGGCCAGGCCCACATCAAGAGCACGTTCAACAACACCATCGTCAGCATCACCGACCCGTCGGGTGCCGTCCTCAGCTGGGCGTCCTCGGGTGCCGTGGGCTTCAAGGGTTCGCGCAAGTCGACGCCGTTCGCGGCGCAGCTCGCCGCCGAGTCCGCTGCGCGTCAGGCGCAGGAGCACGGCGTCAAGAAGGTCGACGTCTTCGTCAAGGGTCCGGGCTCGGGCCGCGAGACCGCGATCCGTTCCCTCCAGGCCGCCGGCCTCGAGGTCGGTTCGATCAACGACGTCACCCCGCAGGCGCACAACGGCTGCCGCCCGCCGAAGCGTCGCCGCGTCTGACGCGAGGAGCAACCGGCCGTTCCCCGCTCGTCCCCTGACCGGGGCGAGCGGGGCCGGCCATTCCTGGTCGTTCGATCGCGCACGTCGGGCCCTCCCGGCCCCGCGCTGCGCGTGATCACAACTCAACAGACCCGTCGGGGCCCGGTCGGCCCCGTCGTACCGCCGAGTGTCATATAGCGGACACTCCGCCGAAAGGAATCCCACAGTGCTCATTGCACAGCGCCCCACCCTGACCGAGGAGTCGATCTCCGAGTACCGCTCGCGCTTCGTCATCGAGCCGCTCGAGCCGGGCTTCGGTTACACCCTCGGCAACTCGCTGCGCCGCACGCTCCTCTCCTCGATCCCCGGCGCGGCTGTCACCAGCATCCGCATCGACGGCGTCCTCCACGAGTTCAGCACCGTCCCCGGTGTCAAGGAAGACGTCACCGAGATCATCCTCAACATCAAGAGCCTCGTCGTCTCCAGCGAGCACGACGAGCCGATCACCGCGTACCTGCGCAAGCAGGGTGCCGGTCAGGTCACCGCGGCGGACATCTCCGCCCCGGCCGGCGTCGAGATCCACAACCCGGACCTCGTCATCGCGACCCTGAACGACACCGCGCGCTTCGAGCTCGAGCTGACGATCGAGCGTGGCCGTGGCTACGTGTCGGCGACCCAGAACCGCTCGGAGTTCAGCGAGGCCGGTCAGATCCCGATCGACTCGATCTACTCGCCGGTCCTCAAGGTCACCTACCGCGTCGAGGCGACGCGTGCCGGTGAGCGCACGGACTTCGACCGCCTGGTCGTGGACGTCGAGTCGAAGCCGGCGATCTCGCCGCGCGACGCCATCGCCTCGGCCGGGCGCACGCTGGTCGAGCTGTTCGGTCTCGCTCGCGAGCTGAACACGGCGGCCGAGGGCATCGAGATCGGCCCCGCGCCGGTCGACGCGGTGCTCTCGAACGAGCTGCAGACCCCGATCGAGGACCTGGACCTGTCGGTCCGCAGCTACAACTGCCTCAAGCGGGAGGGCATCAACACGGTGTCCGAGCTCGTCGCCCTCTCGGAGACGCAGCTCATGAACATCCGCAACTTCGGTCAGAAGTCGGTGGACGAGGTCAAGGACAAGCTCACCGAGCTCGGCCTGTCCCTCAAGGACACCGTCCCCGGATTCGACGGCGCCCACTTCTACAGCGGGTACGACGAGGACGAGTCCAACAACTGACCTCGCGCTGACGCGCACGCGCGCCGATGAGTCGGTGCGCACCACCATCACCACTGGAGAACTGACATGCCGAAGCCCACCAAGGGCCCCCGCCTCGGTGGCGGCCCCGCCCACGAGCGCCTGCTCCTGAGCAACCTCGCCAACGCCCTCTTCACGCACGGTCGCATCACGACCACCGAGACGAAGGCCAAGCGCCTCCGTCCCGTCGCCGAGCGTCTCATCACGTTCGCGAAGCGTGGCGACCTGCACGCTCGTCGTCGGGTCATCGCGCAGCTGCGTGACAAGTCCGTCGTGCACACGCTGTTCACGGAGATCGCCCCGCAGGTCGAGGACCGTCAGGGCGGCTACACCCGCATCACGAAGCTCGGCTTCCGCAAGGGTGACAACGCGCCGCTCGCCTCGATCGAGCTCGTCCTCGAGCCGGTGTCCAGCACGCCGGCCCCGGTGAAGCGCTCCGCGGCCCCGGCCGCTGCCGCTCCGGCCGAGGAGACCCCGGCCGAGGAGACCCCGGCCGAGGAGACCCCGGTCGAGTCCACGGAGACCACCGAGGAGTCCGCTCCGGTCGAGGCCGAGACCGAGACCCCGGCTGCCGCCGAGGTCGAGGCCGACGCCGACGCCAAGTCGGACGACGCCAAGTAGGTCCAGCACCACCACACGGAACCCCGCGACGCTCGTCGCGGGGTTCCGTCGTCCCCGCGGGTCCGTGTCGGCGGACGGGCGGCGCGGGGGGGGGGGGGGGGGGGGGGGGGGGGGGGGGCCGCCACGGGCCTCCCGTCCGGCACGCATCCGCGTCCCCTCCCAGCGTCACCGCCGTACGGTGATCGCGACATGGCGAGAGCAGAGCGGATCACCGGCGCCGGGCGCCGTCTGTGGCGGTGGAGCCGCGACTCCGGGACCCAGCCGCGGCTGCTGCTCGCCGGCAAGGCGGCGCTGGCCGCCGTGATCGCGTGGACGCTGGCGAGGTACGCTCCGGGCGTCGCCGCCGAGTACCCGTACTACGCGCCCCTGGGGGCCATCGTCGCGATGCGAACGACGGTCTTCGCGGGGATCCGCGCCGGCGTCCAGACGCTCGTCGGCATCACGCTCGGGATCCTGATCGCCGGCTTCACGATGCTCGTGGGCGATCCCGGCGTCATCGCCGTCGCGCTCGTCGTGGGGCTCGGCGTGCTCGTGTCCGGGTTCCGGATCCTCGGCGAGGGGTACTCGTGGGTGCCGATGGCAGCGCTCTTCGTGCTGCTCGTCGGTGGAGGCAACGCGGAGGGCTACTCGTTCGCCTACGTCGTGCAGATGGCCATCGGGATCGCGATCGGGCTCGCGGTGAACTTCGCCGTCGTCCCGCCGCTGCACTTCTGGGACGCGGAGCGACGGATCGACCAGGTGAACGGCGTGCTCGCGCAGCAGCTCGACGACCTGGCGGACGTGCTCGTCGACGGTGAGCCGGACACCGGGGCCTGGGACCGCCAGCAGGAGCGGTTGGACAAGGCGATCGCCGACGTGCGGGACCGCGTCTCGACGGCGCAGGAGGCCCGGCGGATGAACCCGCGCAGCGTGCTCCGCGGGTCGCGGGCACGGCTGCAGACGGACGGCGCGCGCTTCCGGGCGCTCGAGCGCGTCGCCTGGTACACGACCGACCTCACGGAGCTCGTCGCACGCTCCGGACCGGTGGCGGAGAACCTCGGTCGCCCGGACCCGGCGTTCGCCGAGCCCTTCGCAGCCGCGCTCCGCCGGGTCGCCTGCGTGGTCCGCGGTGACTGCGCCGAAGACGGGGCGGACGAGGCGATCGCCGAGCTCGAGCGGGCGCTCGACGCCAGCGACGCCGACCCGTCGCAGGTCACGGTGACCTCGAGCGCGATCGTGGCGCTGCGCGGTGTGCTCGAGTCCGAGAAGCGGGCGACCGCCGACGTGGACACCGAGACCGGTCCGTCCGGCCGACGCGCCTGATGCCGCGGACCGCACCGCCGTCGCGGACCGCACCGCCGTCGCGGACCGCACCGCCGTCGCGGTCCGGCACCGACCGTCAGTAGGATCCGATGGTGTCCGTCGCGTCCCGTGTCGCCGTCCTCGGACCGGTGACGGTCGCGGGGCCGGACGGCGCCCCGCTGGCGGTCCCCGGCGCCCTGGCCCGGTCGTTCCTGACGGCGCTGGTGCTCGCGCACGGCCACACGCTGGGCACGGACACGCTGATCGACGAGCTCTGGGGCGAGGACCGGCCGAAGGGTGCACGCGCGGCCCTGCAGACCCTGGTGTCCCGACTGCGCCGGACGACGGCGGACGGGCTCGTCGTGTCGACCAGCACCGGGTACGCCCTCGGCGGCGATCCGGCAGGCATCGACCTGGTGGCCGCCGAGCAGACCGTGCACGAGCCCGACGCCGACACCGAGGCCGTCCGCACCGCGCTCGACCGGTGGCGGGGGACGCCGGGCGGCGACGTCGACGGCGACCTCGGCACCGCCCTGTCGGACCGTGCCGCGGCGGCGGAGCACGCCCTCCGTCGGCGGTTGGCGGCCCTGCAGCTCGCGGACGGGGACCCGGCCGCCGCCGCGGCCACCTGGGCCGCCGAGGTCGAGGCCGCACCGTTCGACGACACCGCCGCCGCCGGTGCGATGCGCGCCCTCGACACGGACGGGCGCACGGCCGAGGCGCTCGCGGTGTTCGCCGCGCACCGGGAGCGGTTGGCCGACGGACTCGGGGCCGACCCGTCCGCGGAGCTCGTCCGGCTGAACGCGGAGCTCCTCCGACGATCGGCGGCCGCGGAGGACCACCCCGTCCGGCGCACCGGTCTCCGGGTCGCGCCGAACGAGCTCGTCGGCCGAGGGGACGACGTCGCCCACGTCGCCGCGCTGCTCGACGAGCACCGCCTGGTCACCGTGCTCGGTCCGGGCGGACTCGGCAAGACCCGGCTCGCGCAGGCCGTCGCCGCCCAGCTGCCCCCGACCACGGGCGTCGTCGTCTGCGAGCTCGCACCGATCGGTGACGGCGAGGACCTGCTCCCCGCCCTCGGCGCGCTGCTCGGGATCGCCGAGGTCCGGACGGCCCGCATGCTCCAGGACGCGGTCGTCACGGACCTGTGGGCACGGCTGGTCCGCGCCCTCGACGGCGGTCCGACCGTGCTCGTGCTCGACAACTGCGAGCACCTGCTGCAGGCCGTGGCCCGCTGCACGGCCGACCTGCTCGCCGCCGTGCCCGGACTGCGGGTGCTCACGACCTCCCGGGCGCCCCTCGCGATCGCGGGCGAGGTCGTCGCACCGCTCGGTCCGCTGCCGGTCGAGGCCGACGGGGCCGCCGTCCGCCTGTTCACCGAGCGAGCCCGGGCCGCCCGACCCGGCGCCGTGCTGCCGGTCGACGCCGTCCGCCGGATCTGCACCCGGCTCGACGGGTCGCCGCTCGCCATCGAGCTGGCCGCCGCCCGGATCCGAGGGATGGCCGTCGACGAGGTCGAACGACGCCTGGACGACCGCTTCGCCCTGCTGCGCGGCGGCGACCGCAGCGCACCCGAGCGGCACCGGACCCTGCTCGCGGTGATCGAGTGGAGCTGGCGGCTCCTCGACGAGGGTGCCCAGGACCTGCTGACCCGGTTGGCGCTGTTCCCGGACGGGGTCGCGGTCGACGCCGTCGAGTCGGTCGCGGAGCCCGGACGGCGGTGGGACGCGCTCGACGACCTGGCGGAGCTCGTCGAGCAGTCGCTCGTGCAGCTCGTCGAGGCCGAGGGCGAACCGGTCCGCTACCGACTGCTCGAGACCGTGCGCGAGTTCGGTGCCGCACGACTGGCCGAGCGGGGCACCACCGAGGCCGTCCGCACGGCGATGACCACGTGGGGTCGGGAGCTGGCGGCGGCACGCAACCTGTTCGCGCTGCGGGGCCCGGTACAGCTCGTCGCCTTCACCGAGGTCCGGCGCGAGGCCGACACCCTCGTCACCCTGCTCCGCTGGGCGCTCCGTGCCGACGACGTCCCGACGGTCACGCACGTCTTCGCCGCGCTCGGCGGGTACTGGACGCTCCGCGGGCTGCACCGCGAGGTGGTCGCGACGGCATCCGACGTGGTCGCCGCGCTCCGGTCGTGCGTCCCGCGGCCGGAGGACCGGACCGCCGCGGTCGTCGGGCTCGTGATGGCCGGGGCCACGTCGGCGTTCTCGGACCTGCGCACCACGGCGCGGGCGATCACCGGCCTGCGGACCCTGCACGCGTCCGGCCGTGCCGAGGACCCGGTCGTCGACGCGCTCGCGTCGCTCCTGCTCTCGGTCGCGCGACCCGATCAGGGCTTCGCCGAGCTCGCGCGCCTCCGCGAGGACCCGGAGCCCGCGGTGGCGTGCCTCGGCACGATGCTGAGCGCGCCGCTGGCCGAGAACGCCGGCGAGCCCGTCGCGGCCCTGCGGTACGCACGCCGGGCGAAGGCGCTGGCGGAGACGACGGGCGAAGCGTGGACCACCGGTACCGTCGCGGTCACGCTCACCCAGTTGCTCGCGCAGTCGGGGCGGTACAGCGAGGCCCTGGCCGAGGCGGTCAGCGCACGCGAGCACCTGGAGCGCTTCGGCGCCGACGACGACCTGTACGAGATCGGCTGGACGGTGGGCCTGGCCTCCGCCGCGACCGGGGACGTGGAGCGCGCCCGGTCGATCGCCGCGGACCTCCGGCACCGGCCGGCGGGCGGTCGCGGGGGCTTCGACGACCGCGGGCTCATCGCGGTCCTGGCGGTCGCCATCGGTGCCGAGTGCGCGCGGTGGGAGGGCGACCCCGAGGCCGCGGCGGCCGGGTACACCGAGGCCTGGGACGTCGTGCAGCCGGGGCGCGGCGCCGCTGCGCACTGGGCGCTCATGGCGGGGGCCGCACGGATCGCGGCGGTGGACGAGGCGGCGGTGCGTCGGGTCGAGGACGCGGCCACGGGCCTCCCGGCCGCCGCGGTCGGAGCGGAGCCGGCACACACGTCGTTGCCCGCGGCGGAGCTGGCGATCGCTCGACGGGTGCGGGTCGGCACGCTGGTGCAGCTGCGCCTGCGGCAGGTCCGCCGGGACGTCCCGGTCATCGGCACGGCGCTCGCCGGACTCGCGATCGCCTACGCCCGCACCGGACGTCCGGACGCGGCGGTCGCGTGCTGGGGCACCCTCACCCGGATCGGGTCACGGCAGGACTTCGCGGTCCTCGCCCACGCCCGGCTCCGACCGCTGCTCGCCGAGGTCGTGGGGGAGCAGGCGCTCGCCGACGCCGAGACGGCCGCGGCCGGCAGGGACCGGGCCGAGGCCGTCTCGTGGGTGCGGGCCGTGCTCGAGGACGCGCGCCTGCCCGCCTGAGCCGGGCACAGGGCCCCGGCCGGGTCCGCGGGCCGTCAGGCCTTCCGCATGTAGGCGCGGACGGTCAGCGGCGCGAAGACCGCCACCACCACCGCGGCGCCGAGCAGGCTGAGCCAGAGGTCACCGCCGACCGTCCCGTGGTTCACCAGGTCGCGCACCGCGGTGATGAGGTGCGAGACCGGGTTGACCTCGGTGAACCAGCGGAGCCAGCTCGGCAGCGTGTCCGTCGGCACGAACGCGTTCGACAGGAAGGTCAGCGGGAAGAGCACGAGGTTCGCGATGCCGGAGACGCTCGACGCCGTCCGCGCGATCACGCCGAAGTACGCGAAGACCCAGCTGATCGCCCACGCCACCACGATGACGAGCAGCGCCGCCAGCAGCACGGCGCCGAGGCCCCCGGCGGGACGCAGGCCCATGACGATCCCCACCACGAAGGTGATCGTCGTCGCGATCGCGTAGCGGACGGTGTCGGCGAGCAGCGCGCCGGCGAGCGGGGCGATCCGGGCGATGGGGAGCGAGCGGAAGCGGTCGAAGACGCCCTTGTCCATGTCCTCGCGGAGCTGCACCCCGGTGACGATCGACGAGGTGATCGCCGTCTGCACGAGGATGCCCGGGATGATGACGGGCAGGTAGCTCCCGACGTCGCCGGAGATCGCGCCGCCGAAGATGTACGTGAACATCACGGTGAAGACGATGGGCATGAGCGTGACGTCGAACAGCTGCTCGGGTGTCCGCCGGATCTTGACGAGCCCGCGGTACGCCATCGTGAACGACTGGCGGACCGTGGCCGCGAGGCCGGTGCCGCCGACCCCGGGACGCGGGGTGACACGCGGTGCCGAGGACGGCGTGGTGGTCGGGGTGAGGGTGGTGGCGGTCATGCGAGGCTCCCTTCGAGCGCGCGGTCGGTCGTGGCGGTGTCGGCGTCGGCCGGTGCACCGGTGATGGTGAGGAAGACCTCGTCGAGGGTCGGCTTCTGCACGCTCATCTCGGCGAGGGAGACCCCCGCCTCGCGGAACGAGACGAGCAGGTCGGTGACGCGGTCCGGGGCGGTCATCGGGGCGGTGAGCCGCGCGCCCTCCGGGCTGACGACCGCCGGGGTGCCGAGCACCCGCTCGACGAGTGCGGCCGCGGTCGCGAGCGCGCCCGACTCCGCGTCCGCCAGGCGGAGCTGCAGCGAGGCGGTCCCCACCGAGGACTTCAGGTCGTCGGCGGTGCCCTCGGCGACCACGCGGCCGTGGTCGATGACCGCGATGCGGTCGGCGAGCTGGTCGGCCTCGTCCAGGTACTGCGTCGTGAGCAGGACGGTCGACCCGGTCGCGACGAGCTCGCGGATCGTGTCCCACATCTGCGCACGGGTCCGCGGGTCGAGCCCGGTGGTGGGCTCGTCGAGGAAGATCAGCGGCGGCTGCGCGATGAGGCTCGCCGCCAGGTCGAGGCGCCGCCGCATGCCGCCGGAGAACGCCTTGAGCGGGCGGGACGCGGCATCGGTCAGCCCGAAGCGCTCGAGCAGCTCGCGGGCCTTGCGCTTCGCGTCGCCGCGGGACAGCCCGAGCAGCCGCGCGAAGATGACGAGGTTCTCGGTGGCGCTGAGCGTCTCGTCGACGCTCGCGTACTGCCCGGTCACCCCGATCAGGGAGCGGACGGTCTGCGGCTCGCGGCGGACGTCGTGCCCGAAGACGCGGGCCTCGCCCCCGTCCGGCCGCAGCAGGGTCGCGAGCATCGAGATGGTGGTCGTCTTGCCGGCACCGTTCGGGCCGAGCACGCCGTAGACCGTGCCGGCCTCGACACGGAGGTCGACACCGTCCACGGCGCGGTTGTTGCCGAACGTCTTGACGAGGCCGGTCGCCTCGACGGCGAGTGGTGTGGTGGTCATCGCAAGGTCCTTTCGTCGATGTCGGGACCGATGCTCCCGCCCACCGCTCACGCGGCACTGACGCGGCGCTGACACCGGCGAGCGGTCGCCGTCAGCGACGGGACGGACGGTCGCCGACGACGGACCGGACGGGAGGCACGACCCGGCCCCGGTACGCTCGCTCCCGTGGCAGGGACGGACGACTCGGACGCCGGCGCGAGCGGCGCGGTGCGGCTGCGGCTGGACGTCGCGTACGACGGCGCGGCGTTCTCCGGATGGGCCCGGCAGCCCGGGCTGCGGACCGTGCAGGGTGCGCTCGAGTCCGCGCTCGCGACGGTCTTCACCCGGTGGGGCGCGCCGCCGCTGCTCACGGTCGCCGGGCGGACGGACGCCGGGGTGCACGCCACCGGGCAGGTCGCCCACCTCGACCTCACGTCCGAGCAGTGGGGCGCACTCACGAGGCCGCGGCGGTCGTCGCCGGACGGGCCCCCGCGAACCTCGCTCGACGGACTCGTCAAGCGGGTCAACGGCCTGGCCGGTGCCGCGGGGGACGTCGTCGTGACGCGGGCGTCGGTCGCGCCGGACGGGTTCGACGCGCGGTTCTCCCCGCTCTGGCGGCGCTACGAGTACCGGGTGGCGGACGCCGACGCCCCACGCGACCCACGTCGGCGGGGGCACACGCTCTGGCACCCGGCGCGCCTGGACCCGGCGGCGATGGAGCGCGGTGCGCTGACGCTGCTCGGGCTGCACGACTTCGCGACGTTCTGCAAGCCGCGCGAGGGCGCGACCACGATCCGGACGCTGCAGGAGTTCCGCTGGGACCGCGAGCCGGACGGCGTGCTGGTGGCGCGCCTCCAGGCCGACGCGTTCTGCCACTCGATGGTGCGGGCGATGGTCGGGGCGACCATCGCCGTCGGCGAGGGCCGCTTCGGCCCGGACCGCCTCGAGGAGCTGCGGATCGCGCAGCAGCGCACCAGCGCCTTCACGGTCGCACCCGCGGTCGGCCTGACGCTCACCGAGGTCGGGTACCCGGGGGACGACGAGCTCGCCGCCCGGGCCGCGCAGACCCGCGCACGCCGCACGGACGACGAGCCGGACGCCGGTAGCGTCGGGGGATGAGCTCCCGCAGGCCCCGGTCCGTCGTCTCCGTCGCACCCGGGGTGGTGTTCGTCGAGGGGCCGGTCTCGAACTGGGTCGTGCTCGCCGAGGAGGACGGTGTCGCGCTGATCGACGCCGGCTACCCGGCGGACAGCGGCCTCGTCCTCGACACCGTGCGCTGGGCCGGCCACGACCTCGGCGACCTGCGGCGCATCTACGTCACGCACGGGCACGTCGACCACGTCGGCGGCATCCCGGGGATCCTCGAGCGGTACCCGCACGTGCAGGTCCTGGCGCACGCCGACGAGCTCGTCAACGTCCGCGGCCCCCAGCGGCAGCAGGTCCGGCCGGCGGAGATCGGTGGACGGCTGGCCGCGCCCCGGACCATGCGCTGGCTGGCGCGCGCGATCGGCTCCGACGCCCTGCGTCCGGTGACCGTCCCCGGCGCCCGGGCCTTCACCGCGCAGGACTTCGCGGGGCGCGCGATGACACCGTTCCCCGCCGTCGGGCACACGGCCGGCTCCACCGCGTACCTGCTGCCGGCCGCGAACGCGATCGTCACCGGCGACGCGGTGGTCTCGCACCACGACACCCTGCCCGGGTCGTGGCAGCCGCGCCCGAGGATGATCACGCCGTTCTTCACCGCCGACCAGGCGACGGCCCTCGAGTCCGCGCGGGCACTGCCGATCCCGGAGATCGTGCTACCGGGGCACGGACCGGCCGTGCACCGTGTCGGCAGCGGGTGGGTGCCGGTCGTCGGCTGAGCACGCCGGGGGGCACGGCGATCGCGCGCCGACGTGCCCGGGGCCGCACCCCGGACGGGGGTGGACCGCATCGTTCACCTGCCGGAAACCTGAGCGACCCTGCAGGTGGCTAGCGTGACGAGGTCCCCCTCCTCCTGCCGAAGGTCAGCATGCCCAACCTCCTGCGGCGCACCGTGCTGTGCGCCACGGTGGCGGCGACGCTCGTCGCCGCCCCCCTCGTCTCCGTCTCCACCGCCCTCGCGGACCCCGCGGGCACCGGCCTCGTCATCTCCGAGGCGTACCTGAAGGGCGGCAGCGCGAACGCCTTCTACAAGGAGAAGTTCGTCGAGATCGCGAACCCGACCGCGACGCCGGTGTCGCTCGCCGGTTGGTCGCTCCAGTACCGCGCCGCCGGCAGCACCGGGAACTTCTCGGTGAGCGCCCTCGAGGGCACGGTGCCCGCGAACGGCACCTTCCTCGTGTCGATGGCGGGCAACGGCGGCGCGAACGCCGTCGGCGCCGCCCTGCCGACCGCCGACGACACCGCCTCCCTCAACCCGTCCGGCACCACCGGCACCCTGGCGCTCTCGAGCGGCACCGGGGCGCTGGCGCTCCCCGCGGGTCCGGTCGCGACCGGGACGCCCGGCGTCGTCGACCTGCTCGGCTACGGCGGGTCGAACACGTACGAGGGCACCGTCCGCACGGTGACCGGTGGGAACAGCGAGCCGAACGGCCTGACCCGGAACGGTACGACGGACACCGACGTCAACGGCGCCGACTTCTCGGTCACCACGACCCTGACACCGACCAACGCCGCGGGTGAGACCGGCAGCAGCACCCCGACCGACCCCGAGCCGACCGACCCGGGCACGCCGACGGGTCCCGCCGAGGCCGTCACCATCGCGCAGCTGCAGGGAACCGGCACGGCGTCGCCGTACGTCGGGAAGCGCGTCGTCACCGAGGGCGTCGTCACCGCGGTCTACGCCACGGGCGGCCTGAACGGCTACACGGTCCAGACCGCCGGCACCGGCGGTGCGCTCGACCTCGCCACCCACACCGCGTCCGACGCCGTGTTCGTGTACTCGGCCGCGACCGCGGGCAGCGTCTCGGTCGGCGACGCCGTGCGCCTCACGGGGTCGGTGGCCGAGTTCAACGGACTCACCGAGCTCGAGGTCGCATCGATCGCCGACGTCGTGCGCCTCCCCGCCACGGGCGTCGTGCAGCCGGTCCCCGCCACCCTGACCCTGCCGCGCACCGACGCCGAGCGCGAGTCGCTCGAGAGCATGCTCGTCGCACCGCAGGGCGACTACACGGTCGCCGACAACTACACGACCAACCAGTACGGCGAGATCACCCTGGCCGCCGGCACGGAGCGCCTGGTCCAGCCGACCGAGGTCGCCCGCCCGGGCAGCCCCGAGGCCGCCGCTGTCGCCGCCGACAACGCCGCGCGCAAGGTGGTGCTCGACGACGGCGCGAGCACCAACTTCCTCAGCGCCGGGAACCAGTCGGTCCCGGTGTCCTGGCTCACCCAGGGTCCGGTCACGGTCGGCGCCGCCGCGACCTTCACGAAGCCGGTCGTCCTCGACTACCGCAACGACGCGTGGAAGTTCCAGCCGACCGCGCCGATCACCGGCGCGACCCCGGCTGCCGACCTGCCTGCGTCGTTCTCGGACGTCCGCACCGCGGCGCCCGAGGAGGTCGGTGGTGACCTGAAGCTCGCCGGGTTCAACGTGCTCAACTACTTCCCGACCACGGGCGACCAGCTCACCGGCTGCACGTACTACACCGACCGCGACGGCGACCCCGTGACCGTCCGCGGCGGCTGCGACGCTCGTGGTGCCGCGAACGCGGACGACCTCGCCCGCCAGCAGGTGAAGATCGTGAAGGCGATCAACGCCCTCGGCGCCGACGTCGTCTCGCTCGAGGAGATCGAGAACTCCGCACGCTTCGGGAAGGACCGCGACGCTGCCGTGGGCACCCTCGTCGCCGCGCTCAACGCCGCCACGGGTCAGGACACCTGGGCCTACGTGCCGTCCCCGGCGGTGCTGCCCGCGACCGAGGACGTCATCCGCCTCGCGCTCGTCTACAAGAAGGACCGCGTCGCACCCGTCGGCGAGTCGACCATCCTCGACGACCCGGCCTTCGTGAACGCCCGTCAGCCCGTCGCCGATGCCTTCCGGCCGGTGGGCGGGAGCGCGGACGACGACTTCCTCGTCATAGCGAACCACTTCAAGTCGAAGGGCTCCGGCTCGGGCGAGAACGCCGACCAGGGCGACGGCCAGGGCGCGTCGAACGCCGACCGCGTGCGCCAGGCGACGGCGCTCGCCGCGTTCTCGACGACCGAGCAGCAGAAGTACGGCACGGACAAGGTGTTCATGCTCGGCGACTTCAACGCGTACAGCGAGGAGGACCCGATGGTCGTCCTGCGCGAAGCGGGCTACACCGACCTCGGTCCGGCGGAGGACTCGTCCGAGTACTCGTACGTCTTCAGCGGCCTGAGCGGTTCGCTCGACCACGTGCTGGCGTCCCCGGCCGCCCTGGCGACGGTCACCGGTGTGGACATCTGGAACATCAACTCGACCGAGTCGGTGGGCCTGGAGTACAGCCGCTACGACTACAACGTCACGGACCTGTACCGCGACGACGTGTACCGCGCCAGCGACCACGACCCGATCCTGGTGGGCTTCGACACGACCGCCGTCGAGACCCCTGCTCCGGGCGACGGCGGGACGACGGCTCCGGTTCCGTCCCCGGCTCCGTCCGCGGGTGCCGGCGCGGGACAGACCACGGTCACGCCGGGGCCGGCACCGATCGCCGCGACTGACCGTGACGGCCGACTGGCCTTCACCGGTACCGAGCTCACCGGCGGGCTCGTCGCCGCGCTGCTCCTGCTCGCGGCCGGCACCGGCCTGGCCGTGGCACGACGCCGTCGGGCGGCACGGACGGACTGACCTTCGCGCCGACACCGATCAGCGACGTCGCACCCGTCGATCGACGGGTGCGACGTCGCTGTCCGCGCGTCGGTCCGCGACCACGGACGGACGGGAGGCGCGTGGCGGGCGGGCCCCGCGCCTCCCGTCCGTCGACCGGTCGCGTTCGACAAGGCGAGCCGCGTCGGGTAGGCTCTCACCTTGGTCTGCGCGCCCCGTGCGCCGGACAGTCAGATGAGCCCTCCACCGGGCAGTTCCACGAGCATCGCCCGCGGAACACCCACCGGAGCGGGATTCACGGACTCCTCACCTCGACACGAAAGCAGCACACCTGTGACTCGTACGTTCTCCCCGAAGCCGGCAGACGTCCAGCACGACTGGATCGTCATCGACGCGACCGACGTCGTCCTCGGCCGTCTCGCCACGCACGCTGCGGCGCTCCTGCGCGGCAAGCACAAGGCCACCTTCGCCCAGCACATGGACATGGGTGACTACGTCATCATCATCAACGCGGACAAGGTCGCCCTCACCGGCTCCAAGCTCGCCAAGAAGGTCTACTACCGTCACTCGGGCTACCCGGGCGGCCTCACGGCGACCTCCTACCCGGAGATGCTCGAGAAGCACCCGACCCGCGCCGTCGAGAAGGCGATCCGCGGCATGCTGCCGAAGAACACCCTCGGTCGTGAGCAGCTCAAGAAGCTGAAGGTCTACGCCGGCGCGGAGCACCCGCACGCCGCGCAGCAGCCCAAGGCGTACACCTTCGACCAGGTCGCGCAGTAACGACGGCCACGACGACTTCAAGGACTGATAACACTCATGGCTCAGATCGCTGACTCCCTCGACCAGACCCCGGAGAGCTTCACCACCGAGAGCGCCCCGGCGTCCTCGGAGACCGCTCCCCGCCAGATCCTCAACGTCTCGGGCGGTGCCGTCGGGCGCCGCAAGGAGGCCATCGCCCGCGTGCGCCTCGTCCCCGGTGGCGGCTCGTTCACGGTCAACGGCCGCACGCTCGAGGACTACTTCCCGAACAAGCTGCACCAGCAGCTGATCAACGACCCGTTCAAGGTGCTCGAGCTCCTCGGCGCCTACGACGTCACCGCCCGCATCACCGGTGGTGGCCCCTCGGGTCAGGCCGGTGCGCTCCGCCTCGCCATCGCGCGTGCGCTGAACGAGATCGACCGCGAGAACAACCGCGCCACCCTGAAGAAGGCCGGCTTCCTCACCCGTGACGCGCGCGTCATCGAGCGCAAGAAGGCCGGTCTCAAGAAGGCCCGCAAGGCGTCGCAGTTCTCGAAGCGCTAGTCGCTCGACGAACCCGATCGCAATGCCGCGTCTGTTCGGTACCGACGGTGTTCGTGGACTCGCCAACGGCGAGCTGACGGCCGCGCTGGCACTGGGTCTCGCCCAGGCCAGCGCGGCCGTGCTCACGCACGGACACCATGCGGACGCCCGCCGGGCGTCCGGCCGACCGCGCCCCCGCGCGGTCCTGGCGCGCGACCCGCGCGTCTCCGGTGAGTTCCTGGGTGCCGCCGTCGCGGCCGGTCTCGCCTCCGCCGGCGTCGACGTGCTCGACGCCGGGGTCATCCCCACACCCGCTGCGGCGTTCCTCGTCGCGGACATCGACGCCGACTTCGGCGTGATGATCTCCGCGTCGCACAACCCCGCACCCGACAACGGGATCAAGTTCTTCGCGACGGGCGGCCGCAAGCTCCCGGACGAGGTCGAGGACCGCATCGAAGCGGCCATGCACGACCAGTCCGCGCCGACGCCGACCGGCGCCGAGGTCGGTCGGATCACCCGGTTCGCCGACGCCGAGGACCGCTACGTCGTGCACCTGCTCGGCACGCTGCCGCACCGGCTCGACGGCATCCACGTCGTGCTCGACTGCGCGAACGGTGCCGCCGCGGGCGTCTCGCCCGAGGTGTTCGTCAACGCCGGTGCCCGGGTCACGCTCATCGGCGCGGACCCGGACGGCATGAACATCAACGACGGTGTCGGGTCCACGCACATCGACAACCTCGCTCGGGCCGTCCTCGAGCACGGCGCGGACGTGGGCATCGCGCACGACGGCGACGCCGACCGGTGCCTCGCGGTGGACGCCGCCGGCAACGCGATCGACGGCGACCAGATCATGGCGATCCTCGCGCTGTCGCTGCAGGAGCGCGGGCGTCTCGCCTCGGACACGCTGGTCGCCACCGTGATGTCGAACCTCGGGCTCACGCGCGCGATGGCGGACGCCGGGATCGAGGTCGTGCAGACCGCCGTGGGCGACCGCTACGTGCTCGAGAAGATGGTCGAGGGTGGCTTCTCCCTCGGCGGTGAGCAGTCCGGACACGTCATCTTCAACGAGTTCGCGACCACGGGCGACGGCGTCCTGACCGGGCTCCACCTCGTCGCGGAGATGGCCCGCACCGGCAAGAGCCTGCAGGAGCTCGCGTCGTGCATGACGGTCTTCCCGCAGGTGCTCCTGAACGTGCGCGGTGTCGACCGGCAGGGTCTGGACGACCAGGGTGTGCAGGACGCGATCGCCGCGGCCACCGAGGCGCTCGGCGACTCCGGCCGCGTGCTCCTGCGCCCGTCGGGTACCGAGCCGGTCGTCCGCGTCATGGTCGAGGCCGCCTCGCAGGAGGACGCCCAGCGCGTCGCCGAGGAGCTCGCCGACGTCGTGCGCGACCGACTGTCGATCGACGCGGCCGCGTAGGGCGCTGCGTCGCCGTCGCCGTCGTAGCGTTGCTCCGAACCACGGAACCGACATCGAACCCGGTACTTTTCCTGGTTCGATGTCGGTTCCCGGGTTCGACATCAGGGAAGCGGCGCCCCCGCGTCAGATCTTGCGGAGCAGGACCGAGTTGACCTTGTGGTTCGCGCCCTTCTTGAGCACGAGCGTCGCCCGGGAGCGCGTCGGCAGCACGTTCTCGAGCAGGTTCGGCTCGTTGATCGCGCGCCAGACCTCGGTCGCCGTCCGCACCGCGTCCTCGCGGGACAGCGACGCGAACCGGTGGAAGAACGAGTCCGGGCTCGAGAACGCCTCCTCCTGCAGCGCCAGGAAGCGGTCGACGTACCAGGACTCGATGTCCTTCGTCTTCGCGTCGACGTAGATCGTGAAGTCGAACAGGTCCGACAGCGCGAGCCGCCCGTGCACCGGCGGCGCGAGCACGTTGAGGCCCTCGACGATGAGGACGTCCGGCTGCCGCACGACGATCTCGGCGTCGGGCACGATGTCGTAGACCAGGTGCGAGTAGAACGGCGCGCGGACCTCGGCTGCACCGCTCTTCACCTGGCTGACGAACCGTAGCAGCGCGCGCCGGTCGTACGACTCCGGGAAGCCCTTGCGGTCCATGATCCCGCGGCGCTCCAGCTCGGCGTTGGGGTACAGGAACCCGTCGGTCGTCACGAGCTCCACCCGAGGGGTGTCCGGCCACCGCTTCGTGAGCTCCCGCAGCAGCCGCGCGACGGTCGACTTGCCGACCGCGACCGACCCGGCGACGCCGATCACGAAGGGTGTCCGTCCGGCCCGCTCGCCGAGGAACCGGCTCGTCTCCGCGTGCAGGTTCCTCGCACCGGCCGCGTAGAGCGTCAGCAGGCGGGACAGCGGCAGGTAGACCTCCTGCACCTCCTGCATGTCGAGCCGGTCGCCCAGGCCGCGCAGCTGCACGACCTCGGTCTCGGTCAGCGACAGGTGCTCCTTCGGCGCGAGCTGGGACCACTCGTCGCGCGGGATCTCCACGAACGGGGTCGGGTGCGCGACGGTGGCTTCCGTGATCGGCATGGGGACGAGCGTACAGACGGGAGGCGCGGCGGACGCGGGCGGACCGGCGCACGTGCACCGCGCCTCCCGTCCGGGGCACGGTGCCTGTCCGCTCGACGCGGCAGCCGGTCGGCTGGACCGACGGACGGGTGGGCTGCCGTCAGGCCGGGAGTGCCGCCTCGATGGCGGCGACGACCTCGGGTGCGTCCGGCTTCGTGGTCGGACGGAAGCGGGTGACGGTGCCGTCGGGGGCGACGAGGAACTTCTCGAAGTTCCAGCTGACCCGGCCGGCCTTGCCGGACGCGTCCGGCGTCTCCTTGAGTGCCCGGTACAGCGGGTGGGCGCCCCCGCCGTTCACCTTGACCTTCTCGGACATCGGGAACGTCACGCCCCACGTGGTGGAGCAGTACTCCTCGATGGCCTCGGACGAGCCGAGCTCCTGCAGGAACTGGTTGCTCGGGAAGCCGAGGACCGTGAAGCCGCGCTCGCCGTAGGTCTTCTGCAGGGCCTCGAGCTGCTCGTACTGGGGCGCGAGCCCGCAGCGCGACGCGACGTTCACGACGAGGACGGCCTTGTCGGAGAACTGCCCGAAGGTGGTGTGCTCCCCGTGCAACGTGGTGATCTCGATGTCGTCGAAGCGTCCCATGACCAGAACGTTATCCCCGCCGCCGGTGCTTCGCAGGGTGGGCGGTCAGCCAGACCGTAGGATCGAGCGCATGTGTGGAATCGTGGGCTACGTCGGCAGCAAGAGCAGCCAGGAGGTCCTCCTCGGTGGGCTCCGTCGTCTCGAGTACCGCGGCTACGACTCGGCGGGCATCGCGGTCGTCGACCGGCCGGGTGACCTCGTCTCGGCGAAGAAGGCCGGCAAGCTGCAGGCCCTGGTCGAGGAGCTCGAGTCGCATCCGATCGCGGACGGCGCCACCGGCATCGGGCACACCCGCTGGGCGACCCACGGCGGCCCGACCGACGGCAACGCCCACCCGCACCTGGCGGACGGCGGCAAGCTCGCGCTCATCCACAACGGCATCATCGAGAACTTCTCCGAACTGAAGCAGGAGCTCCTCGCTGAGGGCGTCGCGTTCACCAGCGAGACCGACTCCGAGGTCGCCGCGCACCTCGTCGGTCGGGCGTTCCGTGAGACCGGCGACCTGACCGCCGCCATGCAGCAGGTCGTGCAGCGGCTCGAGGGCGCCTTCACGCTCCTCGTCGTGCACGCCGACCAGCCCGGTGTCGTCGTCGGTGCGCGTCGGAACTCGCCGCTGGTCGTCGGCCTGGGCGAGGGCGAGAACTTCATGGGCTCCGACGTCGCGGCGTTCGTCGCGTACACGCAGCGTGCCCTCGCGATCGGCCAGGACGAGATCGCCACGATCCGTCCCGACGGCGTCGAGGTCGTGCACTTCGACGGCTCCCCGGCGTCCCCGGAGGAGTTCGAGGTCAGCTGGGACGCCTCCGCCGCGGACAAGGGCGGCTGGAGCTCCTTCATGGCCAAGGAGATCAGCGAGGAGCCCGAGGCCGTCGCGAAGACGATCCTCGGTCGCGTGCACGACGGTGCCGTGACGCTGACCGACCTCGACCCGATCGCCGAGCGCCTGCAGCAGGTCGACCGCGTCATCGTCATCGCCTGCGGGACCGCCGCGTACGCCGGGATCCTCGGCAAGTACGCCATCGAGCAGTGGGCCCGCGTCCCCGTCGAGGTCGAGCTCGCCCACGAGTTCCGCTACCGGGACCCGGTGCTCGACGACCGCACGCTCGTCGTCTCGATCAGTCAGTCGGGCGAGACCATGGACACGCTCATGGCGGTCAAGTACGCCCGCGAGCAGGGTGCCCAGGTGCTCTCCATCTGCAACACCCAGGGCGCCACGATCCCGCGCGAGTCCGACGCGGTGATCTACACGCACGCCGGACCCGAGGTCGCGGTCGCGTCGACCAAGGCCTTCATCGCGCAGGGCGTCGCGCTGTACCTCCTCGGGCTGCACCTGGCGACGCTCAAGGGCACGCTGACCGCCGAGCAGATCGCGGAGCAGGTCGCCGAGCTCGAGGGCCTGGCCCCGAAGCTGCAGCAGACCATCGACGACGCCTCCGGGGTCGCGGAGCTCGCGAAGTGGATGGCGGACACCCGGAGCGTGCTGTTCCTCGGCCGCCACGTGGGGTACCCGATCGCGCTCGAGGGCGCGCTCAAGCTGAAGGAGCTCGCGTACATCCACGCCGAGGGCTTCGCCGCCGGCGAGCTCAAGCACGGCCCGATCGCCCTGATCGAGCCGGGCCAGATCGTCTTCGTCATCGTGCCGTCGCCGCGCGACCCGCGTTCGCTGCACCCGAAGGTCGTCTCGAACATCCAGGAGATCCGCGCCCGCGGTGCCCGGGTGATCGCCATCGCGGAGGAGGGCGACGCGGCGGTGCTGCCCTTCGCGGACGAGGTCCTGCGCATCCCGCTCGCGACGCCGCTGTTCGAGCCGCTGCTGGCCGTCGCGCCGCTGCACATGTTCGGCATGGAGCTCGCCGCAGCCAAGGGCCTCGACGTCGACCAGCCGCGCAACCTGGCGAAGTCGGTCACCGTCGAGTAGACCAGCGTCGTGATCATCGGCATCGGGGTCGACGTCGTCGACACGGAGCGGTTCCGGGGAGTGCTCGAGCGCACCCCGGCGCTCCGGACGCGTCTCTTCACCCCGGCCGAGCAGCTGCGAGACGGAGAGCCCCGCCCGGTGTCGTCGCTCGCGGCCCGCTTCGCGGCGAAGGAAGCACTCATCAAGGCGTTCGGCTCGAGTGCCGGGCTGAGCTGGCAGGAGCTCGAGGTCGTCGCGGACGACCAGCGGAACCCGTCGCTCACCCTGCACGAGGGCGCTCGTCGTGTGGCGTCCGACCGCGGTGTGACGAACGTCCACCTGTCGCTGTCGCACGACGGCGGGATCGCGACGGCGTTCGTCGTCATCGAAGGAGGGGACGCATGAGCGCGTTCACGGGGATCACGGTCGACCGCGAGGCCCTCATCGCGAACTACGCCACGGTGTCCGAGCGGGTGGCACCGGCCGGTGTCATCGCGGTCGTCAAGGCGAACGCGTACGGCCACGGGGCCGTCGACGCCGCGCGGGCGTTCGTGGACGCCGGTGCCGAGTGGCTCGGGGTCGCCGACGTCGACGAGGGCATCGCCCTCCGCCGCGCCGGCATCGACGAGGGCGTCCGGATCCTGGCGTGGCTGCACGCCCCCGACGAGGACTTCCGCCGAGCCGCGCAGTACGCCGTGACACCGGCGGTGTCGAGCGTCTCGCAGCTCGCCGCCGCCGCCGACTCCGAGGTCCCCGCACTGCACGTCTGCGTCGACACCGGGCTGAGCCGGAACGGTGCCGTCGAGTCCGAGTGGGCCGAGCTCTTCGCCACCGCCGGACGGATCGCGCGCTCCGGTGGCCGCACCCGGGTCGAGGGCCTGATGTCGCACCTGTCGAACGCGTCCCTCGCCGACGACCTCGACCAGGACGCCGCCCTCCAGCGTGCGCTCGACGGGCTCGCCGCGAACGGCATCGTGCCCGACGTGGTGCACCTCGCCGCCAGTGCCGGCAGCATCGCCGTCCCGGAGACCCGGCACGACGCCGCGCGCGTCGGTCTCGCGCTCTACGGCCTCAGCCCGTTCCCGGACCGCACCTCGGCCGACCTCGGCCTCCGCCCGGCGATGCGCGTGACCGCCGCTGTGCTCCGGACCGTCCCGGTGGCCGCTGGGGAGGGCGTCAGCTACGGCTACACCTGGCGTGCCGCGACCGACACCCGGCTCGCGGTGATCGGGCTCGGGTACGCCGACGGCTTCGACCGCGACCTGGGCAACCGGGTGTCGGTGCGGATCGGCGACCGGACGTTCCCCGTCGTCGGCCGCGTCGCCATGAACGCCATGCACATCGACATCGGCGACGCCGACGTCCGCGTCGGTGACGAGGTCGTGCTCTGGGGCGACCCTGCGGACGGCGACCCCGCGGTCGAGGACTGGGCGGCAGCCGTCGACACCATCAACTACGAGGTGGTCGCCAGGGTCGGCCGCAGCGTGGAACGGAGGACGACGTGAACGCGCCGCTGCGCCGGGCCCGGATCGACCTCGACGCCTACCGGTCGAACCTCGACCTCGTCCGCGAGTGGATGCAGCCCGTCGAGGTCATGGCGATCATGAAGGCCGACGCCTACGGGCACGGCCTCGAACCGATCGCGCTCGCCGCCGTCGACGCCGGGGTTCGTTGGATCGGTGTCCTGACGGTCCCCGCGGCGCTGCGGCTCCGGGCGATCGGTGTCGGCGAGGACGTCCACCTGTTCACCTGGCAGCACGACCCTGCGCTCGACTTCCGCGACGCGATCGACTCCGCGATCGACCTCGGCGTCTCGAACGCCGCCGAGCTGCAGCGGGTCGTCGAGGCCGTCGACCAACGCCCGGCGCGTGTGCACCTCGGCGTGGACTCGGGTCTGCACCGCGACGGCGCGACGCCGGACGCCTGGCCCGAGCTGGTGTCGCTCGCCGTGGACGCCCAGCGGGCCGGTCGGATCGAGGTCGTCGCCGCGTACACGCACCTGGCGGAGACGTCGGACGAGGACGACAGTGCCGCGGTCGCCGTGTTCGACCGGGCCGTCGAGACCGCGGAGGACCTCGGGCTCGACCTGCCGATGGAGCACGTCGCAGCGTCGCTCGCGGGCCTTGAGCGGAAGGAGTTCCGCAAGGACATGGTGCGGATGGGGGCGAACCTGCTCGGCATCCCCGGAGCCGAGGGCGTCTCCGCCGCCGACCTCGGGCTCGAGCCGGTGATGACGCTCACCGCCTCGGTCGCGAAGACGAAGCGGGTGCCGGTCGGCACGGGCGTGTCCTACGACTACACGTACCGCACCGCGTCGGAGACCACCCTCGCGCTGGTGCCCGTCGGGTACGCGGACGGGGTCCCGCGACGCGCGCAGGGGCGCGTCGAGGTCGCCATCGGCGGCAAGCGGTACCCGATCGCCGGACGTGTCGCGATGGACCAGTTCCTGGTCGACGTCGGCGACGACGAGGTGCGCGTCGGTGACCAGGTCGTGCTGTTCGGCACGGGGGAGCACGGCGAGATGACCGTGCTCGAGTGGGGCGAGGCGCTCGGCACGATCGGCGAAGAGGTGACGTGCCGCATCGGCGCCCGTGTCCCGCGCGAGGTCGTCGGGCACCAGGTCGAGGGCCGCGTCGGCGACTACCTGCGGGAGCAGCCGTGACCGACGCCCGGGTGCTGCTCGACACGACGGTGTCGACGACCGACGAGATGGGTGCGCTCGGAGCCCGGCTGGCCGCGGTCCTGCGCGCGGGGGACCTCGTCGTGCTGACCGGCCCGCTCGGTGCCGGCAAGACGACGCTCACACGGGGCCTCGGCGCCGCGCTCGGTGCCCGCGGGCAGGTGTCGAGCCCGACCTTCGTGCTCGCCCGGACCCACCCCACGACCGCCGGACCGGACCTCGTGCACGTCGACGCCTACCGGCTGAGCGACCCGGTGGAGCTCGACGACCTCGACCTCGACTGGGACACCTCGATCGTGGTCGTCGAGTGGGGGAGGGGCTTCGTCGACGGCATCGCGGACGACGTGCTCGACGTCGAGATCGTCCGCGCCACCGGAGCCGACGCGACGGACCCCGGGATCGACGACCTCGACCCCGACGACGTCCCCGACGAACCCCGGCGCGTCGTCGTGACGGCCACCGGCGACCGCTGGGCGGACGTCTCCCTCTGACCGGGCCCGGTCACTCGCCCGGCAGCGCCGCCGTCGGGTCGGTGAAGAAGTCGGCGTAGGCCGGGTCCTCGACGGCCAGCCAGCCGAGCCGGGCACGCACGAGTGCGTCGAGTTCCGCGGGCGGCAGCAGCCCGCGGCGACGCCACTGCTCGGGGTCCCGGTGCGCCGGAGACCGGGGTGTCCAGGGCATGCGTGACCTCCCTCGTGCCGTGGAACACCACCGGACACCACGCCGTCGTCCGTCGTGCCGTTCGCGCCTACGATGGACGGGTGCTCCTCGCCATCGACACGTCCGCCGGCACCTCCGTCGCCGTCGTCGACCCGGCCAGCGGCCGTGCCGTCGCCGAGCGCAGCACCGACGACTCCCGCCGCCACGCCGAGGTGATCGGGCCGTTCCTGGCCGACGTCCTCGCCGAGGCCGGCATCACCGGCACCGACGTCACCGGTGTCGTGGCCGGCATGGGGCCCGGTCCGTTCACCGGTCTGCGTGTCGGCATCGCCGCCGCCCGCACCTTCGCCGCCGCCCGCAGTGTCCCGCTCCTGCCGCTCGTCAGCCACGACGCCATCGCTGCCGACCAAGCCCAGGACGGACCGTTCGTCGTCCTGACGGACGCACGCCGCCGCGAGGTCTACTGGAGCGCGTACGACCAGACCGGCACCCGCGTCGCGGGTCCGGGACTCGCGAAGCCGGCCGACCTCGACGAGGCGATCCGCGCCTCCCGGGCGGACGCCGTCGACTGGCCTCGCGCGACCACCGCGACCGTCCCGGCCGGGAGGCTCGGGACACTCGCCGCGGACCGGCTCGCCTCCGGCGCGCCCTTCGCCGACGACACCCCCCTCTACCTGCGCGACCCCGACGTCACGGTGCCGGGCGCCCCGAAGCGGGTCGTCCGGTGAGCGGACTCCCCGCTGGGCTGCGGCTGCGCCGCGCGGTGCCGCAGGACCTCGACGACGTCATGTTCCTCGAGCACGCGTCCTTCCCGACCGACGCGTGGTCCTCGTCGCAGATGGCGGGGGAGCTGTGGTCGCCGCACGGGTACTACGTCGTCGTGGAGACGACGGAGGGCGGGGCGCCGACGGTCGTCGGCTACGCCGGACTGTCGTCGCTCGCGGGCAACCCCGTCGCCGACGTGCAGACGATCGCGGTGGCCGCGGAGCACCGGGGCAGGGGCATCGGGAAGGTGCTCTTCACCGAGCTCCTCGACGAGGCCGGACGGCGCGGCGTGCACGAGGTGTTCCTCGAGGTGCGTGCGGACAACCCCGTGGCGCAGGCGATGTACACGGCGGCCGGGTTCGAGCGGATCGCCGTCCGCCCTCGCTACTACCAGCCCGACGGTGTCGACGCGTGGGTGATGCGGGCGGAACTCCCCGTCGCGCCCGGTGCGTCCTCCGGTGTCGGGCCGATCGGACAGGAGACCCTCGGTGAGCGCGACTGAACCCCTGGTGCTCGGCATCGAGACGAGCTGCGACGAGACGGGCGTGGGAATCGTCCGCGGCACCACGCTGCTGGCCAACGTCATCGCGTCGAGCATGGACGAGCACGCCCGCTACGGCGGTGTCGTGCCCGAGGTCGCCGCACGCGCACACCTCGAGGCGATGACCCCGACCCTGCACGAGGCCCTCGACCGGGCCGGCGTCACCCTCGACGAGCTCGACGCCGTCGCGGTCACCGCGGGTCCCGGCCTCGCGGGCGCCCTGATGGTCGGCGTCGGTGCGGCCAAGGCCCTCGCCGTCGCCACCGGCAAGCCCCTGTACGGCGTGAACCACCTGGTCGGGCACGTCGGTGCCGACGTCCTGCGCGCCGACGGCAGCGCGATCGAGCTGCCGACCGTGGCGCTGCTCGTCTCCGGTGGGCACACGTCGCTGCTGCTGGTGCGGGACCTGGTCGGCGACGTCGAACTGCTCGGCGAGACGATCGACGACGCCGCGGGTGAGGCGTTCGACAAGGTCGCCCGACTGCTCGGCCTGCCGTACCCGGGCGGTCCGCAGATCGACCGGGCGGCGGCCGAGGGCGACCCCACGGCGATCCGGTTCCCGCGGGGCCTGACGCTGCCGAAGGACATGGCGCAGCACCGCTACGACTTCTCGTTCTCCGGGCTGAAGACCGCCGTCGCGCGGTGGGTCGAGAAGTGCCGCGACGAGGGGCGCGAGGTCCCGGTCGCCGACGTCGCTGCCTCGTTCCGCGAGGCCGTCGTCGACGTGCTCCTGACGAAGGCGCTCGCCGCCTGCCGGGACACCGGTGTCGACCGGCTGCTGCTCGGGGGCGGGGTCGTGGCGAACGCTCGACTGCGTGCCGTGGCCGAGGAACGCTGCGCGGCGGCCGGGGTGGCGCTGCGGATCCCGCCGTTCGACCTGTGCACCGACAACGGCGCCATGATCGCAGCGGTCGGAGCGCGCCTGGTGGCCGAGGGGCACGCGCCGAGCGACCTCGGCATCGCTGCGGACTCCACGCTGCCGGTGACGACCGTCCAGGTCTGATCGACAGGTCCCGGACGGAGTCTCGGCCCGGTCCTGTCCTCCGTCTCGGGCGCGAGCCCCGGCGCGGAGCGGGCACCGAGGCGGTGTACTCGGCGCCTGAACCCGCTCGCGGCCCGTGTGGGAGGATGCTCAGCAGGCACCGACCGACCGGGTGCCGGGAGGGGTGGACGGTGTCCGATCAGAACCAGTGGCCGAAGCCGGGCGAGTCGAGCGGGGGCGACGACGGTCGAACCCAGCACGACGGGCAGCCGGACGGCCAGCAGTCGGGCACGCAGCAGCCGGACGGTCGGCAGAGCTCGCCGTCCGCGCAGTCGTCGCACGGCAACCCGTACGCGCAGCCGTCGCAGGACCCCCCGTACGGCCAGGGCCAGCAGTCCGCGAACCCGTACACGCAGCCGTCGCAGGACTCCCCGTACGGCCAGGGCCAGCAGTCCGCGAACCCGTACACCCAGCCCCAGCAGTCGTCCGGCAACCCGTACGCGCAGTCGCAGCAGCAGAACCCCTACGCGCCGCAGTCGCAGCAGGGGAACCCGTACGCGCAGCAGCAGCCGGGGAACCCGTACGCACAGCAGCAGCAGTCGCAGCCGGGGAACCCGTACGCCGCCTCGGGTCCCCAGCACAACCCGTACGCGCCGCAGCAGGGGAGCAACCCGTACGCGTCCCCGTACGCCACCGCCGGGTACCAGCCGTACGCCCAGCGCCCGAAGACCAACACCCTGGCGATCCTGTCGATCGTGTTCAGCGGTGCCGCCGGCCTGTCGCTGCTGACCTTCGTCTTCGCGTTCTTCGCGGTGCTCGCCGGTCCGGCGGGGGCGATCCTCGGACACCTGGCACTCGGCAAGACGAAGACGACGGGGGAGTCCGGTCGGGGCTTGGCACTCGCCGGCATCATCGTCGGGTGGGTCGCGACGGGCATCGCCCTGATCGGCATCATCGTGTTCTTCGTGCTGATCGCGGGCTCCGGTGGCGGGTACTCCGACCCGTACGACTACGACTCGGGCGCCTTCATCCGCTGACCCGGAGCGAACCGATCGCGACCGGCCCGCTGCGGCCGACGGTTCCGCGAGCGCGACAGGACCCCGCCGATGATCGGCGGGGTCCTGTCGCTTCCGTGGAGGGGACCGGACGGACGCCCGCGGAGCCCGCGCGCGCCGCCCCGCGGCCTACCCGGCCACGTCGGTGAGCCGCTCGCACAGGAGCGCGGTGTGCCGCCCCTCCAGACGGGTGAGCACGAGCGTGACCGACCGCCGCCCCCGCAGTCGCAACCGCTTCCGGAACTGCGCCGGGTCCACGTCGACGCCGCGCTTCTTGATCTCGACCGTGCCGACGTCCTCCGCTACCAGGCGCGCGGCGAGCTGCTTCACGTCGAGCGGCATGGTGTCGAGCACACGGAACCCCTGCGCGAACGGCGTCGTCACGGCGCGGTCCGAGGTGACGTACGCGATGCCCTCGGACAGCATGCGCCCATCGACCGCGCGGGCCAGGTCCCCGATGAGTCGGGCGCGGATGACCGCGCCGTCGGGCTCGTACAGGTAGGCGCCGACGGGGCCGACCTCGACGTCCTCGGCGTCGGCCGCTCCGGTGAGCTCGGCGGTGCCGTGCGCACCGACGACCGTCGCCGCGCGCCGGACACCCGCGCGCGCGAGGGGCCCGGACCAGAGGACGAGCTCGACGACCTCGCGGTCGACGGAGACCCACTGCGCCTCGAGCGTGTCCGGGATCAGGTCGCGGTCGATCCCGGGCCCGAGCTTGACGCCGGTCGGGGTCGTCGTCGCCGCTGCGAACACGGTGTCGAGCGACGGCGACCAGTCGTCCGGGTCGGCCAGGCGCTTCGTGTTCGCATGTCCCGCCGTTCGTCGCGCGGGGTCCATCCACACGCCGTCGACGCGCGACAGGTCGAACGCGGCCGCGTCGCCGAGCTCGACCCGCGCGTTCGGCCACAGCGCGAGGTTGTGCGTCGCGACCGCGGCCGTCACCTCGTCCCGGTCGACCGCGGTGACGTCGAGGTCGAGCGCCGCCATCGCCATCGCGTCGCCGCCGATGCCGCAGCCGAGGTCGGCGACCCGGGTGAGGCCCGCCGCGGCGAACCGACCGGCGTGCTGCGCGGCGACCTGCAGCCGGGTTGCCTGCTCGAGACCCGCCTGGGTGAAGAGCATCCGTGCGGCGAAGTCCCCGAACTTCGCACGGGCCTTCTGCCGCAGCTTCGCCTGGGTCAGCACGGCGGCGACGAGGCCGGGATCGTGACCCTCGCCCCGCAGCCGGGAGACCACCCGGACGATCTCGCCCCCGTCCGAGACGCCGGGGGTACGGTCGAGCAGGGCCATCCCCCCGGGGGTCAACAGCTGGGCGAGGTCGGCGGCTTCCACCCGACGATCCTCCCAGGTCGCCGGGGAGCCCGACACGTGCTGGCACTCGGATTGACCGAGTGCCAGACTGTCCCTAGAGTTGTGGTTGGCACTCTCCTGTGCGTAGTGCCAACCGGTTCCCATCTGTACCGAGTCAGTACCGAGAAAGAAGAGGTCACCGTGGCCGTCACCATCAAGCCGCTCGAGGATCGCATCGTCATCCGCCAGGTCGAGGCGGAGCAGACCACCGCTTCCGGTCTCGTCATCCCGGACACCGCGAAGGAGAAGCCCCAGGAGGGCGAGGTCGTCGCCGTGGGCCCGGGTCGCATCGACGACAACGGCAACCGCGTGCCGCTCGACGTCGCCGTCGGCGACAAGGTCATCTACTCGAAGTACGGCGGCACCGAGGTCAAGTACTCCGGTGAGGACCTGCTCGTCCTCTCGGCGCGCGACGTCCTCGCGGTCATCGAGCACTGAGCCCAGCAGCTCTCGTCACGAACGCCCCGTCCGGCTCGCAGCCGACGGGGCGTTCGTGCGTCCAGGCCCATCGGTCGGTCGGCCCGTCGGTCGGTCGGCCCATCGGTCGGTCGGCCTGGAGGCGCGCTGTCCGCCCGCAGCGTCGGCACGGCTTCCTAGGATGGTTCCGTGAGTGAACCGACAGCGGCCCGTCCGGCACGCAGCGAAGCCTCCGTCGGTGTGGTCCAGGCGATCGTCGCGTACGGCCTGTGGGGGCTCATGCCCCTGCTCTTCGCCGCGATGTCCCCCGCCGGCGCGTTCGAGATCGTCGCCTGGCGGATCGTCTTCGGCCTGGTCTTCTGCGCCGTGGCGATCGCCGTCACCCGGTCGTGGCTCCGCACCCGCTCCTTGCTCGCCCAGCGTCGGGTGATGCTCGTGATGGGGCTCGCGGCCGTCCTCATCCTGGTGAACTGGACGGTGTACGTCGCCGCGACGACGACCGGCCACACGGTCGAGGCCGCGCTCGGGTACTTCATCAACCCGCTCGTGACGATCGCACTCGGTGTCGTCGTGCTCCGGGAGCGCCTCCGTGCAGCGCAGTGGGCGGCCGTCGGCATCAGCGTCGGCGCCGTCGTCGTCATCGCGGTCGGCTACGGACAGGTGCCGTGGATCTCGCTCGCACTGGCGTTCTCGTTCGGCCTCTACGGCCTGGTGAAGAAGCGGGTCGGCGGCACCGTCGACGCGCTCAGCGGGCTGACGATCGAGACCGTGTGGCTGCTGCCGATCGCGGTCGGGGCACTCGTCGTGCTCGGCGTCACCGGCCTCGGCGGCGGGGTGACGTTCGCGAGCGAGGGGTGGCCGCACGCCCTCGTCACCGTGCTCACCGGGCCGGCGACCGCGGTGCCGCTGCTGCTCTTCGCGTCGTCGGCACGGCGGGTGTCGCTGTCGACGCTCGGACTGACGCAGTACCTGGCGCCGGTGATGCAACTGCTGGTCGGGGTGGTCGTGCAGCACGAGGCGATGCCGCCCGCGCGGTGGATCGGCTTCGGGATCGTCTGGGCAGCGCTCGTGGTCCTGACGGTCGACAGCTTCGTGGCGGCCCGGGCCGCGCGGCGGCGGACGCTCGCACCCGCGGCGGCCGAGCCGGCCTGACGGAGGGGAGCCGCGCCTCCCGTCCGGCCGCCGCTCGTGCCGGGCACCGCATGAGTCCGCTCGCGTGTCCACCCCGCGGAGTGGAACGCAAAAGCGACAGTCCCCCGCCGAAGTTCGGCGGAGGACTGTCGCTTTCGCGGTGGTGTTACTTCGAGACCGAGCCCTGGATGGCGCTCTGGTACACGGGCTTGTTGTCGCCGTCGAACTTGTAGATGCCGATGTAGGCGCTCGACGGGTCGTTCTTGCTGTCGAACGGACCGATGCCCGACGGGCCGGTGTACTGGATGGACTCGCCCTTGTCGAGCAGGTCCTTGCACGCCTTGAACGTCTCGCACTTGGTGCCGCCGTCGGCGCCGGACACCGCAGCCATGTTGGCCTGGATGGTGCCCGAGTCGGTGCCCTTGCCCTTCACCGCGGCCAGCGCGGCCAGGGTGGTGGCGTCGTACGACTCGGCGGCGTACGAGTAGTCGGTGAGCCCCTTGCCCGCGGACTTCTGGTAGAAGTCCGACAGACGCTGCTTCAGCTCGTCCTTCGGGCTGGCGCCGGGGATGGTGCCCTGCGCACCCTCGAGGGTGCCCGGGTCGAAGTCCTTCGAGTAGTCCGCCGTGTTGCCGTCGGACATGTAGATCTTCGACATGTCGGCGTTCTGCGACTTGAGCTCCGGGATGATCGACTTCGTCTCGTCGAAGGCGAGCACCACGATGGCGTCCGGCTTCGCGGCGAGCGCAGCGGTGACCTCGGACGAGAACGTGGTCTGGCCGGGCGGGAACTCCTGGCCCTTGCCCTTGCCGCCGTAGACGACCTGGCCACCCGAGTCCTCGACCGCCTTCTGCACGGTGTCGCGGAGGCCCGTGCCGTAGGTGTCGTTGAAGACCAGGAACGCGACCTTGGCGTTGCCGTCACCGGTGATGAGCTGGCCGAGCGCCGAGCCCTGCACCGAGTCCGGCGGCGCGGTCCGGAAGTAGTGCGACGAGTACCCGGACAGATCGGTCGCGGTGTTCGCCGGCGAGATCTGCACGATGCAGTTGCTCGTCAGCTGGTCGATGACGTTCAGCGTGACGCTGGACGACTCCGCACCGATGACGACCGGCACCTTGGCGTTGACGAGCTTCGTCGCGGCCGAGCTCGACACGGTCATGTCGTTGCTGTCACCCGAGTCGGTCGCGGGGTCGATGCTGACGTCCTTGTCGAGCACGCCACCGGCCGAGTTGATGTCCTCGACCGCGAGGCCGACACCGGCCTCGGCGGGCGGGTTGAGGTACGACAGGGTGCCCGTGAGCGGGAGGATCGTGCCGATCTTCAGCGCGTCGGTGCCCGGCGTGTCGGGGGCCTTGCAGCTCGCCGCCGGGTCCTTCTTCGCACCGCCGGCGGAGGCGGACGAGGTGGATTCGGCGCTGCCGCTGGTGGAACACGCGGCGAGGAGGAGCGCTGCCGCTCCCGCCACTGCCAGTGCCGTGGTGGCACGGGTGGTTCTGGTCATCCGTGGAGCCCTTTCTCTGCGCGGAGGCCCAACCGCATCGGGTCGAGCGCGGTCTCCTCCGCGTGGGTTGCCGAGAAAACTAGGGCCGAAGTGTTTCGCGTGTGTGTCCGAGATCGACACCTGGACGTTTCGTTACACACCCGTGACGAAACTGAGGAGGCGCACGGGAACCCCTGATGAGGAGTCCGTCCGGACGGTGCGCTGTACAGGAGGCGCGGTTCCGGGCGGCCGATGCGGCGCTCGCGCGTACGGTCCGGGCCATGAGCGACGCTGCTTCCACGACCACATTCCGTCCCACCCGCGCGATCGTCACCGGTGCCGAGTCCGGCATCGGGAAGGCCACCGCGGTGGCGCTCGCCGCCGCCGGCATGGACGTCGGCATCACGTACCTGTCCGAGCCGGAGCGCGCCGAGGAGACCGCCGCAGAGGTCCGGCAGGCCGGTCGGCAGGCCTTCGTCGAGCAGATCGACGTGACACAGCTCGACCGGGCGGGTGCCGTGATCGACCGGCTCGTGGCGCAGCTCGGCGGCGTCGACGTCATCGTGGCCGATGCCGGGACGGGCGACAACGCCCCGTTCCTCGACATCACGCTCGAGCAGTGGCGGCACACGGTCGCGACGGACCTCGACGGGGCGTTCGTCACCGTCCAGGCAGCCGCACGGCACATGGTGCGACAGGGCACCGGTGGGCGGATCATCGGCATCACGAGCGTGCACGAGCACCAGCCCCGGTACGGATCGAGCGCGTACGACGCTGCGAAGCACGGCCTCGGCGGACTCCTCAAGACCATCGCGATCGAGCTCGCAGAGCACGGCATCACCGCGAACGCGGTCGCGCCGGGCGAGATCGCGACCCGGATGACGGGCGCCGAGGACGAGGACCCGCACACGATCTCCCGTCCCGGGGTCCCGCTCGGGCGGCCGGGCAACGCGTGGGAGATCGCCGCCGCGGTGGCCTTCCTGGCGTCGCCGGCATCGTCGTACATCACCGGCGTGTCCCTGCCCGTCGACGGCGGCATGCTGCAGATGGGCCCCCACGGCGGCAGCCACATCACCTCCGACGACTGGCGCAGCGCGTAGGCCGCAGCGGCCGTCCGTTCGTCCGTCCCGTCCGTTCCGCAAAACGCAACCTTGGCGAGTGCTCGCAGCGTTGCATCGCTGCGAGCACTCGCCAACGTTGCGTTCCGCGAGGCTGGCTTCGGCGATCGTCGCGTTCCGTCATGCGCCGGTCGGGAGGCCCGCGGTGCGCAACACGGTCTGCAAGCGTCCCGGCGTGCGCACCTCCGACCACCCCCACCGCACGACGCGACGCACCTCCGGCCGGAGCAGCAGCTCGTGTTCGCGGGACTTCTCGCGGCGGACCGCCTCCGGCCCGTCGTACTTCTCGAGACCGTCGAACTCGCCCACGACCCCAGCGCGCGGCCACCAGAAGTCGACACGGAACGGGCCGAACGCCTGCTGCAGGACGGGCGGCGGGAACCCGTCCTCGTCGATGCGGACCCGGCTGACCGACTCACCCGGCGATTCGGCTCGACCGTCGGCGAACCGGAGCGCTCGCCGTGCCCTGGTCATGCCCCGTGGCGTCGGCCACGCAGCGAACGCTCGCCGCAGTTCGTCGACATCGAGCAGATGTCGATGCAGCACGTGATCGAACACCGCGACCCCGTTCTCGTACGAGGTGCTCCGGACGATGTCGACGACGGTCCGCAGGAGCGTGGTCACGCGGCGCCCGTCGAACGTCGTCACCTCGTCAGCCCCGAGTCCGGCGGCGTGCCGCACCACCCGCCGGCCGGAGTGGGTCGTCCCGAGCAGTGGATCGGTGACGTGGACCCGTCGGTCGGGACGGTCGACGTCCGGCAGGTCCCAGAGCAGTGCTGCCGACCGGTGCGAGAGCACGCGCCATTCGCCTACCGTCGTCATCACGGCCTCGAGTCCGACGCGCTGGCGTTCTCGCACGGACGCCGTCTGCCACGCTCTGGCGTCCACGGCGATGCCGCGCGTGACCCGGACCAGTTCGCCCCGTCGAACGGCCTGCTGCAGGGCGTGGTCGTCGGACGTCAGGAGGACCAGGGGCATCGGCTCGTGCATGTGCTCGAGCATCGGCGAGTCCGTCCGCGCGCACGACGCCCTGATCGCTTCTGTGGACAACTGCCCCGCAAAACGCAACGTCGGCGGCCCCTCGCGGCGCTGTAGCGCTGCGTGGAACCGCCGACGTTGCGTTTTGCGGAAGGGTCAGCCGCGGTAGTTCGGGGCCTCGACGACCATCTTGATGTCGTGCGGGTGCGACTCCTTGAGCCCGGCCGCGGTGATGCGGACGAACTTGCCGCGGGCCTTGAGCTCCGGCACCGTGCGACCACCGACGTAGAACATCGACTGCCGCAGGCCGCCGACGAGCTGGTACACGGCGTTCGCGACCGAACCGCGGTAGGGGACCTGACCCTCGATGCCCTCGGGGATGAGCTTCTCGTCCGAGGGGACGTCCGCCTGGAAGTAGCGGTCCTTCGAGTACGAGGTCTTCTCGCCACGGGTCTGCAGCGCGCCGAGGGAGCCCATCCCGCGGTACGCCTTGTACTGCTTCCCGCCGACGAAGACGAGCTCGCCCGGGCTCTCGTCGGTGCCCGCGAGGAGCGAGCCGAGCATGACGGTGTCGGCGCCGGCGACCAGGGCCTTCGCGATGTCGCCCGAGTACTGCAGCCCGCCGTCGGCGATGACCGGCACGCCGGCCTCACGCGCGGCGAGCGACGCCTCGTACACGGCGGTGACCTGCGGCACGCCGACGCCGGCGACCACGCGGGTGGTGCAGATCGAGCCCGGGCCGACGCCGACCTTGACCGCGTCCACGCCCGCGTCGATGAGGGCCTGCGCACCCTGACGGGTCGCGACGTTCCCGCCGATGACGTCGATGCCGGCGAACGACGGGTCGGCCTTCAGCCGGCGGACCATGTCGAGCACACCCTCGCTCTCGCCGTTCGCGGTGTCGACGACGAGGACGTCCACGCCCGCGTCGCGCAGCGCCTCGGCGCGCTGCCAGGCGTCGCCGAAGAAGCCGATCGCAGCACCGACCCGCAGGCGGCCCTCGTCGTCCTTCGTGGCGTCCGGGTACTTCTCGCTCTTGTCGAAGTCCTTGACGGTGATGAGGCCGCGGAGCTTGCCGTCCGCGTCGACCAGCGGGAGCTTCTCGATCTTGTGCTGCGCGAAGATCGCGACGGCGTCCTCGGGGTCGATGCCCTCGGCCGCGGTGATGAGCGGCGCCTTCGTCATGACGTCGCGGACGAGCGTCGTGGTCATCTCGAACGGGGCGACGAAGCGCATGTCACGGTTCGTGATGATGCCGACGAGCGTGCCGTCCGCCTCGACGACCGGCAGGCCGGAGACGCGGAACTGCCCGCAGACGGCGTCGACCTCGGCCACGGTGGCCTCCGGGCTCGTCGTCACCGGGTTCGTGATCATGCCCGACTCGGACCGCTTGACCTTGTCGACGTACGCGGCCTGGTCCTCGATCGACATGTTGCGGTGCAGGATGCCGATGCCGCCCTGGCGGGCCATGGCGATCGCCATGCGGGCCTCGGTCACCGTGTCCATCGCGGCCGACAGCAGCGGGACGTGCACGTCGATGCGCTTGGTGAGCCGGGACGTCGTGGACGCCTCGCTCGGGATGACGTCGGTGTGCCCGGGCAGGAGCATGACGTCGTCGTACGTGAGTCCGATGAATCCGAACGGATCCGGCTGGTCCATGGGTCCCCTTCGTGGGCGAGGTGAAGTGGTGGCACCGGGGCGCGTCGTCGGGTTCCCGATGGGCCATGGTAACGCGCGCGACACGCGGAGCATTCCGGCGTCCCCCGCCGGGTGGACCTGAGGGGCAGCTGTGCACGACGCCGCAGCCGCTTCCTGAGAATCCTGTACCGGCCGGACGGGCGGATCCATGCGGATCGAAGGGGTGTCGGTCACGAAAGCAGCACGATTTGTGCAGGAGACGTGCTGGAAACACGGGGGACACAAAAAATCCCTATGGTCCTCGACTATCCGAACGAGAGGCTCATCCGTGGGTTCCATCACTCCGCCGGGGTCAGCGCTCATGCGCCGGCTCCGCCGTGGGGCACCAGACCGCCGCAAGCGCCTGGTCCTCGCCGCAGTACTCTTCCTCGCTTTCCTCGCCACCTTCGCGGTCGACTGGGCAGTGTCGCCCGCGGCCGACGCGGCGACGAGCAGTCCCTCCGCCAGCAGCAGCCCGAGCACCGGCAGCGCGTCCACTGCCGAGGGCCCCTGTGCCGTCAGCCCGACGAACGGCTGCATCCGGGGCACCATCCTCGACTCCGAGCGGAAGCCCGCGACCGGGGTCGACGTCGACGTCGCCGGACCGGGCGGGTTCGCCCAGACCGCGACCACCGACGACTCCGGGCGCTGGTCCGTCACGGTCACGACCGCGGGGCAGTACACCGTGAGCGTCGACCAGGACTCGCTGCCGAAGGGGCAGTACCTGACCAACGCCGGCGACGCCGAGCGCAAGGTGAACGCGACGCTCAACGCCAACGTCGGACAGATCTTCCAGCTGTCCGACCAGCAGGGCGTGACCACCAGCGACGACACGAGCAGCGTGAGCGCCGCACGGGCCTGGCAGCAGCTCGCCTCGGGCATCCGGCTCGGGCTCCTCATCGCCCTGGCGTCGGTCGGCCTCTCGCTCATCTACGGCACCACCGGCCTGTCGAGCTTCTCGCACGGGGAGCAGGTGACCCTCGGTGGTCTCCTCGCCTACGTCTTCGCGAACCAGCTCGGGTGGAACATCTGGGTCACCGGCATCGTCGTGACGCTGCTCTGCGCCGCGACCGGGTACCTGCAGGACGCGGCGATCTGGCGACCGCTCCGCCGCCGCCGGATCAGCCTCACCCAGCTGATGATCGTCACGATCGGCCTGTCGATCGCCGCGCAGTACGCCTTCCAGTACTTCTTCGGCGCCTCGACCGTCCGCATCCAGCAGGGCAACCCCGAGACGGTGACCTTCGCCGGCCTGACGCTGACCGTGCAGTCCTACGTCGCCATGGGCATCGCGCTCGTCGTCCTCGTCGGCACCGGCCTGTTCCTCGCCAAGACCCGCTTCGGTCGGGCGACCCGCGCGGTGTCGGACAACCCGGCGCTCGCCGCGGCGTCCGGCATCGACGTCGACCGGGTCATCCGCTTCGTGTGGACGCTCGCGGCCGGCCTCGCGGGCCTGTCCGGCGTGATGCTCGGCCTCGTGCTCAACGGCGTGAACTGGCAGACCGGCCTCCAGCTGCTGCTGCTCATGTTCGCGTCCGTGACGCTCGGCGGTCTCGGCACCGCGTACGGCGCCCTCGTCGGCTCGATGATCATCGGCATCGTCGTCGAGCTCACGAACCTCGTGCTGCCGGGCGACTTCAAGTACGCCACGGCCCTCGTGATCCTCATCCTCATCCTGCTGTTCCGGCCGCAGGGCATCTTCGGTCGCGCCGAGCGCATCGGCTAAGGGAGCACCGACATGGACTACATCCTGAACCTGCTGTCCTCGCTGACACAGGAGGCGCTCGCCCCCACCACGGCGGCGTTCGCCCTGGCCGCGATCGGCCTCAACGTGCACTTCGGTCTGACCGGCCTGATCAACATGGGCCAGGCGGCGTTCCTGCTGCTCGGCGCGTACGGCTTCGCGATCTCGATCACGAACGGCCTGCCCTTCGTCATGGCGGTGCTCGTCGCGCTGGCGGTGGCCATCGTCTTCGCGGTCATCCTCGGCATCCCGACCCTGCGGTTGCGCGGGGACTACCTGGCGATCGTGACGATCTCCGGAGCCGAGATCATCCGCATGGTCGGACGCTCCAGCCTGCTGACGACCACCACCGGTGGTTCGAACGGCATCGCCGGCTCGGCCTACCGCGACCCGTTCAACGCACTCAGCCCGCTGCCCGACGGCACCACGAGCATCCTGTGGTTCACGTACTCGAACAACGGGGTCAACGGCTGGTGGATCCGCATCGCCGCCTGGGGCCTCGTGGCGCTCTTCACCCTCGTGCTCTTCCTGCTCATGCGCAGCCCGTGGGGCCGCGTCGTGAAGGCGATCCGCGAGGACGAGGACGCCGTCCGCTCCCTCGGCAAGAACGTCTACTCGTACAAGATGCAGGCGCTCGTCTTCGGTGGTGCCCTCGGGGCGCTGGCCGGCGTCATCTACGTGCTGCCGAGCTCCGTGCAGCCCGACGCGATGGGTCGATCGATGACGTTCTTCATCTGGACCGCGCTCATCCTCGGCGGCGCCGCGACCGTCTTCGGCCCGGTGCTCGGGGCGATCCTGTTCTTCGTCGTGCGGCTCTTCGTCCGCACCCTGGCCGGGGACTTCATCCCCGACTCGATCATGAACGCGCAGCAGGCGGAGCAGTTCTCCTACGTGCTCGTCGGCGTCGCGCTCATGCTCCTCATCGTGTTCCGGCCACAGGGACTCCTGGGCAACAAGAAGGAGCTGTCGTTCAGTGTCTGAGACCTACACCCACACGAAGTCCGACCCGATCCTGACGGTCGACGGCGTCACCCGGCACTTCGGCGGCATGACGGCGGTCGACGTCGACCACCTCGAGGTGCAGCGCGGCACCATCACCGCGCTCATCGGGCCGAACGGCGCCGGCAAGACGACGTTCTTCAACCTGCTCACCGGGTTCGACAAGCCGAGCCCCGGAGCGACGACCCGCTTCAACGGCGACACGCTGCAGAAGACGAGCGCGACGCACATCGCGAACAAGGGCATGGTGCGCACGTTCCAGCTCACGAAGGCGCTCAGCCGCCTCACCGTGATGCAGAACATGCTGCTCGGTGCGCGCGACCAGCCGGGCGAGAACTTCTTCGTCGGCCTGGTCCCGGCGCTCTGGCGGAAGCGCGAGCGCGAGATCACCGCGAAGGCCGAGGACCTGCTCGCGCGCTTCAAGCTCCTCGAGAAGAAGGACGACTACGCCGGCTCGCTGTCCGGCGGGCAGCGGAAGCTGCTCGAGATGGCACGGGCGCTCATGTCCGACCCGACGATGATCATGCTCGACGAGCCGATGGCCGGCGTGAACCCCGCGCTCACCCAGTCGCTGCTCGGGCACATCCAGTCCCTGCGCGACGACGGCATGACCGTGCTCTTCGTCGAGCACGACATGCACATGGTCCGGCACATCTCGGACTGGGTCGTCGTGATGGCCGAGGGCAAGGTCGTCGCCGAGGGGCCGGCGGACACGGTGATGGACGACCGCGCCGTCATCGACGCGTACCTCGGTGCGCACCACGACACCGACCTGGGCGACGACTCGCTCCTCACCGAGGAGACCTACGAGGAGCTGGCCGAAGAGGTGGCGGAAGAAGAAGCGGCGGACGACCACCACAAGGCGGACGACCACCGCAAGCAGGACGAGCAGGAGGCGACCCGATGACCGACGCACCGAACGCAGCGGACGCGAGCCGCGCCTCCAGTCCGGCGACCGGCGGGACCGCCGCGACCGGCGCGACGGGCGCGACCGCGACGATCGACCGTGGCGAACCCGTCCTCACCGCGAAGAACCTCGTCGCGGGGTACCTGCCGGGCGTGAACATCCTCAACGGCTGCGACCTCGACTGCTACCCGGGCGAGCTCATCGGCATCATCGGACCGAACGGCGCCGGCAAGTCGACGCTCCTCAAGGCGCTGTTCGGCCTGGTCTCGATCCGCGAGGGCTCGGTGTCCCTGCAGGGCGAGGACATCACGAACCTCAAGGCGAACAAGCTCGTGCAGGCCGGCGTCGGCTTCGTGCCGCAGACGAACAACGTGTTCCCCTCGCTCTCGATCGAGGAGAACCTGCAGATGGGCCTGTACCTGCGCCCGAAGAAGTTCGCTGAGCGGCTCGAGGTCATCTACGACCTGTTCCCGGTCCTCGGCCAGCGGCGCAACCAGCGGGCGGGTTCCCTGTCCGGTGGTGAGCGGCAGTCGGTCGCGATGGCCCGCGCGCTGATGATGGACCCGAAGGTGCTGCTGCTCGACGAGCCCTCCGCGGGCCTGTCGCCGGTGCGTCAGGACGAGACCTTCATCCGCACACGCCGGATCAACAAGGCCGGGGTGTCGATCATCATGGTCGAGCAGAACGCGCGACGCTGTCTGCAGATCTGCGATCGTGGGTACGTGCTCGACCAGGGGAGGAACGCGTACTCGGGCACCGGGCGCGAGCTCGCCGACGACCCGAAGGTCATCGAGCTCTACCTGGGGACGCTCGCCAAGGACGTCGACTCCGCTCGCTGAGCGGGGTCGACCCGCGGGTACTGCTGTGGGGGTGGTACCCGCACCCCGACGGGGCCGCGCTGGCTGCTGATGCGCCGCGCGGCCCCGTCCTCACGCCGGGTGGTCTGCGGGCAGCCGTTGGGCGCCGTTGGTCGCCGCCCCGAGACGTCGGCGTCCGCCCGAGGCCCCGGCGTCCGCCCGAGACGCCGTGATCACCCCGGGACACCGCCGGATCCGGGGGGCGTCTCGCGCCGTCCGGTGCGTCTCGCGTCGACACCGGCGTCTCACGCGTGCCGCGCCCCCACCCGCGGCCGGCCTGGAGGCACGACCCACCCCCGCCCCGCCGCGCGCGTCAGCACGCCACCGGCTCCCGCCCGTCGGCTAGCGTGACGCACGTGCGCACCCCCGGCCCCCTCGTGCTCGACGCCCTCGTCTGGGTCGTCTTCGCGGTGCTCTTCGTCGGTGCCGCCCTGCTGGTGAAGGTCGCGGCCGCGCTCCTCGTGGTGCTGATCGTGCTGGCGCTCCTGCTCGGGCTCGTCCTGCGGGCGCTCCGGAAGCGACGGGCGCGACCCCGGCGGTGACGATCCCGGTGGCGCGCCCGTCCGACGGGTCCCGCTGCACCGTCCACCCGTCCCACTCCCGGACCCCGCCCGCTAGGCTTGCCCGGTGACTGAAGTCGAGATCGGTGCAGGCAAGCGCGGCCGTCGGGCCTACGCGTTCGACGACATCGCGGTGGTCCCCTCGCGGCGCACCCGCGACCCGCACGACGTGAGCGTGCAGTGGTCGATCGACGCGTTCACGTTCGCATCGCCGATCCTCTCGGCGCCGATGGACTCGGTGTCCTCGCCGGCGACGGTCATCCAGATGGGCAAGCTCGGGATCCTCGGCGTGCTCGACCTCGAGGGCCTGTGGACCCGGTACGAGGACCCGACGCCGTACTACGACGAGATCAAGACCCTCACCGACGGCAACGTCACCAAGCGCATGCAGGAGATCTACTCCGAGCCGGTCAAGGCCGAGCTGATCACCGCGCGCCTGGCCGAGATCCGCGCCGCCGGGGTGCCGGTCGCCGGGTCGCTCAGCCCGCAGCGCACGCAGGAGTTCTCGCAGACGGTCGTCGACGCCGGTGTCGACCTGTTCGTCATCCGCGGCACGACGGTCTCGGCGGAGCACGTCTCCCAGAACCAGGAGCCGCTCAACCTCAAGAAGTTCATCTACGAGCTCGACGTGCCGGTCATCGTGGGCGGAGCCTCGACGTACACCTCGGCGCTGCACCTCATGCGGACCGGTGCCGCCGGCGTGCTCGTCGGCTTCGGCGGTGGCGCTGCCTCGACGACCCGCGCCGCGCTGGGCATCCACGCGCCGATGGCCACCGCGGTCGCCGACGTCGCCGGTGCCCGTCGCGACTACATGGACGAGTCCGGCGGCCGCTACGTGCACGTCATCGCGGACGGCGGGCTCGACACCGCCGGTGACATCGTCAAGGCGATCGCCGTCGGTGCCGACGCGGTCATGCTCGGCACCGCGCTGGCCCGCGCGACCGAGGCCCCCGGCGGTGGCTTCCACTGGGGTGCCGAGGCGCACCACTCCGAGCTGCCCCGCGGCCGCCGGGTCGAGGTCGGCCAGATCGCCCCGCTCGAGAACGTGCTGAACGGCCCGACCCCGTCGTGGGACGGCCGCGCGAACCTGGTCGGCGCACTGCGTCGGTCGATGGCCACCACCGGGTACTCCGACGTCAAGGAGTTCCAGCGAGTAGAAGTGGTCGTGGCGCCGTACCACCAGCAGTGACGGTGGCACCCGTGCTCCCGCGCGGGTGACGCCTCGGCGCTCCCGTGCGCGGAGGCCGGCTCCGTGCGCGCAACCCGCACGGAGGCGACGATGGCCAAGCCAGCCAGCAGCACCACGCAGACCAGCACGGACGCGACGACGGCAGGTGCCGAGAGCACCGTGGACGGCGCTCCGGGAGCGACGTCCACGGGCGTCGGGTTCGACCCGTCCGCGAAGCTCGGACCGGACGAGCGTGCCGCGGCGATCGAGGCACTCAAGACGAAGGAGCTCGACGTCCTGGTCGTCGGCGGCGGCATCGTCGGCGGCGGCAGTGCGCTCGACGCGGTCACCCGCGGCCTGAGCGTCGGCATCGTCGAGGCCCGCGACTGGGGCTCGGGCACGTCGAGCCGCTCCTCGAAGCTCGTGCACGGTGGCATCCGCTACCTCGAGCAGCTGAACTTCGCGCTCGTCCGCGAGGCCCTCATCGAACGCGGCCTGCTGCTGCAGCGCATCGCCCCGCACCTGGTGAAGCCCGTGCGGTTCCTCTACCCGCTCAACCACCGCGTGTGGGAGCGCTTCTACATCGGCATCGGCATGGCGATGTACGACGTCTTCAGCTGGTCGGGCGGCCGTCCGCCCGGGGTCCCGCACCACCGGCACCTCAGCCGCAAGCAGGTCCTGAAGAACATGCCGGGCCTGAAGAAGGACGCCTTCATCGGCGGCATGACCTACTACGACGCCCAGGTCGACGACGCCCGCTACGTCGCGTCGCTCGTGCGCACCGCCGCGTCGTACGGCGCCCACGCCGCGAGCCGGGTCCGGATCGAGGGCTTCATCAAGGTCGGGGAGCGGGTCGTCGGGGCGCACGCGCACGACATCCAGACCGGCGAGAAGTTCGACATCCGGGCGAAGCAGGTCGTGAACGCGACGGGTGTCTGGACCGACGACACCCAGGCGATGGTCGGCACCCGCGGGCAGTTCAAGGTGCGGGCGTCGAAGGGCGTGCACCTCGTGATCCCGCGCGACCGCTTCCAGTCGAACACCGGCATGATCCTCCGCACCGAGAAGAGCGTGCTGTTCGTCATCCCGTGGGGCCGGCACTGGCTCGTCGGCACGACGGACACCGACTGGAATCTCGACAAGGCGCACCCTGCGGCGACCGCGGCGGACATCGACTACATCCTCGAGCACGTGAACAAGGTGCTCGCGGTACCACTCACCCGCGAGGACGTCGAGGGCGTCTACGCCGGCCTCCGACCGCTGCTCGCCGGCGAGTCCGACCAGACGTCGCAGCTCAGCCGCGAACACGTCGTCGCGCACACCGCCCCCGGTCTGGTCGTGGTCGCGGGCGGCAAGTGGACCACCTACCGCGTGATGGGTAAGGACGCCATCGACGAGGCCGTCGCCGCGATGGACGGCAAGATCCCGGCGTCGACGACCGAGGACATCCCGCTGCTCGGTGCCGAGGGCTACCCGGCCGCGTGGAACCGTCGTGGACGGACCGCGAGGCGATTCGGCGTGCACAAGGTCCGGATCGAGCACCTGCTGAACCGGTACGGCACACAGGCGACCGAGGTGCTGCAGCTCGTGCAGCAGGACCCGTCGCTCGCCGAGCCGCTGCCGCAGGCGGACGACTACATCGGCGCCGAGGTCGTCTACGCGGCCTCGCACGAGGGGGCCCTGCACCTGGAGGACGTCCTCGCCCGGCGCACCCGCATCTCGATCGAGGCCTGGGACCGCGGCGAGGAGGCCGCCCCGGTCGCCGCCAAGCTCATGGCCGGGGTCCTCGGGTGGGACCAGGAGACGACCGAGCACGAGGTGTCGAACTACCTGAAGCGCGTCGCCGCCGAGCGCGAGTCGCAGCTGCAGCCCGACGACGAGTCCGCGGACCGCATCCGGCTCGAGGCGCCGGACATCGCGTTCGGCTTCGACGAGGACGACGTCGTGGTCGGCGGCGGCCGTTCGAGCGGCGCCGAGGGCGCGAAGGCGACCGACGAGCAGGTCGAGGGCGAGAAGACGAGCGAACCGCGGTAGGCGACGGACGGCAGGCGCGTGGCGGCCCCGCCCCGCGCCTCCCGTCCGTCACCGGGTCGCGCCCCGCCTGGTCCCGCCCCGTCCCACGAGACGCAACGTGGACGGTTCCGCGCAGCGCTACCCCGCTGCGAGCCGTCGCCGACGTTCCGTGTTGCGGGTGCGGACAGCGGTGAGGAACAAGACGACCGGGATCGCGATGAACGCGGCGAGGCTCGTCAGGTACAGCACGCCCGCCCAGATCGTGTGCGCGCCGCCGCTCGTGCCGAACGTGTCGGCGACGTCCATGCCGAGCCAGAACCCCGACTGGAAGGTCGCGAGCGCGCCCGCGGCGAGGACGCCGAGGTGCATCACGGCGACCACCGTCGCGGGCAGCCGGGCCGCGAGCCCGACGACCGCCGCGGCGAGGGCCAGGACCACCCCGATCGACGCGACGACCACGACGCCCCGGACGTCACCGGCGACGGAGAACCCGGCAGCGCCGACGCGGGCGTGGACCTCGGGCAGGGTCGCCCCGGGCACCGCCGCGAGCGGATCGAGCACGAGCGCGTTGACGGCCAGCAGTGCCGCGTACGCCGCGACGACCACCACCCCGACGACGGCGACGACGATGCGGACGGCCCCCCGTGTGTTCCCCATGGCACGACCGTAGCGTGCGGAATGGCCGGAGCGACCCGGTGGTTATCATCGGGGTACTCACCAAGGGAGCCATCATGGTCGACGTCCATCGCGTCAAACTCCCCGGAGTCGGCGTGCTGCACAGCTTCTACACCGACGACGGTGGCAAGTGCGGTGTCATCACGCACCGGTCGGGGCACTCCGACCTCATCTCGTTCGCCGACGTCTCCGACGGCGCGGACAAGTCCGAGAAGGTCTCGCTCCGCCTGAGCGAGGACGAGGCGCACACCCTCGCCGAACTGCTCGGCGGTACCCGGATCACCGAGGGCCTCGACAAGCTCGACGAGATCCCCGGCCTGTCGATCGACTGGTTCAGCGTCGACTACGAGGACGCCATCGCCGGCAAGCCCCTCGGCGACCTGCACGACTCGGGCTTCATCGGCCTGACCGTCGTCGCGGTCGTCCGCGGCGACAGCGCGAACCCCGCGCCCTCGCCCGACTTCGTCGTGTTCCCCGGTGACACCATCGTCGTCGCCGGCGCACCCGAGAAGGTCGCCAAGGCGTTCTCCTTCTACCGCAGCGGTCAGCTCGCGGCCGCGGCCGCCGAGGCGCCGCCCGGGAGCTAGCGGATGCACCTGGGTGGTGAGCTGCTGACCATCGGCGGCCTGTTCATCATCGCCTACGTCCTCGGACGCCTGGGCAAGACCATCGGCCTGCCCGCCATCCCCATCTACATGGTGGTCGGGCTCATCGCGAGCCCGCACACCCCGTGGATCGGCCTGAACGTCGAGTCGCACACGATCGAGTTGATCGCGACCTTCGGTCTCATCCTGCTGCTCTTCAACCTCGGGTTGGAGTTCGACCAAGAGGAGTTCTACGGCAACGCCGGGAAGCTCCTGGTCTCCGGTGGTACCTACGTCGCGATCAACATGGGGATCGGCTTCGCGTTCGGGTTCTCGCTCGGCTGGGGCACCCGTGAGGCCCTGATCATCGCGGGCATGACGGCGACGTCGTCGAGCGCGATCGTGACGAAGCTGCTCATCGAGCTGCGGCGCCTCGCCAACGACGAGACCCCGATGATCCTCGGCGTCACCGTGATCGAGGACGTCTTCATCGCCATCTACCTGGCGATCGTCTCGGTCGTGCTGTCCGGCGACACGAACCTGTGGGCCGTGGTCGGCAAGCTCGCCCTCGCCTTCGGGTTCCTCGTCGTGATGTTCACCCTCGCCCGGTTCGCCGGCAAGTGGGTGTCGAAGATCTTCGCGACCCGTGACGACGAGCTGTTCACCGTGCTGTTCTTCGGCCTCGCGGTGATGTTCGGCGGCATCGGCGACCTGCTCGGTGTGACCGACGCCATCGGGGCGTTCGTGATCGGCCTGCTCTGCGGTGCGACCCGCTACCGAGACCGCATCGAGCAGCTCGCCCTGCCGATGCGCGACGTCTTCGCGGCGTTCTTCTTCGTGAACTTCGGCCTCGGGCTCGACCTGTCGACCTTCGGCGAGGTGCTCTGGCCGGTCCTCGGCGCGATCGGCATGACGGTCGTGCTGAACGCCGTCGCCGGGCAGATCGTCGCCCGGATGAACGGCTTCGACGTCCAGCAGGGCATCAACACCGCGGTCATCCTGGTGAACCGTGGCGAGTTCGCGCTCATCCTCGCGACCCTGTCGGCTGCCGCCGGCCTGGAGGCGCGGATCACCGCCTTCGCGGGCCTGTACGTCCTCGTGATGGCCGTCCTGGGCCCGCTGCTCGCCGTGAACTCGGACCGGATCGGCCGCCTCGTGGTGCGTCCGGCCCGGGTGGCGCGGCTGCGCCAGCGCCTGCGTACGCGGCTCGGTCGCGGCGGGGCAGGCGCGGTCCCGGCCGGGCCGGCCCTCGACGAGGCGATCGACACCGCTGCCGAGGCTGCCGTGGCCGACCAGGACGCCGCGGCCGCGGCCCGTCGTGCCGAGCGCGACCGGCAGTTCGCCGAGGAGTTCGCCCTCGTGGAGGCTGCGGGCAGGGAAGAGCGCGAGAATGGGTCACCGGAGCCGACGACGAGCGAACCCGTGACGTCGCCGGTGGACGTCCCTGCCGAGCGCCCGAAGCGCCCGGTCCGCCAGCGCGATCCGGAGTACTGATACAGATGTGGGCCGTAGCCCGACGACCGAGGTGGATCGCACTGCTCCTGCTGGCGCTCGTGCTCGCGGGGGTCTTCGCCGGCCTCGGCAAGTGGCAGCTCGAGCGGAGCATCGCGAACGGCAAGCCCCTGCCGGCGACGACCGAGACGCGGAAGTCGCTCGACGACGTCACCGAGCCCGGCCGTGCGGCGTCGGAGAGCATCGCAGGGCAGCGCGTCACCGTCACCGGCACGTTCGTCGCCGGCGACACCACGATCCTGACCGGACGCTCCGGCGGCGGCACCTACCAGGCGATCGGGCACCTCGTCGACACCGAGACCGGCGCGAGCCTGCCGGTCGTCATCGGGTGGGCGGACCAGCGGCGTCAGGCCGAGGCCGGGGGCGAGCGCCTGACCGACGGCCAGGAGCTCACGGTGCAGGGCCGCTACTACCCCGCCGAGTCCCCGGACCAGGACGCCTACAGCAAGGGTGAGTACTCCGCCGTTGCGCCGGCTCGGTTCGTGAACACCTGGAAGGCCTTCGACGACCGGATGTACATCGGGTACGTCGTCGCCGACGGCACCACCGCGAAGGCCGCCGACCTCGGCACCATCGCCGACCGTGCCCCCACGCGCGAGGTCCGCTTCGACTGGCTGAACCTGTTCTACGCGATCGAGTGGGTCGTCTTCGCCGGGTTCGCCGTGTTCCTCTGGTACCGGTTCGTGAAGGACGCCTGGGAGCGTGAGCAGGAGGACGCCCGCGAGGCCGCTCAGGCAGCCGAGCCCACCCCGGTGCGACGGTAGGATCGACTGCATGGCCCTGACCGTCCGCACGCGTGACATCCCGAAGATCCCGGGCGCGGTGAGGTGGTACCGCATCTCCGCGTACATCACCGGCGTGCTGCTGCTCGCCCTCGTCATCGAGGTCGTCATCAAGTACACGCCGCTGCAGCTCGAGATGCAGCTCGGCAACGGCCCGTTCTTCGTGCCGAACGGCACCGCGGGCGAAGCGCCCGGCACGTTCAACCTGTCGATCGCGATCCTCATCGCGCACGGCTGGCTCTACGTGCTGTACCTGTTCACGGACTTCCGCCTGTGGAGCATCATGCGCTGGAGGCCGTCGCGCTTCCTGCTCATCGCCCTCGGCGGCATCATCCCGTTCATGTCCTTCGTGGTCGAGCACCGCATGCAGCAGAAGGCCATGGACACCTACCACGAGCTGACCGCTGCCCAGCAGCGTGAGAAGGAGGCCGCTCGGTGAGCGAGACCGAACAGCGCCCCGTCCTGGTCGTCGACTTCGGCGCCCAGTACGCCCAGCTGATCGCACGGCGCGTGCGTGAGGCGAACGTCTACAGCGAGATCGTCCCGCACTCGATCACGGCGGACGAGGTCCGCGAGAAGGACCCGGCGGCCATCGTGCTGTCCGGAGGCCCCTCGTCCGTGTACGAGGACGGTGCCCCGTCGCTCGACGGCGAGATCCTCGACCTCGGCGTCCCCGTCCTCGGCATCTGCTACGGCTTCCAGGCCATGGCGAAGTCCCTCGGCGGCGAGGTCGCGCACACCGGGCTCCGCGAGTACGGCGCCACCGACGTGACCGTCTCGGGCACCGACAGCGTGCTGCTCGGCGACCAGCCCGAGTCCCAGGTCACCTGGATGTCGCACGGCGACTCCGTGGCGAAGGCGCCCGAGGGCTTCGAGGTCCTCGCGTCGAGCGCCTCGACCCCCGTCGCCGCGTTCGCGTCCGACGAGCGCAAGCTCTACGGCGTGCAGTGGCACCCCGAGGTCAAGCACTCCGCGTACGGCCAGGCCGTGCTCGAGAACTTCCTGCACCGTGCAGCAGGCCTGCCCGGCGACTGGAACTCCGCGAACGTCATCGAGGAGCAGGTCGCCCGCATCAAGGAGCAGGTCGGCTCGGCACGGGTCATCGCCGGGCTCTCCGGCGGGGTCGACTCCGCCGTCGCCGCTGCCCTGGTGCACGAGGCCGTCGGCGACCAGCTCACGTGCGTCTTCGTCGACCACGGGCTCCTGCGTGCCGACGAGCGCAAGCAGGTGGAAGAGGACTACGTCGCCTCCACAGGTGTCCGCCTGGTGACGGTCGACGCCGAGCAGCAGTTCCTCGACGCCCTCGCCGGGGTCAGCGACCCGGAGCAGAAGCGCAAGATCATCGGGCGCGAGTTCATCCGCACGTTCGAGGCGGCTGCCGAGGCCCTCGTGCTCGAGGCCCGTGCGGACGCAGCGGCGTCCGACTCCGACGCCGGCGAGGTCAAGTTCCTCGTCCAGGGCACGCTCTACCCCGACGTGGTCGAGTCCGGCGGCGGTTCCGGTACGGCGAACATCAAGTCGCACCACAACGTGGGCGGTCTGCCCGAGGACATGACGTTCGAGCTCGTCGAGCCGCTGCGGACCCTGTTCAAGGACGAGGTCCGTGCGGTCGGTCGCGAGCTCGGGCTGCCCGAGGTCATCGTCGGTCGCCAGCCGTTCCCCGGCCCCGGGCTCGGCATCCGCATCGTCGGTGAGGTCACGAAGGACCGCCTCGAGCTGCTCCGTGCCGCTGACAAGATCGCGCGCGAGGAACTCACCGCAGCCGGCCTCGACGAGGAGATCTGGCAGTGCCCGGTCGTCCTGCTCGCCGACGTCCGCTCCGTGGGCGTCCAGGGAGACGGCCGGACCTACGGGCACCCGATCGTGCTCCGTCCGGTCTCGTCAGAGGACGCCATGACCGCCGACTGGACGCGTCTGCCGTACGACACCCTGGCGAAGATCTCGAACCGCATCACGAACGAGGTCCCGGACGTGAACCGCGTCGTGCTCGACGTCACGTCGAAGCCGCCGGGGACGATCGAGTGGGAGTAGTCGCTCCCTGACGCCGAGGGCCCGGTACGCACTGCGTGCCGGGCCCTCGGCGCGTCCGGGCGCCGGTGTGGGCATCCGTCGCCCGTCGTGCCCGGGCTCCCGTTGCACGACAGGCCGCCGCCGATCGTTCCCGGTCGCACGACATGCCGTCGGCGGCGAAGTCGAGCGGCAAGTCGTGCGACGAGAGCGGCGCGGTACCAGGCGTCGTGCCGGGGGACGGACGCGGAGCATCGGCCTCGGGTACGACGAAGGGCCCCGGCGTGTGCCGGGGCCCTTCGGCCGATCGGGTGTGCGCTACTCGCGGTTGCTCGCGAGCAGGGCGAGGATGCGCAGGATCTCGATGTAGAGCCAGACGAGGGTGACGATGAGACCGAACGCCGCGGTCCACGCGTAGATGCGAGGAGCACCGCGCTGCACGCCGGTCTTGATCTGGTCGAAGTCGAGGATCAGCGAGTACGCCGCCATGAGGACCACGAAGACGCCGATCAGGACACCCCACGGGATGCCGAACAGGAAGCTCGGCTCACTGCGCAGACCCTGCGCTCCCGAGGTCACGCCCGTGAGCATCAGGACGAGGTTGACCAGCGAGAAGGCCAGGTACCCGACCATCGCGATGAGGAAGAACCGCGTCAACTTGGGGGTGGCGCGGACCTTGCCCGAGGAGAACAGCAGCAGCGTCACAGCGAAGACGCCGAGCGTGCCGAACACCGCCTGCGCGACGATGCCGTCGGACTGCGCGTTGAACGCGGCGGAGATGCCACCGACGAACAGGCCCTCGAAGAACGCGTACGCCAGGACGAGCCCCGGCGACGGCTTCTTCTTGAACGTGTTCACGAGCGCGAGCACGAACCCGACGATTGCGCCGACGATCCAGACGATCGGCGGCAGGTTCCAGCCGGCGACGGCACCCACGAGGAGCACGCCGAACGCCAGGAGCGTCTTGACGATGGTGTCCTCGTACGACATGCGGTCGGTGTCGACCGGGCTCGCCGTCGGGCGGTCGTACATGTACTGCAGCTGCTCGGGCGTCATGCCGCCCTGCTGCGGGTACTGCCCCTGCTGTGGGGTGCGTCCCCAGCCCGCCTGCTGTTGACCAGCGCCGGCACCCCAGGCGTTCCGGCCCTGGTCGTTGAAGGCGGGGGACTGGTCGAAACCGGGCTTGAAGGCCATGGTGTCCTCTTCCTCGGAGATTTACGTCCTCTCAGCCTAGGGGCGCTTCGTCGCGGAAGGCTGAGGATTCGCGGCGAGCGGAAGCGGGTCCGTCAGGGCCCGACACCTTGAGCCTACGGTCGCGGTCTGCGTGGCTGCCCCGAGGTCGTCGTGAGCCAGCCGACCGCCGGACGGGTGCGGACGTTGCGGTGGTGGGGCGCGCCTCCAGGCCGGACGGTGCCGTGCGTCCGCGGACCGCGACCCCGGGGGCGGACCGGACCTGTGGGTACAGCCATGCGACCAGCGCGACCGAGATCACCATCAGCAGCAGCCAGGCGACGACCTTGGTCGGGGCCACCGGTTGCCAGCCGTCCGTCTGGTCCGGGTAGGTCCAGGCTCCGGCCCAGGTCGCGACGTTCTCCGCGAGCCAGATGAACAGCGCGACCAGGACCATCGCGACCAGGACCGGCATCCGCACCGTCGCGCGGTGCACCCGGACGTGCACGGTCGTCCGCGCGAAGAGCGCCACGACCAGCGCGAGCAGGACGGAGCGGGCGTCCCACAGGAAGTGGTGGCCGAAGAAGTTCGCGTAGATCCCGGCGGCCACGACGACCAGCAGCCACTGCCGCGGCCAGCGGTCGAAGCGCAGGTCGAAGAGCCGCACGACCCGGACCGTGTACGAGCCGACGGCGCCGTACATGAACCCCGAGAACAGCGGGACGCCGGCGACCACGAGCCAGCCGTCGTCGCCGTACTGCCAAGAGCCGACGTGGGTCTTGAAGACCTCCATCACGGTGCCGACCAGGTGGAAGACCAGCACCACGCGCAGTTCCCGCGCGGTCTCGAGCCCGAACACGAGCATGCCGACCTGGATCGCCGCGGCGGACACCGTCAGGACGTCGTTCCTGGCCGCGGGCGGCACGGTCAGGTGCACCACGACCATCGTCGCGAGCAGCAGCGCTCCGAACGTGCACGCCCAGGCCTGCTTCGCGCCGAACACCAGGAGCTCGGTCACGGCGAGGCGGAGCGGGCGGCGCGGCTGGTGCCCGGCGTCGAGGAGTCGGCGTGCGGCGCGGTCGATGCGGGCCTCGACGGCGGTGGACAGGTGTCGGACGGTCACGGTGCGACCCTCCGTGCGCCGGCTGTGAACAGCGGGCCCGGGCTGAACGGATGTGTCCACAGGCACACCTGCGGGACACCCGCCGGCAGGACGGAGCCGCTACCGTTCGGCGCATGACCCGTGTGATCGCCCACCGAGGAGCCTCCGGCCACCGACCGGAGCACTCCCGGAGCGCCTACGAACTGGCCGTGGAGCTCGGCGCCGACGCCATCGAGCCCGACCTCGTGCCGACGAAGGACGGCGTGCTCGTGCTCCGCCACGAGAACGAGGTGTCCGGCACGACCGACGTCGCCCACCGCCCCGAGTTCGCGCACCTGCGGACGACCAAGACCGTCGACGGGCAGAGCGTGACGGGCTGGTTCACCGAGGACTTCACGTGGGACGAACTCCGGACGCTCCGGGTGCGCGAGCGGCTGCCGCAGCTGCGTCCGGCCTCCGCCGCGCACGACGGCGAGGACGGGGTGCTGCGCCTCGAGGACCTGCTCGGCATCCTCGACGCGGCTCCGCGGCCGGTCGGGCTGGTCGCCGAGGTGAAGCACGCGCACTACTTCGAGCAGGCCGGGTTCCCGATGGCGCAGCTGCTCGACGACGCGCTCGGGGCCGCCGGTTGGCGGGGCGACGACCGGCTGACGATCGAGTCCTTCGAGAAGACGGTGCTCCGCCAGCTCGGCTCGCTCGGCACGGGCGGTCGGCTCGTGTACCTCCAGGAGGCCCGTGGTAGCGCCGCGGACGAGGTCGCCGCCCACGGGTCGGCGGCTCCCTCGTGGGCATCGGAGCGCACGGACGCCGCGTTGGCCGGGTTCGCCGCGGAGTTCCACGGGATCAGCGTCGACCTGAAGACCCTGATGGCCGGGGCGGACAGCGTCGCCATCGAGGACCCACGACCGGTCCGGAGTGTCATCGTCGAGCGGGCGCACGCCGCAGGCCTCGCCGTCTACACGTGGACGCTCCGGCCGGAGAACCGGTTCCTGCCGGCGCCGTTGCGGCGCGGGGGAGACGTGGCGGCGCACGGCGACTGGGAGCGGTGGTTCACCTCGGTGCTGCGGACCGGGGTCGACGGGGTGTTCGCGGACCACCCGGACCTGGCGGTGCGGGCGCGGTCACTCGTCGGCGGCGCCGCCGCCTGACCCGTCAGCTCCGCACGTCCGCACGCGGCCGGGGCGCCGTCGCTGCGGCCCCACGGCCCCTACTGTCGGTCCGCCACGTGGCGATCGCAGCAGCGGCAGCCGCCGAGACCGCAATGAGCAGGCGGAGGTACGGGAGGGGCGCCCACGCGTGGGACCAGTACGTCTCGAGCAACCAGACGCAGAGCGCCGCGAGGCCGCCGGCGAGCAGTGCGTGCGCGACGATGTGCACGCTGCATCGGGCGGATATCCGGGCGAGCGCCCAGCCGAGTGCGTACGTGCACGGGAGCGCCACGATCCCCCCGCCGACGGTCACGAGCCCCGCGACGACGACGAGGATGAAGACGGTGAGGGCGAGAGCGGGCGGGCCCTCGGGCCTCCCGATGCCCCCGTCGGCGAGGAAGGACCAGCCCGCTCCGACCGTGATCGTCACGGGCGTCGTGACGAATGCCATCCAGACCCAGCTCCGCTCGACGAGCGCGACGGCGTCCCACACGGTCCACGTCCTCATGCCCGACAGCATGTCTGCCGACCGGGCCGTTCCCCGTCCTCGTGGGTCGCAGTGTGTCCCGCGGCCCACGACTCGAGCCGCTGCGCCTGTCGGAGGGCGCGCCTAGACTGACCCGGTCATGACGATCGTGCTCGACCCCTTCGACCAGTCCCCCGAGCCGGGCACGGGCAACCGCCCCGGCGGGTACGACGACCCGTTCACCGCGGGTCTCAACCCCCAGCAGAAGGAAGCCGTCGAGTACCGCGGTGAGTCCCTGCTCATCGTGGCCGGTGCCGGGTCGGGCAAGACGAGCGTGCTCACCCGACGCATCGCCCTGCTGCTGGCGAACCGCGAGGCCTGGCCGTCGCAGATCCTCGCGATCACGTTCACGAACAAGGCCGCCGCCGAGATGCGCGAGCGCGTGCAGGCCCTGGTCGGCCAGGCTGCCGAGGGCATGTGGATCTCGACGTTCCACTCGGCGTGCGTGCGGATCCTCCGACGCGAGGCCGAACGCTTCGGCTTCCCGCAGTCGTTCACGATCTACGACTCGGCGGACTCTCGCGCGCTCCTCAAGCGGATCATCAAGGAGCTCGAGGCGGACTCCCTCGGGCTGACCGTCGGCGCGGCCTCGTCGAAGATCTCGAAGCTCAAGAACGAGCTGCAGGACGTCGAGACCTACGCACGGAACATCAACGCGAACGACCCGCAGGAGGTCATGTTCACCGAGGTGTTCCGGCGCTACACGAACGAGCTCCGCCGGGCCAACGCCTTCGACTTCGACGACCTGATCGGGCAGACGGTCTTCCTGTTCCGGGCTTTCCCCGAGGTCGCCGCGCTCTACCAGCGCCGCTTCCGCTTCGTCCTGGTCGACGAGTACCAGGACACCAACCACGCGCAGTATGCCCTGATCCGCGAGCTCACCCGCCCGGTGCCCGTCGAGCAGGTCGACAAGCTCGAGGACGCCGGGCAGCACGTCGCCCGGATGCGCGAGGCCGACGGGTCGATCGCCCCGGCGTCGCTCACGGTGGTCGGTGACTCCGACCAGTCGATCTACGCCTTCCGCGGTGCCGACATCCGGAACATCGTCGAGTTCGAGCGTGACTTCCCGAACTCGAAGGTGATCCTGCTCGAGCAGAACTACCGCTCGACGCAGACGATCCTGGACGCCGCGAACGCCGTCATCGCGAACAACTTCGACCGACAGGCGAAGAACCTGTTCACCGACGTCGGCGCCGGCGACAAGATCGTGGGCTTCACCGGGTACACCGGCCACGACGAGGCGCAGTTCGTCGCCGACGAGATCCAGCGCCTGCACGACGAGGGCACGTCCTACCGGGACATGGCGGTCTTCTACCGGACGAACTCGCAGACGCGTGCGCTCGAGGAGATCTTCATCCGGTCGGCGATCCCGTACCGGGTGCTCGGCGGCACGAAGTTCTACGAGCGAGCCGAGATCAAGGACGCGATGGCGTACCTGATCACCGTCGCGAACCCGGCGGACCCGCTGTCGCTCCGGCGCATCCTGAACGTTCCGAAGCGCGGCATCGGTGCGGTCACGGAGACGGCGCTGCAGCGCTATGCCGACGAGCACGAGACCTCGATGCGCGAGGCCCTTCGGCACGCTGACGACCTCGGGTTCGGCCCGAAGGTCCGCAACGCGATCACCTCGTTCGCCGCGCTGCTCGACGACGTCGCCTCGCGCGCCGCGACGCAGCCGGTCGTCGACACGCTGACACAGCTGCTCGACGGCTCCGGGCTGCTCGAGAACCTGCGGAAGTCGCCCGACGCGCAGGACGCCGCCCGCGCCGACAACATCGACGAGCTCGTCGCGGTGACGCGGGAGTTCCAGAAGAACAACCCCGAGGGGACCCTGTCGGACTTCCTGACCGAGGTCTCCCTCGTCGCGGCGGCCGACGAGCTCGACGACTCGTCCGGAACGGTGTCGCTCATGACGCTGCACACGGCCAAGGGCCTGGAGTACGACGCGGTCTTCCTCACGGGTGTCGAAGAGGACCTGCTGCCGCACCGGATGTCCGCGAACGAGCCGGGCGGTCCGGCCGAGGAACGTCGACTCTTCTACGTCGGCATCACCCGCGCGAAGAAGTCGCTCTTCCTGTCGCTCGCGATGACCCGCGCGCAGTTCGGCGACGTCAACGTGGCGATGCCCTCCCGGTTCCTGCAGGAGATCCCCGAGGGCCTGATCGAGTGGAAGCAGTCCCCGGGCATGGCGAACAGCCGCGGCGGCACCGAGCCCCGCGCACTGAACGCCCGTCGCGGCGGCGGCCCCGGTGGCTTCGGCGGCGCAGGCGCGGGCGGCGGCGGGTACCGCGGCGGTGGCGGCTTCGGCGGAGGATCCTACGACCGGGCGGCCGCGGCGGCGAAGACCCGTCCGAAGACCGAGTGGGCGAACCGGGTGTCCGGGCAGGTCCGCGACAACGGCGACATGGAACTCGTCGCCGGCGACCGCATCAAGCACGTCGACTTCGGCGAGGGTACCGTCTCCGCGGTCACCGGTCAGGGTGCGAAGCGCATCGCCGAGATCGCGTTCGATGCCGCCGGGCGCAAGAAGCTCCTCATCAAGATCGCGCCGATCGAGAAGCTCTGACCGCAGCGAGCGCGGCGGTCGTCAGCGCACCATCCGGACCGCGTCGAGCCCGTGCGGCCCGATCGGTTCGTGCTTGACCGTGCCGTCGCGCTCGAAGCCGTTGCGTCGGTAGAAGGCCTCGGCCCGAGGATTCCGGTCGGCGACCCAGAGGAACGCGGGTCCGGTGCCGATCGCGGCGTCGAGCAACGCCTGTCCGGCGCCCGACCCGTGGTGCTCGGCGAGGACGTAGATGCCCTCGAGCTCGCGGTCGCGCGGGCGGTCCCCGCGTCCGGGTCCCGCCGAGGCCCAGCCGATCACCGCGTCACCGACCGTGGCGACGAGCACGTCGCCGTCGGGCTCGGCGATGATCCCGCGCCACCGTGCTGCGCGGGCGTCGACGTCGAGGGCGGCGAGGAAGTCGGCGGGCAGCAGGTGGGCGTACGCCTCCCGCCACGCCTGCACGTGCACGGCCGCGATCGCGTCGGCGTCCCGGACGTCTGCCGGCCGGACAGTGAGCGCGTGCGTGGTCCCCATCCGACGACGCTACCGCGGGCCCAGCGGTGGGTGTCGAACCACGTTCCCGACGTCGAACCAGCGCGACCGCCTGGTTCGATGTCGACTTCCTGGTTCGACCTGCGCCAGCACACCGCGCCGCGCGAGCGCCCAGCGCGCGCCTACGGCTGCAGTCGCGCCACGTCCCAGCCGTCGCCGGCGCGGACGTACTGCAGCCGCCGGTGCATCCGGTCGCGACTGCCCTGCCAGAACTCCACCACGTCGGGTTCGAGCCGCCACGCCACCCACCCCTCGGGGCGCGGCACGTCGTCGTCGTTCTCGTCGAGCAGCACGTTCGCGTCGTCGATGAGGTCCTGCAGCGTGCGCGGTTCGAGCACGTCCGACTGGTCGGCGATCGCGGTCGCGGCGCGGGACTTCGGTGAGCGGTCGGCGAACAGGGCGTCGGACTCCTCGTCGGACAGCTGCACGGCCCGACCCTCGAAGCGCAGCTGCTGCATGCTCTCGCGCCAGTACACCTGCAGCGCGGCGTGCGGGTTCTCGGTGAGCTGCCGACCCTTCGGGCTGAGCGTCGAGGTGCCGAACACCAGCCCACGGTCGTCGAGCCGCTTCACGTCGACGGTGCGGGCGGACACCCGGCCGTCGGCGCCGGCGGTCGCGAGGGTCATGGACATCGGCTCGGAGACCTCGCGGTCGGCGGCGCCGTCGAGCCAGGCCCGGGCGACGTCGAACGGCGACGCGGGCGGCACATCGAACTCGGGCAGGTGCAGGGAGTCGTCACCGGAGAGCGAACTGGACATGCCCCCACCCAACCGCGCTCAGTCGGTCCACGTCCAGGTCGCCGGGGGACGCCCGCCCCGCACGGTCGACGCCGGCGCGGCGTCGGTCCGCACGAGCGCGGGGTTCGTCCGGAGCGCCCGGTTCAGGTTGCCGGCGTCCGGGGCGGTCCCGTGGAGCGCCGTGTGCAGGGCGGCGGCGGCACTCGTCGGGAACACGTCCCCGAGCAGCGCGCGCGTCATCGGGACGTCCCGCCACAGCCGGGTGCGCACCTGGTCGAGGGCGGCACGCACGATCGCGTCGTGGTCGAACGGGAGGCCCAGGTCACCCCCGCCGAGCGGGCGCCACACCGCGGACCCGCCGTCCACCCCGGGGGCCACGACCGCCGTGAACGCGATGCTGATCGCGGTGTCGCGCGGGTCGCGGGACGGCCCGTCGAACGCGCCGACCTGCGCGAGGTGCCGCACCGCCCCGGGACCGATGCCGGCCTTGGTGCGCAGGGCGCGCCGTGCACCGTCGGCGAGGCGTTCCGCAGCGTCCAGGAGCACGCCGGGCAGTGCCTCCCGGCCGGCGTACGGGTCGTACGCCCGACGCGCGGTGGCGACCCGCAGGCCCTCCGTCACCGTGAACGACACCGGGACGACGTCGATCGCGATGAGCGGCTGGTCGCGGGCCGCCGAGGCGGCGTCGGTCACGCCGACGCCCGACGGGCGGCACGGGCCGCGCGCTCGGCACGGAGCACCTCGCGGACGTCGGCGAACGACTGGTGCACCTGGAAGCGGCCGTCGATCCAGACGGGCTGGAGCAGGCTGGTCGCCTCGTCGTCCGGCGTGGCCTGGTCGGTCTGGCGGATCTCGCCGGTCTCGTCGCGGTGCAGGGCGATGCGGCCCTTCGCGCTCTTCTTGCCGCTGCCGGTCTTCGGGTCCTTCTGGATGTCGACCGGCTCGCCGTCGACCAGGGCCCACGTCGCCTTCACGGCGCTGCCGAGGTTGTCGCGGGTCATGTACTGGTACGTGTACGAGCCGATGCCGAGCACGATGTTGTCGCTCGCGTAGCCCTTCGCGGCGAGGCGTTCGTAGATGCGGCGGGCGCGGTCGAGGGTGATGCTGTCGCCGTAGATGACGCCGATGTGCTGGTCGAGGACCTTGTAGCCCTCGTCGTTGACCGTGTGGCCGAACAGCTCGTCGAGGAGCTCGACGACGCCCTTCTCCTCGTGGCTGCGGTCGGGTCGCAGCAGCTCGTCCTCGGGCACGCCGTGCACGGTGCCGGTGACGATGTCGACCGGGTCGCCGGAGTCCGGGCGGATGACGAGCTTGCCGTCGCGGGCCCTGATGCGGTCCTCGAGCTGCGGCAGCGTCTCGGTGATCACCTTGAAGAGGTCGAAGCCGTCGCTGACCGCCGAGACGATGCCCGTCGGGTAGACGTCGAGGATCTGCGCGAAGGTCTCGAGCTCGCCGTCGGCGCCGCGGACGCACATCACGCTGTGCTCGGTGGCGGGGACGCTCGCCGCCACCCAGCCGTTGTCGCCGGGGTAGTAGCGGTCGATGAAGTCGAGCGACGGCATCGAGTCGGTGCCGAGGAACGAGAGCAGGTGGCCCGCTCCGCCGGCCGCGGCGGACTCGATGCTCGTCTGTCCGCGGAACGAGAAGTCGTGGGCGGCGAAGTCGATGCTCGCCGGGTCGGCGCCGGTGCGCTCGGCCCACTCCTCCAGGAGATCGCGGTACTCGAGTGCCTTCGTCGCGACGGTCGAGGGGTGCCAGATCGACGCCGACAGGGCGGTCTCGACGTAGTTCGGCAGCCAGAAGAAGTCGTCGAGGGTGTTCTCGACCGTCAGGGTGGCGACGCCGATCGGGGCGAGGGTGCCCTCGGGGAGCGCCCGGATCTCGAGCGGCAGGTACCCGAGACGGTGCAGGGCGCGGACGTGGTCGACGCCGATGTGGTTCGGGCCGAAGTAGCCCTGCAGTGCCTGTTCGAACAGGCGGGCGACCTCGTCCTCGTCGGCGGCGAAGAACGGCGCCCACGCCTCGACCAGGTACCGCTGCACGAAGGCCTGCAGTCCGAAGACCACCGCGTGCGTCGACTCGGGCATGTGCGCGTTCGAGCGGTTCGTCCAGTTGATGAGGATCCGGGTGGTGCCCTGCGGGTAGACCTGCCGGTGCGAGTGCTTGTAGCCGTCCACCGCGAGCAGCGGCGCGATCGGGCTCGCGGCGGTGGTGCGGGGCTCGAGGCCCGTCGTCGAGGCGGTGCTGGCGGTGTTCGTCATCGGATCTCCTTCGTGAGGTACGGGCTGAGCGGGACGGTGCGCAGGCCCGGGACGTCCTGCTGCGCGGGGTAGCTGTCGGTCGTGACGATCTCGCCGAAGTGCTCGGCGAGCTGCGGGGCCCGACCGGAGAAGACGCCGTGCGAGACCCAGAGGCCGAGGCGCTCCGCCGGCAGGCCGGTCGAGCCGGCGAGACCCATGAACGTGCCGCCGCCGTCGCAGATGTCGTCGACGACGAGCAGCCGCCCGGTCTCGGGGAGCGGCTCGCACGAGAACCCGTCGAGCCTGCCGGTGTCGGGGTTGCGGTGCTTCTCCGCACGGAACAGGGGGAGGCCGGCGGCCTCTGCCACCAGGGACGCCCGGCCGACCGCGCCCGCGTCGGGGGCGATGATGCCGCTGTAGTCGGAGCCGGCGAGGACCGCGTCGTGCACGACCTGCTCGCTCGGCACCACGGTGAGGCGTTCGACCAGGTCGACGATGACGGGCGAGTGCGGGTCGAAGGCGATCACCTGGTCGATCTGGAAGCCGTTCAGGACGTCCGCGTAGACCTTCGCCCCGAACGGGAGTCCGCGGTCCTGGCGCGCGCCGGGCAGGTACGGGACGAGGGCGACGGACCGTGCGCCGCGCTGCCGGACCGCGTCCGCCCACATGCCGAGCGCGACGAGGTCGTCGCCGCTGGTGCCGCGCAGGGTCGCGATCTCGGTGGTCGCCCCCGCGTCGGCGTCGTCCCGGACCTTGACGTGCGCTTCACCGGCGGGGAACCGCATGGTGGAGAACGTCGGTGTCGTCGGTGTGCCCTGGGCGTCCCAGGTGCTGAGTTCGACTGCCATGACCCGACCGTACCACGGTACTTGTCACTGTGACAAGAACTCGTCGGGATCAGGGGGCGTACCGCGCGGCGATCCGGTGCATGGCACGCAGCAGCAGCGGTCCCGGGAGTCGGAGCACCCACCCGGGCACGAGTCCGCGGACCCGGTGGACGAACGCGACGGTGCGCCGGAAGCGCCGCTGCTCGCGCGGCCCCCATGCGAAGCCGTACGCGGTCCGCAGGGCGTCCGGCAGCATGCCGACGGTGACGACCCGGACGAGCGGCATCGCGGCGCGGACCCACAGGGGTGCGAACCGCGGGTGCAGGAGGTCACGCACGATGCCCCGCGCGTCGTCGGTGACCTGCAGGGAGGGCAGGGTCGCGTCCCAGTACGCGTCGAACGCGGCGACGGAGTCGAACCAGCCGTCGGCCGGCACGCGCAGCGAGGTCGCGATCGGTGCGTACGCCGCCAGCACCCGCTCGGCGTCCCGCTTCGTGAGCGGGTCGCCGAACAGTTCGTGCGCCTGCCGGGCGGAGTCGAACAGCGTCGCGGCCACCCACCGCTGCCGGTCGATCTCGTCAGCGCCGGCGACGGGTCGGTGCGCCCGGTCCACGAACGCGGTCGCGACGGCGGCGTCGGCCTCGGTCCCGATCACGACGGCGTAGACGAACATGAGGGTGTGGGCCAGCCGCTGCTGCGGTCGGCGGGCGAAGTCGGAGTGCCGGCGGACCCCGGCCGCGACCACCGGGTCCGCGATCTGCAGCAGGATGGCGCGGCCGCCGGCCGCGACGGGGGTGCTGTCGGCCAGCCACCGACGCAGGTCGCGGTCCGCGACGCGATCACGTGCCGGACGGGAGGCCCGTGGCGAGCGCGCCGCACGGGTCCCGTCCGCCGCCCGGTCACCGTGGCCGGCGGGGCGGGGGTGGGCGGTGCCTCCCGGCCGGTCCGCTGGGTCCTCCCGGCCCGCCGCGCCGAGCCGACCCGCGGGCCCGGTCACGGACGCGACCCGGGCCGTCGTGCCCGCCGCAGCGGGGCGGTGTCCACGAGCAGAGCGGCGACCAGGGCGGCCGCGCCACCGACGAGCGCGCCGACCAGCCATCCGGTGCTCACGAGCCTGCCGCTCGCGGCCGCCAGCAGCGTCACGACCAGCCAGATCGCCGGCAGGGGCCAACGGTGCGTCGTCGCACCGGTGACGAGGGCCAGCACGACGCCGGCGACGAGGAGCGGGAGCCACGCGAGGCCGCCGGTCCGGGCGCCCGAGTGGGCGGCCGCGGCGACGAGCAGCAGGGACGCCAGCGAGAGGAGCCGTGCCAGCGCGGGCGTCGCACGGACACGGTCGCGGACGCCACGGAGCACGGCCCGATCGTACTGAGCCGTGCTCCGTGGGGGTCGTGCGGGGGTGTCGCTCAGAGCGGCTTCGTGCCGAGGTCGCCGCCGAGGTCCGGGCGCTCGGTGTCGTCGTCGTGTTCCCACAGGTCGGGCGACCCCTCGCGCGGGGCGCCACCGGTGGGGCCGTCGTCCGACCCGTCGCCCGGCTGGGGCTCGACGGTCTCGCCGGCGACGGCGTCGTTCGTGACGGTCTCGAGGGACTCCTCGGACTCGTCGACCTCGTACGGGCCCACGTGCTCGCGGTCCAGGTCGTCGGTGCGGCGCTCCTGGGCGTCGAAGTCGTCGACGGGGCTGATGCCGGGGTCGCTCATGGTGCAGTCCTTCCGTGGGTGTCGGGCTCCGCCACCGGTGGTCGCCGGAGCCGTCGGGGCTTCCTGTGTACGCCGCCCGCCTGACCGGTCGTCCGGATCGGTCGGCCGGGCTGGTCGGTCGGGGCTGGTCAACCGGGGCTGGTGGTCCGGCTGCGGTGGTCCGATCTGCGCACTCCTGGCCCGGTTTCGCGTGCCGTTCACCTGCAGGTCACCTGCGGGCCACGGTTGCGGGTCACACTCGCCGTGCTCGGGGGAGTGGAGCGCGGTCGCCGACGGGTGGTCGAGCGACCGCGCCTTCCCCGTCCGAGCAGGTGGCCTGTGCGGGTCAGACGCGCTCGAGCAGGTGCCGCTCCTCGACGTCGGCGAGCGCGAGGGTCTTGTACCCGGCGGACTCGAAGAACACCGTCACGCGGTCGTCCTCGGTGCTCATCACGATGCCGTGGCCCCACTGGGCGTGCTGCACGGCGGACTCCGGCGGCCAGGCGTCGTCGTTCGCGCCGTCGGCACCGTGGGCGGCCTCGTCGTAGGCGGTGCCCGACGTGCAGGTGTCGCAGTTGCCGCAGGGCTCGGCGAGCTCGTCCCCGAAGTACGCGAGCAGGAACTGCCGGCGGCAGCCGAGCGTCTCGGCGAAGCGGCGCATCATCGCGATCCGTGACTGCTCGACCTCCTCCCGCTGCTCCGCCCGCTCCGTGGCGGCCTTCGCCGCGGCTGCAGCCGTCGTCGGACCGCCCGCGACGCGGGCGACGCCCTCGGACCCGTCCTCGAGGACGCCGGCCTCGATCAGGGTGTTCGCCGCGCGCCCGGCCGTCCGCGAGGACAGTCCGGAGGCGTCGGGCAGGGCCGACCGGGCGATCGTGCCCTCGGCGGGGACCGCGTCGAAGACGGCCCGGAGCGAGGCGGGCTTCGGCGTACCGGTGGCGAAGAAGCGGCGGAGCCCGAGGTCCTCGGACCGGTAGTGCAGGGTCGCGGTGGCCGGAGCGCCGTCACGCCCGGCGCGACCGATCTCCTGGTAGTGCGCGTCCACCGACTCGGCGATGTCCGCGTGCAGCACGAACCGGACGTCGGGCTTGTCGATGCCCATCCCGAAGGCACTCGTCGCGACGACCACGTCGACGTCGCCGTCGTGGAAGGCGTGCAGCACCGACTCCCGCTCCTTGACACGCATGCCCGCGTGGTACGGCCGGGCGTCCTTCCCGCGGGCTCGGAGCGCGTCGGCGTACTCCTCGGTCTCCTTGCGGGTCGCGACGTAGACGATGCCGGTACCGGTCGCCGCCGCGGCCTGCTCGATCACCGCGTCGCGCTTCTGGTCGGCGTCGCCGTAGCGCTCGACCTCGATCCGGATGCCCGGACGGTCGAACCCCGCGGACAGCACGAGCGGGTCCCGCATGCCGAGGCGTTCGACGACGTCCTCGCGGACCGGTGCCGACCCGGTCGCGGTCAGCGCGACGATCGGCGGGCGGCCCAGGCGTTCGGCGGCCTCACCGAGGGCGAGGTAGGCCGGACGGAAGTCGTGCCCCCACGACGAGACGCAGTGGGCCTCGTCGACGGCGAGCAGCGAGACGCCGGCGTCGGCGAGGCGCTCGACGACGTCGTCCTTGGCGAGCTGCTCCGGCGCGAGGAAGACGTAGCGGACGTCACCGGCGGCGACGGCGTCCCAGGCCTCGTCCACCTCGGCGACGCGCTTGGTGGCGTTGACCGCGACGGCCCGCGGGGCGTCCTCGTGGCGCTGGAGTCCGACGACCTGGTCCTCCTGCAGGGCGACGAGCGGCGAGACCACCACGACCAGCCCGTCGAGCGCGAGCCCCGCGACCTGGTAGATCGCCGACTTGCCCGAGCCGGTCGGCATCAGCGCGAGGGCGTCACGGCCGGACAGGACGGCGTCGATGACGGTGACCTGGGCGTCTCGGAGGTCCCAGCCGAAGACCTCGGCGGCGCGGGTGCGGAGTGCGGTGTCCATCGGGACCACGCTGCCCCGTGGTGCCTGGTGACCCGCACCGGGTTGCGTCCCCCGGCCAGGCTGCAGGCCGGTCAGCCGGCCGGACGGACGACGGATGCGGCGGGGCGGGGGCGGGGCGTGCCTCCAGGCCCGCGTGCTGACGTGCGGACACGACCGACGTCCGGACGGACGTGTCCCGCGTCCATGTGGCGGCAGTAGGGTGGTCGCGGCCGTTGTCTCGACATCGAGCGACCCTCGACGTTGAGTGCGCGACCCGATGACCGATGCCGATCGCACGAACCGTGCGGGAAGAAGAACAGCGTGGATCTTTTCGAGTACCAGGCCAGGGACCTCTTCGAGTCCTACGGCGTCCCTGTGCTGCAGGGCATCACCGCCGACACCCCGGAAGAGGCGAGGGCGGCCGCCGAGCAGATCGGCGGCGTGGTCGTCGTCAAGGCGCAGGTGAAGGTCGGCGGGCGCGGCAAGGCCGGCGGCGTCAAGGTCGCGAAGACCCCGGACGAGGCGTACGAGCACGCGAAGGCCATCCTCGGCCTCGACATCAAGGGCCACACCGTCCAGCGCGTGATGGTCGCGCAGGGTGCCGACATCGCCGAGGAGTTCTACTTCTCGGTGCTGCTCAACCGGGCGAACCGCTCGTACCTGTCGCTCGTCAGCGTCGAGGGCGGCATGGAGATCGAGCAGCTCGCGGTCGAGAAGCCCGAGGCGCTCGCGCGCGTCGAGGTGAACCCGCTGACGGGCATCAACAAGGAAGCGGCGCTCGACATCGCGCGCCAGGCGAACTTCCCCTCCGAGCTCCAGGACCAGGTCGCGGACGTCTTCGTGCAGCTCTACGACGTGTTCGCGGGCGAGGACGCCACGCTCGTCGAGGTCAACCCGCTGGTCCGCACCGGCGACGGGCAGATCCTGGCCCTCGACGGCAAGGTGTCGCTCGACGACAACGCCGACTTCCGCCACGAGCAGCACAAGCAGCTCGAGGACACCGCGAGCGAGGACCCGCTCGAGGCCAAGGCGAAGCAGCACGGCCTGAACTACGTGAAGCTCGACGGCGAGGTCGGCGTGATCGGCAACGGCGCGGGACTCGTCATGTCCACGCTCGACGTCGTCGCCTACGCCGGTGAGCGCCACGGCGGCGTGAAGCCCGCGAACTTCCTCGACATCGGCGGCGGTGCCTCGGCCGAGGTCATGGCGAACGGCCTCGACGTCATCCTCGGCGACCCGCAGGTGAAGAGCGTCTTCGTGAACGTCTTCGGCGGCATCACCGCCTGCGACGCCGTCGCGAACGGCATCGTCGCCGCGCTCGGCATCCTCGGCGACTCGGCGACCAAGCCGCTCGTCGTGCGCCTGGACGGCAACAACGTCGACGAGGGTCGTCGGATCCTGAGCGAAGCGGCGCACCCGCTCGTGACGATCGCCGAGACCATGGACGATGCGGCCGAGCAGGCCGCCGAGCTCGCCGCGGCCGCGGCGTAAGGAGCACCAGAGCAATGTCGATCTTCCTCAACAAGGACTCGAAGGTCATCGTCCAGGGCATCACCGGCGGCGAGGGCACGAAGCACACCGCACTCATGCTCAAGGCCGGCACGCAGGTGGTCGGCGGTGTGAACGCCCGCAAGGCCGGCACCACCGTCACGCACGGCGACGTCGAACTCCCCGTGTTCGGCTCGGTCCGCGAGGCCGTGGACACCACGGGCGCCGACGTCTCGATCGTCTTCGTCCCGCCGGCGTTCGCGAAGGACGCGGTCATGGAGGCCATCGACGCCGAGGTCCCCCTCGTCGTCGTCATCACCGAGGGCATCCCCGTGCAGGACTCCGCGGAGTTCTGGGCGCACGCCAAGGCCCTCGGCGGGAAGACCCGGATCATCGGTCCGAACTGCCCCGGCATCATCACCCCCGGCGAGGCGCTCGTCGGCATCACCCCGGCCACGATCACCGGCAAGGGCCCGATCGGCCTCGTGTCGAAGTCCGGCACGCTGACCTACCAGATGATGTACGAGCTGCGTGACCTGGGCTTCTCCACCGCCATCGGCATCGGCGGCGACCCCGTCATCGGCACGACGCACATCGACGCGCTCGCCGCGTTCGAGGCCGACCCCGAGACGACCGCGATCGTCATGATCGGCGAGATCGGCGGCGACGCCGAGGAGCGCGCAGCCGACTACATCAAGGCGCACGTCACGAAGCCGGTCGTCGGCTACGTCGCGGGCTTCACCGCACCCGAGGGCAAGACGATGGGCCACGCCGGCGCGATCGTGTCCGGTTCCGCCGGCACCGCCGAGGCCAAGAAGCAGGCGCTCGAGGCCGCGGGCGTCAAGGTCGGCAAGACGCCGTCCGAGACGGCAGCGCTGCTGCGCGAGGTGGTCGCCGCCGCGACCGCGTAGCGGTCCGGACGACCCGACGGACGGGAGGCGCGGTGCCGGTGGGCACCGCGCCTCCCGTCCTGCTGTGGACGGTCGGTCAGTCTCCACAGGTGCCGCGCGGCTCGCTCGGCGACCGCGGGACGGCACGTACCCTGACCACGATGAACCGCCTGGGAACCGCACTGCTGGCCGCCGTCGAGGCGATCGTGACGGTCGGCGTGGGCGTCGGGATCGCCCTCGTGCCGCTGACCCTGCTCTGGGGCTTCGAGTACGGGCTGCAGATCGACTGGGACGTCTTCTGGAAGGCCGCGGGCAGCGTCTGGCTCGTCGGCCACGGCGTCGACGTGACCTTCCGGCTCGGCAGCGACGTCGCCGGGGCCTCCGGGGTCCAGGGAGCGGCCGACCCCATCCACGTGACGCTCGCGGCCCTCGGCTTCGCGGTCGTGACCGCCTGGCTCGGCGGGCGCGCCGGACGCCGGTTCGCCGAGACCGAGCACCGGACGACCGGGCTGCTGGTCGGCACCGTCGCCGTCGCGCTGCTCGGGCTCGCGGTCGCGCTGTCGTCCACCTCGGCCGCGTCCGTCCCCGTGGTGTGGCAGGCCGTCGCGCTGCCCGCGCTCTGGTTCGCGGTGCCCGCCCTGGTGACGAGCGAGGTGTGCCGGGTCCGCCGAGGACTGCCGGCCGACCCGCTCACGCGGCGTCTGCTCGACCAGGTCGACCGGATTCCCGTGCTCTGGCGTACCGTCGCCGGCTTCGCGCTGCGCGCCGGTACCGCGGTCACCGCGGTCGTGGTGGCCGCCGCCGGGATCGTCGTCGCGTTCCTGCTCGTCACCTCGTTCGCCGAGGTCATCGCGCTGTACGAGCGCTCCCATGCCGGCATCGTCGGCGGCATCGCGCTCACCGTGGGGCAGCTCGCCTTCCTTCCCGACTTCGTGGGCTGGGCGGTCGCCTGGCTGGTCGGACCGGGCTTCGCCATCGGCACCGGCTCGAGCGTCTCACCGATCGGGACGTCGCTCGGTCCGATCCCCGGTGTCCCGGTGTTCGGCGCGCTGCCGGCGTCGGGGCACACCTTCGGGCTGCTCGGGGTGCTCGTCCCCGTCGTCGCCGGGTTCGTGGTCGGCGGACTCATGCGTCCCGCGCTCGTCCGCGCCCTCGGCGCCGACGACACCCCGCTCCGCCGCGCGCTCGCCGGTGTCGCGACCGGTGTCGTGGCGGGGGTCCTGACCGGGGTCGCCACCGGGCTCACCTCGGGATCGCTCGGTCCGGGGCGGCTCGCCGAGGCCGGACCGGACGGGCTGCTCGTCGGACTCCTCGCGGCGCTCGAGGTCGGGCTGCCCGCCGCGGTGGCACTCGCCGTCGGCAGCGATCTCGTGCGCCTGCCCGAGCGCTCGTGGGGCCGCGAGCGCTGGGTCGAGGCCGGCGACGATGCTGCTCCGGACGCCACCGCCGCCCGCGCTGCTGCCGAGGCGGCGGAGGACGACGACCGCGCCGGCTCACTCGTCGCCGCGCTGGACGAGGCCGGAGCGGGTCGGCCACGTGCGCCGCACCGGTTCTCGGTCACCGAGGCGCACGACTCCGTGACCCACGCGACCACGTCCTCGGTGACCGGGTCGCGCCACGGGGACGACCAGCCGACCGAGACGATCACGGACGACGAGCCCGTGACGGCGGCCGCGGCAGCGCCCGTGCGCGCCCTTCGGACCGACGGTGCTCCTGCGACCGAGGAGCCCACGCGCAGGCCCGCTGCGTCGTCGGGCACCGAGCACGAGCGCAAGCCTGAGCGCGATCGCAAGCACGAGCCCGAGCCCGACCGCGAGCACGAGCCCGAGCCCGAGCCCGAGCGCGACCGCGGTCCCGTGGCCGAGCCGGACGACGTTCCGCTGCCCGACTGGGCGCGGACGGACGCCGTCGCCGCGGAACGGGTCGCACCGGGACCGGCACCGCGTGCGCAGCCGTCCCGGGGCGGTGTCAGCGGCCTGCGCGACCGACTGCGCGGTGCCGCCGGCGACGTCCGCGCCCGTGCCGGCGAGCTGCGCGACCGGGTCGGCAGCAGCCACGCACACCACTCGTCGAACGACCGCTCGGAGCGCGACGAGACGCTGCCGCACGCCCCCGGCACCGAACAGCAGCCGGCGTTCCCGTGGAGCACCGAGGAGTTCGTGGCCGGTCGCGACGACGCCGACGGGTCCCGCGACGCCGAGGACACCGGCCAGGACCGCACCGCGTCGACGCCGACCGGCGCCGGGACCCGGTGGGACCAGACCGACCAGATCGCCGAGGACGAGCTGCCCTGGTGGCGCCGGCCGAAGCACGACGCGTAGCGTCCGTCCCACCGCCGCTAGGCTGGTCCCCGTGCTCGAACTGGTCGTCCTGATCTCCGGTACCGGCTCGAACCTCCGAGCCCTGCTCGAGGCGACGACCGACGCCGAGTACCCCGCCCGCGTGGTCGCGATCGGGGCCGACCGCGACGCCGAGGGCCTCGGCCTGGGCGAGGAGTTCGGGATCCCGACCTTCACGGTGCCGTTCTCCCGCTTCGCCTCGCGAGACGAGTGGGGCGCCGAGCTCGCCGCACAGATCCGTCCGTGGTCGCCGGACCTCCTCGTGCTCTCCGGCCTCATGCGCCTGCTCCCGCACGCAGTCGTGTCCGAGTTCGCCCCCGCGGTCATCAACACCCACCCCGCGTACCTGCCCGAGTTCCCCGGTGCGCACGGCGTCCGTGACGCCCTCGCCGCCGGGGTCGAGCAGACGGGCGCCAGCGTGATCCAGGTCGACGACGGCGTGGACACCGGCCCGATCCTGGCCCAGGAGCGCGTCCCCGTGCTGCCGGGCGACACCGAGTCGACGCTGCACGACCGCATCAAGCCGGTCGAGCGCCGCCTGCTCATCCAGACCATCCTCGACATCGCCAACGGCACCACCGACCTGAAGGGCACCCCGAGCGCATGAGCGTGCACGCCGCCGACCCCAGCCTCTACCGCCACCGCGACATCGTCCCCGTGCGGCGCGCCCTCATCTCGGTGAGCGACAAGTCCGGCCTGCTCGAGCTCGCCGGTGCCCTGGCCGACGCTGGCGTGGAGCTCGTGTCGACGGGCAGCACGGCGCAGACGATCCGCGACGCCGGGTACGCCGTCACCGACGTGTCGAGCGTGACGGGCTTCCCGGAGTCGCTCGACGGCCGCGTGAAGACCCTGCACCCCGCCGTGCACGCGGGGCTGCTCGCCGACCTGCGGTTGGAGTCGCACGAGCAGCAGCTCGCCGACCTCGGCATCGCCCCCTTCGAGCTCGTCGTCGTGAACCTCTACCCGTTCGTCGAGACGGTGGCCTCGGGCGCCGACAGCGCCACCGTGGTCGAGAACGTCGACATCGGCGGTCCGGCGATGGTCCGCGCCTCGGCGAAGAACCACCCGAACGTGGCGATCGTCGTCGCGCCGTCGTCCTACGCCGAGGTCGTCGAGGCCGTCCGCGCCGGCGGCACCACGCTCGAGCTCCGCAAGCGCCTCGCGGCGCAGGCCTTCGCCCACACGGCGTCCTACGACGCAGCGGTCGCGTCGTACTTCGCGACCGACGTGGTCGCGTCGGACGCCGCTGCCGTGGCGGACCACGCTGCTGCACCCACGGTCGACGGCGACCTCGAGACGCCGGGCTCGTTCGACGAGACGCTCCGCATCGAGGCAGACCTGACCGCGACGCTCCGCTACGGCGAGAACGCGCACCAGGCCGCCGCGCTCTACACGACCACCGGTGGGGCGGGCATCGCGCAGGCCACGCAGCTGCACGGCAAGGAGATGTCGTACAACAACTACGTCGACGCTGACGCCGCCGTCCGGGCCGCGTACGACTTCGACACCCCCGCCGTCGCGATCATCAAGCACGCCAACCCGTGCGGCATCGCGACCGCCCCGGCCGACGCTGCCGACCCGATCGCCTCGGCACACGCGGCCGCGCACGCGTGCGACCCGCTGTCGGCATTCGGTGGGGTCATCGCCGCCAACCGCCCGGTCACGAAGCAGATGGCCGAGACCGTCCGCGACATCTTCACCGAGGTCGTCGTCGCCCCGGCGTTCGACCCCGAGGCGCTCGACGTCCTGTCGCAGAAGAAGAACATCCGACTCCTCACGCTGCCGTCGGACTTCGCGCTCGCGACCCGTGAGCTCAAGCAGGTCTCGGGCGGGTTCCTCGTGCAGGACGCCGACCGCTTCACCGCCTTCGACCAGTCGACCTGGACCCTCGTGTCCGGCGAACCGGCCGACGACGCGACCCTGGCGGACCTCGCCTTCGCGTGGAAGGCCAGCCGTGCGGTGAAGTCGAACGCCATCCTGCTCGCCGACCAGGGCGCGAGCGTCGGGGTCGGCATGGGGCAGGTCAACCGCGTCGACTCGTGCCACCTCGCGGTGGACCGCGCCGGTGACCGTGCCCGCGGGAGCGTCGCGGCGTCGGATGCGTTCTTCCCCTTCGCCGACGGCCTGCAGGTCCTGCTCGACGCCGGTGTCCGTGCCGTCGCCCAGCCCGGTGGCAGCGTCCGTGACGACGAGGTCATCGCGGCAGCGCAGGCCGCCGGCGTGACGATGTACTTCACGGGCGAGCGGCACTTCTTCCACTGAGCCGGCGGCCCACGCAGGACGGGCGGGCCCGAGGAGCCAGCGAGCACCGCGGGGCCGACGGGCCCCGCTACGCCAGCAGATCGACGGCGTCCAACAATGCCGGGACCATTGCGCGACACGAGCGACTGTGAATAGTCTGTAAGGCTCCGCACCGCACCGGACGATCGCAACCGGATCGGCCGTGCCCGCGGACACAACGGTGACGAAGACGACGACTGGAGTGACGATGGACGCGACGACCGGAACAGTGGCGACGGCTGCCCGGACGGGTCTCGTGTCCCTCGTGGGGACCACTCCCGATCCGCGACCCCGGACCCGGACGGCGATGCCGATCCGCACCCCGGGCACGGCCGCCGTCTAGCCAGGCCCCTCCCACGGCCCCGCGCCCGACGACACCGTCGGCGAGCGCGGACCACCTGCTGAGAACCCGGGGACCCGTGTCCCCGGTGCCCTCCGGCCCGGTCGACGTCACGCGAGTGACGGCGACGGCGCGCGACCACGCGCCCGGCCGACGACCACCGCACTGCCACACCGCGCCTCCTGGCCGGACCGCCCGCAGCCGACGCGACCCGTCGACGGGACCGGTGACCGGACCGGACGGACGCGGCTCGACGCTCGAGGACGCAACCGCATGTCCACAACGCCCGACCAGGCGACCCCCTCCACCGTCCGCCCTTCGACCCTGCGCGCCATCGGCCGCATCTGGCCCTACGTCAAGCCGTACCGGTGGCGACTCATCGGCGGCATGGCCGCCGCGATGGGTGCATCGCTCGTCGCCCTGGTGATCCCGTACGTGCTCCAGTGGCTCGTCGACGGGCCACTGTCCTCGCGCGACGCCGCGCTCATCTGGCCCGCCGGACTCGGCGTGCTCGCACTCGGTGCCCTCGAGGCCCTCTTCATCGCGTCCCGCCGTCGACTGGTGATGCGACCGTCGACGCGCATCGAGACGAGCATGCGCAACGCGCTCTACGCCAAGCTGCAGGACCTGCCGGTGGCCTTCCACGACCGCTGGGAGTCCGGACAGCTGCTCTCCCGCTCGGTCTCCGACCTGTCGCTGATCCGTCGCTGGCTGGCCTTCGGCGTGGTGCTGCTCGTCGTGAACATCGTCACGATCGCCGTCGGGTTCGTCGTGCTGTTCACCTTCGGGTGGCTGCTCGGCCTGATCTTCCTGGTGGCGTCGATCCCGCTGTGGATCAACGGCCTGCTGTTCGAGCGGAAGTACTCCGTCGTCGCGCGTCGCAGCCAGGACCAGGTCGGTGACCTCGCGACGAGCGTCGAGCAGTCGGTGCACGGCATCCGCGTGCTGAAGGCGTTCGGTCGCGGCCGCTTCAAGCTCGACGAGTTCAGCGAGCAGGCCGAGGCGCTGCGAGGCACCGAGATCGAGAAGGCGAAGGCCATCGCGAGCATCTGGCTGTGGCTGCTGCTCGTGCCGGACGTCGCGTTCGCACTCTGCCTGCTCGCCGGCATCTGGCTGGCGTCGCAGGGCGAGCTGACGGTCGGCCAGCTGTTCGCGTTCTTCGCGACGGCGACCGTGCTGCGGTTCCCGATCGAGTCGATCGGGTTCTTCCTGTCGATGACGTTCGACACCCGCACCGCGGTCGACCGGTTCTTCGAGGTCATGGACTCCGAGAACACGATCCAGGACCCGACAGCACCGCGGACGATCGCCGAGCCGCACGGTGCGCTGTCCTTCAACGCCGTGCACTTCCGGTACCAGGACTCGCCGGACCACGTGCCGGACCTGGTGGACGGCGTCGAGCTGCAGCTGCACCCCGGCGAGACGATGGCACTCGTCGGCCTGACCGGCAGCGGCAAGACGACGCTGCTGTCGCTGGTGCCCCGGCTGTACGACGTCACCGGCGGCTCGATCACGATCGACGGCGTCGACGTCCGCGACCTCACCCGCGCGGAACTCCGCCGACACGTCGGGGTCGCGTTCGAGGACGCCACGCTGTTCTCGACGAGTGTCCGCGACAACGTGCTGCTCGGTCGCCCGGACCTCGAGGGCGACGAGGCCGAACGCATCATGCGCGAGGCGCTCGACATCGCGCAGGCGTCGTTCGTCGACGACCTGCCCGAGGGCGTGGACACCCGCGTCGGCGAGGAGGGCCTGTCGCTCTCCGGTGGCCAGCGGCAACGTCTGGCGCTGGCGCGTGCGATCGCCGCCCGGCCGTCCGTCCTGGTGCTCGACGACCCGCTGTCGGCGCTCGACGTCGACACGGAGGCGCGGGTCGAGGCGGGCCTCCGCCGCGTCCTGGCGGACACGACGTCGCTCATCGTCGCCCACCGTCCCTCGACCGTGACGCTCGCCGACCGCGTGGCGCTCATGGAGGGCGGCCGCATCACCGCCGTCGGCACCCACTCGGAGCTGATGGCCACGAACGACCACTACCGCTACGTCATCTCCTCGCTCGACGAGGACGACGCACCCGCCCGAGAGGAGGCGATGGCATGACCCAGCAGGACCAGGTACCGCCCGTCGACACGGCAGCCGGGCCGGGAGGCCCCGATCCCGACCTCGACGACACCTCGGCCACCAGGGCGGCCGGCCCCGTCACCGCCGCGGTCACCACGCTCGGCGTGCGCGGCGAGGAGCGCGAGGACTTCAGCAAGGCGGAGAGCAAGCGCCTGCGGCGTCGCTCCCTCGCCCTGCTCGGGTCGCTCGCGGCTCCGCTCAAGGCACGACTGGTGCTGCTCGGCGTGGTCGTGGTGGTCTCCACCGCGGGCACCGTCGCCGGCCCGGCGCTCATCGCGTGGGGCATCGACAACGCCCTGCCCCGGGTGCTCGATGCGAACGACTGGGTGCCCGCGTTCGCCGTCGTGGCGACGTACATCGTCGTCGCGGTGCTCGGCGCGGTGCTCACCGCCTGGTACACCGTGCTCGCGGCCCGGATCAGCCAGGCGATCCTGTTCGACCTGCGCAAGCGGGTGTTCCTGCACACGCAGCGGCTGTCGCTCGAGTTCCACGAGACCTACACCTCGGGTCGGATCATCTCCCGCCAGACGAGCGACCTCGACTCGATCCGCGAGCTGCTCGACTCCGGGCTGAACCAGCTCATCCAGGGCGTGCTCTACATGGTGTTCACGGGCATCGCGCTCGTGGCGCTCGACCCGACGTCGGGGCTCGTGCTCGCGGTGTCGCTCGTGCCGCTGTGGTTCCTGATCCGCTGGTTCCAGACGAACTCGCAGACGCTGTTCCGCGCGACGCGCGTCACGTCCGCCCGGGTCATCGTGCACTTCGTCGAGACGATGACCGGCATCCGGGCGGTGCAGGCGTTCCGCAAGGAGTCCCGCAACCGCGACGAGTACGGCCGCTACGTCGAGGACTACCGGGTGGCGAACACGAAGGTGTTCAACCTGTTCGGGACCTTCGACCCGGTGCTCGTGCTCATCGGCAACGCCACGCTCGCGGCGGTCGTCATCGTCGGCGGCTTCCGGATCGTCGGCGGCTCGCTCGAGGTCGGCGCGCTGCTCGCGGTCGCGCTCTACGCCAAGCGGTTCTTCGACCCGGCGCAGGAGCTCGCGATGTTCTACAACGGGTACCAGTCGGCCTCGGCGGCGATGGAGAAGATCTCCGGCGTCCTCGAGGAACGTCCGTCGGTGCCGGACCCCGTGAAGCCCGTGCGGCTGCCCGAGGCCACCGGGGCGATGGACTTCGACGACGTCGAGTTCGCGTACAACGCCGACAAGGTCGTGCTCCCCGAGTTCGACCTGCACATCCCGGCGGGGCAGACGATCGCGCTCGTCGGGTCGACCGGTGCCGGCAAGTCGACGCTCGCGAAGCTGATGGCGCGGTTCTACGACCCGTCCAAGGGCTCCGTGCGGCTCGACGGCGTGGACCTGCGGGAGATCGACCCGAAGGACATGCGCCGTGCGATCGTCATGGTCACGCAGGAGGCGTACCTGTTCTCCGGCTCGGTGGCGGACAACATCGCGCTCGGCAAGCCGGGGGCGACGCGCGACGAGATCGTCCGGGCGGCGAAGGCCGTGGGCGCGCACGCGTTCATCGAGGCCCTGCCCGACGGGTACGACACCGACGTCAACAAGCGCGGCGGCCGGGTGTCGGCCGGGCAGCGGCAGCTGCTGTCGTTCGCCCGGGCGTTCATCGCCGACCCGAAGGTGCTCATCCTCGACGAGGCCACGGCGTCGCTCGACATCCCGTCCGAGCGGCTCGTGCAGGAGGGGCTCGAGACCCTGCTCGCGGACCGCACGGCCGTGATCATCGCGCACCGCCTGTCGACCGTCGCGATCGCCCACCGGGTGCTCGTGATGGAGTACGGCCGGATCGTCGAGGACGGGACGCCCGACGACCTGATCGCCGGCACCGGGCGGTTCGCCCAGCTGCACGCGGCCTGGCGGGACTCGCTCGTCTGACGGACCGGGCTGCACGTGGTTGGCTTGCTCCCATGAGCAACGACAGCGTGCAGCCCGGCGGCGTCGCCCTGCGCGACCCGTTCTACGGGGCACCCTTCGCCGAGGCCGTGCGACGGTTCTGGCGGAAGTACACCGTGTTCACCGGCCGTGCGTCACGCGCCGAGTACTGGTGGTGGTGGCTGACGACGTCCGTGGTCGGACTCGTGCTGCTGCTCGTGCCGCAGCTGTTCACTCCGGGGAGCCCTGTGCTCGAGAACCCGCTCGGCTCCTACCTGTTCGTGCTCTGGGGACTCGTGACGCTGATCGGGTCACTCGCCCTCGGTGCCCGACGCCTGCACGACGCGGACCGCTCCGGGTTCTGGCAGTTCCTGCACGCGCTGCCGGTGCTCGGCGGGATCGTGCTGCTCGTGATGTTCCTGCTGCCGCCGAACCCGAAGGGCGTGCGGTTCGACGCGTGAGGCGACCTGCGCGGGTCGCTCAGAACGGATCGTCCGTGTCCGTGGTGGGTGACCAGCGGGCACGACGCATGTCGATCCTCCAGACCGACGAGCCAGACCTGCTCGACGACCGCTCTGCGAGCGGTGTGCCCTCGGCGCGGTAGTGCTCGAGCGCCCGGGCCTCGTGCCGGACCGGCGGCAGCCCGCCGGCGCGCACCACACGCCACCACGGCAGGTCGGCGCCCTCGTGCGCCATCACCTTGCCGACCGCGCGCGACGCCCGTGACCCGAGTGCGGCCGCGACGTCGCCGTACGTCATGACGTGACCGGCCGGGATGCACCGCACCACCTCGGCGACGGCCGCGCCGAAGTCCGGCTCCGACAGGGTCGCGCCGTCGTCGGGCTCCTCCACCCGGCCGGCTACAGCGCGAGGGCGGCGAAGTGGTCGCCGTACTGCGTCTCGCGCAGGGTCTCGAAGCCCAACGCGCGGAAGAACGCCTCGGGTCCGCCGTTGCCGCCGGGCTCGTAGACCACGGTCAGGCGCTCGAAGCCGCGGCTCCGCGCCTCGTCCGCCAGACCGTGCACCGCGAAGCGACCGACGCCGCGGCCCTGCGCGTCAGCGGCGACGTTGACGCGCCAGATCGCGCTGCGCAGTTCCTCCTCGGCGTTGTCCTGGTCGAAGGTGCCGATGATCATCCCGACCACCCGGTCACCGTCGAGCACCACGCGGGTCCACGCCGAGCTCGGCTTGACGTCCGACTCGGCGACGCCGTACGTCGTCGGCTGCACGAACTGCTCCTGCCCGGGCTTGAGCGTCAGCGAGTTGGCCGCGGCGGCGGTCGACGCGGAGAGGGCTTCGAGGCGGAGGTCCGTCATGCCGCTCAGGGTAGCGGTGCACCCCGTCCGGGTGCCAGGACGGCCCGCGAAGCGTTGCCGCACCGTTGTGGACCGCGTGGTGTGGACACCCGTGCCGCCGTCCGGGGCCTGTGCGCGACGGTAGGGTCACGGCATGGCGGAGCATCGGCGAGGGGCGAACCTGCCGTCGATCGGCGGCTTCAACCGCACGGTCGTGCTCGACGCCGTCCGCCGCTCGCCCGACGGGCTGAGCCGCGTGGAGCTCGCCGCGCGCACCGGCCTCAGCGCACAGACCGTGTCGAACGTCACCCGCTTCCTCATCGAGGCCGGCATGATCGCGGAGTCCGGCACCGTGGTCGCCGGTCGCGGGAAGCCCCGGACGATCCTGCGCCTCGAGGCCACGAGCCGGTACGCGGTCGGGGTGCACGTCGATCCCGCGGTCGTGACCTACGTGCTCCTCGACCTCGCCGGGAGCGTCGTCGCCGAGACCACCACGTCGACGCCGTCCGCGGACGACCCCGCCGAGGTCGTCCGGACCATCGCGACCGCCGTCGACGGCCTCGTCGCGGAGGCCGGGGTCGCCGGGGAGCACGTGCTCGGTGTCGGCATCGCGAGCCCCGGGCCGATCGACGTCGACGCCGGGGTGGTGCTCGACCCGCCGTTCCTGCCGCGGTGGCGGGACGTCCCGCTGCGCGACGCACTCGCCGAGGCGACGGGGTACCCGGTGCTGCTCGAGAAGGACGTCACCGCCGCGGTCGTCGGCGAGATGTTCCTGGCGGGGGAGTCCTCGGCGCGGAACTTCGCCTTCGTGTACTTCGGCACCGGCTTCGGCGTCGGGCTCGTCGTCGACCACGAACCCGTGCGCGGCGTCGGCTCGAACGCGGGCGACGCCGGGCACATCATGGTCGACCAGGGGGCGCTCGCCGGCACACCGGACGGCTCCGGCCCGCGGGGCGAGGTCGGCGCCGCCGTCGCTCCGGCACGGCTGGTCGAGGTGGCGCGGGCCCGCGGGCTCCGTCTGACCGGCGGCGCACCGACGGACGACGTCACCGCCGTGCAGCAGGCCTGGGACGCCCTCGGCGACGCGATCGCGTCCGGTGACGAGGTCGCGTCGGGGCTCGCCGCCGACGCCGGTACCGCGATGGGTCGGGCCGTGGTGGTCATCGTCAACCTGCTCGACATCGACCGCGTGGTCTTCGGCGGGCCCTTCTGGTCGCGGATCGCACCCGTCGCGCTGCCCGCCGCGCGCCAGGCGATCACGGGCTCGCCGCTGCTCGTGCCCAAGCACCCCGTCGCGGTCGTGGACAGCGGACGGGGTGCGGACGTCGCGGCGGTCGGCGCCGCCTGCCTGGTGCTCGACGCGGCGCTGTCACCGCGCGCGAGCGCGTTGCTCATCCGGCGCTGAGCACCGACGTCGGTCCACCCCGCGCCGCCCGTCCGGCAGCACCATCGGTCAGACGGCGCCGAGGACCTTCCGCCACACCGCCGTCAGGGTGTCGTACTCGTCGTCCGCCAGCAGGTCGCGCACACCGGTCGCCAGCACCGCCGACCGGACGGCCTCCTCGGCCCCGGCGCGGTCGCGGAGGTGTGCCTCGGAGTGCTTCACCGCGCGCCCGGCCTCCTGCGCGGCCTCGATCTCGTCGACGCGGCCGGCCGTGCCCGCGGCGTCGAGTGCGTGCTGCCACGCGGCCAGCAGGTCGGCGTTCGTCACCATCCGGCCGTCCGCGCCGCCCTGGACCGCGAGCGACGCGCTCGACACCGGCACGACGATCTGCTCGTCGGCCTTCCATGCCTTGTCGAGGGCCTCTGCCTCGTCGGCGGTGATCCGCCCGGCACGCTCGATCATCGACTGCAGTGCGGTGTTGCTGGTGTCGTCCGTCACGGTTCCCTCTCCGACCGAACGCGCTCGCGTGGTCGGTCCCATCCTGTCGGCGTCCCCTGGGAGGAGTCGCGAGTGGGGCCGTGGACCGGCACCGACGGCGGACGGGAGGCGCGGTGCCGGCCCGCACCGCGCCTCCCGTCCGTCACCTGCTCACGACACCCGTCGTTCACCCGCCCGCCACCGGCCGGACGCCGGGATGCTGAACAGTCGTGCAGGTCCCACTGACCTCCCCGAGAAGGACCCTGCATGCGCACCCCTGCCCTGCGGCTCGGTGCCGGCCTCGCGACGGGCATCGCCCTCGCCGCCGGCGTGCTGACCGCCACCCCAGCCGTCGCCGCGGTCGGTGACGACGACCCGACCGTCGGCGCCCGCGTCACCACCGGCCCCGCCGCCGGCCTCGCGATCAACGAGGTGGAGTCGAACGCCGACGACACCGACTGGGTCGAGCTGGTCAACACCTCGTCCGCCGCGATCGACCTGAGCGGGTGGCGCTTCCTCGACTCGGACTCGTCGCACACCGCGTGGACGCTGCCGCAGGGGTCGACGATCGCCGCCGGCGGGTACCTCGTCGTCGACCAGGAGACCACCACCCGCCCGGGCTTCGACTTCGGGCTCGGCGGTGCCGACGCCGTGCGGTTCTACGACGCATCGGGCGCGCTGGCGCTGCGGTACGCGTGGACCACGCACGCGGCCGTCACCTGGGGCAGCTGCCCGGACGGCTCCGGCACGCTCGTCGACACCACCGCGTCGACCAAGGGGAAGCCGAACGACTGCTCCTCGCCGGTCCGCATCAACGAGGTCGAGTCGCAGGACGGCACCCCCGGCGACTGGGTCGAGCTGACGAACGTCGGGACGACGGCGGTCGACCTCGGCGGGTACGTGCTGCGGGACAGCGAGGACGACCACGCGTGGACGATCCCCGCAGGCACCACCGTCGCGTCGGGCGGGTTCACCGTGCTGGACGAGGCGCAGGCGGGCGCGGGTTCCGGTTCCGGCTCCGGCTCCGGGTTCGGCTTCGGGCTCGGGAAGGCCGACAGCGTGCGGCTGTACGACGCCCGCGGGACCCTGGTTGACCAGTACTCGTGGACGGCGCACGCCGCGACCACCTACGGCCGGAACCCCGACGGCACCGGCGACTTCGCCGAGACGGCCGAGCCGACCAAGGGCGCAATCAACCGGTTCGCCGGTGTGGTCACGGCCGAGGCATGGCCGGGTGGACCGGACGAGACCGTCCTGGACGCCGAGGACACCTTCACCGGTGACATGAGCGGCCTCGACTGGACGACCTCCGCCTCGTCGGCGGACGGGCAGCTCTGGGCCGTGCAGAACGGCGACGGCCTGCTCTACCACCTGGCGTCGGACGGGCGGGGCGGGTGGGCCCCGACGAACGCGGCGGGCGTCGACCTGCGCTACGCGGACGGCACCGGGACGCCCGACGCCGAGGGCGTCACCGTCACGGCGGACGACCCCGGCGCGGTGTACGTGTCGACCGAGCGCGACAACGACGTGTCGAAGGTCAGCCGCCCATCGGTGCTGCGCTTCGCCACGACGGACGGTTCCGAGTCGGTGCTCCGTGCGACGGACGAGTGGAACCTCGCCGCGGACTTCCCGGGCCTGGGTGCGAACGCCGGGCTCGAGGGGGTGACCTGGGTGCCGGACGCGTGGCTGACGTCGCACCAGTTCGTCGACCAGCACACCGGGTCGGCCTACGCGCCCGCCTCGTACCCGGGTCACGGCGACGGACTCTTCCTCGTCGGGGTCGAGGGCACCGCGAGCGTGTACGCTTACGCGCTCATGGACGACGGCTCCTCCCAGCGCGTCGCCACGATCGCGACGCCGTTCTCGCTCGTCGCCGAGGTGCAGTTCGACCCGACGCTCGACGCGCTCTGGGTCGTCTGCGACGAGGCCTGCTCCGGGCGCACTGCGCTGTTCGACCTGCAGGACGGGGCGTTCACGCTCGCCACCCTGTACGAGGCTCCGGCGAACGCCGACCGGGCGCTCGCCAACGAGGGCTTCGCGATCTCGGGGCGCTGCGTGGACGGTGCCCGGGCGACCTTCTATGCCGACGACAACGACACGAACGGGTCCTCGCTGCGCACCGGGACGTACCCGTGTGACGCGACGACGGAGCCGGGCGACGGCGACGGTGGGACGCCTGGACCGGGCGACGGCGACGGTGGGACGCCTGCGCCGGGCGACGGCGACGGTGGGACGCCTGGACCGGGCGACGGCGACGGTGGGACGCCTGCACCGGGCGACGGTGACGGCGGGAGCACCCCGACCCCGACTCCGACCCCGGGCACGGGCGGCGGGGCGGGCGGCAGCACGCCCGCCCCGACCGCTCCCGCTCCGACCACCCCGACCACTCCAGCGACGCCGGTCGCGCCGGACGCCTCGGCGCTCACCGACGGGGACCGCGGCTCGGTGTCCGCACCGTCCGGGATCCGCGCGAGCTCGTCGGTGACGATCACCGTCGGGACGCAGCACGCCGGGCAGCGCGTGGCGGTCTGGCTGTTCTCCGAGCCGCGGCTGCTCGGTACGCCGGTCGTCGCCGTCGACGGCACCGTGACGGTCGTCGTCCCCGCAGACGTGCCGGCCGGGCAGCACCGCATCGTGGTCGCCGCGTTCGACGGCACGGTGCTCGGCTGGACCGGGGTGAGGATCGACCCCGCGACGGGGGCGCTCGCGTTCACCGGTGCCGAGCTGGGTGGCGGGATCGCGGCGGCGCTCCTGCTGCTGGCGGCCGGCGCCGGTGTCCTCGTGGCACGTCGCCGCAGGACGGTCGGCTCGCCGGCCTGACCCGCGGTTCCTGCGCGCCGACGCCCCGTCGTCCACGGGACGGCGGGGCGTCCGCGTCGCGGGGCGGTGCCCCGCGGGTGTCCGCGTCGCGGGGCGGTGCACCGCGGGTGTCGGCGTCGCGGGGCCTCGTGTCGCGCGCGGCGTCGGCGTCACGGGCCGTCGGCCTCGCCGCGGTAGCGTCGGGGGATGCACTCCGAGGTCCTCCGCTACACCGCCTTCGCCGCCGAGCCCGGGGGTGGCAACCCCGCGGGCATCGTGCTCGACGCCGAGGACATGACCGACGACGAGATGCTCGCGGTCGCGCAGCAGGTGGCGTACCCGGAGACCGCGTTCGTGGTCGCACGGACCGAGGACGGTGCACGTCTGCGCTACTTCTCGCCGGCCGCCGAGGTCCCCTTCTGCGGCCACGCCACCGTCGCCACCGCCGTCGTGCTCGCCGAACGCGAGGGCACGGGCGCCCGGGTCTTCACCACAGCAGCCGGGGACGTCGCCGTCGACGCCACGACCGCACCCGACGGCAGCGTGCAGGTCGCGATGACGAGCGTCGAACCCGCCACCCGTCCGATCGACCCCGAGCGGTGGGAGCGGCTCGCCGTACTGCTCGGGCTCGTCGACGGAGACGTCGCCGAGGGCTTCCCCGTGCTCGAGTCCTTCGCGGGCAACTGGCACCCCGTGGTCGTGCTCGCCGATCCCGAGCTGTTCCACCAGTTCCGGTTCGACCCCGCCGCGCTCGCCGCACTGAAGCGCGAGTCCGGGTGGGAGGGCACCGTCACGGTCCTGCACCGAACGGGTCCGCTCGAGTTCGAGGCGCGCAACCTGTTCCCGGCCGGCCGCATCACCGAGGACCCAGCGACCGGCTCCGCCGCGGCCTCGACCGGCGCGTACCTGCGCGCTGTCGGTGCGGTGTCGCCCGGGAGCCGCGTCGTGATCCGGCAGGGTCGACACGTCGGGCGTCCGAGCGTGCTGCTCGTCGACGTGCCCGCGTCCGGCGGCATCACGGTGACCGGCGGCGCCACCCCCATCGCCTGACCCGGCCGCGGAGCGCCCGCGCGCGCGATGCCTGGCGCCCGTTCCTTCCCATGACGCCTGCGATGCCTGGTGCTTTCGGGCGTACCGGGTCGTTCCGGCAGACCAGGTACGCCCGTTCCGACCCGGTACGCCCGATCTCGTCCGGCGCGCGGCGTTGCTCCCTCGTGCCGTGTCGCCGAGCACCCGTTCCTTCTCAGAACGCCCGCTATCCCTGGCGCTTCCGGGCGTACCGGGTCGTTCCGTCAGACCAGGTACGCCCGATCCGACCCCCTATGCCCGTTCCGACCCGGCGCGCGCGACAGTACCGAGCCCGCGCGGGCACCGTTCCGACCCGGCGCGCGCGACAGCACCGAGCCCGCGCGCCCCGCAGCGCGACCGTTGCCGAGCCGTGACGAAAAGTGCTTGACACGAATAAGTCCATCCGTTGTACTAATCCTGCGCGCGGGTGACGGAGCCCGCGGACATCCCGTGCAAAGGAGCACCGATGAAACGCCGCACCCGAATCATCGCCGGCCTCGCAGCCGTGGCAGTCGCCGCGGTCGGGCTGGCGGGTTGTTCCAGCTCGTCCTCTGCCTCGAGCGACACCATCAAGATCGCGTACCAGAAGTTCGGCGCCTTCCAGCAGCTCGACGCCCAGATGAAGGAGGTCAAGACCGAGTACGAGAAGGCGAACCCGGGCAAGACCGTCACCCTCGTCCCGATCCAGGCGCAGGGCAACGACTACTACACGAAGCTCGCGCTCATGAACAAGGCGCCCGCGACGGCCCCGGACGTCATGTACGAGGACACCTTCCTCATCAAGTCCGACGCCGAGGCCGGCTACCTGCTGCCGCTCGACCAGTACGTCGACAAGTGGGACGAGTGGGACCAGTTCTACGACAACGCGAAGCAGGCCGGCCAGGGCGACGACGGCAAGATCTACGGCGTCTCGATGGGCACCGACACGCGCGCGCTCTGGTACAACAAGGACCTCTTCGAGAAGGCCGGTCTCCCGGTCCCGTGGAAGCCGAAGACCTGGGACGACGTGCTCGCCGCGGCCAAGACGCTCAAGGAGAAGGACCCGAACGTCATCCCGTTCAACATCTACTCCGGCAAGGCGCAGGGTGAGGCCTCGACCATGCAGGGCTTCGAGATGCTCCTGTACGGCGCGGACGGCGACGGCAACACCCTCTACAAGGACAAGAAGTGGGTCGTCGGCTCGAAGCAGTTCGAGGACTCCCTGAAGTTCATCAAGGAGGTCTACCAGGGCGGCCTCGGCCCGACCCCGCAGCAGGCGCTCGACACGAACGTCGGCACGACGATCGCGCAGACCTGGCTCCCCGAGGGCAAGCTCGCCATCGACCTCGACGGCTCGTGGCAGTCCGGTACGTGGCTCGAGTCCGGCACCGCTCCGTGGAAGGAGTGGAACGACGTGATGGGCCAGGCGGCCTTCCCGACCCAGAACGGCCAGGCACCGGGCTACAACTCGATGTCCGGCGGGTGGACGCTCGCGGTCGGCTCCAAGTCGAAGAACCCGCAGGCCGCGTTCGACTTCATCACGACGTTCCTGAGCAAGGACGGCTCGCTGAAGTACGACACCGAGAACAGCCAGATCGCGGTCCGCAAGGACGTCGCCGAGGACCCGGCGTACACCGGCGCCAACCCGACGTTCGAGTTCTTCTCCGGCCTGGTGCAGCACACCAACTTCCGCCCCGCCACGAGTGACTACTCGCAGGTCTCGAACGCCATCCAGGTCGCGATGGAGTCGGTCATGACCGGGCAGCAGACACCCGCCGAGGCCGCGAAGGTCTACGACCAGTCCGTCGAACAGGTCGTCGGCAAGGACAACACCGTCGACGCCGGGTAGCGGCGCGACCACCTGACGGTCTGGAGGCGCGGCTCACGTCGTGCACCGCGCCTCCAGTCCGTCCCATCCCACCTTCGGAACCCTCTCCGCACCCGGAAGGCAACCACCCGTGTCCAGCACCCCCCTCGCGCCGACGCTGTCGGCGCCCGGTGCGCCGAAGCGCACCGATCCTCCCGTGCCGCGCAAGCGGCGACCGCTGCGGAACGCGACGCGTGTCGTCCCGCTCCTGCCCGCGGTGGTCCTCCTCGTCGTCTTCCTGCTCGGCCCCGTCATCTCGTCGTTCTACGGGTCGTTCACCAACTCGGCACTGACCGGTGCGAGCGCGGCGAACCAGCAGTTCGTCGGCTTCGCGAACTACGTCGAGCTCTTCCAGGACCCGGACTTCCCGAAGTCCGTGGTGCTCACGATCGTGTTCCTGCTCGCGTCCGCCGTCGTCGGGCAGAACGTGCTCGGTCTCGGGCTCGCGTTCCTCATGCGCAGCGCCAACAAGGTCGTCCGCGCCGTCGTCGGCACCTTCGTCGTCGCGGCCTGGGTCCTGCCGGAGATCGTCGCCTCGTTCGCCGCCTACGCGTTCTTCAACGACACCGGCACCCTCAACACGTTCCTAACGTCCATCGGCATCACCGGGGCGAACTGGCTCTACACGTACCCGATGCTCGCGGTGATCCTGGCGAACATCTGGCGCGGCACGGCGTTCTCGATGCTCGTGTACTCGGCCGCAGTGTCCGAGGTGCCCGAGGAGATCACCGAGTCCGCCGAGGTCGACGGCGCCACCGGGTGGCAGCGCCTGATCTACATCACGCTGCCGGTCATCCGCCGGTCGATCTCGACGAACCTCATGCTCACGACGCTGCAGACGCTGTCGGTCTTCACCCTCATCTTCGTGATGACGGGCGGCGGCCCCGGCACGAACTCGTCGACCCTGCCGATCCTGGCGTACCAGGAGGCGTTCAAGTTCTCGCAGCTCGGCTTCGGGACCGCGATCGCGACGATCCTGCTGGTCGTCGGCGCGGTGTTCTCGATCATCTACATCCGGGCGCTCAAGCCGGAGGTGGACTGACCATGGCGCTCACCGCTGACCGTCCCGTGTCGAACGCGACCCGCTCCGTGACCGCCCCGGGTGCCCTGCACATGACCTCGCCGCGCGGCCGCACCATGCGCTGGGTGTCGAACGTCGTGCTGCTCGTCATCGCCGTGTGCTTCGCGGTGCCGCTGCTCTGGCTCGTGCTCGCCTCGGTGGACACGCAGGCGTCGCTGTCCGTGAAGATCCCGACGCAGTTCACGCTCGACAACTTCACGCAGGTGCTCACCCCGGAGCTGTCGTTCATCCCGCTCGCGAACAGCCTGCTGCTCTCCGGCGGCACCGCGGTCGTCACCGTGGTGTTCGCCCTGCTCGCCGCCTACCCGCTGTCCCGGTACAAGATGCGCGTGAACAAGCCGTTCCTGTACAGCATCCTGTTCGGTACCGGCCTGCCCATCACCGCGATGATGGTGCCGGTCTACGCGCTGTTCGTGTCGCTGAACCTCATCGACAACGTGTGGGGCTGCATCTTCTTCCTCGCCGCCACGTCGCTGCCGATGGCGATCTGGATGGCGAAGAACTTCATGGACTCGGTGCCGATCTCGCTCGAGGAGGCGGCCTGGACCGACGGCGCGTCGATGTTCACCACGCTGACGCGCATCGTCGTGCCGCTCATGCGCCCGGGGATCGCCGTGGTGTTCATCTTCGTGTTCATCCAGGCGTGGGGGAACTTCTTCGTCCCCTTCGTCCTGCTGCTCTCGCCCGACAAGGTGCCCGCCGCGGTGAGCATCTTCAACTTCTTCGGGCAGAACGGGGCCGTCGCCTACGGGCAGCTCGCCGCGTTCTCGATCGTGTACTCCGTGCCGGTCATCGCCCTGTACGTGCTCGTGTCCCGCGGTCTCGGTGGGGGCAACGCCCTCGCCGGCGGTATCAAGGGCTGACGCGCCCCGCACGCTCCGGGCCCCGCGCCCGACCGTCCCTGCTGGAAAGGAACCACTCCATGCACCACGACGAACCCCTCGTCGAAGCCCGGATCGCCCGTCTCGTCCGGGACCGCATCGACCCCGCCGTGCACCGTCGCTCGGTCCCGGTCACCGTCGACGCCTGGCAGGTGCCGGACGAACCGGTGCCGTTCGCCGACGCCGTCGCCGCCGAGTACACGCCGTTCACCGTGGGCGACGCATGGGGCGGGCGGCCCTGGGGGACCACCTGGTTCCGCGTGCGCGGCACCGTGCCGGAGGACTTCGGCGTCGCCCCGGGCACCACCGTCGAGCTCCGAGTCGACCTCGGGTTCTCGAAGCGGCAGCCCGGGTTCCAGGCCGAGGGACTCGCCTGGCGCACCGACGGCTCGACGATCAAGGGCATCGAGCCGCGGAACGACACCGTGCCTGTCGAGGTCGGCCCCGGCGGCTCGTTCGAGCTGTACGTCGAGGCCGCGGCCAACCCGGACATCGGCGGCGACGACTTCCAGGGCGCGACCCCGCTCGGGTCGAGGACGACCGCCGGGACCGAGCCGATCTACCGCCTGCGCGCGCTCGAGCTCGTCGAGCGGGACGACACCGTGTGGGAGCTCCAGCAGGACGTCTGGGTGCTCCGCGGACTCATGGCCGAGCTGCCCACCGACGGCACCCGCGGCGCCGACCTGCTCCGCGTGCTCGAACGGGCCGCAGACGCCCTCGACCCCGACGACGTCGCCGGGACCGCCGCCGATGCCCGGGCCGTGCTCGCCCCGGCGCTCGCCGTCCCCGCCAGCGCGGCCGCGCACCGCGCCGTCGCGGTCGGTCACGCCCACATCGACTCCGCCTGGCTCTGGCCGGTCCGCGAGACGATCCGGAAGTGCGCCCGCACGTTCTCGAACGTGCTCGACCTGATGGACCAGGACCCCGACTTCACGTTCGCGTGCTCGTCGGCGCAGCAGTACGCGTGGATCCGGGACGGCTACCCGTCGATCTGGGCCCGGATCAAGCAGCGCGTCGCCGAGGGCCGGTGGATCCCGGTGGGCGGCATGTGGGTCGAGTCGGACACGAACCTGCCCGGGGGCGAGGCGCTCGCTCGGCAGTTCGTCGCCGGCAAGCGGCTCTTCCTCGAGGAGTTCGGCATCGACACCCCCGAGGCCTGGCTGCCCGACTCGTTCGGGTACACCGGGGCACTGCCGCAGATCGTCCGCGCCGCCGGGTCGAAGTGGTTCGTCACGCAGAAGCCCTCGTGGAACGAGACGAACGTCATCCCGCACACGTCCTTCCACTGGGAGGGCATCGACGGCTCCCGCGTCCTGACGCACCTGCCCCCGGCCGACACGTACAACTCGGACGTCTCCGCGGCCGACCTGCACCGCGGCGAGCGGGGCAACAAGGAGCGCGGCGTCGCGAACACCTCGATGCTCCTGTACGGCTTCGGCGACGGCGGCGGTGGACCCACCCGAGAGATGGTCGCCGCCGCCCGACGCCAGCACGACCTCGACGGCTCACCCCGGGTCGACCTCGGCACCCCGGCCGACGTCTTCGAGGAGCTCGAACGCGTCCTGCCGGAACCCGCGGTCTGGTCGGGGGAGATGTACCTCGAGTTCCACCGCGGCACGTACACGTCGCAGATCCGCACGAAGCAGGGCAACCGGCGCTCCGAGCACCTGCTCCGCGAGGCCGAGCTCTGGGCGGCGACCGCTGCCGTGCGACTCGGCACCGAGTACCCGTACGACGAACTCGAGTCCGTCTGGCACACCGTGCTCCTGCAGCAGTTCCACGACATCCTGCCGGGGTCGTCGATCGCCTGGGTCTACGAGAACGCCGAGGCCGAGTACGCCCGCGTCGCCCAGGTGCTCGAGGGCCTGATCGGTGCCTCGACGACCGCGCTCGCGAGCGGTGGGGCGCCGGCGCTCGCCGGCGTCGGGGCGTCCGCGACCGCCTTCGCCGGGGACGGCGGAGCCGCGCTCGACGCGCCCCGGGACCCGGGTTCGGTCGGGACCGGCGGCAGCGCCGAGGTCGGGACCGTCGTGCGCTTCAACGCCTCGCCCGTGACGGCGGGCGGGGTGACCGCCCTGGGTGGTTCCGCGGTGTCGGCGGCGGAGGCGGTGCCTCCCGTCCGGAGCGGTGACCGCTTCGTCTTCGACACCGGGGTCGTGACCGCGACCGTCGACGCCGAGGGCCACGTCGTGTCGTTCGTCGACCACGCGACCGGACGCGACGCGATCGCACCCGGTGCTGCTGCGGCGCAGTACACGGTGTTCCGGGACACCCCGAACCAGTGGGAGGCGTGGGACATCGACCGCGCGTACCAGCGGAGCGGCACCGTGTTGTCCGCGGCGTCGGTCGACGTGGACGGCGATGCCCTCGTCGTGACGCGGCCGTTCGGCTCGTCGTCGGTGACCACCCGGTACACGGCCGTCGCGGGACAGCCCGAGCTGCACGTCGAGACCGAGGTCGAGTGGCACGAGAAGCAGAAGCTCCTTAAGCTCGCGTTCCCGCTCGACGTCCGGGCGTCCGTCGCGTCGAGCGAGATCCAGTTCGGGCACATCGACCGGCCCACGCACCAGAACACCTCGTGGGACATGGCCCGCTTCGAGACCTCCGCGCACCGCTGGGTGCACGTCGCGGAGCCCGGGTTCGGCGTCGCGGTCGCGAACGACTCGACCTACGGACACGACATCACCCGGTCGACCCGGCACGATGGCGGGACGACGACCCTGGTACGGGAGTCGCTGCTGCGCGCGCCGACGTTCCCGGACCCGCACGCCGACCAGGGGCACCACGTGTTCCGCACGGTCCTGCGGACGGGAGCCTCGGTGCTCGACGCGGCGGACTCCGGGTACCGGCTCAACCTGCCGGTGCGGTCGGTGCCGGGCTCAGCCACGGTCGAACCGCTCGTCACCGTGTCCTCGCCCCAGGTGCTCGTCGAGGCCGTGAAGCTCGCCGAGGACCGCTCCGGGGACGTCGTCGTGCGGCTGTACGAGGCGTCGGGCGGTCGGGCGACGGACGTCGGGGTGTCGTTCGGGTTCGACGTGGACGCGGTCGAGGCGGTCGACCTGCTCGAGCGGCCGCTCGGGTCGGGCTCGGGTTCGTGGCTCGCGGGCGAGCCTGTCGTGCTCACGCTGCGCCCGTTCGAGATCGTCACGCTGCGGGTGCGGCGGGCCTGAGGCTGCGTCGGCCCCGAGGCAGCGGGGCCGGCGGTGGTGCTGCGGCGCCGGGGGAGCACGGGTGCGTTCCCCCGGCGCCGCGTCGCGTGCGGGGTGGGGCGGTGCGGTGCGGTGCTGCTGCGGCGCTGCGGCGTGCCCGGCAGAATCGGGCGTACCTGGTCGATTCGGGCATGCCTGGTCTTTTCTTCCGACCAGGTACGCCCGGAAACACTTGGCATCGCACTCGCTCTGGGAAAGACCGAGCGTCCTGCACAGGGCACCCGGCCTGGAGGCTCGTCCACAGTCGCCGCCATCGGCCTCCGTCGACGCGTGGAGACCGGGCACGATCGGCGGCATGGAACAACCACTCCCCATCCTCCGTGCGGGCCCGGCTCGCGAGGTCTCGTGCGACCCGACGACCTTGCGCCGCCGAGCGCGATCGAGCGGTGCTGACCGGCTGGTCCGGGTCGGCCCGAACGCCTTCGTCGAGGGGGCCCGCTGGGACTCGGCGGGTCCGAGGCAGCGCTACGTGACGCGTGTGTACGCCCGACTCGGACGGATCGGCACCGCGGCGGTGGCGTCGCACGCGTCAGCGGCAGCGGTGCTCGGGCTCCCGGCGCTCGGTGGGTGGGAGGTCCCGGTGCACGCGACCGTGCCCGAGACGATGTACCGCGGACGGACGCGCGACCTCGTCCTGCACACGCGCTCCGTTCGTGCCGACGAACGACTGACGGCTCAGGGGATCCGGGTGACGACCGTGGCGCGCACCGTCGTCGACATCGCGATGCGGGACGACCTGCGCACCGCGGTGGTGGTGGCGGACGGGGCGCTCCGAGCCGGCGTCGGAGCAGCGCAGCTCGCTGCGGCGGTCGATCCCCGAGCACGCGGGCGCTGCCGAGCGGAGCACGTGCTCGGCCTCGCGGACGGCCGCGCCGGATCGACCGCAGAGTCCCTCGCTCGCGTCGTGTTCCTCGAACTCGGGCTGCCGGAACCGGTCCTGCAGCAGGAGTTCGTGGTCGGTGGGCGCCGGTTCGCGGTCGACTTCTGGTTCCCGGAGCAGGGCGTCGTCGTCGAGATCGACGGGCGAGCGAAGTACACCCAGGAGCGGTACCTCGCAGGTCGGAGCCCCACCGAGGTGTTCCTCGACGAGAAGCGGCGGCACGAGCAGCTGTTGACCGTGCCCGGCGTGCGGACGATCATCCGGCTCGAGTGGCGCGACCTGTTCGATCCCGAGGCGCTGGTCCGACGCTTCCGGGCAGCGGGACTGCCCTGCCCGGTCCGACCCGTGAGGAGCGCACGACCAGGGGCAGCCTGATCCGGCGGGCGCTGGTGTGGCGGTCCCTGACCGGGAGGTGGCCCAGGGAATCGCGGTTAGCCTCGCGCCCATGGCTGTCACCGAGATCTGGCTCGTCCGCCACGGGGAGTCGACCGCGAACGTCGCCGCCGCCCGAGCCGAGGCCGCTGGAGCCGACGTCATCGAGGTCGACCACCGCGACGCCGACGTCCCGCTGAGCCCGCTGGGCGAGGAGCAGTCCCGAGCGCTCGGGCAGGAGCTCGCCGATCGCGGCGTCGACGACGTCCCGGTGGCGCTGTGGGTCTCGCCGTACCGCCGGGCGCAGCAGACGATCGGCATCGCGCTCGACGCCGGCGGACTGACCGAGCCGCCGAAGCGCGTCGACGAGCGGCTGCGCGACCGTGAGCTCGGCGTCCTCGACCTGCTCACCCGTCACGGTGTGCGGAACCGGTACCCGGACGAGGAACGCCGACGACAGTGGCTCGGCAAGTACTACCACCGCCCTGCCGGCGGGGAGTCCTGGGCGGACGTGATGCTCCGCCTCCGCACCGTGCTGACGGACGTCGACCGGCTCGAGGGCACCGAACGGCTGCTCGTCGCCGCGCACGACGCGGTCGTGATGCTCACCGTGGCCGTCTGCCTCGACCTCGACGAGCACGCGCTGATGGCCTTCGCCGAGGACCACACGGTCGCGAACGCCTCGCTGACACGACTGCACCGCGACGGAGCGGGCTCCCCGTGGACCCTCGAGGAGTTCTCCGCCGTGGGGCACCTCGACGACGACGAGGTCACCGAGCACAGCGGCCGGAAGGACGACGCCCGTGTCGACTGAGGAACCGGCAGCGCCGCAGCACATCACGCCCAACGTCCTGCGCGAGTGGGCGCTCCCCGACCCCGGCGCCGGCAAGTACGGCCGCGGGCAGGTCCTCGTCGTCGGCGGCGCGGCGCACACCCCCGGTGCCGCGATGCTGTCGGCGCTCGCCGCACTGCGTGTGGGAGCCGGACGACTCTCGCTGGCGGTCGGGTCGAGCGTGGCGAACCACGTCGCGGTCGCCGTTCCCGAGTCGGGCGTCGTCCCGCTCGACGAGGACGAAGCCGGACACGTCGCCGTCGGCGCGATCGACGCCGTCCGTGACTCGGCCGGCGCTGCCGACGCGGTGCTGGTCGGTCCCGGGTTGGACGAGCCGGACGGTGCGCGGGACCTGGTCGCAGGCATTGCGGACGCCGTCGGCCCGGACACCCTCGTCGTGCTCGACGCCTTCGCGCTCGGTGTGGCCGCCGACGTCGAGGACCGGCTCCGACCCCTGCGAGGGCGGCTCGTGCTCACGCCGAACAGCGGTGAGGCAGAACGGCTGCTCGGTCGGGACTGCGGGGACGACGACGTCGCCGACGCCCGGGAGATCGCCGAGCGGTACGGCGCCGTGGTCGCACTGTCCGACGTCATCGCTGCCCCTGACGGTCGTGCCTGGGTGAAGGGCACCGGCTCCGGCGGACTCGGGACGAGCGGCAGCGGAGACGTGCTCTCCGGCGTGGTCGTCGGACTGCTCGCCCGTGGAGCCGAACCAGCACAGGCCGTCGCCTGGGCGTCCTACGTGCACGCTGCCGCGGGGGATCGGCTCGCGGTGCAGGTCGGACCGCTCGGCTACCTGGCCAGCGAGCTCCTCGCCGAGATCCCGCGCGTCCTGGTCGAGCTCGGCGCCTGACCATGTCGCCCGTTCCTTCCCAGAACAGCTGCGATACCTGGTCGAACCGGGCATGCCTGGTCGAACAGAAGGACCAGGTACGCCCGGAACGACCGGGTACGCCCGATTCCACCTGGCCCCAGGAGCGCCAGCCAGCGCCAGCGCCGGGCGAGTCCCACCCCGCCTAACCGCGGAACAGCCACCCCGCCGACCCGCGGAACAGCCACCCCGCCTACCCGCGCAACGCCTCCACGGCCTTGTCGACCCGCCGCTGCCGCGTCTCCGGGGCCTTCGCCGCGAGCACCGGGTCGACGAGCGCCCGCTGCCGTGACGCCGACAGGGTCTCGTAGGCCGCCCGGACCCCGGCCTCGTCGAACGCCGATGCCAGGTCCGTCGGCAGCTCGACCGTCCGCGGCAGGGTGTCGACCTCGAGCGTCACCTCGACGGTGTCCCCGGCGGCGATGCCCGCGGCGGTCCGGTGCTCCGCGGAGAGCGGCACCAGGAACTGCCCGCCCATCACCCCGACCGTGGACCGGTAGGTGTAGCCGCCGTCGATCGTGACGACCACGGCCGGGCGCTTCCCGGAGCCGAGCGCCTCGATGACGTCGTCGGGGACGGGCAGCCCGGTGGCCGTCTTCCTCGCCTGCAGGACCGTCGTCGTGAACCGCACCCGTGCCTCCCGGCCGTCGAGACTCGCCGGGAACCGTCCCCGGCAGCGAAACCGTACAGCCGCACCCGCTGTTCCGCCACCGTTCACCGCCGCAGCACGACCCCGAAACCGGACCCGTCCAGCATCGTGCCGAACCCGGACCCCCGGACACCCGAACCCCCACAGCACCCGGAAGGCACACCCCGTGCAGCACACCCGCACCCTGGCCGGCATCGCCCTGGCCGCAGCAGCAGTCGTCACCCTGGCCGGTTGCTCGGCCACGAGCTCGGCGAGCACGAGCTCCGGCTCCGGCGGAGGCGACTCCGACTGGAAGACCGCCACCAGCGCCGAGTCGGCCGGCGGCATGGACGCCCTCGTGAAGGCCGCGAAGGCCGAGGGTCAGCTCAACGTCATCGCCCTCCCGCCGACCTGGGCGAACTACGGCAAGATCATCGACGGCTTCGAGAAGAAGTACGACATCAAGGTCAACTCGGCGAACCCGAACGGCTCGAGCGCCGACGAGGTCGCCGCCGTGAAGTCGCAGAAGGGCCAGTCGACCGCCCCCGACGTGCTCGACCTCGGCAACGCCGTGATGCAGCAGAACCTCGACCTGCTCACCGACTACAAGGTGGCGAACTGGTCGGACATCCCCGACACGCTCAAGGACGCGGACGGCAAGTGGACGCGTGACTACACGGGCCTGATGTCGATCGGGTACGACTCGTCGAAGATCCAGGACGCCCCGAAGGACCTGAACGACCTGCTCGACAGCGAGTACAACGGCAAGGTCTCGATCGCGGGCGACCCGACGCAGGCGAACCAGGCCGCGTCGGCGGTGTACCTCGCCGCGCTCGAGAACGGCGGCTCGGCGGACGACATCACGAAGGGCGTCGACTACTTCGGGAAGCTGAAGCAGGCCGGTAACTTCCAGAACGTGCTGCCCACGCAGGCGACGGTCGCCTCGGGTGAGACACCGGTCGTCATCCAGTGGTCGTACAACAACCTCGCGTGGGGCCCGGCAGCCGGTTCGAGCGGCAACAAGAACTGGAAGACGGTCGTCCCCGAGGGCCAGGCGCTCGGCTCGTACTACTCGCAGGCGATCAACAAGGACGCACCGCACCCGGCGGCGGCACGCCTGTGGCAGGAGTACATCGCCAGCCCGGACGCCCAGAACCTGTACCTGCAGGCCGGTGCGTTCCCGTCGACCCTCGCGGCGATGGAGCAGTCGGGCACGGTCGACAAGGACGCGCTCGAGGCCGCCGGCGGCATGCCGAAGGACTACGTCGAGCTCACCGACGCGCAGGTCACCGACGCGGCGAAGGTCCTCGCCGCGAAGTGGTCCGCCACGATGGGGTCCTGAGCAGCATGACCACCGCATCGGCCCCGAGCAGCGGCAATGCCTTCGTGCCGGGACAACCGGGACCGGCAGGGCAGTCGGGACAGGCGGGACACCCTCCCGTCCCGGCCGCCACCGGCATCGCTCCCGCAGGGGGCAGCGCCACCGGCGTCGCTCCAGCGGGGAGCGCTGCCGTCGGCTCGGTGGCCGATGCCGCTCCCTCGCCAGCACCGACACCGCAGCGGCGGCGGGCACCGTCCCGCCGCCGCCCCGGCGTCGCCTGGCTCGGCCTCACCCCGTTCGCCGCCTACGTCCTGCTGTTCCTGGCCGTCCCCGCCCTGATCGCGGTCGGCAGCGGCTTCACCACCGGCGACGGAGCGTTCACCCTCGCGAACCTCGCGGCGTTCCGCGACCCGTCCGTCCTCCGTGCCTTCGGCGGCTCGTTCGGCCTGTCCGCGGTGTCGGCCGTGATCGGCGCGGTGATCGGAGCCCTCGTCTGCTGGGCGCTCTCCGCGCTGCGCCCGGACGGCCTCGTCCGCTCGATGATCGACTCGGCAGCCAGCGTGCTCGCCCAGTTCGGTGGCGTGATGCTCGCCTTCGCGTTCATCGCCACGATCGGCGCGCAGGGACTCGTCACGACCTGGCTGGTGTCGGCCTTCGGGCTCGACCTCAACGCCGACGGTGCCTTCCTCTACACGGTGCCCGGCCTCGTCATCCCCTACGTCTACTTCCAGGTGCCGCTCATGGTCCTCACCTTCATGCCCGCGCTCGAGGGGGTCCGCTCCCAGTGGGGCGAGGCCGCCGCGACCCTCGGTGCCTCGCGCGCGACCTACTGGCGGCGCATCGCCCTGCCCGTGCTCGCGCCGGCGTTCTGGGGGTCGCTGCTCCTGCTCTTCGCGAACGCGTTCTCGTCGTTCGCGACCGCTGCGGCGCTCATCTCGCAGGGCGGGATCGTCCCGCTGACGATCCGCACGCAGCTCACCAGCGAGACGATCATCGGCCTGCAGAACGTCGCGGGCGTACTCGCCCTCGGCATGGTCGTGGTCATGGCGGTCGTGATGGGCGCCTACTCGCTGCTCCAGCGTCGCGCTGCGCGGTGGCAGCGGTGACCGCCGTCTCGTCGGTCCGACCCGTGGCAGCCCCGCGCCGGCCTGGAGGCACCACCCGCGTCGGCCGCTTCGGCGTCGCCCCGGCTCGGGTCACCGCCGTCGTCGTGCTCGCCCTGGTCGGACTCGTCTTCGCCGTGCCGCTGGTCGCCCTGGCACAGTTCACCTTCCGGCAGGGCACCGACGGCGGACTCACCCTCGCCCACTACGCGGCGATCGTCGACCCCGCGAACACCGCCACGTACCAGCCGGTCTTCGACGGTCTCGTGGCGTCCCTGCTCATCGCCGCGATCACCGTCGCGATCGTGCTGTTCGTGCTGCTCCCCGCCCAGATCGTCACCGCACTCCGCTACCCGCGCCTGCGTCGCGTGCTCGAGTTCGTCTGCCTGGTGCCGATCACCGTGCCCGTCGTGGTGCTCGTCGTCGGCTTCATCCCCGTGTACCAGGTCGTCGCCCAGGTGTTCGGCTCGGGCGCCTGGACCCTCGCGTTCGCGATCGGCATCGTGTCGCTGCCCTTCGCGTTCCGTCCGATCGCCACCGCGCTCACCGCGGTCGACGTCAGCGTGCTGTCCGAGGCCGCCCGATCGCTCGGTGCCTCGTGGTGGACCGTCACGTGGCGGATCCTGCTGCCGAACCTCCGTCGCGGCATCACGGCCGCGTGCTTCCTGACCATCACGGTCGTCCTCGGCGAGTACACCCTCGCCTCGTTCCTGTCCCGCACCACGTTCCAGACCGCGCTCGTGCTCGTGCAGCAGACCGACCCGTACGTCGCCGCGGTCTTCTCGCTCGCCGCACTGCTGTTCGGCTTCGTGCTGCTCGTCGTCATCGGCCGGGTCGGCGCGGGCCGCCGGCGCACCCCGAAGGAGTCCGCATGACCGTCACCGCTCCCGCCGCCCCGGCGTCGCTGTCCACCGAGGGCGCGACCGTCGAGCTCGAGGCCGTCGAGAAGCACTACGGCTCCCACCGTGCGCTCGCCGGGCTGTCGCTCCGCATCGAGCCCGGTGAGTTCGTCTCGCTGCTCGGGCCGTCCGGCTGCGGCAAGACCACCGCGCTCCGGGCGCTCGCCGGCCTCGAGGCGATCGACGCCGGCGCGATCCGCATCGACGGGGCCGACGTCGCTGCCGTGCCGGTCGAGCGGCGCGACATCGGCATGGTGTTCCAGCAGTACTCGCTCTTCCCGCACATGACGGTGCGGCAGAACGTGTCGTTCGGGCTCGAGATGCGCCGGGTCGCAGCCGCAGCACGCCGGGAACGGGTCATCGAGGCGCTCGACATGGTGCACCTCGCCGACTTCGCCGACCGGTACCCGCACCAGCTCTCCGGCGGACAGCAGCAGCGCGTCGCCCTCGCCCGTGCCCTGGTCACCCGCCCGCGCGTGCTCCTGCTCGACGAGCCGCTCTCCGCGCTCGACGCCAAGGTGCGGGTGTCCCTGCGCGACGAGATCCGCCGCATCCAGAGCGACCTCGGCATCACGACCGTGTTCGTCACCCACGACCAGGAGGAGGCCCTCGCCGTCTCGGACCGCATCGCGGTGATGCACGCCGGCGGCATCGAGCAGGTCGGCACGCCCGAGGAGCTCTACCGCCACCCTGTCTCGGCCTTCACGGCGGACTTCGTCGGGCAGTCGAACCGCCTGCGGGGTGACCTGCGCGGTGGCGACGTCTTCGTCTACGGATTCCGGGTCCCGGCGCTCGCTGCGGAAGCCGAGGACGGTCCCGTGACCGCGTACGTCCGCCCCGAGGACGTCGCCTTCGCCGCCGAGGGTGTCACCGGCACGGTCGTCGCGTCGAGCTTCCTGGGCTCGATCCGTCGCACCACGGTCCGGCTCGACGACGACACCGTCGTGACCGTGCAGCACGAGGTCGGCGACCGTCGCGCGGCCGGCGACGCCGTGGCCCTGCGGCTGCTCGGTGCGCCGGTCGCGGTCGCCCCGCTCGCGTAGCGCCCCGCGCCCAGGCGCCACCGTCGCGGAGCGTTCCGCGAAGGCGACACCCTGCCGCGAACCGGTCGCGGTGGACTGTCGCTTCCGCGGGGGTGAAGGCGACCCGGTTCCGGACGGGAGGCGCGGGGCGGGCCCGCCCCGCGCCTCCAGACCGGTGCGGGTCAGCGCTCGAAGCGCGCGGCCGGCTCGTCGGTCAGGCCTGCCTCGACCCGTGCCAGCATGTCGGCGGACATCGCCGGGAGCGCGTCGAGCCGGGCCCAGAAAGCCTCGGTGTTCTCGCCGTCGGCGGGCGCCGGCGTACCGGACACGTACCGGCATGCGAAGACCAGGTCGAGGTACTGCGCACGGTCGCCGTTCGGGTAGGTCATCTCGGGCAGGACGTGCACCCACGTCAGGCGCTCGGCGACCGCGACGACGTCGGCCTCCTCGAGGACCTCGCGCTCGGCGGCAACCGCGGGCTCCTCGCCGGGGTCGACGATCCCCGTCACCGGGGTGAGCGCTCCGTTGTCGGCTCGACGGACGACGAGCAGCTCGCGGGCCGGGCCCTCGCCGCGCGTGACCACGGCGGTGATGCCCGTCATCCAGAGCGGGTCGTTCCCGACCTTCTCGCGCAATGACAGGACGAAGTCAGGGGTGGGCATGCCCCCACGCTACCGATGCCGTGCTGCCCTCCCTCTGTCGTCGACTGGTCATGACCAGTAGGGTGACAGCGTGGAGATCATCATCCTGCCGACGCCGGCCGAGGTCGGACGCGTCGCCGCCGCCAAGATCGCCTCGGTCGTCGCCGAGAAGCCGTCCGCCGTCGTCGGCCTCGCCACCGGGTCGAGTCCGCAGGGCATCTACGCCGACCTGCGCCGCCGGGTCGAGGCGGGCGAGGTGTCCTTCGCCGCCGCCCGCGGGTTCGCCCTCGACGAGTACGTCGGCATCCCGCTGGAGCACCCGGAGTCGTACGCCTCGGTGATCGCGCGCGACGTGGTCGAGCCGCTCGGGTTCGACCCCTCGCGCGTCCGCGTGCCCGACGGCCGGGCCGGAGACCTGGCGTTCGCGGCCAAGGAGTACGACGCCGCCATCCGTGCTGCCGGCGGGGTCGACGTGCAGATCCTCGGCATCGGCGCGAACGGGCACATCGGCTTCAACGAGCCGACGTCGTCCTTCGCGTCCCGGACCCGCATCAAGACCCTTGCGCCCTCCACTCGCGAGGCCAACGCCCGGTTCTTCGACTCGCTCGACGACGTCCCCACGCACTGCATGACGCAGGGGCTGGGCACGATCCTCGAGGCGCGCGAGCTCGTCCTCGTCGCGCAGGGCTCCGCGAAGGCCGACGCGGTGGCTGCCGCGGTCGAGGGGCCGCTGTCGTCCTTCGTGCCCGGGTCGGCGCTGCAGCTGCACGAGCACGCGACCGTCGTGGTGGACGAGGAGGCGGCCGCCGGGCTGCGCCTGGCCGACTACTACCGCTACACGTACGCCAACAAGCCGGAGTGGCAGCGCTTCGAGTGACCCGCGGGCGGGCGCGAGGTCAGCGGGCTGACGCCAGGCGGGCCAGGCCCTCGCGCAGGGTCGCCTCGGAGCACCCGAAGTTGAGCCGGGCGTGGCCGATGCCCGGTCGGCCGAAGTCGCGCCCGTTCGTCAGCGCGACCTTCGCCGCGTCGACCAGGTGCACGGCGGGGTCGTCACCCCACGGCAGTGCTCGCAGGTCGAGCCAGGCCAGGTAGGACGCCTGCGGCTGCCGGTACCCCGCGCCGGGCACGGCCGTGCCGAGCTCCTCGGCGAGGATGCGTCGGTTCCCGGTCAGCTCCGCGAGCAGCGACGCGAGCCAGGGCTCTCCGTCGCGGAAGGCGGCGACGCTCGCGGTGTAGCCGAGGATCCCCGTGCGCTCGACCACCTCGACGGGCAGGCCGTCGAACCAGCCGCGCGCCCGTTCCGACGCGCCGACCATGAGCGCGCACTTCGTCCCCGCGAGGTTCCACGCCTTGCTCGCGCTCGTCAGGGCGACACCGTGCTCGACGGCCTCGGGTCCGCAGGTGAGGAACGGGGTGAACACCGCGTCGGCGTGCACGAGTGGCGCGTGGATCTCGTCTGAGACGACGACCGCGTCCCACTCGGCGGTGAGCCGGGCGAGTGCCACGAGGTCCTCGCGCGCGTGCACGAGGCCGAGGGGGTTGTGCGGGTTGCAGAGCAGCACGGTCCGGGCGCCGTCGGCGAGGGCGCGCTCGATCCCGGCGAGGTCCATCCGCCACCCCGCCGTCGTGTCGAACGGGTCGGGCTCGCCGTCCGGGGCGAGCAGTGGGACCTCGGTGGCGGACCCGCCGGCCTCGCGGACGTACTCCCAGAACGGCGGGTAGACCGGCGGCATGAGGACGACCTGGTCGCCGGGGTCGATGATCCGGCGGAGCACCTCGACCACAGCGACGGACACGTCCGTGGTCGTCCGGACCAGGTCGGGGTCGACGTCCCATCCCCAGCGGCGGCCGGCGAAGTCGGCGAAGACCTCGGGGAGCGCCCGGGTGTGCCCGACGTACCCGGTGTCTCCGTTCCGGATCGCTCGCTCGAGGGCCTCACGCACGGGCTCGGCGGGCACCGAGTCCATCTCGGCCACGAACATCGGCAGGACCTCGGGCGGGTAGGTGGTGTACTTCTCGCTCGTGCGGGTCCGCTGTGCATCGAGGACCGAGACCATGACGCTCATGTCGTCATCCTGACAGCCCGGCGGCCGCAGGTCACCCGAGGGTGGTGCCGAGCAGCTCCTCGGACAGCTCCCACACGCGGCGGGCGTCCTCGGCGCTGCACAGCGGCTTCCACAGCGGTGTCCGCCCGGGAGCGCCGCCGACGCCGCCGGGCCCGGTCGGTCCCACGAACCCGCCGTCCCGCACGTCCGGGGCGGTGGCCGCCACGAGCGCCGGCAGCCCGGCGGTCCGCGGCGTCCCGACGAGCAGCCCGCGGGCGGACAGCCACCGGATCACCCGGACCTGGGGCGTGTCCCCGCTCCGCCCGAGCTCCGGCCGCGCTGCGAGCAGGCTCGTCGGGGCGACACCCGGGTGCGCGAGGTTGCTCGTGATGCCCCAGCCCTGCTCGGCGCTGCGCCGGCCGAGCTCGAGCCCGAACAGGCCGAACGCGATCTTCGACTGTCGGTAGGCGCGCATCCCGTCGTAGCTGCGCTCCCAGTTCGGGTCCTCCCAGTGCACGGACCCGCTGCGCGCGACGATGCTGATCTGCGAGGTGACGTGCCCGCGCGCCGCACGGAGCAGCGGGAGGAGGCCGCGGACGAGTGCGACGTGGCCGAGGTGGTTCGTGCCGAGCTGCAGCTCGAAGCCGTCGGCCGTCGTCCGTCGCTCCGGCGGGGTCATCACGCCGGCGTTGCCCACGAGCAGGTCGACCGGCGTGCCCTCCGCGACCATCGACTCCGCGAACGCGTCCACCGACGCGATGGACGACAGGTCCATCGTAACGAGCTCCACGACGGCGTCCGGGTGTTCGCGCAGCACCCGGGTACGCGCAGCCTCGCCCTTCGCCGGGTTGCGCACCGGCAGCACGACCGCGGCGCCGGCACCCGCGAGCGCCGTCGCGATGCCCAGACCGATGCCGTCGCTGGCGCCGGTGACGACGGCGCGGGTACCGTCCAGTCGCGGCAGGGTGATGTCGATGGGTCGTCGCGGCACGGTGGTCTCCTCGTCGTCGTCGCCCGTGGTCGGGCTGGTGCCAGCCTGCGACGGCCGGCGGTCCGCAACCAGGACCTGACGGACCGTGGCTGCGGAGGACGTGCACCGGCGAGTATGGACCCGTGATCGATCGACCGGAGCTCGGCGCCTACCTCCGTGCACGCCGGGAGGCCCTGCAACCGTCCGACGTCGGCCTCCCACCCGGGCAGCGGCGACGGACCGCGGGACTGCGCCGCGAGGAGGTCGCGGCGCTCTGCCACATGTCCGCGGACTACTACGCGCGGCTCGAGCGCGGTACGGGTCCGCAGCCGTCCGAGCAGATGGTCGCTGCGATCGCCCAGGGACTCCACCTGAGCCGGGCGGAGCGCGACCACGTCTTCCGGCTCGCCGGGCACCGCCCACCGGAGTCCGGCGCCGGCTCAGACCACGTCGGCCCGGGCATGATGCGCATCTTCGACCGCCTGGTCGACACCCCGGCCGAGGTCGTCACGGAGCTCGGCGAGACGCTCCTGCAGACGCCGCTCGCCGCCGCACTGTTCGGCGACGCGAGCCAGCGGCAGGGACCGTCGCGCTCGATCGGCTGGCGCTGGTTCACCGAAGCGGGTGCGCGGGACCTGTTCCCACCCGAGGACCGGGACACGACCGCACGGCTGTACGTCTCGTCGCTGCGTGAGGTCGCGACGCGGCGTGGAGCCGGGTCCCGGGCGGCGCAGCTCGCGGACGAGCTCCTGCAGCGTTCCGACGAGTTCCGGGCGCTGTGGGACCGACACGAGGTCGGCCTCGTCCCGGGGTCCGTCAAGCGCTACGACCACCCCGAGGTCGGCCGGATCGAGCTGCACTGCCAGGTGCTCCTCGACCCGGAGCAGGCGCACGTGCTGCTCGTCTACACCGCAGTCCCGGGGACCGAGAGCCACGACCGGCTCCGGCTGCTGTCCGTCGTCGCGGCCTGAGACCGACGCCGGATCGTGACCACCCGGTCACGGGCGATCGACGACGATGGTCGCATGGGTCGGGGGATCACGTTCGGGGCGACGGCGACGGCGACGGCGACGGCGACGGCCGTGCTGGTACTCGTGACGACCGGGTGCGCCGGTCTCGGACCGACGGCGTGCACTGCCGTCGGCTACAGCGACACCGTGCTCGTCGAGATCCCGGGATCGGCGGACCCGGCGTCCGGGGTCACGGGCGTCGTCGTCTGCCAGGGCGCGGGCTGCACGCCCGGCGAACCCTCGCCACCGGTACAACCGACCGCGCCCGGGGACGCCACACCCGGCGGACCACCGGTCGGCGTCCCGTCCGCGGACGCGCTCGGTCCGACGGACGACACCGCCCGCTCACTCGTCTTCCCCACGGCAACGCCGGACGGCGACGTCTGGTCGGTCCCGACGACGACGGGGACCGACGACCTCGGTCGCGTGGCGGTCCTCGGTGCGGACGACCGGGTGCTCGTCGAGCGGGACGTCCGCTTCACGTGGGTCCGGCACGGCGGCAGCGAGCAGTGCGGCGGCCCGTCGACGGCACAGGTCGTCGTCCGGCTGCCCTGACCGCGCGGCGCGCGCCGCACGCGATCCACCGGACGCACGGGCGCGACCGGTAGGAGTGGTGGACCGCAGTCGACGCACGAAGGAGTGCCGCATGCCAGAACGCGCCGTGTCGGGCCGTCCCACCCCGCTCGACCCCGGGTCGCTCCCGGAACCGGTCGACGTGAGCGACAACAGCGCAGCGCTCCGGGCCGTGCACGAGGTCGTCGCCGCCGGACCCTTCGACGCGACGTGGGAGTCCCTCGCCGCCTACGAGCCGCCGCGCTGGTACGAGGACGCGAAGTTCGGCGTCTTCCTCCACTGGGGCGTGTACTCCGTCCCGGCGTTCGGCAACGAGTGGTACTCCCGCGAGATGTACCGGCAGGGCACCGACGCCCACGAGCACCACCGCGCGACCTACGGCGAGCACCGGGACTTCGGGTACAAGGACTTCATCCCGTCCTTCACGATGGAGCACTTCGACCCGGCCGAGTGGGCCGCGCTGTTCCGTCGGGCCGGCGCGCAGTTCGTCGTGCCCGTGGCCGAGCACCACGACGGCTTCGCGATGTACGACACGGACCGGTCCCGGTGGAGCGCGGCGCGGATGGGGCCACAGCGTGACGTCTTCGGAGAGCTCTCCCGCGCGGTCGACGAGGCCTGGATGGTCCGCGGTGCCTCGTCGCACCGTGCCGAGCACTGGTTCTTCATGAACGGCGGTGCCCGGTTCGACTCCGACGTGCTCGACCCGCGGTGGTCGGACTTCTACGGTCCGGCACAGCGGGAGGAGACGGCTCCGAACGAGCGGTTCCTCGAGGACTGGCTCCTGCGCACCGTCGAGGTGATCGACCGGTACCGGCCGCAGGTGCTCTGGTTCGACTGGTGGATCGAGCAGCCGGCGTTCGCCCCGGTGCTCCGGACCCTCGCCGCCTACTACTACAACCGTGCGGCCGAGTGGGGGCGCGAGGTCGTCATCAACTACAAGTGGGGGGCCTTCGCACCCGGCACCGCCGTGTACGACATCGAACGCGGAGCCGTCGCGGGGGTCGAGCCGACGGTGTGGCAGAACGACACGTCGGTGTCCCGGACGTCCTGGTGCTGGGTCGAGGGACACGAGTACAAGAGCGTCCGCGAACTCGTCGCCGAGCTCGTCGACGTCGTCGCGAAGCGCGGGGTGCTGCTGCTCAACGTCGGTCCGAAGCCGGACGGCACGATCCCGGCCGAGGAGCAGCGCCTGCTCGAGGGCATCGGGCACTGGCTCGGTCTGCACGGCGAGGCGATCTACGGCACCCGCCCCTGGACGGTGCCGTCCGAGGGGCCGACCGTGGTCGCGGCGGGGTCGTTCGTCGACGGTGCCGCCCCCGCGTACACGGCCGAGGACGTCCGCTACACGGTGCGGCACGACGTCACGGGCGACGCGCTCTACGCGGTCCTGCTCGCGCAGCCCGACGACGGCGTCGCACGGTTGCGCGCGCTCGCGTCGACCTCCGCGCTCCTCACCCGCACCATCAGCGACGTCGCGGTGCTCGGATCCGGCACCGTCACCCGGTGGGACCGGACTGCGGACGCCCTCGAGGTCGCGATCGACGGCTCCGCGACCGAGCACAGCGGCCCCGTGCTGCGGATCCGCTTCGCACCCGAGCCGGACCAGCCCCGCCAGGACTTCCTCCACCAGTGACCGCCCGGCGGGAGCGGACGGTCGGGGTCAGTCGTCGGTGGCGTCCGAGCGCATCCAGAACGGCGACCAGCCGTCGGGGTCGTCGAACTGCCGCTGGTACATGAACGGGTACTCGTCGGTGTCCCCGATCCGTCCGCCCGCAGCACGAGCCCGTTCGACGAGTTCGTCGACGGCCTCCCGACTGTCCAGGTCGAACGACAGCGTGACCTTCGACGGGGTGTCCGGGCCGCCGATCAGGTCCTCGGTGCCGCCGACGCTCGCGTACGCCTCGCGGCTGCTGAGCATCAGGTACTGGTCGGGCCCGAACGCGATGCACGAGACGTCGTCCCGCGACATCCGCGGATCGCGGGTCCATCCGAGCGCCGTGGAGAAGGCGGTGGCGCGCTCGACGCTCGCGACCGGGCAGGAGACGAAGAGGGTCATGCGGCGATGGTCCCGCCCGACCCCGTCGCGGTCAAGACCCGGCGGCCACCAGCTCGTGCCCCGCGCCCCACACCCGCCGCACCTCGAGCGACGGGGAGAGCGCCACGAGGTCCGCGGCGTACCCCGGCGCGATCCGACCCAGACGGTCGCCCAGCCCCAGCGCCGTCGCGGGGACGCTCGTCAGCGCCGCGACCGCCTCGGGTAGCGTGGCCCCGGCGGCCGAGACGGCGAGCCGCAGCGCTGCGTCCTGCGTCAACGTCGAGCCCGCGATCGTGTCCGTGCCGGCGACCCGCGCGACGCCGTCCACCACGTCGACCGCGAGCGACCCGAGTGCGTACGAGCCGTCGGGCGAGCCGGCTGCTGCCATGGCGTCGGTGATGAGGGCGACCCGACCGGGGGCGGCGCGCAGCAGCACCCGGGCGACGGCCGGGTGCACGTGCACACCGTCGAGGATGAGCTCGAGCGTCACCCGGTCGTCCTCGAGCGCCGCGGCGATCGGACCCGGCGCCCGGTGGTGCAGCCCGGGCATCGCGTTGCACGCGTGCGTGAGCAGGGTCGCACCGGCGTCGAAGGCCGCGCGGGCCTGGTCGTACGAGCAGACGGTGTGGCCGACCGCGACCGTGACCCCGGCGTCGACGAAGCGGCGGACGGCGTCGAGCGCTCCCGGCAGCTCGGGCGCGATGGTGACCTGTCGCAGGACCCCGGCGCCCGCGTCGAGCAGGGCGTCCACCGACGCCGGCGACGGGTCGACCAGGTGCGCGGCGTCGTGGGCGCCCTTGTTGTCGGGGGAGAGCAACGGGCCCTCGAGGTGCGCACCGAGCACGAGCGGGTCGGCCGCTGCGACGGTGCGGATGCGGTCGAGCGACGCGGCGAGCGACGGCAGCGGGTTCGCGACGAGCGACAGGACCGAGCGGGTCGTCCCGTGCGCCCGGTGCACGGCGAGCGCGGCGTCGAAGGAGTCGTCCTCGTAGCCGGCTCCGCCCCCGCCGTGTCCGTGCAGGTCGACGAAGCCGGGGGTCAGGACGGCGTCACCGAGGTCGACGACCTCGGCACCCGGAGCGGCGTCCGGCAGGTCGGCACCCGAGCCGACCGCCTCGATCACGCCACCCGAGAGCAGGACCCAACCGTCGTCGACCACACCGGCCCCGTCGACGACGCGGGCGGCACGGACCAGGGTGCGCCGCGCCTCCAGACCGGAGCCGGACCCGGCCGACCCGACGGAGCCGGCCGACCCCGCCGACCCGGCCGACCCGACGGAGCCGGCCGACCCCGCCGACCCGGCCGACCCGACGGACTCGGCCGACCCGACCAGCCCGGCCGACCCCGCAGGCCGGCTCACGCCGTCTCCCGCCGGAACGCGACCACCCCGGACAGCGCCGCGACCAGCACGAAGACCAACCCGACCACCGGGTGCCCGAGCGACAGCCACGCGCCACCCGCCGCGATGACGAGTGCGGTCTCGACGACCACCTTGCCCACCACGTCCGTGTCGATCGGCGACCGCGGGGACCGGAAGAGGAACCAGACGACCGCGGCGAACAGCGGCGCCCCGACCATGAACAGCACGCCCGGGAACGGGAACGGCCACGCGAGGTAGCCCCAGTAAGCCAGCGAGAGCAGCCCGAACGCGCACACGAGCACGCGCAGCACCACCCAGCCGGAGACGGAGACCCGCCGGCGAGCGGGAGCCGGATCCGTGGGCGGCGGGACGTCGCCCCAGTCGACGGGGCTCTGCGGTGCGTTCGTCATGCGGTGCCTACCGGAAGATGATGGTGCGGGCGCCGTCGAGCAGGACACGGTCCTCCGCGATCCAGCGCACCGCCTGCGTCAGGGTGCGGGACTCCTCGTCCTGGCCGATCGAGACCAGCTCGGAGGGTTCCTTCGTGTGGTCCACGCGGACGACGTTCTGCTCGATGATCGGCCCCTCGTCGAGGTCGCTCGTCACGAAGTGCGCCGTCGCGCCGATGAGCTTCACGCCGCGGGCGTGCGCCTGCCGGTACGGGTTCGCGCCCTTGAAGCCCGGCAGGAACGAGTGGTGGATGTTGACGGCGCGGCCCTCGAGCGCGGCGCAGAGCTCCGGCGACAGGATCTGCATGTAGCGGGCGAGGACGACGAGCTCGATGTCGTGCTCCTCCACCGCCTCGAGGATGCGCCGCTCCATCGCCTGCTTGGAGTCCGCGTCGGTGACCGGTCGGTGCTCGAAGGGCACGGAGTAGAAGGACGCCAGACCGGACAGGTCGGCGTGGTTCGACAGCACGAGCGGGACCTCGATCGGCAGCTGCCCGCCGCGCTGGCGGTAGAGCAGGTCGTTGAGGCAGTGCCCCGCCTTCGACACGAGCACCAGGGTGCGCATCGGACGTCCGACCACGTCGAGCTGGACGCGCATGTCGTAGCGCTCGACGACCGGGGCGAGGGCCTGTTCGAAGGTCTCGCGGTCGACCGGCGCCATGACCTGCAGGCGCATGAAGAACGAGTTCGTGTCGGCGCTCGAGAACTGCTGCGACTCGGTGATGTTGCCGTTGGCCGCCACGACGGCTCCGGACACGGCGTGCACGATCCCGGGCTGGTCGTCGCAGACGAGCGTGAGGGTCCAGTGCGTGGGGTTCGGGTCGGTCACGGAGATCAGGGTACCGGGGCGCTCCGGCCTGGAGGCCCGTGGTGCGCCCGGCGTGCGCCCCGCGTTCCTGAGGAGCTGGCTCGGGCCCCGCGGGAACCATGTCCACAGGGGCTGGTCCGGTCGTGGGGGCCTCGGTACCCTTGCGTGGGGAGGGTGCCATGACGATCGACACGGCTGGTCGGGTCCGGACCGAGTCCACGCGCGGCTTCGCGGTACCCGCCAGTCTGGCCGACCTCGCGGGCCCGGCCGAGGGCTCCCTCCGGCTGCCCGACTCGGTGTACTGGGGGCCTGAGCCGATCGTCGACCTCGCCCACTGGGACGACGTCGCCAAGGCCTACGAGGCGACCTTGCGTGAGGGCACGCTGGCCGAGGTCCAGGCCCTGGTCAGTCCGACGATCCTGCGGCGGTGGTGGTCGAGCCTCTTCCTGCCCGTCCGGATCCGACGAGCGTGGGAGAGCCGGTTCCCGGAACTCGCGTCGTGATCGCCGGCGAGGAGATGCAGCGACGGGTGGCTGCGACCGCACTCGCCGCGACGCACGACTCCGGGTTCGCGCTCGCCGGGTCCGGTGCCATCCGTGAGCACGGGTTCACATCTCGTCCCACTGCTGACGTCGACCTCTTCACGGACCGACGGGATGCACCAGCGTTCGACCGGGCCCTCGACGACGTCGTCGCACAGCTCGTCTGCGAGGGGTTCGACGTCGACGTCGTCAGACGCTTCGAACTGTTCGCACGACTCCGGGTCGCGCTCGGAGACGAGGCAGTCGAGGTCGACCTCGGGGCGGACTGGCGCGCACGGCAGCCCGTCGTGCTCGCACTCGGTCCCGTCCTCGACGAGTACGACGCGGTGTCGAACAAGGTCGCGGCCTTGTTCTCGCGGGCGGAAGCGCGTGACTACCTCGACGTGGACGCGATCCGGCGGAGCGGGAGGTTCTCCGATGCCGAGCTCCTCGACGGTGCGGCCGAGCACGACGACGGCTTCGATCGACGACTCTTCGCCGACGCGCTCCGACAGGTACGGAGGATCGGTGTGCGGCGCGTCCGGGAGTACGGCGTGACCTCCGCCGAGTTGTCGGGCGTCGAGCGGCGGCTGACCGACCGGGCCGACGAGATCGAAGCAGCGACCCGCGCCGGCGGCTGAGACGCCCGACTCCGGGGGCGGTTCCCCCGCCGAGTCAGCGCGCGTCCGCCCGCGCCAGCGCCCGGTCCGCGAGCGTCAGCACGGCGAGCAGCACGCCGACGCCGAGCATCACCCACGCGAGCACGTGCAGGTCCGGCGTGGTCGGGGCCTGCCCGAACACCCCGCCGATGAGCGACGACGCCGCGATCGCGCCGATGTAGATGCTCGTGCGTGAGAGCCCGGCCGCGGTGCCGATGTACTCCGAGGGCACCACCTTGTAGAGCGCCGCCTGGTTCGACACGGACGCCAGGGCCTGCGGGACGCCGAACAGCGCCGGCACGACGAGCAGGAGCACGAGCGGCGACCCGGCGTGCAGCAGGAGCAGGAGCCCGGCCCCGACCAGGGGGACGAGCGCAGCGACGACGAGCGGTCGACGGACGGCGGTCCGCCGCGCGACGACGAACGACACCACCCCGGCCACGACGGCTGCGGGCAGCTGCAGGTACCCGGCGACGTCGCTCGGGTAGCCCGCGACGTCCTGCACCCACTGCGAGAACCCGTAGGTCATCGTGTACGCGAGCAGGTAGGTCAGGAACAGCCGGGCGTAGGTGCGGGACAGCGCACCGTTCCGGACGAGCAGCCGCACGTCGACGAAGGGCTTCGTCGCGCGCAGCTCCCACAGCACGAGTGCCACGAACAGCACGACCGCGACCGCGAGCAGCCACCAGAGCCCGGCGCCGAGGTCGAGCAGGAACACCAGCAGCGCCGACACCGTGCCGGTCATGAGCACCATGCCGAGCGGGTCCAGGGCCGTGCGGACCGGCAGCTGTTCGGCGTCACGGGGCCGGAGCCGGTCGGACGGCAGCCACATCGCGGCGACGACGATGCCGAACACGGCGAGCGGGACGTTCACCAGGAAGATCGCGTGCCACCCGAACGCCGCGATGAGCGCCCCGCCGAGGGGTGGTCCGGCCGCGGCGGACACGAGCGAGGTGATCGACAGGGCTCCGAGCACGAGCGGTGGGGTCGGCTTGCCGATGCGGGCGGAGTGCTGCCGCAGCGTGGTCAGGGCCGCCGGGTACGCCGACGACGTCCCGATCCCGATGAGCACCCGCGCGGTGACCGCTCCGCCGAAGCCGGTCAGCACCTCGGGCACGACGCCCGCGACGCCGACGATCACCAGCCCGGTGAGGAAGACCTTCTTCGGGCCGAACCGGTCGGCGAGCTTGCCCATCGTCGGCTGTGCGACCGCGCTCGCCAGGTAGAGCGCGGCGACGAGCCAGATCGCCTGCGAGGCCCCGATGCCGAGGTCACGGGAGATCGGCGCGAGGGCGACGGACACCATCGTCGTGTTGATCGGGTTGAGCAGCGGCCCGACCAGGACGGGGACGAGGAGCTTCGGGCCGAAGCCGCTCCCGCCGGTGGTGGCGGTGTCGGCGGTGGTCGGGACGGGGGAGGTCGACGTGGACGTGGTGGGCTTCTTCCGGGTCAGTCGTCGGTGAGCGGCAGGAGGATCGCGAGGGCACGGGCGACCGTGGCACGGTCGTCCTCGGGCAGGGCCGCCAGGCGGTCCGTGAGCACGCGGGACCGGTTGGTCCACGCGTCGGCGCGGGCCCGGGAACCGGTCTCCGTGGCACGGACGAGCGTGCGACGACCGTCCGCCGGGTCCGGACGGCGTTCGACGAGCCCGAGGTCGACGAGCGCCTGCACGGTCGCACCCATCGACTGCGGGCGGACACCCTCGGCGCGTGCGAGGTCGGCGACGGTGCTCTCCCCGTGGCGCAGGAGTCGGCCGAGCGCGACGGTCTGGGACGCGGTCACCTCGTCGGTCTTCCCGGCGAGGACCGTGCGGCGGATGCGACCGTGCAGGGTCAGCAGGTCGTCCGCGAGCGTCTCGATCGGTTCCACACCGGAACGGTACGACTCAGCAGGCCAACTTGCAAGGTTGCCTTCTGATCAGACGACGCCGTCCGCGGTGTTGCCGATGGTCCCGTCCGTCGTGAACGGGCGCAGCGTGCCCACCAGGCCGTCGACGTCGTCGCCGAACCAGGCGTTGCTCGCCTGCACGCGGGGCCAGGCGTCCGCCAGCAGCTCACGACCGTCCCGGGTCAGGCGCAGCCGGGAGGCCCGTCCCCGACCCGGCACGGCACCCCGCTCGACGAGTCCCCGCGTCTCGAGTCCGCTCACCAGGGCGGCCATGCTCTGCGGGCGCACGCCCACGGCGCGAGCCAGCTCGGCCTGGTTGTGCTCGCCGCCGGCGGCGAGCTGCACGAGCGCGCCGAACTCGACCGGACTCAGGTCGAGGGGTTCGAGTTCCTCGGCGAGCCGGCGGGCGAGTTCCCGCGCGGCGCGGATCACCGTCCATGCAGCGACGGCGTCGACGTCGTCGTGGTGCACCGAGAGTTCGCTGGACACGATCCGATCCTACCGGCGTAGCGTTGAGTAACAGGAAACTGATACCGAAGGAGGGGTCACATGACCGACACGATCGCGATCACGGGCGTCACCGGGGACGTCGGCGGGAAGACACTCGAGCTGCTGCACGATTCAGGGGCACCGGTGCGCGCCGTCGTCCGTCGTCCCGACCAGGCCGAGCGGCTCCGCGCGCGTGGCATCGACGCACGACTCGCGGACCTCGACGACCTCGACGCGCTGACCCGTGCGCTCGAGGGGGTCGACCGCTTCTTCCTCGTCACGCCGGTCAGCGAGCGCCAGGCGCAGCAGGGCGAGACCGGCGTCCGTGCGGCGCAGCGCGCGGGGGTGCCCCGGGTGGTGCACCTGTCCGGCGGGGACGCGGCGGAGCACTCGCCGATGCCCTGGGCCGCGGCGGCGTGGCGGACCGACCGGCTCCTGCGGGACAGCGGCCTGGCCTGGACGATCCTGCACCCGTCGGCGTTCATGACGAACCTGCTGCCCTCCGCGCCGGCGATCGGTCGCGGCTGGTACCCGCACACCACCGGCCGTGGTCGAGCGGGCTGGATCGACACCGCCGACATCGCCCGGACCGCCGCCACGGTGCTGACGGAGGACGGGCACGACGGCACCGAGCCCGTGCTCACCGGACCCGCGGCCCTCGACGCCCACGGGATCGCGGCCGGGCTCTCGTCGGGACTCGGACGCCGCGTGCGCCCCCTGCACCTGCCGAGCCGGGTGTACCGCGCCGTCGTCCGCGCCGGCGGTGTCCCGGCCTGGCAGGCGGAGGGGCTCCGGCAGCAGTTCGGGCGGGTGCTCCGCCGTGGACTCGACGGCGTCGACGTCATGAGCGACGACGTGGCCCGGATCACCGGGCGGCCGCCGCGCTCCCTGGCGGACTGGGCACGCGGGAACCGCGAGCAGCTGACGGGCCGGGGCTGACGCGGCGGACGTGTGCCGTGCCTCCCGGCCGTCCCGTCAGCCCGTGGTGGTGAGGGTGGTGACCAGGTGTTCCTGCACGTACCCGATCCAGTCGTAGACGTCGCGGAGGCCGAGGCCGGCGTCACCGGCGTACGAGGCCTCCTCGGACGCGGCGTCGGTGATGCCGAGCCGCTCCGCGATCGTCAGTCTCAGGTCGGTGAGGCACCGCAGCCACGCCTGCTCGTCCTGCGCGGTCAGTGCGCCGTCCCGCGTGCCGGTCAGCCAGTCGTGCACGACGTCGGCGTTCGCGGTCTTCTGCGTCAGCAGGTCCGCCTGCGTCCAGCGGCGGAACTCGTCGCTCGCCTCGGTGTCCGAGGGGTAGGCGTCCGGGAACATCCGCGCCGCGACGGGGTCGGCGGTCAGGTCGCCGGCGAGCACCTGCTGCAGCTGCTCCGTGAGCGAGGCGAGCACCGCGCGCTCGCCCTCGGACATCGCGAGGTGCACCCCGTCCCGCTGCCGGGTGAAGGGGATCACGCGTCCGGTCCCGCGGCGCGGTCGACCGTGGCCTGCAGGCCGTAGCCGTGCATCGCCTCGACGTGGCGCTCCATCGCCTCGCGGGCACCCGTGGCGACGATCGCCCGGCCGTCGTCGTGCACCTGGCGCATGAGCCGCTCGGCGCGGGCGTGCGAGAAGCCGAAGTAGCTCTGGAAGACGTACGTGACGTAGGACATGAGGTTCACCGGGTCGTCCCAGACCACGGTGACCCACGGGACGTCGAACCGGGCGGCGAGGTCGGTGCGCTCCTCCACGTCGGGGCTGGTCAGGGTCATGCGTCGCCGGTCATGCGTCGACGGGGATGCTCGGGTGCATGTCCCCAAGGGTGACACGAACGTGCCCGCTCGGTACGATCGAGGGGTCGCGACTGGCGTTGGATGGGTCACCATCGGGGAGCGACACCTGACACGGAGCGCGGCCGTACGCCTGGGCCGCGCCCACCCGTCCACCTCGTCGCGTCCGCGCGGCGATCAGACAACGAGGAGTCCCGTGTCCATCACCGATCTGATGCCTGCCACCGCGCAGTCCAGCTTCAACGCCCCGCTCGCCGAGGTCGACCCCGAGATCGCCGCCGTGCTGCAGGACGAGCTCGGCCGGCAGCGCGACACCCTCGAGATGATCGCGTCCGAGAACTTCGTCCCGCGTGCCGTCCTCGAGTCGCAGGGCTCCGTCCTGACGAACAAGTACGCCGAGGGCTACCCGGGCAAGCGCTACTACGGCGGCTGCGAGTACGTCGACGTCGCCGAGCAGCTCGCCATCGACCGTGCGAAGGCCCTGTTCGGCGCCGCGTACGCGAACGTGCAGCCGCACTCCGGCGCCAGCGCGAACGCCGCGGTCCTGCACGCCATCGCCTCCGCCGGGGACACCATCCTCGGCCTCGAGCTCGCGCACGGCGGTCACCTGACCCACGGCATGAAGCTCAACTTCTCCGGCCGCATCTACAACGCCGTGTCGTACGGCGTCGACCCGGAGACGTTCGAGGTCGACTACGACGACATCCGTGCGAAGGCGATCGAGCACCAGCCGAAGGTCCTCATCGCCGGCTGGTCGGCGTACCCCCGCCAGCTCGACTTCGCGAAGTTCCGTGAGATCGCGGACGAGGTCGGCGCGACGCTCTGGGTCGACATGGCGCACTTCGCCGGTCTCGTCGCCGCGGGCCTGCACCCGTCGCCGCTGCCGCACGCGCACGTCGTGTCCTCGACCGTGCACAAGACGCTCGCCGGTCCCCGCTCGGGCATCATCCTGTCCAACGAGGAGTCGCTCTTCAAGAAGCTGAACTCCGCGGTGTTCCCGGGCCAGCAGGGCGGTCCGCTCATGCACGTGATCGCCGCCAAGGCCACCGCGTTCCTGCTCGCGGGCCAGCCGGAGTTCAAGGACCGCCAGGAGCGCACGCTCCGCGGTGCTCGTCTGCTGGCGGACCGGCTCACGCAGGCCGACGCGAGGGCAGCGGGCATCGACGTCCTCACCGGCGGCACCGACGTGCACCTGGTGCTCGTCGACCTGCGCGAGTCCGAGGTCGACGGCAAGCAGGCAGAGGACCTGCTGCACGAGGTCGGCATCACCGTGAACCGCAACTCCGTGCCGTTCGACCCGCGCCCGCCGATGGTGACCTCGGGTGTCCGCATCGGCACGCCGGCGCTGGCGACCCGCGGCTTCGGCGACGCCGAGTTCACCGAGGTGGCGGACATCATCGCGCTGACCCTCATGCCGAACCCGGACATCGCAGCGCTCTCGGCCCGGGTGAAGGCCCTGACCGACGCGTTCCCGCTCTACGCGTGAGCACCGCGCTCCCTCGCGAGCGGTGGGCAGGTGAGGGCAGTGCCGTCCGCATCGACGGCACCGCCCTCGCCGCCCGCACGCTCGACGACCTGAAGGTCCGCATCGACCGGCTGCACGACCACGGGTTCCGGCCCGGGCTCGGCACGATCATGGTCGGCCAGAACCCGGGTTCGGTGTCGTACGTCGCCGGCAAGCACAAGGACTCGGCGCAGATCGGGCTCGACTCGGTCCGCATCGACCTGCCGGAGACCGCTTCGGCTGCCGACATCCGCGCCGCGATCCTGCAGATGAACGACGACCCCCGGGTCACGGCGTTCATCGTGCAGCTCCCGCTGCCGCAGGGCATCGACCCGATCCCGATGCTCGAGCTGATGAACCCGGCGAAGGACGCCGACGGCCTGCACCCGACGAACCTCGGCGAGCTCGTGCTCGCCGTGCCCGGAGGCGCCGGCACGATCGACGCGCCGCTGCCCTGCACCCCGCGCGGCATCGTCGCGATGCTCGAGGCCTACGACGTCCCGATCCGCGGGCGGCACGTCACGATCATCGGGCAGGGCCTGACGGTCGGTCGTCCGCTCGGGCTGCTCCTGACCCGGCTCGAGGCCACCGCGACGCTGACGCACTCCCTGACCGAGGACGTCGCCGCCGAGTGCCGTCGCGCGGACATCATCGTCGCTGCGGCCGGGGTCGCCGGGCTCGTGCAACCGGACTGGGTCAAGCCCGGTGCGGCCGTGATCGACGTCGGCATCAGCCGGATCGTCGACGAGACCACCGGGAAGGCGAAGCTGCGCGGTGACGTCGACCCCGCGGTGGCGTCGGTCGCCGGGTTCCTGTCGCCGACGCCGGGCGGCGTCGGGCCGATGACCCGCGCGATGCTCATGAAGAACGTCGTCGAGGCCGCCGAGCGCCACCTGCGGTAGCGCGCGCCGGGGCGGCCGCGCTGGTCGGGCTGGTCGGGGCCGGCCGGTTCGTTCCGCGAAGGCGACAGATCACCGTGGACGGCTCGCGGTGATCTGTCGCTCTCGCGTCGTGGTCGGCTATGCCCCGGCCTGGAGGCGCGGATCGCCTCCGCCACACACCTCGCGCGGTGCTACGGTCACCGCATGGGGGACGAACGACAGCTGACCGAACCGGTGCTGCGGCCGCGGCCCGAGCTGTCGCAGTTCACGAAGGACGCCCGCTGGCTGATCGTCATCGTGGCGCTCTGCATCCTCTTCCAGCAGCCCGGATCGACCTGGGGCGCGACGTTCTTCCACGCCGGCCAGGAGATCGACTTCCGGTCGTCCCCGTCGCTCGGGACGACGCTCCTGACCGTGGCGGTCGCCGTCGGCGGGTTCCTCGTCGCGGTCGCCCGTCGGGGCGCGAGCCGGTTCGACGAGCACACCGTGATGGGGCTCACGCTCGCCGGCGTGCTCGGCGTCACGGTGGCCGTCTGGCTGCTGATGCCCGTGCAGATGGCCTGGCTGCAGTGGTCCGTCGAGCACGGTCAGCCGCACCCGTTCGTGCTCGGGAACGTCGTCGAGACGACGCGGTACGCCGACTACCTGGGCTGACCGAGCGCCCGGCCGCCGATTGCCGTCCTGCCGGGTCGTTCGCCCTGCGGCCGTCGAACCACGCAACCGACATCGAACCAGCCGCGCGTGCTGGTTCGATGTCGAGAACGTGGTTCGACGCGCTCCGTCCGAGCCGCGGTGCGCGCCGCGCGCAGCGCGTCAGTCGCGCCGAGCGCCCTGCGCGGCGTGCACCGTGAACACGGTGGGCTCGCGGTACCCGGCGGTGGCGAAGGCGGAGGTGACGGCGTCCGTGATCGCGCCACGGGCCTCCCGGTCGACCAGTGCGATCGCCGCACCGCCGAACCCGCCACCCGTCATGCGTGCGCCGACCGCGCCGTGCGCCATCGCCGTCTCGACCGCCAGGTCGAGCTCCGGCACCGAGATCTCGAAGTCGTCGCGCATCGAGGCGTGCGAGGCGACGAGCAGCTCGCCGATCGCCCGCGGACCCTGCTCGCGGAGCGTGCGGACCGTGTCGAGGACGCGCTGGTCCTCGGTGACGATGTGCCGCACGCGCCGGAAGGTCTCGTCGTCGAGCAGCTCCTCGGCGCGGGACAGGTCCTCGACCGCGACGTCACGGAGCGCCGGGACACCCATCGCCGCAGCACCGCGCTCGCAGGACTCGCGACGCGCCTTGTAGCCGCCGGTGGCGTGCGCGTGCTCGACGCGGGTGTCGATGACCAGGACCTCGAGGCCGTTCGCCTCGAGTGCCAGGTCGACCACGGCGGTGTCGAGCGTCCGGCAGTCGAGGAACACGACCGCGTCCTGCTCCCCGAGCAGCGAGGCGGACTGGTCCATGATGCCGGTCGGTGCGCCGACGGCGTGGTTCTCGGAGTACTGCCCGACACGCGCCAACTGCTTGCGCGACAGGCCGAGGTCCCACAGGTCGGTGAAGGCCAGCGCGACACCGCACTCGATCGCGGCGCTCGACGACAGGCCCGCGCCCACCGGCACGTCCGAGTCGATGAAGACGTCGAACCCGGTCTTGCCGGACAGGTCCGCGCCCGCCTGCTCGCGCAGCGCCCAGGCGATGCCGAACACGTAGGCCGACCAGCCGTCCATGTTCTCCGGCGCCAGGTCGTCGAGCGAGAGCTCGTGCACCGCGTCCGGCTCGAAGGCCGAGGCAACCCGGAGCAACCGGTCGTCCCGCTGCCCGATCGAGGCCACCGTGCGGCGATCGATCGCGAAGGGCAGCACGTACCCGTCGTTGTAGTCGGTGTGCTCACCGATCAGGTTGACGCGACCGGGGGCGGAGTACTGCACCGCCGGCTCGTACCCGTAGACCTGCTGGAACGTCATGCGCGTTCGATCCCTCCTCGGATGAACTCGGCCGCCTTCTCGGGCACGAGGTCCCCGATCCAGGCGCCCATGGCGGCCTCACTGCCGGCCAGGAACTTGAGCTTGTCGGCCGCACGGCGCGGCGACGTGATCTGCAGCATGAGCCGCACGGTGTCCCGCGCGGTGTGCACCGGTGCCTGGTGCCAGGCGGCGATGTACGGCGTCGGGGTGTCGTAGAGCGCGTCGAGCCCGCGGGTGAGTCGCAGGTGCATGTGCGCGAGCTCGTCCTTCTCGGCGTCGGTGAGCGCGGCGAAGTCGGGGACGTGCCGGTGCGGCAGCATGTGGATCTCGATCGGCCAGCGCGCGGCGAACGGCACGAACGCGGTGAAGTGCTCGCCCTGCAGCACGACGCGCTCCGAGGCTCGCTCGTTCGCGAGGTGCTGCTCGAACAGGTCCGGACCGAAACGCTCGATCGACGCGAGCAGCCGCTGCGTGCGCGGGGTGACGTACGGGTACGAGTAGATCTGCCCGTGCGGGTGGTGCAGGGTGACGCCGATCGCCTCGCCGCGGTTCTCGAACGGGAAGACCTGCTGGATGCCGGGCATCGCGGACAGCGCGGCGGTGCGGTCCGCCCAGGCCTCGACCACGGTGCGGGCGCGCGACTCGCTGATCGAGGCGAACGAGCCGCTCGTCTCGGGGGAGAAGCACACGACCTCGCAGCGGCCGACGCTCCGGAGCTGACGGTTCAGTCCGACGTCGGACAGCGACTCGAGCGACTCCGGCGCGTCGTCCGCCTCGAGCAGGGGGCCGAACGACGGGGAGCGGTTCTCGAACACGGCGACGTCGTACCGGCTGGGGATCTCGGACGGGTTCGCGGCGGTCTGGGGCGCGAGCGGGTCCTGGTCGGCGGGCGGCAGGAACACGCGGTTCTGCCGGCTCGAGGCGATGGACACCCACTCGCCGGTCAGGACGTCCTGTCGCATCCGGGCCGTCTCGGGCCGGGGGTCGAGGACGCGCTGGTCGATGCTGCGCTCCGCGGGCAGCTGGGTGTCGGCGTCGTCGAAGTAGATGAGCTCGCGGCCGTCGGCGAGCGTCGTCACGCGCTTGGTGATCACCGGGACAGCCTACTCGCCTCGCGAAGCGTTGCGAAAGCATCCGTAAGTGCGCGAAACTCGTCCGGTGCGCGACGACCTCTCCTTCCTCGACGGGTCGCTGCCCGCGCCGCTGCGGCAGGACCGCATCGTCTCCATCGTCGAGGGTGCCCCGGGCCTGGTCCGGACCGCCTCCCTCGCAGCGGCGCTGGGGACCAGCGAGGTCACCGTCCGCCAGGACCTCGCCCTGCTCGACCAGGAGGCCCGCATCCGGCGGGTCCGCGGCGGTGCGGTCCGCCGCGGAGCCGGTTCCCCCGAGCGCCCCTTCGAGGAGACCGCCGTCGAGCACCAGGTGGCCAAGGCCGCCATCGGCCGCGCCGCGGCCGCGATGGTCCGGTCCGGCGAGTGCGTCGTGCTCGACGTCGGCACCACGCCGGCAGCGGTGGCCTCGGCGCTCGTCGCGCGGGAGGACCTGACCGACCTGACCGTCGTCACCAACTCACTGACGACGGCGCTCGCGCTCGAACCGGCGGTCCCTCGGTTCACCGTGGTCGTCACCGGTGGGACCCTCCGCCCGCTGCAGCACTCGCTCGTCGCGCCCTTCCTCGGCGCGGTCCTGCCGATGATCGCCGCGGACGTGGTGTTCCTCGGCGGCACCGGGCTCGACGTCGAGCACGGCCTGACGAACGTGAACCTGCCCGAGACCGAGGCGAAGCGGATGCTGGCCGACGCCGCCCGGCGTACCGTCGTGGTGGCGGACGGCTCGAAGTTCGGCCGGGCCCACCTCGGTGTCGTCCGCCCGCTCGAGGACATCGACGTCGTCGTCACCGCCGAGGTCACGGCGGACGCCGTCGCCCCGATCCGGGCGGCCGGGGTCCGGGTCGTCGTGGCCGACGAGGACGGCGGCGCAGCACCAGACGGAAGGAAGTCGCACGCATGACCGCAGCAGCACCCACCGGAGCGCAGTACCACCTCCGCCACGCCGGGCCGGACGGGGTCGTCGAGGCCGTCGTCACCGAGGTCGCAGCGGGCATCCGGGAGCTCCGCGTCGCCGGGTTCGACCTGACCGAGCCGTTCCCCGTGACCTCGCTGCCGCCGGGTGCCGACGGCATCGTGCTCGTGCCGTGGCCGAACCGTGTCGCCGGCGCCGTCTGGGACCTCGACGGGAAGCGGCAGCAGCTGGACGTCTCCGAGCCGAAGTACGGCAACGCCTCGCACGGGCTGCTGCGGTTCTCGCCGTACCGTGTGGTGGACCAGACCGAGTCGTCGATCGAGCAGCAGGCGACGGTCCACCCGCAGCACGGGTGGCCGTTCACCCTCGAGACCCGGGTGCACCACGAGCTCGTCGACGACGGCGTCCGGGTGACCCACACGATCACGAACCGCTCCGGCGTCCGCGCTCCCTTCGCCGTCGGGGCCCACCCGTACCTGCGCGCCGGCGACACCCCGGCCGAGGACCTCGTCGTCACCCTGGACGCCGCCACGGCCTTCACGGTCGACGAGCACAAGATCCCGGACGGCACGGTGCCGGTCGAGGGCACCCCGTACGACCTGCGTTCCGGGCAGCGCGCCGGGGACGCCGACCTCGACACCGCGTACCGGGACGTCGCGCCCGACGAGCACGGTGTCCGGCGCACGACGCTGCACGGCCCGGAGGGCGACGGCGTGGAGCTGTGGCAGGACGAGTCGTTCCCGTACGTGCAGGTCTTCACCTCCCGGGAGTTCCCCCGCGGTGACGGCACCGGGCTGGCCGTGGCGGTGGAGCCGATGACGGCGCCCGCGAACGCCCTGAACTCGGGCGAGGGCCTGCGCTGGCTCGAGCCCGACGAGACCTGGACCGGTACCTGGGGCATCCGCCGCGTCTGGTCCTGAGCGCCGGCGGGATCGCCCCGGCCGGCCCTTCGACGCGCACGTGCGGTCGGTCCGGGTGGGGCCCGGTCGCAAGACATGCCGTTCAGGTCCCTCGCCGGCGGCACGTCGTGCGACCGGAACGATCGCGGGCGGCGCGTCGTGAGACCGGAGCGGCGCGGGCGGGCGGGTCGTGCGACCGGAACGGCGCGCAGGAGGCCCGCGAGCGCCAGGTCGGCGTACCCGGCAGCCGCGGACATGACGAAGGCCGCCCACGTGGGGCGGCCTTCGTCGTGTGTGCGCTGGGCGTCAGGCGCGGCGCATGCGCAGTGCCTCGACCGCGAGGGACTCGGTGCCGTAGCGGCCGATCTCCTGCGCCCACGCCGGGTCGTCGCCGCGCAGGGCGGTGTACTCGCTGCCCTGTCGGCACACGTACCCGAGGACGGCGGTGGCGGTGGCCACCTCGACGAAGTCGGTGCGGATGTGCCGCGTCGTGACCCGCGCGCTGCGGCGCAGGGTGTCGAGGAGGAGCTGGTTGCTCATGGTGGTGTTCGTCGCTGCTGCGAGCTCGACGATGCGGCGCGCGTCAGCGGTGGTGCTGGTCTGCGTGGCGTCGATGGGCTCGGTCACGGTGTACCCCGATCGTTCTCTGGTGCTGCGGTGCTGTTCGGTCCGTGGATCAGGACCGGGAACGACACTATCGGCGTCGTGCAGGCAAACCGCTGAGCGGGGACTGGACTGTGCACAAGACGCACCATGAACATCCTGTGTCCGGGTTGTACCCCGGTGGGGCCTCGCGCGGGGAAGAAGGTGGGCCCCGTGGGGCTCGAACCCACGACCCTCGGATGAAGAGCCGGAGTCCGGGAGACTGGTGGGCCCCGTGGGGCTCGAACCCACGACCCTCGGATTAAAAGTCCGGTGCTCTACCAACTGAGCTAGAGGCCCTCACCCGCAAGGCTAGCGGGTGAGGGCCTCCAGACGAGAACCAGTGCCGTCGGTCAGCTGCGGCGCCCGGTGAGCGTCCGCAGGAGCCACATGATCACCGCGATGACGAGCAGCACGATGCCGACCCACAGCAGGAACTTCAGGCTCGCGGTGAAGCCACCGACGAACAGCAGGACGACCGCGATCACGGCCAGGATGACGAGCAGGGCGTTCATGGAGTCTCCTCTTCTCAACGTCCGGGAGGAGTGCCTCCCTGCCGGAGCACGGTACCCGCGCGCGCCCGGTTGCGTTCGTGGCGAACGGGGGACGTGCGCGTCGGCGGCCGCGCCTACACTCGCCGGGTGCCTCGCGATCACCACCGTCCCGTCCACTTCACCGACCAGGAGTTCGCCGCGATCCAGGGCGGCGATGACCCGGCCCTGGTGAACCGTGTCGCGCACGAGACGGCGAACGCGCTGCTGCACCGCGTCCGGCAGGACCCCGACCCGGCGGTGGTCGAGCGGCTCGTGACCTACACCGACGTGCACGGCATCGACGCGATCGCCGAGCTGTGGGCCCGCGTCGGCGCGCACACGCTCCCCGGGGCGCTGTGGCGGATCTACCTCGTGCGGGTCGTGATCCGACAGAACCCGGAGGAGGTCTCGTACTTCTTCGAGCGGGGCACGGCGCAGATCGGCACGATCGACGAGGCCGTCGCGGGTGCCGAGCAGCCGACGGGTCCGGCGGAGATCCTGACCCTGGCGGACAGCATCCTGCACGGGCTGTACACGGGTGACCTCGCGGTGGCGCTCGACCGCGGGGCGGCGTTCTGCCGGCTGACCGCCGCGGGTGCGACCTCGGTGGCGGACGACGCGGACCTGACCGCGGGGGAGCGCGCGACCGAGCTGACCCGGCGTGCGCTGCGGCTGACGGAGCTGGCGGCCGACCTGACCGAGGCGGCGGCGCTCTGGCGTCGCGACAGCCTGGACTGAGCAGAGGGGCGGGGCGGACCGACGCCGCGCGCCTCCAGACCGGCATGACCACCGCGACCGCGACACCGGACAGGCTGCGACGACCACCGCGACGGCGACGCCGGTCAGGCTGCGACGATCACCGCGACCGCAACGCCGGACGGCGCCGGACGAGCGCACGGCGTGGCCGCCCCCGGACATGCGAAGACCGGGCCGCAGAAGCGCCTCTCGGCGCGAGGCCGCTCGAAGCGGCGAATTTTGGAGCCCGGGGCTTGCTGCGGCCCGGCGACACCAACTCTACGAGACACGTGCTGTGCGCGTGGCCGTGTTCACTCTCGGTGGACACGATGCGCGGCCGGGCGTGCCCCGGACACGAGGACGACGCAGCTCTGCCCAATCCGGTCCGGCGACGGTGCCGAACAGAGGGTGTGACGCTCCTCGCGGACGTCACAGCGAGGGCCCGCTCGACCCGGTCCGGTACCCGCCGGTCAATTCCCTGCGGGCCGTGCGGCCCTCGCCCCGACTCCACCGCCGCGAGGATCCGAACGACCCGAACCCGACCTGCGAAGTGATTGCACATGTCGGACGCAATGCCACCGAGAGGGGGGAAACCTGCAATGCTTGCGCTCGTGGAACACGACACCGAGGCCTGGAGCTCCACCGAGCCCACACCCGTGTCGCCCGACGATCTGCTCGCCCGTGTCGCCGACGGCGACCAGGCAGCCTTCTCCGACCTCTACGACGCCCTGTCCGGCCGTGTGCTCGGTCTGGTGACGCGCCTCCTGAAGGACCGTGCCCAGTCCGAGGAGGTCGCGCAGGAGGTCTTCCTCGAGGTCTGGCAGCAGGCCACCCGCTTCGACCGTGCACGCGGCACCGCCGCCAGCTGGGTGCTCACCATGGCCCACCGCCGCGCTGTCGACCGGGTCCGCGCATCGCAGGCGTCGCACGACCGGGACACCAAGATCGGCATCCGCGACCTGGAGTCCGGTTTCGACCAGGTCTCCGAGTCGGTCGAGATCCGGATCGAGCACGAACGGGTCAGCCGGGCGCTCGGCAAGCTCACCGAGTTCCAGCGGCAGGCGGTGCAGCTCGCGTACTACGGCGGCTACTCGCACAGCGAGATGGCCGAACGGCTCGGTGTCCCGATCGGCACCGTCAAGACCCGTCTCCGTGACGGGATGATCCGACTCCGAGACGAGATGGGGGTGACGTCATGACCGAACGCCACGACGACCCTGCCCTGCTCACCGGGTCGCACGCCCTGGACGCCCTGTCGGACGACGAGCGCGCGCTCCTCGAGCACGCCCTGACGACCTCGCCGGAGCTGCAGTCGGAGGCGGACTCGCTCCGCGAGACCGCCCTGCAGCTCGCGTACGCCGTCGAGCCGATCGAGCCGCCCGCGTCGCTCAAGGCCTCGCTGATGGCGCAGATCGCCCGGACCCCGCAGGCAGCTCCGTCGGACGCCACGGCTCCGGTCGCCGGCCTGGAGGCCCCACTCGCCTCCGTCTCGTCGTCCGACCCCGCCGTCGGTGTGGCTCCCGCCCCCGCACAGGTCGCCGACACCGCGAACGTCGTCGCGTTCGGAACGGCTCCCGCCGCTGCGGACGGGGAGGGCGCGGCATCGGCGAAGGCCCGCCGCCGCTGGTTCCAGCGTCCGGTGGCCGCCCTGTCCGCCGCAGCAGCGGTCGCGGTGGTGTTCCTCGGCGTCGGACTCGGCGTCGGCACGAACTTCGGCCAGTCCGACGGCTCCGGCACCGGCACCACGCAGGCCTCGGGCACGCTCGACTCGATCTACGCCGCATCCGACTTCCAGCGCACGACCGCGAAGGTCCCCGGTGGCGGCTCGGCGACGGTGGTGTGGTCGCACGACGTCGGCAAGTCCGCGGTGATCCTCGACGGAGTCGAGCAGGCTCCGGCGGGCAAGACCTACGAGCTCTGGTACATCGGTTCCGAGGGCACGAAGGTGGTGCCGGCCGGCCTCGTCGACGGTGCCCGGAACGGCGTGCACACGGCGGTGCTCGAAGGCGACCTGACCCCCGGCGACGCGATCGGCATGACGGTCGAGCCTGAGGGCGGGTCCGACCAGCCGACCTCGACGCCGCTCATGGCCGTCCCCACGACCCAGGCGTAGCACCGACTCCGACGCAGGACGGCGGGCAGCGGACCATCTGCTGCCCGCCGTTCTGCGTCGGGGGTCGTCGTGCTCCCGCGACAGGTCCGTCGTCGTGCTCCCGCGACGGGTCCGTCGCCGTGCGACAGCGGGGTCGTCGCGGCGAGCCGCGAGCCGTGCGCCGCGAGCCGTGCGCGTCCGCCGTGCGCCGCCCGGCGTCCGCCGTCCGTCGCGCGCCGTGCGCCGCGCGCCGTCCGCCGTGCGTCGCACGCCGTGCCCCCGACGACGGGAGGCCCGGTGCCGTCCGTGGCGGACGTGCACCGGGCCTCCAGACCGACCGTCAGGAGACGGACCGGGTGCCGATCACCCGAAGCGACCCGAGACGTAGTCCTCGGTCGCCTGCACGGACGGGTTCGAGAAGATCGTCGCGGTGTCGTCGAACTCGATGAGCTTGCCCGGCGCACCGGTGCCCGCGATGTTGAAGAAGGCGGTCTTGTCGCTGACACGCGACGCCTGCTGCATGTTGTGCGTGACGATGACGATCGTGAAGTCCTTCTTGAGCTCCTCGATGAGGTCCTCGATCGCGAGCGTCGAGATCGGGTCGAGGGCCGAGCACGGCTCGTCCATGAGCAGGACGTCCGGCTGCACAGCGATCGCGCGGGCGATGCACAGACGCTGCTGCTGCCCACCGGAGAGACCCATGCCGGGCTTCTCGAGGCGGTCCTTGACCTCGTTCCACAGGTTCGCGCCCTGCAGGGAGCGCTCGACGATGTCGTCGCTCTCCGACTTCGAGACGCGCTTGTTGTTGAGCTTCACGCCGGCGAGGACGTTGTCGCGGATCGACATCGTCGGGAACGGGTTCGGGCGCTGGAAGACCATGCCGACCTGGCGCCGGACGAGCACCGGGTCGACGCCCTGGCCGTACAGGTCGTCGCCGTCGATCTTGACAGAGCCCTCGACGTACGCGCCGGGGATGACCTCGTGCATGCGGTTGAGCGTGCGGAGGAAGGTGGACTTGCCGCAGCCCGACGGGCCGATGAAGGCGGTGACGGTGCGGGGCTCGATCGTCATGTCGACGCCCTCGACGGCCTTGAACTTCGAGTAGTAGACGTTGAGGCCGTCGACCTCGATGCGCTTGGACACGTGGTTTCCTTCGGGGTGGGTGGAGATGCCGCTTCGCTGGCGCTCGGCGCTAGCGGGGAGCTTGGGGGCGAAGAGTCGGGTGATGAAGCGGGCGAGCAGGTTGAGCAGCATCACGATGAGGATGAGCACGAGCGCTGCGGTCCAGGCCCGGTCGACGAACGGCACCGGGTTGGCGCCCTGCTGCGAGTACTGCGTGTACGCGAACACCGGGAGCGTCATCATCGGGTTCTTGAACAGGTCGTAGTTCATGCTCGCGGTGAAGCCGGCCGTGACGAGCAGCGGCGCGGTCTCACCGATGACGCGGGCGATCGACAGCATGACGCCCGTCGTGATGCCGGCGAGGCTCGTCGGCAGCACCACCTTGAGGATCGTCAGGTACTTCGGCACGCCCAGGGCGTACGAGGCCTCGCGGAGCTCCATCGGGACGATCTTCAGGACCTCCTCGGTGGAGCGGACGACCACGGGGATCATCAGCACGCTCAGCGCGATCGAGCCGACGAGACCGAAGCGGGCGCCCGGGCCGAGGAACAGCGCGAACAGCGAGTAGGCGAAGAGACCGGCGACGATCGACGGGATGCCCGTCATCACGTCCACGAAGAACGTGATGCCCTTCGCCAGGGCGCCCTTGCCGTACTCGACCAGGTAGATCGAGGTGAGCAGGCCGATCGGCACGGAGATGAGCGCGGCGAACAGCGTGATCTCGAGCGTGCCGATGAGGGCGTGCAGTGCGCCGCCGCCCTCGGAGATGACGCCGCGCATCGAGGAGTTGAAGTACTGGGCGTCGAAGCGGGCCAGGCCGTCGGCCAGGACGGTCCAGAGCAGCGACACCAGCGGCAGCACCGCGATGACGAAGGCCGTGACGACCAGCGAGGTGATGAGCCGGTCGACCGCCTTGCGTCCGCCCTCGACGATGCGCGACACGACGACGATGAGGACGTCGAACAGGACCGTGCCGAGGAACAGGGCGGCGACGACGTTGAAGTCCTTCACCGCGCCGCCCGCGTTCAGCAGGGCGAAGACCGCGATCAGGGCGACCCAGGAGCCGATGAGGAGGAGCCACGGCACGGACTTGTGCAGCTTGCCGTTGGCGTAGACGTTGCCGGCGGTGCCGGTCTGACGGAGGGCGAGGGACATCGGGCGTGACCTCTCAGGAGACCCGCTTGCGCACGATGTAGCGCGCCAGCATGTTGATGACCAGGGTGATGACGAAGAGGATCAGACCCGACGCGACCAGCGCGTTCAGGGCCGTGCCCGAGGCCTCGGCGAACTGCAGCGCGATGTTCGCCGCGATCGTCGAGGGGTTGAGCGACGTCAGCATCTGGAAGGTGACGTTCGTCGAGACGGACAGCACGAGGGCGATCGCCATCGTCTCGCCCAGCGCACGGCCGAGACCGAGCATGATCGCCGACACGATGCCCGACTTCGCGAACGGCAGGACCGACAGGCGGATCATCTCCCAGCGCGTCGCACCGAGGGCGAGCGCGGCCTCCTCGTTGAGGGTCGGTGCCTGCAGGAAGATCTCGCGCATGACCGCGGTCATGATCGGGATCGCCATCACCGCGAGGACGATCGACGCCGTCAGGATCGTGCGGCCGGTGCCGGACACCTGGCCGGAGAACAGCGGGAACCAGCCGAGGTACTCGTTGAGGAAGCCGTAGAACGGCTTGAGGAGCGGGGCGAGGACGACGATGCCCCAGAGGCCGTAGACGACCGACGGCACCGCGGCCAGCAGGTCGATGACGTACCCGAGCACCGGCGCGATCCGGCGCGGTGCGTAGTGCGAGATGAAGAGCGCGATGCCGAGCGAGAGCGGCACGGCGATGACCAGCGCGATGAGGGCCGAGTAGACGGTGCCGAAGACGAGCGGACCGACGTAGTCCCAGAAGCTCGTCGCGTTGTTCGGCAGCTCGCCGACCTTCGCCGTGAAGGCGGGGATGCTCTGCCAGACCAGGAAGGCGGCGACGAGCACGAGCACGAAGAGGATCAGGCTGCCGGCGACCACCGAGGCGGTCGAGAACACCCGGTCGCCGACGCGGACGACGGCCTTCGGCTTGGTGGGGAGACGGTGGCCCCTCGCTGGGCCGGTGCGGTCGTCATGGGACTCCTGTCGGAGGGGGAGGCCGGGCTCCGTGGGGGAGCGGCCGGGGGAGGCGACGGGGGTGGTGCTGGTGCTGCGTCCGGCCGGGCCGGCGCTGCTGGTGCTGCGTCCGGCCGGGCCGGCGCTGCTGGTGCTGCGTCCGGCCGGGCCGGCGCTGCTGGTGCTGCGTCCGGCCGGGCCGGTGCTGCTGGTGCTGCGTCCGGGCTGGACGGGCGAGAACCCGGACGCCGGTCAGGATGGGTGGGACCGGCGTCCGGGTGCTCAGCGGGCCTTACTTGATCGAGGCGACGGCCTTCGCGGCCTTCTCCGACAGGTCGGAGGAGAGGGCGGCCGACTTGGCTTCCTTCGCGGCGGCCTCCTGCGCGTCCTGCGTGACGACGTAGTCGAGGTAGCCCTTCACGAGCGCACCCTTGTCGGCGTCCTTGTACTCCTGGCAGGCGATCGCGTAGGAGACGAGCACCAGCGGCCACGCACCCTCGGCGGTGTCCTTGCGGTTGATGTCGATGGCGAGGTCGTTCTCCGAGCGGCCCGAGACCGTGTCGGAGTCCGCGACGACCTTGGCAGCACCCTCGGCCGAGATCTCGGTGGCCTTGTCGCCGACCATGAGCTTCGCCTTGTCGAGGTCACCGGCGCCGGAGTCGTCGATGTAGGTGATGGCGTTCGAGGCGCTGGCCATCGCCGACGCGACGCCCGAGGTGCCCTTGGCCGAGTCGCCGACCTGGTACGGGAAGGTCTGGCTGGGGGCCTCGGTCCAGACGTCCGACGCGTTCGCCGAGACGTACTCGGAGAAGTTCTGCGTGGTGCCCGAGTCGTCGGAGCGGTGGATCACGGTGATGTTCGCGTCCGGGAGGTCGACGCCCTTGTTCAGGTCGGCGATCTCGGAGGCGTTCCACTTGGTGATCTTGCCCGAGAAGATGCCCGCGATGGTCTTCGCGTCGAGCGTCAGGTCGGAGACGCCCTCGACCTTGTAGGCGATGGCGATCGGGGAGATGTACACCGGGATGTCGATGGCCTTGTCCGTGCACAGGTCGAACGAGCCCGAGAGCTCCTCGTCCTTGAGCGCGGCGTCAGAGCCGGCGAAGTCGGCGGCACCCGAGATGAAGTTCTTGCGGCCGGCGCCGGAGCCGTCCGGCGAGTAGTTGACCGTCACGCCGGAGGCGACGTTCTGGAAGTTCGCGGCCCAGGTGGCCTCAGCGGTCTGCTGCGCCGACGAGCCGGAGCCGGTCAGCGTGCCCGAGAGCTTCGAGTAGTCGGTGCCCGAGCTCGAGGTCGGCGCCGCGGTGTCGCCGCTGCCACTCTCGTTCGCCGCGCAGGAGGACAGCACGACGGCGCCGGCGATCGCGATCGCTGCGATCGAACCGATTCGCTTGATGTTCACAGGGGTCCCTTCGGGAATGTCATTGCAGGCGGGACCGCTGCTGGTCCCTCGGGCCGGTGCTGACCCGGGAGCGACTGTAGGGACGCGAGGTGACGGGGATGACGCTCCTCGGTGAACGGAAGGTGAACGAGGGGTTGTCCCGGCTCGGGCGCCGGACGCCCGGCCGGAGGAGGGTGCAGGATCGGGTCACCGTGCGTGTGTGCGGACGATGCGATCGCATCGGTTCACGAAGGTGTCGCAGCAGTCCTGTCGGCGGTCTGCGCGCGCTCTCCCGCGACGAGTTGCGCGCTGCTCGGACGGGCGCGCGTTGCTCAGGCGGGCGCGTGCTGCTCGGGCGGGCGTGCGCGCTCCGGGCTGGGCACGCGCTCGCAGGGACGGGTGGGACGGCGCGGGCTCCGGTCTCGGCCTGGAGGCGCGCCTCGCCACCGCCCCGTCGCCCGCGGTCCGGCGGTCCCGCCGTGACGGGCGCGGTTCGGCTCGCTCGCGCCGGGCGCGGTCCGGCTGGGCCGCGCCGGGCGCGGTGTGGCCAGGCCGCGCCGGGCGCGGTCAGGCCCGGTTGCGCCGTGTGCGGTCCGGCCAGGTCGCGCCGGGCGCAGCGCGCTCCGGTTGCGGCACGGCCCGGTCGCGCCGGGCGCTCGACTCAGGCTGGGATCGTGTTGCGGTGGGTCTCGACGGCGACGAGCTTCTCGCCCGCGATGTGCAGCACCGCGAAGTCCCCGACCGAGAGCATCGCGGCCCGACGGAGGTCGAAGCGACGGCGGTCGTCAGCCGTGGCCGAGGCGATGCGCGCGATGATGTCCGGCAGCACCGGACCGTGCGAGCAGAGTACGGCGGACTTCGCCTTCGCGATGCGCTTCTGCACCACACCCTTGACGTCGGCGGCACCGCGGTCGTGGGCGTCCTGGCTGATGTCCGTCGTGCTCGAGACCCCGACCTTCGTCCGGGCGGAGAGCGGCTCGACGGTCGCGAGGCACCGCGCCGCCGTGCTGCTGACGATCTTCTTCGGACCGAACGCCGCGACGGGTGCCGCGACGGCCTTGGCCTGGGACCGTCCGACCGGCAGCAACGGGCGGGTGGCGTCGGGGCCGTCCCAGTCCGAGCCGGGCACGGTCTTCGCGTGGCGGAGGGCGATCAGCGCGAACGTCCGGTGCTCGCCCGCTGCGACGCGATCGGCGAACCGGTCGAGGATCGCGACGTCGCGTTCGTACGTGAGCCGTGCCCGTGCCTTGTCGACGGTCACCCACTCGATCGCGGCGACCTCGTCGTTCGGCCGGAACTTGCCCGCGCGGTCGTACTCCTTCGAGCCGACGCGGGCGGACCAGTAGTGCACGACCTTGTCGCGACCGCTCGGGAGGACGTACTCCGCGGTGCCGAGCGGCGCCCCGAGGTGGACGCGGTACCCGGTCTCCTCGTCGATCTCCCGCACGGCGGTCGTCGGGATGCTCTCCCCGGGGTCGACCTTCCCCTTCGGCAGGGAGACGTCCTGGTGGTGGTCCCGGTGGACGAGCAGCACCAGCGGCATGCCGTCCCGTTCGCGCTCGCGCCAGACGACCGCACCCGCCGCGACGACGGGCCCCGTGGGGCCGCCGCTCACCGAGCCGAACGCTTCCGCGCCGAGATCTTCCGCATGAGCACATTCTGCACGTCGTCGAGCGGACGGCCGTCCGGGTCCGTGGAGTGGCGCGTCCACTCGCCGTCGGACTCGAGGTGCCACGAGCTCGTCGATTCCGCCATCGCCAGGTCGAACATCTCCTCGACCTCGGCCACGTGGGCCGGATCGGTGAGCCGGACCAGCGCCTCGACGCGACGGTCGAGGTTGCGGTGCATCATGTCCGCCGACCCGATGAACACGACCGGGTCGCCGTCGTTGTGGAACGTGAAGGCGCGCGAGTGCTCGAGGTACCGGCCGACGACGCTGCGCACGCGGATCGTCTCGCTGACCCCCTCGATGCCGGGCTTGAGCGAGCAGATGCCGCGCACCCAGACGTCGATCGGCACACCGGCCTGGCTCGCGAGGTAGAGCGCGTCGATGACCTGCTCGTCCACCATCGAGTTGACCTTGATCCGGATGCCGGACGGCTTGCCGGCGCGGGCGTTCGCGGCCTCGGCCTGGATCCGCTTCACGAGCCCCTTGCGCAGGTGCAGCGGCGCGACGAGCAGGCGCTTGAACTTCTTCTCGATCGCGTAGCCCGACAGCTCGTTGAACAGGCGGGTGAGGTCCTTGCCCACGGTGTCGTCCGCGGTGAAGAGCCCCATGTCCTCGTAGATGCGTGAGGTCTTCGGGTTGTAGTTGCCCGTGCCGATGTGGCTGTAGTGCTTGAGCGTGCCGCCCTCCTGCCGGATGACGAGCACGAGCTTCGAGTGCGTCTTCAGTCCGACCAGGCCGTAGACGACGTGCACGCCGGCCTTCTCGAGCTTCCGCGCCCAGGTGATGTTGTTCTGCTCGTCGAAGCGTGCCTTGATCTCGACGAGGGCCAGGACCTGCTTGCCCGCCGCGGCGGCGTCGATCAGGGCCTCGACGATCGGGCTGTCACCGGAGGTGCGGTAGAGCGTCTGCTTGATCGCCAGGACGTTCGGGTCGGCGGCGGCCTGCTCGAGGAACGCCTGCACGCTCGTCGCGAAGGACTCGTACGGGTGGTGCACGAGGACGTCGCGCGAGCCGATGGCGCGGAACAGGTCGGGCTTGGTGTTCGGTTCGCCGGGCTGGAACTGCACCGGCGTCGTCGGGACGTGGCGCGGGTAGTGGAGGTCCGGGCGGGCGATCTTCGCGATCTCGAACAGACCGCCGAGGTCGAGCGGGGACGGCAGGCGGTAGACCTCCTGCTCGGTGACGTCGAGCTCACGCACGAGCAGGTCGAGGGTCACCGGGTCCATGTCCTCGGTGATCTCGAGACGGATCGGCGGACCGAAGCGGCGACGGAGCAGCTCGCGCTCGAGCGCCTGGATGAGGTTCTCGGCCTCGTCCTCCTCGATTTCGACGTCCTCGTTGCGGGTGACGCGGAAGACGTGGTGCTCGAGGACCTCCATCCCCGGGAACAGGTCGTCGAGGTGGTTCGCGATGAGGTCTTCGAGCGGGATGAAGCGCATCCGCCCCGAGCCGTCGTCGGGCAGCGCGATGAAGCGCGAGAAGTTCTGCGGCACCTTGAGGCGCGCGAACTCCTGCCGCTGCGACTTCGGGTTGCGGACCCGGACCGCCAGGTTCAGTGACAGGCCGGAGATGTAGGGGAACGGGTGCGCGGGGTCGACCGCGAGCGGCATGAGCACCGGGAAGATCTGCTCGTTGAAGTACTCCCGCATGCGCAGGCGGTCGGCCTCGTCGAGGTCGGACCAGTGCTCGATGTGGATGCCCGCGGCGTCGAGGTCCGGCTTCAGCGACTCGATGAACGCCGCCGCGTGCCGGTCCTGCAGCTCGTGGGCCTTCGCGGCGATGTCCCGCAGGACGTCGCTCGGAGCCCGCCCGACGTTGGTCGGGACCGCGATCCCGGTGTCGATGCGGCGCTTGAGTCCCGCGACGCGCACCATGAAGAACTCGTCGAGGTTGGACGCGAAGATCGCCAGGAAGTTGGCCCGTTCGAGCAGCGGTTGCGTGCGGTCCTCGCCCAGTTCGAGCACGCGCTGGTTGAACCGCAGCCAGCTCAGTTCGCGGTCGAAGTAGCGGTCCGAGGGCAGCGACTCGTGCTCGATCTCGACGACCTCGTCGAAGTCGTCGAGGTCGGGAGCGACGGATTCGCCGTCGAGCTGCGGTTCGGTGTCCATGTCGACATCCTGCCACCAGCCCCCTCCACCCGGAGGAGCACAGGTGACCGCTGGGGAAAGCGCGTGTGAACGACCGAGCTGTGCAGGAGTGCCGCGCGGGTGCCCGACCGTGCCCCTTGGACTGGGGGAGGAAACGTCACGATATACGGACGGTGACATGGTCGGGCTTCGCGGGTATGGTGGGCGGCGTTCAGGCCTCCGGGGGGATTCCACTGCGCGGGGGTGCAGGTACGAAGAGAATGAGGTTGACCATGTCGCGTGTCCTTTCCACCGAGCAGGCGAAGACCGCCATCCGCCAGATCCAGTCCATCGTGAACGGCGGGTTCACGGACCAGATCTCGCAGCTCGACGCCCAGGGGCGCATCCTGTCCGACTCGAACGTGTGGGACGGCCCGCTCGCCTCGACCTTCCGTGGGTCGACCTGGCCCGAGACCAAGGCGGCCCTCGACAAGGCGAAGACCGAGCTCGAGCAGCTCCGCACGCAGCTCGACAAGATCTCGCAGGACATCTTCACCGCGGGTGGCGGCGCGTAAACACCCACCCCACGCCCGGTCCACCGTCTCGGTGGGCCGGGCGTTCGCGGTCGGGGGGCCGACCGAACCACAGCACGATCAGTACGACCAGCACCAGCTTCGGGGGGAACGACCATGGCCCAGATCCACGCCAACATGGATCCGATCGAGTTCGACGACGCGACGGCCGATGCGCTGCAGAGCGCGATGAAGTCGGCGGCGGGGGCGATCAACGGCCAGCGCGGTTCCCGTCGCTCGTACGTCTCCACGGCGTCGCAGGAGTTCCGCGGCCGCTTCGCCCAGCTGTTCTCGTCGAACGCCGATGTGGCCGACTCGGACGCCGAGCGGATCGCGACGGCGCTGGAGAAGATCGCCGGTTGGGTCGGCCAGATGAAGGAAGCCGCGGCGAAGGAGCGGGACAACCGCAGGCGCGCGCGCGAGTGGCAGGAGCGCGAGGACGGCCGGAACGGCTTCCAGGACTTCGTGAACGACACGGTCCACTACGACCCGATGCCGGACATCAAGAACGAACCGGCACCGAAGTTCAAGCAACCCGACGTGCGACCCAAGCCCCGTGAGACGCCGAACCCGGGTTCCGGTGGGGGCGGAGGCGGCGGGACGTCGTCGGCGCGTCCGAGCGACCTCCGCTCCTTCGCGACCGGTTCGGTGTCGCTGGACAGCGCCCTCGAAGGACGACCCGCCGCACTGCGGGGAAAGCTCACCGACTTCGCCGCACAGTGCTCGTGGGGCCACATCGACGCTGACAGTGTCGTCACCGCCTTCGAGCAGTGGCTCGACGCGAACGCCCAGGACGCGAAGTGGGCCACCACCATCGCGGATGCCTTCACCGCGGCCGGTGGCGAGGGCAACGTCTCGACGGTCGCGGACTCCGCGCTCGCCGCGGCCCTCGCAGCCGCCGGTGTCTCCGAGACCCGTCAGGACCTGCAGTTCGAGCCGCCGTCGGCGTACGGCGCCCAGCCCACGACGGGCTTCTCGATGGACCCGGTCAACACCACGACCGGCAACTTCCTCGAACCGGAGCTCGACCTCGGGTTCACCGGCGCCTCGGCCTCGCTCGAGGTCACCCGCATGTACAACTCCCTCGACGAGCACGTGGGGCTCTTCGGCCCGGGTTGGTCGTCGATCCTCGAGACGCGTCTGCTCCTCGACGACGAGGGCGCCACCTTCGTCGGCGCCGACGGCCGGCAGATCCGCTTCCCGCGTTCCGGCGAGGGCTGGGACCGCGGTGTCGGCGAGAACCGCTGGCTCGCCGCGGAGGGCGACCTGCTCGTCGTGCGCGACAACGCCGGGGTCCGGATCGACTTCACCCCGTCCGGTCTCTGGACCGGACTGCGCGGCGGTGTCGGGACGGCGGTCCGGGTCGTCCGCGACGCCGACAACCTCGTCTCCCGTCTCGAACACGAACGCGGCCGCTGGGTCGAGATCGACCACGTGGACGGACGCGTCGCGGTCCTCCGGTCCTCCGACGGCCGGCGGGTCGAGTACGGCTACGACGACCGTGGGCGCCTCGTCAGCGTGACCGACCCGATCGGCACTCGCCGCTACGGGTGGAACGACGACGACCTCGTCGTCACCGTGACATCGGCCGCCGGGGTCGTCGAGGTCGACAACACCTACGACGACCAGCGTCGCGTGGTCGAACAGGTCAGCCCGTACGGCCGAGCGGTGCGCTTCGCCTACCTGCCCGGTCGTGTCACGGTCGTGTCCGACCACGACGGCTCGCGCGCGAACTCCTACATCGCCGACGCGAAGGGGCGGCTCGTCGGCGTCATCGACTCCGACGACCGACGACAGTCGATGAGCTACGACCGGCACGGCAACCTGGTGTCGGCCATCGAACGCGACGGGTCCGTCACGGTCCACGCGTACGACGAGCGTGGTCGGAGGACCCGTACGGTGACCCCCTCGGGCGGTGACATCACCTACGGGTACGACGATCAGGACCGGGTGACCACCGTCGTCACCGAGGCCGGCGCGGTCGTGTCCTACGAGTACCGCGACGACGACCGCGACCCGTCCGTCATCGTCGACCCGGTCGGCGGACGCACCGAGCTCACGTGGACGAACGGGGTCCTCACCCACGTCGTCGACCCGACCGAGGTCGTCCTCGACCTCGAGCACGACGACTTCGGTGAGCTGGTCGCGACCACGAACGCAGTCGGTGACACCGCCCGCATCGAGCGTGACGCAGCTGGTCGTCCGGTCGCTGCGGTCAGCCCGTCCGGCGCGCGGACCGAGTACCGCTGGGACGCAGCGGGGCTCCTCGTCGAGCGCCGCGACGCCGACGGTGCCGTCTGGCGGTACGAGCACACGGCCGGTGGTCGGGTGGCAGCGGTCACCGATCCGCTCGGCGCCCGCACCACCTTCGAGTACGCGGCGAGCGGCGAGCTGACGACCACCGTCGACCCGCTGGGTCGGCGGGTCACGCGGACGCTCGACGACCAGGGGAACGTTGCCGCGCTCGCCCTGCCGGGTGACGCGGTCTGGACGTTCGCGCACGACGGGTTGTCGCGCCTCCAGGCCGTCACCGACCCAACGGGCGCGACGTGGCGGCACGAGTACGACGCCAACGGCGGCCTCGCGGCCACCGTCGACCCGACCGGCGTGCGACAGGAGGTCGCACACGACGTCGCGACCGGCGCCGCGACCCTGCGCGATGCGTTCTCCGTGACCACCGTCCGCTTCGACGAGTTCGGGCGGCCCGTCGAGCGGACGAGTGACGAGACTGGTTCCGAGCTCGTGACGTACGACGCAGCCGGCAGGCCCGTCGAACTCGTCGACGGCGAGGGCGGCCTGACGCGCATCGAGCGCGACCTGGGTGGGCGGGTGACCGCGATCGTCAGCCCGTCCGGTACCCGCTCGACCTACGAGTACGACGCGTGCGGCCGGCCGTCCGCAGCCGTCGACGCCACGGGAGCGCGCACGACGCTCACGTACGACGCGGACTCCCGCGTCGTCGCCCGGACGCTGCCCACCGGCGAGGTCGAGGAGACCACCTACGACGCGGTCGGCCGCGTGGTCGCCCAGACGACCGCGGGAGCCGGGACGAGCCGGTACCGCTACGACCGCGCCGGGAGGCTCGTCTCCGTCCACGACGCACGCTTCGGTCAGCGTTGCTTCCGCTACGACGCTGCGGGGCAGCTGGTCGAGGCCGTCGACGGGCTCGGTGGCACCACCCGTTTCGCCTACGATGACCGGGGCCGACTCACCGCGGTCACGGACCCCGCCGGCGGTGTCACGCGGCGCCGGTACGACGCAGCAGACCGCGTGGTCGCGGTCGTCGACCCGCTCGGGCGTGAGACGTCGGCGCGGTACGACGCGGCCGGTCGTCAGGTGGAGCGGACCGACCCCGAGGGGCAGACCACCGGCTGGACCTTCGACGCCGCGGGCCGCGCGACCAAGATCCTGGTCGACGGACAGCTGGTGAGCGAGACCCGGCGCGACGCCGTCGACCGCACCGTCGTCGTCACCGATCACACGCGTGGCGCTGGGCGGACGGTCGACCACGAACTCGAGTACGACCGCCGCGGGTTCCTCGTCCGACGGAGCCGCGGCGGACGCTCCGTGCGGTGGGAGTACGACGCCGACGGCAACCGGACCGCGCGGATCGATCCGACGGGCAAGCGGACCGAGTGGCGCCGGGACGCAGCGGGTCGTGCTGTCGCTGTCGAGCGGCAGGGGCTCGCCGCGGCGACCTTCGGCTACGACGCAGCAGGGCGGATCGTCCAGGCGTCGACCGGCGACGTCGTCCAGTCGTGGTCGTACGAGCGCGGCGCCCTGGTCGCGCACACGACGACGACGCCCGAGGGTGCGACGGTCACGCGCATCGAGCGCGACGACCAGGGCCGGATCACGGCGATCGACGGTCCGGACGGTGGTGTCGAGTACGCGTACGACGAGGCCGGGCAGCTCGTCCGTGCCGGGGACTCCGCGTGGGAGTACGGCGACGGCGGGCGGCTGCTCCGCGAGTTCGTCGACGGCGTTGAGACGACGTTCGAGTACGACGCTGCCGGGCAGCTCATCGCGTCCGTCCGTGATGGGGAGCGCTCGGAGTACCTGTACGACGGACTCGGTCGACGGGTCCGGCGTACCCGAGTCGACGGGTCGACCGAGGAGTACGCGTGGTCCGATCTCGGGTCCTTGACCGCCGTCGTCTCGCGGGACAGCTCGTACGACGAGACCGGTCGGGTCGAGGTGTGGACCGACGTGCTCGGGGAGCTCGCCGAGGTCGGCGGCGCCGAGGTGTGGTGGGATTCCGCCGCGCCGCTGCCGACGATGGTGTCGATCGGCGCGGAGAGCGTGCTCGACCTGCCGGGCGGTGCGGTCGCCGTGGGCGACGCTTGGTCGACGGCTGGCTGGCGGAGCGCCCGTTCGACGGATGCATCGGACCCGTGGGCGGTGCTCGCATCGGTTCAGGGTTCGGCTCTGCCCACCGGTGTCTCGCTCACCGCTGACGGCGGGCTGTCGATCGCCGGGCTGGAGTGGCTCGGGGCGCGCGTGTACGACCCTGCGGCGCGGGGGTTCCTGTCGACGGACCCGTTGGCGCCCGTGCTCGGTGCCGCCTGGTCGGGGAACCCGTACTCGTACGCAGGGAACGACCCGATGCACGCGATCGACCCCCTGGGGCTCCGACCGGCGACGGACAAGGACCTGGCGGCGTACCGGGATGCGAACCAGAGCTTCCTGTCGAAGGCGGCGGGCTGGGTCGGTGACAACTGGGAGTACATCGCAGCCGGGGCAGCGATCGTCGCTGGTGTGGCGCTCATGTTCACCGGCGTTGGCGGACCGGCGGGGGTCGCACTGATGATGGCGTCTGGGGCGCTGGTGAGCGGTGGCGTCGAGATTGCCTCTCAGAAGCGAGAGCGCGGTTCGGTCGACTGGACCAAGGTGGGTGTTCAGGCCGGTATCGGAGCGGCCTCCGGGTTGGCTGGAGGTTTGGGAGCTTTCGGGCTGGCGAAAGCCGCGGCGGGCGCATCTCGTGCGGCTCGTCCGCTCGTCCAGAACCTAGGATCTAAACTCCTGACCAAGACAGGTCAGGCGGCCGGATCATCTGGGCTGTCTGGAGCTACCTCAAACTTCCTGACGTACGGCAATGAGAATCAATGGAAGGGTGACGGCTGGGGGTACGCGGGCTCGACAGCCCTCGGATTTGTGACCGGTGCTGCATCAAGCGCAGCGTCGACGAAGGTATCTGGCTCGTTCCTAGACAACATCGACCTATCGGGGTTGGCGCGACAGACTGGTAGACACGTCGCGGTGGGCGAGCATGTGATGCCTCTCTCTGAAAGGATTGTCCGAAGGGGAGTCGAGGGGTTCGTGGATCACGCAGCTGGAGGTGCACAAGGTGCCGTGAACGAGTGGCTCCGGCCCGGCGGTGAAGGGCCGGAGCGGGGCTTCCTGAACGGTTTGCCTTCCGGCGCGGAGGGCTTCACCTGGTCGCAGAATCGACACTGATTCCTACGAACTGAGAGGTATCGTGTGGTAAAGAAGCAGTCAAGGACTGGAAGTAGCGACGTTCATCCGAGGCGAAAGCGTGGGAACAAGTTCGTATTCGGATGGCTAGGATTCATCATGCTCGTCATTGCGGGCGTGCTCCTAGGGGGCAGCTTTTCCGATCATACGATCGTACGCATCAAATGACAGTTAGCTGCTCAGTGACATCTGCAGCTGCTGGAACAGGCGGGTCTACTTCGGGTCGCGGTGTCGGGACTCTTTTCGACCAGGTGGAGATACAGACGTCGAATTGCGGGCCGCTCGTGATTAGACGTGGCATCGACGCGGAGAACAAGCAGTCTGTTGCGTCACAACTGGACCAGGGGGGCGCCCACGAGTTTCAAGTCGGCGCCGCTTCGTTCGAATGGCGAGGGTTGCTTGAATTCTTCAAGACACCGGTCATCGTTACGGAAGCTGAGTGATTCCGTTTGGCTTGTGCGCTCCTCGTAGTACTCGGAACCGCGATGCTCCGGGTGGGGTGGCGCTATGACGAATGAATGGTTACGGCCTGGCGGTGCAAGGACGCGTAAGAGAATGATGCAACCGTTTGGTACAGGGATCCTTTCTCGTGTAGAGGGGCCTACGGCCCGCGCACGACGGGCGGGGTGATCACAGCCTGTCTCACCTGCCGAGCCACACTCTCGACGATCAGACCCCTGACGGGACGAGGAAATCCCACGTCAAGAGGAAGCGCATCATCGCGGCGATTGTGTTTGTCGTCATCGTTGTCGGGCCGTTCCTCCTGTTCTTCCTTGGGCCGCTGGCTGTAGGGGCTTACGACGCGCATCGCCCGTTGACACTGCGCTGTACGGTCGACTCTGCTGCCGCCGGCACGAGTTCAACGCGGTCGCTAAAGGGAATCGGGGCTCCGTCGACGCTCGTAGTTATCAACACCAAGACCTGCGGTGAGCTGCTACTGGATCGCGGCGTCAACGCTCAGAACGCAGAAGAAATCGCTGCTCGCTTCCGGAAAGGTACGGTGTACGACTTCACCGTCGGGGAAGCTACTTGGAATCTGCGAGCGTTCTTCGCGGTGCTCAAGGTCTCGCCGGACGTGCTCCGCTACGAATCTGTCCCCCGATCATAGACGTTCACGTACTTGGTGGTCACGCTGCGAACACGTCCGGGATTGCTCTGTTCAATGAGGCCACGGCGTTCGCGACGAATCCTGTCGTTCGGGCTGGCCCAGCATGAGCCAATGAGATGCTTCGACCGAACGGGGATCGCGGTTCTGACCTGTGGACGGACGCCGCAAACAGCTTGATATTGCGGGCACGTGGACCACGAGGGATAGGGCAACTGTGGCGGCGAGGTGGGGGACTGACGAGAGAACCGAAGGCGTGGAGGGATACTGGTCGCTGGTGCCGTGATCGAAGGACCTATGAGGACGAATGACGAGGAGGTGTCCCGGCTTTGCGAAGAGGTCAGCGGTTACCTGCGCGGAGCACGCCAAGAAGAGGCCGCTAGCTGGAACGAACAACAGGCGCGGGCGCTCGGGAGCGACGTGGGGGCCGAACGAGCGGCGCGGATGCGGGCAATACACGAGTCGGTCTCGGCTGGGGCTGGAGGTCCACTCGGCGCCGTGGTGACCGACGGCAGAGGAACCGCTGACGACGAGGCGACAACTAGGTACAGGGGCGCTCTTGATCGTCTGTTCCGCTTGACTACGCAGTCGCGCTGGCGTGATTGGCTGCGAACCTGGACGGGATGACGGCGAGCAATCATCGAGGAGAACCCATTCGTCTACAGCGCGACCGTCACCTCCTCCGTACGTATTCAGAATGGGTGCCGACGATCACACAATTGACATCTGGCGGCTCAACGACGTGCTGACGGAAGTGGCTCGTCAAGGTGATCGACGGGCGGATGTCGAACGGCATCCGCGCTTCAGATTCTCTCGCGGTGCCACGCTGTTGAGAAGAGCAGCTTTGACAAGCCGCGGAAGGACCTTGGTGAGCTTCGATCGCGAGGGCCGACTCGTCGTCTTCATGGCAGCAGCCCAGGTCCTACCCGTAGTGGCGGCGTCCTTCATGTGACAGAGGCACTGCTGACATGGGCCTAGGCGGCTTGCCTGCGCGATGCGGCTCGGTGCGGTGGCGCTGCCGCGACTGACCGTGACGGAACGGGAGCAGGGTCGGAGCCATCCCAGCCTGATACGTTGGATGCAGGCGCCGGCCCAGCTGGAGCCTGACATCGAGTACCGCGCACAGGGGGCGCCGGCGCTCGAGGGGGCGTGGACGACCGGTCGCGGAGCGGCTGGAGCACGGATCTTCGGGGACGTCCGGCGCGCGAGTGCTGACCGCGAAGGACCATCATGACGACGCCGAACAACGGGCAGCCCGGCGACTGGCAGCCGAACAACGGCCAGCCGGACCAGCAGACGCCCGGATTCCAGCAGCAGAACCAGCAGGCGCCGGGCTTCGGGCAGGCGAACGAGCAGCAGATGCCTGGCTTCCAGCAGCCGGGCCAGCAGGCGCCCGGGTACCAGCAGCAGCCCTACGCCGGCGCGAGCGTGAGTGTGCCGCCCTGGCAGCCGCCCGCCCCGGAGAAGAAGGGCAAGAGCGTCGCGCTCCGGATCCTCATCCCGGTCGTGTCCGTCCTCGCCGCGGTCGGCGCGTCCCTCGGCGTCCGCGCGTTCTTCAACGCCACCGCCGAACCCTCCCCGTCGGCCCTCGCGACCGAGGCGGCGAAGCAGGTCAACGAGAACTACACCTTCCCGCTCGAGCTCGACGAGGTGACCCGCTGGGACGGTGTGACGGCTGACGGCGCGCAGCTCGAGTACGCCTACACGATCGACTCCTCGGTCGATCCGGCGAGCCTGACCGCGGCGGACCTCAAGTCGTCGGTCGTTTCGAACGTCTGCCAGAAGAAGGATTCGCGTGACCTGCTGTCGAAGGCGATCGTGATGCGCTACTCGTACGTCTTCGAGGGCACCGACCGCACGCTCGACTTCTCGGTCACCAGCGCCGACTGCTGACCGCGGCGGGGGCTGAGGAGGGGTGACTCCTGCACGTCGGGTCTTCCACACGCTCCTCGCGGCGGTGGCACTGACCAGCAGTGGGCTGATCGAGGTCGGGCACTTCCGCGTCCATGGCTGGGCGTTCGCCGTCGTCACCGTCCTCGGACTCGGCTATGGTGCGGCGCTCGTGCGCGTCGGCGCAGCGGGCTGCCTCGTACCGACGGTGATGTTCCTCGGGAGTTTCGTCGTGCTCGTCGTCCTCATCGACTACGCGTCGGACTGGGGGCCGCTGCAGTACGGGTGGCTGCCCGCGGTGCTCGCCGGTGCGCTCCTCGCCCGGGTGCTGTTCCCGGACGTGGGGGCGAGGCGGCGCAAGGAGACGGCGGGCCGCGGGCTGCGCACGGCGGGTGGGGAGTGGCTGCGCGAGCTCGGCCCGTTCATGCTGTGCACGGGCGCGTTCTGCGCCGCCGCGCTGGGGGCGATCCTGCACGGCGAGGGTGACGAGGCGCTGCGCTACGACGACGCTCTCCGGCGGACCGGTGTGGTCGTCACCGGTGAGGTCGTGCACGTCGAGCGTGTGCACGTCACTGGGTACAAGGGGCGAGGGCACAGCGAGTACACGCCGGTGACGCGGCAACGGTACGAGGGTGTGGAGTACGAGACGACGCTCGACGAGTACACGGTGGCGAGTGATCCAGACTTCTACCGCGTCGGGCAGCGTTTGGAGATCATGGTCGACCCGGACGACCCGACGTCCGCCGGAGTCCGGTCCGAGGAGCTGCACGGAATGTTCGTGCGGAACGTCGATGACGGTCGCAACTACGCGTTCACAGCACTACCGCTGCTGACTGTGGGAGCGCCGCTCCTCGCGGTGCAGACGGTCGCGGGCATCACACGAAGGATCCGGACCAGGCACACCCGGCGGTGGGCGAAGGCCAGACGACAGGTACTCGCCGCTCGACGGCGCGCTCGACGTCTGGCCGCCGGTGTCGCGTCAGCCCACCGCGCTGGATCGTTCCCGCCACACACCCCGACCGGGTGAACGCGGGCGACCGTCACCGGAGCAGCACGCGACAGGGTGAGGCGACCGACCCGACAGGGTGGGCGGTCCGTCGGACCGGCACCGCGCCTCCAGGCCGGATCGTGGGATCAGCCGCTGACGGTCATCGCGGAAGACCGCTCACCCACGCGCGGAACGTGAGGGCGTCGCCGTCGCGCAGAACGACCGCCGGTGCCTCCTGCGCGTCGTACAGGAGCGCGAGGCTCTCCGGCGGCAGGCCGGCCAACTGCCGACCCCCGAGCGACGTCGGGTCGACGAGCGCCGGACTCGCCAGGAACGCGAGGGGCTGCGACTCGGACTCCACGACACCCGTCCGGCCGTCGATGAGAGCGCGGACCTCGGCGGGGTGCAGCACGACGACGTCGCCACCGACGAACAGGCGGATCACCGGACGCACGCGACCGCCGCGGCCGAGCGGGACCGTGGTCCAGTCGGCGCTGCACGCGACACCGCGCCAGGGCGGGACCGAGACGCCGTTCGGTCCGAGCCCTGCGGGGGCGGTCATGCGGGGACGGACGACGCGTTCCTGCAGGTACGCCTCGAGCTCCGCGTACCCGCGCGCCAGGCCCATCACGTGGAAGAGTCGCTTCCCGGTCACGTCGCGCGCCTGCAGGCCGCCGTACTGGTTCGCGATCGGCAGCACTGCCGCGATCTGGGGCAGGTCCACGCGGCGCTCCCGCTGGAGGCCCTGACGGACCAGCAAGTGGTCCTCCATCGCGAGCACGCGTGTCCGGCGCAGCGAGCGGGACAGCAGGATGCCACCGATGCCGGCCAGCAGGACGACGATCGCCACGATGAGCAGACTGGGATCGATGCCGGTCGAGATCGTCGTGGCGGCGCCCAGCGACAGCAGGGCTCCGACCACGACGAAGACGATGGCGACCACCCGGATGAGGACCCACTGGAACGTCCGCAGGCGCACGGTGACGAGCGCACCACCCTCGTTCGGCAGTGGCTCCCCACGCTCGCGACGGCGGCGGTCGCTGCGCTTGGTCGCCGCCGTCACGGATGTCGTGATTATGAACGCCGCGACCATCGCGATGCCCACGGACGTGATGGTGATCCACATGTGTCGTCCCCCTCGTGCTGCGGCCCCTCGACCGAGTGGTCGACCGCCACGTTCGGAACGGTCGACCACTCGATCATGCATCCCCGACCACCGCGTGGTGTTCGGCGATCCCCCCAGGGTGCGTTGTGCAGAGTATCAATTCCAGCGGCGACCGCAAGTTCGTATGTCGCCCCGTTGTGGCTCGAACGGGGGTGGTCTCCTCCTGTGGAGGACGGAACCTCACGGTATTTCAGCGGTTAGGATCGACCACGCAGTCGATTCTTGAGGGGGACGATCGTGATGTTGACGCGCGCCGGGGGTACCGGGACTCGGTCGGGGAGCCGCATCGCCGGAGTGGTGGCCGTCGCGGGCGCACTCGTGCTGGTGCTCTCCGGGTGCACCGCGGACCAGGACCAGGTGACGGATCCGTCCCGTGTGCTGCAGACCGTGGACACGACCCTCACCACGAACGGTGCGGTGAACGCGATCTCGGACACGACGATCTCCGTCGCCGGGAAGCGCTCGTCCTCGAAGACCGTCGACCACGACGTCAAGGACGCGGCCGGAGACCTGCCGCTCCGGATCACCACCCAGTACACGACGGACAAGCGATCCGGTACCGACCTCGCCGACCTCGACGGGTACTCGGGGCGCGTCGAGATCGACGTGACGGTCGAGAACCTCACGGTCCGGTCCGAGGACCTGACCTACGACGTCGCCGGAGCGTCGCGCTCGACCCCGGCGCTGGTCGGCGCACCCTTCAGCATCGCCGCCTCGACCGTGCTCGACGGCGTCGCCCCGGACCGCATCGTCACCCAGTCGGTCGACGGCGGCGCTGCCACCGACGGCGTCGTGAGCACGAACGCCTCCGGCGACGCCGTCGTCCAGTGGGGACGGCTGCTCGCGCCGCCGACCTCCGGTGCGAGCAGCACGCTGCACCTCGTCGCAGACGTCCGCGACTTCTCCACGCCCGCGATCGACGTCGCCGCACAGCCCGGTCTGACGACCGACCTGTCGACCAGCGGCGTGATGAACGGGGCGTTCGGGTCCGAGACGGACTCCGAGCTCGCCCTGCAACGTCGGACGATCGACCTCATCGCCCAGGTGAACGAGGTGCTCGCCCGGGCCGGTGGCACCATCACCGAGGTCCGCACGAACCTCGAGTCGACGTCCGAGACCCTCGGCGTGCGGACGGCGGAGCGACTGCAGGAGAGCAGTGCTTCGCTCGCGAGCACGATGCAGTCGCTGTCGGGTGAACTCGGTTCGCTCAACGGCGACCTCGGCTCGACAGTGCAGGCCACCCAGTCGACGGTGCTGCAGCAGCTGCAGCAGACGACGAGCAGCCTCGATGCGCTGCTCGGCGACACCTCGGCGACGGCCCCGGCGCCGACCCTGAAGGACAACGGCTGCAAGGCCGTGCCGCAGACCGGTGCAGCAGGCTCCAGCGTCTACGGGAACCTGCTGCGCGTGTCCGCCCAGCTCGAGGGCTACGCCGAGGCGAGTGAGGCGTGCAAGCAGCAGGTCAGCGCCCAGCTCGCGTCGTCCGTCGGACCGGCTTCGCCGTCCGCCGAGGCGTGCGCCGCCCCGGAGGCCCGTGGTTCGTTGACCTGCGCGCTCTGGGAGTCGTCGGCTGCGGTCAACACCTCGCTGATCGGCCTGGTCAGCAAGGGGCAGCAGCTCGCCGACGGGTTGAACCCGGACCTCGCGGACACCGCGATCGAGCAGTCCGACGCACTGAACGCGCAACTGCAGGAGATCGCCGGCAAGCTCGACGCACTCGGTAGCGACCAGGACGGCTCCGTCGAGCAGGCACTGACCGCGCTGGACGCCCTGGTCACGACCAGCGAGCAGTCGGTGCGCCCGGTGCAGGAGGCCGTCGCGAACGTCCGGGGCCGTGCCCAGGCTGCGCGCGGCCAACTCGGCGCCCTGGACTCCCGCTTCGACGGCTCGATGCAGGCGCAGAACCGAGCGCTCGCCGACCGCCTGTGCCAGCTCGCGCAGCCGGGTCTGCTCAGCGATCCCGAGCTCGACCAGGACGAGGTGGACGCGCTCCGCGGGTACCTCACCGCGACAACGTGCCCCGGGACGGACCAGCCGGAGGGGACGACACTCCTCCCGGGTCTCGGCTTCAGCACCCCGATGGACCAGCGCCTCGACGCGCAGGCCACCGCGTGGGACGCACTCATCGCCGAGACCGACCCGCAGGCCACGACCGGTGTCGGCGCTGCCGTGAACCAGCTCGCCACCGCAGTGGCCGCGCTGCGACAGGGCGTCCAGGACGTGCGCACCGCGGTGCAGCGGGACGGCGGCTCGGTCGAGGGATCGGTGCAGCAGCTGCAGGGCCTCCTCGGCGAAGCCACGAAGTCCGGCGCGGTCGTCACCGGCCAGCTGCAGCAGGTGCGCGACCAGCAGACGACGCTGCAGGACGCCGTTCGCGAGGCCTTCCAGCAGGCATCGGACGACTCGGGCAAGCAGGTCCAGGCCCTCATCGACGACCAGGTGCGCAAGGTCAGCGACACCGCCGGCACCAGCCGGAAGGCGGTCGTCGATGCGTTCGACAAGTCGATCGCCGGCCTCCGCGCCACCTCGGGCGAGGTGACGAGCGACTCGAAGGGCACCATCGACGAGCAGAAGGGTGCGCTCCAGCAGCAGGGCAGCAGCCTCGCCTCGGCGGTGGACGAGCAGACCGCGGCGAGCCTGCAGCGCATCGACGCGAGCACCAGCGCCTCGGTCCGCGACGTCGAGGGCGCGAGCACACTCCTGACCGGCGACCTCAACCGCGTGATGCTCGACCTCGGTGACCGCAAGGTCAACGGCTCCGGCATCCTCGGCGCGATGGCCACGAGCGCGGCGAAGTCCGACTCCGCCGACTACCAGCTCGCCCTCGCGTCGCAGAACGCCTCCGGCTACGCCAACGTCCGAGCCGAGGACGTCGCCGGCATCCTCCTGCAGCAGGAGCAGTTCCGCGCCTCGCTCGACCGGGCTGCGAAGCTCCCCGCCTTCCGTCTCGACGTGCCATCCAGCGCCACGTCGACGACGCTCTACGCCTTCCGGATCGGAGCCGAGCGATGAGCCACGTGCAGGACCAGCCGACCGGGTCCGCCGCTGACGAGCAGGGCACCGACGACCCGACCACGACGGACGCTGCCCTGACCCGGAAGCGTCGCCGCACCGCGGTCGTCGTCGCGATCGCCGTCCTCGTCGTCGCCGCCGTCGTCACCGCGGTGCTCGCGGTGCGCGTCTCGGCCTCGACCCCGGCCGAGGCGGTCTCCGCGACGGCCCCGGTGCCGATCAGCGTCGCCCACGTCCCCGACGGCACGAAGATCGGCGTCGTGGTCACGCTCGGTGACGGCGAGGGTGCGCAGTGGGACGACGCCGCACAGGGCGCTCTCGTCGCGCAGCGTCGCCTGGAGCTCGGCGGTACCGACGTGCAGCTCGTGACGAAGAACGACGGCGGGTCGACCGACGGCGCCCGGAAGGCCGTCGAGGCCCTCGCGGCCGACGGTGTCTCGGGCATCGTCGTGGCGTCGTCCGGCGACCACGTCCGCGGTGCCTTCACCGCAGCGGAGGATGCCGGCATCCCGGTCGTCGCGCCCTACGCGGCCGGTGCCGACGACGCCTGGTCGACCGCACCGTCGACGGAGTCCGTCGCCGCGGCACTGCAGGACGCGCTCGGCGACGCAGCGTCGCCGCTGCTCGTCGACCTGGGTGGCGGAGCACCGTCCGGCGTGCGGTTCGCCCACGTCCTCGACGCGACGAGCACGCCCGACCTCGGCGCACTCGCCGCGACCATCGCGCAGCGCACCGGCGCGGCGGCGGGCTCCACCGACGCCTCGACGACCGACGCCACGACGACGGACACCTCGACTGCAGACGACCAGGGCGGCGCCGGCACCGAGCAGGCGGCGCCCGACTCGGACGCCGTGGTCGTCAGCGGCCCGGCCGGTCGTCAGGGTGCCCTCGTCGCCGCCCTCCAGGAGGCGAACGTCACCGCGCCCGTCGTCCTGACCCCCGACGCCACCAGCCCCGCCTTCGCAGCGGCCCTCGCCCAGGCCGGCGGCAGCCTCAGCGGCACGTTCCGCACCGTCGGTGTCGAGACCGACGACGCCCGCGCCCTGTCCTCGAACGCCGAGGGCCGCGCCATGTCGGCGTTCCTCGGCGGCGTGCGGGTCCTGGCGGACGACGCGGACACGAAGAACCTGACCGGCGACCGCTCGTTCGCGTCGGTCGCGTCCGTCGCGGACGCCCGCAGCCACGACGCGGTCGTGGCGCTGGTGGCGGCCGTCGGTTCGGCCCGGAGCACCGACGCTGCCGAGGTGTCGGACGCGCTGGCCGTACTCGACCTGGACGCCGGCGACGGACTCGCAGGCCCCGCGCTCGACTTCGGCTCGCGGCAGGCCCTCGGCGACCGCGCCGGTGTGCTCGCCGCGTCCGCGCAGGACCTCGGGCTCCGGCCCGCCGGCGCGACCGAGGACGGCGGGGCCACACCCGCGCTCGTCTGGTTCGCCGACTCGTCCGACTGACCGAGCCCCACCCGCACCACCCGCACCGCACCACGCCCAGGGAGGACTGCCCATGCGCCTGCTGATCGAGCTCGACGACCGCCGCGAGACGATCGAGGCCGACGGGTGGGCGGAGTCCTCCACGCTGGGGGACCTCGTCGCGGCATCGCTCGGCACTCCGCTCGACTCCGGGACGCCCTTGGCGGTCGACGGGCACCGCACGAGCTCGGACACCCCGTTGCGTGACCTGGTGCTCCTCGAGGGGTCCCGGGTGGCCCGCACCACCGAGGAACCGCCTCGCACGGTGGACGGCTGGAGCGTGACCCTGGCGGGCGGCCTCGAGGCAGGGCTCGTCGTGCCGGTGCCGCGCAGCCGCCGGCTCGTCGTCGGGCGTGCTCCGCAGGCCGACGTCGTGCTCCCCACCGAGAGCGCGTCGTGGGAGCACTGCACCGTCGAACGCGAGGACGACGGTGTCCGGGTGCGGGACTCCGGATCGACGAACGGCACCGTGATCGCGGGGGAGCGCATCGACGACGAGGGCGTCCTGCTCACCGGCACCACGAGCGTCATCGTCGGGGGCGCGGTCCTGCTGCTCCGGCCGGAGATCCCGGAGACGTCGGTCCCGGCGGCGGGGTCGCTCCCGAACCTCACTCCGGCGGCCACCGCACCCTTCAACCGCCCGCCCCGCCCGGGCCGGATCACCGACACCGAGCCCGTGTCCCCGCCGACGCGCAAGGACGTCGCCCCGGCGTCGAAGTTCAGCTGGATCACGGTCGCGGCTCCGCTCGTGCTCGCCGGGGCGATGGTGCTCCTGCTCGGCGACGCCCGCTTCGCCCTGTTCGCGCTGCTCAGCCCCGTGACCGCGATCGGCATGTGGTTCGAGCAGAAGCACCGACGGGCGAAGAACCTCAAGGAGGAGGAGACGCGCTTCTCCGAGGCGGTCGAGGGCTTCCGCGGCGAGATCGCCGCCGCGGCTGCCGTCGAGGCGGCGCGCCGGCAGGACCTCGTGCCCGACCCGGCCACCGTGGTCCGCCGGGCGCTCCTCCCCACGACCGACCTCTGGCAGCGCCGGTCGGAGGACGACGACTTCCTCAGCCTGCACGCCGGCACCGGTGATGCACCGTGGCGTCCCGAGGTCGACCAGCGCGCGGCGTCGGCGAAGCTCGAGGACGAGGCGAAGGCCGCGATCGCGGACAGCCGTCTCACGGCCGCGCCGGTCGTCGCCGACCTGTCGGACGCCGGTGTCGTCGGCATCGTCGGTGACCGCGACGGTGCGCTCGCCCTCGCCCGCAGCCTGCTCGCCCAGGCGACCGTGCACTGCGGGCCGGCGGACCTGACGGTCGGGGTGTTCTGCGACGCGGGCCGGCAGGACGACTGGTCCTGGGCCTCCTGGCTGCCGCACACGCGCGTCGCGGGCAGCAGCACCGGCGCCCGGTGGATGTCGGCGCAGCGCGACCAGAGCGCCGCCGTCCTGCGCGGGCTGCAGGAGTCGCTCGACGAGCTCCCCACGCCGAACCTGCTCGTCGTCGTGGACTCCGACGTGCTCACCGAGGGCCGCGACGCCCCCGCGCGCAGCCTGCTCGGCCAGGGCCGGACGGTCCCCGGGGTCTCGCTGCGCCCGGGGGAGCGGCGACGGCGGGTGAGCGGCATCGTCATCGCCACGAACGAGCAGCAGCTGCCCGCCGCCTGCACGTCCATCGTCACCGTCGGGGCGGATGCGGCCGCGACGGTCTACCGCCCCGAGGACCGCACGCGGGTCGAGGACGTCGTGCTCGCCGGCCTCACGGCGGACACCGCGGAGCGCGCCGCCCGCGCCGTCGCGCACTTCGACGACCCGGAGCTCACGGTCCCCGGCGCATCGCTGCCGTCGCTCGTCCGCCTGCCCGAGCTGCTCGCCCGGAGCGCCGCGGCCCACGGCAGCACTGCCCGGAGCGTCGCGGCCCACGGCAGCACCGCCCGGAACGCCGCAGCCCACGGCGCTCCGGTCGACACCACCACCGCCGAGGGCATCCGCACGCTGTGGCAGACCAGCACCGGGACCTCGACCCCCGTCGGTTCCTCGGAGTCCGGCGTCCTCGAGATCGACCTGGTGCGCGACGGCCCCCACGGCCTGGTCGGCGGGACCACGGGGTCCGGCAAGAGCGAGTTCCTCCGCTCGTTCGTCGCCGGCCTCGCGGCCCGGAACGACCCGACCCGGCTCAACTTCCTGCTCGTCGACTTCAAGGGCGGCGCCGCGTTCGCCGCCTGTGAACGCCTGCCGCACACGATCGGCACGATCAGCAACCTCGACGAGCAGCTCGCCGACCGGGCGATCCGTGCGCTCGAGGCCGAGCTCGAGCGACGCCAGCGGGTCTTCGCGACCGCCGGCGCCGACATCGACAACCTCGACGCCTACCTCGCGACCCGGCCGACCGAGCCGATGCCGCGCCTGCTCTTCGTCGTCGACGAGTTCGCGATGCTCGCGAAGGAGTTCCCCGACGTCCTGACATCGCTCGTCGCGATCGCCGCGGTGGGCCGCACGCTCGGGGTGCACATGGTGCTCGCGACGCAGCGCCCCGCGGGCGTCGTGAGCGAGGACATCCTCGCGAACACGAACCTCCGGGTCGCGCTCCGCGTGCAGAGCCGCGAGGACTCGACCAACGTCATCGGCGTCCCCGCAGCCGCCGGCATCGGTCGGCAGCAGACCGGCCGCGCGTACGTGAAGCTCGGGCAGGACGACATCACCCCGGTGCAGACCGCGCTGGTCACCGGCCGCGCGCGCGACGAACGGGTCGAGCAGCCGGTCTCCGTCCGCCCGACCGACGTCTTCGGCGTCCCGGCTCCGGCGCCGGCACCCGCACCGAGCGCGTCGGACGACACCGACCTCGACGTCCTCATCGAGGCCGTCCGCGCCGCGAACGACGCCGCCGGGTACGCCGCTCCCCGTCCGATCTGGCCCGAGGCGCTGGGGATCCGCGTCGACCTCGCGGACGTCCCCGAGCCGAGCGGCGACGGGGGCCGCCGCTTCGTGCCCGTCGCGCTCGCCGACGACCCCGACCACCAGCGCCAGGTCGCGGGCGGCTGGGACCTCGACGAGGGCAACCTCGTCCTGATGGGCATCCCGGGCAGCGGCACGAGCACCGCCCTGTCCGCACTGGCGCTGCGCCTCGCGAGGACGACGAGCCCGGACGACCTCGACCTCCTCGTGCTCGACATGGGGCCCGGTGACCTGGCGCCGCTCGCGCAGCTGCCGCACACCACGGCCTACGTCGGCTCCGGGGCGGGTGCGGGCGAGCTGCAGGCACGCTTCCTCCGGCACCTGCGCGCGGACCTCGAGCGTCGGCGCGCGAGCCCCGGCGGGCGTCGGGCGGTCGTGCTCATCGACGGCCTCGCGGCACTCCGGGACGAGTACCAGGACTTCGAGGGCCAACAGCTGCTCGACGCCCTGTACCGCGTGTACGCGGAGGGGCCGGCACTCGGCATCTCGTTCGCCGTCTCCACGACCCGCGCGAAGGCCGTGCCGTCGGCGATGGACGAGGTCACGACCCAGAAGTGGATGTTCCGCCTGGCCGACCCGTACGACTACGCGTCCATCGGCGTCCGCCAGAAGGACGTCCCACCGCCGGTGCCCGGGCGGTACGTCGACTCGACGACGAAGCTGCAGAGCCACGTCGCGACGCCCGCGGTGCCCCTCGCCGAGGCCGTCGCCGAGATCGCCGCCGCGTGGCCGGACGCCGCGCCGAAGACGAGCGCCGTCGGCCGGCTGCCCGACGCGGTCCGCGTGCAGGACCTCGGTGCGCCGGCGCGCTTCGACACCGAGCCGTGGCGCCTGCCGGTCGGGATCGCCGAGGACGACCTCGGCACCGCGGCACTCGAGGTCTACGACGGCGAGCACGTGCTCGTCGCCGGCCCGGCGCGCTCCGGCAAGTCGACGGTGCTCCTCGCCCTGGCCGACCAGGCACGGTCCGCCGAGAGCGTCCGTCCCGCCGTGTGGGCCATCTGCGACCGCCGGTCCCCGCTCGCCGACGGCGTGTTCGACCGCCTCGCCGTCGGTGCCGATGAGGTCCCCGCCCTGCTGGCCGGCCTCCGCCTGGAGCGCGGTCCGGTCCTGCTGCTGGTCGACGACGCCGAACGATTCGACGACGCCGACCAGGCGATCGCCTCGCTGCTGTCCTCCGAGCGACCGGGACTCTGCGTGGTCGCCGCCGGCCGGTCCGCCGACCTCCGGTCGCTCTACAGCCACTGGACGCGGGCGGTCCGGAAGTCCCGCTGCGGCGTGCTCCTGCAGCCCGACGTCGACTACGACGGCGAACTGCTCGGGGTCCCGTTGCCCCGCCGCGCGCCCGTCGCACTGACCGTCGGCCGCGGCTACGCCGCGTCGGGCGGCACCGTCCGCCTCGTCCAGACCGCCGCACCCGGCGCCTGACCGACCGCACCACCACCGGACGGGAGGCACGGCGCACCGCCGCCGCGCGCCTCCCGTCCGTCGGGTCCCCGGCTCGTACCCACGGGCGACCGGACGGGTCCGGGAGATCGCTCAGTCGCGAGTGGTGATGCCGAAGGGCGAGCTCTCGAGGTCCGTGAAGTTGCCCACCGTCGCCCGGACCGTGCACGAGGGCGCGACGGACAGCGCGGTCACGACGAGACCGTCCGACGACACCGCCAGCGCGCCCGAGCACCCGTCGGCGAAGCGCACCCCGGGCTCCCCGCCGGCCACGTCGGTGAGCATCTCCGACGGGGCACCGGTCGAGGGACTGCGGTAGAGCGGGTTCAGTTCGTCGGCGCCGCTCGGCCACACCGGCACGAGGGTCACCGGCAGCGTGGTCTGGCTGACCGTGCGGTCGGGGGTGCGGACCTCGACCCCCTGCAAGCGCTGCACGGGGTACGACGTCCCGGTCACGGACTGGTCGGTCACGGCCGTCGTGGTCGCGCTCCCGGCGGCGTCCAGCCACTCCTGCAGACCGGCCTGGTCGGGCACGTCGGCGAGCCGCACGATGGCCTGGACGGTGACGTCCTCGCCCGCCGGGACCACCACGTCGGACAGCGTCCACCCGCACCGGACGTCGACGCCGGTCACCGACGGCTGGTTCCGGGCGCCGGTGACGTCGTCGCCCGCCGCCGCGTCCCCGTCCCACGTCACCGCGGGACACTCGGAGCGTTCGCCGACACCGGGTACCACCTCGAGCAGCGGCCCGCGGAGCGTCGCGGCCTGCGCGGCGTAGGTGATCGACAGCGCGACGGTCCCTGCCTGCGGGTCGACGGTCGCCTTGCGGGTCGTCGAGAGCCCGGTCGGCAGCGGGCGGTCCTGCTGGTAGGCGCTGGCCGCCTGTGCGGTGCGGGCAGCGCTCGGCGTGCCCTTCCCGCCCAACGCGCCGGGGAGCCAGACGACCCCGCCGACGACGAGCGCCGCGACGAGCACCACGCCGAGGGCGCCGAGGCCGAGCATGCGGTTGGTCAGCCAGTCCGGGCGCTGCCACCGGCTTCGTGCGGGGGCCTCCGGTTCGCGGGCGGGCACGACCGGCGGTCGGGCGAGCGGCCGGAACACCGTCTGCGAGCCCGCCCGCCCGAGCACGGGAGCGGGGCCCGCGTCGTCCGCACCTGCCGTCGGTGCCGGAATCGGGGTCTCGTCCCCCGGCCGGACGCCGCGCACCACCGTGGCCGGCCGCTCGACCTCGGCGAAGGACTCCGGGTCCGACGTCGGGCGCAGCGCGGGAGCGTCGGCGACCTGCCGGGCGAGCCGGCGCAGGGTGGCCGCGGCATCGGCGGCCGCGGGGCGGGCGGCCGGGTCCTTCGCGAGCATCGACGACACCGCCGACCAGAGCGCCGCGGGGACCTCGAGCTGCGGCGGATCGGAGGTCACGTGTCGGTAGGCGACGGCGAAGTCGGTCCCGGGTCCGGCGAAGGGAGTGCGGCCGGCGAGCAGCTCGTAGAGCATCACCCCGGCGCCGTACACGTCGGCCGCCGGCCCAGAGCGTCCCTGGCTGATCGACTCGGGCGCCATGTACTGCGGCGTGCCGAGCAGCCCGGTCGTGGTGCGCTGCCGGTCGGCCATCACCGACGCGATGCCGAAGTCCGACACCCGTACGTCACCCGTCGTGCCGGGCGTCCACGGTGTCGCGAGCAGCACGTTGTCGGGCTTGACGTCGCGGTGTGTGACGTCCTGCTCGTGTGCGGCGGCGAGGGCGTCGAGCGTCTCGGCGGTGATCGTCAGGGCGTCCCGCGGCGGCAGGGTCCCCGCACCGGCGAGCAGGTCCCGCGCGGAGCCCCCGCCGACCAGGTCCATGACGATCGCGAGCCGGTCGCCCTCGACGACGAGGTCACGGACCCGGACGATCGACGGGTGCTGCAGACCGAGCAGCACGGTGCGTTCGCGCACGAAGCGTTCGACGACGGTCGGGTCTGCGGCGAGTTCGGCGCGCAGCAGCTTCGCGGCGACGTGCTCGCCGGTCGCGGTGTGCTCGGCGCGCCAGACCTCGCCGGTCGCGCCGGTGCCGAGCAGGTCGACCAGCCGGTACGACGCTCCGAGCGGCTCGCCGCGGCCGTACTGCGCCCGACCCTGCTCCGTCACGTTGCCCCCGACTGCCCCTGGCCGACCCCTCGTCGACCTCGCGTCATGTTACCGGCCGGGGCCGCGCGCGTACTGCACGTCGATCGCGTGCTGGGCGAACCCCGATCGGCGGTACAGCGCGAGTGCCGGCTCGTTGTCGCCCTCGACGTAGAGCGCCGCGGCGGTCAGCCCACGGCCGGCGAGACGGGCCGATCCCGCGCGCATCAGGATGCCGCCGAGCCCCTGGCCCTGCAGGTCGGGCCGGACCGCCACCGCGTAGAACTCGCCGGTGCCGTCCTCGACCTTGAGCCAGCACGACCCCGCGAGCGCGCCCGACTCGTCCCGCAGGAGCAGCAGGTCGTCGCCGGAGAACCAGGGCTCGGCCTCGCGAGCGCGCAGGTCGTCCAGGGGCATCCGGCCCTGTTCGGGGTGGTGCGCGAAGGCCGCGGCGTTGAGGGCCAGCCAGGCGTCCTCGTCCTCGGGGTCGCCGGCGCGGAAGGCGTCGAGCCCGTACCCGACCGGCAGGTCGACCGGGTCGACAGCGTCCGCGATCGGCGCCCGGAGCTGTAGCAGCGTGCGCACCGGCGTCCAGCCGTACCGGCCGGCGAGGGCCCGCGCGGCGGGGTGGTCCCCGTGCGCCCAGGCCAGCCGCGGGACACCCGTGTCGGCTGACGCACCCGGGTCCGCCGTCGCGCCCCCGGCGCCCTGGCCGGTCACCTGCGCGACGAGCGCCGACCCGACGCCCTGGCCACGGGCCTCCCGGGCGACGACGAGTTCCAGCTCGCCGTCACGGACCACGGCGACCCCGCGCTCGTCCCCGACCACGGTCGCACGGCCGGCACGGACGTCGATCAGGGTCTGGTCGGAGAACGGCGGCGCCTCGCCCGCCGCGACGGCGGCGGCGGCGAGCATCTCGACGACGGCGAGCACTACTGTCCCACGAGGCGCTCGGCCTCGTCGTCGTGCACGTTGAAGCGGTAGCCGACGTTGCGGACCGTGCCGATGAGCGACTCGAGGTCGCCGAGCTTCGCGCGGAGGCGTCGCACGTGCACGTCCACCGTGCGGGTGCCGCCGAAGTAGTCGTAGCCCCAGACCTCGCTGAGGAGCTGCTCGCGGGTGAACACGCGCGACGGGTGCGAGGCGAAGAAGCGCAGGAGCTCGAACTCCTTGAAGGTGAGGTCGAGCGGCCGACCCCGCACCTTCGCCGAGTAGCTCGCCTCGTCGATGACGACGCCGGAGGCCTGGATCTTCGACCCCGAGGGGGTCTTCGCGGCACGACCCGTGGTGAGCCGGATGCGGGCGTCGACCTCGGCGGGGCCGGCGCTCTCGAGCACGACGTCGTCGACGTTCCACTCGCTGTTCACCGCGGTGAGCCCGCCCTCGGTCACGACGAGGATGATCGGCGTCGTCGAACCGCTCGTCGCGAGGATCTTGCACAGGGCCTTCGCGCTGACGAGGTCGAGCCGGGCGTCGACGAACATCAGGTCGCTCTGCGGGGCGTTGACCAACTGCGCGGCCTCGGCGGGGACGTGGCGGATCCGGTGGCTCAGGAGACCGAGACTCGGCAGGACGTCGCCGGGCGCGGCTGAGGTGAGTACCAGGAGCTGGGCCACAGGACCTCCAGAACGAGGGAACGTCGTGGAGTCATCCTAGTGATGCCTCGGCAGCGGCCCGCCGACCGGCCGGTCGGTCGGGGCTCCGACGGCGCAGGCGCGGCCCTGTCATGATGGAGCGCGTGACCGAGCCCGTCCCGCCCCTCGACCAGCGCCGCCTGCGCCTGACCTCCGTGCTGCCGGTCTGGGTGCTCGCGGTCGTCGGCGCCGTGCTCGTGCTGACCCTGACGCAGAAGGACTCGTTCGCCTGGCTCCTGCTCGTCTTCGTGCTCTGCGTGCTCGTGAGCTTCGTGCTGCAGCTCATCACGGCGACGAAGGACGGGCTGGTCGAGCGGATCAGCATCGCGTCCTCCGGGGCCTTCGTCGTGGTGCTCGTCACGGCCGTGGTGCTGCTGGCGCGCTGAACACGGCAGCGACCCGCGGCGTCCGGCCCTGGCGCCGTCAGGCGTCCCGCGTAGACTCGGCGCATGGATTCGCTGCTTGCGCTCGAGCTGTTCTACGTGGGCCTCCTCGGCCTGGCGTCGCTCGCGATCGCGTTCATCTCGGTCGTCGTCGTCGTGAAGCTGTTCAAGGGTCAGCGTTGATCGAACTGCCGGAGGGCCTGGCGCCCGAGCTCGTGCCGCTGTCCTGGCTCGTCGGTGTCTGGGAGGGCACGGGCGTGGTCGAGTACCCCGTGGGTGACGAGGACGAGCCCCGCAAGTACGAGTTCGGCCAGCGCGTGAGCTTCAGCCACGACGGGCTGCCGTACCTCAACTACTCCTCGACGACGTGGCTGCTCGACGACGAGCACACGCCCCTCGCCGCCGAGATGGGCTACTGGCGCATCGACCGGCCGAACGAGCCGGGCGACCGCGGCCCCGCGATGCTCATGGGTGACGGTCCGGCCCCGTTCAGCACGGTGGAGAGCGTCGAGACGCTCCGCAACACCACCGACGGCTTCGACGTCGAGGCGGCGATCATCCACCCGACGGGCGTCAACGAGCTCTACGTGGGCCGCGTGAAGAAGGGGCGCATCGACCTGGCCACCGATGCCGTGATGCGCTCGCCGAACGCGAAGGACTACTCGGCGGCGACCCGCCTGTACGGCCTGGTCGAGGGCAAGCTCTTCTGGGCCTGGGACATCGCCGCGCTCGGGCAGCAGCTCACCTCGCACGCCTCGGGGCAGCTCGCGAAGGTCGACTGATGTCGGTCTTCGCCGGTCGCGACGGCTTCGTCGCATCCGAGGCCGGTCCCGCCGCCCACTTCGGCAACCCCGTCGGCGAGCAGCGGGCGCTCGACGCCGGCCGCGCCGTCGTCGAGCTCGGCCTCGGCGTCGTGACGGTCAGCGGACCCGACCGCCTGTCCTGGCTCAACTCGATCACGTCGCAGTTGCTCACGGGGCTCGCACCGGGCACGAGCACCGAGACGCTGGTCCTCGACCAGTCCGGCCGCGTCGAGCACGCCGCCCGGGTGGTCGACGACGGCGAGGTCACCTGGCTCCTCACCGAGCCCACGGACGCCGCCCCGCTCGCGGCCTGGCTCGACTCGATGCGCTTCATGCTCCGCGTCGAGGTCGCGGACCGCTCGGCCGACCTCGTCACGCTCGGCCGGTTCGACGGCTCGGCAGCGCCGGACGACGTGGTCGTCGAGTGGGTCGACCCGTGGTCGTCGGTCACGCCCGGTGGGTGGGGCTACGCCGCCCTGGAGGCTCACCCCGGCACCGACTGGACCCTCCGCATCGACGTGGTCACCCCGGACACCGCGGTCGCCCTGGCCGGTTCCGGTGCGCCGGTCGCGGGGCTCCTCGCATTCGAGGCGCTGCGGATCGCCGCGTGGCGCCCGGTGCTCGGCGACGTCGACGAGCGGACGATCCCGCACGAGCTCGACTGGCTCCGGTCCGCCGTGCACCTGTCGAAGGGCTGCTACCGCGGGCAGGAGACCGTCGCGAAGGTGCACAACCTCGGGCACCCGCCGCGCCGCCTCGTGATGCTCCACCTGGACGGGTCGGACGGAGTCCTGCCCGGGCCCGGCACCGCGGTCGAACTCGACGGCAAGGACGTCGGGCGGCTCACCGCGTCGGCGCTCCACCACGAGCTCGGGCCGATCGGGCTCGCGGTCGTGAAGCGCTCGCTCGACCCCGCGGCGACCCTGACCCTGACCGTCGACGACGTCGTGGTCACCGCGGCGCAGGAGACGATCGTCCCGCCCGAGGCCGGGGCCACGGCGAACGTCCCGCGCCTGCCCCGACTCGGAGCGGTCCGCCGCAGCTGATCCGCGTCACGTCGGAACCTGGTCCCGGACACGGCACCGTGCTCCGTGCGTCCGTTCCGTGGTGCTGCCGGCGGAACCTCGTTCCCACCGGAGCGGTCAGGCGGGGGCGACCGCCGACCAGGGGACGCTGAGCTCGCCGAGACGCCAGCGGGTCACCCCGTGCAGCACCGGCCACCCGCGGTCGCGCACACCCTGCACCGTGGCGATCCACCGCTGTCGCGGGCCGTAGGTGCCGAGCGGTGCGGCGACGGCCCACGCGCGGTCGAGGTCGAGCAGGAACGCGTGCACCCGTTCCCCGGGGACGTTCCGGTGGATCAGCGCCTTCGGCAGCCGCTCGGCGACGATGCTCGGCAGCTCGAGGTCGGCGACCCGCAGTGACACCGTGAACGTGTGCGGCGCGTGCTCGTCGAGCGTGACCCAGGACGCCACCCGGCCGACCTCGTTGCAGGTGCCCTCCACGAGCGCACCCCCTGGTTGCAGGCGGTCCTGCATGATCCGCCACGAGTCCACGACGGCGGACTCGTCGTACTGCCGGAGCACGTTGAACGCCCGGACGACAGCGGGCCGGCGACCACCGGGCGTCGGTGTCTCGAACCCGCCCAGCCGGAAGGTCACGCCGTCGCGCGTGCCGGCGTTCGCCAGCGCCACCCGCGACGGCTCGATCTCGATGCCGGTCACCTCGACGTCGGGCCGGACGCGGGCCAGACGGTCCCGGAGTTCGAGCGTCGTCGTCGGCCGAGCACCGTACCCGACGTCCGCCACGAGCGGGTCGTCCGTCCGGCGCAGGACCGGGAGCGCGGCGATCCACCGGTCGACACGGCGCAGCCGGTTGTACCCGGTGGTCCCGCGCGTGACGTTCCCGATGGGCATGGACCCAGGGTAGCGAGGCACACCCGCTCGGTAGACTCGGACGCATGACCTCCACGCTCGTCCTGCTCCGTCACGGCAACAGTGACTGGAACCAGAAGAACCTGTTCACCGGTTGGGTCGACGTCCGGCTCAGCGAGCTGGGCGAGAAGGAGGCGAAGCGCGCCGGCGAGCTCATCGCCGAATCGGGCATCGTGCCGGACGTCCTGTACACGTCGCTCCTGACCCGCGCGATCCAGACCGCCGACATCGCCCTGCTCGAGGCCGACCTCGCCTGGCTGCCGGTGAAGCGCGACTGGCGCCTCAACGAGCGCCACTACGGCGACCTGCAGGGCAAGGACAAGGCCCAGACGCTCGAGCAGTACGGCGAGCAGCAGTTCATGGAGTGGCGTCGTTCGTTCGACGTCCCGCCGCCCCCCATCGCCGACGACGCCGAGTGGTCGCAGGCAGGGGACCGCCGCTACGCCGGCCTCGGCGAGCAGCTGCCCCGCACCGAGTCCCTCAAGCTCGTCATCGACCGGCTGCTGCCGTACTGGGAGTCGGACATCACGAAGGACCTCGGCGAGGGGAAGACCGTCCTCGTCACCGCGCACGGCAACTCGCTCCGCGCGCTCGTGAAGCACCTCGACGGCATCTCCGACGACGACATCGCGGGCCTCAACATCCCGACGGGCATCCCGCTCGTGTACGAGCTCGACGACGACTTCCGCCCGACGAAGCCCTCGTACTACCTCGACCCCGAGGCCGCCGCTGCCGGTGCCGCCGCCGTGGCCGCCCAGGGCGCCAAGAAGTAGCACCAGACCGATCCGCGAGAGCGACAGTCCACCGCCGGACATCCGCGGCAGACTGTCGCTCTCGCGTTGCTGTCGGTGCGCCGACTGCGCGGGCATCGGCGACCCGGCGGACGTCCGGCGGCTCAGACGAAGTGGTCCGCGATCTGCTGCACGAGCGCCCCGACGTCGTACGGCCGACCGGTGTCGACCCGCACGACCGGCACCCCGGTCAGCCCGATCGGCGCAGCCTCGTCGCCGTGCTCGTCCCAGAACGCCAGGACGTCCGCCAGGTCCCCGTGCACCTCGTGCCGGACAGGCAGCGTGCCGGGCTCGTACCGGTCGCACAGCCGGTCCGCGGCGGTGGCCCGGTCGACCTGGCAGAACACCTCGACGGCGCGCGGTGACCCGGCGGAGGCGAGTCCGGCCTCCAGACGGTCGCGATCCCGGGACGGCAGCCAGACGGCGTCGAGGACGACGCCGTTCTCGACGGCCCGCGCCATCGACCACATCGTGTCCATCGCGATGCCGCCGAGTGCGCGCGATCCGATCATCGGTCCGACCACGTCGGCCAGCGGCTCCTTGATGCGGTCCTTCGACAGGAAGGGGCAGCCGAGCACCTCGGCGAGGGCGGCGCCCACCGTGCTCTTGCCCGAACCGGGCATCCCGTTGACGACGATCGCGACCTGAGCCATGTCACGATCCTCCCGCCCCCGTCACCCCTTCGCAAAACCCGACGAAGGCGGCTGCCCGCAGCGGTACAGCGCTGCGAGCAACCGCCGAGGTCGCGTCCCGCGGAACCCACCGGATCGGCGGGACCCACCGGATCGGTGGGACCCACCGGCTCGGAGGGACCGGCCGAGGGTCAGGCGGGGGACGCCGTCACCGACGCGGCGCCGGTCCAGTCGCCCGTCGCCAGGTACTCGACCTTCTTGGCGATCGAGACCGCGTGGTCCGCGAAGCGCTCGTGGTACCGCGAGGCGAGGGTCGCGTCGACCGTGTCGATCGGGTTGCCCTTCCAGGTCTCGCCGAGCACGAAGTCGAACACGCTCGCGTGCAGCTCGTCGACGGCGTCGTCCTCGTCGCGGATCTCCGCGGCCAGGGCGATGTCCTCGGTGGCGAGCAGGCGCGTGAGCTTCTGCGCCATCTGCACGTCGTGCGCGCCCATCTGCTTGAAGGTGCCGCGCAGGCCCTTCGGCACGACCTTCTCGGGGAACCGCTGGCGGGCGAGCTGGGCGATGTGCTCGGCCATGTCGCCCATCCGCTCGAGCGACGAGCTGACCCGCAGCGCGGTCACGACGACGCGGAGGTCACGGGCGACGGGAGCCTGCCGGGCGAGGATGTCGATGGCGATCTCGTCGAGGCTGTTCGCGGCCTGGTCGATCTTGGCGTCGTCGGCGATCACCTCCTCGGCGAGGGCGACGTCGGACTCGCTGAACGCCTGCGTCGCACGGGTGATGGCGGACTCGACGAGCCCGGCGATCTCGGTCAGACGCTCCTGGACGTCCTGGAGCTCCTGCTGGAAGACTTCGCGCATGGGGGATGTGCCTCTCTGATGCGTACCGGACGAGTGTCGTCAGCCCAGGTGAACGAACGGTGACCTGCGGCTGAACACCTCTCGATCCACGGGCGGAACTGCGCCGGAGCGGGGTGAACGGCGTCGGAACCCCGCGTGACGATCCCTACACTGGCGGCATGGACAACGCGTGGCTCGTGCCACTGTCGATGCTCCTCGGCGGGGTCTTCGGCGCAGGGGTCGTGGTGCTGGTCATCACGGCGGAGCGCACGGCCCGGGCAGCCGACGTCGCGGAACGGACGCTGCCCGACGGCGTCGCCGCGGTCATCGCAACGATGCACAACCCGGCCGTGGTCGTCGACCCGTCGAACACGGTCGTCGCCGCATCACCGCAGGCACTGACCGTGGGGCTCGTCGTGCGCCGCAAGCTCGTGCACGCCGAGCTCGTCGACCTGGTGGACCGGGTGCGCAGGAGCGGGGAGATGGGGTCCGAGGACCTGGAGCTCCCCCGCGGTCGCAGCGGGGAACTGGTCGGCTACCTGAGCTTCCGGGCGGCGCAGCTCGGCAACCGCTACGTGCTCGTCACCGCGGACGACCTGACCGAGAGCCGCCGCATCGACGAGGTCCGACGCGACTTCGTGGCGAACATCTCGCACGAACTGAAGACCCCCATCGGGGCGATCGGCCTCCTCGCCGAGACCCTGGCGGTCGCCGCCGACGACCCCGACCACGTGAAGAAGTTCGCCGGACAGCTCATCACCGAGTCGGAGCGCCTCGGGGCCCTGACGAAGGACATCATCGAGCTCTCCCGACTGCAGTCCGTCGACACGCTCGAGAGCAGCGAGGAGACCTCCGTCGACAAGATCGTGCAGGCAGCGGTCGACGCGAACGAGGTCGTCGCCCGTGCCCGCGAGATCGAGATCGTCCGGGCGAAGCGGTCGAAGCTGCGGGTCATGGGCGACCCCGGGCTGCTGCAGGTCGCGGTGTCGAACCTCATCGCGAACGCCGTCAAGTACTCCCCGGACCACACCCGCGTCGGCGTCGGCGTCCGGTCCACCAAGGGGTTCGTCGAGATCGCCGTCACCGACCAGGGCGTCGGCATCCCGGAGGCCGACCTCGACCGTGTGTTCGAGCGCTTCTACCGCGTCGACCCCGCGCGGTCCCGGGCGACCGGCGGCACCGGCCTCGGTCTCGCCATCGTCAAGCACGTCGTCGGCAACCACGGCGGCGACGTCCGCGTCTGGTCGCAGCCCGGCAAGGGCTCGACCTTCACGATCCGCCTGCCCGAGGCGGATCCCGAACTCACCACCGCACTCGAAGAGCAACTGGAAGAGCAGCCATCGTGACCAAGATCCTCATCGTCGACGACGAGCCGGCCCTGAGCGAGCCCCTGGAGTTCCTCCTGCAGCGCGAGGGGTACGAGACCTCCGTCGCCGCGGACGGCGTGACCGCGCTGTCCAAGTTCGACGCCGAGAACCCCGACCTGATCCTGCTCGACCTCATGCTGCCCGGGTTGAGCGGCACCGAGGTGTGCCGCCAGGTCCGCACGCGGTCGAACGTGCCGATCATCATGCTCACCGCGAAGGACTCCGAGGTGGACATCGTCGTCGGGCTCGAGCTCGGCGCCGACGACTACGTGACGAAGCCGTACTCGACGCGCGAGCTGCTGGCACGCCTGCGAGCGGTGCTGCGCCGGCGGACCGAGGACGACCCGGGCGACAGCGGCATCCTGCAGGTCGGCGGGATCCGGATGGACGTCGAGCGGCACACGGTGTCGGTGGACGGGTCCGAGACGCCGATGCCGCTCAAGGAGTTCGAGCTTCTCGAGCTGCTGCTCCGGAACGCCGGCCGCGTGCTCACCCGCGGGCAGCTCATCGACCGGGTGTGGGGCTCCGACTACTTCGGCGACACGAAGACGCTCGACGTGCACATCAAGCGCATCCGCTCGAAGATCGAGCGGGTGCCGAGCACCCCGGAGATCCTGGTGACGGTGCGCGGCCTGGGGTACCGGATCGAGGGCTGAGCCCGGCGGCCGGCGCCAGCGACTGCTGACCGGCGACGCACTGGAGGCCCGGTGCCGGTTCCGAGAACCGGCACCGGGCCTCCAGTGCGTTGCGTCCGCTCGCCGCGCCGGTCCGGCGCGCGAGGATCAGTTGCTGCCGCTGTCGCCCTCGGACGAGTCGGTCTGCGAGTCGCCCGACTGCGTGCCCGGGGCGGTCGCGTCGCCGGTCGGCTCGGAGCCGCTCTCCGACGGGGAGGTCGACCGCATCGACGGCGTGGCCGACGGCGAGGTCGACGGGGCGAGCGTCTGGTACTCCTCGAGCGCGCTGGTCAGCACCGGGACGCTGGCCGAGACGCCCTCGGCGCCGGAGTACGAGAAGTACGTCTTGACGAGCGAGCCGGGGACGACGTCGGAGGCGTCGAACAGCACGGCCTTCGGGTCGGCGACCTCCGAACCCTGGCCGGTGTTGCCGTCCGCCGAGTCCCCGCCGGAGTTGCGGGAGGCGCTCGGGTCGTTCGAGCCGAGGTCTGCGCGGCCGTTGCCGGGGACGACGACGGTCTGGGTGTCGCCGCCGACCTCGATCGAGAGCGTGACGTCCTCGGACCCGGTGTTGACGATCGTGCCGACGAAGCGGGCGTCGTCCTCCTGGTCGCTGATGAACAGCGCGTTCCGGATGTCGATCGAGCCGGTGCTGACGTTCACGCCGTCGGTGATCTGCTTGATCTCCGTGGTGTGCGCGGGCGACATGAACTCGCAGCCGGTGGCGCCGAGCGCGATGGATGCCGCAACGGCGACGGACACGAGTACCCGAGCTCGCAAGAGATTCCTCCGGAAGATCACGATGTGGACCAGACGGTCCGCGCCCATCCTACCGATCGTCGGGGGTGCGGGCCGCCCAGGCCCCTTACCCGAAACGCCCTTGTGGTAAACTGGGGGTCCTGGGAACGGAGCCTGATACATGCAATTCGAGGTCGGCGAGACCGTCGTCTACCCCCACCACGGGGCGGCAACCATCTCTGAAGTCAAGACGCGCGTCATCAAGGGCGAGGAAAAGGTCTACCTGAAGCTGCGTGTCACGCAGGGTGACCTGACGATCGAGGTGCCGGCGGACAACGTCGACCTGGTCGGCGTCCGCGACGTCATCGGCAAGGAAGGCCTCGACAAGGTCTTCGAGGTCCTGCGGGCACCCTTCACCGAAGAGCCCACCAACTGGTCGCGCCGGTACAAGGCGAACCTGGAGAAGCTGGCGTCGGGCGACGTCATCAAGGTGTCCGAGGTCGTCCGCGACCTCTGGCGCCGTGACCAGGACCGCGGGCTCTCCGCGGGCGAGAAGCGGATGCTGGCCAAGGCCCGGCAGATCCTGATCTCCGAGCTCGCCCTGGCCGAGAAGACCGACGAGGACAAGGCATCGACCGTCCTCGACGAGGTCCTCGCCTCCTAGCGCGAACCGCAGCTGGACCACACGACGACGACCGTCCTGCTCCCCGACCGGGTGAGCAGGGCGGTCGTCGTCGTCGCAGCGGGTTCGGGTACACGGCTCGGCATCGGCGACGCGAAGGCGTTCGTCCCCGTCGCCGGGGAGCCGATGCTCACGCGTGCGGTCCGCACCGTGCTCACGCTGGCCGAGCCGACCGTCGTCGTGGTGGTCGCGCCCGCGGCCCGGCTCGACGAGTGCCGCGCCCTGGTCGCCGCCGTCGCCGGACCCGCGGTCGACCTCACCGCCGTCGTCCCGGGTGGCGCGGACCGGCACGCGTCGGTGCAGGCGGGTCTCGACGCCCTGCCGGACGGCATCGAGTGGGTCGGCGTCCACGACGCGGCGCGCTGCCTGACCCCGGCCGCCCAGTTCGACGCGGTGTTCACCCGTGCGCGGGAGACCGGCGACGGCGTCGTCCCGGCCCTGCCCGTCACGGACACGGTCAAGCGGGTCGAGGGTGACGTCGTGGTCGAGACCGTGGACCGGTCGGCGCTCGTCGGGGTGCAGACGCCGCAGGTCTTCCCGCTCGCTCGGCTCCGGGACGCCTACGCGGTCGCGGAACGGTCCGAGACCGACGACGCGGGGGTGTACCGGGCAGCGGGCGGCACCGTGCGGACGGTGCCTGGCGATGCCGACGCGTTCAAGATCACCACGCGGTGGGACCTGGCACGGGCCGAGGCGCTCGTGGCGGACCGCGCCGGGGCGGTGACGGCGGCGGCCCCGCCGGCCCCGGTCGTCCGTGTCGGCCTCGGCGTCGACGTGCACGCCTTCGACGCTGCGTCGCCCTGCCGGGTCGGGCTGCTCGACTTCCCCGGCGAACCCGGCCTCTCGGGCCACAGCGACGGCGACGCGGTGGCGCACGCGGTCTGCGACGCCCTGCTGTCGGCGGGCGGGCTCGGGGACATCGGCGGCCGGTTCGGTACCTCCGACCCGCAGTACGCCGGTGCCGCCGGCGACGTCTTCGTCCGCGGCGCCGTCGAGCTGCTGCGCGCTGCCGGGCTGGTGCCGACGTCGGTCACGGTGCAGGTGATCGGCAACCGCCCCCGCATCGGCGCGCGTCGCGACGAGATGCAGGCCGCCCTGGCCGCGGTCGTCGGCGCTCCGGTGGCGGTCTCCGGCACGACGACGGACGGCCTCGGTCTGACCGGGCGCGGCGAGGGGCTCGCGGCGATCGCGACCGCCGTCGTGCGCCCCGCCTGAGGACGGGGCCCGCCTGGGCACAGGGCTCGTCGGAGCGCCGGGCCTGCCCGGGCACCGCCGCCCGGCTCCGGCTCCCGCAGCGCCCGACGTCCTAGGCTTGTGGTGTGACCGTTCGCCTGTACGACTCCCGCGCCGCAGCCGTCGTCGACCTCGTCCCGCTGGTCGACGGACAGGTGAGCATGTACGTCTGCGGCCCGACCGTGCAGTCGTCCCCGCACATCGGACACCTGCGCTCGGCACTCGTGTACGACGTCTGGCGCCGGTGGCTGACGTACCGCGGGTACCGGGTGACCCTCGTGCGGAACGTCACGGACATCGACGACAAGGTGCTCGACCTCGCCGCGGGCTCCGACGAGCCGTGGTTCGCCCGGGCGTACCGCGTCGAGCGGGAGTTCACCGCGGCCTACGACGCCCTCGGCATCCTGCCGCCGACGTACGAGCCCCGGGCGACCGCCAGCGTCCCGCAGATGCACGAGATCATCGAGCGGCTGATCGAGCGCGGGCACGCGTACGCCGCTGCCGACGGCACGGGCGACGTGTACTTCGACACCGGCAGCTGGGAGTCGTACGGCGCCCTGACGCGCCAGCGTCGCGAGGACATGGTCGAGGCGACCGACGCCGACCCGCGCGGCAAGCGGGACCCACGGGACTTCGCGCTGTGGAAGGGCGCCAAGCCGGGGGAGCCGACGACGGCGACCTGGGACTCGCCCTGGGGTCCGGGTCGCCCGGGCTGGCACATCGAGTGCTCGGCGATGTCGCGGCGGTACCTGGGCCCGGCGTTCGACATCCACGGCGGCGGCCTCGACCTGCGCTTCCCGCACCACGAGAACGAGCTGGCCCAGTCCACCGCAGCCGGTGACGCCTTCGCGAGCCACTGGCTGCACAACGGCCTCGTCACGGTCGAGGGACAGAAGATGTCGAAGTCCCTCGGCAACTCGATCTTCGCCGCGGAGTTCCTCGGGGCCGCCCGTCCCGCCGTGGTCCGCTACTTCCTCGGTGCCGCGCACTACCGGTCGTCGATCGACCACCACGAGGGGTCCCTGGCCGAGGCCGAGGCGGCGTACGACCGCATCGAGGGCTTCCTCGCCCGGGCGGAACCCCGGCTCGCGGGGGTCGTCCTCCGCGACGCATCGTCCGTGCCCGACGCCTTCGCGGCCGCGATGGACGACGACCTCTCGGTGCCCCAGGCGCTGGCCGTGCTGCACGACACCGTGCGTGCCGGGAACGCCGCCCTGGACGCCGACGATGCGGAAGCGCTCGGGACCGCGTACCATCAGGTGGCCGCGATGGTCGAGGTCCTCGGCATCGACCCGCGAGCGGCCCACTGGTCCGGCGGTGCGCAGGACGTCTCGGCCGCACCGCTCGCCGCGCTCGTCGACCGCCTCGTGCAGGAGCGCGCCGACGCCCGTGCGGCACGCGACTTCGCCACGGCGGACCGGGTGCGGGACGACCTCGCAGCCGCGGGGATCACCATCGAGGACACCGCAGCAGGAACACGCTGGAGCATCGCCTGACAACGGCCGTGCCGGACAGGAGAGAGCAATGAAGAACGTCTCGGGGAGCAAGAAGGGCCGGCCCGGCGCCGTCCGCTCCGGCCGCAAGGGCAACAAGCAGGTCGGCTCCGGCGGCCAGGGCGCGCAGGCGCTCGAGGGCCGGAAGCCGACGCCGAAGGCCGAGGACCGTCCGTACCACCCCGCCGGCAAGCGCAAGGCGGCGAAGGAGCGACTCGACGCAGCACGTGGACGCCACGGCGCCTCGAGTGCGCCGCAGCAGCGCACCGGTCGCCCGCCGCAGCGCAAGAGCGACGACTCGGAGCTCGTGACCGGGCGCAACTCCGTGCTCGAGGCCCTGCGGACGAAGACCCCGGCGACGACGCTCTACGTCGCGGCGCGCATCGAGGTGGACGACCGCGTCAAGGAGATCCTGGCGCTCGCGAACCACCGCGGCGTGCCGATCATGGAGATCATGCGGCCGGAGCTCGACCGCATCACCGGGCACGACAGCGTGCACCAGGGTGTCGCGCTCAAGGTCCCGGCCTACGAGTACGCCGTCGCCGAGGACATCGCCGAGCGCGCGTTCTCGCGCGACCAGGTCCCCCTCATGGTGGCCCTCGACGGCATCACCGACCCGCGGAACCTCGGTGCGATCATCCGGTCGACCGCGGCCTTCGGCGGGCACGGCGTCATCGTGCCGCAGCGTCGCTCGGTCGGCGTGACCGCGTCGGCGTGGAAGACGAGTGCCGGTGCCGCTGCCCGGACGCCCGTCGCGATGGCGCCGAACCTCACGCAGACCCTCAAGTCGCTGAAGTCGATGGGGCTCTTCGTGCTCGGTCTCGACGGCGACGGGGACGTCGAGCTCGACGCCCTCGAGCTCGCCGACCGGCCGATCGTGATCGTCGTCGGCTCCGAGGGCAAGGGACTCTCGCGCCTGGTCACCGAGACCTGCGACGCGATCGTCTCGATCCCGATCTCGAGCGCCACCGAGTCGCTCAACGCGGGCATCGCCGCGAGCGTCACGCTGTGGGAGGTCGCCCGGCGCCGTCGCGCCGAGTAGCGACACCGACCCGGCCACCTGGAGGCCCGGTGCCGGTCCACGAGACCGGCACCGGGCCTCCGGTCCGTCCGGAGACCGTCGTGCCGAGTCGCCCTGCCGAGCGAGCCGCCGAGCGAGCCTGCCGAGCGAGCCGCCGAGCGCGCACGACGCGCCGCGTCGTGGGCGCCGGGCGGGCGGGATCTGTCGTCGAACGACGCCGAGCGTGACCGATCCGGCCCGCTCGCGCGAGCGGGCCAGGGCGAGCGGGTCAGGGCGAGCGGGTCAGACCGTGGCGCGCCAGTCCTCGACGTCGTCCTCGTCGGACGCTGCGACGTCGTCGTCGACCACGGGGATCGGCAGCGTCATCGACGAGGTCGGCGGGTTGATGAGCAGCCGCTCGTCCCGACGGTGGCGCAGCACGTCGTTGATGTAGGCGGTCGTGGCCTCCGGCAGGGAGACCGAGCGCTCTTCCTCCTGCGACATGTACCAGCGGTGCTCCAGTAGCTCGTGGAACACCTCGGCGGGTTCGAGTCGCCCGCGCAGGTCCCGGGGGATCGACCGCACGACGGGCTCGAAGACGCGGGACACCCACTCGTGCGCCACCATCTCCTCGTCGAGCTGGTCGCGCCCGTTCCGCGCCCGGTAGGCGTCGAGGTCGTTGAGCAGCCGCCGCGCCTGGTTCTCGCCCGCGTCGAGCCCGGTCAGGCGCAGCAGCCGACGCTGGTGGTGCCCGGCGTCCACGACCTTCGGCTGGATCCGGACCTGCGAGCCGCCCTCGGTGGTGTGGATCGAGAGCTCCTCGATGTCGAACCCGAGCGCGTTGAGCCGCTCGACGCGGTCGTTGATGCGCCAGCGTTCCTTGACGTCGAACTGCTCGGTGCCGGTCAGTTCCTTCCAGAGCGTCCGGTACTGCGCGACGATCCGGTTCGACACGTCCACGGGGTCGGCGTTCTCGTCGAGGCGGCCGCCGGCCTCGAGGTCGAGGAGCTCACCGGCGATGTTCACCCGGGCCACCTCGAGGTCGTTCTCGCGCTGGCCGTTCGACAGCCCGCCCGGGTAGAGCTTGCCGGTCTCGGCGTCGACCAGGTACGCGGCGAAGGCTCCGGCGTCGCGGCGGAACAGGGTGTTCGACAGCGAGACGTCACCCCAGTAGAAGCCGATGACGTGCAGCCGGACGAGCAGCAGGGCGAGGGCGTCGACGAGACGCGTTGCGGTCTCCGGTCGCAGGGTCTGCGAGTACAGCGCCCGGTAGGGCAGCGAGAACCGCAGGTGCCGGGTGACGAGCACCGGGTGCAGCGGCTCACCGTGTTCGTCGACGCGGTTCGTGATCACCGCGACCGGGTCGACGCACGGCACGTCCATGCGCTGCAGGGTGCGGAGCATCTCGTACTCGGCGCGGGCGACCTCCTCGCCGGTCTCCTTGACGGCCGCGACGTACCCGCTCAGGTGCACGAACCGCACGAGGTGCCGCGAGATGCCCTTCGGCAGGGCGACGATGACGTCGTCGGGCCAGTCCTCGAGCGGCAGGTCCCACGGCAGGTCGAGCAGGCCGGGGTCGACGGTGGCGGCGGTGATGGACATGGAGTCGGGCACGGGTGGCTCCTGTTGGTGCGGTGACCGGGATCGGTCCGGCGGTCTGACGGACGGGAGGCGCGGTGCCAGCTGGCACCGCGCCTCCTGTCCGGCTCTTCCAGCGTTACGCGCTGACGACTGCCTTGTCGTCCAGGCGCTCGCCCGACTCGGTGTCGAAGGCGTGCACGTGGCCCTGCTTCGGGGAGATGACGATCGTGTCACCGATCGACGGGTGCGAGCGGCCGTCGACGCGGGCGACGATGTCGGCGCGCTGGCCGTTCACGTCGGCGTGACCGTACAGGTAGCCGTCGGCGCCGAGCTCCTCGACCACGTCGACCGTGACCGGCAGGCCCTCGCCCGACGGGGACACGATGACGTCCTCGGGGCGGATGCCGACTGTGATCGAGCCGGAGCGGGCGTTCGACAGGGTGTCGCGGTCGAGCGGGTGGTTCAGCGTGCCGAACTTGATGCCGCCCTCGATGACGTCGGCGGGCAGCAGGTTCATGGCCGGCGAGCCGATGAATCCGGCGACGAACACGTTGTTCGGCTTCTCGTACAGGTCGCGCGGCGTGCCGACCTGCTGCAGGATGCCGTCCTTGAGCACCGCGATGCGGTCACCCATGGTGAGCGCCTCGGTCTGGTCGTGCGTGACGTAGACCGTGGTGACGCCGAGACGACGCTGCAGCGAGGCGATCTGGGTGCGGGTCTGGACGCGGAGCTTGGCGTCGAGGTTCGACAGCGGCTCGTCCATGAGGAACACCTGCGGCTGACGGACGATCGCGCGGCCCATCGCGACGCGCTGACGCTGACCACCGGAGAGCGCCTTCGGCTTGCGGCCGAGGTACTGCTCGAGGTCGAGGAGCTTCGCGGCCTCCTGCACGCGGGTGGCGCGCTCCTCCTTGCCGACGCCGGCGATCTTGAGCGCGAAGCCCATGTTCTCGGCGACGGTCATGTGCGGGTACAGCGCGTAGTTCTGGAACACCATCGCGATGTCGCGGTCCTTCGGCGGGACGTCGGTGACGTCGCGCTCGCCGATGCGGATGGCACCGGAGTTGACCTCTTCGAGGCCGGCGAGCATGCGCAGCGAGGTGGACTTGCCGCAGCCCGAGGGGCCGACGAGGACGAGGAACTCGCCGTCGGCGATGTCCAGGTCGAGGGAGTCGACCGCGGGGCGGGTGCCTCCGGGGTAGAGACGGGTTGCCTTGTCGTAGGTGACGGACGCCATGAGCGTTCGATCCTTCCTTCACCGGCAGGTACGTGCCGGACGATCCGTAGTGAAGCGGTTGCCCGTTGGGGCCCCGGATGGTCGCCGTCGACCATCGCTGCTCATACAACACGACTTCCCCCGCCAGCGCCAGTGTCCGGTCCGACCTGGTTGGCTGGTCCCAGGAAGGACCACTACGATCGGCGGGTCCGTCCGGCGTACGGGGGAAGGCGAGGCCGTGCGGACGTCAGGATCAACGTGAGGACCATCGACGCATGACCAACCGCCCCGAGGGTGACGCAGGCGCCGCGCGCAACGAACGACGAGAGGCCGCACGGCAACGGGCCCAGCGAGCACGGACGCAGCAGAAGCGCCGGCAGCGCGGGACCCGTCTCGGGCTGCAGATCGGCCTCGGGGTCGTGCTGCTCGCGGCGGTGGCGGTCGTCACCCTGGTGCTCGTCGACTCGGTCAAGCCCGCGGGTCCCGGTCCGTCCACGATGTCCCAGGGCGGCATCACCATCGGACAGGACCTGCAGGCCGTCGACGCCACCGCAGCCCCGTCGCCGAGCGCGACCGGCGCCTCCGACCCGGTGCGGATCACCATGTACGTCGACTACCTCTGCGACACCTGCGCCCAGTTCGAGAAGGCGAACGGCGACTACATCGCGAGCCTCGCGGAGTCCGGTGCCGCGACGGTGGACATCCACCCCGTCGCCGTGCTGACGAACCGCTCGCAGGGCACGAAGTACTCGCTGCGCGCCGCGAACGCCGCCGCCTGCGTCGCGGACCGGTCGCCCGACCAGTTCTACGCCGTGAACCAGGCGCTCTTCGCGCGCCAGCCCGACCAGGGCACCTCCGGGCTCACCGACGCGCAGCTCGAGCGGATCGTCACCGGGGTCGACGGGGTGCAGGACACCGCGGCGATCCGCGACTGCATCCGTGACCAGACCTACGCCAAGTGGGTCGACGAGCGCACGGCCGACGTGACCGGCGGGGACATCCCCGGGTCGTCGCTCAGCGAGTTCCCCGGGCCGCCCCTGGTGCTCGTGAACGGCAAGCAGTACGAGCTGACCGCGCCGATCACCAACGACGACTTCCGGACCTTCGTGGTGTCGGCGGCGGGCTCGACGGAGGCGACGCCGTCGCCGACGGCCACGCCGACCCCCTCCGCGAGCGCATCCGCCGGCTGACGTCACGAGACGGTCGGCCGATCGACGGACGGGAGGCTCCCCACCGGACCGGTGGGGAGCCTCCCGTCCGTCACGGCTCGGTTCCGGGCCTCGGTCGCGGCACGTCTAGAGCTGCGAGCCGGGCACGCTGAAGGTGTCGCAGGCCGTCGCGCCGCGCTCGTACCCGCGCGTGAACCACGCCTGCCGCTGCGCGCTCGAGCCGTGCGTGAAGGAGTCGGGGTCGACCCGGCCGGTCGCCCGCTCCTGGATGCTGTCGTCGCCGACGGCGCTCGCGGCGGACAGCGCATCGGCGATCTGCGCCCGGGTGACCGGTTCGAAGAAGGTCTCGCCGGATGCGTCACGGGTCGTGGCGGCCGAGCCGACCCAGGCGCCGGCGTAGCAGTCCGCCTGCAGCTCGACTCGGACGCTGCCCGACGACGCGCCCGTGCCCGAGCGGTCGGTGTCGGCGAAGGTGCCCTGGAGCTGCTGCACGTGGTGGCCCCACTCGTGCGCGACGACGTACATCTGCGCGAGCGGCCCACCGGACGAGCCGTACCGGGACTGCAGGTCGTCGTAGAACGCGGTGTCGAGGTAGATCGAGCGGTCCGGCGGGCAGTAGAACGGGCCGGTCGCTGACGACGCCTGGCCGCACCCGGTGTCCGTCGACCCGTCGAAGAGCCAGAAACCCGGCGTCGTGTACGCGATGCCGAGGGAATCCGCCTCGCCGGTCCAGTAGGCGTCGAGCGACTCCGCGGCACCCTCCATGCGGCACTCCACCCGCTGGTTCGCGTCGCGGCCGGTGCGGCACTCCTCGGCCGGTTGCACCGTCTCGTCCTGCTGCTGGATCTGGGTGGTGCCGCCGTCGCCGAGCAGCGACGTCAGGTCGACGTTGCCTCCGCTGAAGGCCGTGATGAGCAGCGCGACGATCGCCACGATGCCGACGCCCCCGCCGCCCGCGATCGCCGCCGTCCGCCCGCGGCGCTTCACCTTCCCGCCGCTGAGCTGCGAGTCCTCGTTGAACGTCATGCCGCCGACCGTACCCGGAGCCCGCGCTGTACCGCGTCCACTGAGCGCGGCCGGAGGGGGTGCGAGCAGCATGGCGGCATGGCCGACCTCGACGAACAGCACCCCCTCTTCCTCCTCGCGATGGACCAGCGGTCCTCGCTCCTGGAGCACACCTACGGCGACGAGTCCGGCGAGCCCGCTGACGAGGCGGACGCCGAGCGCGTCCGCGCCGGCAAGCAGCTCGTCTACCGTGGCGTGCTCACCGCACTCGCCGCGGGGGCGTCCCGCGCCCGCACCGGCGTCCTCGTCGACGAGCGCTACGGCGCCGACGTCGCCCGGCTCGTCCGCGAGGCCGGGCTGCAGCTCGCGATGCCGATCGAGCAGTCCGGCCGCGACTGGTTCGAGCTCGAGTACGGCGACGACTGGCTCGCCCACGTCGACTCGTTCGACCCCGACTTCGTGAAGGTGCTGGTCCGCGACAACCCCGCGTTCGACGCCGGCGACCGGCAGGCGCAGGCCGAGCGGCTCGCCGAGGTCTCGCGGGCACTGCACGACGCCGACCGGGCGTTCCTGGTCGAGCTCCTCGTGCCGGGGACCGACGAGCAGCAGGAGCAGGCCGACGACTACGACCGCGACGTCCGGCCCGGACTCGTCGTCGAGACGATCGGCTACCTGCAGGAGCACGGCGTCGAGCCGGACGTGTGGAAGCTCGAGGGCCTCGACCGCACCGAGGACGCCGAGCGCGTCGTCGCCGCCGTCCGTGCCGGCGGTCGTGACCACGTGCAGTGCATCGTGCTCGGACGGGACGCCCCGCAGGACCAGCTCGACCACTGGCTGCGCATCGCGGCGCCCGTCGACGGCTTCGTCGGCTTCGCCATCGGTCGGAGCAACTGGGAGGACGCGCTCGACGACGTCGTGCAGCGGGGGCTGGACCACGAGGCCGCCGAGCAGGTCGTCGCCGCGAACTACCGGCACTTCGTGGACACCTGGCTCGAGGCCCGTCCGGACGTCGTCGACGGGGTGGACGCCGGCGCGGCCTGAGCTCGGGTCCGCGTCCGGTCGGCGTCAGGTGCGGACCAGCGGCTCCGTCGCCGCCAGGTCTGCACCGATGCCGACGTCGACGAGCTCGATGCGCCCCGCGAGCGTCGCGCCGGGGCCGGTCAGCAGCCCCGCCTTGACCCCGCCGAACGTGACCGTGACGTCGGCGTGGAGCACGTGGTCGTCCGCCACGGCACCGGTGTCGACGTCGATGCCGCTCGGCACGTCGACGGCGACGACGAACGGGGCGCGCTGGTCGCGTGCGAGCTCCCGGATCGCGTCGACGACCTGCCGCGCGGGGGAGCGGAGCGAGGTCCCGCCACCCGCTCCGATGCCGAGGATGCCGTCGAGCACCAGGTCCGCCTCCGCGGCGGCCTCGGCTGCGACCGCCGCCAGGCGGTCGGCGTCGGGCGTCACGGCTGCCCGCAGGATGTCGGCGGCCCCGGCGGTGCCGGTGCCGGTGTCCGCGTCGGACGGGCCGTCCAGGAGGCGCGCCCCGGCGTCCAGCGCCGCTGCCAGGCCCGCCCCGTGGACACGCGAGCCGACGCGCAGCACCGCCACGTGCCTCCCGTCCGCCGCCAGGCGTGCTCCCGCGAAGAGGGCGTCACCGCCGTTGTCACCGCTCCCCACGAGCAGCAGCACCGAGCCCGGACCGTCCTGCGGACGGACCGCTGGGTCGTCGAGCAGCTCGCCGACGATGCGGGCGAGCCCGTCCGCCGCGCGCTGCATGAGGGGTTCCCCCGCCTCGAGGTGCGGCCGCTCCGCCGCCCGGACCTGACCGCCGCCGTAGCCGTCCATGGGGTCCACCCTGCCCCGGTAGCCTGGTGGCGCCATGTCACTCGTCCCCGAAGCGCCCCGTCCCCGTGCCGTGATGTCCCCGGACGGCCTGAAGCTCGCGACCTACGACTTCGGTGACCCGGACGCCCCCGTGGTCGTCGCCGTGCACGGGTTCGCGTCGGGCGCGGTCCTCAACTGGCACGCCTCCGGGTGGACCCGCGACCTCGTGCGCGCCGGGTACCGGGTCGTCGCGCTCGACCAGCGGGGGCACGGCGCCTCGTCGAAGCCGCACGACCCGTCCGCGTACTCGATGGACCTGCTCGTCGCCGACGTCACCACGGTCATCGACACCTACCTGCTCGCCGACGTCGCCTTCCTCGGGTACTCACTCGGCGCGCGGGTCGGTTGGCACACCGCCGAGCGGATCCCGGACCGGATCTCGCGGGCGGTGCTCGGCGGGATCCCGGACGCGGACCCGATGCGCCGGGTCGCCGTGGACCAGGCGAAGGCGTACATCGCCGACCGTACCCCCGTCGAGGACCGGGTGACGAACGGCTACCTGCAGATGGCGGCGAACGTCGAGGGGAACGACCTCCGGGCGCTCGTCGCGATGGTCGAGGGGATGCGGAACAGCGTCGAGCCGACGCCCGAGAACGCGCCGACGCAACCGATCCTGATGGCGGCGGGCAGCGAGGACGGGATCCGGGACAGTGCCGTGCGGTTGGCCGGGGCGGCGCCGGACGCGTCGTTCTTCGAGATCCCGCGGAGGAACCACTTCAACGCCCCGACGTCGCGTGACTTCCGGGAGGCGGCGATCGCGTTCCTGAGCGGCGGAACCACACTGTGACACCGGTTCGGCGCCCCGACGTCGCGTGACTTCAGGGAGGCGGCGATCGCGTTCCTGAGCGGCGGAACCACACTGTGACACCGGTTCGGCGCCCCGACGTCGCGTGACTTCCGGGAGGCGGCGATCGCGTTCCTGTCCGAGGGGCGGTGACAGGGCAGTGCGCTTCCCCTGACGGGTACTGGCGGGTCCCCTCGGGGCCAGCCGACCGGGCGTAGCGTCCCGGCCATGGACTACAGACTCCTCGGCAACAGCGGGACATCGGTGTCGACGCTGACCCTCGGCACCATGACGTTCGGCAGCGAGGCCGACGAACCCACCTCCCACCGGATCCTCGACACGTTCGTCGCAGCGGGCGGCACGCTCGTCGACACCGCGGACGTGTACTCCGGCAACGAGTCCGAGCGCATCATCGGCCGGTGGCTCGCCGCCCACCCGACCGAGGCGCAGCAGGTCGTCATCGCGACGAAGGGCCGGTTCCCCCAGGGCGACGGACCGAACGACCTCGGCCTGTCCCGCCGTCACCTGCGCGTGGCCCTCGACGCCTCGCTCGAACGGCTCGGCGTGGACCACGTCGACCTGTACCAGATGCACGCGTGGGACGCGCTGACCCCCATCGAGGAGACCCTGCGCTTCCTCGACGACGCCGTCTCCGCCGGCAAGATCGGCACGTACGGCTTCTCGAACTACCTCGGCTACCAGGTCACCAAGGCCGTCTACGAGGCGAAGGCCCACGGCTGGGCGCCGCCGGTGACGCTGCAGCCGCAGTACAACCTGCTCGTCCGCGACATCGAGCACGAGATCGTCCCGGCCTGCCTCGACGCCGGCATCGGCCTGCTGCCCTGGTCGCCCCTGGCCGGCGGCTGGCTGTCCGGGAAGTACCAGCGCGACGAGGCGCCGACCGGAGCGACCCGTCTCGGTGAGGACCCGCAGCGCGGCATGGAGGCGTGGGAGGCCCGGAACGCCGACGAGCGCACGTGGAAGGTGCTCGACGCGGTGTCCGACGTCGCCGACGCACACGGCGCCTCGCGGTCGCAGGTCGCCCTCGCCTGGCTGCTCGCCCGCCCCGCGGTGACGAGCGTCATCCTCGGTGCCCGGACGGTGTCGCAGCTCGAGGACAACCTCGGCGCGGCCGACCTCGTGCTCACCGACGACGAGCTGCGGACGCTGACCGACGCGAGCGCCCCGCGGATCGACGACTACCCGTACGGCACCGCCGGTGTCGCGCAGCGCGAGCGCCGGATCACGGGAGGGCGCTGATCACCAGCTGGCACTCAGCGCGGGCGCAGACGACGGGGCCGGATCCTGCACATCCGTGCGGGTTCGCGCTGATCGGACCGGAAGCGTGGACACGTCACCGGCTGGGGTGACACCATCGAGGGACGACCGGCTGGTTACCGCGTCGAGCGCCCGGAACGCCTCCTGATCCGCGTTCCGCGTGCCGAGGGGCCCGGACGCACCGTCGTCCGGGCCCCTCGTCGTCCGTCCGGCCGGTCCGGGTCGATCCGCAGGACCGCCGACCGCAGCGCCACCGACCCGGGGGACGCCGACGTCGAGACGGCGAGCGCCCCGCCGGCCAGCGCCAGGCCGACGAGCAGCAGCACGAACGCCAGGACCGTGCCGCCGAACGGGTGCCAGGCCTCCGCGCCGAAGACCGAGGCGAACGGTGCCGAGACCCCCACCGCGTACCGGCGGAGCACGACCGCGAAGGCGACGACCTGGCCCACGGCGGCGAGCACCGGGACGACGACCACGAACGGCCGCAGCGCCCGTGCACGGAACACGTCGCGGTCCGCGGCGAGCCCGACCACCAGGAGTGTCGCGACGAGGAGGGGCAGGCCGTAGCGCCCCTGCCAGATGATCCCGTACTCGGCGGCGCCGATCCCCTGCAACACCGCGGGCACCAGCACGGTGGCGGCGATCAGGAACACCGTGCCGGGCAGCGCACGCCGACGCACCGCGAGGCCGGCCAGGACGACGAGCCCGATGCCCATCGCCCACGCCGTGACGACCCAGGCGGGCAGCGTCGTGTCGAACCAGCCGAACACGCCGACCATCTGCTCGCCCCACTTCGGGGTGAGGGCCAGCGTCCGCAGCGTGCCCTCGACGAAGCCGTAGCGCTCAGGCGACGACGGGATGTACCCGGCCGGACCCGCGACGAACGCCGACCAGAGCACCGCCGGCACGAGGAGGACGACCGCGGCGCCGAGGGCCGTGAGCACCGATCGGCGGCGGAGGAGCTGCACGGCACGCGGCACGTCGGTGAGCAGGACCCCGAGGACCACGACGACGACCATGAGGGGCGACGCGGTCCGCATCGAGCCCGCCACGACCCCGCACACGACCAGCAGCGTGAGCCACCACCGGAGCCGCCGGCCCTCGCCGTCGTGCAGGACGAGCCAGGTCACGGCGGCGAGCGCGGCGCACCCGGCGATCTCGACGGAGCTCGGGTTGACGAGCGCGCCGACGTAGACGCTCATCGGCGTCACGGCGACCGCCGCCCACGCGGGCAGGGCGTGGCGGTACCGGAGCGCGGCCCCGACCAGCACGACGACGGCCGCGAGTGCCGAGGTGACGAGGGCCGACACGAGCCGGACCGCGAGGTAGCCGTGCGCGCCGTCGAGCAGCAGCGTCGGCCAGCCCACGAGCAGGTAGTAGCCCGGGAAGTAGTCGCCGACGCCGGTCGGCACCTCGACGTCACCGGCCGCGGTCGAGAACGGCGGCATGCAGGTGGCCGACTTGGCGGCGTCCCGCGCGGCGCACGGGACCGCACCCTGCGGGTCCGTCACGGCCCTCGGCACGTGGACGGTCGTGATGCCCTGCGCACCGGTGGGGACGCCCGTCCACTGGCCGCGCACGGTCGCCGTGGCCTTGGCGAAGTGGTTGGACTCGTCCGGGCCGTTCCCGATCGGGGTCGCGAGCACCCACGCGGCCGTGAGGAGGAAGACTCCGATCCAGGCGACCAGGGCGACGAGCAGGAGACGGGTCCGGTTCACCCGGCAACAGTACAGACCACTCGGAGAGGGCCGGCAGCGGGACTCGAACCCGCAACCCCCGTATTACAAGTACGGTGCGCTACCAATTGCGCCATGCCGGCTGACGCGCCCATCCTAGCGGCGGGCGCGTCGGACCATCACTCGGTCGGCTCGGCCGAGAAGTTCAGCGACAGCGAGTTCATGCAGTAGCGGTCACCGGTCGGGGTGCCGAAGCCGTCGGGGAACACGTGCCCGAGGTGCGAGCCGCAGTTCGCGCAGCGGACCTCGGTCCGGACCATGCCGAGCGACTTGTCCTCGATGAGCTGCACGGCCTCGGGCCGCACCGACTCGTAGAACGACGGCCAGCCGCAGCCGGAGTCGAACTTCGTGCCGCTCTTGAACAGCTCCGCGCCGCACGCCGCACACGTGTAGATGCCGGCGCGCTCCTCGTCGAGCAGCTCGCCCGTCCACGGACGCTCGGTCCCGGCCTGCCGGAGCACGGCGTACTGGTCCGGGGAGAGCTCCTCGCGCCACTGGGCGTCCGACTTGTCGACGTTGTACGCCATTGCTTCCTCCTGCTTCCGGTCGGGGCTCGATGGTGATGCCCGACCCCTTCAGTAAACTCGCGACGATGTCCGAGCATTCCGTCCGCCACGCCCGCTGGACCCGCCTGACGACGGACGAACTGTACGGCATCGTGCGGCTGCGGAACCGCGTCTTCGCGCTCGAGCAGCGGGTCACCGCCGAGGACCTCGACGGCCGTGACCGCGAGCCCGACACCGAGCACTGGTGGTTCGGAGCGGACACCGATCCGGTCGGGTACCTCCGCCTGGTCCGCCCCGCTCCGGACGAGGCGCACCCCGCCGGCTCCGCCGCGCCGGCGTGGGTGATCGGGCGGGTCGCCACCCACCCCGACCACCGCGGGCAGGGGATCGCCGGCCGTCTGGTCGCCGCCGCGCTCGACGCGCACGGGCACGAGCCGTTCGTCCTGCACGCCCAGGAGTACGTCGCGGGGCTCTACGAGCGCCACGGCTTCGTCCGGTTCGGCGCACCGTACGACGAGGCCGGCATCCGCCACGTCGGCATGCACCGCCCGTGACCGGCACGCGGGAGCGCTGGGCCGCCTACGCGGAGCGGATCGCCCCGGTCTCGCCCTCGTACGCCGCCTGGGCGCGTTCGGTCGACGACGACCTGGTCGCGCTCCTCGACGCGGTACCGGAGCAGCAGCGGCAGCCCGAGCTGGTGTTCGCGGTCGCGCGGCGGCTCGGCGCGGACCCGTCGGACCCCGGGTCGCTGCGCGCGCTCGGCCGGGAGGCCCGCCCCGCCCTGGTGGCGGCCCTCTCGACCGCCACGGTGCAGGCGAACGACCCGCGGCGGCTCGGTCCCGTCGTCCCGGTCCTGCAGGCGCTCACCGCCGCTGCCGCGCAGGCCGGTGACCCGCGACCGCTCGGACTCGTCGACGCCGGTGCCGCGGCGGGGCTCTGCTCGGTCCCGGACCGGGTCACGCTCGACCACCGCGGCCCCGACGGCGTCGTCAGGGTGCACACCGCCGTCGCTGAGCCGTCCGTGCACCTGACGGTCGAGGCCAGCGGGACGGTCCCCGAGCCGACGACCACCCCGATCCGGATCGGTGCACGGGTCGCCCTCGACCCGAACCCGATCGACCTCGCCGAGCCGGGGGCGTTCGACCGCCTGGTGGAGGCCGTGCCGCCCGAGGCGACGGACCGCACCGCCCTGATGCGCGAGGCGGCGCGTGCGACGCTCGCCGTGCCTCCCGTCCGGATCCGCGGCGTGCTGCCCGGCGACCTCGACCGTGCCCTGGACGCGCTGCCGGACGGCGTCCGACCCGTGGTGCTCACCACCGGGACGCTCGTCTACGTGCCGGGGCCGGACCGCCAGCGCGTGGTCGACCGGCTGGCGGAGCGCGGCGTGCACTGGGTGGCCCTCGAGCGCACCGGGATCCTGCGCGGTGTGGCCGCGACGCTGCCGGACGACGTCGACGCGACGGACCCGGACGCGTTCGCGACGGTCTCGCTCGACGGGGTCGCGCTGGCGGTCTGCGACCCGTTCGGCGTGCGCGTCCGGTGGTTCCGTCGACCGGGAGCCTGAACCGGGTCTCGCGACAGTCCAGCCGCGTGCCAGGGTCGGACCGCCGGGCACCCCTACGATGTGCGAGACCCGTGACCGAACCGTGACCGGAAGTGCCGTGACCGCCCTCCCCACCGACGAGCTCAGCGAGCTCGACAAGCGCGTGCTCGCGTTCGAGCACGACCGGGCGCGACACGACCGCACCAAGGAAGCGGAGATCCGGGTCGCGTTCGACATGTCGCCGGCGCGCTACTACCAGGTGCTCGACCGCGTGATCGACCTGCCCGCCGCACGCGCGTTCGACCCGCAGCTGGTCGGGCGACTGCAGCGGCTGCGGCACGCCCGCACCCGAGCACGAGCGGCGCGCACGTTCGTCGCCCCCGCGCCCGATCCCCGTGAAGAGGAACGATGACCGAGAGATTCCCGCGAGACCGGTTCGACGACGTCACCGACGGCCCCCGGGTGGGAGCGCACCGCGGTGCCCGTCGTCGTGGGCGCGGGTGGATCGCGTTCGCGTGGGGCGCCCTGGCCACCGGCGTGCTCGTGCTCGTCGGTGTGCTCGTGCTCGCGCTGCTGAACGGCAGCTACTCGTTCCCGGGGTCGACCTCGACGCCGCGTCCCTCGACGAGCTCCTCGGCGTCCGCCGCGCCCTCGGAGACGCCGTCGGAGACCCCGTCGGCACGCGCGTCCGAGGAGCCGAGTGCAGCGGAGCCGTCGGCGCAGGGCACGACGAGCGTGGTCGTGCTGAACGGCACGACCACGACCGGACTGGCCGCCCGTGGCAGCCGCGCGCTGACCGCTGCCGGCTGGAAGGTCACGTCGACGGGGGACGCCGGCACGACGGGGACGACGACGTCGGTCGTCTACTACCAGCAGCCCGAGCAGCAGGCCGTGGCGCAGGGGGTGGCGAAGGCCCTCGGCATCGCGACGGTGGAGCAGTCGTCGGCCTTCCCGAACGCCGACGTCAGCGTCGTGCTCGGTGCCGACTACGGCGGCTGACGCTCGATCCCCGGCAGTGCCGGCGCGCGGTTTGTGACAGGGGTGTTTCGGGCACGTTGATTCTTGACGGAATCGGCGTGAAAGAACGTCACACCTCTTGCCTTGCCGCGGTTGTTGCACGAGAGTCATCGCCAGACGGCGACGGCGTCGTTCGCAACAGCAGCACCAGGGAGCAAGAGATCATGGCCAACGGAACCGTGAAGTGGTTCAACGCCGAGAAGGGCTTCGGCTTCATCACCGTGGATGGAGGGGGCCAGGACGTGTTCGTGCACTACTCGGCAATCGACATGTCGGGGTACAAGGTCCTCGAGGAGGGCCAGGCGGTCACCTTCGACGTCGGCACCGGGGCCAAGGGCCCGCAGGCAGAGGCGGTCCGTCCCGCCTGACACCGGGACCACCCGTCGACGCGCCGTCCCCTCGGGGGCGGCGCGTTCGTCGTGTGCGGTGGGGCTGCGGTGCCGCCGCGGTGGGACCGGCGCCGTCGGTACCGGCTGGTGGACCCGGTGCCGTACCGTCTCCTGGGAAGTCGAGCCGCGCCTCCCGGCTGTGTTGCACTCGCACCCGGCGAGTGCCAGAATCGGCGTTGGCACTCGCTCACGCTGAGTGCCAGCACGACCCCCATGACGACGTCCGGGAGGGACGAGAAACTCACATGGCTAAGATCATTGCTTTCGACGAGGAGGCCCGCCGTGGCCTCGAGCGCGGCCTGAACACCCTGGCCGACGCCGTGAAGGTGACGCTCGGCCCGCGCGGCCGCAACGTCGTCCTCGAGAAGAAGTGGGGCGCCCCCACGATCACGAACGACGGTGTCTCCATCGCCAAGGAGATCGAGCTCGACGACCCGTACGAGAAGATCGGTGCGGAGCTCGTCAAGGAGGTCGCCAAGAAGACCGACGACGTCGCCGGTGACGGTACGACCACCGCGACCGTGCTCGCCCAGGCGCTCGTCCGCGAGGGCCTCCGCAACGTCGCCGCCGGTGCCGACCCCGTGTCGCTCAAGCGCGGCATCGAGAAGGCCGTCGCCGCCGTCTCCGACCAGCTCCTCGCCAACGCGAAGGACATCGAGACCAAGGACCAGATCGCCGCGACCGCGTCGATCTCGGCCGCTGACTCCACCATCGGCGAGCTCATCGCCGAGGCGATCGACAAGGTCGGCAAGGAGGGCGTCGTCACCGTCGAGGAGTCGAACACCTTCGGCACCGAGCTCGAGCTGACCGAGGGCATGCGCTTCGACAAGGGCTACCTGTCGCAGTACTTCGTCACGGACCCGGAGCGCCAGGAGGCCGTCTTCGAGGACCCGTACATCCTCATCGTCAACTCGAAGATCTCCAACATCAAGGACCTGCTCCCGGTCGTCGACAAGGTGATCCAGGCGGGCAAGCAGCTCCTCATCATCGCCGAGGACGTCGACGGCGAAGCCCTCGCGACCCTCGTCGTGAACAAGATCCGCGGCATCTTCAAGTCCGTCGCCGTCAAGGCCCCGGGCTTCGGCGACCGTCGCAAGGCCATGCTGCAGGACATCGCGATCCTGACCGGCGGCCAGGTCATCTCGGAAGAGGTCGGCCTCAAGCTCGAGAACGCGACCCTCGACCTGCTGGGCAAGGCCCGCAAGGTGATCATCACCAAGGACGAGACCACGATCATCGAGGGCGCCGGCGACGACGAGCAGATCGCGGGCCGCGTCCGTCAGATCCGCTCCGAGATCGAGGCGACCGACTCCGACTACGACCGCGAGAAGCTCCAGGAGCGCCTCGCGAAGCTCGCCGGTGGCGTCGCCGTCATCAAGGCGGGTGCCGCGACCGAGGTCGAGCTCAAGGAGCGCAAGCACCGCATCGAGGACGCCGTCCGCAACGCGAAGGCCGCCGTCGAGGAGGGCATCGTCGCCGGTGGTGGCGTCGCGCTCATCCAGGCGTCCGTCGCGCTCGACTCGCTCTCGCTCGAGGGTGACGAGGCGACCGGTGCGAACATCGTCCGCGTCGCGATCGACGCGCCGCTCAAGCAGATCGCGCTGAACGCCGGTCTCGAGCCGGGCGTCGTCGCCGCCAAGGTCCGCGAGCTCGAGTCGGGTCACGGCCTCAACGCCGCGACCGGCGAGTACGTCGACCTGGTGGCCGCGGGCATCATCGACCCGGCCAAGGTCACGCGCTCGGCGCTGCAGAACGCCGCGTCGATCGCCGGTCTGTTCCTCACGACCGAGGCCGTCGTCGCCGACAAGCCCGAGAAGGCCGCGGCCATGCCGGCCGGCGACCCCACGGGCGGCATGGACTTCTAGTCCCGGTAGCCGGAAGGGCCCCGCACGCTGCGCGCGTGCGGGGCCCTTCCGCGTGCGGTGCGGCGGGCGGTCCGGCGGTCCGGCGGTGCGGCGGCGGTCTCGGGGCCCGGGCGCTTCTAGTCGCGCGACTTGCCGTTCAGCTTCGTCGCCGACGGCACGTCGTGCGACGAGAACGTCCGCGCGCGGCACGTCGTGCGATCCGGTCGCGAGCACCTGTCCCGCACAGGAGGCTCAGCCTCGGTCGGTCTCCACAGGTGCGCCCGCCTCGACCAGCGGTGACGCGTCGCGCGTCCAGGATGCGGACATGACCACCCCTCGCGCACTGCCGGAGAGGCTGGCGAACCGGGCCTTCACGGTCGCAGAAGCACGGCGGTACGGCGAGGGACCGAATCGCATGCGTCGTGCCGACCTCCGGAGCCCCGTCCACGGCGTCCGCGTGCCTCGCGACCGCGAGGTCGGGCTGGTGGAGTGCATCGCCCTGGTGCTCCGCCCCGACCAGCGCTTCAGTCACACCACCGCGGCCTGCCTGTGGGGAGCGCCGGTGCCGCGAGCGTACCGAGACGCGACGTCGGTCCACGTCGCGACGGTCGGCACGGCGAGTCTCATGCGGCGCCCGGGCGTCACAGCGCACCGGGCGACCGACCACGACACCGCAGTGCTCGACGGCCTGCCACTCAGTGCGCCCGCCCGTGCGTGGGCAGAGTGCGCCACGCTCCTCGACCTCCGGTCACTCGTCGTCCTCGGCGACCACCTCGTCGGCCGCGCGAGGCTCGCCACGATCGAGGACCTCGGACGAGCACTCCGTCCGCGCGGGCACGGGGTCGTCCTCGCGCGAGCAGCCCTGGAGGCAGTGCGACCGGGGAGTGAGTCACCGATGGAGACGCTGATCCGTCTCGACGTCATGGACGCCGGGTTCCCCGAACCCGAGCTGAACCGCGAGGTGTTCGACGAGCGCGGGACCTTCCTGGGGCGTGTGGACATGTGCTGGCCGCAGCTCCGGATCGCACTCGAGTACGACGGCGACCACCACCGCGAGCGCGAGGTCTTCCGGCACGACCAGCGCCGCGGGAACGGGTTTGCCGTCAACGGCTGGATCGTGGTGCGCGCGACGGCTGCCGACGCGGCTCGCCCCGCGGTCCTGTTCGAGCGGCTCCGTCAGGCCTTCGCCTCCCGGGCGTGAGTCGGTCCGCGGCACGTCCCTTCCGTGTCGCCCTCCGGTCGCACGACCTGCCGCCGGCGGGCGCTCAGGTCGCATGACTTGCCGCGGAAGCCGGAGATGAACGGCAAGTCCTGCGACCAGAACAACCAGTGCCGCCGGGGTGGGCGGCCCGGGCCGGGGCGGACGCCGAGGCAGGGCGGCCGGGCCGGGGTCAGGCGGCGGGGGCCTTCGGGGTGGGGGTGTAGTCGCGAGGGAGCAGGGGGAGCCAGACCCGGAAGGTCGCCCCGCCGCCCGCGGTGTCGAAGACCTCGACGGAGCCGTTGTGCGCCTGCACGATGCCCGAGACGATCGCGAGACCGAGGCCCGACCCGCCGGTGTCCCGCGCGCGGGAGGTGTCCGCACGCCAGAAGCGCTGGAAGATCTTGTCGCGGAGCTGCGGCGGGATGCCCTCGCCGTGGTCGATGACGTCGAGGTGCGCCATGCCGCGGTCGTCGTCCACGCCGATGCCGATCTCGATGGGGTCGTCGTGCTCGGTGAACCGCATGGCGTTGCCCATCAGGTTCGTCACGACCTGGCGGATCTTGTTCTCCTCCGCCAGGACGATCGGGGGACGGGCCGGCAGCACGACGGTCGGCAGGGGCGTGGTCTCGTCGGTCGGGACGGTGCCGTCGACGCCCATCGCCCGGGTCCGACGGGCACGGAGTCTCGCGATGGTCTGCCGCGAGAACGCGATCGGGCCGGTCGTGTTGGCAGACGGCGGGGACACCGGGGTCTCGCCGGTGTCCTGTCCGAAGGCGCCGGGTCGCACGGCCTGCGGCACGCTGACACCGGTCACGGCGTCCTCGACCAGCACCTGGATCTCGCGGTCGGGGTTCGACGCCATGGTGTCGAGCGCCGAGTCGCGGGCGATGGCGACGAGGTCGACCGGGCCGAGCTCGAGCGGCTTCGACTCGTCGATCCGGGCGAGCTGCAGCAGGTCCTGCACGAGCAGGCCCATCCGCTGCGCTTCCTTCTCGATGCGGTCCATCGCCTGGGCGACGTCCTCCTCCTTGCGGAGGGCCCCCATCCGGTACAGCTCGGCGTACCCGCGCAGCGACACCAGTGGGGTCCGGAGCTCGTGCGAGGCGTCACCGACGAAGCGGCGCATCTGGTCGATCGTGCGCTCACGGTCCTCGAACGCGGAGTCGATCCGCTCGAGCATCGCGTTCAGCGAGCGGTTCAGTCGACCGACCTCGGTGTTCGGGGTGTCCGACTCGAGGCGCTGGTTGAAGTCGCCCGCCGCGAAGCGGGCCGCGGTGTCCTCGACGTCGCGCAGCGGGTCGAACGTCGCGGTCACGAGGAGTCGGGTGAGCATCGCGCCGAGCAGGATCACCGAGATGCCGAAGCCGAGGAAGATGACCGTGAAGCGCGCGATGGTCTGATCGGTGTCGGCGCTGGACACGGCGACGAGCACGTAGCCGGTCTCGGACGTGCCGCTCGACTGGTTCTGCAGCGACGCGGGGATGATCTGCGCGCGCCACTCGTGGTCGTGCTGGCTGTCGTACAGCGAGAACCGCTGCGAGCTCTGTGCCGCGGCGGAGAAGTCGAGCGAGCGGATGTCCGGTCGGCTGGACGCGCGGGTCTGGCAGATCTTGTCGCCGCGGGAGTCGTAGGCGGCGACGTACGCGCTCTGCGACAGGACGATCGACAGCGTGCAGTACTGCTGGCCGTCGCTGATGTTCTGGCCCTCGAGCTGCTCGGTCGTCTGCTTGACCGTGTTGTCGAGCTGCTGCATGAGGTACGTCGACAGCACCGTCATGGTGCCGAGGCCGGCGACGAGCAGTCCGAGCGCGACGAGCAGCACCGTGATCCCGGTGATCTTGGTGCGGAGGGAGATCCCGTCCCACCAGCGGCTCATTCGCGTGTGCATGCTGCCCCAACGATAAGCGGCGACCGCCCGGTGAAACCGGACGGTCGCCGTGTGCCCGGCGTCAGGACGCCTTGGACGCCTTCAGCATGTAGCCGAATCCGCGCTTGGTCTGGATGATCGGCTCGCTCGAGTACTGGTCGAGCTTGCGGCGGAGGTACGAGATGTACGACTCGACGATGCCCGCGTCGCCGTTGAAGTCGTACTCCCACACGTGGTCGAGGATCTGCGCCTTCGACAGCACGCGGTTCGGGTTCAGCATGAGGTAGCGCAGGAGCTTGAACTCCGTCGGGGACAGCTCGATCTGCGCGTCGCCGATCGTGACCTCGTGCGTGTCCTGGTCCATCGTGAGCTCCCCGGCGCGGATGATCGCGTCCTCTTCGTCGTTCATGGTGCGACGGAGGATGGCCTTGATGCGCGCGACGATCTCGTCGAGCGAGAACGGCTTCGTCACGTAGTCGTCACCGCCGACCGTGAGCCCGGTGATCTTGTCCTCGGTGTCGTCCTTCGCGGTGAGGAACAGGATCGGCGAGGTGTACCCGGACGAACGGAGGCGCTTGGTGACACCGAAGCCGTTCATGTCGGGGAGCATCACGTCGAGGATGATCAGGTCGGGCTCCTCCTCGAGCACGGCCGAGATCGCCTGGGCCCCGTTGCCGACCGCACGGACGGCGAACCCGGCGAAGCGCAACGAGGTCGTGAGGAGGTCGCGGATGTTCGGCTCGTCGTCGACGATCAGGATCTTGGGGCCATCGGTCATGCCCCTATCCTCTGACCGTTCCCTAGAGGTTGCCTGGGAGCGGGTCGTGTGATGGCTACGCGGCTGCCAGGACCTGATCGGCGTCGAGGATCGTGTACGCGTACCCCTGCTCGGCGAGGAACCGCTGCCGGTTCTGCGCGAAGTCCTGGTCGACGGTGTCGCGCGTCACGAGCGTGTAGAAGGACGCGGGCAGGCCGTCCTTGTTCGGGCGGAGCAGACGGCCGAGGCGCTGCGCTTCCTCTTGACGCGACCCGAACGAGCCGGACACCTGGATGGCGACGGTCGCGTCGGGCAGGTCGACCGAGAAGTTCGCGACCTTCGACACCACGAGCACGTCGATCGAGCCCTCGCGGAAGGCCTGGAACAGCCGCTCCCGCTCGTCCACCGGGGTCGAGCCGGTGATCTCGGCGGCGTCGAGTGAGGCGGCGAGGTCGTCGAGCTGGTCGATGTACTGCCCGATGACGAGGATCTGCTCGCCGTGGTGCTTCTCGATGAGCTCGCGCACGACCGGGGTCTTCGCGGGCGAGGTCGCCGCCATCCGGTAGCGCTCGTCGTCACCCGACGCCGCGTACTCGAGGCGGTCCTGGTGCGGCAGGTCGATCCGGACCTCGTAGCAGGCAGCGGGGGAGATGTACCCCTGCGCCTCGATCTCCTTCCACGGGGCGTCGTAGCGCTTCGGGCCGATGAGCGAGAACACGTCGCTCTCGCGGCCGTCCTCGCGCACCAGGGTCGCCGTCAGTCCTAGGCGACGGCGGGCCTGCAGGTCGGCGGTGAGCTTGAACACCGGCGCCGGGAGCAGGTGGACCTCGTCGTAGACGATGAGCCCCCAGTCGAGGGCGTCGAGCAGCGACAGGTGCGTGTACTCGCCCTTCCGGCGCGCGGTCAGGATCTGGTACGTCGCGATCGTGACCGGCCGGATCTCCTTCGAGGTGCCGGAGTACTCGCCGATGTCCTCGGGGGACAGGGTCGTGCGGCGCAGGAGCTCGTCCCGCCACTGCCGTGCGGAGACGGTGTTCGTCACGAGGATGAGCGTGGTCGCCTTGACGGTCGCCATCGCCCCGGCGCCGACGAGGGTCTTGCCGGCGCCACAGGGCAGCACGACCACCCCGGAACCCTGCGCGAAGAAGGTGTCGACGGCCTGCTCCTGGTACGGCCGCATGTGCCACGACGCGGTGTCGAGGTCGATCGGGTGCGGCTGGCCCGGTGTGTAGCCCGCCAGGTCCTCCGCCGGCCAGCCGAGCTTGACGAGCTCCTGCTTGACCTGTCCCCGCGCCCACGGCTGCAGCTCGATCTCCGAGGGGGAGCGCTGGTCGCCGAGCAGGGGCTTGATGCGCTTCGACCGGGTCACCTCGGCCAGCACCGACGGGTCCTCGGCGGTGAGGAGCAGGACCGGCTGGCGCTCGAGCTCCTCGGTCGGGGAGTTCGCGATCGCCGGGGCGTCCTCGCGCTCCTCACGCCGGATGACGAGCCGTCCGTACCGCGAGACCGTGTCGCGGATGTCGACCGTGACGCTCTGCGGGACCGGGAACTTCGCGAACCGCTCGAGCGTGCCGATCATCGACTCGGCGTCGTGGCCGGCCGCCCGGGCGTTCCACAGTCCGAGCCGCGTGATCCGGTACGTGTGCACGTGCTCGGGCGCGCGTTCGAGCTCGGCGAAGGCCGCGAGCTCGTGCCGCGCGTCCTCTGCCTGGGGGTGCGCGACCTCGAGGAGCACGGTGCGGTCACTCTGCACGATCAGCGGTCCGTTCATGACGGATCAGCCTAGGCGGCGTGGCTGCGAGCGGGGCCGCCGGGTGCGCATCGGTGGAGAACCGGCCCCGGCGCCGTGGCTGTGCAGGACCGCGCGGCTCAGGCTTCGCTCTCGACCGCGACGACGAGCGACAGCGGCAGCGTCCGCTCCACGTCGACGGCGGTGTCCCGACCGCGCACCCGCCCGGCGGCGACCGACGTCGGCACGATCGACATCGGGCGTTCCGACCCGTCCGGCATGCGGACCGTCAGCCGGATCGGCGTCTTCCCGCGCACCGCCAGGTCGATCTGCCGTCCGAGCCACTCCTGCTCCGGCTCCGCGTCACCGCGCTCCGTCGTCAGGCGGAGTCGTTCCACGAGCGCGTGCGCGGCCTGCTCCGGCGTGCGTCCGGAGCCACGGCGACGGCCGGGAGGCGCGTCCTGCGTCACCGGGCGGGCCGCAGCCGTCAGCACGGCCGGGTACCGCTGCTCCTCGAGCGCCGCGTGGACCACGTGCGGCGGGTGCGGGGCGGTCAGGGTCGTCAGGTCGACGCGCTCCCAGGTCAGCTGCCGCAGCTCGGCGTCGACCCCGACCAGGTCGAGCTGGTCCGGCGTCCCGTGCACGACCGCTCCGCGGCCGTCCGGTGCGACGTCGACCACGAGCCCGCCGTCCCGGGAGGCCACCTGGTCGACCAGGTAGCGCAGCGGCTGCGGCACGTCGGTCGCCGAGAGCCGCTCGAGCAGGGCGAGCAGGTCGTCCCGCGTCGTCCCCGCTCGGAGGGCACGGCGCACGGAGTCCTCGGAGACGCGGTACCGCGCGGCCAGCCCCGGCGCCTCGAGGTCGGCGACGGTGCGGAGCGCGTCGTCGTCGGCCGGGGACAGCGGTCCGGGGGCGATCACCGTCAGGTCGTGCTGCAGGTAGACGCCGTCGACGGTCGGCGGCAGGTCCCCCGCAGCGGCAGCGACGTCGCCGTCGAGGACCGCGCGACCCGTCGTGGTGACCGTGCCGTCGACCGCGAGCCCGAGGACCTCGGCGGTGCCGACGACGTCGAGCAGCACGGCGTCGAGCCACCGCGCCCCTGCCGGGAACGCCCAGCGCCCGACCGCGACCAGGTCGTGCAGGTCGTCGCCGGCCGTCCGGAGCACGTCGTGCACGGCGGGGTCGAGCGAGCGCCACCACCGCCCGGCGAGGTCGACCCAGCGGTCCGCCCAGGCGGACACGAGCCAGCTGCGTCCGTCGGACGTCACGGCCCACCGGCCCTCGCCGGGGTCGGCGAACCCGCAGCGCTCGAGCAGTCCGAGCCGGTCGGGCACGACGTCCGGGTCGGCGCCGACGCGCTCGCCGAGGGTCCGGGCGAGCGGCGTGCCGATACCGCCCTTGACGAGTTCACGCACTTCGCCGGCCTCGGCCGCCCGCAGCAGCTCGGCGAGCACCGTCATCGTCGTGAACGCGCGCTCGGCGCCGGTCGCGCGGGCGCGGTCCTGGTCGGCCGCCTGCTCGTCGGGAGCGGCGGGGCGGGCCGGCGGAGTGCCTCCAGGACGGAGGTCGGCGAGCTCCGGGTGGGCGGCCAGGCGTGCGGCGACCGCGTCGTCGACGGCGCCGGAGTCGTCGGCCAGGCCCAGCGCGACCGCGGGGGCGAGCGCGTCGGCGTCGCTCGACCCGTCGCGCAGCGCGAGCAGCGCGGCCCGGGGCAGGTGCTCGAGTGCTGCGTCGACCGCGTCGTCGGTCCGGAGGGCCTCGGCGAGGTCGAAGAAGTCGGCCGCGTGCTGCGGGCCGGACTCGGCGAGGACCGCCGCGGGCAGGCGACGGGCGACGACGAGCCGCTCCAGGTCGTCGTCCGGCATCGCCCGCAGGCGGGCGGCGAGGTCGGCGGTGGTCGTCATCGTCCGCCGCTCCCGGTCCTCAGCGTGCCGACCGGTTCTCGCGGGCGCGCTTGGTCCAGGTGAGGCCGAGCAGCACGAAGACGAGCACCATGCCGATGGGCAGCCCGACCAGCGGGATCGCCATGATCACCGGCCAGGGCATGGAGCCCTGCGCGCTCGGGACGGTGAGCCACATCACGATCATCGCGGCGATGCAGAGGAAGGCGGCGATGAAGATGCCGCCGATCATGAACCCGAGGACGCGTTCGGTACGATTGAACGTCACCGGGGTGTCCGCGGGTTCGCGCGTGTTCCCGGTGGATCGGGTCGGCTTGGCCATCGACCCAGGATATCCGACGCACCACGGCCGTTCCAGACCACGAGGAGTCCAGCATGCCCACCGGCAAGGTCAAGTTCTACGACGACCAGAAGGGGTTCGGGTTCATCACCGGCGACGACGGTGAGCCGGTCTTCCTGCACGCGTCCTCGCTGCCGGACGGTGTCACCTCGGTCAAGGCCGGGACCCGCCTGGAGTACGGCGTCGTCCAGGGCAAGAAGGGCTCGCAGGCGCTGTCCGTGCGGCTGCTCGAGCCCGCGCCCTCGCTCGCGAAGATGTCCCGCCGCTCCGCCGACGACATGGCGGTGATCGTCGAGGACCTCGTGAAGGAGCTCGACCGGATCAGCGGTGACCTGCGCCACGGTCGCTACCCGAAGAACGGCGAGCGCATCGCCGCGATCCTGCGCCACGTCGCAGACCAGCTGGACGCCTGATGGCCGACCACACCGAGCTCGCGCGGAAGGCGCTGCTCGAGGTCACGCCGGAGTCGACCATCGGTCAGCCGGTCGGCACCGTGGACGAGGGCGACGGCGTCGTCTCGGTCCTCTTCTCGAACCGGATGCCGGGCTACCCGGGCTGGCGCTGGACGGTCTCGGTCGCGCAGGTCGAGGGCGACGAGCCCACCGTGCTCGAGGTCGAGCTGATGCCGGGCGACGGCTCGTTGGTCGCCCCGGACTGGGTGCCGTGGGCGGACCGGATGGCGGAGTACCGCGCCGGCCAGACGGACGAGGACGACGAGTCGGACGAGGACGACGACGAGTCGGACGACGACGACACGGACGACGACGACCTCGACGACGCCGAGGAAGCGGACTACGAGGACCCGGACGACGACGAGGCCGACGACGACGCGGCGGACGACGACGACGAGTTCGAGGACGACGAGGACGACCTCGCCGAGTCCGACGACGACGAGCTCGACGGGGTGGACGTCGACGCGGCGGACACCGACGACGACGCCGACGAAGCAGACGAGGACGAGGACGAGGTCGCCGCGGCACCCGCTCCGGCGCGCTCCCGCGGCTCGCGCCGACGGGCGTCCCGCGTCCGGCCGACCGACCCCGACGACGACCTCGAGCTCGACCGGCTCGACCCGTCCGAGACGGACCCGGAGCGGCACGGCGTCTGACGAGACGCGCAGACGGCGCAGACGCGCAGATGACGCGTCGCACAGACGGACGGGAGGCGCGGTGCCAGCTGGCACCGCGCCTCCCGTCCGTCGTGGCGGTGCGTCTCAGCCGCGCAGCTCGCCGACGACGAAGTCGATCGCCCGCACGAGCTTCGCAACGTCGTCCGGGTCGATCGCGGTGAAGGTCGCGACGCGGAGCTGGTTGCGGCCGAGCTTCCGGTACGGCTCGGTGTCCACGATGCCGTTCGCACGGAGCGTGGCGGCCACGGCCCCGGCGTCGATCGTGTCGTCGAGGTCGATCGTCGCGACGACCTGCGACCGGTGCGCGGGGTCGGTGACGAACGGGGTGGCGTACTCGGAGGCCTCGGCCCAGTCGTAGATCGTCGACGACGAGGTCCGCGTCCGGGTGTCCGCCCACGCCAGACCGCCCGACTCGTTGATCCAGCTGACCTGGTCGTCGAGCAGCAGCAGGGTCGCGAGCGCCGGGGTGTTCAGCGTCTGGTCGAGCCGCGAGTTGTCCACGGCGTTCTTGAGCGACAGGAACTCCGGGACGTACCGGTCCGACGCGGCGATGCGCTCGACGCGCTCGATCGCGGCGGGGGAGAACAGCGCGAGCCACAGGCCGCCGTCCGAGGCGAAGTTCTTCTGCGGCGCGAAGTAGTAGACGTCGGTCGCCGAGACGTCGAACGCGGCACCGCCCGCGGCGCTCGTGGCGTCGACCACGGTGAGCGCGCCCTCGTCACCGGTGGCGCGGACGACCGGGGCCATGACACCTGTCGAGGTCTCGTTGTGCGGGTAGGCGTACACGTCGACGCCGTCCACCGGCTCGAGGGTGGCGAGCGAGCCGCCGGGTGCCTCGACGACGTGCGGGGCCTCGAGCCACGGGGTCTTCGTGGCCTTGGCGAACTTCGAGCCGAACTCGCCGAAGGACAGGTTCTCCGCACGGCGCTCGACGAGCCCGAAGGCGGCGGCGTCCCAGAACGCGGTCGAACCGCCGTTGCCGAGGACGACCTCGTAGCCGTCGGGGAGCTGGAAGAGGTCCGCGAGGCCGCGGCGGACGCTGCCGACGAGGTCCTTGACGGGCTTCTGTCGGTGGGACGTGCCGAGGATCGTCGCCCCGCGGGTCACGAGCGACTCGAGCTGCGCGCCGCGGATCTTGGACGGACCGCAGCCGAAGCGTCCGTCGGTCGGGAGGAGTTCGGCGGGGATGACGATGTCTGCCATGTGCCGATCCTAGCCAGCGGTATCCCACCCGCACCGACCCTGCACCGGCCGGACGGGGCGGACCCGCGCCGCGCCTGCAGGCCGGTGAGCGCGCCCCGCGGTGCGGTTTCGTCGCACCGCTCAAGTAGGGTGGATCGGGCTGGGCCCAGACATGAGAGGCGGACCGTGACCGATCTCGTCGACACCACGGAGATGTACCTGCGGACGATCCTCGACCTCGAGGAAGAGGGGATCGTGCCGCTGCGCGCGCGCATCTCCGAGCGGCTCGGACACTCCGGTCCCACCGTCTCGCAGACCATCGCGCGGATGGAGCGCGACGGCCTGGTCGTCGTCTCCGGCGACCGGCACCTCGAGCTCACCGGCGAGGGGCGGTCGCGTGCCACGCACGTGATGCGCAAGCACCGGTTGGCCGAGCGCCTGCTCGCGGACGTCATCGGCCTCGACTGGGCGTTCGTGCACGACGAGGCCTGCCGGTGGGAGCACGTGATGAGCGAGCAGGTCGAGGTGCGCCTGCTCGAGATGCTCGGCAATCCGACGGAGTCGCCCTACGGCAACCCGATCCCGGGCCTCGCGGAGATCGGCGGCCCTGCGGCGGAGCAGTTCCTCGACGGCGTGCAGAACATCGTCGCGGCGACCGACGGCACGGACGCCGTCGCGTCCGGTGTCGTCCGCCGGCTGGGGGAGCCCGTGCAGTTCGAGCCCGAGCTGCTGCACCAGCTGCGCACCGCCGGCGTCATGCCCGGCAGGGTCGCACGGGTCCAGCGGGCCGGTGCCTACGTCGCCGTGCGGATCGACGGTGAGGACGCCGGCATCGAGCTCCCGACCGAGGTCGCGCAGCACGTCTACATCGAGCGCGACTGACGGCCCGGGGCGCGCTCCGAGCCTGAGAATCGGCACAAGGTCGCGAGTGCTGACCGCTGCTGATCAGGGGTTCGTGATCGTTCCGTTACCGAACCGTCGTTTCATCTCGACAAGGTAACGACCCCCACGTACACTCGTCGAGTCCCCGGGCCGCCCACGAGGCCCTGGACCCGTGGCAGGACGTCTCGAACCCGTCTCCTGCCTCGATCGGAAACGATGACGAACGGATGGGGTCCGCCCCTCCGCCCTGACCCAGGCGGAGACGGTGACGAGACGCCGGAGACACCACCCTTGACGCAGACCGGTACCGCCGCGGACGGCCAGACGCCCGCGAACCCGACGAACACCGCGAACGACGCCCCGCTCACCCGGCGGGCCGCGCGCCAGATCGGGGCCCCCGCCCGTCGCATCACCCCCGTCCGCGACGCCCCGCTCCCCGGCGGCCGCCGAGCCACCCAGGCCGCCCGCGCCGCCGAGGCCGCCAAGGCGAGCAGCTCGGCCCGCAAGCGCCGCTTCCTGGCCCCCGTCGTGCTGACGGTCGCCGTCGGCATGTTCGGCACGGTCGCGGTCGCCCCGGCCGTCGCCGCCACGCAGCAGGGCGGTACCTCCGCCGCCGACGCGCAGCGCCAGGTGCGTGCGACCCAGGCGCAGCAGTTCTCGGTCTCCGACGCGGTCGCCCTCGCCGGGACCTCGCGTGACGGCTTCGGCGCCACCTCGCAGTCCACGCTCGACGCCGAGGCCGCGCAGAAGGCCGCCGCCGAGCAGGCTGCTGCCGCGCAGGCGCAGGCAGCGGCGACCCAGGCGGCGCGTGCGCAGACCGCGAAGCAGTACTCGTCGTACAGCGGCCCGTCCGCGAACGAGATCGCGACGACCGCGGCCGCCGCGAACACTCCGTTCTCGCTGCCGGCCGTCGTGGCCACCGCGAAGCAGTACATCGGTACCCCGTACGTCTTCGGCGGCGCCGACCCCTCCGGCTTCGACTGCTCGGGCTACATCATGTACGTGTACGCGCAGTACGGCATCAGCCTGGCGCACTCGGTCCCGCTGCAGGACGCCGCGGGCACCACGATCCCCGAGTCCCAGGCGCAGCCTGGCGACGTCGTCATCTTCAACGACGGGTCGCACGACGGCTTCTACATGGGCAACGGCATGATCATGGACGCGCCGAAGCCCGGCGGTTCCGTCTCGATCCGCCCGATCTGGACGAGCAACTACCACATCGTGCGCTTCGGGATCTGATCCCAGGAGCCCGCGCAGCGACGACGACGAGTGTGTCGTTCCCGTGAACAGTCCCGGAAACCGGCCCGCACACCCTCGTGCCGGGCCGGTTTCCGACGTAGCCTGGGGTTGCACCGGTCCGATCCGGCCCGAACACGGGAGACCTCATGTCAGCGTTCCGCACGACCCGCACCACGGGTCGGCGCGCGCTCGTGGACATACGGTCGACCGCCCCCTGCGTGCACCATCACGCACCTGCATGACGAGAGCACTGCCCATCCGGGTGGTGCTCTTCGTGGTTCAGGGCGTGGTCGCAGGTCGCGGTCCCCTGTCGACGTCGATCGACCCGACGCACCCGCAGCGCCTGGAAGCCGTCCAGGCACCGTCGGAAGGGAACCCATGCGCACTCTCGTCCTCAACGCCGGTTACGAGCCCCTCGCGGTGATCTCGGACCGACGGGCCCTCGTGCTGGTCATGAACCAGAAGGCCGCCGTCATCGCCGCCGACGTCGACCACCCGGTCACCGGGTCGACCGCGAGCTTCGATCGTCCGTCCGTCATCATCCTCACCCGCTACGTGCGCATCCCGCACGCGAGACTCGTGCCCGTCTCGCGTCGCGGGGTCCTGCGGCGTGACGCCAACCGCTGCGCGTACTGCGACCGGCACGCCACCACGATCGACCACGTGCAGCCGCGGTCGCGCGGCGGCCAGGACTCGTGGGAGAACCTCGTCGCCTGCTGCCTGGCGTGCAACAACACGAAGGGCGACCGCACCCCGCAGGAGATGGGGTGGCGGCTGCGGTTCCGGCCGAAGGCGCCGCACGGCGCGTCCTGGGTGGTCCGCGGGATCGAGCGTCCGCAGTCGGACTGGGACGAGTACCTGGTGGCCGCGTAGCGGCGGCTGTCGCCGGTGACGGACGGGAGGCGCGTGGCGGGGCCGCCCCGCGCCTCCCGTCCGTCCCCTGGTCGCATCGGGCGCGCGCGGTTGCGTGGTCGGATCGGGCATCCATGGCGGGATCGGGCGTACCTGGCGGGATCGGGCGTACCTGGTGGGATCGGGCGTACCTGGTGGTCGAGAACGACCCGGTACGCCCGATTCCGCTTTCCATCTCGCGTGTCCTGGGAAGGAACGGGCCGGCGTAGCGTGTGTGCCATGACTGAGGCGCCCGTGATCGACGATGCCGTGATCGACGACCTCCGGGCTCGGCTGCGGAGCACGCGATGGCCGGACGTGCCGGCCGGCACCGGGTGGTCGCTCGGCGTCGACGTCGACGAGCTCCGGCCGCTCGTCGAGTACTGGGCGGACGGGTTCGACTTCGGTGCCCACCGGGAGCAGCTCGCCGCGCTGCCCTCCGAATGGCACGTCGTCGACGGCATCCGGGTGCACGTCCTGCGCGCTCGGGCAGGTCGGCCGGATGCGCTCCCGCTGCTGCTCGCCCACGGCTGGCCGGACTCCGGGTGGCGGTACCGAAAGGTCCTGCCGATGCTCGTCGAGGCCGGGTTCGACGTCGTCGTGCCGGACATGCCCGGGTACGGGTTCTCGGCAGCGCCGCCGCGGGTGCTCGACGCCCGCGACGTCGCCGGCATGTGGGCGACGCTGATGACGGACCTCGGGTACGAGCGGTTCGCGGCGTCCGGTGGGGACATCGGCACGCACGTCGTCCGGTACCTCGCGCTCGACCACCCCGACCGGGTCGTCGCCGTGCACCGGATCGACGGCGGGCTGGCCTGGCCCGGGATCGACACCACGTCCCTGTCGTCGGCCGAACGGGCCTTCGTGCAGGAGACCGACCGGTGGCGGACCGCCGAGGGCGCCTACGCGATGATGCACCGCACCAAGCCGCAGACGGCCGCAGTCGGGCTGACCGACTCGCCTGCGGGGCTCGCCGCGTGGATCGTCGAGAAGCTCCGGACGTGGAGCGACTGCGGCGGGGACCTCTGGTCGGTGTACACGCGGGACGAGGTCCTCGCGCTGCTGACCGAGTACTGGGCCACGGCGACGATCGGGTCCTCGATGCGGATGTACCACGCGAACGCTGCGATCCCCGCCGAGCAGTTGAGCCGGCGGGTGGAGGTGCCGTCGGGCTTCTCGGTGTTCCCGGGTGACATCGTGCGGGCGCCGCGGGAGTGGCTCGAGCGCACGACGAACCTCGTGTACCACCACGAGCTCGACCGGGGCGGGCACTTCGCGCCGTTCGAGCAGCCGCAGCTGTTCGTGGACGAGGTCTGCGCGTTCCTGGAGCCCTACCGCCGCTAGAGTGGACGGGCCAGCCTCTGTAGCTCAACGGAAGAGCAGTTCCGTCCTAAGGAAACGGTTGGGGGTTCGAGTCCCTCCAGGGGCACCAGTAGTCGTGATGGGGGTTCGAGTCCCTGCAGTGCTGATCCAGGGGCACTCCTCACCCGCGATCTGTCACCAGGTTCTCCACAACCGTCGCCCTGGACGGTAGCGGGGTCCGTGCGCCCCGTACGATTGACCCCGTGTCCAAGGTCCTGAGCAGTCTCCCCGTCGGCGAACGAGTCGGCATCGCGTTCTCCGGAGGTCTCGACACCTCCTGCGCGGTCGCCTGGATGCGCGAGAAGGGAGCGGTGCCCTGCACGTACACGGCTGACATCGGCCAGTACGACGAGCCGGACATCGACGCCGTCCCGGGCCGTGCGAAGGAGTACGGCGCGGAGATCGCGCGCATCGTCGACGCGAAGAGCGCCCTGGTGGAGGAGGGCCTCGTCGCCCTGCAGACCGGCGCCTTCCACATCCGCTCCGGCGGCAAGACCTACTTCAACACGACCCCCCTCGGCCGTGCGGTCACGGGCACCATGCTCGTCCGCGCCATGAAGGAGGACGGTGTCGACATCTGGGGCGACGGCTCCACCTACAAGGGCAACGACATCGAGCGGTTCTACCGCTACGGCCTGATGGCGAACCCGCGCCTGCGCGTCTACAAGCCCTGGCTCGACACCGAGTTCGTCGAGGAGCTCGGCGGCCGCAAGGAGATGAGCGAGTGGCTCGTCGCTCGGGGCTTCCCGTACCGCGACTCCACCGAGAAGGCGTACTCGACCGACGCGAACATCTGGGGTGCCACGCACGAGGCGAAGAGCCTCGAGGAGCTCTCGAGCGGCCTGGACATCGTCGAGCCGATCATGGGCGTCGCCGCCTGGCGTGACGACGTCGAGGTCGCCACCGAAGAGGTCTCCGTCCGTTTCGAGGCCGGCCGTCCCGTCGCGATCAACGGCGTCGAGTACGCCGACGCCGTCGCGCTCGTGTACGAGGCGAACGCCATCGGCGGCCGTCACGGCCTCGGCGCGTCGGACCAGATCGAGAACCGCATCATCGAGGCGAAGAGCCGCGGCATCTACGAGGCGCCGGGCATGGCGCTGCTCCACATCGCCTACGAGCGCCTGCTCAACGCGATCCACAACGAGGACACGGTCGCGGCGTACCACAACGAGGGTCGCCGTCTCGGTCGCCTGATGTACGAGGGCCGCTGGCTCGACCCGCAGTCCCTCATGCTCCGCGAGTCGCTGCAGCGCTGGGTCGCCTCGGCGGTCACGGGCGAGGTCACGCTGCGCCTGCGTCGTGGCGACGACTACACGATCCTCGACACCACGGGTCCGGCACTGTCCTACCACCCGGACAAGCTGTCGATGGAGCGCGTCGGCGACGCCGCGTTCGGCCCGGACGACCGCATCGGGCAGCTCACGATGCGGAACCTCGACATCGCCGACTCGCGCTCGCGGCTCGAGCAGTACGCGGCCGCCGGACTCATCGGCGGCGCGACGGGCGAGCTCGTCGGGCAGCTGCAGTCCGGGGAGGCCGAGGAGATCCTCGGCGGGGCGGTCGTCGCCTCCGCGGCAGACGACGCGCTCGGTCGTGCGACGGACGCCGCGTCGGAGGGCGCCGCGTTCGACTCCGGCACCGACTGACCCGCACCGCGCCGACACGAACGGGAGCCCCTGCCACGCGCAGGGGCTCCCGTTCGTCGTACCCGCGGGCACCGGACGTCCGTGTCGGGCGCGCTATCCGACGTCGCGCGCGTCGATCGACCGGTGCGACGTCGTCCTGTGCGCGCGCATCGGATGCGTCCGCACGATGCGACATCGCGCGTGTCGAGCGACACGTGTGACGTCGCGGAAGGCGTGTCGACCGACCCGCCGCCTCGTGGGGGCGTCTACCGCCGCTCGGCGGTCTCCGGACGCTTCTGCCGCCACGGCTCCGCAGGCTGGTCCGGGCCGCCCCAGACCTGCACGGCACCCCACGCGGCTGCCAGGAGCGGCACCGAGATGATCGCGCCGGTGATGCCCGCGAGCACCGTGCCCGCAGTCAGACCGATCAGGATGACCAGCCCGTGCAGCTTCAGCGTCTTGCCCATCAGCACCGGCTGGAGCAGGTTGCCCTCGAGCTGGTTCACGAGCACCACGATGCCGACGACGATGAGCGCGGCGACGGGCCCGTTCGCGACGAGGGCGACGAGCGCAGCGAGGATGCCCGCAGCGGTGGCACCGACGATGGGGATGAACGCGGTGATGAACACGACGACGGCGAGGGGGAGTGCGAGCGGGACACCGACGATCGCCAGGCCGACGCCGATGCCGATCGCGTCCACCGCCGCGACGCTCGCCGTCCCGCGCACGTACCCGCCGAGGGTCTGCACGACCCGGTCGCCGACGCGACGGGCGCGGTCGTAGCGGGCGCCCGTGAAGGGTCGGAGGAGGAACTCCCAGATCGCCGGCCCGTCCTTGAGGAAGAAGAACAGCACCACGATCATCAGGACGAGCCCGGTCAGGAAGTTCGCCGTGGCCGATGCGCCGGCCAGGGCGCCGGAGCCGAACTGCGAGCTGGTCAGGAAGCCCTGCACCCCGTCGACGACCTGGTCGACCTGCTGGTCGGAGATCGAGAACGGCAGGTGGTCGACGGCGTCCTGCAGCTGCTGGAACCCGCTGATCGCGGACTTCTGCAGGTCGGGCCACTGGGCGATCACGGCGACGACGATGAGCCACCCGACCAGGCCGAGGACCACGAGGACACCGAGCAGCACCGCGAGGGTCGCGAGCACCGAGGGCACCTTGTGCCGGCGGAGCCAGGACACGACCGGGTGCATGGCGGAGGCGATGATCAGGGCGAGGAGCACGGGGATCGTCACGACGCTCAGGGTCGCGGCGGCGTACACGATGCCGATCGCGATCACGAGCACGATGATCACCTGCAGGCACCGGGTGGCGAGGCTCCCGAACCCGTCGGTCCACTTGCGGGTGAGCGGACCGGGTTGCCGGTCGGGGTCGGTGTGCGGGTTGCCGAACAGGGGCATGGGGCTCCTCGTGGGTCGTGCGGAGTCTTCACGCTACCGATGCGGCCGGTCCGCGGCCGGTGCCGTCCGGGGACGCCGCTAAGCGCATCGACCTGGACGCGCTCCGATCTCGCTCCTACCCTTGAGGCACCGGGTTCACTCACAGGGTTCCGTCGTCACGATGCCCTCGCGGTCCGCGAGGTCTGGCACAGCGGGACGGCCCGGTCGGATCCGGGGTGAGCAACACCTCGATGAAGGGCTGGTCCTCATGACCGCCACGTACCCGTGCCCCGCGCACCGCGACTTCTCGGCGGGTCACACCCGCACCGCCGCCTCCGTCTTCGCCGCCACGACCCTGCAGGTGCTCTCGTGACGCCCCGCCCGACCGAGGACTGGCACCGTCACGGCATGCGTTCACCGGAGGAGGTCGCCGAGCTGATCGCAGACCGTGTCGGTGGCACCTCGGATGCCGCCGTGCCAGCGGGCCCGGAGCACGACGAGCCCTCGTACGCGGACTTCCTCGGCGACCAGCTCTGACGCGGCGTCCCGAGGCGGATCCCCGGCCCGGCGCGAGCCCCCGTCCGGGCGGTCCCCCGGACGGGGGCTCGCGCCCCCGTCGCCGTGCGTGCATGATCCTCGGCAAGGGCCACGCGCCCCGTCCCGTCTCACCAGCGGGACCCTGGATCAGGAGGACCCGACGTGCACGACCACGACACCCATCCGTTCGACCGCCACATCGGCCCGCCGCACATCGAGCGCTTCCGGCTCACTCGGACCGACGAGACACTGCGCGTGGTCTGCACGTGCGCGATCGGCACCGACCACGACAACACCATCCGGCACCCCGCAGCCCCCACGGTCGCCTGAGTCGAGCGGGTGAACGCGAGCCGGGTGCTCCCGGTGAATCCGGACGGGTGCGCGCGAGCAGCGGGATACTGAACCCGTGCGTGAACTCCAAGCCACCATCGCCGCGGACCTCGACGTCCAGCCGACCATCGACCCCGAGCAGGAGGTCGCCCGACGCGTCGGGTTCCTCCGCGACTACCTGACCACCACCGGCGCGAAGGGCTACGTCCTCGCCGTCAGCGGTGGCCAGGACTCGACGCTCGCGGGTCGACTCACCCAGCTCGCCGTCGAGTCCCTCCGTGCCGAGGGTCGCGAGACCGAGTTCGTCACCGTCCGCATGCCGTACCGGGTGCAGGCCGACGAGGAGGACGCGCAGCTCGCGCTGCGGTTCATCGCGGCCGACCCGGGGATCGTCGTCAACATCGAGCACGGTGTCGACGGCGTCGTCCAGGACACGACCGAGGCGGGCGTGCCGCTGAGCGACTTCGTCAAGGGCAACGTCAAGGCCCGCACCCGGATGGTGGCGCAGTACGCCGTCGCGGGTCAGCGCGGCCTGCTCGTGGTCGGCACCGACCACGCGGCCGAGGCCGTGACGGGCTTCTTCACGAAGTACGGCGACGGTGGTGTGGACCTCACCCCCCTGACCGGGCTCACCAAGACCCAGGGTCGCCAGCTCCTCGAGCACCTCGGGGCGCCGGCGCGGCTGTACGAGAAGGCCCCGACCGCCGACCTGCTCGACGACCTGCCCGGACAGACCGACGAGGCGAACCTCGGACTGACCTACGCCGAGATCGACGCCTACCTGCAGGGGCACGACGTGCCGGACGAGGTCGCCGAGGCGATCGAGACGCGCTACCGCGCGACCGAGCACAAGCGCCGCGTGCCCGCCACTCCCTTCGACAGCTGGTGGCAGCAGGGCGCGTAGGCGCGCCCGCACTCGATCCGGCCGGGAGGCGCGGTGCAGGTCCGACCTGCACCGCGCCTCCCGTCTCGTCTGCGGCCGGAGCGTGTGGTCGCTCCGTTCTCCACAGCCCCGGTCGAGGGGCTGCCTCCCCGACGCCGCCGCTCCTAGGATGGGGGCAACGGAACAACAGATGCGGAATCCCGGTCGCGACCGACCGTGACGGGGCCGCTGGGGGGAATCATGGAAGTCCTGCTCGCGCTCGGTGCCGTCCCGCTGGTCATCGTGGGGATCATCGTCCTCGCCGTGATCGCGCTCGTGTACGCCAAGCTCGTCTACCGGAACGCCGGTGCCGACGAAGCACTCATCATCACCGGCAAGCGCTCGCGCAAGGTGCGGAACCCCGACGGCACCGAGACCGTCGAGTCGGGCATCAAGGTCGTGCTCGGCGCCGGCGTGCTCGTCCGTCCCTTCTTCGAGCGGGTGGCGAAGATCTCGCTGTCGTCGCGGGCCATCGACATCAACGTGAACGCGCAGGACTCCCGTGGTGTCACGATCGACGTCGAGGCGGTGGCGCTCGTCAAGGTGGGCGAGGCCGACGCCTCCATCCGTGCCGCGGCGCAGCGCTTCCTCGGCCAGGAGAAGAAGATCGACGACTTCGCCCGTGAGGTCCTGTCCGGGTCCCTCCGCGCCTCGATCGGTGCGACGGACGTGTCGACCATCATCCGCAACCGCGACCAGCTGACCGTCGCGGTGCTCGACGTCGCGAAGGACGCCCTGCACAGCCAGGGCCTCGACGTGGACTCCTTCGAGATCAAGGGCATCTCGGACCGCAACGACTACATCAGCGACCTCGGTCGTGCCGAGCGCGCCCGCGTCCGGCTCGAGGCCGAGAACGCCGAGGCGCAGGCCGACCGCGAGGCGCGCGAGGCCCGGGCGACCGCGGACCAGGCGATCGCCGAGGCCGAGAACACCCTGGCCATCCGTCGTGCGGCGCTGCAGCTCGATGCCGACCGCGCGTCGGCCGAGGCAGCTGCGGCGGGTCCGCTCGCGCAGGCGCGAGCGTCGCAGGGTGTGGTCGAGCAGGAGCAGATCACCGCGCAGAAGCGCGCCGAGCTCCGACGCGCCGAGCTCGAGTCCGAGGTCACGGCGGTGGCCGAGGCGAACGCGCGGAAGACCCGCGTCGAGGCCGAGGCCGCCGCGGCGGCCCAGGTCGAGACGGCCCGCGCCCAGGCCGAGGCCCGTCGCATCTCGGCCGAGGCGGTCGCGGCCGAGGCGCAGGCCGAGTCCGAGGCCCGCAAGCTCGCCGCCGACGCCTCCCGTGCCGAGGGCGAGGCGGCCGCCGACGCCATCCGCGCGAAGGGTCAGGCCGAAGCCGACGCGACCAAGGCGCAGGCCGACGCGCTCGCGCAGCACTCCGAGGCGGTGCTGCGGGTCAAGGCGATCGAGACCCTGCCGAGCATCGCACGCGAACTCGCCGCACCGATGAGCAACATCGACAAGCTCACCGTGGTGTCCTCGGACGGTGCCGGCGCCCTGTCGAAGAACGTGGTGAGCCAGTTCAGCGAGGTCGACGCGCTGCTCGGGACCACCGCCGGCTTCACGCTGAGCGACATCGTCAGGAGCACGACGATCGGCCAGGCCGCTGCCCGGGCGGTCGCGCGCGAACAGGACGCCGCACCGATCGACTGACGCGTGGCCTCGTGCGAGCGGGCGCGGTCGGGGTCAGCCCCGGTCGCGCCCGTCGTCGTCGTCGTGGTGTCGCTGCTGGGCGCCGGCGTCCTCGCGGAGGTCGCTGCGGACGTCGCCGCGGGTGTCGTCGCGAAGCTCGTCGATCGGTCCGTCGTCGGGCGACTCCTGCGGCTGACCCTGCAGCGCATCCCGCTCGGCGGCCAGACGCTGCTGCCACACGACACTGCGCGCCGCACCCTCGAGCACGTCCTCGACGTGGCCGCCGGTCTTGGCCGCGAGCGCGCCGCTCAGTCCGGCCGTGAGCGTCCCGCCAGCCGACGCGAGTCGCTCGACGACCTCCTCCTGCCGGGGCGTCAACGGCTCGTCGACCATGCTGTCCACGGTCTCGCGGATGTTCTCCTCGCTGGCGTCGAGCGAGGCGTCGTCCCCGGCGTGCAGGGCGGCGGCCTCGCCGACGACGACGAGTCCGAGCCGTGCGGCGTCGTCCTCGGGACGGGGGCGGTCGTTCTCGTCGGTCATGGCGGGGACGCTACGCCCCGGGCGATGTGCGGCCGTCAGCCCGCTGTCCCCCCCCCCCCCGCCCTGCCCGTGCTCGGACGAGGCGTGCCCGTAGCCGTGGCGTGGACGACGAAGGACCCCGGACCGTGTGGCGGTCCGGGGTCCTTCGTCGTGCGTGTCCGACGCCCCCACATCGGTCAGCGGTGTGTGCAGCCGATCAGCGGCGCGCACCCCGACCGGCGAAGCGCGTGTAGAGGAACAGCACGATGACGGCACCGATGATCGAGCCGATGATGCCGGCGGGCTGGAAGAAGCCGTCCATCGGGTCGTGCTGGAAGATCAGGAAGCCGAGGAAGCCTCCGACGAACGATCCGATGATGCCGAGCACGATCGTCATGAGGATCGACATCTGCTGCTTGCCGGGGATGATCAGCCGGGCGAGGGCGCCGGCGATGAGTCCGATGATGATGAGGCTGATGATGAGACCGAGCACGGGGTCCTCCTTTGGTCAGACCCGCCGCGGTCCGGGGGTGTCCGCGGTCGTGGTCGGCCCCCGATTGAACTCCGGTCGTCCCCAGCGTGCTCACAGCCTGCGCGGAGGTACAGGCCCGGGCGGCGATCAGGCCGCGCCGGCGGCCTCGAGTTCGGCCTGCAGCTCGGCGTCCGAGGGCTCCACGAAGTGCTTGCCGTTCGGCAGCACCACGACGGGGATGTTCTTCCGACCGCTGATCGCCTCGGCACGGTCGGCTGCGGAGAGGTCGGCCTCGACGTCCACGTAGTCGTAGTCGACCCCGAGCCGATCGAGGAGCGCCTTCGACCGTCGGCAGTCGCGGCACCAGTCCGCCCCGAACATGGTCACCTTGTCGAACGTCGCATCAGTCATGTCCGTACAGTACGTCGGACCGCGGCCGGACATTCCCGCGACCGACTCCCGCGCCGGGGAGCACGATGGCGCCATGACCGCGATGACGGACGGCGCCGTCCACCCGCACCACCGCCACGGCTGGTGGTGGAAGACCCTGCTCGCCGGCTTCCTGCTGTGGGCAGCCACCATCGTCGTCACCGTCGTGACGAGCAACACGAACCTCGTGCCGACGATCATCCTGCTCGGCAGCTTCCTCGTCCCGTTCACCGTCGTGCTCTTCGTCATCGAACGGGTGACGGGCACCGTGAGCACGATGCAGCTCGTCACGGCGTTCTTCGTCGGCGGGATCCTCGGCGTGCTCGGCGCGTCACTGCTCGAGGCCGACCTGCGCCAGGACGCCTTCGTCTTCGTGCTGGTCGGCTTCGTCGAGGAGTTCGTCAAGGCCGTCCTGCTCCTCGTCGTCGGGTGGCGGGTCCGGCCGAAGTCCGCGCGGCAAGGGGCCCTGCTCGGTGCGACCGTCGGCGCGGGGTTCGCCGCCTTCGAGTCCGCGGGCTACGCCTTCAACGCCGCGATCACCCAGCGCGGCATCGACCTGTACTCCCTGCTGCAGACCGAGGTGGTCCGTGCCGTCCTGTCCCCGGTCGGCCACGTGCTCTGGACGGCGATCGTCGGCGCGGTGCTGTTCGGTGCGGCCCGTGGCGGCGTCCGGTTCCGCTGGTCGTGGTGGATCCCGGGCGCCTACGTCGTCGCGGCGGTGCTGCACGGGCTGTGGGACAGCAACGGGACCCTCTCGACGCTGCTCGCGTTCGTCCTCACCGGCACGCCGCTGTCCGCCGCGGCCGCAGGGACGGTGCCGCCGGGCCTCGCCGGCATCGCGACGACCCTGTACGTGGTGGGCCTGGCCGTCGTGACCGCGATCGGCGTGCTCGTGCTCGTCGCGGTGCTCCTGCACCACCGACGGGCGGAGCGCGCGCGGGGTCTCGTCGACCGTGACGCTGCCGTGCCGGTGTGGACGACGACCCCGCCGCCGCACGCGCTCTGACCGAACGCGCTCCGACCGCGGAAGGCGACGCCCGCGCGCGACGCCCAGCACACCCGGCCGCCCGCGCGACACCGGCCGGACTCCCGCGCCCCCTACGATGGCCCCATGCCGCAGCGACCCGAGCCCGAGCGGGCCGCCTGGGCCTCCGCCGCGGTCCGTCGCTTCGCTGCGGCGACGAACCTGCTCGTCGCCGGCCGCACGGTCCGCGTGCTCGGCGGCGATCCCCGCGACGCCGCGGCGCTCGTCGCGCTGCTCACCGGGCTCGGTGCGCGCGACGCCGCGGACGTCGGAGCGATCGACCAGCTCTGGTGCCTCGGCGACCCGGATGAATCGACGGCCGCCGTCGAACGCGAGGCCGACCGCCCGCGGGGCGCCACCCTCGTCGTCGTGGACGCCGGCCGGTACGCCCCCGCGGTCGACGAGGACGCCTTCGGCCCGGTCGCCCCGGCCCGGCCCGGGGTGCTCGCGGTGCCGACGCTGTCGGACGACGTCTTCCTCGTCTCCACGGGACGGGAACCCGAGGCCGACCCGGCCGCCGAGGCACGCATCCGCTGGGCCCGGCGGCACATGCCGGTTGCCCGCGCGACCGCCGCGGAGCTCCGCGACGGCGGCCTGCTCCACGGCACCAGGGTCGGCGTCGCGATGGTGCTCGAGCCGAAGACCGCCGTGCTCAGCCTGCTCCTGCGCGAGGCCGGTGCCGAGGTCGTCGTGTACGCCCACGCCGACGAGACCGACGACGCGGTCGCCGACGTGCTCCGCCGCAGCGGTCTGCCGGTGCACGCGGACAGCACGGCGTCGCTCGACGAGCAGCACCGCCTCGCACTCGCGATGCTCGACACCCGACCGCACGTGCTCCTCGACGACGGCTCCCACCTGATCCGCCTCGCGCACCAGGAGCGGCCCGACCTGCTCCCGACGATGCTCGGCGCGGCGGAGGAGACGACGAGCGGCCTCCGCCCCGTGCGCATCATGGCCGAACGCGGCGAGCTCGGCATCCCGGTGGTCGCCGTGAACGACGCCCGCACGAAGACGCTCTTCGACAACCGCTTCGGCACCGGCCAGTCGACGGTGTTCGCCACCCTCGACCTGGTCGACGCGCTCCCGTCCGGCGCGCACCGCGTCCGGTCTGGAGGCGCGGCCGTCGTCGCCGGGTTCGGTCCCGTCGGCGAGGGGGTCGCCCAGGTCCTCGTCGCGCTCGGCTTCCGGGTCACCGTCGCCGAGGTCGACCCGGTCCGCGCCCTGCAGGCGCGCTTCGCCGGGCACGCGGTCGCGCCGCTCGTCGACGCGGTCCGCGACGCCGACCTCGTGGTGAGCGCCTCCGGGGTCGCGGACACCGTGGACCACGCGGTGCTGCGGGCCTGCGCCGCCGGATCGGTGGTGTCCGTCGCCGGAGGCGTCGACGACGAGGTCGCCCTGACCGCGGCGACCGGCGCCGGCGCGGTCCGGACGACCCTGGCGCACCACGTGGAGCGCCTGACCTGGCCGGACGGCCACCACGTGCTCGTGCTCGCCGGGGGCAGCGGGGTGAACACGAGCGCCGCCGAGGGCAACCCGGTCGAGATCATGGACCTGTCCTTCGCGGTGCAGCTCGGCGCCCTGCGGATGCTGCTCGAACGCGGCGACGAGCTCCCGCGCGCCGTCGTGCCGGTCGACCCGGCAGTGGACGCCGCGACCGCCCGCGTGGCGCTCGCCGCCTGGGGGAGCCGGGTCGCGCCTCTCCCCACCGGCACGGCCGGTCTGCCGCTGGCGCGTCAGCCCGGAACCGGCGGCGTGGGCCCTGTCCGCATCGCCGAACAGCCCGCCGGCCGCGAGCCGGACGTCCGGACGCACCGCTTCGGGACGCCCCGGTGACGGCCCCGTCCGTCGTCGTGCACTCGGCGCGCGTCGTCGTCCCGATGACGGCGCCGCCGATCGCCGACGGGGCGGTCGCGGTGCAGGACGGACGGATCCTGCACGTCGGCGACCGGTCCTGGGTCGTCGACCAGCTCGACGCAGCCGGGCGCACGTGGACGGAGCGTCGGTGGCGGGGCGCGCTCCTGCCGGGGCTCGTCAACGCGCACACGCACCTGCAGTACACCGGCATGTCCAGTGTCGGGCAGCGGCAGTACAGCGGTTTCGAGGACTGGGCAGCGGCCTTCAACGACGACTACGCGCTCCCGCACGACTGGCGGGCCGAGGCGTCCGCGGGGGCGGTCGCGTCGATCGCGGCGGGTGTCACGAGCATCGCGGACGTGGTGACCGACATCGAGGCGGCGGACGTCCTGGAGCGGCACGGTCTCGGCGGCATCGCCTACTGGGAGGTCATGGACTGGGAGAACGCGGCGTGGGACTCCCACGGGCGCGCCCGGGTCCTCGACGAGCTCGCGCGCATCCCGACGACGCCGGGCGCCGGACTGTCGCCGCACGCGCCGTACTCCCTCGACGTCGCGCCGCTGCTCGAGCTCCCCGACATCGTGCGCCAACGGGGCCTCCGGCTGCACCTGCACCTGGGTGAGGCGGCGTTCGAGGGGGAGCGGGTCGCGCTCGGACCGGTCCCGGGGCTCGAGGGAGTCGACGGTGTCGGGCACACCGCGGACTGGCACCTGGCGAACGTGCCGTCCTTCCGGGCCATGCGCGCGCTCGGGTTCGGCGCCAGCGCCACGGCGTTCGTCGACCGCCTGGGCGTGCTCGGACCCGACTGCCACATCGCCCACGGCGTGTACGTGACGGCGTCCGACCGGGCGCTGCTGCGGGCACGTGGCACCGCGGTCGCGCTCTGCCCGCGGTCGAACGCCGTCATCGGCCTCGACCCGCCACCCGTCGCCGACTACCTGCGCGAGGGCAGCCCGATCGCGATCGGCACGGACTCGTTGTCGTCGTCACCGTCCCTCGACCCGATGGCCGACGTCACCGCACTGCACCGGATCGCCCGTTCGCAGGGGTACGGCCACCGCGACCTGCACGAGCGGTTGCTCGCAGCGGCGACCCTCGGTGGTGCCCACGCCATGGGGCTGGCGGTCGGACCCGACCGGACCGGACACCTCGCCGTGGGCGCACGCGCCGACCTGGCGGTCTTCGACGTCGACGCCCGCACCGTGCCCGACGCGCTCGCCGAACTCGTCGAGGACGGGGCCGGCCGTGCCGTCGCGACCGTGGTCCGGGGCGTCGTGCGAGCCACCGACGGCATCGTGCACCCGACCGTGCTCGATGCTCGCTCCGCATCCGCGCCGGTGCCCGAGCTCGCTGCCGGCCCCGTCGACGCGCCCACGCCCGTCCCCGCGCCCGTCCGCGCGCCCGACCCCGACCCCGCCCGTCCCCAGGAGGAACGATGACCGACACCGCACCCCGTCCCGGCATGGTCGCCCGCCGCACCGTCGGCGGCGAGCTGATCGAGTGGCTCGACGTCCCGCAGCGCGCCGCCGCCCTCGGCATGGACCCGCACCCGGAGGGCGGCTGGTACGTCCGCACGTGGACCTCGCCGTCGACCGTCGACACCCCGGCCGGCGAGCGCCCCGCCGCGACCCTGATCCACTTCCTGCTGCCCCCGGGCGAGGCCTCGGCCTGGCACCGCGTGACGAGCGACGAGATCTGGATGTGGCACGGGCCGGACACCGTCGTGCTCGAACTCGGCGGGTCGGGTGACCGCCCGGAGCCCGGCGACCGGATCACCCTCGGCCCGGACGCCGGGAGGCACCGGCTGCACGACGCCCAGGCCTTCGTGCGTGGCGGTGTCTGGCAGCGCACCCTGCCCGGTGACGGCGAGGTGCTCCTCAGCTGCATGGTCTCGCCGGGCTTCTCGTTCGACGACTTCACGATGGCGTAGCGACCGGCGTCGCGGGCGGTCATCCGCATCGCGCTGGTATCCCAGCCACCGGTACACTGCGTCCTGCCCGCTCCACCCGTCCTGTCCCGCTGACGAAGGCCCTCCCGTGACCCGTACCCGCCGTCTCTCCCTCGCCGTCGCCACCGCCGCGGTCGCCGCCCTCGCGCTCGCCGCCTGCTCCGCCGGCGGCAGCAGTACCGGCAGCGACGGCACCGTCACCGACGGCAAGCTCACGATCGCGACCGGCCAGCCGGCGTACTCGCCCTGGGTCGAGGACGACGACCCGCAGTCCGGCAAGGGCTTCGAGTCCGCCGTGGCCTACGCCGTCGCGAAGGAGATGGGCTACGCGAAGGGCGACGTCGTCTGGAAGCGCAGCACCTTCGACAGCGCCATCGCCCCCGGCGCGAAGGACTGGGACCTCAACGTCCAGCAGTTCTCGATCGACGCGAAGCGCAAGAAGGCCGTCGACATGTCCACGCCGTACTACACGACGACGCAGGCCGTCGTGACGACGTCGGGGTCGAAGGCCGCGAAGGACACGACGGTCGCCGCGCTGAAGGGCGACACCATCGGCGTCGCCGCCGGCTCGACGAGCATCACCTCGGTGAAGGACGTGCTCGGCGTCACCCCGCAGGTCTTCAACTCGAACGACGACGCGGTGCTGGCGCTCAAGTCCGGCCAGATCGACGCGATCGTCACCGATCTGCCGACCGCCTTCTACATGGCGTCGGCGCAGCTCGACGACGGCACGGTGTCCGCGCAGTTCCCCGAGGACGGCTCCGGCGACCAGTTCGGCTTCGTGCTGCCGAAGGGCTCCGCGCTGACCAGCAAGGTCGACGAGGCGCTCGCGAAGCTCGAGCAGGACGGCACGCTCGCCGACCTGCAGACGAAGTGGCTCTCCTCGGCGACGAACACCCCCGTCCTGGAGTAGCCCGGTGACCGTCCCAGCAGGCGCCGGTGCACCGGTGACCGCCCCCGCACCGAGCCAGGTCGAGCTGGAGCGACGGCTCTACCGTCGGCAGCGCGGCCGCCGCTCGGTCGTCGTGTCGGTCGTCTCGACGCTCGTCGTGATCGCAGTGGTCTGGGTCGGCGTCGTGAACACACCCGGTTGGGCTGCGGTGCAGCAGTCGTTCTTCGACCCGCAGACCGCGGTCGACACCTTCCCGGCCGTCCTGCTCGGGCTCTGGCTGAACATCCGGATCCTGTTCTTCAGCGCGATCGGGGTCGCGGTGCTCGGCACCCTGCTGGCCGTCGTGCGCGGCCTGCGGAACCCGGTGTTCTTCCCGCTGCGGGTGCTCGCCACCGCGTACACGGACCTGTTCCGCGGGCTGCCGCTCATCATCGTGCTGTACCTGGTGGGCTTCGGCATCCCCGGGCTCGGCATCGTCCCGCGGCAGCCGCCGGAGGTCTGGGGAACGATCGCGATCGTGCTGACCTACTCGTCCTACGTCGCCGAGGTGCTGCGGGCCGGCATGGAGGCCGTGCACCCGTCCCAGCGCCTGGCCGCCCGATCGCTCGGCCTGTCGCACGCCGGGACGCTGCGACTCGTCGTGCTGCCGCAGGCGATCCGCAAGGTCACCCCGGCGCTCATGAACGACTTCGTCTCGATGCAGAAGGACGTGGGCCTGGTGTCGATCCTCGGTGCCGTCGACGCGGTGCGGAGTGCGCAGATCGAGCAGGCCGACAACTCCAACTTCACGCCGTACCTGGTCGCCGGACTGCTGTTCGTCGTGATCAGCCTCCCGCTCATCCGGGTGACGGACGCGATCGCGCGCCGACAGCAGCGTCGCGAGCAGATCGGGGGGACGGTGTGAGCGGGTCGGTGGTCCTGGAACTGCGCGGACTGCGCAAGACGTTCGGCGAGCACGAGGTCCTGCGGGGGATCGACCTGACCGTGCACCGCCACGAGGTCATCTGCGTCATCGGGGCGTCCGGCTCCGGCAAGTCGACGCTGCTCAAGACGGTGAACCTGCTCGAGGGCATCGACGACGGCGAGATCCTGCTCCAGGGGACGGACATCGCCGACCCGCGGACGGACGTCGACGCCACCCGGGCCCGGATCGGGGTCGTCTTCCAGCAGTTCAACCTGTTCCCGCACATGCGCGTGCTCGACAACGTCACGCTCGCGTCCCGACGGGTGCACGGCATCGCGCGGGCCGAGGCGGAGGCGACCGCCCGTCGACTGCTCGAGCGCATCGGCCTGACCGAGTTCGCCGACGCCTACCCGGACCGGCTCTCCGGCGGGCAGCAGCAGCGCGTCGCCGTCGTCCGGGCGATCGCGACGTCGCCGGAGCTCCTGCTGCTCGACGAGGTGACGAGTGCCCTCGACCCGCAGCTCGTCGGCGAGGTGCTCGACCTCGTCCGTGAGCTCAAGGAGCAGGGCGCCACGATCCTGATGACCACGCACGAGATGTCCTTCGCGCGGAACGTCGCCGACCGCATCGTGTTCCTGCACCGCGGCGAGGTCGCCGAGCAGGGCGCCCCGGCCGACGTGCTCGACCGGCCACAGCACCCGGCGCTCGTCGAGTTCCTCTCCCGCGTCCACGCCTGACCGACGCCCGTGCCTCCCGGGAGCTACACGGCGAGCAGCACCTTGCCGATGACCTCGCCGTCGCGGACCCGGCGGTGTGCCTCCGCTGCCTCCGCGAGCGGCACCACCGAGTCGACGATCGGTCGGACGCTGCCGTCGGCGACGAGCGGCCAGACGTGCTCGCGGACGGCGGCCACGATCGCGGCCTTCTCGTCGAGCGGACGGGCACGGAGCGTGGTGGCGCTGATGGTCGCGCGCTTCCGCATCATCGCGCCGAAGTCGAGCTCGCCCTTCGCACCGCTGCCCGCGGCGATCACGGCGATGTGGCCGTTCGGGGCCAGCACCTCGAGGTGCTTCGCCAGGTAGTCCGCACCGACGACGTCCAGCACGACGTCGACGCCGCGGCCCTCGGTGAAGTCGAGCGCCCGCTCGACGAAGTCCTCGGTGCGGTGGTCCACCACGAGGTCCGCGCCGAGCTCCTCGGACGCACGCACCTTCCGCTCCCCGCCACTCGTCGCGATCACCCGGGCGCCGAGCGCTTTCGCCCACACGACCGCGTGCGAGCCCATGCCGCCGGTGCCGCCGTGCACGAGCAGGGTCTGCCCGGGCCGGAGCCCCGCGATCATCCCCACGTTCGAGTACACCGTGCACGCTGCCTCGGGGAGCCCGGCGGCCTCGACCAGGTCCACGCCGTCGGGCACGGGCAGCACCTGGGCTGCCGGGACCGCCACGAGCGTCGCGTAGCCACCGCCGGAGAGCAACGCGCACACCCGGTCGCCCACCGCGAACCCGTCCACGCCGTCGCCGAGCGCGCGGACGGTGCCGGAGACCTCGAGACCCAGGACCTCGGACGCCCCGGGCGGCGGCGGGTAGTTGCCCGCGACCTGCTGCAGGTCGGCGTTGTTCACGCCGGCGGCTGCCACCTCGACGAGGACCTCGCCGGGGCCCGCCACCGGGTCCGGGTGCTCGTCGAGTCGGAGTCCGCCGTCGTGTGCCGTGATCGCCTGCATGTTCCCGACGCTACGCCAGGGGCCGCGTCACCCTGGACACCTCCCGGTAGCCTCGGGTTCGATCCGCGCCGTGAGGTCGTGCGTGGACACGAACAGGGGGACACACATGCCCAGGAAGACCATCGCTCTCGCAACCGCCGTGCTCACGGCTGCACTGCTCGCCGGCTGCGCCTCGGGTGGCGCTGCTCCGGCGTCCGGCCGGTCCGGATCCGGGTCGGGCGGGACGGGGACGAGCTCGTCCTCGACACCGACCGCCGCGGCGCAGACACGCGCCGAGGCGTGCACGACGCTCCGCGCGAAGGTGGAGGACTCGGCGAAGGGCCTGCAGTCGCTCTCCGACATGCAGTCCGACCCGCAGGCTGCGGTGGCGCGGCTCGAGGAGTTCGACCGCTCGCTCACCGAGGGGATCGACGCCGTGCAGAACGCCGACGTGAAGCCGAAGGCCGAGGCGTTCCAGACGGCCTACCGGAACATGGTCGCGAAGATCCAGGGGATGGCGAAGGACCCGCAGTCGGTCGACGTCTCCGGCTTCAGCACCTCGGCGGAGCAGGTCCAGCAGGCCGCGAAGGACATCGACACGGTCTGCGCGGACTGATCAGGTCACGCTGGACACCCCGTCCGCGGCCGTCCCGGCCGCGGACAGGGCACCGCGCGGATCAGGCCGCAGGCTTCGCCGCGTCCAGCCGGGCGACGTCCTCGTCGCGCAGCTTCACGGTCGCCGCGACGACCGAGTCCAGGATCGACTGCGGCCGCGACGCCCCCGGGATCGGGATGACCACGTCGCTCTTCTGCAGCTCCCACGCCAGCGCCACGACCTGCGGGGACACGTCGCGCTCCCGGGCGATCACGGCGAAGTCCTCGTACGCGGTGCCGAGGTCGGCCGCCTTCGCGATGCCGCCGAGGGGGCTCCACGGCAGGAACGCGATGCCGAGCTCGTCGCAGAGCTCGAGCTCCGGCTCGCTCGACCGGAAGGCCGGCGAGAACTGGTTCTGCACCGACGCCAGACGCCCGCCGAGGACCTCGTTCGCCTCGCGGATCTGGTCGGGATCGGCGTTCGAGATGCCGGCCATCCGGATCACGCCCTCGTCGAGGAGCTCCGCGAGCGCCCCGACCGAGTCCGAGTACGGCACGGACGGGTCCGGCCGGTGGAACTGGTACAGCCCTACGGCGTCGACACCGAGCCGCTTCGCCGAGGCCTTCGCGGCCTCCTTCAGGTACTCCGGTCGGCCGTCCTGCGCCCACGCGCCCGGCTCCGGCCGCAGGTGCCCGCCCTTCGTGGCGACGAGCACCGCGTCGGTGTCGCCGTGGAACTCGCGGATCGCCTTCGCGATGAGTTCCTCGTTGTGCCCGATCTCGTCCTTCGCGGCCTGGTGGTAGGCGTCCGCGGTGTCGATGAGTGTCACGCCGGCCTCGAGGGCCGCGTGGATGGTCGCGATCGACTGCCGCTCGTCGGGCCGCCCCTCGATGGACATGGGCATGCCGCCCAGTCCGATCGCGCTGACCGACACGTCTCCGATGACTCGTTGCTTCATGCGCCCAGCATGCGCCGACGGGTCGGTGCGATGCCCAGCGTGCGCCGACGGGACAGGTGCGCCGACAGGACAGGACGCGCCGACGGGACGGCGTGCGCACGACCGTGCGGTGGGACGGGGCGGACGGGAGGCCCGTGGCCCGGCCGGCCCCGCGCCTTCCGTCCGGCGGGTGTGCGGCTAGTGCAGCGGCAGCGCGGTGACCTGGCCGGCTCCGGTCGCCGGATCGGTCGCCTGCGCGAAGACGACACCGCCCCAGGTGACGACCACGATCGCGAGGACGAAGCCCAGCGCGGCGATCCACCACGACGTGCGGCGTCGCACCCAGGCCCCGACCGCGAGGACGACCGTGGCGACCCCGATCACGAACGAACCGCCGACCGCGATCGCCGCTCCGCCGAGGAACCGACCGGGTGAGCACCCGGTGGCCGCGTCGCAGCCCGCGGTGGCCGAGACGACCGCGATGATCCCGATCACCAGGGTGAGGAGCGTCAGCAGGGCACCCGCCGCGAGCAGCAGCACGGTCGACACCCGGTCGGCGACGCGGCCGGCGGGGAACAGTGTCGTGCCGCCGCGCACCCACTCCGCGCGCTCGGTGCTGCCCGGGCCCGACTGCGGGCCCGACGGAGGGGACGGCTGCGACCAGGTCATGCGACCGGTCTACCGCGCCTCGACGCCGAACGCCCGGGCCAGCCGCTGGATCTTCTGCGCACGGCCGAGTCGCGGCAGGTCGGAGCCGTCGCGGATGACCTGCCCGCGCGCCTCGAAGTCGTCGAGGAAGTCCTGCGCCCACGCGACGTCGGTCGGCGTGGGGGAGATGACCTCGTTGATGACGGGCAGCTGCTCGGTGTCCAGGCAGAGCTTGCCGGTCAGGCCGAGCGACACCGCCACCTGGGACTGCTCGCGCAGGATGGCGTGCGCCGAGCCGACCGTGGGGCCGTCGATCGGGCCGGGCAGGTCGCCCACGCGCGAGGCCACGACGAGTCGCGAGCGCGGGTAGGCCATGGCGAGCGTGTCGGCCGAGGTGCCGGTGTCGCGGCGGTAGTCACCCGAGCCGAACGCCAGGCGGAACGCGCCCTGGGCCCTCGCGATCGACGTCGCCTCCTCGATGCCGAGGGCCGACTCGACCAGGGCGATCACCGGGGTGTGGCCGCCGAGCCGGTGCCACGTGTCGGTGACCTGCGCCGGCGACTCGGTCTTCGCGAGCATCACGCCCTGCAGACCCGGGAGCCCGCGGAGCTCCTCGACGTCGTCCGCCCAGAAGTCCGTCGTCACGTCGTTGATCCGGACCCACGCCTCGCCGCCGCCGGCCAGCCAGGATGCGACGGTCGAGCGGGCACCGGGCTTCGCGGCGGGGTCGACGGCGTCCTCGACGTCGAGGATGATCTGGTCGGCGCGCGACCGCTGGGCCCGTTCGAAGCGGTCGGCCGCCGTGCCGGGGACCAGGAGCCACGACCGGGAGATCTCGGCGGGGACCGACCGGCGCCGGTCTGGCCGGGCCGACGATGGTGCGGGGGCGGACGGGGCGGTGCGGTCGTCGATGGCCATGTCCACGTTGGTACCACACCGGCTGGTCGGACGAGGTGCCGGGCCCGCACGGAAAGCCGGAAACGTCGGGTCATTGCCAGGGAGGCCGCCCGCTTCCGCCTACAGTGTCGGATGTGTGGCGAGACAGGGTGACCGACGGCGCGGACGACGCGGATGACGACGTCCCCGTCCAGGGCGCCGACGCGCCCGCGGGCGGGCGCGAGCAGCGGGAGGGCGACCGGGCCGACGAACCGGACCGCACCCTCCGCCCGGAACTGCAGCTCACGAGCCCGCAGGCGATCAGCCTGGGCGACCCGCGCCTCCAGGCCGGCAACGCCGCCGAGCCCACGTGGGACGCCTGGCGGACGCAGCTGACCGGCGTCGGCGGCGCCAGCCCGCTGACCCACTTCAGCGACCACCCGCGCGCCCGCATCGAACTGTCCACCACCCACCCGGGTGGGCTCGCGCAGTTCATCACCGGCAAGACGACCCTGCTGTCCAGCCTGATCCGTGACGAGGTCGCGCTGCGTGCCGCGCGTGTCGCCGCCGCCCAGGTCGAGGCGAAGGGCACCGAGCTCGCGACGGTCCGGGGCATCGACGCGGTGAAGCTCGGCATCGGCATGGCCGACTGGCAGCACGGCGACGAGCACTTCCGCGGGCCGGTGCTGCTCCGCCCGCTCGCGATCCGTCGGCACGGCCGCGACTTCGAGGTCCGCCTGCTCGGCGAGCCCGTGCTCAACCCGGGTCTCGCGGACGCACTGCACGAGCAGTACGGCGTCATCCTCGACGCGCAGTCGTTCGTCGCGCTCGCGCAGCAGGACGGCTCGTTCACGCCGAACCCCGTCATCGACCGGCTCCGCGGGCTCACTGCGCACATCCCCGGCTTCTCGGTGCACGCGCGCCTGGTCGTCTCGACCTTCGCCGAGGTCGCCAGCGGCATGGTCGAGGACACCGGCGACCTGTCCCACCCGGTGCTCGACGCCCTCGCCGGCAACCCCAGCGCGAAGTGGCAGGTCGAGCAGTCCTACCACCCGGTCGAGCAGACGCCGTCGGACGAGCGCAGCCCGGAGACCGACACGCTGCTGCTCGACGCCGACGACGAGCAGGAGAACGTGATCGCGCAGATCACGGCCGGCAACTCGATCGTCGTGAAGACCCTGCCGGGCACCGGTGGCACGCAGACGATCGTCAACGCGCTCGGCGGCCTGGTCGCCGCGAACAAGCGCGTCCTCGTGGTGAGCCCACGCCGGGCGACCCTGCGGGGCATCGCCGCACGGTTCGCCGAGGTCCAGCTGCCGGGCGTCGCCGTGACGCCGGGCACCCTGCGCCGTGACGTCGTCCGGGCCATCGCGCGGAACGAGAAGGCCGCGCGTCCGAACCTCCGCGAGGTCGACGACGCCCTGGTCCGGCTCCGCAAGGTCCTCACCGACTACCGCGGCTCGCTGACCCGGGTCGACCCGGACTTCGGCGTCTCGGTGCTCGACTGCCTGGTCGAGCTGTCGCGCCTGTCGCTGCTGCCCGTGCCGCCGTCGACGACCGCGCGGCTGTCGAAGCGGTCCGTGACGAGCATGGTCGAGGGACGTTCGCGCGTCGCCGAGACGATGGTCAGCGCCGCGAACCTGGGCGAGTTCCGCTACGGCCCCGACGACTCGCCCTGGTACGGCGCGAAGTTCGGCTCGAGCGACGGCGCGCAGCGGGCGCACAAGACCGCGAAGGACCTCGACACCGACGGGCTGCCGACGCTCCTGCGCCGGGCGCACGACCTCGTGGCGTCGACGCACATGCGGCAGTTCACGACGATCAACGAGCTCGGCATCTACCTCCGCCTGCTCACCGAGATCCGGGACACCCTCGACCGCTTCCTGCCCGTCGTGTTCGACCGCTCGGTGTCCGAGCTCGTCGCCGCCACCGCTCCGCGTGGCGAGGGCGCCCCGATGTCGTCGACGAACCGTCGCCGGCTGAAGAAGCTCGCCCGCGAGTACGTCCGCCCGGGCGTGCACGTGTCCGACCTGCACGAGGCACTCACCCGCGTGCAGCAGCAGCGCGTGCTCTGGCAGCGGTACGTCGCCGCCGGCGTGAACCCCGAGGTGCCCACGGGCATCGGCGACGTCCAGGTGCTCTTCTCGAACGTCGTGCAGGACCTCGCGCGCCTGGACGAGCCGCTCGGCCGGACCGCACGCGACGAGCAGCTGGCGAACCTGCCGATCGACGAGCTCGTGCCGACGATCGCGCGCCTGGCCGAGGAGTCCGACGTCCTGCACAACCTGCAGGAGCGCACCGAGCTCATGCAGACCCTGCGCGACCTGCAGCTCGAGCCGCTCATCACGGACCTGGCGAACCGGCACGTGCCGGACACCCAGGTGCCCGCTGAGCTCGAGCTCGCGTGGTGGCAGTCCGCGCTCGAGACGATGCTCGAGTCCGACCGGGCGCTGCTCGGCGGCAACACCGACATGCTCGACCGGGTCGAGGCCGACTTCCGGCTCGTCGACGACGCCCACGCGGCCGGGGTCTCCCAGGGCCTGGCGTGGCAGCTCGCCGAGAACTGGAAGGTCGGGCTCGTCGACTGGCCGGACGAGGCCACGGCGCTGAAGACGCAGCTCAAGGAGGGCGCGATCACCTCGCGCCTGCTGCAGGACTCCGCGCCGCACCTGTCGCGGTCGATCGCGCCGGTGTGGCTCGCCTCGCCGTACGAGGTCCCCGAGATCGCCGACACGATGCCGTTCGACACGGTGATCCTCGTCGACGCCGGGGCCGTCACCATCGCCGAGACCGTCGGCGCCGTCCGTCGCGCCCGTCAGACCGTCGTGTTCGGGGACCCGGTGACGCAGACGCCGTCGCCGTTCCGGACCGCGGTCGACCCCGACCACCGGGCGCTGCAGGTGGACGAGGGCACCCTCGACGCCCTGCACGCCGACTCCGCGCTGGCCAAGCTCTCGACGCTCCTGCCGACCCTGTCGCTCACGCGGTCGTACCGCGCCGGCGGCGAGGACCTCGCCGAGCTCGTGAACCGTCGCTTCTACGGCGGCCGCATCGAGTCGCTGCCGTGGGCCGGTTCGTTCCTCGGGCACGGCTCGATCGCGATCGACTACGTCAGCGACGGCAAGGCAGTGCCGGACCCCGACTCGGGAGCGGTCGAGAGCGTCGACGCCGAGGTGGACCGCGTCGTCCGGCTCGTCACCGAGCACGCCCGCACCCGGCCGACCGAGTCGCTCATGGTCATCACGGCCTCGGCGAAGCACGCGGTGCGGGTCGAGCAGGCCGTCCTCACCGCGGCGCAGGGCCACAAGGACCTCACCGAGTTCGTCATCGGCGACCGCGCCGAGCCGTTCATCGTCGCGACGCTCGAGCAGTCCGTGGCGCAGAGCCGCGACCGCGTCGTGTTCTCCATCGGCTACGGCCGGACCCCGCACGGCCGTGTGCTGCGCGACTTCGGTCCGCTCGGCAAGCCGGGCGGGGAGCGCCTGCTCGCGGTCGCGATGACCCGGGCCCGTCGCTCGATGGTCATCGTCACGTGCTTCCAGCCGTCGGACATCGAGGCCGAGCGGATGGGCCACGGCACCGTCGCGCTGGCCGAGATCCTCGCCGAAGTCCGTGCCCGCACCACCGCCGAGTACGTGCCGGACGACTCCGACCCGCTGCTCGTCGACCTCGCCCGGCGCCTCGAGATGCGCGGCATCCCGGTCGCGCTCGGGCACCGCGGCAAGCTCGGCCTGGTCGCGGCGCACGGGGGCGTCTGCGTGACGATCGAGACCGACGCGTCGCTCGTCCGCGGCTCGCTGCGCGAGTCGCTGCGGCTCCGCCCCGAGGTGCTGCGTCGCCTCGGGTGGCACTACGTGCGCGTGCACGCGTTCCAGCTGTTCTCCGACCCCGACCGGGTGGCGGACACGGTGGCGTCGGTGCTCGGCGTCGACCGCGGGGCCACGCAGGAGATCTCGATCCCGCCGATCCCCGCCCGCCGGTGAGCACGTCGGATCTCCACCCCAGCGTGCCCGCGTCGGGCCCCGTCCGCCGGTGACAGGGTCCCGGCGCGCGTCCCGCGCGGCCGGTCCCGTGACGCCGGAGACGGACCAGCTGGTGGGCTCGTGGACGCGTGCCGACGACGCGGCGCAGGTCGTGCCTCCCGTCCGTCCCGCGGCGACCGCGGACGACACCACCGACGACGCCACCACCGTGGACGCCACGACCGGCCGGCCGGGAGGCCCTGCCCGCCGCACCAGGCGCGTCACCACCCAGCCGGTGCCGGGCAGCGACCCGGCCCCGGCCCCGGAGCCGGCCCGCCACCGCGACGGGGAGAACGACGCCCAGCTCCTGCGCGACGTGCCCCCACACTGGTGACGGGTAGCCTGGGGTCGATGACTGACACCGTGCGGCAGCGCCCCGACTGGCAGACGTGGCCCAACCTGATCACGGTGGTGCGCTTCCTGCTCATCCCCGTGTTCATCGGCTTCGTCGTCGCCGGGCACCCCGGGTGGGCGCTCGTCACGCTCGTGGTCCTCGGCGTCAGCGACTGGGCCGACGGCTTCATCGCCCGCCGGTTCGACCAGGGCTCGAAGCTCGGCAAGGCGCTCGACCCGATCGCCGACCGGCTGGCGATCATCGCGATCGTGCTCTCGCTCGTCCTCGTCGGCCTGCTGCCGTGGCCGAGCGTCGCGATCATCGTCGTCGTCGACGCGGTGCTGGCGCTGCTGTCCGGTCTGTGGTTCCGCGGCAACCCGGACCTCGACGTCACCTGGACCGGCAAGGTCCGCTCGGCGCTGCTCTTCGTCGGGCTGCCGCTGCTGCTGTTCTCGTCGACGTCCTGGGCGTCGGAGCACGACTGGATCCGCGTGCTCGCGCTCGTGTTCGTCTGGGCGGGCACGATCGGCCACGTGATCGCCGGCGTGCAGTACGCCACGGCCCTCGCCGCGAAGCACCGCGCGGTCGCCCGCACCGCCTGACGCGGACACGTGCGGCGTGGGCGACCGGCCGGCGCCCTCATGCCCCGTCGAACCAGGAAACCGACATCGAACCAACCCCGGGGGCTGGTTCGATGTCGGTTCCGTGATTCGGTACGACCGCGACTAGAGCTTCGCCGTGCCGCCGATCCCCGGACCCTCGGGAGCGGTCGACGGAGCGACGTGCGCGCCGCCGCCCGACGTCGCCGCGGCGCCGTTCTGGGTGCGGAGCAGGTCGCGGATCTCGAGCAGCACCTCGACGTCCGTCGGCGGGACGTCCTGCGGCGTCTGCTCCTCGTTCTTCTTGACCCGCTCGAAGGCGACCTTCTTGAGCCGGTTGACGGGGACGACGAGCGCGAAGTACACGACTGCGGCGACGATCACGAAGTTCAGGACGGCACCGATGATCGCGCCGAACAGGATGTCCGCGGACCCGCCGGAGACGGTCGGGATCGACACGATCAGTGCCTTGTCCAGGCTCGACGCGTTGAAGACGGCGCCGATGAGCGGGTTGATGAGCGCGTTCACGATGGTCGTGACGATCGCGGTGAAGGCCGCGCCGATGACGACCGCGACCGCCAGGTCGATGACGTTCCCGCGCAGCAGGAACTCCTTGAAGCCCTTCACGTGAGCCTCCTTCCGTGTCGAGGAGACCCCACCGTACCGACGGAGACGAGCCGTCGTCAGGAGGCGCTGGGCGCGGCCGGCTTCGACTCGGACTTCACCGGCGTGCTCGACGACGAGGAGGACGACGTCGAGGAGGACGACGCCGCCGACCCCTCGGCCTTGGGCGTCGACCGCGAGTCGGTGCGGTAGAAGCCGCCGCCGTTGAAGGTCACGCCCACCGGCGAGAACACCTTGCGCAGGGCGCCGCCGCACACGGGGCACTCGGTGAGGGTGGCGTCGGAGAACGACTGCTTGACGTCGAAGGCGTTGTCGCACTCGGTGCAGCGGTACGAGTAGGTGGGCACCCTAGCTCCGGAAGGTGATGATGCGCGACGGCGTGATGATGCCGTCGACGGGTTCGTCGTGGGCCTCGCGCGGGACCTCGTCGAGGTACTCCGCGTCGAAGATCACAGCATAGACGGGCGGCCGGTTCGCCATCGACCCGAGCGTCTTGTCGTAGTAGCCCCGGCCCCAGCCCATCCGGCACCCGTCGTGGCCGACCGCCGCCGCCGGGGTCAGGATCGCGTCGACGTCCCCGAGGGCGAGCGGGGAGAGCACCTCGCCGACGACCTCCGGCATGCCGTGCAGGCCCTGCTGCTCGGACACCCCGTCGCCGACGGCCCAGTCGAGCAGGCCGTCCTCACGGGTGATCGGCAGGAGCACCCGGACCCCCTGCTCGTGCGCCCACCGCAGGAAGGGTCGGACGTCGGGTTCGTCGGGCGCCGACAGGTAGAGCGCGAGCGAGCGGACCTGCCGTTCCTCCACGAACCGCTGCAGGGTCGCGGTCAGGGCGGTCGTGTCGGTGTCGCGCTCCGTCGTGGTCCGGGTGCGCCGCCGCTGCCGGAGCTCGGCTCGCAGGGCGCGCTTCTCGTTCCCGAGGTCGGCGGTCATGGCCGGGAGTCTACCGAGCGCGGGTTTGCGGCTTCCCGCCGTGGGGAGCGGGTTGCCGTGTCCTCCGAAAGGCCCATGCCGCGACCCAGTGACCTTCCGGTACGTTCGCTGACATGGGTTTCCAGATCTCGAAGGCGGTGATCCCGGCGGCAGGGCTGGGCACGCGCTTCCTCCCCGCGACCAAGGCGATGCCGAAGGAGATGCTCCCCGTCGTCGACAAGCCGGCGATCCAGTACGTGGTCGAAGAGGCCGTGAACGCCGGCCTGACCGACGTCTTGATGATCACCGGGCGCAACAAGAACGCGCTCGAGAACCACTTCGACCACGTGGCCGAGCTCGAGGAGACCCTCCGCAAGAAGGGCGACCACGAGAAGCTCCAGAAGGTCAACCAGTCGACCGACCTCGCCGACATGCACTACGTCCGCCAGGGCGACCCGCTCGGTCTCGGCCACGCCGTGCTCCGCGCGAAGATGCACGTCGGCCGCGAGCCGTTCGCCGTGCTGCTCGGCGACGACATCATCGACGCCCGCGACCCGCTGCTCAAGCGCATGATCGAGGTCCAGGGCGAGAAGAACGCCACGGTCGTCGCGCTGCTCGAGGTCCCCGCCTCGCAGACCCACATGTACGGCATCGCGACGGTCGAGGAGACCGACACCGACGACGTCGTGAAGATCACCGGCCTGGTCGAGAAGCCCCCGCAGGGCGAAGCCCCCTCGAACCTCGCCATCATCGGCCGCTACGTCATCCGTCCCGAGGTCTTCGACGTCCTCGAGAAGCAGGAGCCGGGCAAGGGCGGCGAGATCCAGCTCACCGACGCGCTCATGAAGATGGCCGGCGCCGAGGAGTGGACCGGCGGCGTGTACGGCGTCGTGTTCCGTGGACGCCGGTACGACACCGGTGACAAGCTGGACTACATCAAGGCGATCGTGCAGCTCGCCTCGGACCGCGACGACCTCGGCCCGGACCTCAAGGCCTGGCTGAAGGACTTCAACGCGGGAGAGTAGCCACCCCGTCACGAACGGGTCCGGGGTCCGCCCCGGGCCCGTTCGTGCGTCCACCCGGCCGACCACCGGGCACCGGAGGAACCACAGCGATGACGACGATCCCGACCCTGTCCCACGGGCGGGTCACCATCCGGCCCCTCCGGCTCCGGGACACCCGTGACCTCGACGTCGCCCTCGCGACGAACCGCTCGTGGCTGCGCACGTGGGAGGCCACCAACCCCTCCGGACACGTCTCGACCGACGTCCGGGGCAGCATCCGCGCGCTGCAGGCCAACGCCCGCGCCGGGCTCGGTCTGCCGTTCGCGATGGAGCTCGACGGCCGCTTCGTCGGGCAGCTCAACGTGTCCGGCATCAGCTACGGATCGCTGGCGAGTGCGTCCATCGGCTACTGGGTGGTCGAGGGCGCCGCCGGACACAACGTCACCCCGATCGCGGTCGCCATGGCCGTCGACCACTGCTTCCGCGTCGTCGGCATCCACCGCATCGAGATCTGCATCCGTCCGGAGAACGCGCCGAGCCTGCGCGTCGTCGAGAAGCTCGGCTTCCGCTTCGAGGGCCTGCGCCGCCGGTACATCCACATCAACGGCGACTGGCGCGACCACTTCTGCTTCGCCCTCGTCGCGGAGGAGGTCCGCGAGGGCGTCCTCGACCGCTGGGTCGCCGGCCGGGTGCCGCCCGGTGCCGGCAGCGTCCCCGACTCCGCCCGCGACGAGGCGGCGAGACCGCTCGACACCCGGCCGCGCATCTGACGGTCCGCCCCGTCACGCCCACCCACCGGCCGGGAGGCGCGACCCACCGCCCACGGATTCCGTCGCGACTCGCGCAACACGCGTCCGGCAATGGGCGGTCCGGGGAACGCGCACCCCTACCGTGTCCCCATGGCAGGTATCGGCTCCTGGGGCGGCGGCATCGTCCTGCTCATCGCGGCCGTGCTCTGGGTCGTCTACCTCATGCCGTCGTGGGCGGCTCGTCGGCAGTACCTCGCCACCGAACGCAACGCGATCCGGCTGCAGCAGACCCTGCGCATCCTCGCGCAGACCGCCGAGCTCCCCGACGAGGTCCGGGTCGAGATGAACGCGAAGTCCCTGGCCGAGGCGCAGCGGGTCGCCCGGTCCGAGGAGGCGAAGCGCGCCGCGATCGTCCGCGCCCACGAGGCCGCTCGGCAGCGTGAGATCACCCGACGGCTCGCGGAGCAGCAGCCGAAGCTCGAGCGGGCGTCCTCGGTGCCCGCGCTGACCGCGATGCGGATGCGTCGTTCCCGGCTCGGGGCGACCCTGTTCGGCACGCTCGGCGTCGTCGTCGCGATCGTCGTGCTCGTCGCTGCCCCCGGTGCCTGGCTCGTCGGCGTCGCCGGGCTCGTGGCGGCCGGTGGTTCCGCAGCCGTCCTCGCGCAGCTGCACCAGGTGGCGCAGGCGCGGAAGGCGCGTGCCGCGGCCGGTGCGGCGGAGGCGACCCGGGCCTCCCGGCCGGCGACCGCCTGGACGGACCCGGCGCCGCCGCTGTCCACCGAGCAGCCCGCGGAACCCGCGCGCGACCGGAGCTGGACCCCGGCCCGCGTGCCGAAGCCGCTGTACGTGGAGCGACCGGCCGCACCGGCCGCGTCGCCGGAGTCGTCGGCCGAGCTGGCTGCGCGGCTGCGCGAGCGCGTTGCCGAGGCGAAGGCCGAGGCCGAAGCGGAGGCAGCCGCGATCCGGGCGGGGGAGACCGACCCGACGCTCGCGCGGGTGTCGCGCATGCGCTCCGACGTCGAGGAGGCGGCCGCGTCGCTGTCCGCACACGACCAGGGCCGGCTGGCGGAGCGCCTGGGCCTGCGCGCCCCCGCCGCTGCGGCGCGTCCGGCCGTCCACGCTCCTGCGGCGACTCCTGCTCCCACGGCCGAGGCGCCGACCGCGTCGGAGCCCGAGCAGCCGGCGGCCCCGAGCCGCTGGGCCGGGATGGGCGTCATCGACGACGAGGCCTACCAGCAGACCGACCTCGACGCGATCATGCGTCGTCGCCGCGCGGTCTGACGCGACGCTCGGGGCTCCCGGGGTGCGGCGCGCCCGGACGTGGCGAGCCGATTTCGGTTCGCGCTCCCGGTGGTGCTAGTGTTGTCGAGCACTTGGGGCTATGGCGCAGTTGGTAGCGCGTCTCGTTCGCAATGAGAAGGTCAGGGGTTCGAATCCCCTTAGCTCCACCAAGCAGCAGCGAAGGGCCACCCGGTCGGGTGGCCCTTCGTCGTTCCCGGTGACGACCGGTCAGCTCGGGATGCTGTCCGTCAGGACGCCCGCCTGCGCGAGCGACGCGTGGATCGCGTTCGCGGCCTGCTCGAACGCCCGGTTGCCCCGCGCCACGCCGAGTGCACCGCCCTTGACCGCCGACCGGCCCGAACCACGGAGCAGTCGCGCGACCGCTCGTCCGTCGGGCGCGACCATGAGCTGCACGTCGAGGCGGGTGTGGAACGTCCGGTCGTTCAGCAGGCTGCCGACGAACAGGGTCAGTCCCAGGCTGCCGCGGGTGGCCAGCAGGGCCCCCTGGTCGCCGTCGGTGACGGCGTAGCCCTCGCGGACGAGGGCGTCGCGAACGATCGCTCGGGTGGTCTCGGGGTCGGCGGCGACGAAGAAGTCGTGGCTCTCGGGCATGTGCGGTCGGATCCTTCCGGCAGGTGGTGTGCTGCCAGCGATCCTGCCGTACGGTCGCCTACCCTGGTCGGGACATGACTGCTTCGTTCACCCGCCGTTCCCTGCTGTCGCTCGCCGGCGTCGCCGGCATCGGCCTCGCCGTCGCGGCCTGTTCACGCGGTGAGGATGCGTCGCCGAGCGCGACCGGTCGCGCCGGTGCCGGGTCCAGCGGGACGCCCGCGAGCGGGTCGTCGTCGGACGCTCGCCCCGTGGCCTCCTCGATCGAGCCCGCGCAGGTCCCGCTCGCCGGCGGCGTGACGGTGACGGTCACGGGGACCAGCCTCGCGGCGGTGCGCGGCGTGACGGTCGGCGGGATCGCCGCGCGTGACGTGCAGGCCTCCGCCACGACGGTCACCTTCACGGCGCCGCACCAGGCGATGTACAAGGCCGGGTCCGCCGACGTCGCGCTGTTCACCACCGCGATCGAGCCGAGCCCGTCGGCGAACCAGTCCTCGGACGGCAACGGCAGCGCCGCGAACGACGGGCAGGCCGGCGCCACCCAGGACCAGGCGACCGCGAGCCCGACGCCGACCGCCGCACCGACGCCGGACGCCTCCTCCGCGGTCGCGACGACGTCGGTGGCGTACACGGCGCTCACCGCGGTCGACCGGCAGCTCGAGTACGCGATGCGGTACTGGGAGGACTACAACCTCGCGGAGTACGGCACGATGAACCCGATCGGCGGGGACTGCGCGAACTACGTCAGCCAGACGCTCGTCGCCCGCGGGTGGCAGCAGCGCGACGACTGGTACAGCCGCTCTGCCGGCGCGCAGCACAGTGCCACGTGGACGTACTGCCCGGCCATGGACCCGTGGATGACGAAGAACGCCGCGACGTTCGGGTTGACCCGGCGGTCCCTGGACGAGCGCAGCAAGGTCAAGGTCGGCGACATCGTGTTCTACGACTGGAACGACAACCAGTCGCCCGACCACGTCACGATCGTGTCCGAGGTCTTCACCGAGCCGGACGGCACGGTCCGCATCAAGTCGGCGAGCCACAACCAGGACGGGCCGTACCGCGACCTCGACGAGATGATCACCGTGCAGCACCCCGGCGGCGCTGCCTGGTTCCACACGTTCGACGCGTAGCGGCGCCGGGGCCGCTCAGGGGTAGCCGAGGAACCAGGTCAGCACGACCGCGACCGCCTGCAAGCACATGCCGACGACCAGCCACGCGACGGTCCGCTCCCGGGTCCCCGCGAACACGTCCGCACCGAGCAGCGGTGCCGTCGGCATGAGCAACCGCGGCAGGCTCTGCTGCGGCAGGAACACCGCGACCAGGTAGAGCGCATACGCGGCCGTGAACGAGACGACGTCGACGCCGAGCGCGCGGACGTCGCGTCGGGTCCACAACCACGCAGCACCCGCCAGCACGACCACCACGAGCACGACCCCGCCCGCCCCGAGCCACGTCGACGCCATCGTGAACCACGGTGTCAACGGCGCGAAGTGCTGCCGACCGACGAACCCGACCCACCACGACAGCTCGGTCTCGAGGTACGCGTCCGGCCGCCCGGTCACCGCCGAGGCCACGACCGGCCACGCCAGACCCGCCACCGCGATCCCGAGGCCCGCGACGACGATCGCCACGGCGTCCCGCACTGGCATCGCCCGACGCTCCTGCACGAGTCGCGCGACCAGGTGCACCGCGAGGGCCACCGCGAGCGCGAGCACCCCCGGCTTCGTGAACGCCGCGACGAGCCCGAGCGGCAGCACGAACCAGTACCGCCGGCGCACCAGGGCGAGCAGGGCGCCGAACAGCAGGAGCAGGAAGGTGCTCTCGGCGTAGGCCACCTGCAGCAGGAACCCCGTCGGGGCGACGGCGAACAGCGCGGTCGCCCGCGTCGCCCGGCGGTCGTCGGACACCGCGCGCACCAGCCGCCAGAGCACGACGCACGCTCCCGCCCCGGCGAGGGTGGCGACGAGCACACCGGCCGCCCAGAAGGACCCGCCGACCAGCGGCTGCACCACCCGGGCCAGCGCCGGGAACACCGGCAGGAACGCCCACGGGTTCGGTAGCACGTGCCCGTCGGCGTCGGTCGGCAGCGTCGCCGGGTAGCCGTGCTCCGCGATGGTCCGGTAGAACGAGGCGTCCCACGACCCGAGGAACGACAGGAACGTCCCCTCGCGGCGGTACGACGCGAACGGCCAGCCGTTCGCCCGGGCGAGCAGCCAGACCGTGAGCAGCAGGACCGTGCTGACCACACGGGAGGCCAGCCACACGATCAGGGGAGCCGTCCACCCGCGGTGCCGTCCCTCCAGGCCGACCGCGAGCAGGCGACGGACGCGAGCCGCCAGCCTCGGCCGGGAGGCTCGGGTCGTCTCCGCCGGGTCGGTCACCGACCGATCCTCCCACCTCCGCCGCGCGGTGCCGGCCCGAGCGCTCCTGTCCGGTCGCCGCACGGGGGGCGCGCCGGTCAGGAATCGTCAGGTCGCGAGGCGTTGCATCGGGCACGTTCCCTGGAAACCATCGACAGGAGGAATCATGCCCTTCATCACCGTCGGCGCCGAGAACGGCCACGACATCGACCTGCACTACGACGACCTCGGCTCCGGCGACCCGGTCGTCCTGGTCCACGGCTGGCCGCTCTCCGGCCGCTCGTGGGAGGGCCAGGTCCCCGCGCTCGTCGAGGCCGGCCACCGCGTCATCGCCTACGACCGCCGTGGGTTCGGCCAGTCGTCGCAGCCGTGGGGCGGCTACGACTACGACACCTTCGCCGCGGACCTCGACAAGCTCATCACCGAGCTCGACCTGACGAACGTCACCCTGATCGGGTTCTCGATGGGCGGCGGGGAGCTCGCGCGCTACGTCTCGACCTACGGCACCTCGAAGCTCAAGAAGCTGGTGTTCGCGAGCGCGGTGCCGCCGTACCTGTGGAAGTCGGACGACAACCCCGACGGCGCGGTCGACCAGGACCTCGCCGACTGGTTCTCGAACGGCATCACGGGCGACCGTCCCGCGTTCCTGCACCAGTTCGTCGACATGTTCTACACGCCGGGGGAGTCCGGCGAGCCGATCGTGTCGGCCGACCAGCGAGCCTACGACCTGGCGATCGCCGAGCTCGCGTCGCCGAAGGGCACGCTCGACTGCACCGTGGCGTTCGCGACGACGGACTTCCGCGACGACCTGACGAAGGTCGACGTCCCGACGCTCGTCATCCACGGCGACTCGGACGGCATCGTGCCCTTCGAGGCGTCGGGCAAGCGCACCGCCGAGGCGATCCCGAACGCGCAGATCCACGTCATCGAGGGTGGTCCGCACGGCGTGCTGGCCTCGCACACGGACGAGTGGAACGAGGCGGTCCTGCGCTTCCTGGCGTCCTGACCCACCGGCCTTCTCCGGACGCAACGTGGGCGGTTCCTCGCAGCGGTACATCGCTGCGAGGAACCGCCCGCGTTGCGTTCCGCGGGTGGGGCCGCGGAGCCGCGCGCCGGGCCGCCCGGGTCTCAGCGCCCGGTGACCGCAGCGCGGATGCGCTCGATCGGGACCTTCGGGGTGCGGTCGGCGTTGAGCAGGCCGTTCGTCTCCTGCACCGTGTCCGTCAGCTGCGTCCAGCACGAGCCGGCCAGGAACGCACTCGCCCGGACCCCGTCGTAGAGCGCCGTGATCCGCGCCACCCAGTCGTCACCGTCGACCGCCGAGGTGTAGCCCCACCCGTCCTCGCGCTTCGCCCCCGGCTGGAAGTCCACGCCGCCGAACTCCGTGAGCATGACCGGCTGGCCCTCGTCCACCGCGCCACCGACCAGGATCCGACGGTCGGCCGGGCCCCGTCCGCCGAGCAGCGCCGTGCGTGCGGCGTCGTCGGCGTAGGTCGCTGCGAGCCGGGCACCGTCGCCCTCGTAGTCGTGCACGGTGACGATGTCCGAGTTCGTGTGCTCCCACCCGTCGTTCGAGATCACCGGCCGCGTGGGGTCGAGCGCCCGGGTGACGTCGGCGAGCGACCGGGCGTAGGCCTGCTGCGCGGGGTCGGTCGCGACGTGCTGGACGCCCCAGCTCTCGTTGGCCGGCACCCAGGTGACGATCGAGGGGTGCGATGCGTCGCGCTCGACGGCGTCCATCCACTCCCGCACCAGTCGCTGCACGGCGAGCGGGGAGAAAGCGTAGGCACCGGGTGCCTCACCCCAGACGAGCAGCCCGAGCCGGTCAGCCCAGTACAGGAACCGCGGGTCCTCGATCTTCTGGTGGTTCCGTGCGGCGGTGAAGCCGAGCTCCTTGATGAGCTCGACCTCGCGGCGGAGTGCCTGCCGTGACGGCGCCGCCAGGTGCGACTCCGGCCAGTAGCCCTGGTTGAGCACGCTCCGGACGTCGTACGCGCGGCCGTTCAGCAGGAAGGCGCCGCCGTCGATGCCCACGGTGCGGATGCCGAAGTAGCTCGAGACGGCGTCGAGGGGCTCGGTTCCGTCGGCGGGGAGCAGGCTGACGACGGCGTCCACCAGACGCGGGGTCTCCGGCGACCAGACGAGTTCGTCCTCGGCCTGGCCGTTCTGCTGCCGGGCGACCGGCACGACGACCTCGACCTCGTGCGCGTGCACCGGGACGACGGCCTCGACCGTCGCGAGGTCCTCGTCGCCCTCGTGCCACCGTGCCGCGACCCGGACGCGGGCACCCGCGGGGCGCTCGCCGGAGAGCCGTACGGTGAGCCGCATCGTCGTGTGGTCGACGTTGATCCACCGCAGGCCCGCGATCGACGCCGTCGGGACGGCCTCGAGCCACACCGTCTGCCAGATCCCGGTGGTGCGGCGGTACCAGATCGCGTGCGGGTGCTCGTGCCAGTCCTGCTTGCCGCGCGGCTGGGTGACGTCGTGCGGGTCGTCCTCGGCGCGGACGACCAGGGTGTGCGCCGTGTCCGGGTCGGTGCCGAGGGCCTCGGTCACGTCGAGCGTGAAGGGGGTGTGCCCGCCCTCGTGCTCGCCGATGAACTGCCCGTCCACCCAGATCCGCGCTCGGTGGTCGACGGCGCCGAAGTGCAGCAGGAGCCGTGGTGCCGCGTCGCCGTACCCGGCAGCGTCGAGCTCGGCGCGGGTGATCGTCCGCGCGTACCAGACCACGGGGTGGAACCCGGGCTCGTCGATGCCCGACGCGGGCGACTCGGGCGGGAACGGCACCACGATGTCCCGCGCGTCGGGGAACCCGGTGCGCCAGGCGGGGTCGTCGCCCGTGTTCCGGAACGACCACGTCCCGTCGAGGTCGGCCCACGCACCGCGGAGCACCTGCGGTCGCGGGTACGAGCCGTCCTGGTCGGACGCGCGGGGGAGCCCCGAGGACGGACGGAGCGGGGACAGTGGGGCGGCGACGGTGCCGTCGAGCGGGCTCATGCGTCCATGCTGGCCGATCCGTACATCGTTGTAAAGACCGCCGGACGCGGTGGGCGTGGATCGTCCGGGACGCGTCCCGGCGCCGGCGCGTACCGTTCGCTGCATGAGCGCCGAGGCACCCGAGCACGTCGACGACCGCACGCTGGAGGGCTGGATCGCACGCCAGCGCTGGTACGCCGCGAAGGGCGGGACACCGGCCCTGCGCACCCTCGCCGAGACCGACGGCACCCGGCTCGTGCTCGACGACGCCGCGACCGGTGCCGTGCTCTACCAGGTGCCCGTCGCGGCCGGGGGCGCGCCGGGCGCCGATCCCGTCGACGCCACCACCGACACCGACTGGGTGCAGCAGCTCGCCGCACGCATCGACGCCGACCCCGAGAGCCTCCGACCGATCGGCGAGGTCACCGCGTCACGGGTGCTGTCCGGCGAGCAGTCCAACACCTCGGTCATCTGCGACACGGCGTCCGGCGACCAGGTCATCGTCAAGCTCTTCCGCGTCCTGCACCACGGCGACAACCCCGACGTCACCACGCAGCTCGCGCTCTCCGCCGCGGGCAGCGCGCGCGTGCCGACCGTGTACGGCGCCCAGCGGGCGACCTGGCCCGACCCCGGCCGATCCGACGGCACGGCGACCGGACACCTCGCGTTCGCGCAGGAGTTCCTGCCGGGGCTCGAGGACGCCTGGCGCGTCGCCCTCCGCGACGCCCGGACCGGTACCGCGTGGGACGACCAGGCGGCCGCGCTCGGTGCGGCGCTCGCCGAGGTGCACCGCACGCTCGCCACCGCCCTGCCGACCGAGCCCGCCGACGAGTCCCGCCGCGAGGCCGCGATGGCGACGATGCGGGACCGCCTCGACGCCGCCGTCCGCGAGGCCCCGACCGTCGAGCCGCACGTCGACGCCATCCGTGCGGTGTACGACCGAGCCGCCGCCTCGCACTGGCCGGACCTGCAGCGCATCCACGGCGACCTGCACCTCGGCCAGGTACTCGCCGCACCGGAGCCGCGCGGGTGGGTGTTCCTGGACTTCGAGGGGGGAGCCGCTCCGCCCGCTCGCCGAACGGTCGCTGCCCGACTCGACGCTCCGTGACGTCGCGGGCATGCTCCGGTCCTTCGACTACGTCGCGGGCGCACTCGCACACGATGCCGAGTTCGTCGACGCGGGCGTCTGGGCGCAGGCGGCACGGCAGGCGTTCCTCGACGGCTACCGCCGCGGCACCGGCGGCGACCTGGCCGAGCACCGCGCCCTGCTCGACGCCTTCGAGCTCGACAAGGCCGTCTACGAGGTCGTCTACGAGACGCGGAACCGGCCGGACTGGGCCGGCATCCCCCTGGCGGCGGTCGCTCGGCTGGCCGCGGACGCAGCCCGATCCGACCCGGCGTGACCCGCTGACGGACGGGAGGCGCGGTGCCGGCCGGCCCCGCGCCTCCCGTCCGTCACCTGGTGACGTCGACCACCGTCGTCAGTTGACGGGTCCCGTGTACTTCTCGCCCGGTCCCTTGCCCGGTGCGTCCGGGATGCTCGACGCCTCGCGGAACGCGAGCTGCACCGACCGCAGGCCGTCGCGGAGCGGACGGGCGTGGTGGTCGCCGATCTCGGTCGCCGCCGCGGTGACGAGTCCGGCGAGGGCCGTGATGAGCTTGCGCGCTTCGTCGAGGTCGGTCTGCTCCTGCGGGTCGTCCGCCAGGCCGACCTTCACGGCGGCCGCGCTGAGCAGGTGGACGGCGACGGTGTTGATGAGCTCGACCGCCGGGACCTCGGCGATGTCGCGGGCCTCGTCGCCGGCGTCGTACCGCTCGTCGTCCTGCACGGTCTCGTTCTCGGGGGTGTCGGGCACGGTGCTCCTCTGCTAGACTCGTCGGCGGCAGATGCTGTCCGCGTGCCCCGGAACGTGTTCCGAGGTGTTCGAACGGCGTCGTAGAAGAGGAGTCTCTCCCACCCGCGGCCGTGCACCACAGGCTACCGGGTCCCAACCGCTCCGCCGGCGTCCGCGCCGGTCGGTCGTCCCGCACGGGGCGGCGTCGGGCGGCTGCCGAACGGGTTCCGATCCGTGCGTCAGATCTCCTCTCTCGTGCCGTCGTCCAGCGCAGCAGCGCCGGACGGCCACCACCTGATTGAAGGAGCTCCGCATTCCCGATCCCCGCACCAACGACCGAATCCGCGTTCCCGAGGTCCGACTCGTCGGCCCCCAGGGTGAGCAGGTCGGCGTCGTCCCGATCGCCATGGCCCTGCGTCTCGCGCAGGAAGCCGAACTGGATCTGGTCGAGGTCGCCCCGAACTCGAAGCCGCCCGTGGCCAAGATCATGGACTACGGCAAGTTCAAGTACGAGGCAGCGCAGAAGGCCAAGGAAGCGCGTCGCAACCAGGTGAACACGGACCTCAAGGAGGTCCGGTTCCGCCTGAAGATCGACACGCACGACTACGAGACCAAGCGCAAGCGCGCCGAGGGCTTCCTCCTCGGCGGCGACAAGGTGAAGGCGATGATCCTCTTCCGTGGTCGCGAGCAGTCGCGTCCGGAGCAGGGCGTCCGTCTCCTCCAGAAGTTCGCGGAGGAGATCGCCGAGTTCGGCGTCGTCGAGTCGCGTCCGACCCAGGACGGCCGCAACATGACGATGATCATCGCCCCCCTCAAGAACAAGTCCGACGTCAAGGGCGAGCAGAACGCGAAGCGTGCTGCGCAGAAGGCCGAGCGTCGTGCGTCGGAGCACGCGGCGAAGGGCAAGGAGGCCGACGAGGCCACCGAGTCCGCGCCGGCGGAGACCTCCGCCGAGTAGGTCCCTCCGGACCACCGCGCGCAACGCTCCCACCGCAACGGCGCGGCCCACCCACCCACCCCACGGAAAGGCACCACGATGCCCAAGCAGAAGACCCACTCCGGGTCGAAGAAGCGCTTCAAGGTCACCGGCAGCGGCAAGATCATGAAGCAGCAGGCCGGTATGCGTCACAACCTCGAGGTCAAGAGCGCCAAGCGCAAGGCCCGCCTGAACGAGGACCAGGTCCTCGCCAAGGCCGACGCGAAGAACGTCAAGAAGCTTCTCGGCCACTGAGCCGGCGGAAACGTAAAGGAACAGATCAATGGCACGAGTAAAGAGAGCGGTCAACGCCGCCAAGAAGCGCCGCGTCATCCTCGAGCGCGCCGAGGGCTACCGCGGCCAGCGTTCGCGGCTCTACCGCAAGGCCAAGGAGCAGGTCACCCACTCCCTCGTCTACGCGTACCGGGACCGCCACGCCAAGAAGGGCGAGTTCCGTCGCCTCTGGATCCAGCGCATCAACGCTGCGTCGCGTGCGAACGGCCTCACCTACAACCGCCTCATCCAGGGTCTGAACCTGGCCGGCGTCGAGGTCGACCGTCGCATCCTCGCGGACCTCGCGGTGAACAACCCCGACACGTTCGCGGCGCTCGTCGAGACCGCCAAGAAGGCCCTGCCGGCCGACACCTCGGCCCCGAAGGCCGCGTAGTCACGCCAGCTCCCGAAGCCCCCGCTCCGTCCTCGGAGCGGGGGCTTCGTGCATGCTGCGACACTGGACCCGTGAGCGATCTCCTCGAGAACCCCCGTGCCGGACGAGTGAAGGCCGTCGCGGCCCTGGCGAAGAAGGACGTCCGTGCCGACACCGGGCTCTTCCTGCTCGAGGGGCCGCAGGCCGTGCGCGAGGCGATCGAGTACCGTCCCGAGCTCCTGCGGGAGCTGTACGTCACGCCGACGGCAGCCGCCCGCTACGGGCTCGACGACGCACCGGTCGACACATGGTTCGTCACCGAGCAGGTGCTCGACACGATGGCGGACACCGTCACCCCGCAGGGGGTCGTCGCGGTGTGCCAGCAGTTCCCGACGTCGGTGCGCGAGGTCTTCCCGGACGCCGGACCTGGCCTGGAGGCACGGGGTGCGTCCGCCACGGACGGCGCCCTGCCCGGTCTGGTCGCGATCCTCGAGCAGGTGCGGGACCCGGGGAACGCGGGCACGATCATCCGCGCCGCCGACGCGGCGGGTGCCGACGCCGTCGTGCTCACCGGGCGGTCGGTCGACCCGTACAACCCGAAGGTGGTGCGCTCGACCACGGGGTCGCTGTTCCACGTGCCGGTCTCGGTCGGGGTGACGCTCGCCGACACGGTCGCCCGGGCCAGGGCGCTCGGGTACACGGTCCTCGCCGCCGACGTCTCCGGCGACGACCTGCCGGACGTGCGGGCCGACGGCATGCTCGACGGCCCGACCGCCTGGGTGTTCGGCAACGAGGCCCGCGGACTGACGACGGAGGACCTCGAGCTGGTCGACCGCGCCGTGAAGGTCCCGATCTACGGCCGGGCGGAGTCGATGAACCTGGCGACGGCCGCCTCGGTGTGCCTGTACGAGTCGGCGTTCGCGCAGCGGGTGGCTTCCTCCTCCACAACGCCCTGACCCGTCCTGCTCCTCCACCGTCCGCCCAGTGCAGGACGGCGGTATCCCGGGGGCCGGTAGGCTTGGGCCTCGTGTCAGAACACCTCGAGATCAGCGAAGCGGCCGTCGCCGACGCGGTCGACCGGGCCCTCGCCGCGGTCCGCGCGACGACGACCGTGGCCGAGCTGAAGCAGGCCCGGGCCGAGCACACCGGCGAGCAGTCGGCGCTCGCGCGGATGAACGCGTCGATGCGCAGCGTGCCGAAGGAGCAGAAGGCAGCGGCCGGCAAGCTCGTCGGCCAGGCGCGCGGTCAGGTGAACGCCGCGATCGCCGAGCACGAGTCGGTCCTGGCCGAGGCCGAGGAGCGCGCCCGGCTCGAGGCCGAGCGGGTCGACGTCACCGCGCTGCCGGTCCGTCGTGCGCCGGGCTCCCGTCACCCGCTCTCGGTCCTCAACGAGACCGTCGCCGACATCTTCGTCGGCATGGGGTGGGAGGTGGCAGAGGGCCCCGAGCTCGAGCACGAGTGGTTCAACTTCGACGCGCTGAACTTCGACCCGGACCACCCCGCGCGGGCGATGGCCGACACGATCTTCGTCGAGCCGGTCGACCGGCACCTGGTCATGCGCACGCACACCTCCCCGGTGCAGGTGCGCTCCCTGCTGTCCCGCGACCTGCCGCTCTACGTGATCGCCCCGGGACGCGTGTACCGCGCCGACGAGCTTGACGCCACCCACCTGCCGGTCTTCACCCAGGTCGAGGGCATCGCGATCGACAAGGGTCTGACGATGGCGCACCTGCGCGGCACGCTCGAGCACTTCGCGCGCCAGGTCTTCGGCGCCGAGGCGCAGATCCGCCTGCGCCCCAACTACTTCCCGTTCACCGAGCCGAGCGCCGAGATGGACGTCTGGCAGCCGAACGCCAAGGGCGGCCCGCGGTGGGTCGAGTGGGGCGGCTGCGGCATGGTGAACCCCAACGTCCTGCGGGCGGCCGGCATCGATCCGGACGAGTACCAGGGCTTCGCGTTCGGGATGGGCATCGAGCGGACGCTGCAGTTCCGCAACGGCCTGAACGACATGCGTGACTTCCTCGAGGGCGACGTCCGCTTCTCGCAGCAGTTCGGAACGGTGGTCTGATGCGCGTCCCACTCCGCTGGCTCGGCGAGTCCGTCGACCTGCCCGACGACGTCTCCCTCGAGCACGTCCACGCGGCACTCGTGTCGGTGGGCTTCGAGGAAGAGGACGTCCACACCTACGACCTCACCGGTCCGATCGTCGTCGGACGTGTGCTCGAGCGCGAGCCCGAGCCGCAGAAGAACGGCAAGACGATCAACTGGTGCCAGGTGGACGTCGGCGAGGGCGAGCCCCGCGGCATCGTCTGCGGCGCGCACAACTTCGACGTGGGCGACCTCGTCGTCGTGACGCTGCCCGGCGCGGTGCTGCCCGGCCCGTTCCCGATCGCCGCGCGCAAGACCTACGGTCACGTGTCCGACGGCATGATCGCCTCGGCACGCGAGCTCGGGCTCGGCGACGAGCACGACGGCATCCTGCGCTTCGCCGACCTCGCCATGGAGCCCGAGGTCGGGGCCGACGCGATCGCGCTGCTCGGCCTCGACGACGCCGCGGTCGAGATCAACGTGACCCCGGACCGCGGTTACGTGATGAGCATGCGCGGCGTCGCCCGCGAGTACGCGCACGCCACCGGTGCGAGCTTCCACGACCCCGCCGACCGGGTGACGCCCCGCTCGGGCGAGGGCTTCCGCGTGACGATCGACGACCGGGCGCCCGTCCGCGGTCGCGTCGGCGCGCACACCTTCGTCACGCGGGTCGTCCGTGGGATCGACCCGACCCGGAAGACACCGGCGTGGATGGTGTCGCGACTGGCACTGGCGGGCGTCCGCTCGATCTCGCTGCCCGTCGACATCACGAACTACGTCATGTTCGAGCTCGGCCAGCCCCTGCACGGCTACGACCTCGCGAAGGTCCGCGGCGGCCTCGGCGTGCGTCGCGCGGCGGCGGGGGAGACCCTGGTCACGCTCGACGACACCACCCGCACGCTCGACCCCGAGGACCTCGTCATCACCGACGACGAGGGCCCGGTCGGTCTCGCCGGCGTGATGGGCGGTGCCCGTACCGAGATCTCGGACACGACGACCGACGTGCTGATCGAGGCCGCGGGCTTCGACCAGGTCTCGATCGCCCGGACGGCCCGTCGGCACAAGCTGCCGAGCGAGGCGTCGAAGCGCTTCGAGCGCGGGGTCGACCCGCTCGTGGCCGAGGCCGCGGCGAACCGCGCGGTCGAGCTCCTCGTCGAGCTCGCGGGCGGCACGGCCGACGCCCTCGGGTCGACGCTCGTCGACACCGCGCCCCGCCCGACGATCACGATGCGTGCGTCCCGACCCGCCGAGCTCGTCGGTGTCGAGTACACCGACGCCGAGGTCATCGACACCCTCCGTGCGATCGGTGCCACGGTCGACGTCGACGGCGAGCTGCTCGTCGTCACGCCGCCGTCCTGGCGACCGGACCTCACCGACGACACCACCCTGGTCGAGGAAGTGGCCCGCATCGTCGGCTACGACCGCATCCCCAGCGTCCTGCCGATCGCGCCGCCCGGACGAGGTCTGACCCGGCACCAGCAGGCCCGCCGTCGCGTGTCCGCCGCCCTCGCAGCGCAGGGCCTCGTCGAGGTCGTGACCGCGCCGTTCGTCTCGCAGTCGACGCAGGACGCCTACCCGGGCATCGACGGCGACGGTGGGCCGAGCGTGGTGCTCGCGAACGCACTCGACAGCGAGCAGTCGCTGCTCCGTCGCAGCGGGGTGCCGGCCCTCGTCGACGCCGCACGTCGGAACGTGTCGCGCGGGCTCGTCGACGTCGCCCTGTACGAGACCTCGCGCGTGTTCCTGCCGACGACGGACGCGCAGCTCGGGACCGCCACCGTGCCCGCCGGTGCGGCTCGACCCGATCGGGAGACCCTCGCCGCGCTCGACGCGTCGCTCCCGCCCCAGCCGTTCCACGTGTCGGCGCTGCTGACCGGCAACCGTGTCGTGAAGCAGCCCGGGGTGCAGCCGGAGCCGTACGGCATCGCGGACGCGCTCGACGTCGCCCGCGAGGTCGCCTGGGCGGTCGGTGTCGAGCTCCGGGTCGCCCAGACGAGCCACCCGTCCCTGCACCCGGGGCGTGCGGCCTCGCTGCTGGTCGGCGACACCGTCGTCGGCGTCGCCGGCGAGCTGCTGCCCGTCCTGACCGAGGCCGCGGTGCTCCCGCGCGTGGTCGCCGTCGTCGAGATCGACCTCGACGCGCTGGTCGCGGCGGCGCCGGAGCTCGTCGCGGTCGCGCCGATCGTGTCCTACCCGGCGGCGACGCAGGACCTGTCCCTCGTGGTCGCGGTCGACGTCCCGGCGGGTGACGTGCTCGACGCCGTCCGTTCTGGCGCCGGAGAGCTGCTGGAGTATGCTCGGCTCGTGGACGACTACCGGGGCACGGGCGTGGACGAGGGACAGAAGTCCCTGACGTTCGCCCTGCGCTTCCGTGCCACGGACCGCACGCTGACCGCTGCCGAGGCCTCCGAGGCCCGTGACGGCGCCGTCCGACGTGCCGGCGAGCGATTCGGGGCGACCCTGCGCGACTGATCCACCGGATCACCGCCCGGGGCCGCCGCCTCCGACTCTCTCGACGACCAGTCCGACCAAAGGTGGAACCCATGTCCGTATCCGTCGCCGTGGCGGGAGCCTCCGGCTACGCGGGCGGTGAGCTCCTGCGCGTGCTCGCCGCCCACCCAGAGTTCGACGTCAGGACGGTGACGGCCTTCTCGAACGCGGGACAGCCGCTCATCGCCACGCAGCCGCACCTGCGGTCGCTGGCGCACCTGACGCTGGTGGAGACGACGGCGGCGAACCTGCGCGGGCACGACGTGGTGTTCCTCGCGCTGCCGCACGGACAGTCGGGCGCGATCACGGCCGAGCTCGACGACGACACCCTCGTCGTCGACTGCGGCGCGGACCACCGGTTGACCGACCCGGCGGCGTGGGACGCGTTCTACGGCGGCGAGTACCACGGCGCGTGGACCTACGGCCTGCCCGAGCTGCTCCACGCGGCCCCGACTCCGGGCACCGCGGACGAGTGGCGTGACGTCGAAGACATCACCGGGCTCGGTCGGCAGCGCACGGAGCTCGCCACGACGAAGCGGATCGCGGTGCCGGGCTGCAACGTGACGGCCGTGACGCTCGGCATCCAGCCCGGGGTCCAGGCCGGACTCGTCGAGACGGACGACCTCGTCGCGGTGCTGAGCGTCGGACCGAGCGGCGCCGGCAAGAAGCTCGCGACCACCTACCTGGCGTCGGAGATCATGGGGTCCGCCAGCGCCTACGCGGTCGGCGGCACCCACCGGCACATCCCGGAGATCCAGCAGAACCTGGTCGCTGCGGGGGCCGGTGACGTCCGGATCTCGTTCACGCCCGTCCTCGTCCCGATGGCACGCGGCATCCTCGCGACCACGACCGCACGACTCTCGCCCGGGGTCAGCGCCCGCGACGTCCGGCTCGCCTGGGAGCAGGCCTACGCCGACGAGCCCTTCGTGCACCTGCTCCCGGAGGGCGAGTTCCCGCGCACCGCGGACACCGTCGGCGCGAACACGGCGCTCGTCGGCATCGCCGTCGACGAGGCCGCCGGCCGCGTGGTGGCCGTGAGCGCCCTCGACAACCTGGCCAAGGGCACCGCCGGCGCGGCCGTGCAGTCGGCCAACATCGCCCTGGGCTTCCCGGAGACCCTCGGCCTGAGCGTGGACGGAGTCGCACCGTGACCGACGTGACCTCGACGGACCAGGCCGCGGCGGGCCTCCAGGGCGTGACCGCGGCCGCTGGGTTCCGCGCAGCCGGGGTGACCGCCGGACTCAAGGCGAGCGGGAAGCCCGACGTCGCCCTCGTCGTGAACGACGGCCCCGACGCCGCCGTGGCGGCGGTCTTCACGAGCAACCGCGCGCAGGCGCACCCGGTGATCTGGTCGCGCCAGGTCGTCGGTGACGGTGTCGCCCGGGCCGTGGTGCTCAACTCCGGTGGCGCGAACTGCTTCACCGGCCCGTTCGGCTTCCAGACCACGCACATGACGGCCGAGGCCGTCGGGGACGCCCTCGGCATCGGCGCCGGTGACGTCGTCGTGTGCTCGACCGGGCTGATCGGCCGCGGGGACCAGACGTTCCGCGACGGCGTCCTGCGCGGCGTCGACCTCGCGAGCCACGCGCTCTCGGCGGACGGCGGCCCCGATGCAGCGACCGCGATCATGACGACGGACACGACGCCGAAGCAGTCCGTCGTGACCGAGGACGGCTGGACGGTCGGCGGCATGGCGAAGGGGGCCGGCATGCTGGCGCCGGGCCTCGCCACGATGCTCGTCGTCATCACCACCGACGCGGTGCAGACGCCCGACCAGCTCGACCAGGCACTCCGCGCCGCGACCCGGGTGACGTTCGACCGCGTCGACTCGGACGGCTGCATGTCGACGAACGACACCGTCGTGCTGCTGTCGTCCGGTGCCAGCGGGGTCACCCCCGAGGTCGGCGACTTCCAGGAAGCACTGACCGCGGTCTGCGCCGACCTCGCCCGCCAGCTCCAGCAGGACGCCGAGGGCGCGAGCCACGACATCATGATCGAGGTCACCGGCGCGGTGTCCGAGGACGAGGCCGTCACGGTGGGCCGCAGCGTCGCCCGGAACAACCTGTTCAAGGCCGCCGTGTTCGGCAACGACCCGAACTGGGGCCGGGTGCTCGCAGCGATCGGGACCACCGACGCCGAGTTCGACCCGTACGCGGTCGACGTCAGCATGAACGGCGTCCGCGTCTGCCACGCCGGCGCACCGGACCGGCCGATCGACGAGGTCGACCTGACCCCGCGCGACACCCACGTCCTGATCGAGCTCGGGGTCGGCGTGCACGCGGCGACGATCCTGACGAACGACCTGACGCACGACTACGTCCACGAGAACAGCGCGTACTCCAGCTGATGAGCGACGACCTGACCAAGGAAGAAGAGCACGAGCTCGCCGCCGTCAAGGCCGCCACGCTCATCGAGTCCCTGCCGTGGCTGAAGCGGTTCTCGGGCAAGACCGTCGTCGTGAAGTTCGGCGGCAACGCGATGGTGAACGACGACCTCAAGCGCGCGTTCGCCGAGGACATGGTGTACCTGCGCTACGCCGGGCTCCACCCGGTCGTCGTGCACGGCGGCGGCCCGCAGATCTCGGCAGCACTGAAGGAACAGGGCATCGCGTCCGAGTTCCGCGGCGGCTACCGCGTGACGACGACCGAGGCGATCACGGTCGTGCGCGACGTGCTCGCCGGCGAGGTCAACCGCGAGATCGTCGACCTCGTCAACGAGCACGGCGACGGCCTGGCCGTGGGCGTCTTCGGCGACGGGGGCTCGCTGTTCACCGGTGAGAAGAAGGGCGTCGTCGTCGACGGGGAGCACTTCGACCTCGGGCACGTCGGCGACATCACGCACGTCGACCCGTCCGGTGTCCTGGCCGCGATCGAGGCCGGACGCATCCCGATCGTCTCGAGCATCGCGATCGACGACGCCCACCCGGACCAGGCGCTGAACGTCAACGCCGATGCCGCGGCCGGCGCCCTCGCCATCGCACTCGGCGCCGCGAAGCTCATGATGCTGACCGACGTGCCCGGCCTGTACCGCAACTGGCCCGACCGCGACTCGATCATCGACCTCATCGCCGTCGACGAGCTGCGCGAGCTGCTGCCGAGCCTCGAGTCGGGGATGATCCCGAAGATGACCGCGTGCCTCGACGCCGTGGTCGGCGGGGTCGGTGGCGCGACCATCATCGACGGGCGCATCCCGCACTCGATCCTGCTCGAGGTGTTCACCCTGCGGGGAGCGGGCACCGAGGTGATCCCGGACCCGAGCCGCCGCACCGAGAACCAGAACACCCACGCCGAGGTCGGCCGACGGGTGCCCGAGTCCGCGGCGGACCCGGGTCGACACGAAGCAGTCCACACCACGAGCACGACGCAGAAGGGGACCGAGCAGTGAGCACCGAGACGCAGACCCAGACCTGGAACGACCGGTTCGGGGCGTCGCTCATGCGATCCCTGACCCCGCCGAAGATCATGCTCGACCACGGCCAGGGCTGTCGGGTGTGGGACGTCGACGGCAACGAGTACCTCGACTTCCTGGCGGGCATCGCCGTGAACTCCCTCGGGCACGCCCACCCGGCACTCGTCGAGGCCGTCGCCGACCAGGCCGCGAAGCTCGTGCACGTGTCGAACTACTTCGCGACGCCGCCGCAGCTCGAGCTCGCCGAGCGCCTGAAGCGCATCACCGGGGCCGGCGACGCGGGCCGCGTGTACTTCGGCAACTCCGGCGCCGAGGCGAACGAGGCCGCGTTCAAGCTCGCGCGGCTGAACAAGGGCGCCGACGGTCGGAAGACCCGCATCCTCGCGCTCAAGCAGGGCTTCCACGGGCGCACGATGGGCGCGCTCGCCCTCACCGGCAAGCCCGCGCTGCAGGAGGACTTCCTGCCGATGGTCCCCGGTGTCGAGCACATCGACTCGACCGTCGAGGCGCTCGAAGCGGCGATCGACGACACCGTCGCCGCACTGATCCTCGAACCGATCAAGGGCGAGGCCGGCGTGGTCGACCTGCCCGAGGGCTTCCTGCTCGCCGCACGGCGCCTGACCGAGGAGCACGGCGCGCTGTTCATCCTCGACGAGATCCAGACCGGTGTCGGTCGGACCGGCAACTGGTTCACCTTCCAGGGCCACGGGTTCACCCCGGACGCCGTGACGATCGCGAAGGGCATCGCCGGTGGGTTCCCGATCGGCGCCCTCGTGACGTTCGGCTGGGCATCCGAGCTGTTCTCGGCCGGCCAGCACGGCTCGACGTTCGGCGGCAACCCGCTCGGCACCCGCGTCGCGAACGCGGTGCTCGAGGAGATCGAACGCGCCGACCTGGTCGCCGGCGCGGTCACCAAGGGCGAGCGCATCCGAGCCGGCATCGCCGCCCTCGGTTCCCCGCTGGTGCACGAGGTCCGCGGCACGGGCCTGCTCGTCGGCGTCGGCCTGACCGCCCCCGTCGGCCCGGCCGTCAACGCCGCCGCCCTCGAGCGCGGCCTCATCATCAACGCCCCGAACGAGTCGAGCCTGCGCATCGCACCGCCGCTCATCGTGACCGACGCCGAGATCGACGAGTTCGTGTCGATCCTCGGCCAGAGCCTCGCGGCCGTCGCCGCCGAGCAGGAGACCTCCGCATGACCCGCCACTTCCTCCGCGACGACGACCTGACCCAGGCCGAACAGTCCGCGATCCTCGACCTCGCCGCCCGGATGAAGGGCGACCGCTGGGGCGAGAAGCCGCTGGCCGGTCCGCAGACCGTCGCGGTGATCTTCGACAAGTCGTCGACGCGTACGCGGGTGTCCTTCCACGTCGGCATCTCCGACCTCGGCGGGAGCCCGCTCGTGATCACGACGGCGAACAGCCAGCTCGGCGGCAAGGAGACCCCGTCCGACACCGCCCGGGTGCTCGAGCGCATGGTGTCCGCGATCGTGTGGCGCACCTACGCCCAGTCCGGGCTCGAGGAGATGGCTGCGGGCACGCGCGTGCCGGTCGTCAACGCCCTGTCGGACGACTTCCACCCCTGCCAGCTCCTGGCGGACCTGCTCACCATCCGTGAGCACCGCGGCACGCTCGCCGGGCAGACCGTCGCCTTCGTCGGTGACGGCGCGTGCAACATGGCGCACTCCTACCTGCTCGCCGGCGCGACCGCGGGCATGCACGTCCGGGTCGCCGCGCCGGCCGCGTTCAGCCCGGACCCCCGGGTCGTCGCCGACGCCGAGCGTCGCGCCGCCGAGACCGGTGGGTCCGTCCTGGTCGTCACCGACCCGGTCGCGGCCGTCGCCGACGCCGACGTCGTGGTCACGGACACGTGGGTGTCGATGGGCAAGGAGGACGAGAAGCAGGCGCGACTCGACACCTTCGCGGGGTACCGCGTCGACGACGAGCTGATGGGGCACGCCGCCGACGACGCCGTGTTCATGCACTGCCTGCCGGCTGACCGCGGGTTCGAGGTGACCGCCGAGGTCATCGACGGGCCGCGGAGCATCATCTGGGACGAGGCAGAGAACCGCCTGCACGCGCAGAAGGCCCTGCTCGCCTGGCTCCTGGCCACGAACGCGACGGGCGGACCGGCCACCGCCAGCGCTCCGGCCACCGCGACCGCAGCGACCAGCCCGACCGCCTGACCCCGCTCGACAGGAGTCCCGTGACCGACCGCATCGTCGTCGCCTGCTCCGCCGGGGTGGACCCGGCGGCGGCCGTCGAGCACTTCGCCGTCGACCACGAGGTCCTGGCCCTCGTGGTCGACCTCGGCGGTCGCTCGCGCGAGGTCGATGCGGTGCGCGAGCGCATGCGGGTCGCCGGCGCGGCCGACGCCCTGGTGGTCGACGCGAAGACCGAGTACGCAGACCGGTACGTCGTCGGCGCCGTGCAGGCGAACGCCGGCGGTCCCGGTCGACCGCTGGTGCCGTCGCTGCGTCTGCCGATCGTCGCCGACCACCTGGCCCGGACGGCGCGGCAGCTCGGTGCCGTCGCGGTCGCGCACCTCACGTCCGCGCCGGACCAGGTGGCCCTCACCACGACGGTCGCCGGGCACGACCCCGACCTCCGGGTCCTCACGGTGCCGGCCAGGGTCGTGCCGGTCGGCGGTACCGAGCACGATGTCTGGGGCCGCCTGGTCGCCGAACCCGATCCCGAGGACCCGTGGGCTGCGGTCGACGCGGCGGCCTGGGCGCGGACCGCTGACCCGGCCGCGCAGCCGGACCCCGAGCCCGACGAGGTCACCGTGACCTTCGAGCACGGTGTCCCGGTCGCCCTCGACGGGCAGCGCTTCCCGGTCCTGCGCCTCCTGCGCGAGCTCGACGCCCTCGCCGGCCGCCACGGCATCGGTCGCCACGACCTCGTCGTCGACCTGCTCGACGGCCGCAAGGCCCGCCGCCTGGCGGAGACGCCGGGTGCGACGGCACTCGTCGCGGCACACCGGGACCTCGAACGCATCACCCTCGAACGCGAGGTGCTGCGCGTCAAGGACGGCGTGGACCGCGAGTGGGCGGACCTGGTCGAGGGCGGTCGGTGGGCGAGCGGGCTCCGCCGCGCGCTCGACGCCTTCGTCGAGCAGACGCAGCGGCACGTCTCGGGCGACGTGCGGCTCCGGCTGCACGGCGGGGTCGCCGCCGTCACCGGGCGCCGGTCGGAGCAGAGCCTGCTCGACTTCGAGCTCGCCGGGGTCGCGACCACCGCCGGCCCCGGGTTCGCCGACGTCCGGGCCCGGCCGACGCGGACCGCCACACGCCGTGACCGCGCGAACTGACGGCGCACCGCCGCACGAACCCCGCCGCACGACCCCCGCCCCACGAACTCCGCACCACCGACCAGCACCCCCTCCCAGGCAGGACGACATGACCGACGCGACGCAGCCCAGCAAGACCGACGCCACGAACACGGGCGCCCTCTGGGGTGGCCGCTTCGCCGACGGCCCCAGCGCCGAACTCGCCGCGCTGTCCCGGTCGACGCAGTTCGACTGGCAGCTCGCTCCGTACGACATCGCCGGGTCGCGTGCCCACGCCCGGGCCCTGCAGGCCGCGGGCTACCTGACCGAGGACGAGCTGGAGCGCATGACCGCCGGCCTCGACCGCCTGGCCGACGCGCACGCGACGGGCGCGTTGCAGCCGGACGACTCCGACGAGGACGTCCACGGTGCCCTCGAGCGCCTGCTCATCGCCGACCTCGGACCGGAACTCGGCGGGAAGCTCCGGGCCGGTCGGAGCCGCAACGACCAGATCGCCACCCTGGGCCGCATGCACATGCTCGACCACGGTCGGCGGATCGGGCGGCTCGTCATCGACCTCGTCGACGCGATCTCCCAGCAGGCCAGCGAGCACCCCGCGGCGATCATGCCCGGTCGCACCCACCTGCAGCACGCCCAGCCGGTGCTCCTCGCCCACCACCTCCTCGCGCACGCCTGGCCGCTCGTCCGCGACCTCGAGCGGCTCCGCGACTGGGCCGACCGTGCGAGCGTCAGCCCCTACGGCGCCGGAGCCCTGGCGGGGAGCTCGCTCGGACTCGACCCGGCGGCGATCGCCCGCGAGCTCGGCTTCGCGCGACCCGCGGACAACTCGATCGACGCCACGGCCGCCCGCGACGTCGTCGCCGAGTTCGCGTTCGTCCTCGCGCAGATCGGCATCGACGTGTCCCGCCTGGCCGAGGAGATCATCCTCTGGAACACGAAGGAGTTCGGCTTCGTCCGACTCCACGACGCCTTCTCGACCGGCTCGAGCATCATGCCGCAGAAGAAGAACCCGGACATCGCCGAGCTCGCGCGCGGCAAGTCGGGTCGACTCGTCGGCAACCTCACGGGCCTGCTCACGACGCTCAAGGGCCTCCCGCTCGCGTACAACCGCGACCTGCAGGAGGACAAGGAGCCGGTCTTCGACTCGGTCGCCCAGCTCGAGGTGCTGCTCCCGGCCTTCACCGGCATGGTCGCGACGCTGACCTTCGACACCGAGCGGATGGCCGAGCTCGCGCCGCAGGGCTTCTCGCTCGCGACCGACGTCGCCGAGTGGCTGGTCCGGCAGGGCGTGCCCTTCCGCGACGCCCACGAGATCTCGGGCGCGCTGGTCCGGTACTGCGAGGAACGCGGCGTCGAGCTCGACGAGCCCGGCGACGACGAGTACCGCTCCGTGTCCGAGCACCTCACGCCCGAGGTCCGCGGGGTCCTCACGATCGAGGGCAGCGTCGCGTCGCGTGCCGGCGTCGGCGGCACGGCGCCGGACCGCGTCGCGGAGCAGCTCGCCGCCCTGACCCGCCGCGTCCACGACCTGGCCGAGGGCGCACCCTTCACCCGATGACCGACGGGCTGCGCACGCTCCTGGCCGAGCCCGCCCCGATCTGCGCACCGGCACTGCTCGGCGCGACGATCGCGGGACGCGGTGTCACGCTGCGCATCACCGAGGTCGAGGCGTACTGGGGCCCGACCGACCCGGGCTCGCACGGCCACCGCGGCCCGACACCACGCAACCGGCACCTGTTCGGGCCGCCGGGAACGCTCTACGCGTACCGCTCGTACGGCATCCACACCTGCGTCAACGTGGTGAGCGGGCCGGAGGGCACCTCGTCCGGTTCGCTCCTGCGCGCCGCCGAGGTGGTCGACGGCATCGAGGTGGCCCGGGCGCGCCGCGGCCCGTCCGTCACGGACGTCGCCCTGGCCCGGGGTCCCGGCAACCTCGGGCGGGCCCTCGGCGCCGTGCTCGGCGAGGACGACGGGACCTCGCTCCTCGACGGATCCGGACCGTTCCGGCTCACGCTCGCACCCGGCCTGGAGGCGCGGCTCACCACCGCCGACCCGGCCGACGTGGTCGCGGAGCTGCTCCGCGAGACGGTGGCCGGTCCCGCGGGCGCGGCTCCGGTCCGGCGGATCTCCGTCGGACCGCGCACCGGCGTCGCCGGTGTCGCCGGTGGGGCGACGTTCCCCTGGCGCTCCTGGTCGACCGGTGACCCGACGGTCTCGGCGTACCGACGGCACCAGCGCGCGGTCGACTGACGGGGTCGGCCGCGCCTCCCGGCCGTCGCCACCGGCCCGCCGGTCGCTACGATGGTCCGGTGTCCAGCGCAACCGACCCCGATGTCCTGACACGCCAGCAGAACGACCCCACCTTCGCCTCGGTGTGGGACGAACTGCGCTGGCGCGGTCTGGTGCACGTCTCCACCGACGAGACGGCACTCCAGGAGGCCCTCGACGGTGGGACGATCACGTACTACTGCGGGTTCGACCCGACGGCACCGTCGCTGCACTGCGGCAACCTGCTGCAGCTGCTCACGATGCGGCGGCTGCAGCTCGCCGGGCACAAGCCGCTCGCGCTCGTCGGTGGCTCCACCGGGCTCATCGGCGACCCGCGACCGACCGCGGAGCGCACCCTGAACACCCCGGAGACCGTCGCCGAGTGGGTGAGCCGGCTGCAGGCGCAGGTGTCCCGGTTCCTCAGCCCCGACGGCGAGAACGGCGTCCGGCTCGTCAACAACCTGGACTGGACGGCGCCGCTGTCCGCCATCGACTTCCTGCGTGACATCGGCAAGTACTTCCGCGTGAACACGATGCTGAAGAAGGACGCGGTCGCCGCACGGCTGAACTCGGACGCGGGGATCAGCTACACGGAGTTCAGCTACCAGATCCTGCAGGGTCTGGACTACCGCGAGCTGTTCCGGCAGTACGGCTGCACGCTGCAGACCGGCGGTTCCGACCAGTGGGGCAACCTGACCTCGGGCACGGAACTGATCCGGCGCACCGAGGGTGTCTCCGTGCACGCGCTCGGCACCCCGCTCATCACGAACTCGGACGGCACGAAGTTCGGCAAGAGCGAGGGCAACGCGATCTGGCTCGACGCCGAGATGACCTCGCCGTACGCCTTCTACCAGTTCTGGCTCAACACGGCGGACGCCGACGTGATCGCCCGGTTGCGGGAGTTCACCTTCCTCGACCGCGCGGAGATCGGGCGGCTCGAGCAGGCGGTGGCCGACGAGCCGTTCCGTCGCGAGGCCCAGCGCACCCTGGCGTCCGAAGTCACCTCGCTGGTGCACGGAGCGGGGGCGACCCAGGCGGCGATCGACGCCTCGGCGGCGCTGTTCGGCAACGGGGACCTGGGCTCGCTCGACGCGGCGACCCTCCGTGCAGCGGTCGCCGAGCTCCCCGGGACGGTCTCGCTCCCCGGCGACGCCGATGTCGCTCGAGCCCTCGTCGACACCGGCCTCGTGAAGTCGCTCGGCGAAGCGCGCCGTGCCGTCGACCAGGGCGGTGTGTACGTGAACAACGTCCGCGCCGACGACACGACCGCGCAGCTCGCGGGCCTCGCGCTGCCCGGGGGAGTCGTCGTGCTCCGTCGTGGCAAGAAGACCCTGGCCGGCGTCACGCTCGGCTGACCCGCCCACCCTTCGTGCAGCTGGTGCCCGGTCTCCCGACGGAGGCCGGGCACCGCTGCGTCCGGGGAGGTGCACACCTGGAGTTGCAGAGTGCGACACGCCCGGACGACGGCCCGGTTGGCGCTCCCCGCCGTCGCTGCGTAGAGTTCTTACTCGTCACCCCAAAGGTGCGGCGGAGCGGCTGGAGCGAGAGCCCAGAGCCTGCCGGCCTCAAGCGGGACCATCCTCCACCGAAGTTCAGATCAAGCCTTGTGCTCGATCGCTTCGACGCTTAGGATGACTACTCCACCGGCCCTCTCCTACGGGATGAGCCACAGGACCTCGGTCCGACGAGTTGCCGGTGACACCAAGAACACAAAGCCCCTCTGGCGGAGCTCCTTCTGGGAGTCGAGTGGGGGGTGCGTCTGGTCCTTGAGAACTCAACAGCGTGCACATTGTCAATGCCAATTATTTTGACCCCGTGCCTGGTCGGCTTGCTGACCGGGTCGGAGACAATTCCTTTTGGATTGAATTGATTGTCAGTAGACAGTCTTTACAGTCAAGATCAACTCGGCCTGCTGCTTTGGTGGTGGGTTGGTAATTTTTTACGGAGAGTTTGATCCTGGCTCAGGACGAACGCTGGCGGCGTGCTTAACACATGCAAGTCGAACGATGATGCCCAGCTTGCTGGGTGGATTAGTGGCGAACGGGTGAGTAACACGTGAGTAACCTGCCCCTGACTCTGGGATAAGCGTTGGAAACGACGTCTAATACTGGATACGACTGCCGGCCGCATGGTCTGGTGGTGGAAAGATTTTTTGGTTGGGGATGGACTCGCGGCCTATCAGCTTGTTGGTGAGGTAATGGCTCACCAAGGCGACGACGGGTAGCCGGCCTGAGAGGGTGACCGGCCACACTGGGACTGAGACACGGCCCAGACTCCTACGGGAGGCAGCAGTGGGGAATATTGCACAATGGGCGAAAGCCTGATGCAGCAACGCCGCGTGAGGGATGACGGCCTTCGGGTTGTAAACCTCTTTTAGTAGGGAAGAAGCGAAAGTGACGGTACCTGCAGAAAAAGCACCGGCTAACTACGTGCCAGCAGCCGCGGTAATACGTAGGGTGCAAGCGTTGTCCGGAATTATTGGGCGTAAAGAGCTCGTAGGCGGTTTGTCGCGTCTGCTGTGAAATCCCGAGGCTCAACCTCGGGCTTGCAGTGGGTACGGGCAGACTAGAGTGCGGTAGGGGAGATTGGAATTCCTGGTGTAGCGGTGGAATGCGCAGATATCAGGAGGAACACCGATGGCGAAGGCAGATCTCTGGGCCGTAACTGACGCTGAGGAGCGAAAGCGTGGGGAGCGAACAGGATTAGATACCCTGGTAGTCCACGCCGTAAACGTTGGGCGCTAGATGTAGGGACCTTTCCACGGTTTCTGTGTCGTAGCTAACGCATTAAGCGCCCCGCCTGGGGAGTACGGCCGCAAGGCTAAAACTCAAAGGAATTGACGGGGGCCCGCACAAGCGGCGGAGCATGCGGATTAATTCGATGCAACGCGAAGAACCTTACCAAGGCTTGACATACACCGGAAACGGCCAGAGATGGTCGCCCCCTTGTGGTCGGTGTACAGGTGGTGCATGGTTGTCGTCAGCTCGTGTCGTGAGATGTTGGGTTAAGTCCCGCAACGAGCGCAACCCTCGTTCTATGTTGCCAGCGCGTTATGGCGGGGACTCATAGGAGACTGCCGGGGTCAACTCGGAGGAAGGTGGGGATGACGTCAAATCATCATGCCCCTTATGTCTTGGGCTTCACGCATGCTACAATGGCCGGTACAAAGGGCTGCGATACCGTAAGGTGGAGCGAATCCCAAAAAGCCGGTCTCAGTTCGGATTGAGGTCTGCAACTCGACCTCATGAAGTCGGAGTCGCTAGTAATCGCAGATCAGCAACGCTGCGGTGAATACGTTCCCGGGCCTTGTACACACCGCCCGTCAAGTCATGAAAGTCGGTAACACCCGAAGCCGGTGGCCTAACCCTTGTGGAAGGAGCCGTCGAAGGTGGGATCGGTGATTAGGACTAAGTCGTAACAAGGTAGCCGTACCGGAAGGTGCGGCTGGATCACCTCCTTTCTAAGGAGCATCTGATCGGCCCTGCTTGCAGGTGTTCGGTTCAGGCGCCGATGCAACCCGAGTGTGGTTGCCGGTAGCTCATGGGTGGAACATTGACAGTGCAGTCGGAAGCGCAGCTTCCGGCCTGAGTACGCCAGCTTGCTGGTTGGAACGGGTCGGGGTGAGCGGGTCGGCTGGTGCACGTTGTTGGGTCCTGAGGGACCAGGCTTCCCGGTCGTGATGATCGGGGGTTGAGCCGGCGGACAGATGTTCGCTTGGTTCTTCGAGTGGGCTGCATGAAGCGAACTGGTTGGTTCGGGGAGTGTGGTGCCGATCGTATGTTGAGAACTACACAGTGGACGCGAGCATCTTAGATCGCTCGAGACGATGATCATCTCCTTTCGGGGGTGGTCGGGTGTCGAGTCGATCGCAATTTTAATCTTTGTGGTCAAGTTTCTAAGAGCAAACGGTGGATGCCTTGGCATCTGGAGCCGAAGAAGGACGTAGAAATCTGCGATAAGCCTCGGGGAGCTGATAATCGAGCTGTGAGCCGAGGATTTCCGAATGGGGAAACCCCGCCAGGCGACTTGTCGACCTGGTGACTCCCGCCTGAATATATAGGGCGGGTAGAGGGAACGTGGGGAAGTGAAACATCTCAGTACCCACAGGAAGAGAAAACAACATGTGATTCCGTGAGTAGTGGCGAGCGAAAGCGGATGAGGCTAAACCGATCATGTGTGATAGCCGGCGGGCGTTGCATGGTCGGGGTTGTGGGACACGTCGCTCAGTTCTGCCGGACTGGGGCGGTTACAGCGCATCATAGTCGAACCGGTTTGAAAGCCGGGCCGTAGTGGGTGCCAGCCCCGTAGACGAAATGGTGTTATGGCCGGATGTGTATCCCAAGTAGCACGGGGCCCGAGAAATCCCGTGTGAATCTGTCAGGACCACCTGATAAGCCTAAATACTCCCAGATGACCGATAGCGGACAAGTACCGTGAGGGAAAGGTGAAAAGTACCCCGGGAGGGGAGTGAAATAGTACCTGAAACCGTTTGCTTACAAACCGTCGGAGCCTCCTTGTAGGGGTGACGGCGTGCCTTTGAAGAATGAGCCTGCGAGTTAGTGATATGTGGCGAGGTTAACCCGTGTGGGGCAGCCGTAGCGAAAGCGAGTCTGAATAGGGCGGTTCAGTCGCATGTCCTAGACCCGAAGCGAAGTGATCTATCCATGGCCAGGTTGAAGCGACGGTAAGACGTCGTGGAGGACCGAACCCACTTCAGTTGAAAATGGAGGGGATGAGCTGTGGATAGGGGTGAAAGGCCAATCAAACTTCGTGATAGCTGGTTCTCTCCGAAATGCATTTAGGTGCAGCGTTGCGTGTTTCTCGCCGGAGGTAGAGCTACTGGATGGCCGATGGGCCTCAACAGGTTACTGACGTCAGCCAAACTCCGAATGCCGGTGAGTGAGAGCGCAGCAGTGAGACGGTGGGGGATAAGCTTCATCGTCGAGAGGGAAACAACCCAGACTACCAACTAAGGCCCCTAAGCGTGTGCTAAGTGGGAAAGGATGTGGAGTTGCACAGACAACCAGGAGGTTGGCTTAGAAGCAGCCACCCTTGAAAGAGTGCGTAATAGCTCACTGGTCAAGTGATTCCGCGCCGACAATGTAACGGGGCTCAAGCACACCGCCGAAGTTGTAGATTTCGCACACAGACAAGCCTTCGTGGTTCAGTCGTGCGGAGTGGTAGGAGAGCGTCGTGTGGCGAGTGAAGCGGCGGAGTAATCCAGCCGTGGACGCCACACGAGTGAGAATGCAGGCATGAGTAGCGAAAGACGGGTGAGAAACCCGTCCTCCGAAAGACCAAGGGTTCCAGGGCCAGGTTAATCCGCCCTGGGTAAGTCGGGACCTAAGGCGAGGCCGACAGGCGTAGTCGATGGACAACGGGTTGATATTCCCGTACCGGCGAACAACCGCCCAAGCTAATCCAGTGGTGCTAAGAGTCCTAACCCGGATTACCGGATCCCTTCGGGGTGATGGTGTCCGGTCTAACGCTCGACCCCATGCTGGTGCGGCTAGCGTATGAACAGGTGTGACGCAGGAAGGTAGCTGAGCCAGGCGATGGTATCCGTAAGGTGAACCTGGTGTAAGGATGTAGGGCTGACGATAGGCAAATCCGTCGTCTGTATGCCTGAGATCCGACGCGTACCCGTTAGGGGAAATCAGTGATCCTATGCTGCCGAGAAAAGCATCGACGCGAGGTTGCAGCCGCCCGTACCCGAAACCGACTCAGGTGGTCAGGTAGAGAATACCAAGGAGATCGAGAGAATCGTGGTTAAGGAACTCGGCAAAATGCCCCCGTAACTTCGGGAGAAGGGGGGCCGGACACGTGATACGACTTCTCGTTGTTGAGCGTTGAAGGCCGCAGAGACCAGTGGGAAGCGACTGTTTACTAAAAACACAGGTCCGTGCGAAGTCGCAAGACGATGTATACGGACTGACGCCTGCCCGGTGCTGGAAGGTTAAGAGGAAGGGTTAGCCCTTGCGGCGAAGCTCTGAATTTAAGCCCCAGTAAACGGCGGTGGTAACTATAACCATCCTAAGGTAGCGAAATTCCTTGTCGGGTAAGTTCCGACCTGCACGAATGGCGTAACGACTTCCCAGCTGTCTCAACCGCGAACTCGGCGAAATTGCACTACGAGTAAAGATGCTCGTTACGCGCAGCAGGACGGAAAGACCCCGTGACCTTTACTACAGTTTGGTATTGGTGTTCGGAGTGGCTTGTGTAGGATAGGTGGGAGACTGTGAAGCGGGCACGCTAGTGTTCGTGGAGTCATTGTTGAAATACCACTCTGGTCACTTTGGATGTCTAACGTAGGACCCTGATCGGGTTCATGGACAGTGCCTGATGGGTAGTTTAACTGGGGCGGTTGCCTCCCAAAGAGTAACGGAGGCGCCCAAAGGTTCCCTCAACCTGGTTGGCAATCAGGTGGCGAGTGTAAGTGCACAAGGGAGCTTGACTGTGAGACTGACAGGTCGAGCAGGGACGAAAGTCGGGACTAGTGATCCGGCAGTGGCTTGTGGAAGCGCTGTCGCTCAACGGATAAAAGGTACCTCGGGGATAACAGGCTGATCTTGCCCAAGAGTCCATATCGACGGCATGGTTTGGCACCTCGATGTCGGCTCGTCGCATCCTGGGGCTGGAGTAGGTCCCAAGGGTTGGGCTGTTCGCCCATTAAAGCGGTACGCGAGCTGGGTTTAGAACGTCGTGAGACAGTTCGGTCCCTATCCGCTGCGCGCGTTGGAAATTTGAGAAGATCTATCCCTAGTACGAGAGGACCGGGATGGACGAACCTCTGGTGTGTCAGTTGTTCTGCCAAGGGCACCGCTGATTAGCTACGTTCGGACCGGATAACCGCTGAAAGCATCTAAGCGGGAAGCCGTCTTCGAGATGAGATTTCCATGCACCTTGAGTGTGAGAGGCTCCCAGCAGACTACTGGGTTGATAGGCCGGATGTGGAAGCGGGGACTAACGACCCGTGGAGCTGACCGGTACTAATAAGCCGAAGACTTGACAACACAACTATTACCTCCACCGGTTCACGGTGGGGGGCTCGCGTCCACTTTGTGGTTCCCGACAGACGATCGGGAATCAAACTGAATACTTCAGCAATGCTCTGAAGGAACAATGGTTTGATCCAGGATCTGGGTCGACAGTGTTCCGGTGGTCATAGCGAGAGGGAAACGCCCGGTCACATTCCGAACCCGGAAGCTAAGCCTCTCAGCGCCGATGGTACTGCAAGGGGGACCTTGTGGGAGAGTAGGACGCCGCCGGACTCAACTCCAGCAACACCAGGAAACCCCTGACCGTGAACGGTCAGGGGTTTCCTGCGTTCCCGGCGGCATCCTGCGTTCCAGGGGCATTCTGCGTTCCGAGAGCTTCCAGCGTTCGAGGGTTCCTGTGCGTTGGGGCGCGTTCGCCCGGCACGGAGGGCCGGCCCGCGCGGTCACCCGGACGGCAGTGGCGCCCTCCGGACGGGTCCGCGATGATGACTGCGTGGCTGGACGCATCGGTGACCTCTTCCGAGACGAGCCGGACCAGTGGGGTGGTCGTGGCGATCCGTGGTTGTGGCGCGCGTTGCGCACGCGATTCGCGGACGTGCCGCTCCCGAGTATCCAGGGAGAGCTCGAGGCGTTGTTGCGGAGGGCCTTCGCCGCGGAGGTCGGGCACGCGGTGTCGGACCTCGTCGGGGTCGGTGTGTACGTCGAGCGGTTCGCCCACGGTGGGATGTCGTCCGGGTACGTCTCGCTGACGTGGTGGTCGACGACGGGCATCCCGTTGCTGCTGTGTCGAGCGGCCCTCCCCGGCGCGCTGTTCTCGATCCGGAGGACATCGGAGCAGGACTGGCTATCGGTCCGGGAGATCAGACTCGAGAACGCGGAGGAGAACCCCGTGTCGTACGGGGCAGATCTGCGGACGACGCTCGCGATGACCGAGGACGACTGGCGAACCCGGGCGCGACGCGGTACCGGGAGCGACACCACCAACGTGGTGGCCGTGGCGGACGACGGTCCTTGGCTCGGGATCATGGCAGCGCAGTTGTGTGGTGATGGCGCTCCGCAGGCGCTGCTCACCGGAGTCTTCGTCCGTGCCGCGGCCCGGGGGAGGACGCACGGCGTCGCAGATGCACTCCTGGCGGAGGTCCTCGCGTGGGCGGTGCTCCACGCCCCGTCGATCCACCTCTGGGTCGACCGAGCACCGGCCGGCGCTCCTGCACGACGGTTCTACGCGCGTCACGGCTTCCGACCGACAGGACGGCGGCGCCCGGCAGCCGGATTCCCGGACGCGGAGATCGAGGAGATGACGGCCGCGCTCGAGCTTCCCGACCAGCCCTGAGCGCATGCCGCTGCGCTCGCCCCTCGGCACGGACCAGCGCCGGCTTCGAGCCTGCCCTCTGCGACACGCCCGGGATGCGGCTCTACTTGGCAGCGCGTTCACCTCCGCGTAAGGTTGTACCTCGTTGCCGCTGAGGCGGAGAACGGAACGGCCGAGACGGTCACCGGGTCGACGACCTGGAGATGCAGTCCGGACGGGGTCCCGCTCGGCAACCAACCACCGCGATGTCGAGCTGAACGGCTCGGCGTGTGGTGTCGAGAATCCAAGCCCCTCTGGCGGAGCTCCTTCTGGGAGTCGAGTGGGGGGTGCGTCTGGTCCTTGAGAACTCAACAGCGTGCACATTGTCAATGCCAATTATTTTGACCCCGTGCCTGGTCGGCTTGCTGACCGGGTCGGAGACAATTCCTTTTGGATTGAATTGATTGTCAGTAGACAGTCTTTACAGTCAGAATCAACTCGGCCTGCTGCTTCGGTGGTGGGTTGGTAATTTTTTACGGAGAGTTTGATCCTGGCTCAGGACGAACGCTGGCGGCGTGCTTAACACATGCAAGTCGAACGATGATGCCCAGCTTGCTGGGTGGATTAGTGGCGAACGGGTGAGTAACACGTGAGTAACCTGCCCCTGACTCTGGGATAAGCGTTGGAAACGACGTCTAATACTGGATACGACTGCCGGCCGCATGGTCTGGTGGTGGAAAGATTTTTTGGTTGGGGATGGACTCGCGGCCTATCAGCTTGTTGGTGAGGTAATGGCTCACCAAGGCGACGACGGGTAGCCGGCCTGAGAGGGTGACCGGCCACACTGGGACTGAGACACGGCCCAGACTCCTACGGGAGGCAGCAGTGGGGAATATTGCACAATGGGCGAAAGCCTGATGCAGCAACGCCGCGTGAGGGATGACGGCCTTCGGGTTGTAAACCTCTTTTAGTAGGGAAGAAGCGAAAGTGACGGTACCTGCAGAAAAAGCACCGGCTAACTACGTGCCAGCAGCCGCGGTAATACGTAGGGTGCAAGCGTTGTCCGGAATTATTGGGCGTAAAGAGCTCGTAGGCGGTTTGTCGCGTCTGCTGTGAAATCCCGAGGCTCAACCTCGGGCTTGCAGTGGGTACGGGCAGACTAGAGTGCGGTAGGGGAGATTGGAATTCCTGGTGTAGCGGTGGAATGCGCAGATATCAGGAGGAACACCGATGGCGAAGGCAGATCTCTGGGCCGTAACTGACGCTGAGGAGCGAAAGCGTGGGGAGCGAACAGGATTAGATACCCTGGTAGTCCACGCCGTAAACGTTGGGCGCTAGATGTAGGGACCTTTCCACGGTTTCTGTGTCGTAGCTAACGCATTAAGCGCCCCGCCTGGGGAGTACGGCCGCAAGGCTAAAACTCAAAGGAATTGACGGGGGCCCGCACAAGCGGCGGAGCATGCGGATTAATTCGATGCAACGCGAAGAACCTTACCAAGGCTTGACATACACCGGAAACGGCCAGAGATGGTCGCCCCCTTGTGGTCGGTGTACAGGTGGTGCATGGTTGTCGTCAGCTCGTGTCGTGAGATGTTGGGTTAAGTCCCGCAACGAGCGCAACCCTCGTTCTATGTTGCCAGCGCGTTATGGCGGGGACTCATAGGAGACTGCCGGGGTCAACTCGGAGGAAGGTGGGGATGACGTCAAATCATCATGCCCCTTATGTCTTGGGCTTCACGCATGCTACAATGGCCGGTACAAAGGGCTGCGATACCGTAAGGTGGAGCGAATCCCAAAAAGCCGGTCTCAGTTCGGATTGAGGTCTGCAACTCGACCTCATGAAGTCGGAGTCGCTAGTAATCGCAGATCAGCAACGCTGCGGTGAATACGTTCCCGGGCCTTGTACACACCGCCCGTCAAGTCATGAAAGTCGGTAACACCCGAAGCCGGTGGCCTAACCCTTGTGGAAGGAGCCGTCGAAGGTGGGATCGGTGATTAGGACTAAGTCGTAACAAGGTAGCCGTACCGGAAGGTGCGGCTGGATCACCTCCTTTCTAAGGAGCATCTGATCGGCCCTGCTTGCAGGTGTTCGGTTCAGGCGCCGATGCAACCCGAGTGTGGTTGCCGGTAGCTCATGGGTGGAACATTGACAGTGCAGTCGGAAGCGCAGCTTCCGGCCTGAGTACGCCAGCTTGCTGGTTGGAACGGGTCGGGGTGAGCGGGTCGGCTGGTGCACGTTGTTGGGTCCTGAGGGACCAGGCTTCCCGGTCGTGATGATCGGGGGTTGAGCCGGCGGACAGATGTTCGCTTGGTTCTTCGAGTGGGCTGCATGAAGCGAACTGGTTGGTTCGGGGAGTGTGGTGCCGATCGTATGTTGAGAACTACACAGTGGACGCGAGCATCTTAGATCGCTCGAGACGATGATCATCTCCTTTCGGGGGTGGTCGGGTGTCGAGTCGATCGCAATTTTAATCTTTGTGGTCAAGTTTCTAAGAGCAAACGGTGGATGCCTTGGCATCTGGAGCCGAAGAAGGACGTAGAAATCTGCGATAAGCCTCGGGGAGCTGATAATCGAGCTGTGAGCCGAGGATTTCCGAATGGGGAAACCCCGCCAGGCGACTTGTCGACCTGGTGACTCCCGCCTGAATATATAGGGCGGGTAGAGGGAACGTGGGGAAGTGAAACATCTCAGTACCCACAGGAAGAGAAAACAACATGTGATTCCGTGAGTAGTGGCGAGCGAAAGCGGATGAGGCTAAACCGATCATGTGTGATAGCCGGCGGGCGTTGCATGGTCGGGGTTGTGGGACACGTCGCTCAGTTCTGCCGGACTGGGGCGGTTACAGCGCATCATAGTCGAACCGGTTTGAAAGCCGGGCCGTAGTGGGTGCCAGCCCCGTAGACGAAATGGTGTTATGGCCGGATGTGTATCCCAAGTAGCACGGGGCCCGAGAAATCCCGTGTGAATCTGTCAGGACCACCTGATAAGCCTAAATACTCCCAGATGACCGATAGCGGACAAGTACCGTGAGGGAAAGGTGAAAAGTACCCCGGGAGGGGAGTGAAATAGTACCTGAAACCGTTTGCTTACAAACCGTCGGAGCCTCCTTGTAGGGGTGACGGCGTGCCTTTGAAGAATGAGCCTGCGAGTTAGTGATATGTGGCGAGGTTAACCCGTGTGGGGCAGCCGTAGCGAAAGCGAGTCTGAATAGGGCGGTTCAGTCGCATGTCCTAGACCCGAAGCGAAGTGATCTATCCATGGCCAGGTTGAAGCGACGGTAAGACGTCGTGGAGGACCGAACCCACTTCAGTTGAAAATGGAGGGGATGAGCTGTGGATAGGGGTGAAAGGCCAATCAAACTTCGTGATAGCTGGTTCTCTCCGAAATGCATTTAGGTGCAGCGTTGCGTGTTTCTCGCCGGAGGTAGAGCTACTGGATGGCCGATGGGCCTCAACAGGTTACTGACGTCAGCCAAACTCCGAATGCCGGTGAGTGAGAGCGCAGCAGTGAGACGGTGGGGGATAAGCTTCATCGTCGAGAGGGAAACAACCCAGACTACCAACTAAGGCCCCTAAGCGTGTGCTAAGTGGGAAAGGATGTGGAGTTGCACAGACAACCAGGAGGTTGGCTTAGAAGCAGCCACCCTTGAAAGAGTGCGTAATAGCTCACTGGTCAAGTGATTCCGCGCCGACAATGTAACGGGGCTCAAGCACACCGCCGAAGTTGTAGATTTCGCACACAGACAAGCCTTCGTGGTTCAGTCGTGCGGAGTGGTAGGAGAGCGTCGTGTGGCGAGTGAAGCGGCGGAGTAATCCAGCCGTGGACGCCACACGAGTGAGAATGCAGGCATGAGTAGCGAAAGACGGGTGAGAAACCCGTCCTCCGAAAGACCAAGGGTTCCAGGGCCAGGTTAATCCGCCCTGGGTAAGTCGGGACCTAAGGCGAGGCCGACAGGCGTAGTCGATGGACAACGGGTTGATATTCCCGTACCGGCGAACAACCGCCCAAGCTAATCCAGTGGTGCTAAGAGTCCTAACCCGGATTACCGGATCCCTTCGGGGTGATGGTGTCCGGTCTAACGCTCGACCCCATGCTGGTGCGGCTAGCGTATGAACAGGTGTGACGCAGGAAGGTAGCTGAGCCAGGCGATGGTATCCGTAAGGTGAACCTGGTGTAAGGATGTAGGGCTGACGATAGGCAAATCCGTCGTCTGCATGCCTGAGATCCGACGCGTACCCGTCAAGGGGAAATCAGTGATCCTATGCTGCCGAGAAAAGCATCGACGCGAGGTTGCAGCCGCCCGTACCCGAAACCGACTCAGGTGGTCAGGTAGAGAATACCAAGGAGATCGAGAGAATCGTGGTTAAGGAACTCGGCAAAATGCCCCCGTAACTTCGGGAGAAGGGGGGCCGGACACGTGATACGACTTCTCGTTGTTGAGCGTTGAAGGCCGCAGAGACCAGTGGGAAGCGACTGTTTACTAAAAACACAGGTCCGTGCGAAGTCGCAAGACGATGTATACGGACTGACGCCTGCCCGGTGCTGGAAGGTTAAGAGGAAGGGTTAGCCCTTGCGGCGAAGCTCTGAATTTAAGCCCCAGTAAACGGCGGTGGTAACTATAACCATCCTAAGGTAGCGAAATTCCTTGTCGGGTAAGTTCCGACCTGCACGAATGGCGTAACGACTTCCCAGCTGTCTCAACCGCGAACTCGGCGAAATTGCACTACGAGTAAAGATGCTCGTTACGCGCAGCAGGACGGAAAGACCCCGTGACCTTTACTACAGTTTGGTATTGGTGTTCGGAGTGGCTTGTGTAGGATAGGTGGGAGACTGTGAAGCGGGCACGCTAGTGTTCGTGGAGTCATTGTTGAAATACCACTCTGGTCACTTTGGATGTCTAACGTAGGACCCTGATCGGGTTCATGGACAGTGCCTGATGGGTAGTTTAACTGGGGCGGTTGCCTCCCAAAGAGTAACGGAGGCGCCCAAAGGTTCCCTCAACCTGGTTGGCAATCAGGTGGCGAGTGTAAGTGCACAAGGGAGCTTGACTGTGAGACTGACAGGTCGAGCAGGGACGAAAGTCGGGACTAGTGATCCGGCAGTGGCTTGTGGAAGCGCTGTCGCTCAACGGATAAAAGGTACCTCGGGGATAACAGGCTGATCTTGCCCAAGAGTCCATATCGACGGCATGGTTTGGCACCTCGATGTCGGCTCGTCGCATCCTGGGGCTGGAGTAGGTCCCAAGGGTTGGGCTGTTCGCCCATTAAAGCGGTACGCGAGCTGGGTTTAGAACGTCGTGAGACAGTTCGGTCCCTATCCGCTGCGCGCGTTGGAAATTTGAGAAGATCTATCCCTAGTACGAGAGGACCGGGATGGACGAACCTCTGGTGTGTCAGTTGTTCTGCCAAGGGCACCGCTGATTAGCTACGTTCGGACCGGATAACCGCTGAAAGCATCTAAGCGGGAAGCCGTCTTCGAGATGAGATTTCCATGCACCTTGAGTGTGAGAGGCTCCCAGCAGACTACTGGGTTGATAGGCCGGATGTGGAAGCGGGGACTAACGACCCGTGGAGCTGACCGGTACTAATAAGCCGAAGACTTGACAACACAACTATTACCTCCACCGGTTTACGGTGGGGGGCTCGCGTCCACTTTGTGGTTCCCGACAGACGATCGGGAATCAAACTGAATACTTCAGCAATGCTCTGAAGGAACAATGGTTTGATCCAGGATCTGGGTCGACAGTGTTCCGGTGGTCATAGCGAGAGGGAAACGCCCGGTCACATTCCGAACCCGGAAGCTAAGCCTCTCAGCGCCGATGGTACTGCAAGGGGGACCTTGTGGGAGAGTAGGACGCCGCCGGACTCAACGTAAGTGATGTGGCCATCGGCCCTCCATCGAGAACTCGTAGGGGAGACCCTCGTTCTCGCGGAGGCCGGTGGCCACATCTGTTTCCGCCCTCGGTCGCTCGACTCGCGGTCCGGTTCGTGATGGACTGGACCCGCAGCGAGCACGGACGACCGTGCGGCACCCACACAACGACACAGCGGACGACAGCCCGGCGCTCTTCGGCGCGGGCACGCGATGAGGAGCAACGGTGGCGAACGACGACGAGCAGCAGCGCAACGACCGGGATCGCGGAGCGCGGCGTGAAGGCGGCCGCTGGTCGTCCGGGCCTCGTGACTTCGAGCGTCGCGAGGGTGATCGTGCGCGACGTGACAGCGACCGAGGCGGCCGTGACGTCGGGCCGGTCGGTCGTGACGACCGTCGGTCCTTCCGTGACGGTGACCGGTCGTTCGCCGACGGTGGCCGCCGCCCGGCCCGCCAGGGCGACCGCGACGGTGCCGGGCGTCCGCCGCGAGGCGACGGTCCTCGTGGCGGCGACCGTCCGTTCCGCGGTGGTGACGACCGTCGTCCGCAGCGTGAGGGCGGCGAGCGTCGTCCGCAGCGTGAGGGCGGCGAGCGTCGTCCCTCCCGTGACGGCGACGATCGCCGTCCCTCCCGTGACAGTGGCGAGCGTCGTCCGTTCCGTGGGGGTGAGGACCGTCGTCCGCAGCGTGGTGGGGACGCGCGTCGTCCGTTCCGCGATGGTGACGACCGTCGTCCGCAGCGTGATGGTGACGAGCGTCGTCCGTACCGTGGGGGCGATGACCGTCGGCCGCAGCGCGACGGTGACGTGCGCCGTCCCTACCGTGATCGCGGTGAGCGCGCTCCGTTTCGCGGGGGCGATGACCGTCGTCCGCAGCGTGATGGTGACGAGCGTCGTCCGTACCGTGGGAGCGATGACCGTCGGCCGCAGCGCGACGGTGACGAGCGCCGTCCCCACCGCGATCGTGCTGAGCGCGCTCCGTTCCGCGGTGGCGACGATCGTCGTCCGCAGCGTGAGGGCGGCGACCGTCGTCCGCAGCGCGACGGTGACGAGCGCCGTCCGTTCCGTGGAGGTGACGACCGTCGGCCGCAGCGCGACGGCGACCGTCGGTCGTTCGGCCGTGGTGACGACCGCCCCCGCCGCGACGACCGCGGTGACCGCCCTCGCTTCGGTGACGGCTCCCGGCACGCCGGTGCCCGCTTCGGCGAGGCCGCGCGGGACGACTGGGAGGACCGGGACCCGTACGGCACCCGTTCCGTCCGCCCGCGCCACGACGACCCCGAGATCGACGAGAGCGTCTCGGCGCGCGACCTCGACCCGGCCGCTCGCGCGGAGCTCAAGACGCTCAGCAAGGACAACGCGGACTGGGTCGCGAAGCACCTCGTCATGGCGGCGCTGCTCGTCGACGAGGACCCGGAGACGGCGAACCTCCACGCCCTGAGCGCCGCCCGGCGTGCCGGCCGTGTCGCCGTCGTCCGTGAGACTGCGGCGATCACCGCGTACCGCACGGGCGACTTCGCCACCGCGCTCCGTGAGCTCCGTACCTACCGTCGGATCTCCGGGAAGAACGACCAGCTGCCGATGATGGTGGACTGCGAGCGGGGCCTCGGTCGGCCCGAGCGTGCACTCGAGCTCGGACGGTCGATCGATCGCGCCGCACTGGACACGGCGGTGCAGGTCGAACTGGCGATCGCGATGTCGGGCGCCCGGCTCGACCTGGGCAACCCGACGGCTGCCCTCGGCGAGCTCGAGATCCCGCAGCTCGACCCGAGCACGGCATACAGCTGGTCGCCGGCCCTCTACAGTGCTTACGCGGCCACGCTCGAGGAGCTCGGCCGTCAGGACGAGGCCGACGAGTGGTGGGCGCGGGTCGACCGGGCCGCCGCCGCCCTGGCTGAGATCGCCGACGAGAACGCATGGGAGACTGTCGATGTGGTCGAGGAAGAAGTCGAAGGACACGACGAGCACGACGCCGTCGTCGGTGACGAGCCCGTCGCCGGGGACGAGCACGGAGCCGGAGCGCTCGACGACACCGACCAGCTCGGCGACGACGTCGACCCCGACGACGACCTCGGCGAGATCGACGACGACAACCCCCGCGACGTCGACGGCTCCGCAGCCGACTGACGTCCCGAGGCCGCCGACGGACGGGGTGGACGTCGTCCTCACCGACCTCGACGGCGTCGTGTACCGCGGGCGGAACGCGATCCCGCACGCGGTCGAGGCCCTGACCCGCGCGTCGCTGACGGCGCGGGTCGGGTACATCACGAACAACGCCTCGCGCCGGCCGTCCGACGTGGCCGAGCACCTGCAGGGCTACGGGCTCGAAGTCTCGGCCGACGACGTCGTGACCTCGTCGCAGGCGGGTGTCCGACTGCTCGAGACGCTCGTGCCGGCCGGGTCCACCGTGCTGGTGACGGGCGGTGTCGGGCTGACGAGCATCGTCGAGCAGGCGGGCTTCACCGTGACGACGAGCGCCGACGACGCGCCGGCAGCGGTCATCCAGGGGTTCTCACCGGACCTCGGGTGGACGCACCTCGCCGAGGCGTCGTTCGCCCTCGCCGACCCGCAGGTGCCGTGGGTCGCGACGAACATGGACTGGTCGATCCCGGTCGAGCGGGGCATCGCGCCCGGCAACGGCACGCTCGTGTCCGCCGTGCACCAGGCCGTCGGTCGGATGCCGGTCGTCGCGGGCAAGCCGGAACGGCCGATCTTCGACGCCGCGATCGCCCGGTTCGGCGGTGAGCACCCGCTGTTCATCGGCGACCGTCTCGACACGGACATCAAGGGCGCGAACGACGCGGGCATCCCCAGCGTGCTCGTGCTGACGGGCATCGACCAGGCGAAGCAGGTGCTCGCGGCCGACCAGCGCTCGCGTCCGACCTACGTGCTGCAGGACCTGCGCGGGCTGTCCGCGCCCTACCCGGTGACGGTGCGGCGGCAGGACCCGGACGGCACCCGGTACGTCACCGTCGGTGACGCCACCGTCGCGATGCACGGGCACGTCGTGCGGGTGCTCGACGCCGGCACCCCGATCGACCTGCTCCGTGCGGGCGCGGCGCTCATCTGGGAGTCGGGGCTGGCGATCTACGGCCTCGACGTCGACCCGAAGCTGTACGGCGGCGAGTAGCGTGACCGACGTGCACGACCCGCAGCCCGAGCAGCAGCGCCAGAGCGAGCACCGACAGAGCGACCAGCAGCGCCAGAGCGAGCACCGACAGAGCGAGCAGCAGCGCCAGAGCGAGCACCAGCAGCCCGAGCAACCGCAGCAACCCGACGACTTCGCAGCTCGCACCGCCGCTGCCGAGGCCCTGCCCCTGCCCGAGCGCGCCGACGCCTTCGCCACCCTGCACGACGACCTGCGCACCCGGCTCGAGAGCGGTCAGCCACCGCAGGGGCACAGCTCCGGCCCCGCATCCGCCGCCGCGCAGGTGTGGGGGGAGCGGACGAGGCGACGGCGGTACGGGTGCCTGAGCACGACGACCGCCGACCGGTCCGGCTGGACGCACTGCTCGCCACCCGCGGACTCGTGCGCTCACGGACCGCGGCGGCGAAACTGGTCCAGGCCGGGCGGGTGACCGTCGACGGGTCGGCCGTCGTGAAGCCCTCGGCGCCGGTCGCCCCGGACGCCGAACTCGTCGTGGACACCGAGGACGAGTGGGTGTCCCGTGCGGCGCGGAAGCTCGTCCGCGCGCTCGAGGTCTTCGGCGTCGACCCGGGCGGGCGCGTGGTGCTCGACGTGGGGGCCAGCACCGGCGGGTTCACCCAGGTGCTGCTCCACCACGGCGCTGCCCGCGTGGTCGCCCTCGACGTCGGGCACGGCCAGCTCGACCCGGTGATCGCGATCGACGAACGCGTCCGTGTGGTCGAGGGCTGCAACGCCCGCGACCTCACCGCCGACGACTACGCGGCACTCGACCACGAGGCACCCCGCACGACCCTGGTGGTCGGCGACCTGTCCTTCATCTCCCTGCGCATCGTGCTGCCCGTGCTGGCCGAGGCCGTGCCCGCCGACGAGTTCGTGCTGCTCGTGAAGCCGCAGTTCGAGGTCGGCCGCGGCGGTGTGCGCGAGGGCATCGTGCGCGATCCCGGGCTGCGGAACGACGCGCTGATGAACGTGCTCTGGTCGGCGTGGGACGCCGGCCTCGGAACGGTCGGACTCGCCGCGTCGCCGATCGTAGGCACGCACGGCAACCGCGAGTACCTCGCGCACTTCCAGCGTCGTGTCGGGGGTGATCCGGCAGGATGGGGGAACCCGACAGCGTGGATCGATCGGGCCACCGAACTCACCGAAGGGGCTGCATGAGCGACGACGACCGGCACATCCTGCTCGTCTCCCACACGGGCCGACAGGACTCCATCGACGCCGCCGTCGAGGTCTGCGACCTGCTCCACGCCGCGGGGCTCACCCCGGTGATGCCGTTCGACGAGTACGCCGACGTCCGGCGGGCCGAGGCCTCGGTCGGCCAGGTCGACATCCTGGGTGTCGACGTGCAGGCCGACCAGCTCGAGATCGTCATCGTCCTCGGCGGCGACGGCACGATCCTCCGGGCGGCCGAGTTGGCGCGCGGGACGGGTGCGCCGATCGTCGGCGTGAACCTGGGGCACGTCGGGTTCCTCGCCGAGAGCGAGCGCGACGGGCTGCGCGCCACGGTCGAACGCGCCCTGACCGGCGACTACAAGGTCGAGGAGCGCGTGACGCTGCAGGTCGACGTGGTCGTCGGGCACGAGGTCGTCTACTCGTCGTGGGCGTTGAACGAGGCGACGATCGAGAAGGCCTCGCGTGAGCGCATGCTCGAGGTCGTGACCGAGGTCGACGGTCGTCCGCTGTCGTCCTTCGGCTGCGACGGCGTCGTCGTCGCGACCCCGACGGGGTCCACCGCCTACTCGTTCTCGGGCGGCGGCCCGATCGTCTGGCCGGACGTCGACGCCCTGCTGATGGTGCCGCTCAGCGCGCACGCCCTGTTCGCCCGACCGATCGTCGTCGGTCCCGACTGCACGCTGGCGATCGAAGTCCTGCGGCGGACGAGCGGCGTCGGGGTCCTCTGGTGTGACGGACGTCGCACGCACGACCTGCCGCCGGGCGCCCGGGTCGAGGTCCGTCGTTCACCCGACCCGGTCCGGGTCGCACGGCTGAAGGACGCACCGTTCACCGACCGGCTGGTCGCGAAGTTCCAGCTGCCCGTCGCCGGGTGGCGCGGCCCGGCGACCGAGGACGACGCATGATCGAGGAGATCGTCATCTCCGACCTCGGCGTCATCGGCGAGACCACGCTCGAGCTCGGGCCCGGCTTCACCGTCGTCACCGGGGAGACCGGTGCGGGCAAGACCATGATCGTGACGGCGCTCGGGCTCCTGCTCGGTGCGCGCGCGGACGCCGGCTCGGTGCGCCGCGGTGCCTCGAGCGCGGTGGTCGAGGGACGCTGGCACGTGCCGGACCACGCCGCCGTCGCGGAGCGTGTCGAGGACGCCGGCGGCACGGTCGAGGACGGCGAGCTCATCCTCACCCGCACGGTCTCCGCCGAGGGCCGTAGCCGTGCGACCGTCGGCGGACGCAGCGCCCCGGTCGCGGTACTCGGTGAACTCGCCGACCAGCTGGTGACGGTGCACGGACAGTCGGACCAGATCCGCCTGACGTCGGCGTCGGCCCAGCGCGCAGCCCTCGACGGCTTCGGTGGCCGGACCGTCCAGCGTGCGCTGGATGCCTACGTCGCCGCCTACGACACCTGGCAGGCCCACGCCGGCGAGCTGGAGGCGCTCGTGCGCGACCGCGACGACCGCGTCGCCGAGGCCGATCGGATCCGTGCTGCGTCGGACGAGATCGAGTCGGTCGACCCGCAACCCGGCGAGGACGTCGAGCTCGCGGAGCGCGCCGAACGCCTCGGCAACCTCGAGGAGCTCCGCCTGGCGGCCGGCACCGCCCACGAGGCCCTGTCGAGCGAGTCGCTCGACGGCGTCGCCGACGTGGTCGGCCTGGTCGAGGCAGCGCGCCGCGCCGTCGAGCGCGTCGCCGGCTCGGACCCGGCCCTGCAGCCCGTGCTCGAGCAACTGACCGAACTCGGGATCCAGGCGTCGGACGCCTCCGCCGGGCTGTCCAGCTACCTCGACTCGTTGGAGCCGGACGCCGGCCACGACCTCGAGCTCGTCAACGAGCGCCGGGCGCTCCTGGCGAACCTGACCCGCAAGTACGGCGAGACCGTCGACGACGTCATCGCGTACGGCCAGCGGGCGAGCGATCGGCTCCTCGAGCTCGACGGCGACGACGACCGCATCGTGGCGCTGCAGCAGGCCGTCGAACAGGACGAGCAGGCCCTCGAGCAGACGGCCGCCACGCTCACGGCGGCCCGGACGAAGGCGGCCGGCGACCTGGCGAAGCGGGTCACCGCGGAGCTGCGGACGCTGGCGATGGCCGGAGCGACGCTCGTCGTCGAGGTCACCGACGGCGGCGAGTACCGCCGGCACGGCCGCGACCAGGTGGCCATCCTGCTCCAGCCGCACTCCGGTACCGACCCGCGCCCGATCGGCAAGGGCGCGTCCGGCGGCGAGCTGTCCCGCGTCATGCTCGCGATCGAGGTCGTCATGGCCGGCAGCACGACCGTGCCGACCTTCGTCTTCGACGAGGTGGACGCCGGTGTCGGCGGTGCCGCGGCGATCGAGATCGGTCGGCGGCTCGCGAAGCTCGCCGAGCGCACGCAGGTCGTCGTCGTCACGCACCTCGCACAGGTCGCCGCGTTCGCGAACAACCACCTCAACGTGGTCAAGGACGCCAGTGGCGCCGTGACCTCGTCGAGCGTCCGGCGGCTCGAGGGCGAGGAACGACTGCAGGAGATGGCTCGTCTGCTCTCCGGCCTGGGGGACAGCGCGAGCGGCATCGAGCACGCGCGCGAGCTCCTCGACGTCGCCGGCCAGCGCGCCTAGCCGACCGCTCGACCTGGAGGCGCACCGCACCCCCGCCCTTCGGCTCGCGCCCGCCCCGTGGTCAGCGCGAGACACCGGCGTCAGCCCGAGACGCCGCGCGCTCCGCGAGACGCCGCCGGAACCCGCGGCGTCTCGCGCGGGCCGGGGCGTCTCGGTGGGAGCGACCACCGTCGTGCGCAACGCCCGCGGCGAACGCAGGTCGCGCCTCCCGGCAGTTCTGACGTACGATGGAACCCCGTGGCGGACACTCTCAGCGGCGGAACCAATTCTTCGACCTCGACCCCGAAGGTCACGAAGCAGATCTTCGTGACCGGCGGGGTCGTCTCGTCCCTCGGCAAGGGCCTGACGGCGGCCAGCCTCGGCAACCTGCTCACGGCACGCGGCCTCAAGGTCGTCATGCAGAAGCTCGACCCGTACCTCAACGTGGACCCGGGCACCATGAACCCGTTCCAGCACGGCGAGGTCTTCGTGACCGACGACGGCGCCGAGACGGACCTCGACATCGGGCACTACGAGCGCTTCCTCGACATCGACCTGTCGCAGGCCGCGAACGTCACGACCGGCCAGGTCTACTCGAGCGTCATCGCCAAGGAGCGTCGCGGCGAGTACCTCGGCGACACGGTCCAGGTCATCCCGCACATCACCGACGAGATCAAGCGGCGGATGCGCGAGCAGGCCGAGAACGACCCGCAGCCCGACGTCATCATCACCGAGGTCGGCGGCACGGTCGGTGACATCGAGTCCCAGCCCTTCATCGAGTCCGCACGCCAGGTCCGGCACGAGCTCGGCCGCAACAACGTGTTCTTCGTGCACGTGTCGCTCGTGCCGTTCATGAGCGCCTCGGGCGAGCAGAAGACCAAGCCGACGCAGCACTCGGTCGCCGCGCTCCGGTCCATCGGCATCCAGCCGGACGCCCTCGTGCTCCGCTCGGACCGCCCGGTGTCGGACGCGAACAAGCGCAAGATCGCCCTGATGTGCGACGTCGACGAGGACGCGGTGGTGAACGCGGTGGACGTGCCGTCGATCTACGACCTCCCGACGCTGCTGCACGACCAGGGCCTCGACCAGGTCATCATCGACGCGCTGAAGCTCGACGCGCACGACGTCGACTGGTCGGCCTGGAACCCGGTCCTCGACGCGGTGCACGAGCCGAAGAAGCACGTCACGATCGCCCTGGTCGGCAAGTACATCGACCTGCCGGACGCGTACCTGTCCGTCACCGAGGCCCTGCGCGCGGGCGGTTTCGCCCACAACGCCAAGGTCACGCTGAAGTGGGTCGTGTCCGACGACTGCACGACACCCGAGGGCGCCGCGAAGCAGCTCGGCGACGTCGACGGCATCTGCGTCCCCGGCGGCTTCGGCGTGCGCGGCATCGAGGGCAAGCTCGGTGCGCTCCGCTTCGCTCGCGAGCAGGGCATCCCCACGCTCGGCCTGTGCCTCGGCCTGCAGTGCATGGTCATCGAGTACGCCCGGCACGAGGCCGGCCTGACCGACGCGTCGAGCACCGAGTTCGACCCGGAGACCTCGACGCCGGTCATCGCGACCATGGCCGAGCAGGTCGACATCATCGCCGGTGGGGACATGGGCGGCACGATGCGCCTCGGCCTCTACCCCGCGAAGTTCGCCGACGGGTCGCTCGCCGCGTCGCTGTACGGTGCGCCGGAGGCCTCCGAGCGCCACCGCCACCGCTACGAGGTGAACAACGCCTACCGTCAGCAGATCGCGGACGCCGGCCTGGTGTTCTCGGGCACCTCGCCCGACGGCACCCTGGTCGAGTACGTCGAGCTGCCGCGCGACGTGCACCCGTTCTACATCGCCACGCAGGCGCACCCGGAGCTGCGCTCGCGGCCGACGAAGGCCCACCCGCTGTTCGCCGGGCTGGTCGACGCGGCGATCGCGCGGCACGAGGCGTCCAGCCTCTTCGACCCGGCCGAGGAGTCGGCGGAGGTCGTCGCCTGACGCGACCGGACGACTGACGGGCGCGGTGCCGGCTGGCACCGCGCCTCCCGTCCGTTGCGGGGCGCGTGCGGTTCTGATCCGTACCGCGGGAGCGACAGTGTGCGCGGAACCGTCGGCGGCGGACTGTCGCTTCCGCGGAACGGACGCGGCCTGAGGGGCCGCTCGTCGGGGCCGCGTGCCAGGATGGCTCGGTGACCACCGCTGACGACCCCACCGCTGCCGCACCGATCGCCGACGAACACGCCTCGTACGAGGTCACCGAGTCCACCGTCGTGTACGAGGGCGCGGTCTGGGACGTGCGCCGCGACCACGTCGACTACGACGGGCACGACATGGTCCGCGAGTACATCGACCACACCGGCGCCGTGGCCGTCTTCGCGGAGGACGACGACGGCCGTGTGCTCGTCATCCAGCAGTACCGGCACCCGGTGCAGCTGCGCGACTGGGAGCTGCCGGCCGGACTCCTCGACCACGAGGGCGAGGACCACCTGACCGCCGCGCAGCGGGAGCTCGGCGAAGAGGCGGACCTCGAGGCGGACCACTGGGAGCCCCTGGTCCGGTACAACACCTCGTCCGGTGGCAGCGACGAGTTCATCCAGGTCTACCGCGCCCGTGGGGTCCGTGCGACGGCGTCCGCGTTCGAGCGCGAGGCGGAGGAAGCCGACATCGTGACGCGGTGGGTGCCGCGCGCCGAGCTGGTCGAGGGCATCCTGGCCGGTCGGCTGCAGAACTCCGCGCTCGTCGTGGCGACCCTGGCGGTCGACGCGATCGAGCGGGGTGCGACCGAGCGCGGCGCGACGGCATGACCACCGCGCGGGGCTAGCGTCGAGGGGTGACCCCGCTCGATCGTGCCACCGACACGTACCTGCGGCACGTCGCCGTCGAGCGAGGGCTGTCGCAGCACACGGTCGCGGCCTACCGGCGGGACCTGGCGGTCTTCGCGGAGTGGCTCGCCTCGACGCGGGCGGTCGACTCCGCGGGCGCGGACCGGGCCGGGGGAGCGGAGGCCCTGACGGACGTCGCGCGGCTGACCCGTGCGGACGTCGCCGGGTTCGTCGCACACCTGACCTCGCGGCCGGAGCAGCCGCTCGCGCCCCGGTCGGTGGCGCGGATGCTCAGCTCGGTGCGCTCCTTCACCGCGTTCGCCGCCGCCGAGGGCTGGGTCCCGCTCGACCCGGGCACGGCCGTCCGCCCGCCGAAGGCACCGTCGCGCCTGCCGAAGGCGATCTCGGTGGACGACATGGAGCGGCTGCTCGGCGCCGCGGGCGCGGTGGACGACGACCCGGTGCAGCTCCGGGACCGGGCACTGCTGGAGCTGCTCTACGCCACGGGCGCGCGCATCTCCGAGGCGGTGGGGCTGTCCGTGGACGACGTCGCGACGCTGTCCGACCCCGAGGACGACGAGGGCGACGGGCTGGCGGTCGTGAAGGTCACCGGCAAGGGGAACAAGCAGCGCATCGTGCCGCTCGGCAGCTTCGCCCGGGCCGCGGTCGACGCCTACCTCGTGCGCGCGCGGCCGGTCTTCGCGGCCCGGGGTCCGTCGACCCCGGCGCTCTTCCTCGGAGCACGCGGCGCTCAGTTGTCGCGGCAGAGCGCGTGGCTCGTGATCCAGGCGGCGGCGGAACGGGCGGGGCTGTCGGCGCACGTGTCACCGCACACGTTCCGGCACTCGTTCGCGACGCACCTGCTCGAGGGCGGCGCCGACGTCCGCGTCGTGCAGGAGCTGCTCGGGCACGCGAGCGTCGCGACGACGCAGATCTACACGCTCGTCACGGCCGACATGCTGCGCGACGTGTACCAGACGGCGCACCCGCGGGCGCGGCGGTAGCGACCGGAGTCGGTGGGCCGGGGCGACGTGCGGCGCGACGTGCTCAGACACGACCGGAAGCACGTTGCGCCGTGGAGAAGCGTGGCGCGACGTGCTTTCGGCTGTGCGGGGAGCGCCGAGCACCGAGGGCCGCGGGCGCGGCGGTAGCGACCGGAGGTCGTCCTCAGAGCAGGTGGAACTGCGCGGACGCAGCCACCGCCCCCGTGGCGACGGCGACCACGAGGGCGCTCGCCGCAGCGCTCCGCCACAGCACGCGCCAGCCGCCGGTCGCGCCGGGACGGACGATCGCGACGACCCCCGCGACGACGGCCAGCGTGCTCGCTGCCCCGACCGGGTTCCACACGACCGACACGACCGCGAGCAGGACCGCCACGAGCGCCGCCGCCCCGACCCGCTGCACGGAGCCGCCGGAGGCCCACGAGCCGGTCCGGACCGCTCCGCCCTCGACCGAGAACGACGGTCCGGCCGGTGCGACGACGATCGGTGCGACGGGTTCCTGCCGGGCCGGGAGCACCCGCGTCGCCCCGCCCCACGCGTGACCGTCCCACCACCGCAGGCGGTGGGCGTCCTGGGGGTCCGGGAACCAGCCTGCGGCCGGCAGCGTCACGGGGTGCTCCTCGAGGGTGCGGTGGATGGTGCACCTCGACGCTACGCAGCCGGGAGGTACGCCCACAGTCCCACAGCGGGTGTCGGCAACAAGGGGGACCAGTCGGTGCGCTACGGTCGGGCGGGTGATCACCGCCGACGCCCATACCCTGTCCGCCTTCTGGTCCGCCCGCCGTGACGAGGCACCGGAGCTCCCCGAGGCCGTGCCGGAGGCGTGGGCGTTCGGCGCCACGCCGGACCACGCCGACGGTCTGCTCGACCTGGTGCTCCGCGGGATCAAGGACGGCACGGCGTCGTCGATGTGGGACTACGAGGCGACGGGCGACCCGCTGCCCGAGGTCGGCGAGCTCAGCGTCATCCTCGACGGTCGGGGCGAACCCCGCGCCGTCATCGAGACGACGGACCTGCGGGTCGTGCCGTTCGACCAGGTCGGCGAGGAGCACGCCCGCGCCGAGGGCGAGGGCGACCGCACCCTCGCGCACTGGCGCGCGGTGCACGAGCGCTACTGGCGCGAGCACTCCGAGAACCCGCGCGGGTACGAGCCGGACATGCCGGTGCTGTGCGAGCGCTTCCGGCTGCTCTGGCCGGAGGCGCCCGCCGAGGCCTGAGCGGGGAGCCCTGAGCGGGGAGCCCTACGCAGGGACGGCCGCCGCGTCGACCTCGTCCATGACGGCCTTCGTCGCCGCGAGCAGCCGGGCGTTGAAGTCGACCCCGAGCTGGTTCGGCACCGTGACGAGCACGGTGTCGGCGGCCCGGACCGCGGCGTCGGCGGCGAGCTCGGCCACGAGCTGCTCCGGCTCCCCGATGTACGAGCGGCCGAACCGGGCGAGGCCGCCGTCCAGGTGCCCGACCTGGTCCTGCCCCTCGACCTGCGCCCGCACCCCGAAGTAGTGCCGCGACTCGTCGTCGGTGATCGGGATGATGCTGCGCGACACCGAGACGCGCGGTGCCCGCTCCCAGCCCATCTCGGCCCAGGTGGTCCGGAAGCGCTCGATCTGCTCGGCCTGCAGCTGGTCGAAGGGCACGCCGGTGTCCTCGGTGAGCAGGGTCGAGGACATGAGGTTCATCCCCTGCTCGGCCGTCCACTCGGCGGTCGCGCGGGTGCCGGCGCCCCACCAGATCCGGTCGGGCAGCGTGGCCGACAGCGGGGACACCGCCAGCGAGCCGGCGGACCCGGTCATCTGCGGGTTCGCGTGTGCCATCGGCTCCCCGGCGATCGCGCGACGGAACACGTCGGTGTGCGAGCGTGCCATGTCGCCGCCGTTGGTGTCGTGCGCCTCGGGGACGTAGCCGAACTGCTGGTACCCGGCGAGGGCGGTCTCGGGTGACCCCCGCGAGACGCCGAGCTGCAGTCGGCCGCCCGAGATGAGGTCGGTGGCCGCGGCCTCCTCGGCCATGTAGAGCGGGTTCTCGTAGCGCATGTCGATCACGCCGGTGCCGATCTCGATGCGGCTGGTCCGGGCGGCGATCGCCGAGAGCAGCGGGAACGGTGCCGCCTGCTGCGGGGCGAAGTGGTGCACACGGAAGTACGCGCCGTCGACACCCGACTCCTCGGCAGCGACGGCGAGGTCGATCGCCTGCACGAGGGCCTCGCGGCCGCTGCGCACACGCGAGCCCGGCACGTCGCGCCAGTGCCCGAAGGACAGGAACCCGATCTTCGTCATGCCGATGCGAACGCATGCTGCTGCTGCCGCATTCCGACCGGACTACGGTCGTCGGCATGGACGACCCACGCACGGCGCTGACGGACGAACGGCGGCGCAACGAGCGGCTGCTCGCCGACGTCGAGCGCAGCATGCGGGACGTCAGCGACGCACGGCAGGACGCCAACTCGGACGACGAGCACGACCCCGAGGGGGCGACCCTCGCCTGGGAACGCGGCTCGCTCGGTGCGGTGCGCGACGACGCACGGAACCGGATCCGCCTGGTCGACGCCGCGCTCGCGCGGCTCGACGCCGGCACCTACGGGCGGTGCGGCGTCGGCGGCGAACCGATCCCGGCGGCCCGTCTGGACGCGGTCCCGTGGGCCGCGACGTGCGTCGCACACGCGTGACGCGCCTCCAGACCGGTGGGCCGTGCTGCTGACGGTCTCGCGGCCGGACCGAGACGGGCCCGTCTGCACGGCACGCCGCGCAGCGCGTGGGGCGGCGTGGCATCTGCGGCCGCCTCGGTGAGACCGCGGCGTCTCGACGGAACGGCGGCCGGGAGGCGCGGTGCACCCCCGCCCCGCCACCCACGTCGCGTGGACCGGTTGCGCCGCCGTTTCCCAGCCGCGCGCCCTAGGTTGCCGCCATGGACGACACCCACGAGCGACCCGACGCGGTCGTGCGTGCCGACACCACGGCTCCCGAGACCGACGCCGACGACCGTCACCGCCGCTTCCGGTGGTTCCGTCGAGTGCGGGCGTGGATCCACGCGCGGCCCGGTGTGCACCTGTTCTACAAGGTGCTCGTCGGGATCGTCGGGGGGCTCGTCGTGGTGATCGGGCTGATCCTCGTGCCACTGCCCGGCCCCGGCTGGCTCGTGGTGTTCATCGGCCTGACGATCCTGGCCAGCGAGTTCCACTTCTTCCACCGCATCATCACGTGGTTGCGTGCGCAGCTGCACCGCTTCTGGGACTGGGCGAAGGCGCACGGGCCGCAGTGGCTGCGGAAGGCTGCGGACCGGGGCAAGGCCGACGTCGACGCGGCCCACGCCGATGCACACCGCAGCACCGGGGTGCGGGCGCAGCGGCCGAACCGGGCGCGACCGGGGCACTGACCGCCGACCGCGTCGGTCGGGCCGTGGCTACTCGGCGACGGTCCGGACGGCGCCCGTCGCCGTGCGCTCGACGGTCTCGGCGGCGCGCTCCTCGACACCGGCCGCGCTGCGGGAGGTGACCTGCAGCACGAGCGCGGTCGTCGCTGCGAGGACGATGAAGGCGCCGTACCCGGCGAGCACCGGTACGAAGCCGAACGCCGGCTCGACCAGACCGGCCACGACGGCCGGCACCCCGAACGCCAGGTAGCTGACGATGTAGACCGACGACAGCAGCCCGGCGCGGTGCGTGGGGGCGGCGGTCGCGAGGAGCATCCGCAGCGGCGCCTGGAACCCCGCACCGAAGCCGACGCCCGCGATCGCGCTGCCGACGACGAGCCCGGGCAGCGAGTGCGCGAACACGAAGGACACGGTGACGACCGGGCCGACGATGAGCGCGACGAGGCCGAGGAACAGGCTCCGACGCGTGTCGAAGCGCTGGATCGCGAGCCCCGTGAGCCCGCCGACACCGGTGACGACGGCGATCAGGGCTCCGGCCGCGAAGTGGTCGTGGATGCCGAAGACCGCACCGAGCGCCGACGGCACGAGCGACAGGAACAGCCCGCCCAGTGCCCAGCTGGCGACCAGCGCACCGGCGACGCCGCGGAACAGCGCTCGCGAGGCCCGGGGGACGGACACCGTCGGGCGGAGGGAGCGGAGCGCACCCGGTCGGCGGGTGACCCGCTCGGGCACGACGACCAGGGCGGCGACGAGGAGCAGCAGGAGCGCGCCGAACAGCACGTAGACGAGCTGCTCCGGTGCCGGGCCCCACTCGACGAGGGCGCCGCTCGACACCGCGCCGGTCGCCAGGGCGAAGGGTGGGACGGCGCCGTTCAGCACGCCGGCGAGCGAGGGGAAGCGGTCGAGCGAGTTGTCGATGAGGGCCGCGCCGAGGGCACCGATGAGCAGCCCGACGGCGACGCCCTGCACGATGCGGTCGAGCACGAGCGCCCCGAAGCCGTCCGCCCCGGTGAACAGCACGAGCGAGACGACGAGCAGCAGGCCGCCGGCGACGAGCACGGGCTTCCGGCCGACGTGGTCGGAGAGCCGCCCGGCGACGAGCATCGTGACGAGGAGTCCGGCGACGTAGATCGCGAACACCCCGGTGAGCATGAGCGGCGTGAGGTCCCACTCGGCGGCGTAGACGGGGTAGATCGGCGAGGGGACCGAGGACGACGCCATCGCCACGAAGAGCATGGCGGCGAGGATCCAGAACCCCGCGACTCCGCGTGCTGTCTGCATGGTGACACCTTCCCGCCGGATCGACTGCTGTACGAGCACATTCGTACAGCAGGTGCCAGTACGACGCAAGTCGTACTGTCCGGTCGGCGGTGCTACCGTCGTCGCATGCCCGTCGCGCCCGTGGACTCCGCCGTCACGCCAGAACGCCTGCCGCAGCCGACCGTCGCCGAGATGGACCTGCCGGTCGTGCTCGACGCGCTGAGCGACCCGATCCGGCTCACGATCCTGCACCGCTACCTGGTCGACGCCGCCGGCGGGGTGCGCAGCTGCGGGTGGGTCGGGGTCGACCGGCCGAAGTCGACGCTGACGCACCACTTCCGTGTGCTGCGCGAGGCAGGCCTGCTCGAGCAGCACCAGGAGGGCCTGACGCGGTCGAGCCGGGTCCGGGTCGAGGACGTGCAGCAGCGCTTCCCCGGACTGCTCGACCTGGTGGCCGCGTGGCAGGTCCCCGCGTCCGTCATGCGCACGGAGGTCCCCGCGTGACCCAGCGGGCACGGGCAGCAGCGGCCCACGAACTGCCGACCATCACGACCGACCCCGCCGTGACGACGGCGCTCGCCGCGGACCTCGACGCCGCGGGCTTCACCGTCGAGCGCATCGACGCGCTCTGGGGCAGTGAGGCCGCCGCATCGCTGCACCGAGGCTCACGGGTCGCCGCGCTGCGGGCACTCGCCGCGCGTGAGACGACGCCGCTGACCACCCTCGCGACGCTGTTCGTGCTCGGCCTGCCGGTCGACCGCGCCGATGCCGAGCGGGCGTTCCCGACGGCCGGACTCGACCGGGTCCTGGCCGCGGGGCTCCTGCGCAGCGACGACGGTTCGGGCCACGACGAGATCGACGACTCCGGGCTGCCGGACACCGAGCACCGACGGGTGCACCCGACCGTCGACCTGCGGCCCTACGCCTTCGTCGACGACCAGGGCGCCGGCAGCTGGTGGATCGTCTCGGACCTCGGCGAGCTCGCGCTCGGCACCGCCCTGGGCGAGGAACACGTGCTCGGCATCGGCGGTGCGACCACCACGCTCTCCGGGCTGCAGGTCCCGGTGCCGGTCCGACGGGTGCTCGACCTCGGGACCGGTTGCGGGATCCAGGCCATGCACGCGCGGCGCTTCGCCGAGCAGGTCGTCGCCACGGACATCTCGCGCCGCGCGCTCGACATCGCCCGGTTCAACGCCGCGCTGAACGGCATCGACGGCATCGAGTTCCGGCTGGGCTCGCTGTACGAGCCGGTGGCGGGAGAGCGCTTCGACCGCATCGTGTCGAACCCGCCGTTCGTCATCACCCCGCGACGCGACGACGTGCCGTCCTACGAGTACCGCGACGGCGGGATGGTCGGCGACGCGCTCGTCGAGACCGTGCTCCGCGGGCTCGCCGACCACCTGGAGCCCGGCGGGACCGCGCAGCTGCTCGGCAACTGGGAGTACCGCTGGGGCGTGGACGGGCTCGACCGGGTGCGCTCGTGGTTCGCCGACGCCGAGGACCTCGACCTGTGGGTCGTCGAACGGGAGCGCGAGGACCCGCCCGCCTACGCCGAGACCTGGATCCGGGACGGCGGCACGAAGCCCGGCACGGAAGCGTTCGACCGGCTCGTGGACGCCTGGCTCGACGACTTCGCCACCCGCCGGGTCACGGGGGTCGGCTTCGGGTACGTGGTCGTCCGGCGTGCGTCGGCGACGGACGCCGACCGGCCGGGAGGCACGGCTCGCCTCCGCCGCACCGAGCGCGTCCCCGAGGCGCTCGGCTCCAACCCCGTGGGGCTCGGCGCGACGGTCGCCCGGGTGCTCGACGCTGCCGAGTGGCTCGCGGCGAGCGACGACCGGGCCCTCGCGGCCGCACACCTGCGGGTCGCCGGGGACGTCACCGAGGAACGGCACTACTGGCCCGGGAACGACGACCCGACGGTGATCACGCTCGTGCAGGGCGGCGGCTTCGGCCGGCGGGTGGACGCGGACACGGCGCTCGCCGCGTTCGTGGGTGCCTGTGACGGGGACCTGTCGGTCGCGGCGATCGTCGGCGCCCTCGCGCAGATCACCGGCGTCGACGAGGACGCGCTCACGGCAGACCTGCTGCCGCGCGTGCGCGACCTGGTGCTGGACGGCCTGCTGCTCGCACCGACGTCCTGAGCGCGCCCCGCGCCTGGCGTCCGGTCAGCGGGAGCGGTGGTCGCGCCAGGTGTGCTCGGGGGCGTAGCCGAGGAGCTCGCGGGCCTTCTCGCTCGACAGCAGCGAGCTCGTCCCGTCGATGTCCGTACGGCGCTCGATGTCCGGCACGAAGCGCTCGACGAGCTCGATCGTCGGGGTGTCCATCACGGTGTCGGGGCTCGCGATCACGAACGCCTCGAACCCGGTGAGCTCGGCCTCGAGCGACTTCCGCACCGCCTGCGCCCCGTCGCGGGAGTCGATGTACGACCACAGGTTGAACGTCTTGGCCTCCGGCGAGGCGTCCCACGGGAAGGACGGGTAGTCGGTCTCGTCCATCACGTTCGAGAACCGCAGCCCGATCATCTTCAGCTCCGGGTCCCACCGGGTGAAGTGGCGGGCCATCTCCTCCTCGACGGCCTTGCCGAGCGAGTACGACGACTGCGGGCGGACCGCGAACTCCTCGTCGACGGGCAGGTACGGCGGGTGGTGCTCACCCATCGGGATGCCGAGCAGGGTCTCGCTCGACGCCCACACGACGTTCTTGATGCGTGCGACCCGGGCGGCGTGGAAGACGTTGATCGACGCGGTGACGTTGTTCGTGATGAGCGCCACGTCGGGCACCTGGCCCGGTGCAGGGACGGCGGCGAGGTGCACGACGGCGTCGACGCGGTCGTAGCGGTCGTCGATGCCGGTCAGTGCGCCGAGGACCTGGCCGTAGTCGCTCAGGTCGACGCGGACGAACGGCACCCGCTCGGGCTTGTCGGGTGAGGGCACCCGGTCGAGCAGGACGACGTCGTACCCGTGCTCGTCGAGGTCGCGGACGACCGCCCGTCCGAGCTTGCCGCTGCCTCCGGTCACCACAACACGCGTCATCGCGTCACTCCACATCGTCGTCGGACGGCCTGGTCGGCCGGCTCCCATCCTGCCGTGCGCGCCCGCGTCGGGACCAGGCACTGGTGGTACCTGTCCGGGCGGCGCAGCCCGATGCGCCGGGTCAGGGCGGGTCGGCGCTCAGGCGGAGGCGGTCGTGACCGACTGTGCGACGGCCAGCCGGGCGACGAGCTCGACGTGCTCGGCCATGTCCCGTGACGGGTCGTAGAGCCACTGGATCTGCATGCCGTCCGAGATCGCCAGCAGCACGCTCGCCAGCTGCTCGACGTCCACGTCGGTGCGGAGCCGACCGTCCTGCTGCATGGCCCGGAAGTCCCGGGTGAAGTCGTCGCGGCTGCGCTCGTAGCGTTCGCGGAAGTACTCGTGCGCGGGGTGTCCGGCGTCGGTCGCGGCGGCGGCGGACAGGTTCACGAACATCTGCACGAGTCCGGGGACCTCGGTGTTGTGCCGGACGATCGCCGCGAGGAACGCACCGGGGTCCTCGGCGGCGGTGCCCCAGTCGTGCGCCAGGTCGACCTCGTCGCGACGGCGGAGGATCTCCACCCAGAGGTCGTCCTTCGAGTCGAAGTAGTGCAGCAGCCCGGCCTGGGTGAGCCCGACCGCGTCGGCGATGTCCTTGATGCTCGTGCGTCGGAACCCCTGCTGGGCGACGAGGTCGAGCGCGACCGTGAGGATCTCCTCGCGCTTCGCGATGCCCTTCGCGTACGAACCCCGTCGTGCCATGGCGCGAGCGTACCGCCCGTTCCGGGCGCGAGAAACCTACTCCTGATAGGTTTTGCCTGCTACGCTGACGACAGCCGCCGACGAAGGCGCGCGGAGGTCATGCCCCGGCGCCCGTCGCACAACGAAGGGACCGACCATCGTGACCACCGTGGACGACACCACCCGCGCCTCCCGGCCGACCGCCGCGTCGCCGCTGGCCGAGCGCATCGACGCGCTCCTCGGACAGCTGACGACCGCGGAGAAGGTCCAGCTGCTCACCGGCCGTGACTTCTGGACGACCTGGCCGGTCGAGAAGATCGGTCTCCGCCGCATCCTGATGTCCGACGGCCCGTCCGGTGTCCGCGGCGAGGTCTGGGACGAGCGCGACCCGTCGCTCAACCTGCCCTCCGCCACCGCGCTGTCGGCGAGCTGGGACCGGGCGATCGCGAAGCGCTACGGGGCAGCGGCCGCGGTCGAGGCACGACGCAAGGGCGTCGACGTCGTGCTCGGCCCGACCATCAACCTGCACCGGTCGCCCCTGGGTGGGCGGCACTTCGAGGCGTTCAGCGAGGACCCGGTGCTCACCGGCGACCTCGCCGCGTCGTACGTCGACGGCGTGCAGGAGAACGGCGTCGCCGCGACCCCGAAGCACTACGTCGCGAACGACTACGAGACCGACCGCTTCACCGCGTCGACCGAGGTGTCCGACCGGGCGCTCCGCGAGCTGTACCTGCTCGCGTTCGAGAAGGCCGTGACCGAGGCGCACGCCTGGGCGATCATGTCGTCCTACAACGCGATCAACGGTGTCACCGCGTCGGAGAACGACCTGCTGGAGACCCCGCTCAACTCGGAGTGGGGCTTCGACGGCATCGTCGTGTCCGACTGGACCGGTGTGCGCTCGGTGGACTCGGCGAAGGCGTCGCAGGACGTCGCGATGCCCGGACCGAACCCGTGGTGGAGCGAGGGTCCGCTGCTGCAGGCGGTCGAGTCGGGCGAGGTCCCGGTGGAGGCGATCGACCGCAAGGTCCGCCGGATCCTGACCCTGGCCGCCCGCGTCGGTGCGCTCGAGGGCTTCGAGCCCGTCGCGGCGGAGCCCGTGCACGTCGAGGACGGCGTCGCGTTCGTCCGCGAGGCCGAGGCCGAGGGCACGGTCCTCGTCCGGAACACCGGCATCCTGCCGCTCGACGCCCCCGCGGTGTCGCGGATCGCGCTCCTGGGGCACAACGCCGACCAGGCCCGCACACAGGGCGGCGGATCGGCGACGGTCGTGCCGGAGCACGTCGTGACGCCCATCGAGGGCATCCGGGCGGCCTTCCCGGGCGCGACGGTGGACTACGCCATCGGCGCCGTCGTGCAGGAGGGCATCGCGGAGTTCCCGCTGTCGAGCATCACGAACCCCGCGACCGGCGAGCCCGGTGCCCGGGTGGCGTTCGTCAAGGACGGCGAGGAGCTGTTCGTCGAGGACCGCCGTGCCACCGCGCTGTTCTGGTTCGGCGGCGATGCCCCGATCCGCGAGTCCGACCGACTCGACGTCACCACGACCTACACCGCCGAGACGACGGGCACCGTGCGGCTCGGCATCGGCGCCGCGGGTCGCTCCCGCATGTGGGTCGACGGCGAACTCCTGCTCGACGAGACGGTCCCGGTCGAGGGCGACCAGCTCGGCGCGGCGTTCCTCAACCCGCCCGCGCGCTCCGTGCCGGTGACGGTCGAGGCCGGGCAGCAGCTCGCGATCCGGATCGAGCACGACATCGTGCAGGACGACGCACTCGGCGGCGTGCTCGCCTACCAGTTCGGCACCGAGCCGAGCGACGCCGACCCCGCAGCGCTCATCGAGGCCGCCGTCGCCACGGCCCGCGACGCCGACGTGGCGATCGTCGTCGTCGGCACGAACAGCAAGGTCGAGTCCGAGGGCTACGACCGCTCGTCGCTCGCGCTGCCCGGCCACCAGGACGACCTGGTCCGTGCCGTCGCCGCCGTGAACCCGAACACCGTCGTCGTGGTGAACTCCGGTTCGCCGGTGGAGATGCCGTGGCGGGACGACGTCGCCGCGGTGCTCCTGACCTGGTTCGGCGGGCAGGAGTACGGCAACGCGCTCGCCGACGTGCTGACCGGCGCGGCGGAGCCCGGTGGTCGCCTGCCCACCACGTGGCCGGCCGCCCTCGCCGACGTCCCGGTGCAGGACGTCACGCCGGTCGACGGCAAGGTCGCGTACGACGAGGGCGTGCACGTCGGGTACCGCGCCTGGCTGCGTGCCGGCACCGAGCCCGCCTACCCCTTCGGGTACGGCCTCGGGTACACCACCTGGACGATCGACGGCGTCTCCGCATCGCCCACAGTCACCGAGGGGGACGCAGCGATCGTCACCGCGACCGTCGCGAACACCGGTGACCGCGCCGGGAAGCACGTCGTGCAGGTCTACGCGTCGCGTGCGCAGTCAGCGGTCGACCGTCCGGTGCGGTGGCTCGTCGGGTTCGCGCCCGTCCGGCTCGGTGCGGGGGAGTCCACCGAGGTGTCGATCGAGGTCCCGGCCCGGGCGTTCGCGCACTGGGACGGCGCCTGGCGCTACGAGCCCGGGACGTTCGAGCTCCACGTCGGCGCGTCCGTCGTCGACCTCGCCGGCTCGGCGACCCTCGAACTGGAGTGAGCCGATTTCCGCACGAGCGCGGGTTCATTCAGTAGCATGAACCCGCGCCAGTCGGCTGGTTACCGTCGGCGCGCGCACCACCGAGGGCTCGTCGCGTGAGCGAAGCGGCCTCCTGATCCGGTCGTGGAACCCCTTCGAGTCCGGTGCGTCCAGAATGCGTCCCCGCGTCCGCGCGGGGGCGCATTCGTCGTTGTGGGGACAATGGTCTGCGGGCGCACCTTTTGCCTTGTGACCAGGGATTGTCACGATTATCTGACAGTCCGTCACTTGTCCGTGTAACGATGATGACAAATCCTTCGAAAAGTGAAAGAGTGTTGTCACCATCCCGTGCGGATCAGGGACGAGATGGTCATCCGGCCCGGGGCTCGTCGGACCTCACCACCCCGACTCGAGCCCCGGCCGGTTGCCCCGCCGCGAGCCGGAGCCGCGGCCGGCCCAGCCGCGGTCAGCCCAGGCGCGGGACGACCTCCTCGGCGACGATCCGCAGGATGCGTTCGTGCGCCGCGGCGTCGCCGTTCGCCGGCAGGGTGATCACGAGCTCGTCGGTCGACTGCACGGCCGGGTCGGCGGCGAGTGCGTCGACGATCTCGTCCACGCCACCCGACACGATCCTGCTGAAGCGGAAGGGCGGGCCGCTCGGGGGCGGCCCTCGTCGTCCATGCCGCTCGCGTAGCCGGTCAGGAACTCCTCGTGCACCCGGCGGTCGTGGTCGTCGAGCAGCGGCACGACGATCCTGCCCACCGCGACCCGCGGCGTGCGGCCCGGGTGCTCGCCGGCCGCCTGCAGCTCCGCGAACCGCTCTCGGTACGCGGTGAGCTGGTCCGCCTGCGCCTGCGCGAAGGGGGCGCCGGTGTCCTCGGTGTTGAGCGTCGAGCAGTGCAGCAGCAGACCCTTCTCGGCCGTGCGGATCGCCGTGCCCGTGCTGCCACCGCCCCACCAGACGCGGTCACGAAGACCCGGTGACAGGGGCTGCAGCGCCAGGTCCGCGCCGGCCGGGATGCTCTCGTAGCCCTTCCCGGCGGTGCCGAGCGGCTCGCCCTGCAGGACCTCGAGCAGCCGCGCAGCCCGGGCCTCGGCCTCGTCGCGGAAGCTGCGCTCCGAGCCGCCGAACACCGGGTCGAGGATCGGCCCGTACCCGGCGATCCCGGTGCTGATCCCGAGCTGCACGCGGCCACCGCTGAGCAGGTCGACCGTGCTGGCGTCCTCGGCGAGGCGGATCGGGTCCTCGTAGCGCATCCCGAGGACGGCCGTCCCGAAGCCGATCGTGCTGGTGCGCTGGGCGGCCGCCGCGAAGAACGTCATCGGGCTGGTCAGGAACGGCTCGAAGTGTCGGCCACGCACCCAACCGGTGCCGTAACCGAGTGACTCGGCCGTCTCGAACAGGCGCAGGCCGTCCTCCAGCGCGGCGGCCGCACCGGCGGTGCCGCCGTGGTTGGGGACGAAGGAGAGGAAGCCGAGTTCGCGCACGGCCCGAGTCTATGCGCGTGCATCCATTCGCGGCAGGGTATCGGACGGGAGGCGCGGGGCGCGGCCGCCGCGCGCGCTCCGGTCCGCGAGTGTCGGGCAGGAGGCGCGGCTCGTCGCTGCCTCGCGCCCTGCGGTGGGTGCCTGCGGACGGGAGGCGCGTGGCGGGCCCGCGCCGTGCCTCCCGGTCGTCGCCGCCCCGTCTCCCGGTCACCACCCACCTGGGAGGATGGACGCATGACCGACGTCACCACCACCCCGCCGCTCCTCGCCGCCCTGCCGGCGGCGGTCGACGGCGTCGTCGACCCGGACGCGGTCTACCAGGCGTTCGCCGACTGGGCCGAGGCCGGCGGGCGGCCGCTGTACCCGGCGCAGGACGAGGCGCTCATCGAGCTCGTGTCCGGCGCCAACGTCGTGCTGAGCACGCCGACCGGGACCGGCAAGTCCCTCGTCGCGGCCGGAGCGCACTTCGCGGCGCTCGCCGAGGGCAAGCGGAGCTGGTACACGGCACCGATCAAGGCGCTCGTCTCCGAGAAGTTCTTCCAGCTCGTCGACCTGTTCGGCGCGCAGAACGTCGGCATGGTGACCGGTGACTCCAGCGTCAACGCGGATGCGCCGATCATCTGCTGCACCGCGGAGATCCTGGCGAACACCGCGCTCCGACAGGGCCCGGACGCCGAGGTCGACGTCGTGGTGATGGACGAGTTCCACTTCTACGGCGACCCCGACCGCGGGTGGGCGTGGCAGGTGCCGCTGCTCGTGCTCGAGCGCGCGCAGTTCCTGCTCATGTCCGCGACCCTCGGCGACGTCACGACCATCGCCGACGACCTGTCCCGCCGGACCGGACGTCCCACCGCACGCGTCACGGGTGTCTCGCGGCCCGTGCCGCTGTCCTACGAGTACGTGTTGACCCCGGTGCAGGAGACCGTCGAGCGGCTCCTCGAGGAGGGCAAGGCACCCGTCTACATCGTGCACTTCGCCCAGGCAGCGGCGCTCGAGCGGGCGCAGGCGCTGATGTCCGTGAAGGTGGCGTCGCGCGAGCGGCGGGACGAGATCGCCGCCGCGATCGCCGGGTTCCGGTTCAGCGCCGGATTCGGGCAGACCCTGTCACGGCTCATCCGGGCCGGCATCGGCGTGCACCACGCCGGCATGCTGCCGAAGTACCGACGGCTGGTCGAGCAGCTCGCCCAGCGCGGACTGCTGCCGGTGATCTGCGGCACCGACACCCTGGGGGTCGGGATCAACGTGCCGATCCGGTCCGTGCTGCTCACCGGCCTGACGAAGTTCGACGGATCCCGTATGCGGCAGCTGTCCGCCCGCGAGTTCCACCAGATCGCGGGGCGGGCCGGTCGCGCCGGGTACGACACCGAGGGCGACGTCGTCGCCGAGGCGCCCGAGCACGAGATCGAGAACGCGCGGGCCGTCGCCAAGGCCGGGGACGACCCGAAGAAGAAGAACAAGGTCAAGAAGAAGAAGGCACCCGAGGGGTTCGTCTCCTGGGGCCCGGCGTCGTTCGACCGCCTGATCGCGGCGGAGCCCGAACCGATGGTGTCGCGGATGCGGATCACGCACGCGATGGTGCTCGCCGTCGTCGCCCGCGGGGGAGACGCCTTCGCCGATGTCCGCTCGCTCGTGTTCGAGAACCACGAGCCGCGCTCCCGCCAGCTCGCGATGGCCCGGCGCGCACTGTCGATCGCCCGGACGCTGATCAACGCCCGGGTGATCGAGAAGGTCGACGGGCAGTACCGGATGACCGTCGACCTGCCCGTCAACTTCGCGCTCAACCAGCCGCTGTCGCCGTTCGCGCTCGCCGCGTTCGAGCTGCTCGACCCGGAGTCACCCACCTACGCCCTGGACATGGTGTCCGTCGTCGAGGCGACGTTGGACGACCCGCGGGCGATCCTGGCGCAGCAGCAGTTCAAGGAGCGCGGCGAAGAGGTCGCCCGCATGAAGCGCGAGGGGATCGAGTACGAGGAGCGGATGGAGCTGCTCGAGCAGGTGACCTGGCCCAAGCCGCTCGACGAACTGCTCACCGCTGCCTACGAGGCGTACGCCGCCGAGCAACCGTGGGTGCTCGACTTCACGCTGTCGCCCAAGGCCGTCGTGCGCGACATGTACGAGCGGGCGATGACCTTCGGCGACTTCGTGCGCTTCTACCAGCTCACCCGCTCGGAGGGGCTCGTCCTCCGCTATCTGTCCGACGCCTACCGGACGATGCGGCAGACCATCTCCGAGGAGCAGCGGACCCCCGAGCTCGACGACCTGATCGAGTGGCTCGGCGAGGTCGTCCGGCAGACCGACTCGTCGCTCGTCGACGAGTGGGAGGCGCTGGTCAACGGCTCCGTGGCAGAGGCCGCGGCGGAGCACGACGAGATCGCTCCGCCGCAGCCCGCCCGGCTCACGGGCAACCCGCGGGCCTTCCGGGTGCTCGTGCGGAACGCCCTGTTCCAGCGGGTGCTGCTCGCCGCCGCCGACGACCCGGCCGGGCTCGGGGAACTCGACGCGACCAGCGGGTTCGACCGGTCCGCGTGGGACAACGTGCTCGAGGAGTACTACGAGGAGCACGACGCGATCGGGACCGATGGTGACGCGCGGTCGATGGCGTACCTGGTGCTCGACGAGCAGGGGCCGGGTCGGACCTGGCGGGCGCGGCAGATCTTCGCCGACCCCGAGGGCGACAAGGACTTCGGGTTCTCGGCGACGATCGACCTCGACGCGTCGGACGACGCGGGGGAGGCCGTCGTCCGGGTCACCGAGATCGGGCGCTTCGACGGGTGGGCGGAGGTCGACGTCGACTGACGACGGCCCGCGGTCTGCGGTCGTGCGGAACGTGTCGGCCGGGGTCCGGGTACCTTCGACGCCAGCCCCGGACACCCGGGCCGGGGCGCCCACGGAAGGACCCGTCATGCGGATCGGATCGAGCATCGCCCTGATCGTCATCGGAGCGATCATCGCCTTCGCGGTCGACTACCAGATCGCGGGCATCGACCTGCGCCTGATCGGCTACATTCTGATGGCCGCCGGCGTCGTGCTGCTCATCATCAGCCTGGCGGTCGGGTTCGGCGGGCGCCGGACCACGACCACCACCCGGTCGGGCATCGACCCCGCGTCGGGGGAGCAGATCACGCGGCAGGACCGCCGCGACGGCACCTACTGAGCGGACCGCCGCAGGAGGACGAGAACGGAGCGGGGACCGGTCGGTCCCCGCTCCGTTCAGCACGTGGGGCCGGTCAGGCAGCCGCGCCCGGCACCGTGTACTCGAACCCGCCGAGCACTCGGCCGTCCGTGGTCCTCAGCTCGACCCGGTGCGTCCCGGCCTTGCCGCCCGGGAACGTCTCGGTGTGCGCCGTCGCGTCGACGGTCGCCACCCCGACGGGCCGTCCGTCGACCCACGCCTGCACGGTGTAGCGCGCGCCCGGGGCGGTGAGTCCGGCGTCCTGCACGGTGTAGGAGACCGCCTTGGTGACGCGGTTCACCCCGACGAGTGCGGCCGCGAACTGCTCGGTGGGCTGCCACGGCTCGACCGGCGACACCGTCTCCGGCACGGTGTACTGCACCGTCGTGAGGCTGCGGCCGTCCTTCCGCAGCTCGAGCGTGTGCGCGCCCGGTCCGCCGGTCCGGACGCTCTGCTCGCGGAGCTTGCCCGACACGAGCACCGACTCGGTCTGCTTGCCGTCGATCAGCACGTCCGCGTAGTACGAGCTGTACTCGGCGATCGAGCGGTCCTGCACGCGGAGGATGCCTGTGCCGGTCACGCCGTTCGGCCGGAGGACCTCGGCCGCGACGTCCGCGACGGGCGTGCCGTCGTCGTCGCCGTTCCCGGGATCGCCGGTCTGGTCGCCGGGGTCGCCGGGGTCGCCGGTCTGACCGCCGTCGCCGGGCTGACCGCCGTCGCCGTCGCCGGGCTCGCCAGTCTGGTCACCTGGCACGGTGAAACCGGGGTCCACCGTCCCGCGCCCCGGCTCCGCCGTGACCGGTCGCTGCACCTCGAGCGTGCCGGTGTGCGCCACGTGGTCGTCGCCGATGGTCTGCCACGAGAGGACTCCCGCACCGCGATCGTCGAGCACCATCGAGAACCGCACCAGGCCGTCCTCCGGGACGACTCCGGACCACGGACCCTCGCCCGGACCCGCGAACCGGAAGGAGGCGCCGGGTGTCCCGCCGAACGTGACGTCCGCGCCGCGCTCCGTGAAGGTCGTGTCGAGGTGTTCGAGTGCCTCGGCGTGCACGGGCTTCCGCGCCTCGCTGGTGACGGTGATCGCGGTGTCGATACGCTGCGAACCGCGACGGACCTCACCACGGAGCGTCCGCTCCTCGCCGTTCGGGAAGTCCCACACGTCGAACGACGCGCGTCCGGCGTCGTCGAGCCGACCACTCCACCAGAAGGCGCCGTCGTGCAGTTCGACCGCATCGCCGGCGTTCCCGGCGATGGTGACGCGCGCGACGTCGGCCGTCGCGGTGGCCTCGACACCGACGACCCGGATCTGCGCCGGCGCCGCATCGTCGACACCGGGACCCGCGACCTCCTGCACGCCGTGGTGCGCACCGGCCTCACCGAACGTGGTCCACGAGACTCGGGCGACCTGACCCTGGGGGATCGACACCGCCCATCGCACCAGGCCGTCCGGAGCGATGGTGCCGGAGGTGTGCTGCCCCTGCGTCGAGAGGTCGTAGCGCGCGCCGGGCGTCCCTCGGAACGTCACGAGCGTCCCCTCGGTGGTCTGCTGGGCGCCCACGAACTCGAGTGGCTCCGCCGTGATCGGCTCGCGGGCGTTGCTGGTCACGTCGAGGGAGACCGGGTGCTGGACGCCGTCTCGGGACACCGTGCCGGTGAACGTGCGCTGCTCGCCGTTCGGGAACCCCCACACGTCGAACGACGCACGCCCGTCCTGGTCGAGCACACCGTGCCACCAGAAGTGCCGGCCCTCGGTGGTGCCGAGGTCGACGACGTCGCCGGCGTGACCCTGGATGGTGACGCGCGCGACGTCGGCGGTGCTCGTCGGTTCGACGGCGACGAGGGTGACCGGGTCGACCGTCTGCCCCCGGGTGTGGTGAACCCGGCGTCGGCGTCGCCGGGCCCGGGCTGCGCGACGACCGGGAGCGTGAACCCCGGGTCCTGCACGCCGTCCCCGGGCAGGGCGACGACCGGTCCGCCGGACTGTTCGCCGCCGTCCTCCCCGCCGTCCGTCGGGGGCTGCGGGTTCCCGCTCACCTGCACGGTACCGGTCCACCGACGTCCGTCGCGCTGCGTCTCGACCGAGAGCTCGTCGGTCCTGCCGGCGGCGACGAACACCTCGGCCGTGGCCGTGCCCGACTCGCCGAACGTCGTGTCGAGCACGTCGTCCCAGATCTGGTCGCGCAAGATGACGCGGTCGCCGGGGGTGCCCCGCAGGGTGACGGCGGTGGTGCCCTCGTGGTTCCCCGGCGCCGTGCCCGCGACGGTCACGCCGTGCGGTGCCACACCGTCCGCGGGGATCTCCGGCGCGTACGACTCGATCACGACCGGTTCCGACTTCTTGGTCACGCCGTTCGCGCTCACCTCGCCGACCACGCGGTGTTCGCCCGGTCCGAGGAACGCCGGACAGTCCGCGAGGGCCTCGAGTGCACGCTGGGGGAGCTTGCAGAGGACCTCGCCCGACTCGTCGTCGCGCACCGTGAGGTCACCGTGCACTGCGCTCGGGCCGGAGTTCCGCACCCAGATGCCGACGTTCCAGTCGTCGGCGAGGAAGTGGTCGATGCCGTCGACACTCGTGAACGGCCGCTGCCCCTCGACCTGGGCGATCACCGGATCGCCCATCGCTCGTGGCGCTGCGACGGCGGGGGTGCACGACGCGAGGATCCCGGCCCCGATGAGGACCGTGCCCAGCGTCGATCGGAATGCCAGGCGGCGCACGACCGTGGACTTGTCTGTCACAGATGTCTCCTTCTCTGCGGTCCAGCGTGGACCGCAGGGAGCAGGATGACACTGTCACATTTCGTATACTGAATTCATTCCGGGTGCTCTGTAACGCATTCGACGACGTCGCCGTCCGTCGACCGCTCCGCCGGTCAGAAGAGCGTCGCGGGCGGCGCGCTCTCCGTCGGTGCGGACGGCGCGGGCGCGGCGACGTCGACGCCGGGCCAACCCGGGCCGGTCGGCACCTCGGTGTGGTTCTGGTACGCCGTAGCAGCACCCCGTGCACGGACGTCCGCGGCCTCGTTCATCTCGTGGCCGACGTGCCCGCGGACCCACTCGAAGGTGACCTTGCGTCCCTGGAGCTCGGCGTCGAGCTCCTTGATGATCTCGACGTTCAGGACGGGCTTGCCGTCGGCCTTGCGCCAGCCCTTGCGCTTCCAACCGGCCAACCACTCGGTGCAGGCCTTGATGGCGTACTGGCTGTCGCACAGGATGTGGAGCGGTTCGCCGGTGTCCTTCGTCGCGCGGAGCAGCTGCAGCACGGCGGTCAGCTCGCCGATGTTGTTCGTCGCCCGGGGCCACCCGCCGGCAGCCCACCGGTCGTCGTCGACGTACCAGGCCCAGCCTGCGGGGCCGGGGTTGCCGAGTGCGGAGCCGTCTGCGGCGGCGACGATGGTCACGATGTGGCCTCCTGGGTGGTGCGGGGTGCTGGTCGAGCGTAACCGACCGGCAGACCGCCCCGAGCTCAGCGCGTGGCAGGGTCGAGGTTCAGCCAGGACCCGGCGAGGACCCAGTCCCTGCGGTTCGTCGGCATCTGCGGGTTCAGCCACCGCAGCTGTTCGACCGTGATGCCGAAGCGCTCCGCGATCGTCGTCTGGTCGTCACCCTCGTTGACCCGGTAGGCGACCGGGGTGCCGGTCGTGCCACGGAGGGTCTGGTCGTCGGCGTCGAACGCGTACCCGTACGCACCCGGCCGGGCCGCGCCGAGGGTGACGTGCAGGTCGGGTTCGGGATCGGGGATCGACCAGGAGAGCGTCCCGATCGCCAGCACCTTGTGGACCCAGGGACGGTCACTGTCGTCGCCGTCGGACTGGTCCGGCACGAGGACCACGGTGCGCAGCCAGTCCGGATCCGCTCCCGCGTCGAACAGGCTGACGGTGCCCGGGGGTTGCGCCTGCGCGCCCCACCTCGTCGTGCCCACCGCTCGGTCGTCGTAGCCGTCCCCGAACTGCGCCGTGCGCCGGAACTCCACCGACATCGGCTGCGGCTGCGTGGTGCGGTAGCCAGACAGCTGCGCGTCGAAGGTGCCGTGGTCGTTCGCGACGATCCGGACGTGGATCGACGTGTCGCCCGACCTCGACACCGCGTCCGTCTCCGCGACGACCGTTCCGGCGGGGACCGCCTGCGGCGCCGCGACGGCCTGCGCGGTGTCGCCCGTCGTGCCCGATCCGTCGACGGGCCCCGGGGTCGCTGAGGCGCTCGGCGCGGCGTGCCCGGTCGGCTTCGGCAGCGGGGCGTCGTCGCCGAACAGCGAGCACCCCGTCAGCAGCAGTGCGCTCGTCCCCACCAGTGCGACGACCGCCGCAGCGTGTGCCCTCGTCCGACCCATCCTCGGCCCCCTCCGTCGGGACGACCGTACCCGAGCGGGAACCGGATCACGGCCGTCGTGACCGAACCGGTACCAGGGGATGCGGCCTACTGTGCGGGGCATGAGCGACAGTATCCCGAACGTGCCCGGTCCGGACGAGTCTGACGACCGAGCCCGCAGTGACGCGCTCCGTGACGCAGCGCACAGCGACGACCGCGACGGCGTGAGCGACTCGGAGCAGCGTGCGGCCGACACCTCGTACAGCCCGTCGAGCGAGCGGGAGACGGTCGCATCGCAGACCCAGCAGCGCGACGACGCGGACCTGGCGGCGGACGGCATCGACCCGTCTCGTGTGGTGGCGGTCCCGGGAACCGGCGGCGCGGACGACGCCGGCGACGTCGAGCCCGAGCCGGGCGACCTGAACCTGCCGTGGCAGTCGGAGGAGGACCGCCGGGGCTAGGAGCGCCCGAGCGACCTCAGGACACCGTGTCCGGGTGCGACCCGGTCCGCTGTCCGTTCTCGAGCCCGGCGATCGCGGTCAGGTCCTCGTCGGTCAGCGTGAAGCCGTCGACGTCGGTGTTCGACCGGATGCGCGACGGGGTGACCGACTTCGGCAGCACCACCACCCCCTGCTGCACGTTCCACCGGACGAGCACCTGCGCGACGCCCACCCCGTGCGACTCCGCGATGCGGGTGAGCACCGGGTCGTCGACGAGCCGCCCGCGCCCGAGCGGCGACCACGCCTCGGTCCGGATGTCGTGCTGCTCGTGGAACGCCATCAGTTCGCGCTGCGGGAGCCACGGGTGTCGCTCGACCTGGTTGACCGCGGGCACCTCTCCGGTCTCGTCGACGATCCGCTGCAGGTGCGGCACCTGGAAGTTCGAGACACCGACGCTCCGCACCCGCCCCTGCTCGCGCAACTCGACGAGCGTCCGCCACGTCTCGACGTACCGGTCGTTCGCCGCCGCTGGCCAGTGGATGAGGTACAGGTCCACCGCCTCGAGCCCGAGCCGTTCGAGGCTCGCGTCGAACGCCCGCAGGGTCGCGTCGCGTCCCTGGTGGTCGTTCCACACCTTGGTGGTCACGAAGACGTCGTCGCGGTCCAACCGGGAGGCGCGGAGCGCCTTCCCGACGCCGCGTTCGTTGCCGTACATCTCGGCCGTGTCGACGTGGCGGTACCCCGCGTCGAGCGCGAGGCCGACCGCGGCTTCCGCCGCGGGATCGTCGACCTTGTAGAGACCGAAGCCCACGGCGGGGATCGACCGGCCGTCGCGGAGGGGGAAGGAGGTGACCATGCACCCATCCTGCCGAGCGGAGCGGCGTCGTGCCGCGCCTCCAGGCCGTTGCTTCGCATGTCACATCAGATGTCCACAGAGGGGCTGTCGCACCATGGTCGCCGCCCGGCACCCGCCGGGCCGGAACGAAGGAGACTCCATAAAGAAGACCACCGGGATCGCGACCGCCGCCGGGCTCGCGCTGGCACTCGGCGGCACGCTGTTCGCCGCCGTGCCCGCGAACGCGGCCACTCCGACGGTCGCGCCGAGCACCAGCGCCTCCGAGTCGGTCGCCCCCGTCGGCCCGACGACGTCGTGGCGCGGCGTGTCCATCACCAAGAGCGTGGTCGAGGGCGACGAGATCGTCGTCGCCGGCAAGGTCACGGGTCAGACGCGGGTGAGCGGAGTGCGCGCGGCCGCAGGCGACGGGTACAAGACCATCGCGTCGGTCGCGTCGAACGGCGAGTTCGAGATCCGCATCCCGAGTCGCGGTGACCTCGACGACCAGGGCTACGTGCTGCAGTTCGGACAGAAGGTCGGGTCGACCGTCCTGCCGAACCCCGCGATCGGCCAGGTGTACTGGCACGCGGTGCGCGTCTGACGCAGGGACGATGACGGCGACGTCCCGTGGATCGAGGGGTCTGCGGGGCGTCGCCGTCGCCGTTCGACCCGACGTCAGCTGGGCAGTGTCACCGGCTCGGTGTCGGGCAGCGGGCTCGCGTCGCGGCCGCGCAGGTCGGGCAGCCAGCGCTTCGTCACGAGCGGCAGGACGACCCCCGCCGCTGCCATCACCGCTCCGACGGTCATGCCGCCGGTCGGGCCGTTCGCGTCGATGAGGAAGCCGGCGACGGCGGAACCGCCCGCGGCGCCGATGAGCTGTCCGGTGCCCATCCAGCCGTACGCCTCGGCCGTGTCGGAGAACTTCACCGTCGCGGACACCGACCCGAACATCACCGCGAGGGCGGGGGCGATGCCCGCGCCGGCGATCACGAGCGCCAGGCAGAGCCACCAGAAGTCGGTGCCACCGACCGCCAGCGCCAGGCCGACGAACACGATCGACATTCGCGCCCAGAGGGTGTTCTTCGAGATCGGTCGGTGCCCGAGTACGAGACCGCCCGCGAGCGATCCGACCGCGAACACCGCGAGGACGATGCCGGCGTTCGGGCTGCCCTCGCCGAAGACGCTGGTCACGCTGGCCTCGACCGCGGAGCACGCGCCGATGAGCAGCAGGCCGGTCAGGGTCGCGACGATCACCGACGGCCGCTTCAGCACGACGCCGAACGCGCGCTTCGAGCGGGGGATGCGCACCCGGCCGAGCTCGGGGGAGGCGATGAACCACACGCCGCCCACCACCAGGAACACCATCGCGACGACGATCGCCTGGACGGTGCCGACCTGCGTCGCGACGAACGTGGTGATGACCGGACCGGCGACCCAGATGAGCTCCTGCGCGCTGGCGTCGAGCGAGAACAGCGGGGTGAGCTGTGACGAGGTCACCATCTTCGGGTAGATGGTGCGCACCGCCGGCTGCACGGGCGGGACCGCCAGGCCGCCGAGGAACCCGACGACGACGTAGCCCCAGAGCGGCATCGTGGCGAACGCGATGACGACCATGCTCGCCAGGGCGACCGCGCTCGTCAGGACGAGCACCGGGCGCATGCCCCAGCTGCCCATCCACCGGCTGGTGAGCGGTCCGGCGATCGCCTGGCCGATGCTCGTCGTCGCGAGGACGAGTCCGGCGGCGCCGTACGAGTGGAAGACGTGCTCGACGTGCAGCAGGTAGGCGAGCGAGAGCATGCCGAACGGGAAGCGTGCGGTGAGCTGCGCTGCGATGACGCGACCGACTCCGGGGGTCTTCAGCAGGGGTCCGTAGGCGCTCACGGATCGAGCGTACCGACCGGACGGATCGGGCCGTCACCCGTCCGGGGGTGCTGTGGACGGAGCGGCCGCTCGCGGGGCTCGGTGGACGGTTCCGCGACACGCCGACGCGCCGATTCCACACATGTGGATCGAGGCTGTCCACGGGTGTGGGGAAGTGTCGGTGGTCAGCCGGAGACTGGCGGAATCACGGGCCTTCCCGAACTGTTCACACTGTGGAAGGCCCTGTGGAGAACTACACGGCTGTAACACTTCCTCTAGTGGTCGGTGCGGCAGTCAGCCACTAGATGTAGTGTGGAGGCATCGCAGCGGCCCCTTCCCGGACACGACTGCGCAGGTGCCAGCGGCACCCGACACCAGCACCACTCCACAGCACGAACAACCAGCAAGAACCAGGGGAGATCATGGCCGTCACCGTCTACACCAAGCCGTCCTGCGTCCAGTGCACCGCGACGTACCGCGCGCTCGACAACAAGGGCATCCAGTACGAGGTGCTCGACGTCTCCGCCGACGAAGCAGCGCTCGAGCACGTCAAGTCGCTCGGCTACATGCAGGCCCCCGTCGTCGTGACCGACGACGACCACTGGTCGGGCTTCCGTCCCGACAAGATCGCGACGCTCAGCGCCGAACTCGCGTGAGCTGCGCGGGTCCCGTCACCGGGACCCGCGCCTCCGCCGGCCCGGAGGCCCTGCTCGCCTCCGACGGGCCACCCCGATCTGCTGTCCGCACCTCTCACAAGGAGCGCGCACATGAGTCGCCTCGTCTACTTCTCGAGCGTGTCCGGCTACACGGCCCGCTTCATCGAGAAGCTCGGTCGTGACGCGGACCGCATCCCGCTCTTCCCGAACGACCCGTTCCTCCACGTGGACGAGCCGTACGTGCTCGTGCTGCCCACCTACGGCGGCGGCAATGGTCAGGGCGCGGCGCCCAAGCAGGTCATCAAGTTCCTCAACGACGAACGCAACCGCTCGCTCATCCGCGGCGTGATCGTCGGGGGCAACACGAACTTCGGCGAGGCCTACGGGCTCGCCGGGGACGTCATCGCGCAGAAGTGCGGCGTCCCGCTCTTGTACCGCTTCGAACTCTTCGGAACGCCTGACGACGTGCAGGCGGTCAACTCAGGATTGGATGCATTTTGGACGCAGCAGTTGCAGACGTCGATCTGACGTCGCCGCAGACGGGGATGGACTACCACTCCCTCAACGCGATGCTCAACCTCTACGACGCGGACGGGAACATCCAGTTCGACAAGGATCGTGAGGCCGCGAAGCAGTTCTTCCTGCAGCACGTCAACCAGAACACCGTCTTCTTCCACAACCTGAAGGAGCGGCTCGACTACCTGGTCGAGAACGAGTACTACGAGGCTGCGACGATCGAGCAGTACTCGCTCGAGTTCATCCAGCGGCTCAACGACCTGGCGTACTCGAAGAAGTTCCGGTTCCAGACGTTCCTCGGTGCGTTCAAGTACTACACGAGCTACACGCTCAAGACGTTCGACGGCAAGCGCTACCTCGAGCGCTTCGAGGACCGCGTCGTGATGACCGCTCTCGGCCTGGCGCAGGGCAACGAGCAGCTCGCGATCGACCTCGTCGAGGAGATCATCGCCGGCCGCTTCCAGCCCGCGACCCCGACGTTCCTCAACACCGCGAAGGCCCAGCGCGGCGAGCTCGTCTCCTGCTTCCTCCTCCGCATCGAGGACAACATGGAGTCGATCTCGCGCGGCATCAACTCCTCGCTGCAGCTCTCGAAGCGCGGCGGCGGCGTGGCCCTGCTCCTCTCCAACATCCGCGAGGCCGGCGCCCCGATCAAGCAGATCGAGAACCAGTCGTCGGGCATCATCCCCGTGATGAAGCTGCTGGAAGACTCCTTCTCGTACGCGAACCAGCTCGGTGCGCGTCAGGGTGCCGGTGCCGTCTACCTGTCGGCGCACCACCCCGACATCATGAAGTTCCTCGACACCAAGCGCGAGAACGCCGACGAGAAGATCCGCATCAAGACGCTGTCGCTCGGTGTCGTCGTGCCGGACATCACGTTCGAGCTCGCGAAGAACAACGAGGACATGTACCTGTTCTCGCCGTACGACGTCGAGAAGGTCTACGGGATGCCCTTCGGCGACGTCCCGATCTCCGAGAACTACCGCGCGATGGTCGACGACTCGCGCATCAAGAAGACGAAGATCAAGGCGCGTGACTTCTTCACGACGATCGCCGAGATCCAGTTCGAGTCGGGCTACCCGTACATCGTGTTCGAGGACACGGTGAACAAGGCCAACCCGATCAAGGGTCGGATCAACATGTCCAACCTGTGCTCGGAGATCCTGCAGGTCAACACCCCGACGACCTTCAACGAGGACCTGTCCTACAAGGAGATCGGCAAGGACATCTCCTGCAACCTCGGCTCGCTGAACATCGCGCTGACGATGGACTCGCCGGACTTCGGCAAGACCATCGAGACGGCGATCCGCGGCCTGACCTCGGTCTCGCAGATGTCGCACATCTCGTCGGTCCGCTCGGTCGAGGACGGCAACGACAAGTCGCACGCCATCGGTCTCGGCCAGATGAACCTGCACGGGTACCTCGCTCGTGAGCGTGTCTTCTACGGCTCCGAAGAGGGCATCGACTTCACGAACATCTACTTCTACACGGTGCTGTTCCACGCCCTGCGGGCCTCGAACAACATCGCGATCGAGACGGGGGAGACCTTCGACGGTTTCCGCGACTCGAAGTACGCGTCGGGTGAGTTCTTCGACAAGTACACCGACCAGGAGTGGACGCCGGCGACCGAGCGTGTCCGCGAGCTCTTCGCGAACGCGAACGTGACGATCCCGACGCAGGACGACTGGAAGGCGCTGAAGGCGTCCGTCCAGGAGCACGGCATCTACAACCAGAACCTGCAGGCCGTCCCGCCGACCGGCTCGATCTCGTACATCAACCATTCGACGTCGTCGATCCACCCGATCGCGTCGAAGATCGAGATCCGCAAGGAAGGCAAGCTCGGTCGCGTCTACTACCCGGCGCCGTTCATGACGAACGACAACCTGGACTACTACCAGGACGCGTACGAGATCGGTGCCGAGAAGATCATCGACACCTACGCCGCTGCCACCCAGCACGTCGACCAGGGTCTGTCGCTCACGCTGTTCTTCAAGGACACCGCCACCACGCGCGACATCAACAAGGCCCAGATCTACGCATGGCGCAAGGGCATCAAGACGATCTACTACATCCGTCTGCGCCAGCTCGCCCTCGAGGGCACCGAGGTCGAGGGCTGCGTCAGCTGCATGCTCTGATCGCTCACGCGATCACCTCCGGACTGGAGGCACGGTGCCAGACCGCACCGCGCCTCCAGTCCGTCACCAGATCACCATCTCGAATCCGGAAGACAATCCATGACCCTCACCGACCCGGTCCACGCCACGGGCAAGTCCATCCCGCTGATCAGCGCGGTCAGTGCCATCAACTGGAACCGCATCCAGGACGACAAGGACGTCGAGGTCTGGAACCGTCTGGTCAACAACTTCTGGCTGCCCGAGAAGGTGCCGCTGTCGAACGACGTGCAGTCGTGGAACACGCTCACGCCGGATGAGCAGCAGCTCACCATGCGGGTGTTCACCGGCCTGACACTGCTCGACACCATCCAGGGCACCGTCGGCGCGATCAGCCTGATCCCCGACGCGATCACCCCGCACGAAGAGGCCGTCTACACGAACATCGCGTTCATGGAGTCGGTGCACGCGAAGAGCTACTCGTCGATCTTCTCGACGCTCGCCTCGACGCCTGAGATCGACGACGCCTTCCGCTGGTCCACGGAGAACCCGAACCTGCAGAAGAAGGCCCAGATCGTCCTCGACTACTACACGGGCGACGACCCCCTGAAGCGCAAGGTCGCCTCGACGCTGCTCGAGTCGTTCCTGTTCTACTCCGGCTTCTACCTGCCGATGTACTGGTCCTCGCGCGCCAAGCTCACCAACACCGCCGACCTGATCCGTCTGATCATCCGCGACGAGGCCGTCCACGGGTACTACATCGGCTACAAGTTCCAGAAGGGCCTCGAGGGAGCCTCGGAGGAGCGCAAGCAGGAGATCAAGGACTACACGTTCAACCTGCTCTTCGAGCTCTACGAGAACGAGGTGCAGTACACGCAGGACCTCTACGACGGTGTCGGGCTGACCGAGGACGTCAAGAAGTTCCTGCACTACAACGCCAACAAGGCGCTGATGAACCTGGGCTACGAGCCGATGTTCCCCAAGGAGACGACGGACGTGAACCCGGCGATCCTGTCGGCGCTGTCGCCGAACGCGGACGAGAACCACGACTTCTTCTCGGGGTCGGGATCGTCGTACGTCATCGGCAAGGCCGTCGTGACGGAGGACGAGGACTGGGACTTCTGATCCTGGTCCGACTCACGGGAACGCCCTGCTGGCTCCGGCCCGCGGGGCGTTCTCGTTGATCGCGACCTCAGCTACGCGCACAGGCGGCGAGTGCGTCGGGACGAGACCGCGACCGAGCCGACTCAGGCTTCGTCGAGCCGCTCCACCACCCGCTGAGCGGAACCCGTACGGTCATCGCTTGCCGAGCGTCACGATGAGGAGGACGTCGATGCGCGTTCGATCAGCAGCAGTCGTCGTTCACGACGACCGGGTGCTCGTGATCAGGCGGCGTACAGAAGGTCGGAACTACTGCGTGCTCCCCGGAGGCGGCGTCGAGGAGGGCGAGAGCCTTCGTGATGCTTGTCGGCGTGAACTCCTCGAAGAGACCGGGCTCGATGGCGACGTGGGTGACCTGCTCGACGTCCCCGTGGACAGTGAGGTGCCAGCCGCGTACTTCGCGGTCCGAGTGACGTCCACAGCGGTGTCGCTCGGGGGACCTGAGCTCCACCGGGCATCGGACTCCAACGAGTACGACCCCAGCTGGGTCGCCGTCACTGCCCTCGACGAAGTACATCTCGTGCCCGACGGAGCGCGACTGGCGGTGAGCGTCGCGCTGAGTACTTCGAGGCGCCCATCGACGCCGTCCCGGTAGCCGATCGAAGATCAAGGCGATGCGTGGTCGTCAGAGCGTGGCCTCGCGGGACTGTGCCGAACGGTCGATGCGCCGGAACGTCGTCGCCCCGTACGGTCGGGAGATGCTCCAGCGAACCGCCGTCGTCACCGCGGCCCTCCTGATCACGCTCGTCTCGGTCACCGGGTGTGCGGTCGGGCCGGGAGGCGCAGCCTCCTCCGCCGATCCGGCGGCGGTCCCGCAGCTGGACCCGCAGGTCGCGTCCATGCTCGACGACGCGCTCCGGACCGTGCAGGCGAGCCCCGGCGTCGCGAGCGCGACGAACCGGATCGAGCTGCACCAGCGCTGGACCGCTGCCGATGGGACGGACGTCACACCCCCTGGCCTCGACGCATGGAACAACCGCGACGCCGGGCCGGCCGCGCCACCCCCGATCGGCGCTGTCTCTCCGGACGACCCCGCGGTCCCTCCGATGCCCACGCCCTCGGCTCGTCCTGCACCGCCGGCCGGCGCGACCGAGTCACACTCGTTCTCGAGCGCCTTCGTGGTCATGATGGACGCGGACGCAACCCCGTCGGAAGCGGCGGCTGTCCCGGTCGCGATGGCGAAGCAGATCGCCTGGACCGGGGTCACCCTCACGCTGCAGGTGCCGGCGGGGCCGGAACATGTCCGCTCCACCGTCACTTACTCGGGCACCTTCGACCAGCGGATCCCTGACGAGACCGCCCTCGGTGTCGCGTCCGGACTGGCCACGCTCGCCGCCACACCGGGCGTCACCGGACTCGAGGCGAGCATCCCACAGACGATGCGCGTCGACTACGGCTCGCTGACGATCGGGGTCTCCCCGGCGGACGGCGCCACGCTCGCGCGGGTGCACGGTGTGATCGACGAGACCGCGTTCGCCGAGACGACGCTGCACGGGTCGTTCGGGAACGGGGCGAAGCCCTAGCCGGATCCACGACCGCACGCTCGACCAGCGCCCTGCTCGCGGGCGCTGCCGTGTCGCAGGGGTCAGCCCTCCACCCACACGTCCGCACGCCCGCCGGACCGGCACTGCAGATCGGCTCCGAAGCGGACGTCGGTCCACTGCAGGTCGATGGGTTCTTCGTGCAGCCGGACCCCGGCTGCGTCGAAGAACGCGACCCGTCCCGGACCATCGGGTGTGCCGTCGAGTTCCGCCACCCAGGAATCACCGGATCGCATCCTCGTCGAATCACTGAACGTCGGAGTGCACGCAGCCCCCACGCACAGTGCGACGGCGTGCACTTCGCCGGACGATTCCGGGACGTGGATCGAGACGGGATTCGGCTGGTCGTAGTCAGCGCAGACCGAGTCCGGCGTGATCGAGCAGCCCGCGAGCGCTGAGGCCCCGATGCCGAGCGCCAGGGCGATCACGAACTTCCCGCCTCTGGTGAGCATGTGTCAACCATAAGCTCTGCTGGTGGGCGCGGGCAGACTGGAGTCCGTGCAGCCCACGCCGAAAGCCGTCGTCACCGCAGCGCTCCTCGACCTGACCGGGAAGGGGGAGCACCCCATCGTCGTCACCGCAGAGGGCGACCGCATCACCGGTACCTGGTCGACGAACCTGTCCGGGCAACCCACCGGCGACGGGGGCATCACCCTCCTCGGCAACGCGAGCTGGAACTGGCACGTCACGCTCCTCGACGGAGGCCTGTACAAGGCATCCATGAGCTCGAGGAACTGGCCCGACGGCGGTGGCTCCTTCACGTTCCGGTCCTCATGGGTGGCCGACCCGATGAAGCGGGTCCTCGCCGATCACGGCTGGCAGCGTCGGAAGAACCCGTTCGCTCGTGCCTGGGGAGCGCTGACCGGCCGGCGGTGAGGACCGCGCCACCGCTGGCTGCGGGGCGGGCCGCTGCCGCGCCTCCAGACCGGTCTGGAGGCTCACGACCCGCGGACGCGACGGCTCCTGCCGTTCCCCTGGTCGCGGCCCACGCCGCTGGACCGAGCACGTCGTGTCGCCTCCGCGCGTTTCCCCGGCTCCCAGAGGTATGCGTCGGACGAATCTCCGCGGCGCCGGCTGCGCCTCCAGGCCGCTCTGTCCAGGAAGTGGAAGTGCGCGCCGAACTCGTTCGGCCATTCCGCCGGGTCGACCGTCTCGACGCCGAACTCGACCCCGTGCAGCAGGAACGTCCCCGCCGCGAGCTCGTCGAACGTGTCCGCCTCGAACGGCATCCCGTCGCTGAGGCCGTACGAGAGCGAGCCGTCGGGCCAGGCCCGCAGCGTGTCGAAGTCCCAGAAGTCGACGTACCACTCGCCGACCAGCCGGGGACGGACCCAGCGCTGGTTCCACCACGGCCCCTCCACGTCGTACACGTGGTCGGGGCGGACGGACAGGTACCCTGCGAGATCGCCCGGGTGATCCGGCAGGTGCAGCAGGTAGAGACCCGCTTCGATGCCCGTCGGCAGCGGAGGCGGGGCATCCTTGCGCGGCCGGAACACCATGCGCACACGGTAGCCGCCCGCTGGAGGCGTGCGCGTCACGGGCCGGTCGCGACCGGTCCCGGGATGGGAGGATCGCGCCGTGCCGTTCCGTGATCTCGCGATGCTCGACGACGCGACGTTCGACGCCACCGGTGTGCGGGTGACCGACGGATGTGTCGTCCTGCACGGGTCGGTGGTCGAACGTGGCACGAGTGTCGGGACGGCTCGTCTGCCCGTCACGCTCACGGTCTCCGACGCGGTCGACGTCACCGTGGACCTCGCGGGCGGGACCGGTGACCTCGTGCTCGACCGCGTCGAGGTGACCCCGACGACCGTGTCGCTCGTCGGCGTCGTCCCCGCCCGGGTCGTCGTGACGACGTCGGTGCAGAGCGAAGCGCTGCTCGAGGTGGGGACGACACCGATCGCGGTGCGTCGCTGGGGGCGCTGGCGGCCCTGGGGCACGGGCGGACCGGTGGCCCTCGACCATCGGGCCATCCTCAAGCGGCTGCGGACCTCGACGTGTCCGGAGTGCGGGCACCCGTGGTCCGAGCACTCGACGGACCCGGACGAATCGCTGACGATGTGCAGCGAGTGCGCGTACGAGCACGATCACGGGGAGACGCCACCGGGTGCAACCGTCTGCTTCGCGCGGGTCCCTCGCGCACTGGTCGAGCCTCGGTCAGCGTCCGCGCGGACCGCTCTGCGCGACGACCCACCGGTCGATCGGGGAGCGCCCGCGGCGTCCAGCACCGGCCGGTTGTTTCGACCGACGGTCTCGAGCCTGCGGGAAGCGCGTGCAGCCCTCGCTGTCGGGATGGTCTCGACCGACGAGGTGAGTGCACTCGCGGCCGAACTCGTGGCTGTGGGACACGACGGTGAGTCGCTCGTCGCACTCGCTTCCCTGTACTCCGGGGCCGCCACTGCCGACGCCCTCGACCTCACTCGGGCGGCACTCGTCGAGGCCGGTGTGCGGCCCGTGGACCTTGAGGGTGAAGAAGTGCCGCTCCTCGCGCTGCGCGTCGCGTGTCACGGCTTCCTCCTCGGGCACTGGACGCTCCGTACCTTCGCGTCCTGGGTGCATCGAGAGATCGGCCACGAGGGGCCTGAGGCTGCACAACAGCTCGCACTGGTCGACGACGAGCTCGACGAACTCGACCATCGGCACGCCGCGGTCGGTCCGTCGTTCCGTCGAGCGGTCGAACGACTCGCCGTCGACTTCCTCGAACTGACCGAGGATCTGGCGCATCCGTCGCCGTCCTGACCGTCGGCACCAAGCCAGGCCGGCGCGTGGATCAAGGAGAAGGTGAAGTGGTGACGAGACACTCGGCGGGCATCGCGACGTCGATCGCGGTGCAGACGCTGTTGTTGACCGGTTGCGCCGTCACGGCGCCGAGCGATTGCCGACGCGCCCGTGATGATGCCTCGGTCGTCGCTGACGACGACATCCTGGCGCTGCTCACGCCGGCGGCGTCGTTCCCGCGCCCTCGGTGTCGTCCGCACCCGCCGGACCGGTACCGGCCTGGTCGAGGTTCTCGTGCGGATCGCCCATGTCGCCGATCGCCCTGCCCGCCGAGGACAGCCCGAAGTGCTTGCGGACGGCGTTCGCCTCGGCGGCGGACAGAGCGTTGCCGGCTCCGGCGGAGGGCGCGCCCTTGATCGCGCTCTTGGTGTACCCGACGTGCAGGTCGGCGCCGTCGAAGGTGGCGTCCTCGACCGGCACGAGCGCGGAGTGACCGCCGAAGAGTCCGGTCGCCACGCTGACGAACGCAGCGCTGCCGTCCTCGGCGGAAGGGAAGACCTGCGCGACCTTGCCGACGGATGCGCCGTCGCGGTCCTTGACGGGTGCGTTCTCGATCTCGTGGATCTCGGCCTTGGTGATCATGCCTGCAGTCAACGCCCTCGGCCTGATGCGAGTGTGTCAGCCCTCGTGACCGGTCCGATCCAAGAGTGCCGCTCGGCGTACCGCGCGGTGGGCCGCGGGGATCGACAGGAGCGCGCCGCCGACGAGGAAGACCGACGCGACGACCACCGTAACGGGGGTGTGGAGCGCAGGTGTGATGATGCACGCGGCGCACCAGAGAACGGTGATCGCCGCGGACACCAGCGTCGGACGGAGTGCGCCGCGATGCCCGGTCCGCCAGGCCTCGTCGCTGGACATCGTGACGCGCGTCCGGACGCCGGCGAGATCGTTCCGGCCCAGCGTTCCCTTCGCGGCCCGCCAGGTCAGCCACGTCACGAGGACCGCCCCTCCGATCTCGAGGGCGAGTGCGAACACCATTCCTGTAGCCATGATCACGACGCTAGTGTCCTGGTACATGAACGGCAATGTTCCATGCCGTAACTGGCGGGCGAGTGTCACGACTCCCGATGGACGGCGGAGCGTCCGTGAGCGGGCAGGGCCATACGCCGAGGGGCCGCTGCTGGAGTGGGGGAGCATCACCAAGAGGGTCGTCGGGACGACGGCTGCGATGACGCTCGAACCCGAGCGTCCGGTGAGGTCGTACCTCCCCGACCTCGCTGACCCCGACATGACCGTCGCCGACCTCGTCCACCACACCTCCGGGCTGCCCCGGGTCCCGGCGACGATCCGCGACAGCCCTTTCCGAGACCCCTACCGATCGGCCGTCGGGGTACCGTTGGATCTCACGAGCGCAGTTGCCGTCGCACCGAGAGGACAGTACGGGTACTCCAACCTCGGGTACGCACTCCTCGGGGCGGTCCTCGACGCGGTGCACGGCGACTGGTTCGATGCGGAGGTTGAACAGCTCCTCGGACCGGCAGGTATCGCGTCCGCAACGCTCGCCCCTGCGGTCATCGAGCGCATCATCCCCAGGCGCTTCGGCCGTGCGGTCCGGCCGTGGAACCTCGGCGCGACCTCGTTCGCCTCGGCTGCGCGGGATCTGGTCGACATTCGATGACCTCTGTCGCTACGCCGATCGGGCGCTCGAAGCTGACGCGCCATGCTCACGGACGGTGAGCTGGCAACAGGAAGGGGCCACCGTCTGGATCAACGGGCAGGTCCGAGCCGCTGGGGCGGTGATCGCGCGGGCTGCGGGAGTGACCGCCGTGGTCCACGTGCTCGCGAAGGCCCCGTACACGGCCGATCGGATCGCGGGAGTGCTCATCGAGCGGGAACGACGTCGCCTTCGAGACCGGTGATCCCGTCGCCGGAGGCACGCCTCGATGCCGAGGCGGGCCGTCGTACGGAGCCGAGCTGCTAGCGGCCTGCCGGCACGGCGACGTTCGCGATCTCGGCCCGCACGATGTCCGCCCCGGCGGACAGCGCGCCGAGCTTCTGCAGGGCCGCCCCGCGCGCCAGCGGCGCCATGCCGCAGTTCGTGCTCGGGATGAGCTTGTCCGCATCGACGTGCTCGAGCGCCCGGCGCAGCACCTCGGCGACCTCCTCCGGCGTCTCGACCTGCTCGGTGGCGACGTCGATCGCCCCGAGCATGACCTTCTTGCCGCGGATGAGCTCGACGAGCTCGAGCGGGACTTGGGAGTGGATGCACTCGAGGGAGACGGTGTCGATCGACGACTGCTGCAGCAGCGGGAAGGACCGCTCGTACTGCCGCCACTCGGCGCCGAGGGTCTCCTTCCACCTGTTGTTCGCCTCGATGCCGTAGCCGTAGCAGATGTGCACGACGGTCTCGGCGCGCAGGCCCTCGGCAGCGCGCTCGAGCGCGGCGACGCCCCAGTCCTGCACCTCGTCGTGGAAGACGGTGAAGGCCGGCTCGTCGAACTGGATCACGTCGACGCCGGCGTCCTGCAGCTCGAGTGCCTCCTGGTTGAGGATCGTGGCGAACTCCCACGCCAGCTTCTCGCGGCTCTTGTAGTGCTGGTCGGAGAGGGTGTCGATCATGGTCATCGGGCCGGGGAGCGCCCACTTGATCGGGCGGTCGGTCTGGGCGCGGAGGAACTTCGCGTCGTCCACGAAGACCGGCTTCGGGCGGCTGACGGCGCCGACGACGGTCGGGACAGCCGCGTCGTAGCGGTCACGGATGCGGACGGTCTCCTTGCGCTCCTGGTCGATGCCGTCGAGGTGCTCGATGAACGTCGTGACGAAGTGCTGGCGGGTCTGCTCGCCGTCGCTCACGATGTCGATGCCGTGGCGCTCCTGCTCGTGGACGGCGGAGCGGAGGGCGTCCTGCTTGCCCTCGACCAGCGCGTCACCCTCGAGCAGCCAGGGGGACCAGAGGCGCTCGGGCTCGGCGAGCCAGGAGGGCTTCGGCAGGCTGCCGACGATCGAGGTGGGGAGGAGCGTGCTCATGTGCGTGGAGGTCCAGTCGGTCAGTGGGTGAGGGCGGCGGAGGCGGTCTGGGCCGCGAGGGCGGTCTGCTGCTCGGCGGGGGCGGTCTGCTCCGCGAGCCAGCGGTCGAGGAAGTCGCGGTGCGGTGTGACGAGGTGCTCCTCGGTCCAGCGGCCCTGCGTGACGCCGAGGCGGCTGCGCTCCTCGCGGTCGTAGGCGATGCCGGTCGACGACCAGTCGTCGTGCTCGAGCGTCGGGCGGAACGTGCTCGGCGCGGTCGCGTTCGCGTTGTAGATCTCCGGGCGGTAGATCTTCTGGAACGTCTCCATCGTGCTGATCGTGCCGATCAGCTGGAGGTTCGAATAGTTGCTGACGACGTCACCACGCGAGTAGAAGGCGAGCGGCGCCTTGGACCCCGGCGGCATGAAGTAGCGGACCTGCATGCCCATCCGGCCGAAGTAGTCGTCGGTGAGCGACGCGTGCTCGTGCTCGTACTCCGCACCGAGGACCGGGTGGACGAAGCCGGTCTGCCGGTAGGTCTGACTCGTCGAGACGCTGATGCAGACGACGGGTTCCGCGTCGAACTGCGCCCGGAAGGCGTCCGACCGCAGGAAGTGCTGGAACAGCTGCCCGTGCAGCTCCCCGAAGTCGGCGGGGAGCGAGGGTGCCGACGGCAGCCGTACGGCGAAGTCGTGGTCACGGAGGTACGACGAGAAGTTGTTGCCGACGATGCCCTGGTGGCGCTCGCCGGAGTGCTGGTCGACGATCGTGACGTCGAGCACCTCGATCAGCGGGAAGCGCTCGACCTGTCCGCCGTCCTCGAACTGCATCGTGACCGACACGATGTCGAGTTCGACCCGCCAGCGGTCGCCGCCCGGTTCCCCGGCGAGGTCGTTGCAGCGGCCGTCGATCAGTGCAAGGGCGTTCCGGAGGTTCTGCTGGCGGTGCTCGCCGCGCGCCAGGTTCGCGAAGTTCGTCGTCAGGCGCGAGCTCTCGGCGGGGGAGTAGTCCTCGTCGAAGCGCGTCCTGCTGATGCTGAAGGTGATGTCGTTCGCCATGGTCCGCAGTCCGGTCGTCGAGCGCCCGCGGGCACTGTGGGAAGAGTCCTCCGATCATGACGGGAGGCGCGGGTCATCAGGTAATACCGAGACGCTATGCAGTCGCATAGCCTGTACCTATGGCTCGCGTCGCGAACGACATCACCCTGCAGCAGCTGCGGTACTTCATCGAGGTCGCCTCCGAAGGGTCGATCAGCGCGGCCGCCGACCTGCTCTACGTCTCGCAGCCGACCATGTCGGCCGCGATGAAGGACCTGGAGGCACGCATCGGCCGGCCCCTCTTCACCCGCTCGGCGCGTGGAGTCGTGCTCACCGTCGACGGGGTCGAGTTCCTCGGGTACGCCCGGCAGGTCGTCGAACAGGTCTCGCTGCTGGAGCAGCGGTACGTCGGGCGCCAGGCCTCGCGCCGGCTGCTCGGGGTGTCCGCGCAGCACTACTCCTTCGCCGTCGAGGCCTTCGTCCGGATGGTCGAGGGCGCCGACGCCGACCAGTACGAGTTCTCGCTGCGCGAGACCCGCACGTGGGACATCATCGAGGACGTCCGGACGCTGCGGAGCGAACTCGGGATCCTGTACCGCAACGACTTCAACCGGCAGGTCCTCGGCAAGCTGATGCGGGACGCCGGAGTGGTGTTCACGCCGCTGTTCGTCGCGCAGCCGCACATCTTCGTCGCCCGGCGGAACCCGCTGGCCTCCCAGGAGCGGGCGACGCTCGACGACCTCGCCGAGCTGCCGCGGCTGACGTTCGACCAGGGCGCGAACAACTCCTTCTACCTAGCCGAGGAGATCCTGTCGACGATGTCGAGCAAGCGGGAGATCCGGGTGTCGGACCGGGCGACGATCTTCAACCTGATGATCGGTCTGGGCGGGTACACGATCTCGACCGGGCTCATCAGCGACGACCTCGACCCGGAGATCGTCGCCATCCCGCTCGACGTCGACGAGCAGATCGAGATCGGGTGGATCGCGCACTCGTCGGTGCCCCTGACCGAGCAGGCGCAGACGTACCTGGAGGAGTTGCGGGCGGTGGTCGTCAGCTACGGGGTCGAGCCGCTCGGCTGAACCCGCGCGACCGGCGTGGTCAGCGCGCCCCTCGGCTCGACCGTCGTCGCCGCCGCACCACGTGGCCGACCAGCGCGACCGCGCCCAGCACCACCCCCGCGGCCCCGAGCAGCTGCCCGAGGACGAACGCCCCGGCAGCGCCGAAGTCGAAGTCGCCCGGCGTCGGCTCGAGCAGCTGGTGCGACCCCACGACGAGGAGCACGAAGCCACCGGCCAACAGAGTGGTGCTCACCACGTGGAGTGTGCGCATCGGATCGGTCTCCGTCCTCGGTTCTTCACCCGTCGGCCGAGCGTACCGCGGCCGGCGGCGCCCCCGAGACGGAGGCAGAGCGCCTCTTGACTACGTAGTCACAATCATGGTTGTCTTGCTCCCACACCCGCCCGACGGGTGCCGACCCGACGCAGCGAAGGAGCTGGCACATGAGTGACACCGCCCCCGTGCGTCGCCTCCGCCCCGCGTCGATGACGGACGTCGCCGCCCTCGCCGGTGTCTCGCAGAAGACCGTCTCCCGCGTGGTCAACGGCGAACCCCACGTCACCGACGCCGTCCGCACCAGGGTCGAGGCCGCCATCGCCGAGCTCGGCTTCCGCCCGAACGCCGCCGCACGGTCGCTGAAGTCCCAGCGCTCCCGCCGCGTCGGCCTCGTCACGATCGGCACCGACCTGTACGGCCCGACGGCGATGCTGACCGGCGTCGAGCAGGCCTGCCGCTCGAACGGCTACGCCCTGTCGATCGTGCGCACGGTGACGGCGTCCGCAGCCGAGCTCCAGCCCGCGGTCGACTCGCTCGTCGAACAGGGCGTCGAGGCGATCGTGCTCTCCGAGCCGGTGGAGAACCAGATGGACCAGCTCCGGATGCCCCGGGGTGCCACGATCCTGACGCTCGGCCCGCCCGACGTCGCCGACCGCGAGAACACCCTGGCCGTCGGGCTCGACGAGAGCGGGGCCGCGTTCGCCGCGACGGACCACCTGCTGGCGCTCGGGCACGAGACCGTGTGGCACATCGCGGGCCCGGCGAACTGGACGTCGAGCGTGCGTCGCGAGCAGGGGTGGCGCGCCGCCCTGCAGGACGCGGGAGTCGCCGAGCACGCGCCGGTCGAGGGGGACTGGTCGCCGCAGAGCGGCCACGACGCGATGCGTGCGCTGCTCACCCGCCCGGACGTCACCGCGGTCTTCGTCGCGAACGACCAGATGGCGGTCGGCGCGATGCACGCCATCCAGCAGGCTGGTCTCTCGGTGCCGCAGGACGTCAGCATCGTCGGCTTCGACGACATGCCGATCGCCGCGTTCCTCCCGACGCCGCTGACCACCATCCGTCAGGACTTCGCCGAGTCGACCCGACTCGCGATGCACCGCCTGTTCCGCACCCTCGACGGCCACCCGCCCGCCGAGCGGCACCGGATGCTCCCGGGACAGCTGATCACGCGCGCCACCAGCGCGCCGCCGTCTCCGACGCGGCGTCACCTCCGCCCCACCGACTGACCCCGGACGGGAGGCGCGGCTCGCGTCCGTCCCGTGCGTGAGCGCTCACACGCGCTCGCCACCCACCCACCGGCCACCCGACGACGACGTCAGGAGTCAACACGTGACCCCAGTACCAACGCGACCTCCCGGAACGGCGGAGGCCGTGCCTCCCGGCCGTGGCGGCCACCGAGCACCCAGCCGACGCGACCTGCTCCGCTGGGGTGCAGCCGCCGGCGGTGCCTTCGCACTGAGCGGGCTGCTCGCCGCCTGCTCACCGCAGTCCACCGCCGCGGTCCGCTCGGGCCGGGCCGACCTGTCCTTCTGGACCCACGACCCCGGCTACGAGAAGTTCTTCACCCAGGCGCTCCCGGTCGCCGACCGGGGGTCCCGCTTCGACTACGCCCTCGACATCACCACCATCGCGGCGGCGGACATCCCGACGAAGCTCATCGCGCAGGCGGTCGCGGGGACGGGGACGCCGGACGTGGCCGGCCTCGAGATCGGCGCGTTCTGCCGCATGCTCCGCGGCGACATCGCGAAGGAGCTCCTGAGCGACCTGTCGTCCTCGGTCGCGTCGAAGCGGGACGACCTGATCAGCGCCCGTCTCACGCCGTTCTCGAAGGACGGGCGGCTGTACGCACTCGACTCGGACACCCCCCTGTGCGTCTACTACCACCGCGCCGACCGCTTCCGGGAGCTCGGGATCCCCGACGACCTGGCGACGTGGGAGGAGACGATGTCGGTCGGCGCGAAGCTGCACGAGAGCAAGGGCGTCTCGCTGCACGCGGTCGCCGTCACCGACCCCGGCGGCACGCTGCAGAGCTACCAGATCCTGCTGCTCCAGCGCGGCGGCGACCTGTACGACGAGTCCGGCGACATCGCGATCCAGACACCCGAGGCCGAGCGCACCCTGCAGTTCCTGGTCGACGGCGTGCAGTCCGGTGCGATCGCCACGGTCGCCGACATGTACGGGCCGAGCCTGCAGTCCGGGCTCAAGGGCGGGACGATCCTGGCCGTCGACATGCCCTCCTGGTACGCGAGCTACGGCATCAAGCCGAACGTGCCCGAGCAGGCGGGGAAGTGGCGGGTCCGCAACCTGCCGCGGTTCGCCGGCGGCGGGAGCACGACGAGCGTCGGCGGCGGGACCGGCTTCGCGGTGCTCCGCGACAAGCCCCTCACACAGGCCGGCATCGACCTCGTGCTCGCCGCGTACCTCGACCCCGACCAGCAGGTGAAGCGGTACGAGGACCTCGGGTACCTGCCGACGCTCCGCTCCGTGTACGACGACCCGAGGCTCGCGGCACTGAGCGACCCGTACTTCGGCGGGCAGCAGCTGTTCGGCGTCTACAAGTCGGTCGTCGACGAGGTGCCCTCGCAGCACCAGAGCGCGAACGCCGCGATCCTGCAGACCGTGCTGAGCGGCTACCTCATCAAGGCCTACAAGGGCCAGATCTCCCCGAAGCAGGCGCTCGACGCCGCTGCGGCCGACTTCCGCGGTCAGACCCGCGCCTGAGGAGGACCTTCGTTGTCCACATCCACCGCCACCGGCATCCCGGTGTCCGCCTCACCCGCCGCCGCAGACCCTCCGGGGAAGCGGCGTCGGCTCAACACGAACGGCGGCAGCGCCCCATACCTGTTCATCGCGCCGTTCTACGTGCTGTACGCCCTGTTCATGATCGTGCCGGTACTCGCCGCCGTGTACCTGTCGCTCACCGAGTGGGTGGGCCTCGGGACGCCGGACTGGATCGGGCTGCGGAACTACGCGAACCTGTTCCGGGACACGAGCTTCGGCACGGCTCTGGTGAACTCGCTGATCTACACGCTCGTCGCGGTGTTCGTCATCGTGCCCGTGTCGCTCCTCGTCGCGCAGGCGCTGAACGCGAAGGGGCTCCGAGCGCGGGACCTGTTCCGCGTGACGTTCTTCATCCCGATGGTGCTGTCGCCGATCGTCATCGCGCTCATCTACAGCCTGGTGTTCGACACGAACTACGGCCTGCTGAACGCCACGCTCAAGGCGCTGTTCGGGCTGCCCGGCACCGACTGGCTCGGCGACCCCGTGCTCGCCAAGGTCGCGATCGGCTTCGTGCTCCTCTGGCGCACGGTCGGGTACCTGACGATCTTCTTCCTCGCCGCGCTGCAGAACGTCTCGCCGGAGCAGTACGAGGCTGCATCGCTCGACGGGGCCGGCACCGTCCGGAAGTTCACGAACGTCACCCTGCCGGCGATCCGCCCGGTCACCGCGTTCGTCGTCGTGACGTCGTTCATCAGTGCCGCGCAGCTGTTCGACGAGCCCTACCTGCTCACGAAGGGCGGCCCGGGCGAAGCGACGCTCTCCGTCGCCATGTTCATCTACCGCGCCGCATTCGAGCGGCAGCAGTTCGGCTACGCGGCCGCGGCCGGCGTCGTCCTGTTCGTCGTCGTCTTCGGCGTCAGCCAGATCCTCAACCGCGCACTCGCCATCGGGAGGGACGCATGACCGCCACCGTCACCGAGGCCGTGACCACCAGGGGCAGCGCACGACGCCCCCGGTCCGGCCCGCCGCGCACGCCCGGGTGGATCGCCCGCCGCGGCCTGCTCTACGTCACGCTCGTCGTGCTGCTGCTCGTGTTCGTGTTCCCGCTGCTCTGGGCGCTGTCCGGCTCGTTCAAGCGCCGCGGCGACATCTTCTCGACACCGCCCACGCTCATCCCGAGCCCGGCGACCGGCGAGAACTACGTCAACCTGCTGACCACGCAGCCGTTCTGGGCCTGGTTCGGCATCAGCGTCGGTACCGCCGTGATCGCCACCGTCGTGTCGGTCTTCGTCTGCGCGATGGCCGGGTACGGGTTCGCGAAGTTCCGGTTCCGCGGCAAGCGGGTCCTGTTCGCGGTGATGTTCTCGTCGCTGTCGGTCCCGTTCGCGGTGATCCTCGTGCCGCTCTTCATCCTCGTGGTGAAGTCGGGGCTCGCGAACCCCTGGTTCTCGCTGATCGTGCCGTGGGTCGCGCCGGCGTTCGGGATCTTCATGATGCAGCAGTTCATCACCCAGTCGATCCCCGACGAGATCATCGAGGCCGCCCGCATCGACGGCAACTCGGAGTTCGGGACCTTCCGCCGCGTCGTGCTCCCGCTGCTCCGGCCGTCGCTCGGGGCGCTCGCGGTCTGGAGCTTCCTGCAGAGCTACAACTCGTTCCTCTGGCCGCTCGTGCTCGTGTCGAACTCCGACCAGTACACGCTGCCGCTCGGGCTGAACGCGATCTTCGCATCCGAGAACCGGTCGTACGACCTCGTGCTCGCCGGCGCCGTGCTGGCGAGCGTGCCGACCATCCTCGTGTTCCTGCTCCTCCGCAAGCAGCTGCTCGACGGCCTGACCGCGGGGGCGGTCAAGGGATGAGCGGCCCCGCGCCCGGACGGGCCGATCACGGCACCGCCACCGACCGCACGACCACCACGAACGGAGCACCTCGCACCATGCAGCACGACCGCGTCCTCTTCGGCGCCGCGTACTACCACGAGTACCAGCCCACCCCTCGGCTCGACGAGGACATGCGCCTCATGCAGGAGGCCGGCTTCACGGTGATCCGGGTCGGCGAGTCCGTCTGGAGCACCTGGGAGCCGGAGAACGGCCGGTTCGAGCTCGAGTGGCTCGCACCCGTGCTCGACGCCGCGCACGAGCACGGCATCAGCGTGATCCTCGGCACCCCGACCTACGCACTGCCGATGTGGCTCGCCCGCATCGTGCCCGAGGTGAACGTGCGACGCCGGACCGCGGGGGAGCCGATGGGCTGGGGTGCTCGCCAGGAGATCGACCACGCCCACCCCGCCTTCCTGTTCCACGCCGAGCGGGTCATCCGGAAGATCGCCGCCCGGTACGCCGAGCACCCGGCCGTCATCGGGTACCAGGTCGACAACGAGCCCGGCAACGAGCTCATCGCCAACCCCGAGGTGTTCCAGCGCTTCGTCGACCACCTCCGCCACACCTACGGCAGCGTCGAGCGGATCAACGAGGAGTGGGGGCTGACCTACTGGTCCCACCGCCTGTCGACCTGGGCGGACCTCTGGACGCCGGACGGCAACGTGCAACCGCAGTACGACCTGGCCTGGCATCGATTCCAGGCCTCGCTCACCACCGACTTCATCGCTTGGCAGGCGGAGATCGTGCGCGAGTACGCCCGTGAGGACCAGTTCGTCACCACCTGCATCTCGTACGAGCGACCGACCGTCGAGGACGACGCTCTCACCCGGGCACTCGACGTCACGGCGGGCAACCCGTACTACCGGATGCAGGACGCCCTCGAGCTGCCGAACACCGACGAGGCGCCGCAGTACTGGACGTCCTCCGGCGCGTGGTCGGTCGTCGCGACCGGTGACCGGATGTACGGGTCGAAGCAGGCCCCCTTCCTGGTGACCGAGACGAACGCGCAGGCGATCGGCTTCTCGTGGATGAACGAACCCGCCTACGAGGGCCAGTGGCGGCAGGCGGCCTGGGCGCTGGTCTCACGCGGCGCATCGATGATCGAGTACTGGCACTGGCACACGCTGCACTTCGGCGTCGAGACCTACTGGGGCGGGATCCTGCCGCACTCGCAGCAGCCGGGGCGCACCTACCAGGAGATCGCCCGCATCGGCGCCGAGTTCCGGCTCGCGGGAGACCGGGTCGCCGGGCTCCGGCCGCACGCCGACGTCGCCCTGCTGTTCTCGAACGAGTCCAAGTGGGCGCTGAACGAGCACCCCGCGCTCGGCGACGGTGCGGAGCCCGACCGACGCTCGTGGCAGACCGTGTACGACGCGTTCGCCCGCGGGGTGTTCGAGGCCGGTCTGCAGGCGAACACCGTGCACCCGTCGCAGGTGTTCCACCGCGATCCCGCCACGGTCGCCGCGGAGCGCCCGGTGCTCGTGGCAGCGGCGTTCACCATCGCGACGGACGCCCAGCTGCGGTGGCTCGCGGACTACGCCGAGGCCGGCGGACACCTCGTCGTCGGCATCCGCACCGGGTACGAGGACGAGGAGGCCCGCGCCCGGCTCGAGCGCAAGCCGGCCTTCCTCGACGTCGCCGCCGGGGTGCACTACGACGAGTTCAGCAACCTCGGCCGGCGTGTGCCGGTGTCCGCAGGTGCCGCCGCCGCTGACCACGGCTTCACGGTGCCGACCGGAGCGACGGCGACGCGCTGGGCGGACGGGTTGCTCGTCGACGACGCCGACGTGCTCGTCGACTACGACCACCCGCACCACGGTCGGTTCGCCGCCGTGACCACCCGCACGCACGGTGCCGGACGGGTGACCTACGTCGGGACGGTGCCGGACCCGGCGCTCGCCGCCGCCGTCGTGGGGTGGGCGGTCGAGCACGGGAACGGCACGACGGCCTGGCTGCCGCAGACGGAGACGCAGTCGGTCCAGACCGCCGACAACGCCCGGGGCGAGACCGTGCACGTCGTCCACAACTGGTCGTGGACACCCAGCACGTTCACGCTGCCGGTCGACGCGGACGACGTCCTCGACGGCACGGCGCTCGCGGCGGGATCCCAGCTGTCGCTCAGGGCCTGGGACGTGCGGGTGGTGGCCGTCCGGTAGACGCGACCTCGGGACGGACGGGAGGCGCGGTGCCGGCTGGCACCGCGCCTCCGGACCGTCAGCAGGCCGCGTTCAAAGCCCGACGCTGCCCTGCGAGATCCCGCCGTCGATCGTGACCGTGGTGCTCGTCATGTAGGCAGCCTTGCCCGACGCCAGGAACACGACGACCTCGGCGATCTCGTGCGGCTTCGCCGGGCGGCCGAGCGGGATCGCGTCGTCGAGCTGTCGCAGCTTGTCCGGGTCGGAGGTCGTCGCCGTGTTGATCGGGGTGTCGACTGCGCCGGGAGCGATGTTCACGATCCGGACGCCGTGCGGCCCGAGTTCCACACCGCCGCTCCGGGCGAGCATCCGCATGCCGCCCTTCGAGACGCAGTAGGCCAGGTTGCCGGGCATCGGCCAGTCCTCGTGCACGCTCGAGATGTTGAGCACGAGTCCGCCGTTCCCCTGCGCGATGAACTGCTTCGCCGCCGCCTGCGTCCCGAAGAACGCGCTCTTCATGTTGACGGCCATGACCTTGTCGTAGCCCTCCTCGGTCTCCTCGAGCAGGGACTTCCGGTCCTCGATGCCGGCGTTGTTGACGAGGACGTCGAGCGAGCCGAACGCGTCGACGGCCTTCTGCACCATCGCGTGCAGGTCGGATGCGCTGGTGATGTCGGCGTCGACCCCGACCGCGTGCCCGCCGGCCTCCTCGATGCGGTGGATCAGCGAGTCCGTCGCCTCGGGGTGCGCGACGTAGTCGATGACGATGTTCGCGCCCTCGGCGGCCGCGGCGAGGCAGATCTGCTCACCGATCCCGCTGTTCCCGCCGGTGACGACGATGGTCTTGCCCTCGAGCAGCATGGTTCCTCCTGTGGGTCCGGTGCTGCCCACGGTGCTCCGATGTCGCTCCGGTGGTCCGGCGGATCGGCTGAGGCCTCGTGCAGCCTCGTGCGGCCCCGGGCAGGTGTCGGGCGGGTCGTCAGGAGGGGACGCTGGTCCCGCGCAGCGGCGCGGGGTCGGGTGCCTGGTCCGCCTGCACCGCGAACTGGGTCCGGTGCAGTTCCTCGTAGCGCCCGCCGGCTGCCAGGAGTTCCTCGTGCGTGCCGCGCTCGACGACGGAGCCGTCCTCGACGACCAGGATGAGGTCCGCGCTCCTGATCGTCGAGAGCCGGTGCGCGATCACCATCGCCGTCCGGCCGTCGAGTGCCTCGCTCAGGGCCGCCTGCACGGCGGCCTCGGACGTCGAGTCGAGCGCCGCGGTCGCCTCGTCCAGGATCACGACGCGGGGCTGCGCGAGCAGGAGCCGTGCGATCGTCATGCGCTGGCGCTCGCCGCCGGACAGCCGGTAGCCGCGCTCGCCGACCATGGTGTCGAGCTGGTCGGGCAACGACCGGATGAGGGGTTCCAGGCGTGCTCGCCGCACGGCGTCCCAGACCTCGTCGTCGGTGGCCTCGGGCCGGGCCAGGCGCAGGTTGGCGCCGATCGTCTCGTGGAACAGGTGCCCGTCCTGGGTCACCATGCCCATCGTGTGGCGGAGTGACTCGAAGGTGACGTCGCGGACGTCCGTGCCCGCGAGACGGACCGCGCCGCTGTCGACGTCGTACAGGCGGGAGAGCAGCTGCGCGATCGTGGACTTGCCGGCGCCGGAGGACCCGACCAGGGCCACGGTCTGCCCGGGCTCGATCCGGAACGAGACACCGTGCAGCACCTCGTCGCCGCCGCGGGTGTCGAGCGTGGAGACCTCCTCCAGCGAGGCGAGCGAGACCTTGTCAGCGGACGGGTACGCGAACCGGACGTCGTCGAACTCGACCGCGACGGGGCCGTCGGGCAGGGTGACCGCGTCCGGCTTCTCCTGGATGAGCGGTCGCAGGTCGAGCACCTCGAAGACGCGCTCGAAGCTCACGACGGCGCTCATGATCTCGACCCGGGCGTTCGCCAGGCTGGTGAGCGGCGCGTAGAGGCGGGTGAGCAGGAGCGCGAGGGTCACGACGTCACCGGTGTTCAGCTGCCCGCCGAGGGCGAGCGTGCCGCCCAGGCCGTAGACCAACGCGAGGGCGAGCGCCGAGACGAGCATGAGCGCGGTGACGAAGACGAACTGCAGCATCGCCGTGCGGACGCCGATGTCCCGCACGCGGGCGGCACGGATCCGGAACTCCTCGGCCTCGTCGTCGGGGCGGCCGAACAGCTTGACGAGCGTGGCGCCGGGCGCCGAGAACCGCTCGGTCATCTGCGTGCTCATCGCGGAGTTGTGGTCGGCGGCCTCGCGGCGGAGGGCGGCGAGACGGCTGCCCATCCGGCGCGCGGGGACGAGGAAGACCGGCAGCATGACGACGGCGATGACCGTCACCAGCCACGAGGTGCTGAGCATGACGACCAGCGTCAGCACGAGCGCGACGACGTTCGTGACGACGCCCGAGAGCGTGCCGCTGAAGGCCTGCTGCGCGCCGATCACGTCGTTGTTGAGCCGGCTGACGAGGGCCCCGGTGCGGGTGCGGGTGAAGAACGCGATCGGCATCTTCTGCACGTGGTTGAACACCGCGGTCCGGAGGTCGAGGATCACGCCCTCGCCGATCCGCGCCGAGTACCAGCGGGTCAGGAGCGACGAGGCGGCGTCGGCGACGGCCACGAGCGCGATGACCACGGCGAGCCAGACGATCGTCGACACGGCGCCGCGGGCAGCGATGACGTCGACGACCTGGCCGGCGAGCACCGGGGTCGCGACGGCGAGGAACGCGCCGACGACCGACAGTGCGATGAAGACGACGAGCTGCGCCCGGTACGGCACGGCGAACGTCATGATCCGCCGGAGGGACTCTCGGGAGAAGCCCCGCCCGGCGTCCTTCGCTGACGAGATCTTGTACAGCGAGCTCCAGGCCGCGCCCTCCATGCTCATGCGGCCAGGATACGTCGGGACCACCGACGCCCCGCGCCCCGGTCTGCCACCATCGGGTCATGCCCTCCGACGACCGTCCCCTCGAGCGCCTCGGCTTCCTGACCATCGGCTCGTTCGACCCCGCGCGTCCCGCCGTCGGCCACGAGGAGACGCTCGGCGTGATCGAGCGCGCCGAGACCCTCGGCTTCGACAGCGCCTGGCTCCGGCACCGCCACCTGCAGTACGGCATCTCGTCACCCGTGGCGATCCTGGCCGCCGCCTCGCAGCGCACGTCGCGGATCGCCCTCGGCACCGCGGTCACCCCGATCGGTGCCGAGAACCCGTTCCGCCTCGCCGAGGACCTCGGCACCGTCGACGTCCTGCTCGGCGGCCGACTGCAGCCCGGCTTCTCGGTCGGGACGCCCATGCACTACGACCTGTACCGCGACGCGATCCACCCGGACACCGCCGAGCACGAGGACCTCGGCAACGACCGGCTGCTGCGCTTCCGCGACCTCGTGCGCGGCGACGCCGTGACTGCGGTCGCCCAACGCCGGGGGATCGAGGAGTTCGCCACGACCGTGCAGCCGCAGAGCCGCGGGCTCGCCGACCGGATCTGGTACGGGACCGGCAGCACGCGGTCCGCGGTGTGGGCGGCCGAGAACGGCTTCCACCTGCTCACCTCGAGCGTGACCCGGAGCGAGGTCGGCACCGACTTCGCGACGAACCAGCGCGCCCAGGTCGAGGCCTACCTCGACGCGCACCCGGACCCCGCTGCAGCGCGGGTGTCGCAGGGCCTCGTCGTCATCCCGACCGACTCGGCGACGCCGGAGCAGGTCACGCGCTACCGGGCCTACGCCGAGGCACGGGTCGGCCGGGTCGGGGTGCCGCAGGGGCCCGGGAAGCTGCTGTTCGCCGCCGACCTCGTCGGGAGCTCGGCCGAGATCGCGGACCGACTCCGCGCGGACGCCGGGTACCAGGTGGCGACGGAGGTGGCCTTCGCGCTGCCGTTCTCGTTCGCGCCCGACGACTACGCGCAGATCATCGAGGACATGGCCGGGCGGCTGGGTCCCGAGCTCGGCTGGACGCCGGCCACCGGCGACCGGTGACCGCCAGCGCCCGCTGACCACCAGGGCCCGGCCAGTCCCGGCTGGCAGGTTGGACGGGTGCACACCACCATCGACTCCGCGACCGAGGTCGTCTCCGGCATCCGCTTCCCCGAGGGCAACCGCTGGCACGACGGCCGGCTCTGGTACTCCGACATGCACACGGGTGAGGTCTTCTCGGTCGACCCCGGTGCTCCGGGCGCGGAGCCGCGCCTCGAGACGACCATCGACGGGCAGTCGTCGGGCCTCGGGTGGCTCGCCGACGGCCGGCTGATCGTCAGTGCCATGAACGCGCGGACGATCCAGGTCGTCCGTCCCGACGGCACGAACGAGCCCTTCGCCGACCTGTCGTCGATCGAGCCGTCGCTCCTGAACGACCTGGTCGTCGACGAGGTCACCGGTCGGACCTACGTCGGCGCGTTCGGCTACGACCTGTACGGCGGCGAGGAACTCCGTCCCGGCCCGCTGTACGTCGTCGAGCCGGACGGCTCGGCCCGGCTCGCCGCGGACGGCCTGGTGTTCCCGAACAGTGCGAACGTGCTCCCCGGTACCCGGACCCTGGTCGTCAGCGAGACCTGGGGTGGCCGCCTGACGGCGTTCGACATCGAGCCGGACGGCTCGCTCACCGGCCGCCGCGAGTGGGCAGCACTGCCCGAGGGCGTCACGCCGGACGGCAGCACCGTCGACGCCGAGGGGGCGATCTGGGTCTGCTCGGTCGACACGGGGGAGTTCCTCCGCGTCGTCGAGGGCGGCGAGGTCACCGACCGCGTCGACGCCCCGGGGCTCTGCGCGATCGACTGCGCGCTCGGTGGCGAGGACGGCCGCACCCTCTACCTGGCCACCGCGGACAGCTACGACCCGGCCACCACGGCGCGCACGCGCGCCGGCCGGATCAGCGCGGTCCGCGTCACCGTCCCCGGGCCGTGACCACGCGACCGACCTGAGCGGTCGACAGTGGGGAACAGCGACCGCGGGGAACAGTCGACAGCAGGGAGCAGTCGTCGGACGGGAGGCGCGGTGCGGGCCGGTGCCGGGCCTCCCGTCCGACGGCACCCGCGCGATCAGGGCGTGGTGAGTCGTGCGCGCAACCGTGCGCGCAGGTCGTCGTCGGCACCGACCGCGGCGAACGCCGCGTCCACGTCGGCGGCGACGTCCTCGACGATCGGCGTGACCGTGGCGAGCCAGTCGGTCACCTGCTCGGCGTCCCACGACGCCTGCCGGTCGCCCGGCGCGTGTGTCCCGGTGCCCGCCATCGCCCGGACGGAGGCCGCGTAGTCCTCGGCGACCGAGGTCGGTGGCACCCCGGCGTCCGCGAGCAGCAGCGTGCTGACCATCCCCGTGCGGTCGCGTCCCGCGCTGCAGTGCACGAGCACCCCGGCCGGCGCGTCGGCGACCGCGCGCAGGGCTCCGAGCACCAGGTGGGGCAGGATCCGCCAGTTGTGCCGCCAGTACTCGGGGGAGTCGAGGATCGGGAGGCAGACCTCGCGGAACTCCGGGTCGTCCTGGTCCTCCGTCGGGGCCGAGACGACGGTGATCCCGGTCAGGGCGTCCGGAGCGACGAACGGATCGCCGTCACGACGACCCACCTCGTCGGCGCAGCGCAGGTCGACGACGGAGCGGAGACCCCAGGCGCGGGCGTCCTGCCACCCGCGATCGGTCAGCAGTTCGCGGCGCGGACCGCGTGCGACCCGTCCGAACTGCGTCGCGCCCGTCGGCGACAGCGGCGTCGGGAGCCCACCGAGGTCGCGCACGTTCCGGTAGCCGTCCCACTCGAGTTCGCGCACCCTGCCACCGTACGACGCGTCTGTCCGTTCGACGCGTCCCCCCCGGACGGGGGGAAACCGAGAGTGCGCTGCATGTCTACCGTGAAGCACAACCGCGGGTGACACCCGTCACCGCACCGACCGGAACCACGACCCGGTCCTCGCACACAAGGAGAGACCACATGTCCAGCGCAGCATCACCCCGTACCGGTTTCGCTTCGACCCTCGTCCAGAAGGGCGCCCTGCTCTTCGGGATCGTCTTCCTCATCGTCGGCATCGCCGGCTTCATCCCCGGCCTGACCATGGACATGGGCACGCTGTCCTTCGCGGGCAACAGCTCGATGGCCATGCTCCTCGGCCTGTTCCAGGTGTCCGTGCTCCACAACATCGTGCACCTGCTGTTCGGCATCGTCGGCCTGCTCGCCGCCCGTTCGGCCGCGGGTTCGCGCTCGTACCTGCTCGTCGGCGGCATCATCTACGCCGTCCTGTTCGTGTTCGGCCTCTTCGTCGCGAACATGGCCGGTGCGGCGAACTTCGTCCCGCTGAACAGCGCCGACAACGTGCTGCACGCACTGCTCGCCGTCGCGATGATCCTGCTCGGTGTGCTCCTGCCCCGCGCCGGTCGCACCGCGCGCTGACCCACCCCGTCCAGCGCTGACGGGAGCGCGTCGGTCCTCGGACCGGCGCGCTCCTGTCGTGTGCCAGGCGTCAGTCCAGCGACCGGCGCCGGCGGTGCCGCAGCGTCAGCAGGACACCGGTCGTGAGCAGTGCCGCCGCCAGCAGGCCGAGCGGCACGACGTCCGCACCGGTCCAGGCGAGCGGTCCGCCGCGGCGGTCCGACGTCGCACCGGTGGTCGGAGCGCCGCCGGCTCCGTCGGCGACGGTCCCGCCGGCACCGGGCACGGTGCTCGGGGTGCCCGCGCCCGGATCGGCGACGGGGCCGGCACCACCGGGGGTGCCGTCGCCGGGCGTCGGTCCCGTCGTCGGCGGGACCGTCACGGCCACGCTGCTGAAGCGCACGACCGTGCGCTGGGTGACGGGGCGCTCGTCGACGGGCACGGAGAGCGTCCGCGTGTCAGCGTCGTACGACCAGCCCGAGGCCGGGACGGCCCGTCCGTCGACGGTGACCGAGCGCGGCAGGTCGGTGTCCGTGAACGTCGCCGTCCACGACCGGTCCCGGACCTGTCCCGTGAAGGACCCGTCTGCCGGGGCGATGTCGAGCGTCCCGCCGGTCGACTGCTGCGTGTACCGGACGGCGGTCGAAGCGCTGTCCGCCGCCGCAGCTGCGGACGCCCGGACGGTGGGGGCTGCGTCGGCCCCGGTGTCCTCGTACAGGTCGAAGGACCCGTCCGCACCAGACGCCACCGTCAGCGTGACCGCGTCGAGCGGCGCCGCGTCGTTCCGCACGTGGTGGGATCGCGTCGGCACGATGCCGCCGCTCCGGACGAACACCGGCATGGCGTCGAGACCCGTCGTCACGTCGGCGGAGGTGCCGCCGGCGTACGTCCGCCCGGTGAACCAGTCGGTCCAGGAGCTGCCGGCGGGGAACCACACGGAGCGGGTGGCGGTCCCGGAGGCGTCGTTCGCGGTCGTCACCGGGGCGACGAGCACGTCCGGCCCGTACAGGTACTCCGACCCGGCCTCGGCGTAGGACTCCTGCGCCTCCGGGTACTGCAGGTACAGGGGCTGCACGATAGGCTCGCCCGTCGCGGTGGCCCGGGCGGCGAGCGTGTACGTCAGCGGGAGCAGGTCCTCGCGGAGGTCCAGGAACTGCTTCGCCGACGCGTTCGCCGCCGCCGGGTACTGCCAGGGCAGCCGGTCGCTGTGGTTGCTGTGCAGGCGGTCGATCGGCTGGAACGTCCCGAGCTGCACCCATCGGGCGTAGAGGTCCTCGGGCAGCTGGGTCGTGCCCGGCTCCGCTCCCGCGATGCCGTACTGCGCGCCGTTGTGGCCGCCGATGTCGTGGCTGATCGCGGCCAGCCCTGTCGCCGCGGACTCACCGGGCGTGTACCCGACCTCGGCCAGCAGCATGTCCCACGACGAGGTCGTGTCCCCGGTGAAGTGCACCGTCGTGCGCTTGTCCGCCCACGGACCGGTCGGGACCGCCTGCGGGTTGCCGTAGCCGCCCGCGGTCAGCGAGCCGTACGCCCGCGAGAACGCGAAGCCGCGCCCGTCCAGGGCCTCGTCCACGTGCCGGGCGTACTGCTCGTTGATGAACGCGTCCGGGGTGACGCCGTTCGCCGAGTACCGCGAGCGTTCGCTGCAGCACCAGTCGAGCCACCACGTGTCGACGCCCTCGGGCTGCAGCGACTCGTGCAGCTCGAAGTACGCGCGCAACTGGTCGGGATCGGACCAGTCGAACAGGTACCGGTCCCCGTCGCCCTTGGTGAGCTTCCCCTTCGCGGTGGCCTGGGCCCGGGCGAACTCCGGGTCCTGGCTCGAGATCGTCGGGTGGATGTTGAGGGTGTTGTGGATGCCCTCGGCGTGCCAGTCGCTGAGCAACTGCGTCATGTCGGGGATCCTGGCCGGGTCGACCGACCAGCCGTCCCACTTGCTGTCGTCCTGGTTCGTGGTGCTGCCGGTCTTGTAGTCGGTGTCGATCGCCATGACGTCGACGGGCACCCGCTCGTCCGCGAACCGCTTCGCGATCGCCTCGTAGTCGGCCTGCGAGCGGTCGTAGTACTCCGAGTACCAGACGCCGTACGCCCACCGGGGGAGCAGCTTCGTCGGGCCGGTCAGGACCGCGAGTTCCCGGAGTGCGTGCCGGAAGTCGGTGCCGTAGCCGAAGACGTAGCCGTCCTGGTACGGCTCGCCGCCGTGGTCGCTCGCGGGGGCGACGTCGCCGGCCGCCTGGTCGTACCCGGCCGAGGCGCTGTCGTCGAGCAGCGACCAGCCGTCCTGGTAGAGCAGCCCGGGGTTCGTCTTCACCAGGCCGTCCGCGGTGTCGAGGTCACGCCGGTAGCCGCCGAGCGGAGCGTGCGCGGCGAGCAGGGGCGCGTCGGCGGCGACCACCGCGACCGTGTCCAGGTTCACGTTGCAGTTGCCCGCCGTCGTCGGGCAGCCGAGCACGACGTCGTTCGTCCCCGCGGCGAGGTGCACCGGGATGCTGACGGTGGTCCAGGAGTCCCAGCTGCTCGTGGTCGGGAGGTCGGCTGTCGTGGCCGTGCGTCCGGTCGGCGCGACCGTCAGCGTCGGGATCTTCCGTGAACCGTTGGCGTAGCGCACCTGCAGGGCGTAGTCGCCGGCGGCCGGGACACCCGTGACGTGCGCGGTGGCGCGGGCGTCGGCGCGTTCGAACCCGGCGACGAACCCGGTTCCGGCGAAGCCGTTGTGGTCCGTGGCCACGGTGGCGGGAGCGTCGAGGGCCGCGTCCTCCGCCTGGCACACCACGCCGAAGGCGCAGTCCTCGCCGACGGCCGTGGCCGTGGGAGCGGGGTAGGCAGCACCGGTCGGCACCAGGGCGAGGCTGTCGACGTTCACCTGACCGGAGTCGTCCGCGGTCCGCTCGATGCGCACGGTGTGCTCGCCGGCCCCGAGGTCGAGCGGTGTCGCGGTCGTCGTGCGCCAGTCGTCCCAGTTCGCACCCGGGGCGAGGCTGATCGTCTGCGCCGCTCGGTCGTCGACCGTGACGGTGAGCGTCCGGGTCGTGACCCTGCCGTCGCCGCCCTGGTTGTTCGCGTAGCGGAGCAGCAGGTCGACCGGCCCCGCCGTCGCCGTGGTGGTGCGGAAGGTCAGCGCGTTGCCGACGGACTCGAAGCCCGCTGCGAAGCCGGCGCCGGTGTAGTCGCCGTGGTCCGTGGCCAGCGACAGGCCGCTGAGCCCGAGCGACTCGGCCTCGCAGAGCGCGCCGACCGCGCACGACGGACTCGGGGTGGTCACCCAGGGTGTGCCGGTGACGTGCTGGCCGGTGGGCAGGGTGAGGCTCGTCTGCAGGGTGTCCTGCGTGAAGGGCCCGGAGCCCTCCCGGTAGCGGACCACCATCGATCCGGTGTCGATGGTCAGCCACCCGTCCTGCTCGGTCTTCGTGAACCGCGTGGGCGCGAAGTCGTCGCGACCGACGACGTTGAAGGTGCTGCCGTCGGTGAACCGGGAGTCCCCGGCGTACTCGGTGCGGATCAGGGTGGGGGAGAGCACTTCGAACCGGGCCTGCCCGGAGACGACAGTGCGTGCGGCTGCGGGGTCCGCGGTGGCGGGCAGGGTCGCGATGCCGAGCATGCCCAGTGCGGTCGCGGCGACGACGGCCGAGGACAGCGCACGCCGCCGCCCTCGGGGTCGCAGGGAGAGTGGTCGCAAGTGTGTGCTCCTCGTGGACGTCGTCGTCCATCGGGCCGTGCTCCGGCCGGTACCAGCGGGACCGCCCGATCGACGCCCCCGTTCTACAACGCTGTAGACCATAGGGGTTCGTTGGCCCCCGAGGAAGGGTCATCATCGACGAGGCTCGTTCTGTGGCCTGCTCCGGTCGCGGTCCGCGACCGTACGCCGGACGAGAGGCTGGCGGCGGGCGGCGCCGTGCAGGCCGTGACCGTGCGCCGGACGGGAGGCTCGCGGCGAGCAGGCACCGAGCCTCCCGTCCGGTGGGTGGTGCTCGGCCTACCCGCGGTGCCAGGATTCCGTCAGCACCGGTCCGCCGACCGGGCGCTCGGATCGGCGAGGGAGACGGACATGGCCGGAGTGTTCAGCGACGCGGAGCGCGCCGCGATGCAGCAGGCGGCGGAGGAACGGAAGGCGACGCGCGGGCTGAAGGGCGCTGCGAAGCGCGAGGCCGAGCGCGAGGCCTGCACCGCGGCCATCGAGGCGCTCGAGGGCTTCGACCAGACGCTGGCGTCGCGGTACCACGTGCTCGTGACCGAGGTCGCTCCGGAGCTCGACCCGAAGACGTGGTACGGGTTCCCGTCCTACGCACGGGACGGCAAGGTCGTCACGTTCGTGCAGCCGGCGTCGAAGTTCGGGGCGCGGTACGCCACCGTCGGCTTCCAGGAGGACGCCAGGCTCGACGACGGGCCGATGTGGGCGACCTCGTTCGCCGTGGTCGAGTGGACCGACGAGGTCGAGCAGCGACTGCGCGAGCTGGTGGGCCGGGCTGCCGGCTGACGTCCCTGCGCCCGCCGGTGCAGCGGCGCCCGCCGGTGCCGCCGTGCCCGCCGCTGCCGCGGTGCCGACCGACGCTGCGGTGCCCGCTGACCCCGCCGGGCGTCACTCGTAGCGGAGCGCGGCGACCGGGGCAGCGCGCACGGCCCGTGCTGCCGGGCCGAGTGCCGCGGCGAGCCCGGTGCCGGCGGCGCCCACCACGACGACGACCACGAGCCAGGCCGGCACGACCGGGGCGATGAGCTCCGCGCCCTTCGTCGCGCCGAGCAGCGTGTACGCGCCGGCCCAGCCGTACGCGGTGCCGAGCAGCCCGCCGAGCACGACCGCGACCGCGACGGTGATCGTCGTCTCCGCGAGGACGAGTGCACGGACCTGCTGCCTCGTCGCACCGACGATCCGCAGCAGTCCGAGCTCGCGGCCGCGCTGCGCGATCGTCAGGGCCGTCACCACGACGACCCCGGCGGCGGCGATGACCCCGGCGGCGCCGACGAGCCCCGTGAACATGACGGCCAGCTGGTCGAACTGCTCCTGGATGCCCCGGTAGTACTCGGGATCGTCCGCGGCCTGCCCCTGGAGCATCACCGAGTAGGTCGAGAACCCGACGGAGAAGGTCGCCATCAGGGTCACCGCGATGAGCAGTCCGACCGTGGCCCGGGCGGTCCGCCGCGGCGCACGGAGCGCGTTCCGCGCCGCCATCGCCGGCACGACCGACCGGGCGGACGCAGCCGCCGCGAGACGGAGCACGGCGGGCAGCAGCACCGGCGCAGCGACGACGACACCCGAGAACGACAGTGCCCCGCACGCGACCGCGAGGAGCAGGGAGTCGACGTTCGTCGCGCCGAGGACCACCGCGCCGCCGAGCCCGCCCGTGCCGAGCAGGACGAGTGAGCCCGCGGTCAGGGTGCGCCCGACCGAGCGGGTGGCACCGGCAGGAGCTTCGACCCCGGCCTCGAGCGCACGGAGCGGGGAGATCGTGAGCACGGCGCGGGAGCCGATGCGGAACGCGACGGTCGTGATGCCCGCGACGAGGAGCCCGATCGGTGCGAGTGACGGTGGCACGAGGACACCGAGCGGCGGGAGCGAACCGGACGCCGCGGCGACCGCGAGTCCGGCGTCGGCGACCACGGTCCCGACGACCGTGCCGAGGGCGGCCCCGACGAGACCGCAGGCCGCACCGGTCCGGGTGACCTGCCATCGGAGCTGCTGCCCGGTGGCGCCGAGGACGCGCTGCAGCCCGAGTGCGCGGGTGCGGCCGGCGATGACCGTCGCGCACGTGTTCGACGCCACGACGGCGCTGACGTAGAGCGCGATGCCGATGAAGACCCACGCCACGACGGGCAGGATCGCGGCGACCGTGGCGCTCGACCCCGTGCGCTCGCCGAGCTCGACGATGCGGTGGGCGGCCTCGGCGCCGGTGACGACGACGGCGCCGAGACCGGCGGACAGTGCCGCGACGCCGACGGTCGCGCGGTGCTCCCCGAGCCGGGGTGCGCGTCCCGGCGCACGACGGGGCCGCGCGGTCGTCGCGGACCTGCGGTCTGCCGCTCGGTGGCGGCCGCGCGGGCGGGACACGTCAGGACCCGCCGTCGCCCGGGTTCGGCGTCCAGGCGATCCACCGGTCGCCCTTCGACGTCATCGACCACGGGCCGCAGCGCAGCACCTCGGTCGCCCCGTACACGTCCGGCGCGTCCTCGACGTCCATCGTCGGTGCTGACTGCCGCGGGGCGGTGCTGCAGGACCCGTCGGTGACGCCGTCGGCGCTCGTGAACACCAGCGTGGTCGGGGTCGTGTCGGAGGCCTTGCCCCCGGTGCCGGCGACGGAGGTGATGTCGCGGGCGTCCGCGGGCAGCCAGTCCGGCGCCGCGTCGAGGTCGGCGCGGGTCGCGGCCTCGGAGGTCACCCGGTCGTGGGCGACGTCGCCCAGGGCGGAGCAGCCGGTGAGCGTCAGCGCGCCGAGGGCGAGCACGCCGAGGGCCAGGGGAGTGGTGATCGTGGAGCGGGGCATGTCGAGCCTTTCGTGTCAGACCCGATCACAGCGCATCCACGTCCCGTGGGGATCGGCACAGCGGAGGACCGACGTGCTCCTCCGGGATGACATCCGGTGCCGCGGCTACTCGAACATCGCCCGCAGATCTCCGTACGGGTCGCCGTCGTGCACGTGCGCCGACGGCGGTTCCGGCCAGTGCGTCGTGCCGTCGTCCGGCCAGCACGGCACGACGTGGAAGTGCAGGTGCGGCACGCTCTGCCCGGCGTCGGCTCCGGAGGCCTGCAGCAGGACGGTCCCGGTCGCGCCGAGGGCCCCGCGCATGGCGAGGCCGACCCGCCGCGCCAGTGCCGTGCAGGCCGCGAGCGAGGTGGGGTCGGCGCTGAGCAGGTCCGCGGTGTGCGCGACCGGGACGACCAGCGTGTGCCCGGGGGCGAGTGCCGACCCCGGGAGCGGGGCGAACGCGACGGCGTGCTCCTCGCGCTCCACCCAGGTCGCCGGTTCGCGGTCGGCGATGATGCTGCAGAACGTGCACGACTCCATCCCCCCAGTCTGGTGGACGGCGTCCCGTCCGTGTCCGGGGGGGACGACCCGGAGTCGTCCGCTCGGTGGACGCGGGCGCGACGGTGTCCGTCCTAGCGTGGGGTGCTCGACGACGACGGAGGAGGACGACGTGCTCGAGAACTTCGCTGGTGCCCATCTGCTGGTGCTCACGCTGCTGCTGGCCCTCGACGTGCTGGCGCTGGTGCAGGTCTGGCGCGACCGACGCCGGAGCGACGTGGTGAAGATCGTCTGGACGCTCGTGATCGTCCTCGTGCCGGTCGTCGGCGTGCTCGGGTGGGCGGTGAACTGGCTGCTGGGGAAGGCTGCGGACGGTCTGCAGCGCGCCGATCGCTGACCACCCGACCGGTCCGCCCCCCACCGGCGGGCTGTGGGCCCGGACCCGGGGGACAAGAACCGCACAGCCTGCGGATCGGTCTCGGGGCGCGGCCTAGCGTGGCATCGTCATGGCAGCCGAACACCGCAAACCCGTCGAGCCCGATGCGGCTCCCACCGTCGCGCACCACACCGCGCACCACGCCGCGACCGCCGAGCACCCGTCGGCGCCGCAGGCCGAGCAGCACCCCGACCAGGAGCAGCACCCCGACCAGCGGCAGGACTCCGACCAGCGGCAGGACTCCGACCAGCGGCAGGACTCCGGCCAGCAGAAGGGCGACGCCCCGGACCCGAATCGCTGGAAGGCGCTCGTCATCTGCCTGCTCGGTGGTGGCATCGTCCTGCTCGACGTGTCGATCGTCAACGTCGCGCTGCAGTCCATCTCGAGCGGCCTGAGCGGCGCGACCCCCGAGGCCGTCCAGTGGATCCTGTCCGGCTACGCCCTGGCCTTCGGCCTGCTGCTCGTCCCCGGCGGTCGTCTCGGTGACGCGGTGGGGCGCCGACGCATGTTCGTCGTCGGTGTCGCGTTGTTCACCCTCGCGAGCGCGCTGTGCGGCTTCGCCCCGAACGGGCTCGTGCTCGTCATCGCCCGACTGGTGCAGGGTCTGGCCGGTGGCCTGCTCACCCCGCAGGTCACCGCGCTCATTCAGCAGCTGTTCCGCGGCAAGGAACGCGGCACCGCCTTCGGTCTCTTCGGTGCGACCGTCGGCATCGCCACGGCGATCGGTCCGCTCGTGGGCGGCCTGCTCATCACGGCGTTCGGCACCGAGAACGGGTGGCGCTTCGTCTTCTTCGTGAACCTGCCCGTCGGGCTCGTCACGATCCTGCTCGCCTTCCGGTACCTGCCCACCACACCGAAGGCCGAACGAGGGCGGAAGCACGACTTCGACCCGGTCGGCATCCTGCTGCTCGGTGCCGCGGTCGTCGCGCTGCTGCTGCCGTTCGTGCAGTCCGAGCAGTGGAAGAGCAACGCGAAGTGGTGGCTCGTCGTCGCCGCCGTCGTGTTCGCCGTGCTGTTCGTGCTGTGGGAGCGCCGCTACGGCCGGGAGCACGAGCCCGTGATCGACCTCGGCCTGTTCCGTCGCCGGTCGTTCTCGCTCGGGGTCGGCCTGGCCACGGTCTACTTCGCCGGCTTCACCCCGCTCTTCTTCGTGCTGACCCTCGCGCTGCAGTCGGGCCTGCAGTACTCCGCGCTGCTCGCCGGTGTCGCGTCGGTGCCGTTCGCGATCGGCTCCGGCATCGCGTCGACGATCGGCGGTCGGATCGTGCACCGCTTCGGGCGGCAGCTCATCGTGGTCGGCACGGTGCTCGTGCTCATCGGGCTCGGCGCGGTCATCTGGGTCGTCGCGGACCACTACGGGCCGGACCTCGGCTGGTGGCTCGTGCTGCCGCTCCTGGTCGCCGGCATCGGGTCCGGCCTGACCATCTCGCCGAACCAGACGCTCACGCTCTCCGAGGTGCCGGTCCAGCAGGGCGGTTCCGCCGGCGGGCTCATCCAGGTCGGCGCGCGGGTCGGCTCGGCGATCGGCATCGCGGCCGTGGGCAGCGTGTTCTACTCGTCGCTCGCGAGCTCGAAGGGCGACTACTCGCAGGGGCTCCCGCTCGGGCTCGGGGTCTCGCTGGTGTTCGTGGCGGCGGCGCTCGTCGCCGGGATCGTCGACGTCGTGGTGGGGAAGGTCCGCGGGACGGAGGCGTCCGTCTGAGCGGGCGCGGCCGCCGCGCGGTGAGCGACGTTGCGGCTGTCGTACGACAGCCGCAACGTCGCATCAGTCGCAAGCGGTGAGCTGGCCGAGCGGAACACGACGAGATCGCTGTCGTACGACAGCGATACCGTCACAGGACCCATCGCTCGGGGGCTGGCCGACCGCGTCCCGACTCCGCTACGGTCGCGGTACGCGGCCGTGGGGTCTGCGTCGACCAGAGGGGGCACCGTGACGACGGACGAGCGCGCACAGGAGACCGGCCGACCGAGGCAACAGCCGCCGGTGGTCATCGCGGCCGTGTCGATCTGGGCCGTCGTGCTCGTCGAGCGGATCGTCGTCTTCTCGGTGATGTCCGTGCTGTCGGCGCTGCGTGAGCCCGACCTGCTCCCCGCCACGGTGGTCGCCTGGGTGCTCGGCCTCGGCATCTGCGCACTCCTCGCCTGGGCCACGCTGCTCGTGTGGCGCGGCTCCGGGACCGCGCGCGTGTGGCTCGGGGTCATGGGGGCCTTCGCCGTGGTGAACGTGGTCGTGATGGGGCTCACCGGGAGCGCGAGCTGGCTGACGCTCGAAGCGGTCGCCGTGATCGCCGCCGCCGTGCTGCTCTGGCTGCCGTCGGCACGTCCCTGGTTCCCCCGCGTCGAACGACGCCCGCGCGTGCAGGAGCCGAGGACCATCGGCTGGGACCCGCAGACCGGGGAGCGGATCACGGAGCCGCGCGAGACGGCCGACCCCCGCTGACGCCGTCGCGCTCGCGGGCGCGCCAGCGCAGCCGACCACGGCCGGCTGGCCCGCACCGCCGTCGGACGGGAGGCGCGGCGCTCGCTGGCACCGCGCCTCCCGTCCGTTCTCAACGTGCGTTCCGCGACATCGCGGCTGTCGAACGACAGCCGTCCTGTCGCAGGATGCACACGCATCGCGTGCGTGTGCATGAGGCGACAAGACCGTTGTCGAACGACAGCCGTCTTGTCGCAGGACCCGCGCCGACGACCGACGCGCGCCGACGACCGACGACCGACGACCGACGCCCGCGCCGACCGACCGACGCGCGCCTCACACCCCGGCGGGCACCGCCACCCGCGTCAGCCGCACCGGGACCGCCTTCGACACCGGGGTGTTGCTGCCCTTCGCCGCACTGTCGAGCGGCACGAGGACGTTCGCCTCGGGGAAGTAGGCCGCCGCGCACCCGCGGGCGCTCGGGTAGGCGACGACCCGGTAGTCCCGGAGCACCCGCTCGACGTCGTCGTCCCAGACGGTCTCGACGTCGACGTGGTCGCCGTCGGACAGCCCGAGCTCGGTCAGGTCGTCCGGGTTCACGAAGACGACGTGCCGGCCCTTCTTGATGCCGCGGTACCGGTCGTTCAGGCTGTAGATCGTCGTGTTGTACTGGTCGTGCGAGCGCAGGGTCTGCAGCAGCAGGGTGCCCTCGGGGCGCTCGACGTGCTCGAGCTCGTTGACCGTGATCATGGCCTTGCCGGTCTCCGTCGCGAAGGTCCGCGAGTCGCGGGGGCCGTTCGGCAGGACGAAGCCCTCCTTGCTGCCGGCGCGGCGGGAGTAGTCGTCGAAGCCGGGCACGACGTGGCTGATGTGGTCGCGGATCACGTCGTAGTCGTCGCGCATGGCCTGCCAGTCGACCGGCACCCGGTCACCCAGCGTGGCCTTCGCGAGCTCGCACACGATCGCGACCTCGGACAGCAGGCCGGGCGCGACCGGCGGGACCTGCCCGTGGCTGCCGTGCACGGAGCAGACGGTGTCCTCGACGGAGACGAACTGCGGGCCGGCGGCCTGCACGTCGATCTCGGTGCGGCCCATCGTCGGCAGGATCAGGGCCTCCTCGCCCACGACGGCGTGCGACCGGTTCAGCTTGGTCGACACCTGGACGGTCATCTCGGTCCCGCGGAACGCGGCCTCGGCGAGCTGGCTGTCCGAGATCGCGGCGACGAGGTTGCCGCCCATGCCCATCCAGAACCTGATGTCCCCGCGCTGCATGGCCTTGATGCCCTTGAGCGCGTCGACCCCGTGCTCCCGCGGCGGCTCGAAGTGGAACTCCTCCGCCAGGGCATCGAGGAAGCTGTCGGGCATCTGCTCCCAGATGCCCATGGTCCGGTCGCCCTGGACGTTGCTGTGCCCGCGGATCGGCGAGGCGCCGGCGCCCGGACGGCCGATGTTCCCGCGCAGGAGCAGGAGGTTGATGATCTCCTTGATGGTGTCGACGGCCTTCGTGTGCTGGGTGATGCCCATCGCCCACGTGATGATCGTTCGCTCGGAGTGCAGGTAGCGCTCGGCGAGTTCGTCGATCTCCTCGATGGTCAGCCCGGTGGCGCGGACGACCTCGTCGTCGTCGACCTGCAGGATGTGCTCGACGAACGCCTCGTACCCGCTCGTGTGCGCCTCGATGAACGCGTGGTCCACCACGCCCGGGGTCTTCTGCTCGGCGAGCACGACGCGCTTCGCGAGCGCCTGCAGCAGCGCCATGTCGCCACCGAGTCGGATCTGCAGGAACTGGTCGGCGATCTGGGTGCCGTGCCCGATCACCCCGCGGACGCGCTGCGGGTTCTTGTAGCGGCGGAGGCCCGCCTCGGGCAGCGGGTTGACCGCGACGATCTCGGCGCCGTTCTTCTTGGCGTCCTCGAGTGCGGTGAGCATGCGCGGGTGGTTCGTGCCGGGGTTCTGCCCCATCACGATGATGAGCTCGGTGTGCTCGAAGTCGTCGTACGCGATGGTCGACTTGCCGATGCCGACGACCTCGGCCATCGCCAGGCTCGTCGACTCGTGGCACATGTTCGAGCAGTCGGGCAGGTTGTTCGTGCCGAACGCCCGGACGAACAGCTGGTACACGAAGGCGGCCTCGTTCGAGGTTCGCCCGGACGTGTAGAACGACGCCTGGTCGGGGGAGTCGAGCCCGTTGAGCTTGTCGGCGATGATCCGGAACGCCCGCTCCCAGCTGACCGGCTGGTAGTGGTCCTCGCCGGCGGGCTTCCACACCGGCTCGGTCAGGCGTCCCTGCTGCCCGAGCCAGTACTCGGTCTTGTCCGCCAGGTCGTGGATCGAGTGCTCGGACCAGAACGTGCGGGGGACCAGGACGGGCGTCGCCTCCCACACGACCGCCTTGCCGCCGTTCTCGCAGAACTCGGCGGTCTTGCGCTTGTCCGGGTCCGGCCAGGCGCAGCTCATGCAGTCGAAGCCGCCCTTCTGGTTGAGCGACAGCATGAGCTTGGCGGTGCGGGCGGCGCCGAGCTGTTCGAGCGCGGGACCCATCGAGTGCAGGACACCCGGGACGCCGGCGGCCCAGTCCTTCGGTTCGCCGACGGTCATCTCGGCGTCGGTCACGTCGTCCTTCGGGGGCTGTTCGGTCACGGTGCGCTCACGGTCTCTCGAGGGGCGGGTGCTGGTTCGGTGATGCGTTCGGGGCGGCTGTAGACGACCATGCTCTGGCCGCGAAGGAAGCCGACGATCGTGATGCCGACCTCCTTCGCCAGGTCGACGGCGAGCGAGGACGGCGCGGACACGGCGGCGAGCACCGGGATGCCCGCCATCGACGCCTTCTGCGTCAGCTCGAAGCTCGCCCGACCGGAGACCATGAGGACGGTGCCGCTCAGGGGCAGGCGCCCCTCCTTCACGGCCCACCCGACGACCTTGTCGACGGCGTTGTGCCGGCCCACGTCCTCGCGGAGCACGAGCATCTCGCCGGTGGTGCCGTCGAACAGCGCCGCCGCGTGCAGCCCGCCGGTCTTCTCGAACACGTCCTGGGCCTCGCGCAGGCGATCGGGGAACGTCGCGAGGAGTGCCGGGTCGAGCACGAGGTCGTCGTGGTGCACCGCGTGCTGCGAGGTCGTCCGCACCGCGTCGATGCTCGCCTTGCCGCACAGGCCGCACGAACTGGTCGTGTAGAAGGCCCGCTCCAGGCTCGGGTCCGGTGCGGGGACACCGAGGGCGAGCGTCACGTCGAGCACGTTGTAGGTGTTCAGCCCCTCGTCCGTCGCACCCGCGCAGTACCGGGCGGCGGCGAAGTCGTCACCGCGGGCGATCACGCCCTCGGACACCAGGAACCCGGCAGCGAGGTCGACGTCGTTGCCGGGCGTCCGCATCGTGATCGCGAGCGAGTTCCCGCCGACGCGGATCTCGAGCGGCTCCTCGACGGCGAGCAGGTCGTCGCGGACCGACCGGGACGTCGCGACGGTGATGCGGGTGACGCGCTTCCGCGCCGTGATCCGGCTCATGCTCCGGGTCTACCACCCCCGCCCGGCACCCGCCAGGGCGGTGCGGTTCCCGCCACCGCGGCTGAGCCGCTCCTCAGGCTGCCGGGTCCGCACCCGTCAGACCCACGGCAGCCGGACGGGAGGCACGTCCTCGCCCGCCACGCCGCCCCCGGCCGGCACGATCATCAGTCCGTCCGCGTCGGCCAGCCCCCGCAGCATGGCCGACGACTGGTGGGACGCCGGCACGGCACCCTCGGACGTCGTCCGATGTGCGAGCACCAGTGCGCCCGGTCGGTCGTTCGGCACGTCCACCGCGAGCCGGACCGACCCCGTCGGCTCGAGTGGTCGCCCGAGCAGTCCGGCGACGAGCGGTCCGCCGAGCAGCACGAGGCCGACCATCGCGGCCATCGGGTTGCCGGGCAGGCAGAGGAAGACCGTCGAGCCGCGACGCGCGAGCAGCACCGGCCGCCCGGGCCGGACGTCGACGCGATCGACCAGCAGCTCGGCGCCGATGCGGGCGAGCGCTCCCCGCACGTGGTCGGTCGAGGAGCCGGCCGTACCGCCGGTCGTGACGACGAGGCGCTCCTGCGCGGCGTCGAGCACCCGGGCGGTGCCGTCGGCGTCGTCGGCCACGCGCTCCGTGGCGACCGGGTCGGCCCCGAACACCCGGAGCACGGACGGCAGGGTGTGGGTGAAGACGTCGCGCACCTGTCCGGGTCGCGGGACGCCCGCGCCGACGATCTCGTCGCCGAGCACCGCGACCCGCGCGGTCGGGACGGGCGCGACGAGCACGTCGTCGACGCCGGACGCCGCGGCCAGCGCTGCACGCGGCGGGGTCAGCACCGACCCGCCGGGGAACAGCACCTGGTCGCGGGTGACCTCCTCGCCGGCCGATCGGACGTGCCGCCGCGAGGACGACGTGTGGCGGACCAGGCGGCCGTCGTCGTCGACGGAGGCGTCCTCGGAGCGCACCACCGCCTCCGTGCCGGGCGGGACCGGCGCCCCGGTCGTGACCGGACGGGCGTGCCCGACGGTGAGCGGCTCGTCCGCGGGGACCGCGCCCGCGACGATCGGTGCGCCGAGCACCCACGGCCCGGGCCCCGCGACGGCCCACCCGTCCATCGCGGCGCCGTCGTGGCCCGGCACGTCGGCACGGGCGAGCAGGTCAGCGGCGAGCGTCCGCCCGAGCGCCGACGCCAGGTCGAGTCGGACCGCTCCCGACCCCGGGTCAGCGGCCGCGGTGTCGGCGGCCAGACGGGCGCCCTGCTCGTGTGCCGCGCGTCGGGCCTCGGACCAGGACGGCAGGACCAGCGTCACCGGGCGTCGGGTCCGGTGGAGCCGTCAGCCGCTGCGGAGTCCGTGGTGTCCTCGTGCGCCAGCGCGAGCCGGGTCGCGGTCGCCGCGGCATCGGCCAGGTCGGCGCTCGATCCGCCGCGGAGCCCGGCTGCGTACCCGACCAGGAAGGTCGTGAGCGGGGCGGCCGGCCGGGCGACCCCGTGGGCGGCGTCGCGGGCGAGGTCGAGCACGACGTCGCGGTCGAGCGTGAAGTCCTCGGGGAAGCCGAGCGCCTCGGCGAGCTCGGCGGTCCAGGCGGCGAGGACGTCGTCAGTGGTCATGCGGTCAGTCAAGCAGCCGGGCGCTCGCCGTGGCCCGCGTGGCGTCCTCCGGTTCGTCCACGTCCGCACAGAGATCGGCGGACAGCGGCACGTCGACGAGCCGGAGGTCGGCGGTGAGTCGTCGGACCGCCGCGCCGGTGGGGTCACCGAGCACCCGGACCGCGGCACGCAGCGCATCCGACCGGTAGAGCGCGAGCAGCGGTTGGCGACGCCCGTCCTGGTCCACGGCGACGAAGCCGTCGACGTCGGCCTCGTCGTTCGCCGCCCCGAACAGCACGCTGACCGCCCGCTCGGGGCGCACCAGGTCGCACGCGAGCACGAGCGTCCACGGCGCGGACTCGGTGATCGCCGCGAGCCCTGCGGCGATGCCGGCCACCGGTCCACCGAACGGCGGGTCCTCGCGCGTGAGGACGACCCCGTCCGGTGCGGTCCGGCCGTCGCGGAGCCCGACGAGCACGACGCTGCGGGCACCGGCCGCCGCGCGGACGGCGTGGTCGGACAGTGCCAGGCCGTCGGCGACGAGGGCGGTCTTGTCGATCCCGCCCATCCGCGACGCCCGACCCCCCGCGAGCAGGACGGCGTCATGGCCCGCGGCTCCGGGGACGGTCATGCCGGAACGCTCCTGACCGGTCCGCTGCCGCCGCGCACCCAGCGCTCCTCGTCGAGTCCCGTGCCGGGATCGACCTGCGGTGGACCCTGTGGTGCGAAGCCGTGGCGGGCGTAGAAGCGCTTGGCTCGTTCGTTCACCGAGAAGACGAGCAGGTGGGCAGCAGCCCGCCCGAGAGCAGCCTCGAGCAGCTGGTCCGACACCCCGGTGCCCTGCACGGTTGCATCGAGGTAGAGCGTGCAGAGTTCGGTCGCGGGCAGACCGGGTTCGGCCGACCGTGCGGTACTCGACACCCCGACCACGACGTCGCGGGCACGCACGAGCACGACACGACGCTCGCCCCGGCGGATGCGTCCAGCCCAGCGCGCACGTCGGTCGCGCGACCTCGCGGCGTCGAGGAACGCGTCGGGGACGAGCCCCCGGTACGTCTGCTCCCATGCCCGGACCTGGAAGGCGGCGACTGCCTCGGCGTCGTCCAGGTCGGCCACGCGGATCTCCATCGTTCGATCCTGCCCTACCCGCGTCGTCTCAGGAGCACCGCTCGAGCGCGAAGGACGTGGCGCCGCCGCCGAAGGACCTGCCGGGAGCCGCGTCGGCGAACGTCGAACCCCACCGCTGCACCACCCGACAGCCGAGGTCGGCACCGGCACGGCGGACCGGGTCGGTCGCGGCCGTGCCCGACGCGACGACGAGCAGGTGCGTCCGGCCCGAGCGGACGATCGACTCGACCTGCGCGGCCGTGAAGACCGGGACCCGGCCGGAGAACCCGCCGTCGGTCAGGACCTCGTCGCCGGTGTCCCCGATGACGTCGGCGGCGATCCGCCACGAGTCGGTGAGGAACAGCGGTGCCCCGTCCTGACCACCGCCGACGCGCTGGGCGGCGTCGACGAGGGCTGCCTCGTCGGCGGGCAGGCTGGTGTGCCCACCGACGACATCCGGCGCGGAGATCGTGAACGCCGCGGAACCGGACGACCGACCCTCGGCGGGCCAGCCGCCGGTGCCGCCGCGGCCGAGCGCGAACGCCCGCTCCGGGGTGCCACCGCCACGGGCGAAGGCGCCCTGCCCGACGCCGACCGACGCGTCGCCGCCGCTGCCGTCCCGCGCCGCGTCGAGGACCTGCAGCGAGAAGCACGCCGGCCCGAGCACCACCGCGGCGACGAGCAGGCCGGCCGCTGTCCGACGCCAGCGGGTCGACGGCACGGTCGGGTCGCTCCGACGCCAGCGGACGACGAGCACCACGAGCGCCACCACGGTCACCCCGACGGCGAGCGTGCCGAGGAGCGTCGGCTCCGACGAGGCCCGCGCCAGCCACACCCACCAGGCGCCCTGGACCACGAGCAGGCCGACGGGCACGAGCCGCAGCCGGCGGTCAGCCGCGTCCACGAACCCGGCGGCACCCCACCAGCCGAGCGCGCCGAGCGCCGCGAGCTGCGCGCCGATCCCGGCGACGTACGCGGTGTGCGGGAGTCGCAGGACGGACAGGACCGCCACCGCGGTGGCCAGCCACACGACCAGGGCGACGAGCGTGGCGGCGGGGAGCAGGGCCTCCCGGCCGGATCGACGACGCCACCACCGGGCTGCGCCGATCCCGATGCCGGTCAACGCTGCGGGCCACGACCAGCCGACCTGCGACGCGTACCGCGGCGAGAAGAGCTGCAGCAGCGAGTGGTCGCCGCCGCCACGGCCGGCGGTCGCCGTGCGCCAGGCGTCCGCGACGTGTGACCCGGCGTGCCCGACGGCGGCGCCCAGCGCACCGACCGCCCCTGGCCACAGTCCGGGGAGGAACCGGTCGACGCCGTTGTAGCCGAAGACCATCGCGAACACGCTGTCGTCGGTCGACCCGTCGAAGTAGGGGTGGTCGCCCGTCGGCAGCAGCCCCAGCACGACCGACCAGGAGAGGCTCGCGACGACTGCGGCACCGACCAGCGCGGCCACGTGCCCGACGGCGCGGCGCCACCGCCGTCCCGGGCCGGCGGTGGCGACCACCGTGGCGAGCACGAGGGCGGGCAGCACCAACCAGGCCTGCAGCATCTTCGCCTGGAAGCCGACGCCGACGAACAGCCCGGCGAGCAGCAGCGGCCACCACGTCCGGGTGAGCGCGGCGCGCTGCCACCAGACCAGCGCGACGGCGAGGGACATCGTGAGGAGACCGTCCTCCATCGGGTGGCCGAACATCGACACGAAGATCGGGGTGCTCGCGGCGAGGGCGGCGGCGACCAGGCCGGCCCGGGCGCCGAGCCAGCGGAGCACGACCACCGACACGGCGAGCGTCGTGACCGCGCCCTCGATCACCTGCGGCAGCGCGAGCGACGCCGTGGACATGCCGAACAGGTGGATGCTGATCGCCTGGGGCACCGCGAATCCGGCGAGCTTGTCGAGGGTCACCGTCGCGCCGGGGTCGAACGAGCCGGACAGGAACGCCGGCAGCGACTCGGACATCGAGCGGGCGGCTGCGGCGTAGAACGACGAGTCACCGCCGCGGGCGAGGTTCCAGCTCGACAGGACGGCGCCGAGCACGACGATCGCAGCGAGGCTCGCCCGCTGGGCGACGGTCTGGTGCCACCACCGTGCAGGGCGTGTGGCGGCGTGGTCGCCCGACGTCGGGGCGGGGTGGGTCGAGTCCATGCGCTGAAGATCGCGCCGGAGTCGATGAAGGAGCCTGGGGCAGCCGGTCCCCAGGACTCCGGTTCGTTCAGGAGCGGTACCAGGATGCCGGTCGGGAGGGTTCCCGGATGCGTCGGCGCTCGCCGGGGTGCTGTCGCTCGCTGCGGTGGTGGCGGGTGCGGTCGGCAGCATCGTCCGGCGGACAGCCGGAGACGCACACTCCTGACACCGAGGCGGCTCGATGCTATGTTCGAGCACACAACAAATCCGGACGACGGTGGCGACGATGCCACCAGGGGAGCAGTCATGGACACCCAGCAGTCGGTTGCCCAGCAGTCGGTCGCCCACCGGACCGGCGAGGTCGTCCTCACCGTCGTCGACCACCACGGCACGCCGCTACCGGACGTCGAGGTCACGGTCGAGCAGACCCGGCACGCCTTCGGCTTCGGCAACATCGGCTTCGACTTCGTCGCGCTCGCGAACGACGAGGTCGACGGGGACGAGCGGGAGCACCTCGAACGGCTCGCGGACCTGTACACCGACGTGTTCACCACCGCGACGCTCCCGTTCTACTGGGGCACCTTCGAGCCCGAGCGCGGCCGACCCGACACCGCCCGGCTCCGTCGCACCGCTGAGTGGTTCCGCGAGCGGGGGATCGCGCGCAAGGGTCACCCGCTCGTCTGGCACACCGTGCAGCCGGACTGGCTGCTCGGGCTGCCCCTCGACGAGGTCGAACGGCTGCAGCGCGAGCGCATCCGGCGCGAGGTCTCCGACCTCGCCGGGCTGGTCGACACGTGGGACGCGATCAACGAGGTCGTGATCATGCCCGTGTTCGACAACGGCGACAACGCGATCACCCCGCTCGCCCGGGCGAAGGGCCGCATCCCGACCATCCGGATGGCCTTCGAGGAGGCCCGCGCCACGAACCCGCACGCGACCCTGCTGCTCAACGACTTCGACCTGTCGAGCGCGTACGAGTGCCTGATCGAGGGCGTGCTCGAGGCCGGGGTGCAGATCGACGCGATCGGCCTGCAGACCCACATGCACCAGGGCTACTGGGGCGAGGAGACGATGCTCGCGATGGTCGACCGGTTCGCCCGGTACGGTCTGCCGCTGCACCTGACCGAGACCTCGCTCGTGTCGGGGGACCTCATGCCCGCGCACGTCGTCGACCTCAACGACCACCGGGTGGACTCGTGGCCGTCGACACCCGAGGGCGAGGCACGGCAGGCCGACGAGGTCGAGCGGCACTACCGGAGCCTGGTCGGGCACCCCGCGGTCGAGGCGGTCACGTACTGGGGCATCACCGACGCGGGCGCCTGGCTGGGCGCACCGATCGGGCTGGTACGCGAGGACGGGACGCCGAAGCCGTCCTACGAGGCGCTGCGTCGGCTCGTGAAGGAGGAGTGGTGGACCGGGCCGACCGTGTTCCGCACGGACGAGCGCGGACAGCTGCGGGTGCGCGGGTTCCGCGGGGACTACCGGGCGGACGCGCGAGGGGCGTCGACGGCGTTCGACGTCGGCCGGGACGCTGCGGAGCACGCACTGGTCGCGCCGACGACGTGACGACGTGACCGCGGGACGAACGGGAGGCGCGGTGCGGGCCCGCCACGCGCCTCCCGTCCGACACCGCTCGCGCCGCCCGCGACCGACCGACCGACGCGATCCGACCCGACCTGATCCGGTCGCGTCGTCGCATCCGGCGTACCGTCCGTCGTGGCGCGCGGCGGCCGCGCGTCGGACAGGAGACACGGGATGTCCGGGGACGCGAGAACGGACGGGCTGGGCACGGCGCGACTGATCGGCATCGAGGAGCACTGGATCTCGGACCCGGTCGACCGGGCGCTCCAGGGCCTCACCGGAGACGACCGTGACACCAGCCTCGTGCTCAACGACCACGGCGACGTCCGTGCGCGGTTGGCCGACCTGGGGGAGCGACGGCTCGCCGCGATGGACGCGCAGGGCGTCGACGTCCAGGTGCTCTCGCTGGCCCCGCCCGGCGCACAGGTGCCGACCACCGCCGACGCCGTGACGCTCGCCCGCGACGCGAACGACGAGGTCGTCGAGGCGATCCGCGCGCACCCCGGGCGGTTCCGGGCCATGGCGACGCTCCCGCTCGCGGACCCGGCAGCCGCCGCGGCCGAGCTCGAGCGCGCCGTCGCGCTCGGGTTGACGGGCGTGATGACGTACGGCCGGGTCGGTGACGTGACGCTCGACGACCCGCGGTACGACGACCTGTGGGCGGTGGCGTCGCGCCTGCACCAGCCGGTCTTCATCCACCCGCAGGTACCGCCCGGCGCCGTCCGCCGAGCCGCGTACTCGGGGCTCGGCGGACCGGTGGACCTCGCCCTCGCGACGTTCGGGTGGGGCTGGCACCTCGAGGCGGGGACGGCCGCGCTCCGGCTGATGGCGAGCGGCGCCCTCGACCGGCACCCCGACCTGCAGCTCGTGCTCGGGCACTGGGGGGAACTGCTGCTCTTCTGGCACGGTCGGGCCGACGGTGTCGCACGGACGGCCGGGCTCGATCGGTCGGTCACGGACTACCTGCGCGAGAACGTCTGGATCACCGCGTCGGGCATGCTCGACCCGGCGCTGCTGCGGCACGCACTCGCCGTCACGTCGGTCGACCGGCTCGTGTTCTCGACCGACCACCCGTTCCAGTCACCGACCCGCGAGCAGATCGACGGGTTCCTGGCGGAGCTCCCCGACGACGCCGCGCGGGAGGCGTTCGCGTCAGGCAACGCGCGGCGACTGTTCGGGCTCGGCGACCACGGATGACGGATCAGGTGCGCGGAGCTCCTGCGGTCGCCGCGGTCACGAGGGTCCGCTCGGCGTCGTCGAGGTAGTCGCCGAGCAGGGACGCTGCGGTGTCTCGGTCACCGTCGAGCAGCGCGGCGACGATGGCCCGGTTCCGCTCGACGAAGTCCGCGTGGAAGGCCGCGGGGTCGTCCGTGGACAGGAACGCCAGGCGCATCTCGGCGAGCAGGGAGTCCATCAGACCGTGCAGCCGCTCGCTCGGGACGGCTCGGACGAGCGCCGCGTGGAAGCGGATGTCGGCGGTGCCGACCTCGGCCCACCGTCCGGCTGCGGCGGCGGCCTGCGCGGCGTCGACCGCGGCGACCGCGTCGGACAGGGCCGGGGAGTCCGGCGAGCAGGCGCGGACGCCGGCGGTCTCGAGGACCCGTCGCGCGGCGTAGAGGTCGCGGACGTCCTCGGGCGTCAGCCGACGGACGAACACCCCGCGGTGGAAGACGTGCTCGACGAGGCGCTCCTGCGCGAGCAGCCGGAAGGCCTCCCGGAGCGTGTTCCGCGAGACGCCGAGCTCGTCGCTCAGGCGCTCCTCGGACAGCTGGGCACCCGGCAGGTGGTGGCCGCCCGCGATGGCGGCGCGCAGGCGGGCGGCGGTGGACTCGGCGCCGCCGAGGGAACGGGTCATCCCCCGATCCTCCCCGGAGCGGGCGCGGGGAGCCGTCGCGCGCGCCGACGCGCGCTGAGCGGATCGGGCAGCGGCCCGCAGTTTGCGTGCGTGTTACAGATCGCCCGTACCCCTTGCGATTGTTGAACAATGCTGACGAGACTGTCCCGCATGTTCGTCCTCATCGGTGTCGCCGTCGTGATCGTCGGCTTCGCCCTCCGCGTCAACGCGCTGCTCGTGGTCACCGTGGCGGGCATCGTCACCGCGGCCATCGGCGGCATCGACCCGGTCGGCATCCTCGACGCCTTCGGCAACGGCTTCGCGTCGAGCCGGAGCGTCACCACGTTCGCCCTCGTCCTGCCCGTCATCGGGCTCGTCGAGCGCTACGGGCTGCAGGACCAGGCGAAGCGCCTGATCGCGAAGCTCGACCGACTCACGACCGGGCGGATCCTGGCCGGGTACCTCGCGGTCCGCCAGGTCACCGCCGCCGTCGGGCTCACCAGCATCGGCGGTCCCGCGCAGACGGTCCGTCCGCTCGTGCACCCGATGGCCGAGGGTGCCGCCCTGAAGCGCTACGGGCGCATCGACGAGCGGATGCGCGAGAAGATCAAGGGCTTCTCGGCGTCGTCCGACACCGTCGGGGTGTTCTTCGGCGAGGACGTGTTCGTCGCGGTCGGCTCGATCCTCCTCATCACCACCTTCGTCGACACCACCTACGGGCTGGCGCTCGAGCCGATCGACCTCGCGCTCTGGGCGATCCCGACCGGCATCGCGGCCCTGGTCGTGCACGGCATCCGCCTGCTGCTGCTCGACCGACGGCTCGACCGGATGGCAGCCGCCGTCCAGCCGCAGACCCAGGGGGTGGCAGCGTGATCACCAGCGAGTGGCTCTACTGGCTCATCGGCGCGTTCTTCGTCGTCGTCGCCGTGCTCATCGCCGCCGACGCCGGTCACGCCAAGCGCCTCGGGAACGCGGCGTTCTGGGGCATCCTCGGCGTCTCCTTCCCGGTCGGTACCTTCGTCGTCTCGGGTGCGGTGCCGGCGTGGGTGCTCGGCGTCGCCGTGCTCGTGATGGTGGCCCTGGCCGGTGCCGGACTGACCGGCACCACGAGCCGCACCCGCGTCGCGGCCGTCCCCGGGGCCGGGACCGGTGCCCCGACCGGTCCGGCGGACCCGACCGGCACGGTCGAACGGGTCCCTGCGCAGGAGGGCGTCGCGGCGGCGCAGGGACGGAGCGCCACGAGTGTCCTCGCCACGACGGGTCCCGAGGAACGCGCCGCGTCCGCCCGCCGCTTCGGCAACCGGCTCTTCGTGCCGGCGCTCGTCGTCCCGGTGGTGGCGGTCCTCGTCGCCACGCTCGGACCGCTCGTGCGGATCGGTGACCGGCCGCTCCTCGCCGAGGGCAGCGCCACGCTGACGGGGCTCGGCCTCGGCTCGGTGCTCGCCGTCGTCGTCGCCGTCCTCGTCCTCCGGCCGCCGAGCGTCGCCACCCCCGTGCGCGAGGGCGGGCGGCTCCTGCAGGCGATCGGCTGGGCAGCGCTCCTGCCGCAGATGCTCTCGACGCTCGGCATCGTCTTCACCCAGGCCGGTGTCGGTGCCGCGGTCGGCACCATCACGAAGGCCGTGCTGCCGGACGGGTCCCTGCTCGCCGCGGTCGTGCTGTACTGCGTGGGCACGGCGGTCTTCACCGTGATCATGGGCAACGCCTTCGCGGCCTTCCCGATCATGACCGCCGCCATCGGGTGGCCCGTCCTCGTCCAGCAGTTCGACGGCAACCCCGCGGCGATCTTCGCCATCGGCATGCTCGCGGGCTTCTGCGGCACGCTCGTCACCCCGATGGCGGCCAACTTCAACCTCGTACCGGCGGCGCTCCTCGAGATGCGGGACAAGTACGGGCCGATCAAGGCACAGCTGCCGACCGCCGTCGTCCTGCTCGCCGTCAACACCGGGATCATGTACCTTGTCGCATTCTGAGAACCACCGTCCCGACGTGGACCGCCCCGACCTCCGCCGTGCCGCCTGGGCCGAGCGGTTCGCCCGGGTCGCCCTCGACAACACCACCCGCGAGTACCCGTACGCCGCGCACCACGCGACGACGGGGCCGGACGACCGAGCGCTGCCCGTCGAGCTCCACCCCGCGTTCGCGACGTCGTACGACTGGCACTCGTCCGTGCACATGCACTGGCTCGCCGCGCGGTTGCTCGCCCACGGCCTACCGGCGGAGCAGCAGACGGCGTTGACCGCGGTCCTGCAGGAACACCTGCGCGCCGACCACCTGGCGACGGAGGCCGCGTACCTGCGCGCCGCACCCCACTTCGAGCGGCCCTACGGCTGGGCGTGGCTGCTGCGCCTCGCTGCCGAGGTGACCGCGTCCGAGGTGCCCGAGCTCCGGGCGCTCGCTCCGGGCTTCGTACCCGTGGTCGACGCGATCGCCGACCTGGTGACGGACTGGACCGCCGCGGCCGCCCACCCGGTGCGCCACGGGGTGCACGGCAACTCGGCGTTCGGCCTGCTGCTCGTGCACGACGCCGCGCGCGTCCTCGGGCGGGACGGACTCGTCGCCACGGTCGAGGGGGCGGCACGCGAGTGGTTCGGGGCCGACGCGGGGTGGCCGTTCGGGTGGGAGCGAAGCGGGCACGACTTCCTGTCCGCCGGGCTCGCCGAGGCCGACCTCATGGCGGTCGTGCTCCCGCCCACGGAGTACCGCGACTGGGCGGCGAGGTTCCTGTCCGACGTCGGCCCCGACGCCGAGGTGCTCCGCCCGACGGTGGTCCGCGACCCCTCGGATGCGCAGCAGGTGCACCTGTACGGCCTGGACCTGTCTCGTGCAGGGAGCGCGGCGCGCATCGTCGCCGCCCTGCGGGCCGACAGCGGTGACGTGCCGGTCGCCGGGCTGCTCGACGCGGCGGTCGACGAGCTGTTGGCTTCCGGCCTCGAGGCGGCGGTCGGTGAGGAGTACTACTCGACGCACTGGCTCGCAAGCTTCGCGTGGGACGCCATGGAGGCGCGGGAGGGCGCCGCGCGCTGACCCACCGGTGCTGGGCCGTCGGCGGGCACGGTGCCGTCAGCCGACCAGCCGGAAGCGCAGCGGGTCGCCGGGGCGGAGCTGCGCGGCGCGGTCGACCGAGGCCGCCGTCAGGACCCCGACGACCGGGTACCCGCCGGTGACCGGGTGGTCGGCGAGGAACAGCACTGGGTGGCCCTCGGGCGGTACCTGCAGCGACCCGGTCTCGACGCCCTCGCTCGGCAGCTCGCCGTCCCGCTGGCGGACGAGCGGGTCGGGCGCGGTGGTGCGGACCCCGACCCGGTCGCTGTCCGGCCGGGTCGTCCACGTCTGACCGGTCAGCGTGCGGCGCCAGTCCGGACGGAACCAGTCGTCGCGCGGACCGGCGACGACGTCGAGCACGACCGGTCCGCCGGACGGGGGTGCGAGCGGCGGTGCGACGGCGTCGACCAGGGGCCACCCGTCCGCGTCCACGCCCACCGGCAGGACGTCGCCCGCGCGGACCGGTGACGGACCGAGACCCGCGAGCGAGTCCCACGAACGGCTGCCCAGGACGGGCTCGACGGCGAGACCCCCGCGCACGGCGAGGTACGTGCGGAGCAGCGACTCGGCCAGACCGACCCGGAGCACGTCACCGGGGCGGAGCATCAGGACCTCGCCGATCGCTGCGCCGTGCACCCGGCCGTCCGCCCGCTCGACGGCGACCGGACCGGGTGCGCCGGTCAGGGCGGCGACCACGTGCCCGTCCGCGCGGAGCGTGACGGAGCCGAGCAGTGCCTCCAGGACGGCCGCCGTCGCACGGTTGCCGACCATGCGGTTGGCGAGGGCCGCGGACCCGCGGTCGGCTGCGCCCGCCGCGCCGAGGCCCGCCTCGCTGAAGCCCGGGCGACCGAGGTCCTGCGTGCTCGCCGCGAACCCGACCTCGAGCACGGTGAGCGCGGTCACGACGGCACCGCGACGTAGCGCAGGCGCGTGCCGGGCGGGGCCAGCGCCGGTGGGTCGCGGTCGAGCGACCACATCGCGACGTCGGTCCGCCCCACCAGCTGCCAGCCGCCGGGGGAGCTGCGCGGGTAGACGGCGCTGAACTCGCCAGCCAGGGCGACCGAGCCGGCCGGCACCGAGGTCCGGGCGGTGCTCCGCCGTGGCACCCCGAGCGATGGCTCGGTGCCCGTGCAGTAGCTGAACCCGGGCGCGAACCCGCAGAAGGCACTCGTCCACACCTGCCCGGTGTGCCAGTCGACGAGGGCGTCGCGGGACGTCCCGAGCGAGACGGCGAGCTCGTCGAGGTCCTCGCCGTCGTAGCGGACCGGCACGACCAGGGTGACGTCGTCCGTGCTCGGGGCCGGTGGCACCGGGACGACCAGGTCGAGTGCACTCCGGAGCCGCGCGGGATCGGTGCGCGTCGGGTCGAAGCGCAGGAGGAGGGTCCGGGCGCCGGACACGACCTCGTGCACACCGGGCAGGACGCCCTCGGGGTCCGCTCCGAGACCGCCGCGGAACGCCACGACCTGTTCGAGGGAGTCGAAGGTGACGAGGACCGCGGAGCGCCCGGCCGGCCGGATGTCCGGAGCGGTGCGGTCGGTCACGGCGTCGTCGCGCTCGCTCACGGCGTCGTCGCGCCCGGGGCGAAGGGGGTGAGCTCCACGCCCTCGGCCGACAGGAGCTCCCGGATCGCCCGGGCCATCGCGACGGCACCGGGGGAGTCCCCGTGCACGCACACCGACTCGGCGGCCACCCGGACCTCGGACCCGTCCACGGCGACGGCGGAGCCGTCGGTCACCATCCGCAGCACGCGAGCGGCGACCTCGTCCGGGTCGTGCAGCACCGCGCCGGGACGGCTGCGCGACACGAGCGAGCCGTCGGGTTCGTAGGCGCGGTCCGCGAAGGCCTCGGCGACGGGCCGCAGACCGCGGTGCTCGGCCGCGGCGAGGAGCTCCGAGCCGGGCAGGGCGAGGACCGCGAGCGAGGCATCGACGTCCGCGACCGCACGGACGACGGCCTCGGCCTGCACCGGGTCGGCACAGGCGGTGTTGTAGAGCGCGCCGTGCGGCTTGACGTACGTGACGCGGCCGCCGGCGACCGTCGCCGCGGCGGCCATCGCGCCGAGCTGGTGCACGACGTCGGCGTGCAGCTCGTCCGGCGTCACGTGCACCGGGCGACGGCCGAACCCGGCGAGGTCCCGGTACGCCACGTGGGCACCGATCGCGACCCCTCGTGCCACGGCTGCGCGGGCGGTGGCGAGCATGATCGTCGGGTCCCCGGCGTGCGCACCGCACGCGATGTTCGCGCTCGTCACGAGGTCGAGGACGGCCCCGTCGTCACCGGCCGTCCACACGCCGTAGCCCTCGCCGAGGTCGCTGTTGAGGTCGATCGTCGTCACGGGCGCTCCTGCGTCGTCGGGTGGTTGTTGAACAATCTACCGAGCGCCCGTGACGGTGTCACCCCTCCGGTCAGCCGAGATCGAGCGCCCGGCTGAACGTGCGCGTGACGGGCGGAGCAGCGACGATCGCGGCGAGGGCCCGCGGGGCGCCCTCGTCGGTGGCGCGCCAGGCGACGTAGGCGTCGTGGTCGGCCGGGGTGGTCCACCGCTCGAGCACGACGAGGTGCAGCGGGTCGGTGTCGTCGACCAGGACCTCGAGGGACTCGTTGCCCGCGAAGGCGGCCGTCTGGGCGAGGGTCTCGCGGATCGCGGACTCGATGGTGTCCTGCGCGACGTCGTCTCGCAGCTGGACCTCGAGGAGGACCGTCTGGGTCATGGTGCACCTTCCGTCAGCGGCGCCCGTCGATCGGGCTTCACGTGCACCAACGCGGTGACGACACGTGGTGTTCCGCGACCTGCCGGGGAAGTGCAGAACGCAACGTCGGCGACTGTTCGCAGCGGTGGACCGTCGCGTGGACCCGCCGGTGTTGCGTCCCGCGGGACGGGGCCGCGACACATGTCGAGAAAAAGCTTCCGGAGGAAGGTTTTGAGTGTTACTGTCCTGCTCACCTACCAGCACTAGGTATTCATGAGGGCACCCTGCCCCCGATGGCTCGAGGAGGAGTCATGTCGACACCGACGTCGAAGGAAGAACCGCAGTCCGGTCTCGCCGGTACCGCGAACCCGCCGGTCACCGCGGCCGCCGGAGCCACGAGCGCCGACCCCGCAGCGGCATCGCGGGCGTTCTCGGTCGAGGGCCTCACGCAGAGCGTCAGCACCGTCCGGGTCGGCCCGAAGTACCTCTGGGCGCTCAGCCTCGCCCAGTTCGGCCTCTTCGCCGCACTGCTCACGCCGGTGTTCGTGAGCATGTCGATCAAGGCGACGGTGCTCGACCCGGACAGCCCCGAGACGATCGTCGGCTCGGTCCTGCCGTTCGGTGCCCTCGGCGCCTTGCTCGCCAACCCGCTGGCGGGAGCGCTCTCCGACCGCACCCGCACGCGCTGGGGACGTCGTCGGCCGTGGATGGTCACCGGTGTCGTCGTCTTCGTCGTCGCCCTCGCGTGGCTCGCGTTCGCGCCGGACGTGCTGCAGCTCACCGTCGCGTGGGTGCTCGCCCAGGTCGCCGCGAACGCCGTCCTCGCCACGCTGACCGCGAGCTTCGCCGACAACGTGCCGGAGTTCCAGCGCGGCAAGGCCTCGAGCGTCATCGCCCTCGCGCAGAACATCGCGATCCTCGCCGGCCTGTACCTCGCCGTGTACCTGGTCGGCAACCTGCCGGTGCTCTTCATCGCGCCGGGCATCCTGGCGATCGTCGTGATCCTCGTCTACGCGGTCGTCGCCCGCGACGAGCTCCCGGCCACCACCAAGCCCTTCAGCTGGCTCACGCTCATCGCGTCGTTCTGGACCAACCCGATCAAGCACCCCGACTTCGGGCTCGCCTGGTGGGGCCGGTTCCTCATCACCTTCGGCACGTTCATGTTCACGACCTACCGCCTGCTCTACATGCAGGAGCAGATCGGGATCGAGGACGTCGCCGAGGCCACCGCGACCGTCGCCTTCGGCGTGCTCCTCTACACGGTCGCCCTGCTCGTCAGCGCCGCGGTGTCCGGTTGGGTGTCGGACCGCGTCCGTCGCCGCAAGGTGTTCGTCTGGGGCTCCACGGCCCTCACCGCCGTCGGCCTCATCATCCTCGCCCACGTCGAGTCGGTCGGCGGGTTCTACTTCGCCGAGATCGTGCTCGGCTTCGCCTACGGCATCTACGCCGCGATCGACACCGCGCTCGTGGTCGACGTGCTCCCCGACCCGGAGCGCCCGGGCAAGGACCTCGGCGTGATCAACATCGCCAACGCCCTGCCGCAGTCGCTCGCCCCCGCGGTCGGCCTGTTCCTGCTCGGCATCGGCGGCGGCCAGAACTACACGCTCATGCTCTGGGGTGCCGGCGTCGCCGTGCTCCTCGGTGCGCTCGTCATCCTCCCGATCAAGAAGGTCCGGTGACCACCGTGGCACCCCGCATCTCGCTCCAGCTCTACACGGTCGACAAGGCCCTGGCGCCCGACCTCGACGGCGGGGTCGCACGCCTCGCCGCCATCGGGTTCGACACCGTCGAGGCGTTCGCCTTCGTCGGTCGCGCCGCCGTGCTCCGGACGGCCTTCGACGCGCACGGCATCAGCGCCCGCACCGGTCACGCCTTCCTGGTCGAGGAGACGATCCCGCTGCCCGACGGCACCGTGATGACCGCACCGTCGCACGCCGAGACCTTCGCCGAGGCGTCGGCCCTCGGGCTCGAGATCGTCATCGACCCGTTCGTCGGGCCCGACCACTGGACGAGCCGCGAGGGCGTCGAGCGGATCGCCGCCCGGCTGAACGCGGCCGCCGAGGAAGCCGCCGCGCACGGACTGCGCGTCGGGTACCACAACCACGACCACGAGCTCCGGCCCCGCATCGACGGGAAGCCCGCGCTCCAGGTGCTCGCCGAGCTGCTCGACCCGCGCGTCGTGCTCGAGCTCGACCTGTACTGGGCGTCCGCCGCGGGCATCGACCTGGTGCCGTTCGTCGAGGAGCTCGGTGACCGCATCGTCGCCGTGCACGTCAAGGACGGACCGATGCGCGAGGGCATCTCCACCGCGCAGGTGCCGACCGACCAGACCCCGGCCGGGCAGGGCGACGTCCGTCTGGCCGAGGCGCTGGCAGCGGCGACCGCGCTCGAGTACGCCGTCATCGAGTTCGACGGCTTCGACGGGGAGATCTTCGACGGGGTCGAGCAGTCGTACCGCTGGCTGCAGGCCGCGCTCGCCGGATCCGGTGCGACCGCCACGACGGGGGTGTCCGCATGACCCGCACGGGACGCGTCGGCGTCGGCTTCATCGGCGCCGGGATGATCAGCGAGCAGTACCTGACGAACCTCACGACCTTCCCGGACGTCGAGGTGGTCCGCATCGGTGACATCGACACCGAGCGCGCCGCGGCGACGGCGGCGAAGTGGGGGATCCCCGCGTCCGGCACGGGCGACGAGGTGCTCACCGACCCCGACGTCGAGATCGTCGTCAACCTGACCCTGCCCGCCACGCACGTCGAGGTCTCCACGGCCGCGCTCCGTGCGGGCAAGCACGTCTGGAGCGAGAAGCCGATCGGCGTCGACCGCGCGAGCGCCGCCGGGCTCGTGGCGCTCGCCGACGAGCTCGGCCTGCGCCTCGGGATCGCGCCCGACACCGTCCTCGGCACCGGGTGGCAGACCGCCAAGCGCGCGATCGAGGCCGGCGCGATCGGGACCCCGCTCACCGCCGTCACGAGCTTCCAGTGGCAGGGTCCGGACGTGTTCCACCCGAACGCGTCCTTCCTCTACGCGAAGGGCGCCGGTCCGCTGTTCGACATGGGGCCGTACTACTTCACGGCACTCGTGCACCTGCTCGGCCCGGTCGCGTCGGTCGTGGCGACGGGGACCCGGTCGCGCGACACCCGGCAGCTGGTGGTCGGACCGAACGCGGGGCAGGAGTTCCCGGTCGAGGTCCCGACGCACCTCTCGGTGCTCACGTCGTTCGAGCAGGGCGGGAACGCGCAGTCGCTGCTGTCGTTCGACACCCCGCTCTTCCGGCACGGCGTCTTCGAGGTGAACGGCACCGAGGGCACGATCGTGCTCCCGGACCCGAACACCTTCGGCGGAGGCCACCCGATCCGCATCGCCCGGCCGCTCGGCGCGGACGTGTCGTTCCCGATCGAGCAGGAGTGGGAGACCCTGTCCGACGAGGAACCGACGGTCGGCCGCGGCCTCGGCGTGCTCGACATGGCACGGGCGATCCGCGGGGGCGGTGCGCACATCGCGACCGGCGAGGTCGGCTACCACGTGCTCGACACCATGGTGGCCGTCGAGGAGTCGGTCGAGCGCCGCGCGTTCGTCGAGGTCGCGTCGACGGTCGCGCCGATCGCGTCGCTGCCCGAGGACTTCGACCCGCTCGCCGCGACCCTCGAGGGTGCGTCCGCCACGGTCTGACCGACACACGACGGTCGGGAGGCTCGGTGCCGGCCGGCTCCGAGCCTCCAGGCTGTCACGTGGTGCGGGACGGCCGCAGGACGCGCTCGTAGACCGCGACCAGTCCGTCGACGCGCTGTTCGACGCGGCCTCGGGCCGCGACCAGGGCGGCGCTCGCCCGCTCGAGGAGCTCCGGCTCCTCGTGCACCCGCCGGACGACCGTCGCGATGCCCGCGGCGTCCGGTGTCGGCGTCGTGAAGCCGCCGCCCGCGGGGACGACCTCGGCGAGGTCCGGGTCGCAGTGCACGACGGGCAGGCCGGTGGCGACGGCCTCGAGCATCACCATCGGCTGGTTGTCGAAGTCGACCGAGCTCGACACCAGCACGTGCGCGCGTCGCATGGCGGCGAGCACCTCGTCGTGCGGGGTGGAGCCGTGCAGCCGGACCGGGGTGCCGACCGCCGACCGGGCGACCGCGGTACGCGCGACGCCGTCGCCGAGCACGTCGACCACCGTGCCGGGCGGGAACGAGCGGGCGGCCTCGACCAGGACCCCCGGACGCTTCTCGGGCGACAGGCGACCGACCCACAGCACCCGGAGCGGCTCGTCGACCGCCCGGGTCCGGACCGACGCCGGCCCGATCGTGTCGAGGACAGCGGGCTCGATGCCGTTCGAGACGACCGACACCGGGGTCCGGACACCCCGGTCGACGAGCTTGTCGGCGAAGTGCCGCGACGGGACCACCACGTGGTCGCTCGCCCGCGACTGCGCGAGCATGACCCGCCACATCCGACGTGCCGTCCGGGTGCGGGTGTACGGGGTGTCGGCCGCGACGTGGATGCCGCGACGGGAGACCTGCGTCGCGTGCAGGAACGCGAGCAGCGCGGTCGTCACGGCCGGGACGGGCAGGACGTTCCGCGTGTAGACGTCGATGCGGCCGTGCATCGTGTGGACCACGGGGATGCCGAGGTCCTGCGCGGCACGGAGCCCACCGAGTGCGGCGAACATCTCGGAGTGGGTGTGCACGACGTCGGTGCCGCGCGCGGCGAAGTCGCGACGGAGCACGGCACGGACGCGCCGCGGCGACCAGGCGAAGGGGTAGCCGTCGGGGCGGAACACGGGAGAGACCGGCAGGCCGACGACGGCCGGCGCGGCTGCGCCGCCGGGCGTGTGGGCGGGGCCGGCCGGGTCGTCGGGGCAGAAGACCGTGACCTCGTGCCCGGCGGTCACGAGGGCCTCGGCGAGCGAGCGCACCGCCGTCTGGACGCCCCCGAGCGTCGGCAGGTAGTAGTCGGTGACCAGCGCGATCCGCACGTCCCGAGCCTAGGGCCGTCGGGTCGCGCCGGGCTCCTGCCGGGCCATCGGCGTGCTCCTGCCGGTACCCGGCCTGCCCGTAGGATCGGCAACGTGGGGGGAACGGGCACCGGGGAGCGCGCACTGGTCACGGGGGCGAGCGGGTTCGTCGGCGGCCACGTCGTGCGGCACCTGCGCGAGCGCGGGTACCACGTCACGGCGTCGGGGCGACGAGGCGGAGCACTGCCCGCCGGGGACGTGCACGTCGGTGACCTCGACGACCTCGCCCGCTCGGACGTACCCGCCGACGTCGTCGTGCACTGTGCGGCGCTCAGCTCGCCGTGGGGGCCCTGGTCGGCCTTCGAGCACGCCAACGTCACCGGGACCGCCCGGGTGCTCGAGTACGCGCGACGGGTGGGGGCGCGTCGGCTCGTGCACGTTTCGTCGCCCGGCATCTACGCCGCACCGCGCGACCGACTCGACATCCGTGAGGACCAGGTCGACCCGAGCCGCCCGATGAACCACTACATCCGCTCGAAGCTGCACGCGGAGGCACTCCTCCGTGCCGCGAGCGGCGACCCCGACGGACCCGAGATCGTCGTCCTGCGCCCCCGCGGCATCGTCGGCGCCGGGGACACGGGTCTCGTGCCGCGGCTGCTGCGCGTGCACGACCGGGTCGGGGTGCCGCTCCTGCGCGGCGGACGCGGACTCGTCGACCTGACCGCCGTCGAGAACGTCGCACACGCCGTCCGGCTCGCCGCCGAGGTACCGGAGGCCGCCGGGCTCGCCTTCAACATCACGAACGGGGACCCGCGCCCCTTCGTCGAGCTCCTCGACCAGCTGCTCACCGGACTCGGGGTGCGCCCGCGGTACCTGCGCCTGCCCGCCGGGCCGGTGTCCGCGCTGGCCGCCGTGCTCGAGGCCGTGTGCACGGTGCTGCCCGGACAGCCGGAACCACCGATCACCCGGTACACGGTGTCGACGATCACGCACTCGCAGACGCTCGACCTGACCCGAGCGCGGCGGGTGCTCGGCTACGAGCCCGTCGTCGGGCTCGACGCGGCACTGGCGAGCTACGCCGTCGCCGGGCAGCGGGGCCGTCGCGTGGGGGAGCAGCCGCGTGACTGAGCGTCCGTCGGACGGTCGCGTGGCGGAGCGCCCGCGCGGCGTCCTGCGCGCCGCCGCCTGCGGGTGGACGACCCACGACCTGCGCGGGCTCGTCCGCGGTGCCCCGCGCGGACGCCGGGTCTTCCCCGCGAACGTCTTCACCTGGACCGGTCCGGACCGCACCGTCCTGTTCGACACCGGGTACGCACCCCTGCCGTGGCGGACCGGTGCGGCCGGGTGGGCGTACCGACGCCTGCTCCCACCCGTGGTCCCGACGGGCAGCACGCTCGCCGACGCCGTCGACACGGACGCCGTCACGCACGTCGTCCTGTCCCACCTGCACCCCGACCACGTCGGCGGACTCGCCGCCGTCCCGCACGCCACGGTGCTCGTCACCGAGGGCATCGCCCGCAGCGTCGCCCGCCCACGGCTGCTCGCCGGGCAGCTGCGCGGACTGCTGCCCGAGGGGCTCGTCGACCGGCTCCGGGTCGTCCCGGACAGCGCCTTCGGCCCCGCCCCGACCGGTCCGCTCGCCGGGGCCGGACTCGCGACGGCCGACCCGTTCGGGGACGGTCGCACCCGCCTCGTCCGCCTACCCGGACACACGGACGGACACCTCGGCCTGCTGGTCGAGGACCGCGTGCTGCTCGCGGGCGACGCCGCGTGGAGCCGTGACCTGCTCGGGCGGGAACACGACCTGCGTCTCCTGCCGCGCGCGGTCGCACACGACTCCGGAGCGCAGCGCGACACCGCCGAGCGCCTGCTCGCACTCGAGCGCGCGGGTGTCAGACTGCTGTTCAGCCACGACGAGCACCGGACCGGGGTGGACCTGCTCGCCGACGACGACGAGGACCGAGGGGGACCATGAAGCACTGCGCCATCGCCGGCTGGGGGACGGCACTGCCCGACCGGAGGGTCACCTACGGCAGTGGCACCCGGACCGTCACGCGCTACCGGATCGCCGACGACGTGTCACAGCTCGACATGCTCGCCGAGGCAGCCTCGCGCGCGATCGAGCGCGCCGGCATCGACGCCGCCGACCTCGACCTGGTGATCGCCGCCTGCGCCGCGGGCGTGCAGCCGATCCCGTGCACGGCGGCACTCGTGATGGAGCGGGTCGCACCCGACGCACGGGCGGCCGCCCTCGACGTCAACTCCACCTGCACGAGCTTCATCACGGCGCTCGACGTCGCCTCCCGCTACCTGGAGGACGGCGACCACGAGCGGGTGCTCGTCGTGTCCGGTGACGTCGGGTCGCGCTTCCTGGACCCGGCGCAGCGCGAGTCCGCCGAACTGTTCTCGGACGCCGCTGCCGCCGTGGTGCTCACTCGCGGCGACGGGACGCAGGGTGTGCTCTCGGCGCTGCAGCAGACCTGGCCGGAGCACGCCCACGACACCGAGCTCCGGGGCGGTCTGTCCCGGCACCCGGCGCAGCGGTACGCCGAGGGGGACCCGGCGGACTACCTGTTCGACATGCACGGCCGCCGCGCCCTGACCGGGATGCTCCGGGTCCTGCCCGCGTTCTTCGCGCGGTTCTGGGAGCGCAGCGGGCTCGGGCTCGACGACGTCGACCTGGTCGTCCCGCACCAGGCCAGCGGCGCGATCGGGCTCGCGATGCGCCGGATCGGGATCCCGACGGACAAGTACGTCGACGAGGTCGCGGCGTTCGGGAACTCGGTGTCGTCGTCGGTGCCGTTCATGCTCGCGCGGTGCCTCGACGACGGACGACTCCGTCGCGGTGACACCGTGCTGCTCTGCGGGACGGCGGCGGGCCTGACCGCGAACGCCCTCGCGCTGCGCCTCTGACGTCTCGATCCCGACCTGTCGGTCTTGTACAAACCGTTATCCGATCTTGCTCGACCCCGAGACGCTGGAGGACCGCATGACCGTCACGACGATCGACCTCGACCAGTCGGTGCTCGACACCGCCAAGGAGCTCACGGGTGCACGCACGAACCGCGACGTCGTCAACCGTGCGCTGCAGACGCTGATCGCCGTGCGGCGTCAGCCGGCCGCGGTCGAACGCATCCTCGCCCGCGACGTGCTCGACGAGCAGACGCAGGCTCCCGTCGTGCACTACTCGGCACCCGGCGTCCCCGTCGAAGGGCAGTGAGCGCCTACATCGTCGACAACTCCGTGTGGTGGAAGGCCGGCCGCTGCCCGTCGATCGCTGCACGACTCCGGGTGGTTGCGACACAGGACCTGATCCTGACCTGCCCTCCCCAGGTGCTGGAGTACTGCTCCTCCGCACGGGTCAGCGCCGAACACGCTGCGTTGGCCGAGGACATGGCCGCGTTCCTGCCGGCGGACGTGGTGCCGGCCGTGGACGCCGCGCTCGAGATCCAGCAGTCGCTGTGGCACCGCGGGTACGTGCGCGGGGCGGGAGTCGTCGACGTCCTCGTCGCTGCGTACGCGGTGACCAACGATGCCGTGGTGCTGACCGCGGACCACGACTACGACCACATCGCTGCCGTGATGCCCCGCTTCCGCCACGAGTACCTGCCGGAGGGCTGACGCGTCGCGCGCGGCTCCGTTCCGTGAGCCCGGCTGCCGGACACGACGACGCCCCCGCCGCTGTTGCGACGGGGGCGCCCGATGGCCCCTGATCCCCGGGGAGGCCACCGCTGGTCCGGCGGACCGCCCAGCACCGGACGGCCCACCGAGGTCGATCAGCGAGCGGTGCGACCCGCGCGGGGGAGCAGCACGCCGAGGACGATCATCGCGACGGCGAGCAGCGCGTGCAGCACGTTGTCGGCGCTGTTCAGCGGGACGAAGTTCGCAGCGCCCGCTATGTTCGCGACGAAGAGGCCGAAGACGAACAGGACGGCGTAGATGATGCCGCCGATGAGCAGGTAGGAGCGCGAGCCGGCTGCGGACCGGGCGGCGAGGATGCCGACGATGCCGAACAGCAGGTGGACGATGTTGTGCAGGGCCGACACCTGGAAGAGCCCGAGGAGCATGGCCATCGAGCTGTTGCCGGCGAACGACATGGTGCCCATGTCCATGGTCAGGCCGGGGATGAAGCCGGCGATGCCGACGATGAGGAAGACGATCCCGAAGAGCAGGGCGCCCTTCTGGACGAGGGTCGAAGCGAAACCGGTACGGGGTGAAGCTGCGTTGCTGGTCATGGTGCTGTCCTTCCGAATGCGTTCCACGACGGCGTCTCGAGGTCACCGCACAGGGGCAGCGTCGTCGTCGTACAGGGGTTTCGGAGCAGCTGCGCAGCCGGATTGGTGCGGGGCCGTAGTGGTCGTTCAGCGCGGTCGGGCATGCGCGGGTCCTCCGCTGGGATGACCCCGGGTCTCCACCCGTGGGGGGACGCGCTCGACGGGCCCGCGGAAATAGCGTGGACGACGTGATCGAGATCGAGCATCTGTCCAAGCGCTACGGCGCCAAGACCGCCGTCGACGACATCTCCTTCGTCGTCCGACCCGGCATCGTCACCGGCTTCCTCGGCCCGAACGGCGCCGGCAAGTCCACGACCATGCGGATGATCATGGGCCTCGACACGCCCACGGCCGGTCGCGTGCGGGTCAACGGGCAGGAGTACCGGTCCTTCCGCGACCCGCTCCGCCAGGTCGGGGCGCTGCTCGAGGCGAAGGCCGTCCACTCGGGGCGCAGCGCCTCCAACCACCTGCTCTCGCTCGCGGCGACGCACGGCATCCCGAAGTCCCGCGTGCACCACGTCATCGAGCTCACCGGCCTCGAGTCGGTCGCGAAGAAGCGCGTCGGCGGGTTCTCCCTCGGCATGGGGCAGCGGCTCGGCATCGCGGCGGCACTGCTCGGCGACCCGAAGACCCTGATCCTGGACGAGCCGGTGAACGGCCTCGATCCGGACGGCGTCGTGTGGGTGCGTCAGCTCGCTCGTCACCTGGCGTCCGAGGGGCGCACGGTCTTCCTCTCCAGCCACCTGATGAGCGAGATGGCGCAGACCGCCGACCGCGTGGTCGTGCTCGGTCGCGGCAAGGTGCTCGCGGACGCCCCGATCGCGGAGTTCGTCGCCGGCAGTGGGCAGGGCGGCGGTGCACGGACCCTCGTCCGGACGCCGCACCCCGACCAGCTGTTCGGCGCCGTCGGCTCCGCGGCGACGTCGATCACCCCGCGCGAGGACGGCGCCTTCGTGGTCGTCGGGCCCGACGCGCAGCAGATCGGCACCATCGCCGCGCAGAGCGGTGCGGTGCTGCACGAACTCACCCCGATGGGTGCGAGCCTCGAGGAGGCGTACATGGCCCTGACCAAGGACGAGGTCGAGTACCAGGCGGAGGTCGCACGATGAGCGCCGCGACCGCCACCGGCATGCCCAGCGGCGTCGGCCTGGGGTTCGGCCGACTGGTCCGCAGCGAGTGGATCAAGTTCCGCAGCATCCGCTCCACCTGGTGGTGCTACGCCATCATCGTCGCCCTGACGATCGGTCTCGGCGCGATGATCGGTGCCGCTGCCCCCGTGATGGGACTCCCCGAGGGCGCCGAGGTCACGCAGGAGATCGCGAACCGGCAGATCGTCCTGCTGAGCACCTCGTCCGTCGGGTTCACCGTCCTGGTCGCCGCGGTGCTCGGAGTCCTCATCATCACCGGGGAGTACGGCACCGGCCAGGTCCGGTCCACCTTCACGGCCGACCCCGGACGCACGGGTGCGATCCTGGCCAAGGCCGTGGTCCTCGCCGTCGCGACCTTCGTCGTCAGCGCCGTCTCGACATGGATCGGCGTCGCGCTCGTCGCGTTCTTCCAGGCGGACAAGGGCGTGCACGCCGATCTGGCCGATCCCGCGGTCGTCATGCCGGTCCTCGGATCGTCGGTCTACGTCACCGGGATCGCCCTGCTCGCCTTCGGCATCGGGCTGCTCGTCCGCTCCAGCGCCGGCGGCATCGCCATCGCGCTCGGCGTGCTGCTCGTCGTGCCGATCGTGCTGCAGCTCGTCGCCGGTCTGGTGGACCAGCAGTGGCTCCTCGACGTGTCGCGGTTCCTGCCCGACCAGGCCGGCAGCCAGCTCTACACCTACGAACGCTCCGCCGCGCAGCCCGCACCCGAGGGCGTCGTGCTGGACGGCTGGGCCGGTGGCGGGGTCCTGGCGGCGTGGGTCGTCGCGATCGGCGTGGTCGCGCTGGCCGCGGTGAAGAAGCGCGACGTCTGACGACGGCGCCGCCCACGGGTCACGACGTGACCACGCACGCCACGGGAGGCGCGGTGCCGGCTGGCACCGCGCCTCCCGTCCGTCTGCAGCCGGGGAGCGGCGGGTCAGGCCGCCCGCGAGAACAGCCCGCGCAGGGCGCGCGTCAGCCGCCACGAGCGACGCGGCTGCTGGACGACCTCGACCGCATGCGTGGGCATGCGGAAGGCGAGGTCGTGGAGCATGTTCCGCTTCGTGCCGTCCCAGTTCGCGAACAGGTAGGAGCCGCCGATGAACGACATGCTCCGGACCGGCGTGCGCTTCCAGGAGTCGGCTGCCACGTAGTAGCCGGCGTGTCCGGCGCGGATGTGGTCGATGACGGTGTCCACGTCGAAGACACCGGTCGTGGTGACGACGGTGGTGATGCCCGTCCGGTCGCGGGCGACGTACTCGATGAGGTGTTCGGTCACGGCGTGCTCTGATCTGTGTCTGACTCGACCGGCCCGTGAGGTCGGCGCTCGGGAGGTGTTCGGAACCGCCCTTGCTTCCGCCTGGATGGTACGCCGGAGGAGGGACCGCTTCCAGCCGGTGGTGCGGTCGGGGGACGAACGTCCGGACAGCGCGAGGAGCAGTGTGGTCTCATGCGTCACACCCGTCACATCCGTCCCGTCGGTCTGCTCCTCGTCGCCGCCGGAGCCGCGTTCGCCCTCGCCGGGTGCTCCGGCGGGGGCGACGCCGGTCCGACCGCCACCGTGACGCGGACGGTCACGCCCACGGCGTCGCCGTCGGTGTCGTCCGCTGCGGGCGCTGCACCCGCCACGGGGTCGTCGGCGCCGACCGCGACGCCCTCGTGCGGACCGTCCGACGGTGCCGCAGCCGCTGCCGGCCCGATCGCGGACCTCCCGCTGCCCGCCGGGCTCGAGTCCGCGCGTTGGGACGCCGCGCACGCGGACACCTCGGTCTACGACGGGTGCGCGGCGCTGTCCGCGGTGACCGTGTCCGTCGTCGACGCCACCGCGAGCTCCCCGGTCGCGGTCCTGCTGTTCCACGACGGGTCGTACCTCGGAACGGCGACGAAGGAGCAGTACCCGTTCGTCCCGCAGGTGACGCGGGAGTCGGCGGACGCGATCCGCGTCGAGTACCGGTACCCGCAGGGCGCGGACAGCAACGCCGACCCGTCCGGCCGGGCGACCGCGACCTACACGTGGAACGACGACACCGGCCGGGTCGTGATGTCCGGGGACGTCCCACCGACGCCGTGAGCCGTCGTCCCGGTGGCATGCTGTCCGGGTGCCCCTGACCCGCCCGGTGATCACCGCCGCCCTGCCCGGCGTCGCCCTCGCCGTCGTGATCGGCATCGCCGCGACCGTGGTCGGCCGCGCGGTCCCCGTCGTCGGCGGTCCGGTGCCGGCCGTCCTGCTCGGCGCACTGGTGGGGTGGCTCGTGCGGCGTCGACGCCAGCAGGACGACGGGACCGCCGACCTGGGTGGACTCCAGCCCGGCGTGAAGTTCGCGTCCAGCCGGGTCCTGCAGGCAGCGGTCGTGCTCCTCGGTGCGCAGCTGTCGATCGGCGAGGTCCTGCGCATCGGTGGCGAGACCCTGCCCGTGATGCTCACGACGCTCGTGGTCTGCCTGGTCGCCGCATGGGGGATCGGCCGGCTGCTCCGGGTGTCGAGCACGCTCCGGACGCTCATCGGCGTCGGGACCGGCATCTGCGGCGCCTCCGCCATCGCGGCCGTCACGCCCGTGGTCGGAGCGGCCAGCGCCGAGGTCGCCTACGCGCTGTCCACCATCTTCCTCTGCAACATCGCAGCGGTCTTCGTCTTCCCCCTCGTCGGACACGCGCTCGGTCTGTCGCAGCACGCGTTCGGCGTCTTCGCGGGCACCGCGGTCAACGACACCTCGTCCGTCGTCGCGACCGCCACGGTCTACGGCCGCCAGGCGACCGACACCGCGGTCGTCGTCAAGCTGGTCCGGACGCTGATGATCATCCCGATCGTGATCGGGCTGGCCGGCCTGGAGGCACGCCGCACCGCCCGCACGCAGCCGGGCACCGCAGACGGGCCGCGTCGCGCCGGGGGCGTCCGCGTGCTGCGGTTGGTCCCGTGGTTCCTGATCGGGTTCCTCGTCGTGGTGCTGCTGCGGACCACCGGTGTCCTGCCGGCGGCGGCGGCCCCGGGGTTCTCGGCGGCGGCCACGTTCCTCATCACGGTGGCGCTCGGCGCGGTCGGGGTCTCGACGGACTTCGCGGCCCTGCGTCGTGCCGGGTTCCGGCCGATGCTGCTCGGCATCGTGCTCTGGGTGCTCGTCGCCGGGACGAGTCTGGGCGTGCAGGCGGCCTTCGGCCAGCTCTGACGCGCGGAACGGCGGCGCGTGCGGCGCGCGGCGGTGCCGGCGCGACGTGCTCACGCACAACAGCAAGCAGGTCGCGCCACGTCGTTGCGTGGTGCGACCTGCGTTGCGTTGTGCGTGGCGCCCCGCGCTCAGCCCGGCCGTGTGCCGGACGGGAGGCTCGGAGCGGTCCGGCTGCGTGCCTCCCGTCCGGCGGTGCGTCCGTGGCGAGACGTGCGCCAGCTCGACCGAAGGCACGTCGCGCCGTGTGGTTGCGGGGCGCGACGTGCCTCCGGTTGTGCGCGGCGCGGCTGCCGCCGCCGCCGCTCGACCGCGCATCAGCCGCGCAGCGCCTCCGTCAGCTTCACGCGACCGCCCGTGCGGAGCAGTGCGTTCTCGTAGATGCGCGCGCCGACGGCGACGACCACGACGACCGAGGCGGCCACGACGAGCAGCGACAGGATCGGCTCCCACCACTCGGCGGTCCCGAGGAAGATCCGCATCGGCATCCCGATCGGCGCGCTGAACGGGACGTACGACATGATCCCGACGATCGTCGGGTCGTCCGCCGCCACCACGATCAGGATGTACGGGATCATCACGAGCATCATCACCGGCATGGTGACGCTGCCGACGTCCTCCTGACGGGAGACGAGTACGGCGGACGCGGCGAACAGCGACGCGATGAGCACGAAGCCGATCGCGAAGAACCCGACGAACCACAGCACGCTCGGGCCGAGCAGGGTGAACAGGTTGTCCTGCCCGGTGACGGCCAGCGCCACCACCCCGGCGATCGCGATCGCGACGATCTGCGCGAACGCCATGATGCTGTTCCCGAGCACCTTGCCGGCGAGCAGTGCCCGTGCGGGGATCGCCGCCATCAGGATCTCGACCACGCGGGTGGACTTCTCCTCGACGACGCTCTGCGCGATCGACGAGCCGAAGGTCACGGCCGAGGCGAAGAACACGACGCCGAACATGATGCCGATCGCCGAGACGAGCCCCGCGGACAGGGTGCCCGGGTCGAGCAGCTCGACCGAGGGGGTGACACTGAGCGCGCTGACGACGTCGGTGGGGGTGTCCTCGAGCCCGACGACCGAGTAGCCGAGCGCGTCGTCGGACGGCACGATCGCCGCGTCGACCTCGCCGTCGCGGACGAGGCGCTCGGCCTGGGCGACCGTGCGCGTGGGGGTCACGTCGAGACCGTCCGTGGACTCGAGCGAGACCCCGTCGACGACCGCGACGGGTGTCGTGTCGTCCGCGGTGGCCTTGCCGACGATGCCGCCGATCACGATCGAGGCCACGACGACCACCAGCAGGATCGCCGCCGAGACCACGAAGGCCTTGCTGCGGAGGCGGGCCTGGATCTCGCGGGCGGTGACGAGCTGCACCGCGTGCACGAAGGAGCTGTTCACCGGACGACCTCCCGGAAGACCTCGCTGAGCCGGGGCACCCGCGGGGCGAACGACCCCACGGTGCCGTGCTGGACGGCACGCTGCAGGACGCGCTGCGCAGTGGCCTCGTCGGCCTCGAACACGGCGTAGCCGCCGTCGAACTCGCGCACGGTGACGCCGGACTCGTCGCGGAGCCAGGCGACGTCGCCGTCGACGAGCAGCTCCCACGCGGCCGGGCCGGCGCTGCGGCGCAGGTCCTCCTGGGACCCGGCAGCGCGGATCGTGCCGTCGGCGATCACCACCACGTCGTCGCAGAGCCGTTCGACCACGTCGAGCTGGTGGCTCGAGAAGAGCACCGGGACGCCCTTGGCAGCCTGCTCGCGGAGCACGCCGAGCACGGTGTCGACGGCCATCGGGTCGAGGCCCGAGAACGGCTCGTCGAGCACCAGGACCTCGGGGTCGTGCACGAGTGCCGCGGCGACCTGCACGCGCTGCTGGTTGCCCAGCGAGAGCTTCTCGACGGCGTCGCCCGCGTGCTGCGCGAGGTCGAGTCGTTCCAGCAGCGCGGTCGTGCGCTGCCCGGCGGTCCGCTTGTCGACACCGTGCAGGCGCGCCAGGTAGGTGATCTGTTCGGCGACCGGCATCTTCGGGTACAGCCCGCGTTCCTCGGGCATGTAGCCGAAGCGGCGACGGTCGGTCGGCCCGACCTCGCTGCCGTCGATCGACACCCGCCCGGTGTCCGCCTGCAGCACGCCGAGCAGGATCCGCATTGTGGTCGTCTTGCCGGCCCCGTTGCCGCCGACGAACCCGGTCAGTCGGCCGCTGCCGACCGAGAACCCCACGTCGTCGAGCACCCGACGGTCGCCGAAGTGCTTCGTGACCCCTTCGATGGTGAGCATCGCCCGTTCCCCTTCCGCCGACGGTCCTCGCCGACGTCTCGACGCTACGGTCCGCCAGGCCCGCCACGCATCCGGCACGAGGCGGGACTTCGCGACGCCCCGGCTCCACCGCACGGGGGAGCGGACTCCGTCAGCTCGCGGAGGCGACGCCCCGCTCGAACGCCCAGACGACCGCCTGGATCCGGTCGCGCACACCGGTCTTCTGCAGGACGTTCGACACGTGCGTCTTCACGGTGGCCTCGCCGACGAAGAGTTCGCGGGCGATCTCGGCGTTGCTGTAGCCGCGGGCGAGCAGGCGCAGGACCTCGGCCTCGCGCTCGGTGAGGCCGGCCGCGGCGATCGCGGCCGCACCGGTCTCCGGAGCGGCCGTCCCACCGTCGCCGCCGTCGGCCCCGGGGCAGTCCGGCCCGTGACCGGCGGTCGCGCGGCTGATCACCCGACGGGTGACGTCGGGGGCGAGCAACGCGTCCCCGGCTGCGATCGTCCGGACGGCGTCGATCAGCCGTTCGGGGGAGGCGTTCTTCAGCAGGAACCCGCTCGCCCCCGCCTCGAGCGCCTGGAACAGCGCGTCGTCGTCGTCGAACGTGGTGAGCACGAGGACCGCCGGCGGGTCCGGCAGCGCACCGATCCGCCGTGCCGCCTCGAGCCCGTCGACGCCCGGCATCTGGACGTCGAGGCACACCACGTCCGGCCGCAGTGCGACGACGGCCTCGACCGCGGCAGCTCCGTCCGGGGCCTCGCCGACCACCCGGAAGCCCGGCTCGGACTCCAGGATGACGCGGAAGCCAGCGCGCACCAGGTCCTGGTCGTCCGCGAGCACGATCGTCAGGTCGTCGGCAGCCATGCCCGTACCAGGTACCCTCCCCGGGCGCGCGGCCCGATCTCGATGCGTCCACCCACCGCGGTGACGCGTTCCCGCATGCCGACGTGTCCCAGCCCGCTGCCGCTCGTGCTGCGGGCCGCTCGGGCGCCGTGTCCGTCGTCCGTGACCTCGACCTCGATGCCGTCGTCGAGGTAGCGCAGCCGCACGTCGGCCCTGGCGGTCGGCCCGGCGTGCTTCACCACGTTCGTCACGGCCTCCTGCGCGATCCGGAACGCCACCGCGCCGACGGTCGGCGGGACCGGGCGTTCGTCGCCGACGACCACGAGGTCGCCGTCGTGACCGGCGGTCCGCACGGCCTCGACGAGTTCCGACATCCGGCCGAGCCCGGCCGTGCTCGGTGCCGTGTCGGTCGCGCCCGCGCCTCGGTCGTCCTCGCGCAGGGTCCCGAGCATGCGGCGGAGTTCCTCGACCGCCGTGCGGGCGCTGTCCTCGACCACGGTGAGCGAGGCGGTCGCCTGCGCCGGGTCGCGGTCGACCACGCGGCGCGCGGCCCCGGCCTGGACGCCCATCAGCGACACGTGGTGCGCGACCACGTCGTGCAGTTCGCGGGCGATCCGGACCCGCTCGAGCGTGACCGCCTGGGCTGCCGTGCGCTCCCGCTCGGCCGCGAGCTCGGCGGTGCGCTCGGCGAGGTCGTGCTTGGCGACCGCGGCCGCCCACGCCCGGTTGCCCGCGTACCAGGCGCCGCCGAAGTACAGCACGTTGATCAGGATGTTGACCAGCGAGTACGCGACGTACGGCGGGATGAGCGCGTCCTCGTCGTTCGGCAGGGCACTCGGCACCGCCCACCCGAACGAGAGCGAGACGAACACCCAGGCGAACATCCCGCCGATGATCACCCAGCGGACCGCCTCGGCACGGACGCGGTCCGAGCACCAGGCGCCCACCGTGTAGAGCGCGATGAAGAGGGTGAAGTTGACGAGGACGATCTCGGGCACGTGGAGCAGCTGCGTCGCGGCGAACGCCAGCGCGGACACGACGGCGACCGTCATCGGCCACCGGCGGCGGAACGCGATCGGTGCCGCGTTCGCGACGACCATCAGCGCCGAGACCCACCACGGTGCCTGCTCGTCCTCGTACACGCCCGCGGCGCCGTACAGCGTCGTCGTGACGGCCAGGCCGGTGCCGAGCACCAGCGCGAGCAGTTCGTCCTGGCGGTGCTCCCGCGGTCCGACGGGCAGCCGGGCCCACCCCTCCGTCGTCCTCCCCATGCGGGCAACGCTACCGGGTGGGCACCGCCGATCGCAGGCCCCGGCGGGCGACCAGCAGCGGGACAGCGGCGGCGATCGCCACCACGGCCGCTGCAATCGTGAACGTCGCCTCCGTGCCCGCCGGCTCGACCAGCGCACCGGCGGCCGCCGCCCCGAGCGCCTGCCCGGCGACGAGCACCACGAAGAGCAGCGCGGTGCCCGCGGCCGCGTGCTGCTGGTCGGTCTCGGTCGTCCACGCGATGAGTGCGCCGGTCGCTGCGGTGTAGGCCCACCCGAACACCGCACACGCCATCAGGGCGGCCACGACGAGGTGGGGCAGCAGCCCGAGCGCGAGGACCGCGACGGCCGCGAGCGTCGTCGTCAGCGACCACGTCCGAGCGGCGGGCACCCCGCTCGTCCACCGGGCCGTCACCGCCACCGAGGCCCCGCCGACACCGAGCACGACCCACGCGACGACGGTCAGTGCACTCGGCACGCCCGCGCCGACGAGCGCCGAGCGGCCGTACGTCCAGACCACCGCCGAGCCCGCGCCGAAGAGCAGGGCGACCACGACCGGCACGACCTGCGCACCGAACCACGAGCGGTCGGGCAGCACGGCTCGCGGAGCACGCCCGGACGTGACCGCGCGCCCGGTCGTCCCCGCCGCGAGGAACACCACGGCCCCGACCAGCAGCGTCGCGATCCCGGCGACGGTCCAGGCGGTCCGCCAGTCCGGCAGCAGCACGAGCGCGAGCACCCCGGCGGCGACGAGCCCCGGCCCCGTGCCGGAGTTCACGACCGCCTGTGCCCGGTCACGCAGCGCGCCGTCGACACGGCCGGCGACCAGCTGCACCATCGCCGGCGACGCCAGCCCCGCCCCGGTGGACGCCACGACGGCGGACGTCCCGTACACCGGGGTCGTCAGGCTCGCAGCCATCACGATCGCGCCCACGCCTGCCGTGAGCGCAGCGGTGACGACGAGCCACCGGGCGGCCCGGCCCGCGAGGAGGAACCCCGCGACGGCGCCGACGCAGTACAGGGCCGAAGCGCCCGAGGACACCGCACCGCCGACGTCCGCCCCGAAGCCGAGGTCGCGCTGCACGTCCGGCAGGAACAGTCCGTACGCCAGGCGCACCAGCCCGTAGGTCGCGGCGACGAGTCCGAGCCCACCGAGCACCAGGAGCCGGGTCCTTGATGAAAACGATCGTTTCACTTCTGTGACCCTAGGCTGGCGGCATGGCGATGCGTCCAGGAACCGAGCAGCGGGTGCTCGACGCTGCCGAGGAGCTCTTCTTCACACGGGGCATCGCGGCGACGCCGATCGACGCCGTGCTCGAGCGCGCGAGGGTGTCGTCGGCGACGCTCTACCGCGGGTACCCGAGCAAGGAGGCCCTCGTCGCCGCGGCACTCGACCGACGCCACGAGGACTGGGTCGCGACCTGGGACCGGGCGCTCGAGCGGGCGACGGACGACCGCGGCCGGGTGCTCGCCGTGTTCGACGCCCTCGACCAGTACCGGTCCACCCCGGCGGGCTCCCGCTGGTGCGCGTTCCTCGGCACAGCGGCCGAGTACGTCGACGCTCCGGAGGACCTGCGCGCCGTCCTCCAGCGCGAGACCGACACTCTGCGCCGTCGTCTGACGGAGACCGCGCGTCCGCTCGTCGGTGACCGTGCCCCCGCGCTCGCCGAACAGCTGCTGCTCGTCGTCTCCGGGTCGCTGGCGATGCGCCTGCGCGACCCAGCTGCGGACTCCACGAGCGCTCGCGCGGTCGCGACCGCACTCCTGCCCTGACGGTCGGGCCAGGACTGCCCTGACGGTCGGGCCACGACGCGGACGGGAGGCGCGGTGCGGGTGACGGACGTCCGTCACCTGCGCCGCGCCTCCCGTCCGGTCCGTGACGGCTGCGAGCCGGTCGCTCAGCGCGCGGGGACCACCAGGTCGTCGACCGCGGTCAGCACGTCCGCGACCTCGGTGCGGGTCGTGTAGTCGACGTGCACGTCGGCGAAGCGGACCACGCCGTCCGCGTCGATCACGAAGACCGACGGGAACGGGATGGCGGCGGTGTCGTCGGCGTTGCTGTCCGCGACGTCGAAGCCGAGCTGCGTGTGCGCCGCCCGCGCAGCGGCGCTCGGCTCCGTGACGATGCCGAAGCGCCCGGCGAGCACGTTCCCCGGGTCGGTGAGCACGGGGAAGGCGAGCTCGCCGTTCGCGATCGACTGCTCGACGGCCTCCCGCGTCTGCGGGGACACGGCGACGAGCTGCACCCCGCGCTCCTGCAGGGCCGGCAGGAGTTCCTGCTGGTACGTGCGCAGGGTGATGTTGCAGTAGGGGCACCAGGCGCCGCGGTAGAAGACGACGACGGTCGGGGTGGAGCCGCGGACCGCCGCGAGCGAGGTCTCCTCGCCCGCCGGGGTGACCAGGCGGGCGTCCGGGGCGGTCTCGCCGGCACCGACGACACCGTCGGGCACCCCCGAGGCGCGCAGGTCGGCCTGCTCGCCGTCGAAGACCGCGGACAGTTCCGGGCCGATCTGGGCGGTGAAGCCCTGGTTGAAGTCGTCCACCTGGCGGGCGATGGTCTGGTCGGTCACGTCGGTCTCCTCGGGTCCGGGTCACCGGCGAGCGGGCCGGTGCGTGGAGCGTAGGCACGTCTCCGTCGCGGGGGAACGGCCCTCGTCACGGAGCGTCATCCGCGTAGCCGGGCGTGACGCGCACTCAGGTCTTCGGTGGTCGGCGAGCACGACCGGAGACGAGTACAACCGGAAGCGCGTCGCGCCACGGAACGATGTGGCGCGGAATGCCTTCCGTTGTGCGAGAGCACCGCGCGCCGCGTCCAGCGCCACGGCCGCGCGCCGCGCCCCGCGCTACGGCCGAGCGCCGCGCCTCAGGCGCGACCGCGGTTGCGCCGCCGGATCTCCTTCGGTGCCCGCCCCGCCATGAACGACCGGGCGGGGTCGACCAGGAACCCCTGGCGCAGCGCCTCGCGGCCGACGAGCATCCGGAAGCCCATCTGGTCGCGGTTGCTCAGCGTGACCTCGGCATCGATCGTGCGGCCCGCGAGCGTGATCGGCGTCAGCACGACGATGCGCTCCTGCGTGTGCCCCGTCGAGCTCCGGACGATCCGCCGGTCGTGCACGTCGCACTCGTGCGTGACGGCGTCGGCGTCGGTGTCCTGCCACGGGTGCACCGAGAAGCGCACCCGGTCGCCCGGCAGCTCCTCGAGGTCGAACGCGTGCAGTGCCGAGCTCCGCGCCCCGGTGTCGAGCTTCACCTTGATCCAGGGCAGGTCCAGCCCGGGCAGGGCAGCCCACTCGCGCCATCCTGCGATCGTCGGGTTCCGGGCCATGTGCCCATCCTGTCGCATGCTTTGATTGAGCGTCGCCGTCGACGTCTCGACCCCGTGGAGCAACCCCGATGAAACTCGCCATCCTGTCGCGCGCCCCGCACGCGTACTCGACGCAGCGTCTGCGTGCCGCCGCGGTCGACCGTGGGCACGAGGTCAAGGTGCTGAACACCCTGCGCTTCGCCATCGACCTGTCCGGCGACGAGCCCGACCTGCTGTACCGGGGCAAGCTGCTCAGCGACTACGACGCCGTGCTCCCGCGCATCGGCAACTCGATCACCTACTACGGCACGGCGGTGGTCCGGCAGTTCGAACAGATGGACGTCTACACGCCGAACACGGCCACGGGGATCACGAACTCCCGTGACAAGCTCCGGGCGAACCAGATCCTGTCCCGGCACCACATCGGCATGCCGGCGACCACCTTCGTGAACAGCCGCGCGGACGTCCGCGGTGCGATCGACAGCGTCGGCGGGGCGCCGGTCGTCATCAAGCTCCTCGAGGGGACGCAGGGCATCGGCGTGATCCTCGCTCCCGAGGCGAAGGTCGCCGAGTCGATCGTCGAGACCCTGCACTCCACGAAGCAGAACGTGCTCATCCAGGCGTTCATCTCGGAGAGCCGGGGCCGCGACATCCGCGCACTCGTCGTGGGGGACCGGGTGGTGGCCGCGATGCGGCGCAGCGCGTCGGGCGACGAGTTCCGCTCGAACGTGCACCGCGGCGGCACGGTCGAGAAGGTCACCCTCAGCCCGGAGTACGAGGAGGCGGCGGTGCGCTCGGCGCAGATCATGGGCCTCCGCGTCGCGGGCGTCGACATGCTCGAGGGCAACGACGGGCCGCTCGTGATGGAGGTCAACTCGTCCCCGGGCCTCGAGGGCATCGAACGTGCGACCGGTCTCGACGTCGCCGGCGCGATCATCGACTTCATCGGCAACCAGGTCGCGTTCCCGGAGATCGACGTCCGCCAGCGCCTCAGCGTCTCGACCGGCTACGGCGTCGCCGAGCTCCTCGTGCACACGAACGCCGACCTGGTGGGCAAGACGATCAAGGAGTCCGGGCTCTGGGACCGGGACATCACGGTCCTGACCCTGCACCGCGGCGCCTCGGTGATCCCGAACCCCCGCAGCGGTGTCGAACTGCAGGCCAGCGACCGCCTGCTCTGCTTCGGCAAGCTCGAGGAGATGCGGTCGATGATCCCGGACCGCCGCCGCCGTCGCTCGAAGGTCCGCAAGCTGCCCAAGGACGCCTGACCGGTGCCGCCCAGCGCACCCGGATCGCGTACCCAGGTCAGATGCGGAAGTATGTGTCGGTGACGATCATGACGGAACGACCGGTCGACCAGTCGACGAGCAGCGAACCGGAGCGCCCCGGCAACGCCACGGCGAAGCACCAGAACGTGTCGCTCCTGTCGGTCGCGACGACCGTCGCGGACCGCGTGACGACGTCCGCGGACATCGAGGCGCGGCTCCGCGGGGCCCTGCGTCGGCTCCGGCTCCCGACCGGTCTCCTCGAGCGGGTCGCCGGGGTCACCGAGCGCCGCAACTGGGGCGAGGACCAGACCTTCCAGGACGCCGCGATCGACGCCGGCCGCCGCGCCATGGCCGAGGCCGGCATCCGCCCGGAGGACGTCGGCCTGCTCATCAACACGTCCGTCACGCGCCCGCACCTCGAGCCGAGCGTCGCCGTCCGCCTGCACCACGGGCTCGGGCTGCCGACGTCGGCGATCAACTTCGACATCGCGAACGCGTGCCTCGGGTTCGTCAACGCGATGAGCGTCGCCGCGGGCATGATCGACTCCGGCCAGATCAAGTACGCGCTCATCGTGGACGGCGAGGACGCCGACCAGGTGCAGCTCAACACGATCGACCGCCTGAACCAGGGCGGCCGGAACCGCAAGGACTTCATGAGCGAGTTCGCGAGCCTGACCCTCGGTTCGGGTGCCGCGGCCGCCGTGCTCGGCCCGTCCGACGTCCACCCCGAGGGCCACCGCATCATCGGTGGCGTCACCCGTGCGGCGACGCAGTGGTACGACCTGTGCGTCGGCAGCGTGGACGGCATGTTCACGGACGCGAAGATGCTGCTCAAGGGCGGCATGGAGCTCGTCGTCGCCGCCTGGAACGAGGCACGCGCGCACTTCGACTGGGCCGACATGGACCGCTACGTCCTGCACCAGGTCTCCGACGTGCACACGAACGCGTTCGTCGAGGCCATCGGCATCCCGCGAACCAAGGTCCCGACCACCTACCAGCGCTACGGCAACGTCGGTCCGGCGTCGATCCCGATCACCCTGGCCGACGAGGTCGACCGCGGCGGCATCACCCGCGGCGACCGCGTCTTCCTCGGCGGCGTCGGCTCCGGCATCAACACGGCGATGATGGAACTGCGCTGGTGAGGTCCGGCCTCCCGCGCGTCGCCGCGAGCACGGCTCCGGCGACGCTCCCGCCGCCCCTGCCCGGACTCGACCCGGCCTGGTCCCGCCTGGTCACGGTCCCCGCGTCGACGGACGGTCGGCCGGGAGGCGCGGCTCGCCCCGCGCGCACCTGGCACCTCCTCGACACGGCCGGTCAGCTCGAGGACCTCGGCGTCACGCCGGTCGGCACCCTGCTCTGCGTGCACGGCAACCCCACGTGGTCCTACCTCTGGCGGTCCGTCGCCGCGCGGACGCTCGACGCCGCCCGGGCCGGGGGTCCGGCCTGGCGCGTGATCGCGGTCGACCAGCTCGACATGGGCTTCTCGGAGCGGACCGCCGACCAGCACCGTCTGGCCGACCGTGTCCGCGACCTCGGTGCCCTGACCGACGAGCTCGGGCTCACCGGACCCGTCGTCACCCTCGGGCACGACTGGGGCGGTGTCGTCTCGCTCGGCTGGGCGGTCGACCACCCCGACCTCGTGGTGGGCGTGGCGACGTGCAACACGGCCGTGCACCAGCCCGACGACGCCCCGATCCCCGCTCCGCTGCGGCTCGCCCTGCGGCCCGGCGTGCTCGGACGCGGGACGGTGCTGACCCCGGCGTTCCTCGAGACGACGCTCGCCATCGCGCACCCGGCGCTCGACCGGTCCGTCGCCGACGCCTACCGGGCGCCGTACCGCGGCGCTGCCCGTCGTGGCGGGATCGGTGGGTTCGTGGCGGACATCCCCGTCGACGCCACGCACCCGAGCGCCGCCGAGCTCGACCGCATCGCCGCCGGTGTCGCGGCGCTCGAGGTCCCGGCGCTCGTGATGTGGGGGCCGCGCGACCCGGTGTTCCTGGAGCGGTACCTCGACGACCTGGCCGACCGGGTGCCGCACGCCGACGTGCACCGCTTCGAGGGCGCCGGCCACCTGCTGCCGGACGACGCCGACGTCGCGGGGACCGTCCTCGACTGGCTGGGCGACCGCCTGCCGGAGGGCCACGCGCCCGACGGTGGCGAGCCGAGCCTCCAGGCCGGTGCCCCTGCCGACGCAGCCGCGTCTCGCGGTGCCCGACCGGTCTCGGGCGATGCGGCTCGAGACGCGTCGCTCGACCCGGGTCCCGGCCACCGCCCGCTGTGGGCCGCGCTCGACGACCTGCGCGACAGCGACGAGCCCGCGCTCGTCGAGATGGCGACCGCCGGTGGCCCCCGCACGGTCTCGTGGCGGCTGCTCGCCCGTCGGGTCCGCGAGGTCGCCGCCGGACTCGCGGACCTCGGCGTCCGCCCCGGCGACCGGGTTTCCCTGCTCGTCACGCCCGGTGCCGACCTGACGGCCGTCCTGTACGCCTGCGTGCGCATCGGAGCGGTCGTCGTCGTGGCGGATGCCGGGCTCGGTCTCCGCGGCCTGACCCGCGCCGTCCGCGGTGCCCGACCGGACTGGGTGATCGGCGCCCTGCCGGGCCTGGCCGCCGCTCGCGCGCTGGGCTGGCCGGGACGGCGGATCGCGACGGTCACGCTGCCGGCGGCCGCACGGAGGGCCCTCGGGGTGGAGCACACCCTGGTCGAGGTCGCCCGACGGGGTGCCCGTCGACTCGCGGGCGGTGCGGAGCTGCCCGCGGCGCCCTCGTCGGACGCTCCCGCCGCCGTCCTGTTCACCTCGGGCTCCACCGGGCCGGCGAAGGGCGTCGTGTACACGCACGGCCAGCTCGCCGCGGTGCGGGACGTCCTCGCGGCGCAGTACGGCGTCGGTGTCGGTACCGGACTCGTCGCGGGCTTCGCGCCGTTCGCCCTGCTCGGCCCCGCCCTCGGCGCCCGGTCGGTCGCACCGGACATGGACGTCACCGCGCCGCGCACGCTGACGGCACGGGCGGTCGCCGCCGCGGTCGCGGCGGTCGATGCGACCGTGGTGTTCCTCTCGCCCGCGGCGCTCGCGAACGTCGTGGCGACGGCCTCCGCCTTGACGACCACCGACCGGGAGTCGCTCGCGCGGGTGCGCCTGTTCCTGTCCGCGGGCGCGCCGGTGTCCGCGGCGCTCCTCGCGTCGGCGACCGACCTCATGCCGAACGCGGCGGCGCACACCCCCTACGGCATGACCGAGGGGCTGCTCGTGACCGACGTCGACCTGGACGGCGTGCGGTGGGCCGCCGCCGCTCCGGACGACGGCATCTGCGTCGGGCGACCGGCAGCCGGTGTGCGGGTGCGCATCGCGCCGCTCGACGACGACGGCCAGCCGACCGGTGCCTCGACGGACCAGGCGGGGACCACCGGCGAGGTCGTCGTCGCCGCACCGCACGTCCGCGACCGGTACGACCGGCTCTGGCGCACCGACCGGGTGTCCCGGCTCGGGGTCGACGATCCGCGTGGGCACCGCACCGGCGACGTCGGGCACCTCGACGCCGACGGACGACTGTGGATCGAGGGTCGGTTGCAGCACGTCGTGACGACCCCGGACGGCGTCGTCACCCCGGTCGGGCCCGAGCAGCGGATCGAGCGGGTCGACGGGGTCGGTCGGGCGGGCATCGCCGGGATCGGTCCGGCGGGCACCCAGCAGGTCGTCGCCGTCGTCGAGACCGTCCCCGCGGCACGACGTCCGGGGCTCGCGTCTGCCGACCTCGCCACCGCGGTCCGTTCGGCCGCAGGGGTCCCGCTCGCCGCGGTGCTCGTCGTCCCGGTCCTGCCGACGGACATCCGGCACAACTCGAAGGTCGATCGCGCACGGCTGTCGCGGTGGGCGTCGACGGTGCTCGGCGGCGGTCGGATGGTCCGCCCGTGAGGGTCCTGGTCACCGGCGCCAGCGGGTTCCTCGGCCGGGCGACCGCCGCCGCCGTGCGCGACGCCGGGCACGACGTGCGGACGTTCCAACGCCGACCCTCCGGGGTCGGCGGGGCCGAGGACGCCCTCGGCACGATGACCGACACCGCGGCGGTCGCGCGTGCGGTCGACGGCGTGGAGGCCGTGGTGCACCTGGCGGCGAAGGTGTCGCTCGCGGGTGACCCGGTCGACTTCGCCCGCGTCAACGTCGCCGGGACGAGCGCGCTGCTCGACGCCGCGCGTGCTGCCGGGGTCGGCCGCTTCGTCTTCGTGTCGTCGCCGTCCGTGGCACACACCGGGTCGTCGCTGGCGGGTGCCGCCGCCGACCCCGCCGAGCCGACCGCTGCGCGCGGGCACTACGCGCGCACGAAGGCTGCCGCCGAACTGCTGGCGCTCGCGGCGGACGAGCCGGGCTTCGCGGTCGTCGCGGTCCGCCCGCACCTGGTGTGGGGGCCGGGGGACACGCAGTTGGTCGGTCGCATCGTCGACCGCGCACGCACCGGGCGGTTGCCGCTCCTCGACTCGGGCGCGGCGCTCATCGACACCCTCTACGTCGACAATGCCGCGTCGGCGATGGTCGCCGCGCTCGAGCACGCGGCCGACGACGCCGTGCACGGCAACGCCTACGTCGTGACGAACGGCGAACCCCGGCCCGTGGGGGAGCTCCTGGCGGGGATCTGCACGGCGTCCGGGGTCCCGGCACCGCGGCTGCACGTCCCCGCGGCGCTCGCCCGGGCGGCGGGCTCGGTCGTCGAGGCGGTGTGGCGGGTGCGCCCCGGTGCGGACGAGCCGCCGATGACGCGGTTCCTCGCCGAGCAGCTGTCGACGGCGCACTGGTTCGACCAGCGGCGGACACGGGCCGACCTCCGCTGGACCCCGACGGTCTCGATCGACGAGGGGCTCCGGCGACTCCGGACCGGGTCGCGCACCGGACACTGACCAGCGCACGACCGTGTCACCCGCAGAACTCCGGCGGCGGGGTCGCCGAGTCTGCGCTCACCCAGATGTCCCTGACGGGCTCGGTCGACGTCACGGAGAAGCTGACGTGGACACCGTTGATGCTCGTGGTCCAGACACCGTAGGGGTTTCCGTCTGCGGGATCGGGGTCGTCCGTGCCGGAGACGGCGTACCGGAGATCCGGGTAGGCCGCGCGGAGCTCGTCGAGCGAGCTGCCGAGCCCGAGCCCCTCGGCGGTCGTCGGAGCCGCTCGGGAGGACGATCCCGAGATGTCCACGCCGGCGATCCGGCCCGCGTCGTCCTGCACGATGAACAGCGTCGGCTGCTCCCGTGGTGGGACGTCCGATCCGCGGAGCTTCCACACGGCGGAGCACGCGGGGTCGTGGACGAAGGCGGCGGCGAGGTCGTCGGTCTCGGCGGAGTAGTCGCCCTCGACCGCGATCGGCCCGACCTCGGTACCGGAGATCGTCCACGTCCCCGGGTCGTCGAGCGCGAAAGGACGGCGGGTGGAGGTCGGGGTCGGCGTCAGGGTCGGCCGGGGGCTGTCGACGACCGGCGCGCGGTCCGGCGTCTGGCTCGGCGACGGGTCGGCCGTGGGGGAGGTCGTCGGTACGGTCGGCTGCGTGTCCGGGCCGGGGATCAGCCCGAGCGCGACGCTGCCGCCGGCGGCGCCGAGCAGCAGTGCGACGACGACGCCGATCGCGATCCCGACCCGACGACGACGCAGCCTGCGTCGTGGGACGGCGCGGGCGAGGACGTCCTGCTTCATCGTGACCAGCAGACGCTGGAGGTCGTCCCCCCGGGGCGGCTCAGAGTCCATCACGCGTCACCGCCTCCCGCGATCCGCGGCCCGGACGGGTCGCACGGCCGGGGGCCGACGTGAGGAGTCCGAGCTCGTCGGCTGCCTGGGCGTAGGAGCGGCGGTGAACGACGCACCGCTCGCAGAGTGCACGGTCGTCGCTCGAGGCGTCGGCCAGGTCCGCGCGCACGAACCGGAGCGGATCGCCGGGCAGGGCACCGGACGCGCGCCCGGCGCACACGGCGAGCAGCCACGGCAGCAACGACGCCGACGCGAGCCGGACGTCGGCCGCGCGGTCCCAGAGCTGCAGGAAGGCGTCCTGCACGAGCGCCCGCGCGGCGTCCGGCGTCGCCGCCAGCGCCCAGGCGCCGCGGGTCAGCGCAGCAGCGTGGCGGTCGAACGCCGTCGCGAGTGCGGAGCGGTCGCCCCGGGCCATCCGCTCCACGAGCGTCCGATCGTCGTCTCCGTCCACGGTCACCCCCTTCACCACGAGGATGTCGGACGGAGCCCGATCCTGACGAACCGACCCCGTCGTCCGGCCGGCCGGGCGTGTCGGACGTGGTCGTCGCCGGGCGCACGGACGCAGGAGGGACACGACGGACCCGCGTTCGGGTCGCGGGTCCGTCGTGGGACTGTGGTGCTCTGCAGTGTGGGTCAGCCGGTGAAGCGCTGCCAGAGATCGGTGATGATCGGCCAGACGTCACCGGCACGGTCCGCCGAGGCGATGGCGATCGTCACGACGGGGTAGGCGGTGACCGCGAGGCTGACCAGGACGGCGAGGACGATCGCGAGGACCGACGTGACCGTGTGCCGCCGGGTCAGCGCCCAGAGCAGCAGTGCGAGGACGACCACCACGCCGAGCAGCGTGACGAGGGTGATCCGGATGAACGGGAACGGGACGAGTCCGGCGGTGGTGGCGGTCACCCCGCCGAGGAACCCGACCAGCGGGAGGTACGCGCCGAGGGCCACGGCGAGCACCAGCACGATGCCGATGCCCGAGGCGATCCAGACGCCGCGCGGACGGGGACGACGAGCGGTCGAGCCCCGTCGTCCCGCCCACGCGGTGGTCATCGCCGTGCCTCGGCGTCGCCCTCGCCGTCGTCGCTGCGGTGCGTGGCGGTGCCGTCGTGGTGGGCGTCGGCCTCGTCGCGGACGACGTCGGCGGCGTGCTCGATGCGGTCGGCCGCCTCGTCGAGGGCGGCGGCGACGCGCTCGTCCGTGTCGGCGGTGTCGGACGTCCCAGCGGTGTCGGACGTCCCGGCGGCCCCGGACGCGTCAGCGGCGTCGGTCGCCTCGCCGTGTGCCGAGGAGGCCGCGCCGTCCTTCGTCGCCTCCGCAGCCGCGTCGGCCGCGTCCGAGGCCGCGGCACCGGCGTCCGCTGCGGCGTCGGTCGCCGCTGCGGCGGCACTCGATGCACGGTCCCGGATCTCCTGCGAGGCGTCCTCCGCGGCCTCCTTCGCTGCGCTCACCGCTTCCTTCGCCGAGTCTCCGGCATCCGAGGACTTCTCCGCGGCGCGCTCGGCCGCGTCGGATGCGGTCTCCCGCGCTGCGTCGACGGCGTCGGCGGTCTTCTCCCGCGCGGTGTCGACGGCGTCCGCGGTCTTCTCGCGGGCGGTGTCGATCGCGTCGGACGCCCGGTCACCCAGGTCGGCGGCGGTCTCCCGGGCGCGGTCGACGGCGTCACCGGCAGCGTCCCGAGCACGGCCGGCGGCCTCCCGCGAGGCGTCGGCGGCGTCGCGCGCGGCGTCGCGTGCCCGCTCGGCGACATCGGCGGCTCCGTCGCGGACATTCTCAGCGGCGCCGGAGACGGCCTCCTTCGTGCGGTCGACGGCGTCACCGACGGCCTCCCGGGCCTTGTCGACCGGGGTCGGCTCGTCGTCGAAGGGACCGTGCACGTCGAGGACGCGCACGTCGACGGTGGTGGGCTGTCCCGCGCCGAGCTGCGACACCGCCGCGGCCACCTGACGGCGGACCTCGTCAGCGACCTCGAGCACCGGGTGCGGGTAGCTGACGACCACGGAGACGGTCACGTCGAGCGTGCCGTCGTTGTCGTCGACCTGGACGCCGGGGGCCCCGGCGGTGCGACCGAGCTGCGAACGCACGCGGTCGGCGGCTCGGGCGACGAGCCCGCCCAGGTGGTGGACGCCCGGCACGCCGAGCGCCGTCTCCGCCGCGGTGCGGGCGGCGACCACCAGGGGCCCGGCATCCTCGGGGAGCGGAGTGGTCAGCTCGGACGGCAGGTCGACCTCGGTGATCTGCGTCCGGGCGTTCGGATCGTGCTGCATGGCTTCCTCCTCGTGAACAGGACGGCCGTCGCCCCCGTCGGGGGCGACGGCCGTGGTCCGCTACTTCTTGAAGACGTCCTTGACGTCCTCGCCGGTCTGCTTGGCGCTCGCAGCGGCCTGGTCCTTCTTGCCCTCCGCGACCTTCTCGTCGTTGTTCGTCGCGTTGCCGAAGGCCTCCTTGGCCTTGCCGGTCAGGTCCTGGGCAGCGTTCTTGATCTTGTCGTCGAGTCCCATGGTGGGTTCCCTTCTCGCTCGTGGGCTGTCGCCCGGTGGTGTCGGCCGGGAGGCACTGGTCGCCTCGTCCGGCCCGCTTGCGGTGCTGGTGCTGGTGCTGTTTCCTTACTGGACGCGGGTGGTGCGTGCCAGTGCGGTGCGGGTGCCGCCGGTGAGGTGGACCAGGACCGGGATCTGCCGGCCGAGGGTGTGGTCCAGGGTGGTCAGGGCGTGGTCGACGGCGTCGAGGACGGTGACCGCGTCCCCGCCGCGGCGGACGTGGACCTTGATCCGTGCCGCGCGGGTCTTCTTCACCAGGTACGTGTCGACCTTCGAGGCGACGATGTCGTGGACACCGGTGAGTTCGTGGTCGATGACGTCCCGGACGAGGGCGACGTTCACGGTGACCTGGTCGTCGCCGGAGCGTTCCCGGACGGCGACGCTGGTGCCGCCGCCGCCGCGGGTGACGACCACGATCACCGCCAGGACGATGACCACCGCGCAGACGGCGGCGATGATCCACAGGGCGATGTCGGGGACGGTGACCTGCTCCGGCAGGGTCACGACCTGCCCGAGTGCGTCGCGGACGGGTTGCAGGACACCGGCGCCGATGACCGCACCGACGATGATGCTGATCAGGCCGATCAGGAACAGCAGGACCCGGTTGAAGCCGCGGTTGGTGGTGGTCATGCCAGGGTTCCCTTCTGTTCCACGGTGACCTTCACGGACCGGCCGTGCTTGCCGCCGAGCCGACCGAGCCGGTCCTGCACGGCCTGCTCCACCCGGGTGCGGTCGACGGGGATGCCGGACAGGGGCACCACGTGCACCTCGGTGTGGTGGCCGCGGGCGGAGGCACTGGTGTTGGACTCGGGGACGCCCGCTGCCAGGGCGGCGGCGTTCGCTGCTGTGGAGGCCAGGATGCGGGTGTCGATCACGACCGCGCCGCGGTCCCGGTCGATCCCGGACCGGGGCTGCCGGCCGGGCTTCACCGCGAGGACGATCAGGATGATGCCGAGGATCACCAGGACGACGGCGATGATCTCGGCGATGGTCGTGAACGCCGCGTCGGGCTGCAGGGCGGTGTCGGCGACGGTCTGCGGGTCCGCCAGCAGCGGGCGCTGCCCGATGGCCTGCAGGACCGCTTCGGTGCCGATCCACGCCGCGACCACCACGACGATGATCAGGGTGATGGCCAGGGCGGTGGACCGGGACCGGTGGATGCTGCGACGACGCAGCCGCTTCTCGAGCTGTTCAGTGCTCATGATGGCTCCTCCTACCGGACCCGGCCCTCGTGCTCACGCACGATCCCGGTCAGTTCGATGTGGGTCCGACCCACCCGTCGGCCGGAGAGGTCCCCGACGCGGGAGCGGATCGTGTCAGCAGCCGTCGTCGCGGCGGAGACGACGTCCCCGCCGGCGGCGATCGGGCCGGTGACCTCGAGCGCGAGCGCGCCGTCGTGGTCCTCCAACCCGACCCGGAGCCGCTTCGCCGGAGCGCCGAGACGCTCCGCTGCGACGGCCCGGGCCAGCGCCGTCAGCGCCCGGGCGGTGATCTCGACCCGGCCCGGGACCGCGCTCACCGGGAGGCTCCCCGGGCCGGCGCTCACCGGGAGCTCCGGCGTCCGGTCAGCACGTCGGTCAGGGCGCCGCGGTCGATCTTGCCCGTCGTGATCGCGGCCACGAGGGCACCGATCAGACCGAACACGATCACCAGGACGAAGCCCCAGAACCCGAACTGCAGTGCCACGACGGCGAGGATGGCGCCGATCAGTGCGCCGACGAGTGTGTTACTCAACGCGCGACTCCTTCTTGTCCTCGTTGTCGTCGTCGTCGCCCGGGATGTAGACGTCCTGAACGGTCACGTTGACCTCGGCGACCTCCATGCCGACGATCTGCTGCAGGGCGCGGGCCACCGACGAACGGACACCATCGGCGACCTGCTGCAGCGAGACCGGGTACTCCGCGACGATCGTCACGTCAGCAGCGACCTGCTTCTCGCCGACCTCGACCTTGACGCCCTGGCCGTAGTCGCGCTGGCCGATGGCGTCGCGGATCGCGCCGATGGCACGGGCAGCGCCGTTGCCGAGCGAGTGCACGCCGTTGACCTCGCGGGCGGCGATGCCGGCGACCTTCGAGACGACGGTGTCGTCGATCGTGGTCTTGCCCGAGGTCGAGCCGGACGCGTGGGTGCCGGTCGAGCTGGTCGCGGCAGAGGTGAGGTTGGTGGTGTCAGCCATTGATTGCTCCCTTCGAGTGCCCGCCGGGACTCGTTCCCAGCGGTTGCTGTTCACGGATGAGACGGGCTGCCACCGAGGTTCGTCACGCGGGTGCCGCCGGTTTCAGCGCTCTTCCAGGGAAAGCGCCAGAACGGCGGTTCTCCGTGTACCCCGGTGCGTGAAGGGGTCAGCCGACGTCGCCGGTTCCGGCTCCGGTGTTGCGCGACGCAGCGTCCCGCACGGAGCGCACGTACGCCATCGGCGACAGCCCGCACTCCTGCTGGAAGAGCTGCTGCAACCGGCGCGGTCGGATCCCCGCCGCGTCGGCGATGTCGTCGACGGTCAGGTCGCTGCCGGCGTGCTCGACGATGTGCGCGACGGCGCGCCGGACCCGCCAGGAGGTCCGGCCGGACTCCGGTCGTGCAGCGCGCGATCCCCGGAGGGTCGTGGCCGGGTCCTCGCCGAAGCGCTCCCGGTAGGCGGCGGCGAAGCGCCCGGGGTTGGTGAAGCCCCACCGCCGCGCGACGGGGGTCACGCCCTCGTCGCCGACCGCGCGGAGGAGCTCGCGACGGACACAGTCGAGCCGGTGGTCGCGCATGAAGCGGTTCGGCGTGGTGCCGAGCGTCCTCGCGAAGACGTCCTGCAGCCCGCGCTGGCTCAGCCCGCACGCAGCGGCGATGTCGGGGACGGACGGCCGGTCCTGCGCGTGGGTCTCGATGTGGCGGATCGCGTCGCGCAGGCGGTTCGCGACGGGGACGTCCTGGCCGCGGTTGCGGATCGGGAACGTGTCGAGCACGACCACCGCGAGCCGCCGGTTCAGCGCGGTCCGCATCGAGCCCACCACGCGGTCGTCGAGCAGGGCGGGTGCGAGGTCCTGCACCAGGCGACGGAGCGGCTCGCGTCGTGCGATCGCCTCGTCCTGCTGGTCGAACAGCAGCGGTCCCTCGGGCAGGCGGTAGCCGAGCTCCTCGCCGACCGAGCGGAGGAAGGGGTCGGACACGTGCAGGCCGTTGTAGACGGTGTCGGCCGACTCGAAGCGGTAGGCCTCGGACGCCGAGGCGATGTACGGGCTCCCCGGCTCGATCACCCTGGTGCGGTCCGCGAAGTGCATCTCGAGCCGGCCCTTCGTGAGCCAGAAGACCACGTGGTCGTTCCGCGGGCCGATCACCCCGCCGCGGCGTCCGCCCTCGGCCCGCATGGTGCGGAGGGTCACGTCGTCGTCGCCGACGATCGTGTACTCGTAGCGGGTGCCCTCGGTGACGTAGGTCTCGGTCCCGAGGTCCTTGCCGTTGTACTCGGCGGAGAAGATCCGCGCGTAGTCGGTGCCGTCACTCTCGGTGAACCGCAGCCTGCGGTATCCGTTCGTCGACGAGGTGCTCACCCGCGCATCATGCCAGCACTGTCCGGGATGCGCGCTTCTCGCGTCGGTGGTGAGCGGCGTCGGACGGGAGGCGCGTGGCGGCGTCGCCACGGGCCTCCCGTCCGGTGCGTCCCGGCTCGGTCCGCGTCACCGCGGCGATCGGTCGGGTCGCGCGGTCCGCCTCCCGCAGGCGCGAGCGCTCCCACCATGCACTGAAGAATTCTCAGGAAACTCTGCGCCCCGCTCCGCGTCCCAGTGCGCGGAATACCCCAGGGGGGTACCGTGTTGTCGAGGACGGAGGTCCGGATGCCGAACGCACAGCACGCACACGTCGGGTACATCGAGGACAAGGACGACCTGCTCAAGCGGCTGCGCCGCGCAGAGGGACAGGTCCGCGGGATCGCCCGCATGGTCGAGGACGAGACGTACTGCATCGACGTGCTCACCCAGATCTCGGCAGCGAACCGCGCACTCGAACGGGTCGCCCTGTCGCTGCTCGAGGACCACCTGCGCCACTGCGTCGCCGAGGCCGTGTCCGAGGGTGGCGACGCCGCCGACGCGAAGGTGCGCGAGGCGAGCGACGCCATCGCCCGGCTCGTCCGCTCCTGACCCACACCACAACCACTCCCGAGGAGGAACCATGACCACCGAGACCGTCGCCGTGACCGGGATGACCTGCGAGCACTGCGTGACGAGCGTGACCGAGGAGGTCTCGGAGCTCGCCGGGGTGACGGACGTCGCCGTCGACCTGGTGCCGGGCGGATCGTCGTCCGTCACCGTCACGTCGGACAGCCCGATCGACGACCAGGCCCTGCGCGCCGCGATCGCGGAGGCGGGGTACGAGGTCGTGACCCGGTGAGCGACGGCGTCGTCGAGCTCGACATCACGGGGATGACCTGCGCCTCGTGCGCGAACCGCGTCGAGCGGAAGCTCGGCAAGCTGCCGGGTGTCTCCGCGACGGTGAACTACGCCACGGAGCAGGCGCAGGTCACGGTCACCGATCCCGGGACGGTCGACACGGCTGCCCTGGTGGCGGCCGTCGAGGCTGCCGGGTACGGCGCGACCGTGCACGTGCGGCAGCCGGCGCCCGGGTCCGACCTCGACGCGGACGACGACGCTGCCCGGGACGACGCCGCCGCGCCCCTGCGGCAGCGGCTCGTCGTCTCCACGGTGCTCGCCGTGCCCGTGGTGCTGCTCTCGATGGTGCCGGTCCTGCAGTTCCCGAACTGGCAGTGGGCGGCCCTGGCACTGGCCGCGCCCGTCGCCGTCTGGGGCGCGCTCCCGTTCCACCGGGCGGCGTGGGTGAACGCCCGGCACGGCGCCGCGACCATGGACACGCTGGTCAGCGTCGGGGTGCTCGCCGCCTTCGGCTGGTCGCTGTACGCGCTCTTCCTCGGCGACGCCGGTCGCCCCGGGATGCACATGACGTTCTCGTGGTTCGCGTCCGACCCCGAGGCGAGCGACCTGTACCTCGAGGTCGCCGCAGCCGTGACCGTGTTCATCCTCGCCGGCCGGTACATGGAGGCCCGTGCGAAGCAGCGGTCTGGTGCGGCGCTCCGCGCGCTGCTCGAGCTCGGCGCGAAGGACGCGTCGGTCCTCCGCGACGGGCCGTCCGGTCCGGTCGAGACCCGCGTGCCCGCCGCCTCGCTCGTCGTCGGCGACGTGGTCGTGGTCCGACCGGGTGAACGGATCCCGAGCGACGGCATCGTGCGCGAGGGCTCGTCGGCCGTCGACCTCAGCATGCTCACCGGCGAGTCCGTCCCCGTCGAGGTCCGTCCGGGCGACCGTGTCACCGGCGCCACCATCGACGTCGGCGGTCGGCTCGTGGTCGAGGTCACCGCTGTCGGTGCCGACACCGAGCTCGCCCGGATGGGGCGTCTCGTGGAGGAGGCGCAGACCGGCAAGGCCGCCGTGCAGCGGCTCGCCGACCGGGTCTCGGCGGTCTTCGTGCCGGTCGTCATCGGCCTCGCCCTGATCGCCTTCGTCGGCTGGCTCGTCGCCGGCGGTTCCCTGACCGCCGCGTTCACCGCCGCCGTCGCGACGCTCATCATCGCCTGCCCGTGTGCGCTCGGGCTCGCGACGCCCACGGCCCTGCTCGTCGGGACGGGCCGCGGTTCGCAGCTCGGCATCCTGATCGGCGGCCCGCAGGCCCTCGAACGGACCCGTGCCGTCGACACGATCGTGCTCGACAAGACGGGCACGGTGACGACGGGGGAGATGCGCCTGTCGGCGGTCCTGCCGGTCGGTGCCGCGCCCGACGGCGACGCGACACTGCTCGCGCTGGCCGCCGCGGTCGAGGACGGTTCCGAGCACCCCGTGGCCCGCGCGGTCGTCCGGGCCGCCCGGGAGCGCGGTCTCGACGTCCCGGTCGCCGAGCAGTTCACCGCGACACCGGGCGCCGGCGTGCAGGGCGTGGTCGACGGCGAGGTGGTCGTCGTCGGCGCCGCCCGGTGGTTGGCCGAGGCCTGGGCCGTCCGTGTGGACGACGCCCTGTCCACGCAGGTCGGTGCTGCCGAGGCGGACGGCGGGACCGCGGTCCTCGTCGCCCGGGGTGGCGCCCTGCTCGGCGCGGTCGTCGTGGGCGACACCGTGAAGCCCGAGGCACCCGAGGCCGTCCGACGCTTCGTCGCGCTCGGCCTGCGTCCCGTGCTGCTCACCGGTGACAACGAGGGTGCCGCCCGCGCCGCCGCGGGCCGCGTCGGCATCGACGACGTGCGCGCCCGGGCAACCCCGGCGTCCAAGCTCGAGACCGTCCGGCAGCTGCAGGCCGAGGGGCGGACCGTCGCGATGGTCGGCGACGGGGTGAACGACGCTGCGGCACTCGCGGCGGCGGACCTCGGCATCGCCATGGGAGCGGGGACCGACGCGGCGATCGCGGCGAGCGACGTCACGGTCGTCAGCGGTCGGCTCACCGTGGTGGCGGATGCGGTCCGGCTGTCGCGGGCGACGCTCCGGACGATCCGCGGCAACCTCTTCTGGGCCTTCGCGTACAACGTCGCGGCGATCCCGCTCGCGATGGCGGGACTGCTGAACCCCGTGCTGGCGGGTGCGGCGATGGCGTTCTCGTCCGTGTTCGTGGTGACGAACAGCCTGCGGCTGCGACGCTTCACGCCGTCGGACTGACGGACGAGGGTCGGCTCCGGCTCCGGCTCCGGCTCCGCTCCGGCTCCGGCTCCGGGCAGGATGGGCGCATGCGATCCCTCCCGGGTGTCCTCGGTGCCGCGGCACCCGTCCACGTCGCGCCGATGGCGGGCGGGCCGAGCACGCCCGCGCTCGTGTCGGCCGCGGGCCGCGCGGGTCACCTCGCGCAGCTCGCCGGCGGGTACCTGGACGCCGACGCACTCGCCGCACAGGTCGCCGCGGTCCGGTCGAGCGGCACCGGGGCCTTCGGCGTGAACCTGTTCGTGCCGGCACCCGTGCCGATCGACGACGGCGTGTACGAGGCCTACCGCGCCGAGCTCGAGGCGGACGCCGGGCGCCCGCTGCCCCCGAAGCACGAGGACGACGACGCGTGGTCGGACAAGGTCGGACTGCTGCTCGACGACCCGGTGCCGGTCGTGTCGTTCACCTTCGGGCTCCCGGCTGCGTCGGTGGTCGGCGAGTTCCGCCGCCGGGACGTCCTGACGGTGCAGTCCGTGACGAGCGTGCCCGAGGCGCGGGCGGCCGCCGAGCGCGGTGTCGACGTGCTGCTCGTGCAGGGGGAGGCCGCGGGCGGGCACTCGGCGGTCCTGGACGCGGCTGCGACGCCCGCGCCCGAGCCGCTGCAGGACCTGGTCCGCCGGGTCACCGCTGCCGTGCGGCTGCCCGTGGTCGCGGCGGGCGGACTCGGGACGGCCGACGCGGTGCGCGACCAGCTGGACGCCGGTGCGGCCGCCGTCGCCGTCGGCACCGCCGTGCTGCGGACCGACGAGGCCGGCACCTCCGCCACCCACCGAGCCGCGCTCACTGACCGGGCCTTCGACCGGACGGTCGTGACCCGCGCCTTCACCGGACGCCCCGCGCGGAGCCTCGCCAACGCGTTCACGCGTGCGCACCCGGACGCCCCGCTCGGGTACCCGGCCCTGCACCACCTGACGCGGCCGATCCGGAGCGAGGCAGCCGCGGCCGGGGACCCGCACCGGCTCCACCTGTGGGCGGGGCGGGGCTGGCGGGCGGCGACCGACGGTCCGGTGGCCGACGCCCTCGCAGCACTCCTGCCCTAGTCACGCGGCGCGCGGCGCTCGGACGGGTGCGGCGCCGGGTCGGCCGGTGCTCGGCCGATGGGCGGCCGCCGTCGGGCTGTGCGCGGAGACACCCCGACGGCACTACGCTCGGACGTGGTCCGCGACGCAGCGCTGCGGTGACCCGCGGTCCAGTACGTCTTGAAGGTACCCAGGAGGACCGAAGTGACCGAATCCGCTCCCGTCGACCCCACATCGACCGACGGCTGGAAGACGCTCGCCGGCATCGCCGACGGCTTCACCCCGGACCTGCGCGGCTGGTTCGACAGCGACCCCGGTCGTGCCGAGCGCTACACGTTCCAGGCCGCCGACCTGACCGTCGACCTGTCGAAGGGCCTCGTCGACGACGAGATCCTCGGCGCCCTGCTCCAGGTCGCGAAGGACACCGGCGTCGCCGAGCGCTTCGAGGCGATGCTCGCCGGCGAGCACATCAACGTGACCGAGGACCGCGCGGTCCTGCACACCGCGCTCCGACGCCCGAAGGGCATCGAGCCCGCCCTCGTGGTCGACGGCCAGGACGTCGACGCCGACGTCCACGCCACGCTCGACAAGGTCTACGCCTTCGCCGAGCAGGTCCGCGACGGCTCGTGGACCGGTGTCACCGGCAAGCGCATCGAGACGGTCGTGAACATCGGCATCGGTGGCTCGGACCTCGGCCCCGTCATGGTCTACGAGGCCCTCAAGCCGTACGTGCAGGAGGGACTCGAGGCGCGCTTCGTCTCGAACATCGACCCCGCTGACATCTACGAGAAGACCGCGGACCTCGACCCCGAGACCACGCTCTTCATCGTCGCGTCGAAGACCTTCGGCACCCTCGAGACCCTGACCAACGCCCGTCTCGCCCGGCAGTGGCTCTGGGAGCGTCTCGGCCTGACCGACGCGTCCGACGACGAGAAGTCGAACGCCGTCGCGAAGCACTTCGTCGCCGTCTCGACCGCGCTCGACAAGGTCGCCGCGTTCGGCATCGACCCCGAGAACGCGTTCGGCTTCTGGGACTGGGTGGGCGGCCGCTACTCGGTCGACTCCGCGATCGGCACCTCGGTCGTCATCGCGATCGGGAAGGAGAACTGGCAGCAGTTCCTCGCCGGCTTCCACGCCGTCGACGAGCACGTCCGCACCACGCCGCTCGAGCAGAACGTCCCGGTCCTGATGGGTCTGCTCAACGTCTGGTACACGAACTTCCTCGGTGCGCAGAGCCACGCGGTCCTGCCCTACACGCAGTACCTGCACCGCTTCGCCGCGTACCTGCAGCAGCTCACGATGGAGTCGAACGGCAAGCGCGTCCGCTGGGACGGTTCGCCCGTCACGACGGACACCGGCGAGGTCTTCTGGGGTGAGCCGGGCACGAACGGCCAGCACGCGTTCTACCAGCTCATCCACCAGGGCACGCGCCTGATCCCCGCGGACTTCATCACCGTCGCGAAGCCGGCCCGTCCGCTCAAGGACGAGTCCGGCGACGGGAAGGCCGTGCAGCCGGGCCAGGACGTCCACGCGCTGTTCCTCGCCAACTTCTTCGCGCAGACGAAGGCACTCGCGTTCGGCAAGACCACCGACGAGGTCCGCGCCGAGGGCACCACCGACGAGGGCATCGTCGCGGCCCGCACCTTCACGGGCAACAAGCCGTCGACGTCCATCCTCGCGCCGGAGCTCACCCCGAGCGTCCTCGGTCAGCTGATCGCCCTCTACGAGCACATCGTGTTCACCGAGGGCACCATCTGGGGCATCGACTCGTTCGACCAGTGGGGCGTGGAGCTCGGCAAGCAGCTCGCGCTGCAGATCGCCCCGGCGGTCGACGGCGACCAGGACGCGCTCGCGTCGCAGGACTCCTCGACCAAGGCGCTCATCGCGAAGTACCTGGAGCTGCGCGGCGAGTAGCCACGCACGCCCCTGACGGACGGGAGGCGCGGTGCCAGCTGGCACCGCGCCTCCCGTCCGTCGCATGGTCGGCCCGCCCTGGTCCTCCCGTCCGCCGGAAGGTTCCGCCAGAGCGACAGGGTGCCGCGAACCGTCGACGGTGGTCTGTCGCCCTCGCGGAACTGACGGGCCCGCGCCGCGCCGTATGGGCCCGCGCCGCGCCGGCGCCGCGCGCGTCAGCGCGCGAGCGGGTCGAGGTTGAGCGTCGTGCCCTCGTAGAGGTACTGGTCGTCGCCGAACACCTGCACGTCGGCGTTGAGCCAGACGAGCGCCTTGACGCTGATGCCGAAGCGCGCCGCGACGTCACCGATCAGGTCGTCCCGGGCGACCGTGTACGACCGCGGTGCCCCGGAGGCCGTGGTCGCGGTGACCGGGCCGGCGGCGTTCGACCGAGCGCCCCCGTCGACCGGGTGCACGTTCGTCTGCCGCTGGGGCACCGACCAGCGCACAGCTGCGACCGCGAGCACCTTGCCACCCGCGATCTCGATCGGCAGGTCCGTCTGCCCGGCGTCGGCAGCCGAGGACACGACCAGGGTCACGAGCCCGGACGGATCGACGCCCGATCCGTCCAGCGGCACGTCCTCGGACACCGGCGCGGGGGTCGGACCGCCGAGGACCGCGTCGCCCACGCCGGGGTAGGTCAGCCCGTCGCCGACCTGTCGCTCCCGCTCGAAGAACCCCACACCGATCGGCACCGGGAGCGACGAGGTCACGCCGGTGTACTGCGCGGTGAAGGTGTCGTCGCCGTCCGCCACGACCCGGTAGTGGAAGTGGATGCTGCCCTTCGGCGACACGACGTCGCCCTCGGTCAGGACCGTCCCGGCCGGGATCGGAGAGAGTACGGGGTCGGGGACGGCGGCCTCGGTCGCGACCGGTGTGGGTGCGCGCGGGGTCGCCGACGCCTCGATGTGCGCGGCGTCCGTGTCCTCGGTCTCTGTGGCGGTCGGTGCCGGCGTCCGGCTCGGCGTCGGCGGGACCGAGGGCGCCGGGAGCGCTCCGTCGGACCCGCCGAGCAGCGAGCAACCGGACAGCGCGACGGCGACGACCAGAGCGGTGGCGCCGGACGCGACGGTTCGGTTCATGATTCCCCCTCGGGTCCCGATGCTACCGCGGGGTCCGGGACGCCACGGCCGCGCGGACCGGGATGTGTCCGGAGGCACACGGCCGTCGGTGCGAGCGGCTACCGTCGGAGCATGGACCGCCACGAGATCCTCGCCGCCGCAGCCGCCGCCCACGCCGCTCGCATCGCCGAGGCCGGCGGTGACGACACCGCTGCCCGGCAGCGTGCCGCCGCGGTCGAGGGGCGTGACCTCGGGGCGGACGACGCCGCGGCCGATGCCGTCCGCGCGGTCGAGCGTCGGCGTGCGGGCGAGGTCGAACGGGCCGCCGAGCGCACCGAGGGGGCGCTGTCCGACTGGCATCGGATGGGCACCCGCCGCGGGGTCACGCCGGACGAGCAGCTGCGGAGTGCCTGGACGGTGACCGGGGTCCCGGAGCCCGGTGCCGCCCGCGCACTCGCGAACGTCCTGTTGTCGACCGCGGGGCACGCGGGCCGCGTCGCCGACGCCGCGCGGCGCAACCCGGCACTGGGCGGCGCAGCGAGCGCCGCAGCCCGCCGGACCGTGCGTCGGTACACCGACCACGGGGCCGGGATGGCCTCCCTCGGCGACGTCCTCGGCGAGGGTCCGTCCGACACCGACTGAGCAGCACGGCGCTGGCCACGCGCGGTCGGGTCGGCTGTTGGACCGCTCCCTCGCTCATCAGGCGTTTCTTGGATCGGTCCAAACGTCAGGTCGTCAGAATGTCCAATTGACAGGACATGGAATCGGGATACGATCGCAGCACGCAACGCCGCGCGATCACCCGACGAAGGAGTCACGAATGGTCGACATCAAGCCGACAGCACCGAACGTCGCACTTCCACCGGTGGGAGAGGGACCCCACCGTCGCCGTCTCGGCGTCCTGGCGCTCGTCGCCACCTTCGGCGGCCTGCTCTTCGGCTACGACACCGGTGTGATCAACGGTGCGCTGCTCCCCATGAAGGAGGAGCTCGGCCTGACCGACCTGACCGAGGGTGTCGTCACGAGTTCGCTGCTCTTCGGTGCGGCGATCGGCGCGATGCTCGGTGGTCGGATCGCGGACGGCTGGGGGCGCCGGAAGACGATCATCCTGCTCGCGGTCACCTTCTTCGTCGGCACGCTCTCGTGCGTCTTCGCCCCGGCCTTCGGGGTCATGGTCGTCGGCCGTGTCCTGCTCGGTCTGGCCGTGGGCGGTGCATCGACCGTGGTGCCCGTCTTCCTCGCCGAGCTCGCGCCGTACGAGATCCGCGGATCCCTCTCCGGTCGCAACGAGCTCATGATCGTGATCGGCCAGCTCGCCGCGTTCGTCGTCAATGCGATCATCGGCAACCTGTGGGGCGAGGGCAACGGCGTCTGGCGCGTGATGCTCGCCGTCTGCGCCCTGCCCGCGATCGCGCTCTTCGTCGGCATGCTCCGCGTCCCCGAGTCGCCGCGCTGGCTCGCGTCGAAGGGCCGCTACGGCGAAGCGCTGTCGGTGCTGGGACAGATCCGGTCGGAGGAGCGTGCGACGGCCGAGCTCGACGACATCAAGCGCACGAACGAGGCCGAAGCGCGGACCCAGCGCGTCAGCGGCTGGCGGACGCTGCTCGGCAACAAGTGGCTGATCCGCATCGTGCTCATCGGCGCGGGGATCGGTGTCGCGCAGCAGCTCACCGGCATCAACTCGATCATGTACTACGGCCAGACCGTCCTCATCGAGTCCGGCTTCCAGGAGTCCGCGGCCCTGATCGCGAACATCGCTCCCGGTGTGATCGCGGTCGTGGGTGGCGTGATCGCCCTCGCCAACATGGAACGCATCAACCGCCGGACCACGCTCATCATCGGCTACTCGCTGACGACGGTGTGCCACTTCCTGATCGGCATCGCGTCGATGACCCTGGTCGAGGGCAACCCCGCGCGGCCGTGGGTGATCCTGTTCCTGGTCGTCGCGTTCGTCGGCTCGATGCAGACGTTCCTCAACATCGCGACGTGGGTGATCCTGTCCGAGATCTTCCCGACGCAGATCCGGGCGCTCGGCATGGGCATCGCGGTCTTCTGCCTCTGGATCGCGAACGCGTTCCTCGGGCTGTTCTTCCCGACGATCGTGGCGGCGACCGGCATCACGGGGACGTTCTTCGGCTTCGCCGTCGTCGGCGTGCTCGCCCTGCTCTTCATCTGGAGGTTCGTGCCGGAGAGTCGCGGCCGCACCCTCGAGGAGGTCGAGGAGGGCGTGACCACCGGCAACATCTTCACGGTGCCGCAGAAGGCGTCCCGCCGCTAGACCCGGCGGCACGACGGACGGGAGGCCCGCGGCGACACCGCCACGGGCCTCCCGTCGCGTCCCCCGTCCTGCTGGGAGGGAGCGCGCGTCCGAGCCGTAGGCTCAGCCCGTCGTTGTAGCCGTACAAGTACAGGAGGTCGGGCGTGGTCGAACTCGGCGCCGGTTCCTTCCCGGTCGCACTCACCGTCGCGTGCGCAGGACTGCTCGTGGTCGCGGTCGGCTGCGCCGTGTTCGTCGCCGTCGACGTCGTGCGGCACCCTCCGCACATGCGCGTCATGGCGCTCGTGTGGCCGCTCACGATGCTGTTCGGCAGTGTCGTCTGGCTGGTCTTCTACCTCCGGCGGGGCCGGGCCACCGCGCCGGACCACGGGCGGTGGGCCGGGACCGCGATCGACACGAGCCACTGCGGTGCCGGGTGCGCCCTCGGTGACCTCGTCGGGGAGTTCGGGCTGGCGTGGTTCCCCGCGATCGGAGCGCTGGTCGGGCTCGGCTCGCTGTACCAGGACCGCATGGTCGCCGGATGGGCCGTGGACTTCGTGCTCGCCTACCTGCTGGGCATCGGGTTCCAGTACTTCGCGATCGCCCCGATGCGCGGGCTCGGGGTCCGCGCCGGGCTGGTCGCCGCGCTCAAGGCGGACACGCTGAGCATCATCGCGTGGCAGATCGGCATGTACGGACTCATGGCGGTGTGGCAGCTCGCGGTGTTCCCGGCGGTCTTCGGTGGCCGGGCCAGCGTCTTCTCGCCCGAGTTCTGGGTCGCGATGCAGTTCGCCATGGTCGCCGGCTTCGTCTGCGCCTACCCGGTCAACGCCTGGCTCGTGCGCCGCGGCATCAAGGAGGCCATGTGACGGACTGCGAGGATGGTGGGCATGTCCGACATCGACGAGGTGCTCGCGGCGTCCCGGGGGCTGCTCGGTGTCGTCGCGCGGTCCATGACGACGGCGCTCGAGCACGTCACCGTCCCGCAGTTCCGGCTCATCGTGCTCGTCACCACGCTGGGGCCGACCCGCGCCGGTGACCTCGCCGAGCGCCTCGCGGTCGGGCCGTCGACGCTCACGCGGAACGTCGACCGGCTGGTGGCCGGCGGCTGGGTGGAGCGTCGACCTGGATCGCTGAACCGACGCGAGGTGCTCGTCGCCGCCACCGACCGTGGTCGCGCGCTCGTCGACGAGGTGAGTGCCCGTCGGAGCCGCGAGCTCGCCGACGTGCTGGACCGGGTGCCGGAGTCGGACCGACCCACCGTGGTCGCCGGCATGCGAGCGCTCCGGACGGCGATGGACGAGCCACTCCCGGAGGAGGTCTCGGGCTTCGGCGGGTAGCCCTCGACACGCCACAGTTGTACGCGTACAATCGTTGTGCCCGTACAACTGATGGAGGACCGTGTCTGCAACTGCTCCAGCCCGCGCCCACCTGCACACCGCCGGGACCCGTTTCGGTGGTGCCGCGGTCCGGCTGGCGATCCCCGCCCTGGTCGTCGGTGCCGGAGCCGGGGTGGCCGCCGTCGTCTTCCGCTGGCTCATCCAGCACGCGACCCTCGTGTTCAGTGGGCACACGGACTACTCCGCGACCACCGGCCACCCGGCGAACCCGTGGGTGCCGTGGCTCGGCAGCGGGTTCGTCGTCGTCGCGCCGGTCGTCGGCGGACTCCTGTACGGCCCGCTCATCCACCGCTTCGCGCGGGAGGCGCGCGGTCACGGCGTCCCCGAGGTGATGTTCGCGGTCGACCGGAACGGCGGGCGGATCCGGGGCAGTGTCGCGGTCGTGAAGGCGCTCGCCAGTGCGATCTGCATCGGCGCCGGGGGCTCGGTCGGGCGCGAGGGGCCGATCATCCAGATCGGCTCCGCGCTCGGCTCCACGATCGGTCGCTGGGCGCGGATGCCCGAGGTCCGGTTGAAGACCCTCGTCGCGTGCGGTGCCGCCGGTGGGATCTCGGCGACCTTCAACGCGCCGGTCGCCGGCGTCTTCTTCGCCCTCGAGCTGCTCCTCCGCGACTTCACCCCGACGTCGTTCGGCGCCGTCGCGATCGCGAGCGTGACGGCCGCGCTCGTGGGCCGCGCGGTCTTCGGCGACACCGCGTTCCTGCACCTGCCGGCCATCGGGGGCATCACCCCGCCGGAGTACCTGCTCTTCGCGCTCCTCGGGCTGCTCGCGGGTGCGGTCGGGATCGGCTTCACGCGGGTGCTCTACCTCGTCGAGGATGCCTGCGACCTGCTCTGGAGGGCGACGCGCGGCCCCGAGTGGGCTCGGCCGGTCGTCGGCGGGGTGCTCCTCGGGCTGCTGCTGCTCGCCCTGCCGCAGATGTACGGCGTCGGGTACCCCGTGCTCGAGCACGGCGTCGCCGGTCGGTACGCGCTCGGGTTCCTCGCGGTCCTCGTCGTCGGCAAGGTCCTCGCGACGTCCCTGACGCTCGGGATCGGCGGCTCCGGCGGTGTCTTCGCGCCGTCGTTGTTCATCGGGGCGATGACCGGCGCCGCCTTCGGCCAGGTCGCCGCCGCGGTCGACCCGGCCCTGCGCGGGCAGGTCGCGGCCTTCGCGGTCGTCGGGATGGGGGCGGTCTTCGCGGGGTCGACCCGTGCTCCGATCACCGCCGGGATCATGCTGTTCGAACTCACCGGCGACTATGCCCTCGTCCTGCCGGTCGTCGTCGCGGTCGTCGTCGCGACGGCGGTGTCGAAGGCGCTGTCCCGCGACACGGTGTACACGCTCAAGCTCAGTCGGCGTGGCGTGGACCTCACCGATTCCGCGGTCCCCGCCCGTCGGCTCCCGGGCGGGACGGCAGGGGTGGCGGCGCGGGACCTCGGGACGGTGGTCCCGGTGACGGCCACCGCCGCACAGGCGCTCGACGTCCTCGCGTCGTCCGGGGGAGCCGCCGTGGTCGTCGTGGACGCCGAGGGGCGCTTCGCCGGCGTCGTGTCGGCGCGGTCCGCCGGCGAGGCCGTCCTGACGGATGTGGACGTCGCGGACCGGCCGGTGCTCGACGTCGCGTCCGAGGTGCGGGCGGTCCCGGCAGCGTCCGGTCTGGCGTCCGTCGTGCAGGACGTCGTGGACGCGGCGGACTCCGGCGGGCTGCCGGTGGTCGACCGGGACGGCCGACCCGTCGGGTGGCTGGGACAGACGGAGGTGCTGCGGGCACTGGTCCCCGCCACGTGACGGACGGGAGGCACGGTGCCAGCTGGCACCGTGCCTCCCGTCCGTCTGCTGGTCGCGTGTCGCGACCGTGCCTGCGCTACGGGCGCAGGAGCACCTTGCCGACGCGGCCGGCGGTGTCGCTGGCACGCGCCGCGTCACGGGCGTCCTCGAACACGAAGGTCTCGGACACGGGGAGCGTCAGCGAGCCGTCGAGCACGCGGGTGATCAGCTCGCCGAAGAGCTGGCCCTTGGTCTCGGCCGGCATGGTCCTGCTGACGACCGCGCCCCAGAAGCCCTTGACCGTGAGCTGGCCGAAGATGACCTTGCCCGACGGGATCTCGAGCGTCGGCGACGCCATCGCGCCGAAGACCACGAGGGTGCCGTTCTCGCCCAGCACCGAGGCGATGTCGCCGGCGGCCTTCCCGCCGACGGACTCGACGCCCGCGACGATCGGCGCGCCGCCGGTGAGCTCGCGGACCTGGTCCTGCCAGCCCTCGGCGTCGGTGGCGACGATGCGGTCGATGCCCTGCTCGCGCAGCTCGTCGACGCCCTCGGCGCGACGGACCAGTCCGATCACGTTGATGCCGCGCGCCTTGCCGAGCTGCGCGACCATGCGGCCGACGGCGCCGTTGGCGGCGTTCTGGATGATCCAGTCGCCCTCGTGCAGGTCGAGCGAGTGCAGCAGGCTGATCGCGCTGAACGGCATCGACACGAGCTGTGCGGCGGACTCGTCGGGCATGGCGTCCGGCACGGGGACGAGCCCGGCCGCGTCGGCGACGTAGTACTCGGCCCAGACGCCGAAGGTGCCGCCCGCGACGCGCTGGCCGACCTGCAGGCGGTCGACGCCCTCGCCGAGGGCCTCGACGACGCCGAGCGCCTCGGTGCCGCTGGCGGCGGGGAGCTCGGGCTTGAAGCCGTAGGTGCCGCGGATCGTCCACAGGTCGTGGTTGTGGATCGGGGAGAGGACGGTCCGGACGAGCACCTGGCCGGGGCCGGGCTGCGGGACGGGCCGCTCGGCGACGGTCAGGACGTCGGCGGGCTCACCGAAGGTCTCGTGGACGACGGCGCGCATGGTGGTGGGGGTGGTGTCGGTCATGGGTCAGTCCTCCGAGACGACGATGGTGACGTCGATGTTGCCGCGGGTGGCGTTCGAGTACGGGCAGACCTGGTGCGCGGCGTCCGCGAGGGCCTGGGCGACGTCGTGCTCGACGTCGGGGATGACGACCTCGAGCATGACGGCGAGCTGGTACCCGCCCTGGCCGTTGGGGCCGATCGAGACGCGGCCGCCGACGGTCGAGTCGGTGATCTTCACCTTCTGCGCGCGGGCGACACCCTGCAGCGCGGAGTGGAAGCACGCGGCGTAGCCCGCCGCGAAGAGCTGCTCGGGGTTCGCGCCGTTGCCGGAGCCACCCATCTCCTTCGGGATGGCGAGGTCGTGCTCGACGCGACCGTCGCTGGTGGCGACGTGGCCGTTGCGGCCTTCGCCCGTGGCGAGGGCCTCGGCGGTGTAGAGGACGTCCATGGGGGTCCTTCCTTCCTTCGTGGGGTCAGTCGGCCGCGACCGCGGGGTCCGCGGCGGCGGCGTGCATGGTGGCCGTGAGGCGCTGCAGCGTGCTGATGAGCTCGAGTGCGGCGTGCTCGTCGGACAGGCCCATCCCGGCGGCGATGCGGGCCGGGACGTGGGCGAGCTCCGGGCGGATCGAGCGCCCGCGGTCGCCGAGGGTCACCGTGACGACGCGTTCGTCGGTGCTGCGGCGCTCGCGGCGGACCAGGTCGGCCTGCTCCATGCGGCGCAGGAGCGGCGACAGCGTGCCCGAGTCGAGCTGCAGGTGGTCGCCGAGCGTCGAGACGGTCTGGTCGCCCTCGATCCACAGGGTGACGAGGACGAGGTACTGGGGGTACGTGAGTCCCCAGGGCTCGAGCAGTGCGCGGTACGCCTGGGTCGTGGCCCGGGACGCCGCGTACAGCGAGAAGCACACCATCTCGTCGGTCACCGGCATGGCCCCAGTGTGGCACGCAACTCGATTGTGTACAACCATGTTGTCCGCGGCCTGCCGCCGGACGGCGACCTGTCCGGCCGGTTAGGCTGACCTGAGCCCACGATGACCCACCACGACACCGACAGCACCGCGACGCCGAGCGCAGGGAACCCCCTCCGCACCGGCACCGCGTCGTCCCACGGCAAGACGATCCTGATCGGCGAGCACGCCGTGGTGTACGGCGCACCCGCTCTCGTGCTCCCCGTGCTCGACGTCCGCGTCACCGCGACCGTCACCCCGGTGTCGTCCGACGGCGGCAGCCGGCTCGAGTCCACCGTGCACACCGGGCCGCTCGACAGCGCCCCCGCCGCGGTCCTGCCGACCGTGACCGCGGTGACCGCGACGCTCCGCCACCTCGGCGCCGAGGAGCAGCACGTGCACGTCCGGGTCGACAGCGCCGTGCCGACCGCCCGCGGCATGGGGTCGAGTGCCGCGGTGGCCGCCGCGGTCACCGCCGCCGTGGCCGACGTCTTCGGACGGACCCTCGACCCCGAGGAGCACCACGAGCTCGTGCAGGAGTGCGAGCGCGTCGCGCACGGTCGGCCGTCCGGGCTCGACGCCCGGGGGGTCGTCGCCGAGGTCCCCGTCTGGTTCGAGGGCGGTGTCGTCGAGCCCGTCCCGCTCGGCGCGGAGTTCACCTTCGTCGTCGCGGACACCGGCGTCCCCGGCCACACGCGCGAGGCCGTCGCAGCCGTCCGGGAACACCGCGACGCCGACCCCGCCTCGGTCGACGCCGTCGTCGAGGCGATCGGTGCCCTCGCGCGACGCGCACGGGGGACGCTCGAGGATGGCGATGCCCAGGCCCTCGGTGCCACGATGGACGCCGCGCACGAACTGCTCACCGAACTCGACGTGTCGAGCGCGGACCTCGACCGGCTCGTCGACGCCGCACGCCGTGCGGACGCCCTCGGCGCGAAGCTCACCGGCGGTGGGCGCGGCGGATGCGTCCTCGCGCTCGTCGCGGACGGGGAGCACGCCGACCGCGTGTCCGCCGCACTCCGTGCCGCGGGCGCGACGGAGACCTGGACCACCACGATCGGAGCCCGCGCTTGATGACCGCCACCGCCGTCGCGCACCCCAACATCGCGCTCGTGAAGTACTGGGGCAAGGCCGACGCGCAGCTCGCCCTGCCCGCGACCGGCAGCGTGTCGATGGGCCTCGACGTGTTCCCGACCACGACGACCGTCACGCTCGACGGATCGGCGGAGACCGACTCGCTCGTGCTGAACGGCGGTGCTGCGCCCGAGGGTGCCCTGCTCCGCGTGCAGCAGTTCCTCGACCTCGTGCGCGACCTCGCCGGTTCCGCCGACCGTGCCGCCGTCGTCTCGGAGAACACCGTGCCGACCGGCGCGGGGCTCGCGTCGAGCGCGTCCGGGTTCGCGGCGCTCGCGACCGCGGCCGCGGCGGCGTACGGGCTCGACCTGTCCGAGCGCGACCTGTCCCGGCTCGCCCGGCGCGGATCCGGGTCGGCCACGCGGTCGATCCCCGGCGGTGTCGCGGTGTGGCACGCGGGTGACGACCAGGGCTCCTACGCCGAGCGCGTCCCCGCCCCGCCGATGGCCATGGTCGTCGTGACGATCTCGGCCGGCGAGAAGGCGATCGGCTCACGCGAGGCGATGCGCCGAACGATCGCGACCTCGCCGTTCTACCCGGCCTGGGTCACCTCGACGACCGAGACCGTGGGCGAGATGCTCGACGCCTGCGCCGCCGGCGACTTCACCCGCATCGGCGAGCTCACCGAGAGCAACGCGCTCCGCATGCACGCCACGATCGAGGGCGCCTTCCCGCCCATCCGCTACCTGAACGCCCGCAGCGTCGCCGTGTTCGACGCCGTCGCGGAGCTCCGTGCCGCGGGCACCGAGGCGTACGCCACGGCCGACGCCGGGCCGAACGTCGTCGTGCTCACGAAGCCCGAGGACCGGGGCGCCGTCGCGACCGCCCTCGCCGGCCTGGGAGACGTCATCGAGTCGGGCACCGGACCAGGCGCGCGGGTCGTCCGCTCCGAAGGAACGGGTGCACCCGGAGTGGGTGTCGTCCGACCGGAGGAGTCCGCCGAGTGATCGAGTTCCGCGCCCACGGCAAGCTGTTCGTCGCGGGTGAGTACGCCGTCGTCGAGCCCGGGCAGCCGTCCGTGCTCATCGCCCTCGACCGCGCCATCACCGCCCGGGTGAGCGAGGGCCACGGCTCCGGGAGCGTGCACTCCGAGGAGTACGGGCACCTGCCGCTCACGTGGACCCGTGACGAGGACGGGCTGGCGCTCGACCGGGAACACCACCCCTACGACTACGTGATGGCGACGATCGACCTGGTCGAGAAGCTCCGCGCCGAGCGCGGGATCGCGCCCCGCTTCCACGACCTGCGCATCGAGAGCCAGCTCGACGACGCCAGCGGCCGGAAGTTCGGGCTCGGGTCCTCGGCCGCGGTGACCGTCGCGACCGTCGGCGCGCTCGACCGCTTCTACGGCATCGGACTCTCGCAGCGGGACCGCTTCCGCGTCGCCCTGCTCGCCACCGTCCGGGTCAACCCGCGCGCGTCCGGCGGGGACCTCGCCGCGAGCACCTTCGGCGGCTGGCTCCGCTACAGCGCGCCGGACCGCGAGCGCCTCGTGGCGATGCTCGACAGCCACGCCGTGACCGCGATCCTCGACGACACCGATGCCTGGACCGGCTTCGACGTGCAGCGCCTGCCGGCGCCGAAGGACCTGGAGCTGCTCGTCGGCTGGACGGGCTCGCCGGCGTCGACGACGAAGCTGGTCAGCGTGGTCCGGAAGCACCGCAACGGCGGCTACCAGGCGTTCCTCGACGACAGCCGCGCCTGCGTCGACGACCTGACCGCGGGCCTCCAGACCGGCGACGCGGCGACCACGCTCGACGCCCTGCGGCGCGCCCGTGTCCTCATGCAGCGACTCGGCGCGTCCGTGGGATCGCAGATCGAGACCGAGCGCCTCGCGACCCTGTGCGACGTGGTCGAGGCGGCCGGCGGGGCGGCGAAGCCGTCCGGCGCCGGCGGCGGCGACTGCGGCATCGCGCTCGTCCCGGCGGACACCGACCTCGCCGGCATCCACCGCGCCTGGGAGGCGCACGACATCAGACACCTCAGCGTCGCGGTGCAAGCGCCCGAAGGGAGCGTCGAATGACCGACCTGCTGACCCCGATCCCGACGAAGTGGGTCGGGCCGATCCGCGTGAGCGGCAACGCCGTGGAGGGCGAGCACGAGGTACCCCTCGCCACGTACGAGTCGCCGCTGTGGCCGTCCGTCGGCCGCGGTGCCCGCATCTCGCGGATGGTCGAGGGCGGCATCGTCGCGACCGTCGTCGACGAGCGGATGACCCGCTCGGTCGTCGTGAAGGCCGACAGCGCCGCCGCCGCGCACATCGCCGCCGGGCGGATCCTGGCCCGCCAGGACGAGCTCGAGCAGATCGTCGCCGGGCAGAGCCGCTTCGCGAAGCTCATCGAGGTGCACCCCGAGATCGTCGGCGACCTGCTGTTCCTGCGCTTCGCGTTCACCACGGGCGACGCCTCCGGCCACAACATGGTCACGCAGGCGGCGGACAAGCTGCTGCCCGCGATCCTCGGCTGGGAGCCGGGCCTGCGGTACGTCAGCGTCTCGGGCAACTTTTGCACGGACAAGAAGGCCACCGCAGTGAACGGCATCCGCGGACGCGGACGGAACACCATCGCCGAGATCGTGATCCCGGGCGAGATCGTCGAGAAGCGGCTGCGGTCGAGCGCCGAGCGCATCGCCGAGCTCAACGTCGCGAAGAACCTGGTCGGCTCCACCATCGCCGGGGCCCTGCGCTCCGCGAACGCGCACTACGCGAACATGCTCCTCGGCTTCTACCTGGCCACCGGGCAGGACGCCGCGAACATCGTCGAGGGCTCCCAGGGCATCACGTACGCCGAGGCCCGCGGCGACGACCTGTACTTCTCCACCGCGCTGCCGCACCTGATCGTCGGCACGGTCGGCAACGGCAAGGGCGGTGACCTGCCCGTCGTCGAGGACGCCCTCGTGCGCCTCGGCTGCCGTGAGGACCGCGAACCCGGCGCGAACGCCCGACGCCTGGCCGCCCTGTGCGCCGCGACGGTGCTCTGCGGTGAGCTGTCGCTGCTCGCCGCGCAGACCAACCCGGGGGAGCTGATGGCGGCGCACGTCGCCATGGAACGTCGCGGGTCGAAGCCCGCCGGAGGTGCAGCATGACCGCCCAGCAGCAGACCGCCCAGCAGCAGCCCGCACCGCAGCAGACCCTGCGCGTCGGGATCCACGACATCGCGATCGCGACCGGGCACCACGTGCTCGAGCTCGACGACCTGGCCGAACGGCTCGGCGTCGACCCGGCGAAGTACCACGTCGGCATCGGTCAGGACGCCTTCAGCGTGCCCGCCCCCGACGAGGACATCGTCACGATGGGCGCCGCCGCCGCGAAGGAGGTCATCGACCGTCACGGCGTCGAGGGCATCCGCACGGTGCTGTTCGCGACCGAGTCCGGCGTCGACCAGTCCAAGGCCGCCGGGGTCTTCGTGCACGGGCTGCTCGGCCTGCCGCAGAACGTCCGCGTCGTCGAGCTGAAGCAGGCCTGCTACGGCGGGACCGCTGCGGTGCAGCTCGCCCTCGGCATCATCGCGCGGGCGCCCCACGAGCGCGTCCTCGTCATCGCCGCCGACGTGGCCCGCTACGACGTGGACACCGCCGCCGAGCCCACGCAGGGTGCCGGCGCCGCCGCGATCCTGGTGTCGGCGGACCCCGACCTGATCGAGATCGAGCCAGCCGCCGGCGTCTTCACCGCCGACGTCGACGACTTCTGGCGGCCGAACGACCGCTCGACCGCGCTCGTCGACGGCCGACTGTCGGTCAGCGCCTACGTCGACGCGTTCGTCGGGGCGTGGGACGACCTGGCGTCGCAGGGCGGCCCGGCGTACGGGGACATCGCGCGGTTCGTGCACCACCAGCCGTTCACGAAGATGGCGCTCAAGGCGCACCGGAAGCTCACGCAGCACGTCGGCGCGCCCTTCGACGAGTCCGAGCTCGCGATCGGCTTCACCTACAACAAGCAGACCGGCAACACCTACACGGCCTCGCTCTGGATCGCGCTCGCGGCGCTGCTCGACCTCGACGACGACCTGGGTGGTGAGCGGATCGCGATGTTCAGCTACGGCTCGGGCAGCGTCGGCGAGCTGATGACCGGCGTCGTCCGCCCCGACCACCGGGAGCACCGTCGGCAGGGTCGCGTCCGCGCACTGCTCGAGGCGCGCGTACCGCTCACGGTGGACGCGTACCGGGAGCTGCACGCAGCCGGTGCGGCCACGAGCGAGGACGTCGAGCGCCCGCGCGTCACGTCTGCGCCGTACCGCTTCGCGGGCGTGCGCGGTGGTGCGCGGCACTACGAGGCGACCGCGCAGGACTGACGCGACCCCATGACGGACGGGAGGCGCGGTGCCAGCCGGCACCGTGCCTCCCGTCCGTCGTTGCGCGCTCCTGTGCCCCGCGGTCGCTCATGCGTGCCCGTTCCCTCCCAGAGCGCTTGCGATGCGATGCGAGAACGGGCGTACCTGGTCGATCCGATCGACCAGGTACGCCCGGTTCCGCCAGGTACGCCCGGTTCCGCCAGGTACGCCCGGGCCCGCCAGGTACGCCCGGTTCCACCAGGTACGCCCGGTTCCGCCAGGTACGCCCGGGCCCGCCAGGTAACGCGGCTCAGTACACGTCGCGCACGTAGCGCTTCGCGCGCCGCAGGTCCGCCAGGTACGCGTGCGCGTCGTCCTCGTCGCGGCCCCGCCCGGTCCGGATGACCTCCACCAGCGCCTGCTCGACGTCCTTCGCCATCCGCGACGCGTCGCCGCAGACGTACACGTGTGCGCCGTCCTCGAGCCACCGGTACAGCTCCGCCGCCTGCTCCCGCATCCGCGTCTGCACGTAGACCTTCTCGGCCTGGTCGCGCGAGAACGCCAGGTCCAGTCGGTCGAGCACGCCACGCTCCTGCAGCTCCGTCAGCTCGTCCTCGTACACGAAGTCGGTGTCGCGGTGCTGGTCGCCGAAGAACAGCCAGTTGCGCCCGGTCGCCCCCGCGGCGGCCCGCTCGTGCAGGAACCCGCGGAACGGGGCGATGCCCGTGCCCGGGCCGATCATGACCATCGGGGCGTCGCCGTCGGCGGGCACCCCGAACGCCGCGTTCGGCTGCAGGTACACACCCACCTCGCCGTCGGCCTGCACCCGGTCCGCCAGGTACGTCGAGGCGACGCCGGCGTGCGTCCGGTGCGCGTCGCCGTACCGGACGGACGCGACGGTGAGGTGCACGCGGCCCGGGTGCGCGAGCGGACTCGACGAGATCGAGTACTGCCGCGCCTGCAGGCCGCGCAGGGTCGGGAGCAGCTCCTCCATCGTCGGCGCGGCACTGCCGGCGTCGCGGAGCAGGTCGAGGACGTCACGGCCCCACAGCCACCGGTCGAGCTCGTGCTTGTCGCCGTGCGACACGACGGCCGCGAGCTCCGACGCCGGTGCCCGCTGCACCAGGTCGGCCACGAGGTCCTTCGACGGCGTCCGGATCTCCCGGTCGGTGCGGAGGACCTCGGCGAGCGGTCGACCGTCGACGTCCGCCGACCCGTCTGCGCCGAGGTGCGTGAGCAGCTGATCGACCAGCGCGGGGTTGTTGTGCGGCACCACCGCCAGCGCGTCACCGGCTGCGTACTCGATGCCCGAGTCGCCGAGGTCGAACTCGAAGTGCCGGATCTCCTTCGCGCTGCGCGGCGCGGAGAGCAGCCGGTTGACGACGAGCGGCGCGCGGTACGGGGTGCGCTTGGTCCACTGCGACCCCGGCCGGGAGGCACGACCCGCCCCGGTACCGCCGGCTGCGGCGGACGAGGGGGTCGCCCCGGCAGCGGGGCCGGACGCGGCCGGCTGGGCACCGGCCGCTGCGGCGAGCCGGTCGAGCACCGCGGCGCTCCAGAGCGCGGCGGGGTCCTCGAAGTCCACGTCGCAGTCCACGCGGTCGTGGATCCGCGTCGCACCGAGCTGCTCGAACCGGGTGTCGAGGAGCTTGCCGGCCTGGCAGAACTCGTCGTAGCTCGTGTCGCCGAGGCCGAGGACGGCGTACTGCAGGCCCTCGAGCCGGGGCACGGTGCTCGCCTGCAGTGCGTCCCAGAACAGGCCGGCGTTGTCGGGCATCTCGCCCTCGCCGTACGTCGAGGTGACGACGAGCACGTGCGACATCCCGGCGAGCTGCTCGGGCGTCACGGCGTCGAGCGGGGTCGCCCGGCCGCCGAGCCCGCGGGTCTTCGCACCGGCGACGAGCTCGTCGGCCAGGAACTCCGCGTTGCCCGTCTGGGTGCCGAAGAGCACGTCGACCGTCGTGGTCGGGGCACCGCCGGCGGCGCGCTTGCCCGCTGCTGCGATGCCGGCGATGAACCCGGCGAGCCAGGACTCCTGCGCCGCCGAGAACGGTGCGTCGACCGGGATCAGCTGCCCGGTGGGAGGGAGCGTGCTCATGCCGACACCACCTCGACGGGCGCCTGCGGGGCGCGGGCGGCGATGTCCTCGAGCGCCGCGGTCGCGAGCAGCTCGTCGAAGCGGGCCGCGCGGACCCGGCCGGCGTTCTTGGCGTTCTGGTGCATGATCCACCCCGTGGTGCCCGGCATGTCCGCGCTGCGGTTGTTCCGCTGCGCGAGTGCACGCTTCGAGTCGTCGAGCCGCTTGACGGCGATGAGGGTCGCGAGCTCGTCGTCGGCGAACCGGTCGAACGTGCTGCGGAGGTACTTCACGACGCGCTGCTTCACCTGGAAGTCCTCGGTCAGGACGAGGTTCCGCACGGCCTCGGTCACCCGGGGGTCGTTCGGCACGGCCCCCGGTACCCGCTCCTGCGCCACGTCCTGGGCGACCCCGAGCACGGTGTACGACGACAGCAGCGAGAACGTGTCGTCGCCCTGGTCACCGAGCGTCGGGGCACGGCCGTCGAGCACCGTCCGGCGGTCGCGGTAGTCGACCTTGAACGACCGGAGCCGGTCCGTCGCGACGGAGCCCGCGAGCTCGTCGAGCAGTTCGTTCCGGGTCGCGGCGGCGAGGATCTCGTCGGCGTCCTGGCTGAGCAGGAGCGCGCGCGGCATCCCGACGAACACGTGTTCGCGGGTGGTCGACCAGTCCGCGAGCAGCCGCTCGGCCAGGGCGGACCCGGTGGCTTCGAGGTGCCACTCGAGCAGGAGCTTCGCCGCGGCCTCGTGGAACGCGCCGCGCTCGGTCTCGGTCACGGGGAAGACGAGGAGCGAGTCGGTGCTCGCGCGCTCGGTCACCGTGCCCGACGGGTCGTACTGGTAGAGGAAGCCGCCGGACATGCCGTTGCCGAGCCCCTTGCCGAAGCCACCGAGGTTGAGCACGGCGCCGCCGGTCATGTACTCGCAGCCGAAGTCGCCGAGGCCCTCGACCACCGCGGTCGCGCCGGAGTTGCGGACGGCGAACCGGTCGCCGGCCTCGCCCTCGACGAACGTGCGGCCGCCGGTCGCGCCGAACAGGGCGAAGTTGCCGACGAGGACGTTGCCGCCGCGCTCGGTGCTCCCGCCGCCCGGGGCGCGGACGATGATCCGCCCGCCGGACTGGCTCTTGCCGACGCCGTCGTTCGCGGTGCCAGTGTGGTCGAGCGTGGTGCCGTCGTTCGTGAAGACACCGTAGGACTGCCCGGCCGAGCCGCTCGTGCGGATCGTCAGGGCACCGTCGACGAGCCGTCGGCGGCCGCGGTCGTCCGTCGAGATCGCCGGGTGCGCGGACAGGTCGACGCCCCGCAGCTCGTGGTCGAGGATGCGCTCGACGTCGATGCCGAGCTGCCCGCCGACCGACTTGTCGGCGTTGCCCAGCGCGATGCCGTCCACGACCAGCGAGGGGTCGTGCCCGTCGATGAGCGCCGCGCGCACCTGCTCGATGAGGGCGTCGTCGGTGCGGAAGTCCTTCTCGAGGTACTCCGGGTCGGAGACGACCTTCTCGGGGACCTGCGCGAGCAGGTTCCGCACGTCGAGCCGCCCGACGGACGCCGGGTGGTCGAGGAGCTGCAGCAGGTCGGTGCGGCCCCGGGCCTCGCGGAGCGAGTGGAGGCCGAGACGGGCGAGGATCTGCCGGACGTCGTGCGCGATGTTGAGCAGGTACTGCGCGAGCGCACGGGGGTCGCCCTCGAAGGCCTCGGCGTTCGTCGTCAGACCGGCGGGGCACTTCACGTTGCAGTTCTTCGCCATCACGCAGCCGAGCATCATCAGCGCGGTCGTGCCGAACTCGAACGAGTCCCCGCCGAGGAGTGCGCTCGTGACGACGTCCGAACCGGTCTGGTGCGCGCCGGAGCAGCGGAGCGTGACCTTCTGGCGCAGACCGTTCGCGACGAGGGCCTGGTGCACCTCGGCCACGCCGATCTCCGCGGAGCGGCCGGCGTACTTCAGGCTCGTGACGGCCGCGGCGCCGGTGCCACCGGTGTTGCCCGCGACGTTGATGACGTCCGCGCCGGCCTTCGCGACACCGACCGCGATCGTGCCGATGCCCTCGGAGGACACGAGCTTGACGACGACCCGGACCCGCGCGGCCTTGCAGTCGTGGATGAGCTGCGCGAGGTCCTCGATCGAGTACGTGTCGTGGTGCGGCGGTGGCGAGATGAGCTCGACGCCGGGCGTGCCACCACGGGCCGCGGCGATGTCCACCGTGACCTTCGGCGCGGGGAGCTGACCGCCCTCGCCGGGCTTCGCGCCCTGGCCGATCTTGATCTCGAGCTCCTCGAGCATCGGGTCGGCGAGGTAGCCCGCCCAGATGCCGAACCGGCCCGAGGCGAACTGCTTGATGCGGGACCCGCGGATCGTGCCGTAGCGGGAGTGGTGCTCGCCGCCCTCGCCGGAGTTCGACATGCCGCCGACCATGTTCGTGCCGTGTGCGACGGCCTCGTGGGCGGTCGCGACCAGGGCGCCGTGGCTCATCGCACCCGATGCCAGCGTCCGGGTGATCTCGTGCGCGGGCTGGACCGCGGTCACGTCGACGCTCGCCGGTGCCTGCTGCAGCAGACCGAGCAGCTCGGCGGCCGCACCGGAGGCGCGGAGCGTCACGTGGCCGTCGGCGACCTCGTCGACGTCGACCGTGCCGGGGTGCAGCAGGGCGAGCCCGTCCACGAGGGCACGGTGACGCTGTGCACCCGTGGGTCCCGTGGAGGTGAGCTGCAGGGTGAAGCGTGCCGTGCCTCCCGGCAGACCCTCGGCGTCGTCACGTGAGCCGGCGAGACCGCGGACCGTGATGCTGGCGTTGCCGGTCGTCGCGAAGCGACCGAGCTCGCGGGCGAAGTCCTCCGCCTCGTCGATGCCGGTGACGTCCGCGGGCAGCGCGAGCACGTCGCGCAGGGCGGCGGGCCGGCGGGACCGCTCGTCGTGCGTCGTCTGCAGGAACGTGACGTAGCCCGGGGTGATCCGGTGCGCGTCGATCTCGGCGTCGCTGAGCCGGTCGTAGCCGGTGTTCCGGTACGCGGCGTCGGAGATGCCGAAGGAGTCGTCGAGCTGCCGGAGCGTCAGCAGCCGCAGCGCGTCGGAGTCGCCGGAGCGCTCGAAGGCCGGACGCTCCTCCGTCATCCCGCCGAAGCCGCGGACGCTCGCGACGCCGAACGAGTGCCCCGCACCGTCCGAGCGCTCCTTGAAGAGTCCGAGCAGCGGCACCTGGCCCTCGGACGCGACGGTCCGGGCGCGCTCGTGCCAGTCGGTCGCGGCCTGCGCGATCCGAGCGAAGCCGACACCGCCGACCGGGGCGGCCATGTGCGGGAAGACCCGGGCGAACAGGTCGTCGCCGGTGTCGAGGTAGTTCGGCTCGAAGAACTCGCCGCCGATGTAGCTCTCGGCCGTGCACAGGCCGACGCGGCCCATCGTCTTCGCGAGGGCCTTCTCGGCGGCCTTGCGGAAGCGCTTCAGGGCCAGGTCGGTGGCCGTGTACTCGCCGGCCGGGGCGGCCTCGGCGGGGTACTGCTCCTCCGCACGGAGTCGTGCGGACAGGCTGTACACGGCCGATGCACCGAACCCCAGGGCCGTCGCCACGTGGTGCGACGACGGCAGCTGCCCGGACTCGGCGACGATCGAGACGCGGAGCCGCAGCCCGGTCTCGATGAGTCGCTGGTTGACCGCGGCGACCGCGAGGATCACGGGGAGGGGTGCGTGCGTCGAGGACATGCTGCGGTCGGTCAGGACCGCGATGCCGCCGGAGCGCTCGGCGAAGGCCACGACGGCCTCGGCGAGCTGTTCCGTCGCGGAGCGGACCGCGTCGGCGTTCGCCTGCTCGTCGCCGAGCACCGGCACGTAGAGCATGTCGAAGCGCTCGAGCGGCACGATCGTCTGGTCGCGCAGGCGCACCATGTCGAGGTGTCCGAGGACGGGCGAGTCCACGACGATCTGCCGGCTGGGCGCGCCGGTGCCGCTGCCGGTCCCGCTGCCCGTGCCGTCGGGCTTGCTGCCGAGCGCCACGCGCATCGACATGCCGTCGGCCTCGCGGATCGAGTCGAGCGGCGGGTTCGTCACCTGGGCGAAGCGCTGCGAGAAGTACTTCGCCATGCCGCCCTCGGTGTCGCTCAGCGCGTTGATGGCGGTGCCGTAGCCCATCGCCGAGATACGCTCCGAGCCGTTCGCGAGCATCGGGTCGAGCATGAACCGGAAGCTCTCCTGGTTCAGCGAGTACGCCACGTAGCGGCCCGCCAGGGACAGGTCGCCGTCGTAGCCGAGCGTGCTGGTGCCGCGGTCGTAGGCCGGCGCGGGCAGGTCGTCGAGGTGCACGCGTGCGGCGTCGAGGAGCGTGCCGTAGTCGCGCCGGGCGGCGAGCATCCGGAGGACCTCGTCGGTGCGCATCACCGAGCCGGTGCGGTGGTCGACGACGAGCATGCCGCCGGCCTCGATCCGACCGCGGTGCACGACCTCGTCGGCCGGGAAGGCCACCTGCCCGGACTCGGACGCCACCATCAGGTACTCGTCCGTCTGCACGGTGCGCAGGGGACGGAGCCCGAGACGGTCGAGCCGCGCGCCGACGACGTCGCCGTCGCTGAAGATCACCGCGGCGGGCCCGTCGTTCTTCTCCTCGTACAGCGAGAAGTACTCGAGCATGTCCCGGACGTCCGGGGTGAGCGTGCGGTCGTTCTCCCACGCCGGCGGCATGAGCGTGACCACGGCCTCGACGATCTCGAGCCCGTCGTCGAACACCCGGCTCTGCAGGGTCTGGTCGAGCCGGCTCGAGTCGGACTGCCCGGGCGGCCGGACGATGCTGCGCGTGCGGGCGGCGGCGAGGGCCTCGTCCGACAGGCGGTTCTTCCGGTCGGTGTTCAGCTCGCCGTTGTGCGCCATGAGCCGGAACGGCTGCGCCATGGTCGGGTGCGGCTCGGTGTTCGTCGAGAACCGGGTGTGGAAGTAGAGCGTCCGCACCGAGTGCCGCGGGTCCGTCAGGTCGCGGAAGTACGAGATGACCTCGCCCGAGTTCAGGCGGCCCTTGAGGATCTGCGTCCGGGCGCTGAGCGACAGCGGGTACAGGGCGGCGTGCGGGGCGTGCGCCTCGGCGGCCTGCGTGTAGGAGACGCGCTCGACGGCCAGGAGCGCGCGGTTCGCGGCGGCGTCGACCTCCGGGCGCTCCCACGACCCCGGGGAACGGAACACCCACTGCACGATCGGCAGCTGGTACTGCTCGGCCTCGGGGCGGGCCACCGAGTGGTCGACGGGGACGTCGCGGACGAGCAGGAGCTCGAAGCCCTCGTGCTCGATCGCACCCGTCACGGTCTGCACGGCGGCGGCACGCTCGACCGGGTCGGCGGGCACGAAGCAGTTCGCGACGCCGAAGTGCCCGGCGCGCAGGGCCTCGCCGGTGATCGCGCTGAAGAACTCCACCGACAGGTCGATGCTCACGCCGGCGCCGTCGCCGACGCCCTCGGCGGACTTGCCACCGCGGTGCGGGATCGAGCAGAGCGCTTCGTCGCCCTTGCGGATGACGTCGTGGCTCGGGGTGCCGTCGAGGCGGGTGATGAAGCCGACGCCGCAGTCGCTCGACTCGCGGGCAGGGTCGTACAGACCGAAGGGGGAGGGGTTCACGTGCGGGTCCAGTGGGGCTCAGCCGGCAGCGGACGGCCAGGGCTGCATCGGTGGAGCGCTCGCCGCGGGCGGACCGGTGGTGGCGGTCGTGGCCCTGTGTGGGGGTGGTGCGGTGAGGCGATGCTACGGGTTGGTATACCGCAGGTGCAACAGACCGGCCGGACGGGAGGCGCGGGGCGGACCCGCCACGCGCCTCCCGTCCGTCCCGGTGCCGGTCCCGACGCTGGTTCCGGGCCCGACGCTGGTTCCGGTGCCGCAGAACGCAACGTGGGCGGCTGCTCGCAGCGGTACTCCGTTGCGAGCAGTCGCCGACGTTGCGTTCCGCGGGGATGAGCGGTCGGGGGCGGTCAGCCGGCGCGTTCCTCGAGGACCGGGCGCTCGTCGGCGGACACGGGCGTGGAGGGGGCCGCGGGGGGTCGCTGCAGGGCGGACGAGGACCGGACGGCGCCGGGTGCGGAACACCCACGCCTTGAAGAGGACGAAGCGAACCAGCGTGGCGACGAGGTTCGCACCCGTGAGCACGAGGACCTCGGCGCCGTGCGATGCCCCGGGCGTGGTGGCGTGCAGCAGGACGAGCGACCCGGCGGTGATCGCCCACGCGATGCCGAACACGACGAGCCCCTGCACCTGGTGGACCCCGGCGCCCGCCCGTCCCCGGACCCCGAAGGTGAAGCGACGGTTCAGCGCGGTGTTGCCGATCGCGGTGACGAGGAGCGCGAGGAAGTCCGCCGTCTGCGCCCCGATCGCCGGCCGGAACAGCGCGTAGAGCACCGCGAAGGCGACCGTGGACAGCACGCCGATGGTGCCGAAGCGCAGGAGCTGCCCGACGATCCCCACGTGCGGCGTCGTGAAGGGTTGCCGTCCGATCGCGTCGTACACCGGGGCGATCGGGATCCGCCCGGTCGCGAGCCCGCGGGACACCCGCCACATCCCCTTGAGGTCCTCGGTCGCGGTCGAGGAGATGTGCACCGACGAGTCGACGTCGTCCACCCAGTCGACGGGCACCTCGTGGATGCGCAGTCCCGCGTGCTCGGCCAGCACCAGGAGCTCGGTGTCGAAGAACCACGCGTCGTCTTCGCAGAGGGGCAGCAGGTGCTCCGCCGCCTGACGGGTGATCGCCTTGAACCCGCACTGGGCGTCGGAGAACGAGACGCCCATCGTGCTGCGGAGGAGCAGGTTGTAGGAGCGGGAGATGAACTCGCGCTTGCCGCCCCGCACGACCCGGGAGGACCCGGCGAGCCGCGTGCCGATCGCCATGTCGGAATGGCCGGAGAGCAGCGGTGCCACCAGCGGTTCGAGCGCCGCGAGGTCGGTCGACAGGTCCTCGTCCACGTAGACGAGCACCGCCGCGGGGGATGCTGCCCAGACCGCCTTGAGCGCGCGTCCACGGCCCTTCAGCGGCAGGTGGACGGCGTGCACCTCCGGCAGCATCGCGGCGAGGTCGTCCGCGATGCGCCCGGTGTCGTCGGTCGAGGCGTTGTCGGCGATCGTGATGCGCCAGGTGTGCTGCAACGACGTCCGGCAGAAGTGGTGCAGACGTCGGACGTGGGCGGCGAGCGTGCCCTGCTCGTTGTGGCAGGGGACGACGATGTCGATGTCGAGCGTGGTGCTGCTGTCGCGGGGGTGGCTGCTTCCGTCATGCCGCCCAGGCTCGGCAGCGCGTCGATGGGGACCGCAGCAGCACCCTGTGGTGCCCCTAAGAAGCGGTGGGGCGGCTCAGCCGGTGGCGCCGAGGACGATCTGCACGACCGCGACGACGGCGAGCGCCGCGATGGGCACGCCCGCGATCCAGAGTCCGGCGCGCGTCTGCGTCCGCCGGATCGTCGGCGTCGCGTGCGAGGTCTGCGCGAACCGGGTCGCCGCGACGAGCTCGGGGGCGGCGGCCGGCGGTTCGGGTTCGGGTTGAGGGCGGTCGTCCTCGAACGCCGGGACCTCGACGACCAGGTCCTCGGCGCGGGCCCGCTCGGGCAGCCGGGCGAACCGCTGGCCGGTCGCTCGCGGATCGCCGCTCCGCACGTCGCCGTGTCGCTCGTCCATCGCGTTCCCCTTCCGCCGGTGCCCGCAGCGTACTCGTCGGGGCGCGCGGAAGCGCCTTCGTTCCCGGAGCGTGCGACGACCGTGCGGTGGACGCGTGCCGATCCCGGTCCGCCGACCACGGGGATCGCGCAGGGGGATCGTCAGGTGTCGGATCGGCTCGCGGTCTCCGGCAGGTCCACCGTGAACGCGGTGCGCCCGGGCTCCGACGCGACCCGGACCGTGCCGCCGTGCGCTGCCACGACCGCGTGGACGATCGCCAGGCCGAGTCCGCTCGTCCCGTGCTCCCGCGAGCGGGACGAGGAGCCCCGGGTGAAGCGGTCGAACAGGACCGGCAGCACCTCGGTCTCGATCGGCGGACCGTCGTTCGCCACGACGAGCCGCGCGATCCCGCCGGTGTCGGCCGCGCCGCCCCCGGGGTGCTCGACCCGTTGCAACGACACCACGACGGTCGTGCCCGACGGCGTGTGGGTCCGCGCGTTCGCGAGCAGGTTCGTGACGGCACGCCGCAGCTGCCCCGCGTCGCCGGACACCGTCAGGGGGCGGTCGTCGGCGAGCTGCAGCGTCCACCGGTGGTCGGGCGCGGTGGTCCGGGCGTCCATCACGGCCTCGACCACGGTGGCGGTGAGGTCCACGGCATCGTGCACCGGAGCCGGTCCGGCGGCCAGGGCGACCGCATCGAGCCGGGCGAGCAGCAGGAGCTCCTCGACCAGGTCGCCCATCCGCACCGCCTCGCGACCGATCCGCTCGGCGTTCCGGTGCAGCGCCGCGAGGTCGTCGGCACCGGCGGACAGCTCGGCGTAGGCGCGGACGGTCGCGATCGGTGTGCGCAGCTCGTGCGAGGCGTCGGCGACGAAGGTCCGCATGCTCCGCTCGGCGTCGCGCCGGACGGTCAGCGCCCGGCCGACGTGCCCGAGCAGCCGGTTGAGCGCGGTGCCGACCTGTCCGACCTCGCGGCTGACGACGAGGTCCGACGAGGGCACCCGGACGGCGATGTCGGCCTCACCGCGCTCGAGGTCGAGCGCGGTGACGCTCGACGCCACCGACGCGACGCGCTCGAGCGGCCGCAGCGACCGCCGGACTGCGAGGGTCAGCGCCCAGGCGGCGACGAGGAGCGCGAGCAGCGTCGTGCTCCCGATGACGACCACCAGGCGGACGACCGACGCACGCAGGTCGCCGAGGGGCAGGGCCGTCACGAACACGTCGCCGCCGCGGGTGACCGCCTGCGCGCGGTAGGCACCGAGCGACCCCAGCTGCACCGTCGTGGGCTCCGCACCGGGGTCGACGTCCGCGAGCACGGACTGCTGCGCCCGGCTGAGGCGGTGCTGCTCGCCCTGGCTGTCGGTGTACCCGGCGAGCACGGCGTCGCCGTCTCGCAGGATCGCCACGACGGTGTCGGCGGCCTGGCCGGGTGCCCCGATGAACCGGTTGTCGGGGTCCTGCTGTCCGCCGGACGAGTCCGGGGGCGGTCCGGACGGCGGCTGCCCGCCCGGGGTCCGTCCGGCTGCGGTCGCCAGCTCCGCGTCGAGCCGTCCGACCAGGTACTCGCGGTACGCGATCACGGTCACCGCCCCGACGACGACGTTCGTCGCGACGAGCAGCAACGCCACGGCCCCGACGATCCGCCACCGCAGCGACGGGGCGCGCTCCGGTCGGGAGGCGCGACCCACCCGGTCCGGCCGGCTCACGTCGTCGGCCGCAGCACGTAGCCGGCACCCCGGACCGTCTGCAGCATCGGCTCGCGTCCGGCGTCGAGCTTCCGCCGCAGGTACGACACGTACATGTCGACCAGGTTCGACGAGGTACCGAAGTCCATGCCCCACACGCTCGCCAGGATCTGCTCGCGGGACAGCACCCGGTTCGCGTTCCGCGCGAGGTGGCGGAGGAGCTCGTACTCCGTAGGTGTCAGGTCGATCGGCTCGCCGTCGCGCAGGACAGAGCGGTCCTCCTCGTCGAGTCGCAGGTCCCCGACGACGACCGCGGAGGACCCGGGTGCCGCGACGACCTGCGGTGCGGTCCGGGCCAGGATGCGGGCGCGGACGAGCAGCTCGTCGATGCCGAAGGGCTTCGTCAGGTAGTCGTCTCCGCCGCCGGTGAGCCCGGCGAGCCGGTCCTCGGGGGCGTCCCGCGCCGTGAGGAACAGCACGCGGACGGGGTCGCGGGCATCGCGGAGCCGCTCGAGGACCTCGAAGCCGTCGATGTCCGGCAGCATCACGTCGAGCACGACCACGTCGGGGAGGAACTCCCGCGCCGCGAAGAGGACGTCCCGTCCGCGGTGCACCGCGCGCACGGCCCAGCCGTCGCCCTCGAACGCGAGGGCGACGGCGTCGGCGAGCGCGTGCTCGTCGTCGACGACGAGGACACGGACGGGCGTGCCGTCGGTGCGCTGCAGGGGACGCTCCGTCATGGCACGGAGCCTAGCCACCGCCGTGTCCTCGTCGTGCGTCACTGCGACGCGCTCAGGTCGTAGACCGTCCGGCCGCCGACCGTGGTCGCCTCGTAGTTCGCGGCGACCCACTCCTGGATGGCGCTCGCGGTCGACGATCCGCCGCCCGGGCCGCCACCCGTCCCGCCGCCGGAACCCGACGACACGTAGTACCCGATGTCACCGGCCGCGACCCAGGCCTGGAACTCGGCGAGCGTCGGCGCCGGGTCGCTCGACCAGCCGCCGATGGCCATCACAGCCGTGTCGGTGTCGAGCTCGAGCTGCGCGGCGGACTGGGAGCCGTTCACCGCGGCCGACCACTTCGCGTCCGAGGCGGCGAGCAGCTTCGTCAGCGCGGACGAGGTCGTCGTGCCGCCGGGGCCTGTCGTACCGCCGCCGGTCCGGGTGCCGTCGCCCGAGGTCGCGTCGCCTGAGGTCGCGTCACCCGAGGTCGCGCCCCCGGAGGTCGCCTCGCCGGAGCCGTCGGGCATCGTCGGCTGCTCGCCGGTCGTGCCCTCCGGCGCCGCGCCCGTCGGCGGCTGACCGCCGCCCGGGAACCCGCCGTCCTGGGAACCGTCGGCCGATCCGCCGGGGCCTCCCGTGCCTCCCGGCTGCCCGCCGCCACCGCCGGGGAAGCCTGCTGCGCCGCCGGAGCCGCTGCCCGCCGGACCGACGCTCGGGATGGACCCGGAGTGCGCGACGGTCGTCGTGGCGAGCGCGTAGGCGGTCGTGCCGGTCAGGCCGAACAGGGTGCCGGCGAGGACGCCGACGGTGACGGCCTTGCGGAGTCCGGGGACGCTGCCGACGACGATCGCCGCAGCGGACAGGAGGCCGCCGACCAGGACCACCCAGCGGAGCCACGGCAGCCACGTCGGGTTCTCGTTCAGCAGGCACCAGCTCCAGTACGCGGTGCCGCCCACCATCGCAGCGAGGCCGAGGCGACCGGTGATGCGCTCGCGGGCGTGCCACAGCAGGGCGCCGCCGGTGCCGACCAGGCCGGCGATCGCCGGGGCGAGGGCGACCGTGTAGTACGGGTGGATCGTGCCGGACATGAACGAGAACACGAGTCCGGTGACGATCAGCCAACCGCCCCAGAGCACCAGGCCGGCGCGTGCCGGGTCGGCGAGGTGCCGACGGCCGACGACCATCAGGCCGAGCACGAGGGCGATGAGCGCGGCGGGCAGGAGCCAGGAGATCTCGAGGCCCATCTCGGAGGAGAACAGCCGGTCCAGGCCCGTGGCGCCACCGAAGGAGCCGCCCGCGGTGCCACCGCCCATGCCACCGCCTCCGCCGCCGTTGCCCGAGCCGCCGAAGATCCGGCCGAGCCCGTTGTAGCCGAACACGAGGTCGAGGACCGTGTTGTCGGTCGACCCGCCGATGTAGGGGCGGGACTCCGCGGGCCAGAGCGCCACGGCGACGACCCACCACCCGGCGGAGACGACCAGGGACACCGCGGCGATGCCGAGGCCGATCGCGCGCCGACCCCAGGTCGTGCGCGCGGCGAACAGGTACACGAGGCCGAACGCCGGCAGGACGAGCAGCCCCTGCAGCATCTTCGTCAGGAACGCGAAGCCGAGGGCGACGCCGGCGAGGGCGATCCACCGCCAGCTGCCCTTCGGGAGCGCCCGGACGGTGCCGTACGCACCCGCGGTCATGAGCAGGACGAGGAGCGCGTCCGGGTTGTCGAAGCGGAACATCAGCGCGGCGGCCGGCGTCGCGGCGACGACGAACCCGGCGAGCAGTGCGCCGACGTTCGCGGTCGTCGTGCCGAGGCGGGCGAGCGTGCGCCGGACCGTCCCCCACACCAGGGCGACGGAGCCGACGGCCATCAGTGCCTGGGGGAGCAGCAGGCTGAACGACGAGAAGCCGAACACCCGCGCCGAGAGCACCATCACCCACAGCGAGGCCGGGGGCTTGTCGACGGTGATGAAGTTCGACGAGTCGAGGGAGCCGAAGAAGAACGCCTCCCACGACTTCGTGCCGGCCTGCACGGCGGCGGCGTAGAAGCTGTTGGCGTACCCGGAGATGCTGAGGTCCCACAGGTACACGACGGCGGTGACGACGAGGAGCGCCCAGAAGGTCGGGCGGAGCCAGCGGGCGTCCTCGCGCTCGCCGAGGAACAGACGGGCGACGGCCGGGCGGCGCGTCGGCGCTCCCGGCTGCGCTCGGTCGTGACGGTCGGTCACGGGGATCGGGTACGTGGTCATGGCAGCGAGCATCGCCGTGGTGGTTCACCCGATCCGATGGACGGCCTTGGTGCTTCCTAAGACCGTGCGGTCCGTGTCCCTGCTGTGATCAGGCGTACCGGCGGGCGGCGCGCAGGGCGTGGTCGGTGTACGACCCGCCGAACAGGAACACGTGCAGCAGCAGGGGCGCGAGCTGGTGCAGCTCGACGCGCTCCTGCCACCCGTCGGCGAGCCGGGACTCGGCGTCGTAGCCCGCGAGCACGGTCTCGAGACGGGGGAGACCGAACAGCGCCAGGAGCGCCAGGTCCGTCTCCGCGTGCCCGCCGTGCGGTGTCGCGTCGATGAGCACGGCGCCGGTCGGCTCCGAGGAGTCCCTCGGCCAGAGCACGTTCCCCGCCCACAGGTCGCCGTGGATCCGTGCCGGCGCGTCCCCGACCAGGCGGGGCTGCGGCGAGCCGAGCGTGCCGTCCTCGAGCCGGTCGGCCACGCGGTCGAACACCGCGGCCTCGGCGGCGTCGAACCCGCCCCGGTCGACGATGCGGCGGACGAAGTCGCGGATGCGGTACTCCGCGAAGAACGCGCCCCAGCTCGCCGGAGCGTCGGCCGTGCTGGTGAACAACGTGCGCGAGCGGCCCATCCGCAGCCCACCGCTCGTCGGGAAGCCGGGGGAGGGCGCGCCCCAGTGCGACGCACCGGCAGCGTGGGTGTGTGCCAGCGACCGGCCGAAGCGCTCGGCCTGCGCCCGCGTCGGGGAGCCGTCCGCGATGCGCTCCAGGTGCAGGACGGTCGGCTGCGGGTGGTCGAGCACACGGGCGATCCGGGTGCCGCCGGTCTCCTCGGCCTCGGTGAGCCAGGCCAAGCCGGCTGCCTCGGCGGTGGCCTCGTCGGGGTCGCGGAAGGTCTTCACGTGGATGTCGGGCACGCGTTCCATCCTGCCGAGGGGTCGGCGTCGGCGTTCAGGCTCCTCGGCGGGCGGCGTGCACGACCAGGGCGAGCTGCACGCGGTTGTCGACGCCGAACTTCTCGTACACGTGGCCGACGTGCGTCTTGACCGTGGCCAGGCTCACGAACAGGTCCGCGGCGATCTGCGCGTTCGAGGCGCCGGCGGCCACTGCGAGGGCGACCTCCGTCTCGCGCTCGGTCAGCGCTGCCAGGAGCGCGCGCTCGGCACCGCCGTCGCTGGCGGCCGCGGAGACGGACGCGGTGCCGCTGCTGCCGCCACTGCCCGCACCACTGCTCGCCGCGAAGGCGATCACGCGGTCGAGCACGGAGGGCGACAGGATCGACCGCCCCGCAGCGACGGTGCGGACCGCCTCCACGAGCCGCTGCGGCGGGGTGTCCTTGAGCAGGAACCCGCGCGCGCCGCGCTGCAGCGCCCCGAGGACGAGGTCGTCGTCCTGGAACGTGGTCAGCACGAGCACGGCGAGCTCCGGTTGCTTCCGCAGCTCCCGCTCGGTCGCCGCCAGCCCGTCGCACCGGGGCATCCGGATGTCCATGAGCACGACGTCGGGTGCTGCGGACGCGACGACCCCCTCGGCCTCGAGTCCGTCGCCGGCCTCGCCGACGACCTCGATGCCGTCGTCGCCGCTCAGGAGCAGCCGGAGTCCGGCCCGGACGAGGTGGTCGTCGTCGACGAGTACCACCCGGATCGGTGCGCTCACGCCGTCCACGGGAGCACCGCCTCGACCACGTGGGTGCCGTCGGCGTCGCGTCCGGCCGAGAAGGTCCCGCCGACCAGTCGCGCACGTTCGGCGAGGCCGCGGAGACCGTGGCCACCCGACGGTGGAGAGTCCGGCAGGGGTGGTCCAGCCGTCGGGTTGCTGACCCGCACCCGGAGCGCGGGATCACCGAGGACGTCCACCGCGACGGTCACCGGCTGTCCGGGCGCGTGCCGACGGGCGTTCGTCAGTGCCTCCTGCACCACCCGGTAGGCGTGGCGCCCCACGGCGTCCGGTGCTCCGGCGCTCGCGTCGTCGACCGTCGCCGTCACGAGCGCACCTGATGCGCGCGCCTCCTGCAGCAGCGCGGGCAGGTCCCGCAAGGTCGGCTGCGGGGGCGCGGTCCCGCTGACGGCGGCGGTGTCACCGGGGTCCCGCAACACCCCGAGGACGTCGCGGAGTTCGGTGAGTGCTGCGTGCGCTTCAGCGCGGACCACCCCGGCGGCCTCGACCGTCTCGCCGGGCGACAGAGAACGGCCTCGGTACTCGAGGGCTCCGGCGTGGAGGGCGACGAGGGACAGCCGGTGCCCGAGCACGTCGTGCATCTCGCGGGCGAGGTGCGCGCGTTCCTGCTCCCGGGCGCGGTCCTCGCGGAGCTGCTGGTCCCGCTCGAGCAGGGCGGCCCGCTCCCGCAGCGACTGGACGAGAGCGCGGCGCTGCCCGATCGCGACGCCGATCGCGACGAGCAGGGCGGTGCCGACGGCGGCGGCGATCAACGTCTGCCACAGCGGTGTGGAGTCCTCGCTCGGGTAGAGCCCCTCACCGAACAGCGAGGACACGATGAAGAGCGCGCTGCCGATCGCGATCTCGAGTGGTCGCCGCCTCGTGACGAGGGAGACCAGCGCGAGGACCGCCGCGCCGACCGCGAGGGTGGAGACGGTGCTCCCGGCGATGACGAGCACGCCGACGAGCAGCGGGGCGCGGTGCCGGAAGGGCACCACCGCGAGTGCGGCGACGCCCACGACCACGTCGACGATCAGCGCCGCCCCGAGCCGTGCGTCGCTCCACTGCGCGCCGTCGAGCGTCGACCAGACGGCTCCGAACACGACGAGACCGGCGAGCGCCGCCACGACCAGCCTCCAGGACTGCGCCAACACGCGTCGGCCGAGGGGCACGGGCGGGAGCACGGTGGCGGTCATGTCTCCGAGCCTAGGAACCGACTGCGGCGGGCGGATCGGCCGAAGGTCGGAGAAGCCGTGCCCGGCCGCGTCACACCGCGTCGACGAGCGCCTGCGCCAACGGGTGCCACGGCCGTGACGCCGGCCCGCTCAGCACCAGCGTCCGCACGTACCGCGGTTCGACGGACAGCATCACCAGGTCGTCGGGCAGCATCACACGACCGAGCGTCGGCACGATCGACACCCCCTCGCCGCGCTGGATCATGCCGAACATCGTGCTCATCTCCCGCACGCGGTGCGCCCAGCGGAACGGCTGCCCGGCGAGCTCGTGCATCCGCTGGATCTGGTGCTCGCACCCGCCGCCACCGGCCACCAGACCGTCCTCGTGCAGGTCGTCGAGCGACAGCGCCGCGCTCGACGCGAGCGGGTGGTCCCGCCGCACGACGGCGCCCATCTCGTCACGCGCGACGACCACTCCGCCGTCGGGCACCGGCACCGGGTCGACGAGCACGGCCGCGTCCACGGTGCCGCCCTCGAGCCACTCGGGCATCTCGTCGTCGTCGCCCTCGTAGACCTGCACGTCGACGTCGGGCAGCGTCACCGCCCACAGCTCGCGGAGCCGCGGCAGCAGGCCCTGGCAGACGGTCGGCACGGCGGCGAGGCGCACGGTGCCGCGGGCCGTGGCGGGCCGCACCACGGCCTCCAGGGCGTCGACCGAGGCGAGCACGCTGCGGGCGTGCGCCAGCATTCGGTCGCCGAGCGGGGTCACGACCGCGGCGCCGCCGCGCCGGACCACGGGGCCGCCGACCTCGCGCTCGAGCCCGGCGACGGCGTGCGACACGGCGGACTGGCCGACTCCCAGCGCGGTGGCGCCGCCGGTGAAGGAGCCTGCGTCGACGGTCGCGACGAACGCGCGGAGCTGCTGGATCGAGAGGGCCATGCGTTCCCTTCATGCCGTCATGCGGTGCAGTCGTTCGACACATGCCCGCGTGGTGGTCGATGCTAGCGCTCGTGAACGCCCTCCTCTACGTCCTGGTCGCCCTCACGTGGGGCTCGAGCTTCTTCTTCGCGAAGATCGGCCTCGAGGGGCTCGGCCCGCAGCAGGTCGCCACCGTGCGCACCGTGCTCGGGGCGCTCACGCTCGTCGTCGTGCTGCTCGTTACCCGTCGGCGGTGGCCGCGGGAGCCGCGCGTGTGGGGGCACCTGCTCGTCGTCGCGGTCTTCCTGAACGCGGTGCCGTCGTCGCTCATGGCGTGGGCGGAGCAGACCGTGCCGTCCGGTCTGGCGAGCATCTACAACGCGACGACGCCGATCATGACGCTGCTGGCGCTCGCCGTGCTCGTGCCGTCCGAGCGACTGAGCCGCCGGCAGCTCGGCGGCATCGCCCTCGGGATCGTCGGGGTGCTCGTGCTCGTCGGACCCTGGGACCTGGTCGGCGACCCGGCCGTGCTCGCCACCGTCCCCGGGCAGCTCGCGCTGCTCGGCATGACCGCCTCGTACGGCATCGGCCTGGCGTGGCTCCGCCGCTTCGGCGTCGGGAGCAGGCAGGACCCGACGACCGTCGCGACCGTGCAGCTGAGCCTGGCGGCGCTGCTCATGCTGCTCGTCGCGCCCGTCATCGCCACCGGTCCGGTGCAGCTGGACTGGAGGATCGTGGCCGCGATGGTCGCGCTCGGTGCGGTGGGCACGGGGCTGGCCTACGCGTGGAACACCCGGTTGGTCGGGGCGTGGGGCGCGGGGCGGGCCTCCACGGTGACCTACCTGACGCCGGTCGTCGGGGTGGCACTCGGGGTCCTCGTGCTGGGGGAGCCGCTGCGGTGGAACAGGCCCGTGGGCGGGGTGGTCGTGTTGCTCGGGATCGCGTTGGCGTCGGGGGTGCTCGGGCGGCGGCGGCGCGGGCGATCGGCCGCGCGGGCGGCGACGGCCTGAGGGCGGCGCTGAGCGCGGCGCTGCCGGTGCTGCGCAGGCCGGTGCTGCGCTGCTGTGCTGCTGGTGTTGCGCTGCCCGTTCTTTCCCATAGCGGCTGCGATGGAAAGCGGAAACGGGCATACCTAACGAGAACGAACGACCAGGTACGCCCGGATCGACCAGGTACGCCCGAAACCGCCAGGTGCACCACCCGACACGGACGTCATCCGGTAGTCGTGCACCGTCCTTGTCGCCCTCGGGTACGCGAGGTACAGTCCGGACACCCGTCGACGGAGACGGCCCCTCGACGGGACGAGGAGCGCACCGCAGTGCTGCGCGCTCCCCGCACGTGCCGCCGCCGACCGATCGAGGAGGATCACATGGCGAGCAACCACGCAGTCGCGTACAAGGGACCCGGGAAGGTCGAGGTCATCGAGACCGACTACCCGACGTTCGAGCTCAAGGACGGACCCGGCGTGAACCCGGCGAACGTCGGACGCAAGGTGAACCACGGCGCGATCCTGCGCACCGTGGCGACGAACATCTGCGGCAGCGACCAGCACATGGTCCGCGGCCGCACCACGGCTCCGACCGACCTGGTGCTCGGGCACGAGATCACCGGCGAGGTCGTCGAGGTCGGCCCGGACGTCGAGTTCATCAAGGTGGGTGACATCGTCTCGGTGCCGTTCAACATCGCGTGCGGGCGCTGCCGGAACTGCAAGGAGCGGAAGACCGGGATCTGCCTCAACGTGAACCCGGACCGCCCGGGCAGCGCGTACGGCTACGTCGACATGGGCGGCTGGGTCGGCGGGCAGGCCGAGTACGTGCTCGTGCCGTACGCCGACTGGAACCTGCTGAAGTTCCCGGACCGCGACCAGGCCCTCGAGAAGATCCTCGACCTCGCGATGCTGTCCGACATCTTCCCCACGGGCTTCCACGGCGCCGTGACCGCCGGGGTCGAGGTCGGCTCGACCGTGTACGTCGCCGGTGCCGGACCCGTGGGTCTCGCCGCCGCCACGGGTGCGTTCCTGCTCGGCGCGAGCGTGGTGATCGTCGGCGACATGAACGCCGACCGCCTGGCGCAGGCGCGCAGCTTCGGGTGCGAGACCGTCGACCTGACGAAGGGCGACCCGGCCGACCAGATCGACCAGATCCTCGGCGAACCCCTCGTCGACTGCGGCATCGACGCCGTGGGCTTCGAGGCGAAGGGCCACGGCTCCGGCTCCGGGCACGAGGCGCCCGCGACCGTGCTCAACTCGCTGATGGACGTCACCGCCGCCGGTGGGGCCCTGGGCATCCCCGGGCTCTACGTCACGGGTGACCCGGGCGGTGTCGACGAGGCCGCGAAGAAGGGCGCCCTGTCGCTCAGCCTCGGCACCGGGTGGGCCAAGTCGCTGTCGTTCACCACGGGCCAGTGCCCGGTGATGAAGTACAACCGGCAGCTGATGATGGCGATCCTCCACGACCGCACGAGCATCGCGAAGAACGTCAACGCGAAGCCGATCGGCCTCGACGAGGCCCCGCGCGGGTACGAGGAGTTCGACAAGGGTGCCGCGACGAAGTACGTGCTGAACCCGAACGGCCTGATCCCCGCGGCCTGACCGCAGCCTGCCACGGCCCGCGTCGCCTCGACACCCGAGGTGCCGCGGGCCGTGGCCGCCGTCGCGCCCGTGCAGCCGTCGGTCCGTACGCTCGCCGGTGTGAGCGACACCCGCAGGCCCTCGACCGTCCGCCTGCTGTTCGCGTCCTCGCACCCCGGTCCGACCGTCACGGTGACGGTCCTCGCCACGGTGATCGCCGCAGCCGTCGGGCACCCCTGGTGGCTCGTCGTGCTCGTGGCGCTCGCCGTCGTGGCCGGGCAGCTGTCGATCGGCCTGGCCAACGACTGGATCGACGCCGACCGCGACCGGGCCGTCGGCCGCAGCGACAAGCCCGTCGCCCGCGGGCTCATCGCCGTCGGCACGGTCCGGACCGCGGCGTTCGCGACGGCCGCGGCCGCCGTGCTGCTGTCGATCGTCCTCGGGCCCGTCGCCGCGGTCGCGCACGTCGTCCTCGTCACGGCTGGCTGGGCCTACGACGCCGGTCTGAAGCGCACGGTCTGGTCCGTCGTGCCGTTCGTCGTGGCGTTCGGCCTGCTCCCCGTCGTGTCGGTCGCCGCCGGCGGTGCCGGTGCGTGGCCGGCGTGGTGGGCGATCGCGACCGGCGCCGTCTTCGGCGTCGCGATCCACTGCACCAACGTCCTGCCCGACCTGCTCGACGACGCGGCCACCGGAGTCCGCGGGTTCCCGCACCGGCTGGGGCTCCGGGGCGCGGGGACGTTGGCGTTCGGGTCGCTCGTGGTCGCGGCCGCGCTGGTGCTCGGCGGCCAGCTCGGCGGCGGCGACGGCGGGGGGAGCGCCGCAGCGGTCGTGCTCGCGGTCGTCGGTGCCCTCGTGGTGGTCGTGTTCGCGGTGGTCGGGATCCGACTCGTGTTCGCCGGTCGTCCCACACGGGCGCTGTTCCGCCTCGTCATCGCGTCGTCGCTCGTGCTCGTCGTCGAACTCGGCGTAGCCGGCGCACGACTGGTCGCCTGACGAGCACCAGCAGCCCGAGCGCCGGCAACAGCCCGAGCGCCGGCAACAGCCCGAGCGTCGGCAACAGCCCGGGCGCCGGCACCGGCCGCAACAGCAGCCGCAGGAACACCAGCCCTGCTCAGGCCCACCGCATCGCGTACACGCCCGCCAGGCCGTGCGCCGTGGGCAGCGCCAGCACCGTCCGGAGCAGCGCCTCGCGCCCGAACGACCCGAGCGAACCCACCGGCCCCACCGACCCGAGCGCACCGGTCGGCCGCCCGAGCGCCATGTTCAGCTCCGCCTGTCGCGCGGCTCGTCGCGCCGCAGCCTGCCGACCGACGGCGTACGCGTTCGCGGACTGCTGCCACGGACCGGACGTGCCCGACCGGACCGCCTCTGCCAGCAGTGGCGCGAGCGCAGCGGCGTCGAGCCACCCGAGGTTCATGCCCTGACCGCCGATGGGGCTGATCTCGTGGGCGGCGTCGCCGACGAGCACCACGCGACCGACGCCGACCCGCGCGGCCGCACGGCGGCGGACGCGGAACCCGCTCGTCATCGTGCAGGTCGAGGGGTCTGGTACGGCACCCGTCCGCTCCGCGACGATCGCGGCCAGCCGTGCCGCGGTCCCCGGATCCGGGGTGCCGCCGGCGGCCGCGGGCGCGACGTCCTCCGGTACGAGGGCGACGTACCGCCGCCGACCTCCGGGGAGCGGGAACGATTCGACGACGCCGTCCGGCCCGACGTCGACCAACGCCGACGACCGGGCCGTCCCGGGCTCCGGGTCGGCGAAGTCACCCATCACGTACCGGTCGCGGTAGTCCCGCCCCGAGGTCGCGATGCCGAGCAGGTCGCGCACCGCGCTCCGCGCGCCGTCCGCCCCGATGACGAAGGCTGCCTCGACGGCGACCGCGGAACCGTCGGCCCCGACGCCGTGCGCCACGACGTGCCCGTGCCGGCGGGAGAGGCCGGTCACCGTCGTTCCCGTCCGCAGCACCCCGGGCGCGAGCCGGCCGCGCAGCAGGGTCTCGGTCCGGTGCTGGTCGAGGGTGGCGACGTAGGGGTGGGTCGGCGACGCCCGCTCGAACGACAGCGTGCCCAGCACCCGACCACGGCTCCTGGCCACGCCCGTGCGGACGAGCGTCGCCTCGGCGAGGACCGCGGTGTCGAGACCGATCGCGGCGAAGGCGTCGAGCGACGGCGGGTGGATCCCGATCGCCCGAGAGCCGGTCGGGTCGCTGTCGCGTCGCTCCCAGACCGCGACCGTGACGCCCCTCCGCTCGAGGAGCGCGGCGGCGAACAGGCCGACGGGTCCGCCGCCGACGACGAGCACGTCGACGCGTTCCGTGGTCACGCCGGCGAGCCTACGGAACGGTCACGACGCCCTCACCCAGGCACCGTCGGACGGGAGGCGCGTGGCGGCCGTGCTGCGCGCCTCCCGTCCGACGGTCGGTCGCGGCACCGGACGCGGGGTGCGGTCGTCAGGAGGTGACGCGAGCGCGCTCGGCGCGGTCCTCCGCGGCGACCCGGCGTGCCTCGCGGAAGCGCTTCTGCGCCTTCTCGACGGGGACCTCGACGGCGTAGGCGGCGCCGATCGCCACGATGACGGCGACGGCGATCATGAGCACCTTGCCCCACGGTCCGACGGCGAAGGGGTCGAGGAGCGCGATGACGAGCGGGTGCCAGAGGTACGCGGCGTACGACACGCGACGGCCGAACCACGAGACGGGCGACCAGGCGAGCGCGACCGACAGCGGCGACCGCACGGACACCAGCCCGCCCATGAGCACCGCGGAGACGACGCCCGTGAGCGGCAGCACCACGCTGAACGTCCACGCGTGCTGGGCCCAGTCGTCGCCGATCCAGAGCATGACCCCGGCGAGCAGGAGGATGCCGGTCCACGTCGCGACGTGCCCGGCGATGCCCGCGGCCCAGGTGCGGATGCGCTCGTCGTCGAGCAACAGGGCGAGCAGGCAGCCCGTCGCCAGTGGGACGACCCCGAGGACGGGGGAGAAGTAGACGTCGGGGGTCGCGCCGCTGTTCGGCTTCGCGTAGACCAGGCCGGCGACGACCGAGCACGCCACGATGACCGTGCCGAGTCCGGCGATCAGCCACCGACGGCGGGCGCGGACCAGGAAGAGCAGCACCAGGACGGGCGGCCAGACCAGGTAGAACTGCTCCTCCATCGACAGGGACCACGTGTGCGCGAAGACGCCCTGCGTGGTGTCCCAGAAGGAGCGGAACAGGTTGCCCGTGTAGGTCAGCGCGATGAACGCCGCCTCGCCGGGGCCGAACGACGCGCCCTTGTAGTCGCCGACCCAGTTCCAGAGCAGCAGACCGACCACGACGAGGGCGACGAGTGCCGGGTAGAGCCGGAGCAGGCGCTTCAGCCAGAAGTTCCCGAGGCGGATCCGCCCGGTCTTCCGGTGCTCGCCGAGCAGGAGCGTCGTGATGAGGAACCCGGACAGGGCGAAGAACACGGTGACACCGACGAAGCCGCCCTCGAACTGCGGCACGTGCAGGTGGTACAGGATCACCATGGCGATGGCGATCGTGCGCAGCCCGTCGAGGGCCGGAGCCCGGCGGGTCAGCGGGGGCGGCGGCGGCGCCGGGGCAGCACCGGACCGTCGGCCGACCGTGGTGCTCTGGTCGGTCGTCCGGGCGTGCTCGGGCGCGAGAGTGTTCGTCGCCACGGTTCCTCCCTGCGAGGATCGGTCGAACGGTTGACGACGAGCTTGCCCTGCTCGGGTAAGAGGATGCTCAAGAACCGGGGTGCACGACCCGCGTCAGGGCGTCGAGACGCTCGTGCACGATCGCGGCGAAGTCGCGGTCCTCGCCGTCGGCGATCCACTGCGCGAAGGACAGGTGGAACACCGTGACCGCCGTCTCCGCGGCGATCGTGGCCGCCGGTTCGTCGATCCCGTGTGCGCGCAGTGCGTCGCCCAGGTGGACCTTCAGGGTCGCGAGCTTGCCGAGCTCCCGCTCACCCAGGGCCGGGACGGCGTCGATGACCCGCTGCCGTCCCCGCGACCAGTCGCGCCGGTCGCGGGGGAAGAACGCCGCCGCGGAGTCGAGCGACCGACGCACGAGCGAGAACGCCGGGGTGTCGTCGGGAGCGTCGGCGACCGGGCCGGTGAACATGCCGGAGAAGTCGTCCTGGCCGGCGAACAGGACCTCGCGCTTGTCGGCGAAGTGCCGGAAGAAGGTGCGCTCGGTGACCTCGGCGGCCGCGGCGATCTCGGCGACGGTCGTCTCGTCGTACCCGTGCTCGGCGAAGAGCTGCAGCGCGGTCGCCTGCAGTCGTTCCCGGGTGCCGGATCGCCATCGCGCCATGGGACGATCCTACTGATGACAGTCGCTGACATCGAGTGCTACGGTGATGTCAGTCCATGACATCGGGTCGTGGGCCCTGCGGAAGGAACGCACATGCACGTCTTCGTCACCGGGGCATCCGGCTGGATCGGCTCCCACACCGTCGACGACCTGCTCGCCGCCGGACACGACGTCACCGGTCTCGCCCGCTCCGACGCATCGGCGACGGCGCTCGCGGCCAAGGGCGTCACCGTCGTGCGCAGCGACCTCGACGACCTCGCGGTGCTCGCCCGGGGCGCGGCTGACGCCGAGGGCGTCCTGCACCTCGCGAACAAGCACGACTGGTCCGACCAGGCGACGACGAACGCCACCGAGCGTGCCGCCGTCGAGACCCTCGCGACCGCGCTCGTGGGCACCGACCGGCCGTTCGTCGTGGCCTCCGGGGTCGCCGCCCTGGCACCGGGTCGTCCGGCGGAGGAGCACGACCCCTCGCCGTTCACGGGCGTGGACAGCCCGCGCGGTGGCAGCGAGAACCGGGCGTTCGACTTCGTCGACCAGGGGGTTCGCTCGATCGCCGCGCGGTTCAGCCCGACCACCCACGGTGTCGGGGACCACGGCTTCGTCGCGTACCTGGTGGGGGTCGCACTCGAGCGCGGGGTGTCCGGCTACGTCGGCGACGGCAGCAACCGATGGGCGGCCGTGCACGTCACGGACGCCGCCCGGATGGTGCGGCTCGGGCTCGAGCAGGCTCCGGCCGGTTCCCGGTTGCACGCCGTCGCCGAGCAGGGGATCCCCACGCGGGACATCGCCGCGGCGATCGGGGACGCGCTCGGGCTGCCGGTCACCAGCGTCGACCCCGCGGACGCCGCTGCGCACTTCGGGTTCATCGGCGGGTTCTTCGGCGCGGAGATGTCGGCGTCGTCGACCGCGACGCAGGAGCTCCTCGGGTGGGAGCCGACCGGGCCGACCCTGCTCGAGGACATCGCCGCCGGGGCGTACGCGCACGTCGCCGCGCGCTGAGCAGCGGCGCGCCCGCGGCGTCCGGCGCTACTCGGCCTTCTGCATCTGCCAGGGCTCCGGCTCGCGGTCGCCGTTCGGGCGCACGGGCCGGACGTCGCCGACGATCGGGATCGAACGCTTCCGCATGAACCACAGGTAGCGGACGAAGAAGTGCGACAGCGTCGACAGCCGGTTCCCGTTGCCGAGCAGCGAGGCGATGTGCACCGCGACCCATGCCGCCCAGGCCACGGGGCCGACCATCGTGATGCCGCCGCGCAGCTGCGCCACCGCGGCGTTCGTCCCGATGGTCGCCATCGTGCCCTTGTCGAAGTACTTGAACCGCTCTGTGGACCTGCCCTCGAGGAGCCGCTTCACCTGTCGGGCGACGTGCTTGCCGCCCTGCAGCGCGGGCTGGGCGAGCTGCGCGAGGGCGTCGTCCTGCGCCGCGATGTCGCCGGCCGAGAAGATCCGCTCCACGCCCTTGACGCTCAGGTCGTCGTTCACCTGGATGCGGCCGCCGTGGGTCTGCGGCATGCCCCAGCCCGAGACCTCCTTGTGCGCCGCGACCCCGGTGGCCCAGATGACCTGCGACGCGGGGATGAACTCGCCAGAGGCGGTGACGACCCCGTCCTCCTTGACCTCGGCGACGCCGGTGTTGAGCCGGAGCACCACCCCGCGCTTCCGGAGCACCTTGGCCGCGTACCGGCGCAGGCGCGGGGCGAACGGCTTGAGGAGCTCCCCGCTGCGGTGCACGAGCGTGATCGAGATGTTGCCGCGCTCGATCTCCGGGTACGCCCCGACGAGGGCCTGGTCGCGGAGCTCGGCGAGGGCTCCGGCCATCTCCACGCCGGTCGCGCCGCCGCCGACGATCACGACGCGGATCTCGTCAGGGCCCTGCTGCGCGGCGGCCTGCTCGAGGCGGGTGAACAGCTCGTCGCGGATCCGGAGGGCCTGCGATCGGGAGTACATCGAGTACGCGTACTCGTACGCACCGGGCGTGCCGAAGTAGCTCGTGTTGACGCCGTTCGCCAGGATCAGCCAGTCGTAGTGCAGGTGCTCGCCGTCGGACATCTCGGCGATCCGGTGCTCGGTGTCGATGCCGGTGAGCAGCCCGTGCCGGAAGTCGGCGTTCGACTGCTTCGCCCGCAGGCTCCGCAGGAAGTAGGTGACGTCGCCCGCGTTGAGGCCGCCGGTGGCGACCTGGTACATGAGGGGCTGGAACATGTTGTAGACGTGCCGGTCGACCAGGGTCACCCGGACCGGAGCGTCCGCGAGCTCGCGCATGGCGGCGATCCCCGCGAAACCACCCCCGACGATGACGACGTGCGGGCGGGTGTCCTCGGACATGGTGTTCTCCAGGGTGGTGCGGTCGACGGCCACCCAGAAGGGTACGCCGGTCTCGGGTCCGGTCCGTCCACCTGCCCGTCCGGCTGCCGATGGAGCGGTCCCGCAGGACCCGGACGGGAGGCCCGTCCCGCCGCCGTCAGGCGTCGAACGGCGCGTAGGTGCTCAGCACGTTCCCCCTGCTGGTCACCACGCTCTGCACGAGGCGCAGGCGGGTGGGCGGGTCGGTCGGCTCGAAGAGCCTCCGCCCGGCGCCGGCGATCGCCGGGTGCACCATGAGCTGGAGCTCGTCGAGGAGGCCGGCGAAGAGCAGGTGCCGCACCAGGGTGACGCTGCCCGTGACCGCGATGTCGCCGTCACCGGCCTTGAGCTCGCGGACGAACTCGTCGACGTCGCCCTGGATCCGGTGGGCGTTCTGCCACGTCAGGTCGTCGCCGAGGGTGGTAGAGGCGACGTGCTTCTCGATCGGGTTGATCCACCGGCCGAAGGGGTCGTCCTCGTGCTGGGGCCACCACTCGGACCACTCCAGGTAGCTCTGCTTGCCGAGCAGCACCGTCTCGGTCCGCTCCATCCACGCCGTCATGGCGGTGCCGAGCTCGGCGTCGAACGAGTCGTACTGGTACTCGTACGGGTCCTGCACCACACCGTCGACCGATGCGAACAGCCCTGAGGTCACCTTGCGCATGCTGCGGAGCCTAGGGCCGCGTCGACCCGGCGTCGAGAGGTGCCCGCCGACCGGGCTGGTACCGCGCTGGGAACCGCCGGGTAGGTTCGCACCGTGGGTGCACGGGTGGAGTCCTTCGAGGTCGGCGGGCTGCCCGTGCGGCTCCGGACGCTCGCGCCGGCGGGACGGCTGCACGACACCCTCACGCCGACGGTCGTCCTCGTGCACGGCATCGGGATGTCGTCCCGCTCCTTCGAGCGGACGCAGCGCCACATCGCCCGCACCTACCGGACCGTGGCCGTCGACCTGCCGGGCTTCGGCGGTCTGCCCCCGGCCGGTCGGGCGCTCGACCTGCAGGAGCTCGGTGACCTCGTGGTCGCAGCCGTCCGGTCGCGCGGCGCCGGCGACCTCGTGCTCGTCGGCCAGTCGATGGGCACGCAGGTCGTCACCGAGGCCGCCCGACGGCACCCGGATGCGGTGACCGCGGTCGTCCTGATCGGTCCCGTCGTGGACCCGGCGCGGCGGACGCTGCTGCAGCAGGCGACGGACCTCGGACGCGACAGCCTCGTCGAGGACCCGCGGATGAACCTCGTCGTGCTCACGGACTACCTGCGGAGCCTGCGGCAGTACGTCCGGCAGCTGCGGCCGATGCTCCGGTACCGGCTCGAGGACACCGTCCCGGGACTCGTGCAGCCGGTGCTCGTCGTGCGCGGGGACCAGGACCCCATCGGGCGACGTGACTGGGCCGCGGCGCTCGCGACCGCGGCACGTCGTGGCGCCCTGGTCGAGCTGCCGGGTGGACACCACGTGCAGGACCGGCAGCCCGGAGCGTTCGCTGCCCTGGTCGACGAGTTCCGCCGCGTGCAGACGACGGAGGACACGGTCGGCGAGCACTCGGCGACCGACGGCCCGACGACAGGGCCGGCGCGGTGAGCGACCCGACCACCCCGGGGACGCCGGCGGCGGCGGGAACGGCGGCCGTGCCTCCAGGCCGTGTGCCGCTGCTGCGCCGTGCCTGGTGGGCCGTGCTCGACTGGTGGTACGCCGCCCGGTGGCAGCTGCGGAGCACCGGACCGACGACCGCCGAGGACTACCGGACCGGCGACGGCCAGCCGGTCGTCGTCGTGCCCGGCGTCTACGAGACCTGGCACTTCATGCGGCCGCTGATGGACGCGCTGCACGACGCGGGGCACCCGGTGCACGTGCTGCCCGTCCTGCGTCACAACCTGCGGCCCGTGCCGGAGTCGGCCCGCGAGGTCCTGGCGTACCTCGAGGAACAGGACCTGCGCGGTGTGCTGGTCGTGGCGCACAGCAAGGGCGGGCTGATCGGCAAGTACGCGATGACGCTGCCCGAGGGGGAGCGCATCGATCGGATGGTGGCGGTGTCGACCCCGTTCGGCGGGTCGGTCTACGCGCGGCTGGCGCCCGTGCCGCACCTGCGGGCCTTCCGCGCGGCGGACCCGGTGCTCGCGGCGCTCGGGCGGGACCTCGCGGTGAACGCCAGGATCACGTCCGTGTACGGGGTGTTCGACACGCTGATCCCGGGCGGCAGCGAGCTCGCCGGGGCCACGAACGTGCGGGTGTCCGTCGGCGGGCACTTCCGGATCCTCGGTGCGCAGCAGACCCGCGAGGTCGTGCTCGACGCGGCGGGTGCTTCCGCGGGACCCGCCGCGGGCTGAGCTCGCGGGTGGCGCGCGCTGGCGCGCGGCGCGTGCGCACGAGCGCGGCGCGTGCGCTCGCGCGCTCGCACAACCGGAAGCACGTCGAACTGCGTGAACGCGTGGCGCGACGGGCTTCCGGTTGTGCGGAAGCACCTCGCGCCGCGCGTTGCCGCGCCGCCGGGTGCGGTCAGGCGCCGGGCAGGAACAGGCAGAACGGGTGCCCGTCGGGGTCGAGGAGCACCCGCACGTCGTCCTGCGGCTGGAACGCCGCCTCGGTCGCACCGAGTTCCAGCGCCCGGGCGGTCGCTGCGCCGAGGTCCTCCACCTGCAGGTCGAGGTGCAGCTGCATGCCCTGCGTGCCCGGGACCGGCGGCCAGATCGGTGCCTGGTAGGCGTCGTCGTACTGCACCGAGAGCCCGACGCCGCCGTCGGCCGGGCGGACCCGCAGCCACGTCGGGCCGTCCTCGTGCGCGGTCCACCCGGTCAGGGCGCCCCAGAACCGTGCGAGGCGCACCGGGTCGGGGGACTGCAGGACGGTCGCGGTCAGCACGGGCATCGCGGGGTCGTCGGCGCTCATGCGGCGCACCGTACGCGTGCGGGACCGGGTGGCCGGTCAGCGGTCAGTGGTCAGCGGTCAGCGGTCGGAGACGCTCGCGCGCTCGACGATGCGGTGCGGTACGACGACGGTCTCCGGCGGAGCGGACGGGTCGGCGATGCGCCGGGTCAGCAGGTCGAGTGCCGCCGTCGCGAAGGCCCGCCGGTCGAACGACACCGTCGTGAGTGCCGGGATCGCGAAGGCTGCCGCGTCCACGTCGTCGAACCCGACGACGCTCACCTGCTCCGGCACGCGGACACCGCGGGCCGCCAGGACGTGCAGCACGCCGAACGCGATCGAGTCCGTGTACGCGAACACGGCGTCCGGCAGCGGGTGCGTGTCGAGCCATCCCGCGAAGCCCGACGCGGCTGCGCTCGTCGTCCACGCGGGCAGTGGCACGCGCAGGGAGGGGTCGACCTCGAGGCCGACCGCACCGAGTGCATCCGCGTGGCCCTGGTCGCGGAGCTCGCTCGTCGCCGTGGCGTCGGAGGCCCGGGCCGCTCCGACGACGGCGATCCGGCGGTGCCCGCGGTCGAGCAGGTGGGTCGTGACCTCCCGGGCGGCGCGGCGGCTGTCGACGTGCACCTGGTCGACCCGCTCGGGCTCCACCTCACCGATGACGACGGTCGGCGGCAGCCCCTCGGTCTCGGCCAGGACGCTCGCGCTGAGCGACACCGGGTTGAGCACCAGGCCGTCCACCAGGTGCGCGCGGGCCCGCGAGACGAGCTCGCGCTCACGCTCGGCATCGTTGCCCGTCTGGTCGAGCTGCACCGTCCAGCCCCGCTCGCGCGCGAGCTCCACGAACCACTGCGCGAGCTCCGCGGAGTACGCGTTGCCGAGTTCCGGCAGCGTCAGCGCGATCGCGCCGGAGCGCCCGTTGCGGAGTCCGCGGGCGGACAGGTTGGGTACGTAGCCGAGCTCCGCCACCGCACGCTCGACGCGCTCACGGGTCGCCGGCCGGACGGGCACGCCGCCGTTGACCACGTTGGAGACGGTCTTCGGGGAGACCCCGGCGAGGGCCGCCACGTCCCGCACGGTCGCGCGCACGGGTCGAGCGTAGCGCGCCGCGTTGCGGACGGGAGGCGCGGTGCTCGCCCGGCGCGTACCTCCCGACCCGACCCGGTACCGGACGGGAGGCGCGGTGCGGCGCCGCCACGCGCCTCCCGTCCGTCGCGGTGCCCGGTCCGACCCGACTACGCGTCGACCAACTCGCGCCGCGCCGCCCGCCGTGCCCGGACCCGACCCGTGACGGTGGCCGCGACCACGACCGCCAGCACGGCGTACAGCACGATCGGGATCGGTCCGGCCACCAGGACCGAGAAGTCGCCGTCGGCACTCAGTGCCGCGTCCCGCAGGCTCGTCTCGGCCAACGGACCGAGCACCATGCCGATGATGAGCGGCGCGAGCGGCACGTCGAGCGCCCGCATGAGGAACCCGACGAGCCCGATGCCGAGCAGCATGAGCAGGTCGAACACCGAACCGCTCGTCGCGTAGATCCCGAGTCCGCAGAAGACCGCGATGCCCGCGTACAGGTACGCCCGCGGGATGCGCAGCAGCTTCGCCCAGAGCATCGCGAACGGCAGGTTGATGACGAGCAGCACGACCATCGCGATGAAGAACGAGGCGAGCAGCGCCCACACCAGGTCGGGGGACCGGTCGAACAGCAGCGGCCCCGGCTGCAGGCCGTACTGGCGGAACGCGGCGAGCATGATCGCCGCGGTCGCCGACACGGGCAGGCCGAGGGAGAGCAGCGCGCCCATCGCCATGCCGGTCGTCGAGTTGCCCGCCGCCTCGGGCGCTGCGAGGCCGCGGATGGCCCCCTTGCCGAACTGCGGGTCCTTGCGGCGTGCGTCGAGTCGCTTCTCGAGCCCGAAGGCCAGGAAGGTCGGGATCTCCGACCCGCCGGCGGGGACGACGCCGAAGGGCAGCCCGATCGCCGTGCCGCGCAGCCACGCGGGCGTGGCCTCCCGGAGTTCCTTCTTCGACAGCCACGGGCGGCCGGTCGCCTGCACCATCCGGCCGTCCTTCAGGTGCCGGGCGAGGCAGGCGACGTAGATGACCTCGCCGAGCGCCAGGACCGCGACCGTCACCGTGACGAGCGAGATGCCGTCGAACAGCTCCGGGACGCCCATGGTGAAGCGCGGTGCGCCGGAGATGCCGTCGACCCCGATCACCGCGATGCCGAGCCCGAGGCAGAGCGATCCGAGGCCCTTCAGGGCGTCGTCGGTGACCACCGACGACGTCGTGACGAACGCGAAGAGCGCGAGGGCGAAGAACTCCGCCGGCCCGAAGCTCGACGAGAACGTCGCGAGGGCCGGCGCGAGGAAGACGACCAGGACCGACGCGATCATCCCGCCGACGAACGCCCCGATCGCGGCGGTCGCGAGCGCCTGGGCCGCTCGTCCGTTCAACGCCATCCTGTGGCCCTCGAACGTCGAGGCGATCGCCGAGGCCTGCCCCGGCGTGTTCATCAGGATGCCCATCGTCGAGTCGCCGAAGAGCCCGCCGAAGTAGACGCCGGCGAACATGATGAACGCCGCCGTCGGGTCGAGCGAGAACGTCACGGGCAGCAGCAGTGCCACGGCCATCGACGAGCCGAGGCCGGGGAGGACGCCGACCGCGGTACCGAGCAGGCACCCGACGACGACCCAGAGCAGGTTGGCGGGGGTCAGGGCGCCGGCGAAGCCGTCACCGAGGAGACCGAGGACGTCCACGTCAGAACTCCCATCCGACGATGCCCGAGGGCAGCGACAGGTCGAGCAGCATGTCGAAGGCGATGTAGCTGATCGCGCTCACGGTCAGCCCGACGACGAGCGGACGCAGCCAGCCCGGGGCGCCGAGCCCCTTCGCGACGCCGAGGAAGAGTAGCCCGGCACCGACGATCCACCCGAGCACGCCGAGCAGCAGCGCGAAGCCGGCGAAGGAGAGGACGACCCAGGCCAGGGAACGCCAGTCGACGCGGACGGCGCGCGGGGTCTCGGTGCCGGTGCCGGTGCCGGTGCCGTCGACGGTGTGGACGGCCTCCACGGTGTCGACGCCGGGCTCCGGCAGTGCACCGACCGCCGCGGCTCGCCGCCCGCGCGCGGTCCGGACGGACCGCACGACCAGCAGGGCGGCCAGCAGCAGGAGTGCCGCGGCGACGAGCCCGGGGAAGACCGCGGGCCCGGGGAACGCGGTACCGGCCGGGACCTCCATCGTCACGATGCCGACGACGAGGTAGACCGCGAAGGCGGTGAAGAGCGCCGGGGTGGTCAGCTCCTTCGCGACCGCGGCGACGCGACCGGGGTCGGCCCGCAGCGTGAGCCGCTGCCCGACGACCGCGGACGACGACGTGGGGTTGCTCGGACGGCTCATCGGCCCAGCTCCTCGTACAGTCCCTGGATCCGCTCGCGTTCCTCGTCGATGAACGCGTCGAGGTCCTCGCCGGTGATGATCCGCTCGGTCCAGTGGTACCGCTCCATGGCATCCGCCCACTCGGGGGTCTCGAGCGTGTCGAGCACGATGTCGGTGAGCTGTGTCCGCTGCTCGTCGTCGAGTCCTCCCGGCGCGGCGATCATGCGCCAGTTCGTCAGGGTGACGTCGTGGCCCTGCTCGACGGCCGTGGGGATGTCGATGCCCTCGACCGGGTCCGCGGCGACGAGCGCGAGGGCCCGCAGCCGGCCGGACTCGATCTGGTCGATGTTGTCCGGGTAGCCGCCCGACGCTGCGGCGGCCGTGCCGTTGAGCAGCGCCTGGATCGCCTCGCCGCCGCCGTCCGAGGGGATGTAGTTCGTCTCGGTGGGGTCGATGCCCGCCGAGACGGCGAGGTCGGTGACGACGAGCTGGTCGAACGACCCGCCACCCGTCCACGGCACCGAGCCGGGACGCTCACGCCACGCAGCGACCAGGTCGTCGAGCGTCTCGTAGGGCGAGTCCGCGGGCACGACGATGACGTCGTACTCCTCGACGGTGACCGCGAGCGGCGTGATGTCGTCGTGGGTGACCGCGGACCCGAACTGGATCTCCGCCGCGAGCAGTCCCGTCCCGCCGACGAGCAGTGTGTCGGTCTGCCCCGCGAGCCGGGCGACGTTGCCGAGCGCGATCGTGCCGCCGGCGCCGGGCATGTTCACGACCTGGACCGAGTTCACGATGCCGTTCGCGCGCTGCGCCTGCTGCATCGACCGGGCGACGCCGTCCCAGCCACCACCCGCTGCGGCGGGCGCGACGAGGGTCACGGACCTGGTGGGATCGCCCCCGGCTGCTGCCGACGTGATCGATCCGAAGGCGGCGACCGCGATGGACACCGCGGCGACGGCCGCACCGGCCCCGCGGACGACCGAGCGACGGGCACGTGGTCCGGCCGGTGTCCCCGTCGCTGACTGCTCGGGCTCTGATCGCTCGGGCACTGACTGCTCTGTCATGGATGGCTCCCTCCTGCGCACGTCGTCGTGCCGCAGGTCGAGAAGTACGATGGCAGCCGCCGACCGGACGAGCATCCGGAGGCGGAGATGTGCTCATTGACGCTCACGGCGTCGCGGCCGAAGGAGGACGCCACGGTGACGAGGGTGCACGTCGGCGGGCTCGGCCGCATCGCGGTGCTCGCACTGCCGAGCCTCATCGTGCTCGCCGCCACCGGGGTCACGACGGGGGTCGCCGCCGCCGTGCAGGAACGCAGCATCCGGACGTCCGTCGTCGAGCAGGTGTCCGGGGTCGCGTCGAGCCTGGCCGAGCTGCCGGAGGTGCGGGACGCGGTGGTGTCGGTCGTCGACGCGGGCGCTCCCGGATCCCTCGCCGACGCCGACGCCCTCGCGCCGGCCACGGCGGCGCTGCAGCCGATCGCATCGCTCGTCGAGGGCGCGTCCGGCGTCTCCTACGTGGTCGTCACCGACGACGACGGCGTGCGGATCACCCACCCGGACCCGGCCGAGCGTGGCGAGGTCGTCGAGACCACCATCGCGCCCGTGCTCGCCGGGGAGCGGTTCGTCGGCACCGAGACCGGCCCGTCCGGGGCGACGCTCCGCGCGAAGGTGCCGATCGTCGACGCCGAGGGCCGGGTCGTCGGCGTCGTCGCGGTCGGTGTGCTCGAGTCGACGATCGCGGCCGACCGTGCCCGTGCGCTCGGCACCCTGCTGCCGTGGAGTACCGGCGCCCTCGTCGCGGCGACCCTGGCGAGCGTGCTCCTGTCGCTCGTGATCGCCCGTCGGCTGCGCCGCGCCGACGCGGTCGACGCGGAGAGCCGCCAGGTCCGGTGGACCACCGACGCGCTGCGCGAGCAGGCGCACGAGTTCGGCACACGCCTGCACGTCGTGCGCGGGCTCGTCGAGCAGGGCGACGACGAGGACGCGATGGCCTACATCGACGCCGTGGCGCCCGGGTTGACCAGCGGCGGCGGTGCCGGGTCGCCGCGGCGCGGTGCCGTCGCGACGGCGTCGGTCGCTGCGGTGCGCTCCGAGCTCGCCGTCTCCGGGACCGCGCTCGACCTGCGGATCGCCGACGACGCCGTGCTCGACGACGAGGTGCTGCTCGTCGTCGCCAACCTCTGCCGGAACGCCGCCGAGGCCGGGGCGACCACGGTGCGCTGCACCATCGTGACCCGGGACGGCACGGTCACGGTCACGGTCGAGGACGACGGGCCCGGGATCGACCCGGCCGACGCACACCGCGTGCTGACCCGCGGGTGGTCGTCCAAGCCCGACGGGACCGGACTCGGACGGGGCATCGGCCTGGCGGTCGTGCGGCGGACGGCCACCGAGCGCGGGGGATCGGTCCTGGTCGGTCGCTCGGCCACGCTCGGTGGGGCACGGCTCGACGTCGAGATGGCGGTCGCCCCGTGACGTCGGGTCCGGCCGGGCCACTTCGCGTGCTCGTGGTCGACGACGACGCGGGAGCCCGGGCACTGCACACGCGCTGGGTCGCCGCGACCGAGGGGTTCACGGTCGTCGGGGCCGTCCCCTCCGGCGGCGCCGCGCTCGCCGCCGTCGAGCACGGGGTCGACCTCGTGCTGCTCGACATGCGGCTGCCCGACATCAGCGGCGTCGAGGTGCTGCACCGGATGCACGTGGCGGGCGTCGAGGACACCGACGTGCTCGTCGTCAGCTCGTCCCGCGACCAGGTCACGGTGCGGCAGGCGCTCGCCGCGCACCCGGTCGGCTACCTGCTGAAGCCGTTCGACCGCGACGCGCTGCAGGACCGGCTCCGTGCGTACGCCGCGGAGCGCCGCTTGCGCGACGGGGCGCAGCGTGACGTGCCGATGGGGCAGGGCGACGTCGACCGGCTGCTCTCCACGGGGTCGGTCCGGGTGGTCCGACCGACCGGTCCCGCGCCGACCGGCGCACAGCACGGGTTGCCGAAGGGCGTCAGCGCCACGACGCTCGAACGGGTCGTGGCGGCGCTCGACCCCGTCGACGCCCGCTCGGCGGACGAGGTCGCGGCGGCCACCGGCACCTCACGAGCCACCGCTCGCCGGTACCTCGACCACCTCGTCGCGACGGGAGCGATCGACCTCGCCCACCGGTACGGCCGTCGTGGTCGCCCGCAGGTCCTCTACCGGCTGACACCGGCACCCTGACGCCGGCTCGTCGGCTCCGGGGTCGTCAGGGTCGGACGTACCGGTGCACGTGTGCGACGTAGTCGACGGGGATCGTCGGGCACCCGGCCGTCTCGGGGTCCTCGTCGAGCACCTGCCGGACCGCGTCGAGCACCGCCCGCCGCTCGTCCTCGGGCATGAGGATGACGGAGCTCCGCGAGGCGATCATGTCGAGGAACGCGTCGCGGTCCTGCTCGTGGGTCCACCGCACCGTGTCGTGCACCCCGGCGCCGAACGGCGCTCCGACCAGCGGCTGCTCCTGCTGCACGGTGCGCGCCTCCGGCTGCGCCACGATCATGCCGACGCGCGCGGCCCACGGCCGGGTCTCGTCGCGGACGTTCCAGACGAGTCCGAGGGTCCCGCCCGGGCGCAGCACCCGTGCGACCTCGGCGGCGCCGGCGTCCCGGTCGACCCAGTGCCAGGACTGCGCGAACGTCACGACGTCCGCCGAGCCGTCCGGCAGCGGGATCGCCTCGCCCGTGCCGTCGAGCGCACGCACCGTCGGCAGCAGATCGACCAGCCGCGACCGCATGGCCGGGTCCGGTTCCACCGCCACCACCTCGTCCGCCCGGCCGAGCAGGGTCCTGGTGAACTTCCCGGTCCCCGCCCCGACGTCCACCACGAGCGGTGTGCGGTCCGGCACCAGGGCCGCCGCCACGGCGTCCGGGTAGCCGGGCCGACCGCGTTCGTAGGCGTCGACGGCGGATCCGAAGGAACGGGCGGGACGGTCGTCGGTCACGGTCCCAGCCTGGTCCGTCGCGGCGCCGGTGTCGATGCGGAACGCCTCAGGTCCGGGTGGCGGCGGTGACCGGGAGCGGAGCCGGACGGGAGGATCGTGGCGGGGCCCGCCACGATCCTCCTGTCCGGTGGTCGTCCCGCCGGGGTCAGGACGGGTGGCGGGCGGTCCACTCGCGGAACGGGGCCGTCGGGTCCTCGACCGTGCCCTGCTCCGTGGGCAGGGCGCGCTCCTCGACCGGCTTGGCGTACTCGTCGTAGAAGGTCGCGAGCGTCATCAGGCGGTTGCCGTCCTCGTAGTGCTCGCCCTCCTGCTCCCGCGTCGCGGCGAAGACCACGCGGTCGGGCTGGGCGTAGTACAGCGCACCGAGGCACATCGGGCAGGGGTACGCGGTGACGAACACGTCGTAGCCGCTCAGGTCGGTGACGCCCTGCTCCGCGGCGGCGCGGATCGCGCGGATCTCGGCGTGCGCGGTCGGGTCGCCGGTCTGGGCGACGTGGTTGACGGCCTCGACCACGACCTCGCCGTCGCGGACGATCAGGCAGGCGAAGGGCTTGCCGCCGTCGTGGACGTTGTCGAGGGCGCGGGAGACCGCGAGGGCGGTGAGTTCGTCGTCGTGCATGCCGGCCACGGTGCTCCGGGCCGGTGCCCGTGGGGTGTGCGTCCGGGGGACGGGGCCCCGGCGGCGCGGCGCGGTGTGTCGGCGGTCAGCCGAGCCAGGCCGGGTCGGCGAACAGCTCCTCGACCTCGGTGACGAAGCGCGAGGCGTGGAAGCCGTCCACCGCCGCGTGGTTGATGCGGAGCGCCATCGGCATCACGGTCCGCCCGTCCACCTGTCGGTACCGCCCGAGCGTGATCACCGGCGCCAGGTGGTCCTCGGCGCCGGTGAGGTGCAGCGCGAAGCCGGTGAAGGACGTCCGGGGGAGCGTCGAGACGTCGAACAGGTCGGTGCGCCCGGTGCCCTGCGGGAACATGCGGTGGTCGTCGCGGTACCGCTCGGTCGTCGCGACCACGGCGTCGTGGAACGCCCGGGCGTCGGGGTCGTACTCGACGACGAGCACCGAGAAGGTCTCGGTGTCGGGGTGGAAGACCGTGAAGGTCGGGTGGACCACGTCCCACACCGCGGGACGGCCGTCCTCGGTGAGCTGCATGCGGAACTCGTCGTGCCGGTTGACGACCGTCGCGAGCACCCAGATCTGCGACGGGTACGTCTTCGCGCCCGCGACTCGTGCGGCGTCCACGAAGGCCGTGACGTCGACGTCGACGGTCATCTCCCAGGCGCAGGGCTCCCGCCGGTAGTGCGCGAAGTGCTCGGCGCGCGGCCAGCGGTCGAGGTCGATCGGTCGGAGACGGGTCACCCGCACAGTCTCGTCCCCCGGACTGCCGACGAGCGTGCATCGGGCGGCGGTTCACTGGTGCATGCCTTCGACGCCGTTCTCACCAGCGCTCGCGACGTTCTTCCGCGGGCTCGCCGCGCACAACGAGAAGTCCTGGTTCGAGGAGCACCGTGACGACTGGGAACGCAACGTCCGCGACCCGATGGAGGCGCTCCTGCACGAGGCCGAGCGGCGGTACGGCCCGGGCCGGGTGCTGCGCCAGCACCGCGACCTGCGGTTCACGCCGGACAAGCGGCCCTACCGCGAGGACACCGGGCTGACTGCGGGCGGCATGTACCTCAGCGCCGGAGCCGAGGGGCTGCAGGTCGGGGGCGGGCTCTACGAACCGTCGCGCGCACAGCTGCAGGCGGGTCGAACCACCATCGACGAGCACCCGCAGGCGGCTGCGGCACTGCAGCGTGAGCTCGACGAGCTGACGGACGCCGGGTACGAGCTCGCCGGGCCGCCGCTGAAGACCGCTCCGCGCGGGTACGACGCCGACCACCCGCGGATCGACCTGCTCCGGATGCAGCACTACGCGGCGCTGGTGCACCTGCCGCTGGACAGCTCGCTCGACGACATCACCGCCGCGTGGGACCGCGTGCAGCCGCTCGTCCGGTGGACCGTGAAGTGGGCGCGGGCGGACGACCCGGAGGCCTCGGACGACCCGGCGCCGCCCGTGCCGGGAGCCCGATCGATCCACGAGCGCGCCTGACCGCTCCGCCTGCTGGTCCGATCGTCGGCTCGTCGGCTCGTCGGGTCTGCTGACCGTCCGCTCGTCGGGTGCTCCCTAGGCTCGGGGCATGCCGACGCTCGACCGTTCCCCCGCCCTCGTCGCCACCGGGTTCCTCGCGATCCCCGTCGCCCAGGCGCTCGTCGCACTGCCGAGCGACGTCCTGTCGACGATCCAGGCGGCGCCGATCGACCCGGACCTCGCCGACACCGCGGCGTTCTCCGAGGCCTACGGGTACCCGCTCGAGGGCGGCGCGAACTGCATCGTCGTCGCGGGGAAGCGCGGCGACGACGTCCGCCACGCCGCCTGCGTGGTGCTCGCGTCGACGAAGCTCGACGTCAACCGGGTCGTCAAGAAACTGCTCGACGTGCGCAAGGCCAGCTTCGCGCCCATGGACGACGCGGTCGCCCTGACCGGGATGGAGTACGGCGGGATCACACCGATCGGGCTCCCCGCGGACTGGCCGGTGTTCGTCGACGCGCGGGTGCTCGACGCCCCCGAGGTCGTGGTCGGCGCAGGGCTCCGCGGGGCGAAGGTGTTCCTGCCCGGTCGCACCCTGGCGGCGCTGCCGAACGTCACCGTCGTCGAGGGGCTTGCTACCGACGTCGGCCCGGTCGCCGACGCCGGCCCGGTCGCCGACGTCGACTGAGCCAGGTCAGCGGGCGGCGGCCAGGGTCTTCGTGATGCGCTGCAGCGAGACCGTCTCGGCGGTCCCGAGCTCCTGGGCGAACAGGCTGAGGCGGAACTCCTCGAGCATCCACCGGGCGTGCACCAGCTCGGGGTGCGAGCCGGTGGACGGCGGGAAGGTCCCCCCGGCGTCGGTGTAGCGGTCGGTCGCGACGGTGACCTCGCGCATCCACGTCGCATCGCGCCCCGGGTTCTGCAGGAGCTTCTGCACGCGGGCCTCGACCCCCTGCAGGTACACCCGGATCCGCCGGAGTCGGTCGAGTCCGGCGACGGCGACGAAGCCCGGGAAGACCAGGCGCTCCACCTGCTGCCGCATGTCCGTGAGCGCGGGTAGCAGGGCCATCGAGTTGGCTTGCTTCATCGCCTTGTCGGCCGCGCGCTGCGCCGTCAGGACCGCGGCGACCTCGGACACCGCGGTGAACATGGTGTCGACGACGGTGGCCGACACGGCGTCCCGCACGGCCTCGAACTCCGCCTTCGTGAACACGAGGCCGTCCGGGTGCGCGCGACGGATGCCGGCGTCCACGACGGCGGCCAGAACGTCGTCGAACAGCGCCGCGGTCGAGGGGTAGGGGCTCGCCGCGAGCGCGAGCTTCTCCTGCGCGGTGAGGTGCGACTGCACGTACGACACCGGCGAGGGCACCGCGTGCATGACGAGCCGACGGACGCCGGCGGGCATGCTCACCGCGCGGTCGCCGGGGGTCGCCAGGAGTCGGACGCCGACGGTCGCCTTCGGGCCGTCGCCCTCCTCGACCAGGGACGGGTACGCCCGGATCACGCCACCGGCCTGCTTCGTGTCGAGGACCTGCGGCAGGTCGTCGGACGGCCAGGCGGTGAGACCGGACCGTTCCACCTGCGTGCCGGAGGACGCCCCGGCGACGCGCGCCGCGCCTCCCGGCCGGGCCGCTGCCCTCGCCGTGGCGGAGGCGACGCTCCGCTGGGTCCGGTCCTTCAGCTTCGTCTGCAGGGCCGCGAGGTCCTTGCCGGACTCGACCCGGCGGCCGCGCTCGTCGACGACCGCCCAGGTGGGCAGCAGGTGCGCGGGCACCCGCGACAGGTCGAAGTCGCCCTCGGCCACCGGGACGTACGTCATCCGCTGGATCGCCGCCGCGAGGGTCGCGCGGAAGGACTCGGTCGGTTCGGTCGGCGCGTCGTCGGGCAGCTCGGCGACGATCTTCTCGGCCCAGTCGGCGGCCGGGACGACGTTCTTCCGGATCTGCTTCGGCAGCGACTTGATGAGGGCGGTGACGAGCTCCTTGCGCAGACCGCGGACCTGCCAGTCGAAGCCCTCCTCGCGCATGCGGGGGAGCAGTGCCAGCGGCACCTGCACGCTGACGCCGTCGTCCTGCGCGCCCGGCTCGAAGCGGTACTTGATCGCCAGGCGCTGGTCGCCGGAGCGCCACTGCGTCGGGTACTCCTGTTCGTCCTGCGCGGCCTCGGCTGCGTCCTCGTCCAGCAGGTCCTGCCGGCGCATCGTGAGCAGGTCGGGCTGCTCGCGACGGGTCGTGCGCCACCAACCCTCGAAGTCGCGCGTCGTGGCGACGTCGGCGGGGATCCTGGCGTCGTAGAACTCGTACACGCGCTCGTCGTCGAACAGGATGTCGCGGCGGCGGGTGCGCTCCTCGAGCTGCTCCAGCTCGCGGCGGAGCTTCCGGTTCGCCCGGTCGAAGGCCTGCTGTGCGTCCCACTCACCCTCGACCAGGGCGTGCCGGATGAACAGCTCACGCGAGTGCTCCGGGTCGACGCGCTTGTACTGCACGCGGCGGCGCTGGACGATCGGGACGCCGAACAGGGTGACGCGCTCGTAGGCCACGACCGCGCCCTGCTTCTTCTCCCAGTGGGGCTCGCCGTAGGTGCGCTTGAGCAGGTCCCCGGCGAGCGGCTCGACCCAGGCCGGGTCGATCCGCCCGACTGTGCGGGCGAAGAGCCGGCTCGTCTCGACGAGCTCGGCGGCCATCACGGCGTCGGGCTGCTTCTTCGCCAGGACGCTGCCCGGGAACACCACGAAGCGCACGTTGCGTGCTCCGAGGTAGTCGCGCTTCTCCTTGTCGCGCAGCCCGATCTGGCTGAGGAGCCCTGCGAGCAGTGACCGGTGCACGGCATCGCCGTCCTCGGATCGGGACTGCCCGACCCGGACGTCGACCTGCTTCGCGGCGCGGGACAGCTGGCGGTACAGGTCCTGCCACTCGCGGATGCGCAGGTGGTTGAGGAACTCGGCCTTGCACAGGCGCCGGAACGCGCTCGACGACAGCTCGTCCTGCTTGTCCTCGATGTGGTTCCAGAGGTTGAGCAGGGTGAGGAAGTCGCTCGTCGGGTCGGCGAAGCGCGCGTGCAGCTGGTCGGCGTGCGCGCGCTTCTCGAGCGGGCGCTCGCGCGGGTCCTGGATGCTCAGGGCGCTGACGATGGCGATGACCTCGCGTCCGACGCCCTGGCGGCCTGCCTCGAGCACCATGCGCCCGAGTCGGGGGTCGATCGGCAGCCGGGTGAGCTGCCGCCCGGCCTTGGTGATCCGACCGTCACCGTCGACCGCGCGGAGTTCGCGGAGCAGGTCGAGGCCGTCCTTCACACCGCGGGAGTCCGGCGGCTGGAGGAACGGGAAGCGCTCGATGTCGCCGAAGCCGAGGGAGATCATCTGCAGGATGACCGCCGCCAGGTTCGTCCGCAGGATCTCGGGGTCGGTGAACTCCGGGCGGCGCGCGAAGTCGTCCTCGGAGTAGAGCCGGATCGCGATGCCCGCGCTCGTGCGTCCCGCGCGGCCGGAACGCTGGTTCGCGCTCGCCTGACTGATCGCCTCGATCGGGAGCCGCTGCACCTTCGCCCGTGGCGAGTACCGGGAGATGCGCGCCGTGCCGGTGTCGATCACGTACTTGATGCCCGGCACGGTCAGGGACGTCTCCGCCACGTTGGTGGCGAGGACGACGCGGCGACGGATGCCCGGCGTGGTCCGGCGCTCGAACACCCGGTGCTGGTCGGCCGCGGACAGGCGTCCGTACAGGGGCAGGACCTCGGTGCCCGGGTACCGCTTGCCCTCGATCGCCTCCTGCGCATCGCGGATCTCGTTCTCGCCGGACAGGAACACGAGGACGTCGCCCGGGTCCTCGCGCGCGAGTTCGTCGAGGGCGTCGGTGATGCCCTGGAGCACGTCACGGTCGTCCGCGCTCGCACCGCCGCGGCTGCCGCTGTCGTCGGTCCGCGGGTCGGTGTCGTCGCCGTCGTCCGCGTCGGTGCCGTCGTCGGCAACGAGCGGTCGGTACCGGATCTCGACCGGGTAGGTGCGGCCGGACACCTCGATGATCGGTGCGTCGCCGAAGTGCTGCGAGAACGACTCCGGGTCGATCGTCGCGCTCGTGATGATCACCTTGAGGTCGGGTCGCCGGGGCAGCAGCCGCTTGAGGTACCCGAGCAGGAAGTCGATCGTCAGGGAGCGCTCGTGCGCCTCGTCGATGATGATCGTGTCGTAGCGCTTCAGGTCGCGGTCGAAGTGGATCTCGTTGAGCAGGATCCCGTCGGTCATCAGCTTGATCCGGGTGTTCGCACTCACCTTGTCGGTGAAGCGCACCTGGTAGCCGACGAGGTCGCCGAGTTCGCCGCCGAGCTCCTCGGACACGCGCTCGGCGATGGTCCGCGCGGCGATCCTGCGCGGCTGGGTGTGCCCGATCGACTCGCGGCCGAGTTCGAGGCAGATCTTCGGCAGCTGCGTCGTCTTGCCCGAGCCCGTGGCGCCGGCGACGATGACGACCTGGTGGTCGCGGATCGCGGCGGCGATGTCGTCCCGCCGCTGCGACACCGGCAGTTCGGGCGGGTACGTGATGACGGGCGTGGCAGACATGAGCATTCCAGGATAGCGGTCCGGGCGGGGCAGGCGTCAGCGCAGCTGGTCGGAGAGCGCAGCGACGTCCCTCGCCGGCAGCGCGCAGACGTGGTCGTGGCAGACGTACGCGGCCGGCGCCGATCCGTCCCGCCCCTCGAACAGCGAGAACCCGGCGTCGGCCCATGCCCGCGCCTGGTCCGCGGTCACGGTCGCCACCACCGTGCCGGGGCGACGGGCGGCGCGGGCGGTCCGCCGCATCGGGTCGTCGACCTCGGACACGACAACGACCTCGCACGACGGTCGCTGGAGGGCGAGGGCGACCCCGAGGGCGTCCGCGTGGCCCAGGGGCCGTTCCGTCCCGGTGTGCGCACGGTCGGCGACGAGCCGGGTCGCGGCGTCACGGAGCGACCGGTCGCCGGTGAGTGCACCCAGCGTCGCAGCCGCCCCCGCCAGCGCCACCGTGCCGGACCGCAGTGCCGTCTGCGGCTGCTCGCCGGTGGCCGTACCGGCGGCACGGAGGACCGGGTCGGTGTCGAACCGCCCTGCGACGCCGTCGTCGACGAGCGACCGCGCCGTCTCGGCGTACCGGACCGCGCCGGTGACGAGCGCGAGTTCGAGCAGCCCCTCGGCGAGCAGCCCGACGTCCTCGATCGTCGGCGGCGCGGACGACGTGCCGTGCGCGGTGCTCGACCGGACGACGACGTGCCCGTCACGGACGTGGGCGGCGAGGACCGCGTCGGCAGCGCCGCGGGCGAGATCGAGCATCTCGTCGTCGCCGTACCGCGCCCCGGCGATGGCGAGGCCCCGGATCGCGAGGCCGTTCCACCCCGTCAACACCTGGTCGTCGAGCGGTGGCGGGTCGAACCGGCCACGCTCGTCGAGCGGCAGCCGGTACCAGTCGCCCTCGACGCGTCGTCCGTCGATGGTCGACTCGCTGTCCTGCGCCGCGACGAACGCACCGTCCGGCCGCCGGAGCGTGTCCCGGAGGAAGTCGGCGATGCCCCGGGCCTGCTCCGGGCCGGCGACCGCGAGCAGTCCCGCGTTGTCGTAGAGCATCCGCTCGTAGTGCGGGACGCTCCAGTCGCGCTTGGTCGCGTACCGGAACACACCCCCGTCGGCGTCCGTCAGCTCGGTCGTGCGGATCGCGTCGAGACCGCGGCCGAGCAGCCCTCGTGCGACGTCGTCGCCGTCGGCTGCGACGTCACCGAGGAACTCGAGGAGCGGCGCACTCGGGAACTTCGGCGCGCCGCCGAAGCCCCCGTACGTGGTGTCCTCGGCCGAGACGAGCTGCGCGGTCACGGCACGGATCGCGTCGACGGACGGGAGGCCCGGTGCGGTTCCGTCGGACGGCTCGCCACCCTGCGCGGCGGCGTCCACCCCCGACCCGCGCGCGGCAGCGTCGGCCGTCGCCCCCTGCGCGATCGCCGCGGCGATCGCACCCGCGTTCGCGTCCACCTCGTGCCGCCGCTGGGTCCACGCGTCGAGCACCGCCGCCAGGACCTGCCGGAACGAACCGACCTGACCGACCTGGGCCGGCGGGTAGTAGGTCCCCGCGAAGAACACCCGCCCCTCGGGCGTCGCGAACGCGGTCAGCGGCCACCCGAGCTGCTGCGTGAACGCGCTCGCGGAGGCCATCAGGCTGGCGTCGACGTCCGGACGCTCCTCGCGGTCCACCTTGACCGCGACGAAGTCCCGACGGAGCAGCGCGCCGATCTCCGGGTCCGAGAAGCTCTCCCGCGCCATGACGTGGCACCAGTGGCACGTGGCGTACCCGACCGAGACGAGCACGGGCACGTCGCGCTCCCGTGCCTCGGCGAAGGCCTCCGGCCCCCACTCGCGCCAGTCCACCGGGTTGTCGGCGTGCAGGCGCAGGTACGGGCTGACCGCGGTTCCGAGCCGGTTGTCGTTCATGCCCCCAGCGTGCTCGGACGCCGCTGAGCACGCGGACGACGGCTCGGAGTGCGCGAGGCGGATGATGCATCGCAATCTGTACAGGAATCCTCGCAGCTGCATAGAGTTGAGGAGTCGTTCAATTCCCTGGCGACACCTCCCGCGTGGCCGCTTCCCTGGTGACGGCTGCCCGAACGAACGGACCCCAGTGACGAAGACGTCATGGAGGACACTGCTGGCCGTACCAGCCGTGGTCTCACTCGCGCTCGGAGGCGCACTCCTCTCCGCATCATCCGCCAGCGCCGCTCCGGGCGAGCTCGTGGTGACCTCGCCGACCGCCGGTCAGACGACCCCGACCCGGGACGTGACGTTCTCGGGTACGGCCGTCGCCGGTTCGACGATCATCATCCGCGAGGACGACCAGGCCGGCGCGGTCATCGCCCGGACGAACGTCCCCGCGAACGGTGCGTGGTCGGTCGACCACGAGTACGCCGACGACGCCCCGGTCCAGCAGACTGCCTTCGTCGACGGCATCGTCGGCCTGAGCGGCTTCGACGAGCCGAAGACCGTGGCCTTCACCCTGCCGGCGGCGCCCGCGCAGCTGACGGTCACGAGCCCCACCGAGGGGCAGTACCTCGCGTCGCGAACCGTCACGGTGTCCGGCACGGGCATCCCGACCGCGAACATCGCGCTCGTGCCGTCCGCTGGCTCGCCCGTGACGGGCATCCTGGTCGGCGCCGACGGCAACTGGACCGGCAACGTCACCTTCCCGGAGAACGTGGACCGCGCGCAGTCGATCACGGTCAACCAGATCGTCGGCGCTGCCGGTCGTGGCAGCGTCACGGTGAACGTCAACCTGCCGGCGACGCAGACCCTCGTGGTCGAGACGCCGCAGGACGGTTCGACCACCGCCAGCCGGACGGTCACGTTCTCGGGCACCGGCACCGCCGGGTCGCGCGTCTCGCTCACCGGCGACTTCCCGTTCGTCCAGGCCACCGTCGGTGACGACGACCGCTGGTCGGTCGACGTGCCCTTCGCGGACGACGCCGCCACCGCCCAGTCCGTCCGCCTGACCCAGGTCACCGGCGGCGTCGGCACGGGTGACGTCACCGTCGCGTTCTCGCTGCCCGCGGTCGAGACCGCGCCCACGACCCCGGTGCTCGACAAGCCGGTCATCACCGCACCGAAGGACGGCGCGACGGTCACCGGCCCGGACGTCACGTTCGAGGGCACGGGCACGCCGGGCAGCAACATCCTGCTCGTCGCGGTCCCGACCGACCAGCTGAACGCCCGCGCTGCCGCAGAGCCCGCCGATCCGACGGACCCGATCGTCGTCGGGGCGGACGGCACCTGGAGCGTCACGCTCGCCGTCGAGCCCGGGGACTACACCGCCGTCGCGCAGGGCTTCCTGCTCGACGCCGACGGTGAGCCGGTGGTCGACGCCGACGGCGAGCCGGTCGTGTCCGACCCGTCCGACCCGGTCGAGTTCACCGTGACCGCGGCCGTCGCCCCGGTCGGTACCACCCCGGCCGCTGGCTCAGGTGGGGCCGGCACGGCTTCTGTCGCCACGACACCGAACGGTCAGCTCGCCTTCACCGGTGCGGACCTGGCACCCGCCGGCATCGCCGCTGGGCTGCTCGCCCTCATCGGTACGGCCCTCATGGTGGTCATGGCTCGACGTCGGGCGCACTCGGCCTGATCCGACCAGCACGAACCGGGACGCCCCCTTCGACCACACGGTCGGCGGGGGCGTCCTCGTGTGCAGAGGTCACCGGCTCGGTCGGTCCGGGAGCCAGCCGGTGAGCGCCCCGAGCCGACGGGCGACCTGCTCCGGGGTGCGGCCGTCGGTGTCCACCCGGGCGACCGTGTCCGCGACGGCCGAGTCGAGCCTCCCGGCCGTCGCCGTGCTGTGGGCGAGCTGCGCCTGCGGGACCGGACCGCCGGCGCGGCGGGCCAGTCGCCCGGCGGTGGTGTCGTCGGATGCGCGGAGCAGGACCGCGGTGACCAGCGGGTCGTCGCCCATCGCGGCGGCGAGCCGCTCGTGCTCGAGCACCGAGACCGTGTTGGTGAACACGAGTCGATGGTGTCCGAGCTCCCGGTACCCCGCCCACATCGACCGCAGGTTCCGCTCGGCGAGCCGCACCTCCGGGTGGGCGACGTGCGGAGCCGGGTGCGCGAGGTCCAGGAGGTCGCCCTCGATCACGGCGTGCGCCACGTCCGCCGCGACGAGCAGGTCGTGCAGGGCCTCAGCCGCGGTGCTCTTGCCGACGCCGGAGCGGCCGCCGACGAAGAGCACCTCGGACCGCTGCACGGCGTCAGTCCCTGCCGAGGGAGAGCAGCGCCAGGGCGGCGTCCTCGGGGCCGTAGTCGAACATGCGGTCCCAGAACGGGTCCTCCGCCCAGGGGACGTCACCGCCGGCCGGCACGGCGTGTGCGGTCTCGAGCAGCCAGTCGACCTCGGGCCGGACCGCGTCGGCGTACCGCGGGGGCTGCCAGCCGAGCGCCCGCGCCGCAGTCGTGTCGAGGACGAACGGCGACGGCGAGCTCCACGGGGTCGTCCCGACGAAGGCGGGGGCGTCCTGGTCGAGCAGGACCTCGTCGAAGCGGTGGTCGACGAGCCCGGCCAGGGTGCGCACGATCTCGAGGACGTCGGGCGCGGTCTCGTCGGCCACGTTGAGGATGCGGCGATCGGGAGCGTCGGCGACCAGACGCACGAGGGACGCGATCCCGCTCGCGGCCGTCGTGTGGTCGACACCGCGGCCGTGGTCCGCGAGCAGGATGCGCTCCCGACCGTCGAGGGCGCGGCGGACCACGAACCACTCGCGCGGGCGGCCGATGCCGACGCCGTACACCTTCGACGGACGGAGCACGGTGACCGGGGCGCCGTGGTCGAGCAGGACCTGTTCGGCGGCGACCTTCGCGGCGCCGTAACCGTCTCGCGAGGTCGGGTCGCCGTCCCCGGCGACGACGGTGGGCTGCAGTTCGGTGACCGGTCCGCCGAAGACCGGCTTGTCGACGGCGTTCGCATGTCGCCCCTGGTCGTCGACGTACACCGCCTTCGACGACACGAACACGGTCGAACCGACGTCGTCGAGGAACGGGCGCAGCTGCAGGGCGTCGTCGCGGGTGACCCCGACGGTGTCGACGAGCAGGTCGGCACCGGGGCGCAGGAGGTCGCGGAGCACGGTCGTGTCGCGTCGGTCACCGGCGACGAAGGAGGCGCCGGCTGCGGTCAGGGCATCGGCGGCCGCACCGCCGCGACGAGCGACGACGTCGACCTGCCAGTCGTCGCCGCCCCGGCCGGAGACGTCGAGGAGGTCCCGGACCACCGCCGATCCGATGCCGCCGGTACCGCCGAGGACGACCGCGCGTCTGGTGCTCATGCGCCAACGCTAGTGCCGCGACGCTCCCCGGCGTCCGGCGGCACGGGTGTCAGGACGCGACCAGCTCCGGCTCGAGGCGCCACCACTCGGCGAGCGAACCGTCGTAGACCTTCACCTGGTCGTGTCCGAGCACGGTCAGGGCGAGCGCGTCGACGCACGCCGCACTGCCGACGCCGCAGTACGTCACGATCTCGTCGGCGTCGAGCACCGGCGCGAACACCTCGGCGAGCGCGGCACCGCGGCGCAGGGTGTTCGTGTCGGGGTCGACCACGTCGTCCGTCGTGATCGCCGTGCTGCCGGGGACCACGCCGGGGTGGTCGGCACCGAGCGCGGACGGGGGAGCCGCGAGGACCACTGCCGCCGGCTCGTCGCCGCGGACCGCGCGCAGGACACGGTCGTGGTCGGCCCACACCGGGCGTTCCTCGCCGGCCAGGAACGACTCCTCGGACGACGGCGCGACCTCGCCGCGGAGCGGTCCGACGCGGACGGGCCGTCCCTCGTCCCGCCACTTGGTGAAGCCGCCGTCGAGCACCGCGACGTCGTCGAAGCCGAACGCGCGGAAGATCCACCAGAGCCGGGCTGCCCACTCACCGACGCTGTCGTCGTAGACCACGACGGTGGAGCCGTTGGTCACGCCGAGAGCACGCGCCGCGGACTCGAAGCGCTCCGCACTCGGTCGGGTGAAGGGCACCTCGGCGTCGGGGGCGGAGAAGTCGTCGACCAGGTCGGCGTACCGGGCTCCCGGTACGTGCCCGTGCTGCTCGTACGCATCGCGGGCGGCCTGCCACTGCATCGCCGTACCGACCCCCGTGGTGTGCACCGACGCGTCGAGCACGACGAGCTCGTCGGCGCCGATGTGGTCGGCGAGCCACTGCGTCGACACGAGCGGCGAGGTCAGGACGGGGGCCATGTCGCCCACGGTAACGCGGTCCTCCGACGAGTCCCCGGATGTCCGACACACTGCGCAACGGCGATGTCCGGCGCGCGCGGCTGCCGAATCCGCTCGCATCGGGGGCGGCCTGCGTCGACCGTTCGTTCGGCTGCGGCCCTGGCATCCGCGCCGAACGCGACATCCCACGCGTCGATCGACGCGTGGGATGTCGCAGAGCCGTGGGCAGCCGGGCAGCCCGCAGCCGAGCCAGCCGGGCGGCCGGCCAGTCGGGCTAGTGCGCCGCGGCCGGGATGCTCCCCGTCGTTGCCGCCGACGCGCGCTCGAGCTTCGCGAGCCGCACCGACTGCCGGTTGATGAGCAGACCGCCGGCCAGGGCGACGAGCACGAGCACCCCGGCCGAGATGCCGAAGGCCACGTGGTACCCGTCGATCACGGCCTGGGCCTGCTGGAGCTCGGTCGGCGCTGCCGAGAGGCCCGACAGGCTGTCCTTCACGACGTCGGCGAAGATCGTCGAGAGCAGGGCCGTGCCGATCGAGCCGCCGATCTGCTGCATGGTGTTCACCGTCGCCGAGGCGACACCGGCGTCCGCGCGGGCGACCCCGGTCGTCGCCGTGTTCATGGCGGACGAGAAGATCGTGCCCATGCCGAGCCCGATCACGATCAGTGCCGGCAGGACGGTTCCCGCGTAGGTGCTGTCGACCTGGGTGCGGAGCAGCAGCAGGAGTCCGGTCGCAGCGACCAGGCCGCCGGCGAAGATCAGGACCTTCGGGCCGACGCGGGGGAGCAGGCGACCGCCGATCTGGGTCGCCGAGACCATGATCGACAGCGGCATCGGCAGGAACGCCAGGCCGGTCTGCAGCGAGCTGAAGCCGAGGGTCTGCTCGAGGTAGTAGGTCAGGAACAGGAAGATGCCGAACATGCCGATCGCCACGAGACCGATCGCGATGAAGGCACCACCGCGGTCGCGGTCGAGGACGACACGGAGCGGCAGCAGCGGGTGCGCGACGCGCGTCTCGATCACGACGAACGCGGCGACGAGCAGGACACCGGCGGCGAGCATGACGATCGTGAGCGGGGCGTCCCAGCCGTTCGACTCGGCGTTCGAGAACCCGTAGACGATGCCGACCAGGCCGGCGGTGATCGTCAGGACCCCGGCGACATCGATGCGGGGACGCTCGACCTTCGGCGGCTTCGCCATGAAGACGAGTGCGCCGACGACGCCGAGCACCGCGAACACGACGTTCACGTAGAGGCACCAGCGCCAGGACGCGTACTCGGTGAGCACGCCGCCGAGCAGCAGACCGATCGCCGCACCGGAGCCGGCGATCGACCCGAAGATGCCGAAGGCCCGGCCGCGTTCCTTCGGGTCGCGGAAGGTCGTGGTGAGCATGCCGAGTGCCGAGGGGGCGAGCAGGGCGCCGAAGACACCCTGCAGTGCGCGGGCGGCGACGAGCAGGCCGAACGAGTCCGCGAGGCCGCCGAGCACCGAGGCCAGGGCGAACCCGACCAGGCCGACGATGAAGGTGGTCTTCCGGCCGAACAGGTCACCGAGGCGACCGCCGAGCAGCAGCAGGGAGCCGAACGCCAGCGAGTAGGCGGTGACGATCCACTGCCGCTGGTCGGTGCCGAAGCCGAGGTCGGCCTGTGCCGACGGGAGGGCGATGTTCACGATGGTCGCGTCGAGCACGACCATGAGCTGGGCGAGGGCGATGACCGCCAGCGCGATCCAGCGGTGGTTGGCGCGGTCGGAGCCGGAGCCGGGCGTGGTGCCGGCAGCGCGGCCGGTCGTCGTGGGTACCGACCCGGTCGGGGCAGGCACGGTCTGTTCTGCCGTCACGGCAGCCTCCTTCTGAGAAGGGTGGAGGTGGCGGAGCACGCGCCGTCGAGCGCTTCGCGAGGAGGGGGAACCGGATGTGGTGCATCCGGTTGTGTCGAGTGTAGACCGAAACGGAGGCACCGCATCCGTTTGTTCCCAGAATCTTCAACTACGGTCGATGCCGTGAGCACCACCGACACCGCGCACGACCTCGAGCGCCCCCTGCGCGCCGATGCCGCGCGCAACCGCGAGCTGATCCTGCAGACCGCCCGCAGGTGCTTCGCCGAGCGCGGGTTGTCGGTCACGCTCAACGACATCGCGCACGAGGCCGGTGTCGGCGTCGGGACGGTCTACCGCCGGTTCGCCGACAAGGACGCCCTGATCGAGGCGCTCCTCGCCACCAAGTTCGAGGCGATGAACGCCGCCGCTGCCCGCGCCGCACAGGAGACCGATCCGCGCGAGGCACTGCGCGTCTACCTGATGGGCGTGTTCGAGTTCCGCGCCCGCGACCGCGCCCTGGCCGACGCCATCGTGCGTGCCGGGAAGGCGCGACCGTCGATCGTCAGCGAGCGTGACCGGCTCGAGCGCCAGGTCGCGACGATCATCGAGCGTGCCGCCACCGCCGGGGTCGTGCGGGCCGGGTTCAGCTACGCCGACCTCCCGATGCTCACCACGATGGTCGGCGCCGTCGCCGACACGACCCGCGCGCAGGACCCGGACGCCTGGCGCCGCTACGCCGAGGTCGTGCTCGAGGGCGTGCTGCCCGGCGGCACCACCGACCCGATGGTCGGCGCGCCGCTCGACCGCGCCGCCATCGAACGCGCGCTGCACGGCCAGCCCTGACGGATCCCGTCGCGACGGCCCACCGGACGGGAGGCGCGTGGCGGCGCCGCACCGCGCCTCCCGTCCGACAGTGGTGCACCGACACGGACCGGACCGTCGCGTCCGGACCGGACGGCTACAGCCAGCTCGGCAGCCAGTAGTGCGACCGGATGAAGTCCCAGGGCATCTGCAGCCCGGTCCACATCGGGTACCAGTACGCAGATGCCAGCACGACCACGCCGAGGTACACCCCGATCCACACCAGCGCCCTCGTGCGTCGCGGCCGCGGATCGGTCCGTGACCCGGCGACGAGCCCGATCGCCGCAGCCAGTCCCATCACGAGGAACGGCTCGAACGCCACCGTGTAGAACTGGAACACCGTTCGGTCGGTGTACAGCAGCCACGGCAGGTACCCGCCCGCGACACCGATCAGCACGAAGCCGTACTCCCACCGGCGCCGCAGCACGAAGAGCACGAGCAGGGCGACCGCCGCGATCACCGAGGCGTACCAGATGAACGGGTTCGCGATGCCGGTGATCGCCTCGCCGCAGCGGTCCGCCCAGCAGCCGTCCTGACCGCGGTTCGCGCCGACGTAGTACATCGACGTCGGTCGTTGCATGACGAGCCACAGCAGCGGGTTCGCCTGGTACGAGTGCGGGGTGTGCAGGCCGATGTTGAAGCCGTAGATCTCCGACTGGTAGTGCCACCAGTTCTGGAACGAGTCCGGCACCCAAGCCAACATGCCCGTCCAGCGCTCCCCGCCGGAGGCGATCCAGTCCCGGTCCCAGCCGCCGGAGGTCCGGAACCACCCCGTCCACGAGGCCAGGTAGGTCACGGCGGCGATCGGCACCGTGAGCAGGAACGTCACCGGTGCCTGCTGCAGGAACGCGCTCGACGACCAGAAGGTCACACCCGCGCGGCGGCGCATCACCACGTCGCTGAGCACGGAGTACAGGGCGAAGAACGCCAGGAAGTACAGTCCGGACCACTTCGTCGCGGACGCCAGGCCGAGCGCGACGCCCATCGCGAGGAGCCACGGTCGCCACAGCAGCACCGGTCCCCACAGCGTGTCCCGACCGTCGTCCGCCCGCCGTCGGACCCAGTCGTCGAGCCGCCGCTGCGCCCACCGCCGGTCGAGCAGCAGTGCGCCCGCACCGAGCACGACGAAGAACGTCAGGATGCCGTCCAGCAGCGTGACGCGCGACAGCACGATGGCCTGCCCGTCGATCGCGAGCAGGAAGCCGGCGAGCGTCCCGATCGCCGTCGAGCGGAACAGCGACCGGGCGATGACCGCGGTCAGGAACACGGTCGCGGTACCGAGCACGGCGACCGTGAACCGCCACCCGAACGAGCTGTCGGCGCCGAACAGCAGCATGCCGAGGCCGATCAGGTACTTGCCGAGCGGCGGGTGCGCGATGAACTCCGCCGCCCGCGAGTACAGGTCGGTCTCGCCGTCCGCGAAGCGCTGGTCGGTCGTCGGGGCGCCGTCGTCGGAGGGGTTCGCCGGCCAGGTGCCCTCGTACCCGAGGCGCACGATCGACCAGCCGTCCTTGACGTAGTACGTCTCGTCGAACACGAGCGAGTGCGGGTGTCCGAGCCCGACCAGTCGGAGCACGGCTGCCAGGAGGGTCACCGCGATCGGTCCCGACCACCGCCAGAGCGCGACGCGACGCGACGTCGACAGGACCCGGCTCCACCAGTCGTCGAGGCGGGAGCCGACCGGTCCGTCGACGAGGGCGGTGCGGTCGTCGGTCAGCTCGCTGGTCATCGCCTGCATCCTACGGATCGCCGCCACGGCGGACCTGGCACCACAATGGGGAGGTGATCGTCCTCGCAGCAACGCCCATCGGCAACCTCGGCGACGCGTCGCGCCGGCTCGTCGAGACCCTGTCGAACGCGAGCGTGGTCGCCGCCGAGGACACCCGGACCGCGATCCACCTGATGCGCGCGCTCGGCATCGAGAACCGGCCGCGCCTCATCGCGCTGCACGAGCACAACGAGCGTGCGAAGGCCTCCGAGGTCGTCGAGCTCGCCCGCGACGAGGACGTCGTGGTCCTCACCGACGCCGGGATGCCGGCGATCAGCGATCCGGGGTTCCCCCTGGTCGAGGCCGCTGCGGCCGCGGGGGTGACGGTCACGGCCCTGCCCGGACCGTCGGCCGTCCTCACGGCGCTCGCCGTCTCCGGTCTGCCGACGGATCGCTTCAGCTTCGAGGGCTTCCCGACCCGCAAGGCGGGGGAGCGCCGGCGACTGTTCGCGTCGCTCGCGGGGGAGCAGCGGACGATGGTCTTCTTCGAGTCGCCGCACCGGCTCGCCGACACGCTCACCGACATGGCCGCCGGGTTCGGCGACGACCGCCGCGCGGTCGTCTGCCGCGAGCTGACGAAGCTGCACGAGGAGGTCCGGCGCGACTCGCTCGCCGCGCTCGCCGCGTGGGCGGCCGACGGGGTGCGCGGCGAGATCTGCGTCGTGGTCGAGGGCTCCACCGGCGCGCTCGACGTCACGAGCATCGAGGACGGCGTCCGGCTCGTGCTCGAGCGGGTCGCCGCCGGGTCGCGCATGAAGGAGGCCGCCGCAGCGGTCGCGGACGCGACCGGGCTGTCGAAGCGCGACCTGTACGAGGGCGCGCTCGCGGCGCGGTAGACGCGATGACGGCCGGACGGGAGGCGCGGCTCGGGCCGACCCCGGTCCTCCGGTCCGGTTCTCCACAGGTGGCGCGCGGGGCGCGTCATCGGTCCGCCGCCCGCCCGTAGGATGGTCCGCATGTCCGACGGGTCCTCGTTCAGCATCACCACGCCGATCTTCTACGTGAACGACGTGCCCCACATCGGGCACGCCTACACCGAGGTCGCCGCGGACTTCATGGCGCGCTGGCACCGCCAGCGGGGTGACGACACCTGGCTGCTCACGGGGACCGACGAGCACGGCCAGAAGATCCTGCGCACCGCCAGCGCGAACGACGTCTCCCCGAAGGAGTGGGCCGACCGCCTCGTCACCGACGCGTGGAAGCCGCTGCTCGACACGGTCGACGTCGCGAACGACGACTTCATCCGCACCACCGACGAGCGCCACGAGCGCGGTGTGACGGCGTTCCTGCAGAAGCTGTACGACGACGGCTACATCTACGCCGGCGAGTTCGAGGGCTTCTACTGCGTCGGGTGCGAGGAGTACAAGCAGCCGAGCGACCTGGTGCCCGGCACCGGTGCGTACGAGGGGCAGCAGGTCTGCGCGATCCACTCGATCCCGGTCGAGGTGCTGGCCGAGCGCAACTACTTCTTCCGGATGAGCGACTTCGAGCAGCGCCTGCTCGACCTGTACGAGTCGAACCCGCAGTTCATCCAGCCCGAGAGCGTCCGCAACGAGATCGTCTCCTTCGTCAAGCAGGGCCTGCGCGACCTGTCGATCTCGCGGTCGAGCTTCGACTGGGGCATCCAGATCCCCTGGGACCACGACCACGTGCTCTACGTGTGGTTCGACGCCCTGCTCAACTACGTCACGGCGCTCGGCTACGGGTCGGACGACGACGAGGCCTTCCAGCGCCTCTGGCCGAGCGTGCACATCGTCGGCAAGGACATCGCCCGCTTCCACGCCGTGATCTGGCCCGCGATGCTCATGGCCGCAGGGCTCCCGGTGCCGGAGCGCGTCTTCGGGCACGGCTGGCTCCTCGTCGGTGGCGAGAAGATGTCCAAGTCGAAGCTGACCGGCATCGCGCCGTCGGAGATCACCGACACGTTCGGCTCCGACGCGTTCCGCTACTACTTCCTCCGTGCGATCACGTTCGGGCAGGACGGCAACTTCAGCTGGGAGGACATCTCCGCCCGGTACTCGGCCGACCTCGCGAACGGCTTCGGCAACCTGGCTTCGCGCCTCGTCGCCATGCTGCAGAAGTACTTCGACGGCGCGGTCCCCGAGCGTGCCGAGCTGACCGACTCGGACCGGGCGATCGACGCCCTGGCGGTGTCCGTCACCGAGCGCGCCGACGCCGCGATCGAGGCGTTCGCCCCGCACGAGGCGATCGCCGCCGTGTGGGGGCTCGTCGACGCACTGAACGGGTACATCACCGAGCAGGAGCCGTGGGCGCTGGCGAAGGACGAGGCGGAGCGTGAGCGCCTCGGTACCGTCCTGACGACGGCGCTCCGCGGTCTCGGCACCGTGAACGTCCTGGTGTCCCCGGTGATGCCGAAGGCGACCGAGAAGCTCTGGGCCTCGATCGGCGCCGGCGGCTCCGTGACCGAGCAGCGGGTCGACCGCGCCTGGGAGTGGCAGGGCGCCGAGACCGTCGCGCCGCTCGGGTCCGGCCTGTTCCCGCGCATCGAGCAGCAGCCCGAGCAGGGCGCAGCGTGACCGACGCGGCCGACGCCTCGCACGTCCGGGCACGGGGCGAGGGGGCGTCCGGCGGCTCGAAGCGCGACCTGAGCTACCCGCCGCTGCCGCAGGCGCTCGTCGTGCCGGTGTACGACAACCACACGCACATGGAGATCGCCGACGGTGTCGGCGAGGGCGGCGACGGTCCGCTCGACTACCGCGAGCACCTCGACCGCGCGTCGAGCGTCGGCGTCCGCGGCGTCGTGCAGGTCGGCACCGACCTGGCCACGTCGGAGTGGTCCGCGCAGATCGCCGCGCGGGAGCCCCGCGTGCTGGCAGCCGTCGCGCTGCACCCGAACGAGGCACCCGTGCTCGACGAGCAGGGGTTGCTCGACGAGCACCTCGCCGGGATCGAACGGCTCGCGGCGCTGCCCCGGGTCCGCGCGATCGGCGAGACCGGGCTCGACTTCTTCCGGACGGGTGAGGACGGCCGTGCCGCACAGGTCCGTTCGTTCGAGGAGCACATCCGGATCGCGAAGGAGCACGACCTCGCGCTGACGATCCACGACCGCGACGCGCACGACGCCGTGGTCGAGGTGCTCGACCGTGTCGGCGCTCCCGAGAAGACCGTGTTCCACTGCTTCTCCGGCGGCCCGGACCTCGCCCGGCTCTGCGCCGAACGCGGCTGGTACATGTCGTTCGCCGGCACCGTGACCTTCAAGAACGCGCAGTCGCTGCGTGACGCCCTCGAGGTCGCACCGCGCCACCTCGTCATGATCGAGACCGACGCGCCCTTCCTGACGCCGACGCCGTACCGCGGACGGCCCAACGCGCCGTACCTCATCCCGCTCACGCTCCGGTCGATGGCCGAGACCCTCGGCACCGACCCGTCGATGCTCGCGGCGCAGATCGCCTCGACGACCGAGCTCGTCTACGGGGCGTGGGACGCCGAGCCCGTCACGGTGGACCAGTAGCCGTGGGCGCGCTGCTCGGCCCGGCAGAGATCCGGGACCTCGCCGCCAAGCTCGACGTCACCCCGACGAAGAAGCTCGGCCAGAACTTCGTGCACGACGCCAACACCGTGCGCCGCATCGTCTCGGCCGGCCGGGTCACGCCGGACTCCCGCGTGCTCGAGATCGGACCGGGCCTGGGGTCGCTGACCCTCGGCCTGACCGAGACCGGCGCCTCGGTCACTGCCGTGGAGATCGACGGCCGCCTCGCGGCGCAGCTCCCGACGACCGTCTCGCTCATGCAGCCCGACGCACGTCTGCAGGTCGTCCACCAGGACGCACTCGCCGTGACCGCGGACGAACTGCCCGAGGAGCCGACGCACGTCGTCGCGAACCTGCCGTACAACGTCTCCGTCCCGGTGCTGCTGCACCTGCTCGCGACCTTCCCCACCATCGAGCGGGTGCTCGTGATGGTGCAGGCCGAGGTGGGCTACCGCATCGCGGCGGAGCCCGGGAGCAAGGTCTACGGCGCTCCCAGCGTCAAGGCGGCCTGGTACGGGTCGTGGTCGACGGCCGGGCAGATCAGCCGCCAGGTGTTCTGGCCGGTGCCGAACGTCGACAGCGTGCTCGTGGGCTTCGACCGGCGCGAGCGTCCAGGCGACGATGCCCTGCGGGCGCAGGTCTTCGCCCTCGTCGACGGGGCGTTCCAGCAGCGCCGCAAGATGCTCCGGCAGAGCCTGTCCGGTGTGCTCGGCTCCAGCGCCCGTGCAACGGAACTGCTGACCGACGCCTGTCTCGACCCGACCGCCCGGGGTGAGGCGCTGTCGCCGGACGACTTCGTGCAGCTCGGACGGACGGTCCTCGCCGCCGACTGACGGCGCGCTGCTGGAACACGAAGCGCAGGTCGAGCCACCGTCCGTCTTGCTGCCGGACTTTCCTGGCGGTTGACATGCATACGAAGTGCTGTTGCCGGGGCTCGGCTTGGCTCTACCGTCCCTCGAGACACCACCTCGAAGGAGCATCATGAGCACCGACAACGTCGACCTCAGCAAGGTCGCAGGAATGACGGCTTCGCCGCGCGAGCGCCACGTGTTCTCGAAGGACGAGATCGATTCGATCAAGGCCCGGACACCCGTGCCTCAGGGAACGCCCGAAGAGCGACGGGCACGGCTGCACCGCGCGTTGCACTCCTTCGTTTCGCGCAGGGACTTCAGTCCTGCATCTCGTCTCCTCGACCGCGGCTGATCGGCGAATGTCGTCGCTCCATGACCCGGGATCGTTCGGGATCACCGCCTACGAGCAGTTCGTCGGTACGCCCGTCAGCGTCGTCGTCGACTCGTGGTTCCTCCGGCGTGCGATGGACACCAGAGCGAGCGGGCACCCTGAGGCGGCAGCGTTCCTCCAGCGTCTCGACCTCCTCGGGACTGACTGTTACTACAGCGGTCTGACCGAACTGGAACTCATCGAGTCGGCTCACTCGATCGGCCAACCGGAGATGCTCGCCGAATGGAACGAAGTGAAGTGGTCGACGCGCGTGCACTGGGTGAGCATCGACGCGGTCACGGACGACGTCGAGGAGCTCGTCGCCGACCACGGACTGACCGCCAGCGGTGCCGTCCAGGTCGCAACCGCGATCGCGGTGGAGGCGGAAGCCCTGGTGACCGTCGACCCAGCGTTCGGCAGTGTCGACGCCGCGACCCTGCAGCTGCTCATCGACTCCGCGAGCGTCGGCCCGGCTCGACGTCGTCGCCGCTGACGCAGCGGGAGCGCGTCGAGCGGGAGAGTCCCTCCCGCTCGACCTGATCCCGGCCGATGCACGTGGCTCAGTGACCGCGGCCGGCCATCGCCTCGAGGATCTGCTGGTGGGTCCCGTCACGCTCGGCCCAGCGCAGCGGCTGCACGTTCTGCACGAGGATCTCGGGTGCGGCACCGGACTCGAGCAGACCCATCACCTCGTCGGTGAACGCGTCGAGGGGCATCCCGCCGAAGTCCGCCCCACCCATCAGGTCCGTCTGCACCGCCGGCGGCGCGAGCTCGAGCACCTCCACCGAGCTGCCGACGAGCTGCTGCCGCAGTGCCTGCGTGTAGGAGTGCACGCCGGCCTTCGTGGCGCTGTAGGTCGGGGTGGCGGTGAGCGGCACGAACGCCAGACCGGACGACACCGTGATGAGCGTGGCCGCAGGTCGGGTCAGCAGGTGCGTCAGGAACGCGTCGATCAGGCGGATCGTGCCGACCAGGTTCGTCTGCACGGTCTCGAGCGCGTCATCGATGTGCCCGGGGTCGCGCAGGTCCTCGTTCCGCATGATGCCCGACATCGTCACGACGGCGTCGAGTGCGGGGTAGCGGTCGATGACGTCGGCCGCGGCGGTGGCGATCGAGTCCGCGTCGGCGACGTCGATCACGACGGTACCGAAGCCGTGTTCGGCGGCGAGGGCGTCCAGGCGGTCCTGGCGGCGACCGCCGATCACGACGGTGCTGCCCGCGGACTGCAGGCGCTGGGCGAGGGCCAGTCCGAGGCCCGACGTCGCGCCGGAGATGAAGACGGTGCTGTTCGTGGTGTCCATGACGACCACGATGCTCCCGCGACCGGGGCGGCTCCAGGGCGCGTGCATCGGGGGACCGCCGATCCCTGGCTCGCCGAGCGCCGGGACGGCACGATGGGGGCATGGACCGATCCGCCCTCGCCGACTTCCTGCGCCGTCGCCGCGAGCTCCTGCGCCCCGAGGACGTCGGGCTCGGCAGCGGTGCACGTCGGCGGACACCGGGACTCCGTCGCGAGGAGGTCGCCGCCCTCGCCGGGATGAGCGTCGACTACTACACGCGGCTCGAGCAGCAGCGCGGCCCGCAGCCGTCCGAGCAGATGGTTGCGGCGATCGCCCGGGCGCTGCGGTGCAGCCTCGACGAACGTGACCACCTGTTCCACCTCACCGGACACACCGCCCCGGTCCGGCTGCACCGTGCGGACCACGTCGACCCGGCCATCCTGCGGGTGCTCGACCGGCTCGAGGACACGCCGGCGATCGTCGTGAGCCACCTCGGCGAGACCCTCGTCGAGAACCGGCTCGCCCGTGCGCTGCTCGGCGGTTCCGTCGACCTACCGGGCAACGAGCGTTACCAGGCGTGGCGCTGGTTCGTCTCCGGGACCGAGCAGGCGAAGTACGCGCCCGAGCAGCACGGACGACTCGGACGGGTGGTGGTCGCGTCGCTCCGTGCCGCCGTCGGGCTCGCGGGACCGAACGACCGTCGGGCGACCGAGCTCGTCGCCGAACTGCAGCGTCGCAGCCCGGCCTTCCGCGAGATCTGGGATCAGCACGAGGTCGCGACCCGGTGGTCGGACAACAAGACGATCGTGCAGCCCGAACTCGGACGGATCACCGTGGACTGCCAGGTGCTGCACACGGACGACCAGGCACAGGCGCTCCTGCTCTTCACCGCGCCGCCCGGGAGCGAGGACGCGCAGAAGCTCGAGCTCCTCGGCGTCCTCGGGACGCAGCAGTTCGACAGCGACCGCGTCGGGCGCTGATCCTCAGTCCGTCGACGCGCCCCGCGCCCGAAGTGCCTCGACGACGGCGTCCGGCTCGTTGCACCGGAACCGCAGCGACCGCGCCCCGCGGATCGTGACCTGCACCCCGGGACCACCGTCGAGCAACACCGCGGTGCCGCCCGGGACGAGCCGGATGCCGAGGCCGCCGGAGTTGCCGCCCGTCATGTGCACGACCTCGGCCGCCGTGATCTGCACGGGAGCGATCCGTCGCCGGTACCACCAGGGACGCACCCGGACCTCGAGGACCTCGTCCACCCGGACCGTCATCCGCACCAGCACCGAGCCGATGCCGAGCGCGACCGTGAGGCCGAGCGTGACCACCAGGACACCGACGTCCGACGCCGTCGGTGGCTGGTCCTGCCACCCGGCCGGCGCCGCGAGCACGAGCGCCGCGATCCCGACGGCGGTGGCGATGACGGCCCACCCGATGATCGTCATCGTCCGACCGGACCGGACGGTCTCCTCGTGCACGGGGTGGGACATGCGTTCCACCCTCGCACACCGGTGAGGAACGAGCGAGGGCGAGACCTGTGCCACGGGACGCGCGGCGCAACCCCGCGTCACACACCTGGCACCCCCAGGGACACCGTGCCTAGGGTGGCCGGGTGACAACTCCGCGCGTGTACGTCATCCACGAGAACCCCGAGTGGTTCCCGCCCTTCGCCGAGGCCTTCGCGGCCGAGGGGGTCCCGGTCGAGGAACTCCTGCTCACCGACGGCGGTGCCCTCGGCAGCATCGACCTGTCCGCCGACCCCGCTCCCGGCGTCTACTGGTCGCGGATGTCCGCGTCGAGCCACACCCGCGGCAACGAGCACAGCAAGGAGTACGCCCGCGCGCTGCTCGGCTGGCTCGAGCGCTCCGGCGCGACGGTCGTGAACGGCAGCCACGTCCTCGAGCTCGAGGTGTCGAAGGTCGCCCAGCACGGGCTGCTCCGTGACGCCGGGTTCGACGTGCCCCGCACCACCGCGGTGTTCGGGTCGTCCGCCCTGCAGGACGCCGCCCGCACGTTCACCGGCGGCGCAGACGTGCCGTTCATCACGAAGCACAACCAGGGCGGCAAGGGCCTCGGCGTCCGCCGCTTCGACACCCTCGCCGAGTTCGACGCGTACGTCGACAGCCCCGAGTTCGAGGCTCCCGTCGACGGCATCACGCTGCTCCAGGAGCTCCTGACCGCCCGCGAGCCGTTCATCACCCGCGCCGAGTTCGTCGGTGGCGAGTTCGTCTACGCCGTCCGGGTCGACACGAGCGCCGGCAGCTTCGAACTCTGCCCGGCCGACGCGTGCGAGGTCCCGCAGGTGATCGCGGGCGCCGTCTGCGACGTGCCCGGTACGGCGGCACCGGGTGCACCGGCCGCCTTCAGCATCCGCGACGAGGTCACCGCCGAGCACCCGCTCGTACAGCAGCTCCGCAGGTTCCTCGCCGACCAGCGCATCCAGGTCGCCGGCGTCGAGTTCATGGAGACCACGGACGGCCGCACCGTCGTCTACGACGTCAACACCAACACGAACTACAACCCCGCCGTCGAGGCGGTCGCGCCGGTCTCCGGGCCGCGCGCGATCGCGCGCTTCACCGGCGCGCTCCTCGAGCAGGCGTACGCCGCGTCGGCGACCACGGCCTGAGACGACACCACCCACCGGCCTGGAGGCTCGTGGCGGGCCCGCCCCGCGCCTCCAGACCGTCACGACCCACCTGAGGAACCACACGTGCGATTCGGATACTGGACCCCGCTCTTCGGCGGCTGGCTGCGCAACGTCGAGGACGAGGACATGCCCGTCACCTTCGACTACGTCAAGCGGCTCGCCCAGCGAGCCGAGCGGATCGGCTTCGACCTGACGCTCGTGCCGGAGCTCAACCTCAACGACATCAAGGGGACGGCGGCGCCGAGCCTCGAGGCGTGGGCGCTGGCGGCGGCCCTGGCGGCGACCACCGAGCGGCTCGAGATCATGGCGGCGATGCGTCCCGGGTACCACCTGCCGGCGGTGACCGCGAAGCAGGCGGCGACGATCGACGAGATCTCGTGTGGACGATTCACCTTCAACGTGGTGAGCGCCTGGTGGGCCGAGGAGGCGCGCCAGTACGGCGGCATCTTCTCGGAGCACGACGACCGGTACGCACGGACCGAGGAGTTCGTCGCGATCCTGAAGGGCCTGTGGTCGGAGACGCCGTTCTCGTTCACGGGGGAGTACTACGACGTGCAGAACACGCACCTCGAGCCGAAGCCGCGCGTCACCCCGCGCATCTACGCCGGCGGCGAGAGCGAGGCGGGGAAGAGCTCGATCACGCGCTTCGCCGACGCCTACCTGACGCACGGCGGCACGGTGGACGAGCTCCGCACGAAGATCGCCGAGATGAAGCGCCGCCGTGAGGACGCGGGTGCGGCCCCGTTCGAGGCGTTCGGCATGGCCGCGTACGTGATCGTCCGCGAGACCGAGGAGGAGGCGCAGGCCGAGCTGGCGCGCATCACCGACGTCCGCCACGGCAAGGCCTACGAGTCGTACCAGGACTTCATCTCGAAGTCGCAGCTCGAGCACGTCCCGTCGCTCGAGGACTACTCGGTGTCGAACCGTGGTCTGCGCCCCGGCTTCGTCGGGACGCCGCAGCAGGTCGCCGACCGCATCCGCGAGTTCGAGGACGCCGGCGTCGACACCCTGCTGCTGCAGTTCTCGCCGCAGGCCGAGGAGATGGAGCGCTTCGGCGAGCAGGTCATCCCGCTCGTGCGCGCGGCGGTCCCCGCAGAGCCGGTCGCCTGATGGCGGTCGAGGACGACTGGGCGTTCGAGACGCGACAGATCCGGGCGGGCTACAAGGCCGACCCGGGCTTCGGCGCGAACGTGCCCCCGATCGCGCAGAGCGCTGCCTTCGTCTACCCCTCGGGTGAGGACGCCGCGGCCCGGTTCATGCTCGACGCGCCGGGTCACACCTACTCGCGGGTGAACAACCCCTCGGCGGCGGCGCTCGAGCGACGTGTCGCGGACCTCGAGGGCGGTGTCGGCGCGCTCGCGCTGGCGTCCGGGCAGGCGGCGACCTCGCTGGCGGTGCTCGGCGTCGCACGCGCCGGTGCCCACGTCGTCTCGTCGGCGTCGCTCTACGGGGCGACCTACACGCTCTTCCACTCGACCCTGAGCGACCTCGGGATCTCGTTCACGTTCGTGCAGGACCCGACCGACCTCGACGAGTGGCGCTCCGCGGTCCGCCCGGAGACGCGGGCGTTCTACGGCGAGAGCATCCCGAACCCGCGCGGTGACGTGCTCGACTTCGCCGGGGTGGCCGGCGTCGCACACGAGGCCGGTGTGCCGCTCATCGTCGACAACACCATCGCGACGCCGTACCTCGTGCGGCCGATCGAGCACGGCGCCGACATCGTCGTGCACTCGGCGACGAAGTACCTCGCCGGCCACGGCAGCGCGATCGCCGGCGTCATCGTCGACAGCGGGAACTTCGACTGGGCGGCGCAGGCGGAGAAGTACCCGCAGCTCACGACGGTCGAGCAGTCCGGGTTCGCCGGCACGGCCTTCGCCGAGAAGTTCGGCCGCCGCGCGTTCATCCAGCGCACCCGGTCGAAGCTGTCCGCCGACCTCGGCCCGGCGATCGCGCCGTTCAACGCCTTCCTCGTGCTGCAGGGCATCCAGACGCTCTCGCTCCGGATGGACCGGCACGTGGCGAACGCGGGAGCGGTGGCCGCCTGGCTGGACGACCACGCACAGGTCGAGCACGTGCACTACGCGGGCCTGCCGTCGTCGCCGTGGCACCACCTGCAGCAGCGCTACGTGCCGAAGGGCCCGTCGGCCGTCCTGGCGTTCGACCTGGCCGGTGGGGTCGCGGCGGGTCGACGCTTCGTCGCCGCGCTCGAGCTCTTCGACCACGTGTCGAACCTCGGTGACGTGCGGTCGCTCGTCGTGCACCCGGCGTCGACGACCCACGTGCAGATGACCCCGGAGCAGCGCGCGGCCGCTGGCGTCGGCGAGGGCCTCATCCGCCTGTCGATCGGGCTCGAGCACGTGGACGACATCCTCGCCGACCTGGCACGGGGGTTCGCGGCGGCCGCAGCGGGATAGGTTGGGGGCATGACCTCGCTGGCCGCACCGACCCGCGTGCGGGTGCGCGCCCCAGGCAAGATCAACGTGTTCCTGTCCGTCGGTGCGCTGCAGGACGACGGCTACCACGACGTGGCGACGGCCTACCAGGCGGTGTCGCTGTACGAGGACGTCACCGCGGAACCCGCCGACGACTTCTCGGTCCGGTTCACGGGACCGATCGACACGAGCGCGGTCCCGACCGACGACTCGAACCTGGCGATCCGCGCCGCCCGACTCGTGGCCGAGGCCGCCGGGTACCGCGGCGGCGTGCGGCTCACCGTCGAGAAGCAGGTCCCGGTCGCCGGGGGGATGGGCGGGGGATCCGCGGACGCCGCGGCCACGCTGCTCGCCTGCGACACCCTGTGGGGCACCGCGCTCGGACGGGACGAGCTGCTGCGCCTGGCGGCCCGGCTCGGCGCCGACGTGCCGTTCGCGTTCGCCGGGGGCACCGCCGTGGGGACGGGTCGGGGCGACGAGCTCAGCCCGGCGCTGGCCAAGGGCGAGTTCCACTGGGTCCTCGCACTCAGCGACGACGGACTCTCCACCCCGGCGGTCTACCGCGCACTCGACGAGCACCGCGAGCGGTACCGCGCCGACATCCGTCCGGCACCCACCACACCCGTGGTCGAGGCGAACGTGCTGCAGGCGCTCCGGGCCGGTGATGCGGACCTGCTGGCGGACTGCCTGCACAACGACCTGCAGGCGCCCGCGATGCGGTTGCAGCCGGGGCTGGCGACGACCATCGAGGTCGGTGAGAAGGCCGGTGCGCTCGCCGGCATCGTCTCGGGGAGCGGGCCGACCGTGGCGTTCCTGGTCGCAGACCGCGATGCCGCGCTCGAGGTGCAGGTCGAGCTCAGTGCCGCCGGGCTCGTGGCGGTCCGGGCGACGGGGCCGGTGCACGGCGCCCGCGTCGTGCACTGAACGGCACGGACTGCTGGTCGGACGCCTCCCGTGGCGCCGTGGGGCTCAGTCGCGGACGAACTCGGTGATGACGACCCGTCCGGTGCGCCACTTCTGCTCGACGTGGAAGCCGTGCTCGGCGAGGACCTCGGTCGTCTCCGGCTGGATGTCCCGGGCCTTCGGGGTGCCGCCGACGAACCACACGGTGTCGATGTCGCCGAGGCGCGACGGGATCGTCGAGGCCAGGTCGCCGTTCTGGTTCCAGAGCACGCCCGTCTCCGCGCCGTCCTTCCGGATGCCGAGGTCGGTCATCCCGGTGAACGCCCACGGGTACGAGACGCGGATGATCTCCGCCGTGGCGCCCGGATGGCCGTAGACGCTGCCGAACACGACCCCCTCGTTGGCGCCGGTGTTCGCGCCCCGCTCGGCGGCGATGATCGACGCGGCGTTCGCCCACGTCGAGTCCTGCTTCGCGCGGGGCGTCTTCACGTCGATGGCGCTCGGCACGCTGATGACCAGGAAGACCGCGAGCAGCGCCGCGATGAGCGCCCTGCGTCGCAGCGCCGTGACGGCGAGGGCGATGAGGAGCGCGACGAACGGCATGCTCAGCGACGCGTACTTGGGGGAGTACAGGTGCTTGCCGAGCGCCGTCGCGGTGAGGAGCGCACCCGTCGGCAGGAGCGCCAAGGGGAGGGCGATCCGGACCGCCTGGGCACGCAGCAGGGCCCGCACGCTCGGGACCCGGCGGTGCGCGGCGACGAGTGCCGAGACGGTACCGAGGATGAGGAGCGTCCAGGCGACCGCGGCGTAGGCGCTGATGCCGCCGAACCACGCGGTGGCGAACACCTGGTCGGGAGTGCGGCCGGTGATGCCGGAGATCCACGCGACCTGCTTGGACTGGTCCACGACCTCGAGCACCAGCGGTGACGCGAGCAGTGCGGCCGCTGCTGCCGCGACCACCCACCGCACGAGGACCACCCGGCTCACGAGCGGGCCACCGGCTCCTGCGCCCCGGGTCCACGTGCGGGACCGGCGCTCGGCCAGCCAGGTCCAGCCCAGGGCGACGGCGTGGGAGACGACGGCGAGGGCGAGGTAGACGTTGAAGCAGACCGCCAGCAGGGCGAGCACGCCGTAGGCGACCCACCAACGGACGCTGGACGACGTCGACGCCCCGGAACGGGTCCGGCGGACGGCCGTGATGCCGACGAGGGTCAGGCCGACCGCGAGCGTCGTGACCGTGGCGTAGGGGCGACCTTCGCCTGCGGCCCACTGCACGCGCGGCAGCGCGAGGAACGCGAGACCGGCGACGATGCCGAGTCGTCGACCGCCGAGCCGGCGGCCCAGCGCGACGACGAGCCCGGCGGTGACGCCGATCGCGAGCGCGCTCGGGAAGCGCAGGGTGAACGGCGTGTACCCCACGAGCCAGAACCAGGCGTGGATGAGCGCGTAGTAGATGCCGTGCACCGCGTCCACGTTGTGGAGCTCGGCCCACAGCTGCGGCCAGCTGCGCGTGGCGCTGGTGACCGTCGCGGCCTCGTCGTACCAGAGCGACGGGACCCACGAGAAGAGCACCCCGCTGAGGACGCCCAGGGCGCCGACAGTGAGTTCCGGCGTGCGGACCGCGGCGATGCGCAGGGCCGTCGAGGCGGACCGCAGGCGGGTACGGACCGGCGCGACCCCGGCGGAGGCGGGGACGGTGATGGTGCCGGTCTGGGGTGCAGTCACGCACGCGACGGTAGCGGCACCGGCTGGGCAGGTGCCCCGTACCGGTGTCCCCTCCGTGAGAGTTCGCCATGCCGTAGGGTCACGGACACCATGACGACACTCCGCATCCGTGATGCTGCACGGTACCTCGGCGTCAGCGACGACACCGTCCGACGCCTCGTCGACGCCGGCACGCTGCCCCGATCAGAGGACGCCGCCGGCCGAACCGTGGTCGAGGGACGCGACCTCGCCGCCCACGTCCGCGGTCGTGACGCCGGTCTCGACGACCCCTCCGGCGTGCGCAGCTCGGCGCGGAACCGCTTCGTCGGCATCGTCACCGACCTGGTCGTCGAGGGCGTCGTCGCCCAGGTCGAACTGCAGGCCGGACCGAACCGGGTGGTGTCCCTGATGACCGCCGAGGCCGTCCGCGACCTCGGGCTCGAGGTCGGATCCGTCGCGGTCGCCTCGGTCAAGGCCACGATGGTCACCGTCGAGGTGCCGGACCAGCCGGAGCGCGCGCGGTGACCACGCCCGAGTCGGGTGTCCCCGCCACCGACCCCGCGGCGCTCGCCGCCCGACGGCGGACCACGTCGCGCACCGCTGCCCTCGACGGCGCCGGACAGCCCGCGCTCGACGCGCTCGCCGGCGCCCGCGTGCTCGTCGTCGGCGCCGGGGGCCTCGGTGCGCCCGTGCTGACCTACCTGGCCGGTGCCGGGCTCGGCCGCATCACGATCGTCGACCACGACACCGTGGACACGTCGAACCTGGCACGCCAGACCCTGTTCGCCGCGGCCGACGTCGGGCGTCCGAAGGCCGAGTGCGCCGCCGAGCGGGTCCGCGGCGTCGACCCCGTCGTCGAGGTCGTCGCGCTGGCCGAGCGGTTCCGCCCCGAGCACGTCGCCGACCACGACGTCGTGGTCGATGCAGCGGACAGCGTCGAGGTCACCCGCGCGGTGTCGGACGCGTGCGCCGCGGCGCGGGTGCCGTTCGTCTGGGGGACCGCCCTCGGCTACGACGGGCAGGTCTCCGTCTTCCACGACGCCGCCGAGGAGCCGGTCGACTTCCACGACCTGCACCCCGAGGCCCTGCCGGACGAGGGGTCCTGCGCCGCCGACGGGGTGCTGCCCGCGCTGTGCGGCGCGGTCGGGGCGGTGATGGCCGCGCAGGTCACCGCGCTCGTCGCCGGGCTCGGCGAACCGCTGCTCGGCCGGGTGCTCACCGTCGACGCCCGGCGCTGGCGCTGGACCGAGAGCCGGCTGCGTCGCGGTCCCGGATCGGTCCGTCCCGCGGCGCCGACGCTCGCGGAGCCACCGCGGATCGCCCCCGCCGAGCTGGCCCGGCGGCTGGACGACGACGCCGGCATCGTGCTGGTCGACGTCCGCACGGACGAGGAGCGCGCGACCGGGGTCATCCCGGGCTCGTTGACCCCGGACGACCTCGGCGCGTCCGCTCCGGACGCGGAGCTCGTCGTCGTGTGCGCGTCCGGGAAGCGCGCCACGGCGTGGGCGCGGCGCGTCATCGCGGACCGCCCGGACGGAGCACTGCCCGTGACCGTGCTCGACGGCGGGATCACCGCCTGGCGTCAGGAGGGGCTCCACACCACGTGCTGACCGCACGTGCGGCTAGGATCGACGTGTGAAGCCGCTCCTGCGCACCATTTCCGCGCTCGCGATCGTCGTCGCCGGGCTGACCCTGGCCGCGTGCACGGCCCAGCCCGCCACGAGCGGCGCGACGGGCACCACCGCAACGGGCACCACCGCGAGCGGGACGGCCACCGGCAGTGCGGCTCCGTCGGGGTCGATCACGGTCTTCGCGGCGGCCTCGCTGCAGCGCACCTTCACCGAGCTCGGGAAGGAGTACGAGCAGCAGCACCCGGGCACCACGATCACGTTCTCGTTCGCGGGCTCGAGCGACCTCGTCTCGCAGATCCGCAACGGCGCCCCGGCCGACGTCTTCGCCTCCGCCGACGAGGCGAACATGGCGAAGCTCGCGACGACCGACCTGGCGACCGGCTGGCCCCGCGACTTCGCCACGAACACCCTCGAGATCGCGGTCGCGCCCGGGAACCCCGAGCACGTCGCGGGCCTCCGTGACCTCGCCGCGTCCGACCTGCAGGTCGTCACCTGCGCCGCCCCCGTGCCGTGCGGCGCGGCGACGGCGAAGGTCGAGCGTGCCGCCGGTGTCCAGCTGCGCCCGGTGAGCGAGGAGCAGTCGGTCACCGACGTCCTGGGCAAGGTGGAGTCGGGGCAGGCCGACGCCGGGCTCGTCTACGTCACCGACGTCGAGGGCTCCGCGGGCAAGGTCGAGGGCGTCCCGTTCGCCGAGTCGTCGGAGGCCGTGAACACGTACCCGATCGGCGTGCTCGAGGAGTCGGCGAACCCGGGCCTCGCCGCGTCCTTCGCCGCGTACGTCCGCTCCGACGACGGCCGCACGGTGCTCGCGGACGCCGGCTTCGGCGCTCCCTGACGACGACCACGATGCGCCAGCCGGAGAACAGGATGCCCGTGCGTCACCAGCGCACCCCCGTACCGTGGTGGCTCCCGGTCCCGGCGGTCGTCGGCGGGCTGTTCGTCGTCGTGCCCGTCGCGGCGATGGTCGGTCGGGTCGACTGGTCGTCCTTCGTCGCCCTGGTGACCTCGCCCGCGTCGACCACCGCTCTCGGGCTGAGCCTCGGCACCGCGGCGGCGGCGACCGGTGTCTCGTTCGTCCTCGGCTACCCGCTCGCCGTGCTGTTCGCCCGCTCCACGTCGCGGTGGGTCGGGGTCCTCCGCGCCCTCGTCCTGCTGCCGCTCGTGCTCCCGCCGGTCGTCGGCGGTCTCGCGCTGCTCGCGGCGTTCGGGCGGCTCGGCGTGCTCGGCGCGTTCCTCGACGAGCACGGGCTCCGGATCGCCTTCACCACGACGGCGGTGGTGATGGCCCAGGTCTTCGTCGCGATGCCGTTCCTCGTCTCGTCGATCGAGGGGTCGCTCCGCACCGGGGACGGCCGGGCCGAACGGGTCGCCGCGACCCTCGGCGCCGGGCCCACGCGCACCTTCCTGACGGTCACGACGCCGCGCGTGCTCCCGGGCGTCACCTCCGGCCTGGTGCTCTGCGGCGCGCGGGCGCTCGGCGAGTTCGGTGCCACGCTCACCTTCGCCGGCAGCCTGCAGGGGGTCACGCGGACCCTCCCGCTCGAGGTCTACCTGCAGCGCGAGGTCGACCCGGACACCGCCGTCGCCCTCGCCCTCGTCCTCGTCGTCGTCGCCCTCGTCGTGATCGGGACGACGACGGTCCGCAGCCGTCCGGTGACGACGTGACGGTCGGGGGAGCGGGACTCCGCGCACACGTCGTCGTCCCGGAGCGGGACGTCGACGTCCGCCTGACCATCGACCCCGACGCGTGCGTCGCCCTGGTCGGCCCGAACGGCGCCGGCAAGTCGACGGTCGTCGAGACCCTCGCGGGTCTCCTCCGCTCCCGCGACGGGAGCGTCGTGCTCGCCGACCGCGACCTGACGGACGTGCCGACGCACCGCCGCCGGGTCGGCCTGGTCGCACAGCGTGCGGATCTCTTCGCCCACCGCACCGTGACCGGCAACGTCGCCTTCGGTCCGCGAGCCACGGGTGCGAGCGGCCGGGAGGCACGGCTCCGCGCCGCCACGGCCCTCGCCGCCGTCGGGGCGTCCGGTCTCGCCGACCGTTCACCGACCACGCTGTCCGGCGGCCAGGCGCAGCGGGTCGCGATCGCCCGAGCGCTCGCGACCGACCCCGCGCTGCTGCTGCTCGACGAGCCGACCACGGCGCTCGACGTCGACGCCCGCTCCGAGGTGCGCGCTGCCCTGCGCTCCGCGCGCAGGGGTCGTCCGACGCTCCTCGTCACGCACGACCCGCTCGAGGCCGTCGCGCTCGCCGACCGGATCGTGGTGCTGCAGGACGGCCGTGTCGTCGAGGAGGGCCCGACCGCCGTCGTGCTCCGACAGCCGCGCACGCCGTTCGCGGCGTCGTTCTCGGGACTGGTGCTGGTCACGGGGACGGCCACCGCGACCGGGATCGCACCCGACGGCGGGGGTGCGCTGGTGTCGGCGAGGCACGCCGTGCCTCCCGGCCGACCCGCGGTGGCGGCACTGCACCCGACCGCCGTGTGCGTCCGGCGTGACGGACCCGGTCTCGCGCGGACGGTGACCGCGGTGGAGCCGCGGGACGGTCTCGTGCGGCTGCGCGCCGGCGACCTGGTGGCGGACGTGACCGTGGCGACGGCCGCGGCACTCGACCTCGCGCCGGGCACCGACGTCCGGATGACCGTCGAGCCCGACGAGGTCAGCGTCTACGCGCCCCGGTGAGGGGTCCCTAGCCGCCGGCGAACGGCGGCATGACGTCGACGGTCGCGACGCCGTCGAGCGACGTCGACCGGTCGCGCGTGGTGACGCCGTCGACCAGGTAGGAGCACCGCTCCTGCAGCGCCGTCCACCGCTCCGGGTCGGCCGCCGTGACGCTCCGCAGGGCCGCGTCGAGCGTGGGCTCGTCGAGCGTGGTGTCCACCGTGGTCTCGTCCTGTCCGACGGCCGCGCGGGCCGCGGCGAAGAACCGCATCGTCGTCACCGGTCAGCCTCCGATCGCACTCATGCCGCGGGACGGGTGCACGATCCCGTCGGCGTCGTCGCCGTGGTCGCGCGGCTTCGCCCACATCGCCCGCCGCCAGGTCTCGAGCAGGACGGCGTCGTCGGCGCCGGCGCGCAGGGGGCCGAGCAGGTCGACCTCGTCGTCCGAGAACAGGCAGGAGCGCACGTGCCCCTCGGCGGTCAGGCGCGTGCGGGTGCAGTCGGCGCAGAACGACTCGGTGATGCTCGCGATCACACCGACGGTGCCGAGCGGCGCGCCGTCGAGCGTGGACACCCGGTAGCGCTCGGCGGGGGCGCCGTCGCGGGGGCCTCGTCCGGTTCGAGTCGGTAGTGCTCGCCGAGCAGGGCGCGGGTCTCCTCGGCCGTGACCATGGTCGCGCCGTCCCACGCGTGCCCCGGGTCGAGGGGCATCTGCTCGATGAACCGCAGCTCGTGGCCGCGCTCGAGGCACCAGGCGAGCAGGTCGACCGCCAGGTGGTCGTTCACCCCGCGGAGCAGCACGGCGTTGACCTTGACCCCGAGGCCGGCGTCCGCCGCGGCGGCGATGCCCTCGAGCACGCGGTCGAGGAACGGACGCCGGGTGACCTCGGCGAAGACGTCCGGGTCGACGGTGTCGAGCGAGACGTTCACGCGACGCAGTCCGGCGTCCGCCAGGGCCTGTGCACGGTTCGCCAGGCCGATCGCGTTCGTGGTGATCGACAGTTCGACGTCGTGCGCGGAGCACCGGCGGACGATGTCGACGAGGTCGGCGCGCAGGAGCGGCTCACCGCCGGTGAACCGGACCTTGCGGACGCCGAGCGTGCCGGCGGCCAGGCCGACCAGGCGGTCGATCTCCGCCGCCGTCATCAGGGCGTCGGACGGGATCACCGGCAGGCCCTCCGCCGGCATGCAGTACGTGCAGCGGAGGTTGCACCGCTCGGTGAGCGAGACCCGCAGGTCGACGGCGCGTCGGGCGAACCGGTCGACCAGGCCGGGGTCGTCGTCCGGTCGAGGGGGGAGGGCCGGCGACTCGCTGCGCACCCGGCGCAGCAGGCCGGTCGAGGGCAGGATCCGCGCCGTCACCCGGCCGATGCTACCGCGCCCCGCCGACGGGGCGTCTGCGCGGCTGGCCGGCGCTGACCGCGGCTCGGCGGCGCGGCTACCCCGCGCTGACCCCGGCTCGTCTGCGCGGGTCGAGGCGACGGCCCCAGCGCACCCAGTCCTCGCGCCGGGTGCGGACGAGCGTCACGACCAGGATCACGAGCACCGCGGCGAGGAGCCACCACCGGAACGCCGGCGCCGAGGGCCACACCCCGCGCAGGGCGATGGCGAGGTTCAGGGCCATCCACTCCCACCGGCCGGAGAGCACCACGAACGGGATGAGGAGCAGCGCGTACCAGGGGTAGCGCGGGGTCACGGCCAGGAAGGTCACACCGATCATGAACACCTCGGCCGACCAGGGCCGGGCGGGGTCGGCGAGGCGCCAGGAGACCACCGCGGCCAGCAACACCACGAGTCCGACGACGACCGTGGCGGCATCGCCCGGGACGACGAAGGACACCAGGGCGAAACGGGAGCCGTCCTCGTAGCCCTCCTCGGACAGGTACCCGGGCAGGTACCCGAGGACCTTGACGCCGGTGCTGATCACGTAGGGGACGTACAGGAGCGCGAACACCGCGACGCCGACCGGGACCGCCCACCAGTGCCGCCACCGGCTCAGCAGCGGCGGGTACACGATCGCCGGGATGAGCTTCGTGGCCGTCGCCGCGCCGAGGGCGATCCCGCCCCAGACCGGCCGGCCGAAGGCGACGAGCACGACGCCTGCGGTGGCCAGTGCGGCGCCGACGACGTCGACGTGCGAGTTCGTCACCGCCTCGGACGCGACGAGCGGCGACCACGCCCAGAGCGCCGCCCACCAGGTCGGTCGACCGATCCGGCGGAGCACCGCGACCAGACCGATCGTGACGCCGAGCGAGACGAGCAGACCGGCGACCTGGAACGGCATGTACTGCGCCGTCGCCGGCACGAACGCGCGCACCCCGGCGAACCACAGCTGCGCCATCGGCGGGTAGATCGTGACGACGTCCGGTCGGTTGATCGCGACACAGTGGCCGTCCGCACCGTCGCCCAGTCCGCGCATCCGCGGTTCGAGCGGCGTGCACGTGCCGTCGATCTTGTCCGGGAAGAGCCAGTCGGGACGCAGGTCGGCCAGGGCGTTCGACTGCGGTGTGTGCGCGTACGGGGAGATCCCGGCGTGCTGCACGATGCCGTCCCAGGCGTACCGGGCAGAGTCGGTACTGGTGTTCGGCGGACCGACGAGCGCCGCGACCCCGACCACGACCGCACCGCCGAGGACGATCCGGGTCATCCACTCGCGGGGCACGAAGCGCAGCGCGAGGGCCGCTCCGGCGAAGACCGTCCAAGCGATGAGCGTCCAGGCGACGAATGGTGCACGATGACCGGCACGGAGGAACCCCAGATGCGTGATGCCGAAGGCGATGACACCCGCCAGCGCCAGCACGCCCACGACGGACAGGACCGTCGAGACGATCGCGGACGTCGGGACGGAGGCGGCGCGCGGTCGTCTGCTCATGGTTCCCCGAGGCTACCGATCGTCCGACGGCTCCTGCTGGACGCCCGGGCACTCATGGCCTCCCCCAACCGGAACGCCCGCTCGGCGGTGGTCTGGGGTCGCCTGCTCGGCATCGCGTTCGTGGTGTGCTTCGGCACCGGCGTCTACAGCCACCTGCTGCAGGACCCGCTGCCCTGGATGCGCTTCCCGACCCGGCCGACGCAGCTCTACCAGTTCACGCAGGGCCTGCACATCACGGCGGGCATCGCGATCATCCCGCTGCTCCTCGCGAAGCTGAACGTCGTCATGCCCGCGCTGGCGCAGGTGCCCCCCGTGCGTGGTGTGCTGCACCTGCTCGAGCGGCTGTCGATCGCCGTGCTCGTGTCGGCGTCGATCGTCCAGGTCGGCACCGGCCTGCTCAACACGTACCAGTGGTACCCGTGGCCGTTCCCGTTCCGCCAGGTGCACGACGCGATGGCGTACGTGATCATCGGGTCGCTGATCGTGCACATCGCGTCGAAGCTCCCGGTCATCGCGCGGTACTGGCGGGCGCGGGACGCCTACGACGCGGACGGCCGGTTCGTCGCGGACCCATCGGTGGGCAGCGAGCTGCTGCCGGACGGCCGGGAGGCCCGTCCCGCCGTGGGCGAGCGCGCTGCGGACGAGCAGACGGTCGGCTCGTACCCCCGTGGCCTGACCGGCCGCCTGCTGCGGTGGGTGGACGGCCCGGCTGCGCCGGTCGTGTCGACGACATCACGGGCTGAGCGACACCTCACGGAGCGCGCGGGCCGTGAGGTGTCGCTGGGCGCGAAGAACGGTGCGCCAGCAGCGGGCGCAGGCGACGGGGCGGGGGCGGGTCGCGCCTCCCGGGCGGAGCAGGACGACGACGCGCCCGCCGGGTCGCGCCAGCGCATCGCACGCCGTGGGTTCGTCGCGGGCGTCACCGCGGCGACCGTCGGGGTCGTCGCGCTCACCGCGGGCCAGTCGAACCGGCTGCTCGAACCGCTCAACGTCTTCGGCGCCCGCCAGCGGTACATCGGGCCGGACGACCTGCCGGTGAACCGGACCGCGCGGGCGGCCGGGGTGCTGGCGACCGCGACCGCGGCGGACTGGGCGCTGACCGTGGTCGGCCCGGACGTCACGCGGACGTTCTCCCGCGCGGAGCTCGTCGCCCTCGGCACCGCCACGGCGGACCTGCCGATCTCGTGCGTCGAGGGCTGGAGCCAGATGGCGTCGTGGCGCGGGGTGCGGATGCGCGACCTGCTCGCCTCGGTGCAGGCGGAGCCGGAGTCGGCGCTGCGGATCACGAGCCTCGAGCGGAGCGGCGGCTACCGGGTGACCGAGATGGGCCCGGAGTACGCGTCCGACCCGACCACGCTCCTGGCGCTCGAGGTGAACGGGAAGACGCTCGACCTCGACCACGGGTTCCCCGCCCGGGTCATCGCGCCGGGCCGACCCGGTGTGCTGCAGACGAAGTGGATCGGGAAGATCGAGGTGATCCGATGAAGGCCGCGAGGATCGTGCTCGTCGTCGTTGGCGTGCTGGTGATGGCGTTCGGTGCGTACGTGCTCGTGACGACCGTCCGGCCGAACCGCATCTGGGGCCTGGCGACCTGGTTGCTCGGCGCGGTCGTGCTGCACGACGCGGTGCTCTCGCCGTTCGTCGTGGGCGCCGGGCTCCTGCTCCGTCGCACGGGTCGGAGGCTCGGCGCCGGGGTGCTCGTCGTCGTGCAGACCGCGGTCGTGCTCGGGTGCGTGCTCGCCCTCGTGGTACTGCCGGAGATCGCCGCGAAGCACCACGGGCAGAAGAACCCGACCGTGCTGCCGTTCGACTACACGACGCGGCTGCTCGTGGTCGAGGTGGTCCTGCTCGCAGTGGTGGTCGTCGCCCTCGCGGTCGGGATCGTCCGAGCCCGCCGGCGGACGGCACCACTGGTTGCATCGACAACCAATGGCTAGCATGGCGGCATGACGGACGAGACGCCCTGGCTCACGCGCGACCAGCTCCGCGCGTGGATGAAGCTCGTCGCCGTCATGGAGCTCCTGCCGGCCGCGCTCGACCAGCAGCTGCAGCGGGACGCGGACCTGACGCACTTCGACTACATGGTGGTCGCGATGCTGTCCGAGACGGAGTCGCGCACGCTCCGGATGTCGGCGCTCGCCGCGGCGACGAACGCGTCGCTGCCGCGGCTGTCGCACGTGGTGTCGCGGCTCGAGAAGCGTGGACTGGTCAGCCGCTGCCCCTCCACCGACGACCGTCGCGCGACCGACGTACGACTGACCGACGACGGGTTCGCCGCGATCGTCGCGGCGGCGCCCGACCACGTCCGGACCGCCCGTCGCTTCGTCATCGACGCGTTGAGCGACGAGCAGGTCCGCGAGCTCGACGGCATCACGCGGGCGCTGCTCGGGCGCCTCGACCCCGAGGGGCGCTTCGCGGCGCTGACGTACCCGCGCGACGAGGACGAGGTGCTCTGTGAGGAGCGCCTCACCGGTGGAGCGCGGGCCGGTGCGTCCGCTCCGACGGCGCCGGCCGGCGTGCTGTTCCGGGACGCGACCGCCGACGACGGTGCACTGCTGCGGCACGCGACGCTCGCGGCGATGAACTGGCAGACCGCGTCCTTCGTCGACGCCGACCTTGACCGTCCCGAGTTCGCGCACTACGTCGTCGGCTTCGACCCGGCCCGCGACCACGGCGTCGCCGCGGTGGACGGCGACGGGCCGGTCGGGGTCGCCTGGGTGCGGTTCCTGCCGGCGGACGACCCCGGGTACGGGTTCGTGGCCGAGGACGTCCCGGAGCTCACGATGGCCGTCGACGAGCGCGGGCGTGGCCGGGGTATCGGCACGGCGCTGCTCGCCCGGCTGCTCGACGCCGGACGGGCCGCGGGGTGGCCGGGGGTCAGCCTGAGCGTCGAGGACGGGAACACCGGGGCCCGGATCACCTACGAACGGGCCGGGTTCCGGACCGTCGGGCGGAACGGCGACTCGGACACGATGCTCGTCCGCTTCTGACGTCCCGCGCCGGCAGGGCCGCGGGCCACTGGTACACCAGTAGGATCTGGCGCATGACCGACCGTGCCACGCCGTCCGACACGTACTCCTACCTCGGACCCGCCGGCACCTTCACCGAGGCGGCGCTGAAGCTCGTCGAGGCCGCGGCCGGCAAGCCGTGGCGGAGCGTGAACAACGTGGGCGAGGCCCTCGACGACGTCGTCACCGGACGCTCGGTGGGCGCGGTCATCGCGATCGAGAACAGCGTCGACGGCGGGGTCAGCGCCACGCAGGACGCCCTCGCCCGCATCCCCGGCGTGCGGATCGTGGGGGAGTACCTGGTCCCCGTCGACTTCGTGCTCGTCGCCCGGCACGGCACCGCCCTCGCCGACGTCCGCACCGTGAACGCCCACCCGGTGGCGTACGCGCAGACGCACGAGTGGCTCGAGGCGAACATCCGTGGGCACGGGCACATCCCGGCGTCGTCGAACGTCGCCGCCGCGACCGCGCTGCTCGACGAGCACCCCGTCGCCGACGCCGCCGTCGCACCGCCCGGCATCACCGACCACCACGACCTCGCGGTGCTCGCCACGTCGATCGGGGACAACGCCTCGGCGGTCACCCGGTTCGTGCTCGTCTCGCGCACGCTCGCGATCCCGGAGCGCACCGGGGCGGACAAGACGAGCGTCATCGTGGAGCTGCCGAGCGAGCACCCCGGCGCCCTGGTCGACATGCTCGAGCAGTTCGCGACGCGGGGCATCAACATGGGGCTGCTGTCCTCGCGCCCGATCGGCGACGAGCTCGGCCGCTACCGGTTCGTGATCGACCTCGACGGGCACGTGCACGACGAGCGAGTGGCCGACGCCCTGCTGGGCCTGCGGCGGTTCAGTCCCCGCGTGACGTTCCTCGGGTCGTACCCGCGGGCGGACGGCTTCCGCCCGGAGATCTCCGCGCGCTACTCGGACGAGGCGTTCGTCGAGGCCCGGGACTGGCTCCGCGCGATCGTCTCCGGCGAGCCCGACGCCGACTGACGCCGCGAGCCCGACGCCGACTGACGCCGCGCGTCGGGCACCGGCGGCCGGCGGCGCGGTCGGGTCCTGCGGCGCGGTCGGGTCCTGCGGCGCGGCCGCAGCCTTCTGCCCCGCGACGCCGGCCGGGCCCGCGTCCTTCGGCGGCGCGACGTGCCGCGGAACAACCGAAGGCACGTCGCGCCACGCTCTTCCGTGGTTCGTCGTGCCTTCAGTTGTGCGGGCTGCGAGCAGCTCAGCCGGCGCGGGCGCAGCGGGCGCCGCCCCGAGTCAGCTGTGGGCGTTCTCGACCCGACGGGTGTTGCGGGTCTGGTCCTGCGGACCGGCGACCCGCACCCGGAGCCCGCCCGCGTCGATCTTCGCCTTGAACGCGACGACCTCGCCGACCGGGTCGCCGTCGATCTCGAACTCGTCCGGACGCTCGAGCCGCGCGACGAACTCCTCGCCGCGGATGTACCGCAGGGGGCGTTCCTCGCGAGCGGCGGTGGCGATGCGCTTCCCGACCTGGGTCTGCCCGATCTTCGAGCGGCGGAACGAGCGCAGGATCGCGTTCTCCCAGAACACCCGCGCGCCGATCCGGACCCACCCGAAGAACCCACGCGGGCGCATGACGACGATGTCGAACACGCCGTCGTCGATCTCGGCGTCGGGCAGGAGCGTCGCGCCGGCCTGCAGCATGCCGCAGTTGCCGACGATGAGCGAGTGCGCGCGCACCGACTGGTTGCTGTCGCCGTCGAGCTTGTAGCGGAACTCGAAGGCGTCGGCGTCGCGGACCGAGCGGAACAGCGAGTCGACGTAGGCGAGCCAGCCGACCTTCTTCTTCAGGTCGTCGTTCGTGTTGGCGAGCATGCGGGCGTCGAGCCCGAGCCCCGCCATGACGACGAAGCCGAACTGCTCGCGCTCGCCGCCCTCGCGCTCGACCTCGAGCTGCCCGAAGTCGATGGGCCGGTCCTCGCCGCGGAAGATCGTCCGCACGCTCGCGCCGAGGTCGTCGATCGGTGCCGGGATGTTCCGGGCGAGCAGGTTGCCGGTGCCGCTCGGCAGCAGCGCGAGAGCGGCGGAGGACCCGTGCACGACCTCGGCCACCGCACGGACGGTGCCGTCACCGCCGGCCGCGGCGACGACGTCGGCCCCGGCCTCGAGCGCGGCCTTCGCCATGCCGCCGCCCGGGTCCTCCTCCGAGGTCTCGAACCACAGGGTCTCGGCCCAGCCGGCCTCCTGCTGGTGCTTCGCGACGGTGCTCTTGAGCGTCTCCAGGTGCACCTTGACCGGGTTGTAGACGACCGCGGCCGTCTTCTGCTCGGTCGGGAGGGCGTCCTGGCCCGCGGGCGCGGTCTCCGATGGTGTCGACATGCTGCCGACGTTACCGACGGACACCTGCGAGCGATCGGCCCCACCGGCGGGCGGCCGGCGGCGGGCGGCGCTGCGCCGCGGCCGACCCCCGCTCGTCGCGGATCAGCGCTGGTCGTGCAGCGTGATCGCGTACCCGTCCGGGTCCGCGAACGTGAACGTCCGTCCGAACGGTCCGTCGAACGGCGGGGTGACGATGGTGTGCCCGTCGGCCACGAGTGCATCGTGGACCGCCTGCACGTCCGTCGCGTGGAACCACAGCGCGACGCCGAGCGCGGGCTGCCCGCTGGACAGGTCGGTCCCGGGCACGAGGTCGCGCAGCGCGAAGGCGATCGGCTCGGTCCGGAACACCACGGCATGCGGCGGCCCGGCGGGCGAGCGGACGAGTCCGAGGTACCGCTCGTAGAACGCCTGCGAGGCGTCGAGGTCACGGACCTGCAGCGAGGTGAAGTCGATCCCGGTGGCGGGCATGGCGTGCTCCTTCGTCTGTGTCAGATGCCTGACACGGGCAGTATGTGTCAGACTCCTGACATGCGTCAAGCCGGCATCGACCTCGACAGCTCGGTCGGCTACGTCCTCAAGGAGGCAGCCAGCGCCCTCCGCGCCGCCATGGAGGACGCGCTCCGCCCGCTCGGCATGACCGTCACGCACTACTCGTGCCTCGAACTGCTCGCCCAGCGCCCCGGCATGTCGAACTCCGAGCTCGCGCGCGGCACCTTCGTCACGCGGCAGTCGATGAACACGCTCCTGCAGCAGCTCGAACGCGACGGCATCGTCACCCGGCCGTCCACCCCCACGTCGGGCAAGGTGCTCCCCACCACGCTCACCGAGGTCGGACGCCGACAGCGCGAGGCCGCGAGTGCCGCGGTCCGACAGGTCGAGTTCCGGATGACCCGGGACCTCGACGACGAGGGCCGGGCAGCGGCCTTCCGCCTGCTGCGCGGGATGGTCGCCGCCCTGCGCGACGAGCGTCCGACGGACGCGACCGGGTGACGGACGGGAGGCCCGTGGCGGGGCCGCCACGGGCCTCCCGTCCGGCGGTCACACGCTCCCTCTAGGATGATCCGGTGATCGATCTGCAGCTCCTGCGCGACAACCCTGACCTCATCAAGGCCTCGCAGGAGGCGCGCGGCGCCTCCGTCTCCGTCGTCGACGACGCGGTGTCCGCCGACACCGCCCGGCGCGCTGCGATCACGTCGTTCGAGGCGCTCCGCGCCGAGCAGAACGCGTTCGGCAAGACCGTCGCGAAGGCCCCGAAGGACGAGAAGGCCGCGCTCGTGCAGCAGGCCCAGGCCCTCGCCGCGAAGGTGAAGGAGGCCCAGGCCGAGGTCACCGCGGCCGAGGAGACCTTCGACCGCGTCGTCCGAGCGATCCCGAACGTCGTGCTGCCGGACGTGCCGAAGGGCGGCGAGGACGACTTCGTGACGCTCCGCACCGTCGGCACGAAGCCGTCGTTCGACTTCGAGCCGAAGGACCACGCCGACCTCGGCGAGCACCTCGGCATCATCGACATCCCGCGCGGCGTCAAGGTTTCCGGCTCGCGCTTCTACTTCCTCCGCGGCCTCGGTGCCCGGCTCGAGATCGCGCTCATGAACCTCGGGCTCGACCGCGCCGTCGAGCACGGGTTCGAGCCGCTCATCACGCCGACGCTCGTGCGTCCCGAGACCATGGCGGGCACCGGGTTCCTCGGCGAGCACGCGGCAGAGGTCTACCGGCTCGAGGCCGACGACCTGTACCTGACCGGCACGAGCGAGGTCGCCCTCGCCGGGTTCCACGCCGACGAGATCCTGTCGTTCGACGAGTCCGGCGATCCCGTCCGCTACGCCGGCTGGTCGACCTGCTACCGGCGCGAGGCCGGGTCGGCGGGTAAGGACAACCGCGGCATCCTCCGTGTGCACCAGTTCAACAAGCTCGAGATGTTCTCGTACGTGCTCCCGGAGCAGGCCGAGGCGGAGCACCAGCGCCTGGTCGCGATGCAGGAGTCGATGATGCAGGACCTCGGGCTGCACTACCGCGTGATCGACGTCGCCGGCGGTGACCTCGGCACGAGCGCCGCGCGGAAGTACGACATCGAGGCGTGGGTCCCGACGCAGGGCACCTTCCGCGAGCTCACGTCGACCTCGAACTGCACGACCTTCCAGGCCCGCCGCCTCGACGTCCGCTACCGCACCGAGAGCGGGAAGACCGCTCCGGTCGCGACCCTCAACGGCACGCTCGCGACCACCCGGTGGATCGTCGCGATCCTCGAGACCCACCAGCAGGCCGACGGGTCGGTGGTCGTGCCCGAGGTGCTGCGTCCGTACCTGGGCGGCGTCGAGGTCATCGAGCCCCGATGAGCACCCACGAGCGGTTCGTCGACGGGTCGGCGCAGGGTGGCGGGTCCGCGACCGGTGCTGCGGCCGATGCGGCTGCGGGTGCTCCGGCCGGTGGCGCTGCGGGTACTCGGGCCGGGGGCGCTGCGGCGCCCGCGCGGACGAAGCGGTGGCTCGTCGCGCTCGACGTCGACGGCACGACCATGCGCGAGGACGGCGTCATCACGGACACGGTGATCAACGCCGTCCGCGACGCCGAGGCCGCCGGGCACGAGGTCATGCTCTCCACCGGCCGCAGCGAGGGCATGACGATCCCGCTGCTCGAGCGGCTCGGGCTCCGCTCGAAGTACGTCGTGTGCGCCAACGGTGCCCTGACCCTCGCGCGGCAGGACGACGGCTCCTACCGCCGGGTCCACGTCGAGCGCTTCGACCCGACCGAGGTCCTGCAGGTCATCCACGGAGCGCTCGCGAACGCCGCCTTCGGGGTCGAGGACGAGACCGGCCACTTCCTGCTCTCCGGGAACTTCCCCGACGACACCATGACCGTCCACGGCGAGCACGTGCCCTTCGAGCAGCTGCTCGGCACCGAGGCCACGCGCGTGGTCGTCATCTCGCCCGGGCACGACACCGAGGACTTCCTGCAGGTCGTCGAGCGGATGGGACTGCAGAAGGTGTCGTACTCGGTCGGGTGGACGTCGTGGCTCGACATCGCTCCCGAGGGTGTGACGAAGGCGACCGCGATGGAGCGCGTCCGCGAGTGGCTCGACATCCCGCGGTCCCGCGTCATGGCTGCGGGCGACGGGCGGAACGACATCGACATGCTGCGGTGGGCGTCGACCTCGGGCCGCGGTGTCGTGATGGGGCAGGCCCCGGACGACGTCGTGGACGCGGGCAACGAGCTGACCGGCGGCGTGACCGACGACGGGCTGGCCGCGGCGCTCGACACGCTGCCGCGCTGACGGACGCCGGGCCGCTAGACTGCCCGGGACACGGTCACGTCTCGCCACGTGGTCGTGTCATGGAGGGTTGTCCGAGCGGCCGATGGAGCCTGTCTTGAAAACAGGTGGGCAGCAATGTCTCGTGGGTTCGAATCCCACACCCTCCGCATCATGAGCGCCGGCACCCGCATCCGCCTGGTCGAGCTCGCAGACGCCGCCGAGCTCGCCGCGATCGTCCGCGCGAGCGCCGACCACCTGCGGCCCTTCGAACCGACGCGTCCGCCGGCGTACTTCACCGAGGCCGGGCAGCGTGCGACCCTCGGCGCCGCGTTGGCCTCGGCGGCGAACAGGTCGTCCGTGCCGTTCACGATCGTGGGCGACGACGACGAGTTGCTCGGTCGGATCACCCTGAGCGGCGTCACCCGTGGGGCCCTGCAGTCCTGTGCGCTCGGCTACTGGATCCGAGCGGACCGCACCCGGCAGGGACATGCGACCCGGGCGGTCGGTCTCGCGGTGGACCACGCCTTCCGGGAGCTCGGGCTGCACCGGGTGCAGGCGGAGACCCTGCCGGAGAACACCGCGTCGCAGCGGGCGCTCGAGCGGAACGGCTTCGAGCGGTACGGCTTCGCGCCGGAGTACATCCGCATCGCGGGTGAGTGGCGCGACCACGTCATGTTCCAGGTGCTCGCCCCCGACGCCTGAGTCGGCGATCCGGGCGGACGGGGCTCCGCGTCGCACGCCGCACGCCGTCGCGCTCCGGGCATCGGTGGTGCGCGGCCACGTCGAACCACGAATGCGACATCGAACCAACGCCACCACGTGGTTCGGTGTCGGGAACGTGGTTCGACCCCGGGGCAAGCGACCGAGCGAGCGCGGGCGGGGCAAGCGCGCGCGGAGCGTCGAGCGCGGCCCGTCAGGGACGGGCGCCCAGGGCGGCGAGCTCCGCCCGCGTACGGGCACCGTGCTTCCGGAGCAGGTTCGCCACGTGGTACTTCACCGTGTTCGGGCTGATCCCGAGCCCCTCGGCGATCTCCCGGTTGCCGACGCCGGTCACCACGAGCCGCAGCACGTCGCGCTCCCGCTCGGTCAGGTCGGTGTCCTCGGGCAGGTCGACCGTGCCCGGTGCCGGGTCCAGGGGGAGCGAGATGTCGAGCGTCGAGCCCCACCCCGGCGTCGAGTCCACGTGCATCGTCCCGTCGAGGGCCACGACGCGCTCGGCGATCGGCCGGACCGCGTCGTCGTGCGCGTCGAGCGTGCCGGCACCGTCGTCCCGGAGCTGCATGAGCAGGTTCCGTCCGTCGCAGTCCCACTGGATGCGGACGCGTCGCGCGACCCCGTCGTCGACCAGGGCGAGCACGGCCGTCCGGACGATGGCCCGGGCGCTGTGTGCGACGTCGCCGGGGAGCGCACGACCGGTCGCCGGCGGCTCGACGAACTGCACGTCGAGGTCCCCGAACCGGACGAGCGGGCGGAGGTCCGCACGCAGGCGCGAGAACGCCCCGGTGACGGGTTCGAGCAGGGTGCTCCGCTGCCGGTCGGTGACGGTCCGGAGCTCGACGAGTGCGGCCGAGGCGATCTCGACGGCCTCGGCACGGGCGGCGGCGTCGGACAGACGGCTCGCGCGCAGGGCGGCGAGCACCGACTCGAGGGTCAGGGCGTGCCGGTCGGCCTGCTCCGCGACGGTCCGGGCGTGCTCCGACGCAGCGATCCGGCTGGCTGGTGCGTCCGGTCCCGTCTCCACGAGGACCGAACCTACCCGTCCCACCCGGACGGGCGGTCCTACCCGATCGGGTGGGTGTGCCGCCTGCGTGGGCAGCGGCGCGCACGACGCCGCGCGAGGAGCATCGGATCCATGGCCACCACGACGACCGCCGACGCCCTCGGGCTGATCGGCGACGAGCTCCAGGACCTGATCGCGACCGTCCGCGGTGCCGACCAGGCACCCTTCGAGCGCGCCCTCGACCTGCTCGCCGACGCCGAGCGCGTCTTCGTGCACGGAGCCGGTCGGTCGGGCCTCGCGCTCCGGATGACGGCCATGCGCCTCATGCACCTCGGGCTCGACGTGCACGTCGTCGGCGAGGTCACGACGCCTGCGATCCGGCGGGGAGACCTGCTCCTCGTCGCGAGCGGCTCGGGTACGACGGGCAGCATCGTGCAGGCTGCCCGGACCGCGTCCGAGGTCGGCGCACGGGTGCTCGCCGTGAGCACGACGGACGACTCGCCACTGTCCGAGGTCGCCGCCGCCACGCTCGTGCTCCCGGCGGCGACGAAGACCGACCGCTCGGGCACGGCCTCGGCGCAGTACGCCGGCAGCCTGTTCGAGCAGGGTGTCGCACTGCTCGGGGACGCCCTGTTCCACGCGCTCTGGCAGCGCAGCGGACATTCGGCCGACGACCTGTGGCCGCGGCACGCGAACCTCGAGTGACGCCGAGCACGGCACCGAGCGCGCGACCCTGCGCGGAAACCCGCGCGTGACCGCCACCGAGATCCCCACGAACCACCACCGGAAGGACCCCACCATGCAGCTCCAGTTCGCCATGGACACCCTGACCACCGAGGGCGCCCTCGACCTCGCCGGCAAGGCCGCGCCCTACGTCGACGTCATCGAGCTCGGCACCCCGCTGATCAAGAGCGCCGGCCTCTCCGCGATCACCGCCATCAAGGAGGCGCACCCGGACAAGGTCGTGTTCGCCGACCTCAAGACCATGGACGCCGGCGAGCTCGAGGCCGACATCGCCTTCTCGGCCGGTGCCGACCTGGTGACCGTCCTCGGCGTCGCGGGTGACTCCACCATCGCCGGTGCGGTGAAGGCAGCGAAGGCGCACGGCAAGGGCATCGTCGTCGACCTGATCGGCGTGCCGGACAAGGCCGCCCGCGCGAAGGAGGTCGTCGCACTCGGCGCCGAGTTCGTCGAGATGCACGCCGGCCTCGACGAGCAGGCCGAGGAGGGCTTCACCTTCGAGACGCTGCTGCGCGACGGTGAGGCCTCGGGCGTCCCGTTCTCGGTCGCCGGCGGCATCACCACCGACACGATCGAGGCCGTGCAGGCCTCGGGCGCCCGCATCGCGGTCGCCGGCAGCGCGATCTACAGCGCCGACGACGTGGCCGCCGCCGCCTCCGCGCTCCGCGACGCGATCTCGGAGCCGGCTTCCGCCTGATCCGGACCACCTGACGGACGGGAGGCCCGTGGCGACACCGCCACGGGCCTCCCGTCCGTCACCGGGTCACCGAGTGCGGCGACCGAACGTGGTGACCAGCGCGTCCACCAGCAGGAACCCGAGCAGGGTGACCCCGACGACCGGCAGCAGCAGTGCGAGGCCGACGGCGACGACGACCACCGCGGTCGTGCCCCACCACGGCGCCCGGGCGAGCGCCCCCGCGGCTGGGGCGCGACCGAACCGTGCGCCGGCGGGCCGCCGCTGCCACCACATGACGTACCCGAACACGACCATCGCCGCGATCCCGAGCGCCGCCAGGAGCAGCACGAGCTGGTTCGCCAGCCCGAAGAGCGCCCCCATGTGCGTGTTGATGCCGAGCTTCGCGGCCTTCGCCATGAGCGGGTAGTCCGCCCACGTGACCTCGGACACCGCCGTCATCGTGCTCGGGTCGACGGCGACGGCGTTCATCGCGACCGGCCAGCTCAGCTTGATCTCCTCGACGGTCCAGGCCGTGTCCGCGGACGCCGGCGGGCGGATCCGGACCTCGGCGGCGTGCACGCCGGAGTCCCGGGCGACCGCGAGCACCTGGTCGAACTGCTCAGGTGTCGTCGCTGCGGAACCCATCGTCATCGAACCGCCGCCGTGGTGCCCGGCATGCTCGCCGCCGGAGGCCGCCGCGGTCGAGCCGTCGAGCGCGGTGTCGACCGTCGGCGCCTGCCAGCTGAGCGCCGAGCGGAGCGCCGTGACGTTGTCGCCCGCGAAGTGTGACCACGTGATGCCGGTCGCGGACAGGAACAGCGCCCCGAGGAGCACCCCGGCACCCGTCGCCGCGTGCCACGAGAACGTGCGCCGGTACCCGGTCGCGCGGTTGTCCGGCAGGATCAGGTCCCGCTTCCGACGGGCCCTGCGGAGGCGGAACGCCCACAGCCCGATGCCGGCGAGCGAGACGATGCCGAGCCACGACGCGGCGGTCTCGCTGTAGAGCCGTCCGACGTCGCCGAGGAACAGGCTCCGGTGCACGGTGCTGATCCACGTGCGGAAGGGGAGCGAGCCCGACGTGCCGTACACCGGCAGGTCCCCTCGGACGGCGGCGTCACCGGGGTCGACGAACACCGCGCGGGTCTGCGAGTCGAGCAGGCCCTCCTCGGTGAACATCACGCGCGTCGTGGTGCCGGGCGACGGGGCCGGTCGGACCTCGGCGACGGTGTCCCCGGGGTGGTGACGCTCCACGTACCGCTGGGCTGCTGCGACCTGGTCGGCGAGGGGGAGCGCGGACGCCGTCGAGGGAGCGGTGAGCTCGTGGCGGTACAGGCCCTGCTCGATCGTCGGCGCGACGGCGTAGACGGCGCCGGAGAGCGCTGCGACGAGGACGAACGGGCCGACGAAGAGCCCGGCGGTGAAGTGCAGGCGGAGGAGGAGCTGGGCGAACCAGCCGCGGGACGGTGGCGGGGCGGTGGCGGGCATCGGAGCGCGGGGTCCTGTCGGGCTGAGCTGAGGTACGGCAGGGCGCCGCACGAGCGCTCACTCTACAAGACGTAGAACGTCAGCGACGCAATGAGGTGGAACGTCAGCGTCGCACGTCGCAGCCGCAGCTCGCGCCGAGCACGAGCTCCGCCGGTACCAGGTCGAGGTGGTGGTCGTCGGGAACGTCCCGCGCGAGCACCCGGTCGACCGCGGCGGCGGCCATCGCCTCGACGGGCTGCCGGACGACGGTGAGCTGCGGGTTCGTGTAGTCCGCCTCCGCCGCACCGTCGAACGACACCACGGCGACGTCGTCCGGTGCGCGGAGCCCGAGCTCGTACAGGGCACGCAGGAGCCCGACCGCCTGCATGTCGGAGCTCACGAACACGGCGCGGGGTCGCGTGCCGCCGCCGAACATCCGCAGACCGGCCTCGTACCCGCCGGCGCGGTCGAACGAGCACCGGGCGATCGGGCCGTCCGGCAACCCGGCGTCGCGCAGCGCCTGCATCCAGCCCTGCTCGCGGAGCTCCATCGAGCCGGTGTGCCCCATCATCAGGCCGATCTCCCGGTAGCCGTGATCGATCAGGTGCTGCGTGCCCTCCCGAGCGCCGCGCAGGGCGTCCACGCCGATGCTGGCGTACTCGGGGACCTCGAAGAACGTGTTGAGCAGGACCATCGGGATGCCGGGGTCGGTCGTCGACGACAGGTCGGGGTGCGTCATGATGCTCGTCACGATGATGCCGTCGACCTGACGGGCGGACAGCGTGCGGAGCCGCTCCCGCTCCTGTTGGGCGTCGCCGTCGCTGTTCGCGATGAGGACGTCGTAGCCCCGGGCTGCTGCGGCGTGCGTGACGGCCACCGCGAGCTCCGACCAGAAGGGGTTGTCGAGCTCGGGCACGATCAGGCCGAGCATCTTCGACGAGCCGGTGCGGAGGGCCTGCGCGCTCGCGTTCGGGCGGTACCCGAGGACGCGGATCGCCTCGCGCACTCGCGCTGCCGTGTCGGCGGCGACCGGTCGGGGCCCGTCGTGCACGACGTAGCTCACCACCGAGGTGCTCACGCCCGCGTACCGGGCGACGTCCGCGCGGGTGACCGCCCTCGGGCTCGACGGCATGCTCACGGGGGTCACCTTCCGGGGCGGCCGACCCGGGTGGTCGGCCGTGGTGGTCCGGACCCCGCGGCGTGCGGGGTCCGGACCACGAGGGCTACTCGCTCGCGATCCTAGACGAGACGGTGCTGGTGGCGGGTTCGGGGGCGTCGCCGTGGTCCGGCACGGGGAGCCGGACGCCGCCCTGCAGCGCGGACCGGTGGGCGACGATGCCCGGCAGCGTGTAGCGGGCCGCGACCCAGGCGTTCACCGGGGGAGCGTCCCGTCGACGACCGCGCGGACGAAGTCGTCGACCAGGAAGTGGTGGCTGCCCTCGTGCCCGGTCGGCACCCCGTCGAACTCGTCCGGCAGGCGGTCGACGTCGTGCACGGGGGCGTAACCGGAGACGAACGCGTCGCGGAGGGCCGGGTCGACGTCGGCGAGGCGCGGGTCGTCGAGCTCCATCGTCGGGCGGGTGTCGATCTGGTCGCTGACGTCGTGCACGGCCTCCTTGTCCTGCCACACGCTGACGGTGGCGAGCTGCTCGAAGCTGGCCTCGGTACCGAAGTACCGGAAGCGGGACTCGCGGATGTGCGACGGGTAGCCGACCCGGCGCATCTCGTTGATCCGGACGACACCGCCGTTGTCGAGCTCGAACAGGGCGGTCGCGTTCGAGAAGTCGTTGTCGAACTGGCTGACCTCCTTGTCGAAGACCCCGTCGTCGCGGTCGTCCTTCACGCCGATGCAGCTGACGCTCACCGCGTGCCCGGGGATCGCGCCGAGGACGCCACCGACCGAGTGCGTCGGGTAGAGCATGGGCGGGTAGCTCGCGGTGCGCTTCCACTGCTCGCCGCCGCTGTACTGGTACGCGGCGTAGAAGCCGAGGTCCATGTCGTGGACGTAGTCGCCCTCGGCGTAGAACACCCGACCGAAGGCACCCTCGGCGACCCGCTTCCGCGCGAAGACCGTCGCCGGGTTGTAGTGGCTCGTCTCGCCCATCATGTACGTGAGCCCGGTCTCGCGGACCGCCTCGATGATCGCGGCGATCTCGTCCTCGGTGATCGCCATCGGCACGGCGGAGTAGACGTGCTTGCCGGCCCGGAGCGCGCGGACCACGAGCGGGCCGTGCGTCCAGCGCTGCGTGAAGATCGCGACGGCGTCGACGTCCGAGGCGAGCACCGCATCGAAGTCGTCGAGCGTGCCGTCGAGGTGCTGCGCCGCGACGAGGTCCTCGGCGCGGCCGTCGACGACGTCGGTGACGAACACCCGGTCGACGTCCGGGTGGATCTTGAAGAGCTTGGCGAACTGGGGCGCGAACTGGCCGGCTCCGACCATTCCGATGCTGATCATCAGTGACCTTCCGAGGTGGGGGACGTGTCGCCGAGCAGGTCGCTCCGTCGCGATCGCGGCAAGCATGACACATCGATCTACACGTGACAACCCCTTGGAGCGCGCCACAAATCGATGCTTGTGAGGGGAAGTCCCCACGTGTAGATTCCCGGCCACGGACTGCCGACGTCAGTCCACCGCAGACGAAGGAGTCGCGATGGCAACCGAGAGCCCACTGTCGTCACCGCTGGTGACGGCACCACCACGGACCGCACGGAGCACCGACGCGGTCCACGCCCGGACCACCACACCACGGCGTCGACCACGGAACGACCTGTGGCTCGCGCTCGTGTTCATCGCCCCCCGCCTCGATCGGGTTCGTGGTGTTCCTGCTCTGGCCGACGATCCGGGGCATCTACCTCAGCTTCACCACGTACAACCTGCTCACCCCGCCGGTCTTCACGGGCCTGCAGAACTACGAGCGGTTGGTGCAGGACTCGATCTTCTGGAACTCGATGGCCGTCACCGTCGAGTACGTGGTGCTCAACATCGGCTTCCAGACGGTCCTGGCGCTCTTCATCGCCGTCATGATGCACCGGCTCACGCAGTCGACCTTCGTGCGTGGCATCGTGCTCGCGCCCTACCTCGTGTCGAACGTCGTTGCGGCGCTCATCTGGCTCTGGATCCTCGACACGCAGCTCGGCATCGGCAACGAGGTCCTGTCCGCGATCGGGGTCGGCCGCATCCCGTTCCTGCAGAGCGACGTCTGGGGCATCCCGACCATCGCCTTCATCAACGTCTGGCGGAACGTCGGCTACACCGCGCTCCTCATCTTCGCGGGCCTGCAGGCGCTGCCCGAGAGCGTCTACGAGGCCGGCCGGATCGACGGGGCGAGTGAGTGGAAGATGTTCTGGCGCATCACCGTGCCGCTGCTCCGCCCGATCCTGTCGCTCGTCCTGATCATCACGATCATCGGGTCGTTCCAGGTGTTCGACACCGTCGCCATCACCACCCAGGGTGGGCCCGCGAACGCCACGAACGTCGTGCAGAACTACATCTACAACCTGGCGTTCGGCCGGTTCCAGTTCGGGTACGCGTCCGCCGTCTCGGTGGCACTCCTCGTCGTCCTGAGCATCATCACGTTCGTCCAGTACCGACTCTCGCGCTCCGGCGAGAGCGACCTGGACTGACGGCCACCGAAGCAACCGGAAGCGAGTCGACGATGACCAGCACCCTGCCCCCGGTGGTCGAGCCCACCACCACGCGCGCCCTCACCACCCGCGGCGCGAAGCCCCCGCGTCCGAAGCCCTCGGTCGGACGCGTCCTCGCCTGGACCGCGATGATTGCCGTGATCGTCGTGACCCTGTTCCCCTTCTACTGGATCCTCCGCACGGCGCTCTCGTCGAACGGCGCGATCTCCGCCGATCCGACCTCGCTGTTGCCGACCGGCTTCAGCCTCGGCGGGTTCGAGCGCGTGTTCGGCCTGCAGTCCACGGAGGAGGCCCTGGCGCAGGGCGGCTCCGGCGCGGCGATCAACTTCTGGCAGTACCTGCTCAACTCGGTGATCACCGCGACGATGATCACGGTCGGCCAGGTGTTCTTCTCCGCCGGCGCCGCCTACGCCTTCGCCCGCCTGCGGTGGCCGGGCCGCGACAAGGTCTTCGGCGTGTTCCTCGCGGGGCTCATGGTCCCCACGATCTTCACGCTCCTGCCGAACTTCACCCTGATCAAGTCGCTCGGCCTGGTCGACACCCTCCTCGGGATCGCGCTGCCCTCGATGCTGATGACCCCGTTCGCGGTGTTCTTCCTGCGGCAGTTCTTCCTCGGCATCTCGCGCGAGGTCGAGGAGGCCGCGCTCATCGACGGCGCCGGCAAGGTCCGCGTCTTCTTCCGGCTCATCCTGCCGATGGCCTCGGCACCGATCGCGACGCTCGCGGTCCTCACGTACATCACCGCCTGGAACGACTACTTCTGGCCGCTGATGGTGTCGTACACGGACAGCTCCCGCGTCCTCACGGTCGCGCTCGGCGTCTTCAAGTCGCAGACCCCGCAGTCCGGCACCGACTGGGCGGGCCTCATGGCCGCGACCCTCGTCGCCGCCCTCCCGATGATCGTGCTGTTCGGCGTCTTCGCCAAGCGCATCGTCAACTCCATCGGCTTCTCCGGGATCAAGTAGGGACCCCCGCACATGACGCACTCCATCTCCCGCCGCGCCCTGTTCGCGGGCGGTGCCTCGGCCCTGGCGCTCGGCGCCCTCGCCGCCTGCTCGTCACCGAGCACGCCGAACCCCCGCAGTGGTGCGACCGGCACCGTGTCCTACTGGCTGTGGGACGCCAACCAGCTCCCCGCCTACCAGGCCGTCGCGAAGGCGTTCGAGCGCGAGAATCCGGACATCAGGATCCGCATCACGCAGCTCGGCTGGAACGACTACTGGACGAAGCTCACCGCCGGGTTCATCGCCGGCACCGCGCCCGACGTGTTCACCGACCACCTGTCGAAGTTCCCGCAGTTCGCCGACCTGGACGTGCTGTACCGGCTCGACGAGCTCGAGGCGACGAGCGCGATCCGCGACGACGACTACCAGTCCGGCCTCGCGCAGCTCTGGAAGGGCCGCGACGGCCACCGGTACGGGTCGCCGAAGGACTGGGACACGATCGCGATGTTCTACGACCGGAACGTCATCGCGAAGGCCGGGTACACCGCCGAGGACCTCGCCGCCCTCGAGTGGAACCCCGACGACGGCGGGACCTTCGAGAAGGCGATCGCGCACCTGACCGTCGACGGCAAGGGACGGCGCGGGGACGAGCCCGGGTTCGACAGGTCGGACGTGGCGGTCTACGGGATGAGCGCCAACGGCAGCGGTGGCGACGGCTTCGGGCAGACGCAGTGGTCGCCGTTCACGGGCTCGATCGACTGGTTCTACACGAACAAGAACCCGTGGGGGAACGAGTTCCGCTACGACGACCCCGCCTTCCAGAAGACGATCTCCTGGTACTTCGGGCTCGCCGAGAAGGGCTACATGCCGAAGTACGGGGTGTTCTCGACGACGACCGGTCCGGACGTGCAGCTCGGGTCGAGGAAGGTCGCGCTGTCGTTCAACGGCTCGTGGATGATCGGCGCGTACGCCAACCTGCAGGGCGTCGACGTCGCCATCGCCCCGACGCCCAGGGGACCGATCGGCCACCGCGCGTCGATGTTCAACGGCCTGGGCGACTCGATCACGAAGCAGGCGCGGAACCCCGAGGCCGCGGCGAAGTGGGTCGCGTTCCTCGGGAGCGCCGCGGCGCAGGAGATCGTCGGCCGCGCCGGCATCGTCTTCCCCGCCCGCCGGTCGGGGACCGACGCCGCGGTCGCCGCCTTCCGGGAGCGCGGGCTCGACGTCACCGCGTTCACCGAGCAGGTGGCGGACGGCACGACGTTCCTGTTCCCGGTCACGCGGAACCCGGCAGATGTCCAGGCGCTCGTCCAGCCGGCGTTCGACGACATCTACGCGAACGGCAAGCCGGTCTCGACACTGACCGGCGTGAACGAGCAGGTGAACACGCTCCTCGCGCTCACCTGAGCCGACGTGCCGGGGCCCGCGTCCCGGCGTCGATCGTCCGCACACCGCACCCGACTGCGGTGTGCGGACGACCGCGTTGACCCTCCGCCGCAGCAGGACACAGACTGGCGCCGATGACACAACTCACCTCCCTCGTGTACATGTCCGTCGCCGTCGACGAGATGACCGACGACCAGCTGGTCGCCATGCTCCGTGAAGCCCGCCTGCGCAACGACGCGCTCGGTGTCTCGGGCCTCCTGCTCGCCAAGGGCGGTCGCTTCATGCAGGTGCTCGAGGGTCCGTCCTGGAGCGTCGAGGACCGCTTCGCCGCGATCGAGCGCGACACCCGCCACCACGGCGTCAAGTCGCTCTCCCGCGAGGACATCGACACCCGCCGCTTCGACGGCTGGTCGATGGCGTTCGGCAACCCCTCGGACCTCGAGGTCCGCGAGGAGCCCGGTTTCAGCACCTTCCTCACCGAGCGCTCCGGCCTGCCCGCCGACCTGGCCGGCTCGCCGGCCGACTGGCTGCTCCGCTGGTTCCGCGGACGCGACCTGCAGGACGTCCCCGAGGAGCGGATGACCCTGGCCCGTCACGCCGCCTAGCGGTCGTCCACGGCGACGCGACCACCCTCGGACTGGAGGCACGGTGCCGGCCCGCCCCGTGCCTGGCGTCCGCGAGACTGGTCACGTGGGGAAACGTGAGCAGATCCTGGTGGCCGCGGCGGAGGAGTTCGACCGTGTCGGCTTCGCCGCCACCTCGATCGCGGCCGTCGCCCGACGCGCCGACGTCGCGCAGGGGACGCTGCACTTCCACTTCCCGACGAAGCTCGCGCTCGCCCTCGGGGTCATCGACGAGCAGAACGCCCGCACCTTCGCCGAGGTGCACCACGACACCACCTCGCCGCTGGCCGCGTTGATCGGTGCGTCGAAGCACATCGCGGACCTGCTCCGCACCGACCCGATCGTCCGTGCGGGCATCCGGCTGTCGCTCGAGCGCGGCGAGTTCTCCGGAGCCACGTCGTCGTTCTACGAGCAGTGGATCGGCGGCATCGTCGACGTCTTCCGGTTCGCGATCGGCAGCGGGGAGCTCGAGACCGACCTCACCCCGGAGGAGCTCGGTGGATCGGTCGTGCCCTACTTCACCGGGGTGCAGCTGGTGGCCGAGGTGCGGAGCGGGCGTGCGGACCTCGACCCGGCCGTCGCCGTGATGTGGCGGGTGGTCGTGCAGGCGACCGCGGCACCGGCGCACCGGGCCCGGTTGCTCGAGGTGGTCGCGGACACCTTCGACGTGGCAGGCTGAGCCGCGCCGGGCTGGACCGCGTCAGGCGGAGCCGCGTCAGCGGTCGGCGGCCCGCAGCGCGGCGCGGCCGGCGTCAGCGGTCGGTGAGCTCGCGGTCGCGGAACCACTTGAGCAGCCACGCGGCGCTCGTGCCGTCGAACTCCGGCGCGAAGTCCATCGTGCCGGACAGGAACGGGCTGAAGCCCTCCTCCGTCGCGACGTCGCGGTCGTCGAGCGATCGGTAGGCCATCGACCAGCCGTCGAAGCGTCGGCGCTCGATGTCCTCGCGGATCAGCGACTTCACCTCGCCGTGCCGGGGGTCGCGCGCGATCGCACCGAAGCGGTCGTCGACGCTCCACGCCGGGCCCTCGAGCAACTGCATGAAGCGCCCGCCCTTCGCCACGAGCAGCCCGGAGACACCGAGCGCCTCGTTCCGCAGCCGTGCCTCGCGCAGGAGCTCGGCCAGCGCGTCGTCGTCGAAGGGCACCGCGGAGCGGCTCATGTAGACGATGGAGACGAGCACCGCTCCATCTTCGTGCATCTCCGGCGCCTAGCCGACCACTGTCCGCCATCCGCTCCGTGGACCCACGGGCGAGATGCCTAGGATCGACCGCATGGCGACCGTCCTCCTCGTCCGGCACGGACGCACCACCGCGAACGCGACCGGCGTCCTGGCGGGTCGCACCGCCGGGGTCGCCCTCGACCGTGTCGGCCGCGAGCAGGCCGACCGTGCCGCCGAGCGCATCGCGCCGATCCCCCTCGCCGCGCTCGTCACGAGCCCGCTCGAACGCTGCCGGCAGACCGCCCGCGCGCTGCTCGCCCGCCAGCAGGGCCGCCCCGACGTGCGCGTCGAACGGGCGATCACCGAGGCCGACTACGGCGACTGGCAGGGTCGCAAGCTCGCGGACCTGGCGCAGGAGCCGCTCTGGAGGACGGTGCAGGCGAACCCGAGCGCCGTGGTGTTCCCGGGCGGGGAGTCCATGCAGACCATGCAGTCCCGGGCCGTCGCCGCGGTCCGCCGGATCGACGCCGAGGTCGAGGCCGCGCACGGTCCGACCGCGGTGTGGGTCGCGGTGAGCCACGGCGACATCGTGAAGTCCGTGCTCGCCGACGCGCTCGGCATGCACCTCGACCTGTTCCAGCGGATCGCGGTCGGCCCCGCGTCGGTCTCGGTCGTCCGCTACGGCGAGCACCGGCCCGAGGTGGTCGCGACGAACACCGACTCGGGGGACCTGTCCTGGCTGGCCGCGGCACCGGCCCCGACCGGGGACGCGGCGGTCGGCGGCGGCGCGGGACACGGCGAGCCCCGACCGGCAGCCGGAGCGTCCGGCGACGGCGAGCCGGGGACCGCGCGACCCTGAACGGACGGAGCCGGACGCTCCTACAATCGGGTCATGCCCACCATCGTGCACGGCTTCGACTGGCCGGAACGTCTCGTCGTCGGGACGGTCGGCCGCCCGGGCGAGCGTGCCTTCTACCTGCAGGCGCGCGACGGCAAGCGGGTGACCAGCGTCGCGCTCGAGAAGGAGCAGTCGGCGGTGCTCGCGGACAAGGTCGCCGAACTCCTCGACGAGGTCGCCACCGTCGAGGACAACCGCTTCAGCGTCCCGCCGGCGGCACCGTCCGAGCTCCGTGACGCCGCTCCGCTCGACCAGCCGGTGGAGCCCGAGTTCCGCGCGGGCGCGCTGAGCCTGGGGTTCGACCCGGCGACCGCGCAGGTGGTCATCGAGGCGTACCCGATCGAGGACGAGCTCGAGATCGTCACGGAGACGAACGAGGACGGTGACGAGGTCGAGGCCGTCGTCGAGATGCCCGAGCCGGCCGAGGTCTTCCAGGTGAAGATCCCGGTGGGCAGTGCCCGGGCCTTCGTCGAACGCACGCGCGAGGTCGTCGCAGCAGGTCGACGGCCCGGCGACGCATGAGCCCCGCCGCATGAGCCCCGCCGCACCTCGGTACGACGGCCCGCTGACGATCCGGGCGCGCATCCGCGAGGCGTCGAACGCCACCTTCCTCGCCGACCTCGACGGCGAGTCCGTCGTGTACAAGCCCGTCGAGGGGGAGCGTCCGCTCTGGGACTTCCCCGACGGCACCCTCGCCGGTCGTGAGGTCGCCGCCCACCTGGTCTCCGAGGCCTTCGGATGGGGCATCGTGCCGCCCACGTGGCTCGGTGACGGTCCGTTCGGCCCCGGCATGGTGCAGCGCTGGCAGGACGTCGACCCGGAGCAGGACGCCGTCGACCTGGTGCCGACCGACGAGGCCGACGCCGATGGCACTCCGTGGCTGCCCGTGCTCGAGGCGATCGACGAGCACGACCAGCCGGTCACGCTCGTGCACGAGGACACCGCGGCGCTCCGCCGGATGGCCGTGTTCGACGTGGTGGTGAACAACGCGGACCGCAAGGGCGGGCACGTGCTCGCCATGCCCGACGGCCACCGCTACGGCGTCGACCACGGGCTGACGTTCCACGTCGACCACAAGCTCCGCACGGTCCTGTGGGGCTGGATCGGGGAGCCGCTCGACCCCGACGAGCTCGAGGGGCTCGACCGCGTGTCCGAGGCGCTCCGCGGGGACCTCGGCGTCGCGCTCGCCGAGCACCTGACCCGCGGCGAGATCGACAACCTGCGGGCCCGCTGCGCCGCCCTGCGGGCGGTCGGGGTGTTCCCGCCGCCGCCCGGACACGGCCCCGCCGTCCCCTGGCCGCTCTTCTGACGGACGGGAGGCGCGGTGCCGGCCGACACCGCGCCTCCCGTCCGTCAGCCGGTCGCGTCTACCCCGACCAGTCGTCGCCGAACAGGGACGCGCCGCCACGACGAGCACCGAGGTACGAGCCGACCACGGCGACCCCGAGGTCGTCGTTCTCGGGCGCCACGACGGATCCGTCCACCCGCCGAGCCATCGCGTCGATGAACCGCGCCAACCCGGGGTCGTCGCCGAGCCGGAAGAACGTCGTCTGCGCGCCGAGCCGACCGGCGTTCTCCAGCTCGCGCACCGTCAGCGCGATCGTCACCGGATCGGGCGGGTAGCCGAACCACACCTGACCGTTCGGCTCGAGGTGCGAGGTCGGCTCACCGTCGGTGACGACCAGGAGCACGGGCTGGGCCGTCGGGTGCTTCCGGAAGTGCCGGTTCGCCAGGAGCAGCGCGTGGTGCAGGTTCGTTCCCTTGTCCCACTGCGCGTCGAGGCCGACGAGCTGGTCGACGTCCATCACCTCGGCCTCGCGCCCGAAGGCGATGAGCTGCAGGTCGTCCCCGCGGAACCGCGTGCTGACCAGGGTATGGAGCGCGAGGGCGGTGCGCTTCATCGGCACCCAGCGGTCCTCCATCGCCATCGAGAACGAGGTGTCGACGAGCAACGCGACACAGGCCTGCGTCCGCGCCTCGGTCTCCTGGACCTCGACGTCGTCGATCGTCAGGCGGACGCCGGGCCCGGACCTGCCGTCCGCGGCGGAGCGCACGAGGGCGTTCGTGATCGACCGGGGGAGGTCCCACGGCTCGGTGTCGCCGAACGCCCACGGGCGGGTCGCACCGGAGGGCTCGCCGGAGGCACCCGACCGGCGGAGGTCGCGGGCACCCTGCCGCCCGGACATCCGCTCGGCGACGTCCTTGAGCAGGCTCTTGCCGAGCTGCCGCATCGCCTTCGGGGTCAGACGGAGCTGTCCGTCCGAGCCGCGCTTGACCGCGCCCGAGTTGCGGAGTGCCTGCTCCAGCCGCTGCAGGGTGCGGGCGTCGACCGTTGCCTCGTCCCCGAGCTGGCGCTGCAGGGCGTCGAGGTCGAGGTCGGCCAGGTCGGACCCCGGTCCGGACTGCGCGAGCTGCTCGGCCAGGGCGTCGAGGTCGGCGATGTCCTGGAACACCCCGGTGCCGTCGCCGAGGCCGAGGCCCTGCTCGCCGTCCATGCGCTCCGAACCGCCCCAGTCCTCGCCGGGACGGAGCGCGCGCAGGTTGTCGTCGAGCTGCCCGAGCTGGCCCATCAGGTCCGGCGAGCCGAACGCCTGCTGCGCCAGGGCGTCGAGCTCGTCCCGCTGCTCCTGGGTCATCGAGTTCCGCATGCGCTGCGCGGCCGCGGCCCGTGCGGCGAGGTCGTCGAGCAGCTCCTCGACGTTCTCCGGGTCGGACGGGAAGTGCTGCCCGTGCTGCGCCATGAAGGCGTCGAACTGCTCCTGCGTGTCGATGCCGCGTCGGTGGTCCTCGAGCAACTGGTTGAGGTCGCGCATCATCGCCGACACGGCCGCGCGGTCCTCGTCGGAGGCGTTCTCGAGCGCCTGCTTCATCCCGGCGAAGCGCTGGTCGAGGACCTCGCGCCCGAGCAGGTCCTTGATCTCGTCGTACTTCTGCCGGGCCGTCCGGCTCTTCCAGTCGTAGCCGTTCAGTTCCTGCACGGCGCTCGCGGGCGACGGCGGGAGGCTGTCGAGCTGCATCTCGGCCAGTGCGCGGTCGCCGTCGTCGAGGTCGACGTTCCGGGCGAGCTCACCGCGTTCGGCGAGCAGGGCCTCGTCGAGCAGTTGCTGCACCTGCTGCAGGGTGCCGTCGAGGTTGTTCCGGCTGGTGAGCTCGCGCCGACGTTCGGCGACCCGACGCATCAGGTCGTCGAGTCCGCGCTGGGTCTGACCGCCGCGGCGCAGGAACTCGCGGAGCGCGCGCTCGGGCGAGGTGCCGCCCATGACGTCCTCGCCGATGGCGTCGAGCGCCTCGGACAGGTCGACCGGGGGAGCGAGCGGATCGGGCCCGCCCTCGTACCTGCCGTAGCGGGCGTCACGGGTCAGGCGGCGGTTCTGCCGACTAGCCATAGACGGCCTCGCCGCCCCCCGACTCCTTGCTGATGCGCCGGGCGAGGAAGAGCCCCTCGAGCGCGAGCTCGATCGCGCCGGCCCGCTCGCCGTCGTCGGTCGCACCGAGCCGTTCGCAGACCTGGTCGTAGACGTCCGACTCACCGATGGAAGGCAGCCCTTCGAGGAACGCCCGCGCGCTGACCTGCTCGCCGGTGGTCACCATCGTGCCGCCGTCGAGCGCCTCGACGAGCACGCCGAAGTCGATCCCGCGGAAGCGCGAGCGGACGGTCTCGGCCGTCGCGGTGCGGAGCAGGTGCTCGAGGACCTCGTCGGCACGGTCCTCTTCACCGTTCTCGAACTCGATCTTGCCGCCGAGCACGTCGACCGCGGTCTCGAGGTCGATCGGCCGGGCGACCGGGTGCTCCTCACCCTGCCGCGCCGCACGGTGCACGGCCGCGGCGGAGATCGTCTCTGCCCCGGCGATCGCGAAGCGTGCGCTGACGCCGCTCCGCTGGTCGACGGCGCTCGATTGCCGCAGGGCGCGGGTGAAGCGGGCGAGGATCTCGATCAGGGCGTCCGGCACCTCGGCGGTGAGCTGGGCCTCTTGTCGGATGACCGCGACCTCGTCCGCGAGCTCGATCGGGTAGTGCGTTCGGATCTCGGCGCCGAAGCGGTCCTTCAGCGGGGTGATGATGCGACCGCGGTTCGTGTAGTCCTCGGGGTTGGCGCTCGCGACGACGAGCACGTCGAGCGGCAGGCGCAGCACGTAGCCGCGGATCTGCACGTCGCGCTCCTCCATCACGTTGAGCATCGCGACCTGGATGCGCTCCGCCAGGTCGGGGAGCTCGTTGATCGCGACGATGCCGCGGTGACCGCGGGGGATCAGGCCGAAGTGGATCGTCTCGGGGTCGCCGAGGCTGCGCCCTTCCGCGACCTTCATCGGGTCGACGTCGCCGATCAGGTCGGCGACGCTGGTGTCCGGGGTCGCGAGCTTCTCGACGTAGCGCTCGTCGCGGTGCACCCACGCGATCGGCAGGGCGTCACCGAGGTCCGCGGCGCGACGGATGCTCGCCGTCGTGATCGGTTCGAAGGGGTGCTCGCCGAGCTCGGAGCCGGTGATCACCGGGGTCCACTCGTCGAGGAGCCCCTGCAGGGTGCGGAGCAGGCGGGTCTTGCCCTGCCCGCGTTCGCCGAGCAGCACGACGTCGTGCCCGGCGATGAGGGCGCGTTCGAGCTGGGGGATGACGGTGGTCTCGAACCCGTGCAGGCCGGGCCAGGGGTCGCGGCCCTCGCGCAGGGCCTGGAGGAGGTTGTCGCGGATCTCGGCGCGGACCGACTTCTGGACGTGCCCAGCAGCGCGGAGCTCGCCGACCGTGTGGATGTCTGGTCGGGTCACGGTCCGCACGCTACGCCCGCGCACCGACATGCGGACGGGAGGCGCATGGCAGCCCCGCCGCGCGCCTCCCGTCCGCCTGGTGACGGCCCGCGTCCGTGTACCGCGAGACGCCCTCGACCACGCGGAACGCCCCCGGATCCGGCGGCGTCTCGCCGCATCGGGTGCGCCTCGTGCCGACGCTGGCGTCTCGCAGCCGAACGTGCTGGGACGGGGCGGCGGCAGCGTCAGCCGAACAGGCGGCGCGACGCGATCTCGGCGCCCTCGACGAGCGCGCGGAGCTTCGCCCACGCGACGTCCGACGCGACGAACTCGTAGCTCGCGAACGTGGCCAGGCCGCAGTCCGTCCCCGCGACGATCCGGGTGGGGTCGCCGACGGCCTCCGCCGCCTCGACGATCCGGTTCGCCACGAGCTGCGGGTGCTCCAGGTAGTTCGTCGTCACGTCGATGACACCCGGTACGAGCACCGCGCCGTCGGGCAGCGGCAGGTCGCGGAAAGCCGGGAACTCGTGCGCGTGCCGCGGGTTGCCGAACGGGATGCTGAAGGATCCGACCTCGGCTCGGTAGAGGTGGGGGAGCAGCACGTCGACCGGGACGTCGTCCTGGTGCGGCCCCTGCCAGTTGCCGTAGCAGACGTGCAGGCGGGTCTGCTCCTTCGGGATGTTCCGCAGCGCGTGGTTCAGGGCGTCGACGTGCAGGTCCACGGCCGCGAGGAACTCGTCCAGCGGCGCGTCCCCGAAGTGGATGACGCGCTCCATCGCGAGGTCCGGGGCGTCGAGCTGCAGGACGTGCCCGCGTGCGACGATCTCCTCGTACTCGACGCGGAGCTGCTCCGCAAGCGCGAAGACGTACTCGCGGTGGTCGCGGTAGTGCGGGTTCCCCTCGTCGAGCAGCAGGGTCGTCGCGACGATGCCGGGCGTCGCGGCCGAGATGAACGTCCCGGCGGGCGTGCGGCCGGCGGCGGCGTTCCGGTCGAGCTCGCGTGCGAAGCCGTCGAGGTCCTCGCGGATGCCGGCGCGTTCCTGGTCGTACTCGAGCAGGCCCTGGGCGACCGGGGTGTCCCACACGCGGGCGAACTCGGCACCCTCGTCGATCTGCCGGGCCTGGAACGCCGCGTACTCCGGGAACTTCACGCTGTCGAGCGTGGGCTTGCGGTGCCCTGACCCACCGAAGCCGGTCAGACGCTCGCGGATGTACGTCGAGAAGCCCACGCGGGGGACCTCGCCGTCGTTCACCACGTCGATCCCGACGTCGAGCTGCGCGTGGACGGTCCGTGCGAGGACGGCGGACGTCTCCTCGCGGAGTGCCTGCGCGTCGAACGGCTTCCCCTGGTCGCGGGCGACCAGGAGCGCGGTCAGCTCGGGCGTCCGGGGGAGTGATCCGGTGTGCGTGGTCAGGATGCGGTCGGTCGAGTTCTGCAGCGGCACGCGGCCACGCTACCGAGCCGGACGCGCGCCGGGTGCGGCCGTGACGTCGCGCGTCGCGCCGGTGCGAGGCGGACGGGAGGCGCGGGGCCGGGCCGCACCGCGCCTCCCGTCCGTTTTGCACGACTCCCTGAATCTGTGAGGACGTAAAGCTGCACTAGCACTGGGAACCAGCCTGGAATCTCCGGAGTACGGTCCGCTCTCGTGAGCAGTACGACGAACGGGGCGATCACGAGCCTGGTCCCCGCCAGGATGGACAGACTGCCGTGGACACGGTTCCACTGGAGCGTGGTGGTCGGGTTGGGGGTGTCCTGGATCCTCGACGGCCTCGAGATCCAGATCGTCTCGAACGCCGGCTTCCAGGCGGACCTCGACCTGTCGACGCAGCAGGTGACGCTGCTCGGCACCATCTACCTGGTCGGGCAGGTCGTCGGCGCCCTCGTCTTCGGGCGCATGTCCGATCGCCTCGGGCGCCGGAAGCTCTTCATCCTCACGCTCGCGATCTACCTGATCGGATCGGGCATCGCGGGGTTGGCCCAGGACTTCTGGTTCCTCGCGGCGTTCCGGTTCATCGCGGGGCTCGGCATCGGCGGTGAGTACGCGGCGATCAACTCGGCGATCGACGAGCTCATCCCCTCGAAGTACCGTGGGCACGTCGACATCGCCATCAACGGCACGTACTGGGGTGGTGCCGCGCTCGGCGCCTTCGCGAACATCTACCTGCTCGACCCGTCGATCTTCGCGGAGGACATCGGCTGGCGCATCGGGTTCTTCCTCGGCCCGGTGCTCGGCATCGCGATCATCTTCCTGCGGCGGCACATCCCCGAGAGTCCGCGCTGGCTGATGACGCACGGACGCGAGGACGAGGCCGAACGGACGGTGTCGGAGATCGAGGACTCGGTCGAGAAGAGCACGGGCCACCGTCTGCCCGACGTCGACCGGTCGAAGGCGATGACCGTCACCCCGCTCGACAAGGTCGGGTTCCTCACCATCGCGCGGGTCCTGCTCAAGCAGTACCCGACCCGCACCCTGGTCGGCGCGACGATGATGATCACGCAGGCGTTCCTCTACAACGCGATCTTCTTCACCTACGCGCTGGTGCTCACGAACTTCTTCGGGCTGAAGACCTCGGAGACGTCGGTGTACTTCTTCCCGTTCGCCATCGGCAACCTGCTCGGGCCGATCATCCTCGGTCGCTTCTTCGACACCTGGGGTCGGCGGCAGATGATCTTCCTGACGTACCTGGTGTCCGGGCTCGTGCTGGCGACCTCGGCGTTCCTGTTCCGAGCGGACGCGATCAGCGCCACGGTGCAGGTCGTGTTCTGGTGCGTCTCGTTCTTCTTCGCATCGGCCGGTGCCTCGAGCGCCTACCTCACCGTGAGCGAGATCTTCCCGCTCGAACTGCGGTCGCAGGCGATCTCGTACTTCTTCGCCCTCGCGCAGATCTTCGGTGCGGTCGCGCCCGCGATCTACGGCGCGTTCATCGGGGACGGATCGTCACGTGAGCCGCTGTTCTGGGGGTACCTGCTCGGGTCGGCGGTGATGATCGCCGGTGGGGTCGTGGCGTTGGTGTTCGGGGTCGATGCGGCGCGCAAGGGGCTGGAGGACATCACCCAACCCTTGTCGGTCCTCACCGACGCGTCCAAGAAGTAGGATTTCGTATACGTGATGTTTAGCGCGGAGGCCCTCCCGCTGGGAGGGTCTCGGCATGTCACTCCTCCACATCCCGACACCGACCGGATCGTTCCACCGGTCGCCCGCCTCCGGAGCACCCGGTGGTCGTCGTGCGTGACCCTGGGGCGATGGATCGGTCATCGTCCTCGGGGAACGACCGGGTCCCCGACCCGAACGGCATCAGACGCAGCCTGCTGCGGGACGCCGTCTTCCTCAAGCTGCTCGAGAACGTCCTGCGCGGGGTCTACCGCCGCGGGCAGCGACTCCGACTCGACGACATCGCGCGGGACATGCAGGTCTCCCGGACGCCTGTGCGCGAAGCCCTCGTGCCGCTCGAGTCGCTGCGACTCGTCAGCGTGCAGCGCTACGTCGGCGTCGTGGTCGCGCCGTGGTCCGTCGGGCAGATGGTCGAGCGGCTCCGGGTCGCGCGGGCGATGATCGCCGACCCTGCGCCCGGATGCCACGGCGTCGACGAGCCGTTCGACGCGCATGTGCTCCGGTCCTGCCTGACCGAGGCCGGGGCACTCGTCGAGATCGGTGCGTGGTACCTGCGACGTCGCGGTGCGATCGTCAGCGCCGACTGGCTCGTGGCGCAGCGCGCGGTGCTCGACACGTTCTTCACCGACGACGTCGCGGTGGCGAACGGGATCGATGCCGTCGTCGGGCGGCGTGGTCGGGTGCAGCAGGTCGAGCGGGCTGCTGCTGCGGCGGAGCGTGCGCAGCTCGACGTGTGCGCGTCGGAGCTCCTGGGGTTGGCCGAGGACCTCATCGCGTTGCCCGATCGGTTCCGCTCCGCTGCCTGAAGCGCGGAGGTGGCCCGAGGGGCACCCAGAGCGGGGGCGCGGACCGGGTCCGCGCCCCCTGGCCGTCCCCTCCGGGCCGCCGCGGTCGGGTGCGTCGGGCTCGGCAGAAGGGGGGACGACTCCTGGTGCTGTGTCGCGGTGACGGGGGAGAGGACGCCCCCGGAACGTGATGTCCGCGTCCCGTCGATGCTAGGCGTCGGGGTACGACCCGACAACCCCCACCTGTCCCCACTTCAGGGGACCCGACCTCCTGCGCTCGCTGAGTCGCGGCGTCCGGTGGACAGGAAGGCGCGCGCAGCCCGGTGGCGCCGAGGTCGAGAGGACGCTCGTCCTCCTGTATGGTGGGACACGCGCTCGCGAGAGCGCACGGAGACGTCGCATAGTCAGGCCGAGTGCACCACCCTGCTAAGGTGGAGTCCCCTTTGAGGGGACCGAGGGTTCAAATCCCTCCGTCTCCGCACTCCGGCAAGTTAACGACTCTGGCTCTTGCTAGTTGAGGAGTCAGGGTCGTTCTTGCCGATTCTGGCGGCGATCACGAGGGGGCGTGGTTGCGGGGGAGCACGCGTGATATTCCGCGTGACCTGTGTGGTGGCGGCCGTACTACCCCGATTTTACGCGGATCTGGCCCTGTGCTTCTCTCTGGGGAGCATCGTGCCTGATCTCATCCTGGGTCCGAGGTGTGACTCTGCGGCAGTTCAGCGTGCGGTGATGCGATCGCGTGCGGATGGCGTCGCTCCGGTGGATCTCAGTCGTGCGGAGTGGTTCACGCCGTTTGGGTGGGTGAGCGTGCTTGCCTTCATCGATCGGCAGTGTCGGGATGGTCTTCTCGTCGCGTTCGTGCCGCCGGCGGATCGGAACAAGGCGGGGTACCTGAATCGGATGCGGCTGGGGGATCGGCTCGATGAGCTGGGGGTCGCGCACACGCTGCCGTTCGTTCCGTCTCGTAACAATTCGAATCTGATGGAGTTGCACTCGTTCGACTCTGTGTCGAGCATGGAGCGCTTGGCCCAGCACATTCACGACTCGGTGGCACCGACTGACGGGAAGTACGCGCGTGCGTTGTACCGCTCGTTGAGTGAGGCGGGGGAGAACGTTGAGCTGCATTCAGGTCTGTCGAACGGGTTCCTGGCTGCGCAGCGGACGCGGGACTGGGGGACTACTCCGACGCTCCGTTTCGCGGTCGCGGACTCGGGGCGTGGGTTCTTGGAGAACTTGCGGCCGTTCGGGGCGAAGTCCGATGGTGAGGCGTTGCAGATGGCGCTGGGTGGGGTGAGTAGCGTGCCTGGGTCTGGCCGCCGGGGTGGACTGAAAGTGCTGTCTGGTCTGCTTGCGGGACTCGGCGGTACGATAGTGGTGTCTTCCGGCGCGTCTATGGTCTCCAAGGACGCGAAGTCCTCTGCGGTCCGCAGCTTCGCGGAACCCTTTTGCGGGTTCCGTTTTCGAAGGTGTCGTACCACTTTTCGATGGGGCACGGTGACAGGATGAACGTTGAGTACTACGACGAGCGAGGTGAGCTGAAGTGAACGGAGCAGTCGTCGATCACGTAGTTCCAGTGCAGCTTCCGCGTTTGGCTGGCACGCGTCACGCTGCGGACCATCTCATTGAGCCGAAATTGGTTGAAGTAGCGGGAGCGACGGTTCGTCTGCTCGGTCAAAACATGATCGATGCGTCGTCGTCGTTTTCGGATCAGTTGCTCGTTCGCCTCGTCGACGCTTCAGTCGGTGAGGTAGTGGTGTACTCGGGCCCGGATGACTTCTTCGACTACTTGGCTGCTTCGGCGCAGGAGCTGGGCTTCAGGCGTTTGCGGCGTGCGACGATGACGGAAGAGTATTCGGTCTAGTCAGCGGTGCTTTCGCATGAACTTCGCGACGGTCGTCAGCGTGTGGTCGTAGTGCCGTTCGACGGCGACTGCTGAGTACTTCGGTCCAGGAGCGTTCACAGCCCACTTGCGGCCGACGAGGACGTACTCCTTGACCGCCGCGCGGACGCCGTCATCTCCCGTCTTCGCCGCTCCGATGAGTGCCTTCGAACCGAGGCGGATCAGCGCGACGGCGTCATCGTCCGTGGTGAGGGGCAGGGCGTTTTGTCGGTAAATCTCTTCGTGGAACGCCTGCACGGCGTCGAGGGTTTCCGTTGCGCCGGTCCGGAGCGTCTTGGCTCGCTCGGCTCGTGACGGGAGTACCCGTTCGGCGAGAACGCTGCCGGCGCCGGACCCGAGCAGGATGAGGAGTGCCAGTAGTGGTGCTTGCCACCACAGGTCCGGACCGAACTGCAGCTGCGCGACAGTCGACGCGGGATCCGCCAGCTGAGTCGCGGGGTTCACTTGTCGACCTGCCAGGAGCCGGGGCGTGCGATCTGCCCGTCAACGGTTCGGATGCCGGCCCACAAGCTTCCACTGGGCTTGCCGCTGCTGCGGAACAGGAAGTCGGGTTCGACGCCGCATTCCTTCGCGAATTCGAGGAGGTCCAGGTTCGGGTCCGCGTGCAGCAGAACCTGTGCGGTGACCCACATGACGTTTGTTCGCACCGCCCCAGTTTCTGCGGGGCTAAGTTGCGGACTGCGGGGGCCGTTTCGGCCTTCTCGCGACCGGTCGTGTCCGGCGCGGTCGCGGCGGTAAGGCGCGTCGGACCAGTCGTGGTTTCTGATCTCCGCGGCGAACTCTGCGGCGAGCCTGCTGAGCGGCATCGTGTTGCCCCTTCCGATAGGGAGCGAATCGTTCGAGTCTCCCGACGAGACTCGATATCAACCTACCCCTCAGCCTTCGCTCCTGCCACTGCGGGCACCACTCGCATCCGGGCGCTGCCTTCCGTTCGCCGCGCCTTGCTCGGATTGCCGACAATACAGTCGCTCCGGATCCGGCGGTCGCCGGTCCGGGCGGCGCTCCACGATCGGATTTGGGTGCGGAGCAATACGGTGGTTCTCAGCATGAGCACACAACCTGCTGCACTCACCCAGATTCACGAGGCGCTGGCGGCATACCGCCCGCGCGATGCGGCGCCCTACTGGGATGCGTCTGGGTCGGCGTTTGCAATCAACGCCGTCCTCCGTGCCAAGCCGCAGGATGAGGGCGACGCGCTTCGCCTCTTGCGGTCCGTGGCACCGTTCGTGCTGTGGGCCCACGAGCAGGACCTTCCCGAGCATGTGGAAGCGGTGTTCACGCCGGACCGGCTGGAGGAGTACCTCTCGACGGGTGCTCGGGCGGAGTGGGTATCGAACACGTTCGTCACGGTGAAGTGGGCAATCCGCCGGGTTGGTGTGGGCGCCACCAAGCGCGCACCATGGACGCCGAAGCTCACCGCGCCCAAGGATGAGAAGCTCAGCGTCCCGTACTCACAGTCAGAGATCGACTGGTACCGCGCGGCAGCGGACAATCAGGCCACGGCCCGGCGATCGCGGTACATGCGCGCAGCGCTGGCGATGCATCACGGTGCCGGTGTGAAGCACAACGAGTTGCGATTCATCGTCCTGGGCGACCTGGTTCCAGACGCAGCGGAGCCGTCTCGTGGCCTGGGCGGCGCGGGCTGAGCCCGAGACGCCAACCGCCGCGTACAAGACCATGTTCGCGGTGTGCCAGTTCGCCCGATTTGCCAGGGATCGCGAGATTCCGCTGGAACCCGAGCGGCTGTTCACCCCCGAGAACGTCGAGTGGTACATCTCAACCGAGCTGTCCACACGGAACGAGCACTCCCGCTCGACGCAGCGCGCCGCGCTGCGTCTGGTCGGCCGTGCGATCACACGGCGAGCAGCATGGCCGCCGGCGGATCCGCGCTACAAGAAGCCGACGGCAGCGGAACCGTACTCGGTGGCAGAGCAGCGCCACCTAATTAGCCTCAGCGACATTCAGGCCACAGAGCGTCGTCGGCGTGCGTGCCGCGGTGCCGTCTGCCTCGGCTTGGGGGCTGGCCTCCGCGGACCGGAGCTGGAACGTGTCCGAGGCTCCGACGTCGAGCGTTGCGACGGGCTCGTGTTCGTGCACGTCCGCGGCGACCGAGAGCGTGTCGTTCCCGTGCGTCGCCAGCATGCCGGCGAAGTACTCCGACTCGCGTTCGACCACCCCGATGAGCCGCTGCTCGGCCCGTTCAGGCCGCATCAGCGCGACCCGCTGTCACGGATCAAGTCTCTGCTGGAGATCCCGTCCTGGTCACCGCCCCTGGAATTGCGACGGCTCCGCACCACCTGGATGGTCGCCATCCTCAACGAGGGCATCGGCCTGGCCGACTTTGCCGACGTCGCCGGCGTCACCGACCTGCGCTTCGCGCACCTTCTCCCGCACCTCACCAGAAAGGAACCCGCCGACGTCGCCCGCCGACTCGCCGGAACCACCGCATGACGAACCACACCGAGTTCAACCCGATGCCTTCCTACCTCCCGACCGGCCGCCGCATGGACAACCGCGAAGCGGTCACGTGCGCGCTCCACATCATCAACCAGTCCGGCCTCAGCCCCGTCCTCGACCGACTGGAGCGCACCACACCGGGCCGAGCCCGCAACGTCGGCTACGCCGCCACGCTCGCCGCGAGCATCGCGTTCAAGGTCCAGGAACCCAAGCGCGACGTGAAGATCGCGGACATCGCCCGATGGGTGCACTCCCTCACCCCGCCCCAGCAGCGACGCCTCGGACTGCCGGGACGCTGGACCTACTTCAACCTGCAGACCACGTTCAAAGCGCTGCACGAGGAACTGGAAACGGAGATCAGCGACCGGCGGATCGACGTCGACGGAACCGTCACCAGCGTCCGACGACCGGACCTGCTGAGCCTGGACGCATTCGCGAACGCACTCCTCGCGGGCTCCTGGTCGCTGCCCGGATGGAAGCGTTCCCTGCCGTGGACGCCCGTGCAGGCGATCGACTCCACCGACATCGAAACTCACGCCCGGGCCCGCGCCTGGACCGCCAAGCCGGACAGCCGCGACGAGTACACCCCAGACGACGACACCCCCAACCGGGAGTGGAACGAGAACCCCATTGAGTGGCCGAAGATTGGCCACCTCGACGGCCGCAAGATCGTCAGCGCAGACCTGCAGGCCCGCGTCGGCTGGCGCACCCGAACTGACGGACGTGCCACCAACGCCTTCAACGGCTACGACGCACACCTCCTCGTGGACGCCGGAGCCCCAGGCCTGCGGTTCTGGGTGCCGCTCATCCGCGGCATCCTGGTCCGCCCGGCTGGCAGCTACAAGGCGCAGGCCGGGCTCGACCTGCTCGACTCGCTGCACGGCGGCATCCAGTTCAACCACCTCACCGCCGACCGCGGCTACAGCCAGGCCCGACCCGAGTCGTGGGCGGCACCGGTCGCCGCTCGCGGACTGAGCTACGTGCACGACCTCCACACCAACCAGCGACGACCGCACCCGTCCGACTCGATGCCAGGCGTGTTCTGGCTCGACGGGACGCTGTTCCCTGCATCGCTTCCGACGAAGTACCGCAAGCTGCCCGGCTTTAAGATGCGCGGCACGGCGAAGGAACGCGATGAGCTGCACGCAAAGTACGACGAGCGCGCGCAGTGGGCGTTCGTCCCGAACCGCCGCTTCCCGAACGGCGACGTGCAGTTCAAGGGCCCCGCACGCGCCGGGCACCTGCGCTGCGAAAACTACCCGCCGTCGAAGCGGCTCGGAAACCACGTCCCGCGCAGCAACTGCATCCCGGGGGAGCGCTGCATGTGCGCCGCGACGAAGGTCGTTCCGGCGACCGAAGCGGCATGGGAGCGGCAGCGTTACGTCTACGGCACCACGAAGTGGGCCGCCTACTACGGGCTCCGCAACCTCGTGGAGAGCCAGAACTCGCAGCTGAAGTACTGGCGAGGGTCCATGCGTCGACACAGCACCCACGTCTTCGGAACCACCGCGAACACGCTCGTCCTCGTCCTGAACTGCATCGCCGTGAACGTCAGCATGCTGCGCGACGCGTACGGCGACGTCGACCCGACCGACACCGCGCCGACCCGGCGCGACGTCGCTCCCCGCCGCCGCCGGGCCCCCAAGTACCTCCCCGCCAACCTTCGGCCGCGGCGACGCACCACCGTCTAACCGAGCGGTGCGGGGCGCACTACCACCGGTGCGCCCTGCACCGCCACCACACCACGACAGCACCCGAGGAGAACCATGCCCACGAACGCACCACCCGGAACCGACCGCCAACCACGCCGGCGGCGGCTGACCGCATCACAACGACGCATCTGGCCCACCGCCGACGGGGCCCCTGACTTCGACCTCACCTGCCCGGGAGAGCGGCGCGTTGCGATCGCCGGAGACTGGGAGTCCAACCTCGACGCCGTCCACGCCATCCTTCGCACACTCACCAACACAGCACCGGACGTGCGCACAATCCTGCACCTCGGAGACCTGCGATATGAAGCCCCCGTACTCGTCGGCGGCAAGCAGGTGTTCCTGCGCAACACCATCGTCAGACTCGACGCGCTCCTCAACGAATTCGGGATCCGCCGGCTGCTCCTCACCCCCGGCAATCACGACTGGCCTGAACAACTCCACGCTGAGGTCACCCGCCACCCGGACCGCCCCTACCGAATCAGTCAGCGGATCTGGGTACTCCCGCGCGGCTTCCGGTTCCGGCTCGGAACGACGACGTTCCTGTCATTCGGCGGCGCCGCGTCGCTGAACAAAGGCCCCGGCGATCGCGGATGGAGCATGCATGAGGCGCCGACAGCCGATGACGTCGACCGCGCCAGCGCCGCGGGCACGACCGACGTGCTCCTCACTCACGAAGCACCCGACGTTCACATCCGCGAAGTCGACGACATCCTCCGCGCGGCCAGCACATGGCCCGCAGCGAGGCTCCGCGCGTCCGCAACCTCGCGCGCCCTCGTCACGGAGCTGCTCCGCAACGTCGCGCCCAAATACGCGTTCCACGGGCACATGCACGTCGACGGCGAAACGGATCGCAACGGCACATCCACGTACAGCCTCGCCATCCTCGGGAAGCCACGCAACATCGGCATCTTCGACGTGCACGAGAGCCACTTCTCCTGGCTCGATCAAATTTCTTCCATGGTGGGAAAGTCCGACGCGGCAAACCGGTCGCGGACCGCACGGACCGCACGGACCGCACGGACCGACGACGACAGTCACGACGACTCGGCACGGCACGGCCCCACCACTGTCTGATTAGTTTCCCTCTATTAGCCGATCCTGAGCAGGGAACACGTCATCGGTAGTGGACGGAGCAAGGTGCCGCCTGGGGACTGCTGTCGATTCGGTTGACTCCTGACCCGTGGGGACGTGGTCCTCGCTGGAAGGATGTCGATCATGGCCAAGCCCTATCCGGAGGAGATCCGGCGCGACGTTAGAAACGCCCCGTGCGACGTTTGACTATCCGAAGAACTCCGCCGCTCCTCTGGCGGGCGCTCGATACCTACGCCGCGGCAGGGTTCGAATCTCGACAAACGCTCTGACCTTTTTCGTTGCGCACTGTACGAGCCAAGCTCGTCCTCGTCGCTCTGACGACAGCGGCGACTGTGTCTACAGTCGCCGCTGTCACCGTCCCTTTCGCTCAGGGATGGTTTTTCGTGGCGCTCTTCGCAGCTGTCGCTGTCGCGATGGTCATCGCTCACCGGCGAGCAACGAGTATCCCCGAGGCGATGACCTCATTGCAGGACCTTGGGGTCCTCGCCGGTCAGCTTCTGTGCCTGTCGATGGTGTTTAGTTTCTGCTGGGGAGCGGACTATCTGACAACGAGCGGCCTCCTGCCTGGATCGCTGACCGATCGCGTGTCCGCTGGCGTCAGCGGAGCGGCCCTCGCGGCGATAGCGGTCGGGTCCGCACGAGGTGCTTTGCAGTGCGCTCCAGCATTGCTCAGTCGGCGAAACGTGGGCTCGGCCCACCCGCTGAACGCCGTCGCCGTGGTAGCAACATGGACCGCGTTGTGGGTACTGACTTGCGCTGTCCTCGCGCCGGTCGTCACAGTACTCACAACGTTCGCTGTTACCGTCGGCGCGGTTCTGACCCTCGCTGTCTTCTTCATCGGCGTCGCGGCTGTTCGGCTACGAAGCCTCCTTGGACTCGTCGGGGAGCTGGCAGCAGCACTCGATGCTTACTACGTCGCGCTCACGGACACGGCGACCGTGGGAACCGGTTCGGAACGCGAAGCGTATCTCGATGTCGACCGCCTCATGCACCTTCGGCCCGTCGGCCTTATGTTCGCTGCCCCGCGGAAGAATGCCGAGCACGCGGTGCGCCTCGGTCTTCTTTTCATCGGAGAGTCCGTAACGCGCGTGCGCACGAATGTTCACCCGGAGCACCAGCACTATCTTCATACACGACTCTCAATCGCGCAGGACCTGCGGCGCGAAGCTGCTGAATTTGTGCGCTACCTGCGCTCCGGATTGCTTCGCGACGCTTAGAGCAACCTCGGCAAGTTAGCGGCGGCGACAGCGCTAAGGTCGGCGGGACCGCGAAAGACGGCTCAGACGCTCCTCCATCTCGGCGCGCTGTTTCGGCGGAAGTCTGCTCAGCATCATCGGCAGCAGCGTTCGTACCTGATCAGGTAGTCCGAAGCCAGGCGGATCAGCCGACCGAAGTACCGCGTTCCGGAGCATTTCTGCGTCCTGATCGATGACCGGACCACGCCGTTCCGAGCGGTACGCTCCGGCGCACCACTTTGCGTAGGCGTAGAAATCGGCCATGTCGTCCAGGCCGTGTGGATCGGGCAGCCGGTGGCGGGCCCACTGCTCGTCACGAAGCGCTTCCAGATGCTTGAGCCAGAAGAACCAGAGTGCATCGAGCCGCAGGAATGGGGATGGGTGAGTGTCCGACGGTGCAGAGCCGTCGGCGAACCATCCGTCGAAGCCAAGCGCCAGGGTCCCGATGTAGGAGCCTGCTATCGCCGTCATCAGGTCGTGCACACCGGCTTCGCTGTTCAGCACGTAGGTTGTGGCGAGGTAGTCCCTGATTATCTCGTCTCGGTGATCCTGTGATGAAGGCCAAAGACGATGGTCGCGAAGCAGCAGTCGACATGCGTCAGAGGCTGCGGCGACGTCCTCAGAGTCGGGGACTTGGTGCGCCAGCTCGTGAGCGATCACCCAGCGGACTGCGGCTTGAGTTGCGGGCTTAACGAAATTCAGCTCTTGATGTCGTTCCCACAGGTGGCTCTGGTTCGGGCTGTTCTGATGGTCGCCCTCATCGTCGCGCCCGACGTGCCGAAACAACTCGAGCCGAGCAGCGTCAAGCGCGTGGCCGGCGTGCTGCGAGTGTCGCAGAGACGGCCACGCGCTCTCGAAGGCCGGAAAGACGTTGGCCAGTGACTCCGCGAGCCGCACGAATCGCTCCGCAATCGCGATCCAGGCTCCCTTACCGTCCCTCAGCCGCTCGCTCGTCCCAAGATCGCCCGTCTTGACCAGCCCGCAGTAAACGTCGGCTGAAGACCGCGTCCGCCGCGCGTTCGAGGCATTCATTGAGCGCGTCCAAGCAAGAAGCGTCGGCACCCTGCCTTCGGTGGTTGCGGCTTCTGCAGCATCTAGTAGGCGCAGCGTACTCGCGTACTGCGCGCCGGTATTCCCTCGAAATCGCGCTTCGAACTTGTTCCTCGACTGCTGCAGCGTCCACATGCCGCAACCATCCTTCCCACGCCACAGCTCAGCACAGGCGCTCGGACGCAGATCGCGCTAAACCGATGCAGCGTCGGCGCTTGCTGACGTGCCGCATCGAATCCCGACGCATCCGCTCGGGTGCGGGTGACGACTATGTCAATGCGCGGCGTCGTAGGCGTCCCGTACGACCTGAGCGATCCTTCCTCGAGTCGACACCTCATGTCCGTTTGCGTTCGCCCACTCGCGGATTTTTGCAAGATCGTCGGCGTTACTGCCCGGCCGGGGAGCGGAGGACCGTGCGGCGCTGCCGCGGGCTCCGACCTTCCGCGCTGCAGCAGTGTAGGTGGCGAAGGCGCTACGGAGCTTGTCGGCGTTCTCATCGGACAAGTCGATCTCGTAGTTTCCGCCGTCGAACGCGAATCGGATGGTGCTGCCGCTACCGTCCGCAATTGGCGTTCCGGTGATGTCGTCGACGAGTGTGGTGATGACTTGCTGCGCCATGGGATCTCCTGTCGTTGGCTCCTCCACCTTGACAGAGTGAACCGCTTTCTGCTGAAGCCGCACCGCAATATGACGTGCAGGGGTGCGAGCTGGGCAGACGACGGACAGCGGGCTCCAGAGTTCTAGCGGATCGCATAGGCGAGAGTCAGGTATCCGCAAGCGTAGATGCTGGAGTCGCATCTCCTTGTGAGGGCACGGCGCGACGGAACCTGCTGCCAGCCGTTTGGGTGTTGGGAGCCTACCGACGACCCTGCCGTCTCGTACGCGAAGCGTCGAGACGGCGACGCTGCGGACCGTCGCGACCAACTCGAAGGCGCCTGGTCGGCCGTAGCGCGTAGTCGGAAGCGTCCGCGTTCTCACGAGGCTCAAGAGACCACGCTCATCGGGCCTCTCCTTAGGAGCTTGCAATCGCGCCAATCTGCGAGCCTCTTCGAAAGCCCTCGCGTACCTGACGGCGTCAGCAAGGGTGGCTGCAACTGACCTGTGTCAGCGCTTCGAACAGCAGCAGTATGCGCGACGGCCCGGTGCTTGACGATGCAGGACGCTGAGACTCCGCGGGTGGCGAGGCCTCGTGATCGAGGAGATTCAAGTCGGGGACCCTGACAGTCAATCGTCGCTACTCGCCAGTGCACTTCGACGTCGACAGTGAGCCGACATTGTGCGTCAGATCAGAGATCCTCGTGGGGCCGAGAGGAGAGGCGCGGACAGCAGCGTTGAGAGCCACCTGATCAGGTCCCGTCGACGAACCGGCCCATTGCTCAGATGCGGATTATAGAGATTATAGATCGAGCCGCATTGTAGGTCCCGGCTCGGGTCGATCCTGCTCGCCTACCGGGCGGGGACACTGCCTCGTCCGGCGCCAGCACGGTGGCGGCACACGCCTTTCGCCGTTACCGCCGCCGAGCCCACACCTCCGCGATGTACTCAGCCACCGCCACCGTGGCATTGAACACGAGACGAGCGTGCCGAGGTTCGGCTCGGGACGGCGTCGCACGGCCGTGGCCGGTCCCCATCGCGTTCCGCGCCTCGGCAACGTTCTGCACCAGCGCCGCCAAGCTTCGCAGCATTCCGCGGATCGCGTCGGAAGCACGGTTGTCACCGGGTACTGCTGCCGCATGGATACCGAGCGCCTCAGCGGTCTTGCGGTACAGCTTCGGTAGATCCTCACGATCGGAGGACTCGACTCGCAGAGCTTCTAGCACTAGCTTGCATTGCGATTCGAGCAGTTCCTTGCAGTGCGCGATTGCGGCAGCGGGATCCGCATCAAGGTCCCGTCTCAGCCGTGTGAGGTGATCGTTGAGGACGGTCGCGTCACGGTAGTCCGGGGGAGCGACCGTGACCTCGGCCGGGCTGCGGATTCCATTCGCGGCGGCAGCGACGTAGTAGACGTGTTCTCCGGCCCGTCGCGTTTCGACGAGTTCCCAGCCTGCCTGCCGAAGTAGCTCGTTGTAGCCCCTCGTGAGTTCGACGGCATGCTCTGGGTTCGGCCGAACTGCGGGATGAACAGTCTCGACGAGGAACCGCAAGAAGTCCGCATCGGGGGCGTGCCGGAGGTTGAACCGACTGTCCGAGAAAACCCAGTCGTCGGGTCCGTCACGATTGTCGACGCGATGCTTGTGGATGTCCTCCGCGGCGGTCGGGTAGAGCGATCGCCGGTGGTCTGTCGTGGGCATGGACCGCAGATCGTACAAGCGGCTGAGGAACTGATCCTCGTCCATCGCTCCGGCCCAATGGTGCGGTCCAAGGGTGAGCCCGTCGATGAGGTCCGAGCGCAGCTGCCTGGATATTCTGTTCTGCGAAGACATGGTACGACTGTAGATCCGACTCTGGTTAGGAAGTGGCGCGCTTTTGGGCACTTCTGGGCGCGCTTGTTGCGGAGTGCGTTGCCTGCGGCGACGGGTTGCCCGACGCCGCCTCGGGACTAGTGGTTTTGCCTGGGTGCTGCGGGGCGCCGAGGCGCGGCGCCCCGCAGCACTAGATGCCGAGGATCGCGGCGATCGTTTCGATGTGGTGCATGGCCTGCTGCTTCTTGCTTCCAGCGAGGCTCGTGTGGGCGCCGGAGGTGCGCTGGTGATCGAAGTCTCCCCAACCGGTGGTGGCGTGGAACTTTGAGGCCTCGGCGTGCATGTCGGCGAGTACTTCGTTCCACTTCGTGTCAATGGCGTCGTCGCGGCTGGTTGTTGCTGAAATGAAGTGCCGGACTCGGAGGTCGGTGCCGGCTTCGTACGTCAGGTGCACAGCGAGGGCGCCGACGCCACCGCCGCCCGTCCAGTAGCTAGGGGCAACACCGTGTAGTCCGAGAAGCCGGCCCGATTCGCGCTCGTCCATGTTGCGTGGCCGATCGCGAAGATGCTTCCTAATAGGACTAGCACCGCTAGTGCGAGTGCTGTTGCCGGAAGCCCGTACGGCGGAGCGTCACCGACATAGCTGCCCAGCACGAAGAGGGCGCCTCCGTAGGCGGCCCCTATGGTGAGCGCGGTGAACGTTGGGGACGCGCCGTCACGTGCGTCTTTCTTGCGCAGATGGCGGTCGCGCGCTAGGTCGAGGGTCAGGCCGAGCAGTGGCGCCGCGCCAATTGCGCCCAAGCCGATACTCCATGCGAGGCTGTTCTCAGAGGTTGCCTGCGACTCACAGTTGACTAGTAGCGAGATCACCGCGATAGCACTCGACGCCGCCCATCCGAGCAGCCATCCGAGCAGCTGGCTTCGCCGATGAGGTCCCCGTGCCACTTCGCTGAGCCATGGTAGACCTCTGCTGATCCGTCACTGCTGAGGGCGTCTCTGGCGTCGCGCTCGCTCACTAAGTCGCCACCGTGAATGACGACGAATGCCACGGAGTTGCTCCGGAGCATCCTGTTTTCCTCGATCACGAGAAGGATCGACGGCGCTGGTTAGGTGCGCCCTCACAAGTCGCGGCATTGAACGCTTGTATGCGGAGGCGCCGTCGCGCAGTGGGCGGCCTCGGCAGCCCGTCACTTCGAGCCAGGCCGACGGGAACCACCGAACGTCGCTTCAGCCGACCTAGGGCGCGCCCGCCAGAGCAACTCGACCGATTGCGGACGATGCGGAGGAAGCCCAGCTCGAACTCACGCTGACGGACACGCGCGAGGCTGACCGGACGGCTGGTTTCCCCTCGGAGGCCAGCGGTCCTTGTCCGCCTCCGTTATTCGGCTCAGTGAGAGATCGCCGGGCACGTGAAGTGGTGGCGAGCGGGCAGTAGTGCCACGTGAGATCCTCACCAAGTGACGCCTGCATCTATCGCGAGCCGGAGACAATAATGTCTGAGCCAACTTCAGCGCTCGACACGGACTATGAGAACGGAGTCGCGGACGTTATCGGAGCGATCCTCGGCGACGCAGCTACGGTGAGGCGGAACGTTCAACTCGTCGGACGAAAGAGTGGAAGAACGCGGCAAATCGACGTTCTTGTGACCGGGCCGCTGTTCGGTGGCGCCGACCAGTCGATGGTCGTCGACTGCAAGCTCTACTCCAGGCCTGTTGACGTGAAGGGTGTCGAGTCCTTCATCGGGCTCATCAACGACGTCGGTGCGGAGACTGGGCTGTTGGTCACCGCGAGCGGCGTCACCGCTTCTGCACGGGCGCGCGCTGCGAGCGAGCGCGGTATCCGGGTTGACGCCGTCAGCGCGCGCGAGTTGAGCGCTTGGCGCCCCAGGGGCACTGTCTTGTGGGAGTACGACGTCCCTCTCCATCAGCACCGCGACGCTGTACGAATCGCTCGGCGTACCGGTTGGCGAGTCTGCACGATGGCGGAGTCCAGCGCCGAAGCGCTCAGCGTTCGGATCGAGGTGTTTCGTCACTTCGGTGCCGACGCAGATGGCCTCAAGTCGCGAAGCGAAGCCCACGCCGCTCTGGTCGCGGCTTGGGGTAAGGCCGGCATCACGGACCTAGTTCACGTTTCGAACGGCGTTGTCTCGAGCGGAGGGACCCCGTCACATCGATGGCTCGAAGTCTCAGTCGGCGGGGTGTCGATCGGCACAAGCGTGCTTGTGTCCTCGGAAGACGACATCGATGAACAGCTCACCTGGTTCGCCCGCGACATCGCCCGGGCGCCAAGAGAATTGTTCGATGTGATCCGACCGGAGGTGTGGCCGATATCGCGCCGGTTCCCGAATTGGTAGAGCAGGCATGGCGCAGAGCGCCTGTTCGCTGCGCCATGACCCTCCTTCCCCGGCGCGGGGCACACTCCCGTCCGTCAGGCAGCGCTTTGCAGGCCGTTGCCCCATGCCTTGACGCAGTCGTCACATCGCTGCGGCATTGATCGTCATCGAGATCGGTGCGAGGAAGTACGAAAGCGACATCGGCAGAGCGAGGTCAAACGACGAGGCGCGCTCCGCCAGCACGGTGCTCGTCCATTCGTCGTAGAAGCCCGGGTAGATGGTGGTGTTGGAGAACGGGTCAAGAACTTCCGCGCGCACCACGATGCGAATGCCCCGCTCCACGACTGCACGTGGGAGGTCACGCACTGTTACACGAACAGCGTTCTCGCCCGGCTTGACTCCCGACGTGACCTCGACTTGTGCGACCTCGATGCCGTCGTGCGCATCCACTTTAACAGGGAAGGGCGCGCTCGAAGCGGCGACAGTTCCGGTGAGCATCATGTACGGACTGTAGATGGCGACGGCGTGAGTCTGTTCGACGCCCCGCGAGCTTGCTGCTCTTCTCCCCGCACCACCGTCCGGCTACTGCCTCAGCCGCTGGTCGGTCCTGCGCAACTACGGAAGGCACATCATTGGATATTTGCTGACTACACCCGGGATCACGTCGCACTGTGCGGGAGCGCGTACGAGGAAGGGTGAACCGCGTTTTCGGGTTCTGAACTGAGCGGCAGCATCACCAGCTCAGGTCGGTGGCTTCCATCCGTAGTTTGTATCGTCCCAGGTGAGGGGCGGCGCTGGCGGCTCTTGGTTCCCGCCCTGCGTGGACTGTTGCACAACTGCGTTCAAAGCATGATCGAGAGAATCGAAGGCACGATCGGCGACCGCTTCATCGGAGGTCCGCACCACCGCAGTGACTGATTGGTCACCGTTTCGGACCGTGAAGTTGATTGTGGTTGGGGAGTTTTCCGCCTCTGGACGCTTTCTTCGGAGTCGGAACAGTTGTTTCACGCCGTCCCAGATCGCGCTGGCGCCGACCGACTGAAGGATCGCCCAGGTCACGTCGAGGTAGATCTGGGGATCGGGGATCAACCCAAACTGATACGCGCGCTCAACACGCACCCCTTCGCTTCCTATACCTGCGAGGAGAAGATCCCGCTCTGCCGTGATGAGCGCGTCGTCCGAGAACCAGCTGTGGTCCGCTGCGACCCTGACGGCCGCTTGGCTTTCGTTCTCCGACTGCGCGTCCCGAGCGATTGGCGCAGTCATCATGACTGAGATGTGTCCGTACTCTTTCATCCATCGAGCGTCGTCGGGATGCACAGCCGCTGAGAAGTGCAACTCCTCGATGCCGTCTGCTCGGGTCTGCACCCAGGCGTGAAGGTCCCGGACGCGCAGCGGGTGATCCAGCTGGTGATTGACATGGAACGGTAGGCCGCCCGAGTTGATGCTGCCGACAACTTGCGCGAGGACTTGGCGAGGTACTTGGAAACCGCCGTAAGCGTCGATGGCCTCGGACGTCATCATGATTCCGTGAACACTCGTCCAACCCAAGCCGCTCATGATCTCATCTTGCCAGTGCCTACGCATGAGAAAGCACGCGAGCCTCGTGGACGATGCGTGCGCGCTTCGGATCGCCACGCCGGCTTGCAGCGCTCGCATTCGGTGAGGCCCTTCACGGTCAACATGCAGATCGCGGCTTCGAACGGCAGAGTCATTCGCCGAAGTCCAGCTGGGTCTGGCTCCACAGAGAACTGACGCGCTCGTAGCGGACGTTCTTGCTCTGCGGCGACGCGTTGCCCACCGTCTGCACTTGGTTCTCCTTACGGAGAACGCGGAGCCAGTGGATGACGACCTGCTTGTTCAGACCGGTCTCAAGCTCGATCTCGGCACGTGACAAGACGCGTCCTTGGAGCGCGTCGAGAATCACTTGACGCCGGTCGCGCGGGGCGAGTCGACGAGCCGTCTCGGCGGCCGCACCACGAGTTCGAGGCGACAGTCGGTACTCTGTCCACCGCCTCGTACCGATCTGCACGATAAGTTCTCGTGAGACGAGGTCACGTAGCTCAGCGGTGGCGACGCGAGAATCCAATCCGGATGCTGCCCGGTACGTCGAGTTGTCGATCGAGCCGCGGTTCCGCATTGTGGCAAGGCCGACTATCTGGGAATCCGTGAGCCCGCTTTCGTTTAGACGGTCGAACCACTCGACGGTCGCCTCGTCCAGTAGTGCGTGATTAGGGAAGGTGACTGTGAAGGATGAAACACGGTCGTCGAACTTCGGGATGCTCATACCGGCCGAACGAAGCGCGCCGACCATGGTTCGGATGCCAGATCCGCGGTTCTCGCACACGGTCCGGTTCTCTCCCGGTAGCGAGACGTCCTCCAGCAGTCTCAGCAGGAAGGAGTTTCTCGACGATGAGGTGGCGACTTCTTCGGTGAGGGACCCCACAGTGACCGGTCCGAACAGTCCCCCGGGGTTACGGATGAGAAGCCGATCCGGATACATTTCGATCTGCACTTGCGTACCGCGAGCGTGCGCAGAGAGGTCGCGGTGAATGAGGGCATTGACGATTGCCTCGCGAAGGGCTGCCTCGGGGTATTCCCATGTGTCCGTGCGGCCAACTCCACTCACGATCGACCGCCTCCGCATGTTGCGGGTGACCGCGGCGAGGGCGTCCCTTGCCATCACTGGGACTGGGCCGTCAAGCGTGACGTTGTCGAGGAAACGTGTCCCGGTCGAGTCGTCCGGGCCATGCTCGGTTGGATACACCACCAGCGTGAGCGTGAGTTGCGGGAACATCTGCTGGGGATGGCGACCCATCGCTAGCAGGCCAGCGAGCGTGGCAACTACGTCACCATCGGCATTCGCTGCCAGTGCACGACTTTGCTGCAACACGCCGATCTCGTCGAGATCCCGATATGCCCACCCTCGAAGCTGCCGTACGCGTTCGACGTAGGCGGCCACGAGGCCGTCGTCGAGCCAAGATCGGTCGGTGCCTGGCACTGGATCCCCATCGACCAACGGCTGCCCCCGGTTGGCTATGAGGGTCTGCACCTCATAGGTGGACAGATGTTGATCACCGTCGTGGACGCGGATGTAACTCCCGGTGCTGATCCCGCGGCCCTTCGAGAAGCACGGCTTCAACGATGGTTCAATCTCGGGCACCTCAGCGACGATGAGCCAGGCACCCTCGAACTGGTGCTGCTTGATGACAGCCCTGACGGGGGGATGCACCTCCTCAGCGCACATCGACGCCAGATCGGATGCCATTTTCGCGGGGTCGCTCACCCCAGAGGCAGCGAACGACTCGCTCTCGTCGAGCCCGAGGATGATCGTGCCGCCGGCCGTATTGGAGAAAGCCGACAGAGTCTCGCGAAGTGATGATGGTAGGCCTCCGGCAGCTTTCTTCGCTTCGACATCCAGTCCATCGGCGCCGACCTCCCTCAGAGACGCGACAACTGCGGCGAGTTCATCATCAAGCACATCATCATGATAATCCCGAGATCATCATGATGAAGCCCTGGTTGGCGGTACGTCCGTCATGACCGATCAACATTGCCTCCGGCGCGCCGCTTGATGAGCGTCAACGACCGAGCAGCGGTGCTCCGCTCGGTACACCGGTATCGTTGACGATCGCCACGCAGGCAACGATGACGTCAGAGCGTAATGAGCGGAGAGAATTCGGTCGACATCGGCGGTTCGATCGTCCCGGATGCTGCGAGCAGCATCCGCGCGATGAGGCAGCAGCCCCGCGCTATCTCCGGATCAAGGTCAGCGAGGGTCGTTGCGTCCTCAAGAGCGGCGAAGATGGCCGTCTGGACGGGACCCTTGTACTCGAGCGAGCCCTGGTACACGGGTGGCTTTCCAATGGCGCCGCTCCACCGCACGGGCGGGAGCGTGCCGTTCCCACCCGTTCGAAGGACCGCTGGTCCGAAGAGCATCTCGACGGCAACCGCACGTCCATTGACGTCGGAGACGCTCGGCCCGTCCGGTCCGATCGTCGGGTACCGACGAGCGTAAGGAAGCTGCGGGAGCACCGTGACAAGGAAGTGGTCAGGAAGCTGCATGCGCCTGAGTTGGTCACAGGCAAGGTTTCCGGCAGCGTCGTTGTCGAGTACAGCGATGACGCGGTTCACGACACCAGCAGCGGCAAGCGAGGTTGTCAACCGGACGACATGGTCCGTCCCGCCCGATGTCCTCGTAGCCTCGAAATCGAGGAACCGAAACTGGGGGGCAACCTCCGGAGCCGCGAGCTGCAGGGCGCGTGAGAACAACGTGGCGTCTGTGCGACCTTCAGTGACGACGATGATGCTTCCAGCTGAGTTCACTCTGCTCGTGAGCCGTGCTCGCGCGGCGACATGAGGGCGGTCAGTCGGAGCGAGCCATCCACCCATGAGAACCCCGGACAGGTCCAGGGTGACAGCGGTGCTGCTTCGTAGGCCACGCAGCTGCAACGCAATCGCGAAGCGAGGATCATCGAACGCTTCGATCAATTCCTGCCACACCGACCGGAGCGCTTCGTTGATTCGTCCTTCGATGGAACTGATCCGGTCCTGTCGTGATGCCCACCTGGTGGTTGTTCGAAGCAGCTCGCGCGGTGTGCCGAAGGTAGGCTCGCCCGGCGGCGGTTCTCGTCGGTATTCGTCGTCGTCCTGTTCGGCCTCCAAATGAGTCAGCGCCGCGGCATACGCACGCTCGACGTCGAATCCTTGAATCTTCAGGCGTGCCCGAAGAGTTGCCACCGTAGACCGGTACACGAACACGTCGGGCACGAACGTGTTTCCGGGATCCTCTTCATCGTCGGAAGCCGGAGCGATCCGTACCTCCAGGTCGCCATCGGCAAAGAGAAGCGCAACCTGGTCGGGAACGTAATTCTTACCCCAGTACAGCTGCCGCTGTTTCGTTCGAAGGTCCCAGTACTCGCCCACAGCATGCAGCGTACTGAGCCGAGATCGAGTCGCGTTGCTTCCTGCGGCCGGCTGCACGCGTTCGATCAGGTCGCTTCCGCGGCAGGGCGAGCGCGTCAGTTCGTATGCCAGGCTAGCTCTCGTGCCAGCATTCGACGACGTAGAACTGTCAGCTGCATTTTCGGTGCATCGGAACTCGGGAAGCTACGCAGTCCTACTCGGGGCTGGGGTATCGATTGCGAGCGGCGCTCCTTCCGCATGGGAGGTGCAACTGTCCCTGGTCCGCGAGGTGGCGAGCATTGAAGGGGCCGACCCGGGGGATGAGCCGGATACGTGGTACGAACAGCGTTTCGGCGAGCCCGTCACATACGACGGCCTCCTCGGGCGGCTGTCCGCGACGGTCGCCGACCGTCAGGGACTGCTACGTCGTTTCTTCGAGCCTGACCGGGACGATCCGGAACGGGAGCCGCTCACTCCGTCCGCGGCACACCGAGCAGTCGCGTCAATGGTCGCAGCCGGACGAATCAGGATCGTCCTCACCCTGAACTTCGATCACCTCATGGAAGCGGCACTGCGTGACGCTGGCATCGAACCGACAGTGCTCGCGACCTGCGATGACTTCGAGAACGCTCGGCCGTTGCACGCGCAGGACGCGGTCGTGATCCACGTCCACGGCGAGTACCTCAACCCGTCTTCCATGCGGAATACTGCGGAAGAACTCGCCGGTTACGACTCCGGATTGGTGCGGCTCCTGCGACAGATCAGCGCCGAATACGGTCTGCTCGTGTCCGGTTGGTCTGCACGCTGGGACCCTGCGCTGCGCGAGATCATTGCCAGCACTGAGCATCCCTACCTGCCGATGTACGTCATCGACCCATCGTTGCCCAACCCCGCGCTGACGGAACTGATGCGACGCCGACAGGGCATCCACCTCGCAGCTACCGCTGATGCTGGCCTTACGCGGATGGCCGAGGGAGTTGCGGCAATCAGCGACACCGACCCAGCAGCACCGGTCACCGCTCGCGTTGCAGTCGGAGCAGCCAAGCGAGCCTTGCGAGGTGACACCGTCGCAATGAGTTTGCACGACGATCTCCGCCGCGGGTTCACACGTCTGCGGGAACTTCCAGCGATGACCAACCCCGACACGAACACCCGCGATATGCACGGCACAATCCAAAGCATGCTCGCCGCCTTCGATCGTGAGCTGCCGGTGCTCAGCGCACAGGTCGCGACGACCGCGTACTGGGGCGACGAGAGCACCGACCCATGGTGGATCTCCGGAATCCAAGAACTGGCGGACTACGAATTCCGAGCCGGATTGACCGAGGTCTCCCACACACGGCTGCACCCAAGCGTTGTCCTCTGGTACTCCGGGTACGTCGCCGCAGTCGCACGGGGACGGTGGTCTCTCGCGTACCGCCTTGTCACCGAGGTGCTTGTCTCCCCAGAGTCGAAAGTCGAACGCGCCGGCATCACCCTTGCAAGCCCGCACGGCTCCCGCTTCGCCGCGCCTCTGCACCAGCTCCTCGCCCCGCTGTTCGTCGAGCTACTCGCGCTCGGTCAACCGTCCTACGACAGCGCCTGGGAACTCGCGGAATACCTCCGACTCGTAGCAACGTACGACGCGGTGCATGCCACCAGTGTCGCCTTCGGCGACGTATGGAACCCTCTCGTCGTCGCCTACCAGCAGCACCTCCCCACCGCGGACTTCACACAAATCCCGGCCGAGGCTAGGGCAGCACATCAGGCACTCGTCGACGCTGTCCGGAACGCCGCACCCGTCTGGCTGCGAGGCGAGCACATCCGCGCCGGAGACTACGGCGCGCGATACCGACCACGTCTCTCCAACCGACTACGACGTGACATCTGGTCGCAGCAGGGGGCGCACCCGCTGCTGCAGGCGGGGTACGGCGGCGGCCACGTCTCCCACTTGCTGGCAGCAATGGAGATCGTCGATTCCGCGTTCGAGGAGCACGCCAACCTCGAGATACGTCGAGCAGCACCGTCGGAGGGTGTCTACCTTATGCCGAATGCCTCGTTCTGGCTCGATGAGCTGCGCCGAGACTAGAAAAGCTCGACCGTCGACCACTTCGGCGTGCGTTTCCGGCGACGCCGCCCGGAGAACGTCCCGAACCGCCGTCAACGGGGCGCCGGCTCACTGCGAGACAGCGCAACGAGCGGCTGCAAACGAGGCCGGGTCTGCTGGGAACAGCAGGCGTCACGGTAGCGCGCCGTCGACGCCCATCACGAGATGCACTGCTGCGCGCGGGCTCCTGGAGCGCCTGAGGAACCCGACGATCGGTTCGGCGGCAGAGAGACGTTCGTTGGGTGGGGCCTCACTTCTGCGCGAGTACCGAGGACACAAACCCGGCGCAGCGCCGCGACCCGGGTCATGCATCCGGAAGGTCCCGGTGCCTCCGCCGAACGCACAAGCCGATGCCTCGTTCACCGGGCATGTCCGCGTGCACCAACCGAACACCAGGCCATCGGAAGCGGCGGCCGTGGCCCGGGACCAGCTGACCGTGCTCATGCAGAGCACGCTGTCCGGAGGAGCGCAACGATGGCAGCCCGGGGAACACGAGCTCATCATCACCGACGGGGTGCCGCCTGAGTGGTCCTGGGAAGCCGTGTGGGGTGACGAACACGTCGACCCCTACCGACTCAACACCACCGGCAACCTCATGCGAGACCGCGCGCCCGACATGATCGACGGTCTCCTCGCCCGCCCCTGCCTGCGCAGCTCCGGGCCGCCCTGCGCAACGTAAAGGAGGTCGACCGCGACGGTAGCGCCTTCAGCGCTCGCGTGCACCGCACCATCGACGACAGCCGAGCCGCCCTGAACCTCCGGATAAACGCGCTTGAACACGTCGTTGCGTGGGTGCACCTGCACCCTGAGACGCTCATCGAGCCGCTGAGACCACGACATTTCAGGACGTCGGCCGATTCCCCTCTCAAGGCTTCCGCGACACACTCGGCTTGGCACGGCGGAGGTCGGCAAAAACCTTCATCTGCCTTCGCTCGCAGCAGTGGTGAGGCGACGGTCGATGCCCGCAAGAAAGCGCCGACCAAACCTCACGGCTGAGCCGCCGGTACACCACGGCCGAAGCCGATGCGCGTTCACAGTGCGAGACTTCGAGAGCTGTGGCTGACCGACATAATCGCGTATTCCACCGGGAAAGGTTTTACCTCTGCGCTTCCAATGACACCTACCCGAGGCGGACCGAGTCGAGGCGAGATCGGATGCGGTCATCGCTCGGCCGTCCCCTGTTCGAGACCGGACGCGCTGAAGATGTGCGCAGGAGGAATGAAAGTCGCGAAGTGGTGCCACACCTCCTCGATGGACTCGCAGAAGCGCAACGAGTCCGAGAAAACGGACTTGACAAACCCCTCTGAAGCCGCTCGACCCACCCAACCTTCAATTTCGTCGAAGTACCCCTCGACGTTCAGAAAGCAGATCGGCTTAGTATGGATTCCGAGTTGGAGCCAGGTAAGAACCTCAAACGTTTCGTCCATAGTTCCGAAACCGCCAGGTAGGGCCACGAAAGCCTGCGCCAGGTCGGCCATGCGCGCCTTACGTTCATGCATCGAGACCACAAGTTCCAATTGGGTGAGCCGTGCGTGGGCGACCTCATACCGTTGCAGCTGCCGAGGAATCACGCCCACGACGGCACCACCCGCATCGAGGCACGCGTCAGCTACGGCACCCATGAGACCGGTCGCGGCTCCGCCATAAATTAGCCGTGATCCCCTGTTAGCAATGGAGCCCCCAAGCTCCATCGCGGAACGACGGAAAGACGCACGCCCCGGAGAAGCACCGCAAAACACGGCAACCGCTGGAGGTACGTTGATCGCCAAAGTCTCATTCGTAGTCATCTATCACACCTTTCGCTCGATCGGACGCAGAAGCGGACCATGAATCCACAGAAAGCTCAACCGCCGACTCCTCGAACGTCTGGATGAGCGCGACAGCATGCCGTACGGCTTTCACGAGGCTGTCATTTCCATGAAGAGAGTTGTGCATCGTGATATCGAAGTCAATCCGGGAATCGAACTGGAATATCTTCAACTCCAGGTCGACGGAGTCATCAGGCCAATCTCGGGTGCTCACCCGGCACGATGGGTCTCCCACCGGCACCCTCAATGAGGACGGAGGGATCCCGTTCCAAAAAAGATTGATCCCGGTCCGCAATCGAAGCGATTCGCCGTCTCGTTCTCGTCTGGCATCTAGTATCTGAACCAGTTCGGTCGCCGAGTAGCGGGCGTTGGCCATTGCGCTGATCCATGCACGGAAAGTGGTCGTAACGAAATCCTCCGCGCGAGCGGTTCGATCCACATCCACTAGCATCAACCCCTCGTGGTAGGCACAGCCAAAGAAGTTGGCAAGACTACCGGAGCGGTTGCTGAAGGTTACTTTTGAGAAAAATGCTTCTGAGTCCGTGGCCTCGGTAAATGCAAGGGCGAGGGAAGCAACAAGAACTGATGCAGGGCTGACGCTAGCGGCATTTGCAATCCGCGCCGCGGCCGACGCGAGACCCGGAACGGAGTACTCCAAACGCGTGTAGATATGGTCCTTAAGGCCTGCCAATGGTGCGAAGTCGCGGAAAGGTCGCGATGGGAGTCTTGCGACGACTCGTCGATTATGGCGCATTGAGCGTGCTGAGGTTGCGCGACCGGCATCGCTCTGCTGACGAGATAGCACCGATGGAAGAGTCAAGGGTTCGTCGATGCGCCTCCCGAACTTATGCGTCCGAATGAGATCTGTGAGGAGACCAAGTGCGAACCCGTCCGTTGCGCTATGACAGATAACAAGGTGTAGTTCGGAAATCCGACCGTTGCCTATTCGCGTGGCGCCGACGAGCATCGCAGGATTGGCTAACCCCATGGGTGTTTCGAAAAGCTCTTGCGTGACGACATCCGGATCATCGCCGAATAGAACGAGGTCGCCCGATCGCGGGGTTGACTTGTGCGACGGAGATTGACGAGGTGCACCGAGGGGGTCGATATACGTGCGTATCGGGGTGAGTTGACGCAGTGCGTCTGCGACGTCCAAGGCCCATCTTTCAGATTGGCTTTCGGGGAGAGTCACGGTGATAGGGATTTTGACTGCTCCGTCGGACGATACGTCCCAAAACAGCTCCCCTCGATTCCAGTGCCAAAAGCGCTGCTGTTGCCAGGTTAGCGGCATCCAATCCATGTCGTTCAAGGGGGGCTCGATTCAGGAGTAGTGATCGGCTTGAATATCGAAAAGTCGCTTGTATTCACTCAATGGGTTGTCAATCAAAGACCTGTGAGTCCCATCTTCGACGAGTTGACCGTCCTTGAAGACGAGGACCCGATCTGCGAGGCGAGCTGTTGACAAGCGGTGTGAAATTATCATTGTGATGACCCCGGCACCCCCGCGGTTGCGCTTAGCAGCCGACAGGAACTTCTCGTAGATCGCCTGCTCGGTCTCCGGGTCCAAGGAAGAGGCCGGTTCATCAAAAAGTGCGAGGGAGATACGTTCCTTGTAGAACGCTCGCGAGATCGCTATTCGCTGCCACTGGCCACCCGATAGATTAACCGTGCCGGGAGTCAGCGTGCCGATATGCGTAGCGGGACCCAGGGGAAGGTTCCGCACTAGGCTATCCAGGTCCGACATGGCCAAGGACTCGTCGAAGCGATCGCGGGCCAGGTTCGAGGCGAAGGCGGACACTGATTCGAAGACGGATCCTTCGATTCGCGAGTAATCCTGGAAGGCGGATGAGACTCGTCTCTGCCAGTCCGTCGGCGACGTCGCATGAATATCGCAACCGTCGATCAGTACTCGTCCGCTAGTGGGCCGATAGAGCCCGGCAAGGACGTTCGCGAAAGTTGATTTGCCGGCTCCGTTTGTGCCAACGACGCAGATGACTTGCCCCGCCTTAAGTTGGACCCGTGTCGGTCGTAGGCTGTCACGTTCCGTACCACCGTGGCGGAAGGATACGCCATCCAATTCGAGAACTGCGAGGGTCGTAGCTTTGGGCGGGTGAACGCTTTGGTGTTGAGCCGGCGTCCGGCGCATCGCGGCCGCCCAGTCGTCGCGTGCTTTAATGAATTCGCTGTACGTATTTAAGCCATCGACGACCGCTGTTCCACTCGCAGCAAGCGCGTGGGTTGAACCTAGGACTTGCTGTGCAAGAAGAAAGAGCAGAGCCAGCTTTGCCACCACGTTCTCGCCGTTGCCGAGACCCGTGAGGAGGCCAAATGTGAACACCAGCAGTAAGGACAAGAATGCTATAGAAGCGCAAAGCTGAATAGGTAGAAAACGAACTCGACTTGTAGTTTGCCGTACCCTTTGACGATCAGCCGCGCGAAGAGTGATCGCGGTTAGCACCGGCTGCAAGTGGAAGGTCCGAACCCACAAGCCGTGAGCCGGATCACGAAGGAGCTTGGCGGACGCATCTGAAAGCCGGCGGCTCTCCTCATTCTCAAGCCAGATCCGACCTTGCCTGTAGTCGCTTATGGTGCCAGACAAGCCAGCGACCAGAGCGGTACCGACGAGAAGGCTGAATCGGGCGTCGAGCGCTACGAGAAGGATGCTGACACTTCCTACAGTAAGAAGGGCTCCAAAGGCCGTTAGAAGGTGCTGGATGCCCGCAAGGCGGTAAGAATCCCTGTTCAGAAGGCGAAGGCGATCGACCACGTTCTCGTTCTCAAAATGCTCGATATATGGAGGTTCCGCGGCGAACGTCATTAGGCGAGACCTCGTTTGTGTAATCACGCGGTCCCGCAGATTCTCGACGATCGGGGGCGCTGCAAGACTAGAGCCATACCAGATCAACGCCACGACCAACAGAACCATGAGTATCGGGCTAACCTGATCGGGGCTTGATGTCGGTAGTTGACTCAGTACCGCGGAGAATGCTGATGGCGCGAGAGAAGCAATGATGGTGAGGAACAAGGCAAGGGCCGTAAGCGGCTTGCTGGACGCGTAGGTGACCTTGATCCACTCCGAAAGAGAATGACGAAGCATGTACATTAGTTTGACTCGCTATCCGAAATCCAGGCACTTGACTGTAAATTGAACATGTGCCAGTAGAGCCCTGAAAGGGCCATCAATTCGTCGTGATTTCCCGTCTCCACTATTCCTTGCTTGTCCAGTACCAGGATGTTCGGAATAGGCCGCACTACAGAGAACCTGTGCGATACCACAAGGGATGTGCAGCTCGCGAAGAGTTGGCCGTAGCTCGAGACGAGACGTGCTTCAGCTTCGACGTCAAGAGCGGAAGCAGGCTCATCGAGCAGTACGAAGCGGGACCCTGCATCGATTGAGCGCAGTACCTGGGCAAGAGCCAGCCTCTGCCACTCTCCACCGGAAAAATTTGTTCCGTTGCTGACTTCGCTGGAGACCGGTGTCGCAAGTCCCAGCGGTAGCCGGTCCAGCTTGTGCAGGAGGTCGAGCGCGCCCAAACTGTCACGCAATTGGCTATCGCGGGCCACCTGTCCACCAGAGATCGTGCTCAAGTTCAGATAATCATTTAGGGGTAGAGGAAGCTTGGGAACATCCTGTCCAGCGAAACCAATCTCGTGTTGCCAATAGCGCCACTCTTTCTCAGTCCAGCTCGTGGTGTCTTCCCCGTTGACAATCACTCTCCCGCCAGTCGGCGTATAGGCCCCGGCAAGGAGCTTCATCACAGTGGACTTGCCCGCGCCGTTTCGCCCTACGAGAGCGGTCGGCTCTCCCGCAGGCAGGTGGAAGGAGATATCGCGTAGGACGGCGTGATTGGCTCCGGGATACGTGAACGAAACACCATCAAAGACAATGTCCGGGGCACCCATGCGCTTCAACGCGGTCTCGCGGGTTGGAGCGTACGACTCCATGGGGGCGGGCCAGCGTGAAACTTCTTCGCGCAGGGAACGCGGTCGAGCATCGGACGTAAGTTCGAGTGCCTTCAGTGCTTCGGTAGCGTTACCCATCGAGCGAAGACCAGTAAGGTCGAGTGTCATAGCAACAACGAGGATGGGCAGCGCTGCCAGAAGCTTTGGGAAGGCTTGCGCGGAAGTATTGAAGGCATAGATGAGCCCAACCGAAAGCGCTGCTGCGGTTAGTCGCACTAGGAGTCCCAGCGCGGATGATCGCAGGCCGAGCATTCGCGCTCGTCCGAGTTGACTATCGACGTTGCTTTTGCTTCGAAGGAATCTAGACCTCAGAGGCTCTAGCAGACTGAATAGTCGTACTTCTTTGCCATCACCCGGACGGATTGCGACCGAGCTGTAATACTCGGCTCTTGAAGAGTCATCCCCAATACGAGGCCACACCCGGTTCTCGTGCTCCGAGGCGCGATTAGTCCACCAGGCATCAAAGACAACGCTCGCAAGCACGATCAGTGATCCGAGTGGGCCCACTACGAGCGCAAGTGTGATCGCCGTGCCGGCCACGAGGAATGTCGTCTGAAGGAAACCGGTCCACAGATACCGAAGTCCGTCAAACAGTGAGAACTCCCGGGCTCGCGCACTTGCAACTCGACTGTGGAAATCGGACGACTCGAGAGTCTCTGTTGTGCGAGCAGTGGATGCTTCACTACCCAGGCGTGATTCGAAGTCGCGTAGATAGAGACCCGACAAGTGAGTGATCAGTACTGCGCTCACAGGTGTAAGTACGAGGGGGAGGCCGAATGCTGTAAAGAAGGTCGCGACCGTGGCTGGCATCGGCATCTTGCCGGCACCGAGAGTCGCTAGAAGACTACCCAGACTTGCCGCGCTCGCTGCTCCACTTGTACCGACGACGATTCCGATGAGGAGCACGAGTGGAAAGGTTCGTGGCCCAAGATTTAGGGAATACTTGAGTAGCTTCAATGGGAAACCGCTCGCGAGACCGTTGCCGAAAGGCTGATGAGACGCTGCACCTGCAACCGCTGAACCCTAGAGGGACGATGCAGATCGGGGCTGAGTAGGGAATGTAGGGTTTGCTCGTCGAGTGCTCCCGCCACCTTGTCGGGAAGTGCCGAAAGGCTCTCCGGCAACTTAAGCTTGAGGAGAGCAAACTCGTGGTCGGGCGGCAGGGGATTCTCACCTTCGAATGCGTGACGGTGGCTGAGCCACGGGCGAAGTGCCCTTCTTCCAGCAGCCCCGCCGTACTGCGCGCCGCGGGTGGCAAACGGCCGGTGGAGGATGCCGTCAGGGTCCAGCCGGCGCAACAGCTGAAGGCCAATCCCGCCGGATTCGCGCTCGGACCGAGGCGTCGAAAGGTAACTCGTCCACAACCTGCGAGAGAGGAGCGGTGAAAAGACGTAACGGTTGGGCGTGAGCAAATGAACCTTGGTTCCGTGCCAAGACGCAAGGTGCTTCGCGAAGGTGGCCTCATTCAGTTGTTCGAGGCTGAATCCCTCCTTCATCGCACTCGAGGTCGCCTTCGCTACCGCTTCCCTGACCACATCGAAGCTCCGCTCCGTCAGCAGTGTCGGAACACTTTCGGCCTGCGTCAGTCGTTCAAGAAGCAAAGTCGAGAACTGTGCCGATGACCGAACGTCTTTCATCTCGCCGCGGGCGCCGAGCTGGTGATCCCAACCCCCTCGGCCGAGTTCGCCGCCGACCCCGTCGATTAGGAGTGTTCCGTCAGCAAGCGGCATGAAGTAATCATTCAAGTCGGAGATGCAGATCAGGCCCGATCCTTCTCTTTGCAGCCGGCCCAAGACAGGCTTCAACTGCTGAACTGGCATTGTCAGGATCCCGAAGTCATCCACTCGGTGGGTCACGTCTGCCGCAGCCGCGATAAGTCTCGCGAGTTCGACATCTTCGGTGAGCGGGTAGCCGGGCAAGTATGGCAGGGCGAATGTGAGGGCGGGAAGCTTTCGCCCGAGGCGGAGGAGTGCGGCTAGGAGCAGCCGACTGTCATAGCCGCCCGTCAGCTGTAAATAGCTCTCGGGGGCCGAGGCGCCTGAGAGTCCGTCTTCCACTGCGGAGAGCAACATCTCTTCCGCAGACGCAATCGATGTTGGGTTCTCAAAGTCCGACGGCGTGAGTGCAGTAAGTCGCGCACTCGTTATGCCTCGTGCAGAGAAGGTAGTGAGCGATCCCGGTGGTAGCCTATGGACACCTGCATAAATGGGGTCACCGGTGATCGATGCGCCCGCAGCGAGGAAAGTGACGAGCGACACTTCGTTGTAATCGTCTTTGCGTGGCGCGACCGCAGCCGCATTATTTGAGATGTACACAACTCGGCCGGCCGGTGTAACCTGTACCGAGTAATAGACTGGGAGAAGCCCTAGCGGGTCGGTCACGATTTCGACGGAGTGGTCGCTAACGTCGAATGCAGCAAATCGTCCATCCCAGTGACCGCAAACTTCCTGGAGACTGCGATCAAGGGCTAGCTCTTCGCCGTCGCCCTGGCCATAGCGGTGTCCAAGCCAACCCCGGGCTTGGTTCGGGTTGCGTCGTACCTCGCCCCATGAAGACGTATCATCTATCCATCGGAGCCTCGATGCTGAGCCTGACCAGAGGTATGAAACGGGGTTGGCCAGCAGCGGCGCTGTGGTTTCTTCGCGTTGTTGAGTATCGATGCAGATCTCTGCTACGAAGTGTTGCATCAGATCACACCGCTGTTCTTTGACGGCTTACCGGCGCTCTGTTCAGACCAGTGCGTGCTGCTAGATGTCACGAAACTGAGAAATGCGCGCGGCGTGGAGAAAACGTCCATAGTCATCTGCGTGTCGTCAAGTTCTACGTCGAATTGCTCCTCGATCTCCGAGATCAGCTGAACTATGGCCAGTGAGTCCAGCCCGATGTCGCCGAGTAGGGAGCTGTTCCACCACTGCTCGTCGTCGACGTCGCTAGGTATGGTCTGTTGGAGGACGCCGTAGAGTGTTTCAACGAAAAGTTTCGCCGCGGTATTCAAATTACTCCCCTAAAGTAGTCGCGCGCCGGGTCGCGCGCGACGGACGATTCAGAAGCGGGCCAGTCCGGCTTCCCATTCCTATTGAAGACTAGGTTCATGCCGTTATAAACTTCGTCAGGCCAGAGAAATGGTGGAAGGGCTCGTTTCAATTCAGCTATCTGATGAGAACTGATCTTCGAGTTGCTGGCCACGCCAAGGATTAGTACAGGCTCGGCGGACGAAGCTACTGGTCGAAAGAATGCGCGGGTGCGACAGCCGAGGACTCGCTGGGCGGCGGTCTCCACCTCTGCTGGCTCCACTAGATAGCCCTTTCGTTTCCGCTGGCGACCGAGCCGATACTGGAACGTATACACACCGTCGGAATCGCGGGAAACCCAATCGCCAGACCGGTACCAGCGATCTTCCCCGATAGTGACGGACGGTGTTTCTGGGCTCGGACCTAGATAGGCGGACAGAAGTGAAGGGCCTGAGATTAACAGTTCTCCCTGCCCTGAACAATTCAGCGGGATGACCGAATTGAGAGCTTCGTCATATAACGCAAGTGAGGCCCCGGCAACAGGCTTCCCTATCGGAATTATTCCATCTGTTTCGGAAACGCGATGTGCAGCCACTACATTAGCTTCTACGGGTCCATAGAGGTTATAGAACGTTGCTGCCGGGAAAGCCGCATGTAGAAGATTCATCAATCCGACGGTCAGCGATTCTCCTGCGGACATGGCGGTGGTAAGAGTTGGAATTCCTCCCCACTTGGTTGTCGCTGCCTGGAGGAGCCGCCATGCGGTAGGTACGCCGTATATGTGGGTAACGCCCTCATGGTTGAACGAATTGAGCAAGGTGCGGGCATTGAGAAGGCCGGCAGGGGGAAAGACCAATCTACCGCCGACACCCAGGACCGCATAGATGTCGAACGTGCTCAAGTCGAAGCTCAGTGGCGAGACATTGCCCACAACCGTGCCTGCAGTGACATTGAAGTACGTTGTCGACCAGTCTACAAAGGGAAGAAGATTTGCTTCGTTTACAGGAACGAGTTTGGGCTGCCCGGTGCTACCCGACGTGGCCAGCACAAAGGCGGGACGCCGCTGCATTCGCTCGATGGCATTAGAAGCTTCTTCGACGACGCGCTTAGCCCTACTCGCCGATTCGCGCTCATGGACCGGTACGAAGGTTACGCCGGCCGCAAGTGCCGCGAGCATAGTAATCACTGCGCCCCGGTGGCCGGCAGACGTGATCGCGATCGCATTTTGTTCCGCCCGATCGAGATTCGCCGCTCCTTCATGGATGGCTTTGCCGAGTTCTCCGTACGTCAAACTTCCGAACCTATCAACGATAGCGACGGAGTCAGGTCTTTGGGCACTTTGTTTGAGCACCCGGGCGACCAGGGCGTTCTCTTTGCTTTCAGACACGCGCAGCGTCACAACCCACGGATAGGATCACGTCTGCGGCTTCAGCAGTCCCATCGGACGTTCCGAAAGCTCGAGAGAGGATCTTCCCTTGTGCTTCGGCCCACAAACGGGGCGACCGCCCCACTGATGTGAGAATCTCACTCAGCCGTGCAACTTCTACTGTTCGGCTCTCTCCGGTGAGTCGACGAACCGAGAGATTAAGGACGTCGCGTGTTTCATCCGTCCGATTCGATCTGGCGCTTGCAAGCCGAGAATCAGACATCCCCGGAAACGCCACGGTATCTCCGCCAGACACGCGTTCAAAAATCTCCCCATGCGCATAGTGCTGAGCGGGAAGTGCCACGAACGGTACGCTGTGCTGCCAGGCTTCAAGAATAGAGGTGATTCCGGGTGGAGCGAGACTGATAGGTGCATTGGCTAGGCGCTCCATCGCTTCGACATGGTCTGCCGCAGGCGATATCTGAAAATGGGAGGAAGCAGGGGAGCGGAGGTTGGAAAGGACGGCGGGATTACCCTGGACGATGATCCCGCAGGTCAAGTTCGAATTCAGGTACGCGTCATGCAGCAGGTCTACGACTGCCTGAGCCCAGGGAAGCGCGAGATGCATATCGACGAGCGAACTAAGCATGCCACTTATACTTGCTACGATTGGGCCTTTGTAGGGTTCTGAGGTCGGGCATTTCTCAACCACAGGACCAATCATCGTCGGCGTCATAAGGGACCGGAGGCCACTCTGATTTGACTCGAACGATCGTTGCACAAGGAGCCGCGTGGCCAGTCGATGAGCGACGAATTGTCCGTCGTGCATGTCTTCTGTAGCTAGAGCCTCTAATGCGGAGTCCACGGGCAACTGCGCAATGTGTTCGACCACAGCGCGCAAACGTTGGCTGTCGTTATCCGCCCAATTCCACATCCAATAGAGGCTGTCGACGTATACGCTCGGCAAGCCAACCGCGTGTGCGGCAACAGTCAGCGAGGGCTCCATCACACTGACTGCGGCATTGAAGTTGAGTTGGAGCAGTCCGGAGTAATCAACTAGGTGCTCATCGAGACAGGTGTCAAACGTGTCCGCCGCGCCCTGCGCGAAGTGCAAGGCGGTTCCCGAACCCACGAAAGAAATGGAATGGCCCTGAGCGTGAAGTGTCCGCGCGATCGCCACAGCCTTCGCCGCAGGTCCATAACCGTAAGGTTCGGCGCTGAAGAGCAGCTTCATGTCAATTCTCCATCATTGATCGGAAGCACTCCGCAAGAGCGCGCCCGCCATCATCCCAGTTGTACTTCTCCAAAGGCGCAATTTCGTCGGACCGCCTATGTCGTCCAAATGCCTCCTTGAGGATTGAGTGGCGAATTCCGCCGTCGAAAGTCTGGACCCAGTCTGGTCCAAGGTCGTCGGCCCAGTCGATGAACTCGCCGCGGTGAGGAACAACTACAGGGCGGTTGAATGACAGCGAAAGCATTGCGGTGCCTGACTTGAGTGACCTCGGCGCGGGCAACACGGTAAAGTCTGCAGCGGTGATCCAGTTAGCGAGAGTCTGGTCGCTGAGATAACCGTCTCTGATCAGCACTCTGCTGTCTCCTTCCGCGGCACGGATCAAGCGCTGCAGGTATCCAGAGTCTGGAGCGGTGCCGACCAGCGCTAAGCGAGCGTTCGCATCGGGGACAGTTCGGAATGCCTCTATCAGAGCGAGCTGATTCTTGTATTTCCGCATCATCCCCACGGATAGACCTAATCGATGGTGGGGCTCAATCCCAAGGTCGCTGCGGAGATCCTCTGTGTCACGATTGGGAGGCTGGTAGAAGGCTCGGTAGTTTCCCTGCGGGATCACCCAGGTCTCGGCGGCGCGGAGCCGGGGATATCGTTCCACGAATTCGTCCACAGATGATTGCGAGGATCCGATAAAGGCGTCGACCAATCCGCTGAACGATTGCATGAACCGATCTACCAGGCCCCGTTTATCGATTTCATGTGGCAAAAGATTATTTCCATGCCAGACAATCTTTGTACCGCGGGACTTCGCGATGCGCAAAGCGAACAAAGTCGACCAAATACTGATTCCAGCTTCTTGAGTAACACTCGAACGAACTAGCCACTCCGGGAAATATACGTAAAAGATGGTCCGGTGCCGCAGAAGATCGCGCCGACGTTCGAAAGCTCGAAATCTGAAAGCGTCATGGCGACCTGCCGCGTCGCACCATGCTCGAATCTCGGGTAATCCTCCGTTGGCAGTATCTAGCAGTGGGACGAGAACCAGTGGATCGGCTGGATGGTCACGTCGTGCCTGAATCATTTGGTTCCCGCTAGTCCGGCGTCCGCGTCCTGCTGTACGCCGAGCATCGAGTTGACAGTGTGATGCAACCCCTCGTCCAGCGAGCGGAATCCAGAGGTGTCCATTAGGGAACGAAGGAGACCGGTGTCAGGAACTCGTCGATCGACGCTGTTCGGCGGCGAGGGATACTCTTCGATCTGTCCTTTCCAGCCAGCCAGGTTCATTATCTTACGCGCTAGTGCGATCATCTCGATCTCATCTTGAGTGCCGATGTTCACAATCTTGCCGATTGCAACTTGGCTCAAAGCGATTATTGCGTTCACGGCGTCCTCAATATAAATGAAGCTTCTGGTCTGTCGTGCGCCATGTAGTTCGAAGCGCCCCTCGACCCCCCGCGATACAAAATCCGGTATCACGTGGTTGAGGCCCATATTCGGGCCGTAAGGATTGTGTAGCCGCCCGATGACGACAGGAATTCCCGATTCAACCTGTGCCGCAAAGCAGGCAAACTCCCCTAGTGTCTTTGCTACGGCGTACGAGTATCGGGTTTCTGTCGGATGTCCAGCTGTCAGAACGACTTCCTCAGACGTCGGAAGTGGCCAAGAGAAGGTCTGTATTGTGGCTGCATATGACTCGGAGGATCCGGCATAGAAGAAAAACCGGAGATCTTCAGCCCTGTATCGTTCCAGGAGATTTACAGTCGGTGTGCTCGAATTACGAAGCGTCGAAAATGGCCGTGTATAGAAATTCTGTGTTCCATTGAGTGCGGCGAGATGGTACACGCCGTCCACAGCGGGTAGACGCGAAACGGCGACCTGGTCGGTGAGGTCTACCTCGGCTAGAGTTATGTGTGCGTTCTTGGTTAGTCTCTTCGCCCGAGAAGCAGATTCTGGTTGAAGCCCGATATCGACAGCGATGACGTCATGATCGAGCTTCGTGAGAGCCTCGACCAAGTAGCTCCCGATGAAGCCTGTCGCGCCGGTGACTAGGAATCGGCTCATGCTACGAGCGCCCTCTTCTGCTCTTGGTTCATTGCGGAGCTGGTTCGCCCGAGTGTCAGAACCGTGAGGTCAGGGCGGTCGCGAAATTCAAGGGGGACCTGGTTCCACAGATCGACGATGGTGGCGTCTCTCGGTAGTCGTTCTAGTGCGCGGAGCATTTCCGGGCTAGCTGAATAGTCGCTTCGGGTTTGCAAGATTACGATCTTGGATTGCGTCACCAGCGTGTCAAGCGTCGTGGCCCGGACGTGCGTCCTCATTTCTTCGCTCATCGATGCAACTGGGTCCCAGCCGATTACCTCGGTCTCCGGCCAATATGCCTTGGCTTGACAAGCGAGGTCCGTAGCGAGTGAACCGCGCGTATCAGACGTTCCCGGGGCTCCCTTGAAGGCGAGTCCTATGATCCCGATTACTTTCGGGGGAGCGCTAATTTGATCGGCAATGCGGGAGAGGACGTGTTGAGTGAGGTAGGTGTTCGTCGCGCGACCGGCGAGAGCGAAGCTTGGCCGCTCCATAGCTCGCGTTGAGGTTGCCAGAATGATGGCGTCTTTCGTGAGGCATGGACCGCCGACCGGGCCCGGCGGGGCGATGTTTGCTCGGGGGTATCCCGCGTTGCAGGCGTTGATCGCTTCGTAGACGTCGACATTCAGCTCATCGGCAAGATATGCAAGCTCGTTTGAGATGGCGAAAGTGAGGTCTCGTGCGGTGTTGCTGGCCAATTTTGCGAACTCAGCTGCCTCAAGACTGCTTACACGCACAACCTCAACCCCAAGAGTCGCGAAGAGGCCTGTCGCAGCCGCGGCCGATGCCTCGTCGACCGCTCCGATGATCTGCGGTAGATCGCTAAGTTCTTCGAGTGCGATTCCTTCGACCGTTCGTTCGGGGGCGACCGCGAGTTTGAACCTCTTCCCAATCCGAGACACCGCTTTGCTCATTGCTGCCCTGCTAGCACCCACAGAGACAGTAGACCTAACCACGACTAGGGAATCTTCCGGCATCTGCGATACTACGGAGACGAACGAGGCTTCAAGCGCGTCAAGGTCCACGCGCCCGTTCTTCAACGGTGTGCCAACTGTGATGACGTAGTTGCTTGCTTTCGGTAAGGGTTCGCGAGCGTGTTGCACCCCAAACCGATTCTGTTCACGAACCCGACGGAGGTCCTCCTCGAATCCGCGTTCGTAGAACGTTGTTCGCGAAGCTTCGATCTCGCGAAGAACATGCGAGTCTGTGTCCAGCCCGACGACAGAAGATCCCGCCATTGCGAAAGCAACTGCAAGAGTCTGCCCGACATAACCTAGGCCTACCACGCAAACGTCGTAGAGTTCAGCATCTTTCTGGCGCGACAAAACATCCCCGTTCTAATCGAGGCCCATTCCCGATGGCGCAGAACGGACTACCCTGTCCGGCGCTTGCCGTTGCGGCCTTTTGGTTGAGCCTCCCCGTTCCAGGACGGTACAACATCGACTCGACTAGACGGAAGGCCCAGGGGAACTAAAATGGTTTAGCAGGTGTCGAACCGCGTATTTGCAGGGGTGTGAGGCTGAACTAAAAGCTTTAGTGACGTGTCGAGCGGGACTCGATCCCTTCGTTCGAGCTGTGTGGTCTGTGAGAAAAGTCGTCCGGAGTTGCAGTTTGACCGGCTGCCCCCGCGCGGAACACGCAGACAGCACGTCGGGAGTGGCCACAGCCCGCTCTCGGACGCCGGGCGGTGTGTCGTTGCCGTGCGAGAGCGTTCGGTTTATGCTGTCGGGTCATGTACGAGAACGCGCAGGCTGTTGTGCTGACTGGCATGCCGGGCGCGGGAAAGACAACCGTGGCCGAGCTAGTCGCGGCGAATTATGGCGCGTCGGCCCGGTTGTCAGCCGACGCCTTACAAGGGATGATTCGCAACGGTGCGGTGTGGGCTCTGGGCGAGCCGGCCAGCGAGGCCCGACGTCAGGTCTTGTTGAGTTTGCTTAACCTGGGCATGCTCGCGAAGAACTTTGCGATGGCCGGGTTTAATCCGATCATCGATTGCGTTCTTGTCTCGCTTGCAGATTACAATCTGCTCTGTGAACACCTAAGTCCTGTTCGGGTGACCCTGATTGTCCTGGCCCCGTCGGCTTCTGTGTGCTCTAGCCGAAATGACGGTCGGGAGGCAAGTGAGCGTTTTGACTTCCTGGGCTTTGAAACGCTGGAAGAGCATCTGAGGAAGGAGCTGAGCGGGGTCGGTCACTGGATTGATAGTGAGGCGATGACGGCCGCCGAGACGGCGTCACTCGTTCTACGGCATGCGACTGGCGGGGAGAGCGATATAGATCAGTAGGTGCATGCAGTTGCGTAATTGTGAGAGGAAGACTGCTGCAGGCTGGGCTGACTCCGCCAGGTAGGAGCATTGACTCCTGCACGAAGGATGTGAGCCATGGTGAAGGTGTATCCGGAAGAGTGCCGACGTGACGCGATCGCCCGTACAGGCGATGCGTCGGTGCGGCAGATCGCGGAGGACTTCGGTGGCTCCGAGTCCTGCCTGGCTAGATGGCTGCGGCTCGCGAACCGTAACGACGGCATCAGCGTTGCAGCGTCGCCGTCGGCGAAAGCGTTTGAGTAAGCCGAACTACGGGACGCGCCGAAGCGGATCCGTCTGGTCGAGCAGGAGAACGAGATCCTTCGTCGGGCGGCTGCGTACTTCGCCCAGTCGCAACTCCCGATACGGTCGACCCGGTTGTCTTCGAACCTGCCGCAGACCGGATCCCGGGCGCGGTGACCTGCCGGGTGTCAGGCTTGTCGAAGCAGGTGTTCGATCTCAGGCGCGCCTGCACGGTGTCCAGGCGGGCCTGGGGCGACGCTCGCCTGACGAACTTACCGACCGACGCGCACCGGGACCACTCGACGTTCAGGTATTGGTTCATCGCCGACGACCTCTACGCGGCCGGCCACCGGGCTTCGGGGCGGGGAGGTGTGGCGGCTGTGCCTTACAGCAGCGGCTCTTGTCGCTGTACGCGAAGAAGCGCGGCCTCAATTGCAAGGCCGGGCCGCCGGTGCACGACGACCGGGTCTGACGAGTATTTGGAGCGCCAGACCTGGGACGACTGTGGCTTACGCATATTCATGAGCCATGGATGGTAGCCAAGGCCATGTGCGGTGCCGAGGTCGCCGTGCCGGTAGGTGCCCGACGGCACAGGCCGCAGTGATGCTCCGATGCGTTCGGCGAATCGCGTGGTCAGTGCTCGGGCGGCTGCGTTGTCTTCCCGGGTAGCGAAAGCGATGTCATGCTGCGACGCACGCGCCCGGATCGAATCGAGGAGCGCCGTCGCGACGCCCCTTCGCGGTGCGGGCGGCGCCACGGCAACCACCTGGATGAACGTCGGGTCAGGAGAGCCGCTTCCGTTCGACGCGATGCAGAAGCCAACGTGCACGTTGCCGATCTCGGCGAGGAGTACCAGATGCTCCGCAATTGTCGTTGCGTTGTGCTGCACCGTTTGCACCGTGATCGGCTCGCAGGCGAGTTGCAAGTCTTTGAGGCGGCGTGCGTCGCCTGGATCATCAGCTGCTTCACGCAGGGTCGGTTTAAAGGGGGGGGGGGGGGGCTCGAGTGACGCACGCCACCGCGCCAGTTCCGGATCTCTGGACAGAGGGAAGACCGGCTCGAGCGCAAGATAGCTCACGTCTGTCTCGGTCATAAGCACAGGGTATCGGCAGTGCCGCGTCGCTTGATTGGAAGGCGCCCCGTGAGCGACCGCTCCTGCGCCAGACGAACGTACGACGGTCGGGGGCATGCAACGAGGCCAAACATCATCAGCGTTCCACGACGGAAGTACCAAGCGTCCGTCACGCTGGATGCCCTGGCAAGGTGCAGCTTTAGAAAGTCCAAAAGAGGGGTCTTCCTATGTGACGGCACGCCATCCACGAGAACCTCGCGTGCGGCAGCGTCCTCGACGCGCGGTACCAATTGCGTCATCGCGTGTGCTTCAGTACTAATCGACTTCGGAAGGAGCCCCTTGCGGGAGGAGGAGGCTACCGCGGGCCAGACTCCGTCCCCACGCCCGCACTCGGGTAGTCGTGGACCGAACCGGTCATGTCACGTTCGACCAGCGCCAGAACAGCACTGCCATGGCGAGGTTATTTCTGGTGGCGGCCGACCGCTTCCTCGGATCCGATGCGGCCGACCGAACGCCGCCTTGCCTAGTGAGCTGTGCCAAATGTGCAGTAGTCCCTGTGCCGATCGCACATCGAGAGACCTCCTACTTCCGCGCAACGACGGGGATCGCACGCGATGCGTTAACTACCCGCACTCCACGGAACCCCCGCTGCTGCGGGGGTTTCGTCGTTCCTGCGCTGATCCGATCGAGCACCGGCGACGGTCGCTGCTCGTGCCGTCGACCGGGTCCGCGTCCGTGCGGCGGACCGCCGAGGCGAGGGCGTCCACGCGAGACGCCCTCCCGTCATCGAGGCGGCGCGGTCGTCGACCGGACGACCAGGGTCGGCGCCACCAGCGTCCGCTCCGGCGTGCCCTGCCCTCGCGGAGCGCCGATCAGGTCCACGAGGCGCTCCGCCGCGAGACGGCCGACCTCGTCGTTGTGCGGATCGACGGTGGTCAGCCGGACGAGCGGTGACGATGCCAGCGGGGTCTCGTCGTTGCCGATCACCGAGACGTCCTCGGGCACGCGGAGGCCCACGTCGCGCACGGCGGCGATCGCTCCCATCGCCATGACGTCGTTGGCCGCGAACACCGCGGTCGTCTCCGGGTGCTCCGCCAGTGCTCGCCGGGTGCCCTCGTACCCGGTCGACTCGGCGGTGGCACCGCTGCCGTAGACGAGCGGCGCGGAACCGGCCGCGACCATCCGCTCGACGGCGGCTGCGCGCCGGGCGGCAGCCGGGCCTCCCGAGCCGGTGACGTGGACGATGTGCCGGTGGCCGAGCGACAGCAGGTGCTCGGTCGCGAGCTGGCCGCCCGCGGCCTCGTCCGACGCGACGACGTCCAGCCCGCTCGGCACCGACGCCCGTTCACCGGCGACGACGACGGGGGTGCCGGGCGGGACCGCGGTGTCGGCGGAGCCCTCGGCGGCGAGCACCACCCCGTCCACGCGGAGCGCCAGGAGGTCGTCGAGCGGCGACGTGCCGAGGTGGGCGTTCGCCCGGGTGTCCGCCAGGGTCAGCCGGAGCCCGTGCGGTGCCAGTGCCGTGCGCACGCCTTCGAGCATCGGCACGAACCAGGGGTTGCGGAAGTCGTCCACGACCACGCCGACGGTACGCGTGCGGGTGCCGGCGAGGATCGCGGCGGCGCGGTTCGGTCGGTAGCCGAGCTCGTCCGCGGCGGCGAGGACGGCGGCGCGCCGTGCGGGGGAGACGCCCGGGTCGTCCCGCAGCACCATCGAGACCAGTGACTTCGACACCCCGGCTCGTGCGGCGACGTCGACGATCGTCGGTGGGCGGTGCGACACGGGCTCCTCCGGACGGATCGCAGGATCGGGGCTTGACAGGACATGGGCTGCCGTCGATACAGTCTAGTGCGCTCTGGAACGTTCCAGAGCCCCACTCGTCTCGAAGGAGAGCACGCATGGTCGACAGCATCGGCGTCGCCGTCATCGGCGCCGGCATGGCGGGGAAGGCCCACGCTGCCGCGTGGCGCAACGCCCCGTCCCTCTTCGCCCCGACCCTGCCGCCGGTGCGGCTCGTCTCGGTGTGCGACGTGTACGGACCCGTCGCCGCCGAGACCGCCCGGCGCTTCGGCTACGCGCGGCACGACACCGACTGGCGGGCGGTGGCCGCGGCAAACGACGTCGACGTCGTCAGCGTGGTCGTCGCGAACCACCTGCACCGCGAGGTCGTCGAGGGGCTGCTCGCGGCGGGCAAGCACGTGCTGTGCGAGAAGCCCCTGTCGGACACGCTCGAGGACGCCCGGGCCATGGCGTCCGCAGCCGACCGTGCCGCGGAGCGCGGGATCGTCGGACGGATCGGCTTCACCTACCGTCGCGCGCCCGGGCTCGCCGCGATCCGGGAGCTCGTGACCGACGGCACCCTCGGCCGGGTCCTGCACGTCTCGGGGCGGTACTGGACGGACTACGGCGCCTCGCCCGACGTCCCGATCTCGTGGCGCTTCACCGGGGCACCGGGCACCGGGGCGCTCGCCGACGTCGGCTCGCACCTGACGTACGTCGCCGAGTTCCTCGCCGGGCCGGTGTCGAGTGTCTCCGGCGGGGTGTTCGCCACCGCGGTCACAGAGCGACCGGTCGCCGCCGGCTTCGCGCTGCGCGGGCAGGACGTTCCGCTGACCGGGGAACGGGCCGTCGTGGAGAACGACGACTACGCCACGTTCTCGGCCCGGTTCGGGGACGGCACGGTGGTCGGTTCGCTCGAGGCGTCCCGGGTCGCCACGAGCCACCCGAACGGCCTGGTCGTCGAGGTCTCCTGCGAGCACGGTGCGGCGCGCTGGGACCAGGAGCGTCCGTCCGAGATCGGCCTCGCGCTGCAGTCGGACGGCTCGCGGACGGGCGGGTACCGCCGGGTGGTGCTCGGACCGGACCACCCGTACGTCGCCGGCGGGATGGCGATGGACGCCCCCGGTGTCGGCTGGGGGCAGAACCAGATGTTCGAGTACCAGGCGCGGGCGTTCCTCGACGAGGTCGCCGGGGTCGCCGACCCGTTGCCGCCGAACGCGACGTTCCACGACGGCGTCCACAACATGGAGGTCCTCGACGCCGTGGCCCGGTCCGCGGCCGCCGACGGCGCGCTGCAGACGGTCGCCGAGGCGGTGCACGCATGAGGCTGGGGCTGTACGACGCGATCCTGCACGACCGCCCGCTCGAAGACGCCCTGCGGGTCGTCGCGGCGAACGGGCTGACAGGCATCGAGCTGAACACCGGCGGGTTCCTGCCCCCCGTGCACGTCCCGGACATCGACGCGATCCTGGTCGACGACGCCGTCCGCGACGCGTTCCTCGCGCGGTTCGCCGGCACCGGTGTCGAGATCGCCGGGCTCAACTGCAACGGCAACCCGCTGCACCCGGACCCGGCGATCGGTCCCGCCCACGCCGAGGACGTCCGTCGCAGCATCCGCCTGGCCGCACGGCTCGGGCAGACGCGGGTCGTGACGATGTCCGGGCTGCCGGCGGGCGAGCCCGGAGGGCGCCGTCCGAACTGGGTGGTGAACGCGTGGAACTCGGCCGCGCTCGACGTCCTCGAGCACCAGTGGAGCGTCGCCGTGCCGTTCTGGCAGGAGATCGACGCGCTCGCCCGGGAGCACGGCGTTCGGGTCGCGCTCGAGCTGCACCCGCAGAACCTCGTGTTCAACGTCGCGACGATCCGCGAACTCGTCGAGCGCGGCGGGCTGACGAACGTGGGGGTCGAGCTCGACGCATCGCACCTGTTCTGGCAGCAGATGGACCCGGTCGCCGTGGTCCGCGAGCTCGGGCCGCTCGTCGTCCACGCCGCCGCGAAGGACGTCCGGATCAACCCGGCGGCGGCGCTGAACGGCGTGCTCGACAACTCCTTCCGCAGACTCGCGCCGGACGGGCCGCGCACGAACCTGGGCGGGGACGAGTGGGCGAACGCCTGGCCGTCGCCGTCGTCCTGGGACTTCGTCGCGCTCGGGAAGGGGCACCCGACCGCGTACTGGACGGAGTTCCTCCGTGCGCTGCACGAGGTCGACCCGGAGATGCGCGTCAACATCGAGCACGAGGACACCGAGCTCGGGCGCGAGGAGGGGGTCGCGGTCGCCGCCCGGGTGCTGATCGCCGCCGAGGCGGCGCGGGTGGCGGCGGACGGCGCGGACGCGGACAGGGCGCACGTGGGCGGTCCGGACGAGCACGCGACGGACGCGGTCGGGCGGCCGGCGTCCTGAGGTGTGGACCGGCGGACGGGAGGCTCGTGGCGGGCCCGCCGCGAGCCTCCCGTCCGTCCCGTGGTCGCGTCCGAGTGTGCCTTCCGGATGATCGGTGACGCATCCTCCGGTGGCTGTCACCGCGCCGTTGTAGCATGCACGACACCTGTCCCGAGACGAGGAGGCCTGCGTGCCGGACCAGACCGACCGAGCCTTCCCGATCGAGCACGTCCGGGCGGTGGGTGACGACGTCGTCGCGGCCGTCTCCACCGTGGTGGACGGCAAGGTCGACGCCATCCGCACCGCCTTCACGGTGATGCTCGCCGAGGGCCACCTGCTCGTCGAGGACGTCCCCGGCGTCGGCAAGACCGTGCTCGCGAAGGCGCTTGGTGCCTCGGTGGGCGGGACGGTCAACCGCATCCAGTTCACCTCGGACATGCTCCCGTCCGACGTCACCGGCGTGAACATCTACGACCAGTCGTCGGGCACCTTCCGGTTCTCGCCCGGCCCGGTGTTCGCGAACGTCGTGATCGGCGACGAGATCAACCGCACCAGCCCGAAGACCCAGTCGGCCCTGCTCGAGGCGATGGCCGAGGCGCAGGTCACCGTCGACGGTGTCACGCGGCCGCTCGAGTCGCCGTTCATGATCGTGGCGACACAGAACCCGATCGACATGGAGGGCACCTACCCGCTGCCCGAGGCCCAGCGCGACCGGTTCATGGCACGCATCGCGATGGGCTACCCCAGCGCCGACGCCGAGCGCCAGATGCTCGCCGCGCGCGGCACCCGCGACCCGCTGTCCTCGCTCCGACCGATCGTCGACGTCCAGACGCTGCACGCGATCGTGCACGCGGTCCGCGGGGTGCACGTCGCGCCCGACGTCGAGGCGTACATCGTCGCGATCGTCCGCGCCACCCGGTCGCACCCGGACCTCGTGCTCGGCGCGAGCCCCCGCGCGACCCTGCACCTCGCCCAGGCCGCCCGTGCCCACGCCGCGCTGCTGGGTCGCGCGTTCGTCACCCCCGACGACGTCGCCCTCCTCGCGCCGGTGATCCTGTCCCACCGGCTCGTCCCGGTCGCCCGCGGACTCGGCGGGGGCGCCGAGGACACCGCGCGTGACGTGGTTGTCCGGATCGTGTCCGACACCGCCGTGCCCTTCGCCTCGGCAGCCGTCCGCTCCTGATGCCCGACGGCAGAGGGCCATCGACGACCGCGCTGCGTGCCGGTGCGGTCCGGTCGTGGGCGCTCCGCACCGGTCGGCGCGGAGCGGCCATGCTCCGCCGCACGCCGTTCCCGCGGCCGACGGCGAGGGGCTGGACGGTGCTCGGGTCGGGGATCGCGCTGGTCGGCGGAGGACTCGTCGCCACCACGAGCATCGCCGTCTCCGCGGGACTCCTGCTGCTCGTGCTGCTCGTGCTCGGCATCGTGATGGCGCTCGTCGTCGCGGCGCCGCTGCGTGCCACACGGTCGACGGCTCGAGCGGTCGTGCAGGTCGGCGAGGTCCACCGCGAGCGGATCACCCTGCGGGGGACCTCGTTGCCGATCGGGCCGCGGACGACGCTGCTGGTCCGGGAGCAGCTCGAGGACGCCCTGGCCAGCGTGTCCGACGCCGAGACCTACGCCCTGGTCGGTCCGAACGAACCGCCGGCGGTGCTCGACGTCGAGGCACTGGCGATGCACCGCGGCCGGACCCTGGTCGGCCCGGTGACCATCCGCGTCGAGGACCCGTTCGGGCTGCTCCGCATCGACCGGCCGGTCGTCCCCGCCGAGGAACTGGTGATCGTCCCCGCATCGACCACGCTCGGCGCCATCGACACCGGTGCGCTCGCGGGGGCCGTCTCCGCCGACGAGGGCCGTGTCGGGCAGGGCGGCTCCGCCGACGACAGCGAGCTCCGGCCGTACCGGCAGGGCGACCCGATCCGCCGCGTGCACTGGGCCCAGAGCGCCCGGCGCGGCGAACTCCACGTCCGCCAGACCACCCAGGCACAACCGCCGGAGGCCGTCATCGCGATCGACGTCCGACGCGAGTCCTACCAGGCACTCGGCCGCGACGACCTCGCCGAGCTCAGCGACCTCGGCGGCGACGCGGCGTTCGAGCACGCGGTCGTCGTCGCCGCGAGCGTCGCGCGGGCGCTCAGTGCACGGACCTCCCGCGTCGTGCTCGTCAGCGACCACACCCCGGTCGCCGGGCGGCACTCGGGTGACGTCGGCAGCCTGACCGACGTGCTCGTCGGACTCGCCGACGTCCGGGTCCGCTCCGACGCGCGTCCCGTCACCGAGGTCCTGCCGGAGGTCCACGGGCGCGACGTCCACGGCATGACCGCCGTCGTCACCGGCCGGTGCACCGCAGAGCAGGCGGCCGAGCTCGTCGCCGCGACGAGCGGGTCGAGCCGGGGCATCCTCGCCACGATCGTCCCGCCGGACCCCCTGGTGCGCGGGATCCTCGACCGCGCCGGCTGGCGCACCCTCGTGGTGCCCGTCCCCGGTGCCCAGGCGCAGGGGAGCACCCGGTGAGCGGCACGTCGACGGCCGAGCGCGTCCGGACGCCCGCGGGCACCGATCGCCCGGGGCGTCCGGCCGAGCGGTCCGACGCTCCCGGCCCCTGGGTCGTCGCCCTCGCGCCGCTGCCGGTCCTGGTCGCGGCGCTGTCGATGCGTCCGCTCGTCCAGGGGACCGCCTGGTGGGTGTCCGGCGTGGTCTTCGCCGCGGTGCTCGTCGCGGTCGTCCTCGCCGTCCGGCGTCGGGCGCCCGGTGTGCGCTTCATCGCCCTCGTCGCCACGCTGGTGGTCGGGTCCTGCGTCGCCGCCGTCGCCAACGACGTGCCCCCGCTGGGATGGCTCGACCGGCAGGGCGCCCTCGGCGAGGCGCTCGCCGCCATCCGGCTCAATCCCGCGCCGCTGCCGCAGAGCGACGCGATCCGGCTGATCGTCACCATCGCGATCGGCTGGGTCGCCGGGGTGTCCCTGTTCCTCGCCGCGATCGCCCCGACGGTCGCGCTCGCCGCCGTGCCCGCGCTCGTCGTGCTCATCGTCCCCGGCGTCGTGACGGGGGAGCCGGCGTCGCCGGTGCTCGTCGTCTTGGTCGGCATCGCGTTCCTCGGGCTCCTGTGGCTGTCGGTCCGACCGGTGCAACGGGCGTTCCCGGCCGCGGTCGTGGGCGCCGTCGGACTCGTCGTCGCCGTCGGCCTGCCGGTGCTCGTCCCGATCAACGCCAGCTGGCTGTCCGGGGTCACCGGTGCGCTGCAGGCGCCGATCCAACCCGGTCGCCCCGGCACGCTGCTCGAACTCGGCCGCGACCTGCGCCAGCCCAACGAGCTCGAGGTCTTCCGCTACCGCACCGCCGACGGGCAGCCGGAGTACCTCAAGCTCGCCGACCTCGACGAGTTCGGCACCGGCGACTGGGTGCCGACGGTGACCGACGCCAGCGACGCGGAGACCGCGGACCAGCAGCAGTGGGCCGTCGGGGTCAACCCCCGTCTGGCCAGCCGCGGCGACCTGACGATCCGGATCAGCGGGCTGTCGAGCAACTACCTGCCCGTGCCGGGCGGCGCCGTGTCCGTCGAGTCCCAGTCGACGAACCTCGACCTGTCGCAGTGGCGCTGGATGGGGGACTCGAACACGGTCCGCTCGACCGGTCCCGTGACCCAGCGCGGCTCGACGTACCAGGTGTTCGGCGCCTCGACCTGGTCGGGGGAGTACCTCGACGCGATCGCGGCGAGCGGGATCCTCGGGCGGACCGACGGCCGGGGCTTCACGGCGCCGAGCGACGCCCAGCTCCGCACCGACCTGGCGCTGCCGGAGGACCTGCCCCGCGACATCCGTGCGGCTGCCCAGCGGGTGGCCGGCGGCCTGCCGAACGACTACGCCCGGGCCCGTGCCCTGGAGCAGTGGTTCCGGAGCGACCTCTTCACCTACTCCGAGACGGCGCCGGTCGAGCAGGGCTACGACGGCGACAGCATGGACGTGATCGACACCTTCCTGCGCGTCCGCCAGGGCTACTGCGTGCACTTCGCGTCGTCGATGGCGGTGATGGCCCGGACGCTCGGGATCCCGTCGCGGATCGCGGTCGGGTACCGCGCAAGCAGCGACCAGACCGAGGACGGCGAGTACACCGTCTCGAACCGTCAGCTGCACTCGTGGCCCGAGCTGTACATCCGCGGTGCCGGCTGGGTGTCCTTCGAGCCCACGCCGAGCTCCGACGCCGCAGCCCAGGCGGGCACGGAGTCGTCCGCGACGGCCGCTCCGGCACCGTCAGAGACCCCGCTGCCGGCCCCCGGGGAGACGGCGCCCGCCGAGGCCTCGCCCACCCCGACCCCCTCGTCGTCGACCGAGCCGGGTGCCGCGGCCACGACGGGCGGATCCGGCGGCCCGGGTGCCGCCGGCCTGGCGGTCGGGCTGCTGCTCCTGCTCGCGGTGCTCGTTGCCCCCGGGCTCGTCCGCGTCGTCCGTCGACGTCGTCGGCTCGCCGCCGTGCGCGCCGGGCGCTCGCCCGCTCTGCAGGCCTGGCGCGAGGTGCTCGACGACGTCGCCGACCACGGGTACGCGCCGGGGCTCGCGCCACCCGGTGACGCCGCTGCGGCGGCCCGCACGGCGCGTGCCGTGCTCGGGCGCCTGACGGATGCCGTCCCCGCGGCCGTCCTCCCGCACCTGACGGTCATCGTCGACGCGGTCGACGTCGAGCGCTTCGCCGCGGACGGTGCGGCGGGCGTGGACACCGGTGCGCTCCGGCGGGCCGTCCTGGAGGCGCGGGTCGCCCTCGACGCGTCCGTCCCGCGGGCCCGCGTGGTCCGGTCCCACCTGTTCCCGCCGAGCCTGCTGCCCTCGTCCGCCTGGTCCCACGAGGGCCGGCGGAACCGCCGCACGGCCTAGGCGCCGTGCCGGCGGCGCGGGCAGCGCCGGAGGCCGCCGGGCGCCGCGCCGCCCGACGCCGTGCCGCCCGACGCCGTGCCACTGTGCCGCCGTGCCGCGTTGTGCGGCGTGCGCGCGCACGACGGTGAGCACGTCGCACCGCGGAACCGCGTGGCGCGACGAGCTTCCGGTTGTGCGCCCGGCGCGCCGGCCCGCGCCGTGCCGCCCGCCCGCGTCAGCGCCGCGCGCGTCAGCGCCGCCGTGCCGCCGTGCCGCCGTGCCGCGTTGTGCGGCGTGCGCGCACGACGGTGAGCACGTCGCACCGCGGAACCGCGTGGCGCGACGTGCTTCCGGTTGTGCGCCCGGCGCGCCGGCCCGCGCCGTGCCGCCCGCCCGCGTCAGCGCCGCGCGCGCTGCGCGCGCCGCGCGCCTCAGCGCCGCGTGCGCTGCGCGCGCCGCGCGCCTCAGCGCCGCGGGCGCACCACCGCGTCGACCAGGCTCGCGATGACGTCGCCCGGGTTCACCCCGGGCAGCGCGGGTCCGTCGAACACGATCCCCACGTTGGCGCCGACGAGCAGCGTCGCGAAGTCCTCGAGCGGCATGCCCGGCTCGACCTCCGGGTGCGCGCCGAACCACAGGCGCACCAGGTCGAGCACGCCGTCCTGCAGCTCGCGACGCTGGCGGACGAACTCGGGCATGAACTCCGGGTGCCGCAGGGCGTACCCGCGGAGCTCGGAGACGAGGGCGAACTGCCGTCCCTGGTCGTACCGTCCGAAGGCCGCCCGGACGACGTCGGCGATGCTCGTGGCGGCGACGTCCTCGCGCACGACCTCCTGCAGTGCCGCCAGGATCCGGTTCGTCGAGCGCTGCATGACCTGGGCGACGAGGTCCTGCTTCGACGAGAAGTTCGAGTACACGGCGCCCTTGCTGAAGCCGGCGCGCGCGGCGACGTCGTCGAGCCGGGCACCGTGCACGCCGGACTCGGCGAACACGTCCGCTCCGGCGACGAGCAGTCGTTCGCGCACCTCGGCGCGGGGCGTCCTGGGGGTGGGGGAGGAAGCGTCGTCGCTCATGGGTCCTGGTCCGTGATCGTCATCGTGGACGGTGGTGCGCCGCCCGGTCGATCCCCGCGCGTCGGTGGCGCACGGGCCGTGCCGCACCTGCTGACGGTGCGGCCCTCGGAGACCTGCCGAGCCGCGCGTCAGTCTCACGCGCGGCACCAGCGGGGCCCCCGGCCCCGTCGCTCTGTGGACCGCCACGTTCGGGTCGTGTCGGTGCGTCGAGGACGGTGGTCGCCGGGTCGATACCCGGCGGTACCGATGGTACCTCCCGTGCGCCCCGATGACGCCGGTCCGCTGACCCCGGGCGGGCGGTCCACCGCGTCACGGCGCTGCGGTCACGGGCGGTTCAGGCGTCGTCGGGCGTGTCCCGGTCGCTCCGCACGGCCCCGCGGCCGGTCCGGCGCCCGGGACGACGGAGCAGCCGGATCGCGTCCGGTCGGAGCCGTCGGCCGCGCTGCAGCAGTGCGCCGAGCGTCGACTTCGGCTGCCAGTCGCGACCGTTCGGCAGCCCCCAGCCGCGCTTGACGGCGCCGTAGCGGAGCCCGAGCGACAGCACGATCGCGGCGATGATCCCGACCGACGGCGACCCGAGGTACGAGGCGACCACCATCACCGCCGACGCGGCGACCGCCACGGTCGCGTACAGCGCGTTCCCGCCGAACACCGCGGGCACGCGCCGGAGCAGCAGGTCGCGCATCGCGCCGCCGCCGACCGCGGTGATCGTGCCCATGATGATGGCGGCCGGCCAGCCGAGCCCGGCGTCGAAGGTGCGCTGGACCCCGACCACGGACCAGAACCCGATGACGGCGGCGTCGAGCACGGTGAAGAGCCGGTCCCAGGTGAGCTCCGAGAACGAGACGAGGAACGCGACCAGCGCGCCGGCGATCGCCACCGGCAGGTAGAGCGGGTCGACGAGCGCGACCGGTGGGCCGTTCTGCAGCAGGGTGTCGCGGAGCATGCCGCCGCCGAGCCCGGAGACGAACCCGACCACGAGGAAACCGAACAGGTCGAAGTCCATCGTGCGCGCGAGCGAGCCGCCGAGCAGCGCGGACGCGAACACCCCGGCGAGGTCGAGCACGTCGGTGACCGACGCCAGGGCCTCCGGGGTCAGCACGTTCATGAGAACAATCAAACCCCACGTCGCAGGAGTGGCGAGCCGCGGGCTGGTTAGGTTAGCCTCACCTTCGCCATGATCGCCACCCTCGTCATCGGTCTCCGCGAAGGCCTCGAAGCGACGCTCATCGTCGGCATCATCGCCGCGTTCCTCCGTCGCAACCGCACGCCCCTCGCCCCGATGTGGGCCGGGGTCGGGCTCGCGGTCGCGCTGAGCATCGCCGTCGGCTTCGGGCTGCAGCTCGTCGAGCAGGCCCTGCCGCAGGCCCAGCAGGAGGGCATGGAGACGATCATCGGCGCCGTCGCCGTGGTCTTCGTCACCGGCATGATCGTCTGGATGCGCACCCATGCGCGCACCCTCTCGCGGGACCTGCAGGCCAGCGCCTCGGCTGCGCTCGGTCGGGGCACCGCGTGGGCCCTCGCCGGCATGGCGTTCCTCGCCGTCCTCAAGGAGGGCTTCGAGACCTCGGTCTTCCTCCTCGCCACCTTCCAGGCCTCGTCCGACACCGGCTCGGCCGCCCTCGGCGCGGTGATCGGCATCGCGGTCGCCGTCGCGATCGGGTACGGCATCTACACGGGCGGCGTCCGCCTCGACCTCGGCCGCTTCTTCACCGGCACCGGCGTCTTCCTCGTCTTCGTCGCCGGCGGCCTCGTCCTGACCGCGCTGCGGCACGCGCACGAGGCGGGCTGGATCGTCATCGGCCAGCAGCGCACCGTCGACCTCGGCTGGCTCGCCCCGAACGGGTCGCTCCGCGGCGCGCTCGTCACCGGTGTGCTCGGCATCCCCCCGACCCCCGCGTGATCGAGGTGACCGGCTGGCTCCTCTACGTCGTCCCGGTCCTGGCGATCGCGGTCTGGCCGCGCCGCTGGCGTCCGTCGGCGGCCCGCGTCCCGTCGGTCCGCTCGCTGGTCGCCGCCGGGCTCGCGGCCGCGGCGGTCGTCCTGGCGCTGGCCGTCCCGAGCCCGGGCGCCGACCTGCCGCGCACGACCGCGGTCTCCGGGGACGCACGCTCCGTCACGGCCGACGTCGACGGAGCGGCCGCCGTCCTGCGCGTCGCGGGCACCGGCCGGGAGGCACGACTCGCCCTGCCCGCGTCGGCCCACCGCCGCGTGACCCGCTCGGGCGTCGCCGCGGACCGCTGGCAGGTCACCGAGGACGTCCCGGCGACCGACCGGCCCACCTCGCTGACGCTCGACGACCTGGTCGGCCTGTTCGGTCGGGTCCCCGTCGGCGTCTCGCCGAGCACGAACCCCGGGCCGTTCAGCGCCCGGTGGGCCGTCCGCGACACCGTCACCCTGACCACCGTCGGTGGTGGTGTCCTGGACGCGACCCGCTCGGAACGCGACGTGCTCACGCTGAGCGGTGGGGGCCTCCCGGCCGCGCGCACCACCACGCTGGACCGCTCGGTGTGGGCGGTGCCGACGGACCGTGTCGACCGCGCGTCCGCCGAGCTGGCCGCTGCACGGACCCGCGCCGCCGAGCTGCGGCTCTGGGACTCCTGGTTGCCGGTCGTGCTCCTCGTCGCCGCCGCCGCCCAGGCGCTGCTCGCCCTCCGCGACCGCCGTCGTGCGGTCGCCCCACCGACCACCACCCCCGGAACCGACCCGTCGCGCGGACCGCCCGCCGACGTCCCTGCAAGGAGCCTCGACCATGCCGTTCGGTAGGACCACCCGCCCCCTGGCCGCCCGACCCCGCGTCGCCCGCCCCCTGATCGTCGTCGGTGCCCTCGGCACCGTCACCGCCCTCGCCCTGACCGGCTGCTCGGCCGGTTCGCCCGCCGACGACGCGTCGAGCGGCACCGGGAAGGTCTCCCGCGTCACCATCACCCTGACGAACGACGGATCCGATGCCTGCGCCGTGTCGACCACGACGGTCCCCGCGGGCCCCGTCACGTTCACGGTGCACAACGAGTCGTCCACTGCCATCACCGAGGTGGAGCTCCTGCAGGACCAGCGCATCCTGGGCGAGAAGGAGAACCTGGCCCCCGGGCTCGACGCCGTCCGCTTCACCGCCACGCTGGGCGGGGGAAGTACCAGGTGTACTGCCCCGGTGCGGAGCGCGAGCTCACGGACTTCACCGTCACGGGCAAGGCCGCCTCGACCGCGAACAGCAGCGCCGCCACCCTGCTGGCCGACGGTGCGAAGGGCTACGCGACCTACGTCGACGGGCAGGTCACCGACATGGTGGCGGCCGTGCAGCAGCTGCAGCACGACGTCGACGCGGGTGACCTCGAGGCCGCGAAGCGCGACTACGCGGCCGCCCGTCCGTTCTACGAGCACGTCGAGAGCGACGTCGACGGCTTCGTCAAGAAGGGGTTCTCGGCCACCGACAACGCCGGCAACCTGGACTACCTGATCGACATGCGCGCGTCGAACCTCGACGACGCCGTCGGTTGGAGCGGTTTCCACGCCGTCGAGAAGGACCTCTTCGAGGCCGGTGCGATCACCGCGTCGACGAAGCAGACGGCTGCGGCGCTGACCGCCGACGTCGAACTCCTCGCGAAGCGCGTGCCGTCGATCGAGTACAAGCCCGAGGACCTGGCGAACGGCGCCGCCGGGCTGCTCGAGGAGGTCCAGTCGAACAAGATCACCGGGGAGGAGGAGGCGTACAGCCACATCGACCTCGTCGACCTCGCCGCGAACGTCGAGGGCGCCCGACAGGCCTTCGCGTACCTCAAGCCCGGCCTGACCAAGGTGGACCCGGCCCTGACGAAGCAGATCGCCGCGCAGTTCGACTCCACGAACACGCTGATGGACGGCTTCCGCGACGCGGACTCGCTCGGCGGCTTCGCCACGTGGGACGCCGCCGCCAAGGCGAAGGACGCGAACCGCATCTCGCAGCAGGTCCAGGCGCTCCAGGACCCGCTGTCCCGCCTGGCCGAGAAGGTCGCGACGGCGTGACCGCGTCCCGGTTCTCCCGCCGCGGTCTGCTCGGCGCCGGGCTCGCCGCAGCCGGTGCCGGCGTGGGTGCGGTCGCCGGCGTCGCCGGGGCCACGGTCGCGACCGGCGTCGACCCCTTCGCCGCGGCCGCGAACGCCGACGAGTCGATCGACCTGTCGCAGTCGGTGCCGTTCTACGCGACCGCCGCCCGGCAGCCGCAGGGCGGGATCCGCACGACGCCGCAGCGGCACTGCGTCTTCATGGTGTTCGACCTGACGGCGTCGACCGTGACCGAGCTGCAGGTCCTGCTCGCGCGCTGGTCGGCCGCTATCGCGCAGCTGCAGGCCGGCCGGACGATCGGCAGCGTCGAACCCGCGCACGGTGACGGCGTCGGCGCCGACACGGGCGAGGCACTCGACCTCGGCCCGGCGTCGCTCACCGTCACGGTCGGACTCGGCCCGGGTGTCTTCGACGAGCGGTTCGGCCTGGCGGCGAAGCGTCCCGCGAACCTCGCCCCGATCCCCGCGCTGCCCAGTGACACCCTCGACGAGCAGCTGACCGGCGGGGACCTGTCCCTGCAGGCCTGCGCCGACGACCCGCAGGTGGCGTACCACGCCGTGCGGGACCTGGCGCGGATGGCCCGGGGCACCGCGACCGTCCGGTGGACCGTCATCGGGTTCGGTCGGGCCTCCGCCGGCCCCACGCAGTCGACGCCGCGCAACCTCATGGGGTTCAAGGACGGCACCCGGAACATCACCACGGACGACGAGTACGACCGCTTCGTGTGGCTCGACGACGCCGCCGGGTGGATGGCCGGTGGCACCTACCAGGTGGTCCGGAAGATCCGGATGAACCTCGAGACGTGGGACGCCGACGTCGTCAGCGACCAGCAGCGCGTGTTCGGCCGGACGAAGGTCGAGGGCGCGCCCCTGTCCGGCGGGTCCGAGCACACGACGCCGGACTTCCACGCCCGGGCGCCGCACGGCACCGAGGGCGGGACCGCGATCGACGCGCGCTCGCACGTCGCCCTCGCCGCGCACGAGAACAACGGCGGCGTGAAGATCCTGCGCCGCGGCTACAACTACACGGACGGACTGAACCAGTACGGCCAGCTCGACGCCGGGTTGCTCTTCGCGGCGTACGTGAACGACCCGGAGCACTTCACGACGCTGCAGCGGAAGCTCGGGGCGTCCGACCGCCTGAACGAGTACGTGTCACACATCGGGTCCGGCGTCTTCGCCGTACCGCCGGCGCCGCGGAAGGGGTCGTACGTCGGAGAGCAGCTCTTCCGCTGATGACGCTGGGTGCCGAGGTGGGTGCCCTCCGTCGTTTCCCTGGAGACGGAGAGCACCCGCGCCGCGGAGTCCGGCGGACGGAACCACCGTCCGCCCCCTGGGGGGACGACCCGGCGCGACGCATCGCGATGCGACAAGGGGGAGCGTACCTCCCCTGGCTGGCGTCCAGCGGTTTCCGCCCGGGAACGGACAGCGGAACGGGCCGCCCCACCAGGTGGGGCGGCCCGTCGCGCGTTGTGCGGCCTGGAGGCGCGGTGTCAGTCCGTCAGGACCGGCGCGTCCTCGACGGTGCGCTTCCGGCGGACGAGCACGAGTGCCACGGCGCCGGCGAGCAGCAGGACGCCGGCGGCGATCCCCGGGACCACCAGGTCGGCACCCGTGAACGCCAGGTCGCCGCGGGCGGCGCCCGGTCGGCTGCCGTCCGAGACGCCGCCGCCGACGGGGGCGCCGGCGCTCGGCGTTCCCGTGCCGGGCGTCCCCGCGCCCGGGGTGCCCGGGTCGGTGGGGTCACCGGTGCCGGGGTCGGTCGGCTCCGGCTCGGCGGCGGTCTCGACCGGGATCGTCACCGCGAGGGTGATCGTCTGCCCGTTCGGCAGGGTGACGACGAGCGGCTCGTCGGTCGTCGCGGTCGGAGCGGCCAGGGCGGTGACACGCAGCGCGTTGCCCGCAGGGGCCACGGTCCCGGTCTCCTCGGCGCCCGGGACGGTGAACGTCAGGGTCGCACGGCCCTGCTCGTCCCGCTTGTCGACGATGGTCGGGTCGATCGCGGACTGAGCAAGGACGACGTCACCCGCGCTGACGGACACCGTGCCCGCGGCGGCCGGGTCGTCGCTGCTGAAGACGAGGGACGACAGGGCGATCGAGACCTCGTCACCCGGCTGGAAGCCCTCGGCCGGGACGGGCGTGGTGACGACGCCCACCGCCCGCTGGTCGGTCGGCGGGGTGACGACCGGGTTGGTGACGAAGTAGTCCACCTGCGCCTGCAGGTCGACGGTGCCGGAGTCGGCCTTGTCCGTGCCCGAGGTGAAGGCCGCGAAGTTGTCACCGCCGGTCGACAGGAACGAGTTGATCGTGACCTTGAGGGTGTCGTCGAGTGCGATCGGAGCGCCGTCGAGCGTCATCGCGGTGATGCGCGATCCTCGTGCGGCGTCGGGGTCGTAGGTGTACGCGAACCCGTCGGAGACGCCGAGCTTGAGGAACGGCCGCTCGAGGCCGTCCGGCTGCCACTGCTGCTCGAGGGCGTCCTTGATCTGCTGGCCGGTCATGTCCTGCGTGACGAGGGTGTTGGCGAACGGCTGGACGAGGGCGGCCTCCTTGTAGGTCACCTGGCCGTCCGGGTCGTTCGCGCCGCTCGAGGCGAACAGCATGTCGGTGCGGAGACCGCCGGGGTTCATGAAGGCGACCTGCGAGCCCTGCCTGCTCGTCGCAGCGCGCTGCACCTCGGCGATGTAGTTGCCCAGGACGGACTCGCCGCCGCGGTTCTCGGTCTTCCGGTCGGACTGCACGGCGCGACGCAGGTCACCGGTGATGTCGCCGAGCTTCTTCGCACCCTCGACGTCGGCCTTCGCCTTCGCCGCGGTGACGATGCCCGTGACGGCCTGCACGGAGGACTGGTCCGCCGGGACACCGGTGAACCCGTTCACGGACCGGACCTCGGAGGTGATGCCCTTGAGCTTCCGGTCGGAGCCGACCGTGAGCTGGAGGTGGCCGAAGTTCACGCCGTACGAGCCGGTCTGGATGACCGGGCGCGGCGTCCCGTCGGGCCCTGCGATCGAGTGGTCGTAGGTGGCGTGCGTGTGCGCCGAGACGATCGCCGAGACCTTCGACGAGACGCCCGAGGTGATCTTGCCGAACGCGCCGGTGCCGGTGGCGTCCGACAGTGCGCTCGTGGTCGCGCCCTCGTGCACGAGCAGCACGAGGACGTCCGCCTCGCCGTTCTCGGCCTTGCCGTCGGTGAGCTCCTCGGCGTAGCGGTTGACCTGGCTGACGATCGGCGCCATCGCGAGGCCCTGCACGCCTCCGGGGCTGACGAGACCGGGGATGAGGTCCTCGGTCGTCGCTCCGATGAAGCCGACCTTCACGCCGCCGCGCTCGACGATCGACCAGGGCGTGAACGCCGGGTCGGTCGTGCCCGCCTTGACGATGTTCGACGAGACGTAGGGCCATTCCGCCCGGTCCTCGATGCGTCCTGTCAGGTCGTCCTGGCCCTTGTCGAGCTCGTGGTTGCCGATCGCGCTGACGTCGAGGTCCATCGCGTTCAGGGCGTCGATCGTCGGTGCGTCCTGCTGGATCAGGGAGGTGAACGTCGAAGCACCGACGTTGTCACCCACGCTGGCGAAGATCGTGTTCGGGTTGGCCTCGCGGTAGGACTGCACGACGCCGGCGAGCTTCGCGGCTCCGGCAGCCTTGTCGGCGGCGGTGCCCTCCGACTCGATCCGACCGTGGAAGTCGTTCACGTCGAGGATGTCGATGGTGGTGTCACCCTCGGCGGCGAGGGCAGCGGACGGGACGGTGAGGGCGGTGAGGACGCCGGCGGCAACCAGGGCGGAGGCCCCGGCCAGGCGCCGGCGACGCGGGGGAGTGTGAGCGTTCATCGGCGCTGAACCTACGAAACCGCACAGGCAACGCGCCAGGCGTTGCCGCAACACGTCACGTGTTGTTCACACCACGGGGGACGTTCCTCCCGTTCGGGGGACAGATCCCGACCCGGTCACGGTGTCAGTCGCGCCCGAGTGCGCCCTTCACCCGCTCGACGGCCTCGGCAGCCATGGCCTTCGCCGAGTCCTTGATGACACCGAGCTCCGCCGGGTCGCCCTTCAGCAGGCTCTTCGCGGTGTTCACGGCGTACTCGGCGGTGATGTGCGGCGGGAGCGGCGGCACGTTCCGGCTGACGTACGCGTCGATGAGCGTCACGCCGGGGTTCGCGAACGCCCGCTCGACCGCCGCGTCGACCTCGTCGTCGCTGTGCACGGCGATGCCCTCGAAGCCGAGCAGTCTGGCGTACCCGGCGTAGTCCATCGTCTCGACGTCCTGCGAACCGGACCACATCGGGTTGCCGTCCTCGGTCCGCATCTCCCACGAGACCTGGCCGAGGTCGTCGTTGTGCATGACCACGATGACGAGCTGCTGGTCGGGCCACTGGGCCATGTACTTCTTCACGGTGATGAGCTCGTTCATGCCGAGCATCTGGAACGCGCCGTCGCCGATGGTGCACACCGCCGGGGCGTCCGGGAAGGCGAACTTCGCGGCGACGGCGTACGGCATCGCCGCGAGCATCGTCGCGAGTCGGCCGGACATGTCGCCGTGCATGCCGCGGCGGAGCCGGATGTGGTGGCCGTACCAGTCGGCCGTGGTCCCGGCGTCGCAGGTGACCGTGACGCCCTCGGGGAGCCGCTCGTTCACGGCCCGGATGACGCGCCGCGGGTTGACGCCGTCGTCGTAGGCCACCTCGGCCTGGCGGTGCATCTCCGCCTCCCACTCGCGCATCTCGCCGGCGAGCTTCTCCTGCCACGCGGTGTCCTGCTTGTCGCGCAGCAGCGGCATGACCGCCTGCAGCGTCGCGCCGACGTCGCCCCACAGGTTGAGCTCGGTCGGGTACCGCAGGCCCATCTGCTCGGGCTTGATGTCGACCTGCACGCCGCGTGCCTGACCGGAGGCGGGCAGGTACTCGCCGTAGGGGTAGTTCGAGCCGAGGAGCACGATCGTGTCGCACTCCTCGATCTGCGTCAGGCTCGGGCGGGAGCCGAGGAGCCCGACCTGCTGCGTGTGGTACGGCACGTCGGAGGGCACGACGTCCTTGCCGCGGAGCGCCGTGATGATGCCGGCGCCGGTCTTCTCGGCGGCCTCGAGCACCAGGTCCGTGGCGCCGCGTGCGCCGGCACCGACCAGGAAGGTCACGCGTTCGCCAGCGTTCAGGATCTCGGCGAAGCGTGCGATCTGGTCCTGCGGCGGCACGATCCGGGTCGACGGGGCGACGTCGCTCGACCGCGACACCCAGTGCTCGGCGGCCGGGGCCTCGTACGCCATCGCCTGCACGTCGTGGGGGAGCACGACGACGGCCGGCTGCTTCCGGAGCATCGCGGTGCGGAAGGCCGTGTCGACGACCACCCCGACGGCGTCCGGGGTGGCGACGGTCTCCACGTAGCAGGCGACGTCGGCGAACACGCGCTCGAGGTTCGACTCCTGCTGCGTGAAGCTGCCGATCGAGGCGAGGCCCTGCTGGCCGACGATCGCGACGACCGGCTGGTTGTCCATCTGCGCGTCGTACAGGCCGTTGAGGAGGTGGAAGGCACCAGGGCTCGACGTCGCGACGCAGACCCCGACCTCGCCCGTGAACTTCGCGTGCGCGGTCGCCATCAGCGCGGCGATCTCCTCGTGCGTCGGGCGGACGTACTCGAGCTCGCGCTCGCTGCCGTCCGCCTTGCCGAGGGCCCCGTCGAACGCACCGATCCCGTCGCCGGGGTAGCCGAAGACGCGCGAGACGCCCCATGCCTTGATGCGGTCGATGACGAAGTCGCTCACGGTCGTGCTCATGCACCCACCGTGCTCGCCGTTTCCTGTACGCCCTCAGGTCGAGCGGCGGGGTCAGGGGATGGGGCGCCAGGCACCGTCGGAGGCGCTCGCGACGACGGTCTCGATGACGGACGCCGCGCGGGCACCGTCCGCGAAGGTCGGCAGCCCGTCGGGCCAGGCGGTGCGGTCGCCCTCCGCGCGGACCGCCGCGTAGGTGTCGGCCACGAACGCTGCGAAGGCGTCGAGGTACCCCTGCGGGTGCCCGGCCGGCACGACCGCGAGGCGACGCTGGTCGGGGAACCCGAGGGAGGGGTCTCGGACCACGATCTGCGCACCGCGCTCGTTGCCGAACCACGCCGACTCGGGCTGCTCCTGGTCGAAGGCCGCCGACCCGAGGGTGCCGTCGACCTCGAACCACAGCCGGTTCTTCCGCCCGGCCGCGACCTGCGAGACGACGACGTTGCCGATGCGTCCGGTGCCGGTCCGGAAGGTCGCGACCGCGGTGTCCTCCGTGGTGACCTCCGCCCGCTGCCCGGCGTCCGCCACCGGGTCCGGGTCCGGGGAACCGGAGAACGACGGGCCGGACGCCGCCGGCCGGGTCGGGTAGACGATGTCCGTCGCGGCGCTGACGGACGCGAACGGCTCGCCGGTGACGAACTCGACCAGGTCGCACCAGTGTGAGCCGATGTCCGCGAACGCCCGGGACACCCCGCCGGCGCCGGCGTCGACGCGCCAGCTCGAGGCGTCCTCGTCGAGCATCCAGTCCTGCAGGTAGTGGCCGTGCACGGCGAGCAGCCGTCCGAGCTCCCCGGCGGCGACCCGGGCGCGGATCTCCCGCACGACGGGGTGGTACCGGTAGACGAACGGCACGGTCGCGACCACGCCGGCCTCGTCCGCGGCGGCGACGAGCTCGGCGGCCTGCTCGGCGCTGATCGCGAGCGGCTTCTCGCACACGACGTTGATGCCCGCGCGGATCACCGCCAACGACTGCGGGTGGTGCTGGTCGTTCGGCGTGCAGACGTGCACGACGTCGGGCGCGTCGGCGATCACCTCGTCGAGCGAGGCGTAGCCGCGGGGCACGTCGAGCTGTGCGGCGACCTGCTCCGACCGGGACGGCGTCCGGCCGAGCACCCCGACGACCTCGGCGCCCGCTGCCCGAGCGGCCCGGGCGTGCACCCCGGCGATCATCCCGGTGCCGATGACGGCGACGCGGATGCGCCGCCCTCCGTACCCACTGCTCATGGTGCTCCCTCGCGCCGGACTGGACCCACCGTACCGACGCAACCCGGCCACGCGCCGGAACGCGTGAGTACCGTCGGGGGCATGTCGAGCCTCCAGACCAGCCTGCTCATCCTCGGAGCCAGCGGCGACCTGTCCAAGCGCCTGCTGCTGCCCGGTCTCGCCACCCTCCTCGAGGTCAAGGACGACTGGGACGTCCAGCTCGTCGGTGCCGGCGTCGAGGACATCTCGGACGAGGACTGGAAGGCGCAGGTGCGCACGTCCTTCGAGAACGCCCAGGCCTCGAAGAACGAGGAGGACGAGGGCGCGCAGGACGGCGGCGAGAAGCTGAGCAGGCGGCTGGTCGACGTGGTCAACGCCTCGACGTACCGCAAGGCCGACGTGACCGACGCGGACGACCTGCGGACCCTGCTCGCGGCATGCGACCACGACCCGGCGATCTACTTCGCGCTGCCGCCGGCCGTGACCGAGAAGAGCTGCGCCGTCCTGAAGGACCTCGACCTGCCGTCGGGGACGCGGCTCGCGCTCGAGAAGCCGTTCGGTACCGACGCCGAGAGCGCGGAGCACCTCAACGACCTGCTGCACTCGTTCCTGCCCGAGGAGCGGATCCACCGCGTCGACCACTTCCTCGGTCGCTCGACGGTCCTCAACCTGCTCGGGCTCCGCTTCGCGAACCGCATCATCGAGCCGCTGCTGTCCTCTGCGCACGTCGACCGTGTCGACATCGTCTACGACGAGACCCTCGGGCTCGAGGGCCGTGCACGCTACTACGACAAGGCCGGTGCCCTGGTCGACATGATCCAGAGCCACCTGCTCCAGGTGATGGCCGTCGTCGCGATGGAGGCCCCCGCGTCCATCGACGCCGACGACCTGCGCACCCAGAAGGAGCTCGTGCTCCGTGCCGTGCGGCCGTGGGGCGGGGACGTCGTCGCGGCGGGCAAGCGTGCGCGCTACACCGCCGGCACGATCGGCGACCGCGAGCTGCCGTCGTACGTCGACGAGGACGGCGTCGACCCGTCGCTCGGCACCGAGACCCTGGCGCAGCTGACCCTCGAGGTCGCGAACTGGCGCTGGGCGGGCGTGCCGTTCACGCTCCGCTCCGGCAAGGCGCTCGAGCAGCAGCGCCGTGAGATCGTCATCACCTTCAAGGACTCGCCGCACGTGCCGAACGGGCTGACCGGTGCCGAGCGGCCGGACAAGCTCCGGATCTGGATCGCCCCCGACGAGATGCAGCTCGAGCTCAACGTGAACGGCCCCGGCGACCCGTACACGATCGACCACACGGCCCTGTCGGTGACCTTCAACCCGGGTCGGCTCAGCGCGTACGGCGAGGTCCTGGCCGGGGTGCTCGAGGGCGACGCGACCCTGTCGGTGCGCGGCGACAGCGCCGTGCAGGGGTGGAAGGTCGTCGAGCCGTTCCTGCAGGCCTGGCGCGACGGGGAGGCGCCGCTCGACGAGTACGCGGCCGGGTCGGCCGGTCCCGAGAGCTGGGACAACATCGACTGCTGACAGCGCGTCGGCCGGCCGACGCCGTGTCGGACGGGAGGCGCGTGGTGGGCCCGCCACGCGCCTCCCGGCCGTCTGTCACTCGCGCCACGGAGACGCCGGTGTGTGCACGAGACGCCGCTGGGTCCGCGAGACGCCGTCGCAAGTGGTGGCGTCTCGGTCGGCGTGCGGTGTCTCGGCGGATGCGGGGCGTCTCGTCCCCGAGGAGACGGCGGCGTCTCGCGCACCGAGAGGTGTCTCGGAGCAGTGCGAGCCGCGCGGCGTAGCGTCCGGTGACGTGAAGACCACCGACGACGTCCTGTCCACCGTCCCCGCACCCGCCGGCTCCGACGTCCGCGTCGAGCCCGTCCGGTACGACCACGAGGGCTCCGCGCTCCTCGGTGTGCTGGCCAAGGACCACGCCGTGTCGGGCCCGCGCCCGGCCGTGCTCGTGGTCCACGACTGGCACGGCGTCAACGAGCACGTCGAGGCCCGGGTGACCATGCTCGCCCGCCTCGGCTACGTCGCGTTCGGTGCCGACGTGTACGGCGAGGGCGTCCGTCCCGGCGACGACACCGCCGGACAGGTCGCCGGCTCGTACTACCAGGACCTGCCGCTGTTCCGCGCGCGGCTCACGGCCGGTCTCGACCGCCTGCGCGAGGACCCCGACGTCGACCACTCCCGCATCGTCGTGATGGGGTACTGCTTCGGCGGCTCCGGCGCGATCGAACTCGCCCGCACCGGCGCCGACCTGGTCGGTGCGGTGTCGTTCCACGGCGGACTCATCGTGCACGAGCAGTCGGACGCGTCCGCGATCCGGGCGAAGCTGCTCGTGCTCACCGGAGGAGCGGACCCGATGGTGCCGGACACGAAGGTCGCCGAGTGGCAGGACGAGATGCGCGCCGTGCCGTCGGTCGACTGGCAGGTCGTGACCTACTCGGGCGCGATGCACGCGTTCGCGGTGCCGGGGACGAATGCACCGGACCACGGGGCGCAGTACCAGGAGCGCGCCGACCGCCGCTCGTGGCAGGCGCTGCAGGTGTTCCTGGCCGAGGTGTTCGACGAGGAGCCGACCGTCGCCTGACCCCGCGACACGCCGAGGGCTCCGTGCGAGGCGGCTCGATTCGCGTTCCGCGCCGCACCTGTTGTAGAGTCTTCCACGGCCGCAAGGCCAGCATCGGTCGAAAGACCGGATGCGCTCGTAGCTCAATGGATAGAGCATCTGACTACGGATCAGAAGGTTGGGGGTTCGAGTCCCTTCGAGCGCACACCTGAGAAGGCCCCGTCGCACTGCGGCGGGGCCTTCGTCGTTCCCGGACGCTCTCGTGTCGAACCACGGATCCGACATCGAGCCAGGCCGGGTGGCTGGTTCGATGTCGGACGAGCGGTTCGAACCACGAACCACGAACCACGAACCACGAACCACGAACCCGCGAGCTCGCCGAGCTGGCGGCCGCACTCCCAGGCGGGGCCCTGTGCACACTGCACGGATTCACCTGCCCGTAACGACATCCTGCACGTTCACCCGCTCCTGGGTCGTCACTACGGTTGCCGCAACCCGGTCGCCCCGACCGGCACCCCTTCCCCCAGGAGCATCCGATGGCCAGTGCAGCGTCAGCACCACCAGCCCCGTCCGTCGTCGTCGACGACCACTCCCTGTCCCGTGTCCCCGCCTCCGCCCGCTACGGCTGGTTCCAGGTCGCGGTGCAGCGGTTCGGGCAGATCTCCGCCCTGTCCCAGTTCCTGCTCGGCGCCACACTCGGGTTCGGCATGGGCTTCTGGCAGGCGTTCTGGGCGATCACCCTCGGTGCCGTGATCCTGGAGATCGTGTCGGTCTTCGTCGGCATCATCGGCATGCGCGAGGGTCTCAACACGTCGGTCATCGCGCGGTGGACCGGCTTCGGCAAGGCCGGCTCGGCGCTCGTCGGGCTGGCGATCGGCCTCAGCCTGATCGGCTGGTTCGGCATCCAGTCGGGCGTCTCCGCCGCCGGCCTCGTCGCGATCCTGCCGATCCTGCCCGCGTGGGCGTGGTCACTCGTGTTCGGCCTGCTCGTGACGGCGATCGTGCTCCGCGGCTTCCACTCGATGCAGTGGCTCGCGAACATCACGGTGCCGCTCTTCCTCATCCTGGTCGGCTGGGCCGTGACGGTCGAGCTGAGCCGGCACTCGATCGCTGAGCTCGCCGCGAAGGCCCCGGCCGGCCCCGAGCTGAGCTTCGTCGCCGGCACCACGCTCGTGGCAGGCGGGTTCATCGTCGGCGCGGTCATCACGCCCGACATGACGCGCTTCAACCGCTCCGTCGGCGACGTCGTCAAGCAGACCGCGCTCGGCGTCACGCTGGGGGAGTACGTCATCGGGCTCGCGGGTGTGCTGCTCGCCCACGCCGTCGGGTCGTCCGACATCACGCGGGTCATCACCTCGAGCGTCGGCTGGGTCGGCATCCTCGTGATCCTGCTCGGCACGTTCAAGATCAACGACTGGAACATCTACAGCTCGAGCCTCGGCGTCACGAACTTCATCGACGTGGTGTTCGGCCGCAAGGTGAACCGCGGTGTCGTCACCCTCGTGCTCGGTGTCGTCGGGTCGGTCCTGGCGGCGGTCGGGTTCCTCGACGCGTTCACCCCGTTCCTCATCGTGCTGGGCGTCGTGTTCCCGCCGATCGCCGGGATCATGGTCGCCGAGTACTTCGTCGTGAAGCGCTGGCGCCGTGAGCTCAGCGAGAGCGAGGGGCTGCCGGCGACCAGTCCGACGTGGGTCCCGGCGACGCTCGTCATCTGGGCCGTCGCGGCACTGGTCGGCTACTTCGTGACCGTCGGCATCCCGTCGATCAACTCCGTCGTCATCGCCTTCGTGCTCTACGTGATCGCCGGCAAGGCCGGGTGGGTCCGCGGGGTCGGGGTCAGCCGCACCGAGCAGGCTCCGGCAGCGGTCGGCGACGCCACGACGAGCGAGGCCCCGGCGGCCGCGCCCGCCCCCGCGCCGGCGCCCTGAAGCCGGCGGTCGGCGTCCCCCCTGCCGACCGCCCCCTCGTCGCCGGCCGTGCCGTGGCCCCCTGATCCGGACACGGCACGGCCGGCCCGACACCCGCTCCAGCACCACCCGAGCACGCACCACCCGCTCCGACACCACCCGAGCACGCACCACGAGCACGCACCACCAGCACGCTCCACCACCACCCGCACCACCCCGAGAGGAACCCCATGCGCATCGGCATCGACGTCGGCGGCACGAACACGGACGCCGTCCTGATGGACGGCAGCACGGTCGCCGCGGCCGTGAAGCGGTCGACGACCCAGGACGTCACGTCCGGCATCGTCGCCGCCCTCGCCGGCCTGCGCGAGCAGCGCGACTTCACCTCGGCGGACATCGACGGCGTGATGATCGGCACCACCCACTTCATCAACGCGCTCATCGAGGCCCGCGGGCTCGCCCCGACCGCCGCGGTCCGCCTCGGCCTGCCGGCGACCGCGTCCCTGCCGCCCTTCACCGACTGGCCCAGGCACCTGGTCGGCGCCGTGCAGGGTCGGGCGTTCCTGGCGCACGGCGGTCACGAGTTCGACGGGCGGGTCATCTCAGAGCTCGACGCGGACGAGCTGAAGCGGCACGCCGAGGCGATCGGCGCCGCCGGCATCCGGTCGGTCGCGATCTCGTCGGTGTTCTCCCCGATCAACGACGAGTTCGAGCAGCGGGCGCAGGACGTCATGGCCGCCGAGCTCGGTCAGGACGTCGCGTTCTCGCTGTCGAGCGAGATCGGTCGGATCGGACTGCTCGAGCGCGAGAACGCCACGATCATCAACGCCGCGCTCCGTGAACTCGCCGAACGCATCGTCGACGGACTGTCCGGGTCCGTCGCGGGCAGCGGCATCGACGCGCCCCTGTTCCTCAGCCAGAACGACGGAACGCTCATGGACGTCGAGTACGCCCGTCGGTACCCGGTCGCCACCTTCGCCTCCGGACCGACGAACTCGATGCGCGGCGCGGCCGTGCTGTCCGGCTTCGACACCTGCGCGGTCGTCGACGTCGGCGGGACCACGAGCGACGTCGGCGTGCTGGCCGGTGGGTTCCCGCGCGAGGCCACCGGCGAGGTCGCCGTCGCCGGCATCCGGACGAACTTCCGGATGCCCGACGTGCTGTCGATCGGCATCGGGGGCGGCTCGCGCATCCGCGAGGACGGCGCCCTGGTCGGACCGGACTCGGTCGGCTACCGGCTCACCGAGGAGGGGCTCGTGTTCGGCGGCGACACCCTGACCGCGACCGACGTGGCCGTCCGCGGCGGTCGGGGCGCCATCGGGGACACCTCCCGCGTCGCCGGGGTGCCGGCCGAGGTCGCCGAGCGAGCCCTCGCGGTGATCGCCGAGCGCGTCGCCGACGTCGTTGAGCGCATGCGCACCTCGTCGGACCCGCTGCCCGTGGTCGCGGTCGGCGGCGGCTCCGTCCTGCTGCCGGACACCCTGCCCGGACTCGGCACCGTGCACCGGCCCGAGCACTACTCCGTGGCCAACGCCATCGGTGCCGCGATCGCCCAGGTCTCGGGCGAGGTCGACAAGGTCTACGCCATCAGCGACGGCAAGCGGTCCGCTGTGGTCGACGAGGCCCGGCAGGAAGCGGTCGACCGTGCCGTCGCCGCGGGTGCGGACCCGTCCAGTGTCGCGATCGTCGACTTCGACGAGGTCCCGATCCCGTACCTGCCCGGCAACGCCACCCGGATCCGCGCGAAGGCCGTCGGCGACCTCGCGCTCGGGGCGCTGGTCCGATGACGACGACGGTCACTGCCCCCGTCACCGACACGCGTCCGGTCCCCGTCCGTCCGCTCACCGAGATCGGTGCGGACTGTTCCGCGCTGGCCCGCGGCGCCGCCGTCCTCGGCACGGGCGGCGGCGGCGACCCGTACATCGGCCGCCTGCTCGCCGAGGCCGCGGTCCGCGAGCACGGCCCGGTGCCGGTCGTGCAGGTCGCGGACCTGCCCGACGACGCCGTGGTGCTCAACGTCGCCATGATCGGCGCGCCGACCGTGATGGTGGAGAAGCTGCCGTCCGGCGCGCAGTTCGCCGAGGCGATCCGCAGCCTGGCGACCCACCTCGGCGTCACGCCGACGCACGTCGCCTGCATCGAGGTCGGTGGCGTCAACTCCACCAGCCCGATCGTCGCCGCCGCCGAGCTCGGTCTGCCGCTCGTGGACGGCGACGGCATGGGCCGTGCCTTCCCCGAGGTCCAGATGGTCCTGCCGACGCTGTCCGGCATCAGCGCGACCCCGATGGCACTCGCCGACGAGAAGGGCAACACCGCCGTCTTCGCCACCGTCGACAACCGGTGGGCGGAACGGCTCGCCCGCACCGCGACGGTCGAGATGGGCTGCTCCGCGATCACGGCGCAGTACGCGATGTCCGGCGCCGAGCTCAAGCAGTCGTACGTCCGCGGCAGTCTGTCGCTCAGCGTCGCGATCGGCGAGGCCCTCGTCGACGCCCGTGCCGCGAACGAGGACCCCGTCGTCGCCGTCACCGCGGTGCTCGGCGGGACCGTCGTGTTCGAGGGCAAGGTCGCCGACGTCGAACGCAAGACCGTCACCGGCTTCGCCCGCGGCACCGCCCGCATCGCCGGCTCCGGCAGCGACACCGGCCTGGAGGCCGTGCTTCGGTTCCAGAACGAGCACCTGCTGGTCGAGGTGGCCGGGTCCGTCCGCACCACCACCCCCGACCTGATCGTCACCCTGGACGCCGAGACCGGCGAACCGATCACCACCGAGGGGCTGCGGTTCGGCGCGCGCGTCCGGATCGTCACCGCCCCGGCCGACCCACGCTGGCACACACCGGCTGGCCTCGCGCTCGCCGGACCCCGCTACTTCGGCTACGACACCCCGGCGGTCCGCCACGACGGCACCGTCAGCGAGGGAGAACACGCATGAGCTGGACCATCGACGTCGACGACCTGCCCGACCTCGCCCGCGGCGCCGCGCTGCTCGGCACCGGTGGTGGCGGCGACCCGCTCATCGGGATGCTGCTCGTCAAGGCGGCCATCGAGGAGCACGGCCCGGTGACGGTCCTCGACCCGTCCGAGGTGCCGGACGACGCCCTCGTCATCCCCACTGCGCAGATGGGCGCCCCGACCGTCGTGCTCGAGCGCCTGCCGGCGGGTCCGGAGCCGCTCGGCGCCCTCCGGCGGCTCGAGGCGCACCTCGGCCGGACCGCCACGGCGACGATGCCGATCGAGTGCGGCGGCATCAACTCGATGATCCCGCTGCTCGTCGGCGCCACCGGCGGCCTGCCCGTCGTGGACGCGGACGGGATGGGCCGTGCGTTCCCCGAGCTGCAGATGGAGACGTTCTCGGTGTACGGGGTGCCCGGGTCCCCGCTCGCGATCAGCGACGAGAACGGCCACGGTGTCGTCATCGACACCGGGCACGACAACCGGCAGATGGAGTGGCTCGCCCGCGGCGTGACGATCCGGCTCGGCGGTGTCGCGTACATCGCCGAGTACGCGATGACCGGCAGCCAGGTCCGCGCGACCGCGGTGCCCAGGACGCTGTCCCTGGCGCTCTCGGTCGGGCGTGCGATCCGCCGCGCACGCGAGGAGCACCGCGACCCCGTGGAGGGACTCGCCGAGGCGTTCGGGCAGACGATCTACACGCACCTGCGCGAGCTGTTCGACGGCAAGGTCGTCGACGTGGAGCGCCGCACGGTCGACGGGTTCGCGAAGGGTCGCGCGGTCGTGCAGGGTGCCGACGGCTCCGAGCTCGAGATCGCCTTCCAGAACGAGAACCTCGTCGCCCGACGGGACGGCCGCTTGGTCGCCGTCGTGCCCGACCTGATCTGCGTCCTCGACGCGGAGACCGCCGAACCGATCACCACGGAGCGGCTGCGCTACGGCCAGCGCGTCCGGGTGATCGGGGTCTCGACGCCGGACCTGATGCGCACCCCCGAGGCCCTCGCGGTCTTCGGTCCGTCGTGCTTCGGTCTGGACGACGCGTTCGTCCCCGTCGAGCAGCTGCACGAGCGCACCCCGGTGGGGGCGCGCTGACCGGCGCCGATGCGCGAGGATCGCTGGTGTGCACCGTGGTGAGCAGCGTGACGGGGTCGTGACGGGCCTCCAGGCCGACGACGTCGACGACTTCGCGCGCGGCACCGCGCTCCTGGGGTGCGGTGGTGGCGGTCAGGTCGACCACACGGCGCACGCGCTCCGGCGCGCGCTCGGGACCGGCGGGGTGCCCGTCGTCCCGGTCGACGCCCGTCTCGGCGCGGTGGTGGCCGTCGGACTCGTCGGCTCCACCACGGTGCTCGAGGAGAAGACGCCGAGCGGGCGGGAGCTGCCCGACGCGCTCGCCGCCGTCGAGCGCTGGACCGGCCGGCGGGCCGACGCGGTCGTCGCCGCGCAGATCGGTGGCGTCACCGGGCCGGCTGCGGCGCTCACGGCGCACGCGGCGGGACTGCCGCTCGTCGACGCGGACCTGGTCGGTCGGGCGACGCCGCGCATCGACCAGCTGTCCCTGTTCGTCGACGCGCTGCCGGTGGTCACCGCGGCGGCGGTGACGTCGAGCGGCCTGCGCATCGTGGTCGACACGGCCGATGCCCGCGACCTGGAGACCGTGTGGCGCGAGGCGGTGTCGCACAGCGGCGGGTGGGCGGCGTTCGCGGTCGGCCCGGTCGACGCCGAGGTGCTCGCCGGACGCTGCATCCCGGGGAGTGTCGACCGGGCCCTGCGCGCCGGTCGCGCCTGCGCGGCGTCGGCCGGGGTCGAGGACCTCGTCCGCGGGCTCGAGGGCGCGCGTGTCGTCGCCCGCGGCCGCGTGCTCGACGTGCAGCGCAGCGGTGACGTCGTCGCCTTCGTGCACGGGTCGATGGCGATCCGCGACGCGGCGACCGGAGCTGTCGTCCGGGTCGAGGCGGGCAGCGAGTGGGTGCACTGCCTGGTGGACGGCGAGCCGGTCGCGAGCACGCCGAGCTGCATCGTCGTCGTCGACGCGCGCTCCCTGCGCCCCGTCGCCACGGAGCGGGCACGGGTCGGGGACGAGCTCGCCGTGCTCGTGCTGCCCGGCGCACCGTGGTGGTGGGCGACGCCGGACCGGACGGCGCGCGTGTCGCCGCGGGCGTTCGGGATCGACGCCGACGTCGTGCCGGAGGTCGGGGCGTGATCCCGGTCGCCGAGTTCCTGCCCCTGCTGCCGGATGGTACTGCGCTGCTCGTCGGACCGGCGTCGGGCACGGTCGCCACCGTCCGCGGCATCGTCGGCCCACCCGAGCACGTCGGTCGGCTGCTCGGGACGGGGGACGGAGCTGTCGTCCTGCTCACCCCGGTCGAACGGTTCGACGCGCGCTTCGACGTGCTGCTCCGTCGCGCGGCGGCCGCCGGGGTCCCCGTGCTCCTCGTCGGGACCGTCGACGGCACGCCGCGGCCGGGAGCCGGCACCGCCGCCCTCGCCGAGCGACTCGGCGTGGCGGTGGTCGTCACGCCGGATCCGTGGGCGGCCTCGGTCCGGGTGCACGAGCTCATCGGGTCGGGCGATGCGCCCGCTGCCCGCGCCGCCGTCGTCGCGGCGCGCGTCGGGCTCGACGCCGGGCCCGCCCTGGACGAGCTGTTCGCGCGGCTCGAGCGCGAGCTCGGCCACGCGGTCCGGTTCCTCGACGCGTCGGGGCGCCCCCTGCGCGGAGCGGGCGTCGCACCGGCGACCGCCGCACTGCTCGCTCGCACGGTGGGGACGAGCGAACCGGTCTGGGCGACCGACGACCGCGAGACCGTCGTGGCCGTGCCCGTCCCGACCGGCATCGGACCGCGCGCGTGGCTCGCGGTGGGGACCACGACGCCGCTGCGCGCAGAACGGGCGGTGCTGGCGACCGCGCTCCGGGTGGCGGCGGTCGCGGCCGGCCACCGGCTCGTGCTCACCCGGCTCGACGACGAGCGCGACGCCCGCTACCGGATGGCGATGCTCGACGACCTCCGTACCGCCGACGGAGCGCCCGCCCCGCCCCTGGTGCAACGGACCATCGCCGCCGGGTGGGAGCTGGACGCCTGGCACGTCGGCGTCCGGCTCGTCGCACGGGGCCCGGTCGACGCCGTGGCGCTGCGGGGCGAGGTCGAGACGGCCTTCGGCGGGCACGGACTCGACGTCGTGGTCGTGGAGCAGACCGACGGGTGGGCTGTGTGGTCCTCGACGCCCGACGAACCCGATCGTGCCGCGGTCGCCGCGGTCGCCGCCTCGGTCCGGGCGGCGCAGAACGCCCTGCGCTCCGCGGTCGACACGAACGCCGGTGTCGGCAGCGTGCACGCCGGTCCGGCGGGACTCGTGCGGACGCTCGGCGAGGCGGGTGACGCCGTCCGCCTGGCCGCCGCGCGTCCGGAGTCGGGCTTCTTCGTGCACGTCGACCGGCTCGGGCTCGCGCAGCTGCTGCTCGCGTGGACGCAGACGGACACGTTCCTGCCCGCGGCGGAGCAACTCCTCGCGCCGCTGGAGCGCGGGGGTGGGGCGCTCCGCTCGACCCTCGCGGCGTTCCTCGACGCGGAGTCCTCGGTCGCAGAGACGGCCGCGGTGCTCGGGGTGCACCGCAACACCGTGGCGGACCGCATCGACCGGGTGCAGCGGCTGCTCGGAGTGGACCTCGGCGACCCGGAGACCCGGCTCGCGCTGCACCTGGCGACGCGGGCGCTCGGCGGGGCGTAGCGCCGGGGCCGCGACGCGCGCTCCGTCGTCGCCGGGCTGTACGGCCGGCGCGGCGTCCGGCACGATGAGGGCATGAGGAGCCGCACCGTCGCGGCCACGGCCGTCGTGGTGGTGCTCGTCGCGCTCACCGGGTGCACGCGGCAGCAGACCGCGTTCGACGGGGTCGCGCGGGCGGCGTGCGAGACGAAGGTGGGGCCGGCGATCGTCGCGTGGTGGCGGGACGAGTACGGGATGACTCCGTGGAAGGTGGTCGACACCCGCTCGACGGGCGTCGAGCAGGGTGCGGGCGGAAGGGGTGGGGCGGCATCGGCCTCCGTCACGGGCGAGTCGGCCGTGCAGCGCGACGAGCGTGGGCCGGTGACGGAGCCGGTCGCCTGGTCGTGCTCGGTACAGACCTCGGCCGACGATCCGTCGTCGGTGTCGGCGACGATCCAAGAGATCACGCTGCGCTGACGTCGATTCGCGTGCCGTGCCGTGCCGTGCCGCGCAGCACCGTGCGTGCATACAGACTCCTGGCCGATCCGCTCGAGCCGCCGTTAGCGTTCCGGCATGATCCGGCGCACGCAGCGAGCACGACGGGACCAACGTCGCGCTCACGAGGAGATGTCGGCGGGTCTCGACCACCAGGATCGCGGCCAGTACCGCCCGCCCCATCGTGACGACTGCTCCGAGCGTTCCTGGTTCCAGAGTGTGGATGATGCTGACACGATCCGGATCGACCATCGATTGTTCCGCTGCAACGGCAAACTCGTCGACTTCGCGATCGTGGTACTCGCGGTCGATCTCGACGGGCGGTGGGTCGAACGTGCGCGGGCAGACTGTTGTCACGGGCATGTCCACCTCCACCACACGAACGGTTCGGTCTCGTCGATCGCGCCGTTGCACCGCGTCGAGGACGTCGACAGGTCCTTCGAGCAGGCATCGGACCGCGTCTTCGAGTACGCCATTACAATCCGGGACATGAAGGGCAGGCGCGAGCACGATGCATGAACTCGACGCGTTCCGTCGGGAAGTCGATCGCTCTCTGGCGGTCGGCCGCTTTGCGGAGATCGAACTCGAGGTCGTCGACGTCGAGGGACGTTCGCCGGTGGTGGTCGCGCTCGAGGACGAACGGCTTCCGGTGCTCCTCCGTCGCATCGAGGCAGTGGGTGGGTTCGCCAACGTCTTCGTCAAGACGCGCGACGGTGTTCGGCGAGTGTCGGTCATGGACGTCGACGGTGTGCTCGACGTGCGCGACGCCGACGACATGCGCCGCACGGTCGATCAGCCGAGCGCTGACAGTTCTGTCGGAGTGTTCGTCGACTACCTCGCGGCGCGGACCGCTGGCGTGGTGTTGCCAGCGCGCTTGGCGTCAGCATCGATGAACGCCCTGCCGGCTCGTCAGGTGGAGATCGTCCGGCCGGCCTGATCCGGCACGCGCGTTGCCTCTGGTCGGTCAGCCGGGCCAGGACTCCTGGGACCACCTACCGCCTGGGTGGCGCTCGTAGGCGAGCCGGTTGCTCGCGGCATCGGTCGCGCCCCGCCACAACAGCATCCGCACCGGCGTGAGCGCGAACCCGGCCCACGTCGACGGCGGTCCCAGGTCGGCGCCCGGCCGCTCGTGCTCGAACGCCGCCCAGAGCTCCCGCCGGCGCGCGGGGGTGTCGGCCGCGGCCTCGTGGTCGTTCACCCACGCCAGCACCTGCAGGTACCGGGTCCGGGCGGCGTACGCGGTGCGGGCCTCGGCGTCGGTGACGGGTGCCACGTCCCCGACGACCACGAGCTGCCGCGCGGCCTCGGGCCAGACGAGGGTGACGGCGGCGCGGGGGAGTGCGGCGAGCTCGGCGGCCTTCCGGCTCCGGCTGTCGGTGTGGAAGTGCAGGCGCTCCCCGTCGAAGCACGACAGCAGCACGGTCCGGGCGGCGGGGTAGCCGTCGAGGCCGAGTGTGGACAGGGTCATGGTCGGACCGGGGCCGTCCTCGGCGGACGGCAACCACGACGCCGCCAGGACGAGCGGGTCGGCCGGGGCAGCGGCAGCGTCGTGCTGCGCGGCGGCAGCGTCGTCGGCGGCTGCCGCCTGCCCCGGCAGGACGGTCACGGCACCGCCACCACGTCCGCCGCGAGCGGACCGGCAGTGCCGGCACCGGCACCGGCACCGGCACCAGCACCGGCACCGGCACCAGCACCCGCGCCCACGGCACCCGCGCCGGCAGCACCCGCGCCGGCACCGATCGCAGACTTCGCGGCCGCCGGGTCGAACCGGGCGATCTCGTGCAGGGATGCCACGGCCTCGTCGAGCGACAGGTCCCACAGTGCCTGCCCGTAGGCCGCGGTCGCGCGGCTCGCGTCCCCGACGACCCCAGGCGTCCCGAAGTCGTTCGACAGCCACCCGAAGGACACCGGCCCGCCGTTGAAGCGGATCTTCTCGAACTCCGCCAGGTGGTCCGGTACCCACCGCTCCGCGAGCGACATGTCCACCAGGTCGGGCCGCAGGTGCAGGATCATCGACGTCTCCGCCGCTCCGCCGTGGATCCCGAGCCCGCGCTCGTCGGCGTCCTCGCCGGACGGGCCGGGCATCCGCGCGAGCGTCGGCATCAGGAACGTCTTCAAGCCGTACCGCTTCCGGATCTCCCGCAGGGCGACCTGCAGCAGGGCGACGTTCCCGCCGTGCCCGTTCGCGAAGACGAGCGACCCCGCACCCGTGAGTGCCACGGCCCGGCCGATCTGCACCGCGGTGTCGAACATCGTGGACTCGTCGAGCCACACGGTGCCCGGCGCCCAGCTGTGCTCGTCCGACTTCGTGAACGCCAGCGTCGGCAGCTGCCAGACGTCGAGGCCCTCGGCAGCGGCGCGTTCGACGGCCGCGCCGCCGATGTGGTCGGCGAGCAGGAAGTCGGTGGAGAGCGGCAGGTGCGGACCGTGGTGCTCGACGGCACCGGTCGGCTGCACGACGATCGAGTCGGGACCGATCCCGGCGGCGACCGCCGGACCCGACAGCTCGGCGAGCAGTCGCGAGCGGACAGCCGCACCGGGGCGCGCCGCGCCGCTCACTTGCCGAACCCCGGCACGACGGGCTGCGCCGACGCGGTCGAGCCACCGCTGTCGACGAGCGACGGGTCGATGACGTGGCCCGGGTTGAGCAGCCCCTCGGGGTCGGTGCGCCGCTTCAGCGCCACGAGCTCCTCGACACCGTGGTCGACGTAGTACTGGTGCGGGCTGTGCACCCGGACGCCCAGGTCACGGAGCACCGGGTACCCGGCGTAGACGTCCTCGGCCCTGGTGTAGGGCGCGGTGAGCATGCCGATCGGGCCGACGTGCGCCGCCTCGATGTGCAGCATGCCGCCCGGGTAGACCGCCTCGACCTCGGCGATCCGGTCGATGAGCGCCTCGCCGCCGACCTCGACGTGGAAGTACTCGGTGTCCGGGGTGTTCCGCTTCAGCCACCAGATCGGGTGGTTGTAGGACAGCATCGACACCTTGGTGGTCTGCTGCAGGCCCTCGCGGACGTCGGACACGGTGCCGCCGGCCTGGTCGATCAGGGTGCGGGCCTCGTCGAGCACGACGTCGTCGATGATCGCGCGCAGGCTCGCACGGTCGTCCGGGATCGCCGTGTCCGACGGCAGGGTCGCGGCGACCTCGGCCCGGTCTGCGCTGACGAGTCGCGGCACGGGGTCGAGCCCGCGCAGGGTCCGGACCGCGACGAGGGCGTCCTCGAAGGTCGGGAACGACGCGTACACCGCGCGCCACTCCTGCAGCGGCTCGAGCCGGACGGTCGCCCGGGCGATGACGCCGGCGGTGCCGTAGGTGTGCACGAACGGCTGTGCCTCGTCACCCTCGACGTGGAGCAGCTCGTCCGAGCCGGGCAGTGCCACGTCGAGCGCGGTGACGAACCCCTGCCAGTTCGAGCCGTGGGCGATCGAACCGGTGCCGCCGGACCCGCCGGACAGGAACCCGCCGATGGTGGACTGCGCGGTGGACGGGTACATCCACAGCTGCTGCCCGGCGGCCGCGGCGGCCTGCTCGAGGGCCACCATCGAGGCGCCGGCCTCGGCGGTGATCCAGCCGTTACCGACCTCGACGACGGCGCGCGCCCGCGAGGTGTCGAGGACGAGCCCGCCGTGCAGCGGGATGCCCTGGCCGTAGTTGCCGGTGCCCTTGCCGCGCGTGGTGACCGGGACACCGTGCCGGACGGCTGCTGCGAGCGTGGCGGCGACGTGCTCCGCGGACGCCGGGTACGCGACGAGGTCGGCGAGGCCCAGCGGCAGCTGTTCGCTGAGGATCGGGCTCATGGTCGCCTCGTCGACGGAGGCGCGGGCGCGGGTGCGCTCGTCGGCGCTGACGCCGCGTTCACCGAGCAGGTCGACGAGCTCGGCGCGGAGCGCCGCGAGCGCCTCGGCCGGGACGGTCGGGGAGGCGGGGGTGACGGTGGTCATGCTCACTCCTGTGGGGTGGGTGGTGCGGGAGACGACGGACGGGAGGCGCGACACACGACGTGTGCCGTGCCTCCCGTCCGGATGTGGTCGGCTCGGCCGACCCGCTGTCAGTTGCCCAGACCGATGGACTTGTCGAGGAACTCGTTCGTGTACAGGTCGGACGGCTTCAGGTCGCTCTTCACGTCACCGGTGCCGGCGAAGACCGGGGTGGCCTTCTCGATGAAGTCCTGCATGCGCTGCTCGTCCATCGAGCCGATGTAGCCGTCGGTGTCCTTCGCCATGCCGAGCTTCAACAGCTGCGACGCGGCGAACGCGCCGACCTTCGAGTCGTAGGTCCAGCCGTTGTTGTACTGCTGCACGAGCTGCGTGATGAGGTCGTTCGTCGCCTCGGGGGCCTTGAGGTAGTCGACATCAGCCTGCTGCATGACGGGGACGAGCTTCTGCAGGCAGGGCGTGAGCTTCGACAGGTCGCCGGTGCGGACGGACATGGCCTCGGGGTACGGGTTCCACCCGGTGCTCGAGACCGGCTTGTAGGCGACCTTCTTGCCCCAGGCGGCGACCTGGTTCTGGTAGATGTACGGCTCGGCGGTCGCGAAGCCCTGCTGTGCGTCCTTGCCGCCAGCCGAGACGAACTTCGACGGGGTGCCGTCGTAGCTGCCGTCGAGGACCTTCTTCGGCAAGATGCCGGACTGCTCGAGGTACGTCATGTACGCGGCACCGTTGAAGTAGCGGACGACGCCGCCGTTCTTCTCGAGCTCCTTGCCGAGGTCCTCGATGGAGTCGACGTCCGGGTAGGTCTTCGGGTCCCACATGATCGACATCGGGGACGAGTCGTTCTCGGCGAAGACGGCCGTGGTGGGCAGGTTGCCGGAGAACTGCACCTGCTCGTCGGTGGACATGTAGCCGAGGGTGATGTCCTTGTCCTGGTACATCTGCGACGCGACCTTCGTGTAACCGATCGCGGGGCCGCCGGCGCGGATCTCGAGCTTCACGCCGGTGCTCTTCCCGTTGGCGTACAGGTCGCCGGTGACGGTCTTGCCCGAGGCGTCGATCGACGGGTTCGGGCCGAGCATCTCGTACAGGTGGCCGTGCTCGCCCTCGGGGTTCCAGTCGGTCTGGACGACGACCGTCGCCGGGCAGACGTCGGAGAGGTCGATCGCGGGGCCGGTCGCGGCCTTCGCGCTGGCGCTCGACGCCGTGGTGCCGGCGGACGAGCCGGCGGCGCATCCGGTCAGGGCGAGGGCGGTCGCCGCGAGGGCTGCGGTGGCGACGCCGAGTCGGGTGGTGGTGCGCATGGAGGCTCCGTTCGTGGTGCGGGTCTCGTGGTGCTGTGGGTCGGGTGAGGGGACGGGAGGAAGGGGAGGGCGGGGGAGACCCGTGCCGCGGCGCACCGGGGGAGGCCGCCGTGACGCGGGTCAGCTGAAGTCGTGCCAGCGACCGACGGCCAGACGGCCGATCAGTCCGAACACGAGGAAGACGGCGACGCCGTACAGCGAGGCGATGATGATCGTCGCGTAGAGCTCCGGTCCCATCAGCCGCGAGGCGGTCACCTGGATGAGGACGCCGAGCCCGGGGTTGCCGCGCTGGAAGAACTGGTCGCCGACGATCGCGCCGATGACGCTGAGGCCGGCCGAGGTCCGGAGGCCGACGAAGATCGACGGCAGCGCGGCGGGGAACTGCAGCTTCACCAGCTGGGCGAACCGGCTCGCCCGCTGCAACCGGAAGAGCTCGCGCTGCCCACGGTCGGCTGACTGCAGCCCGAACAGGGTGTTCGACACCATCGGGAACAGGGCGATCATCACCGTGACGATGACCCGACTGGCGAACTCGTAGCCGAACAGGGCACCGATGAGGGGCACGAGCGCCAGGATCGGCACGCACTGCAGCACCACCGCGTACGGGTAGAGCGAGCGCTCGAGCCACTTCGCCTGCGCCATCGCCATCGCCCAGACGACGCCGATCACGATCGCGAAGCCGAGGCCGACGAGGGACACCACCGTGGTGCGACCGAGCGCGGACCACAGGTCGCTGCCGAAGGTCGAGGGCGATCCGTCGGGCATCGTGGGGGCGACGATCGCCTTCGCCACGAGGTGCGGGTAGGGCACCAGGAACGCGAGCCCCCGGACGTGGTCGTAGTAGGCGGCCGCGGCGTACCAGATGCCGACGAGCACGGCGAGGACGACGACGGGCTGCCACCAGGACACGCTCCGGCGGGAGCGCGGTGCGGTGCGGCGTGCGGCCGCTCGGACGGCGCGGGTCTCGGCGACCTCCTGCAGGGTGACCATCAGCGGTGTCCTTCCCGGAGCGCGTGCGAGACCTCGCCGACCAGTTCGGCGAACTCGGGGGTGAAGCGGATGTCGGGGTCGCGGGGCATCGGGAACGGCACGTCGAACCGGCCGACGATGCTGCCCGGGCGTCCCGACATGACGACGACCTCGGTGGACAGGTACACGGCCTCTGACACCGAGTGCGTGATGAACAGCCCGGCGAACTGCTGCTCGACGAAGAGCCGCAGGAGCTCGTCGTTCAGGCGCTCGCGGGTGATCTCGTCGAGGGCGCCGAACGGCTCGTCGAACAGGAACAGCTCGGGGTCGAGCGTCAGCGACCGGGCGAGCGAGACGCGCATCCGCATGCCGCCGGACAGCTGCTTCGGCAGGTTCGTCTCGAAGCCGTTCAGCCCGACCAGGTCGATCGCCCGCGCGGCCTTGGCGGCCCGTTCGGCCTTCGACACGTGCCCGAGCTCGGCGAGCAGCTCGACGTTGCCCTGCACGGTGCGCCACGGCAGCAGGGTCGCGTCCTGGAACACGTACCCGATCCGGTGGGCGGCGACGTCGGCGGTCCCGTCGGACGCCGACTCGAGGCCGGAGGCGATGCGGAGCAGGGTCGACTTGCCGCAGCCGGAGGGGCCGACGACGGAGACGAACTGCCCGCGGTCGACGGTGAGGTCGACGCCCTGCAGGGCGACGGTGCCGTTCGGGAAGGTCATCTCGACGTTCCGGAAGTCGAGCAGCGTGTCCGTCGTGGTGACGGGCGGCGGGGCGGTGGTGGTCACGGGCACCTCGGGTTCTCGGTTCACGGGTTCGTGGTGGTGGGGCGAAGGATCAGGCGGGGACGGGTGCGGTCGCACGGACCGGTGCCGGGAGGGCGACCGTCGTGCGGACCTCGGTGCGGGCGACGAGCCGCCCGCGGGACAGGACGATGCGGTCGGCGGACGCGTTCGCCACCGCGTCGGTGACGCTCGTCGCGGCGATCGCGAGCAGGTCGGCCCGCCGTCCGGGGACGGGACCGGCGGCCGGGAGGCCCATCACGCTGCGGGCGGTGTCGCTCACCATCGCGTACGCCTGGTCCGGCGTGACGTGGCCGGCCGACACGAGCAGGCTCGCCGTCTCGAGGGCGTCGCTCCGTCCGACCGGGTTGAACGGGTCGCGGACGTTGTCGGCGCCCGCGGCGACCCGCACGCCGGCCCCGGTCAGGGCGCGGATCGCGGTGAGTCCTCTCGGGGTGGACACCGGGTGCTGCCATCCCTGCAGGTACAGGTTGGTGATCGGCAGGGTGATGATGCCGAGGTCCGCGGCGGCGACGTCGGCGACGACCTCGGCCAGGCGCTCGGGGCCGAGGGTGCCGAGCCGGACGCAGTGCCCGGCGGAGTACTGCCGACCGGAGCGCTCGTCGCGCGGCATCCGCGTGACGGCACGGGCGTAGTGGTCGAGGGTGACCGGCCCGTCCAGGCTCTCGTCGGTGTGCAGGTCGACCCCGACCCCGCGGCGCTCGGCGATCGCGAGCAGTCGGTCGACGTCGGCGAGCGGGTCCTCGGCGAGGTGCGGGGCGCCGCCGACCAGGTCGACGCCGCAGTCGAGGACGGCCTCGACGTGGTGGTCGGGGGCGAGCGGGCCGGCGAGGGCGACGAGCTCGATGTCCATCAGGCCGGCGAGCTCGTCGCGGACCTGCACGAGGGCCCGGGCGCCGCGGGTGGCCGACTCGACCGAGGCGGGAGCATCCGCGACGGTGCGGCGGCCGCTCAGGACGTCCACGTGGGTGCGGACGGAGGTGGTGCCGGCGGCGAGCAGGGCCAGTGCGGCGGTCCGTGCCCGGTCGGCGACGTCCTCGACGGTCATCGTGGTGGCGTGTGCGGACCACGAGGCGATCGCGGCACCGAGGTCGCCGAGCGGCGGCCGGATGGCATCGGCGCTCAGGGCCTTGTCGAGGTGCGCGTGCGGCTCGGCCGGTGCGGTGAGGAGCAGACGCCCGCCGAGGTCCAGCGTGACCGCGTCCGGGGCGCTGAGCGTGCCGGTCGGGGCGACGGCCGACACGGTGTCACCGTCGATCGCGACGTCGACCAGCCGTCCGCCGGGCAGCAGCGCGGACCGCAGGAGCCCGACCTGACGGGGTGCTGTGGCGTCCATCCGGGGCCTCCTGATCGTGTGTGAGAATGTTGATCGCATCAACATCTCCGATGCTAGGGCGGCAGTGTTTCCCTCTCGTTTCGAGGCGGTTGCCGTGTGTGACACCCGTCCCGGTCCGACCGGGAACCCGGAACGACGGTTCCGGCGGGCGGGTCGTCGGCCGTCCGCGCGAGGGCGTCGGAGCGCCACCACCAGGCCGAGAGGAGTGCGCGTGAGCACCGGCACCACCACCGAGACCGACCGCGTCGTCGACGACCAGACCCAGCGGATCGGGGAGCACATCCGTGCCCGCAGACGCGCCGCACGCCTGACCCTCGTGCAGGTCGCTGAGCTGACCGGGCTGTCGCACCCGTTCCTCAGCCAGGTCGAACGCGGGCACTCCCGCGCGAGCATGGTGTCCCTCGAGAAGATCGCCACGGCGCTCGGGACCACCCAGGTCGAGCTGCTCGCTGCCGGCGCCCCGGAACGGTCGGACCAGGAAAGCCGGGGCCCCGAGGTGATCCGCGCCGGCGAGGGTGCCCGCGGCCCGTTCTCGAGCGGCGAGGCACGGCTCCTCGTGCACGCCGGCCCGCACGCGTTCGAGCCGCTCGAGTGGACCGGGGAGAACACGGACCTCGGCGAGTACTTCGAGCACCGCGAGGACGAGTTCCTCACCGTGCTCGCCGGCGACGTCCTGCTCGACCTCCGCGGGCAGGAGCCCCTGCGTCTCGGACCGGGCGACTCCGCCTACTACCGCGGCGGGACCGGGCACCGCTGGTGCAGCGCGGACGGCAGCCGGTTCCACATGATCGTGGTCAAGGAGACGCCGCGTGCCGGCGTGGTCGCGAGCGCCGGAGCGGTCCCGAGCGGAGACGTCGCGTGACCGCCGGACCGGAGCGTCGCCGCGTGCGGGTCGCCGCCCGCCGTCAGGTCGCGACCGACGTCGTCGCGCTCGACCTCGCACCGGTCGACGGCGAGCCGCTGCCCGACTGGGAGCCCGGGGCGAACGTCGACCTCGAGGTCGCGCCGGGTACCGAGCGGCAGTACTCGCTCGTCACGACCACGCCCGAGGGGCACTGGCGGATCGCCGTGCTCCGGGAACCGGACGGCCGCGGGGGATCGCGCGCCGTGCACGAGGGGCTCGCGGTCGACGCCGAGGTCGTGGTCGCCGGACCGCGGAACCACTTCGGCTTCGACCCGACCCGGCCCGCGGTGTTCGTCGCCGGTGGCATCGGGATCACGCCCCTGGTGGCGATGATCGACGCAGCGGAACGCGCCGGCACGCCCTGGGAGCTCCACTACGCAGGACGCAGCCGGAGCCGCATGGCCTTCGTCGACGAGCTCGTCGCGGCGCACCCCGACCGGGTCGTCGTCGCCGCGGCGGACGAGCACCCGCGGTTGAACGTGATCGGACTCCTCGCCGAGCCGCGCGACGCCGTCGTGTACTGCTGCGGCCCGCGCGGGCTCATGGACGCCGTCGAAGCAGCCGCAGCGCACTGGCCCACCGGGAGCGTCCGGGTCGAGCGGTTCGAGCCGGCCGCCGACGTGGACGCCCCGGGGGAACCCTTCGAGGTCGAGCTCGCCGTCACCGGCGTGACCGTCACGGTGCCGGCCGACCGCACGCTGCTCGAGGTCGCCGAGGAGGCCGGCGCCTTCGTCCTGTCCTCGTGCCGCGAGGGCACGTGCGGCACCTGCGAGACCCCCGTCCTCGAGGGCGCGGTGGAGCACCGGGACACCGTGCTCAGTCCCGAGGAGCAGGCCGACGACCGCACGATGATGGTGTGCGTGTCGCGCGCCCGGCGCGGCTGCCCGCGCCTGGTCCTGGAACTGTGACGGGCTGTCGACCGGAAGGGTGACGCAACGGGAGGCGGTGCACACGACGTGCGCACCGCCTCCCGTCCGTCACCGTCCCCGGCTCGGATCGCCTCCGCCGCTACGGACGCTCGGTGTCGTCGAGCGCGCCACCGGTGAGCGCCGACAGGCGCTCGAGTCCCGCCTCGGCGACCAGCTGACGCGCCAACGGCCGTGCACGGTCCACCGCCTCGCGGACGTCGACCTTCGTCACGTCGCCGTCGGCGACGCTCAGCTCGCCGTCGACCCAGACGTCGCGGACCTCGCGGCTGCCGGCCACGAAGACGACCGCCTGGTAGGGGTCGTGCACGTTCGCGAGCGTGGGGGAGTCGCCGTCGAACACGACCAGGTCCGCGCGCTTGCCGGGCTCGAGCGAGCCGATCTCCTGCTCCATACGCAGGGCTCGGGCGCCGCCGATCGTGCCCATCTCGAACGCCTCCCGGGCGCTCATCGCGGTGGCCTGCAGGTCGCGGACGCGGGCGAGGAGCGCGGCGGTCTTCATCGCCTGCAGGAAGTCCTGCGAGTCGTTCGAGGCCGGGCCGTCGACGCCGATGCCGACCGGGACGCCGAGTGCCCGGAGCTCGGCGACCGGGGCGATGCCGCTGGCCAGGATGCCGTTCGCGACCGGGTTGTGGGCGACGCCGACGCCGTTCGTGGCGTAGCGCTCGCGGTCCTCGCGGTCGACCCAGACGCTGTGCGCGGCGATCACCGGGACCTGGAACATGCCCGTCGCCTCGGCGTGGCCGATCGCCGTCCGGCCGGTGCGCTGCCGGGCAGCCGTGACCTCCTCGCGCACCTCGTGGAAGTGCACGTGCACCCCGTGGCCGCCCGCGACGGCGTAGTCGACGTGCTCCTGCCAGGTGTCGTCGGTGTACCGCCCGATGGACGAGACGCCGACCCGGAACGTGCTGTAGCGGCTGGCGTCGGCGGCTTCGCGCAGCGCCTCGAACTCCTCGAGGATCGGCGTCGCACCGAAGTCACGGTCGACGTCGCCGGAGCCGAACGACACGACGCCGCGGAGGCCCAGGTCCTCGAGCGCCTGCACGACACCGGGCGTGGCCGGCTCGTCGGGCATCGGGTCCGCGCAGAACATGTCGTTCGCGGTCGTCACGCCGCTCCGGAGCAGCTGGATCCCCTGCAGCACCGTGCCGGCGTACGCCTTCTCGCGGGTCATCACCGGGTTGACGCGCCCGATCAGCGCCGTCAGCCACTCCCACAGCGTGTACTGCGAGCCGATGCCCGTGATCAGGCCCTCGCTGAAGTGTCCGTGCGTGTTCACGAAGCCCGGCGTCACGATGTCGTACGCGCCGCCGCGGACCGGTGCGTCCGGGTGCGCGGCGGACAGCTCGGCGAGGGTGCCGACGGCGGCGATGCGGTCGCCGTCGAGCAGCACGGCGCCGTCGCGGATCGCTGCAGGCGTGGTGGAGTCGTCCGGTGCGGCGGTGAGCACCCAGCCGGCGCGGATCAGGGTCTGCGTCATGGGGCCGAACCTAGGGTGCCCGTGTTTCGCGGGTGTCACCGCCCGGTTTCCCGGACGATGCTCGCGGCTCCGCCGGAACGTGGGATCCTCGACGCATGCGGAGATGGGCGAGGCGTCGCGGGCACGGACCCGACGAACCGCACCCGGGTCCGCTGCCCGTCGCCGATCGGGACGAGCAGGGCATCCCCTGCACCATCGTGCCGGGACCGGGACCGGGACCGGGAGCGGGGCGCGCGGTGGGCGCGTCCCCGACAGCGTCCGGGGCCCAGCGACCCGGCTGGTTCGCAGAGGGTGAGTACCCGCTGCACGATGCGTTCTGCCAGGGGTTCCTCGTTCCACTCCGTGAGTCCGCGGAGACGTGGAACACGGACGTGACGCCGGACGACACGACGGTCGAGACGATGATCGATCCGCTCGCGGTGTCCATCGAGGTACCGGGCACGACCGGCTCGCACACGACGCTCTGGGTGCTCTGCCGCCACGACGGGCACCGCGCATCATCGCTCCGTGCCTGGTGGGGCACCACCGGCGTCGTCGACGACGGGCACGGCGGACCCGACGCGCCGGTCCAGCTGATCAGCGACGTCGGGGGACGCAGCGCGCCGGACGCGGCTGCGCTCGCTGCGCGGTGGTTCGAGCAACAGCTCATGACGGACGTGTACCGACGCTTCCCGCATCGGCTCCTCCGAACCGGTGGTTCCGCGGTACCGCGACGCTGACCGTGCCGGTCGCGGTGGGCACGACCGGCTCTCGATGACGCATGACGCGTCACGGCGGTGACACGGGCCGGAAACAGGCGGCTGCCAGAATCCCTCGCATGCTGACAGTCACCGGTGCCCGCCGCGTCCTCGTCGACCCCCGCACCGAACGGGAGGGCGACGTCGTCCTCCATGACGGCAGAGACCTCGCCACGACGCTCGACGCGTCCGGCTGCGTCGTCACGCCCGGCCTCGTCAACGCGCACCACCACCTGCTGCAGACCGCCTTCCGCACCCTCCCCGGCACCCGCGGCGTCCCGATGGCCGAGTGGCTGCCGACGATGGCCGCGGCGTACGGCCGGGCCGGGCACGACCCCGAGCTGTACGGACTGGCGGCGGCTGCCGGAGCCGCGGAGGGCCTCCTGTCCGGCGTCACGACCGTGGCCGACCACCACCTGAACTGGCCCGCGGACGCGACCGCCGACGACACGGTGGCGCTCGCCGCGGCGACGGTCGACGCCGTGCGGGGGCTCGGCGGACGGCTGGTCTTCGTACGCGGGTCGGCGCGGGACGATCCGGAGCGCGCCGCGGTGTCGGCGGAGGCGATCGCGACCGGACTGCTGCACGAGCGAGCCGTGGGCGGGGTCGACCCGGACGGTGGACTCCAGCTCGCCGTCGGACCGGCCGGGGTGCACTCCGACGGAGAGGCCACGTTCCGGGCGCTCGGCGAGGTCGCAGCGCGGCACGGTCTCCGGCGTCGCACCCAGGCGAACGAGCAGGTCGACACCGCGATCGCGCTCGAGCGGTACGGCCGCCGCCCACTCGACCTGCTCGAGGAGTGGGGCTGGCTCGCAGCCGACGTCACGATCGCGCACCTCTGCGACGTGACCGACGACGAGATCGCACGGCTCGCGACCGCCGGGGTGACGGCGACGCACGCCCCGGGCTGCGACGTGCCGATGGGGTGGGGGATCGCCCCGGTCGCCAGGCTCGCGGCGGCCGGGATCCCGGTCGGCCTGGGCACGAGCGGCGGGGGCAGCAACGACGCCGGGCACCTGCTGGCGGACGGACGGCTGGCGATGCAGGTGTCCGCGCTCGTGGGGCCGCAGCTGCCCGCGCGCCAGGTGCTCGGGATGATGACGGAGGGGTCGGCAGCGGGACTCGGCCGGCCGGAACTCGGGCACCTCGGCGACGGCACCGCGGGCGACCTGTGCGTGTGGGACGTCTCGGGCGTGGCCGATGCCGGCGTCGCGGACCCGGTCGCGGGGCTCCTCTGGGCATCGCCGGGGCGGCGACCGCGGCACGTGGTGGTCGGCGGGCGCGTGGTGGTCCGAGACTTCCGGCTCGTGACGGGCGACGAGCGCGAGATCGCCGCCCGGCTGGCCGAGCGGCTCGCCCGGACGCCCGCCGCCGTCTGAGCTCGCTCGCTCGCCGGCCTCGCGGTGCCGCTGGGGTGTCGACACGTCGGCGTGACGTCGAGACGCCGGCAGATCCGGCGGTGTCTCGGACACGTCGGACCGTCTCGGGATGACGCCGCCGTCTCGTCGCCCGTCGGTCGGTGCCCGTCGCTGGGCTGACGTCGAGCAGCGCCCGGACGAGAGTGCCCGGCGGTGGGGGAGACCCCGTGCACGCTCGAACAGTCACACCGTTCAAGGCCCCGCGACACCTCACCCAGCCGGCCCGGTCTCGCGCCGGTTCGCCGCGCGCGCTCAACGAGCGTGCGGGACGCGTCGAACCACGGGCCCGACATCGAACCAGGCGCGGCCCCTGGTTCGATGTCGGGAACCTGGTACGACGCCGACGCTGACGCCGACGCTGACGCCGACGCTGACGCCGACGCTGACGCCGACGCTGACGCCGACGCTGACGCCGACGCTGACGCCGACGCTGACGCCGACGCTGACGCCGACGCTGACGCCGACGCCGACGCCCGCTACCGTCAGGGGGTGCGGGCCGCGCGTCGGTGGATCGGGCCGGAGCCGTCGGTGAGCGCACCTCCGGCGGCGCCCCGGCGCACGGCGATGACCTCGGCGGTGATCGCGACGGCCATCTCGGCCGGGGTCCGTGCACCGATGTCGAGACCGATCGGGGAGCGGAGTCGGTCGAGGTCCGGCGTCCCGAGCGCGTGCAGTTCCGCGAGTCGCCGGTCGTGGGTGGCCCGGGAGCCCATCGCACCGACGTACCCGGCCCCGCGGCGGAGGGCCTGGTCGATGACCTCGGCGTCGAACCGGTCGTCGTGCGAGAGCACCACGACGGCCGTCGTCCCGTCCACGTGCACCCCCTCGAGCACGCGCGTCGGCCAGCCCACGATGCGCTCGTCCGCGGCCGGGAACCGCTCGTCGGTGAGGAACACCGGGCGCGGGTCGATCACGGTCACCGCGTAGCCGAGCACCGCGGCGGCGTTCGTCACCGCGACGGCGGTCTCGACGGCGCCGACGACGACGCAGCGAGGCCGGTGGTCGCTGCGCTCGACGAAGACGCGGTCGCGGCACCCGTCCGGAGCGGTGACGACGGCCGCGAGCGTCCCCGGCTCGAGCGAGAGGGCGAGCGACGTCGGCAGCCCGGCGGCGGCGTCACGGAGGGCACCCACGAGCAGGTGGTCGTCCGGAGTCACCCGGTGGACGAGCACCTCGACGCGGCCACCGCACCGGAGCGCCGGCGCCCACACCGCGTCGGGATCGTCCGGGTCGTCGTCGAAGCCGAACCGCTCGAGCGCCGGTTCGCCGGTCTCGAGCACCTGCTCGGCGGTGAGGAACAGCGACCCCTCGACGCATCCGCCCGAGATCGTGCCGACCACCTGTCCGCCGGGCAGCACCGCCATCGAGGTCCCGACCCCGCTCGGTGCGCTGCCCGTCATCGACACCGCCGTCGCGACGACGACCGGTGCGCCCGTGTCGAGGACGGCCAGGAGGCGCGGTGCCAGTTCGAACATCACGCACCTCCGGCGTCGGTCGCGATCGAGCCGACGGTGGCGTCCTGCAGGAGCGCCCAGACGCGGTCCCGGGTCATCGGCAGCCGGTACGGGCGGACGCCGACCGCGTCCCGCACGGCGTTCGCAACGGCCGGGGCGACGGGGTTGTACGGCGCCTCGCTCATCGACTTCGCCCCGAGCGGTCCGAGGGGGTCGTGGGTGAGGGCGAAGCGGACCTCGGTGCGGGGCACGTCCGAGATCTTCGGCACCCGGTACGACCGGAAGGCGTCGGTGGTCACGCGGCCGGTGTCGTCGAGCACGACCTCCTCGTACAGGGTCGAACCGATGGCCTGCGCGGCGCCGCCTTCGACCTGTCCGCGCAGCTGCTCGGGATTGAGGACGGTGCCGGCGTCGACGGCCTGCACGCTGTGGAGCACCCGGACCTCGCCGGTGGGCCGGTGCACCGCGACCCGGGCACCGTGCACCGTGAACGCGAGCGACCGCGGAGTGCCGTCGTGGCTGCCGTGTGCGACGAGCGGTCCCTCGGCGAGCAGCTCGGCGTGCCGGACCACCTCGTCGCCGACGCGGACGCCCTCCGGCAGGACCTCGACCGCGGGGCCGAGCGGACCGACGGCGCTCCGGGGCGTGCGGTGCGCCACGATCGTGAGCGCACGCGCCGTCATCTGCTCCCGGAGGTCCTCGGCGGCGGCGAACAGTGCCTTGCCCGCGACGACCACCCCGGCGGAACCGAACGCCCCGGTGTCGTACTGCGCGGCGTCGGTGTCGGACTGGTGCACGTCGACCCGGTCCGGTGTCGTCCCGAGCGCGGTCGCGACGAGCTGGGTGTGCACGGTCGTCGTGCCGTTGCCGAACTCCGCCGTGCCGACGCCGATGCGGTAGCGCCCGTCGACCGTGGCCTCGACGGTCGCGTGCGCGTGGTGCCCCCGCGGCGGCATCGTCGCGATGGCGGCGAGGGCGATGCCGGTGCCGAGTGCCCAGTCGCCCGTGCCGTCCGCCGTCGGCAGGTCGAGCGGCGGACCGTCCATCGCCGGGACCTCCGGCAGCGGGGCGCGCAGGGCCTCCTCGACCAGGTCGAGGCACTGGTCGAGGCCGTAGCTGCCCTCCCACCGCAGGTCGTCCTGTTCATCCGGGTCGGTCACGACGAGGGGGTCGCCCGGCACGACGACGTTCCGGCGACGGAGCGCGAACGGGTCGATGTCGAGGCGGCGCGCGAGCTCGTCCATCGCGGACTCGATCGCGAACACGACCTGGCCGAGGCCGTACCCGCGGAACGCCCCCGACGGCAGGTTGTTCGTGTAGACGGACTCGGCGTCGACCCGCTTCGACGGGCAGCGGTACACGGCGACCGACTCGCTGACGGAGTGGAACATGACGCCGACGCCGTGGTTCCCGTACGCGCCCGTCTCCATCACCTGGTCGACGTGCATCGCGGTCAGGTGCCCGGACGCGTCCGCGCCGAGCCGGACCCGCACGCGCATCGGGTGTCGGGTGGGGGCGATCGTGAACTCGTCCCGTCGGCTGAACTCGTACTGCACGCTCCGCCCGGTGCGCAGCACGGCGAGGGTGACGAGGTCCTCGGTGAGCATCTCCTGCTTCCCGCCGAAGCCCCCGCCGACGCGCTTGGCGACCACGCGCACACGTGACGGGTCGAGACCGAAGACGTGGGCGATCTCGTCGCGGACCAGGAACGGGACCTGCGTGGCGGTCCGCAGGACGAGCCTCCCGTCCCGGTCCAGCGAACCGCGGGTGGCGTGCGTCTCGAGCGCCGCGTGGGAGACCCGACCGGTGGTCCAGGTGCCGTCGACCGTGGCCGCGGCGGCGGCCAGCGCGGCCTCGACGTCCCCGGTCTCCCCGTGCAGGGCCGCGACCACGTTCCGGTCGGGCTCGGCGATGCGGTGCTCCACGGTGGTCTTGTCGCCGTGCAGCAGGGGAGCGCCCGGCGCTCGTGCAGCGTCGACGTCGTGGACGCTCGGCAGCACCTCGTACTCGACCCGCAGCAGCGCACAGGCCTGCTCGGCGGTCCGGACGCTGTCGGCGACGACGGCCGCGACGCGCTGTCCGCGGAAGCGCAGGACACGGTCGAGGACCCGGGTGTCGTCGGGGTCGTCGAGCCGGGAGTCGTGGCGGCCGGTCGAGAAGAGCACGCCGGGGTCGTCGTGGTGGGTGAGCACGAGGTGCACCCCGGGCAGCGCCTCGGCGGCGCTCGTGTCGATCGACACGATGCGGGCGTGGGGGTGCGGGCTGCCGAGGACCGCGAGGTGCAGGAGCGCCTCGGTCCGGCGGATGTCGAGCGTGTACTCCTCGCTCCCGGTGACGATGCGCATGGCCGCAGGGGCGCCGACGGACGTCCCGACGGCCGCTCCGGCGCTCGCGCACGCGGTGTTGCGCACGCCGTCCAGGGCGTCCTCGATCGCCCGGTACCCCGTGCACCGGCAGATGTTCCCCTTGAGCGCACGGTGCCGGTCGGCGAGCTGGTCGTCGTCGAGGGTGGACGCGGTGACGACGTAGCCGGCCGTGCAGAAGCCGCACTGGAAGCCGGGGGCCTCGGCGAAGGCGCGCTGCACCGGGTGCGGGTCCTCGGGGGTGCCGAGTCCAGCGGCGGTCGTCACCGTGCGCCCGGCTGCGCGGTGTGCCGGCGTGATGCAGGAGTGCACGGGCGTGCCGTCGAGCAGGACCGAGCACGCGCCGCAGTCGCCGGCGTCGCAGCCCTTCTTGACGCTCGTGACGCCGTGCTCGCGGAGCAGCGTGCGGAGGACCTGGCCCGGCTGCGGGTCCGTCTCGAGGGGAGTGCCGTCGACCGTGGTCCTCATCGTGCGACTCCGTCCGCATCAGCCGGCTCCGACCCCTCGGCCTCGGCGACCAGCTCGGCGGCGAAGCGTCGGGACACCGCGCGACGCCAGGCGGGGGAGCCGTGCGGGTCGTCGTACCAGTCGTCGTGGGCGGCGAGCACCGCGTCGACCTCGGCGGCCGTCGGCACCGCGTCCCACCGCAGCACGAGCGGTCGCGGGGTCCCGCCGGTGACGACGAGCACGAAGCCGTCGGCGTCCCACCGCGCGGTGACGAGCGTCCCGGTCCGACCGTGCGGGCTGAGCGACACCCGGCGGAACCCGGTGGTGCTCGTGAGCGCCGACACGGGCAGGTCGAACGCCCGGATCACCTCGCCGGCACCGAGGGCGGTGGTGCGGACCCCGGTGACGAGGTCGGCGACGGGCAGGCGACGCTCCCCGCCGTCCGGCGTCCAGACGACCGCGGTCGCATCGAGGGTCACCAGCAGCGCCGTGATCGCGCCCGCCGGCAGCGCGGTCGCGACGTTGCCGCCGACCGTCGCCGCGTTCCACACCTTGAACGACGCGAGCAGGGCGTTCGCGCACTGCTCGACGAGCGGCCACGCACGCCATGCAGGCTCGGGGTCGAGCCGCAAGAGGGCCGCGATCGTGCAGGTCGCCGCGAGCCGCAGGCCGTCCGGGGTCCGCTCGACGTCCGGCCAGCCCAGACCGGTCAGGTCGACGAGGCCCGTGGTCCCTGGTTGCTCCTCGGAGTAGAGCCAGGTGCCTCCGGCGAGCGGCTGCTCACCGGGTGCGAGTGCGAGGTCGTCGCGGTGCGACGGTGTCCGCAGGCTGCGGACGGTGACGAGTTCCATGGATGGGTCCGATCGGGGTGGCGGGACGGGGGACGACGGCGTCGCCCGGCCGTCGGCCGTGCGCGATCATCCCGCGGTTCCACGCCGAGGACGCCCGGGGTGCGGTGCTGTGCGCCACGGTGCCTCCTCGGTCGGATCGGTTCGTGGCCGCAACGCTAGGGAACCGGTGTTTCAGCGTCGTTTCGGGGGAGCGACGTCCGCGTCACGACCGGACCGCCGCCGTGGACGCAGCTCGTGACCTGTTCGACGCACCGCCGAAACACGCGGGTGTCATCGTCGCCGCATGGACACCACCGCAGCCCCCACCGTGCAGGACACCACCGCCCCCGTCACCACCTCGGTCCGTCTCGGTGCGAACCAGTACGGCAAGGCCGAGGTCCGGCTCGTGCGCGTCACCCGCGACACCGACCGCCACGACATCGAGGACCTGACGGTCACGACCCAGCTGCGGGGGGCGGCGCTCGCAGAGTCCTACACCGAGGGCGACAACGCCAAGGTCGTCGCGACGGACACCCAGAAGAACACCGTGTACGCCTTCGCGAAGGAGCACGGCGTCGGGTCGCCCGAGGAGTTCCTGCTCCGCCTCGGTCGGCACTTCGCGACCGCGTTCGACTGGTACGACGGGTCGACGCTCTCCGCCGAGCAGCACGCGTGGGAGCGCATCGCGGTCGACGGTCGGGAGCACGACCACTCCTTCGTCCGCTCCGGTCGGGGCACCCGCACCGCGGTGGTGCAGGTCGACGGCGACGACGTGCACGTGCTCGCCGGCGTGACCGACCTGACCGTCCTGAAGTCGACGGGCAGCGAGTTCCACGGGTTCCCCCGCGACGGCTACACGACCCTCGCCGAGACCGACGACCGCATCCTCGCGACGTCGGTCACCGCGCGCTGGCGCTACACGCCCGAGGCGGTCGCGGCCGGGATCGACTACGACGCGGTGTACGCCGGGGTGCTCGACCAGATGCTCGCGACCTTCGCCGAGCTGCACTCGCTCGCCCTGCAGCAGACCCTGTTCGCGATGGGCCGGACGGCGATCGAGGCCTTCCCCGAGATCGCCGAGGTCCGCTTCTCGATGCCGAACAAGCACCACTTCCTGGTCGACCTGTCCCCGTTCGGGCTCGAGAACCCGGGCGAGGTGTTCTTCGCCGCGGACCGTCCCTACGGTCTGATCTCCGGCACGGTCGTCCGCGACGGCGTCGCCGAGGCCCCGGCGGCATGGGCGTCGGTGCCGGCGTTCGTCTGAGCGGGGAGCCGTCCGTGCCGCTCCCGGTGACCGGCGTCCTGCTGGCCGCGGGCGCCGGGCGGCGGATGGGGATGCCGAAGGCGCTGGTGCGGGCGGCTGACGGCACCCCGTGGGTCGAACTGGGCACCCGGGCGCTGCTCGACGGCGGGTGTCGCGAGGTCGCGGTGGTCCTCGGCGCGGCCGCCGGGACGGCCCAGGACTTCGTGCCGGACCACGCCGGTGTCCGGAGCATCGTCGCGCCGGACTGGGCCGCCGGGCCCGGTGCCTCGCTGGCAGCCGGGCTCCGGGCGCTCGACGGGGACGAGGTGGCGTGCGTCTCGCTCGTGGACCTGCCGACGCTGCCGGTCGCGGTGGTCCGCCGGATCGTGGCGAGGGCTGACGACCCGGAGGTGCTGTGCCGCGCGGTCTTCGGGGACCGTCCGGGCCACCCGGTGCTCGTCGGTCCCGCACACCGCGCCGCACTCGTGGACGCGGTCACGGCCGACCCGACGGACCGCGTCGCCGGCGCCTGGCTCCGGCGTGCCGGCGTCGTCGGTGTCGACTGCGCCGACCTGTGGGACGGGGCCGATCGCGACCGCGCGTCCGACGAGGCGCCTCGCTGACTCGACGACCCCGGGACGGACGGGAGGCGCGGTGCCAGCCGGCACCGCGCCTCCAGACCGCGGATTGTGCGTCGACTACGCGACGGGCTCGCGGACCTGGTCCAGCGTCGGGTAGTCGGTGTAGCCCTCGGCGCTCGCGCCGTAGAAGAGCTGCGGGCGCGGCTCGTTGAGCGGCGCGTCCTGCTCCCAGCGGTCGGCGAGGTCCGGGTTCGCGATGGCGGCGCGGCCGACGGCGACGGCGTCGGCGAGACCGCCGTCGAGCAGCGTGATCGCCTCGTCGCGGGTCGTCATCGACGAGAAGCCCGAGTTCGCGATGAACGGGGCACCGGCGGTACGGCGGACGTGCTGGACGAGGTCGCTGCCCGGCTCGGCGTGCAGGACGTCCACGAACGCGAGCCCGAGCGGCGCGAGCCCGTCGGCGACGGCGGTGTAGGTCGCACGGACGTCGGCGTCGTCCTCCTCGAGCACGCCCTGGATGTCGTGCTGCGGCGACAGGCGGATGCCCACGCGGTCGGCGCCGATGGCCTCGGCGATCGCCGTGGTGACCTCGACGGCGAAGCGTGCGCGGTTCTCCGGGGAGCCGCCGTACTCGTCGGTGCGGGTGTTCGACACCGGGGAGAGGAACTCGTGCACCAGGTACCCGTTCGCGCCGTGCACCTCGACCCCGTCGAGCCCGGCGGCGATCGCGTTGCGGGCGGCCTGCACGAAGCCCTGGACGGCCTCGCGGACCTCGTCGGTGGTGAGCTCGTGCGGCACGGGCATGTCGGCCTTCGTGCCGTCGGCCAGGTGCGTCTGGCCCGGCGCGGCGATCGCCGAGGGGCCGACGATGCGCGGGGTCTGCGAGATGTCGGTGTGCGAGACCCGACCGCCGTGCATGAGCTGCATCACGATCGTGCCGCCGCGCTCGTGCACGGCGTCGGTCACGCGACGCCAGCCGGCGATCTGCTCGTCGGTCTCGATGCCGGGCTGCCCGGGGTAGGAGCGGCCCTCCTGCACGGGCCAGGTGCCCTCGGTGATGATCATGCCGAGGCCGGCGCGCTGTGCGTAGTGCTCGACGAGGAGGTCGTTCGGGATGCCCTGCTCACCGGCGCGCGTCCGGGTGAGGGGTGCCATGACGATGCGGTTGCGGAGGTGGAGTGCGCCGAGGTCGGCGGCTTCGAAGAGCTTCACGCCTCCGTTGAACCACGTGTTGTGGTCGGCAATTCCGATCCCGCGGCAGATGTTCAGCGACCGGGGCACACCAGGGTGCTCGAGCGGACCTGGCCCTCGGGGCGGATCACGGTGTGCTGTGAGAGCGGCTGTCGGCAGATCGGACAGGGGCGGTCCACGGTGCGGTCGTCGACGCCCTCGGCGTGCCCGGCGCCGATCTGCGACGGGCCCATCTTCTCGATGAGCGTGCGGTTCCAGCGGTCGTACCAGCTGCCGAAGCGACCCATGGTCCGTCCTTTCGTTCGTGCACGAACCATTCTGTCACGAAGCGTCCGATCAGTCGAGGGCGTCGACGCGACCGAGCAGCTCGGTCAGGTCGTCCTTGAGCCGTTCGAGGCGTTCGAGCGGCCAACCGAGTCGATCGGCCACGGCGAGAGGGACCGCGCGGGCCCGGTCGCGGAGCGCTCGCCCGGCGGTCGTGAGTGACACCTCGAGCTGACGCTCGTCGGCCGTGCTGCGCTGGCGTCGGACGTACCCGGAGGCCTCGAGTCGCTTGAGCAGCGGGCTCAGCGTCGCCGAGTCGAGCCGGAGCTCCGCGGCGATCTCGCGTACCGAGCGCGGGTCGTGCTCCCACAGGGCGAGCATGACGAGGTACTGCGGGTGCGTCAGGCCCATCGGGTCGAGCAGGTCGCGGTACAGCCCGATGACGCTGCGGCTCGTCGCGGCCAGGGCGAAGCAGAGCTGCCGGTCGAGGGCGAGGGGGTCGACGTCGGTCGCGGTCATGCTGCAACGGTACCTTCGTGCACGAACGGACGGGAGGTCCCGGGATCGCCGGATCGTGCCCGTTCTTTCCCAGAACGCCCGTGATGGAAAGCGGGATCGGGCGTACCTGGTCGTTCGGGACGACCAGGTACGCCCGCTTCCACCAGGTACGCCCGCTTCGACCAGGTACGCCCGTTCCCACCGCCTACGCCCGACCGCGCCCGCGACGGACGGGAGGCCCGGTGCCGGTCTCGTGGACCGGCACCGGGCCTCCCGGTGGTGCAGTGGGGCTGGCGCCCCTGCGGACGCTCGACCCCTACGCGCGGTGCGTCGGGGTGTGCCCCTCGTGCGGGTTGGCGTCGGGCTCGACGTCCGCGGCGTGCGAGCCGCGGTGCTCCCCGGCCGCCGCACCGGCGACGGCGTGCGCGCCGCGGTGGCCGCGGTCGTCGCCCGGGTGCGAGCGCTCGAGCTTGGCGCCCTCGACGTCGACGTCCGGCAGGATCCGGTCGAGCCACTTCGGGATCCACCACGCGCTCTTCCCGAGCAGGTGCATGACCGCCGGGATGAGCAGCATCCGGACGACGAAGGCGTCGACGAGGACACCGAACGCGAGTCCGAACCCGATCGGCTTGATGGTCGAGGACTCCGAGAAGATGAAGCCCGCGAACACCGAGATCATGATGATCGCCGCTGCCGTGACCACGGCGCGACCGGCGTGCAGACCGCGCTGGACCGCGACCTTCGCCGAGGCTCCGTGGGCGTACGCCTCGCGCATGCCCGACACCAGGAACAGCTGGTAGTCCATCGCGAGCCCGAACAGGATGCCGATCTCGATGATGGGCAGGAAGCTCAGGATCGGTGCCGGGTCGTGCACGCCGAAGACCGAGCCGAGCCAGCCGAACTGGTAGATCGCGGTCAGACCACCGAAGGACGCGAGCACGGACAGGATGAACCCGGCCGTCGCGGTGATCGGCACGAGGAACGACCGGAACACGACGATGAGGATGATCAGCGACAGGCCGACGACCACGACGAGGTAGAGCGGCAGCACGTTCGCGAGCTTCTCCGACACGTCGATGTTCGCGCTCGCGTTGCCGGCGACGCCGAGCGTCACCGTGCCGTCGTCGGTCTTCACGGTCTGCTCGCGCAGGTCCTTGACCAGGGTCTCGGTCGAGACGCTGTCCGGTCCGCCCGCGGGCTTGACCTGGAAGGCGATGATGTCCCGGTCGGACGAGGCGCCGATCGGCAGCACGGCCTCGACGTCGTCGTTCTTCGCGAGGGCCTGGCCGATGGTGACCTCGGTCGCCGTGACGTCGTCCTTGGCGATCGCCTTCGGCAGGTCGGCCACGACGAGCAGCGGGCCGTTCTGGCCGGCGCCGAACTCGTCCTCGAGCGCCTTGTACGCCTTGTACTGCGAGGAGTCCGTCGCCTCGGACGCGCCGGTCGGCAGGCCGAGGCGCATCTGGGTGGCGGGCAGGGCGATCGTGCCGAGCACCGCGACCCCGGCGACGAGCGTGACCACTGCGCGCCAGGTCGACATCGGCTTGTTCGGGACCTGCACGGAGCCGGTGCGGCCGATCTGCTGCCGCTCCTTCTTCCGCAGGATGCGCATGCCGAGCAGGGACAGCAGCGCCGGGGTGAACGAGGTCGCGATGAGGATCGCGAACAGCACGGCGACCGCGCCGACGGTGCCCATCAGGCCGAGGAACGGGATCCCGGTGATGTTGAGCGCGAGCAGGGCCACGATCACGGTCGTGCCCGCGAAGACCACGGCGTTGCCCGAGGTGCCGTTGGCGAGACCGATGGACTCGTGGACGCCCATGCCGGCCTTGAGCTGGGTCCGGTGGCGGTTGAGGATGAAGAGCGAGTAGTCGATGCCGACCGCCAGGCCGAGCATCACCCCCAGCACCGGCGTGACCGAGATGAACTCGACCAGGCTCGAGAACGACAGGGCGGCGAGCGAGGCGACACCGACGCCGAGCACGGCGGACAGCAGCGGGATCGCGGCGCCGATGACGGTGCGGAGCATCAGGAAGAGCACGAGGGCGGCGATGATCACGCCGACGATCTCGCCCGGCCCGAGGATGGACGGGACGCCCTGCGCGATGTCGTTGGAGACGTACACCTCGACGCCGTCGATCTTCGCGCTCTCGGCCCGGTCGGAGATCTCCTGCTTGGTCTCCTGCGGCACCTCGAACGTCGACTTCGTGAACTGCACCGTGCCGATCGAAGCCGCGCCGTTCGACGACACGAAGCGGATGTCCTTCGAGAGGTCGAGCAGGTCGGATCCCTGCTCGAGCTGCCGCTGCTGGTCGTCCAGCTTCTGCTGGGCCTGCTCGAGCTGCTCCTGACCCGAGGTGAGCTGCTGCTGCTGTGCGTCGATCTGGGCCTGGGCCTGGGCGAGCTGCTGCTGACCGGCCTGTGCGGCCGCACTGGTCGCGGCGGCGGCTCCGGCGGCCTGGGCCTGCGCCTCGGCCTGGGCCTTCTGCTGGTCGAGCTGCGTCTGCGCCTGCTCGATTTGCTGCTTGCCGGACTCCAGCTGCGCCTTCTGCTGGTCGATCTGCGCCTGACCGTCCTGGATCTGCTGGCGACCGTCGACGATCTTCTGCCGCTGCTCGTCGAGCTGGTCCTGCGTGGTGAAGCCGTCGCGGACCTCCTTCACCCCGTCGAGGTCGGCGATGCCGTCGAGGAAGTCCTTGACGTCGGCCTTCTGCGCCGCCGTGAACGCCTTCCCGTCCGTCGTCTCGAACACGAGCGTGCCGTTGCCGCCGTTCGCCGACGGGAACTTGTCCGCCAGCTCGTCCTGCACCTGGCTCGTCTTCGTGTTCGGGATGGTGATCGACGAGGAGATCGTGCCCGCGAACAGGCTGTAGGTGAGCCCCGCGATGCCCATGATGACGACCCAGGCGATGATCACCAGCCAGTGGCGTCGTGCGGAGAACCGTCCGAGACGGTAGAGGAGACCGGCCATGCGGTTGCCCCGTCCTTTCGTGTCAGGTGCTGTGGTGGTGCGGGGTGCGCCGGTGGACCCCGGGGGAGTGGTCAGGAGGCCGGCATGTAGCCGGAGCGGACGCTGTGCACGAGTCTGCTCAGCAGGGCGTCCCAAGCGGTCAGCGATGCCGGGGTGAGGTCGGGACCGTCGTGCGTGAGCCAGTGGTCGGCGATGACGACGATGCCGCTCATGAGCGAGTCGACGAGCAGCGCCGTGTCGAGCTGGTCGGCACCCGGGTGCCGCCGGGCGACCTCGTCGCGGAGCCGCTCGGTGACCCGCGAGAAGGCCGTCTGGGTGAGGACCGCGGCCTTCGGGTCCTCCTTCCCCGGCTCGCCGATGATCCGGTACATCCCGGAGATCGCCGGGGCCAGGTCGGCGCCGCGTGCGGCGGACTCGAGCTCCTCGAACATCGATGCCCTGCTGCCGTCGCCGACCGGGGTCCTGGCCATGTCGGCGAGGAACCGGTCGATGATCACCGACAGCTCCTGCTCGCACACCGCGAGCAGGACCTCGTCGAGCGAGGCGAAGTGGTTGAAGACCGTGCGCCGCGCGATGTCGGCTCGGGACGCCAGGTCGTCGACACCGAACCCGCGTCCGCCGCGCTCGTCGACGAGGTCGCGCGCAGCCTGCAGGATCGCGGCGCGGTGCCTCGCCTTGAGGGCGGCACGACGATCGGTGGTGGTCATGTCTGACAACACTAGGTGCATCGATGCACTGGGTGCACCTTCTCCGAGTGACCCCTCAGGTTCGTCCCCCGCTCGTCGAGGGAACGCTGGGCGCGCGCCCGGAACACCGGTTCTGCACACCGGTTCCGTCCGCCGGTCCCGGCTGACAGACTGGGGGCTCCCGACCGCCGTACGAAGGAGTACCCATGCCCGTCCGCCTGAGCCCGGAGACCCTCGACCAGATCGCCGCGAACGGCGTCGCGGTCCCCACCTACGACCGCGACGGCATCACCGCCGGCATCGTGCACTTCGGCGTCGGCGGCTTCCACCGGGCCCACCAGGCGATGGTGCTCGACCAGCTCCTGCAGCGCGGCGAGGCACGCGAGTACGGCATCTGCGGTGTCGGCGTCCTCGAGCAGGACCGCCGGATGGCCGCGGCGATGGACGAGCAGGGCGGCCTGTACACGCTCGTGCTCAAGCACCCGGACGGCACCCGCGAGTCGCGCGTCGTCGGCAGCATCGTCGAGTACCTGCTCGCCGTCGACGACCCGGACGCCGTCGTCGAGAAGATGGCGCACCCGGACACGAGGATCGTCAGCCTGACCATCACCGAGGGCGGCTACAACTTCGACCACGTCACGGGTGAGTTCGTCGCGGACGAGCCGGGCGTCGCGGCGGACCTCCGCGGGGACGCCCCACCGCGGACGGTGTTCGGCCTCGTGGTCGAGGCGCTCCGACGTCGTCGTGACCGGGGCCTCGAGCCCGTCACGGTGATGTCGTGCGACAACATCCAGGGCAACGGGCACGTCGCCCGGCAGATGTTCACGAGCTACGCGCGGCTGCAGGACCCGGCGTTCGCGGACTGGATGGACGAGCACGTGTCCTTCCCGAACTCGATGGTCGACCGGATCACGCCGGTCACGACCGACGAGGACCGGGCGTGGGTCCGCGACGAGCTCGGCATCGAGGACGCCTGGCCGGTCGTCGCCGAGCCCTTCTTCCAGTGGGTGCTCGAGGACGACCACCCCGCCGGCCGTCCCCGGTACGAGGACGCCGACGTCCAGCTCGTGGAGGACGTCGAACCGTACGAGCTCATGAAGCTCCGACTGCTCAACGCCAGCCACCAGGGACTCTGCTACTTCGGGTACCTGTCCGGGTACCGGTACGCGCACGAGGCCACGCAGGACGACGCGATCGCGACCTTCCTCCGCCGCTACATGGACGAGGAGGCGACCCCGACGCTCCACGCCGTGCCGGGCATCGACCTCGACGACTACGAGAGCACCCTGATCGAGCGGTTCCGGAACCCCGAGGTGCGCGACACCCTCGCCCGGCTGTGCGCCGAGTCGAGCGACCGCATCCCGAAGTGGCTGCTGCCGGTCGTCCGCGCGAACCTGGCGTCGGGCGGTCCGGTCACCCTGTCGGCCGGCATCGTCGCCTCGTGGGCGCGGTACGCCGAGGGCACCGACGAGGACGGGCAGCCGATCCAGGTCGTCGACCGCCTCGCCGACCGGCTGACCGCCGCGGCGCAGCAGCAGCACGAGGACCGGCTCGCCTTCCTGCGGGACCGGCAGGTGTTCGGCGACCTGGTCGACGACGAGCGGTTCGTCGCGGCGTACCGCGACGCGCTCGACGGGCTGCTCGACGAGGGTGCGCACGCGACCGTCACCCGCCTGTCGCGGTCCTGACGCACCGCCCATCCCGACGGTCGACGAGGGGACGGGAGGCGCGTGGCGGCGCTGCGCCGCGCCTCCCGTCCGGCCGTGGTCGACCTGGAGGCGCGTGGCGGCGGTGCACCACGCCTCCCGTTCGGCCGGGCCCGCGTCGTCCAGGTGGGTCGCGGGCGGACCCGGCATGCTCGTCCGCGTGCGGACGACGAGGACGACCCTGACCACGATCGCGGCGGTCGCCGCGCTGACGCTCACCGGATGCAGCGGCAGCGGTGCCGGTCCCGCCGCGGGCGGCGGTTCGACGGCGAGCACGACCGAGGCCCCGACAGTGACACCGGTGCCGCAGCCGACGTCGCAGCCGACGGCGGACGCTGCCACGTCCCGGGCGTTCGCGGCGCTCGAGGAGCAGTACGGCGCGCGGGTCGGTGTCGTCGCGATCGACACGGCGGACGGCGGCAGCCTCGGGTACCGCGCCGACGAGCGGTTCGCGTTCGCCTCGACGAACAAGGCGTTCATCGCGGCGGCGGTCCTCGATGCGTCGAGCACCGACGACCTGGACGACGTCGTGCGCTACGACCGGAGCGACCTGCTCTCCTACGCGCCGGTGACGAGCCAGCACGTCGACGAGGGCATGACGGTCCGCGCGCTGGTGGACGCGGCCCTCCGTGAGAGCGACAACACCGCCGCGAACCTGCTCGTGGAGCGGCTCGGCGGTGTCGGCGGGGTGTCCCGGTGGCTGCGGGGGATCGGTGACGACGTGACCCGGGTGGACCGCGTCGAACCCGACCTGAACACGGCGATCCCCGGCGATCCGCGCGACACGACGACCCCGGCGCAGTCGGCCGCCGACCTGCGCGCGGTCCTGCTCGGCGACGCACTCGACCCCGACGACCGGGCGCTGCTGCGGTCCGCGACGGCGGGGACCACCACCGGCGACGGCACGATCCGCGCCGGGGTGCCGGACGGCTGGTCGGTGGCGGACAAGACCGGGACGGCGTCCTACGGGGTGCGGAACGACATCGCCGTGGTACAGCCTCCGGGGCGGGACCCGATCGTGCTCGTCGTGTTCACCACGCGGGACGGCGCCGGTGCGGACGCCGAGCCCTCGGACGCCCTCGTGGCCGCGGCGACGCGGGTGGCGGTGCAGTCGGTGGGCGCCGCGTCGCGCTGAGTCGTCCGCGCGACCCTGTGATCACGGCCCGGTCACGGTGGGGTCACGGGACGGTGACGGCGGGTGTCCCTCCGGTAACGATCCGTACCGACTCGGTCCTTTCCCAGCGGTCGCGCCGGTTCTCCCCGGGGAACGCCCGGTGGACGCCCGACCAGCGTTGGGAGGGTCACGCGACGCCTCCGGACGACGGGGGCGGGACCACGAGGGGGAGACATGACGATGCGACGTGCGACCGGGGCAGCCCTGGGCTTCGTCGGCGGCAGCGTCCTGGCGGGGCTGCTGGTCGGGGTCGGCGTGACGCCGGTCCTCGCGGTGGCCGGGGTGGGGACGACCTCGGCGATCGACCTGTTCGACTCGATGCCGGAGTACATCGAGATCGGCGACCTGCCCGAGCGCAACGAGATCTGGGCGTACCAGGGCGGACAGCCCGTTCACCTGGTCGACGTGTGGGACCAGAACCGGCAGGAGCTGTCGCTCGACCGGATCAGCGACACCCTCGAGCACGCCGCGATCGACGGCGAGGACAAGCGCTTCCGCGAGACCGGCGGCGTCGACCCGACCAGCCTGGTGCGGTCGGTCGCGAGCGTCGTCGCCTCCGGCGGGCAGGGCGGGTCCGGTGGCTCGACGATCACGATGCAGCTCGTCCGGAACATCAAGATCCAGCAGGCGAGCGAGCTGCCCACCGCCGAGGAGCGCGAGGCCGGGTACCGCGACGCGATCGCCAAGACCCCGCAGCGGAAACTCGCCGAGGTGAAGCTGGCGATCGGACTCGCGAAGGAGTACTCGAAGGACGAGATCCTCGCCGCGTACCTGAACATCGCCTACTTCGGCGACCAGACCTACGGCGTGCAGGCGGCCTCGCAGCGGTACTACGGCAAGGACGCCGCCGACCTGACCCCGGCCGAGGCCGCGTCGCTCGTCGCCATCGTGCAGTGGCCGGAGCGCCGCGACCTGTCGACGCCCGAGCACCACGCCGACAACCAGGCCCGGCGGGACGTCATCCTCCGCTCGATGCACGACCAGGGGCACCTGAGCGACGCCGACCTCGCCACGGCACTCGCGTCGCGTCCGGCCGACTACGTCCGCCTCACGGCACCGCAGCAGGGGTGCGAGTCGGCGGTGCGCGGCGCGGAGTTCTTCTGCGCGTACGCCGAACAGGTGGCGCAGGACCTGCCGCAGCTCGGCGCCGACCCCGACGCCCGCGCCGCCGCCTGGCGCACGGGCGGGTACCGGGTGCAGACCACGCTCGACCTCGACCTCAACACGCAGCAGAAGGACCTGCTCGCCCGGCACGACCCCGCGACCGAGAGCCGCCTGGCCCTCGGTGCGACGCTCGACACCGTCGAGGCGGGCACCGGCCGTGTGCTGACCATGGCGCAGAACAAGGACTTCGACCGCTCCGCGGACGCCCCGGCGACGGCGACCTCGCTCAACTACGCCACCGACGAGTCGAACGGTGGCTCGAAGGGCTTCCAGGTCGGGTCGACCTACAAGATGTTCACGCTGCTGCAGTGGCTCGAGTCCGGACGGAGCCCCGACACGGTCGTGGACGGCACGCGGAAGGCCCGGAGCACGTGGACGCAGTGCGGGCAGCGGATCACGCTCGACACCCCCTACGACCCGAAGAACGACTCGCCGGGGCAGACCGGGCCGTACTCCGTCCGCGCGGCGACGGCGCAGTCGGTGAACGCGGCGTACGCGGACATGGCATCCCGGCTCGACCTCTGCGACATCCGTGACACCGCCGCGCGACTGGGTGTGCACCCGGCGACCGGCGGCGAGCTCCCCGCGAACCCAGCGGCGATCCTCGGGACGACGAGCATCGCGCCGCTGACGATGGCGGCCGCCTACGCCGGGATCGCGAACGGCGGCGTGTACTGCGCGCCGGTCGTCGTCGACCAGGTCACGGGCCCGGACGGCACGGCGCTCGGTGGGCAGCCGCGGTCGTGCACACAGGCGGTGTCGCCCGCGGTCGCGGCGCAGGCCTTCGCGGTGATGCAGGGCGCGTTCCGCGGTGGCACGGCGACCGGCGGGCTGACGCGCGACGGGGCGACGCTGTTCGGCAAGACCGGGACCACGGACGCGGCGGACCAGATCTGGCTCGTCGGCGGGACCTCGCGTGCGGTGACGGCGTACTGGCAGGGCAACACCGACGGCGGGAAGACGAACCTGCGGTCCGTCGGGAGCGGGCAGGGCGGCACGTACGCCGGGTCGCGAGCGGACGTCTGGCGGCAGGCGCAGACGGCGGTGAACGCGGCGCTGCCCGTCGGCTGATCCGACCTGACCCGGGACGGACGGGAGGCACGGTGCCAGCCGGCACCGTGCCTCCCGTCCGCGTCGATCGCGACTACGAGACCTTCTTGCTGTCCTCGAGCCAGCCCGCGAGCTTCGTCATGTAGTCCGCCTGCGATGCGTAGTCGAGCGCGGGGAAGGTCCAGCTGTGGACCTGGCCCGCCTTCAGTGCCGCGTCGTCGGCGAACGTCGGCTGCTTCTCGAGGTCCGCGACCTGGTAGCCCTGCTGCGAGAGCAGGATCACGTCACCCTTGATCTGTCCGGCGTTCTCCCACGAGTAGATGCCCCAGTAGAAGCCCTTCGGCGCAGGGTTCACGAAGTCGACGCCGAACGACGAGTACATCTGCAGGGTCGGCTCGTCGGACGGGCGGGTCACGTAGGCGCCGTCGCCGTCCGCGTACATCGAGACGACCGAGACGTCGCTCGACTTCGCGGCCTGCTCGAGGGTGTCCTCGGCCTCGTCGAAGCGGTCCTCGGCTGCCTCGATCTTCGACTCGGGTGCCCCCAACGACTCGGCCAGGTCGGCGATCTTCCCGATCACGTCCTCGCCCTTGCCGCCCCACTCGACCTGGACGACCGGAGCGATGGCCTCGACCTGCTTCTGCTGCTCCTTGTCCTTGAAGCCGTAGCCGGGCTGGGTCTCGTCGAGGGTGCCCTTCTCGTCCGTCGGGTACACCGACGTGACGACGAGGTCCGGCTTCAGGGCCGCGAGCTGCTCGAGGTCGATGTCGCCGTACGCCTGGCCGAGCTGGGTGATGCCGTCCTTGTCGAGGTCGTCGAAGCGGGCGTCCTTCGCCATGGTGAGCTGCCCGAAGGTGCCGACCGGGCGCAGACCGTACTCGATGAACGAGATGGCGATGTCGTTGAGGACGACGACGCGCTTCGGGGTGCTGTCGGTCCGCACGGTCGCACCGGTGGCGTCCTTGTACGACCAGGGGCCGGAGGCGGTCGAGGCGTTGCCGGCGGTGTCCCCGGATCGGGCGGTGTCGTCGGAGCCGTTCGCTCCGGAGCAACCGGCGAGCAGGAGGGCCGGGACGGCCACGGAGGTCACGAGGGCGGCGCGCAGGGAGCCGCGGCGGGGGATCTTCACGTTAGGAGAGCCTAACCTAACTCTGTGAGGACCGCCAGCATGAGACGCGGAGCCCGCGCTCGCTGCGGCGGCGCGCTCAGGCAGGCGGGGCGCTCAGCCGGGCGGGGCGCTCAGGCGGGCGGAGTTTCGTGCTCGTCGGCCTCGGGCACGATCATCGGTGCACCCGTCACGGGGTCCGGCACCACGCGGGCGTGCAGCCCGAAGGCCGTCTCGAGCACCGCGGGGGTGAGCACGTCGTCCGGGGTGCCGTCCGCGACCACCCCGCCGTCGTGCAGGACGACGAGTCGGTCCGAGTAGCGCGCGGCGAGCGTCAGGTCGTGCAGCACCATCACGACGGTCGACCCCTGCTCGCGGTTCAACCGCCGCACGAGCCGCAGCACGTCGAGCTGGTGCGCGAGGTCCAGGTAGGTCGTCGGTTCGTCGAGCAGCAGGGTCTCCGCCTGCTGTGCCACGACGAGCGCGATCCACGCACGCTGCCGCTGGCCGCCGGACAGGCTCGCGACGTCACGGTGTGCCACCTCGGTCAGCCCGGTCGCCGCGATGGCCTGCTCGGCGACGTCGGCGTCGTCCGCGGTCCAGGGCTTCGCCCACGACTGGTGCGGGTTGCGCCCGCGCATCACCAGGTCGAGCACGCTCGTGCCCGCCGGAGCCACCGGGGTCTGCGGCAGGATCGCGAGTCGCCGGGCCACGGCGCGGTTCGGCTCCTTCCGGATGGGGGAGCCGTCCAGCAGGACCTCGCCCGACTGCGGCCTCAGCACGCGGCCGAAGGCCTTCAGGAGGGTCGACTTGCCGCAGCCGTTCGCCCCGAGGAACGTCGTCACGGTGCCACGTTCGATCCGCAGGTCGAGGTCGCGGAGGACGGGGTCGCGGTCGTAGCCGACGGACAGGCCGCGGGCTTCCAGGACGGGAGGCACGGCGCCGGTCGCGTCGGCACCGCCGGCCCGGTGCGTCCGTGCGGTGCTCGCTGTGGTGGCGGTGCTCGCGGTGGTCGCGGTCATCGGGACATCTCCTTGCGGTGGCGGACGAGGAGCCAGATCAGGTACGGGGCGCCGACGACGGTCGTGACGATGCCGACGGGCACCTGCCAGGGGAAGGCGGAGCGGGCGAGCAGGTCGGCGCCGAGGACGAGGACCGCCCCGAGCGCCCCGGCGAGCAGCAGTGGTGGTCGGTTCGTACCGGCCAGGCGCAGGGCGACCTGGGGGACGACGAACGCGACGAAGCCGATCGGTCCCGCGGCGGCGACGGCGGCTGCGGTCAGGACGACGGCGAGCGCCAGGACGAGCAGCCGGTGCCGCTGGACGCCGAGCCCGACGCCGGTCGCGACCTCGTCGCCGAGCTGCCCGATGCCGAGCGCGGCGCTGGTGGCCAGGGCGATCGGCACGCACACCGCGGCGACGATCAGGAGCGGCCACACGGTCGTCCACGAGGTGCTCGACAAGCTGCCGACGAGCCACTGCGACGCTGCGGTGGCGACGGTGATCTTCGCGCGGACGAGCAGGTAGCTCGTCACGGCGTCGAGCGTGGCGCTCACCCCGATGCCGACGAGGACGAGCCGGTAGCTCTGCACCCCGCCCCGCCAGCCGAGGCCGTAGACGGCGGCCGCGGCGACGAGCGCCCCGATCGTCGCAGCGACCGGGATCCCGCCGCCCAGGACGACCGAGGAGACCGAGTAGGTGCCGCCGCCGAGCACGATCGCGGCGACCGCGCCGACGCTCGCGCCGGAGGTCACGCCGATGATGTCCGGCGTGCCGAGGGGGTTCCTGGTGACCGTCTGCGTCAGCGCACCGGCGGTCCCGAGCACCAGGCCGACGAGCGTGCCGGTGAGGACGCGGGGGAGCCGGAGGGTCGTGACGATGAAGCCGTCCGGGCCGTCCTCGGCACCGAACAGCGCACGGACGACGGTTCCAGGGGCGATGAACGTGCTGCCGACGGCGACGCCGAGCACCACGAGCACCAGTGCGACGACGATCGCGCCGACCGTCCAGCAGAGCACCCGCGGACGCCAGGCGAGCCCGACCGGGCCGACGCGGACGCCACGACGACCGGCGGGCGCACGGCCCGCTCGCGTGCCGGTCGCGGCGCTCACAGCGACACCAGCGATCGACGACGGGCGACGGCGACGAACACCGGTCCGCCGAGCACGGCGAGCACGATGCCGACCTCGACCTCGGAGAACCCGCCGACGAGTCGTCCCACCACGTCGGCGACGAGCACGAGCGTCGCGCCGACGAGTGCCGAGACGGGCAACGTCCAGCGGTGTCCGGTGCCGACCATGGCCCGGGCGACGTGGGGAACGGTCAGGCCGACGAAGCCGATCGGCCCGGCTGCCGCGGTCGCACCGGCGGCCAGGAGCGTGATGCCGCCGAGTCCGACGAGCCGTGCGACGAGCACGTTCTCGCCGAGGCCCTTCGCCAGCTCCGCGCCGAGCCCGAGGGCGTCGAGCGCGCGGGTGTTCCACACCGCGAGCACGGCGCCGACGAGCAGGAACGGCGCCGCGGCCGCGAGCACGTCGAGCTGCCGGGCGGCGAGCGACCCGACGACCCAGAGCCGGTAGGCGTCGAGGGAGTCCTGGTCGGTCAGCACGATGAAGGACGTGACCGCGCCGAGCAGGGCGGACACGGCGGCGCCGGCCAGGGCGAGGGGCACCGGGCTCGCGGTCCCGCTGCCGGCGACCGTCACCGAGAACACGACGACGCTCGCCACGACCGCGCCGACCAGGGCGAACCACACCGTGGCACCGGTGCTCGTGACCCCGAAGACGTACACCCCGAGCACCACGGCGAGTCCCGCGCCGGACGAGACCCCGAACAGCCCGGGGTCGGCGAGCGGGTTCCGGGTGTGCCCCTGCATGAGGAGTCCGGCGATGCCGAGGGCCGCTCCGACGGCGGCGCCGATGAGGGTGCGCGGGATGCGCGAGCCCCACACGACGGCCTCGGCGGTGCTCGACCCGGACCGCGTCAGCCCCGCGAGCACCTGGTCGACGCCGAGCCGGTTGCTCCCGAGGAGCATGCTCGCGACCGCTGCGACGGCGAGCACGACGACCAGGACCGCCACCACCAGCAGCCGGCGACGGACCGCTCGGCGGTGCACGCTGTCCGCACGCGGGGTCGCATCGGTCCGGGCTGCGCGCGTGGGCGTCAGGACGGTCTCGGGGGATGGCACGCGGACCAGCTTAGGGTAGCCTTCCCTTCATGGCGAAGATCCCGCGGCTCATGCCCGAGGCACCCCGGCTCTTCCGCGCCCGGGTGCTCCGCTCGGTCCGGTACACCCCGTCGGTGCAGCGGGTGACCGTCACCGGCGCCGACCTGCACGAGTTCCCCTTCGCCGGGTACGACCACTGGTTCCGGCTGTTCCTGCAGCTCCCGCACCAGCAGACCTTCACGCTGCCCGAGATCGACGGCACCCGCTGGTACCCGCAGTACCTCGCCATCCCGCAGGACGAACGCCCGCACCTGGCGAACTACACGGTCGCCGCCTTCCGGCAGCTGCCCGACGGCACGGCGGAGATGGACGTCGACTTCATCGTGCACACCGACGACGACGGCGCGCTCGAGGGCGGCGCGGCCATCTGGGCCTGCGCAGCGCGACCGGGCGACCAGCTCGCGGTGCTCGACCAGGGCCGCATCTTCGACTGCCCGGACGACGTCAGCCAGGTCCTGGTGGCGGCCGAGGAGACCGGTCTGCCCGCCGTCGTCGGTATCGCGGCATCGCTGCCCCGCGACGCCGTGGGCCGCATCATCCAGGAGGTCCCGACCGCCGCCGACGTCCGGGTGCTCGACGCCCCGGTCGGCGTCGAGGTGACCTGGATCGTCCGCGAGCACGTCGGCCCGCACGCGGTCCCCGGGCGTGCGGCGCTCGCCGAGCTCGAGCGGCACGTGCCGTGCGACGACCGGGTCTACGCGTTCGTCGTGGGGGAGTCACGACTGGCCGCCGCCGGCCGGCGGCACCTGCACCGTGCCGGCGTCCCGAAGTCGCGCATCACCTTCTCGGGCTTCTGGAAGCACGAGGCTCGGCAGGCCGTCCCCGCCTGAGCCCGGCGGGGTAGCGTGCGGGCATGAGCGTCCGACTGAGCGAACTCGTGCTGAACTGCCGTGACCCCGAGGCGCTGTCGCGCTTCTGGTGCGCAGTGCTGGACTACGTCGAACTCGGCAAGGACGAGGACGGCGTCGAGATCGGACCTGCGTCCGGCTTCGGCGGTGCGACCCCGACGATCATCCTGAACCGGGTCGACCACGCGCCGAGCCAGACCCTGCGGCTGCACATCGACGTGTCGCCGGTCGACCAGGACCAGGACGCCGAGCTCGAGCGGCTGCTCGCGCTCGGTGCCCGACCGGCGGACGTCGGACAGACCGGCGAGGAGTCCTGGCACGTGCTGCAGGACCCCGAGGGCAACGAGTTCTGCCTGCTCCGGACGCGGCTCGACCCGCTCTGACCTCGTTGCCTGCCGCCCGTTCTTCCCCATGACGGGCGCGGTGGCTGGTACTTCCGGGCGTACCTGGTCGTTCGAGACCACCAGGTACGCCCGACCCGACCAGGGACGCCCGCTTCGACCAGGTACGCCCGGCAGGCGAACGGCGGAACCGCCACGCAACGGACGGGAGGCACGGTGCCAGCTGGCGCCGTGCCTCCCGTCGGTCTGTGACCCGGGTCAGCCCTTGAGGCCCGAGCCCGTCACGCCCTCCACGATCTGCCGCTGGAAGATCAGGTAGAGGATGATCAGCGGCAGTGCCGCGAGGATCGCGCCGGCCTGGATGTCGGCGTAGCGCTGCCCGAAGCTGCCCTGCACCGTGGCGAGCCCGACCGGGATCGTCATGAGGTCCGGGTTCGACAGCACGAACAGCGGCAGGAGCAGGTTGTTCCAGACGCCGACGAAGGTCAGGATCGCGACCGCGGCGATCACCGGACGGGACAGCGGCAGGATGACCGACCAGTAGATCTTCCACATGCCGGCGCCGTCGATGCGTGCCGCTTCCTCGAGCTCCTTCGGGATGCCGTCGAAGAACTGCTTGAAGATGAACACCGCGATCACGGCCGGCACCTGCGGGAAGATCACCGACCAGTAGGTGTTCAGCAGCCCGACCGCGTTCAGCTCCTGGAAGATCGGGATGATCAGGACCTGCGTCGGGATCATGATGCCGAGGATGATGAGCAGGAACGCGACGTTCCGACCGCGGAACGCCAGGCGGGACAGCGCGAACGCCGCCATCGAGGCGAAGAGCACCGTCAGCGCCGTCGTGACCAGGCTCGTCACGCCGCTCGCGAGGTACCAGTTCCAGATGTCGCCCGACCGGAACAGGGTCGAGTAGGAGTACAGCGTCGGGTTCCAGTTCGACAGGATCGCGTTCGCGCCGAGCGCGGCGACGCCGTTGTCGGACAGCGACGTCTTCAGCGCGAACAGGCTCGGGATCAACCAGATGATCGCGAACACCGTGAGGATGATCGCGGCGGCGATGTTGAAGCCCTTGCCGGAGACGCCGATCTTCGCGGCGTTGGCGGGAGCGGCGGCCGAGACGCCCGGACGCAGCTTCCGCGGGCGCGACGTGGTGATGCTCTCGGTGGCGGTCATGTCAGGCCCCGATCTCTCGCTTGGCGGCAGCGCGCTCGACGAGCTGCCGGATGACCGCGATCGCGACGATCACGATGAACAGGAGCACCGACGCGGCGGATGCTGCGCCGAGTCGGTTGTCGGTGAAGCCGACACCGGTGATGAGCTGCAGCGAGACCTGGGTCGAGATACCCGGGCCGCCGTTCGTCATCAGGTACACCTGGTCGAAGATCTTCAGCGACGCGATGATCTGCAGCAGGATCACCAGGGTGGTCGTGCGGCCGAGCAGCGGGAGCGTGATCGACTTGATCTGCTGCCAGTTCGAGGCGCCGTCGACGGCGGCGGCCTCGTACAGCTCGCGGGGGATCTCCTGCAGACCGGCCAGGTACAGCACGAAGTTGAAGCCGAGGGTCCACCAGACCGTGGCGATGGCGACGCCGATCATGGCCGTGTTCGGGCTCGCCAGCACGCCGGCCCCGGGGGTGAGGCCGATCGCCTGCTGGATCGACGCGAACAGACCGGTCGCCGGCGTGAAGATGAACACCCAGATGAGCGAGATCGTCGCCGACGGCAGGATGAACGGCAGGAAGAACGCCAGACGGAAGAACCACTGCCCGCGGTTCATGCGGTTCGTCAGCACGGCGAAGACGAAGGCCAGGATGACCAGCGGCGGGGTCGTGTAGAGCGTGAACTGCAGGGTGTGCCAGAGCGACGACCAGAAGTCGGCGCGTCCGAGCATCTCCGCGTAGTTCGCGAAGCCCGCGAAGCTGCCGAGGCCGGTGCGCACGGTCGAGGTGTTGAAGAAGCTCGTGACGAGCATCCAGACCGTCGGGCCGAGCAGGAAGGCCACGTAGAACAGGCCGAAGGGCGCGAGGAAGAGCCAGCCGGAGCGGCCCTGTCCCCGGTTGGTGGAGTTCACGCGGGAGCGCGTGCCACGGGTGATCGCGGCAGCGTCCGTGGGTCGGGTGAGAACTGGTGCAGCGGTCACGTCATCGTGCCTCTCGTGCGGTGTTCACTACGGACGTCGGGGTGGCGTGCCCGGTCACAGCGGGCTCGGGGTGTTGAGGTAGGTGGACAGCTGGTCCTTGATCGCCGAGAGCGCCTGGGCGGGGGAGCTGCTGCCCTGCTGCACCAGCGCGAGCTGGGCCCCGACGGTGTTCTCGAAGGTCGAACCGGACCCGCCGTACCAGGCGGGGTCGTCGAAGACCGCGGTCTCCGCGGCCGAGGCGTAGTTCGACTGCGGGGTGAGCTCCTTGAACTGCGTGCTGTCGAACGTCGGCATGTACGCGGGGACGTGGCCACCCTCGGCCCAGGTCAGGCTCTGCTCGAGCATCTGCTTGATGAAGAGCATGTGGGCCTTGCGCTGCTCGGGCGTCCGGTCCTTCCGCGGCAGGATGAAGGTGTGCGAGTCGGCCTGCGTCGCCGGCTTGTCGAACAGCTGCGGGATCGGCACCATGCCGAACTTCAGCCCCTTGATCGACTGGGCGGTGCTGATCTCCCACTCGCCCTGCATGAAGAAGCCGGCCTTGCCGGTGAACATCAGTGTCTGCGCGGTCGCGTAGTCGAGGCCCTTGTTCAGCCAGCCAGCCTCGACCCACTTCTGGGTCGTTTCGGTGACCTTCGTGTACGCGTCCTCGTTCACCGTGAGCTTCGCGCCGCCGTCGCTGATGAACGGCGTCGCCCCGTTGATCTGGTTGTACATCGTCCAGAAGAAGCGCCACGGGGTCGCGACCTCGCTGACGTTCGCGACGTTGAGCGCGGTGCCGCCGGTGACCTTCGCGACCGCGGCGAGGGCGGCTTCGAAGTTCTCGAGGCCGTTCAGGTCCTTGAGCTTGCCGTCGGCGTCGATCAGCCCCGCCTTCTGGCACACGTCAACGTTGTAGAAGAGCACGAAGGGATGCGTGTCGAGCGGGATGCAGATGTTCTTGCCGTCGGTCTTCTGCGCGGTCCACGCCTTCTGGTTGAAGTCGCTCGCGCTCAGGCCGACGCTGGCCAGGTCGTCCTCGGTGATCGGGTCGAGCAGGTCGCCGTCCCAGAGCGGCTTCGCGCGGGTCAGGTGGGCGATCGCGACGTCCGGCGGCTTGTTCCCGACGGTCGCCAGTGTGACCTTCGAGTAGTACGGGTTGCCCCAGGCGAAGGTCGTCGCCTGCAGGGAGGACGGACCGCCGTGCTGCTTCGCGTAGCCGGCCTCCATCGTCTGCATGCGGACGCCGTCACCACCGCCGAACAGGTTCCAGAAGACGAGGGTCTCGGGGTTGAGCGGGGCACCGGCGACACCGGCGGCGAGCGGGCTCGAGCACGCCGCGAGGGGGAGGACCGCGGCGCCGGCGGCTGCACCGGCGAGCAGTGTCCTGCGGGTGAAGGCACCGCCGCGGGACTGCGGGGTGGGTACGGCTGGTCGGATCGGCATGGCATCACTCCATCGGGACGGGCCGAGCGGAGCGGTCGTTGCTCCGTGAGCGCTCACAGTAGCGGCACGGTCGGGGGTGCGCCACCCCTTTCGTGAACGTCACGACGCGGGCGCGCCGCCGCTTCCCCATCCGGGCCGGACCCGCTAGCGTTCAACGAGACGTGAGCGCTCACTTTCGTACCGGGCCGATCACGTCGCACAGCGAGCCCCCAGCAGATCGAAGGAGATCCATGCCCCGCACACACCTCGTCCTCGACGCCGCGTTCACCGTGGGGCCGGTGCGCCGTCGCCTGTTCGGTGGGTTCGTCGAGCACCTCGGACGCCACGTCTACGACGGCATCCACGAGCCCGCCCACGAGACCGCTGACGAGCACGGCTTCCGCAAGGACGTCATCGACCTCGTCAAGGAGCTGAACGTCTCGGCGATCCGCTACCCCGGCGGCAACTTCGTCTCCGGCTACAAGTGGGAGGACGGCGTCGGGCCCGTCGAGCAGCGCCCCCGTCGCCTCGACCTCGCCTGGCACTCGACCGAGACCAACGAGGTCGGCCTGCACGAGTTCCAGCACTGGCTCGACGCGGTCGACTCCGAGCTCATGCTCGCCGTCAACCTGGGTACCCGCGGCACGCAGGAGGCCATCGAGCTCCTCGAGTACGCGAACATCGACGCCGGTACCGCGCTCAGCGAGTACCGCCGCTCGAACGGCCGCCAGGAGCCGTTCGCGATCAAGATGTGGTGCCTCGGCAACGAGATGGACGGCCCGTGGCAGCTCGGCCACAAGAACGCGGAGGACTACGGCAAGCTCGCCGCGATGACCGCGAAGGCCATGCGCCAGATCCAGCCCGACCTCGAGCTCGTCGCGTGCGGTTCCTCCGGCGCCTCGATGCCGACGTTCGGCGAGTGGGAGCGCACCGTCCTCGAGCACGCCTACGACGACGTCGACTACATCTCCGCCCACGCCTACTACGAGGAGGAGGGCGACCTGACCTCGTTCCTCGCCTCGGGCGTGAACATGGACCACTTCATCGACACCGTCACCACCGCCGCCGACCACGTCAAGGCGCACAAGAAGTCGGACAAGCGGATCGACATCTCGTTCGACGAGTGGAACGTCTGGTCGCTCAGCAAGTGGAACGAGCAGCAGAAGACGTTCGAGCTGCAGGACTGGCCGGTGGCGCCGCGACTGCTCGAGGACGTCTACACGGTGGCGGACGCCGTCGTCGTGGGCGGGCTGCTCATCTCGCTGCTCCGTCACGCGGACCGTGTGGCCTCGGCGAGCATCGCCCAGCTCGTCAACGTCATCGGGCCGATCATGACCGAGCCGGGCGGTCCGGCCTGGCGCCAGACGACGTTCTTCCCGTTCTCGGTCACGTCGACGCTCGCGAACGGCACGTCGCTGCAGGTCAAGGCCTCCGGCGACACGGTCGACGGCGGCAAGTACGGCGAGGTGCCGGTCGTGGACTCGGCCGCCACGGTCGAGGACGGCAAGGCCGCGGTGTTCCTGGTGAACCGCCACCAGACCGAGACCACCACGGTGACGATCGACCTCGCGGGCATCGGCGCCGAGGGCGACGTCCGCGCCGAGGGCATCTGGGACGACGACGTGCACGCCGTCAACGACCTCGCTGACCGCGAGCGCGTCGGCCTCCGCACGAACGAGACCGTCCGCCGCGAGGGCGACACGATCACGATCGAGCTGCCGCCGGTCTCCTGGACCGCGGTGTCGATCGGCTGAGCCGCCGCCGACCGCGGTCGGCGCACGAACGCCTCGGCGAGCGCTCCGGTGAGCGTCGAGTGAGCACGGAGGGCACCGGCCCGCGCGAGCGGACCGGTGCCCTTCGCTCGTGTCCGGCCCCTGTCGGCGTCCGGTGGCCGTTCCCGGACGGGCGGCACCCAGCGGCCCGGCAGCGCGCATCCCGACCCGGGACGCACCGGACGGGAGGCGCGTCACGGTCCGGTCGCGCGCCTCCCGTCCGCCGGCGGGTCAGTCCGCGGACGGCCGCATGTCGTAGGTGACCCACGGCGTCGCCTCCGCGACGCGGTCGTACACCGCCCGCGCGGTCGCGTTGTCCTCGGCGGTGATCCACCGGATGACGCTCGCGCCCTCGGCGGCAGCGGTGGCGGCGGCCTCGTGGAGCAGCGCGGTCGCGACGCCGCGGCCCCGGGCGTCGGGCGCCGTGAACAGGTCGTCGAGGTACAGCCCGGTCGTGGCCGACGACGGACGGGCGAACCGCCGGAGGTCGGCGAGTCCGAGCAGGCGGCCGTCGGCGTCCTCGGCGACCAGGCCGCTCAGCCCGTGCGCACCCGTCGACACCCAGCGCCAGGTGGTGCGGACCGCCTCGGCGTCCTCGGGCAGACGGTAGAAGGCGCGGTAGCCGGCGTACAGGGCCTGCCAGGCCTCGGCGTCCGTCGATCGGACCGGCCGGACCCGCACTGCCGCGGCACGGGCACGGGCCGTGATGTCCGCGATCACGGCGGACTTGGCGTCGGCGTACGCGTTCGTGTCCTCCCACGACTGCTCCATGAGCGCACGCTTCGTGTCCTCGTACCGCTGCCGGTCGGTGTCGTCGCGGCGGAGCTGGTCGCGGAGCAGCAGGTAGGCGTCGAGTTCCGGGGCGCCGTGCTCGTAGACGTGCACGTGGGCGTCCCGCTCGGGCGTGCGGACGAGCCGGTGGCCCGGCTCCCGCACCCGGAGCTCGTACCCGGCGTCGAGCAGCGGGGCGAGGTACGCGGATTCGTCGGTGACGTCCGGCACGGCCACCGCCACGTCGACGATCGGCTTCGCGGCGAGGCCCGGCACGGACGTCGACCCGATGTGCTCGATCGTGACGTGCTGCCCGGACAGGGCCGCGGCGATCCGTGCGCGGTGCTCCGCGTAGCGGGCGGACCAGGCGGGGTCGTGGTCGTGCAGTCCGACGGTCAGCGGTTCGGGGCCGCCGACGATGTCCACCGCGGAGACGTCGGTCTGCGCGTGCGCACCCGTACGGATCCAGTGGTGGAGCAGGGTGTGCCCGTCCGGGTCGACCACGCTGCGCTCGTACCGGCCGCCGGCGTGCTCGATGACCCGACGCGACGCGGGGTTCGTCGCGTCGCAGGTCAGCATCACCTCGGGCAGCCCGCGCTCGGCCGCGAGCGCGACGACCTGGGCGAGTGCAGCGGACGCCAGGCCCCGCCCCCGGGCCGACGGACGGACGCCGTACCCGACGTGCCCACCGTACGAGCGGAGGAAGTCGTTCAGCTCGTGCCGGAGGGCGATGCTGCCGAGGTACTCGTCGCCCTCGACGATCCAGCGGTAGGTGCAGGTGACGTGTCCGGGGCTGGCGGGGACGGTCTCCTCGGCGAGCAGCTGCTCGACCCAGTGCTCGAAGCCCGCTCGGGCCTGCAGTGCAGCGGCGTCGCGGATCCCGGCACCGTCCTGGTGCGCGCCGCCCCACTCCTGCAGGGCACGACGGAAGGACGGGAAGTACTCGGGGGAGGGGGGCGACGAGTTCCATCCCGAGATCCTAGGGGTGCTCAGGTCAGCGGCGTGCTCGCGTCAGCGGCGTGCTCGCGTCAGCGGCGTGCTCGCGTCAGCGGTAGCGGTAGAAGCCCTCACCCGACTCGACGCCGTACTTGCCGTGGTCGAGGTACTCGGACTGCAGGTACGCCGCCCACGCCTGTGCGCCCGGCTCGGGGGAGGCGCTCGCGATCGCGTGTGCGGTCCGCAGTCCGACGACGTCGTAGATCTGGAAGGGGCCGACCGGGGCGCCGGTGCCGATCCGCCAGGTCGTGTCGACCGTCTCCGGGTCGGCCACCCCGCGGAGCACGAGGCCCGCGGCGGCGTCGAGGAACGGGACGAGCAGCGAGTTGAGCACGTACCCCGGCTGCTCCTTGTGCAGGCGGATCGGCACCATCCCGATCTCCTCGGCGAAGGTCGCGACGCGCTCGAACACCGCGGGGTCGGTCTGCTCGGTCCCCATCACCTCGGCGGTGTTCTGCCGCCAGACGTGGTTGGCGAAGTGCAGGGCGAGGAAGCGGTCCGGGCGCCCCGTGGCGTCCGCGATCGCGCTCGGCAGCAGGGTCGACGAGTTGGTCGCGAAGACGGTGTCCGCCGGGGCGACCTCGGCGAGCCGGGCGTACACCTCGCGCTTGGTCTCGAGGCGCTCCGGGACGGCCTCGACGACGAGGTCCGCGTCCGCGACGGCCCGGGCGAGGTCGGTCGCGAAGGAGATGCGCGCGACGGCTGCGTCGGCGGCGGGACGCTCGTCCTCGCCGACGTCGCCCAGGTACTGCTCGACGATGCCGGCGAGCCGCTCGCGACCGGCGGCGACGGCGTCCTCGCTGATGTCGTACACGACGACCGGGATGCCGTGCCGGGCGGTCTGGAGGGCGATCTGCGTGCCGAGGACGCCGGCGCCGAGCACGGTGACTGCGCTGAAGGTGGTCATCGCCTCAGTCTGCGCCCGGCTCCCTGGGGTCAACGACGCAGGGTTTGCTTCGGGTACTCGCCGTACGCCGAGACGTAGGTGCCGGAGAAGCGGCCGAGGTGGGAGAAGCCCCACCGTCGCGCCACCTGCTGCACGGTCGTGGTCGCCGGGTCGGCCCGGAGGAGATCGGTCCGGACCTGCTCGAGCCGCACCTCGAGCAGGTAGGTCATCGGCGTGCGACCGATGTTGCGCTGGAAGGTCTCCTGGAGGGCGCGGACGCTGAGCCCGGCGGCGCCCGCGATGTCCGACACGGTGATCGGCGCGTGCGCGTGCGCGTGGACGTACTCGATCGCGGCCCGCAGCCGGGCCCGCCTCGGCAGGAGTGCCGCCGGCGGCAGCACCGGGACCGTCGGTGGGTAGAGGTCGAGGAACATCGCGGCCGTCCGCCTCGTGACCGTCTGCCACAGCAGGGTGCCCACGCCCCGACGCAGTTCGCCCACCAGCACGGCGGTCTGCTGGCGCCAACGGGTGACCGCAGCGGGGTCGAGGGGGCGGAGGTGGTCGAGCGCGAGGTCGGCGCCCGGCGCCGCGTGGTAGCGCTCGACGGCGACGTCGGCGACGAGGCGTCGCGAGAGGTGCACGAGCCGCTGGTCGTAGTCGCGGTACTCGAAGACGAACTCTCGGTCGGTGGGGAACAGCATCGGGATCCCGCGGGTCAGTGCCACCCGGTCGCGGCGGGTGTCCGGGACCCCCTCGCCCTCGGTGATCCACTGCAGCACGTAGTCGTCCGTCCCGGGGATCGAGCCCCGGATCTGCCCGGTGATGCGGGACCGTCGGAGTGTCACGTCCTCGTCGCCGAGCGCGGTGTACCGGTAGTCGAACGTCCCCTCGGTGGCGTGGGCTGCCCATTCGCGTCCCGCGTACAGGCCGGCGATGTCGGTGATCGCTCCGTCCGGGTCGCATCCGACCGCCTCGAGCCGTACGGCCCGGCGAGCGTCGGCGGCCGCGGGGACCGGCGAGGGCACGGCCGGCGTTCGGACTGCTGGCGTTCGGACTGCCGGCGTTCCGACTGCCACCGTCGGCACGGCCGCCGTCTGCGTGGCCACTCTGTCCGCGACTGCGGGACGGATCACGGAACTGCTGGTCACTGCGGCACCCCTGGAGGACTCGACGACACGGACGTGACGCGGCCGGGGTCTGGGGCAGCCCCACCACGCTACGGGCTCGGTGCCGGGCCTGGCAACACCGCACGCGTCCGTCCGGGTGGACGGGCCGCTGGACGCGGGCCGTGTCGACGGCCCCGATCGGGTGCGAGCGGCGAGGCGCCCCCGTGCACCGTTGCCGAGTAGGGTCGGAGCGGGTCAGCCGGTCCGGACGACCGACGGCTCGGAGAGGGCCGAGATGGAGCAGGACCGGGAACGGCGACTCATCGACGCGTTCCTGGTCGCGACGCGGACGCTCGTCGGGGACTACGACGTCGTGGAGATGCTCCAGACGCTCGTCGACGAGATCGCCGGGACGTTCGAGCTCGACGCCGCGGGCATCACCCTGGCGAACCAGGACCGGGAGCTCGAGGTGGTCGCGGCCACGAGCACGCGGACGGCGCTCCTGGAGCTCATGCAGCTCGAGGCCGGTGAGGGCCCGTGCGTCGAGGCGTACGCCGACGGCGAGTCCCGACACGCGGAGTCCGTCGACGAGCTGCGCATGCGCTGGCCGTCGTTCGCAGTGGCTGCGGAGGCCGCCGGCTTCGCGTCGGTGCACTCGATCCCGCTGCGGTCCCGCGACGTCGTCCTCGGGTCGATGAACCTGTTCCGGTCCGCGCCGGGAGCGCTGGCAGAGCGTGACCTCGCCGCGGTGCGGGCCCTCACCGACGTCGCGACGATCTCGATCCTGCAGCAGCGCAGCACCGACCAGGCAGCGCGGACGCAGGAACAGCTCCGACGCGCCCTGGACAGCCGCGTCGCGATCGAACAGGCCAAGGGGTTCCTCGCCAACACGCACCAGGTCGACCCGGACGTGGCGTTCTCGCTCCTGCGTCGGTGGGCCCGTGCGAACAACGTGCTGCTGCAGGACGCCGCGCGCGCGGTGACCGACCGGCGGGTGGTGATCCCGCCGACCGACGCTGCGCCGTCGGCTGCTGGTCGCTGACGCCGGACGTGCCGCGCCTCAGGCGGGCGGCGGTGCGGTACTGGCCCGTTCGACGAGCTGGACCGGCACGAGATCGGTCGAGGTCCGGACGGCGTCGCCCTCGATCTGCGCGAGCAGCGTCGCGACCGCACGGCGCCCGACCTCGTCGAAGGACTGGTGCACGGTGGTGAGCGGCGGCCAGAACGACTCCGACTCGGGGAAGTCGTCGAAGCCCACGACGCTCAGGCTCCCCGGCACGGCCCGACCGGCCTCGTGCGCGGCCCGGAGCACGCCGAGCGCGGTCTGGTCGTTCACCGCGAAGACGGCGGTGATCTCTGGGCGCGCCGCGATCTCCAGTCCGGCGCGGTGCCCGTCGGCCGTGGACCACCCGCCGGGGAAGACCGGTGGGACGGCGCGACCCGCGCGTTCCAGTGTCTCCCGCCACGCGGACAGTCGGCGCTCGGCGGAGTACGAGGCCGAGGGCCCGGCGACGTGCCAGACGGTCTCGTGCCCGAGGTTGAGCAGGTGCTGCGTGGCGAGCCGCGCACCCTCGGCCTGGTCGATGTCGATCGAGGGACGGTCGGTCGTGCCCGTCGAGTCGACCACCACGAGCGGGACACCGCTCGGCAGCACGACCTCGGCGGTGTCGATGATGTGCGACTCGATGACGATGACGACGCCGTCGACCGCCTGCTCGTGCAGCCGCGAGAGTGCGGTGCGGACACCCTCGCCGGTGCGCGACGCCATCGGCAGCAGGGTGATGGTGAAGTCTGCTGCCGCCGCCGCCGCGGAGATGGCCTCGAGCGTGCGCATGTTGCCGAACGAGGCGAGCGTGAACATGATCACGCCGATGGTCCGGAAGCGCCCGGAGCGCAGTGCCCGCGCCGCGCGGTTCGGCCGGTAGCCCAGGTCGTCCATGGCGCGCTGGACCCGGTCGCGCGTGTCCGGGCTGACGTTGTCGAACCCCCGAGCGACCCGCGACACGGTCTGCATCGAGACGCCGGCGGCATCGGCCACGGCGGCCATCGACGGTGCGCGGCGCGGTGCGGTCAGATCGGTCGACAACGCTGTTCCCTCCGTTCGACGTCCTCGAACGCTAGTGCATGTTGACGTTGCCATGCTACGGTGGCGTCGTTCGATGTTGACGTCAACATCGACGTCCTCCGGAACGGTGCCAGCGCAGGCAGGGCACGACCCGAACGCACCGACAGGCGCACGGTCCGGAACCCGAACGCAGCAGACAAGGGAGTCACATGAGCACGCTCGCAGCGCGCCCGGCCGAGGCGGCACCGCCGACGCGGCCGTCCGCTCGCCGCCCGAAGGTCCGGGGGCGGTACACCGGCTGGCTGTTCGTCGGCCCCTTCGTCGTCGTCCTCGTGGCGATGCTCATCGTGCCGATCGGGTACGCGCTCTGGCTCAGCCTGTTCCGCGACCAGCTCATCGGCGGCAACCAGTTCGTCTGGTTCGCCAACTACGTGCAGCTGTTCCAGGACGCGCAGTTCTGGTCGGGCCTCGGCCGCGTCGCGCTGTTCCTCGTCGTGCAGGTCCCGATCATGCTCGGCCTCGCCCTCGTCGCAGCCCTCGCACTCGACAGCGCTCGGCTCTGGGGTACCGGGTTCTTCCGCATCGCGGTGTTCCTGCCCTACGCGGTGCCGGGCGTCGTCGCGGCCCTCATCTGGGGCTTCATCTACGGCAACCAGTTCGGCCTCACCGGCGCCGCGAACAGCGCGCTCGGCATCGACCTGCTCCAGCCGTTCAGCCCGACCTGGGTCCTCACGTCCATCGGCAACGTGGTCACGTGGGAGTTCCTCGGCTACAACATGCTGATCTTCTACGCGGCGCTCCGCGTCGTCCCCGGTGAGCTCTACGAGGCCGCCGAGCTCGACGGTGCCGGCCCGCTGCGCACCGTCTTCTCGATCAAGCTGCCCGCCCTGCGCGGCCCGATGGTCATCGCCACGATCTTCTCGATCATCGGCAGCTTCCAGCTCTTCAACGAGCCGAACCTGCTGAAGACCCTCGCCCCGAACGTCATCGGCAGCGCCTTCACCCCGAACATGTACGCCTACTCGCTGTCCTTCAGCGGCCAGCAGTTCAACTACTCCGCCACCGTCGCCATCGTCATGGGCGTCATCACCGCCGTGATCGCCTACGTCGTCCAGGTCCGCGGAACCCGCCAGGAGAACCGATGAGCACCCTGCAGCACCCCGCGACCGGCCCCGCCGGCGGGACCGGACCGGCCACGGTCACCGAGGCGACCACCACCCAGCGCGACCCGCGCGACCGCGCGACCCGTGCCTCCCGGCCGCGCCGTGCCGGCAAGCCCGTCGACGGACGCAAGGTCAAGCGCTCCGGACTCCTGACCGCCGTGATGGTCGTCTTCGTCGTCTACTCGTTCGCCCCGCTGTTCTACCTGCTGGTGAACAGCACGAAGACCCAGGCGTCGCTGCTGTCGACGTTCGGCCTGTGGTTCGGAGGCGACTTCAACCTGTGGCAGAACATCGTCGACACGCTCACCTACAACGACGGCATCTTCATGCAGTGGCTCGGCAACACGCTGCTGTACGTGGTCGTCGGTGCCGGTGGCGCGACCCTGCTCGCCACGGTCGCCGGCTACGGCATGGCGAAGTTCCAGTTCCCCGGCCGCCGCGCGGTATTCGCGGTCGTCCTCGGTGCGATCGCCGTCCCCGGCACCGCCCTCGCCGTCCCGACCTTCCTGCTCTTCTCGCAGTTCGGCCTGACGAACACCCCGTGGGCGATCATCCTGCCGTCGCTCATCAGCCCGTTCGGCATGTACCTCATCTGGACCTACGCGATCGACGCGATCCCGACCGAGCTCATCGAGGCCGCCCGCATGGACGGCGCCGGCGAGTTCCGGATCTTCTTCACCATCGCGCTGAAGCTCCTCACCCCCGGCGTCGTCACCGTCCTGCTGTTCGCGGTCGTCGCCACCTGGAACAACTACTTCCTGCCGCTCATCATGCTCAGCGACCCGAAGTGGTACCCCCTCACGGTCGGCCTCAACCAGTGGAACGCGCAGGCCACCGGCTCCGGCGCACAGCCGATCTACAACCTCGTCGTCACCGGATCGCTCCTCACGATCATCCCGATCGTGGTCGCGTTCCTCTTCCTCCAGCGCTTCTGGCAGTCCGGCCTCGCGGCCGGGTCCGTCAAGGCCTGACCCACCGGACAGGAGGCACGCGGCAGCCCGCCACGCGCCTCTCGACCGGCACACAGCAGCACCACCCAGCCCCAGATCACGAAGAAGTGGAAGGCAACCCATGAACAAGCGTCTCCGGCGCGGGCTCAGCGCCCTCGCCATCGGCGTCACCGCCGCCATCGCGATGACCGCCTGCGCCTCCGGCAGCTCCGCCGGCGGCTCGGCCGACGACATCGACAAGGCCCTGAAGGACGGCGGCACGCTGACCTACTGGTCCTGGACCCCCTCGGCCAAGGACCAGGTCGCCGCCTTCGAGAAGCAGTACCCGAAGGTGAAGGTGAAGCTCGTCAACGCCGGCACCGGCGCCGACCAGTACACCAAGCTGCAGAACACGATCAAGGCCGGCTCGGGTGCGCCCGACGTCGCCCAGGTCGAGTACTACGCGCTGCCGCAGTTCGCGCTGTCCGACTCGCTCGTCGACCTGTCGTCGTACGGGTTCGGCGACCTCGAGAGCAAGTTCTCGAAGGGCACCTGGAGCAACGTCGCGATGGACGGCAAGGTCTACGGCCTGCCGCAGGACTCGGGCCCCATGGCGCTGTTCTACAACAAGAAGGTCTTCGACGAGTACGGCATCGAGGTGCCGTCGACGTGGGACGAGTACATCGCGGCGGCCAAGAAGCTGCACGAGGCGGACCCGTCGAAGTACATCGCGGCGGACTCCGGCGACGCCGGCTTCACCACGAGCATGATCGCCCAGGCCGGTGGCACCCCGTTCACGACCGACGGCGACAAGATCACCATCGACCTGCACGACGCCGGCTCGCAGAAGTGGGCGAAGACCTGGGACCAGCTCGTCGAGCAGGGCCTGCTGTCGAAGACCACCGGGTGGACCGACGACTGGTACAAGCAGCTCGGAAACGGCGAGATCGCCACGATGGTCACCGGCGCCTGGATGCCCGGCAACCTGATGGCCAGCGTGCCGGACGCCAAGGGTGACTGGCGCGTCGCCCCGATGCCGACCTACGACGGCGGCAAGGCCCAGACGGCCAGCAACGGCGGCAGCTCCGAGGTCGTCATGAAGCAGTCGAAGAACCCGGCCCTCGCCGCCGGCTTCCTCAAGTGGCTGAACTCGTCGGAGGAGTCCACGAAGGTCTTCATGCAGTCCGGCGGCTTCCCGTCGACCACCGCCGACCTCGAGTCGACCTCGTTCCTGGACGAGAAGCCGGAGTACTTCGGCGGCCAGGACATCAACAAGGTCCTCGTCGACGCCTCGAAGACCTCGGCGAACGACTTCACCTACCTGCCGTACCAGGTGTACGCGAACAGCGTCTACGCCGACACCGTCGGCCAGGCGTACCAGAACGGCACCTCGCTCGAGAGCGGTCTCGAGGCCTGGCAGAAGGTCCTCGTGAAGTACGGCAAGGACCAGGGCTTCACGGTCGAGAGCAAGTAACACCCGCGTTCCCCACACCCCGGGGCCGTGCGGACACCACGTCCGCACGGCCCCGTCGTACGAGAGAGACACACCATGCGCTTCGCCATCGGCGACTCCGACTTCCTGCTCGACGGCGAGCCGCACCGGGTCCTGTCCGGCGCGATCCACTACTTCCGCGTGCACCCGGATCTCTGGCAGGACCGGATCCGCAAAGCGCGGCTGATGGGCCTGAACACCATCGAGACGTACGTCGCCTGGAACGCCCACGCGCCGCAGCCGGGGACCTTCAGCCTCGAGGGCGGACTCGACCTCGGCCGCTTCCTCGACCTGGTCGCCGCCGAGGGCATGCACGCCATCGTCCGACCCGGGCCCTACATCTGCGCCGAGTGGTCGAACGGAGGTCTGCCGTACTGGCTCTTCGCCGACGGCACCGTCGGGGTCCGGCGGAACGAGCCCGGGTTCCTGGCCGCCGTCCGCGACTACCTCGAGCAGCTCGCACCGGTCCTCGTGCCGCGGCAGATCGACCAGGGCGGGCCGATCGTGCTCGTGCAGGTCGAGAACGAGTACGGCGCGTACGGTTCGGACGCGTCGTACCTGCGCGCGCTCGAGCAGATGCACCGCGACGTCGGGCTGACCGTCCCGTTCACGAGCGTCGACCAGCCGATGGACACCATGCTCGAGGACGGCTCGCTGCCCTCGCTGCACAAGACCGGGTCGTTCGGGTCCCGCTCGAAGGAACGCCTGGCGCGGCTCCGCCAGGCGCAGCCGACCGGCCCGCTCATGTGCTCGGAGTTCTGGGACGGCTGGTTCGACAGCTGGGGCGAGCACCACCACACCACGCCGGCGTCGGCCTCGGCGTCGGACCTCGACGACCTGCTCGCCGCCGGCGGCTCGGTGAACGTCTACATGTTCCACGGTGGCACGAACTTCGGCTTCACGAACGGCGCGAACGACAAGGGCGTGTACCGGCCGATCGCGACGTCGTACGACTACGACGCGCCCCTCGACGAGGCCGGGCGGCCCACGGCCAAGTTCCACGCCTTCCGGTCGGTGATCGAGCGGTACGCGCCGGTGCCGCCGCTGCCGGCGTCGATGCAGCCCGGCGGGTCGGGTGTGCTGGGCGAGCCGGACGCGTCCGTCGCCTCGGGCGCGTCCGTGGCGTCGGGTGCCTCTGTCGCGTCGGGTGACGGCCTGGAGGCCCGCCCCGCGCCCGCCGCGGACGTCGCCGTCCGGCTCGACCGCGTCGCACCCCTGCGCGCCCTGCTGCCCGCCCTGACGGCGTGGTCCACGCACGACGAGCCGCCGACCTTCGACGCCCTCGGCGCAGCCAGCGGCTTCGTGCTGTACCGGACCGAGGTGGACCTGCCCGACGGCGGCGTCCTGACCGTCGGCACCGAGGTCCGCGACCGGGCGGTCGTGTCCGTGGACGGTGTCGTCGTCGGCGTCCTGGAACGCGAGCACCACGACCGTGCGATCGCGCTCCCGCCGGTCACCGGCACGCTGGAGCTCCTCGTCGAGGACCAGGGGCGCGTCGACTACGGGCCGCGCATCGGCGAGCCGAAGGGCCTGATCGGGGGAGTGGCGGTCGACGGCGTGCCGCTCGCCCGCTGGTCGGCGTCCCCGCTCGCGCTCGACCCGATCGCCCCGGCCGCGCTCGACCAGCTCGCCGCGCTGGAGACGTCCGACGGCGACGTGCTCGCAGGCCCGGTGCTCGCCGCGGGGTCGTTCGACCTGACGTCCACCGAGGACCGGTACCTGTCCCTCGACGGCTTCCGGAAGGGCGTCGCGTGGGTGAACGGCTTCTGCCTCGGACGGTACTGGTCGCGGGGACCCCAGAAGACCCTGGCCGTCCCGGGACCGGTGCTCCGTACCGGTCGGAACGAGGTCGTCGTGTTCGAGCTGCACGCGTCGGCGTCCCGTTCGGTCTGCATGCTCCTCGAGCCCGACCTGGGCCACACCGAGGCGTAGCGCGGGCGCGTGTTCGGGCGCCGGGCACTTCCGGACGTACCTGGTGAGAACGGGCGTACCTGATCGGACGGATCGACCAGGTACGCCCGTTCTCGCTTCCCACCGCGGGTGTTCTGGGAAGGATCGGGCGGACTCAGGCGTCGAGGGCGTCGAGGTCGGCCAAGGCGCGCTCGGCGTCGGCGATGCGGTCGGCCTCGGGTCGGGTCCACCACTCGGGGCCGCGCTCGCCGAGCCCGTGCTTCGCCAGGCCGTTGCGGTGCCGGGCCGCCGCGAGGGCCTCGTCGTCGCCCACAAGCTTCGCGGTCCGCACGGCGCTGCGTCCGCGGCCCAGGTGCGAGCGGAGTGCGGCGGCGAGCTCCTCGGGCAGCGCGGGGTCGGTGCGGCGCCACCGTCGGCCGTCGACGACGAAGAAGTGGTCGTCGGGCTCGGCGGTCATGCTCCCGAGTCTGCACCGTCGTCCGTGCGTAGGGTGGATCGGTGGCTCCCCTCCTCCGCGTCCCGCGCTCGGTCCGACAGGGGGCCGTCTCGATCGCGTACGGGGCGGAGACGACGCTCCGTCGGGCACTCTCCGCCGTGGCCGAGCGCGTCGGGTGGCGGCCCGCGCTCCTGCCGTACTCCGGGTACGCGAGCCCCGAGGGTGCCCGAGTCCTCGCCCGCGTGGTGCTCGCTCCGGCCGGGGTCGACCCCGCTGCCCGTCGTGGCATCGCTGCGTGGCGGCGCCTGCTGACCCTGGAGTGCCCGGACACGGAGGTCCGTGTCGAGTTCGCCGGCACGACCACGGTCGTGGCGAGTGATCCAGCAGGCCTGGTGGACGTCACCGTGCCCGTGCACGCAGCACTCGGTGACGGTCCGGTCGACGCGAGGCTGTCCGTCGGCCGACGGGTCCCGGTCCGCGTCCCGGTCCACGTCGTCACCGGTGGGCACGGCGTCGTGTGCGACATCGACGACACCGTGTGGGTGACCGGGATCGGCCACCCACTGCAGGCGGCGCGGCGGACGCTGTTCGGCACGAGCTCGACCCGCGAAGCGGTGCCCGGCATGGCTGCGCTCGTCCGCGAGGCGGCGCGGAGTCAGCGGGGCGCCGCCGTCGTGTACCTCAGCAACGGTCCCTGGAACTTCGCCGGGGTCGTGACACGCTTCCTGCGGAAGAAGGGCTTCCCGGCGGGCGCCGTCCTCATGACCGACTGGGGCGTCGAGCCGACCCGCTGGTTCCGGGACGGCCAGGAGCACAAGCGGTCCTCGCTCGTCCGCCTGCACGAGGACCTGCCCGAGGTGTCCTGGGTCCTCGTCGGCGACGACGGCGAGCACGACCCGGAGCTCTACGAGACGTTCGCCCGCGCCCACCCGGCATCGGTCGACGCGATCGCGCTCCGACAGGTCGCACCCGACGCCCCGGTGGTCGACGACGCGACCGACGTCGCCGGCGTCCCCGTCGTCCGCGGTCGCGACGGCCACGCGCTCCTGCCCCTGCTCCGTGCTGCGCTGGGCGAGCAGCGGAGCCCGTAGCGTCGGTGGTCGGCGGTAGACAGGTGTCGATGACGGAACCACGCGTGCGACCCATGCTCGACGTCAAGCGGATCTACGCCGAGGACGCCGCCCTCGGACTCCCGCGGGGACAGGAGGTGCTCGGGCGTTGGCCCGACGCCGAGATCGTGCCGGTGGCGTCGCACTGGAACATCCCCGAGGTGCACGGTGACGAGCGGAACGTGCAGCGCTGGGTCCGGATCAAGACCGAGGCGCTCGTGCTCGGCGTCAAGAAGTCGCTCGTCACCCGACCGAACGGGCGCTCCGCGGACTTCATCGCCCCCTCGACCGCGAACGGTTGCGCGATGGCGTGCGCCTACTGCTACGTGCCGCGACGCAAGGGCTACTCGAACCCGGTGACGGTCTTCGCGAACATCGAGCAGATCAGCAAGCACGTCGCGCGGAACATCGCGAAGCAGGGACCGAAGACCGAACCGAACCAGTGCGATCCGGACGCCTGGGTCTACGACATCGGCGAGAACAGCGACTGCTCGGTGGACGCGATGATCAGCGACAACGTGCGCGACCTCTGCGACCTCTTCCGGATGACGCCCACGGCCAAGGCGTCCTTCGCGACGAAGTACGTCAACCGCGACCTGCTCGACTGGGACCCGATGGGTCGCACGCGCATCCGGTTCTCGCTCATGCCCCACGAGACCGCGAAGGTCACCGACATCCGCACGAGCCCGATCGCCGAGCGCATCGCCGCCGTGAACGACTTCGTCGACGCGGGGTACGAGGTGCACCTCAACTTCTCGCCGGTCATCCTCACGCCGACGTGGGAGTCCGACTGGGCCGAGTTGCTGCGACGGGTCGACGACGTGCTGTCCCCCGCGGCCAAGGCGCAGCTCGCGGCCGAGGTGATCTTCCTGACCCACAACCAGCCGCTGCACGAGGTCAACCTCGGGTGGCACCCGAAGGCCGAGGACCTGCTCTGGCGCCCGGACCTGCAGGAGCAGAAGGTGTCGCAGAACGGCGCCGTCAACGTGCGCTACCGGTCCGGGTTGAAGGGCCAGCTGGTCGAGCGGTTCCGCGAGCTCGTCGCCGGACACCTGCCGTCCTGCCGCATCCGCTACGCCTTCTGAACCGGCCCGGCCGGGCGGAACCGGCGCACACGACCGCGCCGGACACAGCGAACGCCCGCACCGACGAGCGGTACGGGCGTCAGCGGTGGTCGACGATCACTTGCCGTCGAACGCGTCCTTGGCCTTCTCCTTGTCGAGGCGACCCTCGCCCATGACCTGGTCCTTCTGGCCCTGGTGGGTGAGCTCCGCGTCGTCGGTCTTCTTGCCGACGGCCTCCTCGACCTTGCCGACGACCTTCTGCGTGACGTCCTTGGCCTTGTCTCCGAGCGACATGGTGTCTTCCTTCCTCCGGGAACCGCCGAGGGTTCCCGGCGCCTGTGGAACCGAGACAACCACGCCGCTCCCGCGGGCTCGCGGCCCGGTCGGAGGTTCGTGTACCCCGACCGGCTCGCCCGGGGTACGACTACGGGACGAGTCGCTCGGCGCGGTAGCGGTCGAACAGGTCGGTGAACGCCCGCTCGGTCCGTCGGAACGCGGTGAACCCGGCCTCGCGGCTCTTGCCCATGTCGGTGACGACCTCCATGGCGCGGCCGAGGTCGGCATCGGTGTGCCACCACGACGCCAGTCGCGTGATGTCCGGTTCGGCCAGTCCGTACCGCTCGGCGATGCCGGCCCACGCACCCTCGTGCGGGGTCATCTGCTCCTCGAGCGGCCGCGGACGGTCCTGGTACCCGACCACCCGCGCCGGGTCGACGCCCAGGTGCGCGGCGAGCCGCGGCCACATCCACCGCCACCGGAAGACGTCGCCGTTCACGACGTTGAAGGGCTCGTCGGCACCCTCGGGACTGGTGGCCGCCCAGACCATGTGCTCGGCGAGGATGCCGGCGTCGGTCATGTCGGTCAAGCCGTTCCACTGCGCCTCGCTGCCCGGGAACACGAAGTCGAGGCCGAGCTCCTTCGCGAGGGTGGCCTGCACGGCGATGGTGAGGCCCATGTTCATGGCGTTGCCGACCGCGTGGCCGATCACCGTGTGCGAGCGGTGCACCGACCAGGTGAACCCCTGGCGCTCGGCAGCGGCGAAGAGCTCGTCCTCCTGCGCGTAGTAGAAGTTCGGGGTGTCGAGCCGCGGTTCCTCCTCGTGGAAGGGCGTGTCCGGCATCTCGCCCGCGGCGTACGCCTCGAACGGGCCGAGGTAGTGCTTGAGCCCGGTGACCAGGGCGACGTGCTCCAGCGGCGCGTGGGCCAGGGCAGCGAGCAGGTCGCGCACCATCCCACCGTTGACGCGGATGTTCTCGGCCTCGGTCTCCTGCCGCTGCCACGCGGTGAAGAACACGTGCGTCGGCCGTTCGTCCGAGAGTGCCGCGGTCAGGGAGTCCGGGTCGCGGAGGTCGGCCGCGACGGTGCGCACACCGTCGCGGGCGAGCGGACGTCGGGAGAGCGCGGTCACGTCCCACCCGAGGTCGAGCAGGTGGTCGACGAGGGCGGAGCCGGTGATGCCGCTGGCCCCCACGACGAGGGCTCCGGGGCGGGCAGGGGTCGGGTCGGTGGTGTTCGTCATCGTGGTGGTGCAACGTACACGCGCGACACGTGTTCCCTACCGGGGGCGGCGGATCCGGATCGGGCCCTTCGCGGTCGACGGGTCGACGACGCTCCCGTTCTGGGTGATCTCGACCTCACCCCGGGCGACCATGCGACGCGCTGCCCGTCGTGCGGGTTCCATCAGGGGCCGCCAGTCGTCGGGTTCGAGGGACCGCGCGACCTCGGACGGGCAGATGCTCGAGGACCGCGAGCGCGCGGCGAGCAGTTCGTCGATCCGCTGTTCGAGGGCGCGGTCGGTAGCGTCCACGCCGTGCTTGCGGCAGGCGGCCGAGCACCACTTCGCGTCAGGGGAGGCAGACGACGGCATCCGCCGACCACACGACGCGCAGGTGCGTTCCGCGTGTGCCAGCTCCGACGCCGAGGCGTCCGCGGCGGTCCTGATCGCTCGTCCCATGGGCACCATCCTCGTCCTGCGGTCCGACACCACCCACAGCCCAGGCTCGGCTGGCACGATCGGAGCGGTGAACGCCGACGACACCACCCCCGTCCGTCCCGCCGAACCCGCGTGGGTCGAGCACGCGATGTGGTGGCACGTGTACCCGTTCGGCGCGGTCGGTGCCGAGGTCCGTCCGTCGACCCCGGTCGACGACCGCCCGGTCGACCACCGCCTCCAGCGGCTCGTGCCGTGGCTCGACCACGTGGTGGACCTCGGGCTGAACGGGCTGCTGCTCGGCCCGGTCTTCGCATCCTCGACGCACGGCTACGACACGGTGGACCACTTCCGGATCGATCCGCGGCTCGGCGACGAGTCGGACCTCGCCGCGCTCGTGTCCGCGGCACACGAGCGCGGGATCCGCGTGGTGCTCGACGGCGTCTTCAACCACGTCGGACGCGAGCACCCGGCGTTCCGAGCCCTCGAGGAGCAGGGACCCGGTGCTCCGACCGCCGAGCTGTTCGCGGTGGAGCGGTCGGGGTGGCAGGCCGGCGACCCCGTGCCGGTGCGTGACTTCGAGGGGCACGACATCCTCGTCGCCCTCGACCACGACGGTCGGGCGGCGGAGGACCTGGTCGTCGAGGTGATGACGTACTGGCTCGACCGCGGGATCGACGGGTGGCGGCTCGACGCGGCCTACGCCGTGCCGCCGTCGTTCTGGGCGCGGGTGCTGCCCCGGGTGCGCGAGCGCTTCCCCGAGGCCTGGTCCAGCGGCGAGGTCATCCACGGTGACGCTGCCGCGATCGTGCAGGCGTCGACGATGGACTCGACCACGCAGTACGAGCTGTGGCAGGCGGTCTGGCACGGCATCGCCGATCGGAACTGCTTCGAGCTCGCGCACGCCGTCGAGCGCCACGACGCCCTGCTCACCACGTTCGTGCCCACGACCTTCGTCGGCAACCACGACGTCACCCGCATCGCGAGCGCGGTGGGGGAGCGCTTCGCCGGCCACGCCGCAGCGGTGCTGTTCACCGTCGCGGGGACGCCGGTCGTGTACGCGGGCGACGAGTACGGCTGGACGGCGGTCAAGGAGGAGCGCGAGGGCGGCGACGACGCCGTCCGCCCGGAGCTCCCGGCGGCCCCGCCCGCGCCGACCGGTCTGACCCACGTGCACGAGGCCCTGATCGCCCTGCGGCGGCGGAACCCCTGGCTGCACCGCGCGCACACCGACGTGGTGCACCTGACCAACACCGCGGTGGTGCTGCGGACGGCGACGGCGGACGCGGCCGTGGTGACCGCCCTGAACCTGGCGGACGACCCCGTCGAGGTGCCCGCGGCCGACGCGACGCGGGTCGAGGCGGGCGGTGGCGACCTGCGGGACGGGGCCCTGCGCCTCCCGGCCGCCGGGTGGGCAGTCCTGACCACCTGATCCCACAGCGACCGGTACGCGAAAGCGACAGACCTCCACGGAACTTCCGTGGAGGTCTGTTGCTTTCGCGGGGTACTCGCGCGCAGCGAGCCCTACTTGCGCGCGGACGCCGCCCGGCGCTTGTTGAACACGTCGAACGCGACGGCGGCGAGCAGCACCAGGCCCTTGATGAGCGACTGGTACTCGGTGCCGACACCGAGGATCGACATGCCGTTGTTCAGGATGCCGATGATGAGACCACCGACGATCGCACCCGGCACCGTGCCGATGCCGCCGGTGACCGCAGCGCCACCGATGAACACGGCCGCGATGGCGTCGAGCTCGAAGCCGTTGCCGGCACCCGGAGCGGCGAGGTTGAGCTGGCCGGTGAAGACCACGCCCGCCAGGGCCGCGATGACGCCCATGTTCACGAAGAGCAGGAACGTGACGCGCTTCGTCTTGACGCCGGACAGCTGCGCGGCGAGGGCGTTGCCGCCGATCGCGTAGACGTGGCGACCGAACACCGAGCTGCGCATGACCACCGAGTAGATCACCACGAGCAGACCGAGCACGACGAGCACGATCGGGGTGCCGTTGTAGCTGGCGAGGAGCAGCGCCACGTAGATCACGAGGGCGGCACCGAAGGCCGTCTTCACGATGAACCAGGCGAACGGCTCGCTCTCGAGCTGGTACTTGCGACGCGTGATGCGACCACGGAACGCGGTGATCACCATCACGGCGGCGGCAGCGATGCCGAGGATCATCGTGAGCGGCTCGTAGCCCGTGGTGCCGAACGACGGCAGGAAGCCGGAGCCGAGCGAGCGGAAGCCCTCCGGGAACGGCGAGATCTGCTGGTTCTGCAGCACGATCTGGGTGGCACCGCGGAACGCGAGCATGCCCGCGAGCGTCACGATGAACGCCGGGATCCCGAAGTACGCGATCCAGAAGCCCTGCCACGCGCCGACGAGGGCGCCGACGACCAGGCAGAGGACCGCCGCGACGGGCCAGGGGAGTCCCCACTGCGTGATCATCACACCGGCCATCGCACCGCTGAAGGCGACGACGGACCCGACGGACAGGTCGATGTGGCCGGCGATGATGACCATCACCATGCCGATGGCGAGGATGAGGATGTAGCTGTTCTGGACGATCAGGTTCGAGACGTTGATCGGGGCCAGGGTGATGCCGTTCGTCGCCACCTGGAAGAAGATGACGATGACGATCAGCGCGATGAACAGGCCGATCTGTCGGAGCTGCCCGGTGAGGTAGCCGACGGCGGACTTAAGCGCGTTCATTGACAGGGGTCTCCCGTTCCTGGGTCATGTACTGCATGAGGACCTCTGGGGTGGCCTCGGAGCGGGGCACGTCGGCCGTGATCGTGCCCTCGGAGAGTGTGTAGATGCGGTCGCAGATGCCGAGCAGCTCGGGCAGCTCGGACGAGATCACGATGACGCCCTTGCCCTGGTCCGCCAGGTCGTTGATGAGCGTGTAGATCTCGTACTTCGCACCGACGTCGATGCCGCGGGTCGGCTCGTCGAGGATGAGCACGTCGGGGTCGGCGTACATCCACTTCGACAGGACGACCTTCTGCTGGTTGCCGCCGGAGAGCTTGCCCGTCACGGCGTCGACGTTCGGCGCCTTGATGTTCATGCTCTTCAGGAAGCCGCCGGCGACGGTGGTCTCCTTCGACGCGTTCACGAAGCCCCAGTCGGCGAGCTTGCCGAGTGCCGAGCCGGAGATGTTCCGCTTGATGTCGTCGATCAGGTTGAGGCCGTACCGCTTGCGGTCCTCGGTGGCGTAGGCGATGCCGTTGTCGATCGCCCGCGTCACCGTGTTCGTCTTGATCGGCACACCGCGCTTGTAGACGGTGCCGGAGATGCCGGTGCCGTACGAGTGCCCGAAGACGCTCATCGCGAGCTCGGTGCGGCCGGCGCCCATCAGCCCCGCGATGCCGACGACCTCGCCCGCACGGACGTTGAGGTTCACCTGGTGGATGATCTCGCGCGAGCCGTCGAGCGGGTGGTGGACGGTCCAGTCCTCGATGCGCAGGAGCTCCTCGCCGATCTTCGGCTCGCGCTCCGGGTAGCGGCTGGACAGGTCGCGACCGACCATGCCGCGGATGATCCGGTCCTCGGAGACGTCGTCGGCGTGCATGTCGAGCGTCTCGATGGTCTTGCCGTCGCGGATGATCGTGACCTTGTCCGCGATCGCCTTGATCTCGTTCAGCTTGTGGCTGATGATGATCGCCGTCATGCCCTCGGCCTGCAGCGAGCGGATGAGGTCGAGCAGGTGCTCCGAGTCGTCGTCGTTCAGCGCGGCGGTCGGCTCGTCGAGGATGAGGAGCCGGACCTCCTTCGACAGCGCCTTCGCGATCTCGACGAGCTGCTGCTTGCCGACACCGATGTCCGTGACCTTGGTGACCGGGTTGTCCTTGAGCCCGACGCGCTTGAGCAGCGCCGCCGCCTCGAGGTTCGTCTGGTTCCAGTCGATGAGCCCGCCCTTGACGCGCTCGTTGCCGAGGAAGATGTTCTCGGCGATGGACAGGAACGGGCTGAGTGCGAGCTCCTGGTGGATGATCACCACGCCCGCCTTCTCGGAGTCGTTGATGTCACCGAACTGCACCGGCTTGCCGTCGAGCAGGATCTCGCCGTCGAAGGAGCCGTGCGGGTAGACGCCCGACAGCACCTTCATCAGGGTCGACTTGCCGGCGCCGTTCTCGCCGCAGATCGCGTGGACCTGCCCGCGCTCGACCTCGATGGAGACGCCCTGCAGCGCCTTCACACCGGGGAAGGTCTTGGTGATGTCCCGCATCTCGAGGATGGTGTCCGCCATGTGGACCGCCTTTTCGTCGTTGCGCGCCTGGGCGCGGGTGGACACGGACTGGAGGCGCGGTGCGGGGGTGCACCGCGCCTCCAGTCCTGTGAGTGGTTGCGACCGTGTCGCTCCCGCGGCTGGCGTGCGCCGGCCGCGGGTCGGGGGACCTACTTGAGGTCGGCTTCCGTGTAGTACCCGCTGTCGACGAGGACCTCCTTGTAGTTGGCCTTCGTCACCACCGTGGGCTGGAACAGGTAGGTCGGGACGACCTTGACCTTGTTGTCGTAGCTCTTGGTGTCGTTGACCTCGGGGGTCTTGCCGGAGAGCAGGTCCTCGGCCATCGTCACGGACTGCTTCGCGAGCTTGCGCGTGTCCTTGTAGATGGTGGAGTACTGCTGGCCCGCGATGATCGACTTGACCGAGGCGGCCTCGGCGTCCTGACCGGTCACGATCGGCAGCGGACGGTCACCCGAGCCGTAGCCGGCGCCCTGCAGGGCCGAGATGATGCCGATCGACATGCCGTCGTAGGGCGAGAGCACGCCGTCGAGCTTCGTGCCGCCGGAGTACGTCGACGCGACGAGGTTCTGCATGCGGGCCTTGGCGGTCGCCGGGTCCCACTGCTGCGTGGCGGCCTGCGAGAGCTGGTCCTGGCCGGAGCCGATCTTCAGCGTGCCGTCCTCGAGGTACGGCTTGAGGGTGTCCATCGCGCCGTTGAAGAAGAACCCGGCGTTGTTGTCGTCGAGCGAGCCGGCGAAGACCTCGATGTTGAACGGGCCCTTCTTGCCGGTCTTCTCGCCCTTGTCGTCGAGCACGCCGAGGCCCGTGAGCAGCGACGTGGCCTGGTCGACGCCGACCTTGTAGTTGTCGAACGACACGTAGTAGTCGACGTTCTTGTTGCCGGTGAGCAGGCGGTCGTAGGAGATCACCTTGATGCCGGCCTTCGCCGCCTGGTCGAGCTGGTCGGAGAGCGCCCCACCGTCGATCGACGCGATGATCAGGACCTTCGCGCCCTTGGTGATCATGTTGCTGACCTGCTGGGCCTGCTGCTGGACCTTGTTGTCGCCGTACTCGAGGTCGACCTTGTAGCCGGCCTTCTCGAGGTCGCTCTTGACGGCGTCGCCGTCCTTGATCCACCGCTCGGAGACCTTGGTCGGCATCGCGACGCCGACCAGGGCGCCCTTGTTGCCGTCCGCGGTGTCGCCGCCGCCGGTGGTCGCTGCACGGCCGCCGGCCGAGCAGGCTGCCAGGGAGAACGCGATGCCGAGGGCCGCGACCCCCGCGATGACCTTGCGCTTCATCATCGAAGTACCTCTGTTCCTCTCGCGTCGTCCTCGACGCGCTCGGGTGCTGGGGCTGCTGTGCCCCGTGGGATTCGCTCGTGTGAGCGCTCACATACTGCGGGTTCCGTACCGGGGTGTCAACTCGTCGTGACCGTTCCGAGATGTTGTTGCGTCGTGCGGACCGGGCGCTACGCTCGGCCACGTGACCACGACGACCGCGCTCGGGGGCCCCGGCGGCAGACGCCGCAAGGCCCCGACGATCTTCGACGTCGCCGAGCGCGCGGGCGTCTCGCACCAGACCGTCTCCCGGGTGATCAACGGCGACCCCACCGTCCGCGACGCCTACCGCTCGCAGGTCACGGACGCCGTGGCCGAGCTCGGCTACCGGCCCCGTGCCGCCGCCAGGGCCCTCGCCGGTGGGCGCAGTCGTGCGCTCGGCATCATCACCGCGGGCGACGCGCTCTACGGACCGTCGAGCACCGCGGTCGGGTTCGAGCGGGCCGCCCGGTCGGCCGGGTACCACGTGCTGCTCTCGACGCTGCCGGACGACCCCCGGCCGGTGGACCTGTCCGGCGCGCTCACCACGCTGCTCGCACAGGACGTCGCCGCGATCGTGCTGGTCGCCGCCGACAACCGCGTGCTCGACGCCCTCGCCTCGCTGACGATCCCGGTCACCGTCCCCGTGGTCGTCGCGAACGCCGTGCAGCGCGATGCTGTCCGCACCCCCGCCGCGCGCAGCGTCGCCGCCGTCGCGATCGACCAGGCCGCCGGCACCACGCTCGTCATGGAGCACCTGTTCGCTCGCGGACACCGCCGGGTGGTGCACATCGCCGGGCCCGCCGTGTCGCAGGAGTCCGAGGTGCGCCGCGAGACCTACGGGCGGATCATGCGCGAGGCGGGGCTCGAACCCGTCGTGCTCGACGGCGACTGGACCCCGGCGAGCGGGTTCGCGGCGGCGCGGACGATCGACGTGCACGCGGTCGACGCCGTCTTCGCCGGGAACGACCAGATGGCGCTCGGGGTCCTCCACGCCTTCGCGGACGAGGGGCTCCGCGTGCCCGACGACATCGCCGTGGTCGGGTTCGACGACATCCCCGAGGCGGCGCACTTCACCCCGCCGCTCACGACCGTCCGGCAGGACTTCATGGCGATGGGGCAGCGGGTGCTCGAGGCGGTCGTGGCCGTGGTCGAGGGGGAGCCCCGCGACGAGACGCTGCTGCTGCCCGAGCTCGTGGTGCGCCGCTCCGCCTGAGCGGTCGTGCCGGTCGCGGGTCCGGTCGCACGACCTGCCGCGTGCTGCCGTTCCGGTCGCACGACCTGCCGCGTGCTGCCGTTCCGGTCGCACGACATGCCGTTCGCGGGGAAGTCGAGCGGCATGTCCTGCGACGAGAAGCTGCCGGCGAGCGCGGTGGGCCACGAGTCCGAGCGGGCAGGACGTGCCGCGCGCGGTTCGCCGAGCGGGCGAGATGTGTCGAGCAGGGGCGTCGAGCGTGACAGATCGTGCCCGCTCGGCAGCGGTCGCGGGGGAGGGTGCGCTCGCTCCCTGAGCGGGCAGGACTCGCCGCGCGCGGTTCGTCGAGCGGGCGAGACCCGTCGACGGGGGCTGTCGAACGTGACGGATTCCGCCCGCTCGGGCTTGCCGACCGAGCGCGCGCTCCTCGGTCAGGACGGCGGCGCGCCCGCTCGCTCGGGCCCGCCGACCGGGCGCGCCCGCGGCGGTCCAGACCCGCGGCGCGCCGGTGCGTTGCATGCGTGAGCGCTCACGTGCCAGGATGTGAGCGCTCACGCAGGACGACGAGGTCTCGGGAGGACACATGAGCGACGACCGCCGGCAGCAGGTCGAGGGCGGCCGCACGACCCTCGGCATCGAGTTGGGGTCCACCCGGATCAAGGCCGTGCTCGTCGACGAGCAGCTCCGCCCGATCGCGAGCGGCTCCCACGAGTGGGAGAACGAGTACGTCGACGGCCGCTGGACCTACCCGCTGGTCGCCGTCGAGACCGGGGTCCGCGCCGCCTACGCCGACCTGGTCGCCGACGTCGAGCGGCAGTTCGGCGTCCGCCCGACGACCTTCCGAGCGGCCGGCGTCTCGGCGATGATGCACGGCTACCTGGCGTTCGACGAGGACGGCGAGCTCCTCGTCCCGTTCCGCACCTGGCGCAACACCTCGACCGGCCCCGCGGCCGAGCAGCTCAGCGCTGCGCTCGACTTCAACGTGCCGCAGCGCTGGTCGATCGCGCACCTGGTGCAGGCCGTGCTCGACGAGGAGCCGCACGTCGCGCAGCTCGCGGGGATCACGACCCTGGCCGGGTACGTGCACCGCATGCTCACGGGACGCGACGTCCTGGGTGTCGGAGACGCGAGCGGCATGTTCCCGATCGACTCCGGGCCGGTCGACAGCGGGCCGGGGGAGCCCGGTCGCCGCGACTACGACGCCGCGATGCTCGCCACGACGCAGGACCTGCTCGGCGAGCACGTCCTCGACCTCCGCGCCCTGCTGCCCGAGGTGCTCGTCGCGGGTGAGGACGCCGGCGCGCTCACCCCCGAGGGAGCCGCGTGGCTCGACCCGACCGGCACGCTGGAGCCCGGCGTCCCGTTCTGCCCGCCCGAGGGCGACGCCGGCACGGGCATGGTCGCCACGAACGCCGTCGCCCCGCGCACCGGCAACGTCAGCGTCGGCACGAGCATCTTCGCGATGGTCGTGCTCGAACGGGCGCTCCGCACCCCGCACGAGGAACTCGACGTCGTCACGACCCCGGCGGGTGACGCGGTCGCGATGGTGCACTGCAACAACGGCGCGAGCGAGATCGCGGCCTGGGCCCGCGTCTTCGGGCGGTTCGCCGACGCCACGAGCGACCGGACCGGCAGCGCGTCGGTCGCGGTCGACGACGTCTACGCGACCCTGCTGGCCGAGGCCGCCGATGCCGAGCCGGACGCCGGCGGACTGCTCTCCTTCAACTACCTGGCGGGCGAGCCCGTCACGCGGGTCGAGGACGGCCGGCCCCTGCTGCTCCGCACCCCCGGCGCACGCTTCACGCTCGGCAACCTGGTCCGGTCCGAGGTGCACGGAGCCTTCGCGACCCTGGCGATCGGGATGGGCGTCCTGCACGGTGAACAGGTCGCCGTCGACCGGATGACCGCGCACGGCGGACTCTTCCGCACGCCGGGTGCCCCGCAGCGCCTGCTCGCCGCAGCACTCCGCGTCCCGGTCGCGCTGGAGGAGACCGCGGGGGAGGGCGGTGCTTGGGGCATCGCGGTGCTCGCGGCCTACCTCGAGCACACCGACCGGCCCCTCGAGGACTTCCTCGCCGACACGGTGTTCGGCGGCGACGCCGTGCACGTCGCCGAGCCCGAGGAGCGCGACGTCCGGGGCTTCCAGGACTACCTGGCCCGCTACCGCGCCGCGCTCCCCGTGCAGGACGTGGCAGCCGCCGCGACCCGCACCGCAGCACCGACCGACCAGGCTGCGGCGGCGGACCAAGCCGCACCGACGGACCAGGCCGCACCCACCGACCAGGGCGAACCGACGGACCGAGCCGCACCCACAGACCAGGGCGAGCCGACGGACCAGACCGCACCCACCGACCAGGGCGAGCCGACCGACGTGGTCGAGGCGCGCCTCCAGACCGAACAGGAGCCGACCCGATGACCGACGCGCCCACCGACGAGACGAGGCAGGCGGTCGCCGCCGCGCGGGAGCGCGTCGCCGCCCTGCACGGCGAGCTCGTCCGCTACGGCCTGGTGATCTGGACCGGCGGCAACGTCTCGCAGCGCGTGCCGGGCACGGACCTGTTCGTCATCAAGCCGTCGGGCGTCGCCAGCGACGACCTGTCCCCGGAGAACCAGGTGGTCTGCACCCTCGACGGCGTCCCTGCCGACGGGTGGGGCAACGCGCACGGTCCGTCGTCCGACACCGCGGCGCACGCCTTCGTGTACCGGAACATGCCCGAGGTCGGCGGCGTCGTGCACACCCACTCGACGTACGCCACCGCGTGGGCCGCCCGTGCCGAGGAGATCCCGTGCGTCATCACGGCGATGGCGGACGAGTTCGGCGGACCGATCCCGGTCGGCCCGTTCGCGATCATCGGCGACGACTCGATCGGCCGCGGCATCGTCGACACCCTCGCCGGGCACCGGAGCCGCGCCGTGCTCATGCAGAACCACGGTGTCTTCACGATCGGCAAGGACGCGAAGGACGCCGTCAAGGCGGCGGTGATGTGCGAGGACGTCGCACGCACCGTGCACATCGCGAAGCAGGGCGGCGAGCTCGTGCCCATCGCCGCCGACGACATCGATCGACTCTTCGATCGCTACCAGAACGTCTACGGACAGAACCCCGAAGGAGCCATGCGATGACGCAGGTGAACCCCCAGGCCACCCTCGACAGCTACGAGGTCTGGTTCCTCACCGGGTCGCAGGGCCTGTACGGCGAGGAGACCCTGCGCCAGGTCGAGGAGCAGTCGCGCGCCGTGCACGCGGAGCTCGCGCCGACCGTGCCGGTGAAGCTCGTCTGGAAGCCGGTCCTCAAGGACGCCGACGGCATCCGCCGTGCCCTCATCGAGGCGAGCGCCGACGACAAGGTCATCGGCGTCACGACGTGGATGCACACGTTCAGCCCGGCGAAGATGTGGATCGGCGGCCTGCAGGCGCTCACGAAGCCGCTGCTGCACCTGCACACGCAGGCGAACGTCGCACTGCCGTGGGGCGACATCGACTTCGACTTCATGAACCTCAACCAGGCCGCGCACGGTGACCGCGAGTTCGGCTACGCCCTGGCACGTCTCGGTGTCCGGCACGCGACCGCCGTCGGGCACGTGTCCGACCCGCGCGTGCAGCAGCGCGTGTCCGACTGGGCCCGTGCCGCCGCCGGTGCCGCCGCCGTGCGCGAGCTCAAGCTCACCCGCTTCGGCGACAACATGCGCTACGTCGCCGTCACCGAGGGCGACAAGGTTGAGGCGGAGATCGAGCTCGGCGTGCAGGTGAACACCTGGGCCGTGAACGAGCTCGCGGCGGCGGTCGAGGCGGCGGAGGCGGACACCGCCGCGGTCGACGCCCTCGTCGCGTCGTACGACGAGTCCTACGACCTCGTGCCCGAGCTGCAGGACGGCGGTGCCCGTCGCCAGGCGCTCCGCGACGGGGCCGCGATCGAGCTCGGCCTGCGCGCGCTCCTCGAGCAGAACGGCTCGGCCGCGTTCACGACGAACTTCGAGGACCTCGGCACGCTCAAGCAGCTTCCCGGCCTCGCGGTGCAGCGGCTCATGGCCGACGGCTACGGCTTCGGCGCCGAGGGCGACTGGAAGACCGCCGTCCTCGTCCGCGCGATGAACGTCGCCGGCGCGGGGCTGCCCGGAGGCGCGAGCCTCATGGAGGACTACACGTACGACCTCACCCCGGGTGCGGAGAAGATCCTCGGAGCCCACATGCTCGAGGTCTCGCCGACGCTCACCACGACGACGCCGACCCTCGAGATCCACCCGCTCGGCATCGGCGGCAAGGACGACCCGGTCCGCCTGGTCTTCACCGCCGACGCGGGCGAGGCCGTCGTCGTCGCCCTGTCCGACACCCGCGACGGCTTCCGCCTCACCGCGAACGTCGTCGACGTCGTGCCCCCGACCGAGGCGCTGCCGAAGCTCCCCGTCGGCCGTGCCGTGTGGGAGCCGCGTCCGTCCTTCCCGGTCGCCGCGGAGGCCTGGCTCACCGCCGGCGCCGCCCACCACACGGTCATGACGACCGCCGTCGGCCTGCAGGTCGTCGAGGACCTCGCGACCATGGTCGGCACCGAGTTCCTCGTCATCGACGAGCACACCACGGCCCGCACCTTCAAGGACGAGCTCCGCCTGCAGCAGGCGTGGCACCGTCTCGACCGCGGGTTCTAGGACCGTGACAGTGGCCGCGACGACGCGCACGAACTGGGCGGGGAACGTCACCTACCGTGCATCCCGGCTGGAACGCCCCACCTCGGTGGCGGCGCTCCAGCAGCTCGTCGCGGCCACGCCGCGCCTGACGGCGCTCGGGTCGACGCACTCGTTCAACGAGATCGCCGACACCGACGCCGTCCAGGTCACGCTCGCCGATCTCCCGCCGCTGCTCGAGATCGACGCCGACCGGCGCGTCGCGCGGGTCGCCGCCGGCATGACGCACGCACAGGTGGCGGCCGGTCTGGAGGCTCGTGGCTGGGCCCTCGCGAACCTCGCCTCCCTGCCGCACATCTCGGTCGCCGGCGCGGTCGCCACCGGCACACACGGCTCCGGCGTCCGCAACCCGTCGCTCGCGCAGGCGGTCGTCGGGCTCGAGGTCGTCCGCGCTTCCGGAGACCTGGTGTCGGTCGATGCGTCGACGCCGGACGGCGCCCTCGACGCCCACCGGGTGGCGCTCGGCGCGCTCGGGATCGTCACCACGGTCGAGCTCGCGATCGAGCCGACCTTCCAGGTCGCCACGACCGTGCACCTCGACCTGCCGTGGGACGCCGTCACCGAGCAGTTCGACGCGGTGGTGTCGGACGCCTACTCGGTGTCGTTGTTCACGTCCTTCGACGACCGCGGCGCCCGACAGGTCTGGACGAAGCACCGCGTGGTCGAACCCGCGCCGTCGGTCGACCTGGTCGCACTCGGCGCCCGCCGTGCCGACGGACCGGTGCACCCGGGGGAGAACGACGCCGCGAGCGTCACCGAGCAGGGCGGTGTGCCCGGGCCGTGGTCCGAGCGGCTGCCCCACTTCCGGTCGACCTTCGAGCCGTCCACCGGGGCGGAGATCCAGGCCGAGTACCTGGTCCCGGCGTCGTCGGCCGTCCCCGCGCTGGAGGCGCTCCGGCCCCTCGAGCCGGTGTTCGCGCCGCTGCTCATCGCGGCCGAGGTCCGGACGATCGCCGCCGACACTGCGTGGCTCGCGCCCTCGTCCGGCCGGCAGTCGGTCGGGCTGCACTTCACCTTCCGACGGGACGCCGCTGCGGTCGCCGACGCGGTCGAGCGGATCGAGGAGGTCCTCGCACCCTTCGATCCCCGGCCGCACTGGGGGAAGGTCTCGGCCGCGAGCGTCGAGCGCCTGCACGAGGCCTACCCGCGCCTCGACGACTTCTCGGCGCTCGCCCGGGACGTCGACCCGACCGGGCGGTTCCGCAACGCGTTCCTTGCGCGCCTGCTGTCGTGACGCGCCTGGGCTGCGGGGCACCGAACCACGTTCCCGACACCGAACCAGGCGAGGCCGCTGGTTCCATGTCGGATTCCTGGTTCGATGCTCGGGTGCAGCCGTCGGCGTCGGCGCTCCCAGCGCACTCGGACCTGATCGGCGGGTGGCGCACTGCTCCGTCGCTGAGTGCTCACATGTGTGATCACAAAGCTTGGGGCATGGCGAACCTCAACCGGATCCTCGGTATGGCCTCGAAGGTCATCGACAAGCAGATGCAGAAGCAGCGCGCACAGGGGAACGGCGCCGCTGGCAACCAGCAGAACCCGCACGGCTCCGGGGGTGGGAGCGACTGGCGTGACATCGTCCGCAGCGCAGCGGACAAGCTGACGGGTGACGACCGCTCGCGCCAGCAGCCGCAGCAGCAGTACGGGCAGCAGCCGCAGCAGCCGTACGGGCAGCAGCCGCAGCAGCCGTACGGGCAGCAGCCGCAGCACGGCCAGCAGCCCCAGCACGGGCAGCAGCAGTTCGGTCGGGCGCAGCAGCACCACGGGCAGGCGGACCAGGACAAGGTCGCCCTGGCGAAGTACGACTACCTGCTCCGGACGGCGAGCCCGGACCAGATCGAGCAGGTGCACCACGACGCCTTCGCGCGGCTGACCCCGGCGCAGCGGCAGCAGGTGCGGGACCGCCTGAACTCCGAGCTCCCGCCGCACGAGCACCTGCGCGACGACTCGTCCGGCGGCATGGCGCGGGCGATGACCCGCGGTGAGATGTCCCGACCCGGACTGATCCGCCGTGTGCTCGGCGGATCAGGACGCTCCGCTGGCAGCGGTGGGCGTGGCGGCGCCTTCGCCGGTGGTGCTGCCGTCGGTGCCGGTGCGATGGCCCTCGGCGGACTCGCGGTGGCGGTCGCCGGTGGGGCCGTGGTCAGCGCAGCGGCGGCTCCGGTCCTGGCGGGCGCGGCCGACCTCGGTGTCGACTTCGAGGGCATCGCCGCAGGCATGGGCGACCTCGGCCTCGCCGACCTCGGCGGCGGCGTCGAGGGCTTCGCCGCCGAGGGCGAGCAGTACCTCGGCGGGCTGGGTGAGCAGGCGTCCGGGCTGGGCGAGCAGGCGTCCGGGTTGGGCGAGCAGGCGTCCGGCCTCGGCGAGCAGGCGTCGAACCTCGGCAACGACTTCCTCGGCGGTCTCTTCGACCGCTGACGTCCGGCGGCGACGCGCTCACTCCCGCCGGACGAGCGCGTCGCCGACCGTGCTGCGGTAGTACAGCACCGCTCGGCCGTACCGGGTCCGGTTGAGCAGGCCGCCGCGCTCCATCACGCGCAGGTGCTGGTTCACGGCAGAGGTCGAGACACCGAACCGCATCGCGAGGTCGGTCGACGACGCCGGCTCACCGAGCGCGTCGAGGAGCGCGGCGCGGGTGGCACCGAGCAGGTCCCGGACGGCACCGACGTCGGGGTGCGACGCGGTCGACCACATCGCGCCCTGACCGCGGGCCGGGTACATCACGGTCGGCGGCAGGTCGTCGTCGATCGGCGTCGACGCACGGACGACGAACACCGAGGGGACGAGCGTCAACCCCTCGCCCTGCACCGGGCGATCGCGTGCGATCGGGCTGTTCAGGCGGACGTCGACGTGCCGCCCGTCGAAGCGCACCGACTCGGACAGCCCGCCGAGCACCGCCCCGACGCCCTCGTGCGCGGCGATCCGGCCGCGGTGCGTCACGTCCGCCTGCAGCACACGACGCATGCGGGGCCAGTACGGAGCGAAGCAGAGGTCCCACGTCGTCGCGAGCGCCCGGACGAGGCGCTCGACGACGTCCTCGTGCCGACCGACGAACACGTCGGGAACGCCGCCGTGCACGCGCTCCAGGTCGCTCCGGAGCCGTGCGGGGGAGATGCTGGCGAGGCGCTGGAGCTCGTCGTCGAACGACCCGAGTGGTGACTCCGGTCGGGGGTTGACGAAGTCCGCGACCCATCGGCGCTCGTCGACCAGGCCGGCGAGCACGGGCCGGTCGAGGAGGGGCAGCACGCCGGCGATGCGCTCGAGCCACGGGCGTTGCAACGGGTACCGATCGGGCCCCCGGAAGGCGCGGAGTCCGAGGCCCAGCTCCGACAGCGGCGAGATGCCGAAGCGCACGGCCGAGACGTCCGACGGGTCGAGGCGGTACCGGATCATGAAGCCTGACGCTACATCCGTTCGGGGGACCACCGCGGCAGTGGAAGAACTGGAGCGTGAGCACCACGGAGCAACCGGTCCCGATCCGCACCCTCGTCCGACAGGACGCGACCCTCCGACGCCTGCTCACCGTCACGCTGGTGGACACCCTCGGTCGCGGTGCCTTCTTCACGCTCACCTCGCTGTACCTCATCACGATCGTCGGCATCCCGGCCGTCGCGGTCGGTCTCGGGCTCACCGTCGCCGGCGCGGTCGGCGTGGCATCGTCGCTCGTGTTCGGGCACCTCGCGGACCGGTTCAGCGCGCGCCGGATGCTCGTCTGGCTGCACCTCGTGCAGGGCCTCGCGCTCATCAGCTACGTGCTCGTCCACGACCTGCCGACGCTCATCGCGACGGCGTCCGTCGTGACGTTGGCGCAGCAGGGCGGCGGTTCCGTCCGGGGCGCCGCGGTCGGTCGGGCGTTCCCCGGCACCGAGCGCGTCCGGGTGCGCGCGACGATGCGCACGGTCACGAACGTCGGCATCGGCGTGGGCACGGCGCTCGCCGCGGTCCCGCTCGCGATCGGCACCGGCGAGGCCTACCGCGTGACGATGGTGCTGTCGGGCGCGCTGTTCCTGGCGTCCGCGGTCCTGGTCGCCGGCCTCCCGGCGGTGCGGGTGGACGCGGCTCCGGTCGACCGGACCGACACGGGCACGATCGTGCGTCGGGAGCCCGCGGGCCGCAGCCCCTACCGGGACGTGCGATTCCTCGCGGTCACCGCCCTGACCGGACTCTTCGGCATGCAGTTCGGCCTGTTCGAGGTGGGCGTACCGATCTGGGTCGTCCAGCACACCGTCGCGCCGGACGTGATCGTCTCGCCGCTGCTGCTCGTGAACACCGTGATCGTCGTGCTGCTGCAGGTCCGGCTGAGCCGCGGGACCGACACCGTCGCAGGAGCCGCCCGGGTGATGCGGCACGCGGGCTGGGTCATGGCGGTGGCGTGCGGGCTGTGGGCCGCTGCCGGGTGGGTCCGCGGCGACGACTGGGTGCCGGCGGCGATCGCCACGGCCGTGCTCGTGGCCGCGGCCGTCGCCCACTCGCTCGCGGAGATCACCTCGAGTGCCGCCGGGTGGGCGCTGAGCTTCGAGCTCGCACCGGCAGACCGGATGGGCGCCTACCAGGGGGTGTACGGCACCGGCTACGCGGTGGCGGCGATGATCGCGCCCACCGTGGTGACCCTGACGGCCGTCGACCTCGGGACGACCGGCTGGGGGATCCTCGCCGTCGTGTTCCTCGGGTCGGCGCTCGGCGTGGGCGTGATCGCCGGGCGGGCCGCGCGCACGACGATCGCGGCCTGACGGGGCCGCGCGCGTCCGGTCGTGCCGCCCGCGCGATGGTCGCGGCCTGACGGGGCCGCACCGCGTCCGGACGTGCCGCTCGCGTGACGGTCCCGGCCTGACGGAGCCGCGCCGTGCCTCCCGGCCGGTCCGACGTGGTCGCGGACCGATCGCGATCCGGACGACCCGCGCGGCGCGGGAATACGCTCGGGGCGCAGGCGTTGGGACGTTGCGTCATGCAATGTTGCGTTGCATGTCGTCCGGACCCCGCGGGCGTTCGGAACCGCGCACCGACCGGTGCCACCATGGACCGCCCGGCCACCCGAACCGGGACGGACACCCCGTCCACCACGACGATGCGGGCCGCACGACGATCGGGTACCCGGTCGTCCGCCCGACACCCCACCCCCACGAGGAGCAGCTCACCATGCACCGCCCCAAGCGCTTGACCATCACCGCGGCCGTCGCCGCCGCCGCAGCCCTCGTGCTGACCGGCTGCTCGGGTGGCGGTGCGTCGGACGACGCGTCCACCGGCACGAGCAAGGGCGGCACGCTCGACATCCTGACGGCCCAGACCGCGCTGCACTGGGACCCCGCGACGAGCCAGAGCCTCGGCATCACCTCGATGGGCCTCGTCGCCCGGCGCCTGACCACCTGGGACGTCCAGCCCGGCAAGACCGCGAAGGTCGTCCCGGACCTCGCGACCACCACGGGTGAGTCCAGCGACGGCGGCAAGACCTGGACCTACACGCTCAAGGACGGCCTGAAGTTCCAGGACGGTACGCCGATCACCACGAAGGACATCAAGTGGGGGATCGAGCGGTCCTTCGCGCCGAACCTGACCGGTGGCCTGAGCTACCACAAGTCCCTGCTGGTCGGCGGCTCGGACTACCAGGGCCCCTTCGAGGGGAAGACGCTCGACAGCATCGAGACCCCTGATGACAAGACCATCGTCTTCAAGCTCGACGCCCCGTACGGCGACTGGCCGTGGCTCGCCTCGATGCCGGCGTTCGCCCCGGTGCCCGAGGGGGAGGGCACGGACACCGGCGCCTACGACGCGAAGCCCGTGTCGAGCGGCCCGTACCAGATCGAGTCGAACACGCAGGGCTCGCAGGTGACGCTCGTCCGGAACAAGGAGTGGAGCGCGAAGACCGACAGCATCCGCACCGCCGGTCCGTCGAAGATCGTCTTCAAGGAGAGCCAGGACGCCTCCACCACGACGCAGAGCCTGATCGCCGACAACGGTGACGCGAAGAACTCCTTCGGCGCACAGTTCCTCGGTGCCGCCGAGCTCAACCAGGTGCGCGCCAACCCGGCCGCGCAGGACCGCCTCGCCACGAGCAAGGCCGGCCCCATCACGTACATGGCGATCAACACCCAGCGCGGGAAGCTCGCGGACCTGAAGGTCCGCCAGGCGCTGCAGTACGCGGTCGACCGCAAGTCCTTCCGCATCGCGGCGGGCGGTGCGCTCGCCGGCGAGTACGCGTCGACGCTCGTGACGCCGGGCATCGCCGGGCGCAAGGACTACGACCTGTACAAGACCGGCGCGACCGGCGACGTCGACAAGGCGAAGCAGCTCCTGCAGGAGGCCGGTGCGACGGACCTGCGGCTCACCCTCGTGACGCAGAACGACCCGACGTACCTGGCGCAGGCGCAGGCGCTGCAGGCCGGGCTCGAGCGCGCCGGCATCACCGTGACGCTCAAGCCGCTCGACTACGACTCCTTCACGCAGGCCACCACGAACGGCACCGACTTCGACCTGTCGCTGTCGAGCTGGCAGCCGGACTTCCCGAGCGCGAACGCCAACATCCAGCCGCTCTACGACTCGTCGCAGATCGGTGGGGGCGGCTACAACGTCTCGAAGTACAGCAACCCCGAGGTCGACGCGCTCATCGCGAAGGCGACCGGCACCGTCGACCAGTCCGAGGCGCAGCAACTGTGGGCGCAGGCGGACCGCCGCATTATGGAGGACGCCCCCGTCGTCCCGCTGATCTACGCGAAGCAGTCCTTCCTGGCCGGGTCGAACGTCGAGAACTTCCGCATCGCGGACTTCCCGGCATACCCGAACTACCTCAAGGTCTCGCTCGCGCAGTGAGTGCACCGCTGCTCGAGGTCGAGGGGCTCCGCGTCGCGTTCGGCGACGCGGAGCCCGTCGTCCGTGACGTCTCCTTCTCCCTGACGCCCGGCCGGGTGCTCGCCCTCGTCGGCGAGTCCGGTTCGGGCAAGTCCGTCAGCGCCATGAGCGTGCTCGGACTCCTGCCACCCGCCGCTCGGGTGTCGGGTAGCGCCCGGTTCCGCGGGACCGAGCTCGTCGGTGCTTCCGCGGACGAGCTGCGTGCCGTCCGCGGTGCGGGCATCGGGGTCGTGTTCCAGGAGCCGATGAACTCGTTCACCCCCGTGCTGTCGATCGGCACGCAGGTCGCCGAGGCGGTGCGGGCGCACCCGACCGACCTGGACCGTGCGGGGGTGTCGGCGCGCGTGGACGAGCTGCTCCGGGCAGCGGGTCTGCAGGACCCCGCGCGCATCCGGAAGGCGTACCCGCACGAGCTGTCCGGTGGCCAGCTGCAGCGGGCGATGATCGCGACGGCGCTCGCGGGCGATCCGGTCGCGCTGTTCGCGGACGAGCCGACCACCGCGCTGGACGTCACGGTGCAAGCCGGGATCCTCGACCTGCTGCGTCGGCTCGGTCGTGAGCGCGACCTCGCCGTCCTGCTCATCACCCACGACATGGGCGTGGTCGCAGACGTCGCGGACGAGGTGCTGGTCATGCGCCGCGGCGATCCCGTCGAGCACGGGACGGTCGCCGAGGTCTTCGCGCACCCGACCGCCGACTACACGCGGGAGCTCCTCGCCGCGGTCCCCGCCCTGGAGGCACGCCCCGCGTCCGTCAGGCCGGCTGCGGACGCACACTCGGCCGGGTGGGACGCATCGTCCTCGCGTGCTGAGCGACAGTTCACGCCGAACGAGGGCCGTGAACTGTCGCTGAGCGCGAAAGGTGCTGACGCACCCAGCGCACCCAGCGCCTCCCGGCCGGACGCCGTGGTCGCGCGCCTGCGCGACGTCGCGGTGCGCTACGCACGCCGCGGCGAGCCCACCGTTCGCGGGATCGACCTCGAGCTCGCCGCCGGACGCACGCTCGGCCTGGTGGGGGAGTCCGGCTCGGGCAAGTCCACCATCGGGCGGGCGCTCGCCGGGCTCGTCCCCGTCGTCGACGGATCGGTCGAGGTCGACGGCCACGACCTGCGCACCGCGCGCGGGAAGCGCCTCCGCGAGCTCCGCAGCCGTGTGGGCATCGTCTTCCAGGACCCGGCGTCGTCACTGAACCCGCGACAGACCATCGGGTGGAGCATCGCCGAACCACTGCTCGTGCACGGCGAGGGCACGTCGACGTCGCGTGCCGACCGCGCCCGCGAGCTCCTGACGGCGGTGCAGCTCGACCCGTCGTGGACGGAACGGTTCCCGCACCAGCTGTCCGGCGGGCAGCGGCAGCGCGTCGCCGTCGCGCGGGCACTGGCGCTGCGGCCCGCGCTGGTGATCGCCGACGAGCCGACCAGCGCCCTCGACGTGACGGTGCAGGCCGCCGTGCTCGACCTGCTCGCGGACCTGCAGGACGAGTTCGGCTTCGGCATGCTGCTCATCAGCCACGACCTGGCCGTGGTGCGCCAGCTCGCCGACGACGTCGTCGTGCTGCACGACGGCCGCATCGTCGAACGCGGCACGACGTCGGCCGTGCTCGACCACCCGCAGCAGGACTACACGCGCATGCTGCTCGCGGCGGCTCCGGTCGCGGACCCCGAGCGACAGGCCGCCCGCCGCGAAGCCTGGCGTGCCTGGGAAGGAGTGGTCTCGTGACCGCGAACGTCGTCGACCGGCCCGTCTCCGCGTCGGCCGGACGGACCACCGGCTTCCGCGCCGTCGTGCGCCGGGTCCGTCGGGACCGCTGGGCCGTGGCCGCTGCGGTCGTCATCGCGGTGTTCGTCGTCGTGGCGATCGCCGCACCGCTGATCGCCGCCGTCACCGGGCGGGACCCGTACCGCTACGACGTCGACGCGTTGAACGACTTCGGTGCGCCGCGTGGCGCTGCCGGCGGGGTGAGCGGCGAGCACTGGTTCGGCGTCGAGCCGCTGACCGGCCGCGACCTCTTCGCCATCGTGACGTACGGCGCGCGGACCTCGCTGGGGATCGGGCTCGCCGCGACCGCCGTGTCGATCGTCATCGGGGTCCTCGTGGGTGTCACCACGGGGTTCCTCGGCGGGTGGTACGACCGGGTGCTGTCGCGCGTCGTCGACGTGATCTTCGGGTTCCCGTCCCTGGTCTTCATGATCGCGCTCACCGCGGTCGTGCCGACGTCGTTCCCGAAGCCGCTGCTCGTCGTGCTCGTCATCGGGTTCTTCGGCTGGCCCTCGGTCGCCCGCGTCGTGCGGGGGCAGACGCTCTCGCTCGTCAGCAGGAACTACGTCGTCGCCTCGACGGCGATGGGCGCCGGGCGCTGGCACGTCATCCGCAAGCAGCTCCTGCCGAACCTCGCCGCGACGATCACCGTCTACGCGACCATCTCGATCCCGTCGATGATCGGCGCCGAGGCCGCGCTCTCCTTCCTGGCCGTCGGGGTGAACCCGCCGACACCGTCGTGGGGCCGCAGCATCGGCGACGCCATCGGCTGGGTGCAGACCGACCCGATGTACCTCGTCTTCCCCGGAGCCGCACTGTTCCTCATCACCCTGGCCTTCAACGTGCTCGGTGACGCCCTGCGCGACGCCCTCGACCCGCGAGGAGCCGACCGGTGAACACCTTCCGCTTCCTGGCGATCCGGATCCTCGGCGCCGTCGTCGTGCTGTTCGTCGTCGCGGCGATCACCTACGCACTGTTCATGCTGCTGCCGACGAACCCGGCGCGGGCGATCTGCGACAAGCCGTGCACGCCGGAACGGCTCGCGGACGTCCGGGCGTTCCTCGGCACGGACAAGCCGTGGTTCGCGCAGTTCGGGGCGTACCTCGCCGGCATCTTCGCCGGTCGCACGTTCGGCTCCGGTGCGTCGACGATCACGTGCGCCGCGCCCTGCTTCGGCTACTCGTTCCAGCTGCACGACAGCGTCACGAACCTCATCGCGTCGCGCCTGCCCGTGACCGCGTCGATCGCCGTCGGTGCCGCCGTGCTGTGGCTCGTCGCCGGTGTCGCGGGCGGCACCGTGTCGGCGCTGAAGCGGGGGACACTCGCCGACCGGGCGGTCATGACCGTCGCCGTCGCCGGGGTGTCCTCACCCGCGTACCTGATCGGGCTGCTCGCGATCCTGCTCTTCGGCTTCACCCTCGGGTGGCTGCCCACGAGCGGGTACGTGCCGTTCGTCGAGGACCCGGTCGGCTGGGTGACGCACCTGGTGCTGCCGTGGTGCGTGCTCGCGTTCATCAGCGCGGCGATCTACGCCCGACTCACCCGTGGCGAGATGCTCGAGTCGATGTCGCAGGACTTCGTCCGGACCGCTCGGGCCAAGGGGCTCCGGGAACGCCAGGTCGTCGTGCGGCACGGGCTCCGGACGGCGATCCTGCCCGTGGTGACGCTGTTCGGGCTCGACCTCGGGTCGCTGCTCGGCGGGGCGGTCATCACCGAGAAGGTGTTCTCGATGCAGGGCCTCGGGGCGCTGCTCATCGATGCGGTGCACACCCTCGACCTGCAGGTGGTCGTCGGCTTCACGGTGTTCTCGGCGCTCCTCATCGTCACCGCGAACGTGATCGTGGACGTGGTGTACGCGTTCGTCGACCCGCGCGTGCGCCGCCGGGCGTAGAGCACGGCACGGTCACCGGCCGCTCGGCGCCGGGCTCGGCGGTGCAAGTTGCTCCCGCACAACCGGAAGCACGCTGCGCCACGGAACTGCGTGGCGCAGCGTGCTTCTGGTTGTGCGAAGGGCAGCGGTCGCGGGCGACGCCCCGGTGGTGTCTCCTAGAAGTACGTGATCCCGTGCGGCGTCCGCGCCGGCGTGAGCATCGCCCGGAGCAGCGCCGGCGCCGCCGGGTCCGCCGCACGCACGAGTCCGGCCGCCGCCAGCGTCACCGGGGACACCGAGCCGATGAGCACCGCGCCGAGGTCCGCCACGTCGAGCCGCAGGTCGACCTCGCCGTCGTCACCGTCGGTCAGACGCGTGACCGTGGCCTGCCCGTCGACGACGTCGAGCCGGTAGGTCCCCGCCGCGAACCCCATCGTGTCGGACACCTCGAGCGTCAGCGAGCCGTCGACCGCGTACCGCCGGCTGCCGAGCACCGCCGCCACGTCGAGCACCCGCAACCAGACGTGGTCCTCCTCGTGCTCGACGTCGTACGCACGGTTGTCGCCGAGCGCCGCGACGATCGGGTCGTCGAGCCGCGAGCGGTTGTACCGCACGACGTCGTTCAGGTCGATCGAGAGCAGGAACTCCCACAGCGACAGGTAGGCCTCGTCGGTCGCGTAGACGAGGTCGACGACCTCGAGCACGGTGTCCGCACCGCGGCCCTCCTTGACGCGCCAGGTGACGTACCCGTCGATCTCGGACGGGTCGACGCCGGCGCCCTCCGGACGGTGCACCGCGGCACGGACGTCCTTCGCGGGGGAACCGTCGCCGTTCCGCTGCCCGAAGACGATCGGCCACGTGCCGGTGTTCCGGACCATGGAGCCCGGCGTGCGGGCGTCGAAGCGGTCGAACACGGCGCGGCCGGTGCCCTCGGCGAGCCACTCCGGCGTCACGATCGACACGGTGCCGGTGGTCGGCGTGAGCAGCGGCAGGGCACGTTCGCGTCGCACCGTCACCGCGCGCTCGCGGATCGCGCACCCGAAGCCGAAGCGCCGGTAGATCGTGCCCTCGGAGGCGGTGAGCGACGCGACGGCGTACCCCTCGGCGACGCCGCGCTCGAGTGCGTGGGTCATCATCCGGCGGAGGATCCCGCGACGACGTTCGGTCGGGCGCACCGTCACGGCGGAGATCGCCTGGGTGTCGACCGAGGCGCCCTCGCCCCACGTCAGGCGCTTGCGGAACCACGTGAAGGTGCCGGCAGGCCACGTCTCGTCGACCGAGCCGGGGAGGGGGTCGCGCAGGTAGACCCCGAGGAACGTCTCCTGGTCGGCGGTGAAGTGCGACACCATCCGCGCCGCGCCCTCGGCATCGGGGTGCGTCTCGTGGAACCCCAGCTCCACGGCGTGCATCCACGCCTCCGTCTCCGCTGACGGCGCCCCGTGCGCATCGGTCGTCGGCGCGAACTCGCGCAGGTCGTAACGGTCGTCGAACGCATCGTTGCTGGCCACGAGCCCGACCCTACCGGTGCGCCCCGGGCCGACGCCTCCCTCGGTGGGCGGAGCGGGGACCGTCGGCTGGCCGGGGGCGCGCCCACGGTCCCCGCTCCACCGACCCGACCCGACGCGAGGAGGCGACCAGGTGACGGACGGGAGGCGCACGGCCGTGTCGGCCCCGCGCCTCCCGTCCGTCCTGTGGTCACGTGTCTGCCCGTGGCCGGTCAGGGCGTGCCGCGTCGCGCCTCCTGCGCCACCACCTCGTCGAGGTCCGCCAGCTTCCGCATCTGTTGAAGCGGCCGCGCCATCCGGTTGTTGTCCCGCAGGGCGGGCTCGGTGCGTGACAGGAACGCCCAGTAGCCGGCGGTGAAGGGGCAGGCGTCCTCGCCGAGTCGCTTCGTCGGGTCGTACCGGCACCCGCCGCAGTGGTCGGACATCCGGTCGATGTACCGGCCGCCGGACGCGTACGGCTTCGTCGCGACCATGCCGCCGTCGGCGTGCTGCGACATCCCGATGATGTTCGCCGGCATCACCCAGTCGGTGCCGTCGACGAAGACGTCGGTGAACCACTCGGTCAGGTGCACGGGGTCGTAGCCGCGCTGCAGCGCCCAGTTGCCGAGCACCATGAGCCGCTGGATGTGGTGCAGCCAGCCGTGGTCGTGGAGGCCCTCCATCGCGGTCGACAGGCAGACCGCGTCGATCTCCGACGCGTCGAGCTCGCGCCACCAGCGGGGGAGCCGCTCGTGCGCGTCGAGGGCGTTCTCCTCGGCGCCGTAGTCGTCGCCGAACCACCAGTAGAGGTGCCAGACGTAGTCCCGCCAGCCGGCGACCTGGCGGACGAAGCCCTCGACGCTCGCCAGCGGGGCGTCGTGGTCGCGGTGTGCGGTGAGCGCTGCCTCGACGACCTCGAAGGGGTCGAGCACGCCGAGGTTCATCGGCACGCTGAGCAGCGAGTGCGCCATCGTCCAGTCGTTCGTCAGCGTGGCGTCCTCGAACGGGCCGAAGTCACCCAGGCGGACCTGAACGAAGTCGTCGAGGGCCTGCCGGGCCTCGTCCGCGGTGACGGCGAAGCGGCGGGTGTCGTCCCGGCCGACGAACCGGACCTCGCCGTCGCGCTCCCAGCGGTCGAGGTCGTGCCGGACCTCGTCGTCGATGTCGTCCTCGGTCGGCCACCACGGTTCCGGCAGCCCGAGCGTCGTCGCGCCCCTCGGTGGGGGTTCGCGGTTCTGGTCGTCGAGGCTGAACTTCCCGCCGATCGGCTTGTCCGACTGCATCAGCCAGCCCTCGCGGCGGCGGACCCGCTCGTAGTGGGTCTCCATCCGGAAACGACCGGTGCGCTCGGCGGCCCACTCGGCGAACTCGGCCTCGTCCGTGATGAACCCGCGGCTCGGCAGGACCTCGGTGCCGCGTCCCCAGTGCCGGACCTGCGCGCGGAGGGTGCGGGAGGGCGGATCGACGACGTCGAGGTCGTCGCGTCCGACCAGGGCGTCCTTCAGGGTGTCGACCTGCACGTGCTCGGCCCGGTCGCCGAGCTCGCGCACCCGGTGTCGCAGGGCGCTCAGCCAGAGGTGCGCCTTCGCCCGGTGCATCGGCCGGGCGGTGAAGAACTCGCGCGCCTCGACCACGAGCGCGGGGCCGCCGTCGTCGAACAGGGGACCGTACTGCCCGGGGAGGACGAGCCGGGTGCGTTCGGTGCTGCCGGCTCCGGTGCTGCCGCGCTCGGGTGTCATGCCCGGACGCTACCGAGGACCGGTGACGGCCGCCTGACGGCGTGTGTGCCCCGGTCCTGGTCTGGTCGGGCCTGGCGTGCCGGCTGGCCCGGCGGGCTCGTCGTGCCTGGTGTTCTCGTCGCACGACCTGCCGCTCAGCTTCGAAGCCAGCGGCACGTCGTGCGACCAGAACGTGCACGGACGGCACGTCCTGCGACCGGAGTCGCCACCGACGCCGGGACCACCGACGCCGGGACCACCGACACCCGGGGCCACCGACGCCCGAGGGCCGCCGACGACCGGAGTCGCCGACGGCCCTGCTCGGTCCCGCGCTAGGAGTTGTCGATCACGCGGACGTAGTCGACCTTCATCTGCTGCGGGAACGTCGTCGACGCGTCCGGGTACCCGGGCCAGTTGCCACCGACCGCGAGGTTCAGCACGATGAAGAACGGCTTGTCGAACACCCACGGGTTCCCGGTCGTGTCCGCCGGGGTGACGGTCCGGTAGGCCACGCCGTCGACCGACCAGGTGATCGAACCGGGCTTCCAGTCCACCGCGAAGGTGTGGAACGTGTCCGCGAACGACCAGCCCTGGGGGTGCTGGTACGGCGTGGAGATGCCCTGCCCGCCGGAGTAGCCGGGGCCGTGCACCGTCCCGTGCACGGTGGCGGGCTCCTTGCCGACGTTCTCCATCACGTCGATCTCTCCGGATCCCGGCCAGCCGCTCTGCGGCAGGTCTGCGCCGAGCATCCAGAACGCCGGCCAGATGCCCTGACCACGGGGGATCTGGATGCGCGCCTCGACCCGGCCGTACTGCGGTGTGTACTTCCCCTGGGTCGTCAGGCGCGCACTCGTGTACGAGCCGTCCGCCTCCCGCTTCGCCGTGATGACGAGGTTGCCCTGCCCGTCGAGCGCGGAGTTGCTCCGGGAGTCCGTGTACGTCTCGAGTTCGTTGTTGCCCCAGCCGCCACCACCGGTCTCGTTCGTCCACACCGAGCGGTCCGGAGCGCTCCCCACGGCGCCGTCGAAGTCCTGCGACCAGACGACGTCGCCCGTGGCCGCCTGCGCGGTCGTCGCCGTCCCGAGCGTCGGGGCGACGCCGAGGGCGGTCGCGGCCGCACCGGCGAGCGTGATCGCGACGAGTCGCCGCGTCGACCGTGCGGCGCGCATCAGTTGTACGACCCGAGGCGGTTCGGCGCGGTGTTGCCCGCCGGGGTCGGAACCGCTCCGCCGACGCCGTTGATCACGCTCGAGATCGTGCCCGTGTCCCCGAGCGACACCGTCACGAGCCCGTGCGCCCGGATGCCCGATCCCGTCGGGGTCTCGAACGCCCGGTCGGCGTGCACCGACGGGTTCGTGTTGAAGAAGCAGTACACGCCACCGCCCCAGATCTCGTGGTTCGTCACACCCGACGCGACCTTGTAGGCCGCGTACCCGGCTCCGGTCGGGCTCTGCCACGAGGCGTTGTCCGGCACGTCGTACGGCATCTCGTTCTGGAAGAAGATCGTCCGACCGCGGTTGCCGTTCCAGAGCACCTCGTACTTCTGGTAGTGCTCGACGAACAACCCGGTGGCGAGGACGTCGTCGCCGTTCACCTCGACGCCGGTGGCGCCGGTGTTGACGTTCCATCCCGTCGCAGCGCCACCGTGGTCGGCCCGCCACGCCCAGATGTGGTCGACGAGGGTGTCGTCGGCGTTCACCTGCAGTGTCGTCGACGCCTTGCCCTGGATGCTCGACCCGACGCGGAAGAACACGTCCTGGATGCTCTGCGGGTCCGAGGCGTGGTCGACGTGCGAGCCGCTGGTGCCGAGTCGGACGAGCTGCGCGCTGTTCTGCGTCCCGGCGTCCACGACGAGGTTCGACACGTTGACACCGGAGACGTCGGAGGTGGTGAGCACCGCGTTGCCGGCGGTCGGCACGAGCGTCGGGAAGCCGATGCCCGTGACGACGGTGTCCGGGCGCGTGACGTTCAGCGCGGCGTTCAGCTGGTACGTGCCCGGGGTGAAGAACAGGTTCAGCCCCTGCGACAGCGCGCTGTTGATCGTCGCCGCGCTGTCACCGGGGTGCGCGACGTAGAAGTTGCGCATCGGGATGTCCGTCCCCGGCGTGTTCGGCCACGTCACCCCGGCCGAGTTCGTCCGCAGCGACGGCACGAACACGTGGTACTTGTTCGACGAGTCGACGTACAGGTACGGCTTCTCCCGCGTCACCGGGGTGGTCGACAGGGTGGTCCAGCTCTTCGAGAAGTCGTTCGCCGGTGCGCCCTGCACCCCCGAGAACACCATGTTCCAGTTGCCGCCCTGCCAGCTGCCGAGCGAGGAGTTCCGTGTGTACCACTGCTGCTGCGAGCCGCTCGTGACGGTGCCGTCGACCTTCGAGTCGGCGATGTAGCCGCCGGACGAGTACCCCTGGCCGCCGTCCTGGTTCGACGGTCCCATCGTGAGGTTGCCCTTGATGTGGACGCGTCGCATCGGCGCAGCCTGGGACACCGCCCACCGGTCCGTGCCGCTCTCGGGCACGACGGACAGGTTCTCCGCCGACCGCCAGAAGTTCTGCGTCGCGTTCTTCTCGTCGCCGGCGTTCCAGCCGGAGTCGACGTTGAGCGCACCGTTGATCGTCACGTCGTCGGGGTTCTTCCCGAGGCCCGCCACCGACGTGTAGAAGCCGAGGTTCGCCCAGACCCGGCCGTAGCTCCCCGGCTTGAACAGGAAGGCGTACCGCTGGGAGCCGAACTGCGCGCTGGTGCTGCGGAGCTGCGAGTCGAACGCCGCGTCGACGTCGGACTGGATCGTCGAGGCGGGGGTGGACTGGTCGTAGACCTTGACGTTGCTCCCGAAGTCCGGGGTGTCGCTGGTCGGGACGGCTGCCTGGGCCTGCACGGCCGGCGCCAGGGCGCCGACCAGGCCGACCGCCGTGATCGTCGCGAGGAGCGTGCTCATCCGTCGTTGCATGATGCTCGATTCGTCGTCGGGCGGCCCCGTTGCCGCCCGCAACAGACGCTAGACCCGACGGGACGCCGCGGCAGTCGGTGCTGCGGCGGACAAGCGGTGTACCCCGTTCGGGGGTCGCCCGGGAGGCTCGTCCCACCGCCGCCTCGTCGCGCTCGGCCCGGCGGTCGGTACGCTGCGCGCATGTGGCCGACCGAGCAGGGATGGCGTGCGTCCGTCCCGTGCCGGCTCGCCCGCGCGGCCGAGCGCTGGGACCTGCGCCCCGGCGAGCCGTACACCGGCGGCAGCGTCTCGCACGTCGTGCCCGTGCTGTTGCCCGACGGCGGCGATGCCGTGCTCAAGCTGTCCCTCCCGCACCGCGAGGCCGAGCACGAGGCCGCGGCGCTCGCGTGGTGGGACGGCGCCGGAGCTGTCCGCCTGCTCGCCGTGGACCCGGACGACCCCTTCGTGCTGCTGGTCGAGCGCTGCGACCCCGGTACCCGACTCGCAGAGCGCGACGACCTGCCGACCGACGACCGTCTCCGCACTGCGGGCGTCCTGCTCACCCGGCTCTGGGCGGCCGGGGTCCCCGAGGACGCTCCGTTCGCGTCGATCGCCGAGGTCACCACCGGGTGGGCGGCGCTCGCCGAGGACCGGATGCGCGAGCTCGCACCGCCGTTCGACCCCGGACTCGTGCGCCGCGGGACCGACCTGCTCCGAGACCTGCCGAGCACTGCCTCGCGGTCGGTGGTCGTGCACGGCGACGCGAACCCCGGCAACGTGCTCGCGGCCGGGCGGGAGCCGTGGCTCGTCATCGACCCGAAGCCGATGACCGGCGACCCCGCCTACGACCTGTGCCCGTTGCTCGTGCAGGTCGACGACCCGTTCCGCTGCGCCGAGCCCCTGCGGGTCGTCCGCGAGCGCGTCGCCGTGCTCGCGGACGTGACCGGCGAGCCCGCGGACCGGATCGCCGCCTGGTGCACGGCACGGCTGGTCGAGTCGGCGCTGTGGTCGGTGAGCAGGGGAGCGCTCGACGACGGCCTCGACGCGATGGCCCGGGCAGCGGTGGTCGACCGCCTCGCTGGCTGACCGTCGCGTGACTCAGTCGGTCGCGCCCCGCGGCGGATCGACGAGCAGGGCGACCCGGTCGCGCAGGTAGTCGTCCAGCGGCACGGTCGTGCCGGCGGTGGGGGACCAGCGGACGACCGGTTCACCGTCGACCACGGCGAGCACGCCGTCGGCGTCCACGAGCGAGTCGTCGAGCGGGATCGGTACGGCGCCGTGGTTGACGGTGTCGCCCGCGGTGAAGTGCCCCTTCGCCGCGGCGGCCCGGTACGCGCGACGCACCTCGGCCGAGACCGAGACGAACTGCTGGCGCCCGGGGTCCGTGACGCGGGTGATCCGACCGGTCGCCCAGACCCCGCCGGCGGTCTCGGGCGAGGACCCGAGCAGGAGCGCACCGACGCGCCAGACCCGACCGAGAGAGCGGATCGTGGGCTCCCGTCGGATGCCGAGGACAGCCCGCGGCTCGACGTACTCGCCGAGTGCCTCGTCGCGGACCTCGGCGGCCCGGAGGCGGTCCGTGGCGGCGTCGAGGGCGGCACGCGTGCGCTGCACCGCGTCCTTCCCGACCCTGTCCGTCACGCTGCCCGAGCCTAGACCGGTGCGTCACGCGGGGTCTCCTGGCCCGTGGAATGCGCCCGCTGCCCGGACGGTTGCACGGTCTCGGAACGAGGAGGGCCCATGGGCATCGTGCGGTGGCTGTTCGACGCGCAGCTCGTCATCGGCGACCAGACCGTGCTCTGGCGCGAGGTGATCGGCAACGTGTTCGGGCTGCTCAGTGCGCTCGGCGGGATGCGCCGCCGGGTCTGGGCATGGCCGGTGGGGATCCTCGGCAACGCCCTGCTCTTCACGGTCTTCATGGGGGCGCTCTTCGACACCCCGAACCCGGTGAACCTGCTCGGCCAGGCCGGCCGACAGGTCATGTTCATCGTGGTCAGCGTCTACGGGTGGTACCGGTGGACGCACCGCGCGGACGAGGCGACGACCGTCGTCGAGCCGCGGTGGGCCTCCTGGCCGACCCGTGGTCTGCTCGTGCTCGCGCTGGTGGGCGGCACCGCCGTCCTCACCCCGGTGTTCCGCGCCCTCGGGTCGTACGAGCCGGTGTGGAGCGATGCCTGGATCTTCGTCGGGTCGGTGCTGGCGACCTACGGCATGGCCAAGGGATGGGTCGAGTTCTGGCTGATCTGGGTCGCCGTCGACCTGGTCGGCGTGCCGCTGCTCTTCTCGGCGGGGTACTACGCATCCGGCCTGATGTACGTCTTCTACGGCGTCTTCACCCTGACCGGGTTCTTCGTCTGGATGCAGCAGGGGCGCAAGCCCTCGGCCGCTCCGGTGACGGTGGGCTGACCCGAACGACAGGTGTCGGCTGACCCCCGCACTGGGTGGAGACAGCCCGGGTCCCGGTGCGGTGGGATGTCGGGATGGAAGACATGCACGGCAGGCGCGTCGAGGACGACGCGACGCTGGCCGAGCGGATCGTGCGCGGAGCGATCCGCGCCTACCGGTTGCACCCGTTCCACGACGTGGACGCGGCGACGATCGCCGAGACCTGCGGCGTGGACCACGCCGTCGTCGACCGGCTCTTCCCGACCTGGGACGGCCTGCTGCTGGTGGTCTACGACCGCTGGCTGCAGCTCCGCGGCTCCCGTCGCTCGTCGGTGCCGCGGTGCACCCTCGACCACGTGCGGACGACCCTCGCCGAGGACGTCGCCGACCCCGGGCTCGTCCGGCTGCTCGCCGGCGTCCTGCCCCTCGCCGCCTCGGAGCGCGACTTCGCCGGCTTCTTCCGGAAGCGGTTCGAGGAGTACGTCGAGGAGCTGACCGTCGGGCTGCAGCGCGACGTCGACGCGGGCACGGAGGTCATCGGCATCCCCGCGCACCAGGCGGCGACGCAGCTGCTCGCCGTCTACGAAGGGCTGCAGGTGCAGATGCTCGTCCGGCCGTACCTGGACGTCCTGGTCGAGTACGACCGCGCCGTGCACACGCTCCGGCACGGGTGGCGTGAACCCGAGCCCGTGGCCTGGGACCTCGACGCGGCGCTCGTCCGCGGCTAGCGGTTCAGCGGGTCCGGGGCCGCCCCTTCCGCCACCCCGCGATCTGCTTCAGCGTGACCTTCGACCCGTACTGCGCGACCGAGTGACGGAACAGGTACTCGGCGAACCAGAGCAGCAGCGCGGCGACGGCGAACACCTCGACCACGGAGACGACCGACTCGGCGACCGACAGTGAGCCGACCGCGTTCCGCACCATGGCCGTGATCGGCGTGAAGGTCGGGAACCACGTGAAGAACGCCGCGACCGGCGACGAGGGCGTCGTCATCACGAAGAACGCCGCGTAGAGCGGGATGATCAGGGCGAAGATCGCAGCGGACTGCAGCGTCGAGGCGTCCTTGATCGACGGCACGGCGGCGCCGACGGCGACGAAGAGCCCGCAGGCGAGCAGGACCCCGCCGACGAGCAGGAGGGCACCGACGACCATCCGCCACGGGTCGACGGCCAGGCCGCCGAGCCGCGACGCGACCAGGGGCAGCGCCGCCAGCGCCACCGCGAGCCCCGGCACGACGACGACCCCGACCTGCACGAGCCCGACGAGCAGCATGGCGAGGACCTTGCCCCGGATCAGGTCGCCGGCCGTCACGGTCGTCAGGATCATCTCGGAGATCCGGTTCTCCTTCTCCTCGACCACGACCGTCACCATCCGGGTCGCGAGCAGGATCACGATCCCGAAGAACGCGAGCGGGAACAGCAGGGGCGGCACGATCGACAGCCAGCCCGGAGCGACCCGGCCGTCCGCGTAGGTCGTCAGGTCGGTGGACGGCGGCGCCCGGAGGAGCGCGACCGCCTCCTCGTCGCCGACCGAGTCCGCGACGCTGCGCTCGAGCACACCCTCGGCGAGTGTCGAGTACCCGCCGTTCTCGAACAGCCCGCGGTCGGCCGCGATGAGCCGGATGGGTCCGGCCGACGGCTTCGCCGGGTACTCGACGAACAGCGTGAGCGTCCCGGCCCGCACGGCGGCGCGGTCCGCGGCGGGGTCCTCGGAGGGGGAGCCGCCCGACGCGGCGGCCACCGGAGCGGACACCAGGCCGGAGTGGTCGACGTACCGGAACGTGGTCTTCGCGGCCGACGAACTCGACGAGATCGAGTCGGAGCCGGCTGCCTGCCCGATGCCGACGAGCACCGAGACGAGGACGACGACGATCGGCAGCGCGAGCGTGCCGATCCAGAACGCGGGCTTCTTCACCGCGCGGACGAACTCGAAGCGGACGACCGTCCCGAGACGGCTCACGCCGCTGCCCCGCTCGCGGAGTCCCGGACTGCGCTGCGGCCGTCCGCGGACCGGTCCTCGCCGGCGTCGTGGCCGTAGACCTGGACGAAGATCTCGTCGAGCGGGATGCGGCGCATCTCGAACGCAGTGACGTGTGCGCCCGCCGCCACCAGCGCGGCCAGGATGTCCGACCCGTCGACCGCGGCCGCTTCGGTGGGCACCAGGTGTGCGACGTGCCCCTCGTGACGGGCGAGCCGGTACAGCGGGGAGCGGGGGACCGGCCCGGCGAGCTGCACCCGGGCGACTGCGCCACCGAAGGCGTCCTGCACGTCGGGGATGCTGCCGTACGCGGCCGCCCGGCCGTCCTTGAGCAGCAGGATCCGGTCGCAGAGTCGTTCGACCTCGTCCATGTGGTGCGTCACGAGGACCACGGTCGCGCCGTCCGCCCGGCGCTCGTCCACCAGGTCGAGCAGCAGCCGACGGTTCACCGGGTCGAGACCCTTCGTCGGTTCGTCGAGGATGAGCAGGCGCGGGCGGTCCATGATCGTGATCCCGAGCTGCACCTTCTGCTGCTGCCCGCCGGACAGCTTGTCGACCCGGAGCTTCGCGCGGTCCGCGAGTCCGACGCGAGCCAGGTACTCGGTGCTCCACGCGGTCGCCTCGGGTCGGCGCAGCCCGCGGAGCATGCCGAAGTAGGTCATGACGTCGAGCACGGACTCCTTGCGGTAGAGCCCGCGTTCCTCGGGCAGGTAGCCGATGCCGCCGGTCGCAGGACGGTACGGTGCGCCGTCGATGTGCAGCGTCCCGGAGGTCGGTGTCGTGATGCCGAGGAGCGCACGGATCGTGGTCGTCTTGCCGGAGCCGTTGCTGCCGAGCAGCCCGAACGTCTCGCCGGGGGCGACGTCGAACGACAGCCCGTCGACGACGTCCCGGTCGCCGAACCGCATGACGAAGTCCCGCACGCTGATGGCTGCACCGCTCATGGTGCCGACCCTACCGACCGACACCGCGAGTTCAGCGCGCCCGTTCCTTCCCATAACGACTGCGATGGAAAGCGAGAACGGGCGTACCTGGTCGAACGGTTCGACCAGGTACGCCCGTTCCGGCCAGGTACGCCCGGTTCCGCCAGGCACGCGGGGTGACCTCCTGACGGACTGGAGGCGCGGTGCCTGCCCGCACCGCGCCTCCAGACCGCCGCCGGGCTGCGTCAGGAACGCAACCAGGCGGTCCCCACACCCGACAGGGCACCGTCTGCCACCGGCGCGGAGGCGAGCAGCAGCTCGCCGGCGGGGAGTGCGTACGGCTCGTCGCCGAACACCGTGACGCTCGTCCAGCCGTTCGGCCGGCGGAACGCGAGCACGTCGTCGCGGCCGGTCTCGAGCCACTCGAGGTGCTCCTCGGACTGGAGCTGACCGCGCAGGCCCAGGGCCTTCCGGTACAGGTTCAGCGTCGAGTCGGGGTCGGCGTCCTCGGCCTCGACCGAGGAGTCGGCGAACCACGCCGGCTGCGGCAGGTGCGAGCCGCCGTCGCCGAACCCGAAGCTCTCGCCGGTCCTGGTCCACGGGATCGGGACACGGCAGCCGTCACGGCCGACGTCGATCCCGGGGTTCCGGAAGAACGCGGGGTCCTGACGGTCGGCGTCCGGGATGTCGCCCACCTCGTGCAGGCCGAGCTCCTCGCCCTGGTACAGGTACGCCGAACCCGGCAGGGCGAGCTCGAGGAGCGTCGCGGCCCGGGCACGCCGGAGGCCGAGCGCGCGGTCGAGCGCGGCCTGGTCGCCGCCGGCGAGCAGCCACGCGGCGCCCTGCTTCTGCTCGTCGCCGTTCCGGGCGGGGAGTGCGTAGCGGGTGGCGTGCCGGACGACGTCGTGGTTCGAGAACACCCACGTGGTCGACGAGCCGGACTGCTCGGCGAGGCCGAGGTTGAACTCGATGATCGTGCGGAACTGCTGCGCGTCGAAGTCGGCCTCGAGCAGGTCGAAGTTGAACGCCTGTCCGAGTCCCTCGGCGCTGGCGTACCGCGCGCGACGGTCGGCGGCGACCCACGCCTCGGCGACGGCGGTCCGGGCCGGGGTGTACTCCTCGAACACCTTCCGCCACTCGGCGTAGATCTCGTGCACGTCGTCGCGGTCCCACAGGATGTGCGACCCGTCCTTCGGCGACGCGAGGACCTCGGCCCACGTCGGCAGCTCACCCTCGGGCAGGTCCTTCGCCAGACCGTGCGCGACGTCGATGCGGAAGCCGTCGACCCCGCGGTCGGACCAGAAGCGCAGCGTGTGCAGGAAGTCGTCGCGGACCTCGCGGTTCGCCCAGTTCAGGTCGGGCTGCTCCTTCGCGAAGTTGTGCAGGTACCACTGGCCGTCGCCCACGGCGGTCCAGGCCGGGCCACCGAAGATCGACACCCAGTCGGCCGGGGCATCGGACCCGTCGGGGCCGGTGCCGTCGCGGAAGACGTAGCGGTCCCGCGCGGGGCTGCCCTTCGGTGATGCCAGTGCCTCGCGGAACCACTCGTGCCGATCGCTCGTGTGGTTCGGGACGATGTCGACGATCACCCGGATGCCGGCGCCGTGCAGGGCCTCGACCATCTCGTCGAAGTCGGCGAGGGTGCCCAGGCGCGGGTCGACGTCCCGGTAGTCGTCGACGTCGTAGCCGCCGTCGGCCAGGGCGGACGGGTAGAAGGGGCTGAGCCAGACGGCCTCGATGCCGAGGGAAGCGAGGTACGGCACGCGCGAGGTCACTCCGCGCAGGTCGCCGATGCCGTCGCCGTCCGCGTCGGCGAACGAGCGCGGGTACACCTGGTAGACGCTCGCCTGGCGCCACCAGGTCTCGGCGTCGGTGGAGGCAGCGGGCTGGACGAGCGTGTCGGTCACGACGGGCCTTTCGTTGTCGTTGGTGGTGGTGGTCGTGTCGGGCGTCGCGGCCGCGTGCGTGGTCTCGGCGCTCACTTGATCGCGCCCTGCGTCACGCCCGCCATCACCCATCGCTGGGTGACGAGGTAGACGATGATCGCCGGGGCCATCGCCATGAGGTACGAGGCGAACGACACGTTGTAGTTGTTGCTGAACTGCGTCTGGAACATCTGCTGCAGCACCGGCAGGGTCTGCAGCGCCGGGTCGGAGGTGATCAGCGACGGCATCACGAAGTCGTTCCAGGACGCGAGGAACGCGAAGATGCCGACGGTGGCGCTCATCGGTGCGAGGAGCGGGAACACCAGTCGCCAGAACACCTGCCCCGTGCTCGCACCGTCGATGCGTGCACTCTCCTCCAGCTCGGCCGGGATCGACCGCAGGAACGCGGTGAAGAGCAGCACGCTGAACGACAGCTGGAACATGACGTGCAGGATCGCGACGCCGATCGGGTTGTCCAGCCCGGCGAGTCCGGTGAGCTTGACCTGCGACAGCGCGAGCACCGGGAACGGCAGGAACATCGCGGCGAGCAGGTAGAAGAACGACCAGCGGAAGAACCTGCGCTCCCAGTTCCGGGCGATCGCGTAGGCGGTGAACGAGGCGAGCAGGATCGTGCCGACGACCGTGATGGCCGCGATGAGCACGGAGACGCCGAACGCCCGCGGGAAGTCCGTGAGCTCCCAGGCCTGCACGAACCCGTCGACGCTGAACGGTGCCGGCAGCGAGAAGGCGTTGCCGTCCACTGCCTGCGACGTCGTCTTGAACGCCATCGTCACGGTGACGTACAGCGGGACGAGGACGGACAGCGTGCACAGTGCGAGGACGATCGTGACCGGCCAGTTGAACCGCTCGCCGCGACGTCCGGCCGTGCGGTCGGCGTCGACGGACCGGATGCTGCCGGTTGCCGTCGTGCCCGGGCGGAGGGGTGCTTGCATGGTCATCAGAGCGCTGCCTTCCCGCGGGTCGCCCGCAGCTGGATCACGGCGATGACCACGGCGATCACGAAGAAGATCGTCGCGTTCGCCATCTGGTACGCGTAGTCGCCGCCGCTGAAGCCCTTGAAGATCGACATCGCAACGCTGGTCGTCGAGGTGCCGGGGCCGCCGTCGGTCAGGCCGACGATGATGTCGTACGAGTTCAGGAAGTTCTTGAACCCGATCACCAGGTTGATGAGGATGTAGCCCGCCGTCAGCGGTGCGGTGATCGAGACGAGCTGCCGCCACGCACTGGCGCCGTCGAGCGACGCGGCCTCGTACACCTCGCCGGGGATCGACAGGACGCCGGCGATGTAGATGAGGAGCGTCGACGGGATCGCCTGCCACGCGGTCACGATCACGATCGCGACCCACGCCAGGTCGGGGTCCGCCAGGATGCTCTGCTCGAGCGGGGCGAAGCCCACCGCGGTCGCGAGCGCCGGCAGGCTGTTCGCGAACAGGAACGAGAACACGTAGGCGATGACGATGCCGGAGATCACCATCGGCAGGACGAACACGGCGCGGAGCGCGATCTTGCCGCGGATCTTCGACGTCAGCGCGATCGCCAGCAGGAACGCCACGGCGTTCACCAGGAGCACGGTGACGAGCGAGAAGCCGATCGTGAACAGGTACGCCTGCAGGATCGCGGGGTCGGAGAACACCGCGACGTAGTTCGTCAGGCCGGTGAACCGGAACTCGCCGAAGCCGACGGAGTTCGTGAAGCTCAGCACGATGCCCATCACGGCGGGGAGCGTGATCGCGAGCGTGAAGAGCACGAGCGTGGGGACGAGGAACACGAGGAAGAGCGGGTCGACGCGCTTCCCGCGTCCGCGGCTGCCGGCCTGGAGGCGCGGTGCGGCGCCGCCCCGTCGGCGGCGGTCCGCCGTCGTGATCGATTCTGTGGTCGTGGTGGCCAAGGTCGTCTCCTTACGCGGCCGACCGGAGCGCGAGCCGCGCCCAGTCGCCGTCGAGGGTGCGGAGTTGCGGTTCGGGCGCACCGCCGAAGGCGATGGACTGCAGGTAGTTCGCCACCGGGATCTCGGCGGGGATGAGCTGCGAGGCGCCGAGGTAGAACGCGGCGCGGTCGTACGAGTCCTGCATGCCGCGGAGTGCGGGGTTCGACACCGGCGGGGAGTCCTTGCGGACACCGAAGCCGTTGTTGTCGGCGTTGTACTGGTCGCTGATCGCCGGGCTCATCAGGAACGACAGGAACTCGCGGGCGGCCTCCTGCTTGCGGGAGGCCTCCGGGATCCAGAGCCCGAGGTCGACGTTGACGCGCACCTTGTTGTCGGCGGGGTCGTCGGTCGCGGGGAACGGGAAGGTGCCGAGGTCCATGTCGGGGTTCGTCTTCGCGATCTCGCCGAGCGCCCACGGGCCCTGCAGGTACATCGCTGCCTTCCCCTGCGCGAACGCGAGGTTGCCGTCGCCGTAGCCCCGGCTGGCCGCACCCTTCTGGTGCCACTGCAGCAGGTCCACCATCCGTCCGACCGGCGCCGCGAAGTCCTTCTCGAACGACACCTTCGAGCCCCGGCCGACCGATGTGCCCTCGCGGTCGAGTGCCGTGAAGGTCGCCGGGACGTCCAGCATGCCGCCGACCGAGTAGTCGAACATGCCCTGGGCGATCGTCCAGTTGTCCTTGTACGTGCCGTACATCGGCGTGATGCCGGCCTTCGTCAGCCGCTCGCACACGTCGGTGAACGCGCTCCACGTCGTCGGGACCTCGAGGCCCTGCTGCGCGAACAGCTGCTTGTCGTAGATGACGGACGCCGCGGTGACCGAGTAGGGCAGGACGCTCGTCCGGCCCGGGTAGTCCGCGGTCTGCCCCATCAGCGGCCACAGGTCGGGGTTGATCGTGTCCTTCTCGGGCATGTCGGACAGGTCCGTCAGGGCCCCGTGCTCGACGAAGGACACCATCGCGTAGTTGTAGTTCAGGCACCCGAGGTCCGGCGGTCGGTTCCGGACGAAGTTCGCGGACATGTTCGACGTGGAGTCGCGGATGACCCGGATCTTCGACTGGCTGTCGTGGAACTTCGCGATGACGTCGTCGAAGTACCCGATGACCTCGGGCTTCGACACGTAGAAGGTGATGGTCTCGGGTCGGCTGCTCGATCCTCCGAGCGGGGCGCAGCCGGCGAGTGCCAGCCCCGCGCCGATGCCGCCCGCACCGAGCAGGAACCCGCGGCGGGTGACCCCGGCCGTGCTCCTGGTGGTGGCGTGTGCTTGCACGTCGTCTCCGTCCGTCCGGACCCGGCGTCCCTGCCGTTCCGGCTCGCGTGCCGGCGTCGGTGTCGGCTCGCAGGAGTAAATCTACCCAGAAAATCTAATCGCGCAAGCAACTGTCGCCGCGGTAGGGTCGGCGCATGCCACAGCGCCGTGTGACCCCCCGCGCGACCAGCGCCGAGACGGTCCTGGCGTACGCCCTCGACCCGCTGTCCGGCGCCTTCACGGCGACCGAGGCGATCGAGGCGACGGGGCTCACCCGCTCGACGGTGCTCGCGGCGTGCACGGAACTCGTCCGGCTCGGCTGGTTGCGTGACCTCGACGACGCCCGGGCCGCGGGGGAGTACCGGAAGGGCCGCCCCGCCCGCCGCTACGAGCTCGTCGCGGACGCCGGGGTCGTCGTCGGTGTCGACGCGGGGCAGCACCGCGTCACGGCGCTCGTGGCCGACCTCCGGGGCACGGTGCTCGCCAGGACCGAGGGTGCGCTCGGGGAGTCCGGCCTCGACGTGCCGGTCCGGTTGCGGGTGACGACCGAGACGATCGCGGCAGCGCTCGCCGCGGCCGACGTCGACCCGGCCCGCGTGCTCGTGACGGTCGTCGGCATCCCGGCACCCGTCGACGCCGTCGGCGCCTCGCCCCGCGACGGCGGGTTCTGGGACAGCATGAACCCGGGCTTCGCCGACGTGGTGGCCCACGGCGTCGTCGTGGTGGAGAACGACGCGAACGCCGCCGCGCTGGCCGAACGGCCGTCCTCCGGGGACGCCTCCTTCGCCGCCCTGCTGTCCGGTGAGCGCTTCGGCGCCGGTCTGGTCGTCGACGGGGTGCTGCTCCGCGGTGCCCGAGGCGGCGCGGGAGAGCTCCGCGTGCTCGACCTCGTCGACGGGGTGTCCTCGTCGAACGGCATCGGTCGCACCGCCCGCGAGCTCGTCCGCGACGCCAGGGCCGAGGGGCGGATCGACCCGTCGTCCCTGCTCGGCGGCGACGAGGAGCCCGGGGCCGAGGCGGTGTTCGCCGCTGCGGCCCTGCTCGACCCGGTGGCGCTCGAGGTCGTCGACCGCCTGGGCGACCGTCTCGCCCGGGTCTGTGTCCTGCTCGCGAGCCTGCTCGACATCGACCGCGTCGTCGTCGCCGGAGCGATCGCGGACGCCGCAGCGCCGGTGATCGACCGTGCGCGCGAACACCTGGCGACGGGGGAGTACGACCCGACACCCGAGGTCGTGGCGTCCCGGCTCGGTGGCGACGTCGTCGTGCTCGGAGCCGTCGCCCGCGCGCTCGACCTCGTGCACGCCGACCCCCTGGCGTTCCCGCTCCCCGCGGTGCGCTCGTCGATCGCTGTCTGAGCGGCCTCCGGGACCTCCTGGCACGCTGGGGCGGTGCGCTCCCCGACCCGCCGCTCGACGGTCCCGGCAACGATCCTGACGATGGTGGTGACGGGGCTCGTCTTCGGCGTCGGGTGGTTCGTCGGTCTCCCGCTGGTCGAGCCCGAGCTCCACGGGCCGCAGCTCGCGATCGGAGCCGTCGTCGGCGGCCTGTCCTTCGGTGTTCTGTTCGGCGGCTGGCTCGTCCGCCAGCGTCGAGCCGCCGGACCTGCGTCGGCGGACCGCTCGTTCCGTCGTGCGCTGCGCACGGGTGTCCTGCCGCCGGGCGTCGACACGGTCGCCTGGCGCCGGTCGGTCGAACACCGCCGCGCGGTCACCCTGCGGCAGCAGCGGTACGGACCTCTCGTGTTCGGTGCCGGGACGGTGCTGTACGTGGCGTTGGCGCTGACCCAGGATCCGCTCTGGTGGCTCGCCGCGGCGGTGTTCGTCGGGTTCCTCGTGGCCGCGCTCGTCCAGACACCGAGGCTCCTGCGCACCACCTCGGCCCTGCTCGACGAACTCGACCGCCGCGAGCCACACCCCGTCACCTGACGGTCGGACCTCAGCGCGGGAGCGCCGCCAGGACCTCGGCGGCGCGGGCGGCCTGCTCGGCGCTGACGTCCAGGTGCGTCACGAGGCGGACACTGCGCGGCCCGAGCTGCATCACCCGGACGCCCCGGTCGGCGGCAGCGCGCACGAACGCCGCCGGGTCGGACACGTCGGCGAACACGATGTTCGTGTCGACGGTCTCCGGGTCGACGTCGAGCGCCGCCGCGAGCACCCGGGCGTTCGCGTGGTCCTCGGCGAGGCGGTCGACGTGGTTCCGGAGCGCGTACCGGCCTGCGGCGGCCAGGAAGCCCGTCTGTCGCATGCCGCCGCCGTACCGCTTCCGCCAGACCCGCGCCGCGTCGACGTGGTCGCGGGAGCCGACGAGCACCGACCCCACCGGCGCGCCGAGCCCCTTCGACAGGCAGACCGACACGGTGTCGAAGCCGGCTGCGAGCTCGCGGAGCGCCATACCCGACGCCACGTGCGCGTTCCAGAGGCGGGCGCCGTCGAGGTGCACCGCGATCCCGTGCTCCCGCGCGAAGGCCTGTACGGCGCGGACCTCGTCGGCCGGCTGCACGGTCCCGCCGCCGAAGTTGTGCGTGTTCTCGACCGCGATCGCCGTCGTCGAGACGCTGTAGGCCCCGGCGTTCGGCTCCGCCACCTCGGCGACCGCCGCCGCGACGAGCCGTCCGCGCTCCGAGGGCCAGGTGCGGGTCGTGATGCCCGAGAACACCGCCGCAGCGCCGAGCTCGGCGCGGACGACGTGTGCGCGGACGTCGGCGAGCAGTTCCTCGCCCGGAGCGACGTGCAGCCGCAGGCCGAGCTGGTTCGCCATCGAACCGGTCGGGGTGAAGAGCCCGGCCTCGTGCCCGAGCAGGTCGGCGACCTCGCGCTCGAGTGCGTTCGTCTCCGGGTCCTCGCCGAAGACGTCGTCACCGACCTCGGCCTCGGCCATCGCCCGGCGCATCGCGGGCGTGGGGCGGGTGACGGTGTCGGAGCGCAGGTCGATCGGGGCATCGGTCACCAGGCAACGCTAACCCGCCGTCCAGATCCCGGATCACCACCGCGGCTACCGTGAGCCGCATGCAGCCGCCAGCAGCCGGGACCCTCCGCATCCTCCACCTCTCCGACACGCACCTGACCGGTGACGGTGCCCTGCACCAGGGATCCGTCGACACGACGGCGGCACTCGACGCGGTGCTGGCGCACGTCGACGGCGTGCCGGGGGTCGGCCTGGTCGTCGTCTCCGGTGACGTCTCCGAGGACGGCAGCCCCGAGTCCTACCGCACCGCCCGCGAGCGCATCGGCGCCTGGGCCGAGCGACACGGCGCGGCGCTCGTCCTGGTGCCCGGCAACCACGACCTCCGCGAGGGGTTCCGCCAGGTCCTCGCGAACGGCCACGTCCTGGGCGAGGGCGGCGCCCCGCTCGCGCACACCATGGAGTACACGCCGCCGTCCGTGCCGGTCTCCGGTCAGTCGGTCGTCGCCGGCTTCCGGGTCGTGACGATCGACACGAGCGTCCCCGGCGCGGGCTACGGCGCGCTCAGCGAGACCGCGCTCGACCGGCTCCGCACGGCCCTGACCGGCGAGCCCGTCCCGCACGGCACGGTCGTCGTGCTCCACCACCCGCCGGTGCCCTCGCCGACGCTCCTGCACGAGGCCCTCCGCCTGCAGGACCCCGACGACCTCGCGGAGCTGCTCGACGGCTCCGACGTCCGGGTCGTCCTCGGCGGGCACCAGCACCACCACGCCGTCGGGTCGCTGGCCGGGGTCCCGGTGCTGGTCGCCCCCGGGGTCGCGAACGACACCGACGTGGTCGGCCCGTACGACGAGGAATCAGCGCACGTCGCGCACGGCGCGCTCATCGTCGACGTCGGTCCGGACGGTTCGGTCTGGTCGACGCCGGTGCGCGTACCGGACCCGGACCGCGACGTGCTCGCCTTCGCGCTCGACGCCGGGACGGTCGCGCGGATCGCGGAGCAGGCCGGACCCGCCGCGCGCTGACCGCGCGCGACCCCGGGGCGGTCCGCACGGTCGCGTTGCACCGCCCGGCGCGGTGGACGCACCGACCGTCGGACGGGAGGCACAGCGCCCGCCCGCCCCGCGCCTCCCGTCCGACGACGGCGCGCGTCCGATCCGAACCAGGTTGCCGACACCGAACCACGTGCCGGGGCTGGTTCCGTGTCGCCTCCGTGGTTCGACGCGTCACCGTGCCAGCAGCGCGGCGCGGTGCGCCGTGCGCAGCCGACCGGCCGGTACCCCTCGCTCACGGACACCGCTCCGTCGGCGCGAGTACACCGGAGCCATGACCACGGAAGGAGTCAGTCATGCGCATCGGTAGTGCCGTGCAGTACGACCGGTACGGCGGGTTCGACGTCGTCGACCTCGTCCCGCAGGAACGTCCAGAACCCGGCCCCGGCGACGTCGTCGTCGAGGTCGTCGCCGCCGGTCTCAACCACGTCGAGCGGTTCCTCCGCGAGGGGAAGCTGCGCGACCACATCGACCTCGAGTTCCCGGCGCACCAGGGCGTCGACTTCGCGGGCATCGTCCGCGCGCGCGGCGCCGAGGTCCGTGACCTCAAGGTCGGCGACGAGGTCATGGGACACGCCCCGGAGGGCGGTGCCCACGCGACGTGGGTCCGCGTGCCCCGCGGTGCCGTCGTGAAGAAGCCGGAGCACGTCGGGTGGGAGGTCGCAGGTGGCCTGTACCTGGCCGGCGCGACCGCTGCGACGATCGTGCGGAACCTGCGCCTCGGGCCGGACGACACCGTCGTGATCTCGGCCGCGGCCGGTGGCGTCGGGCACATCGAGTGCCAGCTCGCGCACGACGCCGGTGCGACCGTGATCGCGCTCGGCAGCCCGCGGAACCACGACTACCTGCGGCAGATCGGCACCCTGCCCGTCGCGTACGGCGACGGCGAGGAGGACCGCATCCGCGAGATGGCGGCCGGTCGGCCGATCACCGCGTTCATCGACAACCACGGCGGTGGCGGTGCCGCGGACCTGGCCTCGCGGCTCGGTGTGCCGTCGGAGCGACTCGTGACCTCCGAGCACCGCCGCGACGTCGAGATCCGGTTCCTGCGCGCCCCGGCCGACGACGAGGAGGCCCGTGACCTGCTGACGCTGCTCGCGAAGGCCGTCCAGGACCGTCGCGTGCAGGTGCTCATCTCGGGCTTCTACCCGTTCGAGTACATCGTCGACGCGTACGAGGACCTGGCCGAGATGCGGTCCCGCGGCAAGGTCGTCATCGGCATGCAGACCGTCGAGACCGGAGCCCGGCTCGACTGGTACCGCTCGGAGAAGGCCCGCGACCTGCGCGACCGGTACGCCGACCAGCGCGGTGCGGACACGGAGACGATGGCGGGCGGGTCGGCGAGCCCGAAGGCCTGAGCCGCAGCGAGCGGGCCCGGTCTCCTGCGGGAGGCCGGGCCCGATCCGTGCGTGGGCGTACCGGTCGACGCTCGCTGAGCCGTCGGCCGGCGGTCGGTCAGCGATCGGTCAGCTCAGGACGTCCTTGGTGGCGAACCGTCCGTACGCCAGCGCGCCGAACACCGCGACGTACCCCAGCTGCAGCACCGCGTTCGACCCGAACGAGTCGAACGAGATCGGGTCGCGGAGCAGGTCCCCGAACCCGAGCCAGCGGTGCGAGAACAGGAACGGGTGCAACCAGTCGAGCTGCGGGAGCTGGTCGAGCACCTGCGACACCCCGGCGAGCACGACCGTCGCGGCCATCGCCCCGACCGGCACCGTGGTCAGCGTCGAGGCGAACAGCCCGATCGCGGCCAGTCCGAGCATCGACAGGGTCACGTACAGCGCCAGGAGCACCGCGCGGCCGGCGTACGACCAGCCACCGACCTGCGTCCCCGACAACAGGGTGACCGGCCCGATCGGGAAGAGCATCGCGCCCACCGCCGCGCCGACGAGCACGACGAGGAGCGTCGCGGCCAGGCAGAACGCCACGGCGCCCGCGTACTTGACGAGCACGAAGCGCAGCCGCCCGGTCGGCGCCACCAGCAGGTAGCGGATCGTCCCGTGGGACGCCTCGCCGGCGACGGTGTCACCCGACACCACTCCGACGGCGAGCGGCAGGAACAGCGGGATCGACACGGTCAGGGCGGTGAAGGCGACGAAGAGTCCGTTGTTCGTGATGTCGCCGAGGAACGCCGGGCCGCCCGAGCTGCCGTCGGTCGTCAGGCGGACGGCGATCGCGATGAGCACCGGCACCAGGGCGAGCGCGCCGAGCATCGCCCAGGTCCGTCGACGGCGGAACACCAGGGCGAGTTCGGAGCCGAGCAGGGCGAACGGTCGCCTGGGCCGGTGTGCGGTGTCAAGCTGCGACATCGAAGCCCTCCCCGGTGAGCGCGACGAACAGGTCCTCGAGGGTGCCACCGCCGAGCGCGATGCCACGGACGCGGACGTCGGCACGGACGAGCGCCGCCGTGACGGTCTCCGGCTCGAGGTCGGCGGGCAGGTCCGCGACGAGGGCGTCCGAGCCGGCGTCGCGCCGGGGGGAGAGCCCGATCCGGACGAGGACCGCGGAGGCCTCGCCGACGTCCGGGGTCCGTACGGTGACGGTCCGGCCACCGGTGGCGCGCAGGTCGTCGAGGGACCCCTGCGCCACGATGCGTCCGCTCCGCATCACGGCGGCGTGCGTGCAGACCTGCTCGATCTCGGCGAGCAGGTGGCTCGACACGAACACCGTGGTGCCGTCGTCGGCGAGCGAGCGGATGAGGTTCCGGACCTCGCGCGTGCCCTGCGGGTCGAGACCGTTCGTCGGCTCGTCGAGCACGAGCAGGTCGCGCGGCGCGAGCAGGGCGTTCGCCAGCCCCAGGCGCTGCTTCATGCCGAGCGAGTAGGCGTGTGCCTTCTTGTCCGCGGCGTGGGTGAGCCCCACGCGTTCGAGGGCGGCCGCGACGCGGTCCCGACGGGTGCGCGGGTCGGAGCTCGGGTCGGCGGCGTCGAACCGCTGCAGGTTCGCGCGTCCGGACAGGTACGGGTACGCGGCCGGGCCCTCGACGAGCGCGCCGACACGGGGGAGGACCTCCTGCAGGGCGCCGGGGACCGGCCGACCGAGCACCTCGATCGTGCCGCTCGTCGCCGAGGACAGTCCGAGGAGCATGCGGATCGTGGTGGTCTTGCCCGAGCCGTTCGGGCCGAGGAACCCGAAGACCGATCCGCGTGGCACGGCCAGGTCGATGCCGTCGACGGCCCGCTGCTTCCGGAAGACCTTGACGAGCCCGTCGGTGCGGACTGCGAGCTCCGACGACGCGTCGGCCGGCTGCCGCCGCGCTGTCTCGCCCGGCTGCGGTGCTGCCGTCACTTCGCGGCGGCGACCAGCGCGGACACCGGCACGGCACCGGCGAGCACCCGGCCGTCCTCCGTCAGGTACACCGAGACGAGCGACGTCTGCAGCGCCCGGCCGCCGTCGACCGGCTTCGTCAGCTGGTCGAGGAGTGCCGATGCGTCAGGGTCCCGGGTCGTCCGGGCGGAGTCACCGGTCGGCAGCTCGACGATGCTGTCCCAGCCGGACCCGGTCACCGTCGGCCGGACACCGGCACCCTGTGACTGCCCGTGCTGGCTCGGTCGGTGCTGACCCGCGTCGGAGAGGTCCTCCGTCGTGACGTCCGCGCCGGCCGGCGGCGTGAAGTCGAACAGTCGGGCGTCGGGTGCGCCGTAGTCGAGGCTCGTGAAGCCGACCTGGAACGCCGGGTCGTCCTGCCCGGCCGCCGTCACCGTGACGCGGAGCGGGAGCCCGGTCTGCTGGTCCACCGCCAGCCGGACGCTGCCGACCAGCGTGTCGTCGGACCTCGGCGTCAGGGTGACCTGCCACGCGTCGTGACCGGCGACGCGGACCGTCGTCGGCTCGGAGACCCGGGTGCTCGGTGTGATCGCCGCGACCGCACGCTCGGCGGCCTGCGCCGGCGTGGTCGCGCCGGCCGTGGGGGCATCGGAACCGGCGGGGAGCGTGAGGTGCACGGCCTTGCGCTCCTCCGAGTCCCACGTCCACACGTCGGACCCGTTCCGGACGACGTCCTGCTCGGCGAGCTGCTGCGTCAGCTGGAAGCGCTGTTCGTCCTCGCCGCCGACGTACAGGCGCGCGGTGTGCGATGCGGTGAGCAGTCCGAGGACGTCGGACGCACCACCCTCGAGCGAGGACCCACCGCTGCCCGAGGGGAGTTCCGGCAGGCCGAGGTCGCTCGTCTGCGAGAGCGTGCCCGAGTACTGCGCGTCCCGGGACGCCCCGATGCTCGCGAGCACGTCCGCCGCGCTCGGGTCCGTGCCGGCGACCGGGTCAGCGGCGGCGTTCGCGATGACGGGCGCGGCGATCGCTCCGGCCACGACGACCGGGGCGATCGCGGCGGGCAGCCAGGCTGACTTCTTCATCGGGTCCCCTTCGGTGGTGCGGTGGGTGCACGAGCGGCGTCACCGTGGAGCGTCGGGTGCGCGAGCACCGTACGTCGCGCACCCGACAGCGCGCTGGGGATCCGCGGACCCAGCGCCCTCATGCCCTCCCGACGTCGGTACCGACCGGCACCGAGCCGTCGTAGCCGCAGATCGCCGCGACCTTCTCGGCGCTCGCGCTCGTCGAGTCGAACTCGTACCCGAGCCACTCCTTCGCCAGGCGCCGTGCGAGCTCGAGCCCGATCACGCGCTGCCCCATGCAGAGCACCTGCGCGTCGTTCGACAGCACGGAGCGCTCGACGCTGAACGAGTCGTGCGCGGTGACGGCTCGGATGCCGGGGACCTTGTTCGCGCTGATCGCCACCCCGAGCCCGGTGCCGCAGACCAGGATCGCGCGGTCCGCCTCGCCGTCCGCCACCATCCGCGCCGCGTCCACCGCCACGTGCGGGTACGCCGTGTGGCCGTCGGCGTCGACCCCGACGTCGACGACGCTCGCCACGCGGTCGTCCGCCTCGAGGTCACGCTTGATGACCTCCTTGTAGTCGAAGCCCGCGTCGTCCGAGCCCACCACCAACCGGTACGTCATGCGTCCACTCCTTCGCGTCGTGCGCGGACCGCGAGCACCTCGCCGATCCGCGTGAGGACCATCCCCATCGAGGTGGCGCCCGCGTCGGGCGTCCCCACGCTCTTCTCGGCCAGCGGCCGGGCACGCCCGACCCTCGGCCGCAGGTCCGCCGTGGCCGCCGCCTGCTCGACCGCGACCCCGGCCGCCGCCTGCCACGCCTCCGCCGTGTCGGCGCCCTCGTCGACTCGGGACCGCAGCTCGTCGACGAACGGCAGCAGGGCGTCGAGCAGGGTCTTGTCACCGCGGGACGCGCCACCGAGGTGGACGATCGAGTCCGCGAAGGCCTGGGCGGCGGCGGCGACGTCGGACGCGTCCACGTGCTCGGTGTCGTCGCCGAGCGCACGGCCGAACGCTTCGAGTGCCGCACCCCACAGCACACCGGACGTGCCGCCGGCCGACGCGGCCCACGCCTCACCGGCACGGCCGAGGACGAAGGCGACCCCGGCCTCCCGGTCGGTCTGCTCGACGGCGCGACGGGCCGCAGCGATGCCCTTCACCATGCCGCGACCGTGGTCGCCGTCACCGGCGACCGCGTCGATGCGGCCCAGCGTCTCCTCCTGCTCGCGGAGCAGGACGTCCATCGCCTCGACGGCGGCGCGGGCGGTCTCGGCGGCCCGCCGGGAGGCACCGGTCGCCTCCGGCACGACCGTCGCCTCGGCTGCGGCCTCGGTGACGGCCGCGGCCGGCACGAGCGCGGCGACCGGGGCGGCGACCTTGCGGTACGCCGGCGTGTAGGCATCGGCGCGCCAGTACCGTTCGAGCTCGTCGTCGAGGAACTGCAGCGTCAGCGAGCAGCCGCCCATGTCGAGGCTCGTGACCAGTTCGCCGACCTCGGGCTCGACGACCTCGAGCCCCGCGTCCTCGAGGAGGGGCAGCACCCGGCCCCAGAGCAGGAAGAGCTCCTCGTACTTCGTGTCGCCCAGGCCGTTGAGGATCGGCGCCACCCGCGGTCCGGCGCCCTCGGGTCGTTCGGCCAGCAGACGCTCGACGAGCAGCGCGGCGAGGTCCCGCGCCGGCAGCACCGGGACGTCCTGGATGCCGGGTTCGCCGTGGATGCCGAGCCCGAGCCCGAGGTGGCGGTCGGGGACCGAGAAGAGCGGCTCGGTGGCGCCGGGCATGGTGCAGCCGGAGAACGCGACGCCGATCGTGCGGGTGGCGGCGTTCGCGGCGGTGCCGACGCGCTCGACCTCGTCCAGGTCCGCGCCGGCGGCCGCGGCCGCACCCATCGCCTTGAACACCGAGAAGTCGCCGGCGATGCCGCGACGCTTCGTGACCTCGTCCGCGCTCGCCACGTCGTCGGTCACGACGACGATCCGGGTGTCGATGCCCTCGGCGCGGAGCCGCTCGGCGGCGAGCCCGAAGTTCATGGTGTCACCGGCGTAGTTGCCGAAGGACAGCACGACGCCGCGGCCCTGGTCGGCGGCCTTGGCGACCGAGTAGACCTGCGCCGCCGAGGGTGAGGTGAAGACGTTGCCGACGACGGCACCGGTGGCGAAGCCCGGACCGACGACGCCGCAGAACGCGGGGTAGTGCCCGGAGCCGCCGCCGACGACGACGCCGACCTGGCGCTCGGCGCCCTCCGTCGGGAGTGCGACGACGCCGCCGTGCACGCCGCGGACACGGTCGGCGTACAGGGCGAGCCAGCCGGCGAGCTGGTCCTCGGCGAAGTCCTCGGGGTCGTCGTGGATGGTGGTCATGGGGTTCGTTCCTGTCGTGCGGTGGACCGGGGTCCGGTGGATGGGGTCAGGATCGGGTCGGACGACCGGATGCGTCGGTCGGGTCGGAGGGGTCGCGCGTGCCGGTGAGGGGGTGTGCGCGTCGGGGGGACCGGGCGGCGGTGGGACGGCCACCGCCGCCCGGGGTCGGGTCGACGTGCCTCAGCGGGTGCCGCGGTGCGGGCGCCCCTGCGGCACGTCGAGGAAGTGGATCATCACGAACGCGCAGGCGTAGAGGCCGACGAACGTCCACGTGACCGCCTGGCCGCCGCCGCCGAGCGCGAAGACCGCTGCGACGACGCCGGTGCCGAGGAACGCCGCGCCGCCGGCGGCCGTGGTGTACATCGCCATCGCGGCACCCTTGTGCTCCGGAGCGAGCGCCGGCATGATCGCGCCCATCGGGACGAAGCCCGCGAGCAGGCACCCGAACACGCAGCCGGCCACGACCGAGAGCACGTAGCCCCAGTCCGACCCGGCGGGCACCAGCTGCGGCACGTACCACCAGGCCACGAGCCCGGTCGCGGAGCCGACGATGCCGAACCACTTGACGGTGCGCTGCCAGCCGATGCGGTCGCCGACCCAGCCGAACAGGGCGTTCACCAGGATGTTCGTCGCGTAGACGCAGACGGTCATGAGCAGCCAGCGGCTCTGGCCCCAGCCGCGGTCGTTCGCGATCACGGCGGGCAGCACGACGAACATGCCGAACTCGGGTGCGGTGTTGATGAGGCGGACGAGGAAGCCCATCAGGATCTTCGGTCGCGTCGCGGTGAGGCGGATGCCGCTCGTCAGGACCCGCCAGGCGCTCTCCCCTGCCGGCGCGATCCGCGAGAAGCCGTTCGGCAGGCGGACGCCGAGCAGCATGATGAGGAACCCGGCGACCACGAGGCCGATCGAGGCGATCATCGCGCCCGTCTCACCGATCGTCCCGCCACCGAACACCGGGATGGCCCCGATGGCGAACAGGGAGCCGAGCGTCGGCAGGCCACCGGTGAAGGCGACGTAGAACCACCCCACCGCTGCGCCGTTGCGCTCGACCGGCGTGGTGATGTTCACCCAGACCAGGAAGGCGAACGCGAAGAGCGGGTAGCCGAAGCCGCGCAGGGCGTAGGCGACGGCGGCGAAGGGCACGCTCTCGACGTTCAGCGCCAGCAGGAACAGCACCTCGAAGACCACCCAGACGGCGAACCCGAGGATCATCACCCGGCGCGGCCCGATCAGGTCGGAGAGGGCGCCGGAGACGTAGCTGCCGATCAGGGCGGCGAGGCTGTAGAACGTCACGATCGTGGCGACGGTGGCCTCGGGGCTACCGAGGACCGCGACCATGTGCGGCGTGATGAAGTTCGACTCGACGCCGTTGCCCGTCATGAAGACGAGCACGGCGACGAAGCCGAGGGCGAGCGGACGGGGGATGCCCATCCGGTCGAGTCGACCCTCGGGGCGGGCGGCGGTGGTCGTGGGCGCGGTGGTGGTGCGCGCGGTCGTCGTCGACATCGCGGGGCTCCTCGGCGCTCAGGCCCGCGCGGCGGACGCGGTCGGGGCGGACGTGGTTGGCGCCGAGAGCGACGGGATGATCGACACCTTCACCGACGCGCCAGCGGAGTCGCCCACCAGGTCGAGGGCCTGCTGGAAGTCCTCGAGCGGGAACTGGTGCGTGCAGATCTCGTCCATCGGCAGCGTGCCCGACTCGAGCAGCTTGATCGCCGCCGGCCAGGTGTGCGGGCCGAGGTGGGCGCCCCGGACGTCGAGCTCCTTGTCGTCGGAGATGATCGACCAGTCGACCGAGACGGCGTCCTTGAAGACCGAGTACTCGACGAACGTGCCGAGCTTGCGGAGCAGGTTCAGGCCCTGGGGCACCGCGGAGGGGTGACCGGTCGCCTCGATGTAGACGTCGGCGCCGTAGCCGTCGGTGAGTTCCTTGACCCGGGCGACGGCGTCCTCCTGCGCGATGTTGATCGTCAGGTCGGCACCGACCTTGCGGGCGAGCGCGAGCTTGTCGTCGACGACGTCGAGCGCGATGATCCGCAGCGGGTTCTTCTGGCGGGCACCGGCGATGGCGGACAGGCCGATCGGGCCGGCGCCGGCGATCACCACGGTGTCGCCGAACCTGATCTCGCCGCGCTCGACGGCGTGGAAGGCGCAGGAGAGCGGCTCGGCGAAGGCGGCGACCTGGCCCGGCAGCGCGCGGTCGACCGGATGGGTCAGGGCCTTCGCCGGGACGAGCACGTACTCGGCCATCGCACCGTCGAAGCCCTTGAACCCGAACATGTCGTGGACGGCGCACATCCAGTAGGCACCTTCGAGGCAGTACCGGCACTCCCAGCACGGGACGATCTGCTCGCACGCGATCCGGTCGCCGAGCGTCACACCGCGCTTCGCGAGTGCGGCGTCGTCACCGGCGACGATCGTCCCGACGAACTCGTGGCCGGGGATCCGGTCGGCCTCCGCCCACGCCGGCCGGTTCTCGTCGCCCCAGAACTTCGCGGCGCCGTGGTAGCACTTCAGGTCGCTCGCGCAGATGCCGACGGCGTCGGTGCGGAGCAGCAGTTCGCCCGGGCCGGGCTGCGGCACCGGACGTTCCTCGAGTCGGTAGTCACCGGGCCCGTGCACCACGACGGCGCGCATCGTGGTCGGGATCTCGAGGTGCGCGTCACCCTGCGCCGGGGTCTCGGTCGTCGTCGTCGACATGTGCTGGTCCTCCGTTGGTCAGCCGGGCGGGGCGCCCGTTCCGATGGTTCGGCGACGACTGTACACCCGTCGGAACAGATGTCCAGAACACAATTTCTGCTATCGTTCCCACACCACATCGATCCATCGCAAGGGAGCGACCATGACCGACGCCGTCGACAGCGCCACCGCCACAGGCACCGGCACCGCCACCGCGACCGACTTCGCCGCGGCACTGCGACCCGGCCCCGGGACCGTCGACCTGACGAACGACCTGACCGGCCGGACCGCGGTCGTGACGGGCGGCGCGTCCGGCATCGGGAACGCCATCGCGCACGCCTTCGCCTCCCGCGGTGCCCGCGTCGCCATCGTCGACGTCCGTGCGGACCCCTCGGCGGCCGCCGCCGCCGAGCTGCCCGCCGTCACGGCCGGGGAGCACCTCGGCCTCGCGTGCGACGTCAGCGACGACGGCTCCGTCGCGGCCGCGGTCCAGCAGGTCGTCGACGCCGCGGGCTCGATCGACGTGCTCGTGAACTGCGCGGGCATCGTCGCGCTCGACGCCGCCGAGGACCTCGACGCCGGGGCGTGGGGGCGCACCCTCGACGTCAACCTGACGGGCACCTTCCGGCTCGCGCAGGCCGTCGGGCGGCACATGCTCGCCGCCGGCACCGGGCGCATCGTGAACATCGCGTCGCAGGCGGCCCACGTCGGCCTCGACCGGCACGCCGCGTACTGCGCGTCGAAGGCCGGCGTCCTCGGTCTGACCCGTGTGCTCGCGCTCGAGTGGGGCGGGCGCGGGGTCACGGTCAACACGGTCTCGCCGACGGTCGTGCTCACCGACCTGGGTCGTGCGGCCTGGGCGAACGCGGCGGGCATCCGGCACCAGGACGAGATCCCGACCGGCCGCTTCGCGACCCCCGCCGAGATCGCCGCCGCGGTGCTGTTCCTGGCGAGCGACGGTGCCGCGATGGTGAACGGCGCCGACCTCCGCGTGGACGGCGGGTTCACGATCCGGTGACCCTCGGTCGGACTACGATCCGAGTGTCCGACCGATCCGAAGGGTGCCGCAGCATGTCGTCCGAGAGCACCACCGGCGCCGAGGGGTCGCGGGCCCGTTTCCCGCTGGACACCGTCTACCAGGCGGCCCGGATGTACTACCTCGAGGACGCCACCCAGGTCGAGATCGCCTCGCGCCTCGGGGTCTCACGCCCCACGGTCAGCCGACTGGTCGCCGAGGCGCGCCGCGCCGGCCTCGTCCGGATCGACGTCGTGGACCCCTTCCAGGACGAGACCGTCGCGCTCGCCGAACGGCTGCAGGTCGTGCTCGGGCTGCGCGCCGTGCACCTGGCGGCCGTGACGCACCAGGCGACGCTCGGCGCCGACCTGGCCGCCCCGATCGCGACCGCTGTCGAGGGGATGGGGCTCACCCCGGGTGACGCGGTCCTGGTGTCGTCCGGCCGGACGGTCTACGACGTCGCGCAGACCGGGATGCCGCAGCTCGCGGGCGTGCAGCTCGTCCCCACCGTCGGCGGGCAGGCGGACCCGATGCCGTGGTTCCAGACGAACGAGATCACCCGGACGGCCGCCGAGCACTCCGGCGCGATCCCGGCGTTCCTGTTCGCGCAGGCCCTGCCGTCGGCCGCCATGCGGGCATCGCTCGACGAGGACCCCGCCTTCCAGCACGTCGTCGGCCTGTGGGGGCGGGCGAAGGGTGCGATCCTGGGCGTCGGCGCACCGACCCCCACACGCGATGCGCTCGCGCGGGGGATCCCGGTCGAGGACGCGGTGTTCGACCAGGCCGCCGGTGACGTCTGTCTCAACTTCTTCGCCGCCGACGGGTCGCCGATCGAGTTCCCCGGCAGCGAGCGCATGGTCCGGACCTCGCGCGAGGTGCTCGCGGGCGTCCCGCACGCGGTCGGCGTCGCCGTCGGGTCGGCGAAGGTGCCGAGCATCATCGGCGCCGTCCGTGCCGGCATGATCAACGAGCTGGTGACCGACGCCGCGACCGCGCGCGCCCTGCTCGACGCACTCGCCTGAGTCGCGAGGCGACCAGGGGCGGACGGGAGGCGCGGTGCGGGCCGGCACCGCGCCTCCCGTCCGTCACCCCGTGCGGTGGGCGGTCCGGCGCACGTCCCACAGGTGGTGCACCGGGTCGTGCGCGTAGTAGGTCGCGAGGGTCGTGACCGTGAAGGCGCTGCCGTCCGAGCGTCGCCCCGTCCGTCCGACGGCGCCGTCGGGGACGGCGGCGAAGGCGGCCGCCGCGTCACGGGCCGCATCGGTGAGCTCCCGGGCGACGACCGCCGGGTCCTGCTCGCCGTAGCGGTCCTGGACGGCGGTGGCGTCCTGGTCCCAGTTCGGGAAGGCCGGGTCGTCCTCGGCGAGCACGAGCCGGAGCCGTTCCGTCATCTTCCGGTGGACGTCGCGGACGTGCGCGCCGTACTCCAGTGGCGACCACGTGCGGTCGTCGGGGCGCTGCCGGACGTCCGGACGGGCCAGCTGCTCCGGCCACGCGGCGGCGTTCTCGGCGATGACCGACGGGACGTCGCGGAACGCCAGGGTCGCCCCGTCGAAGCCGCAGTCGGGGCACGCGGTCCCGATCACCCAGGTCCAGTTCTTCGTGTCCGGTTCGATCGCCACGGGGCAGACGTTACCGCCTCGTGACCTCCGGGCCGATCGGCACCGTCGTGCCGATCGGGCGTGACCCCCGTCCGGGTGACACGCCGGTACCTGTGAATCCCCGGCCAGTGACATGTCGGTCGCTCGGTACCGTTGCTGGCTGTTCCGGGCCGGTACCGATCGGCCCGTCCCCACCACGAGGAGATCGCGTATGGGTTCCGACCCCAGCAGTACCACCACCCGACCGCCCCGACGTCTGCGGGTCAGCGACGTCACGGTGGTCGACAAGAGCATGATGCGCCGGGCCGTCAGCGGGATGGTCGTCGGCAACACGATGGAGTGGTACGACGTCGGGGTGTACGGCTACCTGGCGGTCACGATGGGCAAGGTGTTCCTGCCCACGGCCGAGCCGTCGGTGCAGATCCTGTTCAGCCTCGGGGTGTTCGCGGCGACCTACGTCGCGCGACCCCTGGGCGGCATCGTGTTCGGTCGGCTGGGGGACCGGCTGGGACGGCAGAAGGTGCTCGCCACGACGCTGATCCTGATGGCGTCGTCGACGTTCCTGATCGGAGTGCTGCCGGCATGGTCGACCATCGGCGCGGTCGCTCCGGTCGTGCTCGTCGTGCTGAAGCTCGCGCAGGGCTTCTCGACCGGCGGTGAGTACGCCGGTGCGACCACGTTCGTGACCGAGTACGCCCCCGACCGTCGGCGCGGCTTCTTCGCGAGCATCCTCGACTTCGGCAGCTACATGGGCTTCGCGCTCGGCGCCACCGTGGTGACCGTGCTGCAGGTGTCGCTCGGCGACGAGACGATGACCGCGTGGGGCTGGCGCCTCCCGTTCCTGCTCGCCGGCGTGATCGGCGTCGTCGCGATCTGGTTCCGCCTGCGCATCGAGGAGTCGCCGGTGTTCCAGGCCACCCAGGCGGCGCAGGAGGCCGCCGCGTCGGACCGTGAGGCCGCCGAGGGCGGTCGTCCCGCCAACGTGCTCGTCATGGTGCGGGACCACTGGCGCCCGATCGTCATCGCGATCATGCTCGTCGGCGCCTCGAACACGGTCGGCTACGCGCTGACCTCGTACATGCCGACGTACCTGACCGACTCGCTGGGGTACTCGGCGATCGACGGGACGCTCCTCACCATCCCCGTGCTCGTGCTGCTCGCGGTGATGCTGCCGGTCGCCGGTCGCGTCTCCGACCGGATCGGTCGTCGCACGGTGATGTGGATCGGTGCCGGCACCACGGTCGTGCTCGCCGTCCCGGCCTTCCTGCTCATCGGGCACGGAGCGCAGTGGTCGACCCTCGCCGGTCTCGGGCTGCTGGCGCTGATGACCGCGCTGTGGGTGTCGAACCAGGCGGCGTCGCTGCCGGCGCTCTTCCCGACCTCGACCCGGTACGGGGGCATGGGCTTCGCCTACAACATCGCGATCGCGGTGTTCGGCGGGACGACCCCGTTGATCGTGCAGGCGCTCCTGACCGCGACGGGGGACCAGCTCGCGCCGGCGTACTTCCTCGTGGCGATGAGCATCGTCGGGGCGATCGGTGTGTTCTGCATGCGCGAGTCCTCGCAGCGGCCGCTCCCGGGGTCGATGCCCGCGGTGGAGTCCGAGGCCGAGGCGCGCGAGCTCGTCCTCACGCAGGACACGAACCCGAACCTCGACCTGGGCGACCTGCCCTTCGCGGCGCACGACGGGATCGCGGAGACCGCCCGGCGCTGAGGGCGTGCAGCGCCGGTCGTCCGGGGCACGGCGCGCGGGGCGTCGGTCGTCCGGGGCGCGGGGCGTGGGGCGCGGCGCGCGGTCTGCGACGACGCACGCATCGATCGACGCGTGCGACGTCGCACACCGGTCAGTCGTGCCGGTGTCCGTGCGAGGGGTCGAGCGCCGGCCACACCGGGAACGGGTCCGGCCACCGACGCCAGACGTCCGGCCCGGCGAGCAGCTCCTCCGACGTGAGGAGTGCGCCGTCCAGCGCGCGTTCGATCGCGTGCACGTCGAGGCGTTCGCCGACGAACCAGATCGCCTGACCGACCGGTGCGTCCTCGTCCCACGACGGGTTCGCGGTCGGGTCCAGCGCGAGCATCGCACCGAAGCTCGACCACGAGCCGACGTGGTCCGGCCGTGAGGCCAGTCGGAAGAACCCCTTCGAGCGCAGGACCCGCCCGTTCGCGCCCGCGGCGAGGTCGTTCGCGATGACGTCGGCGAGTCGCCCGGGGTGGAACGGCAGCGGCTCGCGGTACCGCATCGTCACCAGGTCGTCCTGCGGCCCTCGCCCGGTGTCGGTCCGACCGGCGTCGCTCGACAGTGCGCGCATCCAGCCGGCGCCGGAGGCCAGCAGGCGGGCGGCGCCGCCGTTCGACGCCGGCAGGTCGAGCGGCCCTCTGACGGCGGGTGCCGCGACGATCGCCGCCTGCGGAGCCATGCGGTGGAGCAACGCCACGAGCGCCCGACGACGACGGCCGGAGAGTGGCTCGAGTCGGTCGAGCGCGACCACGGTCGCGTACTCGACGAGCGCCACCACGCGCTCAGCGGCCACGAAGGCGTCGTCCACGTCCGACCAGAGCAGGTGGGCGACGTCGTCCGCCCGGAGCACGGCGACCACGTGGCGCAGGACCCGGTCGTCGCCGGTCTCCGAACGGGCGGCGTTCGCGAGGAGCATCCCGACCGCGCGGACGTCCACCTCCGGCGCGAGCGTGACGACGAGGTCGTGGTCGGCGTCCGGTCCGCAGACGCGGTCGAGCTGGTCGCGCCGCGCGGCGATGCCCCTGGCCGCCGCGAGGGCATCGCCCTGGACGTGCATCCGGTGGCCGCTGCCGATCCGGCGCGCGACGCGGACTGCGTCGGCATCGTGCAGGGCGGTGACGAGGGTGGTTGCTGCAGGGCGCATGTCGGGTAGCCTACATGACAACCGTTCTCAACAAGGAGTCGGTGCAGGAAGGAGACCCGTGAAGGTCCGCAACTCGCTCAAGGCGCTCAAGAAGATCCCCGGCTCGCAGATCGTGCGACGTCGCGGCCGCGTGTACGTCATCAACAAGCGGGACCCGCGGTGGAAGGCCCGCCAGGGGTAGGTCACCGGCCGTCCGTAGGGTGGGGCGCATGCGACTCCTGCTCATCCGGCACGGCCAGACCCCTGCGAACGTGGACGGCGTGCTCGACGCCGAAGTACCCGGCCCCGGGCTCACCGAGCTCGGGCAGCAGCAGGCGGACGCCCTGCCCGCCGCCCTCGCCGACCGCGGGATCGAGCGGTTGTTCGTCTCGTCGATGGTCCGAACGCAGGTCACCGCCGCGCCGCTCGCCGCCGCGCTCGGGACCGAACCCGTCGTGCTCCCCGGGCTGCGCGAGATCGAGGCCGGGGACCTGCAGGGCCGGCGCGACCGGACCTCGGTGCAGCTGTACATCTCGACCGTGCACGGGTGGTCGGCGGGGGACCGGTCGAGCCGGATGCCCGGGGCCGAGAGTGGCGAGGAGTTCTTCGCGCGCTACGACGACGCCGTGCGGCAGATCCTCGACACGGGCGTCGAGGTCGCTGCGGCGTTCAGCCACGGCGCGGCGATCCGTACGTGGGCCAGTGCGGCCGCGCAGAACACCCCCGACGAGTTCGGCACGAAGCGGCACCTCGAGAACACCGGGATCGTCGAGGTCGAGGGCTCGTTCGAGGACGGCTGGCGCCTGGTCGACTGGGAGGGCGAGCCCGTCGGTGGCGAGGACCTGATCGACCGGACGGCGCAGGACCCGACCGGCGACGCGTTCTGACGAGCGTGAGGCGCACCGAGACGCCGGCGTCGACGCGAAACGCCCCCACCTGAGCGAGACGCCGCCGGAACCGGCGGAGTCTCGTCGTGACGGCGGCGTCTCGTCGGAACGTCGGCGTGCCGTGGCGTCTCGTCGGGACGCCGCCGTGCCGTGGCGTGCGCGGCGGACGGGTGCGGAACCACACGACGGACGGGAGGTGCGGCGCCGGCCGGCACCGCGCCTCCCGTCCGTCGGGGGCCGCGTGGACTACGCGGGCTGCGCCGTCGTCGTGTGCAGCGGCACGATCACGCCGTGCGACTCGCGCAGCACGTCGAGCGTGCGCTGGACCTCGTCCGCGCGCTCCTCGGTGCTCCAGCCCAGGGTGTCTGCGAGCACGTCGGCCAGCTCGTCGAGCAGGTCGATCGTGACACCGCCGACGAAGGCCAGGTTCGTGCGACGGAGGACGACGTCGACCAGGTGCACGGCCTGCTCGTGCTCGGCGAAGTACGCGACCTCGGCACGGGTGAGCGACGGGTCGGACTCGAGCGGTTCGACCGGGCCGTCGGTCAGGACGTCCACGACCTCGGCCGCACGGGTGCCGTAGCGCTCGAGCAGCCCCTCGACGAGATGCTCGTCGAGACCGTCCCGGTGCGACTTGATCCACAGCGCACGCTGCGCGTCGGTGGTCGGGAAGTCCTTGCCGCCGCCGATCGGCATGCCCGTCGTGTCGACCTTCCGGGCGACGCCGAGCTTCGTCGTGACGTCCGAGGACAGGTGCGCCGCGAGAGCGCGGAAGGTGGTCCACTTGCCACCGACGAGCGAGAGCACGGTCGTGCCGGGCAGCCCGGCGATCGGGGTGTCGACGATCCGGTAGTCGCGGGAGACGAAGCCGGGGGCGGTGTCCTCGTGACGCGGGAGCGGGCGGATGCCGGAGTAGCGGTAGACGATGTGGTCGCGGTCCAGCGCGATCTGCGGGAAGACGTGCTTCACCAGCCCGAAGAAGTAGTCGACCTCCTCCTCGGTGCAGACGGCAGGCTGCGACGGGTCGGCGTCGATGTCGGTCGTGCCGATGAGCACCCGGCCCTTGAGCGGGTAGATGAGGACGATGCGGCCGTCGTTGTTCTCGAAGAAGAGCTCGCGGCCCTTCGTCGCCTCGAGCAGCTCGTCGTTCTGCACGACGATGTGGGAGCCCTTCGTGCCGCCCATGAACTTCGTCTCGCCGCCGAATGCCTGGTTGGTCAGGTCGGTCCAGGGGCCGGACGCGTTCACGACGACGTCGGCGGTGAACACGAAGTCCTCACCGGTCTCGCGGTCGCGCAGCACCACGCCGCCGTCGCGGGTGCCGGCAGCCTCGACGTAGTTGACCGCACGCGCGGACGCGCCGCTGCCGGTGCCCTGTGCTGCGGCGAGGCCGTCCTTGAGCACGTCGAGCGCGAGGCGCTCCGGCTCGTGCACCGAGGCGTCGTAGTAGGTGCCCGTGTACTTCAGGTCCTTGTTGAGCGCCGGCATGTCGGCCAGCGCCGCCTTCTTCGTCAGGAAGCGGTGCTTCGGCACCGAGCCACCGTCGCGCGAGAAGGAGTCGTAGATCGTCATGCCGATCTTGATGAGGGCCGCGCCACGCTCCTTGGTCGAGCGCTGCTTGTGGGTGAGCATGCGCAGCGGGGCGTTCATGATGCCGGAGAACGTCGAGAAGATCGGCATCGTCGTCTGCAGCGGCTTGACGTAGTGCGGGGCGATGCGGATCAGGCCGTTGCGCTCCTGCACGCTCTCGCGCACCAGGCGGAACTCGCCGTTCTCGAGGTACCGGATGCCACCGTGGATCATGTGGCTCGACGCGGCCGAGGCGCCGCCGGCGTAGTCGCCGCGCTCGACGAGCACGACGTCGACGCCCTGCAGGGCGAGGTCGCGGAAGGTGGCGATGCCGTTGATGCCGCCACCGACGATGAGGACCTGTGCGTTCGGGCGCTCGGTGAGCGCGCTGACCGTCTTCCGGGGCTGCGTCTTCTTCGACATGGTGCGTCGCTTCCTTGGTCGGTTCCGTGGGGACTCCCTCGATGGTGCTCCTGGGTGGAAGGGTGGGCAACTCGCGTGCACGAACGTGCAGCACACGTGTCGAGGCGACGCGCGGGCGGCGCGGTGGACGGCCTGGAGGCGCGACAGGGGTTGCAGAGGCCGTGCACGTCCGTGCATGGTTGCGTTCTACCGATCGGAGCACCATGAGCGATGCGGCTCAGCCGATGCGCACGCAGCAGGCGCTGCGCGCCGCACACCTCTACTACCTGCAGGACCTGACGATGGACGCCATCGCCGACGAGCTCGGGACCTCGCGGTCCTCGGTCTCGCGGCTGCTGAAGTACGCCAGGGACACCGGGCTCGTCGACATCCAGATCCGCTCGCCCCTCGACCAGGCGGCCGCGCTCAGCCGGAACATCCGCGCCCGCTTCGGGGTGCACGCGCACGTCGTCCCGGTGCCGGACCACACGAGCGACGTCGACCGGCTCGAGCGGGTGGCGCTGTCCGCCGCGCGCATCCTGACGCAGTACGTCGAGTCGAACATGGTGATCGGCATCTCGTGGGGTTCGACCGTCAGCGCGGTCAGCCGGTACCTGGTGCCGAAGACCACGCACGGTTCCACCGTGGTGCAGATCAACGGCGCCGCGAACACCCGGACCACGGGCATCGTCTACGCGTCGGAGATCCTCCGGCGCTTCGGCGAGGCGTACGGCGCGTTCGTGCAGCAGTTCCCCGTGCCGGCGTTCTTCGACGACCCGGTGACGAAGGAGGCGCTGTTCCGGGAGCGCTCGATCCGCCGCGTGCTCGACCTCCATGAACGCATGGACCTCGTCGTGTTCGGCGTCGGGGCTCCGCAGGCGCCGGTGCCCTCGCACGTGTACTCCGGCGGGTACCTCGACCCCTCCGACCGCGACGAGCTCTCCGAGGCAGGCGTCGTCGGGGACGTCTCGACCGTCTTCTACCGGGCGGACGGGTCGTGGAAGGACATCGGGGTGAACGCCCGCGCGGGTGCGCCTGACCTCGACACCATCAAGCGGGCACCCCGACGGGTGTGCGTGGTCGCCGGCCGGTCGAAGGCCGCATCGCTCAAGGGGGCGCTCGCGGCCGGGCTCGTCACCGATCTCATCCTGGACGAGAGTGTCGGGCAGGCGATCCTGCAGCCGTGAGGCGGAACCTGCGTCACCTGCCGACCTACTTTGTCGGTGGTGCCCCGTAGGTTCTTCGTCATGGTGCCTTCTCACGAGAACCCCGACCGGGTGGAGTCCGACCGCACCACTCCGACGACCCCGGACGGTCGGTCCTTCCGTCGGATCGTGGGCACCGACGTCGACGAGGCGCTGACGTTCTTCACCGGGGACTACGACTTCCGGTCGCCCCGGGTCCGGCGGACCCGACAGCGGCCGCAGTGGGACTTCGCGGGGGTGGCAGACGAGCTGATGTCGTTGCGGACGGCCCGGTTCCTCGTCGACCTGCGGACCGAGAGCCTGGTCGAGGACCAGTTCCTCGTCGCGTGGCTGCGGTCCGGCTCGAGCACGATCACCTTCGGCGGCCAGAGCATCGACCTCGAGCCAGGCGTCCCGGTCGTGCTGCCCGACGCGTACGAACTGCACCACCGCGACATCGGGCTCAACCTCGTGCAGCTCGACAAGGCGCACGTCCGGTCGCTCGTGGGCGATGCGGACTTCACGTTCGATGCGATGCACCGGCCGTCCGCCGAGGGCATCCGCGCATGGCAGTCGGTCGTGCGCGCACACTCGTCGACCTGGTTGGGGAACGATCACGAGCTCGCCCCGGCGGCACGACGCGCGGTGGTCGATGCCTTCGCGACCGCGGCAGTCGAGGCCTTCCCGCACCGTGAGCGCTGGCAGTCGACGGTCACCGGCAACGGTCCGGAGCACGCCCGACTGCGGCTGGCGCTCGAGTACGTGCACGCCCACGCGCGGGATGCCATCGGGACCGCCGAGATCGCCGCGGCCGCCGGGCTCAGCCCCCGTGGGCTGCAGCAGTCCCTCCGGCGGCACCTCGACCAGACACCGGGTGACCTGCTGCGCAGCGTTCGGCTCGACGGTGCCCGGGGGGACCTGCTCCGTGGCGACCGCGACGACACCAGCGTGGCGGACATCGCTCGCGCCTGGGGGTTCGGGCACCTCGGCCGGTTCTCTGCGACCTACCGAGAACGCTTCGGCGAGCTGCCGAGCGAGTCGCTCCGAACGCGCTGATCGGCCGGCTGCGGGAGCGGCTCCGACCGAATCTCGTCGGTCCGAATGTGCTTCGGCCACGCAGATGTTCGGCCGAAACGCTCTCGTAACGAACCTCGACGCATCGTGGAAGGGTCCTGCACCGCCCACGAAGGAGTCCGTGATGCTGATCGGCGTCCCCACCGAAGTCAAGAACAACGAGTACCGCGTCGCGGCCACGCCGGCGGGGGTCGGCGAGCTCGCGCTGCACGGTCACCAGGTGCTCGTGCAGGCCGGCGCCGGGGCCGGATCGTCCTTCTCGGACGACGAGTACCGCGCCGCCGGCGCCACCGTCGTCGCCACGGCCGCCGAGGTCTGGCAGCAGGCGGAGCTCGTCCTCAAGGTCAAGGAGCCGGTCGCCTCCGAGTACGCCTCGATCCGCCCCGGGCAGGTCCTCTTCACCTACCTGCACCTGGCGGCCGATCGTCCGCTGACCGATGCCCTCGTCGCCTCCGGAGCGACCGCGATCGCCTACGAGACCGTGCAGCTGCCGGACCGGTCGCTGCCCCTGCTGTCGCCGATGTCGGAGATCGCCGGTCGGCTGTCCGTGCAGGTCGGCGCCGACCAGCTCATGCGGACGAAGGGCGGCCGCGGGCTGCTCCTCGGCGGCGTGCCCGGGACGCCGCGCGGTCGGGTCGTCGTCATCGGCGGCGGGGTCGCGGGGGAGCACGCGGCGACGATGGCCCTCGGGCTCGGCGCCGAGGTCACGGTGTTCGACATCAGCCTGCCGCGGCTGCGCGCGCTCGACGCCCGGTTCGACGGGCGGATCACGACGCTGCGCTCGTCCTCGCACGCGATCGCCGACGCGCTGCGCGACGCGGATCTCGTCATCGGCTCGGTGTTGATCCCGGGGGCCTCGGCGCCGAAGCTCGTGACCGACGCCATGGTCGCGGACATGCGGCAGGGCTCGGTGCTCGTCGACATCGCGATCGACCAGGGCGGCTGCTTCGAGGGCTCGCGACCGACCACCCACGACGACCCGACGTTCCTCGTGCACGACGCCGTCTACTACTGCGTCGCGAACATGCCGGGAGCGGTACCCCGCACCAGCACGATCTCGCTGACGAACGCGACGCTGCCCTACGCCATCGCGATCGCCGACCAGGGGTGGGAGCAGGCGACCGCGGCTGACCCGGCGCTCGCGAAGGGCGTGAACGTGCACGCCGGCCAGGTCGTGAACGAGGCCGTCGCCGCCGCGCACGGCCTGGCGGCCGCCGCGCGCTGACGCGCTGCGCGCGCTGCGGGTCGGGTCCGCGAAAGCGACAGTCCTCCGCCGATGTTCGGCGGAGGACTGTCGCTTTCGCGGTGTGAGCAGGCGGGCGCCGCCGCCTGCGGCGCCCGCGGGCGCCGCGGCGGCTACGCCGCGCGGGCGGCCGCGCCGCGGGCGCGGCCGGCGCCGCGGGAGCGCGCGGCCCAGCCGACGCGGGAGCGCACCACGAGGGTGACGACGACCACGGCGGCGACCGCGACGACCGCCGTCACGGCCGTCGGCACGGACACGAGCGGGCCGTCGAGCCGTCCGACCGCGACCCACGCCAGGCCCCAGGACAGCGCGGCCGTCGGAGCGAGTCGTCCGCCGCCCCAGATCGCGAGCAGCACCCCGACGAGTCCGGCGACCGCGGCGACGACCACGCCCCAGACGTCCTGCCCGAGCCCGAAGCCCCGGAAGCCCGCGGCTGTCAGCACCGCGGCGGTGTTCGCGGCGGTCGCGACGCAGACCCAGCCGAGGTAGAGCCCGAAGGTCCCGTCGGTCACGACCGCCTCGACGGTGCCCGAGGGCCGCGTCCGCCGCAGGACCGCGAACGCCCAAACGAGGACACCCAGCAGTGCGACGATGATCGGCTCGCTCGCCCACAGCAGCCCGTACTGCACGGACAGGATCCACGCGGCGTTGAGCAGCAGGGACAGCACCGCAGGCACGAACAGGCGGTCGTGGCGCTCGTTGTCGGCGGTGCGGAAGAACTGCCGCACGGTCCAGGCGATCAGGCCGACGTAGACGACGCTCCAGATCGAGAACGCCGGTCCGGCGGGGGCGATCGCCGTCGAGGACGCCGACAGGGCGCCACCGGACGCCTCGGCGATCGGGGTCCCGCCCGCCGCTCCCGAGCCGACGATCGCGCCGACCACTGCCACGACGGCGCTCACGGCGACCGCGATGCGCTTCCAGATCTTCTTCATGTCCGCTCCGTTCGTCAGCATGCTGATGACCTGCACGGTAGGCCCGTCCGGTGCACCCGGTCGCAGCGCACGTCCAGGTGGTCGGGGGACGAGTCGTCCGCCACTGCGTACGGTGGCCTCGTGACCGTCGAGCTCAACACCGTCTACGTCGACCGCATCGCCCCGATCGCCTGCCCGTCCCTCGACGACACCTTCCGGATGATCGGCGAGCAGGGCGCGAGCGCGTGCATCGTGCTGCACCGCCCCGACGCCGAGGAGCTCGGCGACGTCGCGGTCGCCCTCGGCCTGCACGAGCTCGCGGTCGAGGACGCCGCCGAGGGACACCAGCGCCCGAAGCTCGAACGGTACGGCTCGACGCTCTTCACCGTGCTGAAGCCGGCGGTCTACCAGGACGGTCCCGAACAGGTCGAGTTCGGCGAGGTGCACGCCTTCGTCGGGCAGGACTTCTTCCTGGCGGTGGTCCCGGCCGACCCGCGCGGACCCCGGGCCGTGCCGCGCGCGCTGCAGCGGCTGAGCGGCAAGCCCGCCTTGGTCACCGCCGGGCCGCAGGCGCAGCTGTGGGCGTTGATGGACTCGATCGTCGACGGCTACGCGCCGGTGATCGACGGACTCGAGGAGGACATCAACCAGATCGAGGACCAGCTGTTCTCCGGGGTGGCCGGGGTCTCGCGGCGCATCTACGAGCTGTTCGGCGAGGTCGTCGACTTCCAGCGCGCCGCCCGCCCGCTCATCGGCATCATCGAGAACCTGCACCGGGGCGCCGAGAAGTACCACCTGCCCGTCGAGCTGCAGCGCCGGTTCCGCGACGTCCTCGACCACGTCATCCGCACGGTCGAGCGCCTCGACACCTTCCGCCAGCTGCTGCAGAACGCGCTGACGGTCGACTCGACCCTGGCGGCGCAGAAGCAGAACGACGACACGAAGCGCATCTCGGGATGGGCGGCGATCCTGTTCGCCCCGACGCTCATCGCCGCGATCTACGGCATGAACTTCACGCACATGCCGGAACTGTCGTGGACGTGGGGCTACCCGCTGTCGATCGTCGCGATGATCGCCTTCGCCGCGATCCTGTTCGTCGTGTTCAAGGTCAAGCGCTGGTTCTGACGGCCCCACGCCTCGCCGGTTCCGACCAGCCGCGCGCGTCGTGTTGCGTGGGACGCACCGCGGCAGCCAGGCTCGTCCTGCCCACGACGCGCAGGCGTCGACGACGCCGACCGGAGCAACGATGCCCACCACCACGAACGACCTCGTCCACCTGACCGCCGGTGGGGTGTCCGTCGTGCTCGACTGCCGCGACGGCGCGCTGCCCGCCGTCGTCCACTGGGGTGCTGCCCTCGGCACGCTCGGCCAGGACGAGCTCGTCGCCCTCGCCGACGCCGACGTCGCCCCGGTCGCGAACAACGAGCCCGACGTGCCGGTCCGCCTCGCCCTGCTGCCCGAGCCCCACCGCGGGTGGACCGGTCGCCCCGGACTCTCCGGCCACCGCGACGGCCGCGACTGGTCCCCGGCGTTCACCGTCACGGCCCTGCACGTCGACGACACCCGGCTGACCGCCGAGGCCGAGGACACGACCGCCGGTCTCGCCGTCCGGATCACGCTCGAGCTGCTCGTCTCGGGCCTGGTCCGCACCCGCGCAGCCGTGACGAACACCGCCGCCGGCACCTACACGGTCGACGACCTGACCGTCGCGCTCCCGGTGCCGTCCCGCGCCCGCGAGGTGCTCGACTTCGCCGGCCGCTGGGGCAAGGAGCGCACCCCGCAGCGCCGCGAACTCGTCGTCGGCACTCACGAGCGCGACAGCCGCAAGGGCCGGACGGGCGCGGACGCCGCCACGGTCCTCAGCGTGGGGGAGCCCGGCTTCGGCTTCGCCCGTGGCGAGGTCTGGGGCGTGCACACGGCGTGGAGCGGCAACCACCGGCACTTCGCCGAACGTCTGGCCACCGGACGCCAGGTCGTCGGCGGCGGTGAGCTCCTGCTGCCCGGCGAGGTCCGGCTCGACACCGGCGAGACCTACGAGGGTCCGTGGGTCTACGGTGCCTGGGGAGCCGGTCTCGACGACCAGGCCCGCCGCTTCCACGGGTGGCTCCGGAGCCGCCCGCAGCACCCGACGAGCCCGCGGCCGGTGACGATCAACGTGTGGGAGGCCGTCTACTTCGACCACGACCTCGCCCGCCTCACCGACCTGGCCGAGCGCGCCGCCCGTCTCGGGGTCGAGCGCTACGTCCTCGACGACGGCTGGTTCCGCGGGCGCCGCGACGACCACGCGGGCCTCGGCGACTGGTACGTCGACGAGGACGTCTGGCCGGACGGTCTCGGGCCGATCGTCGACCGCGTCCGTGCCCTCGGCATGGAGTTCGGCCTGTGGTTCGAGCCCGAGATGGTCAACGAGGACAGTGACCTGGCACGGGCACACCCGGAGTGGATCATGCAGGCCGACGGTCGATTCCCGGTGCGCTCCCGCGACCAGCAGGTGCTCAACCTCGCGATCCCCGAGGCGTACGCCCACGTGCTCGAACGAATGACGGCGATCATCGGGGAGTACGGCGTCGACTACGTCAAGTGGGACCACAACCGCGACCTGGTCGAGGCCGGGCACCCGGGTGGTGGTGCCGCCGTGCACGAGCAGACCCTGGCGACGTACCGGCTGATGTCGACGCTCAAGGAACGCTTCCCGGCGCTCGAGATCGAGTCGTGCTCGTCCGGCGGTGCCCGCGTCGACCTCGCGGTGATCGAGCACACCGACCGCGTGTGGGTGTCCGACGACATCGACCCCTCCGAGCGCCAGCAGATGCACCGGTGGACGCAGCAGCTCCTGCCGCCGGAGCTCCTCGGCGCGCACGTCGCGAGCGGCGTCAACCACACGACGGGTCGCTTCCACGACGTGGCGTTCCGCGCCGGGACCGCCCTGATCGGGCACTTCGGGATCGAGTGGGACCTCGCGCAGGCGACCGAGGACGAGGAGCGCACGCTCGCGTCGTGGATCGCGCTGCACAAGGAGTGGCGCGCACTGCTGCACGGCGGGCTGCTCGTCCGCGTCGACGAGGTCGACCCGACGCGCCTGGTCTACGGCGTCGTCGCCGAGGACCGCCGCGAGGCCGCCTTCTTCGTCGCGAGCACCGGCCGGTCCGAGGTCTCCGGCGTCGGGCGCGTCGTCTTCCGCGACCTCGACCCGGACACCCGGTACCGCGTCGACCCCGTCCTGGTCGGGGACGGTCACGACGTCCGCGCGCCCGAGTGGTGGTCCGGTGACCGCGTCTTCAGCGGCCGCGTGCTCGAGCAGGTCGGCCTGCAGCCGCCGCTCCTGCCGTCGGACCGGGTGGTCCCCTTCCGTGTGACGGCCGTCTGACCGGGACGCGACCAGGAGACGGACGGGAGGCCCGGGGCGACGCCGCCACGGGCCTCCCGTCCGTCCACAGGTCAGGTCCGCGGTCCGTGTACCGGTCCCGATCGCCGCTAGGCTTCCCGTCATGCCGCAGACCGGAACCGCGACACGCACGACCACGCCGGTCTGGGCCCTCAAGCTCGCCGTCATCACCGCACTCGTCGGCATCGCCGGCGGGGTCGCGGGCATCGCGGTGTGGCTCGCCCTGCAGGCCATCCAGTTCGTCGCCTTCGGCTACCCGTTCGGCGGGCACCGCGAGGCCGCGGACGCGCCGTCCGGGCTGAACCGCTTCCTCGCGCTCGCCGCGGCCGGTGTCCTGACGGGCGTCGCGTGGTGGGCGCTCCGACGGTGGGCGAAGCCCGTCGTGTCGGTGACCGGTGCCGTCGACGGCAAGCGGATGCCGGCGTTCGCCACGGTCGCGAACGCCGCGGTGCAGATCCTCGCGGTCGGGCTCGGTGCGTCCATCGGGAAGGAGGTCGCGCCGCGCGAGATCGGTGCCTGGCTGTCCCAGCTCGTCACCGCGCGTGCCGGTCTGACCGGTCGTGAGACGCGGATCCTGGTGGCCTGCGGAGCGGCTGCCGGCCTGGCCGCGGTGTACGACGTCCCGCTCGGCGGAGCGCTCTTCGCGGTCGAGGTCCTGCTCGGCGAGCTGACGTTCGCCACCGCGCTGCCGGCCTTCGCCACGAGCGCGATCGCCGCGTTCACCGCCCGGATCGTGATCCCGGACGAGGTGCTCTACCACGTGCCCGCGATGCACCTGTCGCCGTCGCTGCTGGTGTGGGCGATCATCGTCGGGCCGTTGCTCGGGTTCGCCGGAGTCGGGTTCGTCAAGCTCACGAACCGCTTGCAGGGGATGGCGCCGAAGGGGTGGCATCTGCTCGTGGTGCTGCCGGTCGTGTTCGCCATGGTCGGGCTCATCGCCGTGCCGTTCCCGGAGATCCTCGGCAACGGTCGCGCCCTCGGACTCGTCGCGATGAACGCCACGACCGAGGCGCCGACGTTCGCGGGTCTGTCGCCGATCGTGTTCCTGCTGCTCCTCGGCATCATCCGGACCATCACCACCTCGGCGACGATCGGGGCCGGTGCGGTCGGCGGCACGCTGACGCCCTCGATCGCCATCGGGTCCGCGGTCGGGGGTGCCCTCGGCGGCCTGTGGGTGCTGCTCTGGCCGGCCGACGGGTCGAGCCTCGCAGCCTTCGCGTTCGTCGGCGCCGCGGCCTTCCTGGCGACCACCATGCGCGCGCCGTTCACCGCGCTCGTGCTCGTCGTCGAGTTCACGCAGGAGGGCACGGACATCCTCATCCCGTCGCTGCTGGCGATCACCGGATCGGTCGCGGTCTCCTACGTGCTCGCGCGGCGGCGCAGCGCCCAGATGGTCTGAGGCGCAGCGCCCTTCGGGTCTGCGGCGCAGCGCCCGGACGGTCTGCGCTCCGCTCGGTCGGCGCGGACACGAGCAGTGCGCACGCCTACCATCGGCGGCAGGTCGGGGCGACGGGCCCCGCACGAGGTGAGGAGCCGTCCATGGCGGGGTTCGACGACATCACGAAGAAGGCGCAGGAGTTCCTGAAGGACGGCAAGGTCCAGGACGCCCTGAAGAGCGAGAAGGCCGAGGACGTCAGCGACAAGGTCCTCGGTGGGGTGGCCGATGCGGTGAAGAAGGCCACCGGCGGCAAGTACGACGACAAGATCGACAACGCCCGCGACGCCGCCGACAAGCGCATCGGCAACGAGTAGCGGCCAGGCCGCGCGGGCTCGGGTGCGATCCGTCCGCCTGTCCGCTGAGGGCGATTGGACGCGGCGGGCGCGACGGACCACGATTGTGTGGTGACCGTGCTCGCCCCGAACCAGCCGCTGACCGAGTGCGAGGTCGCCGCGATCAAGCGGGACTTCCCGATCCTCCAGCAGGAGGTGAACGGGCAACCGCTCGCGTACCTCGACTCCGGAGCGACGGCCGAGCGGCCGCGCCAGGTGCTCGACGCCGAGCGACGCTTCCTCGAGCACGACAACGCCGCTGTCCACCGCGGCGCGCACACGCTGGCGGCACTGAGCACCGACGCCTACGAGGACGCCCGTGCCACGGTCGCCGGGTTCATCGGCGCCGCGACGCCGTCCGAGGTCGTCTGGACCGCGAACGCCACCGACGCGCTGAACCTCGTCGCGTACGGCATCGCCAACGCGAGCCGCGGACGCGGGGGAGCGGCGGCGGAGCGCTTCCGCATCGGTCCCGGCGACGAGGTCCTCGTGACCGAGGCCGAGCACCACGCGAACCTCGTGCCGTGGCAGGAGCTCGCCGCGCTCACCGGCGCGACGCTCCGCTGGGTCCCGGTCGCCGACGACGGCACCTGGACCGCTGACGACGCCGTCGCGCGCATCACCGAGCAGACGAAGGTCGTCGCCTTCGCGCACGTCTCGAACGTCACGGGCATGATCGCGCCCGTCGCCGCCGTGGTCGCGGCCGCCCGTGCGCACGGTGCCCTCGTCGTCCTCGACGCGTGCCAGTCCGCACCGCACCGACCCCTGGACGTGCGGGAGCTCGGCGTGGACTTCGCCGCGTTCTCCGGGCACAAGATGCTCGGGCCGAACGGCATCGGCGTCCTCTGGGGTCGTGGGGAGCTCCTCGACGCCCTGCCGCCGTTCCGCACCGGCGGATCGATGATCACCACGGTGACGATGGAGGGCTCCGAGTACATGTCGGCGCCCGAGCGGTTCGAGGCCGGCACGCAGCCGGTGTCCCAGGCAGTCGCGCTCGCCGAGGCGGTCCGGTACCTGCAGGGCATCGGCATGGAGCGGGTCCGCGCCCACGAGGAGCACCTCGCACAGCGCATGCTCGACGGCCTCGCCGCGGTGCCGGGCATCCGTGTCGTGGGCCCGCCCGCGGGCGTTCCGCGCTCGGGGCTCGTGTCGTTCGACGTCGACGGGGTGCACGCCCACGACGTCTCGCAGTACCTCGACGCGCAGGGCATCGCCGTCCGCTCGGGGCACCACTGCGCCCAGCCGCTGCACCGTCGGCTCCGTCTCGTCGCCACCAGCCGCGCGAGCACCTACGTGTACACGACCGAGCAGGACGTCGATCGCTTCCTGACGGCCGTCGGCGAGGTCCGCGGCTACTTCGGAGCGGCTTCGTGAACGGCCTCGACTCGCTCTACCAGCAGGTCATCCTCGACCACGCGAAGGCCCGGCACGGCGACCTCGTGCTCGACGGCGCCGACGCGTCGCACTTCGAGCGGAACCCGACCTGCGGTGACGAGATCACCGTCAGCCTCCGCCTCGAGCCCGGCACCGACCGCATCGCCGCGATCGGGTGGCAGGGCGACGGTTGCTCGATCTCGATGGCGTCCGCGTCGGTGCTGACCGACATGGCCGTCGGCCGGACCGTGCCCGAGCTGCTCGAGCTCACGTCGGCGTTCCGGGACATGATGCGCTCACGCGGCGCGGGGGAGCCCGACGAGGACGTCCTCGAGGACCTCGTCGCGTTCCACGGCGTCTCGAAGTTCGTCATGCGCGTGAAGTGCGGGATGCTCGCGTGGGTGGCGGCGGAGGCCGCGGCGCGCGAGGCCAGCGCAGCCCACTGAGCGGGCAGCGCGGCCCGCTGACACGAGCGGACACCGGACGGGAGGCGCGGGACGGGCCGGTCCCGCGCCTCCCGTCCGGCACACGGTCGCGTGTCACGCTTCGTCACGGTGCGTGACCAGGACGCCGTCGCCACGTAGCGTCGCGACCGTGAGCGACCCGAAGCAGCGGCAGATCCGGTTCAACGCGTTCGACATGAACTGCGTGGCGCACCAGTCCTCCGGACTGTGGCGCCACCCCCGAGACCGCTCGCGGCACTACAACCAGCTGTCGTACTGGACGGACCTGGCGCAGCTGCTCGAGCGCGGGCGGTTCGACGGCATCTTCATCGCCGACGTCCTCGGGACGTACGACGTCTACGGCGGGACGAACGAGGCGGCGCTCCGCACCGGGTCGCAGGTGCCGGTGAACGACCCGATCCTGCTCGTCTCCGCGATGGCCTCCGTCACCGAGCACCTCGGGTTCGGCATCACCGCGGGCACCGCCTACGAGCACCCGTACCCGTTCGCCCGTCGCATCTCGACGCTCGACCACCTGACGAAGGGCCGCATCGGCTGGAACGTCGTCACCGGGTACCTGCCGAGCGCCGCGCGGAACATGGGCCAGACCGACCAGCTCTCGCACGACGACCGGTACGACGTCGCCGACGAGTACCTCGAGGTGCTGTACAAGCTGTGGGAGGGCTCGTGGGAGGACGACGCCGTCGTCGAGGACCGCGAGACCGGTGTCTTCACGGACCCGGCGAAGGTGCACCCGATCGAGCACCACGGCCAGCACTTCGACGTCCCCGGCATCCACCTGTCCGAGCCCTCGGTCCAGCGCAGCCCCGTCGTCTACCAGGCGGGCGCCTCGCCGCGCGGGATCCGCTTCGCCGCCGAGAACGCCGAGGCCGTGTTCGTCGGCGCGCCGACGATCCCGCAGCTCGCGGCGACCGTCGGCAAGATCCGGGACGCCCTGGAGGCAGCTGGTCGCGACCGGTACGCGGCCCGCGTCTACACGCTGCTCACCGTCATCACCGACGAGACCGACGAGGCAGCGCAGGCCAAGTACCGCGACTACCTGTCGTACGCCTCGGCGGAGGGGGGCGCTCGTGCTCAACTCCGGCTGGATGGGTGTGGACCTGTCGCAGTACGACCTGGACGAGCCGCTCGGCAACATCGAGTCGAACGCGATCCAGTCGGCCGCCGCGAACCTGTCCGCGGCGACGGGGGAGGACGGCTCGAACTGGACGGTCCGCGACATCGCCGAGCACACCGCGATCGGCGGGCTCGGTCCGGTCGCGGTCGGCTCCGGGTCGACGATCGCGCAGCAGCTCATCGACATCCAGGAGCAGACCGACGTCGACGGGTTCAACCTCGCCTACGCGGTGACCCCCGGCACGTGGGAGGACGTCATCGAGTTCGTCGTGCCCGAGCTCCGCGCCCGCGGTGCCTACCCGGAGGAGTACGTCGAGGGGTCGCTCCGCCACAAGCTGCACGGCCGCGGCGACCGCCTGCCCGACGAGCACCGCGGCGCGCAGTACCGCGTCGGCGCACGGGCGACCGCCTGACCGACCGCCGGGGCGTGCGACGTAGGGTGGTCCGGTGATCGGGTCGTCCTTCGTCGTGCGCACCGCGGACGACGAGTCGACCGCGGCGGCGTGCGTCGCGCTCTGGGTCGACGCCGTCGCGGATCGTGACGGCGTCCCGGCGTCCGACGCGGTGCGTGCACGTGCGGACGACAAGTTCGCTGCGGAGCGGGTGGCGCTCGTCGTCGCCGAGGACGGCGCAGCCGGCCCGCTCGGGTTCGCCCTCGTCACCGCACCCGGGTCCGGCGGGACGCCGAGCGACGCCGCGTACCTCAGCCTGCTCGCGGTCGCGCCCGCCGCGCAGGGTCACGGCCTCGGACGCCGGCTGCTCGCTGCAGCGGTGGACGCCGCCGCGGCCGCCGGCCACGACCGGTGCGAGCTGCACGCGCTGGACGACAATGCCCCCGCCCTCGCGCTCTACGCGAGCGCCGGGTTCCGACCGGTCGGCGAGGCGTTCCCGCACGCGCTGAGCGGCCGCCCGACCCACGTCTGGCAGGCGGGCGTCGGCGGGTGAGGTGAGGCTCACCTCACCACGAAACCCCTGATCAGGCTTGCCTCACCTTGCTGGCGCGATCGGCGCGGGAGTGGTTCCATTGCCGTCATGTCGACTGCATCGGACCTCTCGCTCCCCACCGCCGAGCACGACGACGCCGCAAGCGCCGCCCGGCTCAACTGGCTCCGCGCCGGACTGCTCGGCGCGAACGACGGCATCGTGTCCGTCGCCGCCGTGCTCGTCGGCGTCGCCGGTGCCGGAGCGGGCACGGGGCCGATCGTGGCGGCCGGGACCGCGGCGCTCGTCGGTGGTGCGATCTCGATGGCCCTCGGCGAGTACATCTCCGTCAGCGGGGCCCGTGACGCGCAGCGCACCGGACAGGCCGCGGAGCAGGCGAAGCTCGAGGCCGACGCCGAGGACGCTCCGGCGCTCGCTGCGCACTACCGGTCGCTGGGGGTCGAGGAGTCGGTCGCGGACGCCGTCGCACGGGAACTCGCGCGCCCCGAGGTCCGCCGGCGTCGGGCAGAGGCCGCGCTCCGGGACGCCGAGGACGAGGTCGTCAGCCCCTGGCGGGCGGCGTGGGTGTCGGCGGCGACGTTCACCGTCGGTGCGCTCCTGCCCTTCATCGCGATGCTGCTCGCGCCGGAGTCCGCTCGTGTCGCCGTCACCGTGACGGCGTCGCTCGTGGCGCTCGCGCTGACGGGCACCACGGGGGCCGTGCTCGGTGGTGCCCGTCGGGGCCGAGCGGCGCTGCGGGTCGTCGTGGGTGGGGCGCTCGCGCTCGCGGCCACGTACGTCGCGGGGGCGTTGCTCGGGACGCACGCGCTCTGATCGGCGATGCGGTCGGATCGCCAGAGGGGCTCGTGCTCGCGGCTGATCATGCTGCTCCGCGTGCCGCGCCTGCCGGCCGTGCGGTGCTCCGCCGACGTGGTCCAGTGCGCTCAGGGCGCCCGGACCGGGGGCACGATGCCGGCGGCGTACACTGCGACGATCCGCGCCCTGAGTTCGGCGACCATCCCACGGTGCTCGTGTTCCAGGGCATCCTCCGGGGCGGGCTCCGCCATGAGTGCGATGCCCGGCGCCAGGAGCAGTCGGACGGTCGACGGGAAGCCACTCTGGTCCGTGGTCGGGACGGTGACGAGGTCACTGAGTCGGAGCTGGTTCAACGCTGTCGCGTACTCGAGGACGACAGTCGCGACGGTGTCAGCGACGAGGACGGAGGTGAACCCGTAGAGGAGGTGCTGCAAGAGATTCCTGACCAGCCAGCGGCTGCTCCGGGGCTCCGGGACATTGCTGACCAACGAGAACTGTACGTCCTGCCGCCCCGTGGGGGCTCCGGAGCCGCACGATGCGGACACACCGTGTTCGCGGCACACGACGAACGCGGGACGTCGGCGTCGCGCGGGTTTCGCGGATCGCGCCCGCGATCACCTGTTCCACAACCGAGGGGGCCATGCTGTGGTGAGGCGGTCCCGACCGTGACGTCGGCAGTGCTGCAGGCGACACGGCGGTCATCACCGCCGACGGAAGCAGTCATCATGACCGGCCGACCCATCTCCGCTGACCAGCACCTCGCCCTCACGAGCGTCGTGACATCAGGTCTCCCGACCACCCTCGGCACTCCGCACGCCGAGCACTTCTACGACGTCCCGGCCGTGTTCAACCGGCGACCGAGCCCGAACGAGATCGCAGCACTCGAAGCGTCGACGAGCCACAGGACACTCGAACGCTCCGGGTACCCCGACGTCACCCTCGCCGTCCACGACCGGCGTCTGGTGATCGGACACACCAACCTCGACCAGCTGGAGCGGGGGCTCGCGACCGCGCTCGCGAACCTGGTCCACCAGATCAGCAGTGACGCCCTGGCGGAGGCGCGGCAGTCGCGCGACGACGCGCAGCTGGCGAGGGACGCACAGTTGGCCCGGGCGCAAGACGTCACCCGCGCGGCAGAGCGCATCCGGTTCGTGCCCGACGAGCAACTCCGCGCGCTGTGAACCCGCGCCGCGCATCGGACCGGTGCGGCCTGCACGACCAGTCGCTGCAGCGAGAGGAGGGGGCCGACGCCGAGGCCTCCGAGCACGTCACGCTGGATCCCTCAGGGGTGCTGCGCACCCTCGTGCTGCAGGACCCCGGCCACGCAGACGTCACCCTCACCGTCCGGGGCACCGCACCTGGTGCGTTGCGCTACCGTGGCGAGCGCTGGACCGCGACGCACGTCCGGCTGCACCGCCCCATGGCCAGGAACGGCTACCAGTACGTCCGCAGCACGTGACACCGTGACCGGCAGTGCGTCAGCGTCGGGGCGCGAACTCCACGGTGACGCCTGCTGACATGATCGTGGTCGTGCCAACTCTTCGTGCATCGAGGCTCCTGGCAGAGTCATCGCTCGAGCCCGCGACCCTGCGTGCCCTCGCCGAGCACGAGTCGAGATCGGTGCGCGTCGCTGTCGCCGAGAATGCTGCAGCTGATGACTGGACGATCGAGCACCTCCTCGCCGACGACGTCGACGTCGTACGCGCCACAGCTGCCGACGCCCTGCGCGGCCGCCCACAGCTGCACGAGGTTGCGGCCCGATCGCCGGACGAGTGCGTCCGCGCGATCCTCGCCCATCTCTACGTGTCCGACGACCAGAGGTCGCTGGCTCGTGCGGTACAGAAAGTACTCGCGGTCGATCCGTTCGGTGAAGTTCGCGGCCGCACGGCACAGACCACCGACGACCTGCAGATCTCGACTCGATGCGTCCGAGCCCGACCGCTTCGTCAGGGAGGTCTTCGAGGTCGTCGAGCGGAACCGTGGCTCGTACGACGGGTGGGGCGGTGAGTTGGAGATGCCGGGAGACTGAGCCACTGCACGGTGCTCTGCGTCCGCCGTCGCGTGCGCGTCGGACACCGGCCTCACGTCGAAGCGCGTACCGGCGGTCGACCGGCTACCGAGACAGGTCTCCAGGGCCGCGTCCGGCCGACTCCGAGACGACCTGACGCTCCTGGAGACAGGTCTCCAGGGCCGCGTCCGGCCGACTCCGAGACGACCTGACGCTCCTGTGCACGACGGGTCGGACGATGAGGGTCGGCGCGACGAGCGGACCAGCGAGCGGCTGCACCGGGACGGCTTCCACGGTGGTGCCTCAGGCATCACCGCGCGTCGGAGGGACGACGTCGACGGCGAGCGAGCGAGCCGACCGCGGCGACGAGCAGCACGGCTCCGCCCACGATGGCCAAGGGCACACCGAGCAGGAGCAGGATGCCAGCGCCGATGTTCGCTCCACCATCGAACCCGGCCGCGAAGGTCGCGATGACCGCGATCCCGCAGATGAGGCCACCTGTTGCCGCGACGATGCCGCCGACGAGGGTGAGGGCGCGGACCTCGGTCATGGACGCAGCGTATCCCGGCCTGACCACGCCGCGCCTCGCGGCGGATCGAGCGACGGAGGTGCAACGACCGAGACAGTTCGGCGAGTCCGCGATCGCGCTCATCCGCGGTGATGCTGTGGTCGGAGTGTGAGCTGTCGACGCACCCGAGCGGTCAGGCTGCGGATGCAAAGTCCACTCGGTCGTGCGGCTCGGCGGCGAAGTGCCGGCCGGGGTACCGGAGGCCGCCGAAGTACATGTTCGTGTGCGCGACGATCTGCTCCCCGTCCGTCGTCGTGTGCGCCTCGGACACCAGTGTCGCGTCGAACCCGCGGACCGCTGCGGCCTGGGTCGTCGTCCGGACGCAGTAGTCGCTCTGCGCGCCGGCGACGATGAGGTGCTGCACCCCCGAGCGCTCCAGGATCGCGAGGAGGACGGTGTCCGAGAACGCGTCCCGGTACTCCTTCTTCACGAGCGGCTCGTCCGGCCGGCGCTCCAAGGGTGCTGCGAGCTCCCAGTCCGGAGACCCCTCGGCGAAGTCGCCGTGGTCCTGCTCCCAGACCACCGGTACACCGCTCGCTCGTGCACGATCGACGAGGCGGGCGGTCCGCGTGAGCACACCGTCGGCATCGAAGCAGTCCCGCACGACGCCTCGCTGCGGGTCGATGACGAGGAGCGCACTCACGGTCGGCATGAGGGCATCCTGCCACTGAGCAGCAGTACCGAGGATGCTCCGAGCGCGCCAGTGCGGGCAGGTCCGAGCTCAGCTCGAGCGCCGTACCCGGTCGATCCGGTACTGGTCGAGCAGGCGCACGGACGTCGCAGCCGAGCGTTGCGCCGGGCCTGCCAGGGGACCCGGGGAGACCCAGAAGGCCGTGACGGGTGAGATCCAGTGTCGACCTCGGTGCCACCAACCGATGTACGGCATCACTGTGACGTCTCCTGCATCGGGCATCGTGGTGATGGCGGAGTACGGGATCCGGCGGGACCAGAGCAGGCCGCGAACGAGGAAGTGGTCGGCGAGGACGACGACACCGAGCCGCAACGCCCGACCGGCGAGCCAGCCGCCGGTCCCGACACCGACGAGCAGGATCAGGGCCGGCAGGAACAGCGGCTCTCCGCCGTCCGCCGCCGCGTCGGCCGCAACGCTCGCGAACAGGCCGACGGCGACTCCGACGGCAGCCGAACCGAAGCGCACCGCGGGAGGTCCCAGGACGATCACCCGCTGATCATGGCACGCGCATGCGCGAGGACGCTGCCGGAGAGGGTGTCGTCTTCAGCACAACGACGGACAGGGAAGGGACGCAACGAGCAAGAACGTCGCGACGACGAAGAAGACGCTGGCGACGACGCCCGCCGTGAGTGCGACCCACAGGCCACTCCGGCGATGCTTCCACTGCCACACGCACAGAGCGGCCGCTGACAGCCACAGACCTCCCTGCACCAGGACGAGCATCCAGCGCGCCCAGCCCAGCACGCCGCCGATGACCACGGGCCAGGAGAGCGCGAACCAGACGACGCCGACCGTCGCAGCGAGACCGACCGCGAGCGCCGCGATCGTCGGCCAGGGGTTCGGCTCCCCGCGTTCCCGGGGCGCTCGCGCCACCTTCCAGACGAGCGGTTCCTCCGCGGGTGGCTGCACGACGGAAGAGTACCCGGAGCGCCACGCACGGACTGGCCCGTCTGTCCGCCCTGCCGGCGATGACTTCTCGGACGGCGTTCGGCTTCGAACTGCACGCCCTGTCGGCGCCGGTCACGCGCCGGGCCGGCGCTGTGCAGATCCGCGCAAGCCCTACACTGCACGCACGCCGCTCTCCCCGGGCCGGCGTCACCTCGACGATCCGAAGGACGGTCCCGCATGGGCATGTTCGCCACGTTCACGTTCGCCGATCAGCGGTGGAGCGTCGACGAGGAGGAGATCGCTGTCCCGGGCACCCTCCCCGAGCCCTTCTTCTCCGCGTCCGTCCACGACAGCGACCTGGTCACCGTGGCGTACGAGCCCGGACCGTCCGCCGGAGGGCTGGTCTACCTCGGGTTCCAACCGCGCGACTACTTCGACGACCCGGACGAGAGCGACGACGTCGACCTGGACGAGCAGGCCGAAGGGCTGGCGAGGTGGGCCGCAGCAGTGACGGGGAGCTCGGTGGCAGCAGCCGCGATCCGGCCGCTCCTCGCCGAAGCGGTCGTCGAGGATCCCGTCGACGACTTCGCCGAGGAGACCCTGCTGAAGCTCATCACCCTGCTCGGTCTGCCCGTCCCGGGGGAGCTCGGCGAGGACTGAGGTGTCCACCTCCAACCGGAGTGACGCGGGGGAGCCGCTCGTCGTGCTCCGGACCGCGGGCGCAGCGCCCGTTTGTCACGCGCCTCCAGTCCGACGTCCCGCCCGTTCGACACCCGCCGACGGGGTGTGACGAGACTCCCTAGAGTGAGCGCAGGGGCGCGCCGCCCCGGGCGGAGGGACAGACATGCGGGTAGCGATCACCGGCGGGACCGGATTCGTGGGACGACACCTCGCGGAACGGTACGCAGCTGACGACGTCGTGGTGGTGTCGCGTCGGACCGGTGTCGAGATCGACGACGTCGACGCCCTCAGCGAGGCGTTCGCGGGGGTCGACGCGGTCGCCCACTGCGCCGGCATCAACCGCGAGATCGGCGACCAGTCGTTCGAGCGGGTGCACGTCCGCGGCACCGCCGCCGTGCTCGAGGCGGCCCACCGGGCCGGGGTGCAGCGGGTCGTGCTCCTGAGCTTCCTGCGGGCTCGGCCGGGCACCGGCTCGCCGTACCACGAGACGAAGTGGGCAGCCGAGGAGATGGTCCGGTCGTCCGGGCTCGACTACACGGTGCTCAAGGCGGGCATGATCTACGGGCACGGGGACCACCTCGTCGACCACCTCAGCCACACCGTGCAGACCGTGCCGCTGTTCGCGTCCGTGGGGTTCCGCGAGAAGACGATCAGCCCGATCCCCGTCGCCGAGCTCGTGGACGTGCTCGTCGGCGCGCTCGAGGGGCGTCTGTCCCGCCGGACGGTGGCGGTCCGTGGCGGTGAGGCGCTACTGCTCAGCGAGGCGGTCCGTCGGGTCGCTCGTGTGGTGGGCCGGCCGGTGCGGGTGTTCCCGGCACCGGTGTGGGCGCACCGGGTGCTCGGACAGGTCACCGAGTGGACCATGCGTGTGCCGCTCGTCGCGAAGGCGCAGGTGCGGATGCTCGCCGAGGGGGTCACCGAGGCGACGCAGCCGGCCGGTGAGCTCCCGGCGGACCTCGCCCCGACGGCCCGTTTCGACGACGAGCACATCCGGGCGGCGCTCCCGCCCCGGGGCGGCTTCACCTGGCGGGACCTGCGGCTCCCCGGCCGCCGATGACCCGTGTGACGTCCTCCGACGCGGTCCCGCGACGCAGGAGAGCACGACCGCTGACACGAGCGGAACGCACGGCGAAGCGGCGGCGGTACGAGCAGCCGATGTGGCTGCCGCAGCCCTTCCGGTGGTGCTGGACCTGGGTCATCAGACCGATCGTCATCACGATCCTCAAGGTGCTCGAGGTCGCAGTCAGCACCTGGCACTGACGGCCGGCTGCTCCGAACCGGAACGTCCGTTCCAGCCAGTCGGTCGCGTCACACGACCGTTACACGAGGGAAACGGGCGGCGCGAACAGCCTCCATAGCGTCGTCCACGAGCGGGGACCCCCGCCGCCCACTCCCACGGAGGACGCCTTGGTCACAGAGATCGCGACCCCGGTCGCCGCGCCCCACGCCCCCCGCACGACCTCGTCGGCAGCCGCCGGCGCCGGAGTCGTCAAGCCCGGGTACGACCCGGCGCTCACCAACGAGGACCTCGCACCCCTGCGCGAGCAGCGCTGGACGAGCTACAACATCTTCGCGTTCTGGATGTCCGACGTGCACTCGGTCGGCGGCTACGTCACCGCTGGGTCGCTCTTCGCGCTCGGTATCGCGAGCTGGCAGGTGCTCGTCGCCCTCGTCGTCGGCATCCTCATCGTGCAGGTCTTCGCCAACCTCGTGGCGAAGCCGTCGCAGCGCACCGGCGTGCCGTACCCCGTCATCAACCGCGCGGTGTTCGGCGTCATCGGGGCGAACGTCCCCGCCGTCATCCGCGGCCTCATCGCGACGGCCTGGTACGGCGTGCAGACCTTCCTCGCCGCGCAGTCGCTCAACATCGTGTTCCTCAAGTTCGTCCCCGGCTCCGCGGCGCTCCTGGACCACTCCTTCCTCGGGCTCTCCGCGCTCGGCTGGATCTCCTACGGCATCCTCTGGGTCGCCCAGGCCGCGCTGTTCTCGATGGGCATGGAGGCGATCCGCCGCTTCATCGACTTCGCCGGTCCGGCCGTCTACGTCGTCATGATCGCGCTCGCCGCGTACCTGGTCGCGAAGGCCGGCATCGGCAACATCTCGCTCACCCTGCACACGGGTGCGCCGATGTCGTTCGGGGCCTCGATCCCGGTCATGCTCTCGGCCGTCGCGATCGTCGTCAGCTACTTCTCCGGCCCGATGCTGAACTTCGGCGACTTCTCCCGCTACGGCCGCTCGTTCCGGTCGGTCAAGCGCGGTAACTTCTGGGGTCTGCCGGTCAACTTCCTCTTCTTCTCGGTGCTCACCGTGCTCTGCGCGAGCGCCACGGTGCCGGTGTTCGGCAAGCTCATCACCGACCCGATCGAGACGGTCCAGGCGATCGACGCGCCGTTCGCGATCCTGCTCGGCGGCCTCACCTTCGTCACCGCGACGGTCGGCATCAACATCGTCGCGAACTTCATCAGCCCCGCGTTCGACTTCTCGAACGTCGCGCCGCGCAAGATCAGCTGGCGGACGGGCGGCATGATCGCGGCCGTCGGCTCGGTCCTGCTGACCCCGTGGAACTGGTACGGCAACGACCAGGCGATCCTGTACACGCTCGGCATCCTCGGCGCGCTCATCGGCCCGCTCTTCGGGATCCTGATCGCCGGCTACTACCTCGTCGCGAAGCAGCGGGTCGCGGTCGACGACATGTACACGAAGGAGCCCACCGCCCGGTACTGGTACCGCGCCGGTTGGAACCCGAACGCGATGTGGACCCTGTTGGTCGCCGGTGCCGTGTCGGTCGCGAGCGCGGTGCTGCCGCCGGCGACGGGCGTCCTGCCCTGGCTGAGCAACTACAGCTGGTTCATCGGCTGCGGCCTCGGTCTGGTCGTCTTCTGGGCGCTCGAGCGCCGGTCGCCCCGCATGCCGGTGCTGGCCGCGGACGACCCGACGGTCGACGACGGCGCAGCCGTCGGACGCGACTGACCCGGCCGCCACTCGGCACTCGCCGTCAGGACCCGATCGCCCACACCGGCCGGGAGGCGCGACCCGCCTCCCGGCCGCACCGTCGCCTCCCGGGTCCACCGCCCCTCCTGTCCCCACTCCGTCCGAGAGGTCCCGCTTGCACATCCGCGTCGTCAACCCCAACACCACCGCGTCGATGACGGCGGCGATCGGCCGCGCCGCGGCCGCCGTCGCCGGCCCCGACACCGTCGTCGAGGCGGTGACCCCCACGACCGGACCGGCCTCGATCGAGAGCCACTACGAGGAGGCCCTCGCGGTTCCCGGGCTCCTCGAGCAGATCGCGCTCGGCGAGCAGCAGGGCGTCGACGCGTACGTCGTCGCGTGCTTCGGCGACCCGGGACTCGACGCCGCGCGGGAGCTCGCCGCCGGTCCGGTGATCGGGATCGCCGAGGCGGGCTTCCACGCCGCCGCGATGCTCGGTCGCCGGTTCGGGGTCGTCACGACGCTGGCCCGTACGACCGGGCGTGCGTGGGAGCTCGCCGAGCGCTACGGGTTCGCCTCCCTGGTGACCGACATCCGGGCGTGCGAGGTGCCCGTGCTGCAGCTGGACGACCCGACGTCAGGGGCGCGGGAACTCGTCGTCGAGGAGTGCCGTGCCGTGATCGCGGGCGGGGCGGACGCGGTGGTGCTCGGCTGTGCGGGCATGGCGGAGTTCTGCGCCGAGGTCTCCCGGGAGATCGGTGCGCCGGTGGTCGACGGGGTGGCCGCCGCCACGGTCCTCGCGGAGTCGCTCGTCCGACTCGGGCTGCGGACGGGCAAGGCCGGCGAGTACGCGCCGCCGCCGCCGAAGCCGGTGACGGGCCTGTTGTCCGGGTTCACGGTGCCGGCGGCCGGCTCCCCCGTGCGGGCGTCCGCTCCGGTCCTGCTCGCGGAGGTGTCGGCATGAGCGCCGCAGTGCAGGCCGACCTGGTGCTCCGCGCGAGGCGGGCCTGGGTGGACGACGTCCTGCAGCCGGCCGCTGTGGTCGTCCGCGACGGCGTGGTCGACGCGGTCCTGCCCTTCGCGGCGTCGGTCCCGGCGACGGAGGACCGGACCGTCCCGGACGAGCACGTGCTGCTGCCGGGACTCGTCGACACCCACGTGCACGTCAACGAACCCGGTCGCACCGAGTGGGAGGGCTTCGCCTCGGCCACGAGGGCGGCGGCCCTCGGCGGCGTGACCACGATCATCGACATGCCGCTGAACTCGATCCCCGCGACGGTGGACGTCGACGCCCTCGCGGTGAAGCGGGCGAGCGCCGAGGGGCGCGTCGCGGTCGACGTCGGGTTCTGGGGCGGAGCGATCCCCGCGAACGCCGGGGCGCGCGGCCCGCTGCACGACGCCGGGGTCTTCGGCTTCAAGTGCTTCACGGCGCCGAGCGGCGTCGACGAGTTCCCGCACCTCGACCCGGCGCAGCTGCGCGCGGCGATCGAGGAGGTCGCCGAGCTCGACGCGCTGCTCATCGTGCACGCCGAGGACCCGGACCACCTGGTGCCGCACGGGTCGCTCGGTGGCCACTACGTCGACTTCCTCGCCACCCGTCCGGGCAGCGCCGAGCAGTCCGCCGTCGCGCGGGTCCTCGACGGGGCCCGGGCGACGGGGGCCCGCGTGCACGTGCTCCACCTGTCCGACGCGGGGGTGCTCCCGATGATCCGCGCAGCCAGGGCAGACGGTGTCCGGGTGACCGTCGAGACGTGTCCGCACTACCTGGCGTTCGAGGCCGGGTCGATCCCGGACGGCGCGACCGAGTTCAAGTGCTGCCCGCCGATCCGCGACGACGCGAACCGTGACGCGCTGTGGGCGGGGCTGCTCGACGGCACGATCGACTGCGTCGTGTCCGACCACTCGCCGTCGACGGCCGACCTGAAGACCGACGACTGGGGCTCGGCGTGGGGCGGCATCGCCGGACTCCAGGTCGGCTTCCGGGCGGTGTGGACCGAGGCGGTGCGTCGCGGGATCCCGCTCGAGGCCGTCCTGCCCTGGTTCACGACGGGGCCGGCGGCGCTCGTCGGGTTCACCGACCGCGGCCGGATCGCGCCCGGGGTGGTCGCGCACCTGGCGGTCCTCGACCCTGCGGCCGAGGGCGTCGTCGAGGTGTCGGCGCTGGCCCACCGCAACCCGGTCTCTGCCTACGCGGGCCTCCACACGGTCGGCGTCGTCACCGAGACCTGGGTCCGCGGACGGCTCGTGGCGACGGCCGACCACGGGGTCACCGCCGTCGAGGGGGTCCTGGTCGACCGCCCGACCGCACCGCAACACACACGAAACGAGCGTTCCGGTATCGTCCTGAACGGAACGGAGGCACCATGACCCAGCCAGTGAACCCGCCCGCCCGACTCCTCATGGGACCGGGACCGATCGACGCGGACCCCCGCGTGCTCCGCGCGCTGTCGACCCCGCTCGTCGGGCAGTACGACCCGTGGATGACGGCGACGATGACCGAGACGCAAGAGCTCTACCGCCAGGTCTTCGGGACGCGGAACGACGCCACGGTGCTCGTCGACGGCACCTCCCGCGCGGGCATCGAGGCGGCCCTGGTGTCCCTGCTCGCCCCGGGCGACCGCGTGCTCGTGCCGGTCTTCGGACGCTTCGGGCACCTGCTCGCCGAGATCGCCACCCGTGCCGGTGCCGAGGTGCACACGATCGAGACCGAGTGGGGGCAGGTGTTCCCGCCGTCGGTGATCGAGGACGCCGTGCGTCGGGTCCGGCCGAAGGTCCTGGCGGTCGTGCAGGGCGACACCTCGACGACGATGAACCAGCCGCTCGACGAGCTCGGTGCGATCTGCGAGCGGCACGGCGTGCTGCTCTACACCGACGCGACGGCGAGCATCGGCGGCAACCCGCTCGAGACCGACGCCTGGGGGATCGACGTCGTGAGCGCCGGCCTGCAGAAGTGCCTGGGCGGGCCCTCCGGCAGCGCACCGATCACCCTGTCGCCGCGTGCCGTGTCGGTGCTCGACGGCCGCCGGAGCATCGAGGCCGGCATCCGCGAGGCCGACGACGTCGTGTCCGACGACCCGATCCGCTCGAACTACCTCGACCTCGCGATGATCCTCGACTACTGGGGCCCGCGTCGCCTCAACCACCACACCGAGGCCGCGTCGATGCTCTACGCCGCGAACGAGTGCGCCCGCATCCTGCTCGAGGAGGGGCGCGAGGCCGTGATCGAGCGCCACGCGACCGCCGGGCGGGCGATGCTCGCCGGGGTCGAGGCCCTCGGGCTGCGCGTGTTCGGCGACGTCGCCCACAAGATGCACAACGTCGTCGCCGTGGAGATCCCGGACGACGTCGTGGGCGACCAGGTCCGCGGCGCGATGCTCGAGGACCACGGCATCGAGATCGGCACGTCCTTCGGGCCGCTGCACGGACGGGTCTGGCGCATCGGGACGATGGGCTACAACGCTCGGAAGGACACCGTCGTGCGGACCCTCGCCGCGCTCGAGCACTGCCTGCGCCGCGCCGGCCACGCGGTGCCGCAGGGTGCCGGAGTCGACGCCGCCCTCGACGTGCACGCCGACCCCGCCGTCGACGCCGATCGCACCGCACCCGTCGGGGCACCCGCGTGACGCCGGCGACCGGACCCTCGACGACCGAGGCACCCGTGGCACCGGGAGCACCGACGGCGAGCGCCCGCGCGATCGCCGACGCCGCGACCATCGTCCGGTGGTGCGACACCCTCGCCGAGATCTCGCAGGACGACGCACGCACCACCCGCGTGTACCTGTCGCCGGAGCACGCCCGGGTGAACGCGGTGGTCGCGGAGTGGATGCAGGACGCCGGCCTCCGCACCTGGCAGGACGCCGCCGGCAACCTGCACGGCATCGTAGAGGGCGCGACGCCGGACGGCCCCGTGCTGCTGCTCGGGTCGCACCTCGACACCGTGGTCGACGCCGGTCGCTACGACGGCGTCGTCGGGGTGCTCATGGCGATCCGCACCGTGGCCCGGCTCGCCGCGTCCGGGCCGCTGCCCTTCGCGCTCCAGGTCATCGCGTTCTCCGACGAGGAGGGGACGCGGTTCGGCAAGGCCCTGCTCGGGTCCTCCGCGGTCGCCGGGGTGTGGGACGACGCCTGGTGGGACCTCGAGGACGGTGACGGCACCACGCTCCGGCAGGCCTTCGCCGACTTCGGGCTCGACCCCGCCCGCGTCGGCGAGGCGGCGCTGCCCCCGGAGCGACTCGTCGGCTACCTCGAAGCGCACATCGAGCAGGGCCCGTACCTGGAGCAGGCCGGTCAGGCGCTCGGCGTCGTGACGAGCATCGCGAGTGCCCGGCGGTTCTCCGTCGAGGCGGTCGGCGAGGCCCGGCACGCGGGCGGCACGCCGTACGAGCGGCGGCACGACGCCCTGCTCGCCGCGGCCGAGGCGGCGCTCGCCGTCGAACGGATCTGCCGCGCCGAGCAGCACGTCGGCACCGTCGGGACGATGTCGGTCGAACCCGGGGCGGTCAACGTCGTCCCCGGGCTCGCCCGGTTCAGCGTCGACCTGCGCGGTGAGTTCGACGAGGGCCGTGACCGCGTCTGGGAGTCGATCACCGCCGCGTTCGACGAGATCGGGACCCGCCGGGGGGTGACGGTGTCGCCGACCGAGGTGCACCGCGCGCCGGCGGTGTTCTGCGCCCCGGCGCTGATGGACGCCGTCCGTGCCGGGATCGCCGCCACGGGCGAGAGCGCCCCCGCCGAGCTGTTCTCGCGCGCCGGGCACGACGCGATGTCCCTCGGACTCGTCACCGACGTCGCGATGCTGTTCCTCCGCAACCCGGACGGCATCAGCCACCACCCCGACGAGTTCGTCTCCGAGGACGACGTCGCACTCGGCCTCGACGCCCTGGCCGTGGCCGTCGAGCGCATCGCCGACGACCGGGCGGAGACGCGGTGAGCGCCGTGCCCGACGTCCGCGCCCGGGTCGACGCGGTCTGGGACCGGCTGTCGCCTGCCGAACGCCGGGTCGCCGCGATGGTCCGCCACGACCCGGAGCTGCTGCTCGTCGGCACGTCCGCGGAGCTCGCGGCCGAGTCGGGCACCTCGAAGGCCACGGTGTCGCGCCTCGTCCGCTCCCTGGGGTTCCAGGACGCCGCCGAGGTCCGGCAGGAACTCATGTCCGCGCGGGGCAGCGGCCTGCCGTGGGCGGCCGAGGACGCGGCGCACGTGGACCAACGCGCGGTCGAGGCCCGGAACCTCGACGCCGCGTTTGCCTCGCTCGCGCGGGCGGACCGCGTCCGACTCGCCCGCCGCATCGTCCGTGCCCGTCGGGTGCTCGTCTTCGGGGAACGCGGTGCCCACCCCGTCGCCATGCAGCTCCGGTCGCAGCTGGCGCAGGTGCGTCCCGACGTCCGGATCGGTCCGGCTCCGGGGCAACGTCTGGGCGAGGAGGTCGCCGACCTCGACCGGCGGGACCTCGTCGTGCTCGTCACCGTCCGGCGCCACGCGGCGGGTGCCGAGCGGCTCGTCCGGCACTGCGTCGCGACGGGTGCCGACGTGGTCGTACTCGGGGACCCGACCGCCGCGGTGATCGCGGCTCCCGCGGCGACCGCGGTGCTCTGTCCGGTGGACTCGCCGTCGGCGTTCGACTCGATGGCGGCGCTCTTCGCGGTCGTCGCAGCGATCGCGAACGACGTGTACGAGGCCTCCGGACCGGCGGGGCGTGCCCGGGTGGACGCCGTCGCCGCGGCCTACGACGCGCTCGGGGAACTCGCCGCCCGCTGATCGTCGTCGCGGTCGTCGCGGTCGTGTCGGCGCCCGTCGCCGCGCCGCGGCGGCGGGTCACCCCGCTCGAGCTCGTCGCGCAGCGATGCGTTCCGTTCGGCGATCAGCCGTGGCAGGTACCGGGCGAGAGCGAGCCGCTCGGCCGACCACCCGAGCGGACCGAGGGGCGCCCGGAAGACGATCTCGTCGACCATGCGCGTGCCGACGGCCGACGGTTCGAACCGGTGCTCGTGCCGGAATAGGGCGAACGGTCCCCGCACCTGCTCGTCGACGAAGCGACCAGGAGCCTCCAGGCCGGTGATCCTGCTCGTCATCGACCAGATGATCCCGAAGTGCCGTGCGCGCCAGGTGACGGTCTCGCCGAGCCCGATCGTGCCGGACGTCGTGCCGGCCACCGCGCGTTCGTCGGTACCGGCCATCGATCGCTCGTGCGCGCCGATGTCGAGCGACAGCGCGAACACGCGCTCCACCGGAGCGGCGATCTCGGTGACGACGCGGAAGGCGACCGTCACGGCGTCGGCCAGTCCGTCGGCGTGCTCCGGTCGTCGTCCCACAGCACGGCGGCGAGCAGCTGGTCGTGGCGCACCCCGCGGTGCACGACGGCGGAGCGGGACCGGCCCTCGAACCGCATGCCGATCCGCCGGGCGGTCGCGGCCGAGGCCGCGTTCGTGCCGAGCGCGCGCCACTGCACCCGCACCCGGCCGAGACCGGTCGGCGGGGCTGCGAACGCCCACTCCAGGACCCGAGCGGCGGCCTCGGTCACCAACCCCTGCCCGCGGCCGTCGGGGTGCAGTGCGTAGCCGATCTCGCAGGCTCCGTCCACGAAGCCGAACACGCCGACCGTGCCGAGCAGGCGAGGGTCCCCGGCCCGTCGGATCCCGAAGTCGTAGCGGGTGTCGTCGCGCCACCCGGCATCGACCTGCTCGAGGAACCGGTGCGCCTCGGCGTGACCGTACGGCACCGGGACCGGGGTGAAGGCGATCACGTCGGGGTCGTTGGCGTACGCGACGACGGCCTCGACGTCGGCGGGACCCGGAGCGGAGAGCACGAGTCGGTCGGTGCGGAGCGTCACTGGGTGCACACCGCGAGCCTAGTGAGCCCGCGGTTGCAGGGTAGCGTCGGCGGCATGACGTTCGACTCCCTCGCCTTCCCGGTCATCGACGGACACAACGACCTGCCGTGGGAGCGTCGCGAGTCCCACGACTCCGGGGTCGAGGGCATCGACACCGAGCAGGGGACGCTGCACACCGACCTGCCGAAGCTCCGGGCCGGTGGGGTGGTCGGCCAGTTCTGGTCGGTGTTCGTGCCGTCCGACGACCCGGACCCCGTGCGGACCACGCTGCAGCAGATCGACACCGCGCACCGGATCGTCGCGCGGTACCCGGACGACCTGACCTTCGTGCGGACCGCCGCCGAGCTGCGTGCCGCCGTCGACGCCGGACGCATCGCCTCGTTGCTCGGCGCCGAGGGCGGCCACTCGATCGGCGACGACCTCGCGGTGCTCCGGTCGTTCGCCCGGCTGGGTGTCCGCTACATGACGCTGACGCACAACGACGACACGACCTGGGCCGACTCGGCCACCGGCGCCCGGGCGCACGGGGGCCTGACCGACCGCGGACGCGAGGTCGTCGCCGAGATGGAGCGGATCGGCATGCTCGTCGACCTGTCGCACACCGCACCGGCGACGATGCGCGACACCCTCGACGTCGCGACGCAGCCGGTCGTCTTCAGCCACTCGTCGACCGTCGCCGTCGACGACCACCCGCGGAACGTCCCCGACGACGTGCTCACCCGGCTCGGTGGCAACGGCGGCGTGGTGATGATCACGTTCGTGCCGAAGTTCGTCTCGCGCGCGTGGGCGGACTGGGAGGAAGCCGGCTCCGAGGGGGAGCCGCCGCTCGTCACCGTGGCGGACGTCGCCGACCACGTCGACCACGCCCGCGAGGTCGCGGGGGTGCGCCACATCGGGCTCGGCGGCGACTACGACGGTACGCCGGTGCTGCCGCCGGACCTGCGGGACGTGTCGCGGTACCCGGTGCTCGCCGAGGAGCTCCGCCGCCGCGGCTGGGGCGACGACGACCTGCGGGCGCTCGCCGGAGGGAACGTGCTGCGGGTGCTCGAGGCGACCGACGAGCGCTTCGCGCGGAGCGCGCTGCGCTGAGGCCGGCTGCCGGTCGTGGTCGGCGCTGCGGCGGCTGGAGACGCGGCCGGGAGGCGCGGCGTGCGTCCGCCGCGTCAACGGGCGTCATCGACAGGGGAACGCCGGGCACCGTCGCTAGGATCGCGAGCGGACCGCAGCGCCGCCACCGACGGCCTGATGACTCGACCCGGAGGACGACAACGGATGACCGGCACCATCTACGACAACATCTCGCAGGCGTTCGGCAACACCCCGCTCGTCCGGCTCAACCGCCTGCCGAAGGCCGACGGTGCCGAGGTGCTCGCGAAGCTCGAGTTCTACAACCCCGGCTCCAGCGTGAAGGACCGCCTCGGCGTCGCGATCATCGACGCGGCCGAGGAGTCCGGTGCACTGCGCCCCGGTGGCACGATCGTCGAGGGCTCGTCGGGCAACACCGGCATCGCACTCGCCCTGGTCGGTGCGGCACGTGGCTACCGCGTCGTCATCACGATGCCCGAGACGATGAGCGTCGAGCGGCGGGCCCTGATCCGAGCCTTCGGCGCCGAGATCGTCCTGACCCCGGGCTCCGAGGGCATGAAGGGCGCTGTGGCCCGCGCCGGCCAGATCGTCGACGAGACCCCCGGCGCGATCCTGGCTCACCAGTTCGAGACGCCCGCGAACGCCGCGATCCATCGGAAGACCACGGCGGAGGAGATCCTCCGCGACACCGAGGGCCACGTCGACGTCTTCGTCGCCGGCGTCGGCACCGGCGGCACCATCACGGGTGTCGGGCAGGTGCTCAAGGAGCGCGTGCCCGGCGTGCAGATCGTCGCCGTCGAGCCGAAGGACTCCCCGCTGCTGACCGAGGGGAAGGCCGGCCCGCACAAGATCCAGGGCATCGGTGCCAACTTCATCCCCGAGGTCCTCGACCGCGACGTCATCGACGAGGTGTTCGACGTCGAGCTCGACGACGCGCTCCGGGTCGCCCGCGCGCTCGGCACCGAGGAGGGCATCCTGTCGGGCATCTCGTCCGGCGCGATCGTCCACGCGGCCGTCGAGATCGCGGCCCGACCGGAGAACGCCGGCAAGCGCGTCGTCGCGATCGTCTGCGACACCGGCGAGCGCTACCTGTCCACGCCGCTGTTCGAGGGGCTCACTGCGTGACGCGTGCCGTCCGACGCGGCGTGCTGTGGCGGGTCCGGGAGGACCTGGCCGCAGCGCGCCGCGGTGACCCCGCCGCCCGGGGCGACCTGGAGAACGCGGTCGTCTACTCGGGGCTGCACGCGATCTGGACCCACCGGCTCACGCACCGGCTCTGGCTCGCGCGTGGCCTCCCCGGCTCGCGCTTCGCCGCCCGGGTGGTCGCGCAGATCGCCCGATCGGTCACCGGCATCGAGATCCACCCCGGCGCGCGCATCGGTCGGCGCTTCTTCATCGACCACGGCATGGGCGTCGTGATCGGTGAGACGGCGGTCATCGGCGACGACGTGCTGGTCTTCCACGGCGTCACGCTCGGCGGGCGCGGTGGGGAGCACGGCCCGGGGCTGCGACGACACCCGACCGTGGGCGACCGGGTGGTGCTCGGCGCCGGGTCGTCGTTGATCGGAGCGATCACGGTCGGCGCGGACTCGGTCGTCGGCGCGAACACGGTCGTGACGAAGGACGTACCCGCCGGCTCGGTCGTCACCGGCATCGCCGGGACCGCCAGGCCGCGGTCCGGACACGAGGGCGTCCCGACGCTCTGACCGCCGTCGATCGCGCGCCGCCGTGGCCGCGCTCGCCGCCGTGGCCGCGCTCGCCGCCGTGTCGGGGCGGTGCGGCATGCTGGTGGGGTGGACGGCGCAGCACTGCACGAGGTGACCTTCCGGACGGCCCTGGCGCTCCCCGCGGTCGAGGAGACGCAGCCCTTCGGCGAGCAGTCGGTCGTCCACAAGGTGGTCGGCCGGATGTTCGTCCTCGCGACGACGCTGCGCGGGGTGCCGATCGTCAACCTCAAGTGCGCGCCGCCGCACGCGGCAGCGCTCGTGCGCGACCATGCCGAGATCACCCCGGGGTGGCACATGGACAAGCGGCACTGGATCACGCTCTCGCCGGGCGACGGACTCGACGAGACGATGGTCGAGGACCTCGTCGCGAACTCGTACGACCTCGTGGTCGCCGGCCTCCCGAGGGCCCGACGCCCGATCGACCCCGGCGCAGGACGTCGTGCCGGTGACTCAGACGCGACCGCGGGCGAGGACCTTGGAGACGTCGCGGACGACCTTCGGGGCGAGCCGGTCTCCCGAGTCGAGCACGGCACGGGCCCGCTCGGGTGACAGCCCGGCGGAGATCTCCCCGATCGTGACGCCGTGCTCCGGTCGGTGCGTCACGACCACGCGGTCGCCCGCCGCCACCGGTCCGCTGTGCAGGACCCGCAGGTAGGCGCCCGGACGGTTCTCCGCTGCGAACCGCTTCACCCACCCGGGGATCCCCATCCGGCGCGCGAAGGTGCCGCAGGGCACCCGGGGGATCGTCACCTCGAGTTCGAGCGTCTCGCCGATCCGCCACCGCTCGCCCGTCACGGCGCCGGTCACGTCGACGCCGCTCGTGCGCAGGTTCTCGCCGAACAGGCCCGGCGGGACGTCGCGCCCCAGGACCTCGGCGAAGTACGCGGCGTCCTCGTCGGCGTAGGCGTAGACCGCCTGGTCCTCGCCGCCGTGGTGCTTCCGGTCCGCCTGCACGTCCGCGTGGAGCCCGAGCGGGCGGACGCGGACGGGGCCGTCCACCGGACGCTTGTCGATCGCGGTGATCCCGATCGTGCCCGAGTCGAGGAGCAGCTGGTCGACGCGGCAGACGGCGGTGATGTGGCTCATGCTCCCCATCCTGACGCAGACGGCGGACGGACCGCAGCCCGGGAGATCTCCCCGAGGCGTGACGATCCGGCTCCGGGATCCGTCACACCGGTGGAACCAGAGGAGACCGACCATGACCGACACCACCTGCGCCACCGCCGCTGCCGTCCTGCGACGCCCCGGCACGTCCCCGAGCCAGAGTGCGACGGCACGCATCCCCTCGGCACACGGTCTGGCACAGGTGCGCGTCCGGACGCTCGGCGCCCGTCCCGTCGGCCCGCTGCAGGTGATCGGGACGGGCCCCGCCGCCACCCGCCCAGACTTCCTCCACCACTGACCGGTAGAAGGGTGACGTGCCGTACCAGCCCCTCGCCGACCTCGACGACGCCGTCCTCGCGGGCCGCTCGTCCGACGGCGACGTCCGGGCGTTCGAGGTCCTCATCCGGCGGTACACACCGCTGCTCCGCGCCTACGCGCGGCGCACCCTCGGATCGACCGACGAACTCGACGACGTCGTGCAGGAGACCTTCATCACCGCGTGGGGCCGCCTCGACGCGCTCGAGGACGGCGCCAAGGTCAAGTCGTGGCTCATGCGCATCCTCAGCCGCAAGTGCATCGACCGCATCCGTGCCCGGCGTGAGCACCTCGACGTCACCGAGCTCGAGGTCGAGGCGCCGCGGGACGACGCCCCGGAGCGGGTCGCCGAGGCCCGGTCCCGCGAGGAGGCCGTCGAGACCGCCCTGGCCGAGCTGCCCGAGGCGCAGCGGCGGTGCTGGGTGATGAAGGAGGTGCTCGAGTACCGGTACGAGGACATCGCCGAGGAACTCGACCTGCCGGTGTCGACGGTGCGGGGACTGCTCTCGCGCGCGAGGAAGAACATGATCCGTCTCATGGAGGCATGGCGATGACCGCACCAGACGACGCGCAGCCGGACGACGTGCAGCCAGAGGACGTGCAGCCGGGCGACGTGCGCCTCGACGCCCTGGAACCCGAGGACCTCGACGGCCACACCATCGACGAGCTCGCGGACTACCTGGACGCCGGGATGCTGCCTGCCGACCCGAGCATCGACGACTCAGCCGCGTGCCAGAACGCCCTCGCCGCCCTGGTCCGGCTCCGGCAGTCGTCCCTCGGCTCGCTCGACGCCGCAGCTGAGCAGGAGGCACCGGCCGACGAGTCGTGGATCGGCGGTGTGCTGGCGAACATCTCGCTCGAGGCCCGAGCCGGTCGGGACGTCCCGCTCCGGCCGTCGGTGCCGACCGAGCGCCCCGTGATGACCGAGGGCGCGATCCGGTCGCTGGTGCGGACAGCCGGCGACGTCGTGCCCGGCGTCGTGATCGCCCGGTGCTCGCTCAAGGGCGACGTGACCCTGCTCGACGCGCCCGTCCGGGTGCTGGTCGAGCTGGCGATCCGGGCCGGGACGCCCATCCACGCCACCGCCGAGCAGGTCCGCCAGGCCGTCGCCGAGACCCTCGCCGAGCAGACCGACCTGGTGGTCGAGGCAGTCGACGTGCGGGTCCGGGACCTCCTGCCCCCGCTCCCTCCGCGGCACGACGACGGAGCGGTGCCCGGTGCGCCCGGCGCCATCGACGAGGAGGACCCCGCATGAGCCTGGACGACGCAACGGCCGCGGCGATCGAGGAGGCCGTCCTGGCGGCACCCGGAGTGACCGACCTGTACCGCGCGAAGCCGACGCTCGGCAGCGCGGTCGAGTCCGCCCGCCGGATCGCCTCGCGTGCACCGGTGACCCGGGTCGTGCTCGACGACGACGTCCTGCGCGTCGTCGTCGGCACCGACGGATCGGTGCCCGCCCGGGTCGCAGCGCGTGCGGCGCATGACGCGGCACTCCGCATCGCCGGTGAGCGCGGCCTCGTGCTCGGCCGCGTGGACGTGCGCATCGCGCGCGTCGGCTGATCGGACCGGCCCGACCGCACGACGGGACGACACGCGGGACCGATGGATCACGTGTCGGGCGGACCACGTGACGGACGGGAGGCACGGCACCCGCTGGCACCGTGCCTCCCGTCCGTCAGGTGGTGACGACCGTCACCCGCTCGCGGCTCAGTAGAAGTTGGTCGCCTGCGAGTGGGCCCAGGCCGCGCAGGGCGTGCCGTAGGCCGCGCTGATGTACTGCAGCCCCCACGTGATCTGCGTGGTGGCGTTGGTCCGCCAGTCCGCCGCGACGGTGCCCATCTTCGATCCGGGGAGCGCCTGCGGGATGCCCGTCGCGCCACCGTTCGGGTTGACCGCCTGGTAGTCCCACCCGGACTCCTTGGTCCAGAGGCTGTCGAGGCACCGGAACTGTGCGGAGCCCCAGCCGTACTGCGACGCCGCCATCGAGGACGCGGTGGCCTTGGCCCCGGCGACCGTGTTCGCGGCGGCCTGGCGCTCGGCTGCCGCGGCGGCCTCCGCCGCTGCACGCTCGGCGACGGCCTTCGCCTCGGCGTCGGCCTGTGCCTTCGCCGCCGCTGCTGCCGCCGCATCGGCGTCCGCCTTGTCCTGCGACGCGCTCTGGTCGGCGACCTGCGTCGTGGCGTCGACGGTCGATGCGATGTGGGTGGTGATCGCGGAGCCGGACATGCTGCGGTAGTCCGACAGCGCGTGCACCTGGCGCTCGAGGGCGCTCGTGTCGGTCTTGTCGTTCGCGTCGGCGAGCACCGTGCGGGCGGTCGCGATGGTCGCGGCGGCCTGAGCGCGATCGAGGTCCGCGCCGTGCAGCGCGGGGGTGCTCGTGGCGCTCGCCGAGGGCATGCCGATCGCCTCGCCGATCGCCGGCTGCGCGCCGACGGTCGCGAGGCCGCCGACGAGGGCGACGGCTGCCGCTCCGCCGACGACGAGGGCGGACCGGCTGCGGAGCGCGCGGCGGACGCGGCGGCTCGGGGTGTCGAGCGCCTGGCGTCGGGTGGTCGCGGTGGTCGGGTCCGTCGCGGTCGTGCCGGGTCGGGTCGTGCTCAGTGCGGTTGTGCCGGGTGCGGTCGTGCTGGGTGGTTCGGGGGTGTTTCGCGTCATCGGTTCCGGTGGTCGGCCGGCTGGAGGGCGACTCCCGGGCACGCCGGATCGGGCACGCGGGTGTGGGGGAGCGTGCACGACCGTCGGGACGGCCGTCGTGGGGGAGCCGCGAGCCGGGGGAGGACCGGACGGTGGTGTGGGGCCCGTCCGTCCGCCGCTGGGCGACCTGGTGGCCGCCTGCTCGGGCGAAGTCGTCACGATGACGTGTCAGCCTGGACGGCCCGTCCAGGAGGACTGGCAGAACCGTCTGTCCACCCCTCGGTAACGGTTCGGTAACGGTCGGCCATCGGCCGGTTCAGCTACCGGAGCTGGGAGCTTCCTGGGTGCGCTCGCCCTGACCGATCCGCTCGAGCGCGCCGAGGGCCGCGGCGATCGCGTCGACGTCCTCGACCGGTAGGTCGGCGATGAGTCCGGCGACGATGCCGGTGCGGTCCGAGCGGGCCCGTTCGACGGCCGCGATCCCGGCCGGGGTCGCCGACACCATGAACGCCCGACCGTCCGTCGGGTCGGCCTCGCGCTCGATGAACCCGCGCTGTTCGAGCTCGGTCAGGATGCGCGTCATGGTCGGCTTCGTGACCACCTCGATCCGCGACAGGTCGCCCGGGCGCAGGGGTCCCTCGGTCTGGATCGTGGCGAGCGCGGAGACGAGTCCGTACCCGAGCGAGGCCGAGTCGGTGCGGGCGCGACGGTTGATGCGCCCGACCGCCGCGGCCAGGCGTGCGGCGATCTCCGTGCGGTCCGGCTGGCGGTGGCTCATGCGGGGCTCCCGGGTCGTCGGGTCGAGGCGGTTCGACCGTGGTCGGAGCGATGCTACCGGTGCGGGCAGCACCGTTGCCGAGCGCCGGGCGGGCCGCCGTCGCCGAGTACACGGACGCCCGCTCCGTGGTCCGGAGCGGGCGTTCCTGTACGGAGTGACAGGTTCGCTCAGCTCGGACGGTGCTGCTTCTCGCCCGGGAGCAGGTGGATCGCCTCGGTCGCCAGCTCGGCGGCCACGTTGTCGCCGCTCTCGGTCGCGTCACGCAGGCGCCGGAAGTCCGCGGTCAGCTGGTCCCAGTCGATGAGCTCGTCGAGGTTCGGCAGGCGCAGGCGGAAGGCGAGCCCGTCCATCGTGTCGCGGCACACCCGCTGCAGGTTCTCGTTGCCGCAGGCGTCGACGTAGAGCCCGAAGACGGACAGGGCGTCGTGGTTCACGGCAGGGACGTCGTGGGCGTCGAGCTCCGTGATCGTCCGGTCCAGCTGCGCGAGGATCTTCTTCCGGGTCGACGCCGTGAGCCGGGGGACGGCCAGTCGGACGACCCCGCCGAACAGCACCCCGAGGGTCTGCATGGCCTCGACGACCTCCTCGGCCTTCGGCGTGGTGACCCGGGTGTAGCGGTTCGGAGCCATCTCGATGAGACCGGCGCGGGCGAGCTGGCTGAGGGCCTCGCGGATCGGGGTGCGGGAGACACCGAGCCAGGCGATGAGCTCGTCGTCGTTCAGCCGTTCGCCGGGCTCCAGCGTGCCGTCCATGATCGCGGCGTGGATCTTGTGGCGGACGGTGTCGCGGAGCAGCTGGTGCTCGGTGGGGGCGCTGCTGGGGACCGGCATGCGGGTGTCCTCGTTCTCGGTGGACGGTGTGGGACGCCGGAACCGGTCGGTGTCGGCGCGTGATCACCGTACCTGATATGTGAACGGTCGTCCGTCACGCGTCGCGGGGGCGGCGCCGGTGCTCAGGCCTCGTCGAGGAGCCGGACCGTCAGCGGGTCCTCGGTGCCGTGGAACCACCGGTCGAGGACCGCGCGGAACGGTGCCGGGTCCACCGCGGCCCGGGCGAACAGCGTCATCGACGAGCGGGCCTTCAGCGCGTCGATCCCGCCGAACAGATCGTCCGCGCTCCGCGCCGGAGCAGCTGCCGCGGTCCTGACGGCCTCGAGCAGTCGGGGTCCGAGCACGGGGTGCGCCAGGTACGCCCGCGCCTCGGCGAGCCCCTCGATCGCGTACCGCTGCGCCGTCGCGCTGCGTCCGAGCCCGGCGAGCTGCGGGAACACGAACCACATCCAGTGCGACCGCTTCCGGCCTGCCGCGAGCTCCTCCAGTGCCTGCTCGTGCACGCCCTCCTGCGCGCGCACGAAGCGGTCGAGGTCGTACCGGTCGCGGTCCTGCCGGTCGACTGCGTCCCCGTCGACGCTCACCGCACGACCTCGCCCCACGCGTACCGCACCGTCGTGGCGTCCACGACGAGCAACGAGTCGGGCTCCCGGTCGAACAGCCCGGGCAGGCCCACGGCGTCCGGCAGGTCGCCCTCGAGCCGCTCGAGCCGGGCGGCACGGACCGTCAGCGGCGCGTGCTGGCGCTGCCAGAACAGTGTCTGCGCCAGGTGTCGCGCGTGGATGCCGGCGCGGGTGGTGAGTGCGGCGGCGAGCGGCGTGTCCACCACCTCACCGGCGGTGACCCGGACGACGGCGTCGTGCCGCGGGCGTGGTCGCGGCGGGCTCGGCTGGCGGGCCCGCACGAGCTCCCGAGCCCACCGCACCGGGTGCGCCGCACGGGCCGGGTGCCGGACGGAGCGGTGGTCGAGGGCGTCCCCGCGACGGGTCGCCCGGACGTGCGAGAACGTGTACGGCACGCCGAGCAGGGTGTTCGCCGCGACGATGGCGGGCACGTGGCCGGTGTCGACCGTGCGGTACACGATGCCGTGGCGCCCCCTGGTGTCGACGGTCGGGATCTCGATCGTGACCTCGGTCATCGACCCGAGTCGCCGCGAGGGCGGGAACGGTGGGACGGCCGTCTCGCGGAACACGTAGGCGGTCAGGCCGACCCAGGCGCTCCCGTCGACCACGTCGGGTCGCGTGCCCCGCGGCACGAGCCGGGCGAGCGACGCAGGGTCCCGCCGCCAGTGCGCGAAGACGATGTCCTCCCACGCGTGCACGGCGACCGGACGGTGCACGAGCGGGACGGCAGCTCGCCGGGCGACCGCCTCGGTCATCGACGCGGCGCGTGTCGACCGACGCGCACGGCCCAGGCGACGAGCGGGGCCTGCAGCGGCAGCCGCAGGACGCCGACCAGTCGTGCGACGCGACCGGCGCGCGGGCTGTCGAGCAGGTCGGCGGCCATCTTGACGTTCGCGGGGAACACCGCGAGGAACAGCGCCGCGGCCGCCCAGCCGGACGCCCGTCGGGTGGCCGGGACGGCGAGCCCGGCGGCGATGCCGAGCTCGGCCACGCCGGACACGACCGTGGTCAGGCGCGGCGGGAGTCCCTCCGGCACGATCCGGTCGTAGCCGCGCGGGCGCAGGAAGTGCGTGACACCGGCCCCGCCGAGGAGCACGGCGAGCACGGTGGCGGTCCGGGTGGCGCGTCGGGAGCGCTCGCGTCGTCGCATGGCCCCATCGTGCACGCCGCCGCCCGTGCGGGTGCCGGGCGTCGCTCAGGTCAGCGCGGTCGCGACGAGGTCGAGCACCGCCGCGGCGACGTCGGCCTTGCTGCCGGAGGTCTCCCGGACGACCTCGCCACCGGGCACGAGCACCTCGATCGCGTTCTCCTCGCGCTCGAAGCCCGCGTCCCACCCGACGTGGTTGACGACGAGCAGGTCGGCCGGCTTCCGGGCGATCTTGGCGCGGCCGAGGGCTATCCGGGCCTCGCGGTCGGGTTCGGTCTCCGCCGCGAACCCGACGACGATCTGCCCGGTGCGGCGCGCGCGCACGAGGTCGGCGAGCACGTCCGGGTTGCGGACGAGCTCGAGCGTCATGGTGTCGCCCTGCTCGTCCTTCTTCAGCTTGTCCGGTCGGACCTCGGCCGGTCGGTAGTCGGCGACCGCGGCGGTCATCACCACCACGTCGGCGTCGACCGCCGCGGCCTGCACCGCGTCGGCGAGTTCCCGGGCGGACCCGACCGGCACCACCGTCGCCCCGAGACCCGCGGTGAGCCCGGCGTCCACGTTCGCGGCGACGAGCGTCACCGTCGCGCCGCGTCGGACGGCGTCCGCGGCGATCGCGACCCCCTGGCGTCCGCTCGACCGGTTGCCGACGAAGCGCACCGGGTCGAACGGCTCCCGCGTCCCACCGGCGCTGACGACGACCCGCACCCCGGCGAGGTCGCCCTGGTCGCCCCGTGCGCCCGTCGCCGCAGCACCGGCACCCGTCCCCGCCACGGCACCGGCCGGGAGGCCCGCCCCGCCCTGGTCCCGTCGCCCTGCCTCCGCCGGGCGGTCGAGCACCGCCAGCGCCGCGGCCGTGATGTCCTCGGGTTCCGCCATCCGGCCGATCCCGGCGTCGTCGCCCGTGAGCGCACCGACCACCGGTCCGACGACGTGCACGCCCCGGTCGCGCAGGGTGCGCAGGTTCGCGCGCGTCGCCGGGTGCTCCCACATCTGCGGGTGCATCGCGGGGGCGACGACCACGGGCGCCTCGGTCGCGAGCAGGGTCGTCCCGAGCAGGTCCCCGGCCAGGCCGTGCGCCATGCGCGCCAGCGAGTCCGCGGTCGCCGGCGCCACGACGACGAGGTCCGCCCGGCGTCCGAGCGCCACGTGGCGTACCTCGGCGACGTCGTCCCACACGCTCGTCGTGACGGGGTTCCGGCTCAGCGCCTCGAGCGTCGGCAGGCCGACGAAGCGGAGCGCACCCTCGGTCGGGACGACGTGCACGTCGTGGCCGCGCTTGACGAGGTCGCGGACCACCCCGACGGCCTTGTAGGCGGCGATGCCCCCGGTGATCCCGACGACGACGGACAGACGGCGACCTGCTGCAGCATCCACGTCGGTCACGCTACCCGGACGGCCGTGCGAGGATCGAGCCCATGTGCACCGTCGTCGTCCGCGTCGACCCCGCCGCCGCGTGGCCCGTCACCGTGCTGGCCCTCCGCGACGAGTCGCCCGACCGGCCCTGGGACCCGCCCGCCGCCTGGTGGCCCGAGCTCGACCCGACCGTACGCGGCGTCCGCGACCGGTCCGCCGGCGGCGCCTGGCTCGCGGCCTCGGACACCGCGGGACTCGCCGTCGTGCTGAACCGCGCGGAGCCCGTGCCGAGTGCGGACGGCACGTGGACGACCCGCGGGGTGCTGCCGCTCGACGCCCTGACCGGCGCGGCACCGGATCACGACGGCGCGCTCCCGACCACCCGGGCGTTCAACCTCGTCCGCGCCACGGCCGACGGTGCCGCCGTCGACACGTGGGACGGCACGGCGGTCCGGACGAGCGAGCTCGGGCCCGGCGTGCACATGGTCACCCACGGCGCACCCGACGACCCCGCGGCACCGCGCATCGGTCGGTGGCTCGAGGCCTTCCGCAGCGCCCCCGCACCGACCGGCCCGCCCGTCCTCGGTCCCTTCGACGAACTCCGCACGGTCGACCACGGCGAGGACGCGGGTGACGGCTGGAGCGGGTGGTTCGGCGTGCTCGCGGAGTCCTCGACCCTGCCGTCCGACCACCCGGACGCGATCCTCCGCGACGCGGTCGAGCCGGACGGACACGTCGCGACGCTGTCGGTCGTCGCCGCCGCGGTCGCGCCCGGTCGGACGGTGCTGCAGCACGCCCGGCTCGCCCACCCGGGGCGCCTCGACGGCTCGGTCGAGCTGCACCGCGCCTGAGGCACGACCCGGCGCCGCCGCCCGAGGATCCCCGATGCTGTGAGGAGCAGCAGCGCACCGAGCGGTCCGGTCGTGGCCGGGCGGCGTACGGTCCCCGTCGTGACCCCGACCGCACGGCCGTCCCCGCACACCCCGGCGGGCGACGGCAGCCCCGCCCCACGCCGCCGTCCCCGCGGCCGAGCCGTCGTCGCGACGGCGCTCGCCGCCCTGACCGCACTCGCCCTCGTCGGGTGCAGCGAGGACTCCTCGGTGGCCGCGGCACCGTCGCCGAGCGCGACCGGCCGCGCCTGGGACCACGCCCCGGGGGAGCGGATCGTCGTGATCGGAGACTCGGTGAGCGGCGGCCACGGGCTGACACCGGAGCAGGCCTGGCCGGCGCTCCTCGCCCGGACCGAACGGTGGCAGCTCACGAACCTGTCGTGCGACGGCGCCGGGGTCGTGGCCGAGGGGGACCAGGACGAGTGCGCCAGCGCGTACCCGGGACTCGTGAAGCGCGCGGTCGACCTGCGACCCCGGGTGGTCTTCGTACAGGCGAGCTCCAACGACCTGGGCGAGGACGACGCGCAGGTGACGAGCGCCACCGACCAGCTCGTGGCCCTGGTCCACCGCGACCTGCCCGAGGCCCGGGTGGTCGGGCTGAGCGCCGTGTGGAACGAGCAGGCACCGCCGGCGCAGCTCGCGACGATCTCGCACGCGCTGCACCGGGCGATCCGGCGCGACGGCGGCACCTACGTCGACATCGGGCAGCCGCTGTCCGGCCACCCGGAGTGGATGCAGTCCGACGACGTGCACCCGACCGCCCGTGGGCAGCGCGCCCTCGAGGCGGGGGTGATCGCCGCGTTCGCGCGGGACCACGTGCGGTTCTGACGCCGACGGGGTGGAGGCGGGTGGCGCCTCCCGGCCGATGTGTCGCGACGCCGCGGTGCGCCGACGGTCAGGCGGGCGCGCGCGTGCCGGTGAGGTCCTCCGCGACCGCCCACAGCGAGCGGGCGAGGTCCGCGCTGCGGGCCGACCGCGGCACCGACACGGTCGTGGTCGGACCGGTCAGGCCGCCGAACCCGGACGGCCCGTAGTAGGCGCCGCCGACCGCTGCCGGACCGACGGCGGCGTAGAGCAGCGGCTCCGCGCCCTGCTCCACCGCCTGCGTGAAGGGGAGTGCGCGGTCGCTGGCCCGCACCGGCCGGTCGCGGCCGAGCGAACGCCCGGCGGACTGCAGGTTCGTGCGGGTGTACCCGGGGTGCGCCGCCGTGCTGACGAGGGGCCAGTCCCGCTCGACGGACAGGCGGTGCAGGTGCAGGGCGAGGAGCAGGTCGGCGAGCTTCGACTGGGCGTAGGCGCGCCAGCCGTTGTAGCCGTGCTCCCACTGCGGGTCGGTGAAGCGGATGCTGCCGGGGATCGCGGCGAGGCTCGACATCGTCGCGACGCGCGGTGGTCGCGGGTCGTCGCTGCCCGAGGCCGAGCCGAGCAGCGTCGGCAGCAGCAGGTTCGTCAGCGCCAGGTGCCCCAGGAAGTTCGTGCCGAACTGCAGCTCGAAGCCGTCGGCGGTCTCGAAGCGCTCAGGCGGGGCCATCACGCCGGCGTTGTTCACCAGGACGTGGAGCGGACGGTCCTCGTCGGCGATCCCCGCGGCGAACCGGCGGACGCTGCCGAGGTCGGCGAGGTCGAGCTCGCGCACCTCGAGGTCGGCGCCCGGGTGTTCCTGCCGGATCTCGGTGGCCGCGTCCTCGCCCTTGGCGGTGGTGCGGACGGCGAGCACGACGCTCGCGCCGGCGCCGGCGAGGCGCTTCGCGGTCTCCTTGCCCGTGCCGCTGTTCGCGCCGGTCACGACGATGCGGCGGCCGGTCTGGTCGGGGATGTTCGCCATGCGCGGGACCGTACGCGCGAGGGCTGGTCGACTCCTGCAGAACGTGGTAGTTTTATGCAAACGCATCGACCAGGAGGCGCACATGAGCAACGCATTCGGCACCGGCCGTCCCTCGGACGTGCCGCCGCCCGCACCCGAGCGCATCGGACCGGTGCAGCTCGGCCTCGACACCTTCGGCGACGTCACCGAGCGTGCCGACGGATCCCTGCGGTCCGACGCGCAGAGCATCCGCGACGTCGTCGACCAGGCCGTGCTCGCCGACCAGGTCGGCATCGACTTCATCGGCGTCGGGGAGCACCACCGTGAGGACTTCGTGGTCAGTGCCCCCGAGGTCGTCCTCGCTGCGATCGCCGCCCGCACCGAACGCATCCGGATGGGCTCCGCCGTCACCGTGCTGTCGTCGGACGACCCGGTCCGCGTGTACGAGCGCTTCGCCACGGTCGACGCCCTGTCCGACGGTCGCGCCGAGGTCATCCTCGGCCGCGGGTCCTTCACCGAGTCGTTCCCCCTGTTCGGCTACGACCTGTCGGACTACGAGGTCCTGTTCGAGGAGAAGCTGCAGCTCTGGAACGCCCTGCGCGGCGGGGACGCCGTCACGTGGTCCGGCACGAAGCGCGCGGCCCTGGTCGACCAGGACGTCTTCCCGAAGCTCGAGCACGGCCCGATCCCGACGTGGGTCGGCGTCGGTGGTTCGCCGCAGTCCGTGATCCGCGCGGCGTCGTACGGCCTGCCGCTGTTCCTCGCGATCATCGGCGGGCAGCCGGCACAGTTCGCCCCGTTCTCGCGGCTCTACCGCCAGGCGCTGGCGCAGCTCGAGCTCCCGCAGCAGCCCATCGCGATGCACTCGCCGGGCTTCGTCGCCGAGACCGACGAGGAGGCCGCCGAGCGGTACTGGCCGTACCACAAGGCCGTCACCGACCGTCTGGGCCGCGAGCGCGGCTGGCCGCCCCTGGACGCCGCGCAGTACCAGGCCGGGCTGTCCGCGGGCGGGTCGCTGTACGTCGGGTCGCCGGAGACGGTGGCGCGGAAGATCGCGCGCAACATGCGGATCCTCGGCGTCTCGCGCTTCGACATGCGCTACGCGACGGGCCGTCTGCCGCACGAGGACATGATGCGGTCGATCGAGCTCTACGGCACGCGGGTCGCGCCGCGGGTGCGCGAGCTGCTCGCCGAGCCGGTACCGGTGCCGTAGGGGGTCGGTCCGTTCCTTCCACGGAAGCGACAGATGTGCGCCGATGTTCCGGCGCAGTCTGTCGCTTCCGCGTCACGCTCCGCTCCGCAGCAGCAGCAGCAGGGCAGCGGCACGGGCAGGCATCCGGCCGGGAGGCCCGCCCCGCGCTCGCCACGCCGGCTCACGGCAGCGCCGGGTACCGTCCAGGGCATGTCACCCCGTCCCGAGATCGTCGAGCGTCGGTTCCGTGGTCGCATCATGGGCGTCGGCACGACGTCCGGCGTGCGGTTCGTCGTCGGCATGTGGGAGCGGTCGCCGTTCGGGGCCTTCACGGACGTCTTCGTGGAGCATCCCGACGGGTCGAGCGTGCTGCTCGCGCCGGACGAGATCGTCGCCGCGTACGTCTCCGGCACCTACCGGTTCGACACCGTCTCCGTGGTCGACGTCAGCGCCCGGCGGACAGCGCGCGGGCTCGAGCTCGACGCCGGCCCGCTCCGTGCCTCGATCGACGTCGGGACGATCTCCCCGCTCGGGCGGGTGCTCCGCATCGTGCCGAAGCCGATCGCGCGCGACCCCCGGTGGCTCAGCGTGATCGACCCCGTCGCACGACTCGTCGCTCCCGGCGCGGGGACCGCCGGCACCGCCGGAGGTGGCCGTCGCGAGTACTACGGCGTGACCGGGGCGCACGACGTCACGGCCGTCTCGGGGTCCTGGGCGGGGGAGCCGCTCGGCACACTCGCCCCGCTCGACCCACCCGTGGCCTTCGGCTTCGCCTCGATGCCGCGCGTCCCGCAGGTCGTCGACGTCGAGACGACGATCCGCGAGCCCGCCGCCTGACGCCCGCCCCGCGATCGGGCGCTCCGCGAGTGTGCGCGTGCCCGTTCCTTCCCGTGACGACCGCGGTACCTGGTCGTTCCGGGCGTACCTGCCGTTCCCGGAGCACCCGGTGTGCCCGTTCCCGCCCGGTGTGCCCGTTCCCGCCCGGTGTGCCCGGTCCCGCCCGGGGCGCCGCTCGAGCCCGCGCCGTCCGCTCCGGGGCCACCCGTGCCGCGCCGGGCAGGTCCCAGCGACGAGGGGCACACTGGCGGGAACGGAACGCGCCCGGGCAGTGCCCGGCCGGACGTCGAGCACAACGGGGCGCACGACGAACAGGAGCATCATGACCGACACGCAGGCAGACCACCGCGCAGCCATCTCGGACATCGTCCACGGCGCCCGAACCGCCCTGCTCACCACCGTCAGCGACGACGGCAACCTGCACGCCCGTCCCCTCGCCGTGCAGGACAAGGCGTTCAACGGGACCCTGCGCTTCCTGGTGCAGGACGGCAGCGAGAAGGTGGAGGACATCGCGCGCAACCCGCACGTCAACGTCGCCATCGAGTCACAGGGCGGGTACCTGTCGATCGCCGGCACGGCCACGGTCACCCGCGACGAGTCCGTGATCGACGAACTGTGGTCACCGTTCGCCGAGGCCTGGTTCCCCCAGGGCCGGCAGGACCCCACCATCCGTCTGCTGACCGTCGAGGGTGACTCGGTCGAGTACTGGACGCAGGACACCGGCCCCGTCGGCAGCCTGGTGCAGACGCTGAAGGCCGCGCTCGGCAAGCAGAGCCAGCCCGACACCGGGCACCACGGCACCGTCGAGCTCTAGCACCCGATCACCCCTCCCTCCGCAGAACGCAACGTCGGCGGCTCCTCGCAGCGGTACAGCCCTGCGAGCAGTCGCCGACGTTCCGTTCTGCGACCCCCGGCCTCAGCCCCCAGCTCTGCGTCCGGGTCGCGGTCAGGGCGGGCCGAGCAACCAGAGCACGGCGACGAGCACCGGCTGCCCGAGCAGTGCACAGCTCACGAACGTCCAGCGCATCCACGGCCGGGCGACGAGCTCGGGGGAGCCGAACAGCGGCGCGAGCGGCATGAGGAGCCGGGGCGTCGACGCCATCGGCAGCGACACCGCGAAGATGTAGAGCGCGTAGGCGGCGGAGTACAGCACCGTCGTGGAGCCGAGCGCCCGGGTCGACCGGCGCAGCAGCCAGACCGGGTACGCCACGAGCAGGAACACCACGATGAGGACCCCGCCGACCCCGAGCCACCGGCCCGCGATCAAGAACCAGGGCGTCATCGGCGTGAACTCGACCCGCCCGATGAAGTTGACCCACCAGGACATCTCGGTCTCGAGGTACGCGTCGGGCCGCCCGGTGACGTGCGCCGCGACGACCGGCCACGCCAGCCCCGCAGCCGCCATCACCACGCCCGCGACCACGACCCGCACGCGTTCCGCCACGGGGAAGGCGTCGAGCGACCGCACACCGGTGCCGGCAGCCGCCCGTCGTGCCCGCACCCAGCGGACCAGTGCGACGACCCCGAGCAGCAGCGGCAGCGCGAGCGCACCCGGACGCGTGAACGCGGCGACGACCCCGAGCACCGTCAGCAGGCCGTACCGACGCCGCTCGAGCGCGAGCAGGGCACCGAACGTCAGTGCGAGGAAGGTGCTCTCCGCGTACCCGACCTGGAGCAGGAACGACAGTGGGCCGCACGTGAAGAAGAAGACCGCCCACATGCCCGCGGCGTTCCCCGCGCGGTCACTCACCAAGCGGTGCAGCAGGAACGTCGCGACCAGCCCGGCGGCCAGGGCGACGAGCGGTGCGCCCACCGTGAACGGCACCCCGGTCGAGGCCGTCAGCATCCGGATGGCGAAGGGGAACGCCGGCAGGAAGGCCCAGGCGTTCTGGGCGACGTGCCCGGCGGCGTCGAGGGGCAGCGTGCTCGGGTAGCCGTGCACGGAGATCTGCTCGTAGTACTGCCCGTCCCACGCCGTCAGGAAGGACCCGAAGCCGTGCTCGTTCCCCCAGATGGCGTTGTCCGGCATCGCCCTGGCCATCAGCGGGTAGGCGAGCGCCAGCCAGACCGTGGACACGAGACGGCCGCCGCCCCAGACGAGCAGGACCGCGGCCCACACGGGCAGGCTCGTCGCCAGGTCGACGATGCGTCGTCGACCGTTCGCGAGCGTCCCGGTGACGGCGCCGTCGGTGCGGCTCACCGGTGCGCTCCGGCGGGCGCAGGGCTCGTGGTGGGCACGACACGAGCGTACCGAGGCTTGTCTGGCACCCTCCGGCACGTGCCGACGACGGCCGGGAGGCACGTCACGGCGTTCTGCAGACCGGAACGACCCCGGCGGGTGGTCGGCCTCCGTGGCGTGGCCGGTCCTAGCCTGGAGGCTCGCGCCCGACGGGACGGGACCACGATCGCGGAGGTCGTGCCGCCGACCCCGCGCTGCCGGGCCACGTCCGACGACCCACGAGGAGCCACCGTGCCGAAGACCGCCATCGTCACCGAGAACGCCCCGGCTCCGGCCGGCCCGTACAGCCAGGGGATCGTGGCGAACGGGTTCCTCTACACCGCGGGCTTCGGACCGCAGGACCCGTCGACCGGCGCGATGGCGGACGACGTCGCCGGTCAGACCGCCCAGGTGCTGGCCAACGTGGCCGCCGTCCTCGCCGAGCACGGCGCGACCCTCGACGACGTCGTCAAGTCGACGGTCCACCTCGAGCACTCGGACCGCGACTTCGCGGCCTTCAACGCGGAGTACGCGAAGCACTTCTCGGAGCCGTACCCGGTGCGCACGACCGTCCAGTCGCACCTGGCCGGCATCCTCGTGGAGATCGACGTCGTCGCGGTGCTGCCGAGCGCCTCCTGACCGTCCGCCCGCGTCCCGGTCCCTGAACGGAACCTCACGCGGGCGCGACCCCGCGGGGTGCTGGCGCGCCGCCGCGCCGGATCCCCGTGCCGGGGGTCGCGCCCGTCAGCTCGCCGTGCCGGAGCACCGGGACGCCGGCGACCAGGACGTCGTCGGTCCCGTCCGCGGTGGCCGTGGGGTCGTCGTAGGTCGAGCGCGCGGCCACCCGCTCGGGGTCGACGACCGCGAGGTCGGCGACCGCACCGGCACGCACCGTCCCGCGGTCGCCGGGCCGCAGGTGCTCGACGGCGGTGGTGGACAGGTGGCGCTGCGCCTCGGGCCAGGTCAGCAGCCCGGCGCGCACGAAGTCGCCGAGGTACCGCGCGACGGTGCCGGAGGCGCGGGGGTGTGGGTGCGTGCCGACGTGGATGCCGTCCGACCCCGCGGTGTGCCCGGGGTGCCGGACGAGCGGCGCGAGGTCCGCGGGGGAGCGGGGGTGCGGCACCCGCATGATCGCCGTGACCTGCAGCGCGGCGGCGACGAGCAGGTCGATCGCCAGCTCGACGGGCTCGGTGCGACGCAGGGCGGCCGCCTCGGTCAGGGTCCTGCCCTGCAGGTCGTGGTGCGCGGGGGACGGCACGTGCGACAGGGTGACCTGGTCGGCCCAGCCCGGTCCGAGGTCCGGCCGCGCGGTCACCCGCTCGAGCACGGCGGCGCGGACCCGTGCACGTCCGTCGGCGTCGGCGACCGCGCGGGCCAGGTCGTCGGTACCGGGACGGGCGAGCGCGGCGGGGAGCAGCAGCATCGACAGGATGGTGCACCCGCGCGAGTACGGGTAGGCGTCGAAGGTCAGGGCGACCCCGTGGGCCGCCAGGTCGTCGAGCGCGCCGAGGGCGGTGTCGACCGGGGCGTGCAGGTGCGACACGTGCGCGCGGACGCCGCTCGCCCGGACGATCGCGGCGACCTCGTCGAGCCCCTCGCGCAGGTTCGCCTCGTACCCGCCGCGGACGTGCGAGACGTAGATCCCGTCGGCTGCCGTGACCTCCCGGCAGAGCGCGGCGAGCTCGGCGGTGTCGGCGTACAGCCCGGGGACGTAGTCGAGCCCGGAGGCCAGCCCGAGCGCCCCGTCGGCGAGCCCGCGGCGGACGAGCGCCCGCATCGCGGCGGTCTCCTCGGCGGTCGCGGGGCGGTCCTCGTCGCCGACGACCTCGTGCCGGACGGTGCCGGCGGGCACGAGGGTCGCGACGTTGACCGGCGTGGTGCCGTCGTACGTCGCGAGGAGGCCCGCGATGCCGTCGCCGCGGTACCGGGGGTGCGGACCGTCGATCGCCGCGAAGTACCGGTCCGCCCACGTCCCGTCACCGGGGGCCGGACCGACGCCGTCCTGGCCGGTGACGATGGTGGTGACGCCCTGTCGGAGCAGGGCGAGCTGGACGTCCTCGTCGAAGACCCGCGACCCGGCGTGCGCGTGCGCGTCGACCGCCCCAGCGAGGACGACGCGCCCACCGCAGTCGATCGTGCTCGCGTGGTCGGGCGCATGCAGCCCCGTGTCGACCGCGGTGACCCGGCCGCCGTCGACGAGCACGTCGGCGCGGTGGAGTCCGTCCGGACCGACGACCGACCCGCCGCGGAGCAGGACCGCCGCACCGGCGTCCGGCGTGGTCACCGGGCGAGTCCCGCGAGGAGCCGTCCGGCGCGGGACCGCACGGCATCGACGTCCCCGCTGGACAGGGCGTCGCCGACCAGGGGCGAACCGAGTCCGACGGCCACCGCCCCGGCCGCCAGGTAGTCGGCGGCGTCGTCGACCCCGATCCCGCCGGTCGGGACGACGTCGACGAAGTCGAGCGGAGCGAGCACCTGCCGCAGGTACGCGGGGCCGCCGAGCTGCGCCGCCGGGAAGACCTTCACCGCGCGGGCGCCGAGCCGCCACGCCCGCACGATCTCGGTCGGGGTCGCTGCACCCGGGTACCACCCGAGTCCGAGGTCGTGGGCGCGTCCGCCGATCGCCGGGTCGAGGTGCGGGCTGACGACGAAGGACGCCCCGAGCTCGGCGGCCTCGTCGACCTGCTCGGGCTCCAGCACGGTGCCCACCCCGACCGAGACGTCACCGCCGAACCGTCGTGCGGTCCAGGCGGTGCCCTCGCGCCACCGTCGCGTGTTCGTGGTGAGCTCGATCGCCCGGACGCCGGTTCCCACCAGGGCCTCGACGACCGCCTCGACGTGGTCGCCGGTGCCGCCGCGGAGGATCGCGACGGCGGGACCCGCGCCGTGCCGGGTGCCGTGGTCGGGACCCGGTGTGGTGCTGCCGGAGGTCGTACGGTTCGTGCTCACGGGCTGGGCTCCTCGGTCGGTGCGGTCGGTGCGGTCGGTGCGTCGGTGGTCCGGTCGGATCGTCGGGTGCGGAGGGCGTCGTGCGGCTGGTGGTCAGCGGTCGACGCGGTCGTGCACGGCAGCGGTCGCGTCGGGGGCGGGGGCGGGGGCGGGGGCGGGGGCGGGGTCGGCCTCGGCCTCGTGCACTGCCCCCGGGGCCGGCAGGCGCCAGTCGCCCGGGACCGTGCAGGCGAGTGCCCCGGCGTCCGCGGCGCGGTCGAGGGCGGTGTCCGGATCGGCTCCCGTGATCGTCGCCGCGAGCCACGCCGCCACGAACGCGTCGCCGGCACCCACCGGGTCGACGACGCGGACCGGGGTCGCCGCGCGCCGGGTCGTCCGTCCGTCGACGACCGAGACGGCACCGCGGGAGCCGAGCTTGACCACGGCACGACCACGGGCCAGGTCGGCGAGCCCACGGGCGAGGTCCTCGTCGGACACGGGCGGAGCATCCGGATCGTCCGGTGCCCCGAGCAGGATCCGGGCCTCGTCGTCACCGGCGAACACCACCGCGGCACGGGCGGCGACGGCGCGGTAGTGCTCCCGGGCGACCGCGGCGTCGAGCAGCTTCTGCCGGTGGTTCACGTCGAACGACACCGGGACCCCGGCGGCCTCGGCCCGGTCGAGCACCGCGGTGACGGTCCGCCGGGCGGACTCCGAGAGCGCGAGCGTGATGCCGCTGACGTGCACGAGCGCCGACCGTTCGACGAGCCCGGGCGGGACGTCCTCGGGCACGAGCGCCGACCCCGCGGAGTGCCGCCGGTGGTAGGTCACGCGCGTCCGGCCGTCCCGGAGCCGTTCCTTCATCATCAGCCCGGTCGAGCGCTCCGGGTCGACGACCGCGACGACGTCCACGCCGGCCTGTCCCACGTCGCGCAGGACCCGGTCGCCCGCGGGGTCCGCTCCGACCCGGCCGACCCAGGTCGCCGGTACGCCGGCCCGGACCAGGCCGATCGCGACGTTGCTCTCCGCTCCGCCGGTGTCGACGCGCATGTGGTCGAGGTCGCACACCTCGCCGACGCCGGGGCCGGCGAGCAGCAGCATCGTCTCGCCGAGGGTGAGCACCCCTGCCCGCTCGGTCACCGGACCGCCCCGCCCGGCGTCGTCCGACGCAGCGCGAGCTGCGCGGAGGACGACCCGAGGGCGACCGAGATCTCGAGCGCGGTCCGGACGACACCGTCCCCGAGCTCACGGACGGCCGCCGCGGGGAAGCGGGACGCCAGCCCCGAGATGCTCATCGCACCGACGACCTGGTTCGCGTGGTCGAGCACGGGCGCGGCGACGCAGCGGATGCCCGGCTCGTTCTCGCGGTCGTCGATCCCGTAGCCGCGCGCTCGGGTGCGTTCGACCTCCTGCCGCCAGCGCCCGTCGTCGGTGATGGACTGGTCGGTCATCGCGGTCGCGGGCACGGCGAGGACCGCGCCGAGGAGCCCGGGGTCACCGAACGCCACGATCGCCTTGCCGGATGCCGTGTTGCGCATCGGCAGGCGGTTCCCGATCCGCGACCCCATCCGGACCGTGCCGCGCGTCTCGACCTTGTCGACGTAGACGATGTCGGTGCCGTCGGGCACGACGAGGTGGCACGTCAGCCCCGTCGCCTCGGCCGTGCGCCGCATGAAGGGCGCGGCAGCGGAGCGCAGGTCGATGCCCTCGAGGTAGCTCTGCCCGAGCAGCAGCGCACCGAGTCCCAGCGTGAAGCCGGCGTCCGGGGTGCGGCGGAGCAGGTCCGTCTCGACCATCGGGGCGGTCAGGCGCAGCACCGTCGACTTCGCGGTCCCGAGCATCGAGGCGAGCTCGCCGAGGGACACCGACGCGGCGCCGTTCCGGGTGCGGTCGGCCACGTGGTCGAGGAGCGCCAGGCCACGGCGCAGCGACAGTGCGGCGTTCCGCGCGGGGACGATCGGGGCCGACCGCTGCTCGTCGTCGGCGGGCATCAGAACCACGTCGCGATCGTCTCGGTGACGGTGTCGTCGTCCGCGAGCAGCTGCACCTGCCGCCACTTGTCGAAGACCGTGCAGGGGTGCGAGACGCCGAGCACGACGACGTCGCCGGGCGTCAGCCCGGGTGCCCCGTCTGCCAGGGCGAGGTAGCAGTGCTGGTCGTCGAGGCGGGTGACGGTGAGGGCCCCGGGTGGCGGGACGACCTGCGGGTCGTGCGCCGTGCCTCCCGGCCGGATCCCGCGCACGACGGGCAGTCCCTCGTCGAACGACACGTCGCGCTTGCCCACCGCGACCAGCGCGCGACCCGGCTCCGGACACGACGTGACGCGGCCCCAGACCTCGATCGCGGGGCGGAGCGAGCCCTCCTCCGGGCGGCGGCCGAACGGCGTGCGCTCGGCGTAGAAGCCGTCGTCGTGCGTCAGGTACGCGCCGGACCGCAGGAGCACGTCGACGTCCTCCGGCCGGTCCTGCACGGCGTCGACCACCCCGTCGAACCAGGCGCTGCCGCCCATGCTGAGCAGTGCGCGTCCGGTGACGGGACGGCGGAGGTCGCCGGCGATCGCGAGCACCCCGGCGACCCAGGCGCGGGCGGTGTCGACGTCGGGCAGACCGCCCTCGTACCCGGTCACCCCGCGGAGCACGAGGCCGGCGTCGTGCGCAGCCTCGGCGACCTCGCGCGCCCGGTCCGCCGTGCGGACGCCGGTGCGGCCGCCGGGGAACCCGACCTCGACCAGGACGTGCACGGTGCCGTCGACGGAGCGGGCGGCGCTCGCCGCAGCCGCGACCCCCGCGACCGAGTCGACGTTGCACAGCACGTCGGCGTCGGGGTCGACGCTTCGGCGGGACGCGAGCCAGGTGAGGCCGGCGGGGTCGAGGACCTCGTTGGCGACCAGGATCCGGTGCACACCGTGCGCCCAGGCGACCATCGCCTGCTGGACCGAGGCGACGGTGACGCCCCAGGCGCCCGCACGGACCTGGCGCTCGGCGAGGGCCGGTGCCATGTGCGTCTTCATGTGCGGGGCGAGGAGCAGCCCGTGGCGGTCGACGTAGGACTGCATCACGGCGGTGTTGTGGGCGAGGGCGGACTCGCGGAGCGTCATCACCGGCAGGTGCGCGCGATCGAGGACGTGGCGCCCGACGACCGGGGCGGCGGGGTCGGCGGCACCCTTCGTCGTGACGGTGCCGGGCGTGCTGACGGGCTGCCCTGCTGCGGGGGTGGTCGTCATCGGTCCTCCTGCGCTGGTGCGGTCCGCTCCTGCTGCAACGTTCCCGGTGCCGTGTCCCTGAGGGCAACGTTCTCGTCGGACTCATTCTGCGCTGCAGAACACTCGGCTGGTCGCGAGTCGGTGAGGCCGTCGCTGCGCGGGATCCCGGCACGGTGCGCTGCGCGGCGTCCGGGCGCTCGCCGGCTGCGCGGCTCAGAAACCGAGCGGGCATAGCATTCGACTGAGATGACGACGATGACGACGACACGACGACGGGGCAGCACGGCGGTGGCCGTGCTCGTCGCGGGCACCTTCTTCATGGAGCTCCTGGACGGCACGATCCTGGCGACCGCCGCCCCGGCGATGGGGCGCGACCTCGGGGTCGACTCCGCTGCGATCGGCGTGGCGATCACCGCCTACCTGGTCACGCTCGCGGTGTTCATCCCGGTCAGCGGCTGGCTCACCGACCGGGTCGGGTCGCGCACCGTGTTCGCCGGGGCGATCGCGCTCTTCACCGTTGCGTCCGCACTGTGCGCCGCGTCGACCGGTCTCGTCGAGCTCACGGCCTGGCGGATCCTGCAGGGACTCGGCGGGGCGCTGATGGTGCCGGTGGGACGCCTGGTCGTCCTGCGCAGCGCGGGTCGTGAGCAGCTCGTCACGGCGATCGCGATCCTCACCTGGCCCGCACTCGCCGCACCGATCATCGCGCCCTTCGTCGGTGGGGTGCTCGTCGACACCCTCAGCTGGCACTGGATCTTCCTCGTCAACATCCCGCTCGGGATCATCGCCTTCGTCGCCGCGCTGGTCCTCGTGCCGCAGGAGCGCGCGCCGCAGCGCGTCCCGTTCGACTGGCGAGGGTCGCTGCTGGCGTGCCTGGGGCTCGGGTCGCTCGTGGTGATGGCCTCGCTGCTCGCGCTCGACGAGATCCCCCTGGTCGCGGTCGTCGTGTCCGGCGTCGTCGGCGCGGTGTGCTGCTGGCTGGCCGTCCGGCACTTCCGCCGGGCGCCGCACCCGATCATGGGACTCGGCTCGTTCCGGCTCGAGACCTTCCGCGTCTCGCACGCCGGTGGCAGCCTGTTCCGGCTCGCGGTGTCGGCCGTGCCGTTCGTGCTGCCGCTGCTGTTCCAGGACGCCTGGGGCTGGAGCGCGGTGCTCGCCGGGTCCGCGGTGCTCTGGGTGTTCGTCGGCAACCTCGGGATCAAGCCGATGACGACGCCGTTCCTCCGCTGGTTCGGCTACCGGCCGGTGATCGTCGTGTCGAGCGCGATCGCGGCGCTGAGCGTCGTCGCGATGGTGTTCCTCACCGAGGACACCCCGTTCTGGCTGCTCGCCGTGCTGCTCGTGGTGAGCGGCGCCGCGCGCTCGGTCGGCTTCACGGCGTACAACACGATCGCCTTCGCGGACGTCGAGCAGGCGGACATGACCCCGGCGAACACGCTCTCGTCCACGCTGCAGCAGGTCGCGGCGGGCTTCGGGGTCGCGGTGGCCGCCGTGGCGATCCGGGCTGCGGCCGGGCTCGGCGGGACCGGGCCCTACGACGTGGCGTTCTGGGTGATCGCCGTGCTCCTCGTCGTGGCGTGCGTCGAGGGCGTCCTGATGAGCCGGACCGCGGGGGACACGGTGCGACCGGCGCGCCGGGTGCGGGCGGCGGCACGCTGACCGGCGTCCGCCTGCAGCATGTCGGCCGACGGCTTCTGCCGCCGCGCCGATCGGCGTCTGTCGCGGCGCCGACCGGCGTGTGCCGTGGGGTCCGCCGACCGCTGTCCGTTCGCGACACGGTCACACGCCGGAAACCCGGGGTGCGCTACGGTCACAGCAACTGTCCGCGACAGCCGAGTACGGTTGCCGCGGCAGGGTGACCGAGACACCCAGGACGGAAGGCAGCATGGCCGGGCCACAGCAGCAGGGGACGATCGCAGGCGACACCGCCGTGCAGCCCACCGAGCTGCGCGTCGTCAGCTACAACCTCCGCGAGCACACCGCCAACGGCGAGCTCGCCGCCCTGGCCGAAGCGTCCCAGGCGGACGTCATCTGCGTGCAGGAGTGCGACAGCAACGACCTCGCGCCGGAGGTCGCCGGGCTCTCCCTCGCCGCGTCGACGAAGGCCAACCGCCTCGGGCTCGCGATCTACAAGCGCGACGACCGGTTCGAGGTGCAGGACTTCAGCATCCACTCGCTGCAGAAGTCCCTGCACGACCGGGTGCTCGCGCCCGCGCACGAGCGGCTCATCGCCATGCGGCTCCGCGACACCGAGGCCGACACCGAGGTGATCGTGGCGTCGTTCCACGCGTCGCCGCTCACGGCCACGAACTCCCTGCGGCGCAAGCAGATCGAGGCTGCGCACCAGTTCGTCCGCGACCTCTCCGACGAGGCCCCCGCGATCATGGTCGGTGACTTCAACTACCCGTGGTTCCAGACGAACCTGCGCCGCAAGATCGAGGAGCACGGCTTCGCGCTGTCGCTCTCCGACCAGCCGACCTACCTGCGCTACCGCAAGTTCACGGGCCACTTCGACTTCGCGACGAGCGTCGGTCTGCACATCGCCGGCGTCGAGACCCTGCCCGCGGGCATCTCCGACCACCGGCCGATCCTGGTCCGGGCGCACTACGAGCACCCCGGCGTCGCGACCGCCGCCGTGGAGGTCCCCGAGGCCCCCGCCGCCTGACGGTGGCGTGCGCGCCCGGGTCCTGGTCGCAGGACCCACCGTCGACCGACCGTCCTGGTCGCACGACATGCCGTCGGCCGACCGTCCTGGTCGCACGACATGCCGTCCCGAGTGATCGTGAGCGGCACGTCGTGCGACCGGAGCCGCCCCGGCGCGACCGGAGCCGACGGCGGGACGGCGCCACAGGACGGGACGCGACCGGACGACGGACGGGAGGCGCGGTGCCAGCCGGCACCGCGCCTCCCGTCCGTCCGTGGCCACCTCGGCGGCCGGTGGTCAGCTCAGCGACGCAGCGTCGCCCTGGCGAGCCGGTTGCCGATGAACTGCCCGAGCTGCACGATCACCACGATCGCGGCGACCGACACGTAGACGATCCACCAGTCGTACCGCTGCGAGCCGTACACGATCGCGTACTCGCCGAGACCGCCGCCACCGATCAGGGCTCCCTGCGCCGTCATGTCGACGATGCCCACGAAGATGAACGTGTAGCCGAGGATGAGCGGTCCCACGCCCTCGGGGATGAGGACCGTCAGCAGGATCGACACCGGGTGCGCCCCGGACGCCCGCGCGGCTTCGACCACGCCGGGGTCGACCGCCAGCAGGTTCTGCTCGACGATGCGCGACACCGCGAACGACGCCGCGAGCGAGATCGCGAAGGTCACCGCGGGGACGCCGATGGTGGTCTGCACGGCGACGCGGGACAGGGGCGCGATCGCGGCGAGGAAGATCACGAACGGGATCGGGCGCACGATGTTCACGAGGACGTTGACGATCGTGTACACCGCCCGGTTGCCGAGCAGGTTGCCCGGACGGGTCGCGTACAGGACCAGTCCGAGCGCCAGTCCGATCACGCCGGCGAACACCAGGGAGACCAGCGTCATGACCAGGGTGTCGCGGATCGCGCCGAGGAAGACGTCGAACGTGTCGATCACGCTCTGGAAGCCGTTGCCGTTCATGCTGCGACCTCCTCGTCGACGGTGATCCGCCCGTCGCGCAGGGCACCGAGTGCCCGGTCGACCGCCGCGGGCTCGTCCGCGGTCAGCTCGTAGGTGAGCGAGCCGATGCGGCGCTCGCGGATCTCACCGACGCCACCGAAGACGAGCTCCGCGGACACACCGGCCGTGCGGAAGGCGGCGTCGATCCGGTTCTGCAGGCCGACCTCGTCGGTGATCTGCACGGTGACCAGCCGGCCGCGGTGGTGCTCGCGCAGCCGGGCGAGCTGCTCGGCGGACGGACGGTCGTGCAGGGCGGTGCGCACGAAGCGCTGGGCGGCGCCGGTCTGCGGCGAGGCGAACACGTCGTAGACGTCCCCGACCTCGACCACGCGACCGTTCTCCATGACGGCGACGCGGTCGGCGATCTGCCGGACCGCGTCCATCTCGTGCGTGATGACGACGATGGTGACGCCGAGCTCCCGGTTGACCCGGCGGAGGAGTGCGAGGACCTCGGACGTGGTGTCCGGGTCGAGGGCGCTCGTGGCCTCGTCGGCGAGCAGCAGCTCCGGGTTGCCGGCGAGCGCACGGGCGATGCCGACGCGCTGCTTCTGCCCGCCGGACAGCTGCTCCGGGTACGCGTGCGCGCGCTCGAGCAGCCCGACGAAGTCGAGGAGCTCGGCGACGCGGCGGTCGCGTTCGTCCTTCGCGACGCCCGCGACCTTGAGCGGGTAGGCGACGTTCCCGGCGATCGTCCTCGAGCGGAACAGGTTGAACTGCTGGAAGATCATGCCGATCTTCCGGCGCGCCAGCCGGCGTTCCTTCTCGGGGATGGCGGTGAGTTCCTTGCCACCGACGGTGACCGTGCCGGACGAGGGCAGCTCGAGGGCGTTCACGAGGCGGACCAGGGTGGACTTGCCGGCACCGGAGTACCCGATGACGCCGAGGACCTCTCCCTGGTGCACGTCCAGGGAGACGTCCTCGACGGCCACCACGGTCTCGCCGGTGTCGGCGCGGCGGTAGTGCTTCGAGACGCCGCGGAGTTCGACGAGGGCGGGCACTACTGCTTGGCCGCCTTCGCGTCCTGCTCGACCTTCGCGAGCTCGTCCTGGAGCTTCGTGGCGCTCTCGTCGCGGGCGACGGCCTCGGGCAGGTCCTTCTTGAACGCCTGCTGCACGGCGTCGTCCTGGAAGAGCTTCGCGAGGTCCAGGTACGTCTCGTTGTCCTTGTCGGCGTCGCGCACGGCGAAGACGTTCACGTAGGGGGCCGCGCTCGCGCTGGCCGGGTCGTCCTGGAAGATGATGTCGCTGGTCGGGAGCTTCGCGGCGGTGGCGAAGTTGTTGTTCACGACGGCCGCGGCGACCGAGCCCTGCTGCAGGGCGTTCGCGGTCTGCGAGGCGTCGAGTGGCTGGACGTCGACCTTCGACGAGGTGATGTCGGTCGTCGTCGAGAAGGCGGAGCCGCCGTCCTTGAGCTCGAGGAGCTTCGCGGACTGCAGGATGAGGAGGGCACGGGCCTGGTTGATGGAGTCGTTCGGGATCGCGATCTTGGCGTCCTGCGGCAGCTCGCTCGTCTTCGTGTAGTCCGTCGCGTAGAGCGGCAGCGGGTAGACGGCGGTCGAACCGATGGGCTGCAGGTCGTCGTTCGAGGTGACGTTGTAGTCCGCCAGGTACTGGATGTGCTGGAACTGGTTGATGTCCAGCTGGCCGTCCTTGAGCGCGGGGTTCGGCAGCGAGTAGTCCGAGAAGTTCGTGAGCTCCACCGTGACGCCGAGCCGCTCCTTCGCGAGCTTCGTGTAGGTGTTCCAGTAGCCGAGCGACTTGTCGGAGACACCGATGGTCACGGTCTTGCCGGAGCCACCACCGGAGGCTGCGTCGTCCGACCCGCCGGAGCGGACGGCCGCCACCACGACGGCGACCACGATCGCGATGACGACGACCGCGGCAGCGATGATCCAGCCGACGGGACGCTTGCCCTTCGGCTTCTGGGGCAGGACGGGTGCTGCGGACATGGGTGCTCCTCGTGGGGGACGTGCCCGGACGGTGGAGGCGGAACCGGGCGTGGCGGGCCCGGACGGCGGCGTGCACGGGCGGTGCGGTGGGGAGCCGCGGGATGCGCGGCCAGGTTCCGAGTGTGGCTGCCCGCGGCGCGACACGCACGGTGCGTTCCGCCGTGTTACATCCCGCCCGGTCCTCCACGGGCCGTGCGGGGCGCGTGCCGGACGCAGGGGAGCGTTGGTTGACTCGTGGTGTGCGCAGCATCGAACTCGTCCTCGACCCCGACTCCGACGCGGCCGTGCGTGCCGCGTGGGACGCCCTGACGGCGGCGGACCTGCCGAGCCTCGGCCGGTCGGGGACGAACGACCCGCACGTCACCCTCGCCGCCGGCGACGCACTGCCGGTCCCGGACGGCTTCGACGCACCCGTGCCGACGACGCTCCGGCTCGGGGGTCTCCTGCTGTTCGCCGCCGGTGCCGGGCGGTCCGTGCTCGTCCGAGCGGTCGTCGTGGACCCGGTGCTGTCGGCCTTCCACAGCGCGGTGCACCGGGTCGCACCGGACGCCGTGGGGACCTCGCTGCCCGGTGCCTGGTCGCCGCACGTCACCTTCGCCCGTCGGGTCCGCGACGAGGACCTGCCCGCCGCCGTCGCGACGCTGCGCGCGACCCCGCTGCCGGAGACCCTGACGGTCGGCGGGGTCCGCCACTGGGACGGCGGGACGAAGACGGTGACGCCCGTCGGGTGACGGACGGCGATGCGCTCGGCACGAGACGGACGGGCGGTCCCGTGCTCGTCGCGCGACGGACGGTCCCGTGCTCGTCGCGCGACGGGCGGTCCCGGTCGGGAGGCGCGGCTCAGGTCCGCAGCACCCGCTCACCGAACGCGGACGCGAACACCCGCTCCGGGTCGGCCGTCGCCACCAGCCGCCGGAAGTCGGCCAGTCGCGGCCAGAGCGCCTCGACCGCACCGGTGTCGAGCGAGCTCGTCTTGCCCCAGTGCGGTCGCCCGTCGAACGGCGCGAGACGTGCCTCGAGGTCCGGCAGCAGCGCCGCGACGGACTCGGGGTGCTTCCGCCAGGTGAACGCGATGCAGAGCACGTCCTCGCCCTGCGTCGGGCTCAACCAGAACGGATCGGCGGCCATCGTCCGGAGTTCGCAGACGTGCAGGTGCGGCTGGACCCGGTCGGCCAGTCCGCGGAGGGCCTCGAGCGCCGCGGCCGCGTGCCGGAGCGGGACGAAGTGCTCGCTCTGCACCTCGGACCCGACGCTCGGCACGGCGTCGACGGGGAAGTGCGGCAGCCGGTCCCACCACGGTCCGACCGCGCCGTCGCGGGCGGTGAGGTGCCCGTCCGCCGGGCGTCCCGGGAGCCTCGGTGCGCCGAGCAGTTCCTCCGGCACCTCGACGTCGTCGGCGCCGTCCGGCACGCGGGACTTCAGCAGCACCTCGCCGATCTCGTCGCCGAACACGGTGTAGGAGCACACGGAGTAGGCGGCCGCGTGGACGTCGGCCACGTGCGCGACGAACCGCTCCCAGGGGATCGGACCGAAGGAGTCCTGACGCATGCGGTAGGTCGGTTCGACGTCCACCTCGACGCGCGTCACGATGCCGAGCAGCCCGAGGTGCAGCACGGCCCCGTCGAAGTCGTCGTCGCCGCGGCGGACGGTGCGCACGGAGCCGTCCGCGCCGAGGAGCTCGAAGGACCGGACGGCGGTGCTCAGCGACCCGAGCGTCGTGCCGGAGCCGTGCGTGCCGGTGGCGATCGCACCACCGAGCGAGACGTGCGGCAACGAGCCGGTGTTGTGCAGGGCGACCCCGGCGGCGTCGAGGTCCGGGGCGACGATGCCGTAACGCGTGCCGGCCCCCATCGACGCCGTGCCGGCGTCGGTGTCCACGACCAGGTCGGTGGGGAGCCCGGTCAGGTCGAGCAGCACCCCGCTGGCGTCCGCGACGTCGTTGAACGAGTGCCGGGTGCCGAGCCCGTGCACCCGGCGGGACCGCGCGACGATCTCCGCGGCCTCCTCCAGCGAGCGCGGACGTTCCACCCGTTCGGCCGAGTAGGTGACCGTGCCGGACCAGTTGACCTCGCTCGCCGTCGACCGCATGCCGCCCACGATGCCACGCCGTCGTCGACGGGGCACCGCGCACCAGCGCAGGTCAGTGCATCGCGGGAGCGCCGGCGGGGGCGCCCTCGGGCGTCGCGGGGCGGCGGACGAACGCCGACGTCAGGATGCCGACCAGCGAGATGACCCCACCGACCAGGAACGCCGTCTGCACGCCCGAGGCGGTCGCTGCGGCGATCCCGGCCGCGTCGGCGTCGGCACCCGCGGTGGCGGCACCGATCGTGAGGAGCGTGACGAAGAGCGCCGTGCCGGCCGCACCCGCGAGCTGCTGGGTCGTGCCGAGCACCGCGCTGCCGTGCGAGTACAGCTTCGGCGGCAGGCCCCCGAGCGCGGCGGTGAACAGCGGCGTGAAGGTCAGCGCGAGCCCGATGCTCAGCACGACGTGGGCGCCGAGGACGAACCACACGCTCGTGTCCACGCCGACCGTGGAGAGCGCCCACAGCACCGCGCTGATGATGATCGAGCCCGGCACGAGCAGCACCCGGGGACCGCGGCGGTCGTAGATGCGCCCGACGACGGGGGAGAGCAGCCCCATCAGCAGACCACCGGGCAGCAGCAGGAGCCCGACGGTCAGGACCTCGAGCCCGAGCACGCGCTCGAGGTAGATCGGCAGCAGGATGAGCGTGCCGAACATCGCCATGAAGCTGATGCCCATCGCCACGATCGGGACGGTGAAGCCCTTCGTGCGGAAGGTACGGAGGTCGAGCAGGGCACTGTCCGTGCGCTGCAGGCGGGTCTGCCGGACGACGAAGAACGCCAGTGCCGCGAAGCCCACCACCAGGGCGAGGACGGGGACGAGCGGACCGGTCGACCCGGCCTCGCCGAAGCTCGACAGCCCGAAGACGATCCCGCCGAACGCGACGGCGGAGACCACGACCGACAGGACGTCGAGCGGCGCACGACGGGGTGTGGTGACGTTGCGGACCTTGAGGATGCCGAGCACGAGCGCGGCGACGGCGATCGGCAGCACGAACCCGAACAGCCAGCGCCACGAGAACGCGTTGAGGATCAGGCCGGAGATGGTCGGACCGACGGCCGGCGCGACCGAGATGACGATCGAGATGTTGCCCATGATCCGGCCGCGGTGCGCCGGCTCGACCAGGTTGAGGACGGTCGTCATGAGCAGCGGCATCATGATCGCGGTGCCGCTCGCCTGCACGATGCGGCCGACGAGCAGCACGGGGAACCCGGGTGCGGCCAGGGCGACGAGCGTGCCGAGCGAGAAGAGCGCCATCGCCGCGATGAAGACCTGCCGGGTGCTGAAGCGCTGCAGCAGGAACCCGGTGACCGGGATCACGACGGCCATGGTCAGCAGGAAGCCCGTGGTGAGCCACTGCCCCGTCGCTGCGGAGATGTCGAGGTCCTCCATGAGCCGCGGCAGCGCCACACCCATGATCGTCTCGTTGAGGATGACGACGAACGCCGAGACGAGCAGCAGCCCGATCACGAGCCTGGTCTCACCGGCGGAGGGCTGCGAGACGCTCCCGGTGCGCGGGGCGGAATCGACGGCCTGGGTCATGCGGGGCTCCTGGGGAGTGACGGCGTGCAGAGGGGGCGCGGACTGCGCAGACGAGGCAACAGCCTGAACGGATCCGAGTATTCCGCTTCCGTGTGTCGTCCTCGTGAACGGACCGAGCCGCGGACCGAGCGCACGGACCGAGCGCACGGACCGGATGCGCGGCGCGACCCCGCCCGCGGTCAGCGCAGGATCGCGAACCCGTCCCCGTCGCCGTGCGGCACGACGCTGCGCCGGGCGACGTCGGTCACCGTGGCCGTCGGCGGGCCGGTGCGCAGGAACGCCATGAGCGCCTCCACGGACTCGGACGGCCCCTCGGCCTCGACTTCGACCGTCCCGTCGAACAGGTTCCTGGCGTACCCGTCGAGCTCCAGCCCGTCTGCCTTGCGTGCGGTCCAGTACCGGAAGCCGACCCCCTGCACCGAGCCGGACACCACGGCGTGCACCCTCGTCACCGTCGTCATGCCGTCAATGTAGGCACGCGGGGTCCCCGGTGCGTTACGGGTCTGTTCCGGTCTCGTGAACGGTGATAGTGTCAACCCAACCCGAACACTTCGAGTCACCATGACACAAACTGATCCCACCAGCATCCGCGTCGCGGTCTCCACCGTGATCGTCGCCCTGCGCCCGCACCCCGACACCGGGGCCCCGGCGCTGTGGATGCCGCTGGTGCGCCGCGTGGCCGACCCGTTCGAAGGCTCGTGGGCGCTGCCGGGCGGCTGGGTCGGTCCTGACGAGGGGCTCGAGGACTCCGCTGCCGCACGCCTGCGCGAGACGACGAACGTGCAACCGCGGTACCTGGAGCAGCTCTACGCGTTCGGCGACGTCGACCGCTCGCCGAGCCGGGTCGTGTCCATCGTCTACTGGGCGCTCGTGCACCCGGACGAGGCCGAGTCCGTCCCCGACGACTGGAACGTCCGGTGGTTCCTGGCCGACGAGCACCCGGCGCTCGCGTTCGACCACGACCGCATCGTCGAGTACGCCCTCTGGCGACTGCGCAACAAGATGTCGTACTCGCGCATCGCGCAGGCCTTCCTCGGCGACCGCTTCACCCTCGCCGAGCTCCGCGGTGTGTACGAGGCGGTGCTCGGCCGCACCCTCGACCCCGCGAACTTCCGCCGACAGGTCGAGCGGACCGACGCGATCCTGCCCACCGACGAGACCACGAGCGGCGACCGGCACCGGCCGGCCCGGCTGTACCGCTCGAACCCCGACCTGGCCTACGCGGACAACGGTCCGCTGACCGACACCACGACCCGGACCACGCCCGGGGCCACGACCCTGGCCACGGTCCTGCCGCCGTGGTCCACCTCGAACCGATAGGAACCACCGTGTCCATCGCCGTCACCATCGAGCGCATCTCCAACGGCGCCGTCGCGGGCAGCACCTGCACGCCCGACCTCGCCGCACCGACGTGGGACTTCGACAGCCGTCCCGGCTACGGTCCCGGCTCGTCGATGTCCGACGTCATCCCCACCTCGGCACCGCGACAGGGGCAGCTCCCGGACGAGTACAAGACCGCGAGCGACGACGAGCTGCACGGCCGCATCGAACGGGCGAAAGCGACGCTGGGGGACAGGGTCGTCGTGCTCGGGCACTTCTACCAGCGCGACGAGGTCGTCCGGCACGCGGACTTCCTCGGCGACTCGTTCCAGCTGGCCAACGCCGCCCTGACGAAGCCGGACGCCGAGGCCATCGTGTTCTGCGGCGTGCACTTCATGGCGGAGACGGCGGACATCCTCGCCCGCGACGACCAGCGCGTGATCCTGCCGAACCTCGCCGCCGGCTGCTCCATGGCGGACATGGCCGACATCGACAGCGTCGAGGCCGCGTGGGCCGAGCTCACCGCCGTCTACGGCACGGCGCCCGACGCCGACGGCCGCGTCCCGGTCATCCCGGTCACGTACATGAACTCCGCCGCCGACCTCAAGGCGTTCTGCGGCCGGAACGGCGGGATCGTCTGCACGTCGTCGAACGCGGCGACCGTCCTCGAGTGGGCGTTCGAGCGCGGGCAGCGCGTGCTGTTCTTCCCCGACCAGCACCTCGGCCGGAACACCGCGAAGGCGATGGGGATCAGCACCGACCGCATGCCGATGTGGAACCCCCGCAAGGCCCTCGGCGGCAACGACGAGCAGACCCTGCTCGACGCGCAGGTGGTCCTCTGGCACGGCTTCTGCTCGGTGCACCGCCGCTTCACGGTCGAGCAGATCGAGCAGGCCCGGCGCGAGGACCCGGGCGTGCAGGTCATCGTGCACCCCGAGTGCCCGATGGCGGTCGTCGACGCCGCGGACGCCGCCGGCAGCACCGACCTCATCCGGCGCACGGTCGCAGCCGCCACCGAGCCGACGTCGTTCGCGATCGGCACCGAGATCAACATGGTGAACCGGCTCGCCGCCGAGCACCCGCAGCACCGGATCACCTGCCTCGACCCGGTCGTCTGCCCCTGCTCGACGATGTACCGGATCCACCCGGGCTACCTCGCCTGGGTGCTCGAGGCCCTCGTCCGCGGAGAGGTCCTCAACGAGATCACGGTCCCCACCGACGTGCAGGCCGACGCCAGGGTCGCGCTCGAGCGCATGCTCGCCGCGAAGCCCCGCGGCTGACGGTCCGGCGACCGAGGACACCGAGGACCGCACCGTGCACGTCGTCATCGTCGGGTCCGGCATCGCCGGGCTCACCGCCGCGATCCGCGCCAGCGCCCGCCACGACGTCACCCTGGTGACGAAGGGCGGACTCGCCGACGGCGCCACCGCCGCCGCGCAGGGCGGCATCGCCGTCGCGCTCGGTGCCGACGACACCGTCGCCCTGCACGAGCACGACACGCACACCGCCGCCGTCGGGAGTGCCGACGCGCGTGCCGTCGCACTGCTCTGCGCCGACGGGCCCGCGCGCGTCCGCGACCTGCTCGCACTGGGCGTGCCGTTCGACCGGACGACCGACCTGGACTCGCTCGACCGTCACGGCGACGACCTCGCCCGCGGGCGCGAGGCCGCGCACGGGCGCTGGCGGGTCGTGCACGCCGACGGCGACGCCACCGGGGCGGCCGTCGAACGCACCCTCGTCGCCGCCCTGCTCCGACGGCACGTCACCGTGCTGGAGCGCACCTGCCTCACCGACCTCGTCGTCCGCGACGGCGCGGTCGTCGGCGTCGACGTGCTCGACCTGCTCGGCGAGCCCCGCCGGATCGACGCCGACGCGGTCGTGCTCGCCTCCGGCGGTGCCGGACACCTGTACCGGGAGACGACGGCCCCGCTGGTCGCGACGGGGGACGGGGTCGCCGCCGCCTGGCGCGCCGGTGCCGTCCTCGCCGACCTGGAGTTCGTCCAGTTCCACCCGACCCGGCTGGCCGTCCCGGACGGCGGGCTCCTGTCCGAGGCGGTCCGTGGCGAGGGCGCCGTCCTCCGCGACGCGACCGGCCGGCGCTTCATGACCGCCGTGCACCCGGACGCCGAACTCGCCCCGCGCGACGTGGTCGCCCGCGGCATCGCGGCCACCGTCCGCGACCAGGGCGGCGCCCCCGTGCTCCTCGACGCGACGGGGCTCGGCGCGGACCGGCTCGTCGCGCGCTTCCCCGGGCTGACCCGCGCCACCCGTGCGGCCGGCTTCGACTGGACCCGCGAGGGCGTGCCGGTCGCCCCCGCCGCGCACTACGCGATGGGTGGGATCGCCACCGACAGCGAGGGCCGCACGAGCCTGCCCGGACTCCTCGCCGTCGGTGAGGCCGCCTGCACCGGCGTCCACGGCGCCAACCGCCTCGCGTCGAACTCGCTGCTCGAGGGCCTCGTGTTCGGCGTGCGAACCGCCGACGCAATCGGTGCACCGCGACCGGCGCAGTTGCGCCTGCGCGGCGACGCGACCCTGCCGGTGCACACCGTGCCCGACGACCGGGTGGGCGACGTGGCGGACCCGCGTGGTGCCTCCCGGCCGGACGGAACGGGACCGGACACGACGGAGCAGCACACGACCGTCCCGGACGCAACGCCGTACCGGACCGACCGCGATCGACGGACTGGAGGCACAGCCCACCTCGACCGTGCCGCCCACCTCCGGCAGGCGGTGCAGACCGAGATGACGGAGCGGGTCGGTCTGCTCCGTGACGCGGACGGACTGGCGGCCGCGCGTCGCGCACTCGCCGCCCTGCGTCCGCCGGTGGCGCGTTCGGTGCGGGACCACGAGGACCGCGCCCTGCTCGACCTGGCGCGGATCACGGCGCTCGCCGCCGAGGCCCGCACCGAGTCCCGCGGCGCGCACGCCCGGACCGACCACCCGGACACCGACCCGTCCGCGCCGGTGTCCGTCGGCTGGGGCCGCGCCGTCGCCACGGGGAGCGCCCCGGTCGACCGCGCCGACCGACCCGTCAGCACCACGCCGTCCGACAGCACCGCCCCCGTCCAGCAGGGAGTCCCCGCATGACCACCACCGTCCCCGCAGCCGCCGGTGCCACCGCCGCGTCCGGCGTCCGTCCCGCCGGACCGTCCGACCCCGGGGCGATCCCGCCGCACGCCCTGCGGCGTGTGATCGAGACCGCGCTCGAGGAGGACGCGCCGTGGGGCGACGTCACCAGCGAGACGCTCATCCCCGTCGACGCCCGGGCGACCGCGACCCTGGCCGCCCGCGAGCCCGGCGTGCTGTCCGGCGGTGCGGTGTTCGCGGCCGTGATGCACGCCGTCGACCCCGCGGTGCGGACCGAGCTGCACCTCGCCGACGGCGCGACCTTCGCGGCCGGGCAGGTGCTGGCGACCGTCGAGGGACCCGCGCGCTCGGTCCTGCGCGCCGAGCGCGTCGGGCTCAACCTCGTGCAGCGGATGTCCGGCATCGCGACGGTCACCGCGCGGTACGTCGCAGCGGTCGCGGGGACGGGGACCCGGATCGCCGACACCCGCAAGACGACGCCGGGCCTCCGTGCGGTCGAGCGGTACGCCGTGCGCTGCGGGGGCGGGCACAACCACCGGAACTCGCTGTCCGACGCCGTCCTCGCCAAGGACAACCACCTGGCCGTGCTGCTCGCCGGCGGCACCCCGATCGGCGACGCCGTGCGTGACGCCCGCCGTCGTCTCGGGCACACGGTGCACCTCGAGGTCGAGGTGGACCGGCTCGACCAGGTCGAGGCCGTGGTGTCCGCCGGGGTCGACACGATCATGCTCGACAACTTCACAGTGGAGCAGCTCGTCGAGGGCGTGCACCAGGTCGCCGGCCGCGCCCTCGTCGAGGCCTCGGGTGGCGTGTCGCTCGAGACCGTCGGCGCGATCGCGCGGACCGGGGTGGACGTCGTCTCGGTCGGGGCACTGACCCACTCGGCCCGGGCGCTCGACCTCGGGCTCGACGTCGACGTGACCGGCGCGTCCGCCGGTGGCGACGTCGACGCGACCGGCGCCTGACGCGGTGTTCTACCTCGACCGCGCCGCGACCACGCCGGTCCGCCGCGAGGTCCTCGAGGCCATGTGGCCGTACCTGACGGGCGTGTTCGGCAACCCGTCCTCGACGCACGGGGTCGGCGACGCTGCGGCACGGGGGCTCGCCGACGCCCGCGCGACGATCGCCCGGTTCCTCGGGTGCCGGCCGGGCGAGGTCGTCCTGACCACCGGCGGCACCGAGGGCGCGAACACCGCCGTGAAGGGGATCGCACTCGCGGCACCCCGTGGCCGGCACGTCGTGACGAGCGCGATCGAGCACGAGGCGGTCCTCGAGAGCTGCCGGTACCTGGAGCGCCACCACGGTTTCACGGTCACGCTGGTGCCGGTCGAGCACGACGGGACGGTGACGCCCGAGGCGCTCGCGCGGGCCGTCCGTCCGGACACCACCCTCGTCTCGGTGGCGCACGCCGACAACGAGATCGGCACCGTGCAGGACCTGCCGGCACTCGCGGCGGTCGCGCACGGAGTCGGCGCCCGGTTCCACACCGACGCGGTGCAGAGCGCGCCGTGGCTGCCGATCGGGCTCGACCGGCTCGGCGTCGACGCGGTCTCGTTCTCCGGGCACAAGCTCGGCGCGCCGAAGGGCACCGGTGCGCTGGCCGTCCGGGGCGGTGTGCCGCTCGAGCCGCTGCTGCACGGCGGGGGACAGGAGCGGGGGAGACGGTCCGGCACCGAGGACGTCGCGGGAGCGGTCGCCCTCGCGACGGCGGTGTCGCTCGTCGAGGGCTCCCGGGACGCCGACGCCGACCGGGCGACGACGACCCGCGACGCCGTCATCGAGGGGGTCCTGGCGTCGGTCCCCGGTGCCGTGCTGACCGGAGCCGCGCCGACCCTGCCCGGCGCGCGTCGGCTCCCGGGGCACGCTTCGTTCTGCTTCCCGGCGGTGCCCGGCGGCCCCGCGGCGGTCAACGGCGAGACCGTGCTGCTCGAGCTCGAGGCACGTGACGTGGTGTCCTCGTCAGGCAGTGCCTGTGCCGCGGGGAGCACCGAGGCCTCGCACGTCCTCACCGCGATCGGCCTCCCGGAGGACACCGCACGGACGGCCCTGCGACTCACGTTCGACGCCGGACTGGCCGAGGCGGACGTGCCCGTGGTCGTGGGCGCGGTCGCCGCGTCGGTCGTGGCCGTCCGCGAGCTCGGAGGGGTGTACTAGACGTTCTCCTCCACAGTTGGGGTGGTGTCCCCCCTTCTGCGGACAGCGATCCTCCGTCACCATGGACCACATGGCGAACGCGATCACGACTCGACTCCGACGGGAGACCCCCTTCCGGGCGGTCCAGCTCCTGCCGGCGCCGGCGACCGTGGTGGCACTCGCCCTCGCCGCGCAGCACGACCTCGGCAGTGCCCCGCTCGGGGTGATCGCGACCGTGGGTGCACTCGCCACCGTCGCGAGCGCCCTGCTCCCGGCCGTCGGCACCGCGGCGATCCGTCGAACCCTGCCCGCACCGAGCGAGGCGGACCGGTACCGGGGGGACGTCGAACAGCCCTGGTGACCTGACCCGAAGCCAGCACCGCGCGGCCCCGTCCCCCCCTCTGGGGCCCGCGGTGCTCCTGACCGGACGTGGTACCCCTGACCGCGTCCGGCGCCGGACACGACATCCCCTGTCGTCGTGTCCGAGCGGCCACCGCGCCCGTCGTGGACGCGGCGCCGGACCCTGACCGGCGCCGCACCCCCCTGTCAGTCCACGGCGGGCCGCGGTGGCGTCGCCTGGGCAGCCTTCGCTCGGCCCTCCGGTCAGTGCGTCGGCGCGGGCGGTTCCGGTACGCCGGGCCAGACGTAGTCCAGGTCGTCGGGCACGTCGGGGAACAGCGGACGGTAGTGCTCCGGCGCCTTCTGCACGAGCTTCGAGCGGTGTGACTCGTGGACCGCCGGGTCGGCGTTCCACGCGGGCACGGCGAAGTCCCCTCGCTCGTACGCCACCAGGTCCTCGGGGACCAGCCCGAGGTCGGCCAGCGTCTTCTCGAGGCAGGTGTCGGCGTGCCCGCGCTCGAGCCACACCCGGCACGTCGCGTCCTGGTACGCCATGAGTGCCGGGCGGTACCCCCGCCACATCGCGACGACCGGGTGGCGCTGCCAGCCGTAGTCCGGCAGGGTCAGCGCCCGCATCACCTGCAGGGTCTCGACGCGCTGCTTGCCGAGCCGCTTGTCGTCGAGCACCTCGGCCGAGGCGCGGAAGTCGGCGTAGGGCAGGAACGTCTGCATCCACCGGACGGTACGCCGGGCCGCTGGCACGCGACACAAGTCGTCACACCCGGGCGGTCACCCCGACGACGTGTGAGCATCGAGCGCATGGACGGAGCACTCGTCGTCGGCGTCAGCGGCAGCCCATCGGACCCCTCGCGCACCTCGACCCTGGTCGCGGCGACCGTCGCGCGCCTGGCGGAGGACCTGCCGGACGCGCGGACCGCGCAGGTCGAGATCGGCCCCCTGCTCGCGGACCTCGGCGCCGCGCCCTCCCGCGAGGCGATGTCGGCCGAGACCCGACGGGCACTCGAGACCGTCGAGGCGGCGGACGTGCTCGTCGTCGGCAGCCCGGCGTTCCGCGCGGCGTACTCGGGTGCCTTCAAGCTCTTCTTCGACTGGGTGGGGCAGTACGACCTGGTCGACACCCCGGTGCTCCTGACCGCCACGGGCGGCAGCGACCGACACGCGCTGCTCGTCGAGCACCAGATGCGACCGCTGTTCGGCTTCTTCCAGTCGACGACGCTGCCGCTCGGCGTGTTCGGCAACGAGCGGGACTTCACCAGGCGCGAGGGCGGGTACGACCTCGCCAGCGTCGACCTCGAGCTGCGCATCGACCAGGCCGTCCGACGGGCGCTGCCGATCGTCCGCGGGGGCTTCGCCGCCGTCGGCGCCGACGACGTCCGGCGCCCCGCCGACTTCTAGCCGCTCCGGCCGGCGCTGCCGCCCGCGGTCGCACGACGCGCCGCCGGTGGTCGTTCGGGTCGCAGGGCTCGCCGTCGCGGCGGAAGGTGAGCGGCAGGTCGTGCGACCACCGGTGCCCACGCCCGCGGTCGCACGACGCGGCTGGGCCGAGCAGGTCGGACGGGAGGCGCGGGGCGGGCGGGCGCCGTGCCTCCCGTCCGTCAGTCGGTGGGGTCCGCCACCAGGGTCGCGACGTGCGCGACGGCCAGCCGGTAGCCGTCGGCGCCCGCGCCGGCGATGACCGCCGTCGCGGCGGTCGCCACGTGGTCGACGTGCCGGAACTGCTCGCGCTTCCACGTGTTCGACAGGTGCACCTCGACCACGGGGACGCTGAGCGCCTCGACGGCGTCGTGGAGCGCGACCGAGGTGTGCGCGTAGGCGGCGGGGTTGATCACGACCCCGACGAAGTCGTCGAGCGCCTCGTGCAGCCACTCGACGAGCTCGCCCTCGCGGTTGGTCTGCCGGAAGTCCGCCTCGAGCCCGTGCACGGCGCACTCGGTGTGCACGATCGCCTCGAGCTCGGCGAGCGTCACCGTGCCGTACTGGGCGGGGTCGCGACGCCCGAGGATGTCGAGGTTGGGCCCGTTCAGGACGAGGATCCGCCGCGGGCGTGTCGTGGTGTCGGTGACCGGCTCGCTCATGGGGGAGAGCCTACCGAGCGACCGGGGCGCGGCCACGGTGACGGGTGTGCCGGGTGTGTGAACGGTCACATCGCGGTGTAACGTTCCCGTCCGGGTCGGCGCAGTTGCCGACTGCAACACACTGATGTGGAGATCGCATGGTTCTCGCTGCGGCGACCAACGGGATCCGGCTCGAACTGGGCTGGGTCGACTACTTGATGATCATCGTGTACTTCGCGGTGGTCATCGGCATCGGGTTCACCGCCCGCAAGCAGGTGCGGACGAGCATGGACTTCTTCCTGTCCGGCCGCTCGATGCCGGCGTGGATCACGGGGCTGGCCTTCGTGTCCGCGAACCTCGGCGCGACCGAGATCCTCGGCATGGCGGCGAACGGTGCGCAGATCGGCATGGCGACGCTGCACTACTACCTCATCGGCGCGGTGCCGGCGATGGTGTTCCTCGGGCTCGTGATGATGCCGTTCTACTACGGCTCCAAGGTCCGCTCGGTGCCGGAGTTCATGCTCCGCCGCTTCGGCAAGGCGCCGCACCTGGTGAACTCGATCGCGTTCGCGGTGTCGAACGTGCTCATCGCCGGCATCAACCTCTACGCGATGGCGATCGTCATCGAGGCGATGCTCGGCTGGCCGGAGTGGCTGGCCATCCTGGTGTCGGCCGCGTTCGTGCTCGCGTACATCACCCTCGGCGGCCTGAGCAGCGCGATCTACAACGAGGTCATGCAATTCTTCGTGATCATCGCCGGCCTCGTGCCGCTGACGATCGTCGGCCTGCACCGCGTCGGCGGGTGGGGCGGCCTCACCGAGGCGATCAAGCGGACCCAGGGCGTGCAGCACCTGCAGACCTGGACCGGCACCGGCATCGGCGACGTCACGAACCCGATCGGTGCGAACTGGCTCGCCATCGTGCTCGGCCTCGGCTTCGTGCTCTCCTTCGGCTACTGGACGACGAACTTCACCGAGGTGCAGCGCGCGTTCTCGGCGAAGAACATGTCCGCCGCCCGCCGGACCCCGCTCATCGCGGCGATCCCGAAGCTCTTCATCCCGTTCATCGTCGTGGTCCCGGGCCTCATCGCCGCGGCCGTCGTCGGCAACCAGTTCGCCTCCGGCGAGTTGACCTACAACGACGCGATCCCGAAGCTCATCCAGATGTACCTGCCGACCGGCGTGCTCGGCATCGCGGTAACGGGCCTCCTCGCCTCGTTCATGGCCGGCATGGCGGCGAACGTCTCCTCGTTCAACACGGTGTTCACGTACGACATCTGGCAGCGCTACATCAAGCCGAACATGCCCGACCTGCACTACCTGAAGACCGGCCGCTGGGTCACGGTCGTCGGTGTGGTCGTCGGCATCGGCACGGCGTTCCTCGCCGCGCAGGCCGGCAACATCATGACCTACATGCAGACGCTGTTCTCGTTCTTCAACGCACCGCTCTTCGGCGTCTTCATCCTCGGCCTGCTCTGGAAGCGGATGACCACGCAGGGCGCGCTCTGGGCCTACGTGCTCGGCATCGTCACGCCGACGATCACCTGGATCGCGTACCTGGTGGACCCGTCGCTCTTCTCGACGGCGACCGCCGAGACGATGTACGGCGCGATCATCTCCTTCGTCACGGTGCTCGTCGTCGGCGTGCTCGTCTCGCTCGCCACGAAGCCGAAGGACGTGTCCGAGCTCGGCGGCCTGGTCTACGGCGTCGGCAAGATCGACATGACCGCCGGTGCCGTCGCGACCGACACCGCCTGGTACCGCTCGCCCGCGCTGCTCGGCACCGTCGCGCTCGTGCTGTGCGTCGCCCTCTACCTGCCGTTCCTCTAGGCCCGGACCCGAAGGAGTACTCCCATGCGTGAGGACACCACGAAGCTCACCGAGGAGCAGGCGGCCCTCGTCCGCTCCACCCGTCGACTCGACCTGCGCCGCATCCTCGGCGGCCTGTTCGTGCTCTACGGGGTCATCACCACGATCGTCGGCATCGTCCACTGGGACACCGACCCCGAGAAGACCGGCGGCATCCACATCAACCTGTGGGTCGGGCTCTCGCTGCTCGTCGGCGGGCTGCTCTTCTTCCTGTGGGACCGGCTGAACCCGGTGCCGGCGGAGGACATCGTCGGTCAGGCCGAGGCCGAGGCCGACCAGCGCGCCGCCGGCGAGGGGCGCGAGCGAGCCTGACCTGTCGCTGCGCGGTGCGGCGCCCGCCCGGCGAGAACGGGCGTACCGGGTGAGAACGGGCGTACCAGGTCGGACGATACGACCAGGTACGCCCGTTCTCGCTTTCCATCTCGGGCGTTCTGGGAAGGAACGAGCGGCCGGGAGGTGGATCGTTGCGGGACGGAACGGTTGCACTCCTCGGGCGCCTGCGCCAGGTTGGTGCTCGACGAAGGGATCCGCCGTGGAACAGATGGTCTTCATCAACCTGCCGGTCGCCGACCTCGACCGGGCGGTCGGCTTCTACGAGGCGCTCGGGTACTCGGTGAACCCCGACTTCACCGACGAGACCGCCGCGTGCATCGTGGTGAGCAGCACCGTGTACGTGATGCTCCTCACCCATGCCAAGTTCCGCGAGTTCACGGACAAGACGATCGCCGACCCGGGCACGATCGAGGTCATCAACTCCCTCAGTGCCGCGTCGAAGGACGAGGTGCACCGCATCGTGGACGCCGCCGTCATGGCCGGCGGGAACGAGGACCGCCCGGAGACCGATTACGGCTCCATGTACCAGCGGAGCTTCACCGACCCGGACGGCCACCGGTGGGAGTACGTCTGGATGGACCAGTCGGCGATGACCGACGGGGACGACCAGGAGTGACGTCCCTGTCGGTGCCGTCGGCCAGGATGGACCGGTGAGCACCGACCCGACCACGACCCCCGACGGCCTGGTGACGGGGGACGACGGACTCGCGCGACCGGTCTGGGCCGCGAGCGACGCGATGCTCCGCGAGTACTACGACACCGAGTGGGGCATGCCGGTCCGCGACGAGCGCGGCGTGTTCGAGCGGTTGTCGCTCGAGGCGTTCCAGTCGGGGCTGTCCTGGCGCACGATCCTGGCGAAGCGGCCGGCGTTCCGCGCAGCGTTCGCCGACTTCGACCCGGACGTGGTGGCGACCTTCGGTGACGACGACGTCGAGCGCCTGATGGCGGACGCCGGCATCGTCCGGAACCGGGCGAAGATCCACGCGACGATCACGAACGCGACCGCGACCATCGCCCTGCGCGACGACGGCGGACTCGCCGACCTCGTGTGGTCGTTCCGGCCGGACGCGACACCGGCGCCGCGGACGATCGCCGAGGTCCCGACGACGAGCGACGAGTCGGTCGCCCTGTCGAAGGCGCTCCGGAAGCGCGGGTTCGTCTTCGTCGGGCCCACGACGATGCACGCCCTGATGGAGGCACTGGGCATCGTCGACACGCACCTCGTCGGCAGCCACCGGCGCGGGTCGTCCGGCGTCTGGGGCTGAGGAGCCCGCGCTCAGTCGAGCGGGAGCTGCATCTGGGTCGCGGTGACGCGGTAGCCGAGCGACGCGTACAGGTCCTGCGCGCCGGTGCTGTAGGCGAAGACGTTCAACCCGATGCTCGTGGCTCCGTGCTCGCGGGCGACCCGCTGTCCGGCCTCGAGTGCCCGTCGTGCGTGCCCGCGGCGGCGGTGGCTCTCGTCGACCTCGACGTTGAACACCCACCACTCGGTGCCGCCCGGCGAGAACGGTCCGATCCAGAGGAACCCCACGACGGTGTCCTCGTCGTCGACCAGGTCCCAGACGAAGTGGTCGGGCAGAGGTGCCTCGTCGGGGAACCACTGGTCGAGCGACTTCTGCTTGTTCGCCTCCGCCTGCTCGCGGGTCTCGCCGGCCCGCATGCGCGACGCGACGTACTCGGCCATCGTGCGCTCGAGCCAGGCCGGGAGGCGCGTGGCCGGCATCGGGACGAGCCGCGTCTCCGTCACCGGTTGCCCTTCGAGCCGCGCTTCGGCTTCCCGTTGCCGAGCCGCTGGGTCCCGGGTCGACCGGACCCCCGGGGCTTCCGCGCGCCCTTGCCGCCCGCCTTGCCGCCGGAGGCCTGCTTCGCGGTGGCCTTGCCACCACCGGAGCGGGCGTCGCCACCGGAGCCGCGACCGGTGCCCGAGCCGCCGCGCGCGCCGCGCGAGCCGTCGTCGTCGGCGCTCGTCGTGCCTCCCGGCCGGTCGGCGGTGTTCCGCGAGCTGTTGGCGGTGCGGCCGCGGACGACGCCGATGAACTCCTCGGTGGTGTCCGAGGCGTCGGCGTCGCGCCAGACGAGGGCGATCCGGGTCCCCGCCGCGCCGTCGAGGGGCTTCGCCACCAGGTCCTTGCGGCTGGCGGCGCGGAAGAGGGACTGCGGGAGCACCACGACGCCGACGTTCGCCTCGACGAGGTCGAGGGCGGCGGACACGTCGTCGGGGACCGGCCCCGCGTCGACGACGTGCACGTCCGCCAGGTCGGCCTCGGTCACGACGTCGGCCGAGGCGAGGGAGCCGTCCTTCGGCATCGCGACGACGGCGGTCTCGGTCCACAGCGGGATGGCGTTGAGGTGTGCGCCGACGGGCATCCGGGCGAAGGCCATGTCCGCCTCGCCGGTGAGCGCCTGGTCGACGTCGGCGGGACCGATCGGCAGCAGGCCGAGTTCGGCGTCCGGGAAGCGTTCCCGCCAGACCCGGACCCACTTCGCGGGGGAGACCCCCGGGACGAAGGCGATGGTGAGGGCCGCGGTCATGCAACCGAGTGTAGGGGCCGTACCCTGGTACCCATGGCGCAGGAACAGACGATGAAGCCCGAGACGGCTGCGAAGAAGCTCGGCATCCTGCTGGCAGCAGCCCCGGAGTCGTTCCGCGCGGAGCCGGTCACGCGGACCGCCTTCGACGAGCTCCGGACGCAGCCGCCGGCGTGGCTCGAGGAACTCCGTCGCGAGGGGCCGCACCCGCGTCCGGTCGTCGCCCAGAAGCTCGGCGTGTCGATCTCCGGGCTGGTGCGCGCCGGCGTCGAGGAGCCCCTGACCACCGCCGAGATCAAGGCGCTGCTGCAGGAGATGCCGGAGTGGCTGGTGCGCGAGCGCGCCACCCAGGCCGAGGTGCACGCCGAGAACGCCCGTGTGAAGCAGGAGCGCGCCGACAAGGCCGCTGCCCGCGCCCAGGACTGACCGACCGGAACCACCCCGGACGCCGCTCGCCATGACCGCCGTGCACGAGACCGTCGCCGACGCGATGCTCGTCGTGCCGCAGTTCGCGTCGGTGTGCTGCATCGTGGGGGACCGCTACCGTCCCCGCCCCGGCGTGATCGTCCCCGCCGCCGTCATGCTCGTGGCGATGGTGCTGCCCGTCGTGCAGGCCGGTGCCTCGTGGACGCTCCTCGCGGCTGCCGTCCTGCTGCTCCTGGCGCCGCTGCCCGTGCTGCGGCGCCGTCGGCCGGACGGGCGCCGGGCGGAGCCGATGGACGTGCACCGGGCGCTGTCCTCGGTCGTCATGGCCGGCATGCTGCTGATGGGGCACGCCACCGGTCTGACCGACGGACACGCGGGCCACGGGATCGCGCTCTCCGCGGTCCTCGGTGCCGGGGTCATCGGCTACTGCGGGTTCAGCGGCTGGCTGCTCCGGTACGAGTGGGCGCGCGAGGACCGTCGTGCGGTCCGCAGCGGCGAGGTCTTCGCCATGACCGTCGCTGTGGTCGGGATGACCCTGGCGATGTAGCACCGTCGGCGCGCGACGATGAAGCCCCGGCGCCGTCCGGCGGTAACGTTCGGGGCGTGTCCGACCGAACCGTCCGTCGCCCCGTCACCACGCCGCGCCTCGACGAGGTCGACGAGCGCATCCTCTGGACCCTGGCGGCCGATGCCCGCATCCCGAACAACCGGCTGGCCGCCGCGGTCGGGATCGCGCCCTCGACCTGCCTGACACGGGTGCGCGCGCTCGAGGACGCCGGCATCATCCGCGGCTACCGCGCTGACGTCGACGTCGCCGGTCTCGGGTTCGCGATCGAGGCGATGGTGTCCGTCCGGGTCCACGCTGCCGCCCGGCACGAGCTCCGCGACTTCGCGAAGCGCCTGCTCCGGGTGCCCGTCGTGCAGGACGTCTCGTTCCTCGCCGGCGACAAGGACTTCCTGGTGCACATCGCGTGCACCTCCACCGAGCAGTTGCGGGACTTCGTCGCCGACGAGCTGAGCGGGGACCCGGCGGTTGCGACGACGCAGACCAACATCGTCTTCGAGCGGCTCGTCGCGGACCGGGCGCACCAGGGGCGGTCGTTCGACGAGCTCCGCCGCTGGCGCGCCTGACCCGCAAGCGGCGGGACGACTAGCGCGTGCGCGTCATCGGCACGTGCGGGATGGCGTCCTCGAGGAAGTCGTCACCGGAGCGCACGAAGCCGAAACGGCCGTACCACTGCTCGAGGTGCGCCTGCGCGTTGATCGCGATCGACGACGACCGCGACTCGGCGATCGCCGCCTCCATGAGCTGCGCCCCGAGCCCCTGCGACCGGGCGTGCCGGGCGGTGGCGACGCGGCCGATGCGCTCGGTCCCGTCGTCCTCGCGGAGGAGTCGGAGCGTCGCGTCGACCGACCCCTGACCGGCCCAGAACTGCACCGTGCCCGGCTCGAGGTCGCGCCCGTCGATGTCCGGGTAGGCGCACTCCTGCTCGACGACGAACACGTCCTGTCGGAGCCGCAGGATCTCGTGCAACGTCACGATGTCGAGGTTGCGCGTCGGGGCGGAGAAGATCGAGACCACGTGCGGCCTTTCCTGAGAATTCCTGCCAGAACCGGTTCCGGTCCGGGATCGATCGGCGTACAGTGCCGGTCAACCACTCTACGTGCGCAGCCGAGATCAGGAGGTGAGCGCATGGACCAGCCGTTGCGCGACCCCTGGCGCGCGCTGCTCCGGACCGCCCTGGTGGGCGTCGGGGTCGCTGCTGCGCTCGTGCTGCTCTCGCTGCTCCTCGGAGCCCGCCCGGCCGCCGCGGCCGAGGGCGCCCCGCAGCAGCGCGGGCTGGTCGGTGGGCTGGTCCAGGACGTCGGTGGCACCGTCCAGGGCGTGACGCAGGGCGTCGGCGGGGTCGTCGACAGCGCGGTCGCACCCGTCCGCAGTGCCGTCGCCCCGCCCGCTCCCGCTCCGGTGCCTGCGGCTCCGGCCCCCGCCGCCCCCGCTCCCGCGGCGGCACCGGTCCCGGCCGCACCGGCACCTGCGCCCGCTCCGGTCGCGACCCGGCCCGCTCCCGCGGCACCGCCGGTGCAGCAGGCCGCACCGGTCGTCCCGGCGGCACCGCGGGCGCAGCACACCGGGACGCCGACGCCGGCTCCGCAGCAGGCGACACCGGCCCCGACCGGCACCGCCGCCAGCCCGGCCACGTCGACGACGGACGAGGCCGTGAGCGCGGTGGGCAGTGCCTCCCGGCCGCTCACCGACACCCTGACCGGTGTCGTCCGTCCCGTCACCGAGACGGTGCAGTCGGTCACCGACGCACGGCCCCTCACCGGCGTCGTCGAAACCGTGGACACGGTGGTCGGCGCGCTCCCGGTCACGCGGGACCTGCTCGGCGCCGACACGCTCGGCACCGTCACCCACCCGGTCACCGGAGTCGTCGACGACGTGGTCGGCGGCGTCGGGACGACCGTCGGCGTGCTGCCGGGAACGGTCGAGCAGGTCGTCGCGCCCGTCGAGGACGCGCTCCCGGTCCTGCCGCTGCCCGTCGGGCCGGTCCTGCCGGTCCCGTTGCCGCCCCTCCTGCCGGGAGGCACGCTGCCCGTTCCCGGGACCACGCCGATCCCGGTGGGCGGTCCGGTCGAGCAACCCGTGGGCACCCGGCCGCACACGACCGGGCCCGGTGCACCGACGACGGCCACCGTGCCGGCCACGACCGCCGTGTCGGCCACGGCCGCTCCGGTGGTCCTCGCAGCTTCGTCGACGGCACCGGCCGCCGCAGCGCCCGTCGGTGGTTCGACCACCGATCGCGCCGTGACCGTGGTCGCTGCCGCCCCCGCAAGCGCGCCGGTCGCGGCGACGATCGGCGGTGCGGCACTCCTCGTCCCGGCGGACGGTGCCGGCCACGAGGGCCTCCCGTCCGGTCCGGGTACCTCCGGGACCACCGGCGGTTCTGCCTCCGGCTCCGCCGGCGCTGCGCCCGTCGGGGTCGACGGCACGTCCGCCGTCCTGTTCTCCCTCGCCGCGGGGTCACGCGGCACCCTCGCCGACGACGTGGTCCCCGCGTCCGTCGTCGGGGACCACGACGTCGCTCCTGACTGAGATCGGTGCGCCTGTCCGGCACGGCAGGCCCGCACCACCCGACCGCGATCGCGGTCGGACGACAGATCTCGATCAGTGAGGAACGAACGACCATGAACAAGTACGTCTCGAGAGGGCTCTGGTTCACCCTCTTCGTCGGCGGCCTGACACTCGGAGGGGCGTGCGCGGCGAACGCTGCGACGACCTCCGGTGACGACGGCCTCCTGTCCGGCACCCAGGTCGCCCCGGCGATCAGCGCGCCGGTGTCCGCCGCCGGGAACGCCCTCGGGGTGCTCGGCGACGCCGTCTCCACCGCCCCGGCCGCCGCGCCCGCCGCGGCTCCTGCTCCGGCTGCTCCGGTCACCTCGGGATCGGACGGCATCGCGTCCGGTACCCAGGTGGCACCCGTCGTCACGGCACCGGTCCAGGCGACCGGGAACGCGGTCGGCGTCGCGGGTGACGCGACCGCGACCGCCCCGGCCCCGGCGGCTCCTGCTCCTGCGGCTCCGGCTCCTGCCCCCGCTCCGGCCCCGACGACGTCCGGCTCGGACGGTGTCGCGTCGGGGACGCAGGTCGTCGGTGACGTCACCGCTCCGGTGACGGTCTCCGGCAACGCCGTCGGGGTCGTGGGCGATGCGGCGGCTGCTCCGGCGTCCGCGCCGGCCCCGGCCACGAGCACCCCCGCGCCCGCGGAGCCGGCAGCAGGGCCGACGACGTCCGGCTCGGACGGCATCGCGTCCGGGACGCAGGTCGCCCCGGTGGTGTCCGTCCCGGTGACGGTCACCGGCAACGGCATCGGCGTGCTCGGTGACGGGTCAGCGACGGGGACGCCGACGGCGGGCAGCGGTGCGGGTGCGACCCCGGCAGCGAGTGGCACGACGTCGGGTGACGACGCGGTGCTCGGTGGCACGCAGGTGTCGCCGGTCGTGGACCTGCCGATCACGATCGGTGGGAACGGCATCGGCGTCCTCGGCGACGGCACGAGCACCGGTACCGGCAGCGGTACCGGTGGCGGTTCGGGTCAGGGTGCGGCCCCGGCAGCCGGTGGCACGACGTCGGGTGACGACGGCGTGGGCTCCGGGACGCAGGTCGCCCCGGTCGTGTCCGTCCCGGTGACGATCGGCGGGAACGGCATCGGCGTGCTCGGTGACGGCTCGGCGACGGGGACGGCGCCGACCGCCGGCACCGGTGCGGGTGCGACCCCGGCAGCGAGTGGCACGACGTCGGGTGACGACGCGGTGCTCGGTGGCACGCAGGTGTCGCCGGTCGTGGACCTGCCGATCACGATCGGTGGGAACGGCATCGGCGTCGTCGGTGACGGCACGAGCACCACGACGCCCGGGACCGGCACCGGTACCGGCACGGGCACCGGCACGGGTTCGGGTTCGACCCCGGCCGCGGGTGGCACGACGTCGGGTGACGACGGTCTGGGCTCCGGCACGCAGGTCGTCCCGGTCGTGTCGGTCCCGGTGACCGTCGGTGGCAACGGCATCGGCGTGGTCGGCGACGGCACGAGCACCACGAACCCGGGCAGCGGCACGGGCACGGGATCGGGCACGACGCCCTCCGCCGGTGGCACGACCTCCGGCGACGGCGGTCTGCTCGGTGGGACCCAGGTGATCCCCGTCATCAGCGTGCCGATCACCATCGGCGGGAACGGCATCGGCATCGTCGGTGACGGCACCAGCACCACGACCCCGGGCACCGACCCCGGCACCGACCCCGGCACGGACCCGGGCACCGACCCCGGCACGGACCCGGGTACCGACCCGGGCACCGACCCCGGCACGGACCCGGGTACCGACCCCGGCACTGACCCGGGCACCGACCCCGGTACGACCGTGCCCGGCGACACCACCGCCGGCACCTCGGTGCCGGGTGTGACCACCGTCCCGGTCGCGACCACGGACGTCACCGCGGCGGGCGCGGTCGTAGCGACCAGTGCCTCCCGGCCGACCGCGTCGACGACCACGGCTGCGGTGACCGCTCCTGCGGGGGCAGCACAGCCCGAGCTCGCCTACACCGGAGCCGGCTCGCAGACGGTCCCCGCGGGCATCGCGTTCCTGCTCCTGCTCCTGGGAGTCGGGGTGCTCGCGCTCCGGAAGCGCACCGCGTAGCACCAGGGGGTGGGAGGGGCGTCGTCAGCGGCGCCCCTCCCACCCGTGCGCGCCCGGCGCGAGCCGCTTTGGAGCGACTGGAGCTTCCCTGGGAGCATTCGGTGCCCAACCTGTGCGCAGTGGAAGCGCTTCCGAGGCTGTGCGGCAGCGCTGCGGGGCCACGATGAACCCGTGCTCCACGAACTCCTCCGCGTCCCGATCACCGGCAGCAGTCTGCTCGTCCCGGTGTACGTCATCGCAGCCCTCCTCGCCGGCTGGGTCCTGATCGGTCCGCTGCACGAGCGGCACCGTCTGCGCCGCGCTGCGGTCCGGGTCGGGGGAGCCGCGGTCGGCGCGGTGATCGGCCTCGCCGCAGTGTGGTGGACGGGTGACGTGCAGGACGACTTCGGCGTGCAGTTCACCCCCGTCACCCGGATGTGGATCGCCTTCGCGTTCGCCGGTGTGGCGTTGCTGCTCGTCGTCGCGGTGCAGGGCGGGTGGCTCGCACGCGTCCTCGCCGTCGCAGCCGCCGGCGCACTCGTGCTGTCGGCGGGACTCGGCGTCAACGTGGACTTCGGGTTCTACAAGAACATCGAGCAGGCCATCGCCACCAACCCCTACAAGACAAGGGACCTGCCGGTCCTGGCGGACCAGCCGTCGCAGCCCGAGGTCGACGCGGCGGACTGGCACGCACCCGCCGGCATGCCGACGAAGGGCGAGACGTTCAGCGTGTCGATCCCGGGCAAGGTCTCGCACTTCCGGGCCCGCAAGGCGGTGGTCTGGCTCCCGCCGGCGGCACAGGTCGCGGATCCGCCACGCCTGCCCGTGCTCGTCGCGCTCTCGGGGCAGCCCGGTCAGCCGGCCGACATGTTCCAGACCGGTGACCTCGGGAGCTTCCTCGACCGCTACGCGGCGGCCCACGACGGGCTCGCGCCGATCGTCGTCTCGCCGGACCAGCTCGGGGCACCGAACCGCAACCCGATGTGCGTGGACTCCCGACGCCTCGGCCGGAGCGCGACCTACGTGATGACCGACACGGTCGACTGGATCGAACACCACCTGCCGGTCGCCAGCGGACCGGGCGCCTGGGGCATCACCGGGTTCTCACAGGGTGCGACCTGCGCGATGCAGTTCTCCACCGAGCACCCCGACGTGTTCGGCTCGGCGCTGGCGATCTCCAGCGAGCTCGCCCCCGTGACGGGCAACGCGCACACGAGCACCGCGCTGGCCTTCGGCGGTTCGACCGCGGCCTACCGGGCCGCTGCGCCGGTCGCGGTGATGGCGGCACACGGGTCGTACCGTGACCACCTCACCGTCTTCGGTTACGGTTCGGAGGACGCCCCCTACCGGGCGTCGACCGAGACCCTGCACGCCGCAGCGGTCCGCGCGGGCATGCAGACGCAGGTCATCGTCTCGCCGGGATCGGCACACGACTGGAACACCGTCCGCTACGTGCTCGCGCACGGACTGCCCGTCGTCCTGGCGCACCTCGGTCTCCCGCAACAGGAGGGTGCGCTGTGAGCAGGACCACGTCAGGAGTGACCGCGGTGTGGTCGCGGATCGTCAGGTCGGTCCGGCGGTACCCGGTCACCGCCGTCGTCTTCGTCCTCGTGCTCCTCACCTCGGTCGGGGGACTCGTCGCCCGCGTCGTCGCGCGCACCGCGACCCTCGACGCCGTGCCCCTCAGCCCGTTCCGCGTCTTCGCGGTGACGACCGGTGTCGTGGCGCTCGTCCTCACCCTGGTCGGGGTCGTCGTGCTCGTCGGCGCGTCGGAGCGGCTCATGGGCGGACGCCGGACCGTCCTCGCGTTCGTCGTGACGACCGTCGTCGGAACCGGGCTCGGCGCCCTGACGGCGCTCGTCGACCAGGACGGGCGCCAGGTCGGGAGCCTGCTGCTCGGACGCGCCACGAGCTTCGACCCCTGGACCGCCCTGGTCGGCACGATCGTCACCGCGAGCGCCTTCGCCGGCCCGCTCTGGCGCCGACGCATCCGGGTCAACGCCGTGGCCGTGGTCGCCGCGCTGCTGCTCTACGCCGGGCACGCCTCCGACCTGTACGCCGCGCTCGCGACGGCGGCCGGGTGGTTGCTCGGCGACCTGCTCCGGCGCGGTCCCGCCCGGCTCGGCTGGACCAGGAGCTCGCACCGCGAGACGCGGGTCCTGCTCGGCACCGTGGTCCTGGTGTCCGCCGTCGGTCCGGTGATCGCACTCGTGTCCCGTGCCCGGGTGGGGCTCCTCGCCCCGCTCGCGGCCGTCGTCGGCACCGGTCCGGTCACCCCCGTGCACGGCTGCCGCGCGGACAGCGCGTCAGGCGAGTGCCTCCGGGGACTGCTGGCGTACCGGGCGACCGATCCGTGGACGCTCGTGCTCGCGGTCGCGCCGCTCCTCGTGCTCCTCGTCGCCGGACTCGGCCTGTTCCGGGGCAGCCGCTTCGCGGTGTGGCTCGCGGTGGCCGTCGACGTCGTGCTCGCCGTCGCTGCCGCCGTCACCTACGGACTCCTGCCCGCCGGAGCGGCAGCGCTCCACGGCGCCGAGAACCGCTTCGTGGTCACCGTCTCGGTGATCGCGTCCGTGGTCGTGCCGCTCGCGACGGCCCTCGTGCTCGTGCTGCTCCGCCGGTCCTTCACGGTGCTGCCCGCACGCCGACGCGTCGTGACCTTCGCCGTGGTGGTCCTCGTCGCGCTCGTCGTCGTGACGACCGTCGTGCTCGTCACCGCGGCGTCGACCCGGGAGACGGTCGCCGACCCGCTGCGTCTCGTCGTCGCGGCGCTCGGTCCGCTGTCGCCCGTGGTGTTCTGGGACCGGCTGGCCTCCCTCGACCCGGCACTCCGCTTCGTGCTCGGCGCCGCGGGCCCGGTGCTCTGGCTGGTCGTCGCCGGCGCCGCCGTCCGTCCCACCGGTGCCGTCGAACCCGACGCGGACGCCGACGGACTGCGCGAGAGCCGGCTCCGTGCCCGCACCCTGCTCGAGGCCGCCGGCGGGGACACGTTCGGGTGGATGACGACCTGGCAGGGCAACGCCTACTGGTTCAGCGACGACGGCCGCGCGGGCGTCGCGTTCCGCCGGAACGGCCGGGTGGCGGTGACCGTCGGCGGACCGTTCGGGTGGCCCGACGCCCGCGACGCGGCGATGGTCGACTTCGCCCGGTGGTGCGACGACAACGGCTGGACGGCCGTGTTCTACGGGATCGGTACCGAGGCCGCCGGCACCCTCACGGCGCAAGGCTGGGAGACGCTGCCGGTCGCGGAGGACGCCGACCTCGACCCGCGCACCTGGACCACGAGCGGCAAGAAGAAGCAGGACGTCCGCACCGCCGTCAACAAGGCGGACCGCGAGAGCATCACCGCACTGTGGTCGTCGTGGCAGGACCTGCCCCCGGCAACGGTGCGGCAGATCGAGGCGATCTCCGAGGAGTGGGTCTCCGAACGAGAGCTGCCCGAGATGGGCTTCACGCTCGGCGGCATCGACGAGATGCGGGACCCCGCGGTGCGGACGCTCGTCGCGCTCGATCCCGAGGGCACCGTCCTCGCCGTGACGAGCTGGCTGCCGAGCCACCGCGCCGGCAGGGTGGTCGGGTGGACGCTCGACGTGATGCGTCGCACGAACGCGGCACCGAACGGCGTGATGGAGTTCCTCGTCGCGAGCGCCGCACAGCGGATGCGCGACGACGGGGTGGAGCGCCTCAGCCTGTCCGCCGCGCCGCTCGCGCAGTCCGCCGAGGGTGCCCCCGCCGCCGAGGGCGTGCAGGACCTGCTCGACCTGGTCGGTGGGGTGCTCGAGCCCGTCTACGGCTTCCGGTCGCTGCTCCGCTTCAAGGCGAAGTTCGGGCCGGAGCTGCACCCGCTGGTGCTCGCCTACCCGGACCCGGTGGCGCTCCCGGCGATCGGCGTCGCCGTCGTGCGGGCCTACCTGCCGGACCTGTCGCTGCGGCAGGCGGTCGCGCTGGTGCGCGGGCGGAGCTGACGCCGGCGTCCCGCGGCGGCGTCCGACGGCGCACCACGGGACGGACGGGAGGTCCGCCGCGGCCCCGCCACGCGCCTCCCGGCCGTCCCGCGGCCCGTCGGCGCCCCGCGGTCCCGTCACACGACGCAACGCCGTCGGGCGCACGGTCGGGGGCGTGGGGTATCGTTCGGGGTACGCAAGCGCTCCGGGGTCGGTGCAAGTCCGAACCGGTGGTGACAGTCCACGAGCTGACGACGGGTGCGAACCCGACCGATGCTGACCCGGTGGGATTCCGGGACCGACGGTGAGAGTCCGGATGGGAGGAAGCGCTGGCGGACAGGACACGTCCGTACCCGGACGCGCCCGATCCGCCGATGCCGACGATCGTCGAGCACCCCCGGAGTCCCGTTGAGAGGACATCAGTGTTCACCGGCATCATCGAGGAACTCGGCACCGTCACCGCCGTCGAGCAGCACGGCGACTCCGTCGCGCTCACCGTCCGCGGCCCGAAGGTGCTCGCCGACGCCCGCCACGGCGACTCCATCGCCACGAGCGGCGTCTGCCTGACCGTCGTCGAGCAGACCGACGAGACCTTCACCGCCTTCGTCATGAAGCAGACGCTCGACATGAGCGCCCACGGCGCGCTCGCCGTGGGGGACCGGCTCAACCTGGAGCGCGCGGCCTCGGTCGGCGACCGCCTCGGCGGACACATCGTCCAGGGCCACGTCGACGGCACGGCCACCGTGCTCGAGACCGCCGACGGCGACGGGTGGCGGCGCGTCCGGTTCTCGCTGGCACCCGACCTCAGCCCGCTCGTCGTGGACAAGGGCTCGGTCGCCATCGACGGCGTCTCGCTCACGGTCAGTGCCGTGTCCGACGAGGACACCCCGCCGTCCGACGCGTGGTTCGAAGTCAGCCTGATCCCGGAGACGCTCGAGGCCACCACGCTCGGCGCCCGCGTCCCCGGCGACCGGGTGAACATCGAGACCGACGTCCTGGCGCGCCACGTCCGCCGGATGCTCCGGCTCGACGCCGCCACCGCGCCCGTCCTGGAGGCACGGTGACCGCCGTCGACGCCGCCCGCCGCGCGCACACGGGCGGCGTCGGGTCGACGGGTGCAGCCGGGCAGGCGGACCACGGGGAAGACACGGTCGGCACCGGCGCTCCGGCGCGGCCCGCGCTGTCGAGCATCCCGGACGCCGTCGCGGCGATCGCCGCGGGTCGCCCGGTGATCGTGGCCGACGACGAGCACCGCGAGAACGAGGGCGACGTGATCCTCGCCGCCGAGCTCGCCACCCCGGAGTGGATCGCGTGGACGGTCGCGCACTCGTCGGGGTTCATCTGCGCCCCGGTCAGCGCCGAGATCGCCGATGCGCTCGACCTCCCGCCGATGGTCGCGCACAACGAGGACGTCCGCGGCACCGCCTACACCGTTACGGTCGACGCCGCCGTCGGTGTCACGACCGGCATCAGCGCGCACGACCGCGCACGCACGCTCCGGGTGCTCGCCGATCCGACCTCGGTGCGCGACGACCTGCACCGCCCGGGACACGTCGTCCCGCTGCGGGCCCGGCCCGGCGGCGTCCGCGAACGCGCCGGGCACACCGAAGCCGCGATCGAACTGGTCACCGCAGCCGGGCTCCGGCCCGCCGCAGCGATCTGCGAGATCGTCGGCGAGGACGGCGAGATGATGCGTCTGCCGGGCCTCGTCGGACTCGGGGCGCGCGAGGGCGTGCCCGTCATCACCATCGCCGCACTCGTCGAGTGGCTCGACGCGGCAGACCGGGCGGCGGCTGGGTCCGCGCCCCAGGAGGGAACGACACGATGAGCGGAGCAGGAGCCGCCGAGCGCGACCACGTCGACGGATCGGGGATCCGGGTGGCGATCGTGACCGGGCAGTGGCACGAGACCATCGCGGGGGTCTCCTCGCCGGGGCCCAGCGCGAGGTGCAGCGCCTCGGCGCCACCGCGCAGGTCGTGCCGGTGCCGGGGAGCTTCGAGCTGCCGGTCGTGGCCAAGGCAGCGCTCGAGGGCGGGTTCGACGCGGTCGTCGCCCTCGGGGTGATCATCCGCGGTGGGACCCCGCACTTCGAGTACGTGTCGAGCGCCGCGACGAACGGTCTGACGACGGTCGCGCTCGAGACCGGCAAGCCCGTCGGGTTCGGGGTGCTGACGCTGGACGACGAGCAGCAGGGCCTCGACCGTGCCGGTCTGCCAGGCTCGAAGGAGGACAAGGGCGCCGAGGCCGCGCACGCCGCGATCGCCACCGCCGTGTCGCTCCGGAGCCTGCGCCAGATGGCCTGACCCGCGCCGCACGGGTCCCGGACTCGCGCGCGTCGCACCACGAGAAGCGCCTCGCGCCACGGAACGCCGTGGCGCGGGGCGCTTCCGGTTGAGCGACGGCAGCAGGAACCACGGAGCGACGGCGCCAGCCACGACCGAGCGACGACGCCCGCACTGAACGACGGCCCACCGCGTGGACGACGACGGCCCCGCACCTCGGAGGTGCGGGGCCGTCGTGGTACGGCTGCGGTTACTTCTTGCCGAAGACGTGGATCGGCAGGAAGAACGAGAGCGACATGAGCAGGAGGCCGCCCATGAAGACGAACGCCTGGCCCGACTGCACCTGGAACGCGAACCCGAACAGGTACATCGACACCAGCAGCAGCAGGATCGAGAAGAAAGCGGCGATGACGCGGCCCACGGTGGTACCTCCGGTTCGAGCGGGTGGATCCCGACCAGTCTATCCCCAGGAAGGAGCGGACCGGTTCACGGACGGCCGGAAGACGCCGAGCTCAGGTCCCGGGGCGCGTCGCGATGAGCCGGTCGACGACCGCGAGCAGGGCGTCCATGTCGACGGTGCCGCGGTTCGGGCGGACGTCGGTCGCGATCGCGGCGCCGAGGGACGCCTGGTGGTAGAGCCCGTCACCGAGCAGCTTGACCGCCTGGGCCGTGGGGACGTCACCGAGGGCGTCGACCAGGGTCTCCAGCCACGCGTTCTCGGTCTCGTCGAGCGTGCGCCCCGCTTCCTCGTACCCGGCCTGCTGCAGCCGGCTGGCCGCGAGCAGGGCGAGGTCGAGTTCGCTCCCCACGTAGAGGCAGTTCCGCACGAAGTAGCGCGCTGCGCCGTCCTCGGCCTCGCGCATCCGGTCGACGTCGATGGCGGACAGGTCGGAGAGGCGCTCGCACAGCCCCTCGACCAGGGCGGCCTTCGACCCGAAGTGGTAGAGCAGACCGCCCTTCGACACACCGGCCCGCGCGGCGACGGCGTCGAGGGTCGCCGGACGCTCGCCCTCCTCGCACACGATGGCGACGAAGCTGTCCAGGACACGGTCTCGGGCACTTGCCATGCGGACGAGTCTAGGGAACCGTCCGGACCGTGACGACCGTGGTGTTCCGTGAACGTTCACGAACGGCTTGTCCCGCAGCATCCGCGCGGCTAGCGTCGCCGTGACCGTGAAGGTTCACGACACGAACAGGATCCGCATGTCAGCGCAGACCGCGACCCCCTCGACCACGCCCACCGGCGACCGCACCCCGGACGGCGGGGCCGCGCCCGGCTGGGCCGTCCTCGGCCCGGGCGGCATCGCCCGCCGGTTCCTCTCCCAGCTGCCCGCATCGACCGGCACCCTCGTGGCCGCCGGGAGCTCGTCGCCCGACCGGGCGCAGGCGTTCGCGGACGAGGCCGCCGAGTACGGCTTCGCCGACGTCCGCGCGGGGGAGTACGACGCCGTGCTCGCCGACGCCGCCGTCGACGCGGTGTACGTCTCGACCGTGCACACCGGTCACGCCGACCTGGTGCTCCGCGCCCTCGACGCAGGCAAGGCCGTGCTCTGCGAGAAGCCCCTCGCGCCGAACCACGGGACCGCGATGGCCCTGGTCGACGCCGCCCGCCAGGCTGGTCTGCCGCTGGTCGAGGCGTACATGTACCGCTTCCACCCGCAGACCGCGGCCCTGCTCGACCTCGTTCGCGAGGGCGTCGTCGGCCGGGTCACACACGTCGACGCGTCCTTCGCCTTCCGCAGCGGGGAGCGCACCGGTCGCCTGTTCGACGTGGCCACCGCCGGGGGCGGGATCCTCGACGTCGGCGGCTACCCGGTGACCATGGCCGCCGCGGTCGTGCAGGCCGCCACGGGCGTCGCCGTCGCCGAGCCGGTCGAGCTCAGCGCCACCGGCACCCTCGGCCCGACCGGCGTCGACGAGTGGACGGTCGCGCACCTGACGTACCGCGACGGCACCACCGCGAGCGTCCGCACCGGGGTCCGCGTGCAGGACGAGAACGCCGTCACCGTGCACGGCACCCGCGGGCGCATCGTGCTGACCGACCCGTGGACGCTCTCGGCCGACCCGACCATCACGGTGCACACCGTCGACGAGGACCCCCGCACGCTGTCCTTCGCCGGCGCCGAGCCCTACGCCCTCGAGGCGGACGCGACCGCCGCGGCGCTGGCGTCGGGCGCGGTCGAGGCGGCGCAGATGACCCTCGACGAGACCCTCGCGACCGCCCGGACGCTCGACCGCTGGCGCGCCGCGATCGGCCTGCGCTACCCGTTCGAGGCCGAGACCGCCGACGTGCCGACGGTCGGCGGGCGACCCCTGCGCGTCCGCGACGACGCCCCGATGCGCTACGGCGAGGTCCCGGGTGTCGGCAAGCGCATGTCCCGTCTGGTGATGGGCGTCGACAACCAGCCCGACCTCGCGCACGCGAGCGCGATCTTCGACATGTTCGTCGAGCAGGGCGGCAACGTCTTCGACACCGGGTACATCTACGGCGGCGGGGTGCTCGAGGGGCGGCTCGGCAGGTGGATCCAGAACCGCGGCATCCGCGACGACGTGGTCGTCATCACGAAGGGCGCCCACACCCCGTACTGCGACCCGGAGTCGCTCACCCGGCAGCTCCTCGAGAGCCTCGACCGGCAGGGCACCGACCACGCGGACATCTACATGATGCACCGGGACAACCCGGCCGTCCCCGTCGGGGAGTTCGTCGACGTCCTCGACGAGCACCGCCGTGCCGGCCGGATCCGCGTGTTCGGCGGGTCGAACTGGACCCCGGCGCGCTTCGACGAGGCGAACGCCTACGCCGCGGCGAACGGCAGGCACGGCTTCGAGGTGCTCAGCAACCACTTCGGCCTGGCCGAGGCCTACGACGTGCCGTGGGACGGCTGCGAGCACGCGACCGACCCGGCGTCGAAGCGCTGGCTCGAGGAGCGCCAGGTCCCGCTGCTGCCCTGGTCGTCGCAGGCCCGGGGCTTCTTCACCGGCCGTGCCGCCCCGGGTGACACGAGCGACGCCGAACTGGTGCGCTGCTACTACTCCGACGACAACTTCGAGCGCCTCCGCCGCGCGCGGGAGCTCGGCGAGCAGTACGGCGTCCCGGCGACCGCGATCGCCCTGGCGTACGTGCTGCACCAGCCCTTCCCGACGTTCCCGCTGTTCGGCCCGCGCACGATCGCCGAGGCACGGTCCTCGATGACGGGGCTGTCCGTCGAGCTCAGCCCGGAGCAGGTGGCGTGGCTGGACCTGCGCGCCTGAGCCGCACCGTCGGGCCGACCCCGGCGCGCGCCACGATCCACGACGTCGCCGCCGCCGCCGGGGTCTCCCGGCAGACGGTGACCCGGGCGATGAACGGCCTGTACGGCATCAGTCCGGCGACGAAGGAGCGCGTGCTCGCAGCGGCTGCCGCGCTCGACTACCGTCCGTCGCGTTTCGGCCGCGGGCTCGTCACGGGCGGGGACCGGCAGCTCGGACTCGTCGTCGACGACCTGCGGAACCCGTACTCGCCGGAGCTCGCTGCCGCGGTGCTCCGGCTCGCGGCCGCACGCGGGTGGGACGTCATGCTCGCCGATGCCGGGCTCGCCGGTGACTCGGACCGCGCGGTGCGGGCGCTCGGGGTGCAGACGGACGTGGTGATCGGGTACCTCGGTGCCCGGGCGCCCGAACTCGTCGAGCACCTGGGGTCCGCGCCCGTGGTGGAGCTCGACCCCGCGGGCGAGGTGCTCCGCGGAGCCGTCCGGATCGACCCGACCCGAGCGGTCGAGGACCTCGCCGACCACCTCGTGGAGACGGGCGTCCGGCACCCGGTGATCGTCGACGCGTCCGACACCGGGCGGCCGAGCGGTCGCGGCCGGCTCATGCTCGACGCCCTCCGACGCCGCGGGTACCTGCCGGAGGTCGCGATCGCGGACGCCCCGACCTCGGAGCTCGGCGCCGCGATGACGACCAGGGCGCTCGAGCGATTCCGTCGCGTCGACGCGGTGCTCGCCTTCAACGACCTCATGGCGCTCGGGGTCCTGGGGGCCTGTCGACGCGCCGGGATCGACGTCCCGGGGGACGTCCGCGTGGTCGGCGTCGACGGCCTCGCGCTCGGCACGCTCGTCGCCCCCACCCTCACGACCCTCGCGGTCGACCTCGACGCCGTCGCGCGCGAGGCCCTCGACGTCGCCACCGGCATGCTCGTCGGCGACCTGCCGCGGTCCGGCGCGGCCGTGCAGCGCACGGTCCGCCACCGGCTGCTGGTGCGCGAGTCCGCCTGAGCGGCCACGGTCCGCCCAGGGGACCGACGACGGACGGGAGGCCCGTGGCGACGCCGCCACGGGCCTCCCGTCCGTCGGTTGGTTGCACTTGCAACCACAACCGTCCGGACGGTACACTCATGGAGTCCTGACGGGGCGCGTGACCACTTCCGCGTCCCGTCTCGTCTGCCCCACCGAAAGTGTCCGCCGTCGACCTGGTCCGGCTCGTTCCCCAGGGAGTCACCGTGTCCACTCTGCTCACCAGCCCCGTCGCCACCGCCGTCACCGGCAGTCGCGCCCGCCGGTTCGCGGCGCTCGCCGTGCTGATGCTGCCGGTGCTGCTCATCTCCGTCGACAACACCGTGCTGAGCTTCGCGCTGCCGACCATCGCGCGCGCCCTCGACCCGAGCGCGACGACCCAGCTCTGGATCGTCGACGCCTACCCGCTCGTGCTCGCCGGCCTGCTCGTCGTGATGGGGAGCATCGGCGACCGCATCGGACGACGGCGCATCCTCGTCGTCGGCGCGACCGGCTTCGCGCTGCTGTCCGTCGCCGCGGCCTTCGCGACCGAGGCCTGGATGCTCGTCGCGGCCCGCGCGGTGATGGGCGTCTTCGGGGCGATGCTCATGCCCGCCACGCTCTCGATCATCCGCAACGTCTTCGTCGACGCGGGGGAGCGCCGGGTCGCCCTCGCCGTCTGGTCGACGATGTTCGCGGCGGGCAACGCGCTCGGCCCGCTCGTCGGCGGCACGCTGCTCGCCCACTTCCACTGGGGCGCGGTGTTCCTCGTCGCGGTGCCGATCCTCGTGCTCATGCTCGTCGGGGTGCCCTTCCTCGTCCCCGAGTCCCGCGACCCGCAGCCGGGCCCGGTCGACGTCCCGAGCATGCTGCTGTCGCTCGGCACCCTCGCCCCGACCGCGTGGGCGATCAAGTCGGTCGTGCACCCCGAGGAGCGCGGCTTCGCGATCGCGGCACTCGCGGTCGGCGTGCTCTGCGGCATCGCGTTCGTCCGTCGACAGCTGCGGTCCCGCACGCCGATGCTCGACCTCCGGCTCTTCCGGAGCACCGCGTTCACGGGCAGCGTGCTCATGAACATGGCGGCGATGTTCTCGCTCACCGGGTTCCTGTTCTTCATCGCGCAGCACCTGCAGCTCGTCGCCGGGCTCGACCCCTTCACCTCCGGGCTCGTGCTCGTGCCCGGGTCGGTGCTCACCATCGTCGCCGGGCTCGTCGTCGTACCGATCGTCGCCCGGGTCGCCCCGCGGTGGGTCGTCGCCGTCTCCCTGACGTTCTCGGCGGCCGCATACGCGATGGTCTCGGTCCTCGGGCACCACGCGTCGATCGTCGCCCTGGCGGTCGCGTTCGTGCTGCTCGGCATCGGCATCGGCGCCTCGGAGACCGTCACGAACGACCTCATCATCTCCACGGCTCCCGCGGACAAGGCCGGCGCGGCGTCGGCGGTGTCCGAGACCGCGTACGAGATCGGCGCCGTGCTCGGGACGGCGGTGCTCGGGACGATCCTGGCGACGGCGTACCGGTCGCACGTGGTGGTGCCGGACGCCCTCGCCGGCTCGGCGCGGACGGCAGCGCAGGAGACCCTCGGCGGCGCGGTGTCCGCCGCCGCCGACCTCGGCGGCACGGCCGGGCAGGCGCTGCTCGAGAGCGCCCGCGCCGCGTTCGACTCCGGCGTGACGATCACCGGCGCGGTGGCGGCGGTGCTCATGCTCGTCGCCGCGGCGGCCTCCGTCGTGATGCTGAAGCGCGACTGAGGCCGTCCGTCCGGCGCGCCCGGGATCGGACGAACCTGGGAATCGCTGACGTGGACCCTGGTCGAGGTCCTACGGTGGGAGGTGGCCGCGCAGCCGCGGCCGATCCCACCCGGAGGAACACCACGACTGCCATGCCCGACGACACCCCGGCCACCATCGCCGACGCGTACAAGGCCGCGTTCCGCGGACACCCCGCCGGTGTCGCGGTCATCACCGCCGAGGGGCCCGACGGCCCCACGGGACTGACCGCCTCGAGCGTCGCGAGCGTCGCCGTCGACCCGCCCGTGCTCGTCTTCTCGCTCTCGACCAAGTCCGGCTCCGCCGGGGTCGTGCTCGGCGCCGACGTCTTCGTGGTGCACCTGGTCGACTCGCTCAGCGTCGGTCTCGCCAAGCGGTTCGCCGCGACCGGCAGCCCCGCGGCGGACGACCCGATGTGGGGGACGCTGCCGACCGGCGAGCGCTACCTGCCCGCCGCCGCGACCGCGCTGCGCTGCCGCCCGCGGTCGACGACGGAGATCGGCTCGTCGACCGTCGTCGTGGCCGAGGTGCTCGACATCGCGACCGGGACCGACCGCGGGGAGCCGCTGGTCTACCACAACCGGGAATTCCACTCCCTCTCCGACCGTTCCCGGCTCTCGTGAGCCGCGGAGCACCGTTCCGCCAACCACCGATCGAAAGGACCTCAGATGGCTGAGTACACCCTGCCGGAGCTGCCGTACGACTACGCAGCGCTCGAGCCGCACATCAGCGGCAAGATCATGCAGCTGCACCACGACAAGCACCACCAGACCTACGTCACGGGTGCGAACACCGCGCTCGAGCAGCTCGCCGAGGCCCGCGAGTCGGGCAACCTGGCGAACGTCAACAAGCTCGAGAAGGACCTGGCGTTCAACCTCGGCGGCCACGTCAACCACTCGATCTTCTGGACCAACCTCGGCCCGGACACGAAGGTCCCCGAGGGCGAGCTCGCCGCGGCGATCGACGAGTTCTTCGGCTCGTTCGAGAAGTTCCAGGCCCAGTTCACCGCCGTCGCCACGGGCATCCAGGGCTCCGGCTGGTCGGTGCTCGCGTGGGACCAGGTCGGCCAGAAGCTCACCACGTTCCAGCTCTTCGACCAGCAGGCCAACGTGCCGCTGGGCGTCGTGCCGATCTTCATGCTCGACATGTGGGAGCACGCGTTCTACCTCGACTACCTCAACGTCAAGGCGGACTACGTCAAGGCCGTGTGGAACATCGTCGACTGGGAGAACGTCGCGGCTCGCTTCGCGAACGCCAAGTCGCAGTCGTTCGTCACCCTGTGACGCGGCTGCCGGTCACGTGGTGACCGGCTGACGGACGGGAGGCGCGGTGCCGGCTGGCACCGCGCCTCCCGTCCGTCGTCGTGCAGGTCCGTCGTCGTGCAGGTCCGTCGTCGTGCCGGTCGGTCGTCGCGCGGAGCCGTCGTCCTGCCGATCCGGTGTGCGCTCGTCGGCCGTCAGGCAGCAGCGAGGCGCACCGACGCCGCGAGGTCCTGCGCGATCGCGCGCAGCGCGCCGTCGACGTCCGAGCGGTCCGGGTCGACGAGGGCGCTCCACTGGGCACCGCGGGCCGCGGCCACCGCGGCCTGTGCGGTCCGGTCGGCATCCGCCTCGCACCGACCGTGCGCCCGGCACCACGCCGAGAGCTCCTCGACCCGGCGACGGTGCAGTCGCAGCTGGCGGTCGCGGCCGTCGAGCCCCTCGACGCAGCCGAGTTCGAAGGTCAGACGGACGGCGAGGAGCCGCTCCGGGGTGTCGAGCCCACCGAACACGGCGAGCAGGTGCTCGGTGAGCGCGCACGGGTCGGCGGCGGGGTCGAGTGAGCGGTCCTGCGCGGTGGAGAGGTGGTCGACGACGGCGTCGATCAGCGCCTCGCGTGAGCCGAAGTGGTACACGATCGGGTACGCACTCGTCCCGAGCACGCGGCCGATGCTCCGGACCGAGGCGTCCTCGAGCTTCGTGTCCTGCAGGTGCCGGGCGACCTTCGCGACGATCGCGGGCTTCAGGGTCGGGTCGGGTCTCCTGGGCATGGCGTCTCCGGCGAGGTCGAGTGATCGGTCGGCGACCGTGCGGACACGATCACCTGAAATGTTAGCGGATCACCCGTCCGCTCGTCCCGGTCAGTGCTCGGCGTGCTCCGGCGTCACCGTCAGGGTCTGCACCCGACCCGCCGCGAGCGGGGCGAGCCGGATCTCGACCCGCAGGCGTCCGGCGCTGCCGGGGATCCACCAGCGGAGGTGCGACGGCACCGAGGATCGCTCGTCCACCGGGTCGGCGGCGAGGTCGGCACCGACGGCCTGTGCTCCCTCGACCGACGCGCGGCGCCGGGCGATCCACGGTCGGTCGAGGGGGACGTTCGGCGTGCAGACGGCCGCACCGAGGTCTGCGGCGGTGTCGTCGTCGACCGCCGGGTCCGCCCAGGCCCGGAGCAGCGTGGTGACGGCCTGCCGCGCGGTGCGCGTGGCCTCCGCGGTCCGGCGGACGCCCGGCGCCGAGTCCGACACGCGCGCCGCGGGTGCTCCCGTCGCGCTCGTCGCCGTCGCACGGGTGTCGAGTGCCTCGGTGAGCAGCAGGTCGAGCGCCCGTTCCGCCGGCACCGACACCTTCGCCTGCGTGGCGTTCTCGAACGCGACCACGCCGAGGCCGTGCTCCGCCGACCATCGCACGTGCGCTGAGAAGCCCGGGTAGCCGCCGGAGTGCGACACGATCTCGCCCGCGCGGTCGTCCTGCTCCACGAACAACCCGAAGCCGTACGCCGTCGGTCGGGTCGCCGTGGGCACCACCGAGGGCGGGACGATCCGCATCGCCTGCTGCATCCCGCGCCGGTCGGCGGGGGAGACCGGTCCGTCCTCGGGAGCGGTGGTCGATGCCGACGCGAGGAACCGTGCCCAGCGCGCCAGGTCCCGCACCGTCGAGAAGAGCCCGCCGATCGGCGAGAAGGTGCCGGGACCGGTCATCGGCTGCGGCGTCCACGACCCGTCGTCGTCGCGCTGACCGGTGACGACGTAGCCGCGCGCCTCGGCGGCGCTGAACACGGTGTCCGTGAGCCCGAGCGGCCGCAGCACCCGCTCCGTCACCGCTTCGGTGTACGGCACGCCGGCGCCGCGGGCGACCGCACGGCCGAGCAGCGCGTAGCCGGTGTTCGAGTAGGCGAAGCGCGTGCCGGGAACGGAGTCGAACAGCAGTCCCGCGCGGAGCACCGCGTCGAACGTGTCGTCGTCGATCGACTCCTGCCGGTCCGCCCACGGGTCGTCGGTCGGCAGCCCGCCGGACATCGTCAGGAGCATGCGGAGCGTGGGCACCGGCGCGTCGGCCGACGGCAGGACGACCTCGGCGAACGCCGGCACGGCCGTGGTGATCGGGTCGTCGAGGGCCAACCGCCCCTCGGCGACCAGGGTGAGCAGCGTCGCGGCGGTCACGCTCTTCGTGCACGAGGCGATCCGGTAGACCGTGTCGGCGTCCGGTGCGCGCCCGTCGCCGCGGTCGCCGTGTCCGCCGGTCGCGACCAGACCGTGCAGGTCGAAGACGCCCCACACGCTGCTCGGGGCCACCCCGTCGGCGACCCGCGCGGCGAAGAGGGCGTCGACCTCGGCGAGGACCTCGGTCGAGGGCGTCATGCGCGACGCATCCGGTCGTACGCGTCCAGCGCGCGTTGCCGCGAGGCCTTGAGGTCGACCATCGGCTCCGGACGGTCCTCGTCGGCGGGCACCCAGCGCCGCACGTACTCCTTGTGCGGGTCGAAGCGTTCCATCTGCCGGTCGGGGTTGAACACGCGGAAGTACGGCGCGGCGTCGAAGCCCGAGCCCGCCACCCACTGCCAGTTGCCCGCGTTGTTCGCCGGGTCCGCGTCGACCAGGGTGTCCCAGAACCACTGCTCGCCGATGCGCCAGTCGACGAGGAGGTTCTTCACGAGGAAGCTCGCCGCGGCCAGGCGGACACGGTTGTGCATCGCCCCGGAGTGCCAGAGCTCCCGCATGCCGGCGTCGACCAGGTCGAAGCCGGTGCGCCCGTGCCGCCAGCGGTCGAGCTCGTCGTCGTCCACGTCGCGCCACGGGAAGGCGTCGAACTCGCGACGCACGTTCACGGTCGCGATGTCGTCGCAGTGGAAGTACTCGTTCCAGTTGAACTCCCGCCACGCGAGCTGGCGGAGGAACGCCGGGGCCTGGCGGCGCTGCTCGGGTTCGAGCTCGCCGTGCAGGCGGTGCCACACCTGGTACGGGCTGACCTCGCCCCACCGCAGGTGCGGGGACAGGTCGCTGGTGGCAGCCATCGCGGGCTCGTCACGCTGGTCGTAGTCCTCGAGCGGCCCGTGCACGAACTGCTCGAGCTTCCGGTGCGCGCCCGCCTCGCCGGGCTCCCACGCGTCGCGGAGCCCGCCCGCCCAGTCCGGCTCCGTCGGCAGCAGGGCCCAGTCGTCGAGGTCGTCGGACTCGACGTCCGCCGGGGCCGGCAGGTCCCGCGGCTTCGGCAGCGGGTGCCGCGGTTCGGGCATCGCCTGGGCTGCGCGCCAGAACGGGGTGAAGACCTTGAAGGGCTCGCCCTGCCCGGTGAGGACCGTCCACGGTTCCCAGAGCAGGTTCGCCGCGAAGCTGTGGGCGTCCTTCCCGTCGTCGGTCAGGGCGCTCTTGATGCCCGCGTCGAGGTCGCGTTCGACCTTGCCGTACCGCCGGTTCCAGTAGACGGCGTCGGCGCCGGTCTGTGCGACGAGCTCGGGGATCACCCGCGCGGCACCGCCACGGCGCAGGACGAGCCGTGACTGGCGGTCGCGGAGCTCGGCGTCGAGGGCGGCGAGCGAGTGGTGCAGCCACCAACGGCTGGCGGCCCCCACCGGACGGATGCCCGGCGACTCCTCGTCGAGCACGACGACGACGGTCACCGGGCCGCCGTGGTCGATCGCCGCGCGCAGGGCGGGGTTGTCCGCGAGGCGCAGGTCCTCGCGCAACCAGACGAGCGCGCCGCTCACGCCGACACCGCCTCGGGTGCGCGGGGACGACGGACGCCGGCACCCGCGCCCGCTGCGTCGCGCAGCTTCGTGCAGAGCGCCGTCAGGGTCCGGAGCTCGTCGTCGTCGAGGCCGGCGCCGACCTGGTCGGCGATGGTCTGCGCGTGCTGCACCGCGACCGAGCGGTAGACGTCGAAGCCGTGCGCCGTGAGTGCGACGATCACGCCCCGGGCGTCGCTCGGGTCCGGCTGCTTCTCGACGATGCCCCGGGATGTCAGACGGTCCACCAGGCGACTCACGCTCGGCTGCGTCAGGAGCAGGTGTCCGGTCAGGTCGCGCATGCGCGCCCGACGTCCGGGCTGCGTCGACAGGTTGAAGCAGACGTCGTACTCGTTGAAGGAGATCTCACCGCCCGGGAAGTCGGCGTTGAGTGCGCGCATCACGGTCACCTGCGCCCGGAACAGGGCCTCCCAGGCTGCGACAGCGGTCGCCTTGTCGCTGCGGCGTGCGTCGTCCACGGTCGTCGTCCCTCCGGTCGTACGGTCAATCCACACTACCGACGGCGTGCGACGCCGGCCCCGGCTCGGGGGACGTGCGACGGTCCCGGACGTGACGAGGGCCGGTCGCCTTCTGAGCGACCGGCCCTCTCCCTTGCACCAAGAGTGTCCTGCAATCACATTCCGCAGACGGTGCCACAGCAAACACTGCCTGCACGACCGACTGTATAACGAGGCGGTAACGGTGCGCCAGCGTGTGGGACCTTCGTTCGCTGCGAGTTCACCGAACGTCGCCGGAGCGGATCAGAAGAGGTCGGGGGACGGCGTCGACGCGTAGCGCACCGCGACGTCGGCGTGCCGGTCGAATCGGTAGCCGACTCCGCGCACGGTCCGCACGATCTCCTCGAACGCCCCGAGCTTCGAGCGCAGCCGCCGCACGTGCACGTCGATGGTGCGCTCGTTCGGGGTCTCGTCCTCGTCGTCGGACCACAGGCCGTCGATGATCGCGGCGCGGTCGACCGTCTGGCCCTCGCGCAGCACGAGGAACTGCAGGAGCTCGAACTCCTTGTAGGTCAGCGGAGCTGCCTCGCCGTCGAGCGTCACGCGCTTCCGGGAGATGTCGATGACGACCCCGGTCTCCTCGGGCTCGGGCTTGTCGGCCTGCTTGCGGGCGGCGACGGCCGAGCGGTCCTGCAGCGCGAGACGGACCACGTCGACGTCACGCCCGCCGGAGCCCTCGGCGGCGACGGCGACGGCTGCGTAGGTCTCCGCCGACGGCACGAGCTGGGCGGTGAGGGCCTTCAGCTGCTCGACCACGGCCGCGAGGGTCGTACCGGCGGCCGCGGCAGCTGCCTCGTCGATGCCGACGTAGAGTGCGAAGCCCCGCGCCTCGGTGCCCTCGGGGAGCGCGCGGTTGCGCTGCGGAGCGACCACGGGGCTGGTCGGGATCCCGCTCGGCACCGGCGGGACGACGGCCTGCTGACGCGGGCGGATCGGCGTGACCGTCCCGAGGTCGGTCGGCACCGAGGATGCGGGGCGGACGGCGGTGCGGGGCTGGGCGATGGTGAGCGACATGGTGGATCTCCGGGCGGTGGCTGCGGTGCGGTGCACCGTGGCGGTGTCGAATGCGTCGGTCCGGGTACGGCGGATCGCCGTGTCGCCCAGCGGTCCTGCGGTGGATCGGGGCCTCCCGGGAGGTACGGGCGTCCAGCGGGTCGACGATTGCGCTGTCGGAGCGTCGTCGCGGTGCTGTCGCCCGGGGATCACACGCGCGCGACCGGGGTGGTGTCGCGGGGGATCCGGCTGGAACGGGTGCCGATCAGGCACACATTCGACAACGCATGACCGCCGTCGCCGGCATCATCGAGCCGGCGTGCTCCAGGGCCTCGGAGAGGACTCGGGAGGACACGGTTGCAGTCATGGGTCGAGTATCGGCGGTATACCAAGGCGCTGTCAACCGTCCGCGCGGACGGTGACGGGAGCGGACAAGCGGCGCTCCGGCGGGACCGACCGTCGGACGGGAGGCGCGCTGCGGCTCCGGCGCGCGCCTCCCGTCCGCCGCCGTCCGGCTCAGTGCGGTGCGCGAGACGGTCGCATGCGAGCGGGACGCCGGCGTGCGCAGGGGCGCCCCGCGCGAGACGCCGGCGTGCGTGCCGGACGCCGCCGCTCGCGCGAGACGCCGCCGGGAGCGGCGGCGTCTCGACCGCGTCACGGCGTCTCTCGGCGACGCCGGTGTCTCTCGGCGACGCCGCGGACGCGGGACGCCCCCGCCGACCGGTGCGCCACGAGGGGCGGAGCCGTGTCGACGGGGGCGTCGGGGAGGGTGCTACTCGGCCAGGCCGTACAGGCGGTCGCCGGCGTCGCCGAGGCCCGGGACGATGTAGCCGTTCTCGTCGAGCTTCTCGTCGAGCGCACCGAGGACGATGCTCACGTTGCGGTCGCCGACGGCCTGCTCGACGGCGGCCAGGCCCTCGGGCGCACCCAGGATGCAGACGCACGTGACCTCTTCGGCGCCGCGGTCGAACAGGAAGTCGATCGCGGCGGCGAGCGTGCCACCGGTCGCCAACATCGGGTCGAGCACGAAGCACTGCCGACCGGACAGGTCGTCGGGCAGACGCTCGGCGTAGGTCTGCGGCTCGAGCGTGTCCTCGTTCCGGGCCATGCCGAGGAAGCCGACCTCGGCGGTGGGGACGAGCTTCACCATGCCCTCGAGCATGCCGAGCCCGGCGCGCAGGATCGGTACGACGAGCGGGCGGGGCTTCGCGATGGCGACGCCCATCGTGTGTGCGACGGGGGTGTCGATCGGCGTCGCCGTGACCCGGACGTTGCGCGTCGCCTCGTACGCGAGGAGCGTGACGAGCTCCTCGGTCAGGGCGCGGAACGTCGGGGAGGGTGTGGTCCGGTCGCGGAGCACCGAGAGCTTGTGGGTGATGAGCGGGTGGTCGGCGACGTGGACTCGCATGGTGTCGAGCGTACCGTGCCGATGGGGCAGGATCGACGCGTGGAGCACCCAGCCGGACGACCGTTCACCGCGGCGATGGACCTCGCGCTCGTCGAGGCGCGTGCCTGCCTGGACACGGGGGACGTCCCGGTCGGTGCCGTCGTGCTCGACGCCGCGGGCGAGGTCGTCGCGGTCGGTCGGAACGAGCGCGAGGCGCGGCAGGACCCGACCGCCCACGCCGAGGTGCTCGCGCTCCGCGCCGCGGCCGAGGTGACCGGGGACTGGCACCTCGCCGAGCACACCCTCGTCGTCACGCTCGAGCCGTGCCCGATGTGCGCCGGTGCCGCCCTGGCCGCCCGCGTGCCCCGGATCGTGTTCGGGGCGTGGGACCCGAAGGCCGGAGCGAGCGGCAGCGTCTACGACATCGCGCGGGACCGGCGCCTGCCGCACCGCGCCGAGGTCGTCGCCGGCGTCCGCGAGCAGGCCTGTGCGGACCTGCTCGACGCGTTCTTCCGCGAGCGCCGCTGACGGGCGAACGGCGCTGCCGTTCGGACGGCGCTGACGGACGGACGGCGTCGACGGCACGGCCTTGCCTCAGTCGGCCGCCCGGATCACGATCGCCTCGGTCGGCGGACGGGGCCCCGTCCGGAGCACGTCGGGCTCGACGTAGATCACGCGTGCGGCCGGGACGGCGTCGCGGATCCGCTGCTCGACCGTGTCGATGCCGGCTGCCACGTCGCCGAGGCGTCGGTCGCCGTCGACCGCGACCTTCATGCCCACCATGAGCTCGTCCGGCCCGAGGTACAGCGTCTTGAGGTGCACGATCGACTCGACCTCTGGGCCGTCGAGCGCGGCCGCCTTGATCCGCTCCACGTCGGCGGCACTCGCACCCTCGCCGACGAGCAGGCTCTTCGTCTCGACGCCGAGCACGATCGCGACGGCGATGAGCAGCAGGGCGATGAGGATCGTTCCGATCGCGTCGAACACGCCGTTGCCGGTGAGCACGGTGAGCCCGACGCCGAGCAGCGCGAACACGAGGCCGGTCAGCGCCGCGGTGTCCTCGAGCATCACGACGGGGAGCTCGGGTGCCTTGGCCCGGCGGACGAACTGCACCCACGACTGCGAGCCCTTGTGCGGGCGGGCCTCGCGCAGGGCGGTCCGGAGCGAGAAGCCCTCGAGGCCGATCGCGATGACGAGCACGGCGACGGGGAGCCACCAGTTCGTGATCGGGTGCGGGTCGGCGAGCTTCTCGATGCCCTCGTACAGCGAGAACACGCCGCCGATGGTGAACAGGACGATCGAGACGACGAAGGCGTACACGTACCGCTCGCGGCCGTGGCCGAACGGGTGCTCCTGGTCGGCGGCCCTCCGCGCGCGCCGTCCGCCGAGCAGGAGCAGGAGCTGGTTCGCCGAGTCGGCGAGGGAGTGCACGCCCTCCGCGAGCATCGCAGCCGATCCACTGATCGCGGCCGCGACGAACTTCACGATCGCGATGCCGACGTTCGCGGCCAGTGCGGCGAGGATCGCCCTCGTGCCTCCCGAAGCGCTCACGGTGTCCCTTCTCCCTGCGGTGCACCGGGCCGGCCCCCGCGGACGGCCCCCTGACGGACCGATCCTAGGCGCGGGTGCTGGGTAGGGTCGGGTCCATGACGATCGCACTGCCCCGCACCGCCATGCTCGGCGTCGGCTCCATGTCCGGCAGCGTCCTCGAGGGCCTGCTCGCCGCGGGACTCGACCCGACGACCGTGACCCTGACGACGCGGTCCGAGCGGTCCGCGGCCGCGTGGCGCGAGCGTGGCCTCGACGCGGTGGCGACGGAGACCGACCCGGACGCGAACCGCCAGGCCGTCCGCGGCGCCGGGCTCGTCGTGCTCGGCGTGAAGCCGTACCTGGTCGGCGAGGTCCTCGACGAGGTCGCCGCGTCCCTGCATCCCGGTGCGGTCGTCGTGAGCGTCGCGGTCGGCACCACGCTCGCCTCGATGGAGGCCCGGGTCCCCGCCGGGGTCCGCGTCGTCCGGGCGCTGCCGAACACCCCGATCGGCGTCGGTCACGGGGTCACCGGTGTGAGCGCGGGGACCACGGCGGACGCCGACGCGGTCGCCCTCGCGTCGAGCGTCTTCACCGCGTCCGGCCAGGTGATCGAGGTGCCGGAGTCGCAGCTCGACGCCCTGTCCGCCGTCTCCGGATCGGGTCCCGCCTACGTCTTCCTGCTCGTCGAGCAGTGGCAGCAGGCTGCCGAGGCGCTCGGCTTCACGCCCGAGCAGGCCGCGACGATGGTGCAGGGGACGATCCGGGGCGCCGTCGAGCTGCTCGCCGCGTCCGGACGCGAGCCGGCGGACCTGCGCCGCGCGGTCACCAGCCCGAAGGGCACCACCGAGCGCGCCGTCGCCGTCCTGCAGGAGGCCGACCTGGCCGGCACCTTCACGCGGGCGTCGCGGGCCGCGATCGCGCGGGCCGAGGAGATCGCCGCGTCCTGACGGCGGGTGCCGCACCGGACCGTCCGACGTGACCGGGAACGGACGGGAGGTCCGTGGCCGTGTCCGCCACGGGCCTCCCGTCCGCCGTCGCGCCGCTACTCGAGCGCGGCGAAGCGCTCCAGGTCCGTCTCGGTCCCCGAGACGATGATCACGTCGTCCTCGCCGATGATGCTGTCCGGCGTGGCCGGCACGAACGCCCTGCCCGGCGACTTGATGCCGAGGACGGTCAGCCCGTGCCGGGTGCGGATCACCGTCGTGGCGAGGTCCTTCCCACGGACCGCACGCGGCGGGAACATCTTCACGACGGCGAAGTCGTCGTCGAACTCGATGAAGTCGAGCATCCGACCGGAGACGAGGTGCGCCGTGCGCTCGCCGGCCTCGCGCTCCGGGTAGACGACGTGGTTGGCGCCGATGCGGGACAGGATCGTGCCGTGCGAGCGGCTGACGGCCTTCGCCCAGATCTGCGGGATCCCGAGGTCGACCAGGTTCGACGTGATGAGCACGCTCGACTCGAGGTGCGAGCCGACGGCGACCACCGCGATCGCGAAGTCCTGGGCGCCGATCTGCCGGAGGGCGTCGATGTCGGTCGCGTCGGCCTGCACGGCGTGCGTGACGCGGTCCGACCACTTCTGCACGAGCGCAGCGTCGGTGTCGACGACGAGCACCTCGCGGTGCTGCCGCTCGAGCTGCCCGGCGGTGGCGGCACCGAAGCGCCCGAGGCCGAGGACGAGCACGGGCGCGTCGTGGCTCACGGCACCGGTGACGGGGTGGGGTGCACGGCGCTCGGCGCGTGCGACGCGGCGGTCAGCCAACGATCGGCCTCTCCTCGGGACGGCGGAACAGCTGCCGGCTCTGGCTGGCGGCCAGCGCGGCGGCGATGGTCACTGTACCGACCCGACCCAGGAACATCGTGGCGGCGAGCACGTACTTGCCGGCTTCGGGGAGCTCGGCGGAGATGCCGGAGCTCAGACCGCACGTGGCGAAGGCGGAGATCACCTCGAAGAGCACCCGGTCGAGCGAGTCGCCGGTGATCTGCAGCAGGACGACCGTCATCACGGCGACGATGGTGGCGCCCCAGAGCACGACCGCGACCGCGACGCGCAGCACATCGCTCGGGATGCGTCGACCGAACGCCTCCATGCTCCGACGGCCGCGGGCCTCGGCGACGGCGGCGAGGAACAGCACGGCGAGCGTCGTCACCTTGATGCCACCGGCCGTCGAGGCGGAGCCGCCGCCGATGAACATGAGCATGTCGGTGACGAGCAGGCTCGCGCCGTGCATATGCTGGACGTCGATCGTGGCGAAGCCGCCGGACCGCGTCATCGTCGAGAAGAAGAGCGCCTGGAACGCGGTGTGTCCCGCTCCCGCGTCGCCGAGCGTGCGGGGGTTCGACGCCTCGAGCGCGGTGTAGACGACGGCGCCGACCAGGAGCAGGACCGCGCTCGTGGTGAGGGTGAGCTTGACGTGGATCGGCCACCGGCGGGGCGTCCGGAACTGCTTGGTCACCGCACGGATGACCGGGAAGCCGATCGACCCGGCGACGACCGCGACCATGAGCATGGAGAGGAACCAGTAGTCGTTCGCGAACGGGGCGAGCCCGTCGGCGTTCGGCGAGAAGCCGGTGTTCGTGAACGCCATGGCCGAGTAGTAGAACGCGTCACCGACGGCCGTCCAGAACGGGTACCCCGCGGCGAGGACCGACGGCAGGATGAGCACGCCGATGGCGACCTCGATCGTCAGGGTGCTGACGGCGACCGTGAGCAGCAGCGTGCCGACCTCGCCGAGCCGCACGGCCTGTCCCTCGGGCACCGCACCGGAGTGCGTGCGGAGGGGGTTCGAGTCGCCCGCGGCGATGAGCTTCGCGCGCAGACCGAGCCGCCGTGTGACCACGAGTCCGAGGATCGAGGCGAAGGTGAGCACGCCGACCGCACCGATCTGGGTGCCGACGACGATCAGGACCTTGCCGAACACCGACCAGTGCGTCGCCATGTCGACGGTGGCGAGGCCGGTGACACAGACCACCGACGCGGCTGTGAACAGGGCGTCCGCGAAGTGCGTGGGGGTGCGGTCCGCCGCCGCCCACGGGGTCGTGAAGAGCGTCGTGAAGATGAGGATCAGCGCGACGAAGACGAGGATCGCGAGTCGCGACGGCGACGCCCGGAGGACGTCGAGCACGCTGTTCCACCGCCGACGGACGTCACTCACCGGCGCGTGCCGGTCGAGCGGCTCGGTGCGGTCGAGCATCGGGCGCCTCCGGGGCCGTCGAGCAGGTCAGCGGACATGGTACATGCGCGGTCGTCCGACTAGCCTTGCCCCATGGCCGACATCTTCACCGTCGTGGCGGACCCCACCCGGCGCGAGCTGCTCGGCGCACTGCTGACGGCCTACGGGGCGGACGCCACCGGGGGTGAGCTGAGCGTCGGCCAGCTCGTCGAGAAGATCGGGGTGAGCCAGCCCACCGTGTCGAAGCACCTCCGGGTCCTGCGCGACCACGGTCTGGTGTCGAGCAGGGAGGAAGGGCAGCACCGCTTCTACCGGCTCGATCCGGAACCCCTCGTGCGGCTCGAGGAGTGGGTGGTCCCCTTCACCGGCGCGGTCGACGCGGACGGCACGCCGGCGACGACGGCGTGGACGCTGGACGGGCAGCCGGTCTCGGTGCGTCGCTCCGGCACGGCCGGACGGTCGACCGTCGAGGTCGGGACCGAGCTCGGTCGCGTGATGGCCGAGGCGTCGCACCGCGCGACGGCCGCGTTCACCGGCGCGCAGCAGGGCTGGGAGCGGGTCGTCGATCGCGGTCGGAAGCGCTTCACGCGCCGCGGCGAGGACGACTGAGCGCTCGGTCCGGCGGCCGGGTCGGGTCCGGTCGAGTGGCCGCATCGGCTTCGGTCGAGCGTCCGCGTCGGGTCCGGCGAGTGGCCACGTCGGGCCCGGTCGAGCGGCCGCTCGGAGTCTCCTGGACACGCGGTCCCACGCGCCCCTACACTCACCCTTGACCACACAGGTCACACCGACCCCGCGTGAACCGCGGGTACCCGAAGGCGGACCATGACCGGCAGTTTCGACGACGTGCGCTTCCTCACCGTCGCTGAGGTGGCCGAGATGATGCGCGTCTCGAAGATGACCGTGTACCGCATGGTGCACGCGGGGGAGCTCCCCGCGATCCGGTTCGGCCGGTCCTTCCGCGTCCCGGAGTCGGCCGTCGCCGAGCTCCTGCGCGGCGGCATCGCCGACGTCGGCTGAGGTCGCCCCGGCCCGCGCTCGTTCGACAGGACCGCTGCGCTCCGCTAGACTCGGCCGGGTTGATTTTCCGCGGTCTCTTCGGGCCCGGTGTCCACACATCAGCATCGTTCCGAGCGAGGTCCACTATGGGTTCTGTCATCAAGAAGCGTCGCAAGCGCATGGCGAAGAAGAAGCACCGCAAGCTCCTTCGCAAGACGCGTCACCAGCGTCGCAACAAGAAGTAAGTCCAGTACTTGCACCCGAAGCCCCGGTCCGCCGGGGCTTTCGTGTTCCCGGGCGCCGCATCCGCTCGGTCTATGGTGGGGGCATGCCCGCCGTGACGTTCCTGACGAAGCCCGGCTGCCACCTCTGCGACGACGCCCGTCCGGTCGTCGAACAGGTCGTGGCCGCCCATCCCGGTGCGACCCTCGAGGAGCGGTCGATCCTCGACGACGACACGCTGCGAGCGGAGTACGCCGAGGACATCCCCGTCGTGCTCGTCGACGGCCGGGTCCACAGCAACTGGCACGTCGACGCCGACCGGCTCCGACGTGCCCTCGAGAAGGCAGAGGCCCGCGCATGATCCACCACGTCGTCTCCTGGACCGTGCGCGAGGACCTCGACCGCGCCGCGACGATCGAGCGCATCCGCGGGCTCCTGACCGGACTCGTCGACACGATCGGTTCGATCCGGTCGCTGCAGGTGGTGGAGAACGTCGCGTACCCGGGGAAGAACCAGGACGTCGCCGTCGTGGCGACCTTCGACGACCTCGCCGGTCTCGACGAGTACCAGGTCCACCCGGACCACCAGGCGGCGGCCGCCGAGATCCGCGAGCTGGTCACGGGGCGGGCGGCCGTCGACTGGGAGAGCTGAGCCGAGCCTCCCGGCCCGCACGTGACGACGGCCACCCTCCTGTCGGAGGGTGGCCGTCGTCGTCGGCGGTGACTACGGGGTCAGGCGCGTCGGACCGCGGAACAGGTACGTGACCTCGCGGATGGACGGCTCGTGCAGTGCGAGCATGAGCACGCGGGCCAGGCCCATGCCGAAGCCGCCGTGCGGCGGGACGCCGTAGCGGAAGAAGTCGAGGTACCAGCCGAGCTCCTCCGGGTCGAGGCCCTTCTCGACGGCCTGCGCCTCGAGGACGTCGACGCGGTGCTCGCGCTGGGCGCCGGTCGAGATCTCGGCACCGTTGAACAGCAGGTCGTAGCTGTTCGTCAGCGTCGGGTCGTCGGCGTGACGCATGTGGTAGTACGGGCGGATCGAGGCGTCGTAGTCGGTGACGAACACGAACTCGGATCCGTGCGTCTCCTTCGCCCAGGCGCTCACGCGACGCTCGCCCTCCGGGTCCAGGTCACCGTCCGCGCGGACGACCTCGTAGCCGCTGTCGGCGACGATCTTCCGGGCCTCGGCCAGGGTGACGCGGGGGAACGGGGCGGTCGGCACGACGAACTCGAAGCCGAAGACCTCCTCGATCTCCTTGCCGTACTTGTCCTTCACGGCGGTGAAGCCCGCGACGAGGAGCTCCTCGTGCATGGCCATGACGTCGGCGTGGGACTCGACCCACGAGATCTCGGCGTCCACGCTCGTGAACTCCGTGGCGTGGCGGCTCGTGAACGACGGGTCGGCGCGGAAGGCGTCCGCGATCTCGAACACCGCGCCGAAGCCGGCGGGCTGTGCCATCTGCTTGAAGTTCTGCGGCGACTGCGCCAGGTAGGCGGTGGTCTCGAAGTACTCGAGCTGGAAGAGCTCGGCGCGCGACTCGGACGCCGACGCCATGAGCTTCGGGGTGTGGATCTCGATGTAGTCCCGCTCGACCCAGTACGTGCGGAACGCGTGCTCCAGCGTGGTCTGGATGCGGAAGATCAGGTTCTGCTTGCGGTTGCGCAGGTCGAGGAACCGCCAGTCGAGGCGCTTGTCGAGCGAGGAGTCGTCCGCGATCGGGGTCTCCGGGATCGCTGCGCTGACGACCTCGAGCGAGCCGACCTTGACCTCGAGCCCGCCGAGCTTCACGCGCTCGTCGTGCTTCAGGGTGCCGCGGACGTGCACGAAGGTGCCGTGCGCCAGGCCGGAGACCTCGTTCGTGATGGCGAGCCGGGCCTGGGCGTCGTCGTCGCCGTCCTCGGCCTCGCGCGTCGCCGGGTTCACCAGCTGCGCGGCGCCGGTCTCGTCGCGGAGGACGACGAACTGGACCTTCTTCTGGTCGCGGACGGTCTCCACCCAGCCGGCGACGGCAACGGGGCCGTCGGGGAGGGCGGCGAGGTCGGCGATGCGGGTGCGTTCGATCACGGTCGTCGAGTCTACGGCCTCCTCCACAGGTGGGCTCGCGGCGTGCGTTCTCCACAGTTCCGGCCGGGAGGCGCGGCTCGGCCCCACCGCCTCCGTAGCGTCGTCCGTGTGGTCGGGTCGCGAGTCGAGAGGGGTCCCGGATGACGGCGACGGGAGAAGGACTCGCGGCCTGGCCGCCCGTCGCGGTGGCGGCGGTGCTGGCCGCGGTGGTCGGATCGGCGGACACGCTGCTCGGCACGGCCGTGGCCGGCGTCTGGGCGCTGGTGCGGTGGCGCCGGGACGTGGCGCGCGAGGAGCGCGATCGGGCGTGGGCGCGCTTCGTCTGGACGGTCGATCATGCGTGTGACGACGACGTCGGCAGGGCTGAGGTCGGTCGCTCCACTGATCGGGCGATGTCCAGAATGCAGATCCTTCGCGCCGATGACGCCGCGATCGGCAAGATCGTGCTCGACCTGATCTCGGAAGGGGATGCAGATGACGGTGGAAGACCCGGTGGTCGCGCTCATCGAACGCGACCGTGAGGAGTGGCGGCAGCAGATCCGACGGCAGTACCGCTTCCGGCCGTGGCAGGCGCGACGGATCATCCGGGTGCATGACGACCTGCTCCGGTGGCGCGAAGAACTGCGGGCAGCGCAGCGTGAGCGTGCGCGGCTGATCGAGGCCGGGGAGCTGCGGGTCGACCGGTGACCCGTGCGGGTTCGCGCTCCGTCAGGGGAGCGAAGCGCGCAGGGTGCTCAGCGTGCCGATGAACTCCTCGGCCATGCCGGCGCGCTCCACGAGCTTCGCGTGCCGGGCGCGGGCGTCCTCGAGTGATGCGTCGAGCCGGGCGGCGAGTGCCGGCTGGTCCTCCGGAGCGGCCCCGGCCAGGGCGTCGACGACGCGGAGCAGCTCGGCCATCTCGTCCAAGCTGAAGCCGAGCGGCTTCATCCGACGGATGACGAGCAGCCGCTCGAGGTCCTGCGCCGTGTACACGCGGAAGCCCCCGGCGGTCCGGCCACTCGGCACGAGGAGGCCGACCTCGTCGTAGTGCCGGATCGTCCGCAGGGACATTCCGGCACGCTCGGCGAGCTCGCCGATGTGCATGGTGTCGGCTGCTGCTCGGTCGGCTGCCGTCTTGTCGGCTGCCGCGCGGTCGTCGGGTGTCGGTGCGGGGAAGCTCACGGTCGCCATGGTCGCAGATCTCCTCCCGACGTCGCTCGGAGTCGGCGTCCTCCTGCCGACGTGACAACCCTACCCTCACGTCAGGGTAGGGTCGTGGTCGATGTCCCTCGCTCCCCATGCTCCCGCAGCCCCCAGCGTCCTCAGTGCGCTCCGTTCGCCTCGTCTGCTCACCCGGGAGGTCCTGGCAGGTGTCGTCACCGCCCTCGCCCTGATCCCCGAGGCGATCTCGTTCTCGGTGGTCGCCGGCGTCGACCCCGCGGTCGGGCTCTTCTCGAGTGTCGTGATCGCGGTGGTGATCTCGATCGTCGGCGGCCGCCCCGCGATGATCTCCGCCGCCGCGGGGTCGGTCGCGCTCGTGATCGCACCGCTCGTGCGCGACCACGGCGTCGCCTACCTCGTCCCCGCGGTCGTGCTCGGTGGCGTGTTCCAGCTGGTGCTCGGGTTCCTCGGGGTGGCCCGCCTGATGCGCTTCATCCCGCGCAGCGTCAACGTGGCCTTCGTCAACGCGCTCGCGATCCTCATCTTCACCGCGCAGCTGCCCAACCTGTTCGGCGACGACGTCCCCCTCGTGGTGTGGCCCCTCACCGCACTCGGAGTCGGCATCATCGTGGCCTTCCCGTTCCTCACGAAGGCCGTCCCCGCGCCGTTGATCGCCGTCGTCGTGGTGACCGCGATCACGATCGTGTTCGGGGTCGCCGTGCCCACGGTCGGCGACGAGGGTTCGCTGCCGACCGCGCTGCCCGGCTTCGGCGGCATCACCGTGCCGCTGACGTTCGAGACCCTGCAGATCGTCGCCCCGTACGCGTTCGGGGTCGCGATCGTCGGGCTCATCGAGACGCTCCTGACGGCGCAGCTCGTCGACTCCCTGACGGAGACCCGGTCCAGCGCGTGGCGCGAGTCCTGGGGACAGGGCATCGCCAACATCGCGTCGGCGTTCTTCGGCGGGACGGGCGGGTGCGCGATGATCGGCCAGACCGTCATCAACGTGAAGACGGCGGGCGCGCGGACACGGGTGTCGACCTTCGCCGCGGGAGCCTCGGTGCTCGTGCTGACGATCGTCCTGCACGACCTCGTGGCGCAGATCCCGATGGCGGCGCTCACCGCCGTGATGCTCATGGTCTGCGTCGCGACCTTCGACTGGCACAGCATCCGGCCGCGCACGCTCGGACGGATGCCACTCGGCGAGACGGCGGTCATGGTCATCACCGTCGTGGTGGTCGTCGCCACCGACAACCTCGCCACCGGTGTCCTGGTGGGGGTGGTGGTCGCGGCCCTCGTGTTCGCCCGTCGAGCGGCGCACGTGGTCTCCGTGGTGCGCGAGCCGGTGGACGAGCACACGGTCCGTTACCGCGTGCAGGGCGCCCTGTTCTTCGCCTCCTCGAACGACCTCGTCACGCGGTTCTCCTACGCCGAGGACCCGGAGCGGGTGATCGTCGACATGTCGGCCGCGCACGTCTTCGACGCGAGCACCGTCGCGGCGCTCGACGGGGTGGAGCAGCGGTACGCACGGCACGGCTCGACCGTCGAGGTCGTCAACCTGAACACCGGGTCGGTGGCGTTGCACGGACGGCTGACCGGACGCCTGGGCTGATCCGGCCGACCGGAGGGGGCTGAACGCTCGCACATCCGGTGAATCCGCTGTGGGGCGGGTGATGACGGTGGAGCGACCTAGACTGGAACCCATGCCCGCGACACGGATCCACCTCGTCCGGCACGGCGAGGTCCACAACCCGGGGCGAGTGCTCTACGGCCGGCTGCCCGGCTTCGGGCTCAGCGAACTCGGTGCCCGGATGGCCGCCGCGTCGGCGACCGCCTGGCACGACGCCGGGGTCGACGTCCGGCGGATCGTCGCGTCGCCGCTGCAGCGTACGCAGGAGTCCGCGGCGCCCTGGGCGGCCGCCTACGGGCTCGAGGTCTCGCTCGACGAACGGCTGATCGAGCCCACGAACCGGTACGAGGGCCAGCGCCCCGGCTTCACGAAGCGCTCGATCGGGCGTCCGGCCGAGTGGCCCTGGATCGCGAACCCGTTCCGCCCGAGCTGGGGCGAGGCGTACGAGTCCATCGCGAACCGCATGCTCGCCGCGGTCACGTCCGCGTGGGAGAGCGTGGACGGCGGCGACGTCGTCCTCGTCAGCCACCAGCTGCCCATCTGGACGGTGCACCGCAAGCTCGCCGGGGAGCCGCTCTGGCACGACCCCCGCAAGCGTCGGTGCGACCTGTCCAGCATCACGACCCTCGAGCGTGTGCCCGCCACCTCGTCCGGTCGCTTCACCGAGGTCGGGTACGCGGACCCCGCGCAGTCCCTGCGTGCGTCCGCGGTCGACGAAGGAGCAGTCTGATGTCCGCACGCAGCCGGATCGCCGCCGTCGCGGCCTCGGCGGTGATCGCAGCCCTGGCGCTCGCCGGGTGCTCGTCGTCGAACGACGACCTGTCGCGCCAGTACGGCAGCGGCACCACCCAGAACTACATCTCCGGCACCGGGGCGGTGACCGAGGTGGCGGCCGACAAGCGCAGCGCCCCGGTCGACTTCACGACGAAGGACACCGACGGCGACACCATCTCGGCGAAGGACCTCCGCGGCAAGGTCGTCGTGCTCAACTTCTGGTACGCCGGCTGCCCGCCGTGCCGCGCCGAGGCGAAGTACCTCAACCAGGTGCACGAGCAGTACGCCGACGACGACGTGGTCTTCGTGGGCGTCAACGTCCGCGACGAAGAGGGCACCGCGGCGGCGTTCGAGCGCACCTTCGGTGTCGACTACCCGACCGTGCTCGACGCCCGCGACGGCACCGTGCAACTCGCGCTCTCCGGGCAGATCGCCCCGAACGCCGTCCCCGCGACGATCGTCCTCGACAAGCAGGGCCGTGTGGCCGCCCGCGTCCTCGGCGCGATCGACGGCAAGAGCATCCTGCAGACCCTGGTCGGCGACGAGCTCGACGGCAAGGCGTCCTGACCCGTGCCCGGCAACCCCTTCGCCGACGCGATCCTGAGCGGCCAGATGCTGGTGGCGCTGCCCGTCGCCGCCCTGGCCGGTCTCGTGTCGTTCCTGTCCCCGTGCGTGCTCCCGCTCGTGCCCGGCTACCTCGGGTACGTCGGCGGGATCGCCGAGGGCGGTCAGCGTCGGGGTCGTGTCGTGCTCGGCGTCGTGCTGTTCGTGCTCGGCTTCACCGCGGTGTTCGTGGCGTACACGACCGTGTTCGGCGCGCTCGGCTTCTGGCTCGTCCGGTGGCGTGACCTCATCACGCAGGTGCTCGGCGTCGTCGTGATCGCGATGGGCCTGGTCTTCGTCGGCCGCTTCACCTTCCTGCAGCGCACGGTCAAGCCGTCGTGGACGCCCGCGACCGGCCTCGTCGGGGCGCCGCTGCTCGGCATCGTGTTCGGCCTCGGCTGGACTCCCTGCCTCGGGCCGACGCTCGCCGCGATCAACCTGCTCAGCGTGCAGTCGGGGAGCGCCTGGCAGGGCATGTGGCTCGGTGTCGCGTACTGCCTGGGGCTCGGTGTGCCCTTCGTCCTCGTGGCGCTCGGCGCCGGGTGGGCGACCGGGGCGATCCGGGTCGTCAAGCGCCACATGCGCACCGTCAACATCATCGGAGGAGCGATCCTGATCGTCATCGGTCTGCTCATGGTCACCGGCATCTGGTCGGCCGTCATGTCGAGCCTCGGGGCGGTGATCCAGAGCTTTGTCCCCGCGGTCTGAGCACGACACCACCCCCGAGCGCCCCGACGCCGAGCCGGTCTCCGTGGACGAGACGACCTCGGGTGCCGACCCGATGCGCCCGTCCGACCACGTCGACAGCGCCGCTCCGGCGGTGACCGGCGACGACGGACCGACGCAGCCGAAGCTCGGATTCGTCGGCTACGTCCGCTTCTTCTGGCGCCAGCTGACGAGCATGCGCACGGCGCTCTTCCTGCTCATGCTCCTGGCACTCGCCGCGATCCCGGGCTCCCTCGTGCCCCAGCGCACCGCCGACCCGAACGGTGTGGTGCAGTACAAGGCGGACCACCCGCAGCTCTTCCCGGTGCTCGACACCCTGCAGGTCTTCGACACCTACACCTCGGTGTGGTTCTCGGCGATCTACCTGCTGCTGTTCGTGTCGCTGATCGGGTGCATCGTCCCGCGGACGAAGCACCACTGGCAGGCGCTGCGGACGCGACCGCCGAGGACCCCGGTGCGTCTCGGCCGACTGGCCGGCTACCGGTCGGTCCCCGTCGAGGCGGACGCGACCACGAGCCTCCCGTCCGTCGACGACGCCGTGACCCGCGCGGCGGCGCTGCTCAAGCGGTCCGGGTACCGGGTCGAGCGCTTCGGGGACTCGGTGAGCGCGGAGCGCGGCTACCTGCGCGAGACCGGCAACCTCGTCTTCCACGCGGCGCTCGTCGGCGTGCTCGTGGCGGTCGGCCTCGGCGGCGGCTTCAGCTACACGGGGCAGCGCCTGCTCGTCGAGGGGCAGACGTTCTCGAACGTCCTCGGCTCGTACGACTCCTTCAACCCGGGCCGCTGGTTCCGCCAGTCCGACCTGCAGGGCTACAACCTGACGCTCGACAAGTTCACGACCACGTACGAGGAGAAGAACCTCGACGCCCTCGGGCAGGCCCTCGACTACTCGGCGACGGTGACCAGCCAGGAGAAGGGCCAGGCGCCGAAGACGAGCCGCATCGGCGTGAACGACCCGCTCTCGGTCGGTGGGACGAACGTGTACCTGCTCGGCAACGGGTACGCGATGCAGGTCACGGTCCGCGACGGCAAGGGGAACGTGGCGTTCCAGGACGTCGTGCCGTTCCTGCCGGAGGACGCGAACTACACGTCGACCGGCGTCATCAAGGTCCCGGACGCCTCGCCGTCGCAGCTCGGCATGGTCGGGTTCTTCTACCCGACCGCGTCGAAGCTGTCGACCGGCGCGTTCGCCAGCGCCTACCCGGACGCGCAGAACCCGCTCCTGACGCTGCAGGTGTACCGCGGCGACCTCGGCCTCGACAGCGGTGTCCCGCAGAGCGTCTACTCGCTCGACACCAGCGGCCTCGAGCAGATCGCCGGGCGCCAGTCGAAGACCGCCAGCATCGAGCTCAAGCCCGGGCAGACGAAGACCCTGCCGGACGGCACCGGCTCGATCACCTTCGACGGTGTGAAGCGCTACGTCTCACTCGACGTGCACCACGACCCGTCGCAGCTGTTCGTCGCCGGCTTCGCGGTGCTCGCGGTGCTCGGCCTGCTCACGTCGCTGTTCGTGCCCCGTCGCCGCGTGTGGGTGAAGGCCGTCCCGCGTCGGGGTGCGGAGCACGGCGAGTACGACCTCGAGTACGCCGGCCTGGCGCGCGGCGAGGACCCCAACCTCGAGCGCGCCGTCGACGACATCGCCAAGAGGCACCTGTCGGACCTCGGAGTTAGGATCCCTGCGTGAACCCGGACATGACGACCAACCTCGCGACCTACTCGGTCGTCCTGACGTACTCCGCGATGGCGGTCTACGTCATCGCGTTCATCTCGTTCGCGCTCGACATGGCGAAGCGGTCCGGCCAGGTCGCAGCCGGCGCCGGGGCCGCCGCAGCCACGCCCGCCGAACGCACCGTCGCGACGGTGCAGGGCGGTACGGTCGTGCTCGAGAAGGTCGACACCGACCGGGGCCGCTCCGGCGGTGGCGGCACGAAGTTCGAGCGCGTCGGCATGGCGATGACGATCCTCGCGCTCGTGCTGCACGTCGGGGCGACCGTCCTGCGCGGCGTCGCGGCCGACCGTGTGCCGTGGGGCAACATGTTCGAGTTCTCCCTCACCGGTACGGCGCTCATCACGCTGATCTTCCTGCTGGTGCAGTTCTGGCAGAACCTGAAGTTCCTCGGCGTGTTCATCACCGGGCTCACGATCATCCTGCTCGGCATCGCGACCGTGAACTACTGGGTGCCCGTCGTCCCGCTGCAGCCCGCACTGCAGTCGTACTGGCTCGTCATCCACGTCTTCGTCGCGATCGCGGGCACGGGGTTCTTCGCCCTCGGCGCCGGCCTGGCCGTGGCGCAACTGGTGCAGACCTACCGACAGGGCCGCCCGGTCTCCAAGCAGCTCCGCTTCATGGAGACGCTGCCCGACGCCGAGCGGCTCGAGGTCCTGACCTACCGCGTGCTGCTCGTCGGCTTCGTGCTCTGGACCTTCACCCTGATCGCGGGTGCGATCTGGGCCGAGCGCGCCTGGGGCCGGTACTGGGGGTGGGACACCAAGGAGGTCTGGACCTTCATCATCTGGGTCGTCTACGCCGGGTACATCCACGCCCGTGCGACCCGCGGCTGGCGTGGTGCTCGGTCGTCCTGGTTGGCGCTCATCGGCTTCGCCGCGGTGATGTTCAACTTCTCCGTCGTGAACGTCTTCTTCAAGGGCCTGCACAGCTACTCGGGCCTGTGAGCCCGGCCGGGCGTCGCTGACGCAACCGGCGTGACGGACGGGAGGCACGGTGCCAGCTGGCACCGTGCCTCCCGTCCGTCACAGCCAGCTGCCGGGTGCCGGCGCACTCGGGTCGGCCCCTCCCGGTCCGGCAGGCGGGGGCCCGTCGGTCTTCGTCGCAGGACTTGCCGCTGGTGGCGCGACCTGGCGGCACGTCGTGCGACTCGAGGGATCGCAAGCGGCACGTCGTCCTACCGGAACGATCGGACGCGGACGCGGACGCGGACGCCGACGCCGACGCCGACGCCGGTGCCGCCGCCTCCGCGCTCAGGCGGCGGCGAGCAGGGCGTGCACACGCTCCAGCCGGGCGAACCACCACGCCGTCCGCTCCGGAGACGCTGCGTTCCGCTCCAGCAGCTCCTGCGACACCTCGGTGCGGCGGACCGGTACCCGCCCGTCGACCGGCAGCAGGGGATTGGCGGTGACGTCCGTCTCGAACATCGCGGCCGTCCCGAGCCCCGCCGCGTACCCGGGCGACATCGCCGCCGCCGCGAGGAACGCCCCGGTCCCGAGCCCCACCGAGGTGTCGAGCGCACTGGAGACGACGCACGGCAGACCGGCCTCGGCGACGATCGCGCGCGCCGCGGTGACCCCGCCGAGCGGCTGCGCCTTCACGACGAGCACGTCGGCCGCACCGGCCCGGGCCACGGCGAGCGGGTCCGACGCCCGGCGAACGCTCTCGTCGGCGGCGACGGGCACGCCGAGGTCCGCGATCCGTCGCCGGAGCTCGGCGAGTTCGGGCACCGACCGGCACGGCTGCTCGGCGTACTGGAGGCGGTGGGGAGCGAGCCGCTCGAGCGCCTCGACGGCCTGGTCGACGGACCAGAGCCCGTTGGCGTCCACGCGGATCGCCGCCTCCGGTCCCATCACGCGACGGACCTCGGCGACGCGGGCGACGTCGTCCTCGGTGCTCGTCCCCGGCTCGGCGACCTTGACCTTCGCGGTCGTGCAGCCGGGGTAGCGCGCCAGGAGACCGGCGACCGCGTCCGGCCCGACAGCCGGCACCGTGGCGTTCACCGGCACCGTGTCGGCCCCGGGGAGGTGCTCGGTCCACCCGAAGTCGACGGCGCTCCGGAGCCAGGCGGTCGCCTCGTGGTCGTCGTACTCGACGAAGGGCGAGAACTCCGTCCACCCTGCGGGTCCGCGGAGCACCACGGCCTCGCGGACGGTGATGCCACGGAAACGGACGCGCATGGGCAGCGCGACGACGTGGGCGTCTGCGGTGAGGTCGGCGAGGTCAGGGAGCACACCCCATCCTCGCGCACGGGCGGTGACAGCGACCGGGGCGGCCGCGCCGAGGACCGGCGACGCCGGGGCCCGTCCCGCGCCCAGCGCTCCCGCCGCTTCCTCGGAGCCGACCGCCAGGGCCGGGCACTAGCATGCACCGGTCGGCCCAGCGTCGACGGCGCCGCGGACCACCGTGGCACGTCCGTGTGGCGACCGAGGAGAGGGAGGGCCGGTGGCGTCGGATCCGCAGCAGCGCGCCGCAGCGCAGCGTGCCGCGGCGCAACGCGCGGCGGCGGCGCAGCGTCCCGGTGCAACCCGGCAGGCAGCCGCGCAGCGGACGGCAGCACAGCGCGCGGCCGCGTCGGGAACGACCCGGCCTGCCACGAACGCGGCCGCCAGACCCGCCGGGCCCCGTCCTCCCGGAGGACGCTCCGACACCGGCGACTTCGAGCGCCTGATGCAGCGCAACACCGTCGACACCCGCGCGCTCGAGCACGCCGCCCGCCGCCGCCGGAACCCGATCGTCGGCAAGATCGCGCTCGGACTCGCCGTGGTCTCCGCCGCGGTCGACGCCAGCGCCTTCGCGGTGTTCATGGGCGGCGACACCACCTTCGCCTTCGGCATCTGCTTCGTGGTGGTCTTCCTCACCCTGATCGCCGCGGTGCTCGGCTTCATCGCCGCGGTCGGGTCGTTCGGTCGCTGGTACGGCGCGGTCGGGGTCGTCCTCGCGTTCTTCGCGAACCCGGTCATCCTCATCGTGCTGCTCGTCGTCCTCGCCCCCGAGGCCCTCACGGGCATGTAGCCCGACGGGAACGGGGCCCCGACCAGCACGGAGCGGGGGCCGCTCCCACACCCCGGCGATACGGTGGGGACATGGCTGCTCCCGTCTCCGACCTGTTCGACCCCGACGTCTGGACCGCTGCGCCGGTCGCGGAGCACTTCACCGACATCACGTACCACAAGCACGTCTCGCAGGGCATCGTCCGCGTGGCCTTCGACCGCCCCGAGGTCCGCAACGCCTTCCGCCCACGGACCGTCGACGAGCTCTACCGTGCCCTCGACGACGCGCGTCAGGACCCGCGTGTCGGCGTCGTCCTGCTCACCGGCAACGGCCCGAGCCCGAAGGACGGCGGTTGGGCGTTCTGCTCCGGCGGCGACCAGCGCATCCGAGGCCGCAGTGGCTACCAGTACGTCGGCGACGAGGGCGCGCCACCCGAGGGCGTCGACCCCGCTGCCGCGCAGGCGTCGATGGGTCGGCTGCACATCCTCGAGGTCCAGCGCCTCATCCGGATGATGCCGAAGGTCGTCATCGCCGTCGTGCCCGGCTGGGCCGCGGGCGGCGGGCACTCGCTGCACGCCGTCGCCGACCTGACGATCGCGAGCGCGGAGCACGGTCGGTTCAAGCAGACCGACGCCGACGTGGGGTCCTTCGACGGCGGCTACGGCAGCGCCTACTACGCCCGGCAGATCGGGCAGAAGCTGGCGCGCGAGGTCTTCTTCCTCGCCGAGGAGTACTCGGCACAACGCGCGTACGAGATGGGCGCGGTGAACAAGGTCGTGGCGCACGAGGACCTCGAGCGCGAGGCGATCCGGTGGGGCGAGACGATCCTCGGCAAGTCGCCGACCGCGATCCGCATGCTCAAGTACGCCTTCAACGCGGTGGACGACGGCATGGTCGGCCAGCAGGTGTTCGCGGGCGAGGCGACGCGCCTCGCCTACGCCTCCGACGAGGCGGTCGAGGGCCGCGACGCCTTCCTCGAGAAGCGCAGGCCGGAGTGGACATCGTTCCCGTGGCACTACTGATCCCGGGACCCGGCAGGTGAACCGCCCGCTGGTCGCGATCGGCGCGTCCGACCCGTCCGCGGTGCTGCGCGGCCTGGAGGCTGCACTCGCCGGCGGTCCCGCACTGCTCCCCGTCGCCGAGGACGCCCCGGCGCTGCCCGCCCCGCCGCCGTCGCACGTCACGCAGCGGGTCGCCCTGGTCGTCGAGACGAGCGGGTCCACCGGCACCGGCAAGCGCGTGGCCCTGTCGTCGGACGCCCTGCTGGCGGGTGCCGCGTCGGCCGATGCCGCACTCGGTGGTCCCGGCCGGTGGGTGCTCGCGCTCCCGACGCACTACATCGCCGGTCTCAACGTCCTGACACGCTCGATCACGGCGGGCACCACCCCGATCGTGGTCCCGCCGGGGCACTTCGACGGCGGCGCGTTCGCCGACGCGGTCGACCGGCTCGACGTCGGCCCGGGAGCGCCTCGCCGCTACACGTCGCTCGTGCCGGTGCAGCTCGCCCGCGTGCTCGACGACCCGCGCGCCACCGCAGCCGCGACCCGGTTCGACGCCGTCCTGGTCGGCGGCCAGTCCACCCCCGCGCCGCTCCGGCAGCGCGCCCTCGACGCCGGCGTCCGGGTCGTCACGACCTACGGCGCGAGCGAGACGAGCGGCGGCTGCGTGTACGACGGCACGCCGTTCGGCACGGTCCGCGCGGAACTCGCCGACGGCGCGCTCGAGCTGTCCGGTCCGATGCTCGCCGAGGGCTACCTCGACGACCCGGAGCGCACGGCACGCACCTTCGTCGAGCGCGACGGTCACCGCTGGTACCGGACCGGCGACGCCGCGACCATCGACGACGACGGTCGGCTGCGCGTGCTCGGCCGGCTCGACGACGTGATCGTCTCCGGTGGCGAGAAGGTGCCGCTCGGTGCGGTGGAGCGCCGGGTGCGCGAGCTGCCCGGGCAGGACGCCGCGGTCGTCACACGACGGGCGTCGGGGGAGTGGGGCGAGGTGCCCGTCGTCGTCACGGAACGCTCGATCGACCTCGACACGGTGCGCGCCCACGTCGCGGAGGCCCTCGGACGCGCAGCCCGTCCCGCCGCGGTCCTGGTCGTGGACACGCTCCCGATGCTCGCGTCCGGCAAGCCCGACCGCCGGGCCGTCCGCGCGCTGGCCGACCCCGAGGGCGCACCGTCCCCGTAGTCGTCACCGATACGATGGTCGGCCGTGGCACGTACGAAGAACAGGACCCCGGTCAAGGGCCGCAGCGGCAACCCGGCGAAGGCCTCGGCACCGCAGCGCACGAAGCAGCGGGCGACCGCGGGCGACTGGATCGGCGGTGCCCGGCTCCGCACGCTGACGCTCGGTGTCGTGCCGGTCGTGCTCGGTACCGGCGTGGCGTTCGTCGACTCCGGTGAGCCGGGCGACTTCGGCGCGTACCTCGGGCGCGACCACCACCTCGCGGTCGCCCTGCTCGCGCTCGCGGTCGCACTGTTCCTGCAGATCGGCGTGAACTACAGCAACGACTACTCCGACGGCGTCCGGGGCACCGACGAGTTCCGCGTCGGTCCGGCCCGTCTGACCGGTGCCGGCCTGGCGAAGCCCCGCACGGTGCTCACCGTCGCGCTGACGTTCTTCGGGCTCGCCGCGGTCGCCGGTCTGGTCATCGTGCTGCTCACCGGCACGTGGTGGCTGCTGCTCGTCGGCGCGGCCGCGATCGTCGCGGCCTGGTACTACACCGGCGGGAAGAAGCCGTACGGCTACAACGCGCTCGGCGAGGTCTTCGTCTTCGTCTTCTTCGGGCTGGTCGCCGTGCTCGGCACCCAGTACGTGCAGATCCAGGCGGTCACCGCGAGCGGCTGGGCAGCGGCCGTCGCCGCCGGCTTCTTCGCCTGCGCCGTGCTCATGGTCAACAACATCCGCGACGTGGACGAGGACCGTCAGGCCGGCAAACGGACCCTCGCGGTCGTGGTCGGTCGGCCCGTCGCCCGGGTCCTGTTCGGGCTGTTCCTGATGCTGCCGTACGTCGTGCTGCTGTGGTTCGTGCTGCTGTACTTCCGCACCGGGTTCGCGTACTTCTCGCTGCTGCTGGCGCTGCCGGCACTCGCGATCGGCGTCTCGTCGCGGAAGCCGCGCGAGCTCATCACGGCCCTGCAGCTGTCGTCCTTCGCGTCGCTCGCCTACGGCGTGGTCCTGGGCCTGACGCTCGTCCTCCTGCCGTAGGCGCGTCGACCGGGCGGCGTGCGGGGACCGGCGGCGCGGACCACCCGTCGGGACGGGACGGGCGGCGCGGACTACTCGGCGTCGTGCTCGCGACGCTCGCGGTGCCGGTCGGCGTCCGACACGGGCTGGTCGGTGGCGGCGGTCGCGTCGGTGTCGGCAGCGTCGACGAAGTCGTCCTCGAAGTCCGAGTCGGCGTCGTGCTCCGGTCGACCCCGACGTTCGGCGATGGACGAGGTCACCCGGCCCCGGAGTCCGGGCAGGGCGATGTACGACACGAGCAGGCCGATCAGCGCAGCGCCGATCGCCGCCCAGTACCACTTCAGGCCGATGACGAGCAGGACGGCCAGCGCCGCGGCGAAGATGCCGAGCCGGGCAAGGGTGTAGACGAGCCACGCTTTCACCCCACGAGTCTACGGAACACCGCTCGTGCAGCGGCTGACGGGCAGGTCCGTCCCAGGCGCGCTGCCTAGAGTCGTCGCATGGTCCGTCTGTGGTTGATCGTCGCCGTCGCCGCCGTGGCCTTCACGGTCTACGCGGTCATCGACTGCGCGACCATGCCACGTCAGCGCGTCCGTTCCCTGCGGCGCGGGTGGTGGATCCTCCTCGTGCTCGTCCTGCCGGTGCTCGGCGGTCTGCTGTGGTTCGTGCTCGGTCGGGCCCCCGCCACGCCCGGACCGGCGCCCCGGTACCGTGGACCCGAAGACGATCCCGACTTCCTCGGTGGCCCCCGTGGCACCGGGACACTCCGCACCGGAACGGACCAGGACGACGCAACCCTCCGAGACCTCGAGGACCAGTTCCGCGATGACCAGCTCCGCGACGAACGACGCGACCGCGACGAACGAGACGACGACCGCCCCGCCGATCGCTGACGGGCCCGCGGGCTCCGGCAGTCCGGCCACCGACTTCGCGCTCGCGCTCCTGCGGGAGCTCGCGCGCGCCGGTGTCACCGACGTCGTCGTGAGCCCGGGCTCCCGGTCGCAGGCACTCGCCCTCGCGGCGGTCGCCCTCGGACGTGCCGGCGGCACCACCGTGCACGTCCGGCTCGACGAGCGGACCGCCGGCTTCTTCGCGCTCGGGCTCGCGGTCGAGTCGGGTCGCCCGGCAGCCGTCGTCACCACCTCGGGCACCGCCGTGGCCAACCTGCACCCCGCCGTGCTCGAGGCCCACCACTCCGGTGTGCCGATGGTCGTCCTCTCCGCCGACCGTCCGGACGAGCTGCGGGGGATCGGCAGCAACCAGACGACGGTCCAGCCCGGACTGTTCGGTCCGGCCGTGTCCTTCGTGCGCGACGTGCAGGCGCCGACGGCACACGGCGGCACGGACGTCGACGCCGTCCGGTCGCTCGCGCGTGAGGCCGTCGCCGTCGCGTCGGGGCACACCGGGCAGCCGGGGCCGGTGCAGCTGAACGTCGCCTTCCGCGAGCCGCTGTCCGCCGGGCTCCGACCCGAGGACGTCCCCGCCGTGCCGGAGGACGAGGTCGACACGGAGCACGCCCGTCGTCGGGTGCACGCCGGACTGCCGGTCGCGGAGCTCGCACCGGACGACCAGCCCGCGACCGTCGTCATCGCGGGACACGACGCCGGCGAGGACGCCGAACGGATCGCGTGGGAGCTCGGCGCGCCGCTGTTGGCCGAGGTGTCGAGCGGGGCGCGCTTCGGCCGCAACCTGGTCGTCACCTACCGGGAGCTGCTCCGCGACCCCGGGTTCGGCGGTGCCGTGCGCCGCGCCGTCGTCCTGGGACACCCCACGCTCAGCCGCGAGGTGCCCGCCCTGCTGCAGCGGGCCGACGTCGAGACGGTCGTGGTCCGCGGACCGGGGGCCGACCCCTTCGACCCGGCCCGTGCCTCCCGGCCGGACGCCGCCACCTCCTTCGTCTCCGACGTCCGCGTGACGGGCCGGACCACCCCGGCGCACCGCGCGTGGGTGGGACGGTGGGTGGCGACGAGCCGCGCGCTCCTCGGCGACGGCGATGCCGGGCCGGACCTCGACGCGAAGCGTTCGGGGGACCGCGCCGAGCGCAACCGGTACCTGCGCGACGAGGTCGCCCTGCGTCGTCGACCGGTCGACCGGACCATGCTCGTCGAGGCGGTCTGGGGCGCGACGTGGCCGCACGACCGCCTCGTGCTCGGCGCCTCGCAGCTGATCCGGGTGGCCGACGCGCACGTGCCGGGCAAGAAGATCCGGGTGCACGCGAACCGCGGCCTCGCGGGGATCGACGGCACGGTGTCGACCGCACTGGGGATCGCCGCCGCACTCGAACGGACGCCGGACTCCGTCGGCACCACGCGGGTGCTCGTCGGCGACCTGACGTTCCTGCACGACCTCGGGGCGTTCGTCACCGGCACCGAAGAGCCGACGCACCGTGTCCAGGTGGTGGTCGGCAACGACGGCGGGGGCGCGATCTTCCGCGGCCTCGAGGTCGCGGCGACCACCCCCGAGCAGGACATGCGGCGTGTGATGACGACGCCGCAGCACGTCGACGTCGAGCGGGTCGTCACCGGGCTCGGGTGGGCCTACCGCCGGGCTGCGACCTGGGGCGACCTCGAGGGCGCGCTCACCGACCCGGCGCAGCGCCTGGTCGTCGAGGTCCCGCTGACCGACTGACGACCGACGGCTGCTGCCGGTCCGCCCGCACCGGTTGCAGCTCCGACCGGCAGCAGCCGGGTGTCGTCAGGCCAGCGCGTCGCGGATCGGGCGGAACTTCAGGGCGGTCTCGGCGACCTCGCGCGCGGGCTCCGAGCCCGCGACGATCCCGGCGCCCGCCCACGCGCGCACCGTCCCGTCGTCGTCGATCCGGGCGCTGCGGAGCGCGAGCATCCACTCACCGTCGCCGTTCGCCCCGAGCCAGCCGACGGGACCGGCGTACCGCCCGCGGTCGACGCCCTCGAGCTCGGCGACCAGGCGCACCGCGACGTCGGTGGGGGTACCGGCGACCGCGGCGGTCGGGTGCAGGGCGTCGGCGACGTCGAGCGAGGTGGTGCCGACCGGCAGGGTCGCCCGGACGTCGGTGGCCAGGTGCCACAGGTTCGGCAGCTGCAGGCGGAAGGGCTCCGGGTCGGCGCGGACGTCGGTCGCGACGGTCCGCAGCGCGTGCAGCAGGCTCGCGATCGCGAAGCCGTGCTCCTCGACGTCCTTCGCGCTCGACGCGAGGGCCTCGGCGGCGGCGCGGTCGGACACCGGGTCGGCACCGCGTGCGGCGCTCCCGGCGAGCACCCGCGCGGACAGTTCCGTGCCGTCGGTGCGGGCGAGGGTCTCCGGGGTCGCGCCGACCAGGCCGTCGACGGCGAACGTGACGCACTGCGGGTAGGCGGCCGCCAGGTCGAGCAGGATCGCGCGTCGGTCGGCTCCGACCGGCAGCGCGCCGACCAGGTCGCGCGCCAGGACGACCTTCTCGGCCTCGCCCGCGGTGATCCGGCGCACGGCGTCGGCCACGGCCGCGGCGTAGGCGTCCTCGTCGACCCGCCCGGGGCCGAGCGCGACCGAGACGTGTGCGCCGACGGCCGGCACCGGCACGGAGGTCCGCGAGAAGGCCAGGGGCTCGGGGTCGGGGGTGGTGTCGACGGCGGTGAGCCAGGCCTTCCCACGGCGCTTGCCGATGACCACCCGGGGCACGACGAGCACGCTCCGCTCGGCGGAGTCGTCGGCGAAGGCGAAGGACCCGAACGCGACGAGCCCGGTGCCGCGCAGCTGCACGGGGTCGTCCACGACGGCACCCTGCACGAGCTCGCGCCAGACCGCGGACGCCTGCCGCATCCGGTCGGGGCCGGAGAACGTGAACCGCGCCGCCTCACCGATCCCGACGATGCCGTCCCCGCTCCGGACGAACGCCAGCGGTGCGTCCCGGAGGGTGTGGCGGAGGACGTCCCCCGGGTCGTCGAGGATCCGGGTCGAGACCGTGAGCGTGGGGGCCGCCGTGGTGGTTCGGGTCACGCCCCGATCGTACGCGCGCGGCCGACCGGGGTCCGTCCGGCGGCCGTGGGGTCGGTACCGCGGCGGCTCGGCTGACCGCGGCCGAACGGTTCGGCTGACCGCGGCCGGGCGGCTCGGCTGACCGCGGCCGGGCGTCCGGGCAGCGGGGAGCCACGCCCTCTAGGATGGTGCGGTGAGCAGAGCGGACCTGAGCAAGCGGCCGGACGAGGTGGCGGCCATGTTCGACGACGTCGCCGCGAAGTACGACCTCACGAACGACATCCTGTCGGCGGGCAACGCCCCGCTGTGGCGCGTCGCGACGGTCCGAGCGGTCGACCCCCAGCAGGGCGAGAAGGTGCTGGACATCGCCGCGGGGACCGGGACGAGCGCGGCCGCCCTGGCGAAGAAGGGGGCGGACGTCACGGCGCTCGACCTGTCGGCGGGCATGATCGCCGTCGGGCGCGAGCGACACCCCGAGATCACGTTCGTCGAGGGCGACGCCGAGCACCTGCCCTTCGACGACGACACGTTCGACGCGGTCACGATCTCCTTCGGGCTCCGCAACGTCAACGACCCCATGCAGGCGATCACGGAGATGCTCCGGGTGTTGAAGCCGGGCGGCCGACTCGTCATCTGCGAGTTCTCCACGCCCCCGATGGCGTTGCTGCGCTTCGGGTACGGCGCGTACCTCAAGCGCGTGCTCCCGGGCATCGCGCGGCTGTCGAGCAGCAACCCGGCGGCCTACCGCTACCTGGCCGAGTCGATCGAGGCGTGGCCGGACCAGCAGGTCCTCAGCCAGTGGCTCCGCGGCGTCGGCTTCACGATGGTCGCGCACCGCAACCTCACCGCCGGCATCGTCGCGCTGCACCGCGGCCGCAAGCCCGTCGCGGGCGAGGTCCGCGAGTCCGTCGCCCGTCGGGCGAAGGCACGTCGCGAGCACCAGCACACCGGCGAGCAGCCGAGCGTCGAACCCGGCGACGCCTGACCGGTCACCCGACCCCGAACACGGAGCAGCACTTGAACCCGAGCGTCCCGGTCGCACGTCGCGCACCGAGCCTCCGCGCCTCGCTGGGCATCGGCGAGCGGTTGTTCGCGACCCCGTCCGAGCGGCGCTTCATCAGCGCCGTGGACGACGGGCTCGAGCTCGTCGAACAGGGCCTCGAGGAGGCCATGCGGTCGACCGACACGCTGGCGGACACCACGAGTCGCTACCTGCTCTCGGCGGGCGGCAAGCGCATCCGGCCGACCCTGACCCTGCTCATCGCGCAGCTGGGCAACGGCGTGACGGACGCCGTGGTGAAGGCCGCGGTGAGCATCGAGACCACGCACCTGGCGTCGCTGTACCACGACGACGTCATGGACGAGGCGCCGGTCCGTCGCGGGGTGCCCGCCGCGCACGTGACCTACGGCAACAACGTCGCGATCCTGACGGGTGACCTACTGTTCGCACGGGCCAGCCTGATCACCGCCGACCTCGGCACCGAGGGCATCCGCATGCAGGCGGAGACCTTCCAGCGGCTCTGCATGGGACAGCTGCACGAGACGACCGGACCACAGCCCGACGACGACCCCGTCGAGCACTACATCCAGGTGCTCAGCGACAAGACCGGGTCGCTGATCGCCACCGCCGCCCGCGCGGGCGTGATGTTCTCCGGCGCCGACCGTGCCTACCTCGACGCCGTCGGCACCTTCGGCGAGAAGGTGGGCGTTGCCTTCCAGCTCGTGGACGACGTCATCGACCTCGCCCCCGCGAAGGACCGCACCGGCAAGATCGCCGGGAACGACCTGCGCGCCGGCGTCGACACGCTGCCCCTGCTGCAGCTCCGGCGCCTCGCCGCCGGTGACGACGGTGCGGCCGCGCTGCTCGTCCGCATCGAGCACGACGTCAAGGACGCCCCCGACGACGCCGTGGACTCCGCGCCCTACCAGTCGGCCGTCACCGCGCTCCGCGAGCACGAGGCGACCACCGCGACCCGCGCCGTCGCCGTCCGCTGGGCGGAGGAGGCGGTCGCAGCCCTGGAACCGCTGCCCGACGGCACCGTGAAGCGCGCACTGACGCGGTTCGCCGAGTCCGTCGTCGAGCGCAGCCGCTGAACCGGGAGGCGCGCCGCCGCCCGGGAGCGCCCCGACCGAACGAACTGGAGACATCAGTGCCCACCCTCCGAATCGCCATCGTCGGCGCCGGTCCCGCCGGCATCTACGCCGCGGACATCCTGCTGCGCGAGGCGCACGGCACCGACGTGTCGATCGACCTCTTCGAACAGCTGCCCGCACCCTACGGGCTGGTCCGCTACGGCGTCGCCCCGGACCACCCGCGCATCAAGGGCATCGTGAACGCGCTGCGCGACGTGCTCGACCGCGGTGTCGTCCGGCTGTTCGGCAACGTGCGGTTCGGCCGTGACATCACGATGGACGACCTCAAGCAGCACTACCACGCGGTGCTCTTCTCGACCGGCGCGATCAAGGACGCCGAGCTCGACGTCCCCGGCATCGACCTCGACGGCTCCTACGGTGCGGCCGACTTCGTCAGCTGGTTCGACGGGCACCCGGACGTGCCGCGCACCTGGCCGCTGACGGCGTCGAGCGTCGCGGTGATCGGCAACGGCAACGTCGCGCTCGACGTGTCGCGCATCCTCGCGAAGCACGCGGACGACCTGCTGCCGACCGAGATCCCGGCGAACGTGTACGAGGGCCTCAAGGACTCCCCGGTGACCGACGTGCACGTCTTCGGCCGACGCGGTCCGGCGCAGGTGAAGTTCACGCCGCTGGAGCTCCGTGAGCTCGGCGAACTCCGCGACGTCGACATGGTCGTGTACGACGAGGACTTCGACCACGACGAGGCGTCGCTCACCGCGATCCAGACCAACAAGCAGGTCATGGTGATGAACCGTGTCCTGGAGCAGTGGCGCACGCGCGAGGTCGGGCAGGCCAGCCGGCGGCTCCACCTGCACTTCTGGGCCAAGCCCGTCGAGATCGTCGGCGAGGACGGCCACGTCACGGCGCTGCGCTACGAGCGTACCCGGCCGAACGGCGAGGGCGGCGTCGAGGGCACGGGGGAGATCCGCGAGCTCGCCGTGCAGGCCGTCTACCGCGCGGTCGGCTACTTCGGCTCCCCGCTGCCCGGCGTGCCCTTCGACGAGACGACCGGCGTGATCCCGAACCGCGAGGGCCAGGTGCTCGACGAGGACGGCTCGCCCGTCCCCGGCGTCTACGCCACGGGCTGGATCAAGCGCGGCCCGGTCGGCCTGATCGGGCACACGAAGTCCGACGCGATGGAGACCGTCCAGCACATCGTCAACGACCAGGCGTCGTGGTGGACCCCGGCCGACCCGGCGCCCGAGGCGGTCCCGGCACTGCTCCGCGAGCGCGGGGTGGAGTACACGGACCTCGACGGCTGGCACGCGCTGGACGAGCACGAGCAGGCCCTGGGCGCCGCGGAGGGCCGTGAGCGCATCAAGGTCGTGCCCCGCGACGAGATGGTCGACGTCTCGCTCCGACGCGTCTCGTCGCCGACGATCTGATCGTCGCACGATGACCGCCGCACGCCCCGCACCGCCCGCCGCGATGCGGGGCGTGCTCGTCGCGCCCGGTCGCCTGCAGGGCGTCGACGTCGCGCGGGCGCTCGCGCTCCTCGGGATGATGGCCGCCCACGTCGGCGGCATCGCGGACGAGGTCGACTGGAGCGATCCCGCCACGTGGTCCGCCGTGGCGCACGGGCGGCCGTCGACCCTGTTCGCCGTGCTGGCAGGCGTCTCGATCGGCCTGACGAGCGGTCGGACGGACCCGCCCGGACCCCCGGCGATCGGACGGATCCGGGCACGGCTCGCGATCCGGGCGGTGGCGGTGGTCGCCGTCGGGCTCCTGCTGATGGCCCTCGGCACGCCGGTCTACGTGATCCTGCCCACGTACGGTGTGCTGTTCCTGCTCGTGCTCCCGGTGCTCCGGTGGCGGCCGGTCGGGCTGCTCGTGGCCGCCGCGGTGTGCGCGCTGCTGTCGCCGGTCGTCGCGCTCGCGGTCGTCCCGCTGTACGCGGGCGCCGGGATGTGGGAGGTCCAGCTCGGACTCGTCTACCCCGTGGTCACGTTCCTGGCGTACGTCCTGGTCGGGCTCGCGGTCGCCAGGGTCGGTCTGGAGGCGCGGCGTGCGCAGGTCGCGCTCCTCGCGTCCGGCGTGCTGGTCGGCGTCGTCGCCTACGTGCTCGGGAACGTCCTGGCGCCGGTCCCGCCCGGCGCCGTCTTCGAGGCGTTCCCTGGGGTGCCGTGGGCGCCGGACGGCAGCGGGGGAGCGTCGGCCCTCGCGCAGCTGCTGCTGTCCCCGCGCGACCACTCGTCGTCGGTCGTCGACGTCGTCGGGACCGCCGGGGTCGCGGTGGCGGTGGTCGCCCTGTGCACGCTGGTGTTCGACGGTCGTGGTCGGGCCGCCGCGCGGATCGCGTTCCCGCTCGCGGCGGTCGGGTCGATGCCGCTGACGGTCTACGCGGGGCACCTGGTGGTGATCGCGCTGCTGCCGGAGTACCCGCAGTCCGGGACGGTGTGGGCGTGGTTCGCGATCGGGTCGGTGCTCGTCGCGATGCTGTGGCGTGCGTTCCTCGGGAGCGGTCCGCTCGAGCGCCTGGTCGCGCGCCTCACCCGTCTGGTACCGGCCGCACGCTGACGACGGGCGCCGCGCCTCCCTGCCGGGGACCTACTGCAGGGCGGCGGTGAGCCGCGCGACGTTGTCGAGGACCTGCGACCGACGCGGGCGCTCGAGCCACGCGTCCAGCGTGAGCTCGAACGACGCGTCCTTGTACGCGTCCTGCACCCCGCGGAGCGCGTCGACGAAGCGGCGGCCGCGCACCATCACGGAGACCTCGAGGTTCAGGCTGAAGGACCGCATGTCCATGTTGCTGGACCCGATGACCGACACGTCGTCGTCGATGGTGAAGTGCTTCGCGTGCAGGATCGTCGGGGCGCGGTAGAGCCAGATCCGCACGCCGGCGCGGAGGAGTTCCTCGTAGTACGAGCGCTGCGCGTGCCACGTCATCGCGTGGTCGCCCATCTCGCCGACGAAGAGCTCGACCGCGACCCCGCGCTGGGCGGTGGTCGTGATCGCGTAGAGCATCGAGTCGTCGGGGACGAAGTAGGGCGAGGTGATCGAGACCTTCTCCTGCGCGGAGTACAGCAGCGCGTTGAAGAGGCGCAGGTTGTTCTCGCCGTCGAACCCGGGCCCGGACGGCACGACCTGGCAGTCGAGCGCGTCGCCGCGGTCGGCCCGCTGGACCGGGTCGCTCTCGCGGAGCAGGAGCTCGTCGGTCTCGCTGTACCAGTCCGTCACGAACAGCGCGTTGAGCCCCGCGACGACCGGCCCCTCGAAGCGGGCGAACAGGTCCTTGTAGACCATGCCCTTCTCGATGTGCGACTTCAGGTCGTACGACGGGTCGATCAGGTTCTGCGACCCGGTGAACGCGACCGAGCCGTCGACCACCATGATCTTCCGGTGGTTGCGCAGGTCGGGGCGCTGGAACTTCCCCTGCAGCGGCTGCAGCGGGAGCATGAGGTGCCACTCGATGTTCGCCCGGTCGAGGAACGCGAGCGTGTCCTTGTAGCCCGGGTACCCGCGGCTCGCCCAGTGGTCGAGCAGGAACCGGACCGTGACGCCGCGGGCCTGCGCCCGGGCGAGGGCCTCGAAGTACGGCCGCGTCGTGTCGTCGAGCGTCGCGATGTAGAACTCGACGTGCACGAAGCGCCGCGACTGGTCGATCGCGCGGGTCATCTCCTGCACCGACTCGTACGAGTCGGGGTAGAGCTCCGCGGAGTTGCCGCCGACGAGCGGCATCGCGCCGAGCTCGCGGTTCAGCGTCGTCACGCTCTCGAGCCACGGCGGCCAGGGGTGGTCGCGGCGCACCCGTTCGATGCCCTCGGTCTGCTCGAGGATGTACGCGTTGATCTCGGTCTGCTTCTCGCGACGTGCCTTCGGCAGCTTCGTCGACCCGATGACGAGGAAGACGATGAACCCGATGTACGGGATCAGGAAGATCGCGAGCAGCCAGGCCGTCGCGGTCTGCGGCTTCCGGTTGTAGGGGACGTAGATGATCGAGAAGACGCGGATCGCCAGGTCCAGCAGGACCAGGAGGACGGTGACCGCGACGCCGAGCCAGTGCTCCACGGGGTGCGGCGCTAGCGGAAGTTGATGAACTGCAGCGGCACGTCGAACTCTTCACCCTTGAGGAGCTGGATCGTGTTCTGGAGGTCGTCGCGGCTCTTCGAGGAGACGCGGAGCTCGTCACCCTGGATCTGGCTCTTCACGCTCTTCGGGGCGTTCGCACGGAGGAACGCACCGATCTTCTTCGCGACGTCCTGCTCGATGCCGTTCTTGAACTTCACCTCGATGCGGTACTCCTTGCCCGAGGGGTAGGGGTCGCCGGCGTCCAGGCTCTTCAGCGAGATGTTCCGCTTGATCGCCTTGCTCTGCAGCACGTCGAGGACGGCCTTCGCGCGCTCCTCGGAGTTCGCCTTGATGAGGACGTCCTCGCCGCTGAACGCGATCGACGCGTCGGCGCCCTTGAAGTCGTACCGCTGCTCGATCTCCTTGGCGGCCTGGTTGAGGGCGTTCTCCGCCTCCATCTTGTCGACCTTGCTGACCACGTCGAAGGAACTGTCTGCCATGCCGGACAGCCTAACGGCGCGGCGCGGTCCCGGTTCGGTGGTCACGAGCACCCTCCGGAGTCCGGTATGCTCTTCAGCGCGCCTTCGGTTGGTGACCACACCGGCCGGGTGCGCACACGGCAAGTTACCCAAGCGGCCAAAGGGATCTGACTGTAAATCAGCCGGCGTAGCCTTCGGGGGTTCGAATCCCTCACTTGCCACAGCAGACAGCACAAGACAAACAGCCCCGTCCGGATCGGACGGGGCTGTTGCCGTTCCCGGGCCGGTGCCGTTGCTCGCGCCGGTCTCGGGCTTGCGGCCTTCCTGGTCGCGATCCGGCAGGCTTGGGGGCATGCCCGACACGCTCAGCCCAGCTCAGTTCGCCGACCTCGCCGAGTCGATCGCCCGAGAGGCAGCCGCCCTCGCCGCGCGCCGACGTGCGGAGGGTGTCGAGGTCGCCGACCGGAAGTCGAGCATCGTCGACGTCGTGACGGCGGCCGACCGCGAGGTCGAGTCACTCGTCCGTGCCCGGATCGCCGAGGCCCGACCCGACGACGGCTTCCTCGGTGAGGAGTCCGGCGCGGGCACCGGCTCGTCGGGCATCACGTGGGTGGTCGACCCCATCGACGGCACGGTCAACTACCTGTACGGCAGCGAGCAGTACGGGGTGAGCATCGGCGTCGTCCGGGGGAGTGCGGACCCGACGCAGTGGGAGGCGCTCGCGGGCATCGTCGTGGCGCCGGCGACGGGCACGGTGTACCGCGCGGTGGCCGGCGAGGGCGCGACGCGCGACGGGGTCCCGCTCCGGGTGTCCGCGCCCGCATCGCTCGCCGAGGCGCTCGTCGCGACGGGCTTCGGCTACACCGCGGACCGCCGTCGTGAGCAGGTTGCGGTGCTCGCCGGTCTGATCGGCGAGGTCCGGGACGTCCGGCGTGCCGGAGCCGCGTCGCTCGACTGCTGTGCGGTCGGCGCCGGCACCGTCGACGCCTACTACGAGCGCGGGATCAACCCGTGGGACATGGCGGCCGGGTCGCTCGTCGCGGCCGAGGCCGGGGCCGACGTCCGGATCTGGGAGGCCGGCGGCACGCGGTCCTTCCTGTTCGCCGCGCCTGCGGTCGCGGACGAGCTCGAGGCCCTCGTGCGCGGGCTCGAGTCCGCGGTGCTCGGGGGCTGACCGCCGGGCGGAGCCTGTGCTGCGTGCCCTGCACGGTCGTGCACGCGACTGGCGGCGCGGGACGGCCCCTGCTAGCGTGCTGCAGTCCCGTTACCTGCTCGTTACCAACGAGCGCCTCGTGCCCCGATCAGGATCAGCCCCGAACACATGCCCCACGCCTCACAGCCGACCGCGACGACGCCCACCCGCCCCGAGACCGCGACCGAACCGGTCGTGCACCTGACGCGACGCGCACGCATCGAGGCCGAGCGTCGTGCCGCTGCGACGGAGGTCCGTCCTGCGGTGCAGGCGACGGCGGCGGTCCCCGGGTCCGTCGCCGGGCCGTCGTTCGACGAGCTCGTCGCACCCACGACGCCGGCGGCCCCGGTGTCGCCCATCGACCTCGCGCCGAGCTCACCCGTCCTGCCCGCGCCGTCAGCGGGTGCGGTGACCCCGCCCGCCCCCGCGTCACCGGACGTGGCGCCCGCGGTGGACGCCTCGCGCGCGCCCACCCCGGTCGTCGAGCCGGTCCGCCCGTCGGTCGCGCAGCGCTCCGTGACCGCCCCGTCGTCCCGCGGCGGTCGTGCGTCGCAGACCGGCCGCGTCCGCGACCGGCGGACGGCCTCCTCCGCGCGTGTCGACCGCGCGACCCGGCACATCGGCAGTGCGCCGACGCCGGCGGTCGTGGCGGGCGTCGCGCGCGGTGACGCCCTCCGGCGGAACGCCTCGCGCGTCACGGCGGTCGGGGCGCTGCTCTTCGCCGCCGGCCTGGTCGTCTCGACGTCGCTGCCGGCTCAGGCGCTCTGGGTCCCGCAGGCGGACAGCACCACGGCCCGGGCCACTGCCGCAGGCGACGGTCAGTCGCTCAGCGTGGGTGACGGTGCCGCCGATGCGGAGACCACCCGCGACCAGTACTCGGTCACGTCCGCCACGCAGTACAAGAACGTGGACGCGTCGACCTTCACGAACGACCCGAACGGGTCCATCCAGTGGCCGTTCCTGACGGGCGTGCCGATCACGTCGGGCTTCGGCGGCCGCCAGGTCGAGGGCTGCTCGTTCTGCTCGACGAACCACATGGGCGTCGACTTCGCCCCGGGCGAGGGCACCCCGATCCGCTCCGTCGCGGCGGGCACCGTGATCAAGGTGCAGGCGCACGACGGCGGGTTCGGCAACGACGTCTGGGTGCAGCACGACGTCGACGGCAAGCAGTTCGTCAGCGTCTACGGGCACATGAAGGACGGCACGTTCAAGGTCGTCACCGGCCAGGAGGTCGCCGTGGGGGACGAGCTCGGCGAGGTCGGCTCGACCGGCAACTCGACCGGACCCCACCTGCACCTGGAGATCCACGTCGGCGGCGTCCCGGTGGACCCGCTCGCCTGGCTCCGCGCGAACGCGAACTAGCGGTGGAGCGGCGGCACGCCCGGGCGTCGCGTCCGGTTCCCGACCACCGCCGCACGTCTGCTACGCTCGTCTGGTGCCGCCGAGCGGCACTCGCCCCGATAGCTCAGTGGTAGAGCACTTCCATGGTAAGGAAGGGGTCGTCAGTTCAATCCTGACTCGGGGCTCCGACCCGGAGCGGTAGTCGCTCCGGATCTCTGGCGGGGTAGCTCAGTTGGTTAGAGCACACGACTCATAATCGTGGGGTCACGGGTTCAAGTCCCGTCCTCGCTACCACAGGCCCGGCGGCCAGATCGCCGGGCTTTCGTCGTTCCTGGGCCACCGGGACACCGGGACATCGGGCCACCGGAATCGGCGTGCCGCGCGGTCTGCGCGCCCGCTCCTCCCCGCCATGGGTGGTGTACCCGGTGCGATCGGGCATCCCTGGTCGATCGGCCGTACCAGGTACGCACCTTCCGACCAGGTACGCGCCTCCCGACCAGGTACGCACCTCCCGACCAGGTGCACCTGGGCCGCCCGCGGTTCAGCGCGGGGGAGCGGTCAGCACGCCGGCGGCCCGGAGCGCCCGCTCGAGCGTCGCCTCCACCTGCTGCCAGGCGCTCCGCCGACGTCCTGCCCCGATGCTCCCGCCGGACACCGCCGTGACGTGGTGCGCGTGCCGGAGCGTGAGCGTGGTCGACGTCCCCGTGACGGTCGTCGAGAGCTCGTAGCGTCGGAACTCCCGGGACGGGTGCACGAGTGCGCCGAGCAGGATCGTCAGCAGGCGGTTGCCGGTCGTCGCGGTGATCGTGCCACCCGTCGACTCCACCCGGTGTCCCGCCTGGCGGAGCGCCGCGCCGGCGACCTCCATCGCGGTGCACCGGTCCCCCGTGTGGACCGCGTACTCGGTCGTGTGCTCCATCGATCCCTCCCCGTCCCCGGAGTCGTGCCGTCGGCGTCCCCCCGGACACCGTGCGCCGAGCATAGCCGAATCATCCTCATCGAAGGACCGTGTGTCGAGGGTGCTCGGTAGACTCGCGACCGTGTCAGTGAACCCCGAGCTCGTCGGCAGGACGTTCCCGCCGGCCCAGCCCTACCTGGTCGGTCGCGAGAAGGTGCGCGAGTTCGCGCGCGCCGTGTTCGCGACGAACCCGATCCACCACGAGCCGGACGCCGCCCGCGCCGCCGGGTACGCCGACGTGGTCGCACCGCCGACCTTCGCCGTCGTCGTGCAGGAGGCCACGCTCGCGCAGCTCCTGGCCGAGCCGGACGCCGGCATCGACTTCTCCCGTGTCGTGCACGGCGAGCAGTCCTTCACGTACGACCGGCCGATCGTGGCCGGCGACGAGTTGACCGCCACGCTCACCGTCACGAGCGTGAAGACCCTGGGCGGGAACGCCATGGTGACCGCCGAGAGCACGATGCAGGACGCCTCGGGGGAGCACGTCGTCACCGCGACCTCCACCCTCGTGGTCCGAGGAGACGACGCATGACCACCGCACCCGCCACCGCGCTCGAGGTCGGCGCCGTCGTCGCCGAGCGCGAGGTCCACCTGACCCGCGACGCGCTCGTCCGCTACGCCGGTGCGTCGGGGGACTTCAACCCGATCCACTACCGCGACGACGTCGCCGCGTCCGTCGGCCTCCCCGGCGTGCTCGCGCACGGCATGCTCACCATGGGCCTCGCCGTCCAGCCCGTCGCCGAGTGGCTCGGCGACCGCGGGTGGGTCCAGCGCTACGGCGTCCGCTTCACCCGCCCGGTCATCGTCGACCCGGAACAGGGTGCGACCGTCGGCGTGGTCGCCAAGGTCGGCACGGTCGACGACCAGGGCCGTCCGCAGCGCATCGACCTCACCGTGACCGCCGCCGGGCAGACCGTGCTCGGCAAGGCGCAGGTCACGGTGGTGTTCCGCTGACCGTGGAGACGCGACTGGCCGACCTCACGACGTTCCGGGTCGGTGGCCCCGCGGCCACCCTCCTGGTCGCGGACACGACCGACGAGCTCGTGACGCACGCGCAGACCGCGTGGCAGGACGACGAGTGGCTCGTTGTCGGCGGCGGCAGCAACCTGCTCGTGGCCGACGACGGCTTTGCCGGCACCGTCGTCCTCGTCCGCACGCACGGCGTCGACGCCGAACCGGACGTGGACGGCGTCACCGTCCGCGTCGCGGCCGGCGAGCCGTGGGACCGGTTCGTGGCGACGACCGTCGAGAACGGCTGGACCGGCCTGGAGGCCCTGAGCGGCATCCCGGGCACGGTCGGTGCCGCCCCCGTGCAGAACATCGGCGCCTACGGGGTCGAGCTCTCCGACGTGCTCGCCCGCATCGAGTTCCTCGACGCGTCGACGGGGGAGCGCGCGTGGGTGGACGCCGCCGAGCTGGCGCTCGGCTACCGCACCTCGACGCTCAAGCACGGGCGCCGGGGCGTGGTGCTGACGGTCGAGTTCCGCCTCGGCACGACCGTCGACCAGGGTGTCCCGGTCCGTTACGCCCAGCTCGCCGGCTCGCTCGGTGTCGACCTCGGCACCCCGGTCGCGCCGATGACGATCCGCGAGACCGTGCTGCGGCTCCGGGCCTCGAAGGGCATGGTGCTCGACGACGCCGACCCGGACACCTGGAGCGCCGGGTCCTTCTTCACGAACCCCATCGTGTCCGCGGCGTTCGCCGAGACGCTCCCCGCCGACGCGCCGCGGTGGCCGGCCGGCGACGACGTGAAGCTCAGCGCCGCGTGGCTCATCGAGCACGCCGGGGTGCACCGCGGGTACGCGGTCCCCGGGTCGCAGGCCGCGATCTCGTCGAAGCACACCCTCGCGTTGACGAACCGCGGCGGGGCGTCCGCCGCCCAGGTGGCCGAGCTCGCGCGGTACGTGCAGGTGACCGTCCTGAACCGCTTCGGGGTCTCGCTGGTCCCGGAGCCGGTCGTCGTGGGGGACCTGCTCGCCGCGAGCTGATCACCGGACGCACGCCGGCCCTCCAGGACGACGAACGGCCCACCTCGTCGAGGTGGGCCGTTCGTCGTTCCCCGTCTACGCCGAGAAGAACTCGGTCAGGCGCCGGACACCCTCGGCGATGTCGTCGTCGCCCAGCGCGTACGACATGCGGATGTAGCCGGAGGGACCGAAGGCCTCGCCCGGCACGACCGCGACCTCGGCGTGCTCGAGGATCAGGTCCGCGAGCTCGAGCGTCGTCGTCGGGGTCGAGCCCGCCCACTCGCGGCCGAGCAGTGCCGTGACGTCGGGGTAGACGTAGAAGGCACCCTTCGGCGTCGGCGTGACGAAGCCGGGGATCGCGTTGAGCCCGTCGACGATCGCGCGGCGGCGGCGGTCGAACGCCTCGCGCATCGCCTGCACGGGCTCCTGTGGGCCGGTGAGCGCCGCGATCGCCGCACGCTGCGACACGTTCGCGACGTTGGACGACAGGTGTGACTGCAGGTTCGACGCGGCCTTCACCGCGTCGGCCGGGCCGATGAACCACCCGACCCGCCATCCGGTCATGGCGTAGGTCTTGGCGACGCCGTTGACCAGGATCGTCGTGTCCGCCAGGGCCGGCACGGCGTCGAGGATGCCCGTGAAGGTGACGTCGTCGTAGACCAGGTCCTGGTAGATCTCGTCGCTGAGGACCCAGATGCCGTGCTCGAGCGCCCACTCGCCGATGGCCCTCGTCTGCTCGGCCGAGTACACCGAGCCGGTGGGGTTCGAGGGCGAGCAGAACAGCAGCGCCTTGGTCTGCGGCGTGCGGGCCGCCTCGAGCTGCTCCACCGTGACGAGGTAGTCCTGCTCGCTGCCGGCGAAGACCTCGACCGGGGTGCCGCCGGCCAGGCGGATCGCCTCGGGGTAGGTGGTCCAGTACGGGGCCGGGAGGAGGACCTCGTCGCCCTGGTCCACGATCGTCTGGAAGGCCTGGTAGACGGCCTGCTTGCCGCCGTTGGTGACGATGACCTGCGACGGGTCGACCGTGGTGCCGGACTCGCGAGCGGTCTTCTCGGCGATTGCCCGCTTCAGCTCGGGCAGACCCGTCGCGGGCGTGTAGCGGTGGTTCGCGGGGTCCTGCACGGCCAGGACGGCCGCGTCGACGACGTGCTGGGGCGTCGCGAAGTCCGGCTCACCCGCGGCGAACGAGATCACCGGGCGGCCGGCGGCCTTCAGCGCCTTCGCCTTGGCATCGACCTTCAGGGTCGCGGACTCCGCGATCGCGGCGATGCGCGACGCGATGCGCGGACGGTCGGCGGACGCGTCGATCGTGGTCTGCGCGTGCTCGGGGGTGGTGGACTCGGGGCCGGGGGCTGCGGTGCTCACGGCCACGAGCCTACCGGCGCGGCACGCCGGGGGAGCGGCCGAGTGGACAGCGTGTGACGGACTCCCGTACACTCGACCACCGGCGCACGGAACGGTGACGGAACGTGTGCCAGGGGGTCTCGACCCTCACAGGGCGGTGGCTCAATTGGTAGAGCAGCGGTCTCCAAAACCGCAGGTTGCAGGTTCGAGTCCTGTCCGCCCTGCAAGTCTGGAAGGTGTGAAGGTGGCGAGCAAGGACATCGAGACGACGGCGGACGACGTCGTCGCGAAGGCCAAGGCCGACCGTGCTCAGCGTGGTGGCCCGATCGCCGCCGTCGTCCTCTTCATCCGCCAGGTCATCGGTGAGCTCCGCAAGGTCGTCACGCCGACGCGCAAGGAGCTCTTCACCTTCACCGGCGTCGTGCTCGTCTTCGTCGTCGTGATGATGATCCTGGTGTCGATCCTCGACTTCGTCTTCGGTCTCGGGGTCGGCTACGTGTTCGGCAACGGTCCGACGGTCTGATCCGTCGTCGACCGGCCGGTCCGACAGCGGCCGGCCGCGTCCGTCCACCTGGCCGGACACGGACAGGAGTACGGTCTCCCCGAGACGGCGACGGACGCGAACCGCTCCGGCCACTCACCCGATCCGCACCACCGAACGGAAAGAACCGCAGTGTCTGACTACTCCCGCGACGACATCGACCTCGCCACGGCTGCTGAGCAGTCCTCCGAGGTCGAGGAGAACCAGGAAGGCGACGTCGAGACCGCCGAGGGCCGTTCGGTCGAGTCCGCCGAGGAGCGCGCGATCTCCGTCGAGGACGAGGACGACGACTCCCTCGGTCTGAGCGACGAGCCGGACGACGGCACGGTCGACGCCTCCGTCGACGAGACGCTCACCGCACTGGCCGAGTCCCGCGACCCCGAGGCGGACGCCGTCGTGGACGACGCGCTCGAGATCGACTCCGCCGACGAGGCCGAGGCTGCGGTCGAGGCCGTCGAGGACGAGGAGGAATCCGAGCTCGAGGACGCCACGGCAGCCGAGGCGAACGAGACGCTCGCCGCGGACGAGGCCCTCGACGCCGACGACGAGCCCGCCGAGGTCGACCCGTACGACGCCTTCAAGGCCGAGCTGCGGATGAAGCCGGGCAAGTGGTACGTCATCCACTCCTACGCGGGCTTCGAGCGCCGCGTGAAGTCGAACATCGAGAACCGCATGATCTCGATGTCGATGGAGGACTCGATCTACCAGGTCGAGGTCCCGATGGAGGACGTCGTCGAGATCAAGAACGGGCAGCGCAAGCTGGTCACCCGGGTCCGGATCCCCTCGTACGTGCTCGTCCGCATGGACCTCAACGAGGACTCGTGGTCGGTCGTCCGCCACACTCCCGGCGTCACCGGCTTCGTGGGCAACGCCCACAACCCGACGCCGCTGCGCTTCGACGAGGCGTTCGGCATGCTGAAGTCGCTCGTCCAGGTCGCCGAGGCCGCGCCCACCAAGGGCGGCGCGAAGTCCGGCGGTGCCGCGCAGGCGCAGCCCCAGGCCGAGGTCGACTTCGAGATCGGCGAGACGATCACGATCAAGGAGGGCTCGTTCGCTGGTCTGCCGGGATCGATCTCGGAGATCAAGCCGGAGAGCGGCAAGCTCACGGTCCTCGTCTCGCTGTTCGAGCGTGAGACCCCGGTCGAGCTGAGCTTCGACCAGGTCACCAAGCTCTAGTTCGTCCCAGGGCGTCGACCCGGTCCGACCGATCGGGTAGACTACTGAGGTTTGGCCCCGCGTGCTGTGGCATGCGGGGCTTCACCGCGGTCCGGATCCGCCGGGCCAGCGGGAGAGTGCACGGGTCCCCGTGCGTTCGATTCCAGGAGGAAGCACAACATGGCACCGAAGAAGAAGGTCACGGGCCTCATCAAGCTGCAGATCAACGCGGGCTCCGCCAACCCGGCCCCGCCGATCGGTCCTGCGCTCGGTCAGCACGGCGTGAACATCATGGAGTTCTGCAAGGCGTACAACGCCGCGACCGAGTCGCAGCGCGGGAACGTCGTGCCGGTCGAGATCACCGTCTACGAGGACCGTTCGTTCACGTTCGTCCTCAAGACCCCGCCGGCCGCAGAGCTGATCAAGAAGGCCGCGGGTGTGCAGAAGGGGTCCTCGACCCCGCACACGGTCAAGGTCGCGAAGATCTCGATGGACCAGGTCCGTCAGATCGCCGAGACCAAGCAGGCCGACCTGAACGCCAACGACATCGAGCAGGCCGCGAAGATCATCGCCGGCACCGCTCGTTCGATGGGCATCACGGTCGAGGCGTAAGCCTCAGCGCCCCACACACCCCGACCCCTTTCCGTGGGAGAGCCTCGCCGGCTCGTCAACCACGTAGCTCTGCGAGGAGAACACCATGGCGAAGAAGTCCAAGGCCTACCAGGCCGCGGCCGCGAAGATCGAGGCCGACAAGTTCTACACCCCGACCGAGGCCGTCGCCCTCGCGAAGGAGACCGGCTCGGCGAAGACCGACTCCACCGTCGAGGTCGCGCTGAAGCTCGGCGTCGACCCCCGCAAGGCCGACCAGATGGTCCGCGGCACGGTCATCCTGCCGCACGGCACGGGCAAGACCGCCCGCGTCATCGTCTTCGCCGTGGGCGCTGCGGCCGAGGCCGCGATCGCTGCCGGTGCCGACGAGGTCGGTGGCGACGAGCTCATCGCGAAGGTGGCCGAGGGCTACACCGCCTTCGACTCCGCCGTCGCGACGCCGGAGCTCATGGGCAAGGTCGGTCGTCTCGGCAAGGTGCTCGGCCCGCGTGGCCTCATGCCGAACCCGAAGACCGGCACCGTGACCCCGAACGTGGCGCAGGCCGTCAACGACATCAAGGGCGGCAAGATCGAGTTCCGCGTCGACAAGCACGCCAACGTGCACTTCGTCGTCGGCAAGGCCTCGTTCACGCCGGAGCAGCTCGACGAGAACATCTCGGCCGCGCTCGAGGAGATCGTCCGCCTCAAGCCGTCCGCGTCGAAGGGTCGCTACATCACGAAGGGCGCCGTCTCGACGACCTTCGGACCGGGCATCCCGCTCGACGTCAACGCCATCTGATCGACTGATCGGATCGGAGGACCCGCACCGGATCGGTGCGGGTCCTTCTGCGTTCACGAGCGGTCAGCCGGATAGCGTGGCACCGTGCGGACACTCGTCAACTCCCTCCGGCTCGTCACCGTGATCGCTGTCGTGGCCGCGGTGCTCGGCCAGTGGCTCGTCAGCTCCACGCTCCCGGCGTACAACCCGTTCAACTTCTTCGGATACTTCACGATCCAGTCGAACATCCTCATCGGCATCGCGTTCGCGGTCACCCTCGTGGCGGCGGCCCGACGCAAGCGTGCCGACCTCGGAGTGAGTGTCCTCCGTGGCGCAGCGACGGTCTACATCGCCACCACCGGCATCGTCTACAACACGCTGCTCGTCGGCGCTGCCGTCGAGAACACGGTCCCGTGGTCGAACGACCTGCTGCACAAGTGGATCCCGCTCTACGCCGTGCTCGACTGGCTGCTGTTCTCCGACCGCGCGCGACTGCTCTTCCGCCACATCTGGTGGTTCCTGCTCTACCCCGCGGTCTGGACGCTCGTCGTCCTGGTGCGCGGTGCGACGGACGGCTGGGTGCCGTACCCGTTCCTGGACCCGTCGCAGGGCTACGGCGTCGTCACGCTGTACTGCATCGGTGTCGGCGTCACGATCGCGTTGCTCGGCGTCCTCGTGGTCGGGATGAGTCGGCTGCGACTCGTGAAGGTCTAGACCCGGAACGCGCGCAGCTTGTCGAGCACCAGGTCGGCGAGCTGCACGAGACCGCGGATCTGGTCGTCGTCGCGGTCGACCCAGCGGCACTCCGGCTCGTCGGCGACGGGCACGAAGTCGTCGTGCCGCTCCCACACGAACAGGGTGCGGTCAGCACCGAGGACGTACTGCTGCCACCAGACCTGTCGCAGGTAGTGCCGGGGGATGCTCCGCCACGCCTTGCCGGTGGTCTTGATCTCGGCGAGCACGAGGCGCTCGGACGCGTCGTACCCGACACCGTCCGGGGTGGCGAGGTGTGCCCGGTTCGTGCTCGCGTGGAACAGGTGCGCGGACGGCTCGATGCCGTGCGTGGCAGCGACCCAGGCGGCGATGACGGGTTCACGGTCCTTGCCGTGCTCGGTCCAGGCGTTCCCGGAGAACCGGGAGCCGTACCGCTTCTCGGCCACGACCGCCTCGACCGCCCGCAGCGACGCGAGCCGTGCGACGTCGGTGGCGGTGATCCCCATCGCGCGGGCGCGGAGCCAGGCCACCCGGTCGGACGAGTGTGCCACGATCCGTTCGGTGTGCCCGCGGAGCGCGGTGAACGCGTCGTGGACGCCCGCTGTGGAGCGCGGACCCACGGCGGACCGCCCGACGGGAGCGGTCGCACGTGCAGCCGACCGAGCGCCGGACGCGGCCGGCGTGGCGGAGGCGGGGAGAGCCTCCAGGCCGGGGTCCAGGTCGCCCCACAGGGTGGGCTGCACGATCGTCACCCGACGATTCTCACCCCGCGGGCCGACACGGCGCGAACCGACGCGCGCGGCGTCCGCCCTCAGGAGACGAGCGCTCGTCCCTCCGCGGGGGCGACGAGTTCGTCGACACCGGCGGGGGAGAGCGCGTAGCCGATGGCCAGCGCGGCCGCGCCCTGCAGTGCGGCGACCGAGCCGGCGCGGGACTGCGCGATCACGAGGTGCTCGGTGGCGAGCGGCATCGAGCGGGCGTAGACGACCTCGCGGACGCCGGCGAGCAGGTGCTCCCCGGCGCGTGTGATCGAGCCGCCGAGCGCGATCACCGACGGGTTGACGAGGGAGACGCACGTGGCGAGCACTTCGCCGATGTCCCGGCCGGCCTGGCGGACGGCGCCGATCGCGTCGAGTTCGGAGCGCTCGACCAGTGCGATGACGTCACCGCTGGTGTGCACGTCGTGGCCCTTCGCCCGCAGCGCGCGCGCGATGGCGGGACCGGAGGCGACCGCCTCGAGGCAGCCGGTGTTGCCGCAGTGGCACGGGACGTCGCCGGCGCGCGACACCCGCACGTGACCGATGTCGCCCGCGGTTCCCTGCGCGCCGCGGCGGAGCTGGCCGTCGGAGACGATGCCCGACCCGATGCCGGTCGCCACCTTCACGAAGAGCAGGTGGTCGACGTCCGGCCAGCCGTGCGCCCGTTCGCCGAGCGCGGCGATGTTGACGTCGTTGTCGAGCAGGACGTGCGCGGACAGGTGACCCCGCAGCCACCCGGGGACGTCGAAGCCGTCCCACCCCGGCATGATCGGCGGGTTCGCCGGCCGCCCGGTGGAGAACTCGACGGGACCGGGCACGCCGATGCCCATCGCGACGACGTCGTCGCGGGCGCGGCCGACCTCGTCGAGCAGTGCGTCGACGGTCTCGACCAGCCAGGTGAGCGTGGGGACCGGGCCGGCGGCGATGTCGATCGCGGCCTCCCGTGTCGCGAGCGGTGCACCGACGAGGTCGGTGACGGCGACACGTCCGTGCGAGGCGCCGAGGTCCGCGGCGACGACGAGTCGGGCGCGGGGGACGAGGGCGACCTGGGCCGGAGGGCGGCCGCCGGTCGACGCCGCGGTCTCGACGGGACCCACGAGCCCCACGTCGACGAGGGCGTCCAGGCGCACGGCGATCGTCGAGCGTGCCAGTCCCGTCAGGGCGGCGAGCTCCGCCCGGGTCCGCGGCACACCGTCGCGGAGGATCTGGAAGAGCTCGCTCGCTCCGACCGGAGGCGACGCTGCCGTCCGGGTGAAGTCGACCATGTCGGGAGTGAAGCACACATCGAACGCGCCACGCAACGAAGACTGTCGACGGAGACACAACTTTTGCTTGACCGCCGACAGAAGCGGTCATAGTGTGACGCTCGATCACTGACGATCCACCATCTCGACGAGGAGAACCCCTGGTGACACAACCCCTGTCGGTCCAGCTCTACACGGTGCGGGACGCCCTCTCGGCGGACCTGCCGGGCACGCTGCGGCGCATCGCGTCCATCGGCTACACGAACGTCGAGGCCTTCGGGTTCGTCGACCGTGCCGAGGAACTGCGCGACGCCCTCGCCGCCGCCGGCCTGCAGGTCCCGAGCGGTCACGCCCGCCTGCTGGACGCCGGGGAGCAGGACCTCGAGCGCATCTTCCATGCCAGCGTGACGGTCGGTCTCGGCACCCTGATCGACCCGCACATCGACGAGGCGCGGTGGACGACCCGCGAGGACGTCGAGGCGATCGCCCGCGAGCTCAGCGCACTGGCTCCCCGCGCCGCAGACCACGGGCTCGTGCTCGGGTACCACAACCACGCGTTCGAGTTCTCGAACCGCATCGACGGCGTGAGCGCCTACGAGGTCTTCGCGGACGCGCTGTCCGACGACGTCGTGCTCGAGCTCGACACCTACTGGGCGAAGGTCGGCGGTGACGACCCGGTGGCCGTGCTGCAGCGCCTCGGCGACAAGGTGCAGTTCCTGCACGTCAAGGACGGCGACGGGTCGCACGACGACAAGCAGCAGGTCGCCGTGGGGAACGGCGTCATGCCGATCCGCGACATCGTCGCCGCGGCGCCCGACGCCCTGCACGTCGTCGAGCTCGACGACCACGAGGGCGACGTGTTCCAGGCCGTGGCCGACTCCTACACGTTCCTCGAGGGGGCCCGGGCATGACCGACACGACCGCAGCCACCGCGTCTCCCGCCGTCGACGGCGCCCGCCGCACCGGACCGGTCGGTGTCGGCGTCATCGGTGCGGGCGTCATCTCGGACCAGTACCTGTCGAACCTCACGGTGTTCCCCGACGTCGAGGTCCGCTTCATCGCCGACATCGACGAGCCCCGTGCCGCCGCCCAGGCCGAGAAGTGGGGCGTCGCCGGGTCCGGCTCGGTCGAGCAGCTCCTCGCCGACGACGACATCGAGATCGTCGTCAACCTGACGATCCCCGCCGCGCACGTCGAGGTCGCCCTGCAGGTCCTCGCCGCCGGCAAGCACGTCTGGGGGGAGAAGCCCTACGCCCTCGACCGCGCCAGTGCCGCCGAGCTCCGCGACGCGGCACGTGCCGCGGGCAAGACCGTCAGCGTGGCGCCGGACACGTTCCTCGGCGCAGGGCTCCAGACCGCGCTCCGCGTCGTCCGCGAGGGCCGGATCGGCACCCCGCTCAACGGCCTGACGCTCTTCCAGAGCCCCGGCCCGGAGTCGTGGCACCCGAGCCCGGAGTTCCTCTTCGCACACGGAGCCGGACCGCTGTTCGACATCGGCCCGTACTACATCACCACCCTGGTGCAGGCGTTCGGTCCCGTCGCGAAGGTCACCGCCACCGCGTCGAAGGCCCGTGCCACGCGGACGATCGGCTCCGGCCCGAAGGCGGGCACCGAGTTCCCCGTCGAGGTCCCGACGAACCACTCCGCGCTCATCCAGTTCGAGCACGGCGGGAGCGCGCAGAGCGTGTTCTCGTTCGAGTCGGACCGCGGTCGCACCGGCTTCGTCGAGATCGCGGGGGAGACCGGCACGGTCGTGTTCCCGGACCCGAACGAGTTCGACGGCGACACCGAGCTGTACGCGCACGGTGCCGAAGAGGCCGAGACGATCCCCGCGGTCGGTTCGACGTACTCGCGCGGCACCGGCGTGGTCGACCTGGCCCGTTCGCTCCGCGCCGGCGAGGAGAACCGGGTCCCCGGCGCCCTCGCCTTCCACGTCCTCGACGTGATGGTCTCCATCGCCGAGGCAGCCGAACGTGGTGAGACCGTGCTCGTGGAGAGCACCGTCGAACCCTCCCCGACCCTCCCCGAGGGCTGGGACCCCGCGGCGTCCACCCTGTCCTGACGGACGGCGTCCCCGGTCGACGTCGACCGGGGCCGGGACACCGCACCACACAGCAGCACCCGACAGCACGACCAGCACCACCGCACCACCTCCTGCACCACCTCAACGACGAGAAAGTAGAGAGTCATGCGCACTGCCATCCGCGCACTGGCCATCACCGCGGCCGCGGCACTCACCGTGACCGGCCTCGCAGCCTGCTCCTCGGGATCGTCCGGTTCGTCCGGCGACTCGAAGACGCTCACCTACTGGGCGTCCAACCAGGGCACGTCCCTGCAGAACGACAAGGAGGTGCTCACCCCCGTCCTCGAGAAGTTCACCAAGGAGACCGGGATCAAGGTGAACCTCCAGGTCATCGGTTGGAACGACCTGCAGACGAAGATCACCACTGCCGTCACCTCGGGTCAGGGCCCGGACGTGGTGAACATCGGCAACACCTGGGCGACCTCGCTCCAGGCCACCGGCGCCTTCCAGGAGTTCGGCGACTCGGAGATGAAGGCGATCGGCGGTGCCGACAAGTTCGGCAAGGTCGCGCTCTCCACCGGCGGTGCCCCCGGCAAGACCGTCACGAGCGTCCCGCTCTACGGTCTCGCCTACGGCCTGTACTACAACAAGCAGATGTTCCAGGACGCCGGCCTGCAGGCACCCACCACGTGGGAGGAGCTGACGGCGGACGCCAAGAAGCTCACCACGGGCGACCAGTACGGCTTCACCATCGCCGGTGGGTCCTACACCGAGAACGCCCACTTCGCGTTCATCAACTCGGCGCAGAACGGTGGCGAGTGGTTCGACAAGGACGGCAAGCCGACCTTCACCGAGAAGGCGAACGTCGACGGCATCAAGCGCTACCTCGACCTGATGCAGTCGGACAAGGTCGTCAACACCTCGAACGCTCAGTACGACAACGGCACGCAGGCGGTGTCGGACTTCGCGAACAAGAAGGCCGCGATGATGCTGACGCAGAACAACGCGAACGCCACCATCACGTCCAACGGCATGTCCGCTGACCAGTTCGGCGTGGTGCCCTTCCCGGCACCCGAGGGCGCGGAGGACATCGCGTCCTTCCCGGCCGGCATCAACCTGTCGATCTTCAAGAACACGAAGAACAAGGACGGCGCGCTCGAGTTCGTGAAGTTCATGACGAGCGAGTCGACGCAGAGCACGCTCGACAAGCCGTACTCGGCCCTGCCGGTGCTCGCCTCCGCTGCCGACTCGGTCACCGACGAGCAGACGAAGACGTTCCTCGACATCTACAACAACAAGGCGAAGCCGCTCCCGCTGGTGCCCGCCGAGGACCAGTTCGAGTCGACGGTCGGCAAGGCGATGAACGACATGTTCGCCAAGATCGCCACCGGCGGCACGGTGTCGGACAGCGACATCAAGACGGCCCTGCAGACCGCGCAGGACCAGGTCTCGCAGTCGGTCGGTTAATCGGCCGGGAGGCCCGGGGTGCGTCCGCAGGACGCGCCCCGGGCCTCGCCCCTCCACACCCGGCCCCGCGCCGGGGGTGAGCCGATCGGCTCACGCTGGTCGATCCTCCAGGCCGCTGCCACGGCCCGGCGGACGACGCACCCGATCCCGTCATCGCCGGAAGGCCACCACCCATGACCACCTCGGTCCTGCCCGACTCCGAGCGCATCGACCTGACCCGTACGAAGGCCCCGACCCTGTCGGGGCCGCAGCCGGGTCGGAAGCCGAAGCGCCACTGGCTGCCGTACGCGCTCGTCGCACCCGCCGTCCTGTTCGAGCTGCTGATCCACATCGTGCCGATGCTCACCGGCATCTGGATCTCGTTCGTCCAGCTCACCAAGTACTTCATCGCGAACTGGGGTGCCGCGCCCTTCGCCGGGCTGCGCAACTACTCGGTCGCCATCGACTTCGACCAGGCCATCGGCAAGGGCGTCCTCAACTCCTTCCTCATCACCTGCGGCTACACGATCATCGTCGTCGCCCTGGCGTGGACCTTCGGCATGGCCGCGGCGGTCGCACTGCAGAAGCCGTTCAAGGGACGCGGGCTCTTCCGCACGCTGTTCCTCGTGCCCTACGCGCTGCCGATGTACGCCGGCATCATCACCTGGAAGTTCATGTTCCAGCGGGACTCGGGTGCCGTGAACCACGTCCTCGTCGACCAGCTCGGGCTGTTCGGCGGGCAGGGGCCGTTCTGGCTGATCGGCTCGAACGCGTTCGTGTCCGTCGTGGTCGTCGCGATCTGGAAGACCTGGCCCTTCGCGTTCCTCATGCTCATGGCCGGGCTGCAGTCCGTCCCGAACGACGTGTACGAAGCCGCGTCGGTGGACGGCGCGAAGCCCTTCCGCCAGTGGCGCTCGATCACGCTGCCGATGGTCCGACCGGTGAACGTGACGCTCGTGCTCGTGATGTTCCTCTGGACGTTCAACGACTTCAACACGCCCTACGTGCTGTTCGGCTCGACCGCGCAGCCGCCGGCCGCCGACCTGCTCAGCTTCCACATCTACAACGCGTCGTTCATCACCTGGAACTTCGGCTCCGGCGCCGCGATGAGCGTCCTGCTCCTGCTCTTCCTGCTCATCGTCACGGGCATCTACCTGGCCGTGACCAACCGGAGGTCCGTCCGTGCGTGAAACAATGGGCGCCAAGTCCTTCAAGGTCGTCACGATCGTCCTGCTGACGCTGTTCACGGTCGTGCCGCTCTACGTGATGATCACCACCGCGATGAAGCCGCTCGGTGACGTGCAGAACAACTTCACGTGGATCCCGACCACCATCACCTTCCAGCCGTTCATCGACATGTGGTCCACGGTGCCGCTCGCGAAGTACTTCGTGAACTCGCTCGTGGTCTGCACGATCGCGACGCTGTTCTCGCTGATCATCGCGACGTTCGCGGCCTACGGTGTCTCGCGGTGGAACTTCCGGGGCAAGAGCACCTTCACCACCGCGGTGCTCTCCACCCAGATGTTCCCGGGTGTGCTGTTCCTGCTGCCGCTGTTCCTCATCTTCACGAACCTCGGCAACGCGCTCGGCATCCAGCTCGTCGGGTCGTGGCTCGGCCTCATCATCACCTACCTGACGTTCACGCTGCCGTTCTCGATCTGGATGCTCTCGGGCTACTTCGAGACGATCCCGCGGGAGCTCGACGAGGCCGCGATGGTCGACGGCTCCGGTCCGATGGGTGCGCTGTTCCGGGTGATCCTGCCGTCGGCCCGTCCCGGTCTGGTCGCGGTCGGCATCTACTCGTTCATGACCGCGTGGGGCGAGGTCCTCTTCGCCTCGGTGATGACGAACGGCGACGGGCAGCTGCTCGCGAACGGTCTGCAGCAGTACTCCACGCAGACGAACGTGTACTGGAACCAGATCATGGCGGCGTCGCTCGTCGTGTCGATCCCGGTCGTGGTGGCGTTCCTCATCGTGCAGCGCCAGTTCGTGGCCGGCCTGACCGCGGGCGCGGTGAAGTAGGCGGAGCGCTCTCGCTCGCTCGGACGGTTCCCGCTCGGCACTTCCCGCTCGAGCAGTTCCCGCTCGAGCAGTTCCGCGAAAGCGACAGATCTGCGGCAACGGTTGCCGGAGATCTGTCGCTTTCGCGCATGAGACAGGATGGACGGATGACCGGGACACGCGGTCGGCAGCTGCTGCCGGGACAGACCAGTCGGGTGCACGTGTACGACGTGGCCTCGCGGACGAGGCGGCTCGTGTTCGAGTCGGACACGGTGCTCGTCGAGGCGCCGAACGTCCTCGACGACCGCACGCTCGTGCTGAACGGCGACGGTGACCTCTGGCTGCTGCCGCTCCCGGAGCCCGGCGACGACCGCGTGCTCGACGAGACCGCGCTCGTGCCGGTGCCGATGCCCGGGGTCGACGAGATCAACAACGACCACGTGCTCGACCCGTCGGGAGAGTCCGTCGTGGTGAGCGCCCGGGACGGCGAGCTGTACCGCGTGCCGCTGCCCGAGGGCGGCTCCTCATCGCGCATCACCGACACGCCGGCGGCGCTGCCGGTCGTGCGGAAGTACTACCTGCACGGCATCGCGCCGGACGGGTCGGCGCTCGCGGCGATCGTGGGGGAGCGGACGCCGGAGGGCGTCTGGACGACCGACGTCGCCCTCGTCGACCCGGTGTCCGGAGCCACGACGTTCCTGACCCGGGACGAGCACCCGGACGACGGCTGCGCGATCACCCCGGACGGCTCGACACTCCTGTTCAACACCGAGCGCTTCACCCCGGGCACCGCGCAGCTCGCAGCGCTCCGGCTCGACGGCGACGGTGGTACGGGGGACCCGGTCCGGATCGCCGTCGAAGACCGGGTCGACTGGTTCCCGCACCTGTCCCCGGACGGCGCGCACCTGCTCTACCTGTCGTACGAGCCCGGCGTGCAGGGCCACCCCGCCGACCACCGGGTCGAGCTCCGGCTGCTGCCAGGGGCCCTGGCACGGGGTGCACGGATCGCCGTCCTGCCCGAGACCCTGGTTGTGCTCGACGGCGGCCAGGGGACGGTCAACGTGCCGCCGTGGTCGCCGGACTCGCGCTGGTTCGCGTACTGCGACTACCCCATGGCCTGAGCCGGTCCGGTCGGGGGGCACACGTCGAGGTCCGGGACGACGCGGGTCAGCCGGCGTCGCCGTACGTGCGGCGCAGGTGCTCGGCGTAGCCGCCGGGGGTCCGTCCGGCGAAGCGGCCGCTCGTGACCACCGGCAGCTCGGTCGTCGCCCGGACGTCGAGCCCGAGCGCCCGCGCCCGTTCCACCAGTCGGACGTCCTCGTGCTCCGGGACGGGGTCGAACCCGCCGAGTGCGATGTCGGCGTCCGCGCGCACGCCGAGGTTCGCGCCGTGCACGTGCCCGAGCGTGGCTCCCGGCGGGTGCGCCGCCCGCCAGCGGTCGAGCACGGCGGGGTCGAGGTCGTCCGGGTCGGGGACCACCGCACCGACGAGCAGGTGCGCCCCGGCGAGCAGCGCGTCCACCTGCTGGACGAGCCAGTCCGGGTGGACCCGGGAGTCGGCGTCCGTGTGGGCGAACCAGTGCCGGTCCGGCGCGGCCGTGCGGGGCAGCGCCCGGGCGTGCGCGGTGCCGATCGCCCGGGCACGGCCCACGCCGACGCGCGACGAGGTCTGGACGCGGAGGCGTCCCGTCCGCCAGACCGGGTCCGTCTGCCGGGTTGCCTCGACGATGCCGGCCGTGCCGTCGGTGCAGCCGTCGAGGACGAGCGTGACGCCGGACCGGACCGACGGGTGCGCGGTGCGCAGGGTCGTGACCGCCGCGGCCAGCGCGTCGAGGGCGGCGCGCATCGTGCCCTCCTCGTCGTGCACGGGGACGACCACGTCGACGCGGGCGGCGCTCACCGGACGAGCCCCTCGGCACGGGCGGCGCTCACCGGACGAGCCCCTCGGCACGGGCGACCGAGGTGACGGCCGAGCCGGGCAGCACGCTGAGCACGAAGTCCTCCTCGACGTGCCGCGCGAGCGCGGGCCGCGGCCACCGGGCGGCGAGCCGGGTGTCCACCGTGTCACCGTCGGTCACCGCGTCGTCGTCGGGGTGCCGCCAGTGGCAGGCGACGAGCACGCCGTCGTCGTCGAGCGACCCGAGCACCCGGTCCACGGTGCGGTCGAGGTCGTCGGGCGACAGGTAGTAGCCGACCTCGGACAGGACGACGAGGTCCCACCGCCCGTCCGGCCACTCCGCAGGGAACGCGGCCGTCTCGAAGCGCGCGGCCGGAGCCCGGCGGCGCGCACGCTCGACCGCAGCGACCGCGATGTCCGTGCCGAGCACCGCGTCCGCCAACTCGGTCAGCGCGGCGGTGAGCACCCCGGTGGCGCAGCCGAGCTCGAGCGCCGACCGGAAGCGCGGGCGGGGCAGTGCGGCCAGGGTGACGGCACGCTTCCGCTGCTCGTACCACGAGCCCTCGAAGTCCCACCCCTCGGGCTTCCGGGCGTAGTGCGCGTCGAAGGACTCCCGGGAGCGCGAGCGCAGCGGCGCGAACAGCCACTCCTCGGCGCGCAGGTGGTGTTCGGCGTGGCGGGCGTCGACGATGGCCTCGTCACCCGACGCGTCCGACAGCGGCAGCGTCTGCGACGGGTACGCGGCCAGCGCCCGAGCCTTCCGGTCACGGACATCGGGGTCGAGGACGAGTGCGCGGGCGCGGTCCCACGGCATGGTGCGGGCAGCGGGTTCGTCCCAGTGCCAGGCCCACACCGGGTAGGCGAGCAGTTCGGTGCCCGGCATCGCGGCGACCACCTGCTCCGCGACCTCGCCGGCGACCCGGTGGTCACGGTGCCCGTCCCCGCGCCACGGCGCGACGACGAGGGTCGGACGCGGTGCCCCGGCGAGCCGGTGCTCGAGTGCGGCGCGCAGCACGTCGGCGTGCTCGCGCACCGCGCCGTCGGGGACGTCGAGCTCGGTGGCGCCGGCGGTCGGGTGCAGCACCCGCAGCGCGGCCCGGAACTCGGCCGACCGGCGCGGGGCCAGCTCGGCCGGCGTCGTGGTGGGGGAGTCGGGGTGGGAGCGCTCGCCCCGGGTGACGAGGAGCACGTGCACGGGGATGCCCGCGTCGCCGGCGGTCGCGATGAGCCCGCCGGCGCCGAGGGTCTCGTCGTCCGGGTGCGGCGCGACGACGACCACGGCGCCCACGCCCCGGAGGCCGACCGGGGCCGCCGGCACCGAGCGGAGGAACGCCGTCCACGCTGCCGGGTCGGTGCCGGGCTCACGGTGGTCGAAGCTCACCACGCGACACCGCCGCGCTCGGTGACGATCCGCCCGACCCTGGCGAGGTCCCGCTCCCCGTGGTCCTGCAGCACGTACAGCCCGAGGTCGGCGACGCGGGCCGCGACCGCGGCGTCGCTCGTCAGCGGGGCCGGGCCGAGCGTCGCGACGACGCGCTGCGACACCGCGTCGACCGCGCGGCGCACCCGCGACCGCGTGACCTGCGCCACGAACGACCAGTCGGTGTCGTCGTCCGGTCCGGCTGCGTCGATCCGGGCCGCGGCGGTGGCGAGCGCGTCCTCGGCGTCGGCGAGGTCGGTGACGGTGGCGCCGAGTGCGGCCTGCAGCAGCTCCGAGCCGGGACGCGCCGCCCCACCAGCACGCGGCGACGCCGATGCCGCCCCACGCGAACCCCGGACGGGTCAGGTACCAACCGGGAGCGCCGACCGCGGTGCCGACGACGCCGTCGAGGTCGACGGGGCCGCTCGGGACGTCGGGCATCCCGCGGGCGACCCAGGCCTCGTCGTGCACGGTCACCCCGGGCTGGCGGAGGTCGACCGCGACGAGCTGGCGCTGCTCGCCGAGGTGTGCCGTCACCAGGGCGTGGGTGAGCGAGGACGCGAGCGAGCACCAGGGCTTCGTCCCGTCGAGCCTGACGGCGCCAACGACCGCGACGGCGCCGCCGGCCGCGACGGCGCGGCCGACCGCGACGGTGCCGGCGGGCGTGACGGCACCGTCGGGCGTGACGGTACCGGGATCCGCGCCGCTGCCGTCCGACGGCGTCGCGGTGACCCGGAGCCCCGGGGCCTCGGCCGCGAAGACGCCCCAGGCCGACCCGGACGGGACGGACTCGCCCGCCTGCGCGAGGATGCCGAGGGCGTCGAGGTGCGGCTCGACGGTGCGGGCGAGCGCGACGTCGGCGGCGGCGACCGCGGCCAGGGTGGCGAACACCGGGCCGGCCGTCCCCGCGGCCAGCAGCGGGGTGGTGTCGGCGAGCACCTGCGCGACGGCGAGACGATCCGCCGGGGAGGAGCCGGTCCTCCCGGCCGACGCCTCGACGAGCGCGGTGTCGACCTGCCGGGCGGACTCGGGCCAGGCCGGGGATCGCAGCATGCGGCCGAGCGTACGGCGGCGGTGCCGTGCGGCCGTCCGGGGACCGCGTCGAGCGGCTCGTGCGAGCAGCCGAGCGGCGCAGCGGTCCGTCGGGCGATCCACAGAGCGGGGAGGGGGGGCTCCACAGACGGCTCATAGGAACCGCACCGATCCTCGATGACGTGACCATCTCCCAGACCGCCGCAGCCCCCCGCCTCACTCGCGCCGACGGTTCGCCGTTGCGCATCCTCGTCGTGGACGACGAGGCCAGCCTCACCGACCTGCTCTCGATGGCGCTCCGCTACGAGGGCTGGGACGTGAAGAGCGCGAACGGCGGGCAGGAGGCCCTGTCGACGGCACGCGAGTGGAAGCCCGACGCGATGGTGCTCGACGTGATGATGCCCGACCTCGACGGCCTGCAGGTCCTCGGTCGCCTGCGGCAGAACAACGACGACACCCCGGTGCTCTTCCTCACCGCGAAGGACTCCGTCGAGGACCGCGTCACGGGCCTGACCGCGGGCGGCGACGACTACGTCACGAAGCCGTTCTCGCTGGAGGAGGTGGTGGCCAGGCTCCGCGGGCTGATCCGCCGGTCGCAGATCTCGGTGTCCGAGGCCGGCGACTCCCGCATCGTCGTCGGGGACCTGGTGCTGGACGAGGAGTCGTACGAGGTGGCCCGCGCCGGTCGGCCGATCGAGCTCACCGCGACCGAGTTCGAGCTGCTCCGCTTCCTCATGCGCAACCCCCGCCGGGTGCTCTCGAAGGCGCAGATCCTCGACCGGGTCTGGTCGTACGACTTCGGCGGCAAGTCCAGCGTCGTCGAGATCTACATCTCCTACCTGCGGAAGAAGATCGACGCCGGTGAGACCCCGATGATCCACACGGTGCGCGGCGTCGGGTACGTCATCAAGCCGACGTCGTGACCCTCCGTCGGCGCCTCGTCCTGAGCATCGTCGCCATCGTCGTCGCGCTCAGCACGGTGATCGGGGCGGGCAGCATCGTCGCGCTGTTCTCGATCCAGCGGTCGGCCATCGACGAGCAGCTGTCGGGTGCCACGAACCGCGCGCAGCGGTCGGTCGAGCGACAGGGGACGAACGGGCCGGGACCCGAGATCGGGCGTCCGAGCGGTCAGGCGGCAGGCACGCTCACCGTGTACTTCCTGGACGGCAACGTGGCCGTCGGCAGCGTGCTGGACGAGAACGGTGACATCGACCAGGTCGCGCCGTCGGCCGCCCGCGCGCTCTACGGCGTCACCGTCGACGGTGCAGCGCACACGGTCGACCTCGGCACCGACCTCGGCCGGTACCGGGTCACCGCCGTGTCGCTCGGCTCTGCCGTCCTGGTGGTCGGCCTGCCGATGGCACCGGTCTACGAGAGCGTCTGGAAGCTGTTCGGCGTGGTGCTCGTGGTCACCGCGCTCGCCCTGCTCGCCGCCACCGGGGTCGCCGCCGTAGTGGTCCGTCGGTCGCTCCGCCCCCTCGAGCGGGTCGCCGAGACCGCGTCGTCCGTCGCGCGGATGCCCCTGGAGCGCAGCGACGCCCTCGACGGCGTCCGTGTGCCCGACACCGACCCACGGACCGAGGTCGGTCGGGTCGGCACCGCCTTCAACCGCATGCTCGGGCACATCGGGAACGCCATGCAGGCCCGGGAGCGCTCGGAGCAGAAGGTCCGACAGTTCGTCGCCGACGCCTCGCACGAGCTCCGCACACCCCTCGCGTCGGTCCGCGGGTACGCCGAGCTCACCCGGCGGATGGGTGCGGACCTGCCGCAGGACGTCGTCTACGCGATGAGCCGCATCGAGTCGGAGTCGCTCCGGATGACGAGCATGGTCGAGGACCTGCTGCTGCTCGCCCGGCTCGACGAGGGGCGCGAGGTGCAGTTCGCCGACGTGGACCTGACCGGCCTCGTGCTCGACGCGGTGAACGACGCCCACGCTGCGTCGCCCGACCACGTCATCGCGGTGGACGTGCCCGAGGAACCGGTCGTCGTCCCCGGCGACGCCGCCCGCCTGCACCAGGTGGTGGTCAACCTGGTCACGAACGCGCGGACGCACACCCCGGAGGGCACCCGCATCACGGTGGGCCTCGCCCCCGTCCCGGACGGCGTCGACCTGACCGTCCGGGACGACGGGCAGGGGATCGACCCGGAGTTCCTCCCGAAGCTGTTCGAACGCTTCGCGCGGGCGGACAGCTCGCGGTCCAGGAGCGCCGGATCGACGGGGCTCGGGCTGGCGATCGTCGATGCGGTCGTGCAGGCGCACGGCGGCCGGGTCGCGGTCGCGAGCGTGCCCGGTGACACGGTGTTCACGGTGCACCTGCCGGCCACCCGACCGGCTGACGCGGGTGCGCGGGCCGCCTCGGGTGACGAGGTGACCGTCTGAAGGTCTGGAGGCGCGGGGCGGGCCCGCACCGCGCCTCCAGACCGGCGTTTGGTCACCGTCGGATCCTGTGGTACCTTCTTCGAAGCCAAAGACCGCCGGTCGTCTGTGCGCTCGCGCACAGACCGAAGGTCCTCACTCGTGGGGTAGCCAGCGCAGGTGTTCAGAACAACTCCTCCCGTTCGCGGGGGAGCAGCTCCGAGCCTCTGCGCCGGAGCTTTTTTCGTGTGGCGACCAGGGGCTAGCCGGCAAGAACCCCAAGGAGAACCATGGCGAACAAGGAAGCTGCGGTCGCCGAGCTCACGGAAGCATTCCAGAGCTCGAACGCCGTTCTGCTCACCGAGTACCGCGGTCTCACGGTCGCGCAGCTCAAGGAGCTCCGCAACTCGATCCGTGAGCACGCCACGTACGCCGTGGTGAAGAACACGCTGACCAAGATCGCGGCGAACAACTCCGGCATCACGTCGTTCGACGACGAGCTCGCCGGTCCGTCCGCTCTCGCCTTCGTCCACGGTGACACCGTCGCCGTCGCGAAGTCGCTGCGTGCATTCGCCAAGGCGAACCCTCAGCTCGTGGTGAAGGGCGGTTACTTCGACGGTAACCCGCTCACCGCGACCGAGGTGGACAAGCTCGCTGACCTCGAGTCCCGCGAAGTGCTGCTCGGCAAGCTCGCCGGCGCCTTCAAGGCCTCGCTGTTCGGTGCTGCGTACCTGTTCCAGGCACCCCTCTCGCAGGCCGTCCGCACCGTGGACGCCCTCCGCGAGAAGCAGGAGTCCGCGGCCTGATCAGGCACGCGTTCATCAACCACACGTACTAGCTAGTAGTAGGAGAAAATCATGGCGAAGCTTTCGCAGGACGAGCTCATCGAGGCCTTCAAGGAGCTCACGCTCATCGAGCTCTCGGACTTCGTGAAGAAGTTCGAGGAGGTCTTCGAGGTCACCGCTGCTGCCCCCGTCGCGGTCGCCGCGGCCGGTGGCGCTGCTGCCCCCGCCGAGGAGGTCGAGGAGAAGTCGGAGTTCGACGTCGTCCTCAAGTCCGCCGGTGACAAGAAGATCCAGGTCATCAAGGAGGTCCGTGGCCTCACGTCGCTCGGCCTGGGCGAGGCCAAGGCGCTCGTCGAGACCGCCGACGCCAAGATCCTCGAGGGTGTCAACAAGGAGACGGCCGACAAGGCGAAGGAGGCCCTCGAGGCCGCCGGCGCCACGATCGAGCTCGCGTAGTCTCGACCGTTCGGTCACGAAGGCCGCTGCCCCTCGGGGCGGCGGCCTTCGTCGTGCGCGGTGCGTGCGCGGTGCGTTGGGACTTCACGCGCCCAGCGACACCTCACGGCCACCGGCGCCCGTGAGGTGTCGCTCAGGGCGCGAAGTCGTCGGGCGTCACACCAGCACGCCGTGAGCGCGGAAGAGTGCTCGCAGCCGATCCGGCTCGACGAGGTGCCACCAGGTCACCCGGATGACCGATCGCACCGCGGGAAGCGCTCGGATCCGGTCCTCGCGTCGCTTCTCGGCCCAGAGGACGTCGGCCGGATCACGCCCCTGCAGCATCGACGGGTCGACGTACTTCTGCCTGCCGTCGAACTCGATCACGACGCCGAGTGACGGGAACCAGAAGTCGACCCGGTCGACGGAGCCGTCACGATGCCGGAACTGCGCCTGGCTGGTCCACGCAGGGAGCCCGAGCTCCACGAACCGGGCCGACGCGAACGACTCGCCGACCGACTCGTGGAGCGGGTCCAGTGCCTGGAGCACGGCGGCTGCTCGGGCCGAGCCACGCGCGGGTCGCAGGGGGACGGCGGCCCGGTGTCGCTCGGTCCGGAGGTCATCCGAGCGGACGGCGGCGTCCACTGCCGCGACCGCGACGTGGTGCTCCGCCGTCGTCATGAGCGTGACAGCCGTCTCGAGCAGCGACGTCACGGGGACTCCGTCGAACGCGGCATCGGACGGATCGTGCCGTGGTGTGCCGGGGTGTCGGATCACACCGACGCGGTGCTGGATCACCGGGGCCGCGGGGTCCAGGACGTGGACGCGTTCGTCGACGCGGCCGATCCACGGCCAGCCGTGGATCAACGCCGCGGTGACGTCGGAGAACACGGAGCCGGGTCGCAGGGTCGGTGCTGCGGCCCGGGCTCGTGCGAGGTGCCGTCCGGCGGGAGAGAGGTGTTCCCAGTCCTCGATCGCCACGAACACGCTGGGCAGCAGTCGTACCAGGCGCCCGGCGGCGTGATGTCGCTGCAGCGCCCGGGTTCGAGCGGGGTCGCCGTGTGCCGCGCGGAGGATCGTGGGTAGTCGCCTGTGCTCGTGCATGAGCACGATGCTCGCCGCGAGCGCATCGCGGCGCGGTGACGGGCGCCGACCTGTGGACACGTCGACGTACTGGAGGAGCTGGGGAGGAGTCGTCTGGCACGGCCGCGGGCGCAGCCTGCGGGCCGCGAGCGCGTCAGCGCAGGGTGCTGTGGCGGCGGCCGTAGGCCAGGTAGAGCACGGCGCCGGCGACCATCCACAGGCCGAACGCGATCCAGGTGCCGGCGCCGAGGAACACCGCGAGCAGCACGCAGCACAGCGTGCCGAGGACGGGGACGACCGGGAACAGCGGCACCCGGTACGAACGCTCGAGCTCCGGGCGGGTGCGGCGGAGCAGGATCACCGAGACGTTCACCAGGGCGAAGGCCACCAGCGTGCCGATGCTCGTCGCGTCGGCGAGTTCGCCGAGGGGCACCAGTGCTGCGCCGACGGCGACGACGACGCCCACGATGAGGGTGTTCGGCACCGGGGTGCCCGTGCGTGGTGACACCCGGCCGAACACCGACGGCACCATCCCGTCGCGGGCCATCGTCAGCAGGATGCGGGTCTGGCCGTAGAGCACCGTGAGCACGACGCTGGCGATGGCGATCACGGCGCCGATCGAGAAGACGAGCGCGACGACCGGCTGCCCGGTGACCTCGACCACGATGCGGACGAGCGAGGCCTCGTCCGACGAGAACGACGTCCACGGGCGGGCGCCGATCGCGGCGATCGCGACGAGGATGTAGAGCGTCGTGACGATCACGATCGAGCCGATGATCGCCCGGGGGAGGTCGCGGCGGGGGTCCTTCGCCTCTTCCCCCGCGGTCGACGCGGCGTCGAACCCGATGTACGAGAAGAACAGGCGCGACGCCGCAGCGGTCACCCCGGCTGCGCCCATCGGCGCGAGGGGCGCGAAGTTCTGCGACGAGAACGCCGTGAAGGCGACGACGACGAAGAACACCAGCAGGGCGATCTTCACGACGACCATGAGGGTGTTCACCCAGGCGCTCTCGCGTGCCCCGGGGAGCAGGACCGCCATCGCGAGGAGCACGAGCACCGCGGCCGGCAGGTTGACCACGCCGCCGTCAGCGGGCGGGGCCGCGATCGCCGCGGGCAGGTGCAGCCCGAAGACGCGCAAGGTCTCGTCGACGTACTCGCTGGCCCCGACCGCTACGGCGGCGACGGAGACCGCGTACTCGAGCACGAGGCACCACCCGCAGACCCAGGCGATGCCCTCGCCCATCGTGGCGTACGTGTACGAGTAGCTCGACCCCGAGGTCGGCACCGCGCCGGCCATCTCGGCGTACGACAGCGCGGACAGCAGCGCGGCCACGCCGGCGAGCACGAAGGAGATCCAGACCGCCGGACCCGCCAGCGGCACGGCGGTCCCGAGCACGACCAGGATGCCGGTGCCGAGCGTCGCCCCGACGCTGATCATCGTCAGGTGCCATACCCCGAGCGAGCGACGGAGCGGCTCGCCGTCGACGCCCGCCGCGGCCTCGGCCTGCAGCTGCTCGATCGGCTTGCGGCGTGCGAGCTGGTGACGGAGGGACGTGGGGCGGGTGGGCGCGGACGTCAATGGGACCTCGTGATCGGCGCGGGGAAGGGGACGGACGATGGTCGCACGGCCCCTGAACGGGGTCAAATACGCCGAGGGCTGACGGCAGCCGCCCGGAGTCGGTGCCGGGGATACGTTGGTGCCATGAGCATGGGGCACGGGATGCGTCCGGGCGGTCCCCGCGGCGGCGGGCGGATCTCCAGCGGTGACGTCCAGGCGCAGAAGGCCGCGAACGCCGAGGCGCCCCGGATCCCGCACCTGCTCCGACGCATCGCCGGCCTGTTCGTCCCGCACCGACGCGCCATCGTGCTGACGGTCGTGCTCGTGCTCGTCGGGGCGGCGCTCTCGGTGATCCCGCCGTTGCTCACCCAGCAGGCCTTCGACCGCGGGCTCTTCCCGCCCTCGGGTCGACCCGACCTGCCGGTCCTGTTCGAGCTGGTCGGCGGGATGGTCGCGCTCTGGATCGCGAGCGCCGGCGTCGGCATCTGGCAGACCTGGCTGACGGCGACGGTGGGCAACAAGGTCATGGGCGCGATGCGCATGCGGCTCTTCGCGCACCTGCAGCGCATGGAGCTCGCGTTCTTCACCCGCACGAAGACCGGCGTGATCCAGTCCCGCCTGCAGAACGACGTCGGCGGCGTCGCGAGCGTGCTGAACAACACGATCTCCTCGGTGCTGGGCAACACGGTCACCGTCATCGCGGCCGTCGTCGCCATGCTGCTGCTCAGCTGGCAGATGACCCTGGTCGCGGTCGTGCTCCTGCCGCTGCTCGTCATCGCCCAGCGCCGGGTCGGCCAGGTCCGCGCCCGGATCGCCGCGCAGACGCAGGAGTCGCTGTCCGACATGACCGCGATCACCCAGGAGGCCCTGAGCGTCTCCGGCATCCTGCTCGCCAAGAGCTTCACCCAGCAGCGCAGTGAGACCCAGCGCTACGGGGACGAGAACCGCAACCAGATCCAACTGCAGGTCCGGCAGCAGATGTCCGGGCAGTGGTTCTTCGCGATCGTCCAGGTCTTCCTGTCGATCATCCCGGCGGTCATCTACGTCGTCGCCGCGTACCTGATCATCGGCGACGTCCCGATCACCGCCGGCACCATCGTCGCGTTCACGACCGTGCAGTCGCGGTTGCTCTTCCCGACCGTCGGCCTGCTGCGCGTGGTGCTCGACCTCCAGACGTCGGGTGCGCTCTTCGCCCGGATCTTCGAGTACCTCGACCTCCGCCCGGCGATCACCGACGCCCCCGACGCCCGTCCCGTGGACGAGTCGCGTCTGGGGCACGTGGCCTTCGACGACGTCACCTTCACGTACCCGGACGGCCAACCGGACGAGCCGACCCTGCGGGGGGTCTCGTTCGAGCTGCAGCCCGGCCAGTTCGCGGCCTTCGTCGGACCGTCCGGTGCGGGCAAGACGACGATCTCGTACCTGGTTCCCCGGCTGTACGAGGCGTCGTCGGGCAGCGTGCGGTTCGCCGGAGCCGACGTGCGTGACCTGGAGCACGAGGACCTGATGCGCCACGTCGGGATCGTCAGCCAGGAGACCTACCTGTTCCACGCCTCCATCGGCGACAACCTGCGCTACGCGAAGCCGGACGCGACCGACGAGGAACTCGAGCGTGCCGCCCGTGCGGCGAACATCCACGAGACGATCGCCTCGTTCCCCGACGCCTACGACACGGTCGTGGGGGAGCGCGGCTACCGGCTGTCCGGCGGCGAGAAGCAGCGGATCGCGATCGCGCGCGTGCTGCTGAAGGACCCGCCGGTGCTGGTGCTCGACGAGGCCACGAGCGCGCTCGACTCGATCTCCGAGCACGTGGTGCAGACCGCGCTCGACACGGCAGCGGCGGGGCGCACCACGATCGCGATCGCGCACCGGCTGTCGACGATCCGCGACGCCGACGTCGTCTTCGTGCTCGACCACGGCCGGATCGTCGAGCGGGGCGACCACGACGAGCTGCTCGCGCACGACGGCGTCTACGCCTCGCTCTTCCACCAACAGAACGATGCGTCGACATCCTTCGTCGCAACCCAGACGACGACCGGGCCGGCCACCTAGACTCTGCCGCGTGCGTTACGCGAACTCCGTCGTCGACCTGGTCGGTGACACCCCGCTCGTCCGACTGAACCGTGTCACCGAGGGCATCCGGGCGACCGTCCTGGTGAAGGTGGAGTACCTCAACCCGGGCGGCTCGTCGAAGGACCGCATCGCCACGCGGATCATCGACGCGGCCGAGGCCTCCGGCGACCTGCGGCCGGGCGGCACGATCGTCGAACCGACCTCGGGCAACACCGGTGTGGGCCTCGCACTCGTCGCCCAGCAGCGCGGGTACCGCTGCGTCTTCGTGCTGCCGGACAAGGTCGGCGAGGACAAGCGCAACGTGCTGACCGCGTACGGCGCCGAGATCGTGGTGACGCCGACCGCGGTCCCGCCGGAGCACCCCGAGTCGTACTACTCGGTGTCCGACCGGCTCGTGCGGGAGATCCCCGGTGCCTACAAGCCGAACCAGTACGCGAACCCGAACGGCCCGCGCAGCCACTACGAGACGACCGGCCCGGAGATCTGGCGCGACACCGAGGGACGGCTGACGCACTTCGTCGCCGGCGTCGGCACCGGCGGCACCATCTCGGGCACCGGTCGCTTCCTGAAGGAGGCGTCCGACGGCCGCGTCCGGATCGTGGGAGCCGACCCCGAGGGCTCCGTCTACTCGGGCGGGACCGGTCGGCCCTACCTGGTCGAGGGTGTCGGCGAGGACTTCTGGCCCGGTGCCTACGACGCGGGGATCCCCGACGAGATCATCGCCGTGACCGACGCCGAGTCCTTCGCGATGACGCGGCGGCTCGCGCGCGAGGAGGGCCTGCTCGTCGGCGGGTCGAGCGGCATGGCCGTCGTGGCCGCCCTGCGTGCCGCACGCGACCTGACCGAGGACGACGTCGTGGTGGTGCTGCTGCCGGACGGTGGCCGCGGGTACCTCGGCAAGATCTTCAACGACCGGTGGATGCGCTCCTACGGCTTCGCCGACGGCGACGACGCCCGCACGGTCGGCTCGGTCGTCGCGGACAAGGGCGGTCGCCTGCCCGACCTCGTGCACGCCCACCCGTCGGACACCGTCCGCGACGTGGTGGAGATCATGACGACCTACGGCGTCTCGCAGATGCCCGTCCTGAGCGCCGAGCCGCCGGTCGTGATCGGCGAGGTCGTCGGCGCCGTCGCCGAGAAGGACCTGCTCGAGCAGGTCTTCACCGGTGCCGCCGCGATGACCGACGCGGTGAGCGGCTTCGTCGGCGACCCGCTGCCCCTGATCGGTACCGGCGAGTCGCTGACCGCCGCCCGTCGGGCGCTCGAGACGGTCGACGCGCTGCTCGTCGTCGACGACGGCAAGCCCGTCACCGTGCTCACCCGGCACGACCTGCTCACGTCGCTCTCCGATTGACGTCCGCTCAGCAGACTCCCACGCCCGACCCGCAGCACCGACCCGCAGCCCCGATCCACGAGGAACCCCAGCGCATGACCGAGTTCGCCACCCGCGCCGTCCACGCCGGCCAGGAGCCCGACGCCACGACCGGCGCCGTCATCCCGCCCATCCACGTCACGAGCACCTACGTGCAGGACGGCGTGGGCGCCATGCGGAACGGGTACGAGTACTCCCGCGGCGGCAACCCGACGCGGGACGCCCTGCAGACCCTGCTCGCCGACCTCGACGGCGGTGTCGCGGCGTACTCGTTCGCGTCCGGCCTGGCCGCCGAGGACGCCCTGCTCCGGGCGTACCTCGAGCCGGGCGCCCGCGTCGTGATGGGCAACGACGTGTACGGCGGCACGCACCGCCTCGTGAACCGCCTGCACGTGCCGTGGGGCGTCGAGCTCGTCGTCGTCGACATGAGCGACGTCGACCGGGTCCGCGCAGCGCTCGAGGGTGCCCCCGCGAAGACGGTGCTCTGGGTCGAGACGCCGACGAACCCGCTCATGAAGATCGCGGACATCGCGCTGCTCTCCGAGGTCGGGCACGCCGCCGGCGCACTGGTCGTCGTCGACAACACCTTCGCGTCGCCGTACCTGCAGCAGCCGCTGTCGCTCGGAGCGGACGCCGTCTCGTACTCCACGACCAAGTACCTCGGCGGCCACTCGGACGTGGTCGGCGGCGCCGTCGTCCTGCGCGACCAGGAGTTCGCGGAGCAGGTCGGCTTCCTGCAGTTCGGTGCCGGCGCGATCGCGTCGCCGTTCGACGCCTTCCTGACGACCCGTGGGATCAAGACGCTGCCGGTCCGGATGGAACGGCACTCCTCGAACGCGCAGGCCGTCGCCGAGGCGCTCGTCTCCGCGCCGGGCGTCGAGCGCGTCTACTACCCGGGGCTGCCCGACCACCCCGGGCACGAGGTCGCGGCGAAGCAGATGCGCGGTTTCGGTGGCATGCTGTCCGTCGCCCTGACCGGCGGCCCCGAGGCGGCGAAGCGCTTCGTCGAGTCCACCGAGGTCTTCACGCTCGCCGAGTCCCTGGGCGGCGTCGAGTCGCTCATCGGCTACCCGAGCGAGATGACGCACGCGTCGGTCAAGGGCACCGAGCTCGCCGTCCCCGAGAACGTCGTCCGCCTGTCGGTGGGCATCGAGGACCAGGGCGACCTCGTCGCGGACGTGCTGCAGGCGCTGTCGCGCTGACGACGTCGCGCCGACGGTCCCGGTGACCCCGGCGGCTGCCGCGGTCGTGACGGACGGGAGGCTCCCCACCGGACCGGTGGGGAGCCTCCCGTCCGTCACGGGGAGGCGAGGGATCTTCGGTGCCGCCCCTAGGCTGGTCCGGTGAGCAGCGTGGCGACGAGGTCGGGGATCCTCAGCGGGCGGTACGCGCTCGCCACGCTCGGCATGGTCGCCATCGTCGGGGTGGCCGCGTTCCAGAACCTCGCCATGACGACGGTGATGCCGGAGATCAGTCGCGACCTCGACGGCCAGACCCTCTACGCGCTCGCCTTCGCAGCCCCGCTCGCCGCCGGCGTGCCCGGGATGGTGCTCGCGGGGACGTGGACGGACCGTTCGGGCGGGCGGATCGTCGCCTGGGTGTCGGCGGCGTTCTTCGCGATCGGCACGGCCGTGGTGATGACCGCGCCGACGATGGAGGTGTTCCTGGCCGGTCGGCTCGTCGAGGGCTTCGGAGCCGGCGCGATCGACGTCGTGCTGTACGTGCTCGTCGCCCGGATCTTCCCCGCGGAGCTGCACGGCCCGGTGTTCGCCGGGTTCGCCGCCGCGTGGGTCGTACCCGCGCTCGTCGGGCCGGCGCTCGCGGGGCTCGTGACCGAGGTGTGGGGCTGGCACTGGGTCTTCGCGGGAGCCCTCGTGATCGCGGTCGTCGCCTTCGCGCTGCTCGTCCCGACGCTGGCACGCCTGCACGCGCCGCCGGTCGAGCGCCGACCGCCGTGGCGGGCGAGGCGCATCGGCTGGTCGGTCGCAGCGGCGCTCGCGATCCTGCTGCTCAACGTCGCGCCGGACCTCGGACCGTGGGCGCGCGTCGTGGCGGTCGTCATCGGGGTGGTCGGCGCGTGGGCGGCCCTGCGACCCCTCCTGCCGACGGGCACCTTCCAGGCCGCCGCGGGACTCCCGTCCGTGGTGCTCCTGCGCGGCCTGGTCGCCGCCGCGTTCTTCGGCAGCGAGGCCTACGTGCCCTTCCTGCTGCAGGAACGGCACGGCCTGAGCGCTTCGGCCGCGGGACTCGCGTTGACCGTGGCCGCGCTGAGCTGGGCCGGGGCGAGCTGGCTGCACGGCCGGCTCGGGGAGCAGCGGCTCACCGCGTCCCGGACCTTCGGTGCCGGACTCTCGCTCGTCCTGGTCAGCCTGCTCAGCGCGCTCGCCGTCGCGGTGTGGGACCTGCCGTGGTGGCTGCTCGTGGCGGGGTGGTTCGTGGGCGGTGCGGGCATGGGCGCGATGTACCCGCGGCTGTCGATGCTGACGCTGCGGTTCTCCGGCGAGGGCGACGACGGGTTCGCGAGTTCGGCGCTCACGATCGCCGACGCCTCGGGCAGCGTCGTCGGCCTCGCGGTCACGGGCCTGCTCTTCGTCGGCAGCGGGGGAGCCGAGGGAGCGTGGTCGTTCCCGCTCGTGTTCGTCGCGATGACGGCGATCGCGCTCCTCGGATCGGTGGCGGTGCGGCGGCTCGGCCCCGTGCCCGCACCCGTGACCTCGCCGCTGGTGCCCGGCGCCGGCGGACCCGACCAGCGGTAGCGTGGGGGTCCGATCGAGCCGAGGAGGTCCCGTGCGCACCAGCGTCGTCGCGGTCCTCGTGGCGGTGACCCTCGCCCTGACCGGGTGCCAGGGGCCGACGACCGCCGCGCCGACGCCCGTCCGCAGCACCGACCTGACGAGCTCGGACGGCGGGTTCGCCGAGGACGCCCTGGTCGGGGTGGTGCTCGCCCCCGGGGACGATGCGCTCGCGGCGGACCTCGAGCGCGGACTCACGGGCGCGGGGTTCGAGCCGGACGTCCGGGTGGCACCGCACTCGGCGACCGCCGTCGAGCAGGCCCGCTCCGTCGACGCGCTCGTCCGTGCCGGAGCGAAGGCGCTGCTCGTCCACACCGCGGATGCCGATGCGCTCGCCGAGGCGGTGCAGACGGCGCACGACGCCGGTGTGGTCGTGGTGTCCGTGGGCGATCCGGTGCCGGCGAGCGGGACCGGCGGTGACGGCATCTCCGCCGACCACCGCGTGCCCGCGGCAGCTGGTGCCGGGGACACCGCCCGGGCTGCGGTCGCGGTCGTCCGGTCGCTGCAGCGCGGCGAGCAGCCGGACACAGCCGACTGAGGTCGGGATCGCGGTCGACGCCGGCGTGGGTCAGTGCGACCTGATGCGGCCGCCGGCTCCGCTCAGTGCCACCAGGCCGGGAACGACAGGGTGATCGTCTCGACCAGGGACTTGCGGGAACGTCGCGGTCCGGCGAGCCAGGCCTCGATCGCACCGACGAAGCCCTGGGCCACGAACCCGGCGGCGACGTCGTCGAGCAGGGGTGGGCGTGACACGGGGTCGAGCTCGCGGATGTGCTGCGCGCTCGACACGGTGAAGTGCTGCACGAGCATCCGGTGGAGGGAGGCGTCCTCGGTGTCGGGCAGCCCGCGGGCGTAGATGTCACGGTGTGCCACGACGTGCTCGACGACGGCGTCGATGCCGCGGCGGGTGATCGCGGCGAGCTCGTCCTCGTCCGCACCGCGGGCGGAGGCCGTCCGACGGGCCTCGACGTCGTCCTCGCGGATGCGGTCGAGCTCGGGTGTCAGTGCGTCGGCGAGGAGCGAGCCGGGGGACACCGCGTGCGAGTAGAACGTCGCCCGGTTGATGCCCGCAGCACGGGTGACGTCGGCGACGGTGATCGAGGAGACCGGGCGGTCCGCTGCGAGCCGGAGGATCGCCTCGCGCAGCGCTGCCGTGGTGTGCACGATCCGGGCGTCGACCACGACACCACCCCCTCTTCGTTCCGTCCGCACCAGGCGGCGCTCGAGCAGTCCGACGTTACCGCACAGCGACCGCGCGGACGGGACAGAGCGCGCAGTGTGACGTGGACGACGGCGGACGGACGTCGCGAGAGCGCTCACACAGGCCCTAGGATGGTTCCGACGCCGAATCGATTCGATTCGACCCGATCTGATCCGACCGTGCGTCCGTCTGCCTCGGCCGCTGTCGAACGTCCCCGACGTCGGCGAGCGGACCCGATCCCGCCTCTCCTGCACCCGACTCCCGTGAAGGACCGCTCGTGACCGCGCCCGCCACCACCGGCTCGCTCCGCGTCGTGCTGCACCCCGGTGACTCGCTCACCCGGCGGCAGCGCCTCGTCTACGTCTTCGTGCTCGGCGCGCTCACCGCGCTCGGGCCGTTCACCATCGACCTGTACCTGCCGGCGTTCCCGTCGCTCGAGCGCGAGTTCGGCATCTCCGAGGGCGCGGTGCAGCTCACGCTGACCGCGACCACCCTCGGCTTCGCCGTCGGACAGCTGCTCGTCGGGCCGTGGAGCGACAAGGTCGGGCGGCGCCTCCCGCTGATCATCGCCACGTCGGTGCACGTCGCGGCGTCGGTGGGTGCTGCGCTCGCGCCGAACGTCGAGGTGCTCGCGCTGTTCCGCGTCCTGCAGGGCATGGGCGCCGCGGCCGGCGGTGTCGTCGCGATGGCCACCGTCCGCGACCTCTTCGGCGGCAAGCCGCTCGTCCGGATGCTCTCCCGCCTGGCGATGGTGAACGGTCTCGCACCGATCCTCGCCCCGCTCATCGGCTCGCAGATGCTGCAGTTCGTCAGTTGGCGCGGTGTGTTCGTGTTCCTCGCGTGCTACGGCGCGGCCGTCGTCATCGCGTCGTCGCTCCTCATCGTGGAGACCCTGCCGCCGGCCCGGCGGAAGGAGGCCGGTCACTCCACGATCGGGCAGCGCTACAAGGCCCTGCTCTCCGACCGCATCTTCGTCGGCGTCGCGCTCATCGGCGCGATGGTGTTCAGCGGGCTGTTCTCGTACCTCTCCGCCTCGCCCTTCCTGTTCCAGACGGTCTACGGCCTCGACGCCCAGCAGTACGGTCTGCTCTTCGCCGTGAACTCGATCGGTGTGGTCGTCGGCGTGCAGGTGTCCTCGCGGTTGGCGCAGCGCGTCGGCCCGCAGTGGATCCTCGCCTGCTCGACCGCCACCCTGCTCGTGTCCGCCGTCGCGATCGTGGTGCTCGACCAGCTCGGAGCCGGCCTCGTCGGCGTGCTCGTACCGCTGTGGTTCTTCATCGCCGCGTGCGGGTTCACCTTCCCGCTCGTGCAGGTGATCGGCCTCGCCGCGCACGGCAAGGAGGCCGGCACCGCCGCGTCGCTCCTCGGTGCGCTGAACTTCGGGGTCGCCGGGCTCGTGTCGCCGATCGTGGGCTGGCTCGGGATCACCGCGGCGACGCCGATGGCGGCCGTGATGGCGTGCACGGCGGCCGTGGCGGTCATCGTGCTCTGGGTGGTCGTCCGACCGCGGACGGTACCGGCGCTCTCGCACTGACCCGGGGCCGGCGTCTGGCGGCGCCGGACCGTGCGGCGGGGCGCGGTCGCCGGGCCGTACGGCGGTGGCGCTGTGGCCGGGTGGTGCGGCGGTGGCGCTGTCGTACGACACGACCGCTGTCGGACGACGTCGACACCGTCGTCCGGACCCGCATCGATCCGAACCCGGCGCACGATGTGGTCGGACCGCTGATCGTGTCCGTCCGTATGCTGCGGACATGACCGACGCGGTGGAGCAGGCACGGGCAGCGGCAGCAGCGGCGCAGGCAGCGGCCGAGGAGGCGCGACGGCTGGCGGACGAGGCAGCTCGACGGGCCGAGGAGCTCGCCGCGGCGCTGGGTCGGGCGGCCGAGGCGACCTCGGCCCCGGACCAGGGCGAGGCGATCACGTCCCCGGGCGTGAGCCGGGCGGCCGAGGCGACCGCGGTCCCGGACGCGACCGCGTCGACGGGCGAGCCGACGTCGGGGACGGGCGCCGCGCCTCCCGACCGGACGGCGCCCGACGCGACGACCGATCCGTCGTCGAACCCCGATCCGTCGTCGGCCACCGATGCGATGTCGAGCTCCGGTCCGACGTCGACCGCCGCGCCCATGTCGACCGCCGCGCCTGCACCGGGGACGGCACCCGCCGCCGGACCGCTCGGCGCCGACGCGGTCGAGGCGATCCGCGCCGGCTACGCCGTCGAGGGCACCGCACTCGAGCTCGGCGCCCTCGTCAACGGCGACCCGCTGCCCGACGTCCAGGTCCGGATCCCGCTCGGCATGCTCAACCGGCACGGCCTCGTCGCCGGCGCGACCGGCACGGGCAAGACCCGAACGCTCCAGCTGCTCGCCGAGCAGATCGCCGCGAACGGCGTGCCCGTGTTCGCGGCCGACGTCAAGGGCGACCTCTCCGGTATCGCCGAGGCCGGTGCGCCGAACGCGAAGCTCCTCGCCAGGACCGAGGCGATCGGCCAGCGGTGGCAGGGCACGGCGAGCCAGACGGAGTTCTACTCGCTCGGCGGGCAGGGCACCGGGGTCCCGATCCGCGCGACGGTCTCCGGCTTCGGTCCGCTGCTGCTGGCGAAGGTGCTCGGCCTGAACGCGACGCAGGAGTCGTCGCTCGGGCTGGTCTTCCACCACGCCGAGCGCGCTGGGCTGCCACTGGTCGACCTGTCGGACCTGCGTGCCGTGCTCACCTACCTGGTGAGCGACCAGGGCAAGGCCGAGCTGGCCGAGCTGGGCGGCCTGTCGAAGCAGACCGCCGGGGTGATCCTCCGCGAGCTCGTGACCTTCGCCGACAAGGGCGCCGACCGCTTCTTCGGGGAGCCCGAGATCGACACCCGCGAGTTCCTGCGCACCGCGCCGGACGGCCGCGGGATCGTGAGCCTGCTCGAGGTGCCGGGCGTGCAGGACCAGCCGGAGGTCTTCTCGACGTTCCTGATGTGGCTGCTGGCCGACCTGTTCAACGAACTGCCCGAGGTCGGCGACACCGACAAGCCGGAGCTCGTGTTCTTCTTCGACGAGGCGCACCTGCTGTTCTCGGGGTCGTCGAAGGACTTCCGGGAGCAGATCGTCCGCACCGTCCGGCTCATCCGCTCGAAGGGCGTCGGCATCGTGTTCGTCACGCAGACCCCGAGGGACCTGCCCGACGACGTGCTCGCACAGCTCGGCTCACGGGTGCAGCACCAGCTCCGGGCGCACACCCCGGACGACGCGAAGGCGCTGCGGGCGACGGTGTCGACGTACCCGACGAGCGACTACGACCTGGGGGAGGTCCTGACCTCGCTCGCGACCGGCGAGGCGATCGTCACGGTGATGAACGAGGACGGCGCGCCCACGCCGGTGGCGTGGACCCGTCTGCGGGCGCCGCAGGGGTCGATGGACGCACTGCCGTCGGACGTCCTGGAGGCGCGGGTCGCCTCGTCCCCGCTCCTCGCCCGGTACGGCACCCCCGTCGACCCCGAGTCGGCTCGCGAGGTCCTGGCCGCCCGGATGGAGTCGGCGGCCGCCGAGGCGGCTGCGGCGCAGGCGCAGGCCGACGCCGAGCAGGAGGCTGCACGAGCCGCGGCCGCGGCGGCGAAGGAGGCCGCCGCGCAGGCTGCCCGGGACGAGCGCGAGCGGAAGGCGGCGCAGGCCGAGTACGAGCGGACGCAGCGCGAGTTCGAGCGGGCAGAACGAGCTGCTGCGGGGCGCCGGTCACGGTCGAGCTCGACTCGCGCGTCGCGGACCGGTGGGCGGGCCGGCGACGACCCGCTCGGCGGGCTGCTCGGGAACGGCCTCGGGCAGGCCATCGCGAAGGAGGTCGTCCGCGGCATCTTCTCGACCCTGCGCCGACGGCGATGAGGTCGACCGGCCGGCTGCTGCTGGCCGGTCACCGCGGGTGCGTCGTCGTCGCGGCGGGGCGGATCCGGGCGTCAGCGCGTCAGGAGTCCGACGGTCTCGACCGCGAGCAGCCCGGCGACGATGCACACGGCTGCCACGCCGACCAGCAGCACGCCCCCGCGGCGCTCGTACCAGGTACGGCTCGCGGGCCAGCGGCGAGCGACCTCGCGGACGTGGACCGGGCGGCGTTCGTGCTCCACGGGTACGTCCAGCGCCTCGACGACGCGGTCGATTGCCCGGTCGCCCCAGACGTCGCCGCGCAGGCGGAACAGGTGGGCGCCATCGGCGTCGAAGGCCAGCAGCTCGCGCGCGGTCCGCTCGGTCGAGGCGCCGTACGTCGGGGCGACGACCAGCCGGTCGACCCGCTCGCGGCTGATCCGGCGGTTCGGTGTGAGGACGGCGTGCAGGACGACGACGTCGTCGTCGATCCCGAGGAAGGCCTGACCGAGCCGGACGAACAGCACCGCGACGAGCACGGCTAGGGCGACGACGAGCCCGGCGACGAGGGCCCACCAGCGCTCCGGCAGCGACACCCACACGAGGGCGACGGCGAGGGGGACCGCCGAGCACACGATGCTCAGCACGGTGGACCGGACGAGCGAGCGCCGGGGGCGCAGGACCACGTCGTAGACCGGCGTCCGCAGTCGTCCTGCGGCTGGCACCGTCGCTTCCCCCACCGTGGTCTCCTCTTCCCCTCGGGTGCGCGGACACACCCGGACGATCTGGCGGACGACGCCCCTGCCGACCGCTGCACCGTCCGACCCGCCCCGGGGTCGTCCGTCTGCACAGACTAGGGGCAAGCGGGGGCGGAGGACAGCCCGTTCCACCCCCGTTGGGCGTTTCCCGGCCATGTCGGTGCGCACGGGGTGCGTGCGTGTCCCACCGGTGGGGGACGCGGCGCCGGTGGGGAGCGGCGCCGGTGGGAAGCGGCGCCCGTGGGACGCGGTGCCAGTGGGATGCGGTGCCGTCGGGACGACGAAGGGCGCGCCCTGGTGAACGCGCCCTTCGGTGCTGCTGGCGGAGAATGGGGGATTCGAACCCCCGAGGGCTTGCACCCAACACGCTTTCCAAGCGTGCGCCATAGGCCACTAGGCGAATTCTCCTGGCGCCGTCTCGCGACGACGACACCCCATGGTACAGGTTCGCGGGGGTGGTCACGACCACGTCCGTCCACAGCCCCGCCGACTCCCAGAGCGCACGGCGTGGCCGCGACTAGCCTGGACGGGTGTCGACCCGCATCTACATCACGTCAGCAGAAGGACACACGGGCAAGAGCACCGTCGCCCTCGGTGTCCTCGAGACCCTCGCACGCTCCGTCGGACGGGTCGGCGTGTTCCGGCCGGTCGCGCGCTCGGTGGCGGAGCCGGACTACGTGCTCGAGCTCCTGCTGCAGCACTCGGCGGTCGGGCTGTCGTACGACGAGGCCGTCGGCGTGACCTACGACGACGTGCACGCCGATCCCGACGCGGCGCTCGGCACGATCCTCAGCCGGTTCGCCCAGGTCGAGCGACAGTGCGACGCGGTCGTGGTCCTCGGGTCCGACTACACCGACGTCGGCAGCCCCACCGAGCTGTCGTTCAACGCGAAGGTGGCGGCGAACCTCGGCGCACCGGTGCTGCTCGTGCTCGGCGGACGCGACTCTGCCGAGCGCGGCGCCCGGACCCCAGACGCGATGGCGCAGGTCGCCGACGTCACCACCAGCGAGCTCCGGGCGGCCCACGCGCAGCTGCTCGGGGTCGTGGTGAACCGCGCCGACCCGGACGCCCTCGACACGATCGTCGCGAGCGTCGATCGCGCCGTGCGCGACGACCACCCCGACACCCCGGTCTGGGCGATCCCCGAGGACCGGGTGCTCGTCGCGCCGACCGTCCGGGCGCTGCTCGAGGCGACCGGAGCGACGCTCGTGCGCGGCGACGAGGCGCTGCTCGACCGCGAGGCCCTCGGAACCGTGGTCGCCGGCATGAGCATGGAGAACGTGCTGCCGCGGCTCATCGAGGGCGGCATCGTCGTGGTGCCGGGCGACCGCAGCGACGTGCTCCTCGCCACCGTGCTCGCGAACCAGTCCGAGACGTTCCCGAGCCTGGCCGGCGTGATCCTGAACGGCGGGTTCGAGACCTCGCCGCAGATCACCCGGTTGCTCGAGGGCCTGTCGAGCTCGCTGCCGATCGCCCGCAACGACCTCGGGACCTACGACACCGCGCTCCGGATCACCCACACCCGCGGGCGGCTCGCGGCGGACTCGCCCCGCAAGGCCGACCTGGCGCTCGCGCTCTTCGAGCAGCACGTCGACGCGGACGCGCTGCGCGACCGCCTGCAACTCACCCCGTCCGGGGTCGTGACGCCGCTCATGTTCGAGCACGGGCTGCTCGACCGCGCCCGCGGGTACGGCAAGCGGATCGTGCTGCCCGAGGGTGACGACGACCGGATCCTGCACGCCGCGTCGACGCTCCTGCAGCGCCAGGTGTGCGAGCTGACCATCCTGGGTGAGCCCGCGACGATCCGCTCCCGAGCGACCGAGCTCGGCCTGGACCTCGAGGGCGCGCAGCTCGTCAGCCCGTTCGATCCCGAGCTGCGCGAGCGCTTCGCCGCGGAGTACACGCGGCTGCGGGCGCACAAGGGCATGTCGATCGAGCTCGCCCGCGACACCGTGACCGACGTGTCCTACTTCGGCACGCTCATGGTGCAGCTCGGCCTGGCGGACGGCATGGTCTCCGGGGCGAAGCACACCACCGCGCACACCATCCGGCCGTCCTTCGAGATCATCAAGACCCGGCCCGACACCTCGATCGTGTCGAGCGTGTTCCTGATGGCGCTCGCCGACCGGGTGCTCGTCTACGGCGACTGCGCGGTCATCCCCGACCCGACGAGCGAGCAGCTCGCCGACATCGCGATCTCGTCGGCGGAGACGGCGGCGCAGTTCGGCATCGACCCCCGCGTGGCGATGCTCAGCTACTCCACCGGTGACAGCGGCAGCGGCGCGGACGTCGACAAGGTCCGCGCGGGGACCGCCTTCGTGCGCGAGCGTCGCCCGGACCTGCTCGTCGAGGGGCCGATCCAGTACGACGCCGCCGCGGACCCGACGGTCGCCCGCACCAAGATGCCGGACTCGCCCGTGGCGGGTCGGGCCACGGTGTTCGTCTTCCCGGACCTCAACACCGGCAACAACACGTACAAGGCGGTGCAGCGGTCGGCCGGTGCGGTCGCGATCGGGCCGGTCCTGCAGGGCCTCCGGAAGCCGATCAACGACCTGTCCCGCGGTGCGCTCGTGAGCGACATCGTGAACACGGTCGCGATCACCGCGATCCAGGCCGGCACCGCGACCGACGCGGCCTGACCGAACCGTCCCGACCCGCTGGGCCGCGACCGACCGCAGCCCGACCCACCCGCCCGCACCGCGCCTCCAGACCGTCCCGAGAAAGGCACCACCGAAGTGACCGCAGCCCTCGTCGTGAACTCTGGTTCGAGTTCGTTCAAGTACCAGCTCATCGAGCTCGAGGGCGAGCGCACGCTCGCCTCCGGGCTCGTCGAGCGCATCGGTGAGTCGTCGGGGGCGTGGAAGCACACCAACGCGCTGACGGGGGAGTCCTCGTCGAACGACGCGGCGTCCGTGCCCGACCACGCCGCCGGCTTCCAGGCGATGATCGACGCCTTCGCGAAGGTCGGACCGTCCTTCGACGAGCACCCTCCCGCGGTCGTGGGGCACCGCGTCGTGCACGGTGGGACCACCTTCGACGCGGCGACCGTCGTCACCGACGAGGTCGAGCAGCAGATCGAGGACCTCAACAGCCTCGCGCCGCTGCACAACCCGGCGAACCTCGAGGGCATCCGCGCGGCGAAGCAGGTGTTCTCCGACGTGCCGCACGTCGCCGTCTTCGACACCGCGTTCCACCAGACGATGCCACCGCACGCCTACACGTACGCGATCCCGGCCGACCTGGCCGAGCGGTACCGGATCCGCCGCTACGGGATGCACGGCACGAGTCACAAGTACGTCTCCGAGCAGACGGCGGCGTTCCTCGGTCGACCGCTGGCCGAGCTGAAGACGATCGTGCTGCACCTGGGCAACGGGGCGTCCGCCGCCGCGATCGACGGCGGACGGTCGATCGAGACGTCGATGGGGCTCACGCCGCTCGAGGGCCTCGTGATGGGCACCCGCTCCGGCGACCTCGACCCGGCCGTGCTCATCCACCTGCACCGCGAGGCCGGCATGTCCTTCGACGACCTCGACACGATGCTCAACAAGCGGTCCGGGCTGCTCGGGCTGACCGGCAACGGCGACATGCGCGACGTGCAGGACGCAGCGCTCGGCGGCGACGACGAGGCGGAGGCGGCGCTCGCCGTGTACCGGCACCGCATCCGTCGCTACGTCGGCGCGTACACGGCGCAGCTCGGCGGGCTCGACGCCGTCGTGTTCACCGCCGGGGTGGGGGAGAACAACGCGCTGCTGCGGCGGCGCGTGCTCGCCGGACTGGAGCACCTGGGCATCGAGGTCGACGCCGACCGCAACGAACTGTACTCGAAGGAGGCCCGGCTCATCTCGACCGACTCGTCGCGCGTCGCGGTGCTCGTCGTCCCGACGAACGAGGAGCTCGAGATCGCCCGGCAGTCGGCCGCCGTCGCGCTGTAGGGGACGGCGTCGGTTCGCCGAGGCGGTGCCGGTTCGCCGAGGCGGTGCCGGTTCGCCGAGACGGTGCCGGTTCGCTGAGACGGTGCGGGTTCGCTGAGACGCCGCCGTGGCGTCGAGACGGTGCCGGTTCCGGCGGTGTCTCGACGGCAGGGCGGCGTCTCGGGCCGACGCCGGTGTTCCGCGGCAGCAGCGCTGCCGGTCCCGGCGCGGGTCAGCTCAGGGCGTGCAGCGCCGCGGGGATCGGCGTGTTGCCGCTCGTGACCTCGAACTGCACCCCGACCGCGGTGTCGTCGAGCAGGGCGTGCAGGACGAGGGCTGCGACGTCCGCGCGGGGGATCGAGCCCCGGGGGACGGTCCGGCCGACGTGGACGGTGCCCTGCGGCGGGGTGTCGAGCAGCGCTCCCGGACGGATGATCGTCCAGCGCAGGTTCCGCATCCGGATGTTCGCGTCGGCCTCCGACTTCGCCCGGAGGTACACCTGGAAGACGTCGTCCTCCGACCGAGCGGGCACCACCGCACGCTCGCGGTCGTAGGAGTCCGCGCCCATCGCCGACACCATCACGTAGCGGCGGACGCCGATCCGCTCCGCCGCGTCGGCCAGGGTGATCGCCGCGTCGCGGTCGACGGTCTCCTTGCGCTCCGCACCGCTGTTCGGCCCGGCTCCCGCCGCGAAGACGACGGCGTCGACGCCGCGGAGGCGCAGTGCCAGCTCGTCGTCGTCCACCTGTTCCAGGTCCACGACCAGGGCGGTCGCGCCCTGCTGCTCGACGTCGGTCACGTGAGCCGGGTTGCGGATGATCGCGACGGCGTCGTGTCCCGCGTCGGTGATCAGGCGGGCGAGCAGCAGTGCGATCTGGCCGTGTCCTCCGGCGATGGCGATCTTCATGTGTCCGATACTGCCCGGAGCATCCGGTAGACTTCCGGAGGCTCCTCACGTGACGCCATCCAGGCCAACTCCCCCAGGGCGGAAACGCAGCAAGGGTAACCGGGCTCTGGCGGGTGCGTGAGGAGTCTTCTTCGTTCCCGGGGGTGCGCACCAGGAGCGACCGGGGCAGTGCCGACTCCTGCGTGAGGAGTCTTCTTCGTTCCCGCGGGGACGGCCGGGAGGCGCGGTGCCGTCCCGCCCCTCGGCCCGCCTCCACAGGCGGTCACCGGGGGCGCCTGGCTGTCGGCCGTCCCGGCTACCCTTGACCCGTGGTCACCGCCCTGTATCGCCGTTACCGGCCCGAGAACTTCGCCGAGCTGATCGGTCAGTCGCAGGTCACGGACCCGCTGCGGACCGCCCTGCGGACGAACCGCGTCAACCACGCGTACCTCTTCAGCGGACCGCGCGGGTGCGGCAAGACCACGTCGGCACGCATCCTCGCCCGCTGCCTCAACTGCGAGCAGGGGCCGACGGACACGCCCTGCGGCGTCTGCCCGAGCTGCGTCGAGCTCGCGCGCGGCGGTGGGGGATCGCTCGACGTCATCGAGATCGACGCGGCGAGCCACAACGGCGTCGACGATGCCCGTGACCTCCGTGACCGGGCAGTCTTCGCACCGGCCCGCGACCGCTACAAGATCTTCATCCTCGACGAGGCCCACATGGTGACGCCGCAGGGCTTCAACGCCCTGCTCAAGCTGGTCGAGGAACCGCCCGAGCACGTCAAGTTCATCTTCGCGACCACCGAGCCCGAGAAGGTCATCGGGACGATCCGCTCCCGGACCCACCACTACCCGTTCCGACTCGTCCCGCCGGCGACCATGCTCGAGTACGTCGAGCAGCTGTGCGAGCAGGAGTCGGTCTCCGTGGCGCCGGGTGTGCTGCCGCTCGTCGTCCGCGCCGGCGGGGGTTCGGTCCGCGACACGCTGTCGCTGCTCGACCAGCTCATGGCCGGTAGCGAGGACGGCGCGATCGCCTACGAGCGAGCCGTCGCCCTGCTCGGCTACACCGACGCCGCACTGCTCGACGACGTCGTGGACGCCCTGGCCGTCGCCGATCCCGCGTCGGCCTTCGCCGCGGTGGACCGCGTGGTGCAGACGGGGCAGGACCCGCGTCGCTTCGTCGAGGACCTGCTCGAGCGCCTCCGCGACCTGATCGTGGTCGCGGCGACGAACGAGAGCGCCGCAGCCGTCCTCCGCGGGGTCTCCCCGGAGGAGCTCGACACCATGACGCGGCAGGCCGGGGTCTTCGGTGCGACGGCGCTGTCCCGCTCCGCCGACATCGCGAACCGGGCGCTCACCGAGATGACCGGTGCGACGTCACCCCGACTGCACCTCGAGCTCATGACGGCTCGCATGCTCGTGCCCGAGGCCGACGACACGCAGCGAGGGGCCCTCGCGCGCGTCGAGCGGCTCGAGCGGCGCGTCGGCGTCGGCGACGCTGGCGGGCACGACGCCGCGACCACCGCTGCACCATCGGTGTCGGGCACTGACCGATCCGCGTCGACGTCGCGTTCGCAGTCCTCGACGACGACGGCTGCCCGCGCGCCGCAGGCGGGACCGGTAGCGGCGCCCGTCGGTTCGTCCGCCCGGTCCGGCTCGGCCGGGTCCGTTCCGAGCGCTCCGCCGTCGAGCTCCTCCGCTGCGGTCACGAGCCAGGCGGCTCCGGTCGGTGCTGCGCGAGACCAGACGGCACCGGCAGAGTCAGAGGACCCGCGCGCCGCGGCTCGAGCGGCCGCAGCATCCTGGGCCGCGGCCGTGCCGGGCACAGCCGGGTCCGTGCAGTCGACCAGCGCTGACGGGACGACCGAGCAGCGAACGGCAGCGCCGACGCCGCACGAGGCCTCCGGGACGGCGAACGCCTCGTCCACCGGGCAGGGCACCGCGGTCGGGGATGAGCCCGTGGTGCGACCGGTGAGCGCCGTGGGGTTCCAGCAGCTCCGGGACGCCTGGCCGCAGGTCGTCGAACACGTCCAGCGCGCCCGCCGGTCCGCGTGGTCCGTGGTGGTCACGGCGCAGGTCACCGCCCTGCGCGACGACGTGCTCACCCTGACGTTCCCGAGCCAGCAGGACGTCGCCTCGTTCAAGGAGGTGTCGGACCCGGCGACGAGCGTCAGCGAGCTGCTCCGGTCGGCGATCATCGACGTGCTCGGCCTGCGGGTGAAGTTCGTCGCCCGCGGCCCGGGGCAGCAGCGTCCTGGCGGCGGACCCGGTGGTGACGGGGCTCCGGAGCAACCGAGCGGTCGGCCGCAGCAGAGCGCGCAACAGCAGACTCCGGCGAGGACGCCCGAGCAGCAGACCGCACCGACGGGCACCGACCAGGGGCGGCAGCCGGAACCCGCCCGGCAGCCGGAACCCGCCGATCAGCCGGGGGCCGCCACGCGGCAGTCGCCGACGACGCAGCGGCAGCCGACCACGCCCGGTGCCGCCCGTCAACCGCAGCCGGAGCAGCAGGAGTCGCCTGCGCCGCAGCAGCCGGAGCGGCAGCGGTCAGGGTCGCAGCAGCCCGCGCCCCAGCAGGCCCAGAAGCAGCAGCCGCAGCAGTCGGCCCGCGAGCAGTCGCCCGCACCGCAGTCGCCCGCGCCGCAGCCGACTCGGCAGCAGCCGTCCCAGCAGCAGATCGCCCCGGCGTCCACCGGTCCGGTGACCGACTGGGTCGTCGCGGCGATCCCGGCGACGGACCCGACGTCCCGTGCAGCGCCAGGGCGGACGGAGCCGGGCTGGTCCGCGCCGTTCGGCACGACGGACACCGGGGAACCGGTCGTCCCGGTCGCCCCGGTGTCCGACCCCGCCGCCGACGCGGCCCTCGCCGCGCAGCTCCGCCCGGCCTCGGCGCTGGGCGGCGCACCGGCGCGTCCGACCACGAGCGAGCAGCCGGCCGGCGACGCAGCGGACGGCGCACCGACCGTGCCCGCAGGAGCGGCGGCACCTGCACCGGCGCCGACGCCGCGGTCGACACCGCCGGCCGTCGGCGACGTCCCGGTCGACGACTACCCGCTCGACGACGACCCCTACGACGACGGAGCGCCGTTCCCCGACCCGGGCCCCTCGGCCGGCGGCACAGCGGCAGCATCTGCGCCCGGTCGTGCGGTGAACCCGTCCCGGACCGCTGCACCGGAGCAGACGCAGCACGCCACGGCACAGCAGGGCGCCGCACAGCAGGCCGCCGCGCAGCAGGCACCGCAGGCCCAGCAGCGGACGGCGCCGCCCCAGGTCCGCCGGACACCGGTGGCCGGCCGCTACGGCGAGGCAGTCGTCCGTGAGATCCTCGGTGCGCAGTTCATCGAGGAGACCGCCCTGCACGAGGAAGGCGCCTGATGTACGACGGCATCGTCCAGGACCTGATCGACGAGTTCGGTCGACTGCCGGGCATCGGCCCGAAGTCGGCCCAGCGCATCGCGTTCCACATCCTGCAGACCGAGTCGTTCGACCCGGCACGGCTGTCCGAGCTCCTGGCCGAGGTCAAGGAGAAGGTCCGCTTCTGCGAGGTCTGCGGCAACGTCACCGAGAACGTCCGCTGCAGCATCTGCCGCGACCCGCGCCGATCGCCGAGCGTCATCTGCGTGGTCGAGGAGGCGAAGGACGTCGCGGCGATCGAGCGAACCCGCGAGTTCCGCGGGCTCTACCACGTGCTCGGCGGTGCGATCAGCCCGATCGACGGTGTCGGTCCGGACGACCTGCGCATCCAGCAGCTCATGACGCGGCTGGCCGACGGCACGGTGGACGAGGTGATCATCGCGACGGACCCGAACCTCGAGGGCGAGGCGACGGCGACCTACCTGAGCCGACTGCTGGTGCCGATGGGGATCCGCACCACGCGCCTGGCGTCCGGCCTGCCGGTGGGCGGCGACCTCGAGTACGCGGACGAGGTCACGCTCGGCCGGGCCTTCGAGGGCCGTCGCCTGGTCGGCGGCTGACCGCCCCGCGCGCAGGATCGTTGCGTCTAGCCCGCCTCGCACGCAACATCCGCGGAACACCCTCTACGATTGTCAGACCGCGCGACCGTCGCGGAACCGTCGTCCCCGGGAGTACCAGCCAGTGGCCCTGATCGTGCAGAAGTTCGGTGGATCGTCCGTCGCGGACGCCGAGAGCATCAAGCGCGTGGCGAAGCGGATCGTCCAGACCAAGAAGGCGGGCAACGACGTCGTCGTGGCCGTCTCCGCGATGGGCGACACCACCGACGAGCTCGTCGACCTCGCGCACTCCGTGACGCCGATCCCCGCCGGTCGTGAGCTCGACATGCTGCTGACGGCGGGGGAGCGCATCTCGATGGCGCTGCTCGCGATGGCGATCAAGAGCCTCGGGGTCGAGGCCTCGTCCTACACGGGCAGCCAGGCCGGCATGCTCACGGACGCGCAGCACGGCAAGGCGCGGATCGTCGACGTGACGCCGAAGCGGGTGCGCGAGGCGCTCGACGCCGGGCACGTCGCGATCGTCGCCGGCTTCCAGGGCTTCAACCGCACGACGGGCGAGATCACGACGCTCGGTCGCGGCGGGTCGGACACCACCGCCGTCGCCCTCGCCGCCGCGCTCGACGCGGACATCTGCGAGATCTACACCGACGTCGACGGCATCTTCACCGCGGACCCGCGCGTGGTGCCGAAGGCCAAGAAGGTCGACCGGATCACGAGCGAGGAGATGCTCGAGCTCGCCGCGTCCGGCGCCAAGGTCCTGTACATCCGTGCCGTCGAGTACGCCCGACGACACGGCGTCACCCTGCACGTCCGGTCCTCGTTCAGCAACGCCGAGGGCACCATCGTCTACAACCCTGCAGAGGGGGAAACCGTGGAAGAACCGATCATCACCGGCATCGCCGGAGACCTCTCCGAGGGGAAGATCACCGTCGTCGGCGTGCCCGACACCCCGGGCAAGGCCGCCGAGATCTTCACGATCGTGGCCCGCGCCGGCGCCAACATCGACATGATCGTGCAGAACGTGTCCGAGGCGGTCACCGGACGCACGGACATCTCGTTCACGCTGCCGAAGGACCAGGGGCAGGGCGTCCTGACCGCGCTCGAGGTCGCGAAGGCCGACATCGGCTACGAGGGCATCCAGTACGACGACCAGATCGGCAAGCTCGCGCTCGTCGGCGCCGGCATGCGCACCAACGCCGGCGTCTCCGCGGCGCTCTTCCGTGCCCTGCACGAGGCGTCCATCAACATCGAGATGATCTCCACCTCGGAGATCCGCATCTCGGTCGTGACCCGCGCCGACACCCTGAACGAGGCCATGCGGGTCGTGCACCAGGCATTCGGGCTCGACGCCGACCAGGACGCCGTCGTCTACGCCGGTACCGGCCGCTGAGCACGGCATCCGGACGATCCACGAGCAGGAGCACCACATGAGCACCACCGTCGCCGTCGTCGGCGCCACCGGCCAGGTCGGCGCCGTGATGCGTCGTCTCCTCGAGGAACGCGCGTTCCCGGCGGACCACGTCCGGTTCTTCGCCAGCGCCCGGTCCGCCGGTACGACGCTGCCGTTCCGCGGCGAGCAGATCGTGGTCGAGGACTCGGAGACCGCCGACCCCTCCGGCATCGACATCGCCCTGTTCTCGGCCGGGGCCACGGCGTCCCGTGCCCTCGCGCCGAAGTTCGCGGCGGCCGGTGCGCTCGTCGTCGACAACTCGAGCGCGTGGCGGATGGACCCCGAGGTGCCGCTGGTCGTGAGCGAGGTGAACCCGCACGCCATCGACGAGGCGCCGAAGGGCATCATCGCGAACCCGAACTGCACGACGATGGCGATCATGCCGGTGCTCAAGGTGCTGGACACGGAAGCAGGACTCCGCCGCCTCGTCGCGACCACCTACCAGGCCGTCTCCGGGTCCGGGCTCGCCGGCGTCGAGGAACTGCTGGGCCAGGCGCGCGCGGCACTCGAGCAGGACGCCGCGGCGCTCACCCACGACGGTGCCGCGGTCACCTTCCCGGAGCCGGTGAAGTACGTCCGCCCGATCGCCTTCGACGTCGTCCCGCTCGCGGGCAGCATCGTCGAGGACGGCCTGGGTGAGACCGACGAGGAGAAGAAGCTCCGCAACGAGAGCCGCAAGATCCTCGAGCTGCCGGACCTGCTCGTGGCGGGCACCTGTGTGCGTGTGCCGGTCTTCACCGGCCACTCGATCTCGGTGCACGCCGAGTTCGCGCAGCCGCTGTCGCCCGAGCGGGCGACCGAGATCCTCGCCACCGCCCCGGGCGTCGAGCTGGCCGACGTGCCCACGCCGCTGCAGGCCGCTGGCCAGGACCCGTCCTTCGTCGGCCGCATCCGCGCCGACCAGTCCGCGCCCGAGGGGCACGGCCTGGCGCTGTTCGTCAGCAACGACAACCTGCGGAAGGGTGCCGCGCTGAACGCGGTGCAGATCGCCGAGACGATCCTGGAACGGCGCGCGGTCGCGGCGTAGCGACCACCGTCGCGAAGGCGACGACTGACGGACGGGAGGCCCGTGGCGACACCGTCACGGGCCTCCCGTCCGTCAGGTCCCCACCCTGTCAGCACGCGCTTGTAGGATCGACGGGTGGCAGTGAAGCAGGTGGACCCCATCGACGTCGTCCTGGTCGGGGGAGGGATCATGAGCGCCACGCTCGGCGCGATCATCCACCGCCTCGAGCCCACGTGGAAGATCCGCGTGTACGAGCGCCTCGGTTCCGTCGCCCAGGAGTCCTCGAACCCGTGGAACAACGCCGGGACGGGTCACTCGGCGCTGTGCGAGCTGAACTACACGCCGGAGATGCCCGACGGGCACGTCGACATCGCCAAGGCCGTCACCGTGAACGAGCAGTTCCAGGTCTCGAGGCAGTTCTGGGCGCACCTGGTCGAGACGGGTGCGCTGCCGCAGCCGTCGAACTTCATCAACCCGACGCCGCACATCTCGTTCGTCTGGGGAGCGGACAACGTCGAGTACATGCGCAAGCGGTACGAGGCACTGCAGGGCCACCCGCTCTTCGCCGGGATCGAGTACTCCGACGACCCGGTGCAGATCCGGAAGTGGGCGCCGGCGCTCATCCCTGGTCGCAAGAAGGACCAGCCGATCGCTGCGACGTACTCGGCTGCCGGGTCGGACGTCGACTTCGGGTCGCTGACGCGACAGCTCTTCGACGAGCTCGAGATCGAGGGCGTGGAGTTCGAGCCGTCCCACCAGGTGAAGAAGATCACCCGCTCGAAGATCTCCGAGGGGTGGGTGCTCGACGTCCGCAACGAGATCGGACGGTCGACCCAGCGCATCGCCGCGAAGTTCGTCTTCGTCGGTGCCGGCGGCGGCGCCCTGCACCTGCTCCAGAAGTCGGGCATCCCGGAGATCCGCGGGTACGGCGGGTTCCCGGTGTCGGGAGAGTTCCTGCGGACCGACGAGCCCGAGGTCGTGCAGAAGCACTCCGCGAAGGTGTACGGCAAGGCGAGCGTCGGCGCGCCGCCGATGTCCGTCCCGCACCTGGACACCAGGATCGTCGACGGCAAGGCGTCGCTCATGTTCGGTCCGTACGCGGGCTTCAGCCCCAAGTTCCTGAAGCAGGGCTCGCTGTTCGACCTGTTCCGCTCGATCCGGCCGCACAACCTCCGGCCGATGCTCAGCGTCGCGTTCTCGAACTTCGACCTCGTCCGCTACCTGGTGGGGCAGCTCCTGGCATCGAAGCAGACGAAGTTCGACGCACTGCGCGACTTCATGCCGACGGCCGAGCCCGACAACTGGCACCGGATCACCGCGGGGCAGCGCGTGCAGGTGATCAAGCCGGACCGCGAGAAGGGCGGCGTGCTGCAGTTCGGCACCGAGGTCATCACGTCGGCTGACGGCTCGATCGCCGGTTTGCTCGGGGCGAGCCCGGGGGCGTCGACGGCGGTGCCGATCATGCTGTCGATGCTGCAGCGGTGCTTCCCGGACCGCTGGGACGCCTGGGTCCCGATGGTCCGGACGATGGTCCCGACGTACGGCAAGGACCTCGGCGCGGACCCGCAGCTCGCCGACGAGACGCTCGAGCACACCGCGAAGGTCCTCGGCCTGCACCACTGAGGTCGCGCGCGCCCGAGCCGCACCGTCGCCACCGGCTTGCGGTCCGTTCGAACGTGTGTTCGAATGAGGTCGTGCGGTGGAGCGGGCAGGCGATCGAGGCGGAGCGCGACGACGCGCTGCCCGGGCTCGAGACGAACAGCGGGCTGGTCCGGAGTGTCACCACGCCGGAGTTCGCCGGGGTGACCTTCCACGAGGTCCTGGCGAAGAGCGCCCTGAACCGGGTGCCTGCGGCCGACGGCAGTGGCACGTACGGGTGGACGATCAACCCCTACCGCGGGTGCAGCCACGCGTGCGTGTACTGCTTCGCCCGACCGACCCACACCTACCTCGAGTTCGACGGCGGCGCCGACTTCGACCAGCAGATCGTCGTCAAGACCAACGTGGCCGACGTCCTGCGCCGCGAGCTCCGGAGACCGACGTGGGACCGGCACCCCGTGGCGCTCGGCACGAACACCGATCCGTACCAGCGGGCCGAGGGCCGGTACCGGCTGATGCCCGGGGTGATCCGTGCCCTCGCCGAGTCGGGGACACCGTTCAGCATCCTGACGAAGGGCACCCTGCTGAGGCGGGACCTCCCGCTGCTGGTGGAGGCTGCACGGAGCGTCCCGGTCGACCTGGCGATGTCGATCGCGGTGTACGACGACGAGCTCCAGCAGCAGGTCGAACCGGGCACGCCGACGACCGCTGCGCGGCTGGCGACCGTTCGCGCGATCCGCGACGCCGGGCTCGAGTGCTCGGTGTTCCTCATGCCGGTGCTCCCGTTCATCACGGACACGCGGGCGCACCTCGACGAGGCGATCGGTCGTGCCGCGGCGGCAGGTGCGTCGAGCGTCATGTACTCCGCACTGCACCTGCGGCCGGGCGTCAAGCCGTGGTGGTCGGCGTGGCTGCAGCGCACGCGCCCGGACCTCGTCGCCCGCTACCGCTCGATGTACCTCGACAACACGTACGCGCCCGCCGACTACCGGCGCTGGCTCGCGGAGCGGGTGCGCCCGATCCTCACGGCGCACGGTCTCGGCCTCGGCCGGGTCGACCCCACGACCGGGTCGATGGGTTTCAGCGACCGCCAGGCGCACCTCGTGCCCGACCGCGCGACGGCTGCGGGCATCACGAACGGGTACCGCGTCCCGGTGTCCCTCGACGAGCAGTCCCGCCCGACCTCGTCGCCGCTCAAGCGTGCGGACCCCGGCTTCGACCGACGTGGCGCCGCGGCGGCTACGGTCGGCAACGGGACCGGGCCGACCCTGTTCTGAGGAGCGTCCACCTTCCGCGTTCGGGGGACACCCTGTGTCGGTGATCGGCGGTAGCATCGAGCGGGTCGCCGGATCGTGCTCGTTTCGGGGTACACGGTCGGCCTGCACCGGCCGCGTGACACGGCGACCGGACGAATCCCGGAAGGACCCTCGACCCGTGCTCGGCATCCCCACGCACCTCGCTCCGCGAGTGAACGCGTGGTCGACCGTGCGCGCGTTCCACGCGGCCGCGATCGGGTCCGTCGTCGCCGCGGCCGTGGCACTGCTGCTGTACCGAGTGGCCGAACCCGACGTCCGGGTCGCCGGGGCCGTGCTGGCACTCCTGCCGATGCTGGCGATGATCGGCGTGCACGTGCAGTTCGGCACGTGGCGCTCCGCCGTGGCGTTCCTGCTGACCGGCGGTGTGTGCACGTGGTGGTTCACGACGATCGTGCAGCGTGAGGTCCCCGCCGGGTGGGTGACGAGCTACCTGCTGTCCCTCGCGGTGATCCCGCTCGTGCTCGTGGGCGGCGCGGGCGCGGTCGCGAGCCGTGTCGTCGTCTGGTCGATCGGTGGGTTCCTGGTCGGCCGACTCGCGACCGGGATCGCCGTGCTGCAGGGCGGCGGGCCGCCCCGGCCGCTCGTGCTCGCGTGGGTCACCCTGGCGTTCGTCGTCGCCCTCGTGCTCTTCACCAGCAGGAACACCGCCCGCTCCGAGCGGGTGCAGCCCGAGTTGCTCCGTTCCGCGCGCGAGGAGCACGTGTCGGCCTACCGCGCCGGCATCGAGGCCGAGGCCGCGGCGATCCTGCACGACACCGTCCTGAACCACCTCGGGGCCATCGCCCTGGCGCCCGACGGACCCATGGACCCGCAACTGGCGCGGACGGTCGAGGCCGACGTGGCGATGCTCACCGGCAAGCAGTGGCTCGCGCCGGCCGACCGGTCGGCCGAGCCGGACCCGGCGGCCGCCGGAGCGGAGTTCACCGCGATGGTGGACGAGCACCGTGCCGAGGGGCTCGCGGTCGCCGTCACCGGGGACCCCGCTGCCCTGGCGCGGCTCGACCCGCCCGCGGCGACCGCCCTGCTCCGCGCCGTCGGTCAGTGCCTGGCGAACGTCCGGAAGCACGCCGGCACCGACGCCGCAGAGGTCAGCGTCTTCGACGACGGCGCGTCGTGCACCGTCATGGTGGTCGACGACGGACGTGGGTTCGACGAGCAGGAGACCGGGAGCGACCGGATGGGGCTGCGCGGCTCGGTCCGTGAGCGCATCGGTCGCGTCGGTGGCGACGTCCAGGTGTGGTCGTCGCCCGGATCGGGCACCAGCGTCATGATGTCGGTGCCGTACACGCGCCGGGACACCGCGCCCGGCGCCGACGGAGCACACACCGGCGGCGCACGGTCCGGCGGGGTGCGCACCAGCGGTGCCACCTCGTTCGCCGTGACCGGGGAGTCCGACCGGGGGAGCACCCGGTGAGCCGCGTCGACGCGGTGCGCGCCGCCGTCCGGAGCGCCAGGACGGCGCAGCAGTGGGATCCCCTCGGCGCGATGGGCTCCCGCCCGCTCGCGGTCCTGCTCGGTGCCGCCGGGGTCCTCTGGGCACTCCTCGTGTCGGTGTTCGACCGTGACGTGGTGGGGAGCCCGACGCTCAGTGCGCTCACCGTGCTGCTGCTGGCGGCGTCGGCGGCGGTCGTCGTCACGGCGTCGTCCCCGTTCCGCGCCCCCTTCCCGCGGTGGGCCTACGTGCTCCACGTCGTGCTGCTCGGAGCGGCGACGATCGCCGGTGTCGCCGCACAGTGGGGGCCGGACCGCAACGCGCTCAACGACTTCATGTCCCTGCTCACCGCCACCGGCATCGTCATGGTTGCGCCCTACCGGCCGTGGCGCGACCTGGCGGTCGGTGGCATCGTCCTCGCAGCGGTCGACGCCACGGCGTGGGGGCTCGCCGCGGCCGAGTTCCCCCACCAGGTGCCCACGTCCGTCGCGGCCTTCCTCGCAGCGGCCCCGACCCTGGTCCTCACGGGGGCGTCGGTCGTCTTCGCGTGGACCTTCGGCGGCCTGGCGAGTCGCGTGCAGATCCGAGCGGGGTCGTACTCGGTGGCGCGCGCTGAGCGGGACGGCATCGCGGCGAGCGTGCAGCAGGACCGCTCGGTCATCCTCGCTCGCGACGTCGCTCCGTTCCTCACCGAGCTCCGGATGCGCGAGGAGATCACCGACGCCGACCGCGCTCGGGCCCGCGCGATCGCCGACGGCATCCGTCGCGCCATGGTCGCCGACGCCGACCGGACGTGGTTCGAGTACGCGGTGACGGTGGACGGCGGCTCCGCGGAGTCCGTCGACGACCCGGACGGCCTGATCGCGACGCTCGACACCGACCAGCGCACGGTGGTCCGGACCTTCCTCCGCGCCGCACTCGGGTCGGCGACGGTCGACCCGGCACGCCTCCGCGCGGTCGTCCGTCGAGCCTCGGAGATCCGCCCGGCCGAGGAGGCCGGTGTCCCTCGCGACCGGGTGGAGGTCCGTCTGGAGCTCGCGGTCGACGACTCCGACGTCGGCATCCACCGCACCTTCGACCCGTACTTCGCGGTCCTCCGCGTGACCTTCCCCGACCTCGACGTCGCCGTCCGCCCATCGTCCCTCGCACTAAGGTTCTCCTATGACCAGCACTGACCCGAACCGGACCACGGAGGGCGTGCCCCCGCTCCCGCAGCCCGGAACCCGACGCGTGCGGCTGGCGATCCTCGACGACCACGAGGTGCTGCTCGACAGCCTGTCGAGCTGGATCGCCGTGAACGCCTTCGACTTCGACCTCGCCCTGACCGCGCACACGTGGCTCGAGATGGTGCACAGCGAGAACTTCCCGACGGACCTCGTGTTCCTCGACTTCCAGCTCAAGGAGCCGGTGTCGATCGAGGCGCGGGTCCGCACCTGCCGGGCCGCGGGCGCGAAGGTCATCGTGCTGTCGAGCGTCGACAGCCGCGAGTCGCGGGACCGAGCGCTCGCCGCCGGCGCCGCGGCCTTCCTGTCGAAGTCGCTGCCGATGCGCGAGGTCATGGACGTCGCGCGCGAGGTCATGGGCGTCTCGCGTGAGACCCCGCCGCAGCGCGACTGGCGACCGCTGCCGACCGGGGCGAACGCCCACCAGCGACCGAAGCTCAGCGCGGGTGAGGAAGAGGCGCTCCGCCTGTACGTGTCCGGCTACTCGACGAACGAGGTCGCCGCGCAGATGAACGTGCAGTACGAGACCGCCAAGACCTACCTGCGTCGCGTGCGTGAGAAGTACAGCAAGGTCGGGCGTCCCGCATCGAAGAAGTCGGACCTCATCCGCCGGGCCGCCGAGGACGGGTTCCTCGCGTAGTGGCGAAGCTCTACTTCCGGTACGGCGCGATGAACAGCGGCAAGAGCACCGGACTCCTGCAGGCGGCGTACAACTACGAGGAGCGCGGGCAGCGCGTCCTGCTGGCCAAGCCGTCGGTCGACACCAAGGGTGACCGCGAGATCGTCTCCCGTCTCGGCGTCACCCGCGCGGTCGACGTCGTGTTCGCCCCGCACGACGACGTCCGGGCGGCGGTCGCGGAGGCCGGCGCGAGCGACCCGGAGTCGGACCGGCTCGACGGCATGGTGCGTCCGGTGAGCTGCGTGCTCGTCGACGAGGCGCAGTTCCTCACCCCGCGGCAGGTCGACGACCTGCTCCGCGTCGCCGTGCTCGACGAGGTCCCCGTGCTCGCCTACGGCATCCGCACGGACTTCCGGACCGAGGCGTTCCCCGGCAGCGCGCGGCTGCTCGAGGTCGCGCACTCGCTCGAGGAGCTCAAGACCATCTGCCGGTGCGGTCGCAAGGCGGTGTTCAACGCCCGGAAGGTCGACGGCCGCTTCGTCTTCGACGGATCGCAGGTCGCGATCGACGGCGTCGACGTCACGTACGAGTCGCTGTGCGCGAACTGCTACCTCAGCGAGTCCGGTGGGCGGCTCGACGGCGAGCTCGCGCACTGACCCGGCCCACGTCCGTCAGGTGACCCGCTGACGGACGGGAGGCTCGTGGCGACGTCGCCCCGAGCCTCCCGTCCGTCCCGTGGCGCGGAATGCGCGCAGGCCGGCGACGGTTGTCGTCCGCATGAGCGACGCCACCGTGCACCTGTCCGTCCTCGACCTGGCCACCCGCGAGTACGGTCAGTCGAACACCGAGGCCCTGCAGGGGTCGATCGACATGGCCGTGCACGCCGAGCACCTCGGGTACGAGCGCGTCTGGGTGGCGGAGCACCACGGCATGCCGGGCATCACGTCGTCCGCGCCGGCGGTCCTGCTCAGCGCGGTCGGCGCCGCGACGTCACGGATCCGCATCGGCTCCGGAGGCGTCATGCTGCCGAACCACGCGCCGCTCGTGATCGCCGAGCAGTTCGGGACCCTGCGCGCCCTCTACGGCGACCGCGTGGACCTCGGCATCGGCCGGGCTCCCGGGACCGACGGTGCGACCGCGATGGCGCTGCGCCGGACCGACCGGCTCGACGTCGACGACTTCCCGCAGCAGCTCGCGGACCTGATCGGGTTCTTCACCGGGATGGACGCGTCGAACCCGCTGTCGCGCATCCGGGCGGTGCCGGGCTACGGCGACGTGCCGGAGTTCTGGCTCCTCGGTTCGTCGGGCTACAGTGCGCAGGTCGCCGGTGCGCTCGGGGTGTCGTTCGCCTTCGCGCACCACTTCGCATCGGACAACACCGAGGCAGCGCTCGCGCTCTACCGTGACTCGTTCCGGCCGTCGCGCTTCCGGCAGACGCCGAACGCGCTGATCGGCGTGCAGGTCGTCACCGACGAGGACCCTGCCGTGGTCGAGGAGCAGAGCGCTCCGGGGATGATCTCGTTCATCCGGATGCGGCAGGGGGCCAAGCCCGAACCGGTGTCGATGGACGAGGCCCGCGCGTACGAGTTCTCGGACCTCGAGCGTCGGTTCATCGCCGCGCGCACCGAGCGGCAGGCCTACGGGTCGCGGGACCAGGTCGCGGCGAAGCTCAACGAGCTGGTCGCGTCGACCGGGGCCGACGGGGTCATCGTCGCTCCGGGCGCTGCGCAGGCCCGCTACCGGCACCAGGCGCTCGACGTGGTGGCGTCGCTGCAGGCCGAGGGGCGGTTGGTGCCGGCGGGCGCGACGGTCTGACGGACTCGGTCAGGCCAGCAGGCCGAGGCGCGTCGCCGCGGTGATCGCCGCGACGCGCGTCCCGACGTCGAGCTTCCGGTACACGTTGTAGACGTGCCGCTTCACCGTGCCCACGGCGAGCCCGAGCTCGGCGGCGATCTCGGCGTTCGACCGTGCGGCGGCCACGAGCCGGAGCACCTCGAGCTCTCGGTCGCTGAGCGGCGACCCGGTACGCGCGTCCGTGACGAGGTCGACGGGGAAGGTCACCGGCGACGCACTCGCGCGGGTCGCGCGGACGATCCGGTCGACGAGTTCGCGGCTGGGGACGTCCTTCGTCACGAAGTCCACCGCACCGGCGTCGAGCAGGGCACGGCGGAGGACCGCGTCCCGGTGCATCGTCAGCACCACGACGCTGATGCGCGGGTGCCTGCGGCGGACGGTCGCGATGGTGGTCCGCGCCGGGGGCCCGTCGAGCTCGACGTCGAGCAGGAGCACGTCGATCGCCGCCGCTTCGGGGGAGTCGAGCACGTCGGACGGACGCTCTCCGTGCGCGACCACGCGGATCGTCGGCACAGCGGACAGGATCGTCGCGAGCCCCTCGCGGAAGAGCCGGTGGTCGTCGACCAGCGCGACGTGGGTGACGGCGGTCACAGGGCGCCCCTCGGCACGGACAGGCGGACGGTGGTCCCCGCACCGGGTGCACTCTCGACGTCGAGGCGGGCGCCGAGCACACCCGCGCGCTCCCGCATGGTCCGCTGACCGAGTCGGCCCTCCGGGACGGCACCCGGCGTGAACCCGGGTCCGTCGTCCCGCACCGTCACGACGACCGTCGCCGGCGACCAGGCGAACTCCACCGTCGCCGCGGACCGGGGCGCGTGCTTCCGTCGGTTGGTGAGCGCTTCGAGCAGGATCGTCAACGCCTCCTCGGCCTTCCAGTTGGGCAGCGTGCCGGCGACCCCCGTCGTCGTGATCGCGAGTCGGTCGTCCCCGGGGAACAGGTCGTCGACGTGGCGGCGGAGGGCGTCGTCGAGCCGGTCGTCCCCGACCCGGGCGTGCAGGGACAGGGCGAGGTCCTGCACATCGGTCAGCGCTCCGCGCAGGAGCCGCGCGGCGGACTCGAGCTGTGCGACCCGCTCGCCGTCGTCGGGGTCGGTCAGCAGGACCAGGTCGAGCCGCTGCAGCCCGGCGAGGACCCCGTGCGCGACGCGGTCGTGCAGGTCCCGGGCGATCTGCTCGCGCGAGTCGAGGTTGGTCGTGGTCACGCGCTGCCGCAGCGCCTCGGTGTACGCGATCGCCCCGGCGGGGAAACGACTCCAGACGCCGGCGTGCAGCGCGCGTGTGGCGCGCAGGACCTCGGCGGTGGTGCGGGCGTCGACCTCGTCCACGAAGACCGGCAGGTACGCGTCGAACAGCATCTCGGCGGCGAGCATGGCACCGGCCGGGTGCTGGGCGTGCTCGGCGTGCAGTGCGCCGGTCGCGAGGTGTGCCGGGTCCAGGTAGCGGTCGCTCACGACGCTCGCCGTGCCCCCGCCGGCCGCGTAGCGCTCGTGGGCCTCGCTGATCATGGACGTCACGTTGTCGAGGAGGCTCTCCGCGAGGACCGGGTCGTCGGCGAGTTCCGGGAAGCGGGCGCCGATCTCCGCGAGGACGGCGGCGAGCGGAGCGGGGATCGTCATGACGGTTGCGAGCGTAGCGGGATCGTGCCCGTCGGATCGTTCCCCCGGCAGCAGGTGTGTCCACAGGCACAGGCACAGGCACAGGCACAGGCACAGCCACGGTGACCAGACCAGGGATGAACTCTGCCTGCACGAAGCAGCAGGGCCCCGATCCGAGTGGATCAGGGCCCTGCTGTTCTACTGTCTCAACACAGTGTCGGGGTGACAGGATTTGAACCTGCGACCTCCTCGTCCCGAACGAGGCGCGCTACCAAGCTGCGCCACACCCCGCGGTGTGGTTGCTCCGAACCGGAGCGACCAGGAAAGTCTACCGGACGTTCGAGGGTGCTCACGACCATCTGCGGAACGCCCGGGCGCGTCGTGGCGGTGCCCCGCTCAGGATGTCTTCGCGGTGAGGGTCACGACGACGGCCTCGGGTCGGCAGGAGAACCGCACCGGGGCGTAGATCGACGTGCCGATGCCCGCCGACACCTCGAGCCACGACCAGTGCCCGCGGTGCTGCCACCGGTGCAGCCCGCTGACGTACTGCCGGGGGAGGTCCGAGTTGGTCACGAGCGCACCGACCCCGGGCACCTGCACCTGGCCGCCGTGGGTGTGCCCGGCGAACACGACGTCGGCGCCCTGGTCGACGAAGGCGTCGAGCACGCGACGGTACGGCGCGTGGGTGATGCCGAGCGCGACGGGGGAGGGGCCGTCCTCGTCCTCGGTCCACGGCACGGCGCTGCGCATCTCGTCGACGTTCGTGGGGAGCAGGTCGAGGCGGTCCCAGTCGCGGTGCGCGTCCGAGGTGCCGAAGAGTTCGAACCGCGACCCGCGGAGCTCGATCGCGTGGGCCTGGTCGTTGACGTCGAGCCAGCCGAGGGACTCGAAGAACGCGGTCTGTCGATCGATGTCGAGCTCGACCTGACGGTTCCCGGTGTGGTGCGCGCTCGGACCCGTGAAGTACTTGAACGGGTTCCGCGGCGAGGGGCCGTAGAAGTCGTTCGAGCCGTGCGCGAAGGCCCCGGGGATGCCCCGGAACGGCTCCAGCGCGTACTCGACCGCAGCGTTCGCCGTGGGGTGTCCGAGGTTGTCGCCCGTGTTCACCACGAAGTCGGGCTCGACCAGGCTGAGGTCGCGCAGCCACTGCTGCTTGTCGGCCTGCCACGGCGCCATGTGGATGTCGGAGAGGTGCAGGACGGTCACGTCCCGCGAGCCCGCCGGCAGCACCGGGATCGTCTCCCAGCGGATGCCGAAGCGGCGACGCTCGACGAGGGAACCCCACGCCGCCGTCGCCGCTCCGACGGCCGCACCCGCTGCGATGACTCCCAGCGCGGCGCGACCGCGGCTCACTTGCAGTCCTTCGGTGCCTTGCCGTCCTTGTCCCCGAACAGCTGCACCGTGACGGTCGCGTCCTTGCCGATCGCGGTGCCCTCGCCGGGGTCGACCGCGGCGACCGTGCACTGGTTGCCGCCGTCACCCTTGGCGAAGTCACCGGCCAGGGCGACGTTCGTGATGCCGGCCCCCTGCAGTGCGCTGCGAGCGTCGCTGACGTTCTTGCCGGTGATCTGCGGGACCGTCGTCTGGCTGCCGTCGGTCGTGAACACCGTCACGCTCGACCCGGTCGACAGGAGCGAACCCGCCGCCGGCGAGGTCGACGAGACCGTCCCGGGGGTGCCACCGCCGGGCTGCGCGCCGCCGTCGACGTAGGTGAAGCCGGCACCGGCGAGGGTGGCGCGCGCGTCGTCGGCGGTCTTGCCGGTGACGTCGGGCACGGCGACGCTGTTCCCGCGCAGGGCGGTCTGCGACGGCGTCGGGAACGGGTCGGCCGGGTGCAGCTGGTTGATCGGGATCATCGCCTGCTGCCAGACGTGTGCGCGCTGCGTCGCGTAGGTGCCGTAGCCCGCTCCGCTGCTGTACTTCCGCAGGCTGGTCTTCGCGCCGTCGGTGTTGCCCTGCCAGTAGGCGGTGGCGACCTTCGAGCTCGCGCCGACGAGCCAGATCTGCTCGGCGTTGTCCGTCGTGCCCGTCTTCGCGAACAGCTGCGTGCCGTCCGGGGTCTGCGCGCCCACGGCGGTGCCGGACTGGATCGTGCCACGCATCGCGAAGGCGGCGGTCGCAGCGACGCTCGGGTCGAGCACCTGCTTGCACTGCTGGGGCTGGCCGCCGAGCTGCTTGCCGGTCGCGTCGGTGACCTGGTCGATCGCGATCGGGGCGCAGTAGGTCCCGTTGTTCGCGATGGTCGCGTACGCCGACGCCATGGTGAGCGGCGCGATGTTGTTCGTGCCGAGGATCGACGACGGGTAGGCGTTCAGCTCGGTCTTCTCGTCCGCGGAGTGCACGCCGAGGTCCATGGCCGTCTGGCGGATGTCGCAGAGGTCGAGCTTCGCGGCCATCGAGGCGAACGCGGCGTTCACGGACAGGGCCGTCGCGCGGGCCACCGTGAACTGACCACGCTCACCGGCGGAGTCGTTCTTCGGCGCCCACGGCGAGGTGATCGTCGAACCGCACTGGGTCCAGCGCGACGTGTTGTGCGGCGTCCCGTTGACGGTCTCGTTCAGCCCGTGACCGGCCTTCAGCCAGTCGAGCAGGGTGAACACCTTGTAAGTCGAACCGACCTGGAAGCCGATGGAGCCGCCGTACTCCTTGTCGACGCTGTAGTTGATCGACGTCGCGGTCGGCGGGGACTGCAGGGACTGGTCGTAGTCCTTGTTCTGCGCCATCGTCAGGATGCGGCCGGTCGTCGCCTCGACCGAGTTGAGCGCACTGCCGAGCTGCAGCCGCGACTCGGAGTTCGGGTCGTACTTGTTCAGCAGGTCCTTCTGCTGGCCGTTCAGGTTGATGTCGAGCGTCGTCTGGATCGTGTACCCGCCGTTGCGCCAGGCCTGGTCACGCTCCTTCTGGGTGCCGCCGAGCTGGGACATCTGCTTGACGACCTTCACCGCGTAGTCGCAGAAGAACTGCGCACCGTTGCCCGCCGCGGACTGGCAGCCCTGGCTCGGCTCGGTCAGGTGCACGTAGTCCTTCGGGTCCGACGCGATCGCCTGGTCGAACTCCTCCTTCGACAGGTGCTTCTGCGCGTACATCGACTTGAGGATCACGTCGCGGCGGGCCTTGTTGGCCGCGTAGTTCTCCTCCTTCGCCAGGTTGCGCGTGTTCGGCGACTGCACGATCGCCAGGATCGAGGCTGCCTCGGCCGGGGTGAGGTCGGTGGCCGACTTGTTGAAGTAGTGCTGCGCGGCGGCCTGCACGCCGTACGTCTGGTCGCCGAAGTAGGCGATGTTGAGGTACCCGGTCAGGATCTCCTTGTGCGAGTACTTCTTCGCCAGGCCGATGGCGAGCTTCATCTCCTCGAGCTTGCGGGGGATGGTCTGCTCGACGGCGTCGTTGTAGGCCTTCTCGCGGGCTTCCTCGGTCGGCTGCTCGAGGGCCTGCTGCATCTTGATGTTGCGCACGAGCTGCATCGTCAGGGTCGAGCCACCGCCGGACTCACCGAGCCCGCCCGCGATGCTGCCGACGCCCGCGCGGACGAGCGAGGTCATGTCGACGCCACCGTGGTCCCAGAAGCGCTTGTCCTCGCCGTCGATCGCGGCGTTCTTCAGCTGGTCGCTGATCTGGTCGTACTGGAGTTCCTCGCGGTTCTGGTCGTAGACCGTCGCGAGCTTGACCGGCTGCCCGTTGCTGTACGCGTAGATCTCGTTTCGCTGCGGGAGGTCACCGATCTCGATGTACTCCGGCAGGGACTCGAACACGCCGATGGTCGAGGTGGTGGTGACGCCGGCGACGGCGATCGCCGGGGTGACCCCGATCGTCACCAGCAGGCCGGCGAGCGCGCTGAAGCCGACGAAACCGACGAAGGCGCCGATCGCGGAGACGGGCTTGGTCCGCGAGGCAGACTTCTGGGCAGACATAGGATGCAGCCTAAACGACGCCCACGACTGAAAGGCTGGCAAGGAACCGCATGACTCGCTGGGAGTACTTCACCACGCCGCTGATGATCCACAACACCGCCGCCATCCTCAACGCGCACGGCGACGAGGGGTGGGAGCTGGTCCAGGTCGTCACCGGTCCCGAGGGCGGGCTCGTCGCCTACCTGAAGCGCCCGAAGGCCGACGCGTGACCGTCGCGGACCGGCTCGCCGAGCTCGGGCTGACCGTCCCCGCGGTCGCCGCCCCCGTCGCCGCCTACGTGCCCGCGGTCGTCACCGGACGGTACGTGTACACGGCCGGGCAGCTGCCCTTCGTCGACGGCGCGCTGCCGGTCACGGGCAAGGTCGGGGCCGGGGTCGACGCCGAGACCGCCACCGCCCAGGCGCGCGTCGCCGCGCTGAACGCCCTCGCGGCCGTGCAGTCCGTGGCCGGTTCCCTGGACCGCGTCGCCCGGGTCGTCAAGGTGACGGTGTTCGTCGCATCGGACCCGTCCTTCACCGGACAGCCGGGCGTCGCCAACGGCGCGTCGACCCTGGTCGGCGAGGTCTTCGGGGACGCCGGCGTCCACGCGCGCAGCGCGGTGGGCGTGGCCGTGCTCCCGCTGGACGCGCCGGTCGAGGTCGAGCTGGTGGTGGAGCTGACCGACTGACGGACCGGCAGCGACACACGAGACACGAGCCGCGCCTCCAGACCGACCGGTCAGGAGGCGCGGCTCGCGTCGTTCCTGCTACATGAGGTCCGCGATGGTCGCCATGATCGTCGGGTCGGCCAGCGTGGTCGTGTCACCGATGCGGCGGCCCTCGGCCGCGTCGCGCAGCAGCCGGCGCATGATCTTGCCCGAGCGTGTCTTCGGCAGCTCCGGCACCACGACGACCTGCCGGGGCTTCGCGATCGCACCGATGCGCGTGCCGACCCAGTTGCGCAGTTCCGTCGCGACCGCGTCGCGGTCGACGTCCTCGGCCGCCTCGGCGGTCAGGATGACGAACGCGACGACCGCCTGACCGGTCGTCTCGTCGGCGGCACCGACGACGGCTGCCTCGGCGACGCCCTCGTGCCCGACCAGGGCGGACTCGATCTCCGCGGTGGAGAGCCGGTGGCCCGAGACGTTCATGACGTCGTCGACACGGCCCTGCACCCAGATGTCGCCCTGCCCGTCGAGCCGCGCGCCGTCACCGGCGAAGTAGCGGCCGGGGAAGCGGCTCCAGTACGTCTCGACGAAGCGGTCGGGGTCGTTCCAGATGCCGCGGGCCATCGACGGCCACGGCTCCGTGATCGTCAGGTAGCCGCTCTCGCCCGGGTCGGCGCGGTGGCCCTCCTCGTCGACGATCTCGGCGACGATGCCCGGCAGCGGGGTCTGCGCGGCGCCGGGCTTGAGCTTGGTGACGCCGGGCAGCGCCGAGATCATGATCGCGCCGGTCTCGGTCTGCCACCAGGTGTCGACGATCGGCGTGCGATCGTGACCGATGACCTGCCGGTACCACTGCCACGCCTCGGGGTTGATCGGCTCGCCGACGCTGCCGAGCAGCCGGAGGCTCTCGAGGCTCCGCGCCTCCGGGATCTGCCGACCGGCCTTCATCGCTGCGCGGACCGCGGTCGGCGCGGTGTAGAGCACGGTGACGCCGTAGCTGTCGACGATGTCCCACCAGCGGCCGGGCTTCGGCTCGTCGGGGGTTCCCTCGTAGAGCACCTGGGTCACCCCGTTCGCGAGCGGGCCGTAGACGACGTACGAGTGCCCGGTGATCCAACCGATGTCGGCGGTGCACCAGTAGACGTCCTTCTCCGGGTGCATGTCGAAGACGTTCCGGTGCGTGTAGGCGGCCTGCGTCAGGTACCCGCCGGACGTGTGCACGATGCCCTTCGGCTTCCCGGTCGTGCCCGAGGTGTAGAGGATGAACAGGGGGGTCTCGGCGGGGAACGCCTTCGCCTCGTGCTCGGGCGCGGCCTTCGCCAGTTCGTCGTGCCACCACAGGTCGCGGTCGTTCCAGGCGATGTCGTTGCCGCCGCGCTTGACGACGAGCACGCGCTCGACGGTGTCGGTGCCCTCGCCGGTCAGGGCCTCGTCGACCGCGGGCTTGAGCGGCGAGACCGCTCCGCGTCGCCATCCTCCGTCCGCGGTGACGACGAGCTTCGCGCCGGCGTCCTCGATCCGGGCGCGGAGGCTCTCGGCGCTGAAGCCGCCGAACACGACCGAGTGCACGGCGCCGATGCGGGCGACGGCGAGCATCGTGACGACGGCCTCGGGAACGAGGGGCATGTAGACGACCACACGGTCGCCCTGCCCCACCCCGAGGTCGGTGAGCATGTTGGCGGCGCGCTGCACCTCGGCGGTGAGTTCCGCGTAGGTGATCCGGCGGGTGTCACCCGGAGCGCCCTCGAAGTGGATCGCGACCCGGTCGCCGTTGCCCGCACGGACGTGCCGGTCGAGGCAGTTCTCGGCGACGTTGAGCTCGCCGTCGTCGAACCACTTCGCGAACGGCGCACCGGACCAGTCGAGTGTCCTGGTGAAGGGCGTGCGCCAGTCGAGCAGCGTCCTCGCCTGGTCCGCCCAGAACGCCTCGCGGTCGGCGGTGGCGGCCTCGTGCAGGTCCTCGTGCGCGACGGCGTCCGCGACGAAGTCCGCCGGGGGAGCGAAGGTCGGGCCGTCCTCGTGGCGTTCGTCGGCCTGGGTCGGTGTGGACATCGGTGTCCTCTCGCATCGTTGCGGCTGGGGTGCAGTCGGAGACTACCCCCGGAGTGGAGCGGACCGGAGTGGTGCTGTCGGGGTTCGCCGCAGTTTCCGGCCAGGGGTTGCCGAGCAGGGGCCGTCATGGGGTACAGTGGTTCCTGCCGGACTCGTTTCCGGTGGCACCGGGCCGGATTCCCCCCAATCCACCGATGTCAAGGCGGCACCAGTTCCCCCCAACAGGTGCCGCCTCTTCTTTTGTCCGACGCCTGTCGCGTAGTGCCCTCGCGACCGGAGGGTCGATCCGCATCCTGGTGCCGAAGAGTGGACAGAGCTGTCCATGCCCTCGTTGCAGGCCCGCGCCGGGCGGCACCCGACGAGTGAGCACGGTCGCGGTCGATCGTCCGCGTTGTCCCCGCTGCTTCCCCGAGGCCGTGACCGGAGACCGAACGGGGTACGGCTTTGCGTGACGGGGTACAACACAGCGCGTCCGCGGGTAGTCGAGGACCGTGTCCACAGGACATACCGATCCCTGCGCCGCGCGCTGTCGTCGGACCTAGCGTCGACGCATGCACCGCCACCGCGCCGACACCACCCGGGACGACCACGACGCCGCTGGGACGGTGGGCTCCGGTGGACACGTCGGGTCGCCGTTCCTGCCCGGGGTCGAGCGCGCCCGGTGGCGCAGGGCGTTCGATCCGGTGGTGTTCGAGGAGCTCGCGGCACTCGTGTCCGACGCTGCGACGACGGACGTGCTCGTCGTCGGCGGTCACGGCACGTGGATCGACCGTGGCCGTGGTCTCGAGCGCGCGCGGCCCGAACTCCCGGAGCGGCGCGCCCGCGCACTCGCCGCCGAGCTCGTCGCGCTCGGCGGGCGGCACGTGGACGAGACGACCCCGTGCGCGGACGTGCGGCTCGGCGACGGAGTGCGCGTGCACGTCGTCCTCGCGCCGGTGTCGGTCGGCGGCACCGCGCTGTCCGTCCGGCTGCCACGACCGGAGCGCCCGACGCTCGCCGGGCTCGAACGGCTCGGCACCTTCCGGTCGGTGCGACGGTCCGTGCTCGAGGACGCGGTCGCCCGGCGCCGCAACGTGCTGGTGACGGGGGCGACCGGCAGCGGGAAGACGACCGTGCTCGCGGCGATGCTCGGCGCGGTGCCCCACGACGAGCGGATCGTCACGGTCGAGGACACCGCGGAACTCCGGATCGAACACCCGCACGTCGTCGGACTCGAAGCGCGACAGGCCTCCGCCGAGGGGGTCGGGGCGATCGGACTCGACCGCCGCGTGCGCGAGGCCCTGCGGATGCGGCCGGACCGCCTCGTGGTGGGGGAGTGTCGCGGGGCCGAGGTCCGCGAGCTCCTCGGTGCGCTGAACACGGGGCACGACGGCGGGGCCGGCACGCTGCACGCCAACGGACTCGCCGACGTCGAAGCCCGGCTCGAGGCACTCGGCGCGCTGGCGGGGCTCGGTCCGCAGGCGCTCGCCAGACAGGTCGTCAGCGCCGTCGACCTCGTCGTGCACCTCGAGCGGCGGTCGTCCTGGCGCGGGGTCGCAGCGGTCGGGACCTGCGTGCTCGGCGGCGACGGGCGGCTCGAGGTCCGTCCCACCGGTACCGGGGAATCGTGAGTCGTCGACGCCGAGCGCCGACGCGCAGGACCGTGCCGGACGCGGCCGGAGCGGCACGGGTCCTCGACCGCGTGGCGGTGCTCGTCGCCGCCGGCGTGCCGCCGCCGCGGGCATGGGGACTGGTGGGCGGCGTGCCCCGGGGCGACGATCCCGCCTGGCACGACGTCCTCGTGGTCCTGCGCGTGGCGGGACGGACCGGAGCTCCCTCGGCCGGTGCCCTCCGAGCGCTCGCCGCGGCCATGCGGCGGAGCGCAGCAGCCGACCGCGCGGTCCGGGTCGCCCTCGCCGGGCCCCGCACGAGCGCGCGGGTGGTCCTGGCGCTGCCCCTCCTCGGGCTCGGACTGGGATCGGTGTGGGGTGCCGGCGCGCTCGAGGTGCTCCTCGCCCGGCCGGCCGGGTGGGCGTGCTGTGCGACGGCCGCCCTGCTGGTGGTCGTCGGCCGGTACTGGAGCCGGAGGATGATCGCCGTGGCGACACCCGACGGACACGTCCCGGGGATCCTGCTCGACGCCTGGGCGGTGGCCCTGGGCGCCGGTGGGTCGTGGCGCTCGGCAGAGCGGGCCGTGCAGGAGACCCTCCAGGAGCTCGACCACCGGGCGACCGCGGACGCGGCGGCCCGGCATCGGCTGGACGAGGTCCTCGCCCTGAGCCGACGTGCGGGCGTGCCCGCCGCTGCGTTGCTGCGCGCCGCCGCAGAGGACCTCCGGGACGACGCGGCGGCGGCCGGGCTCGCGGCGGCGGAACGCCTGGCGGTCCGGCTCGTGCTGCCGCTGGGCGTCTGCGTCCTGCCGGCGTTCGTGCTGGTCGGGGTCGTGCCGGTCGTGGTCGGGGTCCTCTCCTCCACCGTGGGTGGTCTCCACTGAACCGTCCACAGTCCGTCCGCTCCGGCGCCGCCGAGCGCTCACGGTGCCCGACTGTGGATGCACCACAGAGGAAGGGGAACCCATGACCGACACGACCCCGCAGACGCCGACGGCGACGCCGGCTGACACGACACCCCGGAACGCACGAGGCAGCCTGCACCGCCCCGGTGCGGAACCGTTCACTGCGCACCGACCGCGCGACCGGCGTCTCCGGGAACGGTTCCGTGACGACCGCGGTTCGGCGACCGCCGAGTACGCCGTCGTCATCCTGGCCGCGGTCGCCTTCGCCGGCGTGCTCGTCGCCGTCATGCGATCGGGCGAGGTGCAGCAGATCCTGACCGACCTCGTCCGCGGCGCGCTGGTCCCGTGACCGCAGGGCGAGCACCGGTCGACGACCGCGGCAGCGTCACCGTCGAGTTCGCCGTCGCACTGCCGCTCGTCGCCCTCGTCCTGGTGTCTCTGGTCGCGGGGGTGGTGCTGGTCGACCGCGTCGGACGGCTCCAGGCGGTCGCCGGTGCGGCGTCGCGTGCCCTCAGACGCGGCGACGAGTCGGCCGCAGACGCAGCGCTCGCCGCCGTGGCCGGCGCGACCTCGCGCGTGCGGCACGTGGACGGCCTGGTGTGCGTGGAGGTGCACGGGGCGTCGGCCGGTCCGTTCGCACTCGTGCCGCTCCACGTGACCGGCTGCGCGGCGGAAGGGGGCCGCTGATGCGGTCGGACGGCCCCTTGGGTGCCGACCTCCCGGGTGGGCGGGTCGGGGAACGGTCCAGGGCGGACCGGGGTTCCGCGACCGTCGCCCTGGTCGCCGTGCTGGCGCTGGCCCTGCTCGTCGGGACCGCGGCGCTCGCCGGCGCCCGGTCTCGGGTGCTCCTCGAACGGACGCGCACCGCCGCCGACGCCGCCGCGCTCGCCGCCGCCGCCGCACTCGTGCACCGCGTCCCCGGCGCGCCCTGCGCCGTCGCCGCTCGCGTCGCCACGGCGAACGGGGCGGCACTGGACGCCTGTGCCACGGCCGCCGCCACCGCCCGGGTCCGGACGGTGGCCGGCTCCGGCGGGTCCGCCGTGGACGCCGTCGCCGTCGCGGGTCCCGCGTGCGGCCTGCCCGAACTGTGTGTGTATGGTGTGCACGTCGGCCCCCGGTCACCGTTGTCCCGGTCGACCCGGACACCGTTGCGGTCCTGGGCCGGCGCGCACCATCGATCAAGGAGTCACGTGCCAGGCACGAAGAAGCTCGTGATCGTCGAGAGCCCCGCGAAGGCGAAGACGATCGCGCAATACCTCGGCGACGGATACGAGGTCCAGGCGTCAGTCGGACACATCCGCGACCTCGTCGAGCCCAAGAACCTGCCGGCGGAGCTCAAGAAGGGCTCGCTCGGGAAGTTCTCGGTCGACGTCGACAACGGCTTCGAGCCCTACTACGTCGTCTCCGACGCGAAGAAGAAGACCGTGACCGAGCTCAAGCGCGCCCTGAAGGACGCCGACGAGCTCTACCTCGCAACTGATGAGGACCGCGAGGGTGAGGCCATCGCGTGGCACCTGCTGCAGGTCCTCAAGCCGAAGGTGCCGGTCAAGCGCATGGTGTTCCACGAGATCACGAAGGAGGCCATCCAGCGCGCGCAGGAGGCCACCCGTGAGCTCGACACCGCCCTGGTCGACGCACAGGAGACCCGCCGCATCCTCGACCGTCTGTACGGGTACGAGGTCTCCCCGGTGCTCTGGCGCAAGGTCGGGCCCGGGCTGTCCGCGGGTCGCGTGCAGTCGGCCGCGACGCGTCTCGTCGTCGACCGGGAGCGCGAGCGCCTGGCGTTCGTGTCCGCCAACTACTGGGACCTGACGGCCCGGTTCGAGAAGGTCGGCGACACCGCGTTCACGGCCCGACTTGCCCGCCTTCAGGGGACGCGGGTCGCCTCCGGCCGCGACTTCGACGACCGTGGTGCGCTGAAGGGTGAGGCCGTCCGCCTCGACGAGGCCTCGGCCGCCGCGCTCACCACCGTGCTCGAGGGCGCCGGCGACGCGGTCGTCCGCAGCGTCGAGTCGAAGCCGTACACACGTCGGCCGGCTGCCCCGTTCACGACGTCGACGCTGCAGCAGGAGGCCGCGCGCAAGCTCCGCTTCTCCGCCCGGCAGACGATGAGCGTCGCGCAGGGGCTGTACGAGAACGGCCACATCACCTACATGCGTACGGACTCCTCGTCGCTGTCGCAGCAGGCGGTCACCGCCGCACGCAAGCAGGCGGCCGCGCTGTACGGACCGGAGACGATCCCCGACAAGCCGCGCAGCTACGCGGGCAAGAGCAAGAACGCCCAGGAGGCGCACGAGGCCATCCGGCCCGCCGGCGACACGTTCCGCACCCCGTCCGAGATGGACGGCGTGCTCCGCGGCAACGACTGGAAGCTCTACGACCTCATCTGGAAGCGCACGGTCGCGTCGCAGATGGCCGACGCGAAGGGGTCGACCGCCTCGGTCGTCCTCGGTGTCACCTCGAGTGACAGCGTCGCCGGAGTCGCCTCGACCGCGAACGGCACGGACGCCGAGTTCACCGCGTCCGGCACGGTCATCACCTTCCGCGGGTTCCTCAACGCCTACGAGGAAGGCCGCGACGAGGACCGGCACAGCGGCGGCGAGAACGGCGACTCGAAGTTGCCGCAGATGACCGAGGGCGATCACCTCGGCGTCAGCGAGGTCGAGGCCAAGGGGCACGACACCTCGGCTCCGCCGCGCTACACCGAGGCGAGCCTGGTGAAGACGCTCGAGGAGCTCGGCATCGGTCGTCCGTCGACCTACGCCGCGATCATCTCGACGATCATGGACCGCGGCTACGTCACGCAGCGCGGGAGCGCCCTCGTCCCGAACTGGATCGCGTTCAGCGTGGTCCGGCTCCTCGAGGACCACTTCGGCGACCTGGTGCAGTACGACTTCACCGCCGGCATGGAAGAGGACCTCGACCGCATCGCGAGCGGCGACGCCGACCGCATCGACTGGCTCAAGGGCTTCTACTTCGGCGGCGGTGACCACCGCGGACTCCGTACCGTCATCGACAACCTCGGCGAGATCGACGCGCGCGACATCAACTCGGTCGAGCTCGCGCCGGGCCTGACGCTCCGCATCGGACGCTACGGTCCCTACATCGAGGTGCCGAGTGACGACCCGGAGAAGCCGCGCCGGGTGAACGTGCCCGAGGAGCTCGCCCCCGACGAGCTGACCGCCGAGAAGGCGCGCGAACTCGTCGAGGCCCCGGTCGTCGGCGACCGTGTCGTCGGCATCAACCCCGAGACGGGGAAGGAGGTCCTGGCGAAGGACGGTCGGTTCGGCCCGTACGTCACCGAGCGCACCCCCGAGCCGGAGCCCACCGTCGACCCGTCCACCGGCGAGGTCACGGAGACGGCCGCCGGGACGGACGCATCCAGCGCCCCGGCTGCGACCGCGGCAGCGGAACCGGCGACGACCACCGCGAAGGGCGCGAAGGCCCCGGCGAAGAAGACGACGAAGAAGGCCGCGGCGCCGAAGGAGCGCACCGCGTCGCTGTTCAAATCGATGGACCCGCAGACGGTGGACCTCGAGACCGCGCTCAAGCTCCTCGACCTGCCCCGTGTCGTCGGCAAGGACCCGGAGTCCGGCGACGACATCACGGCGCAGAACGGGCGCTACGGCCCCTACATCAAGAAGGGGACGGACACCCGTACCCTGCCGAGCGAGGACGCGATCTTCGAGGTCGACCTGCCCGGTGCGCTCGAGCTGTTCGCTCAGCCGAAGTACGGCGGCCGGCGTGCGGCCACCGCCGCGCTCAAGGAGTTCGAGGCGGATCCCGTGTCCGGCAAGCCGATCAAGGTGAAGGACGGGCGCTTCGGCCCCTACGTCACCGACGGCGAGACCAACGCGACCATCCCGCGCGGCGAGGACGTCGAGGCCGTCGACCACGCCCGTGCCGTGCAGCTGCTCGCGGACAAGCGTGCCAAGGGACCGGTGAAGAAGAAGGCGCCGGCGCGGAAGACCGCCGCCAAGAAGAAGTGACCGGGCGGTTCATCACCCTCGAGGGTGGCGACGGCGCGGGCAAGACCACCCAGGCCGAACTCCTCGCGGCATGGCTCGAGGAGCACGGTCGCACGGTGGTGCGCACGCGGGAGCCGGGCGGAACGGAGCTCGGGCAGCGCATCCGCGAGATGGTGCTGCACGAGCGGGGTCACATCGCGCCGCGCGCCGAGGCACTGCTCTACGCAGCCGACCGCGCGCACCACGTCGAGACGGTCGTCCGACCCGCGCTCGCCCGGGGCGCAGTCGTCCTGCAGGACCGCTACATCGACTCGTCGGTGGCCTACCAGGGCGTCGCACGGGGGCTCGGTGCCGACCGGATCCGGTCCGTCTCGGACTGGGCCGCCGACGGCCTGGTGCCGGACCTGACGGTGCTGCTCGACCTCGACGTGGCGGTGGGACGCGGTCGCGTCGCGGCTGCCCGCGGGGACGTCTTCGACCGCCTCGAGTCCGAGGCGTCGACGTTCCACGAGACGGTCCGACGCGCGTTCCTCGACGCCGCTGACGCTGAACCGGAGCGCTTCCTCGTCGTGGACGCCGAGCAGCCAGCAGCGGCCGTGCAGCGCGCGGTCCGCTCAGCGGTCGGGGCCCTCGTCGGGATCACGGGCGAGGGCGGTCCCGCGTGACGGTGGCTGCTGGCAGGATGACCGCGTGAGCGTGTGGGACGGCCTGACCGGACAGGACGACGCGGTCGCGGCCCTGCGCAGTGCGGCCGAGGCACCCGACGGCACCGGCGGGATGACGCACTCGTGGCTCATCACCGGCCCGCCCGGGTCCGGCCGTTCGAACGTCGCCGCTGCCTTCGCCGCTGCCCTGGTCGGCGCGGGCACGGACGACGACCACGCCCTGCAGCAGATCACCGCCCGCACCCACCCGGACGTGTCGGTGCTCACCACCCAGCGCGTCATCATCACGATCGACGAGATCCGTCAGCTGGTGACGTCGTCGTACTACTCGCCGTCGGTCGGGCGGTACCGCGTCGTCATCATCGAGGACGCGGACCGCATGACGGAGCGCACCTCGAACCTGCTGCTCAAGGCGCTCGAGGAGCCGCCGGAGCGGACGGTGTGGATCCTGTGCGCTCCGAGCGAGGCGGACCTGCTGCCGACGATCCGGTCCCGCGTCCGTTCGGTGCGGCTGCGGGTGCCCGACGTCGCCGCCGTCGCCGAGCTCATCGTCGCCCGCACCGGGGTCGACCGAGCCCTCGCCACCGATGCTGCACGGCAGGCACAGAGCCACATCGGCATGGCACAGCGGCTGGCGACGAGCGAGGACGCCCGTGCTCGTCGACGTCGCACCCTCGAGACCGTGCTCGGCGTGCGCTCGGTCGGTGACGCCGTCATGGCCGCGGCCGGACTGCTGGCGGTCGCGGACGAGGACGCCAAGGCGATCACCCAGCAGCGTGACGGCGAGGAACGCGACGCCGCGCTGCGGTCCCTCGGGGTGGAGCCGGGCGGGACGGTCCCGCCGGCGCTGCGGTCGCAGCTGCGTGCCCTCGAGGAGGACCAAAAGCGCCGGGCGACCCGGAGCCTCCGCGACGGCCTCGACCGGATCCTCGTCGACGTCTCGTCGCTGTACCGTGACCTCCTGCTGCTCGGCCTCGGCGCTCCCGCCGAGCCGGTGAACCTGGCGATGCGCGACCAGCTGGACCGTGCGCTCGAGGTCGTGCCGCCGGCGTCGGCGCTCGAGGTCCTCGACGCGATCGCCCTGGCACGCGAGCGGATCGCGGCGAACGTCGCGGCGCTGCTCGCGCTCGAGGCACTGCTCGTGACGATCGCCCGCGCGACCCGCTAGCGCGAGTCGGCAGGCGGGAGCCGACCCGCGGGCGCCAGCCCGGAGCCCACCCACGGGGGCCAGCCCGGAGTCACCGAGCCGGTGCGGGGACCAGCCCGGTACCGGCAGGGGCGAGCCAGTGCGCGGAGACCAGCCCGGCGGTCGCCGAGCCGGCGGGTCGGACGTGCTCCGCGCCTCCAGGCCGGGTCAGCGGCCGTCCACCGGACCCTGCGCAACCCTGCAGCCGGATGCCCCGGCGACCGTGAGAAGATCGCGACATGCCCGAAGCAGCACCCGGACTGCGTGAGCGCAAGCGCCGCGCCACCCGACTCGCGATCCAGCAGGCCGCCCTGCGGATCGCACTCGACTCCGGCTGGTCAGCCGTCACGGTCGACGAGGTCGCCCGCCGTGCCGACGTGTCCCCGCGCACGTTCTTCAACTACTTCCCGAGCAAGGAGCAGGCCCTCCTCGGCGACGACCCGACCCTGCCGACGGGCCCGGCGCTCGACACCTTCCGTGCCGGGGGCCCGACCGGCGAACTGCTCGCCGACCTCGGCACCCTGCTCGTGCACACGACGAGCGAGCTGGTCGAGGAACGCGGACTGCTCGCGGAGCGGCAGCGGGTGCTCCGCGCCGCGCCCGAGTTGTTCACGCGGCGGATGGCGTCGATGAAGGAGTTCCAGGCCGAGATCGAGGAGGCCGTGACGGTCCGGCTCACGGCCACCGAGCCGGACCTCGCGGCCGACCCTGACGCGCTGCGGCGGCGGGCCCGACTCGCCTCGGTGACGGCACTCGCTGCGCTCCGACACGCCTGGTGGGAGTGGTCCGACAGCGCCTCCGAGACGGAGTTGTCCGAGGAGCTGCAGCGATCGTTCGACGAGCTCGGTGCGCTCGTTTCGCGTTCGCTCGTCTGAACCTGTATAGTCATTGCTCGTGCCGCTCCGGGAACGGAGCGTCCGCCGCCTTAGCTCAGTCGGCAGAGCGATTCACTCGTAATGAATAGGTCGTCGGTTCGATTCCGACAGGCGGCTCGACACCGGAACCCCCGGTCGGACATTGTCCGACCGGGGGTTCCGTCGTTCCGGACCGCCCCGTCACGAGCGCGCACCCGTCAGGAGCGCGCCCCCGTCACGAGTGCGGCCCGGGACGACGTCGTCGCCTCAGGGCAGGTAGTACGTCGGGTTGGGGAGCTTGACGCTCCGGTCCGCCGAACCGCCGATCAGGTCGCTGTACTGGTCGCCGAGGTTCGCGACGACGTCGTACCCACCCCCCGGCAGCGGACTCGATGTGCGCCCGGGTCTGCGCCTTGTACTCGATCGTCGTGCACTTCGCGGCGGCGCACGTGACGTAGGACGGCTGCTGCGAGGTGCCGGTCCCGGTCCACTTCGTGTAGTAGGTCCGGTTCCCGCCGGTCGTCGCGGCGAACTGCGGGTAGCCGACCGCGTGCAGGTTCGCGATGGTGGCGTCCTGCTGCGCCTCGTTCCGACCGGTCACGCCGATGACGGTGCAGCCCGCCTGCTGTGCGGCGGCGACCAGCGTTGGCATGCCCGGCGTCGCGGGGAAGCGCTGGTCCCGGACCCATTCGTCCTGCAGGGCCGGGTCGAACACGAAGTGCATGGCGGCGACCTCCATGTCGTAGGTCCAGAGCGTCGTGTCGTCGGCGTCCAGGACGATCGCCGGGTTGCGGTGCTGGCTCCGGGCGACGGCGCACTGTCGGGCGATCGCCGGCGCCTGACGCGCGACGAGCTGCGCGGTCTCCCGGACGTAGGGGGAGTCGGTGCGGTCGGCGAGGCCGGTCCCGGGGTCGCCGTAGTAGGTCGCGATGGTCTTCTTGACCGAGTCGACGTTCGGGATGCCCTCGCCGCCCTGGGTGGCGCCGGAGGAGCCGTCGGCAGCCATCGTGAAGTGCGTCCGCGGGGTGAGGCGCGGTTCGTGGACCCCGGGCAGGTCCGCGGAGGGAAGGGAGTAGGTGGGGTTCGGCAGCTTCAGCGTCCGGTCGGCGTACCCGCCCTGCAGGTCGCTCCACTGGTCGCCGACGTTCAGCGCGATGTCGTAACCGAGGTCCTGCTCGATGTGCTTCCGGGTGAGCGCCTTGTACTCGACGGTCGTGCACTTCGCGGCCGCGCAGGTGATGTACGACGGCTGCTGCGATGCGCCGGTGCCGGTCCACTTCGTGAAGAAGCGGTCCTCGGAGAAGGCGGTGTACCCGACCTTCGCCAGGTTCTGCACGGTCGCGGTCTTCTGGTCGTCGGTGCGGCCGGTCAGCCCGAAGACGGTGAAGCCCAGCGCCTGCGCGCGGTCCACGAAGCCGACCATGGACGGGGTCGCCGGGAACCGCTGGTCCTGCACCCACTCGTCCTGGCGTGCGGGGTCGAAGACGAAGTGCATGTCCGCGACCTCCATGTCGTAGGTCCAGAGCGTCGTGTCGTCGGCGTCGAGGACGATCGCCGGCCGCTGCCCGTGCCGGACCGCCCGGTCGCGGACGCCCTGCAGCTGGCGCGTCTCGCGGTCGACGATCGACCGCATCTCCCGGATGTAGGGGGAGTCGGTGCGGTTCGCGAGGCCGGTGCCCGGGTCGCCGTAGTAGGTCGCGACGGTCTTCTTGACCGAGTCGATGTTCGGGATGCCCTCGCCGCCCTCCATGGCGCCGGAGGAGCCGTCCGCCGCCATGGTGAAGTGCGTCCTCGGCGTGAGTGACGAGTCGGGGCCGTGGGCGGGTGGTGCCCAGCCGTGTGCATCGGCCGGCGCGGCGGTGAGGACGGCGGAGACGACGAGGAGTGCCGCGCTCGTGGCGACGGCGGTGCGGAGGGATCGGCGCATGGAGACCTGGTGACCTTCGGCTCGGAGATGCCCCCGATCGGGGGACAGCAGCACGCTAGCTGTCGGTCAGCCGAGCGGTCCATGTGGGTCCGTACAGGTGGTCGCCGCTCCGTCGAACGGCGGCGCGCTGGTGGACGGGCCGCACGGCGGCCCGCTGGTAGACAGGGCTCATGACGGTTCGCTGGGGAGTCATCGGTACGGGCGGCATCGCCCACTCGTTCGTGGCGGACTGCACCGCCGCCGGCATCGACTTCGTCGCGGTCGGCAGCCGGACCCGCGAGTCCGCCGAGGAGTTCGCCACCGAGCACGGCATCGCCCGCGCGTACGGTTCCTACGCGGAACTCGTCGCCGATCCCGACGTCGACGCGGTGTACGTCGCGACGCCCCACTCCCGGCACGCGGAGGACGCGCTGCTCGCGATCGCCGCGGGCAAGCACGTCCTGGTCGAGAAGGCCTTCACGATCACCGCCGCCGAGGCCCGCCGCGTGGTCGACGCAGCCCGACGCGCCGACGTGGCGGTGTCCGAAGCGATGTGGACCCGGTTCCTGCCGCAGATGCGGATGATCCGTGAACTCGTCGCCGAGGGACGCATCGGCAGGCCGCGCCTGGTCGAGGCCACCCACCACCAGGCCCTGCCGACCGACCCGCACCACCGGCTGAACGACCCGGCGCTCGGCGGCGGCGCGATCCTCGACCTCGGCGTCTACCCGATCTCGTTCGCCGTGGACGTGCTCGGCGTCCCGACCGCGGTCACGGCAGCTGGGACGCTGAGCGACCAGGGCGTCGACACGCAGATGGGTGTGGTGCTCACGCACGACGGCGGCGCGCAGTCGGTGCTCCACTTCGGCCTCGACCTGCGGAGCCCGAACACGGCCTCGGTCATCGGCGAGGACGGTCGCATCGACCTCGACGACACCTGGTACACGCCGACGACCTGGCGGCTCCGCGACCGCGACGGCACCGTGGTCGAGGAGTACGACTCGCGCGAGGAACTCACCGGGTACGCGCACGAGGCCCGTGCGTTCGAGGCGATGGTCACGTCCGGCACCCACGAGGGCGGGGTGATGGACCCCGAGGAGACGGTCGCGATCATGGCGGTGATGGACGAGGCCCGTCGCCAGATCGGCGTCCGCTACGCGGCCGACACGGCGGAGTCGGACACCCCCGCGGCAGACCGACCCCGGCGGCAGACCGACCCAGGCCGCAGACCGACCCCGGCGAGCGGTCACACTGATCGCGGATCCGGCCTGGAGGCTCCTCCCGCGGTTCCGTAGGATCGGTCGCGATGTCCGACCAGCAGCCCTCGTCGAAGTCCGTCCCGACACGCCTCCGCGGTGCGGTCGCCGCCCTGCGCCGCTCGGTCGCACGGCGACCGGTCCCGTGGATCGCCGGCGGCCTCGTCGGTGTGCTCCTGCTCGGTTCCGGCGCCTCGGTCGCGGTCGCCGCGGCGACCATGCCCGACCGCCGGTCCGCAGTGACCCCGTCGTCGGCGTCCACCGCGTCGTCGGGGACGCCGCGAGCCTCCGCGACGCCGAGCGCGACGCCGACCGCCGATGCGCGGGCCGTGCCCGACGCACCCGCGGGGCCGTCGGCCCTGCGCACCTGCACCATCGACGCGGCGGCCTCGGCCGCCGGGCTCGGCTCGTTCGAGGGCTTCGTGATGAACGCCGCGACGGGTGAGACGCTGTTCTCGCGGAACGGGGACACGGCGGCGCAGACCGGCAGTGTGATGAAGACGCTGACGAGCGCCACGGCGCTCGCGGTCCTCGGCGGTGACCACCGCATCCCCACCACGGTGACACGGGAAGGCGACGGCACCATCGCGCTCGTCGGGCACGGTGATGCGACGCTCTCGGCCGGCAACGGCACGGTGTACCCGGGCGCACCGACCCTCGCGCAGCTCGCACAGCAGGTGAAGGCGGCCCTCGGCGACGCCCCGGTGACGACAATCGTCGCGGACGACAGCTACTGGTCCGACGCCGACGCGTGGGACCCGACCTGGCCGGAGAGCGAGCGCACGATCGGGTACCAGCCACGGGTCACCGCGCTCATGGTCGACGGTGACCGGGCGAACCCGGCGGCGGCGACCTCGCCCCGCTCGACCGATCCGGTCGGTCGGGCCGGCGCGGCGTTCCGCACGGCACTCGCGAACGCGGGCGTCGTGGGCGCCGGGAGCGCGCAGGTGGTGGAGCGTGCGACCACGAGCACGGACCAGATCGCCTCGGTCTCCTCGCAGCCGGTGTCCACGCTGATCGGGCAGATGATCCCGAACTCCGACAACACCCTGGCCGAGATGCTCGCCCGTGTCTCGTCGGAGGAGTCCGGCGCGGGCGGGTCGGCGGCGTCGCTGACGGGTGTCTACCAGAAGGCCCTCGCCGGGTACGGCCTCGACCCTGCGGGCATCACGATCAAGGACGGCTCGGGGGAGAGCGCCTCGAACGCCGTGTCGCCGTCGTTCGTCGCCCACCTGATGGTCGCGGTCGCCGCGGGGGAGAAGGGCCTCGGTGTCCTGTCCCAGTCCCTGCCGGTCGCCGGCGTCTCCGGAACCCTGTCCAGCCGGTTCACCGGGGACAACGCGGTCGCCCGTGGCAAGGTGCACGCGAAGACCGGTTGGATCGACAGCGCGAACACGCTCGGCGGGTACATCGACGCGGCGGACGGTACACGACTGACCTTCGCGTTCTACGCGATCGGGTCGTCGCGTGCGGCGGCACTGCCGGCGCTCGACGCCGTGACCGCAGCGACCTACCGGTGCGGCGGGAACCTCACCTCGTCCTGACCGCCTGCGGCCCGCCGTCCCTCACTCCGTGCGGAGCCGCCGGGTGCAGGATGGACCCATGGCCAGGGCACTGCTCGTCGTCGACGTCCAGAACGACTTCACGGAGGGCGGTGCGCTCGGTGTGACGGGGGGCGCGGCCCTCGCCGAGCGGATCAGCGCCTTCACCGGGCGGCACGGGGACGAGTACGACCTGATCGTCGGCTCCCGCGACTGGCACCACGGCGACGACGACAACGGCGGCCACTTCGCCGGACCCGAGGGGCCCGACTTCGTGGACACGTGGCCGGTGCACTGCGTCGGCGGTACCCCGGGCGCGGAGTACCACCCGGACCTCGACACGAGCGTGATCGACGTGCACGTGTTCAAGGGTCGGGGGCGCCCTGACTACTCGGCGTTCCAGGCGAGCACCGACGACGGCACCGCGCTGCCCGACCTGCTCGCGGAGCGCCGGGTGACGACGGTCGACGTCGTCGGGATCGCCACCGACCACTGCGTGCGCGCCACGGCGCTCGACGCACGGGCCGCCGGGTACGACGTCGCCGTGTACGAGGACCTCGTCGCGGGCGTCGACCCGGACCGCAGCGCACGTGCCCTGGACGAGATCAGAGCGGTCGGCGGGCACGTCGACCGCAGCGACATGGACGAGGGGCTCGCGAACCCCGGAGGAGCAGTACTGTGACCACCACCCCCACGACCACCGGCTCGACCACGACCGGCACGTCCTCGACCGGCCCGACCTCGACCGTCGCCGACGAGCACGTCTCCGTCGCCGACGTCCCCACCGGCCTCTTCATCGCCGGTGCCTGGCGTCCCGCGAGCGGCGGTGCGACCTTCCCGGTCCGCGACCCGAGCACCGGCGAGGTCCTCGCCGAGGTCGCCGACGCCACGCCCGAGGACGGCATCGCGGCACTCGACGTCGCCGTGGCCGCGCAGGAGGGCTGGGCGTCGACGGCCCCACGGACCCGCTCGGACATCCTGCGCCGCGCGTTCGACCTGGCGCACGAGCACGAGGACGACCTCGCGGCCCTGATGACGCTCGAGATGGGCAAGCCCCTCGCCGAGTCCCGCGGCGAGGTCGCGTACGGCAGCGAGTTCCTGCGGTGGTTCTCGGAGGAGGCCGTCCGCATCTCCGGCGACTACCGCACCAACCCGGAGGGCACCGGCCGGGGCATCGTGCTCCGCCGCCCCGTCGGTCCGGTCTACGCGATCACGCCGTGGAACTTCCCGCTCGCGATGGCGACCCGCAAGATCGGCCCAGCGCTCGCGGCGGGCTGCACCGTGGTGCTCAAGCCGGCTGACCTGACCCCGCTCACGACGCTCTTCCTGGTCGAGCTGTTCCGCCGCGCCGGGCTGCCGGACGGCGTGCTCAACGTGGTGCCCTCGCGCGACGCGAAGGCGCTCTCCGAGCCGATCATCGCTGACCGCCGACTCCGGAAGCTCACCTTCACGGGGTCGACGCCCGTCGGCTCGGCGCTGCTCAAGCAGGCGGCCGACAACGTCCTCAAGACGAGCATGGAGCTCGGCGGGAACGCACCGCTGCTCGTGTTCGACGACGCCGACCTCGACGAGGCCGTCGCCGCCGCGATGCAGGCCAAGTTCCGCAACGTCGGCGAGGCCTGCACCGCGGCGAACCGCTTCTTCGTGCAGGAGGGCATCGCGGACGACTTCACCGCAGCGCTCAGCGCGAAGGTCGAGGAACTGCGCATCGGCCGCGGCACCGAGGACGGGACGACCATCGGCCCGCTCATCGACGACCGTGCCGTCGACAAGGCCGCCGGGCTCGTCGACGACGCCGTGCAGCGCGGTGCGCGTCTGGTGACGGGTGGGGAGCGGGTCGACCGACCGGGAACCTTCTACGCGCCGACGGTGCTCGACCAGGTCCAGCCGGGGTCGGACATCCTCACCACGGAGATCTTCGGCCCGGTCGTGTCGATCACGCGCTTCACCACCGAGGAGGAGGGCATCCGCCTGGCGAACGACACCGAGTACGGGCTCGTCGCCTACGCCTTCACGACCGACTTCCGCCGGGGCCAGCGGCTCGCCGAGCGCCTGGAGACCGGCATGCTCGGCCTGAACACCGGCGTCGTGTCGAACGCGGCGTTCCCGTTCGGCGGCGTGAAGTCGTCGGGGCTCGGCCGCGAGGGCTCCCACGAGGGCCTCGAGGAGTACCTGGAGTCGGTCTACGTCCTGACCCCGGACCCATTCGCCGCCTGACCCGCGGCCCCTTCCGCCCTCTGCCATGCGCACGACGCATCGTCGGCGGCTCCTCGCAGTGCTCCAGCCCTGCGAGGAGTCGCCGACGATGCGTTCCGCGGTCCGAGCGAGCGAGCCGGGACGGCCGGGCCCGGTTCAGACCAGCAGCTGGTGCTTCGCCAGGTCGCGGTAGAGCGGGGTGGACTGCACGAGCTCGGAGTGCGTCCCCGTGCCGACGACACGGCCGTGCTCGAGCACGACGATGACGTCCGAGTCGACGACGGTCGACAGTCGGTGGGCGATGACGAGCAGGGTCCGGTCGGCCGCGACGGCGTCGATCGCCAGGCGCATCTTCTGCTCGTTCACCCCGTCGAGCGACGAGGTCGACTCGTCGAGCAGCAGGATCGGGGGAGCGGCGAGCAGCGCGCGGGCGATCGCGAGCCGCTGCCGCTCGCCCCCGGAGAGCATGACGCCGTCCTCGCCCACCTGGGCGTCGAGGCCCCGGGGGTCGCGGTGCAGCACGTCGCCCAGGTTGACGGCTTCGAGCACCCGGACGCACTCCGCCTCGGAGGCGTCGGGGGAGCCGAGCAGCAGGTTCGCCCGGATGGTGCCGGCCAGCACGGGGGCGTCCTGCTCGACGTACCCGATCTGCGCGCGGAGCTCGGCACGGTCGAGCCCGCGCACGTCGACGCCGCCGAGTCGGATCACGCCCGACGTCGGGTCGTAGAAGCGCTCGATGAGCGCCAGCGTGGTGGACTTGCCGGCACCGGAGGGGCCGACCAGCGCGACCCGCGAGCCGCGCGGCACCCGGAACGACACGTCGTGCAGCACCACGTCATCGGCCGGAGCCGCGTCGTCGGCGTCCACCGCGCCTCCAGACCGGGCAGGCGGTGCCGACGGATCGGCCGGAGCCGACGCACCTTCCGCACCGTCCGCGCCGGACGCGTCCGCGGCTCGCTCGTACCGGAACGTCACGTGCTCGAACGCGATCGCGTCGTCCGTCTCGGTCGCCGCTGCGACCCGGACGGCGCCGTCGTCCTGGTCCTCGGTCGGCAGGTGCAGGATCTCCTCGATGCGGCCGAGGGCGCCGAGCGCCTGCGCGACGGCGACGGCGGCGCCGAGTGCCTGACCGAGCGGCATGACCATCATGAACAGCAGCAGGATGAAGGTGATGAGCGTGGCGATGGTGATCTGCCCGGCGGCGACCTGCGCCCCGCCGACGCCGAGCACGGCGATGAACGCGACCTGCATGACGATGCTCGCGACGGGGACGACGAACGCCGACATCTTCGCGATGTCGAGGCCGCGGCGGTAGGCCTCGGTGGCGTGGCCGTCGACCTCGGCGACCTCGCGGTCGGTGGCCCCGGCGGCGCGGATCGTCCGCACGGCACCGATGCCTCGCTCGACCGCGGCGGTGAGGTCGCCGACCTTCTCCTGTGCGCGCTTCGACGCGATGCGGATGCGGCGGCTGAGCCCGCCGACGACGACGATCGCGACGAGCACGATGACGACGGTGATGCCGAGCAGCAGCGGGTCGATGACGGCCATGGCGATGATCGCGCCGACGAAGGTGAGCGCGCCGCCGATCGACTCGATCAGTCCCTGGGTGAGCACGGCGCGCAGGAGCGTGGTGTCGCTGCCGACGCGGGACACCAGGTCGCCGGTGCGGCGGGTGTCGAACTCGGAGATCGGCAGGTTGAGGATCCGGGCGATGAGCTTGCGACGGGTGGAGAGCACCACGCCCTCGCCGGCGCGCTGGAGCAGGAAGTGCTGGATGCCGTTCAGCAGTCCGGACACGATGACGAGCGCCACGAGTGCCCACACCAGCAGCGACAGGGTCTGGCCCCGCTGCACCGCGGTGACGACCTGGTTCACGAGCAGCGGCTGCGCGAGCGAGGCGCCGGCTCCGAGGACGCTCAGCACGATGATCACGGCCATCGCGGGCTTGTTCTCGAACAGGTAGGTCAGCAGGCGACCGAAGCTCGCGCGGGGACCCTCGGACGGCTTGCGGCGTGCGGAGAAGAGGCTCATCGTTCCTGGTTCCTGCCGCCCGTGCTGGGTGTGCTGGCGGCCGTCGTCCATCTTCGCACCGTCGCGTGGGAGCGGCGTGCGCGTGGGGCGGGGGCGCGCGTGCGGGGCGGGCGGCGGCTGGCGTGGGCGGCGGCCGTGCGGAGCGGCCCGCGTGCGCCGAGTCCGACATCGCACGTGTCGATCGACGGGTGCGATGTCGGACGATGCGCCTGCAGACGATGTGTGCGCACCGTGCGACACGGCACGCGTCGATCGACGGGTGCAACGTCGCCGACGCGTCGACAGCACGCGCGGCCGCATGAACGACGGACGGGAGGCGCGGTGCCGGTCCGGCACCGCGCCTCCCGTTCCGTGGGGTGGCCGCGTCAGCGCGCGCGGGTCACGCCCGCACGTCCGCCGGCGCCGCGTCGGGCGAGCCGGCCGCATCGGCCTCGTCGAGCCCGGCACCCTTCGTCTCGCGCACGAAGAACAGCGCGACGACGGTCACGACGGCGGCGAGCGTCAGGTAGAGCCCGACCCAGACGATCGTGCCGTCCGGCTGCCACAGCGCCAGGGCGATCGTCGGCGCGAGCGACGCCCCGAGGATCGACGCCACGTTGTACGCGATCGCAGAGCCGGTGTAGCGGACGTTCGTCGGGAAGAGCTCCGGCAGCAGCGCCCCCATCGGGCCGAACGTCAGGCCCATGAGCGACAGCCCCACGATGAGGAAGGTGACGACGGTGATCGGCCCGGTCGACGCCGCGAACCAGAACTGGAAGGTCAGCCCGAACAGGGCGATGCCGATCGTGGTGGGGATGAGCGTGCGACGACGGCCGTACTTGTCCGCCAGCCACCCGGCGACCGGCGTGAAGATGCCGAAGAACACCACGCCGATCATGAGCAACGTGAGGAACTCGCCACGGCTGTAACCGAGTCCGACCTTCGGCACGAGCGGGCCGGCCTCGGCGGCGGTGGTTCCGTAGGACAGCGTGAACGTCGTCATGAAGTAGAAGAGCACGTAGGTGGCGACCATGCCGAAGGTGCCGATGATCAGCGCCTTCCACGAGGTGCGGAACACCCGACCGAGCGGCACCTTGGCGACCGAGCCGGACTCCTGCACGCCGCGGAACACCGTGGACTCGACGAGCTTGAACCGCACGTAGAGCCCGACGATCACGAGCACGGCGGAGAGCAGGAACGGGATGCGCCAGCCCCACGCCTGGAAGTCGGCGTTCGGGGTGCCGTCGGCCCCGGCGGGCATCGCGGCGTTGATCGCGATGAACAGGCCGTTCGCGAGCAGGAAGCCGATCGGGGCGCCGAGCTGCGGCATCGACCCGAACACGCCGCGCTTGCCCTTCGGGGCGTTCTCCGTCGCGAGCAGCGCCGCGCCGGACCACTCGCCGCCGAGGCCGACGCCCTGGGCGAACCGCATCACGGCGAGCAGGACCGGCGCCCAGATGCCGATCGACGCGAACGTCGGCAGGCAGCCGATCAGGAAGGTCGCCGTCCCCATCACGAGCAGCGAGGCGACGAGGGTGGCTTTGCGACCGACGCGGTCACCGAAGTGACCGAAGACGATCGATCCGACCGGACGGGCGAAGAACGCGAGAGCGAACGTGACGAAGGACGACAGCTGCGAGGCGGTCGGGTCCTCGTTCGGGAAGAACAGCGTGGGGAAGACGAGGACGGCAGCGGTCGCGTAGACGTAGAAGTCGTAGAACTCGATCGAGGTGCCGACGAGGCTGGCGATGATCACGCGGGAGCGCGGGTTGCCGGTGGACTTCGTGTCGGTCGTGGCGGCGGGTGCCGGGGCGGCGGTCATGTACGGGGACTCCGAGGGGAGCGTTCACGGGGAACGCGGCGGTGTGCCGAAGCTGCGGACACCGATCGGTCGCGCTTGGTGGCGCGGGCTCGGACCGGGTGCGTTCGGTGGGTGGTGGACCGCTCGTGACGGAACCCTCACCTTACGACAACCGTCGCCCAGCTGGAAATCGGCCGGGAGGCCCGTGGCCGCGTCCGCGCGCCGCGGAGCGTTCGTCGGCTGGTCGCCGCCGTCAGTCGGCTGGTCGCCGCCGGCCGCCGGCCGCTGGTCGCCGCCGGCCGCTGGTCGCCGCCGCCCGCTGGTCGCCGCCGGCCGCTGGTCGCCGCCGTCAGCTGGCGGCGCCGGCCTCGAGGTGCGCGGGCAGCTGGTGCCCCATGCGGTCGCGCTTGGTGTCGAGGTAGCCGGCGTTCTGCGCGACGACCCCGACCACGAGCGGCACGAGCGACGACACCGTGATGCCGTGCTCCTCGAGCTGCCGACGCTTCTCGGGGTTGTTCGACAGCAGGCGCACGCGGGAGATGCCGAGGTCGGCGAGGATCCCCGCCGCCCCGCCGTACTCGCGCGAGTCCGCCGGCAGCCCGAGCGCCAGGTTGGCGTCGAGCGTGTCGAGCCCGTCCTCCTGCAGGCGGTAGGCCTTGAGCTTGTTGATCAGCCCGATGCCACGGCCCTCCTGCCCGCGCAGGTAGACGACGACCCCGCCCTCGGCGGCGATGGTGTCGAGCGCGGCGTCGAGCTGCGGCCCGCACTCGCACTTGAGCGAACCGAACGCCTCGCCGGTCAGGCACTCGGAGTGCACCCGCACCAGGGCGTCGTCGCCGGGCGCCGAGCCGTCGGGCAGCGTGGCGATGATCGCGACGTGCTCGGCGCTCGTGACCAGGTCGCGGTAGGCGCGCATCTCGAAGGTGCCGTGGGTGGTCGGGACGGTGGTCGCGACCTCGAACTGCACCGGGCTGCCCGGGGTGGGGGAGGTGAGTGCGTCGGTCATGGGGTGCTCCGGTCGTTCTGTGCCTGGTCGGCGGTGCCTGCTGCGGTCACGGTCGGCGTGGTCGCGGTCGTCGTCGCCGCGTCGTCGGGACGGACGCTGCCGGTCCGGACGCGATGGGGTCGAGCGCGGACCAGCAGGTCGGGGCCGAGGGTGGTGGTCGATGTGATGTCCAACTGTCGGCGGTCGCCGATGCTTCCCACGCCGACGTCGCCGATCGCGGTGCGCGGGCCGCCGAGCAGCACGGGCGCGAGGTACACGAGCACCTCGTCGACGAGGCCGGCGGCGACGAGCGCCGAGGCGACGGTGGGGCCGCCCTCGACGAGGACGGAGTGCACGCCGTGGTCGCGCAGGGTGTGCAGCGAGGCGGCGAGGTCGTGTCCCGGCAGGGTCAGCAGCCCGCGCGGGTGTCGTCGGACCGCGGCGTCGTCCGGGACGGGACGGTCACCGACGACGACGGGGAGCGGTTGGTCGGCGAGCAGTTCACCGGCGTCGCCTCGCGCGGTCAGGCTCGGGTCGTCGGCGAGCACCGTCCCGGTGCCGACCAGGATCGCGTCGTGGGCGGCTCGCTGCTCGTGCACGTGCTGGCGGGCTGCGGCGCCGGTGATCCACTTGCTCGTCCCGTCGGCCGCGGCTGCGCGCCCGTCGAGGCTGGAGGCCCACTTCACGGTCACCCACGGGCGGCCTGCGCGGACGGACAGGAGCCAGCGCTCGAGGAACGCCTCGGCCTCGTCGGCGAGGACACCGCTGACGACGTCGACACCGGCTGCGCGGAGGCGCTCCCCTCCGCCGCTCGCCTGCTCACCCGGGTCGTCGATCGCGTACACGACCCGGCCGACACCGGCCTCGATCAGCGCGAGCGCGCAGGGCCCGGTGCGACCGACGTGGTTGCACGGCTCGAGCGTCACGACGGCGGTGGCGCCCCGCAGCTGTTCCACGGGGACCTTCGCCATCGCGTCGACCTCGGCGTGCGGGGTGCCGGCACCCTTGTGCCAGCCCTCGGCGAGGACGTCACCGGCGGGGGAGAGCAGCACCGCGCCGACGCGGGCGTGGTCGCCGACGGCCGGCCCGAGCGCCGCGAGCTCGAGGGCGCGGCGCATGGCCCGGAGCTCCTCCGGGCGGGCGTGCTGGTCGGGTGTGGTGGTCACGCTCCGACACTACCGACGAGGAGTCGGTGACGCGTCACCTTCTTGTCCCCTGGCAGCGAACGAGGCCGCGGGCCAGGCCAGGTCCGACGCGGGGAGGCCGTCGGCGCGACGGAGTCCGGTCCAGGCGCGCGTGGGCCCGCCGTCCCGGTCGGGGATCCGGGCCGTTCCGGTGCCGGTGAAGGAGAACCGGCTGGCACGGGCGACGGACGCCGAGCCGGTGTTCCCCTCGTAGCACTCCCAGTACACGTCCGCGGCGCCCTGGGAGAACGCCCAGTCGACGACGAGCTCGACCGCGGCGTGCATCAGTCCCTGGCCGCGCGCCGTCGGCGCGAGCCAGAATCCGAGGTCGCGGTGCTCGGTGCGGAAGGACACCACGCCGTCGAGCCAGGTCGACCCCGGACGGCGGATGCCCCACGTGTACTCGCGGTCGGACGCCCAACCCGGACCGACCAGCGCGTCGACGAAGGTCTGCGCGTCCCGGTCGGTGTACGGCGTCGGGACGGTGGTCCACCGGACCACGGCAGGGTCCTGGCAGCCCTGCGTGATGGCCGCCGTGTCGGACCGGGTCGGCACCGTGAGGTGCACCCGGTCCGACGACAGCGTCACGGGGAGCATCGTCAGCCGCGCGAGCGGGGCACGAAGCCGATGCGGTCGTACACCCGGGCGAGGGTCGCCTGCGCGATGGACTCGGCCCGCTCGGCACCGACCGCGAGCAGTCGGTCGAGCTCGGCCGGGTCGTCGAGCAGTTCGAGCGTCCGGGCGCGCACGGGCTCCAGCTCGGCGACGACGGCGTCCGCCACGGCACCCTTGAGGTCGCCGTAGCCCTTGCCGACGAACTGCTCCTCGAGCGACGCCACCGGGGTCCGGGTGAACGCCGACAGGATCGCGAGCAGGTTCGTCACGCCGGGCTTCTCCTGGCGGTCCGCCCGGATCTCGCGCTCGGTGTCGGTGACGGCCGACCGGATCTTCTTCGCGGTGCGCTTCGGGTCGTCGAGCAGGCGGATGAGGCCGTTGTCCGACGCGGCGGACTTGCTCATCTTGCTCGTCGGGTCCTGCAGGTCGTAGATCCGTGCCGTCTCGGTACCGATCTGCGCCTTCGGCACCACGAAGGTGTCGCCGAAGCGGGAATTGAACCGGGTGGCCAGGTCACGCGTCAGCTCGACGTGCTGGCGCTGGTCGTCGCCGACCGGCACGACCGCGGTGTCGTAGAGCAGGATGTCCGCCGCCATCAGGATCGGGTAGGTGAAGAGCCCGACCGACGCGGCCTCGGTGCCCTGCCGCGCCGACTTGTCCTTGAACTGGGTCATCCGGCTCGCCTCTCCGAAGCCGGTCAGGGTGTTGAGCACCCAGGCGAGCTCGGCGTGCGCCGGTACGTGCGACTGCACGAAGAGGGTCGACTTCGTCGGGTCGATGCCCGAGGCGATGTACTGCGCCGCGGTCGCCCGGGTGCTCGCACGGAGCTCCGTCGGGTCCTGTGGGGACGTGATCGCGTGCATGTCGACGACGCAGTAGATCGCGTCGTGGTCGTCCTGCAGGTCGCGCCACTGCATGAGCGCCCCGACGTAGTTGCCCAGGTGGAGGGACCCGGCCGACGGCTGGATGCCCGAGAAGATGCGCGTCTTGGTCATGGAGGTGTTCCTGTACTGCGTGGAGGGGGAGGAGGTCAGAGTTCGTAGTCGACGACCACGGGGGCGTGGTCGGACCATCGCTGGTCGTACGCCGCAGCACGGTCGACCGTGTAGCTCGAGACCTTGGCCGCGAGGTCGGGGGTCGCCACCTGGTAGTCGATGCGCCAGCCCGAGTCGTTGTCGAAGGCCTGCCCGCGCCACGACCACCACGTGTACGGGCCGTCGACGTCGCCGGCCTGCTCGCGGCCCACGTCCACCCAGCCGAGGCCCGGCCCGGTCGACCCGTCGGCACCCTCGACCTGCTCGCCCTCGGCCCCGAAGAACCGTGAGAAGTAGGCACGTTCACGCGGCAGGAAGCCCGCGCGCTTCACGTTGCCCTTCCAGTTCTTGATGTCGCGCTGGTCGTGCCCGACGTTGAGGTCGCCGACCACGACCGCCAGCGGGTTGTGCGCGCGCAGGGCGGGGAGCCGCTCGCTCATCGCGTCGAGGAACTTCCACTTCTCGTCCTGCTTCGGGGTGTCGACCTCGCCCGAGTGGACGTAGCAGGACACCACCGTGACGGTCGTGCCGTCGAGCTCGTAGTCGGCCTCGATCCAGCGGCCGGCGGAGTCGAAGTCGGTCGGGCCGAGCTCGACGCGGTGGATGTGCGCGCGGTGCCGCGAGGCGATCGCGACGCCCGCGCGGCCCTTCGCCGTGGCGGGGTCGTGCACGATGTCCCACTCGTCGCCGAGCAGCCCGGCCAGGTCGTCGCTCGAGGCACGGACCTCCTGCAGGGCGAGCACGTCGACGTCGCGCGTGGCGAGCCAGTCGCCCATGCCCTTCCGGAACGCGGCGCGGACGCCGTTCACGTTGACGGATGCGAGGCGCAGGCGTGTCATGCCGACCACCCTACCGACGCGCGCCGACGGCTCCGGCGCACCCCGTGACCGTGACCGCGCACGCACGCACAGACGGACGGGAGGCACAATGCCAGCTGGCACCGTGCCTCCCGTCCGTCTGGTGGTCGCGTGCGCGACCGGCGCGATCAGGACGCGTCGTGGTCCGTCTGCAGGAACTCGACCAGGCTGTCCGCCGTCGTCTCGGCGTCGTCACCGGTCACCGTGAGGGTGACCTCGTCGCCGTTCTCGATGCCCAGGCCGAGGAGCGCGAGGATGCTGCCCGCGTTGCCGGACTTGTCGCCCTTGGCGATCGTCACCTGGTGGCCGGACGCGGTCACGGTCTGGACGAAGAGGGACGCGGGGCGGGCGTGCAGGCCGGACGCGCTGGCGACGGTGACGGTGCGGGTGGCTTCGGACATCGATGGACTCCTGTCGACGGGTGGTGCGCTCATGCTAGCGAGCGCCTGGTGGGCGGTCCCGGGGACCGGCGCCGGTCAGTCTCGACCGGGCCAGAGGACCTCGGTGCCGGCGGCCTCGACCTCGCGCACGAGGTCGGCGTTCACGCCGGGGTCGGTGATGATCGTGTCGATCGCGGCGAGGGGGGCGACGCGGCCGAACTCCTCGCGGCCGAACTTCGTGTGGTCGGCGAGCAGGATGCTCCGGCGGGCCGACTTGATCATGGCGCTCTTCACGGCGGCCTCGGCCATGTTGTGCGTCGTCAGCCCGCGCTCGGGCGTGATGCCGTTGATGCTGATGAAGGCGACGTCGACGCTCACCATGCCGATGAGCTGGTGCGTCCACGTGCCGACGCCGGCGAGGGAGTCGCTGCGGATGTTGCCGCCGAGCAGGTGCAGGTCGATGCCGGACCGGTTCGCGACCGCCATCGCCACGGGCAGCGAGTGCGTGACGACGGTGAGCCCGCGGTCGGTGGGGAGCATCTCGGCCAGACAGATCGTCGAGGTGCCGGCGTCGATCATCACCGAGCCGTTCTCCGGGAGCTCGGCGAGGGCAGCCTCGGCGATCACCATCTTCTCGGCCTGGTTGATCCCGCCGCGGTCGCCGACCCCCGGGTGCAGGGTGATCCGCTCGACGGGGATCGCACCGCCGTGTGCGCGTCGGACGAGCCCGCGTCGCTCGAGGCTCGTCAGGTCGCGGCGGATGGTCTCCGGGGTGACCTCGAGCAGCTCGGCGAGGTCCTTGACGTCCACGCGCCCCTGCGACCGGGCGCGTTCGACGATGCGCTGGTGGCGCTCTGGTGCGTACATGGACCTCGTCGTCTCGGTCGATCGGCCTGCTCGGAACAGAACGGGCATGCTCGGGCAGATCGGCGCCGTGTGTGTCCGGTTCGCTTCGTCCACCAGACGCAAACGGGCATCTGTTTCTGCATTTTTATCCCCGGATGTGTTTGTTTGTCAACGCGGATCGCGGTAGTGTGCTGCCAAGCCGCACGGGCGTGGTCCGTTCGTGCCGCTGCGCACCGAACGAACCACCCCCACCGTGAGCGCGTGGAGATGAAGGAGTCTCGAATGTCCGAACTGCTCGGCACCGGCGTCGGCCGCGGCGTCGCCCACGGTCCCGTGCTCCGCATGGCGGACCCGCTCGGGGAGCCGTCGAAGGACGCGCTGACCGGTACTCCGGACGACGCGAAGCACGCCGTCGCCGAGGCGCTCGCCGCGGTGGCCGAGGACCTCACCAAGCGCGGTCAGCTCGCCGGTGGCGACGCCCAGGCCGTGCTCGAGGCGCAGGCGCTGATGGCGCAGGACCCGACGCTCCTCGACGACGTGCACGCCCGCATCGACGGCGGCACCAACGCCGAGCGCGCGGTGTTCGAGGCGTTCGGCCAGTTCCGCGACCTCCTCGTCGGGATGGGCGGCTACATGGGGGAGCGCGCGGCGGACCTCGACGACGTCGCGCAGCGCATCATCGCGAAGCTCCGCGGTGTGCCCGCCCCGGGCGTCCCCGAGTCGGACACCCCCTTCGTCCTCGTCGCCCGTGACCTCGCACCGGCCGACACCGCACTGCTCGACCTCGACAAGGTGCTCGCCCTCGTCACCCGCGACGGCGGCCCGACCTCGCACACCGCGATCCTCGCCCGCGCCAAGGGCATCACCGCGATCGTCGGTGTCACCGGCGCAGACGGTCTCGCCGACGGCACGCACGTCGTCGTCGACGCCGCGGCCGGCACCGTCGTCACCGACCCCTCGGCCGAGCTCGTGGCCGAGGTGGACCAGCGCATCGCGGACCGCCTGGCCGCCGCTGCCGCACCGCTCACCGCCGGTGCGCTCGCCGACGGGCACACCGTCCCGCTGCTCGCGAACCTCGGCAGCCCCGCCGACGCCGCGGGCGCCGTTGCTCTCGGTGCGGAGGGCGTGGGGCTCTTCCGCACCGAGTTCCTCTTCCTCGACTCGCCGAAGGCGCCGACCGTCGAGCAGCAGACCGAGTCGTACCGCCAGCTGCTCGAGGCGTTCCCCGGCAAGAAGGTCGTCGTGCGTGCCCTCGACGCCGGCGCCGACAAGCCGCTGCCGTTCCTCACCGACAAGGACGAGGAGAACCCGGCGCTCGGTCGCCGCGGTCTGCGTGCGCTGCGGAACCACGAGGAGGTCCTCCGCGACCAGCTCACCGCCCTGGCCCAGGCCGACGCCGCGACCGAGGCCGACCTCTGGGTGATGGCCCCGATGGTCGCCGACGCCGAGGAGACCGAGTACTTCGTCGACCTCGCCCGCGAGCTCGGCATCCGCACCGCCGGCGTCATGGCCGAGGTCCCCTCGCTCGCGCTCATGGCCGAGCAGGTCTTCGCCAACGCGGACTTCGTGTCCATCGGCACCAACGACCTGACCCAGTACACGATGGCCGCCGACCGCATGCTCGGCACCGTCGCGTCCTACCAGGACCCATGGCACCCCGCCGTCCTGCGCCTCGTCGCACAGCTCGGTGCCGCCGGTGCCGACGCGGGCAAGGCCGTGGGCATCTGCGGCGAGGCCGCGGCCGACCCGCTGCTCGCCGTCGTGCTCGTCGGCCTCGGCGCCACCACCCTGTCCATGACCCCCGCGGCCCTGGCCGACGTGCGCGCCGAGCTCGGCAAGCACACGCTCGAGCAGGCCCGCGAGATGGCGAAGGCGGCCCTCGCCGCGAGCACCGCGGCGGCGGCCAAGTCCGCCGCGGCCGCCGCGCACGCCGTCTGACCCGACCGCTCCACCCCACGCAGCACCCGCACCACCGCAGTACCCAGCACCCCTTCACACCGCAGCAGCACCCTCACAGAAAGCCAGGCACATGACAACGTCGTCCGTTGCAGCGCCCGACGCCCCCGCGAAGTCGCGGGGCGGCGCACGCGTCGCCGTCCAGAAGTTCGGCACGTTCCTCTCCGGCATGGTGATGCCGAACATCGCGATCTTCATCGCGTGGGGCCTCATCACCGCGTTCTTCATCGAGACCGGTTGGACGCCCGTCGGCGTCCTCGGCGGCTTCGGTGAGACGAACGGCGTGGCCAACATCGGTCTCGTCAGCCCGATCCTGACCTACCTCATCCCGCTCGCGATCGCCTTCCAGGGCGGCCGGATGATCTACGAGACCCGCGGCGCCGTCGTCGGCTCGATCATGGCGATGGGCGTCATCATCGGCGCCAACGGCACGATCATGATCCTCGGCGCGATGATCTGCGGCCCGCTCGGCGCGTGGCTCATCAAGCAGATCGACAAGATCTGGGACGGCAAGATCAAGCCCGGCTTCGAGATGCTCGTCAACAACTACGCGGCCGGCATCCTCGGCTTCGTGCTCGCGCTCATCGGCTTCTTCTGGCTCGCGCCGCTGTTCAAGCTCATCGCCGAGGGCCTCGGCGCCGCGGTGAAGTTCCTCGTCGACAGCTCGCTCCTGCCGCTCGCCAGCGTCATCATCGAGCCCGCCAAGGTCTTCTTCCTCAACAACGCGATCAACCACGGCGTGCTCGACCAGCTCGGCGCGCAGCAGGTCCAGGAGTCCGGCAAGAGCATCCTGTTCCTGCTCGAGGCGAACCCCGGCCCCGGTCTCGGCATCCTGCTCGCCTTCACCTTCTTCGGTGTCGGCATCGCGCGCTCGACCGCTCCCGGCGCGATCCTCATCCAGTTCTTCGGCGGCATCCACGAGATCTACTTCCCGTACGTGCTGCAGAAGCCGGTCCTCTTCATCGCCGTCATCCTCGGTGGTGCGACCGGTGTCGCGACCAACGTCGCGTTCCAGTCCGGCCTCGTCGCCCCGGCCTCGCCCGGTTCGATCATCGCCGTCCTCACCGCCACGGCGAAGGACAGCTACGTCGGCGTCATCCTGTCGGTCGTCCTCTCCGCAGCGGTCTCGTTCGCGGTGGCGTCCTTCTTCCTGCTCGCCAGCCGCAAGCGCGACCTGGCGAACGGCGGCGGCGACATGAGCGCCGCGATGGCGAAGCTCCAGGCCAACAAGGGCCGCGACGTCAACGCCGCGACCTCGGGCCTGCTCGGCAACAACACGCCCCGCTCGGAGGAGGAGACCGAGGCCGCCTTCGGTGGCGTCGGGTCCGGCACCGCGACGGCGACCCGCGTCGAGAGCGTCGTGTTCGCCTGCGACGCCGGCATGGGCTCGAGCGCCATGGGTGCCAGCGTCCTGCGCAACAAGGTCAAGAAGGCGGGCATCGAGGGGGTCACGGTCGTCAACAAGGCGATCGCGAACCTCGACGGCACCGAGGACCTGATCATCACGCAGGAGGAGCTGACGGACCGCGCCAAGCAGAAGAACCCGAACGCGCAGCACGTGTCGGTCGGCAACTTCATGAACGCGCCGCAGTACGACCAGGTCGTCGACCAGCTCAAGAACCAGTAACGAAGTGCAGTATCGGAGGGGACGGGTGCGAACCCGTCCCCTCCACCACGTCCGTCGAGAACAAGGAGAACCCCCGATGCCCGTCCTGCAGGAGAGCCAGATCCGCATCCACACCGAGGACACCGCCCCGACCAAGTCGGAGGCGATGAAGGAGGCGGCCGAGATCCTCGAGGCTGCGGGCGCGGTCACGGCGGACTACTACCCGGCGATGCTCGAGCGCGAGAAGAGCGTCTCGACCTACATGGGGAACTTCCTCGCCATCCCGCACGGCACCAACGACGCCAAGGACGCCATCAGGTCGTCGGCGCTGTCGTTCATCCGCTACGCCACCCCGATCGACTGGGACGGCAACCCCGTGCGCTTCGTCGTCGGCATCGCCGGTGTCAACAACGAGCACCTCGACATCCTCTCGAAGATCGCGATCGTGTTCTCCGACGAGGACGAGGTCCAGAAGCTGACCGACGCCCCGGACACCGCGGCCATCCTGTCGATCCTCGGCGAGGTCAACGAGTGACCGGCACCGCAGTCCACTTCGGCGCCGGCAACATCGGGCGGGGCTTCGTCGGACTCCTGCTGCACCAGGCCGGGTACGAGGTCGTCTTCGCCGACGTCGCCGCGCCGCTCATCGACGCCCTCGCCGCCGCCGACTCGTACACCGTGCACGAGGTCGGGCAGGGTGCGCAGGACCACGAGGTCACCGGCTTCCGCGCCGTGAACAGCGCGCAGGACGAGGCCGGCGTCATCGACGAGGTCGCCGCTGCCGACGTCGTCACCTGCGCCGTCGGCCCGACGGTCCTGAAGTTCATCGCCCCGGTGATCGCGAAGGCGCTCCAGCAGCGTGACGCCTCCGCCGCACCGCTCGCCGTGATGGCATGCGAGAACGCGATCAACGCGACCGACCGCCTGCGGGAGTTCATCGTCGAGGCGCTCCCCGCCGACTCGCGCGACGAGGCCCTGGCCAAGGCGGTCTTCGCGAACACCGCCGTCGACCGGATCGTCCCGGCCCAGCCCGAGGGTGCCGGTCTCGACGTCACGGTCGAGACCTACTTCGAGTGGGCCATCGACCGCACCCCGTTCGGCGGGTCCGAGCCGGAGATCCCCGGCGCGCACTACGTCGACGGGCTCGCGGCATCCATCGAGCGCAAGCTCTTCACGGTGAACACCGGGCACGCCACCGTCGCGTACCACGGGTTCCTCGCCGGCGCGGACAAGATCTCGGACGCCATCGCGATCCCGGCCGTGCGCTCCGAGCTCGAGTCGGTGCTCGCCGAGACGAGCGACCTGCTGGTCCGCCGGCACGAGCTCGACCCCGAGGTGCACCGGTCCTACGTGCAGGCCATCATCGCGCGGTTCGAGAACCCGCACCTGCCCGACACGGTCACCCGCGTCGGTCGGCAGCCGCTCCGCAAGCTGTCGCGGGACGAGCGCTTCGTCTCGCCCGCCGCCGCCCTCGCCGAGGACGGCACCGAGCCGACCGCGCTGCTCGACGCGATGGGCGCTGCCCTGCGCTTCGACGTCGCCGACGACGAGCAGAGCGTCGAGCTGCAGCAGCTGCTGCGCTCGGACCGCTCGGACGCCAACGTGGCGACCGAGATCACTGGGCTCGAGGCCGAGCACCCGCTGCACGCAGCGTTCGCCGACCGGGTGCGGTCCGCGCGCGGCTGACGCGACCACACGACGGACGGGAGGCGCGGTGCCGGCTGGCACCGCGCCTCCCGTTCGTCCCGGCGAGACGCCGCGCTCCTCGCGAGGCGCCGCGCTCCCCGCGAGGCGCCGCGCTCCCCGCGAGGCGCCGCGCTCCCCGCGAGACGCCGTCGGATCCGGCGGTGTCTCGCAGATCCGGGGGCGTCACGGCGAGCCGCCGGCATCGCGGCGCGGTGTCACCCGGACCTGAGTGCGGGCCAGCCCCGCGGCGTACCGTCCAGCGCATGACGAAGCACTGGGTCGCCCCCGAGTTCGGCGGCAGCGAGGTCCTCGAGTACGTCGACACCGAGGTGCCCGCCCCCGGCACCGGCGAGGTCACCATCGACGTCCGCGCCGCGGGCATGAACCCCGCCGACACCAAGCACACCCGGCAGGGGGACGCGTCCGACCTGCCGATCCCTGTCGGCTACGAGGTCTCCGGCGTGATCAGCGCGATCGGCCCCGACACCGAGATCGCCTCCGGCGGGGGAGCGGTCGGCGACGAGGTCCTCGCCTTCCGCGTCGAGGGCGGCTGGGCCGAGCGCATCACCGTGCCCGCTGCCGACGTCTTCGCCAAGCCGGCGTCGCTCGACCACCCCCAGGCCGCGAACCTGCTGCTCGCCGGGACGACCGCGGCCGACATGATCCGCGTCACCCGCGCCGAGGGACGCGACACGGTCCTGGTGCACGGCGCGTCCGGCGCGGTCGGCGTCGCCGTCCTGCAGCTCCTCCGCCCGCTCGGCACCCGCGTGATCGGTACCGCCTCCGAGCGCAACGCCGACACCGTCCGTCGCTTCGGTGGCGAGTGGGTCGCGTACGGCGACGGCCTGGAGGCGCGCATCCGCGACCTCGCCCCTTCCGGCATCGACGTGGCACTGGACTGTGTCGGCACGGACGAGGCGGTCGACGTCTCGTTGGCACTCGTGGCCGACCGCTCCCGCATCGTGACGATCGCGGCCTTCGGCCGCGCGCAGCAGGACGGCTTCCCCGCGGTCGGCGGCAACCAGCCGGAGAGCCAGGCGTTCCGCGACTCGGTGCGGCAGCGGCTGGTCGACCTCGCGGCGGCAGGCGAGCTCGAGGTGCCGGTTGCCCGGACGTTCCCCCTGGTCGAGGCGAAGGAGGCGGCGGAGCTGCTCGAGTCGCAGCACCCGGGCGGGAAGCTCGCCCTCGTGCCGTGACCGGGGGCACTTCTGGTTGACTCGTGGGGTACGTCGCACGACCGACACCACGAGGGGGGAACACGTGAGCGACCAGATCCCGTCCGACCAGCCGTACCCGAGCGCACCGTCCGCGCAGCAGCCGTACCCGACAGCGGGCGGGGAGCCAGCGCGCTGGACACCGCGGTACGGCGCCTCCTTCGGGCAGGCACTCGCCCGCTTCTTCGGCAAGTACGCGACCTTCTCCGGGCGGGCCAGCCGCAGTGAGTTCTGGTGGGCCTACCTCGTCGTCACCGTCGTGGGACTGGTGCTCGTCGCCATCCCCTTCGTGTACCGCTTCTCGACGATCGAGTACACGACCGTCGACCTCAGCGGCGTCGAGTACCGGGTGGCGAACGCGCCGTCGCCGCTGTTCTGGGTGCTGCTGGTGCTGCCAGCGATCTGGTGGCTCGCGACCATCGTGCCGTCGCTGGCGCTCGGGTGGCGCCGCCTGCACGACGCGGCACTGCCGGGGGCGCTGTGGATCATCGCGGTGTTCGTCGGCATCGTCGGGATCGTCTTCGGGCTCCTGCCGTCGAACCCCGAGGGTGCGCGGTACGACCGACCGGTGGGCGCACGATGAGCGACGACCAGCAGCCGCAGCAGCCGTACGGACAGCAGCCGCAGCAGCCGTACGGAGAGCAGCCGCAGCAGCCGTACGGAGAGCAGCCGCAGCAGCCGTACGGACAGCAGCCGTACGGACAGCAGCCGTACGCGGTGCCGCTCGGACGCTCTGTGCCGACGGGTCCTGACGGCCGGCCTCCGCTCTGGGCACCCTGGTACGGCATCGGTCCCGTCCAGGCGTACGCGCGTTACTGGAAGAAGTACGTCCGCTTCGACGGGCGCGCAAGCCGCAGCGAGTTCTGGTGGGTGTACCTCTGGAACGTCGCGATCTCCGTCGTGCTGGGAGCGATCTGGGGCATCGGCTTCGCTCAGTCCGGTCGCGAGACGTACGTGACGCCGACCGGTGCGGAGACCGTCGTCTCCGAGCCCTCCGTGTTGTTCCTGGTCATGGGGTACGTCGGCTCGCTCTGGGGCCTGTCGATCCTGCTGCCCTCGATCGCGCTGGCATGGCGACGACTGCACGACGCTAACCTTGCGGGCCCGTTCTTCTTCTTCGGCCTGATCCCCTTCTTCGGCGGGATCGCACTGATCGTCTTCTACCTCCTCGGACCCAACCCCAGGGGTGCGCGGTTCGATCGGCCGGAGGGGGCACGATGAGTGACGACGAACAGCGTGGACAGCAGCAGCAGCAGCAGCCGCAGCCGCAGCCGCAGCCGCAGCCGTACGGCCAGCCCTACCCGCAGTACCGGCAGCAGCCGCCGATCCCGACGGACGCCGGTGGCGCCCCGCCGCTGTGGGCACCCTGGTACGGCGCCGGGTTCCTCGATGCCTTCGTCCGGTTCTGGACGAAGTACGCCCGCTTCGACGGACGCGCGAGCCGCAGCGAGTTCTGGTGGTGGTACCTGGCGAACGCGCTCGTGGTGACGATCCTGTTCGGCGGCTACATCATCTCCATCATCGTCTGGGCGGCCGGCTCCACCATGACCGACGAGTACGGCATCACGACCGCGACGAGCGGCTTCCCCGGGGTCGCGCTGCTGTTCGTCGGTCTCCTCGGGCTGTGGGGACTGGCGACGTTCGTCCCCTCCCTCGCGCTCGGGTGGCGCCGCGTGCACGACGCCGGTCTCGCCGGGCCCTTCTGGCTGATCTCCTTCGCGGCAGGGGTCGCGGGGATCGTCTTCGGGTGCCTCGAGCCGAACCCCAACGGCGCGCAGTACGACCAGCCGGACGTACCCCGCCCGCAGGCCTGATCGGCCCCGTCACGACGAAGCGGCCCACCCCGTCAGGGGTGGGCCGCTTCGTCGTTGCGGGGGAGCGAGCGGACGCTCAGACCACCCGGAGGCGGACCAGCGAACCGTCCACGACCAGGTCGCGCACCGTGACGGACGGGTCGGCCGTCGCGAACCGGAGCGCGCCTCCCGGCTGGTCGAACCAGGGCTGCACGAAGGTCACCGTCACCAGGAACGGGCGGTCGACGACGTAGCGGTGCACCTCGGGAGCCGCCGCCACGTGCGGCGGCAGCGAGCGCTGGGGGAGCGGCGTGTCGAGCGGGTGCAGCAGGTAGCCGTCGGGACCGCCCACGCGGTCCACCGGGACACCGGCCGGGACCTGGGTGGTGAGCCCCTGCGGGCCGGCCTGGTGGACCTGCTGCGCGAGCTGCGGGTAGCTCGACGCCGCGCGGTCACGGAGCCGGTCGAGTTCGTGTCGCGGGACCTCCCGCGGCGCGGGGAAGGCGCGGTTCAGGAAGCGGCGGAGCATCTCGACCGCGTCCTCCTCGCCACGGGCGGTGGCGAGGCGGCGTGCGGTGCCGTAGTCGACGACCTCGAGCGCGAAGTCGCCGTGCGTCTCGGTCGGGACCACACGGAGTGCGCCCTCCACCGGCGGCTCGGACAGCGTCTCGCCCGGCAGCTGCACGTACCGGATCGTGTAGCCGAGCTGGTCGAGGATGGGGCGGGTCTCCGCGAACGTCATGCGCGCGAGCCTACCGGCCGCATGCATGCCGTTCGCCGAGACAGCGCCGAGCTCCGACCGCGACGCTGACGGACCGGTCGGCTCACGCGCCGCCGCGCATGATCGCCTGCTTGACCTCGGAGATCGCCTTCGTGACCTGGATGCCACGGGGGCACGCGTCGGTGCAGTTGAAGGTCGTGCGGCAGCGCCAGACGCCCTCCTTGTCGTTGAGGATGTCGAGGCGCACGTTCGATGCGTCGTCGCGGGAGTCGAAGATGAAGCGGTGCGCGTTGACGATCGCCGCCGGGCCGAAGTACTGGCCGTCGGTCCAGAACACCGGGCACGACGAGGTGCAGGCGGCGCAGAGGATGCACTTGGTGGTGTCGTCGAAGCGGGCGCGGTCGGCGACCGACTGCACGCGCTCCTTGCCCTTCTCCGGCTTGCTCGACGCCTGCAGGAACGGCTGCACCTCGCGGTAGGACTGGAAGAACGGCTCCATGTCCACGACGAGGTCCTTCTCGAGCGGCAGGCCCTTGATCGCCTCGACGTAGATCGGCTTCGACACGTCGAGGTCCTTGATCAGGGTCTTGCAGGCGAGCCGGTTGCGGCCGTTGATGCGCATCGCGTCCGAGCCGCAGACGCCGTGCGCGCAGGACCGACGGAACGTCAGCGAACCGTCCTGCTCCCACTTGATCTGGTGCAGGGCGTCGAGGATGCGGTCGGTCGGGAGCATCATCACGTCGAAGTCCTGCCAGCGCGGCTCATCATCGACGTCCGGGTCGAACCGGCGGACGATGATCGTGACCGGGAACGATCCGGGAGGAGCGCTCTGCACGGTGTCGGTGCGCGGGCTGTCGGAGACCAGGGTGTCGGTCATCAGTACTTCCTCTCCATCGGCTCGTACCGCGTCACGACGACGGGCTTCCAGTCGAGCGTGATGTGGTCGTCGGCGAGTGACGAGTGCGGGTCGCCCGTCAGGTACGCCATGGTGTGCTGCATGTAGTTCTCGTCGTCGCGCTTCGGGTAGTCGTCGCGCATGTGCCCGCCCCGGCTCTCCTTGCGGTTCCGAGCGGAGAACACGACCACCTCGGCCAGGTCGAGCAGGAACCCGAGCTCGACCGCCTCGAGCAGGTCGGTGTTGAAGCGCTTGCCCTTGTCCTGCACGGCGATGTTCAGGTACCGCTCGCGGAGCTGGTGGATCGTCTCGGTCATCTTCGCGAGCGACTCGTCGGTGCGGAACACCTGCGCGTTCTTGTCCATCTCCTCCTGCAGTTCCTTGCGGAGGACGGCGATGCGCTCGGTACCGGTCGACGCGCGGAGCTGGTCGAGCATGCCGCGGACACCGGCGGCCGGGTCCTCGGGCAGGGGGAGGAACTCGGCGGTCTGCACCCACTCGGCGGCGTTGTTGCCGGAGCGCTTGCCGAAGACGTTGATGTCGAGCAGCGAGTTCGTGCCGAGGCGGTTCGAGCCGTGCACGGAGACGCAGGCGCACTCGCCAGCGGCGTACAGGCCGGGCACGACCGTCGTGTTGTCGTACAGGACCTCGGCCCTGGTGTTCGTCGGGATGCCGCCCATCGCGTAGTGCGCGGTCGGCATCACGGGCACCGGTTCGACGACCGGGTCGACGCCGAGGTAGGTGCGGGCGAACTCGGTGATGTCCGGGAGCTTCGTCTCGAGGACCTCGGCACCGAGGTGCGTGCAGTCGAGGAGCACGTAGTCCTTGTTCGGGCCGGCACCGCGACCCTCGGCGACCTCCTGCACCATGCAGCGGGCGACGATGTCGCGCGGCGCGAGGTCCTTGATGGTCGGGGCGTACCGCTCCATGAAGCGCTCACCCGAGGCGTTGCGGAGGATCGCGCCCTCGCCGCGCGCCCCCTCGGTGAGCAGGATGCCGAGTCCGGCGAGACCGGTCGGGTGGAACTGGAAGAACTCCATGTCCTCGAGCGGCAGGCGCTTCCGCCACACGATGCCGACGCCGTCACCGGTCAGCGTGTGGGCGTTCGACGTCGTCTTGAACATCTTGCCGAAGCCACCGGTCGCGAAGATCACGGCCTTGGCGTGGAAGACGTGCAGCTCACCGGTCGCGAGCTCGTAGGCCACGACACCGGCGGGCTGCTGGCGGGTGACACCGTCGTCGCCCGTGACGTCCACCATGACGAGGTCGAGCGCGTAGAACTCGTTGTGGAACTCGACACCGAGCTTCACGCAGTTCTGGAACAGCGTCTGCAGGATCATGTGACCCGTGCGGTCGGCGGCGTAGCAGGCCCGGCGGACGGGCGCCTTGCCGTGGTCGCGCGTGTGGCCGCCGAAGCGCCGCTGGTCGATCTTGCCCTCGGGTGTGCGGTTGAACGGCAGGCCCATGTTCTCGAGGTCGATGACGGCGTCGATCGCCTCCTTCGCCAGGATCTCGGCGGCGTCCTGGTCGACCAGGTAGTCACCGCCCTTGATCGTGTCGAAGGTGTGCCACTCCCAGGAGTCCTCCTCCACGTTCGCCAGGGCCGCTGCCATGCCGCCCTGGGCCGCACCGGTGTGCGACCGCGTCGGGTAGAGCTTCGAGATGACGGCCGTCTTCGCCTTCGGGCCGGCTTCGATGGCGGCACGCATGCCGGCTCCGCCCGCGCCGATGATGACGATGTCGTGCTGGTGGTGGTGGACGGTGGTCTCGCTCACTGGGGCCTTTCAGGGTGGGTCAGCGCGCCGGCGGGGTGGTCGCGGCGTGCGCGTGGGTCTCGTTGCGCGGTGCTCGTGGCCGGTGGGGCCGTGCGGCTACTGCGCCGGGCAGAACGACGGCAGGTCGGCTGCGGCGGCGCCGGCCGGGCACGGGTCGAAGGTCCAGCAGACGAGCAGACCGAGGACGATCAGCGCGACGCAGGCGATGAGCACCGCGAGCAGCAGCGTCTTCCGGATGCCGGGCTTCGCGACGTAGTCGTTGATGATCGTCCGCATGCCGTTCGAGCCGTGCACGAGGGCGAGGACGAGCATCAGGGAGTCCCACACCTGCCAGAAGGGGTTGGCCCACTTGCCGGCGACGAAGGCGAAGTCGATCTGCTTCACGCCCTCTCCCGCGACCATGTTGACGAAGAGGTGGCCGAAGATGAGCACGACGAGCAGGACGCCAGAGGCGCGCATGTAGATCCACCCCCACTTCTCCCAGTTGGTGGTGCGGCGGGCGGCTGCGGCCGAACGAGGCGGCTCGACGATCTGCGTGGTCATGTCCGTGGGTCCCTTCGCCTACTGGAAGTCCGCGACGAGGTTCATGAGCTGCCGGGGCAGGAAGCCCGCGATCAGGACGGCCCACACGACCAGGACGACCCAGAACATGGCGCGCTGGTACTTCGGCCCCTTCGACCAGAAGTCGACCAGGATGATGCGCAGCCCGTTGAGTGCGTGGAAGACGATCGCCATCACCAGGGCGATCTCACCGATGTTCATGATCGGTGTCTTGTAGGTGCCGATCACGGCGTTGTACGCCTCGGGCGACAACCGGACGAGCGCGGTGTCGAGGATGTGCACGAGCAGGAAGAAGTAGATCGCGACACCGGTGATGCGGTGCAGCACCCACGACCACATGCCGGTGGAGCCGCGGTAGAGCGTCCCCTCGAGCCTGCGCGATGTGCGCGGCGCATCGATCGTCGCGCGCGGTTCGACCACCGTCGTCCCGCCTGCGGTCTGCTCGGCCATGAGCGAGTCCTCCCATAGGACGGGCTCGCCCGATCGGCGAGCCCTTGCCGTTCGTGTTCGTGTGGAACACGACCCATCCTATGCGCGTGCGCTGACACTCTCGTCCCACCCGACACGGAGCGTGCGGGACGAGGCCGGCGGAGCGCCGATCGTCCGGGCCGTGTCGTGGTGCTCGAGGAGCTGGTCGCCGACGGCCTCCCACGTCGTGCCCTCGACGCGGAGCCGACCGGCCGAGCCCATCCGTGCGGCCGCCGCCGGGTCCGACACCAGGCCGAGGACCGCGTGACGGAGCGCCTGCGGGGCATCCGGGTCGTAGAGCTCGCCGTCCAGGCCGGGGGCGACGAGGTCGATCGGACCCCCGGACGCCGGGGCGACCACCGGCAGGCCGCTCGCGTGGGCCTCCTGCAGCGTCTGGCCGAAGGTCTCCGCGGGACCCGTGTGCACGAAGACGTCGAGCATCGCGTAGGCGTCGGCCAGGGCATCGCCGCGCAGCGGGCCGGTGAAGGTGACGTCGAGGTGCCGCAACCGGCGCTCGAGCATCGCCCGCGACGGACCGCCGCCGGCGACGACCACCCGGATCCCGGGCACCCCGCCGAGCTCGGCGAGCCGCTCGACCTCCTTCTCGGGAGCCAGGCGTCCGACGTAGCCGACGATCGTCTCGCCGCCCGGTGCGATCCGACGGCGGGCTGCGCGCACGTGGGCCGAACGCCGTCGGTCCGGGTGGAAGAGCGCGGTGTCGACGCCGCGACCCCACCGGACCACCCGGGGCACGCCCTCGTCCGCGAGCATCGCGGCGGTGGCGGACGACGGGGCGAGCGTCAGCGACGCACCGGCGTGGATGCGCCCGAGGATCCTCCGCACCAGCGGGACGGTCGCGGTCAGGCCGTTGCGGCGGGCGAACCCGGCCACGTCGGTCTGGAAGACGGCGACGGAGGGGATGCCGAGCCTCCCGGCCGCCGTGATGGCACGACCGCCCAGCAGGAACGGGCTGGCTGCGTGCAGGACGTCGGCGCCGGAGGCGGCGAGGATCGTGTCGAGCACCGGGTGGGGGAGCGCGACCGGGAAGCGGCGGTACGCCACGGCGGGCACCCGGTGCACGTCGAAGGACCGGTACCGCTCGACCTGCGTCCGCGACCGGAACCGGGCGAGCCCCGGGGTGTCCGGCGCGATGACGACCGCGCGGTGGCCACGGCGCTCCAGGTGGTCGAGGACCGCCAGGACGCTGGTGGTCACGCCGTTCAGGGTGGGCAGGAAGCTCTCGGTCACGACGGCGACGGTCCGCTGGGACGTGCCGCGCTCCACGCTGCGTGCGCTCATGGTGCCTCAATGCTCCGCGCGGGTCGTGACCGGCCGGGGCGCTCCGGGTGAACGGGCGGCGCGCAGGGGGTGAACAGGCGGCCGGGAGGCCCGGTGCGGCCACCGCGGTCGGGTCCGGTCCGTCGCGGCACGGGCCGGAGCGCCGGGTCGGCTCCGGCAGGCCGCGTGCGGGGACCGTCCAGGTCGCGTCCGGGCGCACCGGTACGGTGAGCGGGTGGCAGACGCACTCGAGGACTTCTACGCGATCATCCCGGCCGGCGGCATCGGCTCCCGGCTCTGGCCGCTCTCGCGCGCCGACGCGCCGAAGTTCCTGCACGACCTGACCGGCTCCGGCACCTCGCTCCTGCGGCAGACCTGGGACCGGCTCGCACCGCTCGCCGGGGACCAGCGCATCATGGTCGTCACCGGTCGGGCGCACCGGGCCGCCGTCGAGGCGCAGCTGCCCGGCGTCGCCGACCACAACGTCGTGCTCGAGAGCGAACCGAAGGACTCCACGGCCGCGATCGGCCTCGCCGCGGCGATCCTCCGTCGTCGCGAACCCGACGTCGTGATCGGGTCGTTCGCGGCCGACCACGTCATCGGTGACGCCCGCGGCTTCCGGCGGTCGGTGCGCGACGCCGTCGCCGCGGCACGGGCCGGGTACGTCACGACGATCGGGATCACCCCGACCGAGCCGGCGATCGGCTTCGGGTACATCCACGCCGACGCGGCACCGCTCGAGGTCGAGGGGGCCTCGACCGTGCACGCGGTGCGGTCCTTCGTCGAGAAGCCCGACCTGGACACGGCCCGGGCGTACCTCGAAGACGGTTCGTACCTCTGGAACGCCGGCATGTTCATCGCCCGGGCCGACGTGCTGCTCGCCGAGATCGGGCGCACGAAGCCGGAGCTGCTGGCCGGCATCGAGGAACTCGCCGCCGCGTGGGACACCTCGTCGCGCGGCGCGGTCGTCGACGCGATCTGGCCCGGACTCGAGAAGATCGCGATCGACTACACGGTCGCCGAACCGGCCGCGGCCGCTGGTCGCATGGCCGTCGTGCCGGGCGACTTCGACTGGGACGACGTGGGGGACTTCGCCTCGCTCGCGAAGCTGCAGTCCGGCGGGCGGGCGAACAACCTCGCCGTGCTCGGCGACGGCGCCCGCATCCTCGCCGACTCGTCGAGCGGCATCGTCGTGGCGCACAGCCAGCGGCTCATCTCGCTCATCGGGGTCGAGGACATCGTCGTCGTCGACACCCCGGACGCGCTGCTCGTGACCACGAGCGAGAACGCGCAGCGGGTGAAGGGCGTGGTGGATGCGCTGAAGGTGAGCGGGCGCGGGGACGTGCTCTGACCGACTGCGGCGTTCGGTGCCACCGCCGTCCACACCCCTGGTCGCCTGGGTGACGAGGGCCGCGGGCGGCCGGTAACGTGTCAGTCGAGGGCACGACTCGGGGGAGTGATCATGGGGGACATCGCGTTCGACGCGGACGAATCGAGGTCGGCGGCGCGGGTGGCGCGTTGGGCGGCCGAGACGCTCCGCGGGCAGGCTGGCGCTCGCTCCGGAGCGGTCGAAGCGGCGCTCGACGACTTCGAGGGCTCGTACGCCGAGCGGTTCCGGAGTGCCGCGGTGATCGAGGCCGAGGACCGGGCGCGTCTCGCGGGCGTGCTGGTCGACCTCACGGAACAGATCGACGCCGCAGTCGCCGCCGCTGAGCGTGAACGGGCGCGACAGCGTGCCCATGCCGAGTGGAAGGCTCGCGACGCCGACCGGCAGCGGGCAGCATCAGTTGCCGAAGTCATCGCCGGTGCTGCCGGGCGATCGGTGCTCGATGCCTGGGAGGGCTTCACCGATCCCGAGCCGTCGACCGAACCCGAGCCGAGGCCCGATGTCGACGCCGAGTTTCGAGGTCGCGAGCGCGCGCGCTACGGCGACGGGGCGAGCCGTGGAAGGAGCTCTGCCGACCCGAGCGCTCTCCGGGCCTTCGTCACGACGACCTCCGGGCTGGACTCCGCCGCGTCAGCGGAGTCCACGCGCGTCGGATCGGCGTGGTCCTCCTTCCGGGACTCCTGCGGCTGGGTCACGGTCGATCGCGCGAGCATGCCAGCGGGCTTCGAGCGCTACGTTCGGGAGAACGACGAGGACCGGAGCTGGATCGGCAGGATCGCCGAAGCCTTCGAAGCCGCCGGCGGCAGTGGATCGCTGTCGAACGTCGCCCTCGACATCGCCGCGACCGGACAGGCGGCGCCTGCCCTCCAGCGGCTGTTCGCGGACGATCTCACGCCGGCGGAGGTCGCGGAGCGTTGGACCGCGCTCGGGCTGACGGCGGCCGACACCGGCGTGTTCGACGGGCTGCCGACGGACGTGCTCGCGCGACTCGGCAACCTCGAGGGTGTCCCGTACTGGGCGCGGAGCACGGCGAACGGCCTCGTGCTGAACCAACGACTCGGCGATGTGGAGCGACAGATCGAGCAGCTGGAGGGGACAGTGGCATCGGCGGGTGACGGCTCTCGGGCGTTGGCGCGGGAACTGACGGCGCTGTACGCGGACCGCAAGGCCCTGCGGAACATCAACGCTGCGTTGACGAAGAAGGGCTCCGACGGGAAGCGCTTCCTCATCGCTCTCACGGATGATCGACCGCCGCTCGCTGCCGTCTCGATCGGCGATCTGGACCGTGCGAAGTCAGCGACCTGGGCTGTCCCTGGTAAGGACACCACGACAGCGGACATGACGACGTGGGCGAGGGCCGCTCAGAACATCGCCGATGAGCAAACGGACGTCGCGGACACCACAGACGTCGCAGACCCTTCGGATCGAGCAGTCGTCGCTTGGGTCGGCTACACCACCCCGGGACCACAGGATGTGCTCCTCATGGCCAAGGCGAAGGAGGGCGGCAAGCGTCTCGCAGATTCGATCCGCGGGTTCTCAGCCGTCCGCGGAACTGATGACGTGGAGACGAACGTCGTGGCGCACTCCTACGGCACGACCGCGGGCGCTGTGGCTCTGGCCGAGCGGGGTGTCCACGTTGATCGGTTCGTCGCACTGGGTTCTGCCGGGCTGCCCGATGGCCTCGACGATGCGCAGCAGCTGCACGCAGATCAGGTCTTCGCGGCTCAGGCGAAGGACGGCGCCACCGGTGAGTCCGGACAGGGTGACGAATGGGCGACGTTCGGCCGGGAGAAGAGCCTCGCCCATCGCGTCGACCCGACCGCGCAGGGTTTCGGAGCGACCGTGTTCGGCGCCGACGGCGGGACGGGGAGCGAGGGGCAGACCCTTGCGTCGGTCCTGCATCACGCCCCGGTCTTCAAGGACCACCGGGGTTACCTGGACCGTGGTACCGAGTCACTGCACAACGTGGCACTCGCCACCACAGGTCAGGACGAGTTGCTGACCGGGGCGCGAGATCGATGACCCGGTCCGACGAAGGAGGAGGCACATGAACGCACGACACCGTGCTCGTCGCGCACTCGCGGCGACAGCGGCGCTACTGGCAGTCGTCGTCGTGACCGCCGGATGTGCCGGGCAGCAGCATGATGCAACCCGACCGACTGAGAGGACATCCTCCGTGGACGCAGACACTGCGAAGCGAAACATGATCGACATCGTCGATCAGACAACGGCCGCGCTCGGCGGCGAGTGGGAGACGCGGACGTCTCCCGATTACGTCGAGAGCTGCCAGCTGTCGAGCGACGAAGAAGGAGCTCGGTGGGTGTACCGGGTTGCTCGAGCAGAGTCCGCCGACGTCGAGGCGGGCGTCGCTGCTGCCTCCGATGTCTGGAGGTCCGCCGGTCTGACCGTCGACCGACTCGCTGACTCCAAGGGGCCGGCGGTGGTCGCTCGCGGCGGCGATCGCGTCGAGATGATCCGTTTCTTCGCTTTCACCGGCAACTACAGCATCCAAGCGCTCTCGATGTGCTTCGCTGGCGACGCAGACGAGATCGAGGAGCAGCAGGCCGACGAATGACGCGCGATCCCGGGTTCGTGGTGTCCTGGCCGTGCCGGATCAGGGCGCGCGACCTCGCAAGCCTCATCGTCGTCCTCGCGCTCGCGGGACTGAGCACCGGGTGTGCGTCGCGAGTGGTCGAGACGAGGACGGCCAGCGCAACGGATCCGATCGTGGACGCAGCGACCGCGAAGCAACAGATGATCGCCGCTGTGGACGACGCCACCGAGCTCCTCGGCGGGAAGTGGACGGCGCGGACCGGACCGGACGCAGCGGAGCCGTGCTCGTTGCCGGACGGGGAGCGCGGAGCACACTGGCGGTACCTGACGGGGAGCGCGATCGAGGGGCGGCCGGAGGAAGACGGCTCGGCGACGGCCGACCACTGGCGTGCGCAGGGCAAGCGCGTGACCGCGCGGGACACGAGCACCGGGCCGGTGGTCTTCGGTGGGGGAGGCGGGGACATCGCGTCCATCAGCTTCTACGCGGTCTCCGGCAACTACACCGTCCAGGCCGTCTCGCTGTGCTTCCCCGGCGACGCCGACCGCATGGCCGAGGACGACGCCGACGAGGTCGTGTGAGCCTCCGAGGACGAGACGCCGAAGAGTCTCGAGAGGGAGACGGATGTCTGCCGAGCTGACGGCGCGGCGCCTGACGAGCGTTGCCCTGACCTCCTTGGCGCTGATGATCACCATCAGCGGTTGCACGCAACACCCCTCGGAGGGCGAGACACCGTCCGACGACGGACGGACGTCCCGGGTGGACTCCGAGACTGCCCAGCGCACGATGACCGAGTTCGTCGACAGGACTGCTGCGGAGCTCGGCGGCGAGTGGGTCACCACGCAGGGTCCAGACTACGTCGACAGCTGCACGCTCCCCGACGGCGGAGAAGGAGCCAACTGGGTCTACCTCGTCACCAGGACGCACGGGGATGGCAACCCCGAGGACGATGCCTCGACGGTCGCGAGTGCATGGCAGTCCGCGGGCATGATCGTCGAACGAGTCGCGGACCCGGACGGCCCGGTGGTCGTCGGACGAGGTGGAGCATCGACGGCCTTGATCGACCTCTACGCCTTCCCCGGCAAGTACAGCCTCGAAGCCGAGTCGACCTGCTTCCCAGGGAGTGCCAGCGAGATCGAACAGGAGCAGACGGACCGGTCCTAGATGTGCAGCGCAGCGCCGCGGTCTGGTGCTTCCGTGCACGATCGACGGCAGGTCTCGCCCGCTGTAGCGCTCCACCACGAAATCCCCGAATCGTCCCCCGGACCGGGTCTCCGGGGGACGTCGGCGTTACGGGCGCGTTTCGTCGGGGTCGCGATCGGGTAACTGATCCCAGCAGTCCCACAGGTGCGTTCTGTACCGGCCCGACGGTCGTGTACTGTCGCCACGATCGCCCGGAACGCACGTGGTCCGGGCACCGCCCCCCGGAGGAACCAACCCGTGACATCTCGTACCCGTCAGGTCCTGCTCAGCGGCCTCGCGCTCGCCGGCACCATGGCCGTCCTGGCCGGCTGCTCGGCCGCCCCGTCCGACACCGCCTCGGCGAAGAAGACCGACTTCCGCCCCTGCATGGTCTCCGACGCCGGTGGCTTCGACGACAAGTCCTTCAACCAGCTCGGCTACGAGGGCATGGTCGACGCGGCGAAGGACCTCGGCGCCGAGTACAACAAGGCCGAGTCCAAGGACGCCACGGTCTACGACTCGAACATCGAGCAGCTCATCAACCAGAACTGCAACATGGTCATCACGGTCGGCTTCAACCTGGCGGACGCCACGAAGAAGCAGGCCGCGGCGAACCCCGACACCGAGTTCGCGATCATCGACGACAACTCGATCGACGCCAAGAACGTCAAGCCGATCACGTTCGACACTTCGCAGGCGGCCTTCCTGGCCGGCTACGCAGCGGCGTCCTACTCGAAGACCGGCGTCGTCGGCACCTTCGGCGGCATGCAGATCCCGACCGTCACCATCTTCATGGACGGCTTCGCGGACGGCGTCAAGTACTACAACGAGAAGAAGAACAAGGACGTCAAGGTCGTCGGCTGGAACGTCGAGACCGGCAAGGGCTCCTTCACCGGTGGCTTCGAGGCGGGCACGCAGGCCAAGTCGGTCGCGCAGACGCTGCTCGACCAGGACGCCGACGTGATCCTGCCCGTCGGTGGCCCGATCTACCAGTCGGCTGCCGAGGCGATCAAGGACGCGAACAACGGTTCGGTCCTGATCGGTGCGGACAGCGACCTGTACGAGGCCGACCCCCGCTACAAGGACATCGCCTTCACCTCGGTGATGAAGGGCATGCGCCCGGCGGTCAAGGACGTCGTCGAGCAGGCTGCGGACGACAAGTTCTCGAAGGAGCCGTACGTCGGCACCCTGAAGAACGACGGCGTCGGCATCGCGCCGTTCCACGACTACGAGTCCAAGGTCGACTCGGGTCTGCAGGACGAGCTCGACACGATCAAGTCGGGCATCATCGACGGCTCGATCAAGGTCGAGACCCAGTCGAACAAGTAGTCGGGTGAACGCGGGCGGGGGATCGATCCTCCGCCCGCGTTTCCGCGCGTCCACCGACGGGTGGCGCGTTGACCAACAGGAACGCAGTAGACAACATGAAGCTCGAGCTCCGCGGGATCACGAAGCGGTTCGGCCCCCTGGTCGCGAACGACCACATCTCCCTCACCGTCGAACCCGGCGAGGTGCACTGCCTCCTGGGCGAGAACGGTGCGGGCAAGTCCACCCTGATGAACGTGCTCTACGGCCTGTACCAGGCGGACGAGGGCGAGATCCTCCTGGACGACGTCGTCCAGGACTTCGACGGCCCCGGCGACGCCATGCGCTCCGGCATCGGCATGGTGCACCAGCACTTCATGCTCGTGCCCGTGTTCACGGTCGCCGAGAACGTCATGCTCGGTCAGGAGCAGACGACCTTCGGTGGACGTCTCGACCTGGCCGGCGCCCGCAAGCGCGTCCGCGAGATCAGCGACCGCTTCGGGTTCGACGTCGATCCCGACGCGCGCATCGAGGACCTGCCCGTCGGCGTGCAGCAGCGCGTCGAGATCATCAAGGCGCTGTCCCGCGACGCGAAGGTCCTCGTCTTCGACGAGCCGACCGCCGTCCTGACGCCACAGGAGACCGACGAGCTGATGGGCATCATGCGCCAGCTCCGCGAGGCCGGCACCGCCATCGTCTTCATCACGCACAAGCTGCGCGAGGTGCGCGAGGTCGCCGACCGGATCACGGTCATCCGCCTCGGCAAGGTCGTCGGCGAGGCCTCGCCGACCGCGACGAACAACGAGCTCGCCGCGCTCATGGTCGGCCGTGCCGTCTCGCTCGTCGTCGACAAGACGCCCGCGACCGGCGGCGAGGACGCCCTCGTCGTCGAGGGCGTGACCGTCACCGACCCGTCCGGCGTCGTGCTCGTCGACGACGTCTCGTTCACCGTCCGCCGGGGCGAGGTCCTCGCCATCGCCGGCGTGCAGGGCAACGGGCAGACCGAGCTCACCGAGGCGATCATCGGGCTCGAGCCCGTGCACGCGGGCCGCATCACGCTCGACGGCAAGGAGCTCACCGGTCGCACGGTGAAGCAGGTCCTCGACGCGGGCGTGGGCTTCGTGCCCGAGGACCGCAAGGAGGACGGCCTGGTCGGGGAGTTCACGATCGCCGAGAACCTCATGCTCGACCGCGCCGACCACGACGAGTTCGTCCGGGCCGGCACGATCCGTTCCGCCGAGCGCGACGCGTTCGCCGACGAGAAGATCGCCGAGTTCGACATCCGCACGCCGTCCCGCACCACCGCGGCCGGTCGGCTGTCCGGCGGCAACCAGCAGAAGATCGTCCTCGCCCGCGAGCTCAGCCGCGAGCTGCGGCTGTTCGTCGCCGCGCAGCCCACGCGCGGCATCGACGTCGGCTCGATCGAGTTCGTGCACAAGCGCATCGTCGCCACCCGCGACACCGGCGTCCCGGTCATCGTCGTCTCCACGGAGCTCGACGAGGTCGTGGCGCTCGCCGACCGGATCGCGGTCATGTACCGCGGCGGCATCGTCGGCATCGTCCCCGCGGACACCCCGCGCGACGTCCTCGGCCTCATGATGGCCGGGGAGATCCCCGAAGGAACGGAGCAGGTCGCATGATGGCCGGCGAACTCCACAGCACCACCACAGCAGGAACGGAGCTGGCAGCGTGAGCACCCCCACGCCAGACAACACGCAGCCGGCCACCCCGGCCGAGCACGACCGCACGTCGGCGACCCCGGCCGAGGCGCCCACCGACGACCGCCTGCAGGACGTCGAGGGCACCCCGCACCTCATGACGGACTCGGCCGACGACGCCGAGCGCCGGGCCGGCGGCGGTGACCGCTGGAGCACCGCGCTGCAGAGCATCGTCAACGGCTCCGTCCTCGTCACGGTCCTCGCCGTCGTGCTCGCCCTCGTCGCCTGCGGCATCCTGATCGCCGTCACCGACGAGAACGTCCGCGCGGCAGCCGGGTACTTCTTCGCCCGCCCGACCGACACCTTCCAGGCCGTCGGCACCGCGGTCGGCGGGGCGTACAAGTCGCTCTTCCAGGGCTCGGTCATCAACTTCGGTGCGAGCTCCTTCGCCCAGGCGATCGCCCCGATCACGCGCTCGGTGGACTACTCCGTCCCGCTGATCGCCGCCGGTCTCGGCATCGCCCTGTCGTTCCGCGCCGGCCTGTTCAACATCGGCGGCCAGGGCCAGATCCTCATCGGCGCCGCGGCGGCCGGCTGGGTGGGTTTCTCGTTCGACGGCCCCGCCGCGATCCACATCCCGCTGACCGTCCTCGCCGGCATCGTCGGCGGTGCGGTCTGGGGCGGTCTGGTCGGTGTCCTCAAGGCCCGCACCGGTGCCAACGAGGTCGTCCTGACGATCATGCTCAACTACGTCGCGCTCTACCTGGTCAGCTACCTGCTCCGTACCCCTGGCCTGCTGCAGGCCCCGGGGAGCTCGAACCCGATCTCGCCCGCCACGAAGGAGAGCGCCGTGTTCCCGGCGCTGTTCGGCCCGCGCTACGGGATCGACCTCGGCTTCGTCGTCGCACTCGTCGCCGTGGTCGTCGTGTGGTGGCTCGTCAACAAGTCGTCGCTCGGCTTCCGCTTCCGCACGATCGGTGAGAACCCCCGCGCCGCCCGCGTCGCCGGCATGAGCGTCCCCGCACTGACCATCTGGGTGATGGTGATCTCCGGTGCGCTCGTCGGCATCGCCGGTGCGTACCAGGTGCAGGGTGCCGTGACCTCGGGCTTCACCTCGGGCATCGACGCCGGCATCGGCTTCGACGCGATCACGGTCGCCCTCCTCGGTCGTTCGAAGCCGTGGGGCGTGTTCTGGGCCGCGATCCTGTTCGGCGTGCTGAAGAACGGCGGCTACGCCATGCAGGCCGCGAACGACATCCCGATCGACATCGTCGGCGTGATCCAGGCGCTCATCGTCCTGTTCATCGCCGCACCGCCGCTCGTCCGCGCGATCTTCCGCATCCCGCAGCCGGGTGCGCGTCGTCGCGGTCGTGCCGCGAAGAACTCCCGGAAGGCGGTCGCCGCATGAGCACCACCACCACGGCGCCCGCACCGGCGCTGTCCGACCGTCCGATCGAGACGACCCGGAGCTGGAAGGCCCCGATCGGCTTCGGCGTGTTCACCCTGCTGGCGCTGCTGTTCTTCGGCGTGCTGCACCGTGCCGGCGACACCACGTTCCGCCTGGCGAACGGCGGCGACTTCTTCGCGCTGCCGAACGTCCCGCTCCCCGCGACCGGCACGGGCATCGTCGTCATCGTCCTGCTGGCCCTGGCCACGGTGTACGCCGTCGTCGAGGTCCGTGCATCCCGTCGGATCCCGCTCTGGCTGACCGCGGTCTTCGCGATCGTCTTCGTCGTCGGCTTCCTGACCTGGTCGGCCGCCGGCGACACCATCCCGGTGCCGGGCCTGCTCGTCGGTGCCCTCGGCCTGAGCGTCCCGCTCGTGTTCGGTGCCCTCGGCGGCGTCATCTCCGAACGCGTCGGTGTCGTGAACATCGCGATCGAGGGCCAGTTCCTCGCCGGCGCGTTCACCTCGGCGATGATCGCCTCGCTCACCGGCTCGGCGTGGGTCGGCCTCGTCGGCGCGCTCATCGCCGGCGTGCTGGTGTCCTTCGTCCTCGCAGCGTTCAGCATCAAGTACCTGGTCGACCAGGTCATCGTCGGTGTCGTCATCAACGCGTTCATCTCCGGCCTGACCGGCTTCCTCTACTCGCAGGTGCTCTCGCCGAACGAGCAGACGCTCAACGTCGGCGTCCGGTTCCCGAAGCTCGAGATCCCGGTCCTGCACCAGATCCCGGTCATCGGCCCGGTGTTCTTCGAGCAGACGGTCGTCGTCTACCTGGCCTACGTGGCCGTCGCGGTCGTCACCTTCGCGCTGTTCAAGACCCGCTGGGGCCTCCGCCTGCGCGCGGTCGGCGAGCACCCGCAGGCCGCGGACACCGTCGGCATCAACGTCGCGCGGACGCGCTTCTGGAACGTGTCGCTCGCAGGCGCGATCGCCGGTCTCGGTGGGGCGTACTTCACGCTCGACGCGGTCGGGCCGTTCACCAAGGACATGACCGCCGGCGCGGGCTACATCGCCCTGGCCGCCGTCATCTTCGGTCGTTGGGACCCGATCCGGGCGACGCTCGCGGCGCTGCTGTTCGGCTTCGCGTCGAACCTGCAGAACATCCTCGGTGCGATCGACTCGCCGGTGCCGAGCGAGTTCCTGCTCATGCTGCCCTACGTCGTGACGATCTTCGCGGTCGCCGGCCTGGTCGGGCAGTCGCGCGGACCGGCGGCCGCCGGCAAGCCGTACACCAAGAGCTGACGGACGGGAGGCACGGCACATGACCGACACGAATCCCACAGGTGACCACACGGTCGCCACCGACCCCGTGACCGGCGAGCCGTCCTGGACGGACCCGGCCGCGAGCCTCCAGGCCGACACCGACACCGACACCGACACCGACACCGACAGCGACACGGACACCGGCGCCGTCGACGCGGGCGTCGACGTGGACTGGACCGCCCTGCGCGAGGCGGCGACCGCCGCGATGCGGCGCGCCTACGCGCCGTACTCGTCGTTCCCGGTGGGCGCCGCGGCGCTCACCGACGACGGACGGATCGTCTCGGGCTGCAACGTCGAGAACGCGTCGTACGGGGTCACCCTGTGCGCCGAGTGCTCGCTCGTGTCGCAGCTGCACATGACCGGCGGCGGCAAGCTCGTCGCGTTCACGTGCGTGGACGGCGACGGCGCGACGCTCATGCCCTGCGGCCGCTGCCGGCAGCTGCTGTTCGAGCACTCGACCGAGGGCATGCTCCTCGAGACGGTCTCGGGCATCCGCACGATCGACCAGGTGCTGCCCGACGCGTTCGGGCCCCGCACCCTCGCCACCTACCAGCAGGAGCACTGATCACATGGCCGTCGAGCCCTTCGACACCGTCGACCTCATCCGCACCAAGCGGTCCGGCGATGCGCTGAGCACCCCCGAGATCGACTGGCTCGTCGACGCCTACACGCGCGGCTACGTCGAGGACCCGCAGATGGCGGCGCTCGCGATGGCGATCTTCCTGAACGGCATGGAGCGCCGGGAGATCAAGGACCTCACGCTCGCGATGATCGCGTCGGGGGAGCAGATGTCGTTCGGCTCACTCGGCAAGACCACGGTGGACAAGCACTCCACGGGTGGCGTCGGGGACAAGATCACGCTGCCGCTCGCGCCGCTCGTGGCGTCGTTCGGCGTCGCGGTCCCGCAGCTGTCCGGGCGCGGGCTCGGTCACACCGGCGGCACGCTCGACAAGCTCGAGTCCATCCCGGGCTGGCAGGCGTCGATCTCGAACGACCGCATGATGCAGGTGCTGTCGGAGGTGGGTGCGGTCATCTGCGCCGCCGGCTCCGGGCTCGCCCCGGCCGACAAGAAGCTCTACGCGCTCCGGGACACCACGGGCACGGTCGAGTGCATCCCGCTCATCGCGTCGAGCATCATGTCGAAGAAGATCGCCGAGGGCACGGGCGCGCTCGTGCTCGACGTCAAGTTCGGCTCGGGTGCCTTCATGCCGACGTACGAGGCGTCGAAGGAGCTCGCGCAGACGATGGTCGACCTCGGGAACGACGCCGGCGTGGCGACCTCGGCGCTGCTCACCGACATGGAGGTCCCGCTCGGGCTGACGATCGGCAACGCGCTCGAGGTCCGCGAGTCGGTTGAGGTGCTCGCCGGTGGTGGGCCGTCCGACGTGGTCGCGCTGACCGTCTCGCTGGCGGAGGAGATGCTGCGGCTCGCCGGGCTGCCGGACGCCGACCCCGCGGCAGCACTGGCCGACGGTCGGGCGATGGACACGTGGCGTCGGATGATCGCGGCGCAGGGCGGCGACCCCGCTGCCGACCTACCGGTCGCGCGGGAGCAGCACGTCGTCACCGCGACCGAGTCCGGCGTGCTCGTGCAGCAGGACGCCCTGCCGTTCGGCATCGCCGCGTGGCGCCTCGGAGCCGGTCGTGCCCGCGCGCAGGACCCGGTGCAGGCGGGTGCCGGCATCGAGCTGCACGTCAAGCCGGGCGACGCCGTCACAGTCGGGCAGCCGCTCTGGACGCTCCACACCGACGAGCCGGCACGCTTCGACCGCGCGCTGGAGTCGCTCGAGGGTGCCTGGGCGATCGGGACGACCGCGCCCGAGCGCGGACCGATCGTGCGCGAGCGCATCACGGGCTGAGCGCCACGGCCGCGACCCGGCCACGTCGACGACCGGAGGCTCCCTGCACGGCTGTGGGGAGCCTCCAGTCCGTCCGCCCGTCTGTTGTGCACAGGTACGGACGCGGCGTCGGCGACCACCGATAGCCTGGGGGCATGAGCGCCGACGCCCCCACCCACCGCCTGCCCGACGCCGGAGCGGTCATCGACGACCTGCCCAAGGTCTCGCTGCACGACCACCTCGACGGCGGCCTGCGCCCCGCGACGGTCGTCGACCTGGCGGACCAGGCGGGCATCGAGCTGCCGGTGACGGACCCCGAGGCACTCGGGGCGTGGTTCGCCGACCAGTCGAACAGCGGTTCGCTCGTCGAGTACCTGAAGACCTTCGACGTCACCACCTCGGTGATGCAGACCGCACCGCAGCTGCACCGCGTCGCGAAGGAGTTCGTGGAGGACCTCGTCGCCGACGGCGTCGTCTACGGCGAGATCCGCTGGGCACCGGAGCAGCACCTGCGGGGCGGGCTGACGCTCGACCAGACCGTCGAGGCGGTGCAGGCCGGCATCGAGGAGGCCGTGGACGCCGCCGGCGGCTCGATCCGGATCGGCCAGCTCGTCACGGCGATGCGCCACGCCGACCGGTCCCTCGAGATCGCCGAGCTCGCCGTCCGGCACCGCGACCGCGGCGTGGTCGGCTTCGACATCGCGGGGGCCGAGGCCGGGTTCCCGCCGGCGAACCACCGCGCGGCGTTCGAGTACCTGGCGTCGGAGCTGTTCCCGGTGACGGTCCACGCGGGTGAGGCCGACGGGCTCGCGTCGATCCGCTCGGCGCTGGTCGACGGCCGCGCCCTCCGCCTCGGGCACGGCGTCCGGATCTTCGAGGACATCACCCTGTCCGACGCCGGCGACGGTTCGACGCTCGCGTCGCTCGGCGAGGTCGCGTCGTGGGTCCGCGACCGCGAGATCCCGCTCGAGGTCGCGCCGCAGTCGAACCTGCAGACCGGCGCGATCGCGGCGTGGGGCGACGACCTCGCCGACCACCCGTTCGACGTGCTGTACCAGCTCGGGTTCCGCGTCACGGTGAACACCGACAACCGCCTGATGAGCAACACCTCGCTGTCGAAGGAGCTCGCGCTCCTCGCCGGCACCTTCGGGTACGACCTCGACGACCTCGCCGCGTTCCAGATCAACGCCGCCCTCGGCTCGTTCCTGCCGCTCGAGGACCGCGAGGAGATCATCGCGACCATCACGGCCGGACACCAGGAGGCGTAGCGATGGCCCTCCCGCCGCTGCCGGACGACGCCGTCGTGCTCGGGGCGAGCGCGTCCTCGTGGCGCGACGCGCTCCGGCTCGCCGGTGGTGCGCTCGTGACCTCGGGCGCCGCGACGCCGCCCTACACGGACGCGATGATCGACCTGGTCGAGGAGCACGGACCGTACATCGTGATCTCGCCCGGGCTCGCGTTCGCGCACGCCCGGCCGGGCCCCTCGGTGCTGCGTGACGGATTGGCCGTCGTGACACTGCGGGAACCGGTGTCGTTCGGGCACCCGCACAACGACCCGGTGTCGGTCGTGCTCGGGCTCGCGGTCGCCGAGGTCGGCACGCACCTCGAGTCCATCGGCGACATCGCGAACACCTTCAACGACGACACCGTGACCGCTCGCCTCGCAGCGGCGACCTCGGCGGACGAGGTCCGGACGATCATGGGGGTGCCGGCGTGAAGATCGTGACGATCTGCGGTGCGGGGATCGGGTCGAGCGGCATCCTCAAGGTGAACGCCGAGAAGGCCCTCGACGCGCTCGGGCTGTCGGCGTCGGTCGTCGCGGCGGACGTCGCCTCGGTGCGCGCCGTGGCCGAGGACGCCAACGTGATCCTCACCAGCCAGGAGTTCGTCGAGGCGATCGGGGACACCTACGCCGAGGTCATCGTGATCCGGAACCACTTCGACCAGGGTGAGATCACCGCCGCGGTGGACCGGGCGCTCGGGGAGCACTGAGCGGCTCCCGACGCTGCCTCTAGAGTTGGGGCATGAGCACGGAGAACCCGCTGAACGACCCCGCCGCCGACCCGTTCGAGGTCGCCCGCGACGCCGCCGCCGTCATCGCCGACCGGTCCGGCATCGAGCGGCACGACATCGCCCTGACCCTGGGGTCCGGCTGGGGCAAGGCCGCCGACATCATCGGCGAGACGGTGTCCGAGATCCCCGCGGCCGAGGTCCCCGGCTTCAGCGCCTCGGCGGTGCCCGGGCACTCCGGCACGGTCCGGTCGATCCGCCTGCAGGACGGCCGGCACGCACTCGTCATCGGTGCGCGGACCCACTACTACGAGAACCACGGCGTCCGCCGCGTGGTGCACAGCGTCCGCACCGCTGCGGCGACGGGTGCGTCGGTCATGGTGCTCACGAACGGCGCCGGCGGCATCAAGGAGCACTGGAAGCCGGGCACGCCGGTCCTCATCAGCGACCACATCAACCTGACGGCGGACAGCCCGCTCGAGGGCGCCACGTTCGTCGACCTGACCGACCTGTACTCGGCGCGTCTGCGCGCGGTCGCGAAGTCGATCGACCCGACCCTCGACGAGGGCGTCTACACGCAGTTCCGCGGCCCGCACTACGAGACCCCGGCCGAGGTCCAGATGGCCAAGACCATCGGCGGGCACATCGTCGGCATGTCCACCGCACTCGAGGCGATCGCCGCACGCCAGGCCGGCATGGAGGTCCTCGGCTTCTCCCTCATCACGAACCTCGCCGCGGGCATCCAGAAGACCCCGCTCTCGCACGCCGAGGTCCTCGAGGCCGGGCGCGAGGCCGAGCCGGTCATCGCCGACCTCCTCGCCCGCGTGGTGGCGGCGCTGTGACCCGGCACGAGGGCGCCTCGGACGGCGCGATCGCGGACGGCGACCTCGGCGAGGGGACCGAGCCCGCGACGGACGGCGCCGCTGCTGACGGCCTGGAGGCGGTGCTCACCGCCGCCAGGTCCTGGTCGGAGCAGGACCCGGACGACGAGACCCGCGCCGAGCTGGACGCGCTCGTCGCCGCCGCCACGGGCGACCCCGTGGACGAGACCGCGGTCGCGTCGCTGCGCGAGCGCTTCTCCGGGCGGCTGGCCTTCGGCACCGCGGGGCTCCGCGCCGAGCTCGGCGCCGGTCCGCAGCGGATGAACCGTGTCGTCGTGACGCAGGCCGCCGCGGGCCTGGCACGCTTCCTGATCGACACCGGGCGCGACCGCAGCGTCGTGATCGGCTACGACGGCCGGGTCAACTCGGACGTCTTCGCCCGGGACTCCGCCGAGGTCATGCGCGGCCTCGGGCTCGAGGTCACCCTGCTGCCGTCGGCGCTGCCCACCCCGGTGCTCGCGTTCGCCGTCCGCCACCTCGGTGTCGGCGCAGGCGTGATGGTGACCGCCAGCCACAACCCGCCGCGGGACAACGGCTACAAGGTCTACCTCGGGGGTGAGGACGACGGCTCCCAGATCGTCCCGCCGGTCGACGGTGAGATCGCCGCGGCGATCGACCAGGTCGCCGCCGGCGACCTGCGCGACCTCGTCCGCGCGACGGACTACACGGTGGCCGGTGAGGCCCTGGTGCGGGCGTACGTGGACGCGACGGCTGCGACGGTGCCGGCCCCGCGCCTCCCGGCCGACGCGCAGCCGACGGTCGTCTACACGGCGATGCACGGGGTCGGGTGGGAGACCGCACGCGCGGTGTTCGCCGCTGCGGGCTTCGCGGAGCCGGTCGTCGTCCCTGAGCAGATCGAGCCCGACGGGGCCTTCCCGACCGTGTCGTTCCCGAACCCGGAGGAACCCGGCGCGATGGACCTGTCGGTCGCGCGGGGCGTCGCCGTCGGCGCCGACCTCGTCATCGCGAACGACCCCGACGCGGACCGGCTCGCGCTCGCGATCCCGGACGGTGCCGGGTCCTTCCGTCGCCTGTCCGGCAACGAGGTCGGGTGGCTGCTCGGCTGGCGTGCGGCCGAGGCGTTCGCCGCCGGGTCGCCGGACACCTCTGGCACGCTCGCCGCGTCGATCGTGTCCTCGCCCGCGCTGTCCCGCGTGGCCGAGCGGTACGGGCTCGAGTACCGCGACACGCTGACCGGCTTCAAGTGGGTGTCACGCGTGCCCGGGCTGGTGTTCGGCTACGAGGAGGCCCTGGGCTACCTCGTCGACCCGACGGTGGTCCGTGACAAGGACGGCATCTCGGCGGCCCTGGCGCTGCTCGACCTCGCCGTGTCCCTGGCGGCGGACGGGCGGACGATCGCCGACCAGCTCGACGCGTTCGCGGCCGAGTTCGGAGCGTTCGCCTCGGGCCAGGTGTCGACCCGCGTGGACGACCTGTCGCGCATCGGGGCGATCATGGCGGCCCTGCGGTCGTCGGCGCCCTCGTCGCTCGGTGGTCTCGGCGTCACCGGCGTCACCGACTACTCGGACGGGGTCGAGGGCTTCCCGCCGTCCGACATCCTGCGCTACGACCTCGAGGGCGGCGCGCGGGTCATCGTCCGCCCGAGCGGCACCGAGCCCAAGGTGAAGGTCTACATCGACACCGTGGCAGGCACCCCTGCCCAGGCCCAGGCGCTCGTCGACGCCCTCGCCGCCGACGTGCGCCCGCGCGTGTCGTAGCGCGGCGCGGCGGCGGCGGCGGCGGCCCGCTCTGCGTCACCTCTGCACAACCGAAAGCACCTCGCGCCACCGTCTTCCCCGGCGCGGGGTGCTTTCGGTTGTGCCCGAGCAGCCGGCGCCGCGCGGAGACGTTCGCGCATCCCGGCACCACCGACGGCTGCTCGGTGTCGAGGACGAGTCCGGAAGTCCTCGTCGGTCGGTCCTCCTGCACAGACTCGAGACGAAGGGGATCCGCTCACAGGTGGTCCGAGCAGGCGGGGCAACAGCCTCCGGACGAGGCACGCTCGTGACATGGCGAGGTTGGAGATCCTGGTCGGTGGCGGCGCTGACGAGACAGGGCGACGCGGAAGGGCGCATCGTGAGCGCGCGTTGCGGGGCGAGCTCGTCCGACTCGCGCCGGGTCGGTTCGTCGTGGCGGACGAGTGGCGACGCGCGACCCCGGGTGAGCGGCACATCGCTCGGGTGAAGGCGTTGCACGATCGTCTCGCCCCGTGGTTGGTGGTCTCGCACGCATCCGCTGCGGCGCTGCACGGGCTGCCCTGGCCCGGCGAGTTCCCCGTGACGGTCGAAGTCATCGACCCGCTCCGTGCCACTGGCCAGTCACTGCGGTCGGTGCACAAGCGGGCGGGTCTCGGCCGGACGCTCCGGACGTCGTCCATGGTGGCGAACGGACGCGCACTGACCGACCTGGCGAGCACCGTGGTCGACCTCGCGGTGTCGTGCCCGCTCCGCACGAGCGTTCCGGCGGTGGACCAGGCGCTCGCTCGTGGATGCAGCCCGGAGGAACTCTGCACGGCGCTCGACAGCAGCGCCGCCGTCCAGTTCCGCGCCCGGGCCGAGCGTGCCCTCGTACTCGGGGACGGGCGCTCCGGATCACCGGGCGAATCGGTGGCTCGGGTGGCGCTCGACGAGGTGGGGGCCCCGCCGCCGGTGCTGCAGCACGAGTTCCGGGACGGATCCGGCACGATCGGCTTCGTCGACTTCTGGTTCCCGGACCAGGGGGTCGTCCTCGAGTTCGACGGACGGGTGAAGTACGCCGATGCCGCGATGCGCGCCGCCGGCATGACGGCTGCCGACGTGCTCGTCGCGGAGAAGCGGCGTGAGGACCGTCTGCGCCGACACCCCGACATCCGAGCAGTCGGCCGGATCGGTGTCGCCGAGACCGACGACACTGATCAGTTGCGAGCGGTCTTGCGCTCCCTTGGTGTGCCGACTGCGCGAGCCCGTTTCACGACGGTCCGATGAGTCGACGTCGAGCGCACGTCACACGGTGTGACGTGCCGGAGCACAACCGGAAGCACCTCGCGCCAGGAATTCGCGTGGCGCGAGGTGCTTCCGGTTGTGCTGAGGGCGCTGCGGCGCACCCCGCATTCGGCGGGGTGTGCTGCGGCGGCGCCGCGGGCGCGCTACGCGAGCTCGAGCAGCACGTGACCGGACGAGACCGTCTGGCCGACGGGGGCGTTCAGGCCGGTCACGACACCGTCGCGCGGGGCCTGGACGGGCTGCTCCATCTTCATGGCCTCGAGGACGACGAGCAGGTCGCCCTTCACCACGGTGTCGCCCTCGGCGACCGCGAGCTTCACCACGGTGGCCTGCATCGGCGACGTCACCGAGCCCGAGGAGGCGAGCCCGCCCTTCACGCCGGACGAACGGCGCTTCGGGGGAGCTGACGGGCCGGCGGGACGACGACCGGTCGCACCGGCAGCGCCACCACCGACGATCGAGGGCATGGTGACCTCGATGCGCTTGCCCTGGACCTCGACCACGACGCTCTCGCGCGCGGCCGGGGCGGGGAGCTCCTCGGGGGAGCCGCTCCACGCCGGGATGTCGTTCTGGAAGTCGGTCTCGATCCACTGCGTGTACACGGAGAACGGCGTCTCGTCGTCCGTCGCGAACGCGGGGTCGGACACGACCGCACGGTGGAACGGCAGCACGGTCGGCAGACCGGTGACCTCGAACTCCGCCAGGGCCCGACGCGACCGCTCGAGCGCCTCCTCGCGCGTGGCACCCGTGACGATCAGCTTGGCGAGCATCGAGTCGAACGAGCCCGAGACGACGTCGCCCGAGACCACGCCGGAGTCGACGCGGACGCCGGGGCCGGAGGGAGCGGTGAAGGCGTGCACGGGGCCGGGGGCCGGGAAGAAGTTGCGACCGGGGTCCTCGCCGTTGATGCGGAACTCGAACGAGTGGCCGCGCGGCGCGGGGTCGTCGTAGTCGAGCGTGCCGCCCTCGGCGATGCGGAACTGCTCGCGGACGAGGTCGATGCCCGTCACCTCTTCCGAGACGCAGTGCTCGACCTGCAGGCGGGTGTTCACCTCGAGGAACGACACGGTGCCGTCGGCGCCGATGAGGAACTCGCACGTGCCGGCGCCGACGTAGCCGACCTCGCGCAGGATCGCCTTCGACGACTCGTACAGCCGCGCTTCCTGGTCGGGCGTGAGGTAGGGCGCGGGCGCCTCCTCGACCAGCTTCTGGTGGCGGCGCTGCAGCGAGCAGTCACGGGTCGAGACGATGACGACGTTGCCGTGCTGGTCGGCGAGGCACTGGGTCTCGACGTGGCGCGGCTTGTCGAGGTACTTCTCGACGAAGCACTCGCCCCGACCGAACGCCGCGATCGCCTCGCGCGTCGCCGACTCGAACTGCGCGGCGACCTCGTCGCGCGTCCGGGCGACCTTCAGACCACGGCCACCGCCGCCGAAGGCAGCCTTGATGGCGACCGGCAGCCCGACCTCGTCCGCGAACGCGATGACCTCGGCGGCGTCCGCCACCGGCTCGATGGTGCCCGGCGCGAGCGGCGCGCCGACCTTCTCGGCGACGTGACGCGCGGAGACCTTGTCGCCGAGCTGCTCGATCGACTCCGGCGACGGGCCGATCCAGGTGAGCCCGGCGTCGATGACGGCGCGAGCGAAGTCGGCGTTCTCGGCGAGGAACCCGTAGCCGGGGTGCACGGCGTCCGCGCCGGAGCGACGGGCGACCGAGATGATCTTGTCGATCACGAGGTACGTGTCGGCGCTCGTGGTGCCGTTCAGCGCGTAGGCCTCGTCGGCGAGACGGGCGTGGAGTGCGTCACGGTCCTGGTCGGCGTACACCGCGACCGAGGCCTTGCCAGCGTCGCGAGCCGCGCGGATGATGCGGACGGCGATCTCGCCGCGGTTCGCGATGAGGACCTTGCTGATACGGGGCATGGTACGTCAGCGTATTCGTGCAGCGGCGACCGGATTTGACCGGCACGTACAAAGAAACGGTGCCGAGCAGTGTGGATGTCTACAGTGCCCACAGATCGTGCCAGGCGACACCGAAGCCGCGGAGCAGCATCGACCGCAGTACCGGCAGCGACAACCCGACCACGGCGGACGGTGCCCCGTCGATCCGGGTGATGTAGGCGGCGGCCCGTCCGTCGATCGTGAAGGCGCCCGCGACCTCGAGCGGCTCGCCCGTCGCAACGTACGCATCGATCTCGTCCAGGGACACGTCCTCGGCGAAGGTCAGCACCGCGCTGTCCACCGCGACGACGTGGTCGCCCGCGGCGACCAGCGTGGACCCACCAGGCGCGACGTCGCCCAGGTTGCCGGCGATGCCGAGCGGCCCGCCGCCCGGCGCGTCCACCCGTCGGACGGGAGGCACGGTGCCCGCCCGCCCCGCGCCTCCAGGCCGGTCGGTGGCCGCGTCGGCAGCCGTGTCGGCTCCGCGGTCCAGCCTCCTGTCGACGACGCAGTGGCCGCTCCACAGGGTGCCGCCGCCTGCGGCGAGCATCTGCCGCCACCGCTCCTCCGCCACCTCGGGGTCGTGCGGCTTGCCGTGCAGGACCCCGTCGACCTCGAACGCGGAGTCGCCGCCGAACACGAAGCCGTCGACGGCGGACCCGGCGATCCGGGCGTCGGCGACCGCGTCCGCCTTGGCGACCGCGAGGAGCCCGACGAGCTCCGGACCGGTGAGCTCCCGGCCGAGCTCCGCGCGGGCGGCGTCGACCGCGGCGTCCTCGTCCACCCCCGGTGCGACGAGCACCGGCTCGATGCCGGTCTGCGCCAGGAGGGCACGGCGGGCGGGGGACGTACTCGCGAGGTACAGACGCATGGGAACATCGAACCATGGGTGAATCCGTCGGAACGCTGCTCGAACTCGACGTCACCGGGATCGCCCACGGCGGCATCTCGGTGGCACGGCACGAGGGACGCGTGGTCTTCGTCTCGGACGCGGTGCCGGGCGAGCGCGTCGTGGCGCGGGTGACCGAGGACCGCAAGAAGTCGTTCTGGCGCGCCGACACGGTGTCCGTCCTGACCCCGAGCGAGCACCGCGTGGAGCACGTCTGGCCCGAGGCCGCGCTCGACCGCGACCCTGCCGTCCGCGCCGGTGGGGCCGAGTTCGGGCACATCGCCCTGCCGCACCAGCGCACGCTGAAGCACGACGTGCTGGTCGACGCGTTCTCGCGCTTCGCCCGCACGGACCTGACCGAGGTCCTCGGGCACGACGTGGTGGTCGAGGCCGCCCCCGGCGACGACGAGGCGAACGGCCTCGGATGGCGCACGCGCGTCCGGCTGCACGTCGACGAGGACGGCACGGCCGGTCCGTTCGCCGCGCGCTCCCACACAGTGGTGCCGGTGACCTCGCTCCCGCTCGCGACCCGGGTCGTGCAGGAGAGCGCGCCGCTCGACCGCGGAGCGATGCCGGGCTCGAGCGTCGTCGATGTCCTCGCACCGAGCGGTGCCGAGGGGGCCCGCCTCGTGATCGACGAGCAGAAGCCCACCGTCGTGACCGAGGCCGTGGGGGAGCGCTCGTTCACCGTCGACGACAACGGCTTCTGGCAGGTGCACCGCCAGGCCCCTGCCGTGCTGACCGCGGCGGTGCAGGACCTGGTGGACCGCGATCGGCTCGACCCGGAGGGGCAGCACCTCGACCTGTACGGCGGCGTCGGACTGCTCGCCGCGGCGCTCGGCGACGTCGTCGGCGCGAAGGCCCGGATCACGAGCGTCGAGAGCGCGCCCCGGGCCACCGAGCACGCGCAGGAGAACCTGGCGGAGTGGATCGGCGCCCGCGCCGAGACCGGTCGGGTGGACCGCTGGCTCGCCAGGACGGCCGCGGACGCGTCCCGGCCCGAGCTGCAGCGCTTCCGCGCCGGCACCGTCGTGCTCGACCCGCCGCGTTCGGGTGCCGGTCGCGAGGTCGTCGTGCAGATCGCCGCGCTGCAGCCCGCCCAGGTCGTCTACGTCGCCTGCGACCCCGTCGCCCTGGCGCGGGACGTCGCGACGTTCGCCGACCTCGGGTACCGGCTCGAGGCGCTGCGGGCGTTCGACCTGTTCCCGCACACCCACCACCTCGAGGCCGTCGCGCGCCTGGTGCCGATCGCCTGACCCGCGTCGGCGCGGCGGTCCCTGCCGCTGTGTGACGCGGTGTCCCAGAAAGCCGAGTCTGGGTCCGACCTGGGTATCCTTGGTCGGTGATCGCTCCCGGCGACAGGGGCTCGGAGCGCATCGGAACGAGAGGCCACCGTGGCAGCAGACACGAACACCAGCAGCGGAGCGACCGGACTGGCCACCAGGCCCGTCCGCGTCGCGATCGTCGACGACCACGAGTCCGTGCGGCTCGGCATCCAGGCGGCGTGCCAGAACGAGGGGTTCGAGGTGGTGCTCACCGCCGCGAGCGTCCCCGAGTACGTCGCGCAGCTCGGCGGCCGTGAGGTCGACGTCGTCGTGCTCGACCTGTCGCTCGGCGACGGCTCGACGGTCACCGCGAACGTGAAGGGTGTGCAGGGCACCGGTTCCGCGGTGCTCGTCCACTCGATCGCCGACCGCGTCGCGAGCGTGCGCGAGGCGCTGGCAGCAGGGGCAGCCGGGGTCATCCCGAAGTCGTCCGCGACGAAGACCGTGATGGCGGCCGTCGCGACCGTCGCCCGCGGGGACGTGCTGAACAACCTCGAGTGGGCGAGCGCGATCGACGCCGACCGGGACTTCGCCAAGGCGCAGCTCGGCCGTCGCGAGCGCGAGATCCTGCACCTCTACGCCTCGGGCCTGCCGCTCAAGCTCGCGGCTCAGCAGCTCGGCATCGGGTACTCGACCGCGCGCGAGTACCTCGACCGCATCCGCGTGAAGTACGTCGAGGTCGGCCGGCCGGCTCCGACCAAGGTCGACCTGCTGCGCCGCGCGGTGGAGGACGGCATCCTGCCCGGGCTCGACTCGGGCATCGACCCCGACACCGACGGTCGCTGACCCCGATGGCCACCACGGCCGGACCAGCACGTCCGTCGGGCGCGCAGCCGCGGGCGACCGGTGTCGCGGGTGCCCCGACGGACGGTGCGGCAGCGGTCGGGTCGGCGCCGTTCGGGGTCGACCCGCTGCGCGGCGTCCGGCCGACCATCACGCAGGCGTCCGTCGAGCGGCTCTTCGCGATCCTCATCGCGCTCGCCGCGGTCGGGTACGGCGCGGTCTACGCGCCGCAGGTGGTCCGACAGCTGCCGTACCTCGACCCGGTGTGGGGGCCCGTGACGGCGATCGCGTTCGGTGCCGCACTGGTGTTCGTCGGGGTGTCGGCGTTCGTCCAGCGCCTGGCGCAGGTCGCGCAGATCGTGTGCGCGCTGCTCTTCCTCGTCGTGCTCGTGACCTGGCCGCTCATCGCCAGCAGGCCGATCCCCGACGCCCAGTACCCGTGGCCGTGGTGGTTCTGCACCGTGGCGTCGACCGCGGCGGCGATGGGCTTCGCGCCGTGGCGGGCGACGGTGTACACCGCACTCGTCCCGGCCGTCTACGTCGTCGCGCGCCTGAGCCCGGTCGGCGGGGACGCCGGGCAGGCTGCGTTCCTGCAGGGCGTGTACACGGCGATCCTCAGCGGCGGGGTGCTCGTGATCGCGGTGCTCCTCCGCCGCGCCGCGGCCGCCGTGGACACCGCGCAGGCCACGGCGGTCCGCCGCTACTCGTCCGCGATCCGCGAGCACGCCACCGAGGTGGAGCGCGTGCAGGTCGACGCGATCGTCCATGACAGTGTGCTGACGACGCTGCTCTCGGCAGCGCGCGCGCACAGCCCCGAGGCGAAGGCGCTCGCCGCCCGGATGGCGCGGAACGCGATCGACCACCTGGCCGCTGCCGCCGCGGACCTGCCCGGCGAGGCCCCGCCGGTGACGGTGCACGAACTCCGCGGGCGGATCACCGCCGCGGTGGGCGCGCTGGCGGCACCGGTGCACCTCCGCGACGCGCCGGTCGGCGGGATGCGGGTCCCCGCGACGGTGGCCGACGCGCTGGCCTCGGCGGCACTGCAGGCGTCGGTGAACAGCGTGCAGCACGCCGGTGGGCCGGAGGTCGACCGGTGGGTGCGCGTCGAACAGCGCGGCGCCTCGGTCCACGTGGAGGTCGGTGACGACGGCGCGGGGTTCGACCTCGGCGCGGTCCCGGCCGCCCGCCTCGGCGTCCGTCGGTCGATCATCGAACGTGTCCAGGCCGTGGGCGGCACGGCCGTGGTCGCGAGCAACCCGGGCGCCGGCACCCGGATCCGACTCGAGTGGCACGCGGGGACGCAGGCATGAGGGTCTCGCTGCCCGCGGGCATCGCCATCGGACTCGCCGCGCTGTTCTCCGTCTTCCACCTCGTCCTGGGCGTGGCGTCCTTGGCGACGGTCAGCGAGGTCGGCCCGGTGCTCACGTGCATGGCGCTCTACGCGGCCGCGAGCGGTGTCGCGATCTTCCTCCCCGGCCGACCCCTCCCCGTCTGGGCCGCATGCTTCTCGCTCGCCACCGCCCTGGTCATGCCGGTCATCGCCGCCCCGGTCGTCGACCTCACGGACAAGAACGACTCGACCACCTGGTGGGTGGCCGCCGTCGGGACGCTGATGGTCGTGCTCGTCGTGCGGGGCCGTCGGGCCTTCGCCTGGGTCGGCGTCGTGTTCGTCACCCTCTTCGTCGTGGTCTGGGCTGGCCCCGGTGCCTTCGGCGACCTCGGCCTGGTCGGCGACCTGACGTGGGTGGCCGTCGCCACCGGGTTCGCCGTCGCGATGGACCGGGCGACCCGGACCACGCAGGAGTTCCTGCGCGCCGAGCAGGAGACGGCGGACTGGCAGGCCGCGCAGGACGCGCACGTGTTCGAGCGGCAGTTCCGGCTGAGCCAGACGACGAGGATGGCGCTGCCGATGCTCGAGCGCGTCATCGAGCGGGACGGCGACCTGACCGACGACGAACGGGCGGAGTGCCTGCACCTCGAACAGGCGATCCGCGACGAGATCCGCGGTCGGTCCCTGCTGTCGGACGACGTGCGCGACGAGGTGATGCGCCTGCGGCGTCGCGGCGCCACGGTGCAGCTGCACGACGACGGCGGGCTCGACGACCTCGAGGTGGACGACCTCCGCCGTGTGCACGCCGAGATCGCAGAAGCCCTGCGTGGTGCCCGCGACGCGGACAACGTCATCGTCCGCACGGTGGCCGAGGGGTCGGAGGCCGCGGTCACGATCGTCGGGCTGCGACTCGACACCGCCGCGAGCGAGTCCGCGGCGCTCGGCGCCGGTCTCGACGACGAGGACGAGGACGAGGACGACTCCGTGGTGCTCTGGACCGAGATCCCGCGCCGCGCGGCGGTCTGAGGCTGCACCGGGTCCGAGGCTGCATCGAGTCCGAGGCCGCACCGGGTCCGAGCCGGCTCGGACGGGCAGACGGAACAGGCTCTGGGGAGGACAGGGTCCCGGGAAACGGGGAACGGGCCGGTCCGAGGGACCGGCCCGTTCACGACCCGAGCCTGAGCGACAACCCGAATGTCGCCCTGGCTCGCAGCTGGTCGGAGGCGTCGTACCCTAGTCGGCCACCGACCAACGATGTTCTTCTGTGAAGGACACCGAACACGAACAATGATGCCCCCGGTGCGCTGCTGTGTCAGTCGTCATTATGGGGGACAAATCACGCACATCCTGCGCTCCGGCAGGGGCATTGTCCCCCGATCGAGGGGAGACCGACCGGGAAGTGCACCGTGCAACCGTGCGGCTCGGGCCGGGTTGCGTCGTGCGACAGGGGTACATCGTGCCTCCGGTACCCCCGGGCGCACAAGACCCCCGTCGGTGAACGACGGGGGTCCTGCGGCTGACGTGCGGGGTCCCGCAACCCAGCGGGGGCCGGCCCAGCGGGGGGGGGGGGGGGGGTCAGCGCAGGGACCGGCTCCAGGCGCCGTACCCGTGCTCGAGCGGCCGGCGGAGGCCCCGAGCGGACGCGTCCCAGCCCGAGCGCGGTGACTCGGTGACCTCGGCCCGGCCGAGCGCAGCGGCCTCGTCGGCCTGTCGCTGGAGGACGGCGACGACGGCCGCGAGCTCCTCCGGCGACGGGTCACCGGCGACGACGCGGACGTCCGCGACGACCGGACCGGTGGTCCCGTCCGGCCCGGAGCCGCCCGCCCCCTCGGGCACTGCGGTGTCGGCGGGGACGTGTGCTGCGTGCCTGCCCATCAGAGCGGGATGTTCCCGTGCTTCTTCGGCGGCAGCGACGCGCGCTTCCCCCGGAGTGCTCGCAGCGCCTTGATGACCGAGACGCGGGTCGCGTGCGGCTGGATGATGCCGTCGAGCTCACCGCGCTCGGCCGCGAGGTACGGCGACGCCACGTTGTACGTGTACTCGTTCGCGAGCCGGGTGCGGACCGCGGCGACGTCCTCGCCGGCCTCCTCCGCACGCTTGATCTCGGCGCGGTACAGGATGTTGACGGCGCCCTGGCCGCCCATCACGGCGATCTCGGCGGTCGGCCACGCGAGGTTGATGTCGGCGCCGAGCTGCTTCGACCCCATGACGATGTAGGCACCGCCGTACGCCTTCCGCGTGATGACGGTGACGAGCGGCACGGTGGCCTCGGCGTACGCGTACAGCAGCTTCGCGCCACGGCGGATCACACCGGTCCACTCCTGGTCGGTGCCCGGCAGGTAGCCGGGGACGTCGACGAGCGTCAGGATCGGGATGCCGAACGCGTCGCAGAACCGGACGAAGCGGGCGGCCTTCTCGCCGGCGTCGATGTTCAGCGTGCCGGCCATCGCCTGCGGCTGGTTCGCGATGATGCCGACCGTGCGGCCCTCGACGCGGCCGAAGCCGACCATGATGTTCGGGGCGAAGAGCGGCTGGACCTCGAGGAACTCGCCGTCGTCGACGATGTGCTCGACGATCGTCGTGACGTCGTACGGCTGGTTCGTCGAGTCGGGGATGACGACGTCGAGCTCGTGGTCGGCGTCGGTCGTCTCGAGCTCCGGGGCGACGTCGTACGCCGGTGGGTCGGACAGGTTGTTGTCCGGCAGGAACCCGACGAGCGACCGCGCGTAGTCGAGGGCGTCGGACTCGTCCTCGGCCAGGTAGTGCGCGACACCGGAGACGGCGTTGTGGGTCTGCGCGCCGCCGAGCTCCTCGAAGCCGACGTCCTCGCCGGTGACGGTCTTGATGACGTCCGGGCCGGTGACGAACATGTGGCTCGTCTTGTCCACCATGATCACGAAGTCGGTGAGGGCGGGGGAGTACACCGCGCCGCCGGCCGCCGGACCCATCACGATCGAGATCTGCGGGATGACCCCGGACGCCTGGGTGTTGAGGCGGAAGATCTCGCCGTACTTGCCCAGGGCGACGACGCCCTCCTGGATGCGGGCGCCGCCGGAGTCGAGGATGCCGATGATCGGCACGCCGGTCTTCAGCGCGTGCTGCATCACCTTGACGATCTTCTCGCCGGCGACCTCGCCGAGCGACCCGCCGAAGACGGTGAAGTCCTGCGCGTAGACCGCGACGTTGCGGCCGTGGATCGTGCCGACGCCGGTCACGACGGCGTCGCCGTAGGGTCGCTTGGCGTCCATGCCGAACGACGTGGTGCGGTGGCGCACGAACTCGTCGAACTCGACGAAGGAGTTCTCGTCGAGGAGCTGCTCGATGCGCTCGCGGGCGGTGCCCTTGCCCTTCGCGTGCTGCTTCGCGATGGCGGCCTCGCCCGCGGCGGTCACGGCCTCGTGGTAGCGGTCGCGCAGGTCCGCGAGGCGACCGGCCGTGGTCGAGAGGTCGGGGGTGTCTCCTGTGGTCACCCGCTCACCCTACCGGCGGGCGGGACGGGGCCGGTTGGAGGACCCCCACGGTTCCTGCCCGTAGATTTGCGTGCATGTCCACACCCGTCCCGCCGCTCCTGCCGCGTGCCCGTGCCGTCGTCGAGACCGCGGGCGGGGTGTTCGAGACCGTCGGGCGGACCGGCTCCACGAACGCCGACCTGCTCGCCGTGGCGGGAGGTCGGCCGCACGGCAGCGTCGTGGTCACGCTCGACCAGACGGCCGGGCGCGGACGTCTCGACCGCTCCTGGAGCGCGCCGGCCGGGCAGACGCTCGCGGTGAGCCTGCTCGTCCGCGCCGAGCTGGACGACCGCGACCGAGGGTGGCTGCCCCTGGTGGCCGGCACCGCGATGCGCGACGCGGTGTCCGCGGTGGTGACGGACGTCGACGAGCCGGGTCGGGCCTCCCGTCCGGACGACGACGCCGAGGCCGACCGCACGCCCGCGACGGAGCCGCGCGTCCTGGTGAAGTGGCCGAACGACGTGCTGGTCGACGGACGAAAGGTCTGCGGCATCCTCTGCCAGGTCGCACCCGACGGCAGCGTCGTCGTCGGTGCCGGCGTCAACCTGACCATCCCCGCGGACGCGTTGCCCACGCCGACGTCCACGTCGCTCGTGGTCGCGGGCGCGCGCGACGACGCCGTGATGCTCGCGGACGCGGTCCTGTCGGTCTGGGCCGCGGCCGTCCTGGAGGCGGTGGGCGCGCTGGTCGCCGGTGGTCCCGGTGCCGACGTGGTCCGGTCCCGCGTCCGCGCGGCCTGCGGCACGATCGGTCGCCGCGTCCGCCTGGAACTGCCCGACGGCACCGTCGACGAGGTCGACGCCACCGGCATCGACGACGACGGTCGGATCACGATCCGGGATCGGGACGGACGATCCAGGGGCGTCGCGGTGGGGGACCTCACCCACCTGCGGTATGCATGACGGCATGACCGCCGAGCCGCCGCCCGAACGCGTCGTCGCGCGGCTCCGGCCGCACGCACGGCGGCTGGTCCGGCCGGCGGTCTTCGTCGTGCTCGTCGCGCTCGCCGGGGGTTCGGCTTCGGCGTCTTCCGCGCGCAGCTCGCCTGGTTGAACGCGGTGGTCGCCGGGCTGACGGTGCTGCTCGTCGTCCTCGGTGGGCTCGTCCCGCTGCTGCGCTGGATGTCCGAGCGGTACGTGGTGACCACCCGGCGCCTCGTCGTGGTGCACGGCCTCGGCACGCGCACGCGCCGGGAGCTCCTGCACTCGCGGGGGTACGATGTCACGGTGCGCCGCCGTGGGCTCCAGGGGGTGTGGCGGTCCGGCGACGTGCTCGTCTTCCCGGGCGACGAGCCACCCGTGGTGCTGGGGGACGTCCCGCACGCGGACCTCGTCGTGGCCGTGCTGCACGACCTGGTCGAGGCGCACGAGGCCCGGCGGCGGCACCGCGAGCCGGACTGGGACGAGATCGTCGGCGGGCTCTGACCGGAGCCGAGTGCACCTCACGATCGCCGTGTCCCGCCAGCGATGGGACCACCGCGTCCGGTAGCGTCGTCCCGTGCGTATCTCCGTCATCGGCTGCGGGTACCTCGGTGCCGTGCACGCCGCCTCCATGGCCAAGCTCGGACACGAGGTCGTCGCCGTCGACGTCGACCCGGTGAAGATCGGACAGCTCGCCGCGGGACAGGCGCCGTTCTTCGAGCCCGGACTGCCCGAGACCCTCGACGAGGCGCTCGCCTCCGGTCGGATCGAGTTCACGACCGACACCGCCCGGGTCGCCGGTGCGCGTGTGCACTTCCTCGCCGTCGGCACACCGCAGGGGCCGACGGGTGCGGCGGACCTGACCTACGTCGACGCCGCGGTGACCGACCTCCTGCCGCACCTCGCCCCCGGCGACCTGGTCGTCGGCAAGTCGACCGTCCCGGTCGGGACCGCGGCACGGCTGGCCGAGCGCGTGCGCGAGGTGCAGCCCGAGGCGACCCTCGTGTGGAACCCCGAGTTCCTCCGCGAGGGCTTCGCGGTGCAGGACACCGTCGCGCCCGACCGGTTCGTGTACGGCGTACCCGCGGGCGAGGTCGGAGCGTGTGCCGTGGCCGTCCTCGACGAGGTCTACGCGCAGGCGCTCGCCGCCGGCACCCCGCGGCTCGTCGTCGACCTGCCGACCAGCGAGCTCGTCAAGATCAGTGCGAACGCCTTCCTCGCGACGAAGATCTCGTTCATCAACGCGATGGCGGAGATCGCCGAGGTCGCCGGAGCGGACGTCACGGCGCTCGCCGACGCGATCGGGCACGACGACCGGATCGGCCGCAAGTTCCTCAACGCCGGACTCGGGTTCGGTGGCGGGTGCCTGCCGAAGGACATCCGCGCGTTCCAGGCGCGGGCGGACGAACTCGGCGTGGGGCGGTCCCTCGGGTTCCTCGCCGAGGTGGACGCGATCAACCTCCGGCGTCGCGCCCACGTCGTGACCCTCGCCGGTGAGCTGCTCGGCGGTGCCGTCGAGGGACGGCGCGTGGCCGTGCTCGGTCTCGCGTTCAAGCCGAACTCCGATGACGTCCGCGACTCCCCGGCGCTGGACATCGCCGCGCGGCTCGTCGAGCTCGGCGCGACGGTGCGGGCGTACGACCCCGCGGCGAACCGCACGGCGGCCCGGGTGCGCCCGGAGGTCGGCACCGTCGACTCGGCCGCCGAGGCGCTGCGCGACGCCGACCTCGTGCTCGTGCTGACCGAGTGGGCCGAGTTCCGCGAGCTGGACCCGCGGGACGTCGCCGAGCTCGTGGCCGCGCCGGTGGTGCTCGACGGCCGGAACTGCCTCGATCGCGATGCGTGGACCGCCGCCGGCTTCACGGTGCGCGGCATGGGGCGGTGACCCGCGCGACGGTTCGGTGACGGTCCCACCGGGACCGCGTCGACGGTCGTGCTGGTGGTCGGTACGTCCGCTGCCGGGTGCCGGTGTGCTGCCGGTGTGCTGCCGGTCGTGCTGGTGGTCAGTCGGTGTGCTGCCCCGCTGCGGCCCGCAGCACCGCGCGGTACCGCGCTCCGATGCGGTCGCCCGTGTACGGCTCGGCGGCCCGTCCGGCTCCGGCCTGCCACCGCTCCCGCCCGTTCCGGTCGGTGAGGGCGCGCCGCAGCGCCGCGGCCAGCGCGTCCACGTCCCCCGGGGGCACGAGCAGGCCGGACACGTCGTCGCGGACGACGTCGCGGATGCCGGGCAGGTCGCTGGCGACGACCGCGGCCCCCACCGCCGCCGCCTCGAGGAGCGTCACGGGGAGTCCCTCCTGGTCGCCGTTCGACGCGGGGACGGACGGCATCGCGACCACCGTGGCGGACGCCAGCGCGTCGAGGACCTCGTCCTTCCCGAGCTGGCCGGCGAAGGTCACCGGCAGGCCCGCTGCCCGGCGTTCCAGCCCGGCGCGGAGCGGACCGTCCCCGACGACGACCAGCTGCCACGGGACGTCGTCGATGCGTCGCAGGGCGTCCAGGAGGACCGCGAAGCCCTTCTTCTCGACGAGCCGCCCGACCGCCACGATGCGTCCCGGGACGCGTGCCGTGCGCGCCCTGGCGGCTGCGGCGGGCCCGGGTTCCACGCCCATCGGGACCACGCTCGTGCCCGATCCGGGGACACCCCACGCGGTGAGTCGCTCGCGCATCTCGCCGTTCACCGTCGTCACGTGTGCGGCCCGGCGCAGCACCCAGCGCTTCAGCCGGACCAGGGGTGCGGCGCGTAGGGCGTAGACGTCGCCGCCGTGCGTGGTGACGACCATCGGCACCTGCGGTGCAGCCAGGGTCGCGACCAGCGCCTGCGGGACGGCCCAGTGGGCGTGCACGACGTCCGGTCGCCCCGCCCGGACGGCGCGTCGGACCGCGAGGTACTGCGCCGCGAGCAGCGCCGGGACCTGCAGGACGCGGCTGCGACGCGCCCGGAGGTTGTCGAGGATCGCCCCGTCGGCGAGGTCCTCGTAGCGTCGCGGGAAGTAGGGGTAGCGCACGACACGGACACCGTCCACGACCTCGGTGGCGGCGGCTCCCGGCACCCGGGGCGTGAGCACGACGGTGTCGAACTCCTCGGCCTCGTGCCGTGCGAGGTCGAGCACGAACGCGGGCACGCCGTCGTCGGGGTGGGCCGGGAACGTCGACGCGAGGACGAGGAGCCGCGGGCGACTCATCGGGTCGCCCCGTCCGCGCGGAGGTCGCGGTCCGGTGCAGCCGGCACCGCGGACCGCATCGCTGCGACCCGGGTGACCGTCGCGACGATCCCGACGAGCACGAGCACCGCCAGCACCGCCACGGTCCACGGCGGGACCGGCCCCAGTGCCGCGTACCGGGCGAGGCCGCCGTGCCCGGGCCACGGCACCGCCCCGTTCCAGAACCAACTCGTGACCACCACCGCACCGTACAGGCCGACGGCGGGACAGACGACCGCGAGCACCGTGGCGGTCCGGTGCCGACCGCACGGTGTCCGGGGGATCCGTCGCCAGGCGACGGCGGAGAGGGCGACGAGGCAGAGCACCGCGGGGAAGGCGTACCGTCCCTGCGTGCCGGCGACCTCGGTGGTCGTGAGGTAGGCGCGGGCACTGGTGGCGGTCTGGATGAGCAGGACCGCGGCCGGGAACGAGGCGAGCACGACCGAGGTGCCCAGGCCCGCCCGTCGGAAGGCGAACAGCAGGATCGCCGCGAGGGCGACCGCCGTGAGCGCTGCGGTCAGGCCGTCACCGATGCTCACCTGCGCGCGGGCGCCCGGGCTGCCCCAGAACGTCCGGGCGAGCGTCCCCCAGCTGACGTCGACGAAGTGCGCGACCGACGGGTGCTCACCCGGCGGGAAGGCCTTCGGCGGGCGGATCGCGGCGTACCCGTCCGGCTGGAGGCGGTGGTACGCGACGAGGTTGTGCAGCCACCACCACGCGCCGACGGCGCCGGCGACCCCGAGTGGGACCACCGTCCGGAGGAGCCGGCGGGACACCGGCAGGACGCCGGCCCCGGCGACGAGCACGGCGAGTCCGACGAAGGGGACGGCGGGCAGGGCGGTGCCCTTCACCCAGCAGGCGGCGCCGAGCGCGAGACCGAGCCAGACGATGGTGCGCCAGCGGTGGTCGCCGGTGAGCAGGCGGACCGCGAGCCACACGACGACGCCGGTCAGCAGCATCGTCGGGGCGTCGTTCGTCACGGAGGCCCCGATCGAGGCGAGCTGCGGTGTCGCGAACAGCGCGAGCGCACCGACGAGGGCAGCACGCGGCGACCGGGTGACCCGGCGCACCGTGGCCCAAGCCAGGAGGGCGAGCGGCGTGACCGCCAGGGCGTCGGCCAGCCGCAGCGCGAGCACGGCCTGGTCGAGTCGCAGGTCGCCGAAGTGCACGACCCGGAGGACGAGGGCGTCGGCGAGGTACGCGGTCGGCGGGTGCTGCGTCATCTGGTTCACGGTGGTCGACTCGCCGGGCGCGGCGGCGAGGAGTTCGCTGACCGTCGACCGCCGGTCCTCCGGCACCGACGCCTGCTCGCGGGCGCCGGCGAGCACGGCCTCGAGCACGCGCATGTCACCCGGGGCGGACCACGGGTCACCGAGGGCGACGTGCACGGCGGCGTCGACGTGCGCGGTCTCGTCGGGCGCCTGGAAGGTCGGCACGACGAGTGCCCACACGGCGAGCCAGAGTCCGAACGTCACGGTGACGATCGCGACGGCGATCCGCTCGCGTCGACCCACGGCGGGGTGCGGCTCGTCCGCCGGGACGCGGTCTCGTGCCGCCGGCGGGCGGGGCGTCGGTTCTGCGCGCATCCGACGATCCTACGGACGCACCGGACGGACGGGAGGCTCCGCGCGGGTCGCTCCCGGGGCCGTCCGGTTCAGACGCGGTCCGGCAGGCGCGTGTCCTCCGGGGCCGCCGAGCGTGCGGCCTCCCGCTGGACGCGGTCGGGGTGGTAGACCCAGACCTTGTACAGCCAGAACCGGAACGCGGTGCCGAGCACCAGGCCGATCACGTTGCCGGAGACGTTGTCCGCGAACGCCGAGGTGAAGCCGAGCACGTAGTGCGAGATCCCGAGGCAGCCCAGCGAGATCACCATGCCGCCCAGGGAGACGACGAGGAACTCGACGCCCTCGCGCGCCGCGACCGACCGTCGCTGGTTCCGGAAGGTCCAGTACCGGTTGCCCAGCCAGTTCACGACGATCGCGATGACCGTCGAGACGACCTTCGCCCAGAACGGGCCGGAGTGCACCTCGTCGGGGGAGAGCACCGTGGCGCGCAGCAGGTTGAACACGCTGAAGTCCACGACGAAGCCCACGGCCCCGACGACTCCGAAGCGGGCCAGCTGCGCGATGAGTCGCCGCACGTCGTCTCCAGGATCCGTAGAGTTGTCCCTGTCCGGGCGGGTCCCGGAACGGGCCGGTCGACGACCGGCAGGACCACGATTGTAGACAGCACGCTCTCCCGTCCCGGTGAGAACGGCGGAAGGAACACACAGCATGGCCTTGCGTGTCGGAGTCGTCGGCGGCGGACAGCTCGCCCGGATGATGGTCCCCGCTGCCGTCGAGCTCGGTCTCGACATCCGGGTCCTCGCCGAGGGCCCGGGCATGTCGGCGGCGATCGCAGCGACGGCCGAGGGTGACTACCACGACCTCGACACGGTGCTCGCGTTCGCCCGTGAGGTCGACGCCGTGACGTTCGACCACGAGCACGTTCCGCAGGACGTCCTCCGGGGCCTCGTCGACGCGGGGGTCGCCGTGCACCCCGGACCCGATGCCCTCGCCGTGGCGCAGGACAAGATCACCATGCGGCAGCGGCTCGGCGAGCTCGGGTTCCCGGTCCCGGACTGGGCCGCCGTGCACGACGCCGACGAACTGCGTGCCTTCCTCGCCGAGCACGGTGGGCGCGCGGTCGTGAAGACCGCCCGCGGCGGCTACGACGGCAAGGGCGTCCGGGTCGTGTCGGACGCGACCGAAGTCGAGGACTGGTTCGCCGCGGTCGCCGAGGCCGGCGCAGACCAGGCGCTGCTCGTCGAGGAGCTCGTGCCCTTCACGCGGGAGCTCGCACAGTCCGTGGCGCGCCGCCCCTCCGGTGAGGTCGTGGCCTGGCCCCTCGTCGAGACGGTCCAGCGCGACGGCGTCTGCGCCGAGGTCATCGCTCCCGCACCGGCCAGTGCCGGTCGGCTCGCCGACGCCGCCGAGTCGCTCGCGGTCGGGATCGCCGAGGCGCTCGGGGTCACCGGCGTGCTCGCCGTCGAGCTCTTCCAGACGGCCGACGAGCGCATCCTCGTGAACGAGCTCGCCATGCGACCGCACAACACGGGCCACTGGACGATCGACGGCGCCACGACGAGCCAGTTCGAGCAGCACCTCCGCGCGGTGCTCGACCTGCCGCTCGGCGCGACCGGCTCGCACGACCCGGTCGCCGTCATGGTGAACGTGCTCGGCGGCCCGGCGGACGGCGACCTGGCTGCTCGCTACCCGGCGGCGCTCGCGGCCTTCCCGGAGGCCAAGCTGCACTTCTACGGCAAGGCACCGCGTCCCGGTCGCAAGGTCGGCCACGTCACGGTCACCGGCGACGACGTGGACGACGTCGTGTACCGGGCGCGGTCGGTGGCAGCGCACTTCGACGACTGATCCCGCGCTCGACTAGCCTCGTGACGTGACCGACACCACCGCGCCCACCCCGCTCGTCTCGATCATCATGGGGTCGGACTCCGACTGGCCGACCATGCGCGCCGCCGCGGAGATCCTGACCGAGCTCGACATCCCGTTCGAGGCGGACGTGGTCTCGGCGCACCGCACGCCGGACAAGATGGTGCGCTACGCGCGGGCGGTAGCCGACCGGGGCGTGCGGGTGATCGTCGCCGGCGCCGGGGGAGCGGCGCACCTGCCGGGCATGGTCGCGTCGCTCACGACACTGCCGGTCATCGGTGTGCCCGTGCAGCTCGCGCGGCTCGACGGGCTCGACTCACTGCTGTCGATCGTGCAGATGCCCGCCGGCATCCCGGTCGCCACGATGGCGATCAACGGCGCCGCGAACGCCGGCCTCCTCGCGGCACGCATCATCGGCTCAGCCGACCCGGAGGTCGCCGTCCGGCTGGCGGAGTACGCCGCCGGGCTCGAGCAGGTCGTCGAGCGGAAGGCGGCCGCGCTGCGCGAGCAGCTCTGACGGTTGCCGCCTCCGCGACCTGGTGGTCGTGGGCGCCCGGGTCAGCTCGCGGTCGCGGCGCCGGTGATGCCGTCGACCGTGACGGTCCGCTCGCCCTGCGCGGTCGACACGGTCGCCGTCCACGTCGGCGCCGAGCCGGATCCGCCGAGCACGATCGAGGCGAGGGTCCCGCCCCCGACCGCCTTCGTCGCCGCCGCTGCGGCGGTCGCCGCCGACGTGCGCACGGCAGCTGCCTGCGCGGTGGTGGCGGCCTGGGCAGCCGCGTCGACCTGCTTCGGGAACGGGCCCGAGGTCACACGGCCGAGGGTCGCGGACACCACCGACTGGGTCTGGGAACCGTCCGGGCCGGCCACGACGACGGTCCACGAGTCGCCGGCACCGACGATGGACACGACCGTGCCGCCCCCGGCCGCCGCGGTGCCCTGCGCAGCGATCTTGCCGAAGTCGACGGAGTCCGGCTGCTCGACGCCGCTGCCGTTCCCGGTACCGGTCGCGGTGCCGTCGTCGGCGGGGCCGGTCTGGTCGTCGTCGGGCGTCGCGGTGGCCGACGGGCTGCCGTCCGAGGGGGCACTGCTCGACGCCGGGCCGGTCGCGGTCGCGGTCGCGGATCGCGACGACGTGGCCGAGAGGGTGGGGGCCTCGTCCCCGCCCGAGCACGCCGTCAGGGTCGTCGTGAGCCCGACGGCGAGGACGATCGATGCGGTGAGGACCGGAGCGGAGCGGCGCGACATGCGTCGATGATGGCAGCCGCTGCGTCCGCGGGGCGCGCACGGCGCGGTGGGTCGGCGCATCGATGCCCAGCCGTGACCGAGCCGTCGCGGCTCAGAGGTCGGCGTGCAGCTGCCAGGTCTCGAACGCGGAGTCGCGCCAGTCGAACATGCGCGCCCGGTCGGGCCCGGCGACCGCGAGCTGCTCCGCGAGCAGCGGGTCCGCGACCACCTGGTAGACGGCCTGCGCGAGTCGCTCGGCGTAGGACTCCCGGGGGTCGCGGGCGACGGTGACGCCGGCGTCGGACGCGACCTCGCTGACGGCCGGGTCGTCCGAGTGGACGACCGGCGTGCCGAAGCTCATCGCCTCGATCACCGGCAGTCCGAAGCCCTCGGCGAGACTCGGGAACACGAACACCGTCGCACGGTCGTACACGACCGCCAGGTCGGCGTCGTCCACCCGCCCGAGCACCTTGACCCGGTCGGCGGCGAGGCCGGCGCGCTCGGCCGTGCCGAGGACGTCGACGTCGCCCCAGCCGTCCGGCCCGGAGACGACCAGCGGGACGTCCTGCGGAGCGTCGGGGTGGGCCATCGCCTCGATGAGGTGCCGCAGGCCCTTCCGCGGCTCGAGCGTGCCCACCGCGAGGACGTACCGGTCGGGGAGACCGAGCCGTTCGGCACGCACGTCGGCGTCGACGGGTACACGGAGCCGTCCGGTCGGTGCGCCGCCGATCACCCGCAGTCGGTCACCGAAGCGGTGGATCTCGTCGAGCTGGCCGGCGACCGCGTGCGTGGGGACGACCACGGCGTCCGCGTGCTTCCACGCCCGCTTCACCATCGCCTTGTGGAAGTGCACGCCCCGGGGCGTGAGGGTCTCGGGGTGGGTCCACGGCACGGTGTCGTGCACGGTCACCACGGTCTGGCGGCCGGGCTCCTGGAAGCGGTCGTGCTTCACCAGGGGAGCGAGCACGCTGGGCGCGTGGACCATGCCGTGCGAGGCGCCGTGCGCGAGTCCGCCCTGCCAGGCGAGCGACAGCTCGCGGCGGGGCAGTGCGAGTCGCTCCACGCCGGTCAGGCCGGGCAGCAGCGTCCGCAGTCGCTCGACGTCGGCGCGCGGTGCGGCGGAGACGATGCCCTCGACGTCGCACCCTGCCGGAGCGGTCTCGACGAGCTGCCGGGTGAGTTCCTCCGCGTAGCGACCGATGCCACCCGGGACCGGTGCGATCACCTGGTCGACGACGACGCGGAGAGTGGTCATGCGGAACGGCTCCTCGTGTCGGTCGGTCGGTACTGCGCGCAGTACCGGCGCGACACTACCAGGCGCGCTCGGGAGGTCAGGCCGAGCCCGTGCGACGGCGGTGGCGCACCGCCAGCCCGGCACCGACCGCGGCCAGCAGGACGTCGCCGAGCGTCATCAGCGCACGACTGACGACGGCGAGGGCCAGTGCGCCGGACACCCCTGCGACCGGTCCGAGGAGCAGTACGAGGACGCCCTCGCGTGCCCCGAGGCCGGCGGGCGCGACGACGACGAGGAAGCCGACGAGCCAGGCGACCGCGTAGGCGCCCGTCGCGAGCGGGGGGACGGCCGGGCCGTCGGCGCCGAAGGCCCGCAGCACCGTGGTGGCCTGGACGCCGTACGCGAGCCACATCGCGGCGGACCAGGCGATCGACGCGGTCGTCGCGCCCCAGGAGAGCGTGACGACCTGCCGGGGTCGGCGCAGGAGCCGCATGGCGAGGGCGATGAGTCGCGCGAGCACCGGCGGCACCAGGGCGACGAGGCCGAGCGCCGCGACGAGGGCGAGCCACCAGAAGGTCGCCAGGCCGTCGGGCGCCCCGACGAGCAGTCCGACGATCCCGACCAGGGCCGCCGTGACCATGCTGACGAGCATCGAGGCGAGCGACGCGGCGGCACTCGTCGTCCGCGCGAGGCCGTGGGCGCGGCCGAGCTCGGCCTGGGCCGCGATCGACCACACACCGCCGGGGACGTACTTGCCGAGCTGTCCGACGAAGAACACCGACGACGCTGCCGCGACCGGCAGGCGGGTCCCGGTGGCAGCGGTCATGGCACGCCACGACGCCATGTTCGCGACGAGGGCGACGAGGGTCGCGAGCACCCCGACCACCACCGTGCCGACGGAGAGCCGGGCGAAGTCGCGGACGATGGCGTCCCACTGCTGCACGACCCCCACGACGAGGAGCGCGACCGCCAGTGCGGCCGCGCTCCACTTCACCGCGGTGACGATCCGGGCGCGGCGCCCGGGGGCCGGCCGGGGGTCGGCTCAGGCGTCGAGGACACCGGCCTCCACCGCCGCGTGCAGCGCCTCGCGCCAGTCACGCATCGGGGCGAGACCCGCTCGGCTCCACGCGTGGTGCCCGAGCACGCTGTACGCCGGGCGGGGCGCCGGGCGGACGAACGCCGCACTGTCGGTCGGCAGCACCCGTTCCGGGTCGAGGCCGACCTCGGCGAAGATCGCCTTCGTGAAGTCGAACCACGAGCCCTGACCGCCGTTGGTGCCGTGGTAGGTGCCGGCGGGCGCGTCGGCGTCGAGCATGGCGACGATCTGCCGCGCGAGGTCACCGGTCCACGTCGGCTGCCCCACCTGGTCGGTCACGACGCTGACGGTGTCGTGCGAGCCGGCGAGCCGGACCATCGTCTTCGCGAAGTTCGGCCCGTGCGCGCCGTACAGCCACGCCGCGCGGACGATCCAGGACGAGTCGGGGGCCGTGGCGCGGATCGCCTCTTCCCCCGCGGCCTTCGTCCGTCCGTAGGCGCCGAGGGGGGCGAGCGGTGCGTCCTCGGCGTACGGCGCGGTGCCGGTGCCGTCGAACACGTAGTCCGTGGAGACGTGCACGAGCTTCGCGCCCGCCGCGGACGTCGCGGTGGCGAGGACCGCCGGACCGCGGGCGTTCACGGCGTACGCGTCGTCCTCGTGGGACTCGGCGTCGTCGACCTTCGTGTAGGCGGCGCTGTTGATCACGACGTCGTGGCCGGCGACCGCGGCGGCGACCGCGGTGGCGTCGGTCACGTCGAGGTCGGCCCGGCCGAGGGCCGTGACGTCGCGGCCGGCGAGGGCGTCCTGCAGGTCACGGCCGAGCATGCCGGCCGCGCCGGTGATGAGGTAGCGGGTCATCGTGGTCGACGGGCTCAGCTGAGCGCCGCACGCTCCTTCAGCGGCTCCCACCACGAGCGGTTGTCGCGGTACCACTGCACGACGTCTGCGAGGCCCTGCTCGAACGGGACCTGCGGCTCGTAGCCGAGCTCGGCCTGGATCTTCGAGATGTCGACCGAGTAGCGCAGGTCGTGGCCGAGGCGGTCCTGGACCCGGTCGACGTACGACCAGTCCTTGCCGGTGGCGTCGAGGAGCAGCTGCGTGAGCTCCTTGTTGGTCAGCTCGGTGCCGCCGCCGATGTTGTAGATCTCGCCCGCACGGCCCTTGACGAGCACCATCGCGATGCCGCGCGTGTGGTCGTCGACGTGCAGCCAGTCGCGGACGTTGTTGCCCTCGCCGTAGAGCGGCACGTGCCGGTCGTCGATGAGGTTGGTGACGAAGAGCGGGATGACCTTCTCGGGGAAGTGGTACGGACCGTAGTTGTTCGAGCAGCGCGTGATCGACAGGTTCAGGCCGTGCGTGCGGTGGTAGCTGCGCGCCAGCAGGTCGCTGCCCGCCTTCGACGCCGAGTACGGCGAGTTCGGCTCGAGCGGGCGATCCTCGTCCCACGAGCCCTCGCTGATGGAGCCGTAGACCTCGTCGGTCGAGACGTGCACGAAGCGCTCGGTACCGTGGCGCAGCGCGGCGTCGAGCAGGCGCTGGGTGCCGACGACGTTCGTCTCGACGAAGATGCCGGAGTCGCGGACCGACCGGTCGACGTGCGACTCGGCCGCGAAGTGCACGATGGCGTCGACGCCCGGGATCACCTCGTCGAGCTTCGCGGCGTCACGGATGTCACCCTGCACGAAGGAGTAGCGCGGCGACTCCGCCACCGGGGCGAGGTTCTCGAGGTTGCCCGAGTAGGTCAAGGCGTCGTAGACGACGACCTCGGCCCCTTCGAGGCCGGGGTAGGCGTCCTCGAGGGTTCTGCGGACGAAGTTCGAGCCGATGAAGCCGGCCCCTCCGGTGACGAGGATCTTCACGCTGGTTTCCTTTTCGTGGCCGATGGACGTCGGCTCTGGCCGACGACGGTCGGCAGGCAGTCTAGCGGCGTCCCGTGCCCGTCAGTCCCCGTACCGCGCCAGCTTCTGCAGGTCGAGCTGTTCCTCCGCCAACGTCCGGTTCAGCCGGGTCAGGTCGGCGACCACGCCGATGGTGATCGAGAGCAGGGCGCTGATCACGAGCACCACGCCGAGGATGAGGGACTGCAGGTGGTTCCCGCCGGAGTCCGCGAGCATGAGCACCAGGTACCGCACGAAGGGCACGAGACCGGCGACGCCGAAGACCGCGCTGACCCAGGCGAACAGCGCCATCGGCCGGTACATGAGGTACACGCGGGCGATCGCCGACCCCGACTGGAACATGTGCTGCCAGATGTTGTCGAACAGTCGTGACTCGCGCGTCTTCGGGTTCGTCGTGATCGGGACGCTCTCGATCGCGAGCCGCTTGTAGCCGGCCTGCACGATCGTCTCCATGCAGTAGCTGAAGCGCGTGACGATGTTGAGCCGGATCAGCGAGTACTTCGAGTAGGCCCGGAACCCGCTCGCGGCGTCCGGCAGGTCGAGGCCGGCCGCCCGCCCGGCCACCCACGACCCGAGGCGCTGCATCGCCTTCTTGAACCCGGAGAAGTGCTCGATCGTCCGTGTCTGGCGGTCCCCGATGACGATCTCGGCGCGACCCTCGACGATCGGCCGCACGAGTTCCGCGATCTGCGCCTGCGGGTACTGGTTGTCGCCGTCGGTGTTGACGACGATGTCCGCGCCGTGCAGCAGCGCGTAGTCCACCCCGTCGCGGAACGACCGCGCCAGACCCATGTTCGCGGTGTGCCGGACGACGTGTCGGACGCCGTGCGCCCGCGCGACCTCGACCGTGCGGTCCGTCGACCCGTCGTCGATGACGAGCACCTCGACCTCGTCGATGCCGTCGATCGACGTCGGGATGGACTCGAGCACGGCGGGGAGCGTCTGCTCCTCGTTCAGGCAGGGGATCTGGACGAACAGTTTCACGCGGGACGGTCCTGGTCGGGTCGGGGGTACGGGCGCACCGCGGGGAGCGGCCGCCGCTGCGGGGCGGTGGCGTCGACGGCACACGTCGCCGGGCAGTTCATCCTACGTTCCGGGCGGGACGGACCCGGTGCCGTGCGGTGTCAGGATGGGGGCATGCCTGGCCTCCGCTCCGTCGCCGCCCGACTGCTCCGCCGCGTGCCCGGAGCGCGCGCCGCCGGACCGACCGGCTCCGACGCCGCCGTGACAGACGCACCCACCACGGGCGGCGCACCGGCCGCGACGCCGACCCCGCTCGTCGGTTTCGTGGTGCACGGTGCCGGCGGGGTGCACCCCGCGTCGGCCCACGTCCGCGTCACGGGTCGGATGTCGGCGCTCGCCGCGTCCGGGGCGGCACGCGTCGCGCAGGTGGACCCGGTCCGGTGGGCGGACGGCACCGACTCCGCGCACCTCGACGTGCTCCTGGTGCAGCGCGACGCGTTCCCGGCACACCGGCTCGACGCGGCCCTTGCGCGCGCTGCGGCAGAGGGGGACACGCGTCGTCGCGGAGGTCGACGACGACTTCTTCAGCCAGGAGGCCCGTACCCGGCTCGCGCGCGCCGAGTACGACCCGGAGCGACTCGCGTCGGTCGACCGGCTCGTCCGGGCAGCGGACGCGGTGGTCACCTCCACGGAACCGCTGCGAGCGGTGCTCGCCGCGCAGGGCGTCGACGCCGTCGTCGTCCCGAACGCTTTGCAGCCCGGCATGTGGGGCGACACCGCGGTCCGGCCCGACCCGGCCGGCCCGCGACGGGTCCTCTACATGGGGTCGGCGACCCACGGCGACGACCTGGCGCTGCTCCGACCCGTGTTCGACGGCTTCACCGACACCGACGGTCGGCCGGTCCGGCTCGAGGTCGTCGGCGTCACCGCCGACGCAGCCGACCAGGAGTGGTACGACCGTCTCGACCTCGGCACCGCCGCCCACTACCCGGACTTCATCGCGTTCCTGCGGGCTCGCGCCGAGCGGTGGTCGGCCGGCGTCGCGCCGCTGACCGGGGACCGCTTCAACGACGCGAAGAGCGACCTGAAGTTCCTGGAGTACTCGATGCTCGGGCTGCCGTTCGTCGGTTCGGACCGGCCGTCCTACGCCGGTGTCGACGCGCACGGCGGGCTGCTCACGACCGACGACCCGTCGGCGTGGCGCGCAGCGCTGCTCGAGGCGTTCCGCGAGCCGGCGCCCCGCGTCGCCCGGGCGCAGGCCTACGTCCGGGCCGAGCGGCTCGTCGGCGCGGAACCGACCTGGCGCACGGCGCTCGGGCTCTGACCGTGCGTCAGTAGACCACCCAGACCCAGGTCGCCAGGGCGGCGACGAGCGCCGCGACGCCGACGGACGAGAAGGTCACCGCCGCCGCGCGTTCGCTCATTCCGACGCGGATCGGCAGGAGCATGCCGAGCCCGGCGGCCAGCGGGACGAAGAGCGGGAGCCAGTAGCGCCCCTGCACCCCGTTCGCGTTCGCGGCCCCGACCGTGGAGAAGGTCAGGTAGAGCGTCGCGATCACCGCGACGACCGACACCGCCGCCACGGCGATGAACACCAGTCCGGCGATCGGGGCCCGGCCGTCCCCCGCAGCGCGGCGAGGACGAGCACGACGATGAGTGCCACGGCGACCGGTTGCGGCACGAACACCGAGTTGGTCCCGAGCATCGTGATCGACCCCTCGACCCACGACGAGCCGTACTGCACGAAGGTCCGGGCGACGACGCCGACCAGGTGCAACGGATCGGCGAGGATCCCCTGCAGCTGGAGGTGCCGGTCGACGCTCGGCCAGTCCGGGACCTGCGTCCGGATCGCGTCGGCGATGTCGGCGGCGCCCGAGGACAACGCAGCGCCGACCCCGGCGACGAGCGCGACCGCCCCGGCCTCGACCGCGAGCGCCCACCGTCGCCGTCGGAGTCCCAGTGCGACCGCCGGCACGGTGAACAGGAGCGGGAGCAGGAGGATGTACGTCGGCTTGGCCGCCACGACCCCGAGGGCGGCGACGATCGTCACGGCGAGCAACGGCCACGTGGCACGCGCGGTTCGGTTCCGGAGGGCGAGCACACCGGCGACGAACAGCAGGGCGGTGCCGTTGGAGAGGGTGTCCGCCGTGATGATGGAGGCCTGGAAGACGCTCTGCGGCAGGAGCGCCACCAGGGCGACGAGCCACCGCCAGCGGGAGCCGCGCAGGACCACGGCCGCGGCGGCGACGAGGACCACGTAGACGAGTCCGCTCGCCGCCTTGCCGAGCAGGACGATCCCGGCGACGTCCAGTCCGAGCACGGTCCCGATCCGCATCCCGAGGGCGGCCGGCGCGTAGGCCACGAAGCTCGACGCCCCGGCGTTCGTGAAGTCCTCGAGCTGGGTCGGGCTGTCGGGACGCAGGTGGACCGCCCCGAAGCGCTCGAGGTCGGGCCCGAGGTCGACGTCGGCGCGCTGCCAGTACTGGCCGCTCGTCCGGCCGGCGTTCGAGGCGTCGGTGCCCTCGAGCTCGTAGTCGACGAGGGCGACGGGGATCTGCCCGCCGTACTGCAGCTTCGGGGTGATCGTGTCCACCTCGAGCTGACCCCGGGACACCTGCCAGGCCCGGTAGGTGTGGTGCATCTCGTCGAGACCGAAGCCCGCGGGGACGACGGCCACGAAGGCGCCGACGAACAGGGTCGCGACGAGGGAGAAGAGGAGGGGGAAGGAGAGCAGGACGCGCAGCATCCGCGGCCGACGGCGCTCTGAGCGCCGGTGGTGGGCGCCCGTGTCGGCTGCTCCGGTCCGGTCGTCGCGGGCCGGCGCGGTGGTCGTGTCACCGCTCACGCGCTCGTCGGCGACGGTCGGGTGCTCGTCGGTCACGGGCCGGGCGGGGTTCCCTGTCTGGTCCACCGGGACACTCTACGGCGTGAGGGTTCGTTACGATGATCGGGCCGCAGCAGCCGCCCGACCCGAACGGGCACGACGAGGACCAGGGGCCCCGTGTCGACCGAGACCGCACCAGCACGCCGCCGTTCGACCGACCGGAGGACCCGTCCGACCGCAGTGTGGTCCTGGACGCGGCGCTGGTGGCAGTCCGTCGCGTTCCTCGTGGTGTTCCTCCTCGGCGGAGCGGCCTTCATCGCGGTCACGCCCCCCGGCCTCAACCCCGACGAGCCGGCGCACGTCTTCCGCGCCTACCAGGTCGCGCACGGTGGCCTGGTCGCCGACGAGGCGCGGGGGATCGAGGGCATCTCCGACGGCGACCCCGGTGGGTACGTCCCGACCGCGTGGCCCCGGCTGTTCGACGACGCCCACTTCACCCGTGGCTTCGACGACCCGACGTCCTTCCGTGACCTCGACTGGGCCGCGCTCGGCAGCATCCACGACGACGGCGACCGCGCGTGGCAGACCTTCACCAACACCGTGCAGTACCCGCCCGTCGCGTACGTGCCCCAGGTGGTGGCCCTGCGCATCGGCGAGGCGCTCGACATGGGCGTGCTGGCGCAGCTCGAACTCGGTCGGGCACTGGGACTCCTCGTCGTCGCCGGACTCCTGCTCGCCGCGGCCCTGCTCGCCCCCGTGGGCCGGTTGCTCTTCTTCGTCGTCGGGCTCCTGCCGTCGGTCGTGGCGCAGGCGGCGTCCTTCAGCGCCGACGGCGTGACCATCGGGCTCTGCGTCCTGGCGACGGCGCTGGCACTCCGTTGGGCCCTCCGCGAGGGTGCACCGGGTTGGTGGCGATGGGTGGTGCTCGGTGGTCTCTTCGTCGCCGTCGCACTCGTGAAGCCCACCTACGCGCCGCTCGCCGTGATCGTCGCAGCGATCCCCGTGCTGAACCGTGCGGCCCGTCGCCCCGCGTCGCTCGTCAGCGCCGCCGCCGTCGTCGCGGTCGCGGGCGTGGTGACGCTGGGCTGGCTCCGCGCGACGTCGTGGGTGACGCAGGGCGTGAACCCGCTGAACGACCCGGCGACCCAGAAGACCTTCCTCCTGCACCACCCGTTCGTGTTCGTGAAGGCGGTCTTCCGGTCCCTGTTCCTCGACTACCCGACGGGGCTGACGACCGAGAAGGGTGAGATCTGGCGCGGCGTGTTCGGCGCGTTCGCCTGGTTGCGCGCCCCGCTGCCGATGGTGTTCGTGCTCCTCCTGACGGTCGCGCTGGTCCTGGCGCTGCTCACGGTCGAGCCGCGGGAACGCGACGCGGTCGAACGGCTGCGCACGGGCGTGCTCTGGCGGGTCGCCGTCGGCGTCGGTGCCCTCGTCGCGGTGCTCGGCGTCTGCCTGGCGCTCTACGTCTACTACACGGTGAACGAGGGGCAGTGGCTCCAGGGGCTGCAGGGGCGGTACTTCCTGCCCGTGCTGCCCGCCCTGCTGCTCCTCTTCGTCGGAGGACGACTCGTGTCCTCGCGCGGCATCCGCGTGGCGGTGTTCGCCGTCGCTGCCGCATCGGTGGTCGCCGGGATCGTCACGGTGGACCTGCACTTCTACCAGAGCGTCCTGCCCTACTGGGGCTGATCGCCGGACCGGAGCTGATCGCCCGACCGGGGCAGATCGGGCAGCGACGCCCGTTCCGGCCCTTTGCTAGGGTTGCCCGGTGCAGATCCGCGAACTGAAGATCCCCGGAGCGTGGGAGTTCACGCCCGTCCAGCACGGCGACGCACGAGGGGCGTTCCTCGAGGCGTACCGGGCCGACGTGCTCGAGGAGACGGTCGGGCACCCGCTCGACCTCCGCCAGGTGAACATGTCCATCTCGTCGGCGGGTGTCGCCCGTGGCATCCACTACGCCCTCGTCGCGCCGAGCCAGGCCAAGTACGTGACCGCCGTCCGCGGGGCGTTCATCGACTACATCGTCGACATCCGTGTCGGCTCGCCGACCTTCGGCCAGTGGGACTCGGTCCGCATCGACGACGTCGACCGCAAGGCGGTGTACCTGTCCGAGGGGCTCGGCCACGCCATCGTCGCGCTCGAGGACCACAGCACGGTCAACTACCTCGTCAGCGCCCACTACGACCCGCAGCGCGAGAAGGGGATCACGATCCTCGACCCGACCGTCGGACTGGCGCTCCCCGAGGGCATCGGCGACCCGGTGCTGTCGGAGAAGGACACCACGGCGCCGACGCTCGAGCAGGCCGCCGAGCAGGGGCTGCTGCCGACCTACGAGGAAGCGGTGGCCTACACCGAGTCCCTCCGGACGAAGAAGTAAGGGGGCCCGCACCGTGAAGGGCATCATCCTCGCCGGGGGTTCCGGCACCCGCCTCTGGCCGATCACCAAGGGCATCAGCAAGCAGCTCATGCCGATCTACGACAAGCCGATGGTGTACTACCCGCTGTCGACGCTCATGATGGCCGGCATCCGCGAGGTCCTCGTCATCACGACCCCGGAGTACAACGAGCAGTTCAAGTCGCTGCTCGGCGACGGCTCGTCGCTCGGCATGGACATCCAGTACGCGGTGCAGCCGTCGCCGGACGGCCTGGCGCAGGCGTTCGTCATCGGCGAGGACTTCATCGGCGACGACAGCGTCGCGCTCGTCCTCGGCGACAACATCTTCCACGGCACGGGCCTCGGCACGAACCTGCGGAAGAACACCGAGGTCGACGGCGCGACGATCTTCGCGTACCACGTCGCCGACCCGAAGGCGTACGGCGTCGTCGAGTTCGACGACTCGTTCACGGCGGTGTCCATCGAGGAGAAGCCGACCGAGCCGAAGTCGAACTACGCCGTCCCCGGCCTGTACTTCTACGACAACTCGGTCATCGAGATCGCGAAGACCATCGAGCCGAGCGCCCGCGGGGAGCTCGAGATCTCGACCGTGAACGAGCGCTACCTCGACGCCGGCAAGCTCGGCGTGCAGGTGCTCGACCGCGGGACCGCCTGGCTCGACACCGGCACGTTCGAGTCGATGATGCAGGCGTCCGAGTACGTCAAGGTGATCGAGGACCGGCAGGGCTTCAAGATCGGCTGCATCGAGGAGATCGCCTGGCGGAACGGCTGGATCGACGACGCGCAGCTCGCCGACCTCGCCGCGCCGCTCGTCAAGGGCGGCTACGGCGTCTACCTGCAGAACCTCCTGCAGGACTGATGCCGCGGAACCGGCTCGGTCGGCTGCTCGGTCGGTCCGGACCCGCTGACGAGCCGGAGCCGACCGACGTCGCTGAGCCGCGCCTCCCGGTCGACACGTCGTTCCCGTCGGCGGAGCCCCAGCTCGACCCGGGTGCGGAGGGCACGTTCGACGTCGTCGTCACGGTGGCCGAGTCGACACTGCGGGTCGGTGGTCACCTGGACACCGTCCGCGCAGCGCGCGAGGCGGGCGCCGCCACGGTGGTCGTGAGCGCCCACGACGTGCACGCCGGGCCCACCAGCACGTACCCGCCGGTCGCCGCGGGGCCGGACGCCGTCGTCGCGCGGGCGACGGTCGCCGCGACGTGGGGCGGCGCGGTCGCCGCAGCGCGACCGCTGCTCCGGAGCGCCGTCACGGTCGTGCAGGACGCGTCGATCGCGCTCCCGGACACCGCGTACGACCAACTGGTCGCCGTGCTCGGCACGCCGACCGCGGACGGACGGGAGGCGCGGGTCGCCGTGGCCGTCGTCCGCACGCCGGACGACGTGGTGGCGAGCGCCGGCGCGGTCCTGCCGCAGGGATCGGCCCCCGTCGCCGCGCTCCTCCGCGGTCACCCCGCGGAGGACGCGGACCGGCTGGACGGCGCCGTCGTCTTCGCCGCGGACGAGCCGTGCTTCGCCGTCCGGACGGCCGACCTCGCGGTGCCGGTGCCGACCGTGGACACGCGGACCGCGGTCGCCCGGTTGACCCGGGACACGGCCGACGCCGGCGCGGGGGACTGCGTGGTCGTCCCGGTCGGACGGGCGTACCGGCGGTCGGTGCTGCGGGAGCGACGGTACGACACCGACGCTGCATCTGCTCTCTCGGTGTGGCGCGACGTCCGCGACGACACCGCTCCGCGTGCCCTCGAGCGGCTCGGGTTCGTCCCGGGTGCGCGCACCGCCGACGTCGCGGGGGCGCCGGTCGCCCTGCGGGAGCCCGTGGTGCGGGCGGAGCGCGGTGTCGAGCGCCTCGCGCTGCGGGACCGGGGCGAGCGCCTGCGCTGGTCGGTGCGGATCGCGGCGCACCCCGGCGCCCGGGGCGACGACTGGGGCGACACGTTCTTCGCACGCGACCTCGCGCGGGCGCTGCGGTCGCTCGGCCAGGAGGTCGTCGTGGACCACCGGGAGTCGCACGTGCGTCCGGCGTCCGAGCACCTCGACGACGTGGCGCTGACGCTGCGTGGTCTCGACGACACCCCGGTCCACCCCGCGGCGACGAACGTGCTCTGGGTGATCTCCCACCCCGACCTCGTCACTCCTGCGGAACTCGCCCGGTACGACCTGCGCTTCGCTGCCGGACCGGTGTGGGCCGAGCGGGTGGGCGCGGAGACCGGCCTCGCGATCGCACCGCTCCTGCAGGCGACCGACCCGGAGCGGTTCCACCCGGGCGCGGTCGCACCGGACACGCCCGACGACGTCGACACGCTCTTCGTCGGGAAGACCCGGGCGGTGTTCCGGCCGGTGGTCCGCGATGCCGTCGCGGCGGGCGTCGACCTCGCCGTGTGGGGTGAGGGCTGGGAGGGCCTGCTGCCGGACGGCGTGCACCGCGGCGTGTTCGTGGCGAACGAGGCGCTGCCGGCGCTGTACCGCCGTGCGCGCGTGGTGCTCAACGACCACTGGGACGACATGGCCCGGGACGGCTTCGTGTCGAACCGGCTGTTCGACGCTGCGGCGTCCGGAGCACTCGTGGTGACGGATCCGGTGCCGGGCGTCGAGGCGCTGTTCCGCGGCGCGGTCCGGACCTACGCCACGGTCGACGATCTGCGGGCGCTCGTCACGGCGGGGGAGCAGCTGTCCGACGACGACCGTGCGGCGCGTGGCGCGCGGATCGGTGCGGAGCACTCGTTCACCGCCAGGGCCGAGGTCCTGCTCGACGCGGTGCGTCGGCTGCGGGGCGTTCAGCGCTGACGACCCCGCAGTCGTCCCCGTGGCGGCGGTGACCGGTGCGGCTAGGACCGCCGCAGTCGGCGGGCCACGTCCCCGGCGCGGTCGGCGATGCGCACGACCCGCCGGGCGTGCATCGCGGCGAGCTCGGCCTCGCGGGCGTCGATGACCGCCTGGCGTTCGGTGGCCGTCCGGATCGCGGCCTCGGCCCGGTCCCGTTCGAACTGCACGGTCGCACGCAGCGTGTTCGCGGTGGTCTCACCCGCCTGCACGGCGTCCTCGAGCTCCTCGATGCGCCGGTCGCGGCGCACGAGGGCACGGCCCGCTGCGCGGAGGCGTCGGAAGCGGTCCTCGGGGACGAGCGGGTCCTCGGTCGCGCCGGACAGCACGGCCGAGCCGGCACGCCGGAGGCTCTCCGCGACGCCGTCGTCGCGCGTGAAGGGGCCGTCCGCGGCGTCCGTGTCGGTGACGAAGCGGAGCGAGAACGTCGACTCGAGCACGCCCTCCTGCAGTCGTCGGTAGTCCCGCATGCCGTGGTGACGCGGGCTCGGCGTCAGGTCGGGGTTCGCGTCGTAGGCACGACCGGACACCTCGACCCGGTGCGCGTACTGGTGCCACGACCGCCACGGCAGGTGCAGCACCTCGAGCTCGAGTCCCGCGGGCACGGGTGCGCCGTTCGCGACGCTCACCTGGTGGTTGCCCTGCACGACGACGACCTCGGGGTCGCCCACGTGCACCGCGTTCGCCGTCGGCGGCGCGAGCAGGCCGACGGCGTGCAGCTCGTCGATCGAGCGCTCGTCCCGCCAGTGCAGTCGCTCGACGCCGGAACCCGACTCGGCCATCGCTCCGGTCAGGTTCACCACGGGGACGGTGAAGGCGCCGACCACGGGATCGAGCTGCTCGAAGACCCGGCGGACGGTGAGCGTCCGGTCGACGGGCAGGATGAACTCGTCCGCGTCGGCGTTCACGACCCAGTCGGCGTGGTGGAGCGCGGCGGCGTCACGGGCCATCCCGGTCACGACGGTGCCCTGCTGCTTGCGGTGCACCGGGTCGTGCCGCAGGTCGACCACGACATCGTCCCGCTCGGCGAAGGCGGTGAGCAGCTCGGTGGTGCCGTCGACGGAGCCGTTGTCGGTGATGACGAACACGTCGAAACCCTGGGCGACGTGGTGGTCGAGCCAGGCGGGGATGACGTCCGCTTCGTCGCGGACCATCAGGGTGACGGCGAGGATCATGGTGCTCTTCCGGATCGGGGAGGGGAGGGGCGAGCGTGACTGTACCGCGTCAGCGGGTGTGCGTGAGGTGGGCGCGCACGGCCAGGGCCACCCGGAGCGCGGCGCGCAGCGGCCACAGCCACCAGGCGCGGTACTTGCCCGCGAGGAACCGGTAGGCGCTCTCGTGGTGGGCACGCCGCATCCGCTCGGACGACCCCTGCGTCGCCGTGCCGCCGACGTGCGTCGCGGTGGCGGCCGGTTCGTACACGTTCCGGAGCCCGAGCCGTCCGAGTCGCCAGCCGAGGTCGACGTCCTCGAAGTACATGAAGTACCCCTCGTCGAACCCGCCGAGCCGGTCGAACACGTCTCGGCGGACGAGCACGCAGGCACCGGACAGCCACCCGGCGTCACGGCGCGTGTCCTGTTCGCCCTCCTGCCGGTAGCGACGGCTCCAGGGGTTGCCGGGCCAGACGTTCGCGAACAGCGCGTGCCCGAGGCCGGTGCGCAGCGACGGCACGAGTCGCGCGGACGGGTAGACCTCGCCGGTCGGTTCGAGCACCTTCGGGCCGACCGCGCCGATGGTCGGGTCGGTGGACGCCGTGTCGATCATCCGGTCGAGGGCCAGCGGCCCGAGGACGACGTCGGGGTTCGACACGAGCACCCACCGGACATCGGGGTCGAGGGTCGCGACCGCGCGGTTCACGGCGGCACCGTACCCGCGGTTCTCGCCGAGCTCGAGGAACCGGGCACCGGACTGCTCGGTCACGCTGCGCAGCGCGCCGGCGTCGGCGGAGTCGTTGTCGGCGACGACGACCTCGACCGGCGACGCGCTGGCCGCCGGCGTCGATGCGAGGAACGGGGGCAGGACGTCGTGCGAGTTGTACGAGACGGTGACGATCGCGGCGCGACGGGCACCGTCGGTGACCGTGGCGTCCGGGCCGTCGTCGCGCGGGACGTCGGTCCCGTCGGCGCCGGTCACGCGTACACCCCGAGGTGGGCACGGGCGCACGCCGACCAGGTGAAGCGGGCGGCTCGGGCCGTCGCGCGGTCACAGCGCTCGGCGCGCGCGGCAGCAGCGTCGGGCCCCGGCGCCAGCAGCGTCGCGAGCGAGGCGCGGATCGCGTCGGCCTCCGGCTCGGTGTAGGTGACGGCGTCGCCGCCGACCTCGGGGATCGCGAGCCGACGGGTGGTCAGCACGTCGCCGCCGGACGCCATCGCCTCGAGCACGGGCAGTCCGAAGCCCTCCGCGGTGCTCGGGTAGACGACGACGCGGGCACCGCCGAGGAAGGCGCGGAGCTCGTCGATCGGCAGGTACCCGAGGTGGCGCAGGGGCTCGCCGGGACGGTCCCCGGCGGCCTCGAGCTCCTGCGCGGCAGCCGTGTCCCAACCGAGCCCGCCGGCGACGAGGAGCGTCGGTGTCACGGCGGGGTCGGCTGCCCGCAGCGCTCGGTGCGCGGCGATGAGCGCCGGCACGCGCTTCCGTGGCTCGACGGTCCCGAGGAAGGCGATCCAGTCCTCGTCCGGGCCGATGCGGTGCGCGGCGCGGAAGGCAGCGACCTCGTCGTCGTCCGGCACGTGGAAGACCGCCTGGTCGACGCCGAGGTGCGCCACGACCGTCGGCCGCGCGGCTCGCCCGGCCAGACGGTCGAGCTCGGCGACGGTCGCGGCGCTCGGGGCGACCGTCGCGGCCGCGCGACCGCGCGCGAGACGCGTCCACGCGCGGAAGAACGCGACCTTCAGCCGGGAGTGTGCGGCGGGGTCGCTGAAGAACGTCGCGTCGTGCAGCGTCACCACCGTCCGGGAGGCACGGCTCACCGGGAACGTGTAGTGCGGGCTGTGCAGCCTGGTCGCCCCGACCCGACGGATCAGCCCCGGCAGGCCGAGCTGCTCCCACAGCAGCCGGGCCGGACGACGGGCCGTCCACGCTGGGGCGGCGTGGTAGCGGTGCGCGGGAGCGAGCGCGCGCAGCCAGTCCAGGTCACCGGGCTTCGCCACGACGTCGACGGACACCCCGACCTCGCCGAGACCGGTGAGCAGCCCGGAGATGTACCGCGCGACACCGCCGCGGTTCGGTGGGATCGACGTGGCGTCGACCAGCACCGGCAGCGGTCGCACCCTCAGGCCCCGATCTGGCGTTCGGTCGACCTGGTCCAGGCGATGCCGGACTGCGTGTCCTCGTCCTGGACGACGAAGCGTGCCGCCTCGCGCTGGATCACGATGTGCTCGCCGTTCGGCTTCGCGAGGAAGACGTGCACGAAGTACTGGCCGCCGCCCAGGCGCAGGTCCTCGAGGCGCCACTCGACGGTCGCAGTGCCGCGGAGCGGGGCGTGCGTCGTCTGTAGCTGGCGGCTGTCGACGCCGAACGCCGGGTGGCCGAGGTGGTTCTCGATCTTGATGCCGGCGCGCCACTCGGGCAGGACGTCGGTGTGCGAGAACGTCGCGCGCACCACGAGGTCGTCGCCGTGGTGGTGCTCCTCGCCGGGGGCACGGCCGGGGATCTCGAGCTCGACGTGCTCGACCTTCGCCGGGTTGGCGTCCTCCTCCGGGTGCGCCGCCTCGGCCTCGGCGATGCGCCGGCCCTCGAGGATCTCGCGGAAGTTCTTGACCGCGAGGCGGGCGGAACCCTGGAACTTGACCTCGCCGTGGTGCAGCACGACGGCGGAGTCGCACAGCTCCTGGACCTGGCCGAGGGAGTGCGACACCAGGATGATGGTGCGGCCCTGCTCCTGGAACTCGCGGATCTTGTCGAGGCACTTCTTCTGGAACTGCTCGTCACCGACGGCCAGCACCTCGTCCACGAGCAGGACGTCGGGGTCGGTGTTGATCGCGACCGCGAAGGCCAGTCGGACGTACATGCCCGACGAGTAGAACTTGACCTGGGTGTCGATGAAGTCGCCGATGCCGGAGAACTGCAGGATGTCCTCGAACCGGGCCTCGGTCTCCTCCTGCGTCTGGCCGAGGATCGCGGCGTTGAGGTAGACGTTCTCGCGACCGGTCAGGTCGGGGTGGAACCCCGCGCCGAGCTCGATCAGAGCGGCGAGCCGTCCGCGACGTTCGACGGACCCGGTCGTGGGTTCGAGGATGCCGCCGATGGTCTTCAGCAGCGTCGACTTGCCGGAGCCGTTCGGGCCGAGCAGCCCGATGGTCGTGCCGGCCGGGATGTCGAGGTTGATGTCCTTCAGCGCCCAGAAGTCCTCGCTGTGGCGGCGTCCGGCACGGCCGAGGGTGACGACGCGCTCCTTGAGCGAGTTGTCCTTCCGGATGGTGAAGCGCTTGGAGACGTTCCGCACGGTGACGACGTCCGGGGCGCCGTCGAAGGGGGAGCGGGTCTCGCGGTCGATCTCGTTCTCGGTGCTCATCGGGTGGGTCAGATCTCCTGGGCGAAGTTGCCCTGCAGCTTGGCGAACACCCGCTGGCAGACGAGCAGCGCCACGAGTCCGACGACCGCGGCGATCGCCATGCGGACGAGGAGGTGCGAGGGGTACTCGGAGTCGGCACCGGCGGTCCAGAAGGCCCGGTGGATGCCGAGCACGGCCAGGGTGATCGGGTTGGACGTGTAGAGCGTGAGCAGCCACTCCGGGGCACGGGTCGCGACCATCTGCCAGCTGTAGACGATCGGCGACGCCCACATGAGCAGGAGCACGAGCACCTCGACGAGGTACTGCATGTCGCGCAGGTAGACGTTCAGCGCCGCGAGCAGCAGGGCGAGGGCCGTGGCCCAGATGAGGATCACGACGACGGACGGCAGGAAGTAGAGCAGGTCGAGCCGGACCCACGCGAAGCCGCTCTGCAGGATCGCCGCGGCGAGCAGGACGACGAGCTGGACGCCGAAGTTGAAGAGCGCAGCACCGACGCTCGCGAGCGGGTAGATCTCGCGGGGGAGGTAGATCTTCTTGATGAGACCGGCGTTGCTCACGATCGAGGCCGTGCCCGCGGCGACGATCTCGCTGAACAGGCCGTACAGCGTCAGGCCGGAGAACACGTAGATCGCGAACTCGGGGATGTTCCGCGACGCGCCGAGGATCTGTCCGAGCACGAAGTAGTAGATCGCCAGCTGCACGAGCGGGCGGATCAGCGTCCACGCGAAGCCGAGTGCGCTGTCCTTGTACCGGGACTTGAGGTCACGACGGATCAGCAGGTCGAGCAGCTGCCGGTGCGAGACGATCTCGCGCAGCGAGCCGATGACGGCGGTGGCCGGGCGACCGGCCGGGACCATCTGTTCCTGCCGGAGGCGCTCGAACCGCTCGGTGACGATGTTGCTCAAAGGGGGTCCTCACATTCGGAGCGGGCGACGGACAACTGTACAACGGCGACCAGGAGCGGCCGCCGGACCTCAGCGTCCGTTCTTGCTCTCCCGCATCAGTCGGGCGCGGTTCTGCACCTTGTCGCGCAGCCCCGAGACGCCGTTCTCCCGCAGGTACCAGGCGGCGAGGCGGGCGTCGCGGACGAGTCCGTGGCGGCTGTTCGCGATCTGGTGGAACTGCAGCTCGCGGGCGCGGGCGGGGCTGAGCTGCACGCGGGGGCGGCCCGCTGCCGCGAGGGACCCCGCGGGGACGGCGGCCTCGTGGGCGCGGTCGGCGGCGACGTGCGGGTCCTTGCAGAACTCGACGAGCGGCGCGAGCGCGCGCTCCCACGTGAAGTCCTCGCGGACGCGGCTGACCGCGGCGCGGGCGTCGGCGGCGGCTGCGGGGTCGTACAGCATCGACTCGAGCGCAGCGGCGAGTCCGTCCACGTCGCGTTCCTTGACCGCGACGCCCATGCCCTCGGCCGCCACCAGGTCGCCGAAGCTGTCGCCGTCGGTCGTGACGATCGGCAGGTTCGCCCACATGTAGTCGAGGATGCGCGTGCGGAACGAGAACGTCGTCTCGATGTGCGCGAAGTGCGTGCTCACACCCGCGTCCGCCTCGAGCAGGTAGTTCTGCCGGTCGTCGAGGGCGACCCACTGCTCGTTGAAGAAGACGTGCTTGTTCGTCAGGCCGAGGTGGTCGCTGATGCGCCGGGTCTCGGACACGATCGCCATCTCGGGCACGTCCGGGTTCGGGTGCGCGACGCCGAGGAAGAACAGGCGGATGTCGTCGTGCGTCTCGGCGACCTTCGCGACCGCGCGGACGAGCGAGGGCGTGTCGAACCAGTTGTAGATGCCACCGCCCCAGATGACGACCTTGTCGTCCTCGCCGATCCCCGGCGTGACGCCGCGGATGGCCTTGCGCTCGTGCTTCGGCGGCGTCGAGTCCATGCCGAACGGCGCGATCGCGATGAGCTTCTCGAGGTTGTCGTCGGCGAGGTAGTTGTCCGGGTTCACGCGGCCGACCCCGGCGAGCTGCCCGAGCCAGAACAGCCGCTGGCGCTCCGAGGCACACAGGAAGAAGTCGCCGCGCTCCAGCTGGCGGTTGATCACCTCGGTGGTCGAGGTGACCTGGTTGCGCCAGCCGACGTCGCCGTTGTCCCGGGCCTGCTCGAGCTGCTCGAGGTGCATCGGGTCGTAGAGGTCGACGACCATGATCTTGTTCGAGTTCTGCAGGGTCTGGAAGTGGTGCAGCGCGTAGCCCTGGAAGAAGATGACGTCCGCCCACTCCTCGTGCTCCCGCATCGTGCGCTCGTGCTGGAGCGGCACGCGGGACACCTCGAAGGCGTCGGACTTGCGGTTCGCCACGTTCCAGGTCACCAGGCGGACGTCGTTGTGCGGTGCGAGCGCCTCGGCGATCTTCCACGCGCGCATGCCCGGGCCGGCCATCTTCTCGCCGAGCGCGTCGCCCGTGATGATGAGGACCTTCGTGCGGTGCATGGGCTGCTCGACGTCGAACGCCTCGATGATCGCCTGGTAGCCCTCGAGGAAGTACCCGTCCTCGAACAGCGGCTTGAAGGCGTCGCCGAACAGGCGGAAGACCTCCTTGTCGGAGCGCACGCGCTGCGACTGGATCCGACGACGCTCCTCGCCCAGGCGGGGGAGGTCGGCGACGAACTGGTCGAGGGCGTAGAGACCTGCGACGGCCTCCTTCGACATCGGCGTCGTCGGGTCGAACTCGTCCGGGGCGCCGGTGAAGCGACGGATGTCGAACTCCTCCGAGTCGCGCCCGCTCTTCGCGACGGCACGGCGGGCCAGCAGCGCGAGGGCGGCGGGCAGGAAGGTCCCGAGGTTCTCGTCCGACAGGTTCTTGTAGAGCAGGTGCAGGGCGTTCCGCTCGAGCAGGTACATCTCGCGGTGGTCGCCGAACGGCTTCATCGAGCCGTGGTGCTTGTGGAAGACGACCGACCGCGGGGCGAACCGGACGCGGTACCCGAGCAGGTTGAGGCGCCAGCCGAGGTCCACGTCGTCGTAGAACATGAACAGGCCCTCGTCGAAGCCGCCGACCTCGAGGAAGACCTCGCGTCGGACGAACAGCGCGGAGCCGGTGCCGAAGAGCAGGTCCTGCGGGGTGTCGAAGCGACCGTCGTCGATCTCGGTGACGTGGGCCTTGTAGCCCATGCCGAACCAGCTCAGACCGGACTCGACGAAGTCGATCGCCTTGCCGTCCCAGTCGAGGACCTTGCTCGCCACGGCGGCGACCCGGGGGCTCGGGGCGAAGCCGGCGATGCCCTCCTTGATCCAGTTGACGTCGGGCTTCGCGTCGTTGTTGAGGAACGCGACGACCTCGCCGGACGCCTCGCGCGCACCGAGGTTGCTGCCGCCGGTGAACCCGAGGTTCTCGTCGGAGACGACGATCTTGACGTTCTTCCGGTCGCCGAGCTCGGCACGCAGGCGCTGCTCGCTGTCGTCGCCCGACCCGTTCTCGACCACGACGATCTCGAGGCGGTCGGCGGGCCAGTCGACCTCGGTCAGGCGTGCGATGCACTCGAGGGTGTCGTCGGTCCCCCGGAAGTTGATGACGACGACGGACACGCGAGGCGCGAAGGTGGACACGGACGGACTCCATACGTCGGCTGGCGGTGGTGCCCCGGAGAGCGGGACCACTGTACCGGACGTGCTCCGGGTCCCCTCCGCGACCTACGACGCTCAGCGACCTGCGACGCTCCGCGACCTGGGACACTGGAGGGCGTGGACGTCTCCGTGGTCATCGTCGACTGGCACCAGCCCGAACTCACCCGACGCGCACTCCGGTCCGTGCTCTCGCAGCGCGTCGACGCGTCGGTCGAGGTCGTGCTCGTGGTCAACGAGGCCGACGACGCCACGGTGGCCGCGTACCGAGCCGACCACCCGGACGTGGTGGTGGTGCCGGAGCCGACGAACGCCGGCTTCGCCGGTGGCGTGTCGCGGGGGATCGCCGCGTCGACGGGCGACGTCGTCGTCCTCGTCAACAACGACGCGGTGGCTGACCACGGGTTCCTCGACCGCGGGCTGGTCGCCCTCGCCGCCGGTGGTCCGACGGTCGGCGCGGTGTCCGCGACCGTCGTGCTCGAAGGTCGGTTCCGCCCGGTGGCGGACGGTGCGCCGACGTCGCAGGACGACCTGGTCGCGGGGGACGGGCGTCGCTGGCGCCGGGCGGAGACCGGGGAGACCCTCGTCAACGGCACCGGGGTCGTGCTCGACCGGTCCGGCAACGGCCGTGATCGCGACTGGTTGCGACCGGTCGACGACGCCCCGGAGCACGCCCCGCTCTTCGGGTTCTCCGGCGGAGCGGCGTTCCTGCGCCGCGCGGCACTCGAGGCGGTCGGCGGCTTCGACGAGTCCCTCTTCATGTACTACGAGGACCTCGACGTCGCGTGGCGGATGCGGCTCGCGGGCTTCGACGTGCGACACGCCCCCGAGGCTGTGGTCGTCCACCGGCACGCCGCGAGCTCCGGCAGCGACGGTCCGCTCGTGCGCACGCAGAGCATGCGGAACCGGCTGCTCGTCGTGGCCCGCAACGGATCCGGCGGACTCCTGGCGCGCGTCGTCGTGCGGACGGTGCTGCGCCTGGTGCGCGACCTGCTGCGCCCGTCCGCCGCCCAGCTGCGACCCGCGGCGTGGTTGCGGCTCGTCCGGGAGGCTCCTGCCGCCCTCCGCCGCGCCCGCCGGCTCCGCCGGACGGACCGGATCGACGACACGGCGCGTTGCCGCGTCGAACGTCTGCTCGACGCGGCAAGCTGAGCGACGGCACAGGTGACCACGAGCCGCCCGCGTCCGTCGGGGCGGGCGCGCCCGTGCCTCCCGGACGGGGTGCACGTCGGGGGCTGTGTGATCGCTGTGATCCCTGTAGCCTGATGTGACAGACGTGACTCGCCGGATCAGGGCCCGGCCACGCGCGGTCGGGACGGCCGTGCGGCAGACACCGAGTCGCCGCCACAGGGAGGCCCCCGTCGTGAAGAAGGTCATCGCCGCGTTCGCGAGCGTGCTCGCGGTCGCGAGTGTGCTCGTCGGCGTCCAGCTGTCCGGCGTGGGGGCGCCGGACGCGGACCGCGCATCCGCGCTCAGCGGGTCGCAGTTCGACCCGGGCAACATCATCCCGGACGCCGAGTTCTACAACGGCGGCGGGATGGACGAGGCGCAGGTCCAGACGTTCCTGAACGCACAGATCGGCACCTGCCGGTCGAGCTCGTGCCTCAACGTCGGGCGGTACTCGCTGAACAGTCACGGGGCCGACGCGATGTGCGGCGCGCTGACCGGCGGTTCCTCGCTGACGGCGGCACAGATCATCACGCGGGTCGGCGCAGCGTGCGGGATCAACCCGAAGGTGATCATCGTCACGTTGCAGAAGGAGCAGGCGCTCGTCAACGGCGCGACGGCGCGGAACCCCTCCGCTGCCGTGCTCGAGCGTGCGATGGGCTACGCCTGCCCGGACAGCGCCAACGGCGGGTGCGACCCGGCCTACGCGGGCGTGGGCAACCAGGTCTTCTGGGCATCGTGGCAGTGGAAGCGGTACGGCAACCCGGCGGGCACGAGCAACTACTTCACGTGGTTCGCCCCGGGCGGCAACCGGAGCGTGCAGTACAACCCCAATGCGGCGTGCGGCACGAAGAGCGTCTACATCCAGAACAAGGCGACCGCCGCGCTGTACTACTACACGCCGTACACGCCGAACCAGGCGGCCCTGAACAACCTCTACGGCACCGGTGACGGCTGCTCGGCGTACGGCAACCGGAACTTCTGGCGCCTGTACAACGACTGGTTCGGCGTCTCGACGGCGGACAACCCCTTCGGTGGTATCGACGTCAAGCAGTTCGGGCCCGGCTACGTGCAGGTGAACGGTTGGGCGCTCGACCCGAACGCGAAGACCCAGACCGTGCAGGTGCAGTGGTACTCGGACGGCAAGCTGCTCGGCACCCTGCCGGCGAACGCCTCGCGTCCCGACGTCGGACGGGTGTACCCCGGGGCGGGGAACGACCACGGCATCCTGAGCACCCTGACCGTCGGGGGCGGGACGCACACCATCTGCGCCGTCGGTGTGAACATCGGTTCCGGATCGAACGCGCAGATCGGCGCCTGCCAGACCGTCGACGTCCGGACCGGGTCGCCGTTCGGCGGGATGGACGCCTCCTCCAACGCGGCTGGACAGGTCACCGTCCGGGGGTGGGCCATCGACCCCGACACGCAGCGGTCGGTCACGATCGACACCTACGTCGACGACGTGCTCGGCTCCCGCTCGGTCGCGAACGCCAGCCGTCCCGACGTCGGTCGTGCCTACCTCAACTACGGTGACCAGCACGGCATCGACACCACGTTCCAGGCCACGGGTGGCACGCACCGCGTCTGCGCCTACGCCCTCGACGAGGTCGCGCCGGGCGGTGTCACGGGCCTCGGGTGCGAGACGGTCACCGTCGCCGGCACCTCGCCCTTCGGCGGCATGGACGTCACGACGAACGGATCGACCGCGACGGTGAACGGCTGGACGATCGACCCGGACACGAAGAACGCCGTGCAGCTGCGCATGTCGATCGACGGCGTCCAGGTGGGCACCGCGACCGCGAACGCCCCGCGCGCCGACGTCGGCCGTGCCTACCCGGCCTTCGGCCCGAACCACGGCATCGCGACGAAGTACGACCTGACCGCCGGCTCGCACCGGATCTGCGTCACCGCGGTGAACGTCGGCGGTGGCACGGACACCGAGCTCGGCTGCCAGTCGTTCACGATCGCGGCCAACCCGTCGCCCTTCGGCGGGATGGACGCGTCGTCGCCCACGGCGGGTCGCGTGCAGGTGAACGGGTGGACGATCGACCCCGACCAGCAGCAGACCGCGATCCGGGTCGACACCTACCTCGACGGCGTGGGCGTCGCCTCCGGCCCGGCGAACCAGTCGCGGCCGGACGTCGGTCGTGCCTACCCGGCGGCCGGCGCGCTGCACGGCATCAACCAGTCGTTCGCCGCGCGAGCCGGTTCGCACACGGTCTGCTCCTATGGGATAAATGTCGGGGCCGGGACGAACGTCCTCCTCGGCTGCCAGGCCGTCACCGTCCGGTGACGCCGACGGCCGGACCGGGCCGCCTGGCCGTCACCGTCCGGTGACGCCGGCGGCCGGACCGGCCCGCCTGGCCGTCACCGTCCGGTGACGCCGGCGGCCGGAGCGGCCGTCCCACCCGATCCGAGAGAACCGCCGCGTGACCAGTCCCACCGCCGTCCGACCGCGACCCGAATCCCGAGCCACGGCAGCGTGGATCCGCGCCGGCGCCGCGTGGCAGCGGGCCGTCGCCCCCCGGCCGTCCGGGCTGCCGAACCTGCTCGTGCTGGTCGGCTTCCCGGTGGTCGCGCTGCTCGTCGTGGTGGTGCTCGTCGCACTCGGGATCTCCGGGAACTCGAGCGGCGTCTACTGGCAGTCGTTCGGCACCGGGGCGGACCCGGACCTGCTCGCCGGGCGACCGCAGGGCATCCGGAGCGACGAGTGGCTCGTCCAGTCGAGCTGGATCATCTCGCAGGTCCGCGAGGGCTTCCCCGTGGTCAACCAGTCCTTCCCCGGCGGGATGGACGCGACGATCCAGAACGACCTGCCGACGTGGGACTGGTCGAGCGTCTTCCGCCCGCACGTGGTCGGCTTCCTCTTCCTGCCGCTCGACCAGGGCATGGCCGTCCGCTGGTGGCTGCCCGTCCTCGCCGCGCTCGTCGCCGCCTACGTCTTCGCGGTCACCGTGATGCCTCGTCGCCCGGTCACGGCCGGTGCGCTCGCGATCGCGCTCTGCCTGTCCCCGATGATCCAGTGGTGGTTCCTGCCGACCACGATCTGGCCGGTCGCCTGGGCCTTCACCGGGCTCACCGCCGTGCTGTGGGCGTTCCGGTCGTCGCGGCGCTGGCCCGGCATCGTCGCAGCGGCGGCGACCGGCTACCTCACCGTGACGATGGTGATGAGCATCTACGTGCCGTACATGGTGCCGGCCGCCGTCGTGCTCGTCGCGATCGCGATCGGGTTCCTGGTCGAGCGCCTGCGCACGCCCGCGGTCCCGTGGCGGCGAACGCTGCTCCGCCTGGTGCCCCTCGCGGTCGCCGCAGTCGGCGCGGTCGCGGTGATCGGGGTGTGGGCGCTCACCCGGATCGACACCATCCGGGCCGTCCTCGGCACCGTCTACCCCGGGCAGCGGCTCGAGGCCACCGGGGCGTCCGACTTCGGGGCCGTCGTCTCGCTGTTCAGCGCGCCGTTCCAGCGGGCGTCCCAGTTCGGGGTCGTCCAGGGGCTCTCCGTCAACCAGTCCGAGGCGGCGGCGCCGCTGATGATCGCCCTGTTCCTCGTGCCGGCGCTGGTCTGGGTCTTCGTGGTGCAGCTCCGCCGCGAGCGCAGGACGGACTGGCCCGTGCTCGCGACCGGTGCGGTGCTCGTCGTGCTCTTCGCGTTCCTGCTCGTGCCGCACTGGGACGCCCTCGCGCACCTGCTGCTGCTCGACCGGAGCACCGACGCGCGGCTGCGGCTGGCGTTCGACCTGCTCGGGGTCGTCGCCGTCGCGCTCCTGGCCGCCCGCCTCGACGCCGGCGTCGGTCGGCGCAGGCCCCTGGGAGAGATGACCGTCGACGAGGTCCCGGCGCCGACCAGGGTGCCGTGGGTGGTCGCCGGGTACGGCGCGGCCCTGGTCCTCGGCTCGGTCGTGGTCGTCTACAGCAGCCTGCACGCGCAGTCCTCGCCGGTGCTCGGTGCCTCACACGCCTGGCGGTACGTCGCGGTGCTGCTCGCGGTCGCGGTCGTCGCCCTGGCCCGACGGTGGCTGGCGGCCGGAGCCGTCTTGGTGCTCGCCGCGGCGGTCGTCGTCGGCGGTGGCGTGAACCCGCTCTACCGCGGGGTCTTCGACCTCGCCACGCAGACGACGGCCGGTCGCGCCGTGTCCGACATCGTCGACGAGCACCCCGACGCACGGTGGGTGGGGATCGGCGGGTACGTCCCGACCGCGATGCTGCTCGAGACCGGCGCGCACTCCTACAACGGCGTGCAGACCTACCCGCCGGAGGAGATGTGGCAGGAGATCGACCCGAGCGGCTCCCAGGAGCAGATCTGGAACCGTCTCGCGAACGTCAACTGGCTCGACGGCGACGGGGACCCGAAGCTCTTCCTGCCGGTCCGCGACCAGATCCAGGTCGGGTTCGACGGCTGCAGCAGCTTCGCGCAGCGGAACGTGCAGTACGTGCTCGCCGACCAGCAGGTGACCGACCAGTGCCTCACCCAGGTGCGGAAGGTCACGCAGGGAGCGGAGTCGCTCTGGATCTACCAGGTGGAGCGGCGCTGACCGCGTCCCAACGTGACGGACGGGAGGCACGGTGCGGATCCGCACCGTGCCTCCCGTCCGTCGGGTGGTCCGTCAGGGGGTGGGTCAGCTGATCTCCGCAATCGCCTTCGCGCCGCCCTCGCGGTCGTCCTTGAACACGAACTTCCCGTAGGCGAAGTACCGGAAGACCGTCGCGACGGCCTGTCCGACCAGGGTGCCGGCGACGTTGTCGGCCAGCGGGGAGTCGAGGTGCAGGACGTAGCGCGAGAAGGCGAGACAGCCGAGCTGCAGCAGGATCGCGGCCACGTTGATGGCCGCGAACACCAGGAAGCTCCGCAGCGTCTGCGAGCCGGCGCGGTCGCGGAAGGTCCACAGTCGGCTGCCGAAGTAGGTGACGACGCTGGCCACCGCGATCGCGATCACCTTGCCGAGCAGGGGGGACCGCGAAGAGGGGGCCGGACCCGCCCCAGAACACCAGTGCGTTGTACACGGCGGCGTCGACGAGGAACCCGACGCCCCCGACGACGAGGAACGACCCCCGCGTCGGAGGTGTCCCAGGAACCAGCCGGTGGCGTTCGTCACGTGTCCTCTTCCCGGTCGCGGACGGCCTCGGCCGAGTCCGCGCACCTGTTAGCCTCTCGCAGGGGATTCGTGCTCACGTCCCCGCCGCTCGACGGATCCAAGACCACTGAAGGACCCTACCCCGTGACTCACGACGACCTCGTCATCGCCGCCATCGTGCCCTGCCACAACGAGGCACCGGCTATCCACAAGGTCGTCACCGACCTCAAGGCAGCCGTGCCCGGCATCCACGTGTACGTCTACGACAACAACAGCACGGACGGCACCGACGAGGTCGCGCGCCGGGCGGGGGCCGAGGTCCGGTACGAGCACACCAAGGGCAAGGGCAACGTCATCCGCCGTGCGTTCGGTGACATCGACGCGGACGTCTACCTGATGATCGACGGCGACGACACCTACGACACCGCAGCCGCGCCCGAGATGATCCGAACCCTGCTCGAGGGGCCGTACGACCACGTCCTCGGTGTCCGGCAGGACGACCCCGACGCGACCGCGTACCGGCCGGGGCACGAGGCCGGCAACCGGATGTTCAACCGGGTCGTGGGCAAGCTCTTCGGCACGCCGGTGTCCGACATGCTCAGCGGGTACCGCGTCATGTCCCGGCGCTTCGTGAAGTCCTTCCCCGCGCTGTCCCGGGAGTTCGAGACCGAGACCGAGCTCACGGTGCACGTGATGAACCTGCGCGTGCCGCACACCGAGGTCCCGGTCGGCTTCAAGGACCGGGCCGAGGGCACCGAGTCGAAGCTCAACACCTACAGCGACGGCTTCAAGATCCTGTCGCTCATCGCGCACCTCATCCGGTTCGAGCGTCCCGTGCTGTTCCACGGGATCATGGGCGCGATCTTCGCCGTGGTCGCGATCGTCCTCGCGATCCCGCTGTTCATCGAGTACGGACGCACCGGGCTGGTCCCGCGCTTCCCGACCGCGTTCCTCGCCGCATCGCTCATGGTGATCGCGTTCCTGACGTGGATCCTCGGCTTCATCCTCGAGGGCGTCACGCGGCTGCGTCGGGAGACGAGCCGGCTGAACTACCTGACCTACTCGGCGCCGGGCACGTCGACGCGGCGCCTGCCGGTCGACCACCCGAGCCAGGCGGTCGACCACCCCGCAGAGGCACCGCAGACGCTCCGTCACGAGCAGGGCGGCGACGCCACCGGGCGCTGATCCGCAGGGGGCCGGACGGCACCACACGACGACGGCGCGGGACCCGGTGGGTCCCGCGCCGTCGTCGTGTCGGGGTGTGTCCCGCCCGCCTGGTCAGACGCAGGACGCGTTGCGGTCGAACCCGCCGACGACGTACTGCGTCACCTCGATCCGGCCCCCGCCGGTGAGGGGTGTGCCGGAGCAGGCCTGCTGTGCGGCGGCCAGCGTCGGCGCACCGGTCGCGATCCAGCTCGGCAGCCGGTACAGCGGGCTCGACGTCGGGACGGACCCGACGATGGTGTTCCACTGGTAGGCGGTCGAGTACAGACCGACCTGCGCGCCACGCGAGGCCAGGTACGTCGCCATGCCCTCGAGGTCCGCGCGGTTCTGCGTGCGGTCCGCCTGCCACGTCCCCTCGGTCTCCACGTCGAGCCACCAGCGGTAGGCCGCCGGGTCGGAGATGCCGCGGACGGTCGCGTCCTCGACCGCGCGGGTCCAGCCGTACACGTAGGAGCAGGCCGCGTCGTACCCGCCGGTGCAGGTCCCGTACGGGTTCGGCACGGTCCCACCACCGTTCGGCAGCGTGTTGCTCGTCGGCCAGACCGAGGCCCGGCTCCCCGGGTTCGCGGTGTTCACGTAGAGCTGGACGGTCGGCTGGGAGGTCCCGCCCGATGCCTGCGCGGCCCAGTCAAGCTGCGACGACAGGCACGGGTTGGTGTTGTTGGCCAGTCCGCCGTTGACGCCGACGACCGCGAAGGCGGCGTCGCCGGGCAACGCGGACCCGCACTGCGGCCACGACACGTCGACGCCGGTGCCCGATGCCGAGGTGCCGTCGAGGAAGTACCCGGAGACGTCGACGTAGTCGACCGCGGTCCCGCGCGAGACCTTGGCCTGGAACGCGCGCGCGGCGGACGACCCGGTCACCTTCGTGATGACGGCGGCGGAGACCTCCTCGCCCGCCCGGAACACCTGGGCCGCGACGGACGCGTCCTGTCCCGCCGGCGTGACTCGGAGGTAGCCGTCGGACGACGTGGCCTGCACCTCGACGTTCGCGACGACCGCGGTGGCCGTCCCGGGGACGCCGCCGGTGCCCGTCGCACGCACCGTGCGCGGGGTGTTGCCCAGGGTGCCCGTCTCGATCCGCGTGGTGTCGATCGGGACGAACACGGAGCCGGTCGACGACGCGGAGTAGTAGCCGGCGACGTCCATGAACACGGTCGCCGTCCCACGCGACAGGCGGACCTGGGCGGAACCGTCGACGAGGCGCACGATGGCTAGGTTCGACACCGTGCGCCCGGCCGTGAACTCCTGGGTCGCCACCGACGCATCGCGGCCGAGCGGGGTCAGGCGGGTGTACCCGTCGGCGGTCGGGGCGTTCGTCTCGACGTTGACGACCACGGCGGTCGCGTCGTCCGGCACCCCGCCCCTGCCGGCGAGCTGCACGGGAACCGGCGTCGTGCCGACGGTCGGCGACGCGACGCGGACGGTCGGCAGCGGGGTGAAGGTCGATCCGCTGCCGGCGGCGTAGTACCCGGAGACGTCGAGGTAGACCCGCGCAGTACCCGCCGACACCTTCACCTGCACGCCGCCCGAGGCGAGCTTCACGGTCGCGAGGTTCGAGATCGTCCGGCCCGCGGGGAATTCCTGCAGGGCCACGCGGGCGTCGGTGCCGGCGGGCGTGATCCGAACGTAGCCGGCGGCCGTCGGCGCCTCGGTCTCGACGTTGACCACGACCGCGGTGGCGTCCGCCGGGACCCCGGCGCGGCCGCTGATCGGGACGACGACCGGGGTCGTGCCGACGGTCCCGGCGAACACCCGGGCGGTGTCGAGCGGTGTGTACCGGGAGCCGGACGCGGTCGCGGTCGGCGCGGCGCTCGCGGTGTCGGCCGGCACGAGGCCCACGGCGGCGGTGGTCAGGGCCGAGACCGCGAGCAGTGCGGTGACGACGCGGGAGACGAAGGGCATGCGAGCTCCTGTCGGTGACGGGCCGCCCCCTGCGACCCGAGGCGATGCTAGTGGCCGGGGCGTCACCACCGCGAGCCCCCGGGCCGTCGTCGCGGTCGGACCTGGTCGAGCCCTCAGACCCTGCAAGGGGTCGGGCCCCGTCGCGGGTCGGGCCTGGTCGCGGGTCAGGCCTGGTCGCGCGGCAGGTGCCGTCGCCACGACCGCCGTCGGGCCGCGACGACGATCACGGTCGCGAAGAGCATCAGGCCCGCACCGTGCAGCAGGTAGCTCTCCGCGGTGCTCGTGACCGCGAGGAGCACGAGCACCGCGGCCGGCCAGACGTAGGCGACACCGGGGAAGGTCGTCGCGGTCACCCAGGCGCGGGCGAACGCCAGCCCGCCCGCGACCGCGAGCAGGAGCGCGCCCGCGAGCCCGACCTGCAGGTACGCGTCGACGAAGGCGGAGAGGCCGGAGGTGAACCGCACCCCGGACGGGTCGACGAGGGTGGTGAAGGGGAAGACGTCCTCGGTCGGCCAGGTGCCGACCCAGCCGCGGCCCTGCATCGGGTCCTGTTCGCCGAGCAGCCGGATCTGCGACCAGAGGCCGAGCCGTGTCGCGGTCCCGCCGGCGGCACCGATCTCGGCGAGGACCCGGTGCCGGAACAGCACGGCCAGCACGAGCATGCCCAGGACCGCGCCGCCGAGCACGGTGTTGACGACGGGCCGCGTCGTCGGGGCCGCGTGCCGGAGCGCCCAGATCGCCAGGGCGGTCACGGCCAGCGCGATCATCGCGATCCCGGTGATGGGGGACTGCACGAGCATGAGCGCGATCACGGCCAGGGCGGTGGAGGCGACGGCCCGCCAGGTCGTCACCGAGCGGGTGAGGAACTCGACCACGAACGTGACCAGGGCGGTCGCGGCCACGAAGCCCATGAAGTTGCGGTTGCCGCCGATCCCCTGGATGGGTCCGCCGTAGGCGATGTTCCCCTGGATGCCGAACGCGGGGATCGGCACGTCGAGGACGAGCCCGGAGAGCACCTCGAGGCCGAGCGCCACGACGAGCAGGATGCGGAAGGCGTCGCCGGCCGCGCGGATGACCTGCACGAGGTCGCGGCCGAGCGCCAGGTAGAGCCCGAGTCCCACGAAGCAGAGCGTCTCGACCACGCCCCGGAGCGCGTACCAGGAGTACTCGCTCCAGACCACGCTGAGCGCGCAGAAGCCGACGAAGGCGAGCAGCGAGAGGGGCAGGACCCCGTGCCACTCGATCCGGTAGCGCTGCCCGAGCAGGCTGAGGCCGGCGAGGACCACGAGGGTGACGAGCGCGGCCCAGGTGCCGGCCGCACCGACCATCGCGTGGACGGCGGGCTCGCCGAAGGCGAAGAGCAGGATCGCCGTCGCGAGGGCCTGGCTGAACCGACCACCCGCCGAGAAGCCGATCCAGGCAGACAGGTAGCGCCGAGCGAGCGCCCGCCTGCTCACCCCGTGGTCCGTCACGCACCCATCCTCTCGCACCGTGCCGGGAGACTTCGACGTATCACGGAGCGTCGATATCGCGGAATGCGATGGTCCGGCTAGCTTCAACCGTCGATGGAGCGCCGAGCCGGCCGGTCACCGACGCCACCGTCGGGGCGCAGGTCGTCCGGACGGTCGGTCCGTCGTGCACCCGGGCCGCGCTGGTCCGAGCCGGTCCTCGCCCTGGTCGTGCTGATCGGTGCCGTCGCGACGACGTGGTGGCGGCTCGGTCCGGTGTCGCGGGGGACCGTCTGGGCCGAGGACGGGGGCGTGTTCCTGCGCGAGCGTCTCGCCTCCGGCGTCGACGGGACGCTCCTGCGGCCCTACGCCGGCTACCTGCACCTGGTCCCGCGCCTGGTCGTCGACGTCGCGGTGCACCGTCCCGTCGAGCAGTACGCGCTGACGGTGACCGCAGCGTGCTGCGTGGTCGTGGCCGCAGTCGCCGCGGCCGTGTTCCTGCTCTCCCGCGACGTCGTGCCGCGCCGGTGGTTGCGGCTGCTGCTCGCCGCGGTTCCGGTCGTCCTACCGATGGCCCCGGTCGAGATCGCGGGCAACGCGGCGAACCTGCACTGGTACGCGCTCGTGCTCGTCCCGTGGCTGTTCGCGCACCGGGTCCGGTCCTGGCCGGGCGCCGCGGTCGTCGCGGTGCTCGCCCTGGCGGCGACGCTCACCGAGCTCCAGTCCGTCGTCTTCCTGCCGCTCCTCGTGCTCGCCTGGCAGCCGCTCGCCTCGACGGGACCGGGGCGGCACGTCCGTCGCGTCCGATCGATCGGCGCGGCGGCGCGGTTGCGCGCCCTCCCGGTCACGGTCGCGGCGGTCGTCGGGTGCACGGCACAGGTGGTGACGGCGTCGACGACCGAGCGCCCGTCCGAGCGCGGGCACCCGTCCCCGGCCGACGTCGTCGCCGGGTACCTGCTCCAGCCGTTGGCCGGTCTGTGGGACCGACGGGTCGCGCCGGTGGGCGGGGCGGTCGCCGACCACGGCGGGTGGGTCCTGGTCGTGCCGGCGCTCGCCGTCCTCGTGGTGCTCGTACTCGCCTTCCTCGTCGGGCCGTGGCGTGCCCGGGCCCTGCTCGTCGCGTTCGCCGGCGGCTCGGTCGCGGTCTGGACGGCCGCCCTGCTCGCCAACCTGTCGGCGAACGGCCGGTGGGGCACACTCGACGCCGCCGGGCTCGCTGCCGTGGGGCCGAGCCGCTACGCCGCGGCAGCCGGCATGCTCCTGCTGTCCGCGCTGGTGGTGGCCGGCGCCCTGCTGGTCGAGCGTGGGACCGCTCGGTCGGGCGAGACGCGGCCGGGAGGCGCGGTGCACGTCCCCCGGTCGGCCCTCGGCAGGTGCGTGGTCGCGCTGGTGGTCACGACGAGCGTCACGAACGCCGCGCCCGGCGCGTCGACGCGGAGCGACGGTCCGGAGTGGGCGCCGCAGGTGCGGGACGCCGAGCCGGCGTGCCGCGCCGACCCGACGCGGGTGCTCGAGGTCCGGACGGCACCGTGGTCGGCCCAGGTGCCCTGCGTCCTGGTGCTGCGGGACCGCTGACGACGGAGCACGGGACGAGGATGTCGGCCCGGCAACGACGCACCGGCGCCCGGTCTGCTGCGGCGTCGGCGGTCGGTCCGGGGTCAGTCCGCGGTCGTGCCCCGGAACGCCCGGGCGGCGACGGGGATCCGCGGTCCGTCACCCGTCGACGCGGGCTCCTCGCCGACGAGCACCGTGCGTGTCTTGATGGCGACCACCGCGAAGAGGACCCAGTTGCCCTGGTAGAGCAGGCGGGACTCGGCGACCGCCTGCACGAGGAGCGCGACGACGACCAGGAGCGGGAAGAGCGACACCGGGTCGAATCCGCGGGGCCGCAGGTCGGGACCGTACGGGGTCCGCGTCGCGCACCACCAGGAGCGCACGAGCGTCGACACCACGTACAGGGCGAAGAGGACCAGCCCGACGACGCCGGTCTGCATGAGGACGTCGAGGGCGGCGTCGTGCGCCTGCAGGTACGTCACGCCGTTGCGGTGGGCGATGCCCGCGAGCGTCGGGATGTCCGGCCACCAGTAGCCGATCCAGCCCCAGCCGAGCACCGGGTGCCGGTCGACGAGCCCGAGCACCGCCGTCCAGATGTCGCCCCGTCCGGTGAGGTCGGACGACCTGCCGAGGAGCCCCGTCAACGTGCTGCGAGTCAGGACGCCGACGACCGCGACGACGACGGCGACGACCGCGACCGCCAGGTAGCGAGGAGCCCGCTGTCCGCTCGGCACGCGCCGGACCAGGACCGCGACCCCGGCCGCGAGGACGACCACGACGGCGGCGACGAGGACGGTCGACGATCGGGTGAGCGCCAGCACGAGGACACCGACCACGAGCCAGGCCACCGCACGGCCCCGGTGCAGCCGACCCTCGGCGAGCTGCACGGCGACCGCGACGAGTGCGAGCAGGGCGACCATCGCGAGCAGGTTCGCGTTGCCGGGGAGCCCCTGGATCCGACCACCGGTGAGCAGCTCGGCGCGCGAGAAGTAGAAGGCGTCCGGGATCTTCCGGTCGCCGTAGTCGGTCCAGATCGGTGCGATCGGGTGCCGCACGAGCACGGCGACGATCGCCTCGAACACCATCGAGAGCCCGAGCACCCACCGGAGTGCGGCCGACACGGCGTCGAGCAGGCGCCGCCAGCTCAGCGTCGAGGCGATCGCGAACGCGACGAGCACGCAGAGCAGCTGGGCGACCATGCTGGCCAGGGTCGCGGCACGCCAGTGCGACCACGTGACGCTGAGCAGGCACCAGGCGAGGAACAGCCAGAGCGCACGCGGCGTGCGGGTGAGCGGTGGACGGGCGCGCACCACGACCGCGATGCCCCATCCGGCCAGGGCCGCCCACACCGCGGCGGCGCCGTACCAGGTGATCGTGTTCGGCACGGCGTCGCCGGCGAACAGCACGCCGACGACCGCGGTCGCGAAGGCGAACGCCTCGCGCTCGGGCACGGTCCCGCGGGCCAGCGGCCAGGTGTTCGTCACGGCGTCCAGGCTACCGCCGGTCCGTGTCCGCGCGGGTCGGACGGGGCGGTCGGCCCGGGCCGGTACGCTCGCCCCATGTTCCTCGGCATCACGAACACCCCGCGCGACTACGCCTGGGGCTCGGTCACCGCGATCCCCGAACTGCTCGGCCGCACGGTCACCGGCGCGCCCCAGGCGGAGCTCTGGCTCGGTGCGCACGCGGGCAGCCCGAGCGTCGTCGTCAACCCGGCGATGGTGGGCGGCGCCGACACCCTGCGCGACTGGATCGAGGCCGAGCCCGAGGCCGCCCTCGGGCCGGACCGCTCCGGGCTGCCGTTCCTGCTCAAGCTCCTCGCGGCGGCAGCGCCCCTGTCGCTGCAGGCGCACCCGACCCCGGAGCAGGCCCGCGAGGGCTTCGCGCGTGAAGAGGCAGCGGGCATCCCGCTCGACGATCCCGCGCGGAACTACAAGGACCCGTTCCCGAAGCCCGAGCTCGTCGTCGCGCTGAGCGACCGCTTCGAGGCACTCAGCGGCTTCCGCCCGGTCACCGACACCGTGGCCGAGGTCGAGGCGCTCGACGCCGGGAGCGGACGACTCGGTCCGCTCCGGGCACACCTGGCGCAGGGGCTCGAGGACACCGTGCGCTGGCTGGAGACCGCCGACGCGTCGGCGCTCGCCGTGGTGCAGGCGGCGTCCGACCTCGCGGCCGCGGTGCCGGAGGACGACCGCACCCCGAACGTGCAGACCGTCGTCGACCTGGCCGACGCCTACCCGGGCGACCCCGGCGTGGTCGTGTCGCTGCTCATGCACCGCGTCACGCTCCGGACCGGCGAGGCGATGTACCTGCCCGCGGGCAACGTGCACGCCTACCTCGACGGGCTCGGCATCGAGCTCATGGCTCCCTCGGACAACGTGCTCCGGGGCGGCCTGACCGCGAAGCACGTCGACGTCCCCGAACTGCTCCGGGTGCTCGACTTCGCCGCGTACCCGGCCCCGGTCCTCGTGCCGGAGCACCTCGAGCCGGGCGTCGACCGCTTCGCGCCGGAGGGCGTCGGCTTCGCCCTCGTCCGCGTGACCGGAGACGGCCGCCCGGTCGGTCTCGGCACGGGCGGCGTCGCCCCGCTGCACGGCCCGAGCATCGCGGTCTGCACGACCGGAGCGGTGACCCTGGTCGGTGCGCACTCCGCGACCCTGCTGCGCCAGGGGGAGTCCTGCTACGTCACGCCGGACGAGGGTGACGTGACCGTCGAGGCCGACGCCGCGGCGGGGCTGACGTCCACGGTCTTCATCGCGACGGGTGCGTGAACACGCAGCAGGCCGCGCCCCGACGGGACGGTGCGGTCCGCTAGCGTGACGAGCATGAGTTGGCTGGTCACCGGCGGTGCCGGGTACATCGGGTCCCACGTCGTCCGCGCCCTGCGCGCCGCAGGGATCGACACCGTCGCGTTCGACGACCTGTCGAGCGGGTTCCGCGGGTTCGTGCCCGAGGACGTGCCGTTCGTCGAGGGCACGATCCTGGACGGCGAGCTGCTCGCGGCGACCCTGCGCGAGCACGCGGTGACCGGTGTCGTGCACGTCGCCGGCTTCAAGTACGCCGGGGTCTCGGTCGAGCGCCCGCTGCACACGTACGAGCAGAACGTCACCGGCACCGCGACCCTGCTCCGGGCCATGGCGGAGAACGGCGTCACGAAGGCCGTGTTCTCGTCGAGCGCGGCCGTGTACGGGACCCCGGACGTGGACGTCGTGGTCGAGGACACCCCGAAGGCGCCGGAGTCGCCCTACGGCGAGTCGAAGCTCATCGGCGAGTGGCTGCTCCGCGACATGGAGGTCGCCGCCGGCTTCGCCACCACCTCGCTCCGCTACTTCAACGTCGTCGGGTCGGGCGAGCCGGACCTCTACGACGCGAGCCCGCACAACCTGTTCCCGCTCGTGTTCGACGCGCTGCTCGCCGGTCGGGTCCCGCGGATCAACGGCGACGACTACGACACCCCGGACGGCACCTGCGTCCGCGACTACATCCACGTCGCCGACCTCGCGCACTCGCACGCCGTCGCGGCGCGGAAGCTCGAGGCGGGGGAGCAGCTCGAGCGCGCCTACAACCTCGGCAGCGGCGACGGCGTCAGCGTCCGGCAGATCATGGACGCCATGGCGTCGGGCACCGGCATCGCGTTCGAGCCCGAGGTTGCTCCGCGTCGCCCCGGCGACCCGGCTCGTATCGTCGCGACCGGCGAGGCTGCGGCGCGCGACCTCGAGTGGGCGATGCGGCACTCGCTCGACGAGATGGTCACCAGCGCGTGGGAGGCCCGTCGCCGCGTCGGCTGACGCTCCAGGCCGGCAGTCGGCGGGCTCGCCGTGTCCCCCGATAGGCCGACAGACGGCCTGCGACACGCCCGTACGGGGGACATGACACGCCGCACCGGTCAGCACCTCCTATGATCCGCGACTTGACGGAACGGAATCACACCGCTGTAATTACAGGCAGCGGCTTCGGTCGTTGCAGGCCGTCGTCGACATGTCAGGGGTGATCAGGGTGAACGGTTCCGACTTCCACGCCGGCGTGCCGGAGGACTGGCACGTCGATCCCGTGTCGCTCGGCGTCCCCGGCGTCCGTCGGCCCCAGGTCGACGAGGACGACCCGCTGTCGTGGCAGGTCGACTCGCTCTGCGCGCAGACCGACCCCGAGGCGTTCTTCCCCGAGAAGGGCGGCTCCACCCGCGAGGCCAAGAAGATCTGCGGCTCGTGCGAGGTCCGGTCGCAGTGCCTCGAGTACGCGCTCGAGAACGACGAGCGCTTCGGCATCTGGGGCGGGCTCTCCGAGCGCGAGCGCCGGAAGCTCCGCCGCCGCGCCTAGCGACCCGGCGCAGCGCCGTCGTGGCCCGGTCGGGAGGCACGCTGCACGCCCGGCGTGCACCGTGCGCTGATCGCTCGCACAGGTTCACGGCGCGCCGCTCCCGGAGCCGGGAGGCGCGCCTCCAGACCGTAGAGTGACGCGCGTCATGCAGCCCAGTCCCGCGCAGCCCCGGTCCGCCCAGCCCCGCGTCACCGCGGTCCTCGTGACCGCGAACGGCGGCGAGCACCTCGACCGGACCCTGGACGCCCTCGTCGCCCAGACCCGACACCCCGACAACCTGGTCGTCGTCGACGTCGGGTCCACCGACGGGTCGACCGCCGAGCTCGCCCTGGGTGGATCCGCCGGCCTCGTCCGCCTGCCCGCCGGCCGCCCCTTCGGCGAGGCCGTCGCGGCGGGGGAGCGCGAGGCGCCGACCGCCGAGGTCGGCGACGGCAGCGAGACAGCACCCGACGAGTGGCTCTGGCTGCTCGGACACGACAACGCACCGGCGCCGACCGCACTCGCCGAGATGCTCTCCGCGGTCGAGATCGCGCCCTCCGTCGTCGTCGCCGGTCCGAAGCTCGTGGACACCGACGACCCGTCGCGCATCCGCGCCTTCGGCGAGACCACGACGCGCGGCGGCCGCTCGCTCGCCCTGGTGCAGGACGAGCTCGACCAGGGCCAGCACGACCGGCACACCGACGTGATGGGTGTGTCGGCGGCCGGCATGCTCGTGCGTCGCTCGGTGTGGCGCGAGCTGCGCGGCTTCGACCCGGCGCTGCCGGACGTCGACGCCGCGCTCGACCTCTGCATCCGCGCGCGCCTGGCCGGACACCGCGTCGCCGTCGTGCCCGAGGCCCGCGTGACGAGTGCCGGTCCGATCGAGGAGTTCGGTCGCAAGCGGGTGTCCGAGGGCCGCCGTGTGCGCCTGCACCGCCAGGCCGAGCTGCACCGACGGCTCACCTACGCGCCCGCCGGACTGCTGTGGCTGCACTGGCTCCTGCTCGTGCCGACGGCCGTCGTGCGCGCCCTCGGCCACCTCGTCGCGAAGCACCCCGCCGCGGTGACCGGCGAGCTCGCCGCCGCCCTCGCCGTGGCCTTCGGCGGCGGCGTCCGCCGCGCCCGAGCGAACGCCGCTCGGACGCGACGCGTCGGCTGGGCCGCGATCGAGCCCCTGCGCGTCAGCTGGCGCCGGGTGCACGAGCACCGCACCACGTCACGCGACGTCGAGCTCGCCCGCGTCGAGGACGCCCCGATCGCACGCGCGTCGTTCCTGGGGGACGGCGGCGTGTGGGTCGTGCTCGCGGCCGCCGTGCTCAGCGTCGTCACGCTGTACCCGCTGCTCGGCAGCCCGGCGGTCACCGGCGGCGGTCTCCTGCCGCTGAGCACCTCCGTCGGGCGGCTGTGGCAGAACGTCGGCTACGGCTGGCACTCGATCGGCACCGGCTCCACCGGACCGAGCGACCCGTTCGCGGCCGTGCTCGCCGTGCTGGGGTCGATCACCGCCTGGTCGCCGTCCACGTCGGTGGTGGTCGTGCTCCTGCTCGCGTTCCCGCTGTCGGCGCTCGGCGCGTGGTTCGTGGTGCGCAAGGTCACCACCCGCACCTGGGTGCCCGTCGTCGGCGCAGCGCTGTACACGATCGCCCCGACGCTCGTCGGTGCCGTCACGACCGGCCACCTCGGGGCCGTCATCGCCCACGTGCTGCTCCCGTGGCTCGTGCTCGCGGTGCTCGAGGCGCACCGCTCGTGGGCCTGGGCGTCGGGCGCGTCGCTGCTCTTCGCGGTCGTCGCGGCCTCGGCTCCGTCGCTGCTGCCGGTGCTCCTGGTCGGGTGGGTCGTCTCCCTCGCCGTCGGTTGGCGGCGCGCGCACCGTCGGGTCTTCATCCCGGTGCCGGCCGCCGTGCTCTTCCTCCCGCTCGTCCTGGCGCAGGTCGCCCGGGGCAACCCCCTCGCGGTGTTCGCCGATCCGGGCGTCCCGTCGGCCACGCGCGCTCCCTCGGCACTGCAACTCGCGATCGGCCAGCCGCTGCCCGACTGGAGCGGCTGGCTCCCCGCGACCTCCCCCCTCGGGCTCGCCGCGACCGTGCTGCCGGTCGCGATGGCCGTGCTCGCGCTGCCGGTCGTCCTGCTGGCGGTGGGGGCGCTCCTCGGGCACCGCTGGGCCGTCGCCGGCGCGGCGCTCCTGCTGGCGCTCCTCGGCTACGCGACCGCCTTCGGTGCCACGCACCTCACCGTCACCGGGGTCGGGTCGACCTCGACGATCGTCTGGCCCGGCAGCGCACTCTCCGTGATGGCCCTCGGCATCGTGCTCGCCGCGTCGATCGGCATCGACGTCCTCCCGCGGACCGCCCCGGCCGCCGCACTCGTCGCCGCGGTGTTCGCCGGGGTCGCGGTCACGCCGGCCTTCGCCGCGTCCACCCTCGGCGACACCCTCCTGCAGCCCACCACGGGACGGGTCCTGAGCGCCTACGTGAACGCGGAGGCGCAGGCCAACCCGGACGTCGGCACGATCGTGGTCGAACCGCAGACCGACGGCTCGCTCGCGGTGTCGCTCGAGCGGGGGCAGGGCTCGACGCTCGACGACCAGACGACCCTCGACTCCACCGCGCTGCGTCTCAGTCGGTCGGGCGCGCAGCTGGCCACCCTGGCCGGCAACCTCGCCAGCCGCAGCGGCTACGACCCCGAGCCGGCGCTGCGCGAGCTCGGCATCTCGTTCGTGCTGCTCGACGACGGCCCGAGCGCCGACGCCGCGCAGCAGGTCCACGACCGGGCCGCCGGGGCGATCGGGCAGGACGCCCGCTTCACGAGCATCGGTGAGACCACGTCCGGCCGGCTCTTCCACTACGAGGGCGACGTCGACCGGGTGTCCACCGGCTCCGCCGCGACGCAGGCGACGCACGTGCTGTACCTCGTCGTGCTCGGCGTGGTCTTCGGCGCAGCGGCCCTGCTCGCCGTGCCCACCGCACCGCGCCGACGCCGCGCGACCTCGAACGTGATCGAGGCCGAGGAGCCCGCCACCACCTTCGACGAGGAGCGCGACGAATGAGCACCGAGCACCGGTCCGTCCGACGGTGGGTCGTCCGCGGCACCGCCACCGCGGTCGCCGTGGTGGTGGCCGCCGGCGCCGTGACCGCCGCGCACGCCATCGGGACCGAGAGCACCCCCGTGCGCCCGGCCGGTCGGCTCGTGACGCCCGTCCCCGCCGACGCCGAACGCGTGTGCGCCGGCAGCGCGCTGCGGTTGTCCGACGAGTCCGGCAACGACGCGACGACGGCGAGCACCGTCGGGTCGTCGCAGGTCGCGACGGGCACCACCGGCAGCACCGTCGACCGGTCGACGCTCGGACCGTCCACCACCGGTGGCAGCGACCCGCAGCTGCTCACCGCGCCGGCGGGCGACCGCACGCCGCAGGTGGCCGGCAGCACGTCGCAGAGCGTCTCCTCGGGCGATCTCGTCGGCTTCGGCGCGGCGTCCTGCGACGACCCGGGTCAGTCGACGTGGCTGGTCGGCGGTTCGACCGAGACCGGACGGACGAGCCTGGTCACGCTGTCGAACCCGACCGACGTCAACGCGACGGTGGACCTCGACGTCTTCGACGCTTCCGGCACCGTGCAGGCGCCCGGGACGACCGGCATCGTGGTGGCGCCGAACACGCAGAAGGTCGTGCCGCTGTCCGGGTTCGTCTCCGACCAGGGCTCGACGGTGGTGCACGTGACCTCGTCCGGCGGACAGATCGTCGCCCACATGCAGGAGAGCATCGTGCGGACGCTGACCCCGGGCGGCTACGACGTCGTCTCCGGCGGTGCCGCACCCTCGCGGACGCAGGTGATCCCCGCGGTCGTGCTGCGCGGTGCCGAGGAGGCGCAGCGCGGCGACGACACCGAGGACGCCGCTCCGGTGCTCCGCCTGTTCGTGCCGGGCGACCGCGCAGCGCGGGTGACCGTCGGGATCACGACCGCGGACGGCGGCGGGTCGACCGTCAACGCGACGGCCGAGCCGGGCGTCGTCACGGACGTCTCCCTCGACGACTTCCCGGACGGGCGGTACTCGTTCACGGTGACGTCGACCGAACCGCTCGTCGCCGGTGCCCGCACCACGAAGCCGACCGACGACGGCCGGAGCGACCTCGGCTGGTTCGCGTCGGCGGAGCCGCTCGGCGACCGGGTCGTCACGGCGGTCGCGCCGGGCGGCGGCGCGCGGATGAACCTGGTCAACCCGACCCGGACGGACGCGACCGTCACGATCACGTCCGGGGACCGCGAGCAGGAGGTCGACGTGGCCTCCGGCAGCACGGCCACCGTGCAGGTACCGGTGTCGACGCAGCTCGTGCTGACGGGCGCCGAGGGGCTCGTCGCGGGCGTCAGCTACGACGCGGACGACGGCATCGGCGGGTTCCCCGTCCGACCGGCGACCGAGGTGTCCACGCCGCTGCGCGTCTACCCCTGACGCTGGATCACCACCAGCGGGGGCAACGGTCGGTCACCAGTGGCGGTAGCGGTCCGGCGCCAGGTCCCACGGATCCTTGTCGATCAGCTCGCCCACCGCGCGGAACACCGCGGTCTCGACGATGACCCGGCGATCGGTGTCGTCCTTCTCCGGGCTCCGCGTGACCCGCTCGACGGGGACGCGGAACAGGGTGACCCGTCGACCGTCGCGGTCCACCCGCCACCGGGGCAGCCGGTCCGGCAGCGTCTGGTCGGTGGGCATGTCGGCCACCTGGAACACGACGCCCGCGAGCTCGTCCGGCCACAGCCCGACGAGGTAGTGCGCGGTGTCCCCGACGATCCGGTCGAAGGTCTCGGCGCGGGTGATCACCGGTGCCAGGTCCGGTCCGGTCACGCTCGAGCGGCCACCGCGTCCGTGCCGGGAACGACCGCGGGCACGGTCGACGGGGGTCACGGTGGGGTGCTTCCGGCGCATCCCGCCATCGTACGCGGCGGGCGCGCGACGGAGCGCGGCACCGGGCCCGTCCGGCGGCCGCGTCCCTCCGACCGGTAGGGTCGGTGCCGGTATGGACGTACGGATCTGCAGCAAGGTCGCCTGTGGCGCGAGCGCGTCGGCGACCCTGACGTACGACTACGGCGACTCGATGGTGGTCGTCGGGCCCCTGTCGACGCGGGTGGAGCCGCACGGCTACGACCTCTGCGCCCGGCACGCGGCCCGCCTGCGGGTGCCCCGTGGTTGGGACGTCGTCCGTCGCGAGCCGATCCGACGGGACGCGGCTCCGTCCGACTGACCGGGACCGCGATCGCACCCTGTCCGGGGCACGATCCGTCCGACGGGCGTGAGCCGGTCCGGTCGTCGGGACGCGGTGCGGTCTGGAGGCCCACCCCGCGTCCGTGACGTCGGCTGACGATCCGCGCCTCCCGGCGTGCGAGACTGGCGCCATGTCGACCGAGACCAGCACCGTCGCCCCGTTCCGCGTCGCCGACCTCGCCCTCGCCGAGGCGGGTCGCCACCAGATCCGCCTGGCCGAGAACGAGATGCCGGGGCTGATGGCCCTGCGTGAGGAGTTCGGTGCGTCGCAGCCGCTCGCCGGTGCGCGCATCGCTGGTTCCCTGCACATGACGGTGCAGACCGCGGTCCTCATCGAGACCCTCGTCGCCCTCGGGGCGCAGGTCCGCTGGGCGAGCTGCAACATCTTCTCCACGCAGGACGAGGCCGCCGCGGCCGTCGCAGTGGGTCCGACGGGGACGCCGGCGTCACCAGCGGGCGTGCCGGTCTTCGCGTGGAAGGGCGAGACGCTCGACGAGTACTGGTGGTGCACCGACCGCATCTTCGACTGGAGCGCCGAGGCCGCGGCCGCGGGGGAGTCGTGGACGGGACCGAACCTGATCCTGGACGACGGCGGTGACGCGACGATGCTGCTGCACACCGGTGCCGACGCCGAGGCGGCGGGCCGCGCGCCGGAGCCCGGTGCCGACGCGAGCGCCGAGTGGCGCATCGTGCTCGGGACCGTCGCCGCGTCGCTCGAGCGGTCCTCCGACCGGTGGACCCGCATCGCGGCCGAGGTGCAGGGCGTCACCGAGGAGACGACGACCGGCGTGCACCGCCTGTACGAGCTCGCGCGGAAGGGCGAGCTGCGCTTCCCGGCGATCAACGTGAACGACTCGGTGACGAAGTCGAAGTTCGACAACAAGTACGGCATCCGACACTCGCTGCCCGACGGCCTGAACCGTGCGACGGACGTGCTCATCGGGGGCAAGGTCGCGTTCGTCGTGGGGTACGGCGACGTCGGCAAGGGCGCGGCGGAGGCGCTGCGGGGTCAGGGAGCCCGGGTGATCGTGTCCGAGGTCGACCCGATCTGCGCACTGCAGGCGGCGATGGACGGCTACCAGGTGGCGCGCCTCGCGGACGTCGCCGGCGAGGTCGACGTGGTCGTGACCTGCACCGGCAACCTGGGGGTCGTCGGGGTTGACGAGGTGCTCGCGCTGAAGCACCTCGCGGTGGTCGCCAACGTCGGGCACTTCGACAACGAGATCGACATGGCGGGGCTCGAGACGCTGCCGGGGGTCGAGAAGGTCGAGATCAAGCCGCAGGTGCACGAGTGGCGACTGCCGAACGGCCGCTCCGTCCTGGTGCTCAGCGAGGGGCGGCTGATGAACCTCGGCAACGCGACCGGGCACCCGTCGTTCGTGATGAGCACCTCGTTCACGAACCAGGTGCTGGCGCAGATCGAGCTGCACACGAAGCGCGAGGAGTACCCGACGGGGGTGTCCGTGCTGCCGAAGCACCTGGACGAGAAGGTCGCACGTCTGCACCTCGACGCGCTCGGGGTGCGGCTGACCGCGCTCCGGCCGGAGCAGGCGGCGTACATCGGCGTCCCCGTCGAGGGCCCGTACAAGCCGGACCACTACCGCTACTGAGACGGCCGGGGGCGTCGAACCACGCTTCCGACACCGAACCAGGGCCGGGTGCCGGTTCGATGTCGGATCCCTGGTTCGTCGCCGTCGCCGTTGCCGTCGCTGCGGTGGGAGCGCGGCGGCGCGTCAGCGCGGGAAGCCCGGCGGCCGCGCCCCCGCGACCGCCGCCGCGCCGTCGAGCAGCGCCGCCCGGGCCCGCAGTGCCCGCACGTCGCGCTCCCGCCGTACCGCGACCACGCCGGCGAGGAACACCTCGGGGTGGACGTCGGGCACCGGCGACGCGTACTCCGCCGCGGCCGCAGCGAGCGTGCGCGCCGTGGCCTCGCGGGCCTCGGGACGCAGGTCGCCGACCGACCGGAAGAACGCGCCGAGCCGGTCCTCCAACCGCTGCGGGAGCGCCGACACGTCCGCCACCGCCGCCCACGGCACGAGCTCGACCGGCAGGAGCACCTCCACGTCCCGCCGCCGTGCTCCGCGTTCGTGCTGCACGAAGGTCCCGGCGAGCAGGTCGCCGAGACGCCGGGGCCGTGAACCGAAGAGCGCGACGACGAGCGCCACGGACCCCAGGGTGGACCAGAGCTCGAGCAGCCCGACCAGCGCGCGCGTGAAGGCGTGCCGGAAGCCGATCGCCCCGCCGTCCACCCGCACGACCCGGGTGCCGGCGGCCCAACGCCCGACGCTCTTGCCCCGCGTGACCGCCTCGACGCCCGCCGGGACGAGCACGAGCACGGTGACGCCGGAGACGATCCCGACGGGCAGGATCCACACCGCGTCGGTGCCGGCCGGCAACGAGCGCAGGAGCCCGAAGAGCAGCATGGCGAGCAGCACCACGAGGCACGCGCCGTCGAGCAGCGCCGCCGCGAGCCGCAGCGCGATGCCGGCCGGCTGCACGTCGAGCGCGACGGCCTCGCCGACGACGAGCTCGTCGGTGGTCTCGTCGAGCGCCCCGCCGAAGCGGGCGTCGGACAGGTCGCGTGGCACGCGCGTCTTCCCCATGGGATCATTCTGTCGTGACCGGGTCCCGACGGGGCGCGGTGTGCACGATCGGGGGAGGCACGTGGACCTGGAGGCCTACAGCGCGGTGCACGGCGACCGCTGGGACGAGGTCGACCGGCTCGCCCGGGCCCGGCACGGGTCGGGTGCGGACGCGGACCGGCTCGTCAGCGGCTACCAGGAGGTGGCGACCGACCTCGCGCGGATCCGCGGCGTGGCACCGGGCTCCCCGGCGGGCGACCGGCTGTCCCGCACGCTGTTCCGCGCGCGCCTCCGCTTCACCGGCACACCGGTCGACCCACTGACCGCCGTCACGACCTTCTTCGCACGGCACCTGCCGGCGGCGCTGTACCGCATCCGCTGGGTGACGATCTGGGTGGCGGCGGCGACCGTGGCGATCAGCGCGATCGTCGGCGTGTGGATCGCCTCGACCCCGGGCGCCGTCGCGACGTTCGGCACGCCCGAGGCCCTGCGGCAGTACGCGACCGAGGACTTCCAGGCGTACTACTCGGACCACGGCCTGGGAGCCTTCACCGCGCAGGTGTGGTCGAACAACGCGTTCATCGCCGCCCGCATGGTGGCCTTCGGCATCACCGGGCTCTACGTGCCCGTGTCGATCATCCAGAACGCGGTGAGCCTCGGGGTGTCCGCCGCGATCATGCACTCGCAGGGGCGGCTCGGCGACTTCTTCCTCTGGATCGCTCCGCACGGTCAGCTCGAGCTGTACTCGGTGTTCCTCGCCGGTGCCGCCGGGCTGATGATCTGCTGGTCGTGGATCGCCCCCGGTGCACGCACCCGGGCGCAGGCCCTGGCCGAGGACGGCCGGGCGCTCCTCACGGTCGCGGTCGGCCTCGCACTCACCCTGCTGCTCTCCGGCCTGGTCGAGGGCGTGGTGACCCGCCAGGACTGGCCGTGGCCGGTGAAGATCGGCATCGGCACGGTCGCACTGGCCGCGGTGCTCTGGTACCAGTGGGTGCTCGGCGGCCGCGCGTACCGCGCGGGTGAGCGGGGCGACGTTGAGGAGTTCGAGCGCGGCGCGACCGCCCTCACCGCCGGCTGAGCCGCCGCCCGCGATTCAGAGTCGCCCGCCGGCCTTGGCGCGGATGTAGGCGTCGGCGACGGCCGGCGGCACCGCCGTGGGGTCACCGCGGACGACCTCGGCACCGGCCCGGCGCGCGACGTCCCCGACGCCGTCGGCGTCGAGCAGGGTGCGTTCCGCGGCCGCCCGTCGGTACACGTCGCGTTCGGCACCCGATCCGACCGGGAGGCGTGACACCCGCCCGCCCCGCCGCTCCGGTCCGTCGTGGTCCGGCTCCGGCTTCCCGCTCGCCATCCGCTCGACGGCCGGATCGGCGATGCTCGTCACGACGACGGCGTGCCGCCGCGTCAGCCGGGGGAGCACCGCGAGCAGGTCGGCGGACGCCCCGACCGAGTCCAGGCTCGACAGGAGCACGACGAACGCTCGTGAGGTCGTCACCTGGTCGACGACGCCCGGCACCGCGGACCAGTCCGTCGCGGCGAGCCCGGGTTCGGCGAGCGCGAGCCGTTCACCGAAGCGCCGCACGACGTCGGTCCGCGTCGCGCCGTGCACCCGGTCGCGGACGGTGTCGTCGAGCACGACCAGGTCGACCCGGTCACCGGCGGCGGTGGCGAGGGCGCCGAGGAGCAGGGCGGACTCGATGGCGGTGTCGAGTCGCGGTTCGTCCTCCACGCGTCCGGCACCGGCACGCCCAGCGTCGACCACGACGACGACGCGCCGGTCGCGCTCGGGTCGCCAGGTCCGGACGACCAGGTCCTGCCGCCGGGCGGTCGCCCGCCAGTCGATCGAGCGGACGTCGTCGCCGCGCACGTAGTCGCGCAGGGAGTCGAACTCGGTACCGTGCCCGCGGAGCTGCAGGGTGGTCTCGCCGTCGAGCTCGCGGAGTCGGGCGAGCCGCGAGGGCAGGTGCCGCCGCGACCGGAAGGGCGGTGTGACGACCAGCTCGCCGGGCGCGACCAGGACGGCCTGCCGGGCGGCGAGCCCGAGCGGACCGGTGGAGCGGACGGCGACCCCGGTGCTGGCGCGACGACCGCGGCGGAAGGGCGTGAAGCGGACCCGGGCGACCCGGCGCTCCCCGGCCGGGACGGTCATCCGGATCCGGTTCGGCTCGTGACCGGCGGAGGGCTCCCACATGTCCCGGACGAGGGCGCGCAGCGGCCGCCGCCCCTCGTTCGCCAGGACGAGGGTCCCCTCGGTGGTGCTGCCCCGACGGGCCAGGTGCGGCATCCGTCGTTCGATGCGGACCGCTCGCGGGTCGGCGGCGAGCAGGACGTCGAGGCCGGCGGCGAGCACCACGACGACGACCCAGGCCACGCCGGCCCGGGCGCTGCCGAGCAGCACCGTGGGGACGATCGCGACGGCCAGGAGTGCGACGAACCTCCCGGAGACCGCCACTAGAACGGCACCCGGACCTGCTCGACGACCTGCTGCAGCACGCCGTCCGCCCCGACGCCCTCGAGCTCGGCGTCCGCGGCCACGCGCAGCCGGTGCCGCCAGACCGGCAGGAGTATCGCCTGCACGTGGTCGGGCGTGATCGCGTCGTAGCCGGTGAGCCACGCCCAGGCCTTCGCGGCGGCGAGGAGCGCCGTCGCACCGCGGGGGCTCACGCCGACACGGACGGACGGGGCCTGCCGGGTGGCGCGGGCGAGGTCGACCACGTAGGCCAGGACGTCGTCGCGTGCGCCCACCGCACGGACGGCCCGCTGCGCCGCCAGGACCTCGTCGACGCCGAGCACCGGTCGGACGCCGGCGGACCGGACGTCCCGCGGGACGAAGCCGTCCGCGTGGCGGCGGAGCACCTGCCACTCGACGTCCCGCGGGGGCACGTCGAGCGTGAGCTTCATCAGGAAGCGGTCGAGCTGCGCCTCCGGCAGCGTGTACGTGCCCTCGAACTCGATCGGGTTCATCGTCGCGGCGACGAAGAACGGGTCGGGCAGCGGGCGTGCCGCGCCGTCCACGCTGACCTGCCGTTCCTCCATGGCCTCGAGCAGGGCGGACTGCGTCTTCGGCGGCGTGCGGTTGACCTCGTCGGCGAGGAGCACGTTCGTGAAGATGGGGCCCTCGCGGAACGGGAACGTGCCGGTGGACGCGTCGAACACCAGCGACCCGGTGACGTCGCCGGGCATCAGGTCGGGGGTGAACTGGATGCGCTTGGTGTCGAGCGACATCGCCGCCGCGAGGCTGCGCACGAGCAGCGTCTTCGCGACGCCGGGGACGCCCTCCAGCAGCACGTGGCCCTGCGCGAGGATCCCGACGATCATGCCGGAGACGGCGCCCTCCTGACCGACGACGGCCTTGCCGACCTCGGCGCGGAGCCGACCGAAGGCGTCCCGGAGCGCGTCCGAGCTGCCGGTCGGCTGCGCCGTGCCGGTCGGGGCCGTCCCGTCCGGGTCGTGTCCGGTCGGTTCCTGAGCGGGTGACGGATCGGTCACGATCGTGCTCCTCGTCTGTTGCGGTGGGGCGTGCGGGTGGTGGGGTGCGGGTCGGGGGCGCCGGTCGCGGTGCGGACGGCCCGCTCCAGCTCGTCGAGGGCCGTCGCGCCGTCGCGGAGTGCCCGGTCGTCGGTCGTCGGACCGCCGACCAGGACGGCGCCGACGGCGGCGGGGGGACGGCCGGTCGCACGGGCCGCGGCGCGCACCACCTCGTCGACGTGGGTCCCGCGGGGGAGGCCGAGTCGGTGCCCGATCCGACGGAGTGCGGCGAGCCGGAGGGTGTCGAGCGCGTGGGTCCGGTCACGCGTCCTGGCGTAGAGCCGTGCGCGTCCCTCGGTCGTCTCGGAGGCACGGACGACGACGGGCATCCGCTCGACGACGAGCGGCCCGAGTCGACGCCCTCGCCAGACGCCGGCCGCGACCGCGACGAGGCCGAGCAGCAGCAGGGCGCCGGGCACCCACGGCGGGGCGAGCGAGCCGATGGTGGGCGCAGCGTCGGCCGAGGTGCGTGTCGGCGTGTACCAGACGAGCCGGTCACCGGACCCGAGCAGGTCGAGCGCGAAGGCGGCGTTGCCCGCGGTCGTGATGGTGTCGTTCCGCAGCGCGCCCGTCGTGCCGACCAGCGTGACGTCCCCGGCCGGGGTGGCGGTCCGGACGATGCCGGCGACGCGGTCGTCCCCGCTGCCGGTCGTCACGCAGAGGTCCGTGCCCGTCGGGGCCGGTCCGTCCGACGACGTCCGGTAGCCCTGGCCGGTCACGGTGAGGCGCCCCGCGGCGGCCACGGCCGGGACGGCGCACCCGCTCGTCGCTACGGTGGCGTCCCCGAGGACGGGCCCGGCGGGGACCACGTCGAGGCCCAGCGCGTCGAGCGCGGCCCGGTCGGTGGTCAGCAGCACGACGTGCTCGGCCGACCGACCGAGGCGACGTGCGACCGCGGCGTCGAGGGCGCCGGCCGAGTCGTCGACCAGGACCGTCGCACCGTCCAGCTCGGACCGGTCGAGGTCGTCGACGCGGTCGACCACGTCCACCCGGGTGCCGCGCTGCTCGAGCACGCGCACGAGTGCCCGCGCGCCGCTCGCTGTCGTCGACCCGGGATCGAGCGGCTCACGGGTCGGTCCGGTGGACGACTGCACCGCGGCCGTGAGCCCGGCGAGCAGCAGGCACACGAGGACGATGACGATCCAGAAGACCACGCGACCGGTGCGCCCGGGGGAGCGGACGACGGAGGTCGGGGTCGTGGCGGTGCTCACGTCGGGACCGCGGGCTCGGTCGCGGGACGTGTGGTGCGGACCGATGCCTCGGTGTCGAGGACCGAGCGGGCGGTGGTCTCGTCGGCCGCGGCTCCGAGGTACCGGACGTCGTCGAAGGACCGTGCCGCCCGGTCGATGCGGTCCGCGTGCTCCGGGAACCACGGGCCCGCGCGTCCGGCGACGGCGCGTGCGGTGGCACCGGGTACCTCGTGGACGAGATCGCGTTCGGCGAGTCCGCGAGCGATGGCACGGTAGCCGTCGAGCACCGCGGCGGACCACTCACCGGCGCGCAGGGCGGACCGGGCGGCGTCGCCGAGTTCGCGGGCGGAGCGCAGGTCGTCGTCGTCGAAGACGCTGCCGTCGTTCGACCGGGCGGTGCGGGCGCGCCGCCGGGGCAGCCCCCTGGCGACGACCACGACGACCACGACCGCGACGAGCACCACGACCGCGATCCAGAGCACGGACTGTCCGAACGCGGGGGAGTCCAGGCCGCCGCCCGGGCGGAACGACCCGAGCCACTCGAGCAGCTGTCGGGACGCCCGGTCCCACCAGGTCGCCCGCGCTCCGTCGTAGTCGGGGCGTTCGAGCTCGCGTTCGAGCAGCCGGCGTGCCTCGTCGGGGCCGAGCGTCACGAGCCGCCCGGCCACTGCTGCTGCCCGGGCCACTGCTGCTGCCCCGGCGACTCCTGCTGCGGCTGCCCGGGCCGCTGTCGGGGCTGCGCTGACCACTGCTGCTGGGGCTGCGCTGGCCACTGCTGCTGGGGCTGCGCTGGCCACTGCTGCTGCGTCGGCCACTGCTGACCGGGACCCGGTCGTCCCGGCCACGGAGCGCGGGGACCGCGGGTGCCGGTGCGAACGGGTCCGTCGGCTCGCCGGTCTCCAGGTGGGACGCGATGCGCTGGTCGAGCGCCTCGGTGCGGATGCGGCGGTCGACCGCGAGGAAGGTCAGGACCGAGGCGCTGAGCACGTCGGTGACGCACTGCACGGCGATCGACAGCAGCGCGCCGAGCACGACGGCGACGACGGCGCCGGCGCCGACACCGCCGGCGGTGCCGGTCTGCCCGAGTGGGTCGAAGGCGCCGACGGCGAGCGCGGTGCCGAACGTCAGCGGGATCGACGCGATCGAGCCCGCGATGCCGAAGGCGACCTGCACGAGCAGCACGATGCCGAACGTGCGCCAGAAGGTCCCGCGGGTGAGCCGCCACGACTGCGCGGCGGCGGAGAACACGCTGCGACCCTCGAGCGCGATCGTGGGGACTGTGAAGGCGAACCGTGTCCCGAGCCAGACGATCAGGACGAGGGCACCGAGTGCGAACAGGAAGAACGCGCCGACGTACCCGCCGACGCCGGCGCGACCCGCGGCCAGGCCGACCACCATGCCGACGGCGATCGACACGAAGACCGCCCCGAGGACCAGACCCGCGGCGAGCTGCAGCAGGATCCACGCCAGGACGGGCCACCGACGACCGGCGAGGAGCGCCCAGAGGCCGCGGAGGCTCGCCCGCCGTCCGAGGATGCGCTGCCCGGTGTCGGCCGCGACCGGCGCGACGAGGAACGCCCGACCCAGGTACGCGAGGAAGGGCAGTCCGACGGAGAGGACGACGAAGAGCGTGACGGACCCGGCGACGACGTCCTCGGCACCGCTGCCGCCAGCGTCGACCGCCGACGTCAGTCGGCCCTGCAGCGCCTGCTGGCCGAAGGTGCTCGCCAGCGTCGCGAGGAGTCCGAGCACACCGCTGAGGAGCAGGCTCCAGAGGAGCAGGACGCGCGGGTTGCGGCGGAACACCGTGAAGGCGCCGGCGAGCACGTCCCCGAGGCCGAGCGGTCGGAGCGGCACGACCGGACGCTGCGGACCGGACCCGGGACGCCCCGGACCGGCCTGCTGCTGCCACCCCTGCTGCGACCAGCCCTGCGGAGCCGGACCGTCCTGCGGACCCGGACCGGCCTGCGGACCCGGACCGGCCTGCGCACCCGGCCACGGCTGCTGGGCCGGCCACCCACCGGGCGACGGCTGCCCCGTGGGGTGGGACGGGCCTCCCGTCCGGTCGTCGCCCCCGCCGGAACCCGGAACCTGCCAGTCGGCCATCGCCGCCCCCCTCGATCGTGCTCGGGCCGCGCAGCGGAACGCGCGACCACCCCCATCATGGCGCACGGACCCTGCTCGACGGGTGCTCGGCTATCGTGACCAGTGGGTGCCGGTCCGGCACCTCCCGCCCGCCACACGGAGTCCACGCACATGACACCGCGCATCCTCGTCGTCGACGACGACCAGGCCCTCGCCGAGATGATCGGCATCGTCCTCCGTTCCGAGGGCTACGAGCCGGAGTTCAGCGCCGACGGCAACGACGCCGTCGAGACGTTCCACAGCACGAAGCCCGACCTCGTGCTGCTCGACGTGATGCTCCCCGGGATCGACGGCATCGAGGTGTGCAAGCGGATCCGTGCGGACAGCGGTACCCCGATCATCATGCTGACGGCGAAGGGCGACACCGCCGACGTCGTCGCGGGCCTCGAGAACGGTGCCGACGACTACGTCGTGAAGCCGTTCAACCCGAAGGAGCTCGTCGCGCGCATCAAGACGCGACTCCGTCCGACGGCCGGCGACGCCTCGGTGCTGCACGCGGGCGACCTGACCGTCGACGTCGCCGCGCACGAGGTCCGTCGCGGTGACACCGTGATCGCGCTCACGCCGCTCGAGTTCGACCTGCTCCGCGCGCTCGCCGAGAAGCCGAACCAGGTGTTCACGCGGGAGATGCTGCTCGACCAGGTCTGGGGCTACCACTACAAGGCGGACACCCGGCTCGTGAACGTGCACGTGCAGCGGCTCCGCGCCAAGATCGAGCACGACCCGGACAACCCGAAGATCGTCACGACCGTGCGCGGTGTCGGCTACCGGGCCGGAGGGGCCTGAGCACCGTGCCGCCGGTGTCGTCGGACCCGGACGCCACCGGGCCGGACCCGGACGCGACCGGGCTGGATCCGGCCGTGACCGGGTCGGATGCGGCTGCCACGCGGCCCGGGGACGGCGGCCGGTCGGACGGCGACCGGTCGGACGGCCCGTCGGTCCGTCCGTCGGCTGCGCAGGAGCGGTCGGTGCACGGTTCCTCCGTACAGGGTTCGTCGGCGCAGGTCCCGACCTCGAAGGGGTCGTCCGGCCGGCGCCGCCCGTACGGTCGTGCCGCCTGGCTCCGGCGTCGGCTCCGCCGGTGGATCCGTCGCGGCTGGTACGCCGTCGCGTGGCTGTGGCGCCGATCGCTCATGGTCCGGAGCGTCGCGATCACGGTCGCGACGACCGGCCTGGCGGTCGCGGTCATCGGGACCGCGGTCATGATCAGCATCTCGAACAACGTCTACGCGCAGCGTCGCGACCAGATCGAGTCGGAGTCAGCACGGGCGACCATCGTCGCGCAGGGCATCTTCGACGCCGCGACCGCGGCCGAGGACAACAACCAGACCGAGCTCGAGACCCTGCAGAGCGAGGCGCAGCAGGCGATCCTGTCGAACACGACGAGCCCGGGCGGCACGAGCATCGCCATCGAGCGGACACCGGGTCAGTCGACGCCGCAGACGCTGCAGAACCTGGCGAGCCAGGGCTTCCCGGACGCCGTCATCACCGACGACCTCCGGCGCGAGGTCGCGAAGGACACCGGCCGGCTCAGCCTGCAGCCCGTGCAGCTCGACGACGGGGGCCGACGCGAGCCCGGCCTGGCGGTGGGGTCCGTGCTCCAGGTGCCGAGCGCCGGCCAGTACGAGCTCTACATCGTGTACGACCTGTCCGACGCGCAGCAGACCCTCGACTTCGTGTCGCAGACGCTCTCGGTCGGTGGCGTCGCCCTCATCGTCCTCATCGCGCTCGTCACCTCGCTCGTGGTGCGGCTCGTCGTCGTGCCCATCCGCGGCGCCGCCGAGACCAGTCGCAAGATCGCCGCCGGACGGCTCGACGAACGCATCCCGGTCCGCGGTCACGACGACATCGCGATCCTGGCGCGCAGCTTCAACGACATGGCGGACGCCGTCAGTCGGCAGATCACCCAGCTCGCCGAGCTCTCGCGCGTGCAGCAGCGCTTCGTGTCCGACGTCTCCCACGAGCTCCGCACCCCGCTCACCACGATCCGGCTCGCCGGCGACATGCTCTACGACTCGCGGCACGCCTTCGAGCCGTCGGTGAGCCGGTCCGCCGAGCTCCTGCACACCCAGGTCGAACGTTTCGAGCTGCTGCTCGCCGACCTGCTCGAGATCTCCCGCTACGACGCCCAGGCCGTGCAGCTCGACACCGAGCCGGTCGTGCCCGCCGCGCTCGCCGCCGACATCGTCGAGGAGTTCCGCCCGCTCGCCGAGCGCGCCGGCGTCGACCTGCAGCTCGTCACCCCCGGCGGGCACACCACGATGCAGCTCGACGCGAAGCGCATCCGGCGGATCCTCCGCAACCTGGTCGGCAACGCGATCGAGCACGGTGACGCGAAGCCCGTCCAGGTCGTCGTCGACAGCGACTCACGCTCCGTCGCGATCGCCGTGCGCGACCAGGGCGTCGGCATGCCGCCGGAGGACGCTGCGCGAGTCTTCGACCGCTTCTGGCGTGCCGACCCCAGCCGCAAGCGCACCATCGGCGGGACCGGGCTGGGTCTCGCGATCTCCCTCGGCGACGCCAACCTGCACGGCGGGCGGATCGACGTCTGGTCGCGGCCGGGCGAGGGCTCGACCTTCGTGCTGACGCTCCCTCGCGGCGAGTCGCTCGGCACCGCGACCTCGGCGATCCCGCTGCCCGAACTCGACGAGACCTACGACGGACCACGGGCCGTGCGGGAGGACCACTGATGCGTGCACGACTGCGGACCCTCGTCGCGACGACGCTCGCGGCCCTCACCGTCGTCGCCCTGACGGCCTGCGCGGCGATCCCCACCGGCGGCGGCGTGCGCACCGGGCAGTCGGTGAAGGACGAGGCGATCTCCGGCTTCGAGCTCCGCCCGGACCGTCCGGTCGCCGGCGCCGACCAGACCGCGATCCTGCGCGGCTTCGTCGCGGCCGGCACGGGAGCACAGGACGACTACGGCACCGCCCGGGAGTTCCTGGCGAAGGGCTTCGCGCAGAAGTGGAACCCCCGGCGCGGCGTCACCGTCCTGCAGGGGAGCGGTGCGATCGACCGCGTCGCCGACCGCGAGCTCACCTACACGCTGACCGCCAGCGCGACCGTCGACGCCGACGGCGAGTACACCCAGGCGGTCCGGCCGACGACGTCGACCCTGACCTTCCAGTTCGTCCGCGAGGACGGCGAGTGGCGCATCGCCTACGCCCCCGACGGCATCATCCTCACGCCCGTGAGCTTCGAGTCGCAGTTCCAGCAGCACGCGCTCTACTTCTTCGACCCCACGTACCGGTACCTCGTGCCGGACGAGCGCTGGTTCCTCGCCCGGTCCTCCACGAGCACGCGCATCGCGAGCGCGCTGCTCGCCGGGCCGTCCGACTGGCTCAAGGGCGCCGTCGTGTCCGCCTTCCCGGAGGGCACGCAGCTCTCGCTCAACGCGGTCACGATCGAGAACGGCTCGGCGCTCGTCGACCTGTCGAGCGACGCCCTGCGCGCCAGCAACGACGACCGGCTGCGCATGCGCGAGCAGCTGACCCGCTCCCTCGCGTCGGTCGCCTCCGTGTCGTCCGTCTCGATCACCATCGAGGGCGCCACGTTCTCCCTGCCGGAGCAGCAGGGCACGCAGGCTCGGCTCAACCCCGACGTCGACCCGCGGCCGCTCGTCGACCGCGACGACGAGGTCGGGTACGCGACCTCGAACGGGCGGGTCGCCGAGCTCGGCGGGGACGCGAGCGCGACGATCGCCGCGCTCGACCCGCAGTCGTTCTCGCTGTCCGCCTCGGGCGCGGTCGCCGCGGTCGGCAACGCCAGCGGTGTGGTCGTCGTCCGGGGTCGGGACGCACTGCGCGTCGATGCGACCGAGGGGCTCGTCCCGCCGACCCTGGACGACCTCGGGTTCGTCTGGGTCGGTCAGGGCGGTGACACCAGCCGGGTCACCGCGTACGGACTCGGCGGGGACCCGCACCAGGTCACCACGACGCTGCCGCGCGGTCGCCTGGTCGCGTTCCAGGTCTCCCGCGACTCCACCCGGGCACTCGCGCTCATCGACACGTCCGACGGGCCGGCCCTGTACGTGATGGCGATCGTCCGCAGCGGTGACCGCACGCCCACCGGGCTCGGTCCACCGGTCCGCGTGCAGGCTGCCACCGGCGACGCCGTCGGCGCCGCTTGGGTCAACGACAGCGACGTGGTGTCGGTCGGGCAGACGGAGACCGGTCCCGAGGTCGTCCGGTCGACGGTCGGCGGCCAGTCCACGACGCTGCCGAAGCCCGACGGGACGGCCGCGTCCGTCACCGGCGGCAGCGGCGGATCGGTGCTGCTGCGGATGTCGGACGGCACGGTCCTGCAGTCCACCGGCGGCCGCTGGGACACCACGGGGGTCACCGCGGACGTGCTCGGAACGCAGCGCTGACCGCACGTCCCTGCACAGGCGGCCCGGCCTGGAGGCTCCTCCACCGCCCGCCCCGTCGGCCCACCCCGGACGACGGCCGGTCCCGAGGATGGACGCATGTCCCCGACGAGCCCCCGGTCCCCGTGCCCCGCACCTCCGACGCAGGGGTGGGCGGACGCCCTCCTCACCCTGCTCGGGCTCGTGCTCCCGGTCGCCTGCGTCGGGTGCGGCGCACCGGACCGTGCGGTGTGCCTGCGCTGTCGTTCGGCCCTCGCCGCGGAACCCCAGCGGCGACGGCTGGTCGCCGGGGTCAGGCTCGACGCGGCCTTCGCCTACCGCGACACGGTCCGGGCACTCGTCCTCGAGCTGAAGCTGCGGGGCCGGACCGACCTCGTCCCCGTGCTCGCGCCCCGTTTCGGCGCGCTCGTCGACCGCGCCCTGGCCGACGTACCGGGCGCGCTGCTCGTCCGGGTGCCCCCGTCGCGGACCGGTGCCCGGCGACGCGGGTTCGACCCGGTCGTCCTGCTGCTGCGCCGGGCACACGGGGCCGACTCGGCAGACCGGGCACGACGGCGGTCCTGCCGTGCACCCCGCGGAGCGCTCCGTCGGGTCCGCGCGCCGACACGGGCGACCGGACTCCCGGGGCCCGCCGCCGGGCACCGTGCCCACGGGCAGAAGGAACGGACCGCGCTCGAACGGGTCGAGGCCACGGTGGGCACCCTCCGCGCCGCACACGTCACGGGCCGCGAGGTGGTGGTGGTCGACGACGTCGTGACGACCGGCGTCACGATGGCCGAGGCCATGCGGGCGGTCCGGGCGGCCGGCGGACGTGTGGTGCGCTGCGTCGCGCTCGCCGAGGTCGAGGAGTGACACCCGCGACCGGGTCGACGACCGGTGCACGTGGCCGCCGGGTGGACGGGCGGTGACGCCTGAGCGTCCGGTGGGTGTCCGGTGCGACCCGCCGGTCGGTCGTGACGCCGCCCGGGTCGGGGGTCTAGCCTCGCGGCAAGGCGTTCGGGATCGCCGGATGGAGGCGACGCGCCGAAGTACGGATGGGAGCCGCCACATGGACGTGACGATCACGGGCCGGAACGTCGGGGTCACCGATCGATTCCGCACCTACGTCGAACAGAAGTCCGAGAAGATCGACGTGCTCGCCGACCGCGCCCTCGCCTTCGAGGTGCGCCTCAGCCGCCACAACGAGAAGTCCGGCGGTGCCCAGGGCGAGGACCGCGTCGAGCTCACCCTGATCGGCCCCGGACCCCTGGTGCGAGCCGAGTCCGCGGCGTCGGACAAGTACGCGGCGTTCGACCTCGCCTTCGCCCGCATCACCGAACGGCTGCGCCGGGCCCGCGACCGCCGCAAGGTGCACCGCGGACGCCACCGCCCGACGTCGGTGGCCGAGGCCGCCGGGACCGGGTTCGAGCACATGGGCGTGACACCGGCCGACGGACGGCTGATCGAGACCGTCGCGACCGGAGCGGTCCCCGTGGTCGAGGAGGCGCACGACGACGACACCGAGGTGTACTCGCCCGTGGTCATCCGGCACAAGGTCTTCGCCGAGGCGCCGATGACCGTCGACGACGCGCTCTACCGGATGGAGCTCGTCGGCCACGACTTCTACCTGTTCGTCGACGCCGAGACGAAGCGTCCGAGCGTCGTCTACCGCCGCAAGGGCTGGGACTACGGCGTGATCGGCATCGACGAGGGCGGTGCGGACGGCAGCGACGCCGGAGCAGCAGCTGTCGACACCGCGAACGCGGGTGCCGACGACGAGCGCAGTCGCTCGGCCGCAGTAGCGTGACCTGCCGCGTGACCAGCCCCGAGGCCTGATGCGCGGGTGTGCGCGGTCCGGTGGACCGCGCACGCCCGTCGGCCTCCCAGCGCACGGCTCCGCCGGGTTGCTAGCATGACTGGCTGTTCGGATCGCGCAGGTCGCGCGCGACGACCCCCGTAAGGAGCTCACGTGGCAAACGTGCTGGAGAAGGTCCTCCGCATCGGCGAAGGACGCACCCTCCGACGGCTGAAGGCGTACGCCTCGGCCATCAACGACCTCGAGGACGACTTCGCGAGCCTCACGGACGAGGAGCTCCAGGACGAGACGAAGGAACTCCGCGAGCGCTACGCCAACGGGGAGTCCCTCGACGACCTGCTGCCGGAGGCGTTCGCCGCCGTCCGCGAGGCAGCCAAGCGCACCCTCGGCATGCGGCACTTCGACGTGCAGCTGATGGGTGGCGCGGCCCTGCACCTCGGCAACATCGCCGAGATGAAGACCGGTGAGGGCAAGACCCTCGTCGCGACGACCGCCGCGTACCTCAACGCGATCCCGTCGCGCGGCGTGCACGTCATCACCGTCAACGACTTCCTCGCGTCGTACCAGTCCGAGATCATGGGCCGCGTCTTCCGTGCGCTCGGCATGACCACCGGCTGCATCATCGCGAACCAGTCGCCGGCCGAGCGCCGCGAGCAGTACGCGGCAGACATCACGTACGGCACGAACAACGAGTTCGGCTTCGACTACCTGCGCGACAACATGGCGTGGCAGGCGTCGGACATGGTGCAGCGCGGTCACTACTTCGCGATCGTCGACGAGGTCGACTCGATCCTCATCGACGAGGCACGCACGCCGCTCATCATCTCCGGGCCGTCCTCGGGCGAGGCGAACCGCTGGTTCACCGAGTTCGCGTCGATCGCCACCCGCCTGATCCCGGGCGAGGACTACGAGGTCGACGAGAAGAAGCGCACCGTGGGTGTCCTCGAGCCCGGCATCGAGAAGGTCGAGGACTACCTCGGCATCGACAACCTGTACGAGTCGGCGAACACGCCGCTGATCTCCTTCCTGAACAACTCGATCAAGGCCGTGGCCCTGTTCAAGAAGGACAAGGACTACGTCGTGATGAACGGCGAGGTGCTCATCGTCGACGAGCACACCGGCCGCATCCTCATGGGTCGTCGCTACAACGAGGGCATCCACCAGGCGATCGAGGCGAAGGAGGGCGTCGAGGTCAAGGCCGAGAACCAGACGCTCGCGACCGTCACGCTGCAGAACTACTTCCGCCTGTACCAGAAGCTCTCCGGCATGACCGGTACCGCCGAGACCGAGGCGGCCGAGTTCATGTCGACCTACAAGCTCGGCGTCGTCCCGATCCCGACGAACAAGCCGATGCAGCGCATCGACCAGACCGACCTCGTCTACAAGAACGAGAAGGCGAAGTTCGAGCAGGTCGCGGTCGACATCGCCGAGCGCCACGAGAAGGGTCAGCCCGTCCTCGTCGGCACCACGAGCGTCGAGAAGTCCGAGTACCTGTCGAAGCTCCTCGCGAAGAAGGGCGTCAAGCACGAGGTCCTCAACGCGAAGAACCACGCGCGTGAAGCCGCGATCGTCGCCCAGGCCGGTCGACTCGGCGCGGTGACCGTCGCCACGAACATGGCCGGCCGCGGTACCGACATCATGCTCGGCGGCAACTCCGAGTTCCTCGCCGTGCAGGAGATGCACGACAAGGGCCTGTCCCCGACGGAGACGCCGGAGGAGTACGAGGCCGCGTGGGACGATGTCTTCGCCGCGGTCAAGAAGAAGGTCGAGGAAGAGGGCGACAAGGTCCGCGAGGCCGGTGGGCTCTACGTCCTCGGCACCGAGCGCCACGAGTCCCGCCGCATCGACAACCAGCTCCGCGGTCGGTCCGGCCGTCAGGGCGACCCCGGCGAGAGCCGCTTCTACCTGTCGCTGACCGACGACCTCATGCGCCTGTTCAACTCCGGTGCCGCCGAGAGCCTGATGGGCCGCTCGAACGTGCCGGACGACATGGCGATCGAGAACAAGCTCGTCAGCCGCGCGATCCGCTCGGCCCAGGCGCAGGTCGAGGGCCGCAACGCCGAGATCCGCAAGAACGTCCTGAAGTACGACGACGTCCTGAACCGCCAGCGCGAGGCGATCTACAGCGACCGTCGCCACATCCTCGAGGGCGACGACATCAACGACCGCGCACAGTCGTTCCTCAAGGCCGTCATCGACGACGTGATCGACACCCACACCGGCGAGGGCTCCCCGGACGACTGGGACCTCGATGCCATGTGGACCGAGCTCGGCACGCTGTACCCGATCTCGATCTCCATCGACGAGGTCATCACCGAGGCCGGGTCGAAGGGCAAGGCGACGCGGGAGTTCCTCGGGCGCGAGATCCTCTCCGACGCCAAGCTCGCGTACCAGAAGCGCGAGGAGGTGCTCGGTGACGAGGCCATGCGCGAGCTCGAGCGCCGTGTGGTCCTGTCGGTGATCGACCGCCGCTGGCGGGACCACCTGTACGAGATGGACTACCTGAAGGACGGCATCGGCCTCCGTGCCATGGCGCAGCGCGACCCGCTGGTCGAGTACCAGCGCGAGGGCTACGCGCTCTTCCAGAGCATGATGGGCCAGATCCGCGAGGAGTCGGTCGGCTACCTGTTCAACCTCGAGGTCCAGGTGCAGTCGGACGGCGACAACGCGGTCATCGAGGCGAAGGGGCTCGGCGAGTCCGAGGCCACCGGGCTCGAGTACTCGGCACCGTCCATCGACGGCGAGGTCGAGGTGCGCGACGAGCGTGGTCGCCTCGAGCAGGCGGCCACGGCGCGGGCGCAGCGCGCGCAGGCCGAGGCCGAGGCAGAAGCCACCGGACCGGAGCAGGGCTCCGCCTTCGGCAACGCGGCGACGGCGTCCGGCCAGGCCGCGGCCGCGGGCAACCGGGCCGAGCGTCGTCAGGCCGCCAAGAAGGGCTGATCCACCGTCACGACGGACGGGAGGCGCGGTGCCGGCTGGCACCGCGCCTCCCGTCCGTCGTCGGCCCTCCGTCCACCGTCCGTCCGTCGTCGGCCGTCATCCGCCGTCCGTACGCCGACCCGACGTCCTCGTCGCTCGGTCAGAGCACGCCGACCGCGGTCGCGCGCCAGCGCCCTGCCGGAGCTCCAGTCGCAGCGCGACGGCGCGCGCGTGACTGCGGGTGTGTACCACCACCGCCGCCTCCGCGACGCCGGGCGCCGGTTCGCAGATCCGGACGCTCCCGACCTGCACGAGCGGCCGGGCCCGAGAGCGTCTCCCGACGGATCGTGCGCGTGCCGCCACCGCGGCGCGGTGCAGCAGGTGCCGCTGCACGTCCTCGGTGATCCACCGCGCGATGCTGTCGACCTCGCGTCCGCCGGTCAGGACCTCGACCACGCACAGCCCGAGCGCGCGTGCGGTGTCGGCCGCGTCCGGCACGGGCGCCGGAGCAGCGTCGTCCCCGGTCACGCCCGCCGACCCGGGCGCGCTCACGGTGCTCGGTGGGGTGCACGGTGTGACCCCCGCCACGGGGACGAGTGCCCTCCGGACCGGCTCGTCCTGCTCGTCGTCCGTCGCCGGACGCGCTTCTCCTGCCGCCATGTCCCCTCCGCCCCCGAGCGTACGGACGAATGGAACATCTGAAATGTTCATGACTCACTGCTGTGGAGGAGCGTCGTTCTCCACACATCGGCGCACCTAGACTGGCCGGGTGTCGACCCTCAGTGACCTCGTCCTCGCGCAAGGCCGATCCTCGGAAGCGGACGTGGAGTGGCTCCACCTGCTCGTGGGGGACTGGCAGCTCCTCGCCGACCTCTCCTTCGCGGACATGGTCCTCTGGGTGCCGACCGCCGAGGACGGCTCGTTCGTCGCCGTCGCCCACGCCCGCCCGAGTTCGGCGGCGACGCTGTTCTACCGCGACATCGTCGGGCAGGAGATGCGCGAGGAGTGGCGTGACCAGGTCACCCAGTGCTTCGCGAGCGCCACGGTCGTCGACTCGGCCGAGCCGGACTGGTACGAGGACACCCCGACCCGCGTCCGCGCGATCCCGGTGCTCCGCCGACTGAACACGAACAGCACCGAGACGACCGACCGGCCGATCGCCGTCGTCACGCGCCACTCGAACCAGGACGAGATGCGGACGCCGAGCCGCCAGGAGCTCAACTTCACGGCGAGCGCGAACGACCTGTTCGGCATGATCGCCACCGGGGACTTCCCGGACCTCGGCGCACCCGCGGGCCCGCGTCGAGGAGCGCCCCGCGCCAGCGACGGTCTGCTGCGCCTCGACACCAACGGCACCGTGACCTTCGCCAGCCCGAACGGTCTCAGCGCCTTCAACCGGATGGGCTTCGAGGGGGAGCTCGAGCGCAAGTCCCTCGCCGAGGTCACCACCGAGCTCATCGGCTCGAAGCTCGACGTCGACGAGTCCCTCCCGCTCGTCGTGACCGGTCGTGCGCCGTGGCGTGCCGACGTCGAGGCGAAGGGGGTGACCGTGTCGCTCCGGTCCATCCCGCTGCGCGACCACGGTGAGCGCATCGGTGCCATCGTGCTCTGCCGCGACGTGACCGAGCTGCGCCACCAGGAGCGCGAACTCATCACCAAGGACGCGACGATCCGCGAGATCCACCACCGCGTCAAGAACAACCTGCAGACGGTCGCGTCGCTGCTCCGGATCCAGGCGCGTCGGACCCACTCCGACGAGGCCCGCACCTCGCTGCAGAACGCCATGCGCCGCGTCGCCGCGATCGCCGTCGTGCACGACACGCTGTCGACCGGGCTCAGCCAGAACGTCGACTTCGACGAGGTGTTCGACTCCGTGCTCAAGCTCGTCACCGAGGTCGCCGCGTCGCACAACACGACCGTGCGCCCGAAGAAGACCGGCGAGTTCGGCGTGCTGCCCTCCGAGGCCGCGACGCCCCTCGCGCTCGGACTCACCGAGCTCGTCACGAACGCGGTGGAGCACGGGCTCGACGGCCGTGACGGCGAGGTCGAGATCGTCGCGAACCGCGGTGACGACCACCTCGACATCGAGGTCCGCGACAACGGGGTCGGCTTGCCGGAGGGCAAGGTCGGCTCGGGCCTCGGCACGCAGATCGTCCGCACCCTCATCCAGGGCGAGCTCGGCGGCACCATCGACTGGCACACGCTCACCGGCAGCGGGACCGAGGTCACGATCACGATCCCGTTCCGCTGGCTGACCGCGTCCGGCGCCGCCTGACCGGACCCGTCGCCGGCGGCAGCGCCGCACCGAACCACGGATCCGACATCGAACCAGCCCGAGGTGCTGGTTCGGTGTCGGATCGCTGGTTCGACACCGGGCGGGCACCGCACCGACGGCCACGGGCGGGCACCGCACCGACGCCGACCGGTGGGCGCCGCTCCGACGCACCGTGCCGCCCGCCGCGCACACGACGACGCCCGCCGCTCCACGGGGAGCGACGGGCGTCGTCGTGTCAGCGGTGCTGCGTCAGGAGGCGCGGCGGGCGCGCGCGGCGCGACGCTTCAGCGCACGGCGCTCGTCCTCGCTGAGGCCGCCCCAGACACCGGAGTCCTGGTTGTTCTCGAGCGCGTACTGCAGGCACATCTCGGTGACGGTGCAGCGCGCGCACACCGACTTCGCCTTCTCGATCTGGTCGACGGCCGGTCCGGTGTTCCCAACGGGGAAGAAGAGCTCGGGGTCCGCGGTGAGGCAGGCTGCCTGGTCACGCCAGTCCATGTGTGGTGCTCCTTGATGTCGATGCTCGAACGGCAGGCCGGGGCCGCGGCTCGGGGATCGGAACGCTGGCATGCACAGGGCACGAGGGGAACCTGTGGGGGAGGCTTCCGCTGGGAGCGAGTCTGACGCCCGCTGGACGCTCGGGGGAGAAGCGTCGAACCGCGGGAGACGCACACCACATCGTGCCGTCCAAACGACCTCGAATATCGTTCCATACTGGGATGGCCAAATCAAGGGTCCCGATCTGGAGGCTTGCTGTGCCCGACACCACCCCGACCGCTCCGGACCGCACCCCGGATCGCCCGCCCGCCGTCACGACCCTGCTCGTCGTCGTGGGGCTCGAGGCGCTCGCGCTCGTCGTCACCACCGTCGTCCTGCTCGTGGAGTCGATCGTCGCCCCGTCGTCGAGCATCGCCTCGGCGATCGCGCTCACGCTGCTCTGCGCGGTCGCCGCACTCTGGCTGGTCTCGCTCGTCGTCGGCCTCCGCAACCGGCGCGCGTGGGTGCGCGCCGGCATCCTCGTCTGGCAGGTGATGCAGGGCGCCCTGGCCATCGGCGCGTTCCAGGGTGTCTTCCGCGTCGCCTGGGTCGGCTGGGTGCTCCTGATCCCCGCGCTGCTGGGGCTCACCCTGGTGCTGTCCCGCGCGGTGACGGGCTGGCTCGTCCCGCGCGACGCACGCGACGAGTAGACGCGACCCCACGACGGACGGGAGGCGCGGTGCCAGCTGGCACCGCGCCTCCCGTCCGTCCCGGGGCCGGGTCTCAGACCAGGCCGAGCTTCTTCCGCAGGCTCGCGACGTGGCCGGTCGCCTTGACGTTGTAGAGCGGCAGCTGCACGACGCCGTCCTCGTCGACGACGATCGTGGACCGGATCGTCCCGGTGACGATCTTCCCGTAGTTGTTCTTCTCGCCCCAGGCGGCGTACGCCCGGTGGACGGCGAGGTCGGGGTCGCTGAGCAGGGGGAAGGTGAGCGCCTGCTCGTGCTGGAAGGTCTTGAGCTTCGCAGGCTCGTCCTTCGAGATGCCGAGCACCTCGTAGCCGGCCGCCTGCAGCGACGACATGTTGTCGCGGAAGTCGCATGCCTCCGTCGTGCAGCCCGGGGTCGACGCGGCCGGGTAGAAGTACACGATCACCTTGCGGCCACGGAGGTCGGCGAGGCTGTGCTGCACGCCGTCCTGGTCCGGGAGGGTGAAGTCGGGGGCGGTGTCGCCGGCTGCGAGACGGTCGGTCATGGTGCTCCTGTTCGATCGCGGTGCCCGAGTGGTCGTGAGCACCCGAAAGTCATGCTAATGTTGTTTCCCGTTGCAGCACGGAAGTGCGAGAGCGACAGACAACTGAACAGCATGCGCCTCTAGCTCAATTGGCAGAGCAACTGACTCTTAATCAGTGGGTTCTCGGTTCAAGTCCGAGGGGGCGCACCAGCAAGGCCCGGTCGGATCACTCCGACCGGGCCTTCGTCGTTCCCCGCGCGTGGGCCTCGGCAGGTCGATCGCGGCTCCGGAGCGGCGACACGCGCGAGGTGCGAGCGTGCCCCGGATCCGTCGGACGGATCTGGTTCGCCGACCGCGGCGCACGAGGAGCCGTCAGGCGACCGGCACGTCGACCACCCGGGTCCCGCCGACCACCGGTGCCAGCGCGCCACCCGACGTCGCTGCCAGCTCCGCGCGCAGGAGGTCGACGGCGTCCTCGGGGACCCAGAGCGTGAAGCCCACCGCCTCGCCGTACTCCGGGTCGTCGAACGTCGCCCCGTGGTGCTGCGCCCACTGCCGCAGCGCGTTGTCGATCCGGCCGGCGTCCGCGTGCGGCGCGCTGACGTCCACACGGGTCAGTTCCGCACGGTGCACGAGGGTGGCGCGGTCGAGCGTCTCGGACACCGAGGTCGAGTACGCGCGGACGAGCCCGCCCGCGCCGAGCTTCACGCCGCCGAAGTACCGCGTCACCACGACCACCACGTCGGTCAGGTCCCGACGACGCAGGACCTCGAGCATCGGCACCCCGGCGGTACCGGACGGCTCCCCGTCGTCGGAGGACCGCGCCTGGTCGCCGAGCACCCCCGTGACCATCGCGGAGCAGTTGTGCCTGGCGTCCCAGTAGCGCCGCCGCACGTCGGCGACGATGCGCTCCGCGTCCGCGACCCCGGTCACGGGGGCGACGGTCGTGATGAAGCGCGACCGCGTGACGACCATCTCGTGCTCGACGGTGCCGGCGACGGTCGACGGGAAGTGGCGGGGCACGTCGTCGAGGGTAGCCGCGTGTCGTCGGCCGCCCGCGCTAGCATGGCAGTGCACAACCGACGACTGGGGAGGAGTCCGATCGACATGACGACCGTGGATCCCAGGGGTGGCGCGCTCGACGCAGCCGAGCTCGCCCGTCGGCTCAACCTGCTGCTCGACTTCGAGGAGTCGCAGCGCGGCGCTCCGGTGCCCTTCGCGGCGATCGAGGAGTACGTCGCGGCACAGGGCGGTTCGCTCTCCCGCGCGAAGTGGACCTACATGCTCTCCGGCGACGGCCGCCGCAACCGCGACACCGACCTGCTGCGCCTGCTCGCCGGGTTCTTCGAGGTCGACGAGCGGTTCCTGCTCGAGGACAGCGCCGTGCCCGAGCGCATCGGCGCACAGATCGAGCTCGTCCGTGCGCTCCGGTCGGCACGCGTGAGCGGGTTCGCCGCCCGGACCTTCCCGGGGAGCTCTCGCCCGAGGCGCTGCGGCGCATCGCCCGTGTGCTGGAAGAGGAGTCGGCACGAGGGGGTGTCGCGTGACGGACGCCTCGGTCGAGGCCTTCTGGGCCCGCGGGGCGGCCGAGGGCTGGTCGGACATCGACCAGGCCGTCGCCGCTGCCGCCGACCACGTCGGCAAGCCGGTCGTCGTGCGCGAGGAGTCGTTCCTCAGCGCCGAACCGGTCTGCGGCTTCGTGGCGACGCTCGAGCACCAGCACCTGGTGATGATCTCGCCGACGAACTCGGCGACGTTCCGCTCGTTCGTCATCGGCCACGAGCTCGGGCACGTGCTGCACCGGCACTCGGAGCACGCGGCGCAGTCGGCGTACGTGCGTGACGTGATCCCGGACGTGCCCGAGTACAAGGTCGAGCGTGCCCTCGCCCGGGGGCTGTTCTCGAACGTCTACGAGCACGAGGCCGAGCTCTTCGCCGACCGCCTCGCCGCGCTGATCCGGTCGAACCGCGGCCGTCCGAGCGCCTTCCGCGGGGTCTTCGGGTGATCGTCTCCGTCGCGATGGCGGTGGTGCTCGTCGTCGGGACGGTGGTGTTGTTCCGGCTGCAGCGCGGCCAGGACCGCACGCTCGCGGTGACGTTCCTGCTCTTCACCGCGACGATCGTCACCAACGTCGATCCGCTCTACCGCTGGCTGGACCCGCTCGTCGGCGGCCGCAACGTCGTCACGGTGGTCAGCGACTGCCTGATGGTCGCCGGGACGAGCACGCTCCTGTGGGGGGTCGCGAAGGCCGTCGGCGCTGCGTGGCGGTGGCTCCGGACGGCGATCGTCGTCGCGTTCGTGGTCGTGGTGGTGGTGGTCGTGGCGGCCTTCCTCGCGCTCGAGAAGCCGTCGACGACCACGACGTTCATGCTCGTCGCGGGGGACCAGCCGGCAGCGGCGGTGTACTCGATCGCGCAGACCACGTACCTCGGCACCGCGGTCGGCGCGACGGGCGTGATCTGCACCATGCGCCTCCGCGAGGCCCGCACGGCCGCCGACCTGGTCGGCCTCTGGGTGATCGTGCTCGGCGGTGTGCTCGGGGTCGTGCGCATGGTCGTCGTCGCCGTGATGGACGTCGCGCACGTCGTCGGCCGCCTCGACGTCACCCGTGCGCTCACGCCGCCGTACGACGTCACGACGCCGGGTGCGGTGCTCTGCATGGCATCGGGGATGCTGCTGCTCGTCATCGGCCACCAGCTCGCACGCCGGCGCCGTGCACGTCGACTGGACGCCGCGCTCGCGTCGCTGGTGCACCTGCACGACCGGATCGGCACCGACAACGCGTACCCGGCCACCGAGGACACGGCGACACGGCTCAGCCGCACGATCGTGGAGATCAACGACGGTGCGCGGCGTTCACGTCGGCCGCTGGACGCCGACGAGCGCGCGGTGCTCGCGGATGCGGAGTCGGCGCTCGACGACGTGCTCGACACCTCCGCCGACCGAGCCTGAGGTCCGCTCGACTACATCGGTCCGATCACGTTCCCGAGCAGCGCTCGACGTTCTGCCGTGGTCCCGTGTAAGGTCTGTAGCACGTGCTACACGAGGGGTGCCTCGTGCTCGGCACGCCGGGGAGGTCTCGGCCGCGTTGGGGGCGGCCGAGCACCCCCGGGTCCTCCGGTCGCAGGCACCGGCTCGGGACGGGCCGACTCGCCGCCGCTGTCTAGAATTCTGGTGTGACCGTCTTCGCCGCCATCGTCCTGTTCGTCGCCGCCGTCTTCAACGTCATCACCTGGCCGCGCTTCTTCCAGCGGGTCGCGAAGGACAGCCGGGCGCGCGACGCCGCGGGGAAGCCGACGACGTTCTACACGGTGCACCTGGTGCTGCTGCTCATCGCGCTGGTGATCGCCCTCGCGGCCGTGGTGGCGGGGATCCTGCTGCTGCTCTGACGCGCGCCGCGCACGACCACCGGACGGGAGGCGCGGTGCCGGCTGGCGCCGCGCCTCCCGTCCGTCCGTGGTCACCACGTGCCCGTCCGCGCGACCGCGAGACGCCGCCGTGCCGGTGAGACGCCGCCGTGCCGGTGAGACGCCCCCGGATCCGGCGGCGTCTCGGCTCGGAGACGGCGTCTCGCGCCGACGCCGGCGTCTCGCCCGCTCCGCTCGACCCCGGAACGGCGGCGTCCCGCATCGACGCCGGCGTCTCGATCGCCAGGGCGACGCAGCGCCGTCCGCCGTCCGCCGTCCGCCGTTCGCGCCCGCTGCGTCGCAGACCCGAAGGTTTGCCCTGGGAAGCCGACGCCCGCGCCCGCCGGCACGGCGACCGTGACGGGCCCGCCTCAGGAAGCCGGCGGCAGCGGCGCCCCGAGCGCCCGCTCGAGCCCGAGCCGCGCGACCTGCTCGTCACCGGTGTCGAGCAGCACGCGGAAGGTCTCGTCGGCGCACACGAACTCCACGCACACGGCGTCGAAGTCGCACGGCTCGATGCGCCATCCGGAGACGCGCTCCATCGGCACCGACGTCAGTCCGTCGCGCTCGAAGCTCGTCTCCGCCCGGACCGTGCCGTCGTAGACCCGGATCCGGCCGACGGTCCCGCGCCAGGTCAGGCGCAGGTCGAGCGTGGGGGAGACAGAAGGGTCCGGCACGCGCCGATCGTACCGGCGCGCACCGGACCCTGTCCGGAAGGCGCGATCAGCCGCGGGTGCTGCCCGAGCCGTCCTGCCCGTCGCGGCGCACCTGGTTCCCGGGGTCACGGACGCCGATCGGGAACGGCCCGGTGACGCCCTCGCGGAGTGCTGCGATGCGCAGGATCCGGTCGCGCTGCAGGAACCAGCCGACGATCAGCAGCGGGATGATCACCACGAGCGAGGCGATCGTCCACGTGCCGACCGGGTAGTCGATCGCCATGAGCACGACCACCGACGCCAGGAACGCCAGCGTCAGCCACGAGGTCACCGGAGCGCCGGGCAGCTTGAACGACGGCTCCTTCGCGAGCCCCTGCTTCGCCCACTGCCGCAGCTTCATCTGACAGAGGATGATCGTTCCCCAGGCGGTGATGATGCCGAGGCTCGCGACGTTCAGCGCGATCTCGAACGCCTGCGCCGGGACGAAGTAGTTGAGCGCCACACCCGCGACGGTGAACGCCGCGGTCAGCAGGATGCCCGCGTAGGGCACGCCGCCCTTCGACATCTTCGTGGTCCACTTCGGGGCGGACCCGTTCATGCCCATCGAGTGCAGCGCGCGACCGGTCGAGTAGAGGCCGGCGTTGAGCGACGAGAGCGCTGCGGTGAGCACCACGAAGTTCATGATCGATCCGGCGACGACACCGACCTGCGGGTTGCCGAGCGACGAGAAGAACGTCACGAACGGGCTCTCGCCCTCCTTGTACGAGGTGTACGGCAGGAGCAGGGAGAGCAGGACGACCGAGCCGACGTAGAAGACCGCGATGCGGAAGACGACGGAGTTGATGGCGCGGGGGATGACCTTCTCGGTGTCCTGGGTCTCGCCGGACGCGGTGCCGACGAGCTCGATCGCGGCGTAGGCGAAGACGACGCCCTGGATCACGAGGACCGCGGGCAGCACGCCGTTCGGGATGAGCCCGCCGTTGTCCGCCCAGATCGAGAAGCCCGTGCGGACCGCCTCGCCGCCGGTCTCCACCGGGAACGCGAAGACCAGCCAGACGAGCGCGATCACGAGGAACGCGACGAGCGCGGCCACCTTGATGAGGGCGAACCAGAACTCGAGCTCGCCGAACACCTTGACGGCGACCATGTTGGCGGCGAGCACGACGACGAGCGCGATGAGCGCGAGGAGCCACTGCGGTGCCGCAGTGAACGCCTTCCAGTACTGCAGGTAGAGCGCGACGGCGGTGGTGTCGACGATCGAGGTCATCGCCCAGTTCAGGAAGTACATCCAGCCGGCGGCGTAGGCGAACTTCTCGCCGTAGAACTCGCGGGCGTAGGAGATGAACGACCCGGAGGAGGGGCGGTGCAGCACGAGCTCGCCGAGGGCACGCAGGATGAAGAACGCGAAGACGCCGGCGACCAGGTACGTGACCGCGAGCGCCGGCCCGGCGGTGTGGAGGCGTCCACCCGCGCCGAGGAAGAGCCCGGTGCCGATGGCCCCGCCGATCGCGATCATCTGCAGTTGCCGGGGCTTCAGACCGTGCTGGTAGCCCTCCTGCTCGTGCGAGAAGTCGTTCGCGGGCTTCGCAACACCCGTGTCGTTCTGCGCTGTCATGCGCGCCAACCTACATGCGCTGACGCTCCGGGGCGGAACGGAACCCCTCCCTGAACGACACCACAGGTGTGTCGACGCTGAACGTCCGGACGGACGGCTCCGACAGCATGGACGGATGGACACCCTCCTCCGACTCCTCGTCGCGATCGGGATCGCCCTGCTCGTGACCGCAGCCGCAGCGCTCGTCCTGCACCTGGTGCTCCGGACGATCGCGCGCCGAGAACGCTGGGCCGCGGTGCTCTCGCGCCGCACGAAGCACCCGGCGCGCACGATGCTCCTCGTCGCGTTGCTCTGGGCCGCGTTCGCGTCGAGCGTCCCGCACGACACCGAGGCGTACCCGTGGCGGGACGAGGTCTCGCACGCCTTCCTCATCGCGACGATCGCCGTGGGCTGCTGGTTGGCGTGCCAGATCGCGATCTTCCTCGAGGACCTCGGCCTGCACCGCTACCGGGTCGACGTCCCCGACAACCGGGTCGCGCGACGGATCCGCACGCAGGTCCTCATCATCCGGCGACTCACGGTCGCCGTGCTCGTCATCATCGCCGTCGGCGCGATCCTGCTCACGTTCCCCGGTGTCGAGGCCGCCGGCGCCAGCGTCCTGGCATCGGCCGGGCTGATCTCCGTCGTCGCGGGTCTCGCGGCGCAGTCGACCCTCGGCAACGTCTTCGCGGGCATGCAGCTCGCGTTCTCGGGCTCCATCCGCGTGGACGACGTCGTCGTGGTGGAACAGCAGTGGGGTCGCATCGAGGAGATCACGCTGACCTACGTCGTCGTGCACCTGTGGGACGACCGGCGCTTCGTGCTCCCGTCGACGTACTTCACGTCGACCCCCTTCGAGAACTGGACGAGGACCGGCAGCGAACTGCTCGGCGCCGTCGAGTTCGACCTGGACTGGCGGATCAGCCCGACCGAGATGCGCGACGAGCTCGACCGTATCCTGTCGACCTCGACCATCTGGGACGGCCGCACCAAGGTCCTGCAGGTCACGGACGCGGTGAGCGGTCTCGTGCGGGTCCGCATCCTGGTCTCCGCCCCGGACGCCGGCGGGCTCTTCGACCTGCGCTGCTACGTGCGCGAGGAGATGGTCGAGTGGGTGCAGCGGGAGCACCCCGACGCCCTGCCCCGGCAGCGCGTGCAGGTCACGCAGGGCACCGAGCGGGTCGGCAAGCGCCGTCCGCGCACCGACGAGCAGGACGCCGCGCTCTTCCGCGAGGGCGACGAGCGCACCGCGCTCTTCACCGGTCCGATCCAGACGTCCGGGATCCGGCCGGAGGAGGTCCCGCCCGAGCGGTGAGCCGTCGCGACGCGACCACACGACGGACGGGAGGCCCGGTGCCAGCTGGCACCGGGCCTCCCGTCCGTCGACCGGTCACCACCGTGACCGCGACGAGCGTCCTAGCGCTGACGCGCCTTCACGGCGCGGTCGTCCTCGACGACCGTGCCGATCGCGACGATCGTCGTCGCGAGCCACGCGATCCACGTGAGGGCCAGTCGCCAGTCACGCGGTCCCTGCCGGGTGGTCTGCACGACGCTGTAGCCGCTGATGATCGAACTCCACACCGCACCGCTGAACATGAACTTCCGCACGGGTTCCTCCTCCTGGTCGTCCCCGCCACGCTACCGGCCGCTACATTGGAGCGCCGCCGGTGGCCCTGCCGGTCCGCAGAGCGAGGAGTCACCGTGCGTCAGGCCGTCATCGGGGGAGTGCTGCTGGTCGTCGGCGCCGTGTGCGTCGCGCTCGGGCTGCTGCCCCTGTCCGACCTCGGCGTGCTCGCCGACCGGGTCGTCCCGGTGCTCGCGTTCGTGCTCGGGCTGACGATCGTGTCCGAGCTCGCGGCCGACGCGGGCGTCTTCGACCGGCTCGCGGACGTCGCGGCGCGGATCGGCGGCGGACGCACCATCGGGCTCTGGGCCGCGGTCGTCGTGCTCGCCGTGGTGTGCACCGTCTTCCTGAGCATCGACACCACCGCGGTGCTCCTCACCCCGATCGTCATCACGCTCGCGCGCCGGGTCGGGCTGCCGCCGATGCCGTTCGCGCTCACGACCGTCTGGCTCGCCAACACGGCGTCGCTGCTGCTGCCCGTGTCGAACCTGACGAACCTGCTCGCCGTCGACAAGATCGGCCTCGACGGTCCGATCCCGTTCGCCGGACTCATGGTGTGGGCAGCGCTCGCCGGGGTCGTCGTGCCGTGCGCGGTGCTCCTCGTGGTGTTCCGCGGCAGGCTCTTCGGCCGGTACACGCCCGTCGACGTCCGACGGCCGCGCGACCCGCTGTTCTTCTGGGCGGCCTCGGCCGTGCTCGTGCTGCTCGTCGTCGCGCTGACCGCCGGGGTGACGGTGTGGATCGCGGCGCTCGTCGCGGCGGCGCTGCTCGTCGTGGTCGCCGCCTTCCGGGCCCCGTCCGAGCTCCGGCCGTCCCGCGTGCCGTGGTCGACGCTGGTGTTCGCGGCCGGGCTCTTCGTCGTCGTCGAGACCCTGCACACGACGGGCCTGACCGACCCGATCGTGCAGGCGCTGTCCGGCGGCACCGACACCGGGTCGCTCCTGCTGCTCGGCGGGGCCGGCGGGGTCGCGGCGAACGCGATCGACAACCTGCCCGCCTACCTGGTGCTCGAACCGGCCGCCGGGCACGAGGCCCTGCGGTACGCCGCGCTCCTGGTCGGCGTGAACGCGGGCTGCCTCATCACGCCGTGGGCCTCGCTGGCGACGCTGCTGTGGCACGCGCGGCTGTCGGCGGAGGGCGTGCACCTGTCGTGGGGTCGCTACATGGCGCTCGGGTGCATCGCGGCGCCGCTCACGGTCGTCGCGGGCGTGCTGGCACTGCAACTCTGAGGCGGCCGGGTCGCCGCCCAGCGGGCGGGGTGCCGTCCGGCGGGCGGGCCCGTGCGCAGCGAGCGGGTGGCTACAACCAGTCCTTGCTCTTGAAGACCCGGTAGAGCACGAGCGACGTCGCGACGATCAGGGACACCGAGGCGAGCAGGCCGCTCCAGTGCCCCTCGCCCGGGAACGTCACGTTCTGCCCGAAGAACCCCGTGATGGCGGTCGGGATCGCGATGATCGCGGCCCAGCTCGTCACCTTCTTCATCACGGTGTTCTGCCGGTTCGACGCCAGGTTCAGGTTCGTGTCGAGGACGCTCGACACCGAGTCGCGGAGCTGCTCGACGGAGTCGGCGATCGTCACCAGGTGGTCCTCGACGTCGCGGAAGTACGGCCGGATGCCATCGGCGATGGTCTCGGCGTCGCCGTGCAGCAGGGCCCCGACGCTGTCCCTGGTCGGCACCACCTGGCGGCGGAGCACCCCGAGGGCCTTCCGCAGCCGGAACGACCGGCGCTGGATCTGCTGCTCGCGCGGGTTGCCGTGCTCGAAGAGGTCGTCCTCGAGGTCGTCGATGCGCGCCTCGATGTCCTCGACCGCCGAGGTGGCGTGGTCGACCACCGCGTCGAGGAGCCCCCAGACCAGCCACGGCACCCCGCGGTCGGACAGGTCGGCGTTGGCGTCGAGGCGTCGCTCGACGGAGCGCAGGTCGACGTCGGACCCGTGGATCGTGACGAGGGCGTGCTGCGTGACGAAGGCCTTCACCTCGTGGGTCACGAGGTCGCCGTCGGCGTCGAGACCGTCGACGTCGTAGACCACCAGGAAGAGGCTGTCGCGGTAGCGGTCGAGCTTCGGACGCTGCCCCTGCTCGAGGGCGTCCTCGACCGCGAGTGCGTGCACGCCGAGCTCGTCCTCGACCTGGGCCAGCTCGTCGGGTGACGGGTCCACGTGGTCGACCCAGACGAAGGTCCCGTCGTGCCGGTCGAGCAGGTCCGACACCCGCTCGACGGGGAAGTCCCGCTCCACCGCGGTGCCGTCCCGCCACGCCCGTGTCATGACCATGCCGACGAGCCTAGTGACGACGGGCCGAGAGCCCGGTGTCGCTCCGCTGGTACCGTCGGCCTCGATCCCGGCGCCTCGGCCGGGGGGAACGGAGACACCACCACCCCATGGCAGCAGACACCGACCCGGACCGCTACGCCTTCGTCGTCGCCTCGAACCGCCTCCCGGTGGACCGCGTCGTCGACGAGGACGGCAACGAGGGCTGGCGGCACTCGCCCGGCGGGCTGGTGACGGCGCTCGAGCCGGTCATGCGCGCCAACGACGGTGCCTGGGTCGGGTGGGTCGGCCAGCCGGACGTCGAGGTCGCCCCGTTCGACAACGAGGGCATCCACATCGTCCCGGTGCCGCTGAGCGCCGACGACGTGGAGGAGTACTACGAGGGCTTCAGCAACGACACGCTGTGGCCGCTGTACCACGACGTCATCGAGCACCCGAGCTACCACCGCGACTGGTGGAACGCCTACCGCCGTGTCAACGCCCGCTTCGCCGACCAGATCGCCGAGATCGTCGAGCAGGACGGCATCGTCTGGGTGCAGGACTACCAGCTGCAGCTCCTGCCGGCGATGCTCCGCGAGCGTCGACCCGACCTGACCATCGGGTTCTTCAACCACATCCCGTTCCCGCCGGTCGGCATCTACGCGCAGCTGCCGTGGCGCGCGCAGATCCTCGACGGGCTGCTCGGCGCCGACGTCATCGGCTTCCAGCGCCAGGACGACGCGAGCGACTTCCTCCGTGCCGTCCGGCACATCAAGGGCTACACGACCAAGGGCTCGACGATCGACGTCCCCGTCGACGACCCGGCCGCGCCGCGGAGCCGCAAGGGCATCACCGTGCGCCACGTCGAGGCCCGCCACTTCCCGATCTCGATCGACGCCGAGAGCTTCGAGGAGATCGCCCACCGACCCGAGGTGCAGGAGCGCGCGCGGGAGATCCGCGAGAGCCTGGGCAACCCGACGACGGTGCTGCTCGGCGTCGACCGGCTCGACTACACGAAGGGGATCCGGCACCGCATCAAGGCGTTCGGCGAGCTCATCGAGGACGGCCGCGTCAAGGTCGAGGACGCCACGCTGGTGCAGGTCGCCAGCCCGAGCCGCGAGCGCGTGGACACCTACGCGGCGCTCCGCGACGAGATCGAGCTGACGGTCGGCCGCATCAACGGCGACCTCGGCGTGATCGGGCACCAGCCGATCGCGTACCTGCACCACGGGTACCCGCGCGAGGAGATGGTTGCGCTCTACCTCGCCGCGGACATCATGCTCGTCACCGCCCTGCGCGACGGCATGAACCTGGTCGCGAAGGAGTACGTCGCCGCCCGCTTCGACAACGACGGCGTGCTGATCCTGTCCGAGTTCGCCGGTGCCGCCGACGAGCTGAAGCAGGCCGTCATCGTCAACCCGCACGACATCGGCGCACTCAAGGACTCGATCCAGCGCGCCGTCGAGATGCCCCGACGGGAGCGCTCGACGCGCATGCGCGCGCTCCGGAAGCGCGTCCGCGACAACGACGTGGCCCGCTGGTCGCGCTCGTTCCTCGAGGCGCTCGACCGGCACGCCCCGAACCGCGCCAAGCTCGACCCGTCGGCGTCGGACCCGGGCGACCAGCACGTCGAGGAGCTGCAGGACACGACGTCGATCTTCGACCAGGACGCGCAGACGGCACGTGCCGCCGAGGACACCCGGGAGGCCCGTGGTGCCTGAGACCGTGACCGATCCGTCCGCCCTGTCGTCGGCCCTCGAGACGCTCGCGGCTGCGCCGCGACTGCTCGTCGCGCTCGACTTCGACGGCACCCTCGCACCCTTCGCCGACGACCCGGCACAGGTCGGGGCACTGCCCGGCTCCTGGGCCGCGGTGCTCACCCTGCAGCGTGCCCGCGACACCGAGGTGGTCCTCGTCTCCGGGCGTCCGCTCGAGGGGCTCGCCCGGGTGTCGCACGCGCCAGAGGGCATGGCGCTCGTCGGGTCGCACGGCGTCGAGTGGCGCGTCGACGGCCACGACGAGGCCGCGCTGGACGAGGACGAGCGCGCACGGGTCGACCGCGTCGGCGCCGCCCTCGACGAGGTCGGCGCCCGGTTCCCCGGCGTCGTCGTCGAGCACAAGCCCGCCGGGCACGGGCTGCACACCCGCCGGGTGGGTGCCGAGGTCGCGGCCGAGGCGAACGCCGCCGCGAGCCGGGCCGCGCACGACGCCGACCCCGACGTGCTCGAGCGCGGGGGCAAGGACATCGTCGAGTTCGCGGTGCGCCACGTCACGAAGGGCGACGCGATCGACCGGCTCCGCGAGCTGCGCGGTGCCGACGCCGTGTTCTTCGCCGGCGACGACGTCACCGACGAGGACGCCTTCCGGGTGCTCCGGGACGGCGACGTCGGCGTCAAGGTGGGGGAGGGCGACACGCTCGCGGCGCACCGCGTCGCCGACCCGACGGCGCTCACCGACGTCCTGAAGCAGCTGGCCCGGGCGCGGTTTGCTCGGTGAACCGCGCCAGCGATTCGCGACGCGCCCCGAAGGAGCCTGCGACTGAGGTCGCGTGAGTCCACGCGCTGACGACCCGGCCCCGCGCCTCCCGTCCGCCCGTCCGTCCCGCGGGGGAGTGCGGCGACGTGTCCGGTTGGTATCCCAACTGGTCCTAGACTGCCTGCATGCCTGACATCGACGTGAAGCCGCGCAGCCGGGTCGTCACCGACGGGATCGAAGCGACCACCTCGCGTGGCATGCTCCGGGCCGTCGGCATGGGCGACGCAGACTGGGACAAGCCGCAGATCGGGATCGCCTCGTCCTGGAACGAGATCACCCCGTGCAACCTCTCGCTCGACCGACTCGCGCAGGGCGCGAAGGAGGGCGTGCACTCCGGCGGCGGGTACCCGCTGCAGTTCGGCACCATCTCCGTCTCGGACGGCATCTCCATGGGCCACGAGGGCATGCACTTCTCGCTCGTCTCGCGTGAGGTCATCGCCGACAGTGTCGAGACCGTCGTGAACGCCGAGCGCCTCGACGGCACCGTGCTGCTGGCCGGCTGCGACAAGTCGCTCCCCGGCATGCTCATGGCAGCCGCGCGCCTCGACCTCGCGAGCGTCTTCCTCTACGCGGGCTCGGTGATGCCGGGCTACGTGAAGCAGGCCGACGGCTCCTTCAAGGAGGTCACGATCATCGACTCCTTCGAGGGTGTCGGTGCGTGCAAGGCCGGCACCATGAGCGAGGCCGAGCTCAAGGAGATCGAGTGCGCGATCGTCCCGGGCGAGGGTGCCTGCGGCGGGATGTACACCGCGAACACGATGGCCAGCGTGGCCGAGGCCCTCGGCATGTCGCTGCCGGGCTCCGCCGCCCCGCCGAGCGCCGACCGCCGACGTGACTACTACGCGCGCCGCTCCGGCGAGGCCGTGGTGAACATGCTGCGCCTCGGACTGACCGCTCGCCAGATCCTGACGAAGGAGGCGTTCGAGAACGCCATCGCCGTCGCGATGGCCCTCGGAGGCTCGACCAACGTCGTGCTGCACCTGCTCGCGATCGCGCACGAGGCCGAGGTCGAGCTGACCCTCGACGACTTCAACCGCATCGGCTCGAAGGTCCCGCACCTGGCCGACATGAAGCCGTTCGGCAAGTACGTCATGGTCGACGTGGACCGCAACGGCGGCATCCCGGTGATCATGAAGGCACTGCTCGAGGCCGGTCTGCTGCACGGCGACGTGATGACCGTCACCGGCAAGACCCTGGCGGAGAACCTCGCCGAGATCGACCCGCCGGAGCTCGACGGCGAGGTCTTCCGGAAGCTCGACAACCCGATCCACACCACCGGCGGCCTGACGATCCTCAAAGGCTCGTTCGCGCCCGAGGGCGCCGTCGTGAAGACCGCCGGCTTCGACGCCGCCGTGTTCGAGGGCCCCGCCCGCGTGTTCGACCGCGAGCGCGCCGCGATGGACGCCCTCACCGAGGGGCAGATCCAGAAGGGCGACGTGGTGGTCATCCGCTACGAGGGCCCGAAGGGCGGACCGGGCATGCGCGAGATGCTCGCCATCACCGCGGCCATCAAGGGCGCGGGACTCGGCAAGGATGTACTACTGTTGACGGACGGACGATTCTCAGGCGGCACAACCGGCCTGTGCATCGGCCACATCGCACCGGAAGCCGTGGACGCAGGTCCAGTGGCGTTCGTGCGCGATGGCGACCGCATCCGTGTCGACATCGCGGCTCGCTCGCTCGACCTACTGGTCGACGACGCCGAGCTGGAGGCCCGCCGAGAAGGCTGGGCCCCGCTGCCCCCGCGTTACACCCGCGGAGTCCTCGCGAAGTTCGCGAAGCTCGTCCAGTCCGCCGCCAAGGGCGCGGTCACGGGCTAGCGTCGACACGTTCGAACCGCCATCTCTCCAGGCAAGGACCACCTCATGCCCACGGAAGCCACTCCGCTGTCCGCTGCAGCCGGTGCACGCCGGTCGCCGGAGATCCTGACCGGCTCGGGAGCCGTCCTCCGGACGCTCGAGCACCTCGGGATCACCGACGTCTTCGGCCTGCCCGGCGGCGCCATCATCCCGTTCTACGACGAGCTCATGGCGTCCACCACCATCCGGCACGTCCTCGTCCGGCACGAGCAGGGCGCCGGCCACGCGGCCGAGGGCTACGCCTCGGCCTCCGGCAAGGTCGGAGTCGCCATCGCGACGTCCGGCCCCGGCGCGACGAACCTCGTCACGGCGATCGCCGACGCCTACATGGACTCGGTGCCGTTCATCGCGATCACCGGCCAGGTGTTCTCGACCCTGATGGGGACGGACGCCTTCCAGGAAGCCGACATCGTCGGCATCACGATGCCCATCACGAAGCACTCCTTCCTGGTCACCGACCCGGCCGACATCCCGGCCACGCTGGCGGCGGCGCACCAGATCGCCACCACGGGTCGCCCGGGCCCGGTGCTCGTCGACATCACGAAGGACGCCCAGCAGAAGTCGGCGCCGTACGTGTGGCCGCCGAAGATCGACCTGCCCGGCTACCGCCCGGTGACGAAGGCGCACGGCAAGCAGATCACCGCGGCCGCGCAGCTGCTCGCCGCGGCCGAGCGTCCCGTCCTCTACGTCGGCGGCGGCGTGGTCCGGTCCGGTGCGTCGGCCGAGCTCCTGCGCTTCGCCGAGGCCACCGGCGCACCGGTCGTCACGACGCTCATGGCCCGCGGGGCGTTCCCGGACTCGCACCCGCAGCACCTCGGCATGCCCGGCATGCACGGCACGGTGCCCGCGGTGCTCGGCCTGCAGGACAGCGACCTCATCATCGCGCTCGGCGCCCGCTTCGACGACCGCGTGACCGGCAAGGCCGACGAGTTCGCGCCCGACGCCAAGGTCGTGCACGTCGACATCGACCCGGCCGAGATCTCGAAGATCCGGTACGCCGACGTCCCGATCGTGGGCGACGCCCGCGAGGTCCTCGTCGACCTGCTCGACGCCTGGGACGACGTCGCAGCGGAGCGTGCGGACACGAGTGCCTGGTGGGCCAAGCTCGACCAGCTGCGCACCGACTTCCCGCTCGGGTACGTCGAACCGACCGACGGCCTGCTCGCACCGCAGGCGATCATCCGCCGCATCGGCGAGCTGAGCGGACCCGAGGCCGTGTACGCCTCGGGCGTCGGCCAGCACCAGATGTGGTCCGCGCAGTTCATCAAGTACGAGCGCCCCCACGCCTGGCTCAACTCCGGCGGCGCCGGGACGATGGGCTACTCGGTCCCCGCCGCGATGGGCGCGAAGGTCGCCGAGCCCGACCGCGTGGTGTGGGCGATCGACGGCGACGGCTGCTTCCAGATGACGAACCAGGAGCTCGCGACCTGCGTCATCAACGACATCCCGATCAAGGTCGCGGTGATCAACAACTCGTCGCTCGGCATGGTGCGGCAGTGGCAGACGCTGTTCTACGACGGCCGCCACTCGTTCACCGACCTCGAGACGGGGCACCAGAGCCGTCGCGTGCCGGACTTCGTGAAGCTCGCCGACGCGTACGGTGCCCTCGGCATCCGCGTCGAGCGCGCCGACCAGGTGGACGACGCCATCACGCTCGCCCTCGAGACGAACGACCGTCCGGTCGTGATCGACTTCGTGGTGAGCCGCGACTCCATGGTGTGGCCGATGGTCCCGCAGGGCGTCGGCAACTCGTCCATCCAGTACGCCCGCGACCACGCGCCCAGCTGGGACGTCGAGGACGCCGACATGACCGGAGACCCCGCATGAGCCACGTCCTCTCCCTGCTCGTCGAGGACAAGCCGGGTCTGCTGACGCGCGTCGCCGGCCTGTTCGCCCGCCGCGGCTTCAACATCGAGTCGCTCGCCGTCGGCGGTACCGAGGTGGAGGGCCTGTCCCGGATCACGGTCGTCGTCGACGTCGAGGACCTGCCGCTGGAGCAGGTCACGAAGCAGCTCAACAAGCTCGTCAACGTGATCAAGATCGTCGAGCTCGACTTCTCCCAGTCGGTGCAGCGCGAGCACATGCTCGTCAAGGTGCGGGTCGACAACCAGACCCGGTCCGCGGTGCTCGAGGCCGTGAGCCTGTTCCGCGCGCAGGTCGTCGACGTGGCGACCGACTCGCTGATCGTCGAGGTGACGGGCGACCCCGGCAAGATCCAGGCGATCCTGCGGGTGCTCGAGCCCTACGGCGTCAAGGAACTCGCCCGCGCCGGCCTGCTCGGCATGGGCCGCGGGCCGAAGAGCATCACCGACCGCGTGCGCTGAGCGCACCCCACTTCCGGACAGGAGGCGCGCGGCGGCCCCGCCACGCGCCTCCCGTCCCTCACCACAAGCCACCAGAACCAAGGAGACAGACCCTCGTGACTGACATCGTGTACGACGCCGACGCCGACCTGACGCTCATCCAGGGCAAGAAGGTCGCCGTCATCGGCTACGGCTCCCAGGGCCACGCCCACGCGCTCAACCTCCGCGACTCCGGCGTCGAGGTCGTCATCGGCCTCAAGGAGGGCTCGAAGAGCCGCGACAAGGCGACCGAGGCCGGCTTCCAGGTGCTCACCCCGGCCGAGGCCACGAAGGACGCCGACGTCGTCGTGATCCTCGCGCCGGACCAGGTGCAGCGCATCGTCTACGCCGAGGACATCAAGCCGAACCTGAAGGACGGCGCCACGCTCGTCTTCGGCCACGGCTTCAACATCCGCTACGGCTACATCGAGGCGCCCGAGGGCGTCGACGTGTCGCTCGTCGCCCCGAAGGGCCCGGGTCACACCGTCCGCCGCGAGTACGAGGCCGGCCGCGGTGTCCCCGTGATCGTCGCCGTCGAGGTCGACGCCTCGGGCAGCGCGTGGGACCTCGCGTGGTCGTACGCCAAGGCGATCGGCGGCCTGCGCTCGGGTGGCATCAAGACCACCTTCACCGAGGAGACCGAGACCGACCTGTTCGGCGAGCAGGCCGTCCTCTGCGGTGGCACCTCGCAGCTCATCCAGTACGGCTTCGAGACCCTGGTCGAGGCGGGCTACCAGCCGCAGATCGCCTACTTCGAGGTCCTGCACGAGCTCAAGCTGATCGTGGACCTGATCTGGGAGGGCGGCCTCACCAAGCAGCGCTGGTCGATCTCCGACACCGCTGAGTTCGGTGACTACGTCTCCGGTCCGCGCGTGATCTCGCCCGAGGTCAAGGAGAACATGAAGGCCGTGCTCTCCGACATCCAGGACGGCACCTTCGCCAAGCGCTTCATCGAGGACCAGGACGCCGGCGCGCCGGAGTTCAAGGAGCTCCGTGCGAAGGGCGAGGGCCACCCGATCGAGGCCACCGGCCGCGAGCTCCGCGCGCTGTTCGCGTGGAAGTCGAACGACGCCGACTACGTCGACGGCTCGGCCGCGCGGTAGTCTGCGCAGCGACCACTCGATGACGAGGCGGCGGTGCGTGTGCACCGCCGCCTCGCGACGTGACCCGAACCACATGCACCTGTACTCCTCAAGCTCCAGCGCACCCCGCGACCACAGCGCCAGCGCACCCCGCGACCACAGCGCCAGCACCGGGCGCGTCATCGGCGTCCCCGTGCCCGGACGCGCCGCTCCTGCGACCCGTCCCACGGTGCTGCTCCGCGACGTCACGAGGAGTGGTCACGACCGGGTGCTCCGACGTGGGAGGATCGTCGGATGGCGGTGACGAAGCGAGCGGTCCACATCGGCGCCGGCAAGATCGGGCGCGGGTTCGTGGGTCAGTTCCTGGTCGCGAGCGGCTACGAGCTCACCTTCGTCGACGTCGACGACCGTGTGGTCTCGGCCCTCAACGACGCCGGCCGCTTCGTGGTGCACGAGGTCGGCGAGCAGCCCGTCGAGCACCTGGTGTACGGGTTCCGGGCGCTCAGCAGCAAGACCGACCGCGAGCGCGTCGTCCGGGCGATCGCCGAGGCCGACGTCGTCACGACCGCGGTCGGCGCACGCACCCTGCCGCTCGTCGCCCCGGTCATCGCCGAGGGGCTCGCCGCACGTGCGCCCGAGCGCGGGGACGTCACCGTCGTCGCGTGCGAGAACGCCTTCAACGCGACCGACTCCCTGCACGCCAGCATCCGTCGCGCACCGATCCTCGAGGACCGGGACGTCGCGGCGGTCTTCGCGAACTGCGCGATCGACCGCATCGTGCCGGACCAGTCCGGGGTCCTCGGCCAGTCCGGCGGGCTCGACGTCGTGCTCGAGCCCTTCTACGAGTGGGTCATCGAGCGCACCCCGTTCGCCGACTCGCGGGCCGAACCGCCGCAGATCGACGGCGTGACCTGGGTCGACGACCTGCAGCCGTTCGTCGAGCGGAAGCTCTACACGGTGAACACCGCGCACGCCACCGCGGCCTACCACGGCTTCGTCCGGGGCATCCGCCTCATCCGCGAGGCCCTCGAGGACCGCGAGGTCCGCGCCGAGGTCGACGGCGTCCTCGCCGAGACGACCGCGCTGCTCGTCGCGAAGCACGGCTTCGACCCGGCCGAGCACGCCCGGTACGTCGCCGCGAACCTCACCCGCATCGCGAACCCACTGCTGCCCGACACGACGGCACGCGTCGGGCGCAACCCGCTGCGCAAGCTCGGTCGGCGGGAGCGCTTCATCGGCCCGGCCGCGCAACTGGCCGAGCGCGGGATGCCCGTCGGACACCTGCTCGGTGCCGTGCGCGTCGCGCTGGCGTTCGACGACGAGAACGATCCCGAGTCGATCGAGCTGCACGCCCTGCTCCGTTCCGGCGCCACGGCGCACGCGCTCACCGAGATCCTCACAGGGCTCGTCGAGAGCCACCCGCTGTTCCCCGCGGTGCGCGGCGTCGTCGCCGAGGTGCTCGAGACCCAGCCGGCCGACGTCTGACCGACCCGTCGTGGAGCCGGCTCCGGTGATCGGCTCGTAGAATCGTCCCCATGACGACGGCAGCATCCCCGCCCGACGGCTCGGTCGACCACGACGACGAGGACGCGCTCAGCTGGGGTGACGCGGACGACGCGACCCACGTGGACGCGGCTCACAACCCGGTCGCCGTGCACGACCGCGGCGGACGCGACCCGGAACGCCCGGAGACCTCCGGCGCGCTCATCGGCTTCGGCGTCTTCGGCGGGCTCTACCTGCTCTACACGGTGGCGTGGCTGCTCACCGCGTCGACGTCGTACGTCGCGAACGTCGACACCGTGCTGACCGTCTTCGTCGAGGTGCTGCGGTTCCTCTCGATCGTCGCGCCGGCGCTCTGGTTCACCGTGGTGCTCTGGGCCGGCCGCGGTCGTCGGACCCGCACGCGCCTGCTGTGGATGCTGCTCGGCGCCGCCGTGCTGTTCCCCTGGCCGTTCCTCATGACCAGGAGCTTCGGGTGACCGCCACGACGCCGGCGGTCCGCCGGACCCCGTCCCCGCTCGTCGCCCGCATCGTCGTCTGGGTGGTCTTCGGCGCGCTCTTCGCGTACATGACCGTGCAGAGCGTCGGGAACCTCGTCACCGTCTCGCAGTCGGTGCGCGCCTTCAACACGTTCCTCGAGACGACCTCGGGCGGTTCGTCGCTGCAGCGCAGCACGCCGTGGGGTTGGCTCGTCCTCGACATCGCGATCGCGCCCGTCGCGTTCGTCGTCGCCCTCTGGGTGACGCGCCGCTCGCGGCTGGCGGTGACCGTCGGCGTCTTCCTCGTCGCGTTCGCCGCGGCGGGCGCCCTCTGGCTGGACCTGCAGCTCTTCGTGCCGCGTCTGCTCGACTTCTGACACGCGACGCGGTCGTCCGGCGACCGGTCGACGGCCTGGAGGCGCGGCGCGGCCGTGCACCGACCTCCCTCGCAGGCTCGGTCGGCGCGGCCCGCGCGATGCTGCGCATCGCCGCCGAGCGGACCGCGCCAGACCGTCGTGTGGTCCCGTGAGGGACCGACGGTGCGGTCGTAACCGGGTCCGCGCGTCGATACGATGGTGGGATACCGCCCGTCTCGTGTGAGGAACTGCAGCTGTGCCGAAGCCGGTCGTCCTGATCGCCGAAGAACTCTCGCCCGCCACCGTCGACGCCCTCGGGCCCGACTTCGAGATCCGGAACGTGGACGGTACCGACCGCGCCGCGCTCCTGTCCTCCCTCGCCGACGCGCACGCCGTGCTGGTGCGGTCCGCCACGAAGATCGACGCGGAGGCCATCGCCGCCGCGCCGCAGCTCAAGGTCGTCGCCCGCGCCGGCGTCGGCCTCGACAACGTCGACATCAAGGCAGCGACCACCGCCGGCGTGATGGTCGTCAACGCACCGACGTCGAACATCATCTCGGCCGCCGAGCTCACGGTCGGCCACATCCTGTCGCTCGCACGGCACATCCCAGCGGCGCACGCGTCGCTGGCGGCCGGTGCCTGGAAGCGCTCGTCGTACACCGGTGTCGAGCTCTACGAGAAGACCGTCGGCATCATCGGCCTCGGTCGCATCGGCGCGCTCATCACGCAGCGTCTGCAGGCGTTCGGCGTCTCCGTCATCGCGTACGACCCGTACGTCACCACCGCCCGGGCGCAGCAGCTCGGCGTCGAGCTCGTCTCGCTCGAGGACCTCCTCCGTCGCGCGGACTTCACGACGATCCACATGCCGAAGACCCCGGAGACGGTGGGCATGATCTCGGACGAGCAGTTCGCGCTCATGAAGCCGAGCGCGTTCGTCGTGAACGTCGCCCGCGGCGGCCTGATCGACGAGGACGCCCTGCACCGTGCGCTCACGTCCGGCACGATCGCCGGCGCTGGCCTCGACGTGTTCGTGTCCGAGCCGCCGAAGGACTCGCCGCTCCTCGCGCTGCCGAACGTCGTCGTCACGCCGCACCTCGGGGCGTCGACGGACGAGGCCCAGGAGAAGGCCGGCGTCTCCGTCGCCAAGTCGGTGCGCCTCGCCCTCGGCGGCGAGCTCGTGCCGGACGCGGTGAACGTCGCCGGCGGCGTCATCGACCCGTACGTCCGACCCGGGATCCCGCTCATGGAGAAGCTCGGTCAGGTCTTCACCGGCCTGGCGACCTCGCCCGTGACGAGCATCGACGTCGAGGTGCACGGCGAACTCGCGCAGTACGACGTCAGCGTGCTGAAGCTCGCGGCGCTCAAGGGCGTCTTCACCGACGTCGTCAGCGACCAGGTCTCCTACGTCAACGCCCCGCTCATCGCCGAGCAGCGCGGCGTGAGCGTCCGGCTCATCACCGACGCCGACAGCCCCGAGTACCGCAACGTGCTCACGATCCGCGGCGCGCAGTCGGACGGTCCGGCGATCAGCGTGTCCGGCACGCTCACCGGTGCGAAGCAGGTCGAGAAGCTCGTCGAGATCAACGGCCACGACGTCGAGGTCGCCCTCGACGCCCACCACGTCGTGATGGTCTACACCGACCGGCCCGGCATCGTCGCGGTCTACGGCAAGGAGTTCGGCGACGCGGGCATCAACATCGCGGCGATGCAGATCTCGCGGCAGGAGGCCGGCGGCCAGGCGCTCAGCGTGCTCACGGTCGACTCGCCGGTGCCCGCGGAGATCCTCGAGCACGTGCGCTCCACCATCGACGCGACCTCGCTCCGCGAGATCGACATCACCCTGTAGGGACACCGGACATGGCACAGACGGTCAAGCTCGCGGTCGTCCGCGGTGACGGCATCGGGCCCGAGGTCGTCGACGAGGCCCTGAAGGTCCTGCACGCCGTGCTGCCGGACGACCTCGTCGTGCAGGAGACCGCCTTCTCGCTCGGTGCCACGCGGTACCTGGAGACAGGCGACATCCTGAGCGACGCCGACACGGCGGCCCTGGCCGAGCACGACGCGATCCTGCTCGGTGCCGTCGGTGGCGACCCGCGCGACCCGCGTCTCGCCGGGGGGATCATCGAGCGCGGCCTCCTGCTGAAGCTGCGCTTCGCCTTCGACCACTACGTCAACCTGCGACCCACGACCGTGTACTCCTCGGTCGCGAGTCCGCTCGCAGACCCGGGCGCGGTGGACTTCGTGGTCGTGCGCGAGGGCACCGAGGGGCCGTACGTCGGCAACGGCGGTGCGATCCGAGTCGGCACGCCCCACGAGATCGCCACCGAGGTGTCCCTCAACACGGCCCACGGGGTCGAGCGCGTCGTCCGCTACGCCTTCGACCTCGCGTCGCGCCGCCCGCGGAAGCACCTGACGCTCGTGCACAAGAGCAACGTCCTCGTGCACGCGGGGGCGCTCTGGCAGCGGACGGTCGCCGCGGTCGCCGAGGAACACCCGGACGTGACGGTCGACTACCAGCACGTCGACGCGGTGACGATCCACATGGTCCGCGAGCCCGGCCGGTTCGACGTCATCGTCACCGACAACCTGTTCGGGGACATCATCACCGACCTGGCCGGCGCGATCAGCGGCGGCATCGGTCTGGCGGCCTCGGGGAACATCAACCCGGACGGCACCTTCCCCAGCATGTTCGAGCCGGTCCACGGTTCCGCGCCGGACATCGCAGGCCAGCAGGTCGCCGACCCGACCGCCGCCGTCCTGTCCGTCGCCCTGCTGCTCGACCACCTCGGTCGGGCAGACCTGACGTCGGCCGTGACGCAGGCGGTCGAGGCCGACCTCGCGAGCCGGGGCACCACGCCGCGCAGCACGGCCGAGGTCGGCGACGCCATCGCCGCCGCGGTCGCAGCACGCACCACCACCGCCTGACAGGAGTCACCCCCGATGAGCCACGACAGCGCGAGCACCGACAGCGCGAGCACCGACACCGCCAGCACCGACGGCGACTTCGCCCTCGAGTTCGCGAGCACGCCGTCGCCCGAGCGCCGGGCCGCAGCCGAGCGCGAGGAGATCCTCGCCGACCCGGGCTTCGGCAAGCACTTCACCGACCACATGGCCACCGTCGAGTGGTCGCTCGACGGCGGCTGGCACAGCGCCTCGATCCACCCGTACGGGCCGCTGACCCTCGACCCCAGCGCCAGCGTGTTCCACTACGCGCAGGAGATCTTCGAGGGCATGAAGGCCTACCGCCACGCGGACGGGTCGGTGTGGTCGTTCCGCCCGGACGCCAACGCCCGTCGCTTCCAGCGGTCGGCCCGTCGGCTCGCGCTCCCGGAGCTGCCGGTCGAGGTGTTCGTCGAGTCGGTCCGGCAGCTCGTCCGCGCCGACGTCGACTGGGTGCCCTCGGCGCCGGAGACCAGCCTGTACCTGCGCCCCTTCATGATCGCGACGGAGTCGTTCCTCGGCGTCCGGGCCGCGCAGGAGGTCGCGTACCACTGCATCGCCAGCCCGGCCGGAGCGTACTTCACGTCCGGGCCGAAGCCGGTGAGCATCTGGCTGTCGACGAAGTACGCGCGTGCCGCCCGCGGCGGGACGGGTGCGGCGAAGACCGGCGGCAACTACGCGGCGTCCCTGCTCCCGCAGCAGGAGGCGTACGAGCAGGGCTGCCAGCAGGTGATGTTCCTCGACTCCGAGGAGGGCAGGTACCTCGAGGAGCTCGGCGGCATGAACGTCGTGCTCGTCAAGTCCGACGGCACCCTCGTCACCCCCGACTCGGAGTCCATCCTCGAGGGCATCACGCGGGACTCCATCCTGCAGCTCGCCGAGGACCGTGGGCTCCGGGTGGAGCGACGTCGGGTCACCCTCGACGAGTGGCGCGATGGCGTCGCCGACGGGTCGATCACCGAGGCGTTCGCCTGCGGCACGGCCGCCGTCGTCACGCCGATCGCCGAACTCCGCGGCGAGGGCTTCACGATCGGGTCGCCGACCGTCGGGGCCGGCGAGCTGACGATGTCGCTGCGCCAGGAGCTGACCGACATCCAGTACGGCCGTCGCCCCGACCCGCACGGGTGGATGACGCGCCTGACGGACCCGGCCTGAGCCGCGGATCGGTAGGGTCGAACGGTGAAGATCGCACGGTTCAGCAGCACGGGTGAAGACCCGCGGTACGGCATCCTCGACGAGCGCGACCTGGTCGTCCTCGCGGGGGACCCGATGTACCAGGGGTTCGAGACGACGGGGGAGCGGGTGCCGCTCGCCGACGCCAAGCTCCTCGCGCCGGTGATCCCGCGCTCGAAGGTGATCGGTGTGGGCCTGAACTACGCCGAGCACGCATCGGAGATGGACGAGCGGTCCGGCGACGACCCCGTGGTCTTCCTCAAGCCGAACACCGCGGTCATCGGTCCGGACGACCCGATCCGACTGCCGGCCGAGGTCGGTCGTGTCGACCACGAGGGTGAACTCGCCATCGTGATCGGGTCGCTCGCGAAGAACGTGCGGCGGGAGGACTTCGCCAGCGTCGTGCTCGGCTACACGATCGCCAACGACGTGACGGCGCGGGACCTGCAGGCGCGCGACGGACAGTGGACCCGCGCGAAGGGCTTCGACACCTTCTGCCCGCTCGGTCCGGTCATCGAGACCGAGATCGACCCGTCGGACATCCGGCTCGAGACCCGCGTGGACGGCGAGCTGCGCCAGGCGGCATCCACCAGCGAGATGGTGCACGACATCCCGTCGCTGATCGAGTTCGTCTCGTCGATCTGGACCCTCCTGCCCGGGGACGTCATCCTCACCGGGACCCCGGCCGGCGTCGGCGCGATCCGCGACGGCGAGGTCGTCGAGGTGCTCATCGAGGGGATCGGTTCGCTCAAGAACCCGGTCATCGCTCGACACTGACCCCGTCCGCCCGCCAGCCGACCGGCCCGTTCCCGCAGGGGAGCGGGCCGTTCGTCGTTCCTGCGTCGATCGGTGTCGGCAGGCGCGACACGCCCGGGCGGTGGGCTGGTTGGCTGAGGTGGTGGGGCGTGTGTAGAGTAATCACTCGTTGCCGCTGAGGCGGAGAACGGAACGGCCGAGACGGTCACCGGGTTCACCTGGGGATCTTGTCCGCCACGGTTCTTCCCCGGCAACGAACTTCCAGCCCCTCTGATGAGGTACCACGTTGTGGTGCTGAGTGGGGGGTGCGTCTGGTCCTTGAGAACTCAACAGCGTGCACATTGTCAATGCCAATTATTTTGACCCCGTGCCTGGTCGGTTTGCTGACCGGGTCGGAGACAATTCCTTTTGGATTGAATTGATTGTCAGTAGACAGTCTTTACAGTCAAGATCAACTCGGCCTGCTGCTTCGGTGGTGGGTTGGTAATTTTTTTACGGAGAGTTTGATCCTGGCTCAGGACGAACGCTGGCGGCGTGCTTAACACATGCAAGTCGAACGATGATGCCCAGCTTGCTGGGTGGATTAGTGGCGAACGGGTGAGTAACACGTGAGTAACCTGCCCCTGACTCTGGGATAAGCGTTGGAAACGACGTCTAATACTGGATACGACTGCCGGCCGCATGGTCTGGTGGTGGAAAGATTTTTTGGTTGGGGATGGACTCGCGGCCTATCAGCTTGTTGGTGAGGTAATGGCTCACCAAGGCGACGACGGGTAGCCGGCCTGAGAGGGTGACCGGCCACACTGGGACTGAGACACGGCCCAGACTCCTACGGGAGGCAGCAGTGGGGAATATTGCACAATGGGCGAAAGCCTGATGCAGCAACGCCGCGTGAGGGATGACGGCCTTCGGGTTGTAAACCTCTTTTAGTAGGGAAGAAGCGAAAGTGACGGTACCTGCAGAAAAAGCACCGGCTAACTACGTGCCAGCAGCCGCGGTAATACGTAGGGTGCAAGCGTTGTCCGGAATTATTGGGCGTAAAGAGCTCGTAGGCGGTTTGTCGCGTCTGCTGTGAAATCCCGAGGCTCAACCTCGGGCTTGCAGTGGGTACGGGCAGACTAGAGTGCGGTAGGGGAGATTGGAATTCCTGGTGTAGCGGTGGAATGCGCAGATATCAGGAGGAACACCGATGGCGAAGGCAGATCTCTGGGCCGTAACTGACGCTGAGGAGCGAAAGCGTGGGGAGCGAACAGGATTAGATACCCTGGTAGTCCACGCCGTAAACGTTGGGCGCTAGATGTAGGGACCTTTCCACGGTTTCTGTGTCGTAGCTAACGCATTAAGCGCCCCGCCTGGGGAGTACGGCCGCAAGGCTAAAACTCAAAGGAATTGACGGGGGCCCGCACAAGCGGCGGAGCATGCGGATTAATTCGATGCAACGCGAAGAACCTTACCAAGGCTTGACATACACCGGAAACGGCCAGAGATGGTCGCCCCCTTGTGGTCGGTGTACAGGTGGTGCATGGTTGTCGTCAGCTCGTGTCGTGAGATGTTGGGTTAAGTCCCGCAACGAGCGCAACCCTCGTTCTATGTTGCCAGCGCGTTATGGCGGGGACTCATAGGAGACTGCCGGGGTCAACTCGGAGGAAGGTGGGGATGACGTCAAATCATCATGCCCCTTATGTCTTGGGCTTCACGCATGCTACAATGGCCGGTACAAAGGGCTGCGATACCGTAAGGTGGAGCGAATCCCAAAAAGCCGGTCTCAGTTCGGATTGAGGTCTGCAACTCGACCTCATGAAGTCGGAGTCGCTAGTAATCGCAGATCAGCAACGCTGCGGTGAATACGTTCCCGGGCCTTGTACACACCGCCCGTCAAGTCATGAAAGTCGGTAACACCCGAAGCCGGTGGCCTAACCCTTGTGGAAGGAGCCGTCGAAGGTGGGATCGGTGATTAGGACTAAGTCGTAACAAGGTAGCCGTACCGGAAGGTGCGGCTGGATCACCTCCTTTCTAAGGAGCATCTGATCGGCCCTGCTTGCAGGTGTTCGGTTCAGGCGCCGATGCAACCCGAGTGTGGTTGCCGGTAGCTCATGGGTGGAACATTGACAGTGCAGTCGGAAGCGTAGCTTCCGGCCTGAGTACGCCAGCTTGCTGGTTGGAACGGGTCGGGGTGAGCGGGTCGGCTGGTGCACGTTGTTGGGTCCTGAGGGACCAGGCTTCCCGGTCGTGATGATCGGGGGTTGAGCCGGCGGACAGATGTTCGCTTGGTTCTTCGAGTGGGCTGCATGAAGCGAACTGGTTGGTTCGGGGAGTGTGGTGCCGATCGTATGTTGAGAACTACACAGTGGACGCGAGCATCTTAGATCGCTCGAGACGATGATCATCTCCTTTCGGGGGTGGTCGGGTGTCGAGTCGATCGCAATTTTAATCTTTGTGGTCAAGTTTCTAAGAGCAAACGGTGGATGCCTTGGCATCTGGAGCCGAAGAAGGACGTAGAAATCTGCGATAAGCCTCGGGGAGCTGATAATCGAGCTGTGAGCCGAGGATTTCCGAATGGGGAAACCCCGCCAGGCGACTTGTCGACCTGGTGACTCCCGCCTGAATATATAGGGCGGGTAGAGGGAACGTGGGGAAGTGAAACATCTCAGTACCCACAGGAAGAGAAAACAACATGTGATTCCGTGAGTAGTGGCGAGCGAAAGCGGATGAGGCTAAACCGATCATGTGTGATAGCCGGCGGGCGTTGCATGGTCGGGGTTGTGGGACACGTCGCTCAGTTCTGCCGGACTGGGGCGGTTACAGCGCATCATAGTCGAACCGGTTTGAAAGCCGGGCCGTAGTGGGTGCCAGCCCCGTAGACGAAATGGTGTTATGGCCGGATGTGTATCCCAAGTAGCACGGGGCCCGAGAAATCCCGTGTGAATCTGTCAGGACCACCTGATAAGCCTAAATACTCCCAGATGACCGATAGCGGACAAGTACCGTGAGGGAAAGGTGAAAAGTACCCCGGGAGGGGAGTGAAATAGTACCTGAAACCGTTTGCTTACAAACCGTCGGAGCCTCCTTGTAGGGGTGACGGCGTGCCTTTTGAAGAATGAGCCTGCGAGTTAGTGATATGTGGCGAGGTTAACCCGTGTGGGGCAGCCGTAGCGAAAGCGAGTCTGAATAGGGCGGTTCAGTCGCATGTCCTAGACCCGAAGCGAAGTGATCTATCCATGGCCAGGTTGAAGCGACGGTAAGACGTCGTGGAGGACCGAACCCACTTCAGTTGAAAATGGAGGGGATGAGCTGTGGATAGGGGTGAAAGGCCAATCAAACTTCGTGATAGCTGGTTCTCTCCGAAATGCATTTAGGTGCAGCGTTGCGTGTTTCTCGCCGGAGGTAGAGCTACTGGATGGCCGATGGGCCTCAACAGGTTACTGACGTCAGCCAAACTCCGAATGCCGGTGAGTGAGAGCGCAGCAGTGAGACGGTGGGGGATAAGCTTCATCGTCGAGAGGGAAACAACCCAGACTACCAACTAAGGCCCCTAAGCGTGTGCTAAGTGGGAAAGGATGTGGAGTTGCACAGACAACCAGGAGGTTGGCTTAGAAGCAGCCACCCTTGAAAGAGTGCGTAATAGCTCACTGGTCAAGTGATTCCGCGCCGACAATGTAACGGGGCTCAAGCACACCGCCGAAGTTGTAGATTTCGCACACAGACAAGCCTTCGTGGTTCAGTCGTGCGGAGTGGTAGGAGAGCGTCGTGTGGCGAGTGAAGCGGCGGAGTAATCCAGCCGTGGACGCCACACGAGTGAGAATGCAGGCATGAGTAGCGAAAGACGGGTGAGAAACCCGTCCTCCGAAAGACCAAGGGTTCCAGGGCCAGGTTAATCCGCCCTGGGTAAGTCGGGACCTAAGGCGAGGCCGACAGGCGTAGTCGATGGACAACGGGTTGATATTCCCGTACCGGCGAACAACCGCCCAAGCTAATCCAGTGGTGCTAAGAGTCCTAACCCGGATTACCGGATCCCTTCGGGGTGATGGTGTCCGGTCTAACGCTCGACCCCATGCTGGTGCGGCTAGCGTATGAACAGGTGTGACGCAGGAAGGTAGCTGAGCCAGGCGATGGTATCCGTAAGGTGAACCTGGTGTAAGGATGTAGGGCTGACGATAGGCAAATCCGTCGTCTGCATGCCTGAGATCCGACGCGTACCCGTCAAGGGGAAATCAGTGATCCTATGCTGCCGAGAAAAGCATCGACGCGAGGTTGCAGCCGCCCGTACCCGAAACCGACTCAGGTGGTCAGGTAGAGAATACCAAGGAGATCGAGAGAATCGTGGTTAAGGAACTCGGCAAAATGCCCCCGTAACTTCGGGAGAAGGGGGGCCGGACACGTGATACGACTTCTCGTTGTTGAGCGTTGAAGGCCGCAGAGACCAGTGGGAAGCGACTGTTTACTAAAAACACAGGTCCGTGCGAAGTCGCAAGACGATGTATACGGACTGACGCCTGCCCGGTGCTGGAAGGTTAAGAGGAAGGGTTAGCCCTCGGGCGAAGCTCTGAATTTAAGCCCCAGTAAACGGCGGTGGTAACTATAACCATCCTAAGGTAGCGAAATTCCTTGTCGGGTAAGTTCCGACCTGCACGAATGGCGTAACGACTTCCCAGCTGTCTCAACCGCGAACTCGGCGAAATTGCACTACGAGTAAAGATGCTCGTTACGCGCAGCAGGACGGAAAGACCCCGTGACCTTTACTACAGTTTGGTATTGGTGTTCGGAGTGGCTTGTGTAGGATAGGTGGGAGACTGTGAAGCGGGCACGCTAGTGTTCGTGGAGTCATTGTTGAAATACCACTCTGGTCACTTTGGATGTCTAACGTAGGACCCTGATCGGGTTCATGGACAGTGCCTGATGGGTAGTTTAACTGGGGCGGTTGCCTCCCAAAGAGTAACGGAGGCGCCCAAAGGTTCCCTCAACCTGGTTGGCAATCAGGTGGCGAGTGTAAGTGCACAAGGGAGCTTGACTGTGAGACTGACAGGTCGAGCAGGGACGAAAGTCGGGACTAGTGATCCGGCAGTGGCTTGTGGAAGCGCTGTCGCTCAACGGATAAAAGGTACCTCGGGGATAACAGGCTGATCTTGCCCAAGAGTCCATATCGACGGCATGGTTTGGCACCTCGATGTCGGCTCGTCGCATCCTGGGGCTGGAGTAGGTCCCAAGGGTTGGGCTGTTCGCCCATTAAAGCGGTACGCGAGCTGGGTTTAGAACGTCGTGAGACAGTTCGGTCCCTATCCGCTGCGCGCGTTGGAAATTTGAGAAGATCTATCCCTAGTACGAGAGGACCGGGATGGACGAACCTCTGGTGTGTCAGTTGTTCTGCCAAGGGCACCGCTGATTAGCTACGTTCGGACCGGATAACCGCTGAAAGCATCTAAGCGGGAAGCCGTCTTCGAGATGAGATTTCCATGCACCTTGAGTGTGAGAGGCTCCCAGCAGACTACTGGGTTGATAGGCCGGATGTGGAAGCGGGGACTAACGACCCGTGGAGCTGACCGGTACTAATAAGCCGAAGACTTGACAACACAACTATTACCGTCACCCCTTCGTGGGTGGGGGGCTCGCGTCCACTTTGTGGTTCCCGACAGACGATCGGGAATCAAACTGAATACTTCAGCAATGCTCTGAAGGAACAATGGTTTGATCCAGGATCTGGGTCGACAGTGTTCCGGTGGTCATAGCGAGAGGGAAACGCCCGGTCACATTCCGAACCCGGAAGCTAAGCCTCTCAGCGCCGATGGTACTGCAAGGGGGACCTTGTGGGAGAGTAGGACGCCGCCGGACTCAACGTTCAGCAACACCAGGAAACCCCTGACCGTGACCGGTCAGGGGTTTCCTGCGTTCCCAGACCGTTCACCCGCATCAGCGGGCCGCTCGTCCCCGGCGACACGATCCGACAGGGGCCGCGCCGGTAGAATCAATCCGTCATGACTGCGCCATTCACCACTGCCTCCGGCTCCGACGTCCGAGTCCGTTTCTGCCCGAGTCCGACCGGGACCCCGCACGTGGGGCTCATCCGGACGGCCCTGTTCAACTGGGCGTACGCGCGCCACACCGGCGGCAAGCTCGTCTTCCGCATCGAGGACACCGACGCCGCCCGTGACAGCGAAGAGTCCTACGAGCAGATCCTCGACGCACTCCGGTGGCTCCGTCTTGACTGGGACGAGGGCGTCGAGGTGGGCGGGCCCCACGGTCCGTACCGCCAGTCCGAGCGCTCGGACGTGTACGAGGACGTCGTCGCGAAGCTGCGCGCGTCCGGCCACGTCTACGAGTCGTACGTCACCCCGGAGGAGATGGAGGCCCGGAACCGGGCCGCCGGTCGCGACCCGAAGCAGGGCTACGACAACCACGAGCGGGACCTGACCGAGGCCGAGCGCCAGGCGTTCCGGGACGAGGGTCGCCAGCCGGCGCTGCGGCTCCGTGTGCCCGACCGCGACCTGAGCTTCGACGACCTGGTGCGGGGGGAGATCACGTTCAAGCAGGGCACGTTCCCGGACTTCGTGGTCGTCCGACCGAACGGCAAGCCGCTGTACACGTTCACGAACCCCGTGGACGACGCCCTGATGGGCATCACGCACGTCCTCCGCGGTGAGGACCTGCTCTCGTCGACCCCGCGGCAGATCGCCCTGTACGAGGCGCTCGTCGAGGTGGGGATCACCGACTCCGTCCCGGTGTTCGGACACCTGCCGTACGTGATGGGGGAGGGCAACAAGAAGCTGTCGAAGCGCGACCCCGAGTCGAACCTGTTCCACCACCGCGCCGCGGGCATGGTCCCGGAGGGGCTCCTCAACTACCTGGCGCTGCTCGGCTGGTCGATCGGTCCGGACCGCGACGTGTTCTCGTCGGACGAGATGGTCGCGGCCTTCGACGTCGCCGACGTCAACCCCAACCCGGCGCGGTTCGACCACAAGAAGGCCGAGGCCATCAACGGCGACCACATCCGCCTGCTCGACGCCGACGACTTCCGCGCGCGCCTGCTGCCCTACCTGTCGGACTTCGTCTCGACGCCTCCGACCGCCGAGCAGGAGCGGGTGCTCACCGCTGCGGCACCGCTGGTCCAGGAGCGCATGCAGCTCCTCGGTGAGGCTCCGGGCATGCTCGGCTTCCTGTTCACCGCGGACGACGAGCTCGTGGTCGAGGACGACGCGGAAGCCACGCTCAAGGACGATGCCGGTGACGTGCTCCGTGCCGGCGTGACCGCGCTCGAGGGAGTCGAGGACTGGACGACCGCGTCGATCGAGGCAGCGCTGCGCGAGGCGCTCATCGACGGCATGGGCCTGAAGCCGCGGGTGGCCTTCGGACCGCTGCGGGTCGCGGTGTCCGGGCGTCGGATCAGCCCCCCGCTCTTCGAGTCCATGGAGATCCTCGGCAAGGACTCCACGCTGGCACGACTCCGCCGGCTCGCGGACCGCTGACGCCGCCGTGGTGACGAACCCGGTCGGGCAGGACACCGCCGACGTCCTGTCCGTGGACGTCGCGGTGATCGGTGCCGGGCCGGCCGGGCTGAGCGCTGCGCTCAACCTGGTCCGCGCCCGGCGCACGGTGCTGCTCGTCGACGCGAACCGGCCGCGCAACGCGGCCACCCTGCGGTCGCACGGCTTCGTCACGCGGGACGGGATCTCACCGTTGGAGCTCCGGAAGCTCGGCCGGGTCGAGGTGGAGTCGTACCCGGAGGCCACCGTGGTGCAGTCGGTCGTCGACCGTGTGGCGCGCGAAGCGGACGGGTGGAGCGTGCGCGGCGCCCTCCGTGGGGCCGAGCTGCGGGCCCGTGCGCGCGCCGTGGTGATCGCGACCGGGCTCCGCGAGGAGTTCCCGCCGTTGCCGTCCCTGCGGGCGTTCTACGGCACCTCCGTGCACAGCTGCGTCGAGTGCGACGGGTACGAGCACGCCGGGCAGTCCCTGGCGTTCCTGTGCGAGACGGCCGACGTGGTCGACCGCGCGCTGCTCGTCGGCTCGTGGACGGACGACCTCGTGGTCTACACGAACGGTGCAGCGGTGCTCGACGACCGTGGTCGGACACGCCTGTCGGCCGCCGGCGTCGCGGTCGACGAGCGGCCGGTCGCGGACCTCGAGGGCGGTCGGGACGGGCTGACCGGTGTCCGTCTGTCGGACGGCGACGTGCGGCCGCACACGGGTGCGTTCGTGCGGCCGCTGTGGCACGCCGACCTCGACTGGCTCGAGGCGCCCGTCGAGCGAGACGACGAGGGGCTCGTCCGCGTGGACCGTCTCGGTCGGACCGGGGTGCCGGGGCTGTACGCCGTCGGTGACGTGACCCCGCCCGGCCCGGAGCAGCTGGTCGTCGCGGCGGGTCACGGGGCCTCGACGGCCGCCGCGGTGCACCGCGACCTGGTGGGTGGTCTCGAGGACCTCCGGGATGCTGTACAGTAGTTGATCGTGCCCCGGACAACGGGGAACGAGAGGCCAGCAGGCTTCTTGGGGTATGGTGTAATTGGCAACACAGCGGTTTCTGGTACCGTCGTTCTTGGTTCGAGTCCAGGTACCCCAGCTCGAAGGAAAAGCCCCCGGGAGATCCCGGGGGCTTTTCCCGTTCCACGGCCGGACGACGGCCTCCCAGCGGTCCTGGGACCGGCAACGAGTCCGGACACGCCCGACCTGCGCCGGAACCCGATATCCGTGGTCAGCCTGCCGGGTGGTACGCCACGACCCAGTCGACGAGCACGTGCCCGTCCGAGTCGGCAGGGACGTGCGCGTCGTCGAGCGTGGTCTCTGCCTGCAGCGTCACGCGCATCGGGACCGTCGGCACCGCGCCCGTCGTCGTGGCCACGAGCGCCCCGTCCCACCAGAAGCGCACCGCCCGGGCGGTCCACTCGACCGTGGCCACGTGCCAGTCCTCCTGCCCGCCGGGCACGGTCGGGGCGTGCTCCGGCAGGAACCGCATCGTCCGGGTCGACGCGTCGTAGCTGCCCGGCACGGCCGACACCGGGCGGACGTCGCCGCCGAGGTCACCCTCCGGCCAGTCGATCTCACCGTCGTCCCACCGTCCCGACAGCGGCCACAGGATCATCACGAACTTGTAGCCGGGTGCGTCGTCCGCCCGGTACCGGATCGAGACGCGCTGGTGCGTGTACGACCGGTAGCCAGCGGGGAGGACGGTCGCCACGAGCGGCTGGCCGCCCTCGGAGCGCAGGTGGAGGTCGAGGACGGAGTCGTGCACCGAGACGACCTCGTCCGGGTGGTAGACGCCCTTGCCGGAGGTGTCGCGGAAGCCGCGGTACTCGGCCATCTCCGGGTAGACGTCGAGCAGTTCGCCGCGTGCGGCGTCGCGGTCGAAGTCCTGCTCCAGGTACGGCACCCAGCGGACGCCGTCGGACTCGACGTCGCCCGAGGGCATCTCCGCGGCCGCGGCCCGGTCGACCCTGCGGATCGAGGTCGGCAGGACGACGGCGACGGTACCGGTGAGCGCGGCGGCGCCGACGAGTCCGGCGACGACGGCTCCTCGACGCAGGACGTCGCGACGCGAGGGGCGCGACGCGAGCGGTCCGGGTTCAGGCCCCATGCGCGACCTCGTAGACCCGGACGCCGTCGCGGTCGTAGCGCAGCGTCCCCTGTCGGGCGGTTGCACGCTCGAGGGCGTCGACCTCCGGACCCGTCGCGGTGCCGCGCTCGACGACCTCGGCTCGCTCGGTGTCGGAGAACACGAGCCACGCGACACCGCCGTGCGCGCGGTCCGCGAGCGACTCGTCGAGGTCGGTCGGGGAGATGCCGCGCGGGTACCACTCGGTCAGGTCCTCGAGCGACTGCACCTGGCCCCATCGCTCCAGGTACGCCGGGTAGTCGGCGCCGACGATCGCGGGGAAGCTGCCGACCGTGGTCAGGGTGTCGTCGCCCGTGAAGCGCGTGTCGAGCCAGCGGGCCGCGGCGACCTCGCCGGCAGGCGTGCGGTTCGACTGCTCCGCCTGGAAGGTGGTCGTCACGAACAGCACTGTCGTGACGACGACCAGGGCGGCCGTGGCGACGAGCCGGACGCGTCGCCCGTGCACGGCGTGGACGGCGGCGATCGCCAGGAAGGGCGCCGAGAACAGCACGACGCGGAGCCGTCCCTCGCCGCCGTAGCTCTGTCCGAGCACGAGCACCGCGGGGCTGGCGGCGAGCCACAGCACGAGCAGCGCCTGGTGGCCGTGACCGGCACGGACCATCCGCACGACGCCGACCAGCGCGACGATCGCGACCAGGGCCGTGAGGACGAGCACGCCGCGGCTCTGCAGGGTGGTCGCGAGCGAGGGGATCGCGATCGAGGTCGTCGCCGCCGTCGCGTTGCTCAGCGGGTCGAAGCCGGTGACGAGTCCGAACTTCTCCTGCACGTAGTCGAGGTTCGGCAGGAGGTAGAGCAACGGCGCGACGGTCACGGGCACCGCGGTCCACCACGGACGGACCACCCCGACGGCGACGAGTGGGACGAACGCGGCGACGAGCACGTAGGGCGTCAGCTGGTGGGACGCCGAGATGACGGCCTGCAGCAGCACGACCAGGACGACGGCGGTGACGGTCGCGGTACCGCCCCGGCTCCCCGCGGCAGCGACCCCTGCGGTCGGCGCGATCGGGTCACGCCGGGCCCGGAGCAACCGGGACGCGACACCGACGATCCCGCGCCCGAGCGCGTTCGGGGAGCGGCGCAGCGCGGTCAGCACGACGAGGACGACGGCGAGGAAGAGCGCGAACGCGAACGCCTGCGGCGAGTAGTAGTCCTGTCCGACCCAGTTCGCGGCGCTGAAGACCACGGCGGCCGTGACGGCCCAGCGTCCCCGGAGCCCCAGGGCCCTGGCGATGCCGAGGACCAGCGCGGCGTCGACCAGGGCGAACGCGACCTCGACGAAGCGCACCGGTGCCAGGGCGTCGGCGGTGGACGTCGCCGACCCGAGGAAGGCGCTCACCGCGAAGAAGCCCGGCCAGCGGTTGTAGATGTCGATCGCCGGGTCGACGGTGCCGTGCTGCTGGATGTACGCGGTCACCGCGACGTGCTTGAAGACCCACGGCGGACGGGGCTCGGCGGCGGTCAGGTTCGCCGTGCCGTAGACGACCACGACGAGCACCGCGGCTGCCGCGACGCGGAGTGCGGCGGGGAAGCGGCGGTCGACCAGGGCGACGACGGTGACCGCGAGCACCGCGCCGGCACCGACCCACCACGTCGGGGTGACGGCGGTGAGCAGCCCCCACTCGCCGAGCACGCCCGTGGTGGTCTGCGCGGTACCGACGGCCCAGGTCGCGACCCCCGCGACGAGGACGCCGCCGCCGACGGCGAGCCGGACCACCGTGCCCTCGCGACGGGCTGCCCAGGCGGCACCGACGGCGCGCCGCAGCGACACCCGGTCGGTCGACCGCGCTGCGACGATGCCGTGCGCGAGCGTCGCCCAGCCGCTCACGACGAGGACGAGCCCCGCCGCCGGGACGGGCGTCCAGTGCCCGGTCCAGACCATGACGAGGGCCACGACGGTGTCGACGGCCGCACTGGTCACGACGACGAGCGCCGCCCGACCGATCGGCTCGGTCAGCCGGAGCGGACGGACCACGGCGGTCCCGGGGACCACGAGGAGCGCCGTCAGGACCACGGCGGTCTGCACCGCACCGGTCGTCCCGGTGAGCAGGACGGCCGTCGCCCCGAACGCCAGCACCGCGGCGGCGAGCGTCGGCACGGGGGAGTGGTGCACCCGCTCGGCCTGCCGGAGCACCACGCGGGTGGGCGTCGTCGCGGTCACGGAGCGACCACCGGGGTCGTGCGGGGCATGGGGTGTTCCTTCGGTCGGGTACCGTCTGTCCAGGCACGGTACCGAGCGCCGAGGACGGCCGACGAGGGGCCCCACGGCGTTCTGCGGGTGCCCTGCGGCATTGCGGCATCGCGCAGGGCCCGCCCGTCCGGGCGAGGGGAACCGCACGCTCCCGGCGACCGCGTTGACGCGCTCCGGCATCGCCGGGGACGGTGGTCTGCGTGACCCCCACTCCGCCGCGATCGCCGTCGTCCCCCCTCGTGCTCGAGCGACCGATGGTCAGCCCCGAGCCGCCGACGTGGCACGGGGCCGTGTGGGTCGGCGCGGTCGACGTGCGCGAGGTCCCGGAGGGCGACCTCGCCATCCCGCTCGCCGCCGCGGGCGGGTACTGCACCGCGCGCCTCCTCGTCCGCGACGGCACGGCGCCGCGCGGGTTCGTCGACCTGCCCGTGACCGACGGTGCGGTCGACGCGGGCTCACTGCGGGAGGCCGTCGCCGCGCTGCCCCCCGCCGCGCACCCGCCCGTCCCGTCCCGGCTGCCGCGCACGTCGGTCGTGTTGTGCACCCGCGACCGCGCGGACCAGCTCGCCGACGCGCTGCGGTCGGTCCTCGCGCTCGACCACCCCGACCTCGAGGTCGTCGTGGTCGACAACGCCCCGTCCGACGACGCGACGCGCCGGCTCGTCACCGCGCCGGGCACCGACCCCCGCGTCCGCTACGTGCTCGAGCCCACGCCCGGGCTGTCGCGCGCCCGCAACGCCGGTGTCCGGGCCGCCCGAGGCGAGGTGGTCGCGTTCACCGACGACGACGTCGTGGTCGACCCCGGGTGGCTCCGCGCCGTCGCGTCCGGCTTCGCCCGCGGCGAGGACGTCGTGTGCGTCAGCGGACTCGTCGCCAGCGGCGAGCTCCGTACACCGGCGCAGCGCTGGTTCGACGAACGGGTGACCTGGTCGCGGAACCTGGTGCCGCGGGTGTTCCGGCTCGCCGCGCCGCCGGCGGACCGGCCGCTCTTCCCGTTCTCGGTGGGCGACTACGGCACCGGCGCGAACTTCGCGGTCCGCCGCGACGCACTGCTGGCACTCGGTGGCTTCGACGAGGCGCTCGGCGTCGGCACCGTGACCGGCGGCGGCGAGGACATCGACCTCTTCGCCCGCGTCGTGCTCTCCGGGGCCGCGCTCGTGGTGGAGCCCTCCGCACTGGTCTGGCACCGGCACCGCGCGGACGTCACGGCCCTCCGCACCCAGGCGGTGGGCTACGGCACCGGGCTCGGGGCCTGGCTCACGAAGACCGCGCTGCGACCGCGCACGCTCGGGATGGCGCTCGTGCGAGCGCCCGGAGCACTCCGGCACCTGCTGGCAGGCCCCGCCGCGCCCGCGGCGGTCGGGACGGACGGCGCAGCTCGACCGGTCGCCGTCCCCGCCGCGGGTGACGCAGCCTTCGACCGCGAGGTGGCCGCCGTCAGGGGCGTCGAGCTCCGCGCGGTGCTGCGCGGCGTCGGCCGGTACGCGCGGTCACGGTGGACCGTCCGTGCCCGCACGACCGCCCGCCGCCGGCCGTCCTGACCCAGAACGGGGCACGACGGCACGGACGGGCCACTCCCGACCCGGATGCTGCGGCCCGGCCGTGCACCGGACGGGAGGCGTCGTGTGCGTCCCGACCGGACGCTGCGGCCCGGCCGTGCACCGGACGGGAGGCGCGCTACGGCTCCGTCCCGCGCCTCCCGGCCGTCCGTGCCCCGCTGCGGGCCCGCGCACGCTTGCGGGAACCCGTACGGGGCGTGGGCGCCCCGCAACCCGCCCCGTGCCGCGTTGACCGGTGCCCCGGCGCAGGACGAAGGTTGGATCGCCCGGGAACGGCGTACCCCCGTCCCCACGGCGAGGCAGCCCTGGCCCCGCCCGCGGAGCACCTCACCCCCACCCCCACTCGTCCCGCCGGCGCCCACCCAGCGCCGGACCCGCGGGACCACACCGCAGCCTGAACCCGACAGGAGCACCATGAGCACCACCGTCCGCCCGCGAGACCCCCGCGTCTCGGTCGTCATCCCCGCGCGGAACGAGGCGCGCAACCTCGAGATCGTCCTGCCGATGCTGCCGCCCGTGCACGAGGTGATCCTCGTCGACGGGAACTCCGTCGACGACACCGTCGCCACCGCGCGACGCGTGCTGCCGTCGATCCGGGTCGTGCAGCAGACCCGCAAGGGCAAGGGCAACGCCCTCGCGTGCGGCTTCGAGGCGGTCACCGGCGACGTCGTCGTCATGTTCGACGCCGACTGCTCCGCGGACGCTGCGGAGATCCCGCGGTTCGTCGACGCCCTCGTCGCAGGTGCCGACGTCGCCAAGGGCTCCCGCTACGCGCCCGGCGGCGGCAGCGACGACATCACCGTCGTCCGGAGCCTCGGCAACAGGGGGCTCAACCTGATCTCCAACCTGCTGCTCGGCGCCGCGTACACGGACCTCTGCTACGGCTACAACGCGTTCTGGACGGACACCCTCCCGACCGTGGGGCTGCTGCCCTCGACGCTGCCGCAGCCCGACGACGGCTCGATGCGCTGGGGTGACGGGTTCGAGATCGAGACGATCCTGACCTGCCGCTGGTCCGCCGCCGGGTTCGCGATCACCGAGGTGCCGAGCCACGAGAAGCTCCGCGTGCACGGCGTGAGCAACCTCAACGCCGTGAGCGACGGCATCCGCGTGCTCACGTCGATCGTGCACGAGCGTCGGCGCGCCCGGGGGTCGCGGACCGCGCCCGACTCGCGCCCGTCGCCGGTCGTGTCGGCGCGGGCCCCGTGGCCGTCCTCGACGAGGAAGCGGCGTGACGCTCCCCACGGTCGCGGTCGTCATCTGCGCGTACACGCAGCAGCGCTGGGGCGACCTGCAGGCCGCCGTCGAGTCCGCGAAGCGGCAGCCCGAGGCGACCGAGGTCGTCGTCGTGATCGACCACGAGCCGGAGCTGCTGCTGCGCGCCGCAGCGCGCTGGCCCGAGCTGCGCGTCGTCCCGAACACCGAGGACCGCGGGTTGTCCGGCGCACGGAACACCGGCGTGGCGCTCGCCGACTCGGACGTCGTCGCGTTCCTCGACGACGATGCCGCTGCCGACCCGGACTGGCTGATGCACCTCGTCGAGGCGCTCGAGCTGCCAGACGTCGTCGGCGTCGGGGGCCGGGCGATCCCGTCGTGGCCGGACGCCACCGGCGCCGGACCGTTCCCCGACGAGCTCCTCTGGATCGTCGGCTGCAGCTACACCGGGCTGCCGACCGAGGCCGGCGACGTCCGGAACGTGATCGGGTCGAGCATGGCCTTCCGACGGGACGTGCTGCTCGCCGCGGGCGGCTTCCGGTCCGGCATCGGCCGGGTCGGCAACCAGCCGCTCGGCTGCGAGGAGACGGAGCTCTGCATCCGGATCGCGCAGATGCGTCCGGAGTCCCGCATCCGCTACGAACCGCGTTCGACCGTGTCGCACCGGGTGTCGCCCGACCGGGTGTCGATGCGCTACGTCCGGCGTCGCAGCTACTACGAGGGCATCTCGAAGGCCGTCCTGAGCCGGCGGGTCGGTGCACGGGACTCGCTCTCGAGCGAGGGCACCTACCTGACCCGGGTGCTCCCGGGGGCGCTGCTGCGCGAGCTCGGTGCCCTCGGCCGTGGTGGTGGCACGCGTGCGCTGGCGATCGTGACGAGCGTCGCGGCGACGGTCACCGGGTACGCGGTCGGCCGGACGCTCGGGACCGTCGTGGTCCGGACGGCTGCGCCGGCCCCGGCCCCGGCCCCGGCCCGGGAGCGTGTGGTGGTCTGACCGCGGTCCCTCCCGGCGTGCGGAGGCCCCGGTGCCCGAGCGGGTGCCGGGGCCGTTCCGTGCGCCGTGCTGGGGCGCTCGTGCGCGCGGGCGCTGCTCAGCGCGAGCCGCCGCGGGCCGCCCGGAGCCGCTGCAGGAACCACGGCAGGCAGGCGAGCACCCCGACGACGCGCACGACGTCCCAGACGGTGTCCTGCGGCGCGACCAGGGACGCCGCGGCCAGGAGCACGGCGGGCACCACGACGAGGGGGACCCGGCGACCGGGACCCCGCCAGTCGCGCCGGTCCGGAAGCGCTGCCTGCTGGAGCACGGCGAGCAGCGCGTACGACAGCACCGTCGACAGTGCGGCGCCGGTGATGCCGAGCGGCGGGACGAGCAGCAGGTTCGCGCCGATGTTCACCACGGCGGCGGTGGCCGCGATCACGCCGACGGTGACGCCCCGGCGCTCCACGACGAGCAACCGTCCGGTGGCGCCGCTGGCGACCACCGGGAAGGCGGTCAGGGCGACGACGAACACCACGACGGAGAGCTCGTCGACACGGTACGACGCGGGGGCGAGCACCGGGAGGGCGACCGGCGACACGAGCGTCACGGCGAGGAGCACCGGCGCGAGGAGCAGGTAGAGCTCGTCACGGGCGTGCATCGCGAGGCGTCGGCGCTCGGCCGCGTCGCGGAGCGCGGCGAAGTGCGGCGCCCAGGCGCTGTTCGTGAAGGTCAGGAGCAGGACGACGGCCGATCCGACGACGTAGGCGATCTGGTAGCGGGCGACCTCGTCGGGCCCGAGGAGGCGCTGCACGACGATGCGGTCCCCGGCGTTCAGGACGAAGTACGACAGGTTGCCCAGCGCGATCGGCACGCCGAGCCGGAATGCCCGGGCCGTGGTCGCACGGTCGACCAGCCCGCGGATCCGCGGTCGGACGGCGACGACGCCGATGACCATCGCGACGCCCTGGGCGACGACGCCGCCCCAGGCGTAGGTGGTCGCGTCGGCGTGCACGACGAGGAGCAGGCCGAGGCCGATGACCGACCCGCCGACCGAGGACAGCAGGCTCGTCACCGCGAAGACACGGATCCGGTCCTGCGCGACGAGCAGCGCCAGAGACGTCTGCACGACCGCGGCCGGCAGGGTCCAGAGCACGGCGACCAGCAGCAGCGGGTGCGCTCCGACGAAGCCGGCTGCGTCGCCCCACGCCGGGATCGACCCGAGCGCGGTGAGCGTGACCAGGGTCGCGAGGACCGCACCGACGGAGACGAGACCGCGGGCCCTCCGGTCGTCGCCGTCCTCGGCGCGCTGCAGGACGGCTGCCTGGTCGATGCCCGCGACGGCGAGCACGCTGAGGGCCTGGTAGAGCGCGATCGCGGAGGCGAGCACGCCGAACTCGGCGGGCGGGAGCAGGTGCGCGAGGACGGGGGAGACGAGGGAGCTGACGACGAGCTGCATCGACCAGACGACGACGTAGAGCATGCCGCGGCCGAAGAGCGTCGAGGCGCCCCTGCGGACGGCGGTGCTGCCGGTGTCGGTGCCCGTGTCGCGCGCGGCGTCGGCGACGTGCCGTCCCGAGCGCCGTGCCGTCGTCCGCGTGGTGTCCCGGGCGTCGGACGGAGCGCTCACGAGGTGGTGACCTCGACCGGTCGCTGTCCGCGCAGGCCGACCGCGGCGTCGACGAGGTCGAGCAGGTCGGTGCTGCGGCTCGTCGAGAACTTCCGGGCGAACAGGTACGGCGGGTGCTCGGACGGCACGGTCCAGCGCTCGAGCAGTCGCCCGGCGTCCGAGGTGCCCAGCCACGGCGGGCTCTTCATCCGCGTGCCGTCCCACCCGATCCACCAGAGCGAGTGCTCGAGGTGCTCCTCGGCGAAGCCCGGCACCAGTGCGGGGGAGCCGAGGACCGACGGGACGAACGACTCGTCCGCGATCCAGGCGCGACGCCAGAAGCGCACGAGGTCCGGGCGGCGGTCGACGACGTCGAGGACGGCGCGGGCGTGCTCCCGGCTGACCACCTTCATCTGCGAACCACCGGTCAGGACGACGTCCTGCGGCAGCCGTCGCGGCACCGGCAGCCGGAGCATGTGCTTGCGCCAGGCCCAGTGCCGGTAGCGGAACCGCGACCACCCTCCGCCCCGCCAGTCCGGGTGCGGCAGCGGGTGCGTGACGAGGAACGAGCGACCGGGGTGGGCCGCGAGCTCCGCACGGATCTCGTCCGCGGTGGCGAGCGGGTAGTCGCTGCCCGTCAGGACCGCGACGTGGGTCGCGTCCGTCTCGGCCAGGGCAGCTCGGTACCCGGCGATCTCCGCCTCGGCGTTCTCCCACCGCGCCCATCCGGTGCGGAGCCGGTCGAGCAGGCGGACACGGGACGGCAGCCCTTCGGTCATCGCGTCGTGCACGCGGTCCGGGGTGCGGGCGTCGCAGTGCAGGAACACGGGGAAGGGGTCGAGTGCCGCGACGAGTCGGCGGACCTGGGTCGGGTCCTCGTGGGCGAGGACGACGCAGGCGAGTGCCGCGGTGGGGGTGGGCATGGCAGCGACGCTAACTCCGGCCCGGAGGACCGGACAAGGAGCCCCGGGGCGCCTGCGGGGATGCGGCGGTTTCCCGCACGGGCCCCCTGCGACCCGCCCGAGCAGCCCGCGCCGGGAGCGCGGACCGTCAGCGCCGGCGCCGGAAGCGCGGACAGTCGCAGAGTGCGCAGTCCGAGCCGGGCCGGTAGTGCTCGTGCGCGTCCTGCTGGTGGCCGCACGCGCACGTGGCGGTGTCGGTCGCGCTCGACGCGACGACGGGCAGCAGCGACACGGTCGCCACGGGAGCCGCTGCCCCCGTGCGGTCGGTCGGACGGACGCCACGGCGGGTGGTGTCGGTGCCCAGCAGCATGCGTCCTCCTCGCGCCCGACGCGCCGCCGTCGGGACGTGCTCGATCCTACGGCCGCGTGCGGTCGTGGGACCCGGATCATCCGCCGACGGAGCGTCCCGCCTGCACCCGGCGCCAGCGTCGACGGCTCCGGAACCACGCCGACGGGCCGGCGGGGAACCCCCGGAGCTCGTGGAGCGCCAGCGACCGCGGCACCGGCGTGCTCGGCGCCGCCGGGACCGTCGGGGTCGCCGCCTGCCGGTGGTCGGCGCCCCGCCCTCGGAACAGCGCGTCCGCCGCACCCCGGGCCTTCGCCGTCGCGGCGAGCGGCACCAGCCGTGCGAGGACGGCGAGGTGCCGCCGGTCCCCGGCCACCAGCGCGCAGAGCAGGGCCGAGAACCCGACCCCGTTGCCGTGCAGCTGCGCGTGCAGCTCGGCGACGGTCCGGCGGTGCCGGTGGTGCACGACCGCGCGGGGCTCGAAGCCGATGCGTCCGCCGCGCCAGAGGGTCTCGACGAACATCGCCAGGTCCTCGCCGCCGCGAGCGGGGGACCCGGCGCCGAGCGTCGGGTCGAAGCCGCCGACCGCCTCGAGCAGCGTCCGGCGGAACGCCATGTTCGCGCCGGCACCGTACGCGCCGATGCCGTACACCGGGAAGCGTCGACGGACCGTGCCGTCCGGGGAGACCGCGGCGGCACGGGCGAACCGCATCGCACCGGGCACGTCGTCAGGCGTGATGGTCACCGGCTCGAAAGAGCGCTCGCCGCTGAACCCTCCGTAGTAGGCCTCGTACCAGACCTGCGCGGGCGTCTCGAGCTCGGTCGGCAGGATCACGCCGCTGACCGCGTCCAGCCCGGGCTCCCGGACGAAGCGTTCGCCGAGGGCCCGGAGCCAGCGCTGGTCGACCCGGACGTCGTCGTCGGTGAACGCCACGACCTCGCCGCGAGCCGCCGCGATCCCGGCGTTCCGGCCGGCGGACAGTCCCGGTCGCCGTTCCTCGACGAGCCGGACCGCCCGCTCCGCGAGCAGGGCGGGCAGCGGGTCGTCGGCGGGCACCCGCACGCGGTTGTCGACCACCAGGACCTCGTGCTCCGGGTAGTCGAGGTGCTCGAGCACGTCGAGCAGTCGGCCGAGGTCCTCGACGCGGTCGACCACCGTGGACACGACCACGGAGACGGACGGCAGGTCGTGGTCGTCGACGGGCGCCGGCGCGGGTGCGGCGGACCCCTGCGACGTGGCAGCGAGTGCGGTCAGGACCATCGCGGCGTCGGACGGGTCGTCCGTCAGCGTCAGTGCGGCCGTGCAGACCGGGTACCCGTCACGGTGACCGACGACGAGTGCGTCCGCGCCGGTCGCGTCGGCGACGAGTGCCGGCAGGGCGGCGTCCAGGTCGACGTGCAGGACGCGCCGGGGACCGGGCACGACGGCGGCGGGGGAGTGGCCATGCCACCGGACGCTACGGGCAGCGCCACGGCCCGGCCAACCGTGGGGCGGACGGTGGCGGGAGCCGTGCGGAACACCGCAGGCGCACGCGTAGGGTCACCGGCATGGAGGTCACCAAGCTGGAGCACGCGTGCCAGGTCGTCACGAAGGACGGGGCGCGGCTCGTGATCGACCCCGGCGGCTTCACGCGCCCGGTCGACGTGACCGGCGTCGTGGCCGTCGTCGTCACCCACGAGCACCCGGACCACGGGACCCCGGAGCAGCTGCGGGGGATCCTCGAGCGGAACCCGGACGCGGTGGTCCTCGGACCGTCGGGGGTGCGCGCGGCGCTCGCCGACGCGGGCATCGCGGTCGAGGTGGTCGGTGACGGCGACCACCGCGAGCTCGGCCCCTTCACGCTCGACTTCCACGGCACCCGGCACCAGCGCATCCACTCCTCGGTGCCCGTCGTCGACAACACCGGCGTCATGGTCGACGGGCGGCTCTTCCACCCCGGCGACGCGTACACGGTGCCCGGCGTCCCCGTCGAGGTCCTCGCCGCCCCGGTCGGCGCGCCGTGGCTCAAGGTCGAGGAGATGATGGACTGGATCGCCGCCGTCCGCCCGCGGCGGGCGTACCCGGTGCACGAGGCGACCCTGTCCGAGATCGGCTTCGCGATGCACACGGGCCGGCAGCGCGAGGCGCTCGGGGACGGGGAACTCGTCGTGCTCCGGCCCGGCGAGTCGCTCACGATCTGAGCCCCGCAGCGTCGGCCCGGAGGCGCGGCACACCCGGGCGACACGCCTCGTTTTGGCAGCGTGCGCGCCTTGTGCCATACTTATCGGGTTGTCGGAACGGCCCCATCGTATAGCGGCCTAGTACGTCGCCCTCTCACGGCGGTAACGCGGGTTCGAATCCCGCTGGGGTCACCACTGGTGGCTAGCCTCCGAGTCCGACAACGAGTGTGTCCCGCTCCCGAGCGGGACGTGCGGCCCCATCGTATAGCGGCCTAGTACGTCGCCCTCTCACGGCGGTAACGCGGGTTCGAATCCCGCTGGGGTCACCACACCGCAGAACCCCCTCCGAGCTCCGGCCCGGAGGGGGTTCCGTCGTTCCGGGCTGCTGGTCTCCGGATGCTGGTTCCGGGGCGCTCGGCCCGAGTCGCTGCTGTTCGGGGGTCTCCGGCTGTCCGGTGCCGGACCGTGTCAGGCTCGCCCGCCGCGCTCGTGTCCCGAGAGTCGGCCGTTGGCGGCGGTCGCCGCGGTCGTCATCCGGTCGAGGAACGCCAGTGCCGAGCGGACCTCGTCGTCGTCGGACGCACGCAGGGCACCGGCGACCTCGCGTCCGGCGAACCCGAGGAACGCCTCGTTCGCCGCCCGCGCGGCCTCGGTGGTCCGGAGGGTCACGCGGCGACGGTCGGTGCTCTCCCGGTGCCGCGTGACGTGACCCGCGGTCTCCAGCCGGTCGACGAGCACCGACGTCGCCCCGGACGTCATGCCGATCTGCCGTGCGAGCTGCGCGGGGGACAGCGGCGTCCCCGCCCGTTCCGCCCACAGCACCTGCCCGAGAGCGTTTGCGTCGGTGGGGGACAGTCCCACCCACGTGCCGAGGTGCCGGTTCAGCTCGTCGAACGCCACCGCCCAGTCGCGGAGTCGGTGCATCACGGCGACCTCGTCCTCGTTCCATGCGGTCTCGAGCGGGTCGACGTCCGGCATCCAGGTTCCTCCACAGTCAAGTCGCTTCACTGTAAAGCACGAGCAGGCGTCACGGTCGCCGGCCGTCGCACACGAGGAGCAGGACATGTCCGCACCACACGCAGTGATCTCCGGAGCGAGCATCGCAGGTCTGTCCGCCGCCTGGTGGCTGCGGCACACCGGTTGGCAGGTCACCGTCGTCGAACGCGCCCCCGCCTTCCGCGACGGCGGCCAGAACGTCGACGTCCGCGGTGTCGCGAAGCAGGTGCTCGAGCGCATGGGACTGACGGAGGCCATCCGTGCCGCGAACACCACCGAGACCGGGACGGTCCTGGTCGACACCGACGGACGGGTCACCGCGACGCTGCCCGAGGGCCCGGACGGCGCGACCGCCGAGCTCGAGGTGCTCCGCGGCGACCTGGCCCGGACGGTCCTCGACGCGCTGCCCGACGGCGTGACCCTCGTGTTCGGGGAGCGGATCACCGACGTCGACGACACCGTCCCCGACCGTGTCACCGTCACGACCGACCGCGGTCGGGTCCTCCGGGCAGACCTGCTCGTCGTCGCCGAGGGGGTCCGCTCGACCACCCGGGCGCTCGTGTTCGACCACCCGGGCGACGTCGACGAACGGGACCTCGGGGTCACGATGGCGTTCGGCACGATCCCGCGCACGGACTCCGACGATCGCCGGTGGCGCTGGTATAACGCAGCCGGTGGACGGCAGGTGCACCTCCGTCCCGACCCGTACGACACCACCCGCGCGATCCTGGCCTGGGCCGGTGACGACGACGGGGCGACCGGCGCCGATCGCGAGCGGGTGCAGGAGCGGCTCGAGGAACGCTTCGCCGACGCCGGGTGGGAGGCGCGTCGCGTGCTCGACGGCTTCGCGACGTCGGACGACGTGTACGTCGACCGGCTCACCCAGGTCCGGATGCCCGTCTGGCGCCGGAGCCGGGTCGCCGTCGTCGGGGACGCGGCGTGGTGCGTCACGCCCATGGGCGGTGGCGGCGCGTCGCTCGCGTTGACGAGCGGGTACGTCCTCGCGGCGTCGGTGGCAGGTCGTTCCTCGGACCGCGACGAGCTCGACCGGGCACTCGCGGCGTTCGACGACTGGATGCGGCCGCTCGTCGACGACGTGCAGGGCATCCCGCGCGGGATCGTCCGGTTCGCCTACCCCCGCACGCGCTTCGGCCTCGCACTCCGTCACGTCGCAGACAAGGTGCTGCTCGAAGGGCCGTTGCAGGGCCTCGCGGCGAAGGCAACCCGCGTCGCGGAGACCGATCGCGAGCTGCCGCGCGTCCCTGCTGCCTGAGGCTGCGGACCGGCGCAGCGCGGCGGTCAGCGGTCAGTGGTCAGCGCTCAGCCGGGGTGTTCACCGAGCCACCGGTCCAGTTCGCGGGCTGCGGCCCGTCCCGCCCGGTTCGCCCCGACGGTCGACTGCGACGGGCCGTACCCGATGAGGTGCACGCGCGGCTCGCCGGCCACCCTGGTCCCCACCACCGGGACGCCGCCGAGCGGACCGCGCAGGTGCATCGGCTCCAGGTGGTCGAGGTCCGCGCGGTACCCGGTGGCCCAGAGCAGGACGTCGACCGAGGTGTCGGAGCCGTCGGCTTCGACGACACCGTACGGACGGATCCGGGTGAACATCGGCCGCCGCTCGAGCACACCGCGTCGGGCGGCGGCACGCAGGGCGTCGGTCCAGATCAGGCCCGTGTAGGACACGATGCTCGCGGGCGGCCGTCCGGCCCGGACGTCGTCAGCGACCCGGCGCTCGACGTCCACCCCGTCGACCTCGTGCACGAAGGCACCCGGCAGGAAGACCGGCTCGCGGCGGGTGTACCAGACGGTCGACGTGACGAGGCTGATCTCGTCGAGGAGCTGCACGGCGGAGATGCCGCCGCCGACGACGGCCACGCGCTTGCCGCGGAAGTGCTCGGCGTCGACGTACCCACGGCTGTGGAGCTGCTCGCCGAGGAACGAAGCGGCGCCGGGGACGTCCGGCACGACCGGTGTGTTCCACGTCCCGGTGGCGTTGACGACCGCCCGGACGTGCCACCGGCCGTGGTCGGTCGTCACCGTGAGTGGTCCGTCGGGTCGGTCGTCGACAGGGGTCACCGACCCGACCCGCACGGGACGCAGCACCGGGAGGTCCTCGTTCGCCTCGTAGGCGGCGAAGTAGCGGGGGACCGCGGAGCGGGCCGCCTCGGTGGGGTCGACGGGTGGGAGCGGCATGCCCGGCAGGTCGTGGATGCCGTTCACCGTCGCCATCCGCAGTGACGCCCACCGGTGCTGCCACGCTCCTCCCGGCCGTGCGTTCGCGTCGAGGACGACCACGGAGCGCTCGCCGGCCGCGTCCTCGGGGCCCGGCAGTGCCCGGAAGCCCCGACGGCGCAGGTGGTGGGCGGCGGAGAGACCGGCCTGACCGGCGCCGATCACGGCGACGGTCGCGCTCCCCGCCGCGGTGCTGACGTGCATCGGTCGAGCGTACCGGCGTGGGTGACCCGAACGAGGTGGAACGACCGGTCTCCCCCCGTCCGGGGTTCCTGTCGGGGTGCTGCTTAGGTTAGCCTCACCTAACGTGAACAGCGAAACACCACTGCTCGAGATCCTCACGTCAGCCACCGCCGGGCGGTACCGCAGCATCGTCCACGGAGCGGTCGACCGCACCGCCGAACGGCTCGGAGCGGCCGAGACCCCGACCACCGACACCCCGGCGTCCGTGCTGCGCGACCGGGTCGCGGCGATCGACCTCGCGCGACCCCTCGGCTCGGCCGAGGCCGCCGTCGTCGAGGTCGACGAGCTCTTCGCCGCCGAAGCCGTCTGGTTCCACGCCCCCGGTCACCTGGCCCACCTCAACTGCCCGGTCGCGGTGCCCGCGGTCGCCGCCGAGGCGGTCCTCGCGGCCGTGAACCCCTCGGTCGACACGTGGGACCAGTCCCGCATCGGCACCGAGATCGAACGCCGTGTCGTGACCTGGGTCACCGCGACGATCGGGTTCGCGGCCGGGGACGGCGTCTTCACCTCGGGCGGGACGCAGTCGAACCTGCACGCGCTCCTGCTGGCACGTCAGGCCGCGACGACCGCGCGACGCGGGGCCGCCCGCCGTGCTCCGGCACTCGACGACCTCGTCGTGTTCGCCACCGCGTCGAGCCACTTCAGCGTCCGGAAGTCCGCGATGCTGCTCGGCCTGCCGGAGCGTGCCGTCGTCGACGTCGCGGCCGACGCCGCCGGGCGGATGCGACCGGACGCCCTCGCGCACGCGATCGCCGACGCCCGCCGCGAGGGACGGACCCCGATGGCCGTGGTCGCGACCGCGGGCACGACCGACCGGGGCTGCATCGACCCGCTCGTACCGATCGCCGACGTGTGCGACCTCGAGGACGTCTGGCTCCACGTGGACGCCGCCTACGGGTGCGGGCTGCTCGTCTCCCCGACCCGCCGACATCTGCTCGCGGGCATCGAGCGGGCGCGGAGCGTCACGGCGGACTTCCACAAGTCGTTCTTCCAACCGGTGTCCTCGAGCGCGCTGCTCGTCCGCGACCCCGAGGACCTGCGCCGGGCGTCGTGGCACGCGGACTACCTCAACCCCGAGGACGCCGACGAGCCGAACCAGGTCGACAAGTCCCTGCAGACGACGCGGCGGTTCGACGCCCTCAAGCTCTGGGCGACGCTCCGGGCGAGCGGCGCCGAGGCGATCGGACGAGCCTTCGACACGGTGCTCGACGTCGCTGGGCGCGTGCACGAGCACGTCGCGGCGCACCCCGACCTGGTGCTCGTCGCGCCGACGCAGCTGAGCACGGTGCTGTTCCGCTGGCAGCCGGACGGGGTGACCGACGCCGAGGCCGACGCCCTCGTCGGCCCGCTCCGGGCCGCACTGCTCGCCGAGGGGCGGGTCCTCGTCGCGAAGACGGTGATCGACGGCCGACCGTGCAGCAAGCTCACCCTGCTGAACCCCACCACGAGCACGGAGCAGGTCGTCGCGTCGCTCGACCACGTGGTCCGCACCGCGGCGCGTCTGCACGCCGACGGTGTCCAGGGCCACGCCGACACCACGACGGGAGCGACCCGATGACCAGCACCAGCACCAGCACCAGCACCGCCAGCACCACCAGCACCACCAGCACGAGCGCCGGGGCCGACCGCGTCCACGACCTCGTCGGCATCGGCACCGGCCCGTTCAACCTCGGGCTCGCCTGCCTGACCGACCCGCTCGACGACGTCGACGCCGTGTTCCTCGACCAGGCAGACGGCTTCGCCTGGCACCACGGCATGATGCTCGACGACGCCACGATCCAGGTGCCGTTCCTCGCCGACCTCGTCACCATGGCGGACCCGACGTCGCCGTTCTCGTTCCTCGCGTGGCTCAAGGAGACCGGGCGGCTCTACCCCTTCTACATCCGCGAGGACTTCCACCCCCTGCGCTCCGAGTACGACGCCTACTGCCGGTGGGCCGCCGGACGGCTCGACACCCTGCGCTGGGGTCGCCGGGTCGTCGCCGTCGAGCACGACGAGGACACCGACCTGTTCACCGTGCACGCCGAGACCGCGCACGGACCGGAGCAGTACGTCGCCCGGCACGTCGTGCTCGGCATCGGCACCGAACCGGCCGTCCCCGAGGCGCTCCGGGACCTCGACGGACCGGTGGTGCACTCCGCCGGCTACCTGCCGGCCCGCGACGCGCTCCGGCATGCCGACTCGATCGCCGTCATCGGCAGCGGGCAGTCCGCCGCCGAGGTCTACCGCGACCTGCTCGAGGGCATCCGCGACGGCGGGTACCGCCTCGACTGGATCACACGCTCGCCGCGGTTCTTCCCGATGGAGGACACCAAGCTCACGCTCGAGATGACGAGCCCGGAGTACACCGACCACTTCCACGCCCTGCCGACGGACGTCCGCGACCGCCTCGGCCGCGAGCAGCGGGGGCTCTACAAGGGCATCAGCGCCGACCTGGTCGACGAGGTCTACGACGCCCTGTACCGGATCAGCGCCCGGGGGCCGGTCCCGACGACGCTCCGGACCGACACGAGCGTCGTCGCCGCCGAGTGGCTGCCCGACCGGGACCGCTTCCGCCTGACCCTCCGACACGCGCAGCTCGGCACCGAGGCGACCCACGAGGTCGCCCGGCTCGTCCTCGCCACCGGGTACCGACCCCGGACCCCGGACTTCCTCGCGCCGGTCGAGCACCTCGTGGCCCGCGACGACCGCGGCCGCTTCGCCGTCGCCCGTGACCTGCACGTCGACACGATCGGCGGCCGGATCTGGGTGCAGAACGCCGAGGAGCACACGCACGGCCTGACCGCGCCCGACCTCGGGATGGGCGCGTGGCGGAACGCGTCGATCATCCGGTCCGTCACGGGGCGCTCCGTGTACGGCCTGGAGGAACGGATCGCCTTCCAGGAGTTCGGCCTGCCCGGCGGACGACCGGCTCCGGATCCTGCGGCCGGCACCGACGCGGCCGCTGCGGCGAGCGCCGGGGCGGTCGCCGCGCCCGGTGGCCCCGACCAGGGAGAACGCCGGACCGCGACCGTCGGAGCCCGGTCGTGAGCGCCCCGGAGACGGTCGCCGTGTCGGCGGACGCGGCCACGGGCCTCCCGTCCGTCCACCCCGTCGACCCGGACCGCGACGCCGCCGTCGTGCAGTCCTGGCTCGCGCACCCGGCGTCCTCGTGGTGGGGGATGCCCGACCAGGACGTCGACGGCGTCCGGTCGTACCTGCGGTCCGTGCAGGACGACCCCGCGCAGGCGGGCTGGCTGCTCCGCCGGTTCGGCGAGCCGATCGCGTACGCGGAGACGTACGACCCCGCGGCGGTGCTGCTCACCGACGTCTGGGACGCCGGAGCCGGGGACGTCGGCATGCACCTGCTCGTCGCCCCGCCGCCGGCTGCCGGGTCGTCGACAGGCGGCCGCGTGCACGGACTGACGAGCGCCGTGATGCGGGCCGTGGTCGAGCACTGCCGCGACGCCCTCGGTGCACGGCGGGTCGTCGTCGAGCCGGACGTGCGGAACACCGCGGTGCAGCGGAAGAACGCCGAGGTGGGGTTCCGGGCGCTCCGCGAGGTCGACGTCGACGGCAAGCGGGCGCTGCTCTCGGTCCTCGACACCGGGCGGATCGGGGTGCCCGACGACGACGGTCCCGCGGCGCACCTGCGGCCGGAGCACCTCGAGCCGGCCGAGCGGCACCTCGTCGCCAAGGCCATCGCCGAGTTCACCCACGAGCGGTTGGTCTTCCCTCGGGCGGACGGCGCCCGGTGGGTGCTCGACGCGGGGGACTCGACCTACCGGTTCCGCGCACGGGTCCACACGCTCGAGCACTGGGTGGTCGACGAGGCCTCGCTCACCCGCGACCGTGCCGGTGTCCCGGCGCCGCTCGACGCGCAGGACCTCGTGCTCGCGCTGCACGAGCAGCTCGGGATCCCGGACGCCCTGCTCGGCACGTACCTGGAGGAGATCGCCTCGACGCTCGCCAGCGCCGCGGCGAAGCACCGTCGGGGTGGACCCTCCGCCGCGCAGCTCGCCCGCGGACGGACCGACGGCGACGTCGTCGCGGGGTTCCAGGACGCCGAGGCGGCGATGACCGAGGGACACCCCGCCTTCGTCGCCGCGAACGGGCGGATCGGGTTCGGGCTCGACGAGTACCGCGCGTACGCCCCGGAGTGCGGCGGGCGCTTCCGGTACCGGTGGCTCGCCGCCCGTCGGGAGCACACCCACCTGGCGCTCGCCGCGGACCGGACCGAGGCGCAGCACTGGGACGCCGAACTCGATGCGTCGACGGTCGCGCACTTCCACGGGGTGCTCGCCCGGCGCGGCCTCGACCCGGCCGAGTACACGTGGTTCCCGGTGCACCCCTGGCAGTGGCAGCACCGGATCGCGGTGACCTTCGCACCGGACCTCGGCCGGCAGGACCTCGTCGACCTCGGCGAGGGGCCCGACGACCACCAGCCGCAGCAGTCGATCCGCACCGCGTTCAACCGCTCGCGTCCGGACCGTTCGTACGTGAAGACGGCGCTCGCCGTGCAGAACATGGGGTTCCTGCGCGGCATGTCGCCCGCGTACATGCGGACCGCGCCCGCGGTGAACGACTGGGTGGCGGGGCTCGTCGAGGCCGACCCGGTGCTCGCCGACACCGGGTTCGGGGTGCTCCGCGAGCACGCCGCGATCGGGTACACCGGGGACGTCTGGCACCGGATCGGGCCGGTGCCCGCGCAGCAGGGTGCGCCGCAGCGGAAGATGCTCGCGGCGCTCTGGCGGGAGAGCCCGGTGCCGCGGCTGCAGCCGGGTGAGCGGCCGGTCACGATGGCCGCGCTGCTGCACCGGGACGCCCGGGGACGCTCGGTCGCGGCGGCGCTCGTGGCGGAGTCGGGACTCGACGCCACGTCGTGGGTCGAGCGGTACCTCGACGCCTACCTCCGCCCCGTCGTGCACTGCCTGACCGAGCACCAGCTGCTGTTCATGCCGCACGGCGAGAACCTCGTCCTCGTGCTGCGCGACGGAGCGGTGTCCCGCGTGTTCATGAAGGACATCGGGGAGGAGGTCGCGGTGGTCGGGGACGTCCCGGTGCCGGCCGGGATCGAGCGCATCGTGCACCCGGTCGACGACGACGAGGCGGCGCTCGGCGTCTTCACCGACGTGTTCGACGGAGTGCTGCGGTACCTCGCGGCGATCCTCGACGAGGACGGGATCCTGCCGAGCCACGTGTTCTGGCGGCTCGTCGGGGAGTGCGTGGACGGTGCGGCTGCGGGACGGAGCCGAGCGATCGACCTCCGGGCGCCGGACTTCGAGCACTCGTGCCTGAACCGGCTGCAGCTCCGGAACACCCTGCAGATGGTCGACCTGTCGGCGCAGAGCGACTCGCTCATCCGGGCCGGGCGCATGCCGAACCCGATCGCACGCTGAGGGTCCGCTCACCTGGTCCGACACGGACCGGGTCCACGGGTGGCGAGCACGCTCCCGCGGGCCCGGCCGTGCCAGGCTGGCCGGGTGACCCGTACCGTGCAGCTCATCCGCTCCGACCGACTCAGCGACGTCGCCGAGTACGCGTACGCCGCCACCGCGCCCGCCGACGCCCGGCTCGTGTTCCTCGCCGGGGCGTGTCCCCTCGACGAGGACGGTCGGACCGTCGCCGTCGGCGACCATCGTGCGCAGGCGGCGCAGTGCATGGCGAACCTCGAGGCGGCACTCGCCGCAGCCGGTGCCGGGCTCGACGACCTCCTGCACACCCGTGTGCTCGTGGCGTCGTCCGACCAGGCGGACCTCGTCGCCGCCTGGGAGGTCGTCCGGGCGGCCACGGGAGAGCACGACGTGCCCAGCACCCTGATGGGCGTGACCGTCCTCGGTTACGACGACCAGCTCGTCGAGGTCGAGGGTGTCGCCGCGGTGCGGGACTGAGCGCCGTGTCCGAGACACCGTCCACCCCGCCCCCGCACCTGCGCTGGCGGTTCCTCGGGCTGGTCGCGCTCGGCGGGGCGATCGGCACCGGCGTGCGTGCGGCGCTCGCCGCTGCCCTGCCGTCCGTCGACGGGATCAGCTGGACCATCCTCGCCATCAACGTCGTCGGGGCGTTCTGCCTGGGGCTGCTCCTCGAGACGCTGGCGCACGCGGGTCCGGACACCGGTCGGCGCCGCGCGCTCCGGCTGTTCGTCGGCACGGGGGTCCTCGGCGGCTTCACGACGTACTCGACGCTCGCGGACGACACCGCACGGCTGCTCGACGTCGGACGGTGGGGCGCGGGCACCGGGTACGCGCTGCTCTCGGTCGTGCTCGGGCTCGTCGCCGCGGCAGCGGGTGCGTGGATCGCCGGTGCCCGGCGCTCCCGTGGTGCCCGCGATCCCCGGACCGGAGGAGCGCGGTGAGCCCGCTCGACCTGCTGCTGGTCTCGCTCGGCGGTGGCGTCGGTGCCACGCTGCGGTTCTGGCTCGACGGACTCCTGAAGGGCCGGGTCCGCGGCACCGCACTCGCGGGCTTCCCGCTCGGCACGCTCGTCATCAACGTGTCCGGGTCGCTCGTCCTCGGGCTCCTCACCGGCGCCGGCGAGTCCGGGGCGCTGCCCGTGCCGATGGTCGCCGTGCTCGGGACGGGCATGATGGGCGGGTACACGACGTTCTCGACGGCGAGCGTCGAGACCGTGCAGCTCCTCCGATCCGGCAAGACCCGGACCGCCGTCCTGAACGGCCTCGGGATGCTCGTCGTCTCGGTCGGCGCAGCCGCGCTCGGCCTGCTCATCGGAAGGAACACATGACCTCGGAACGCCCCGGCGAACTCGTCCTCGTCCGCCACGGAGAGACGGAGTGGTCGAAGAGCGGTCAGCACACCGGCCGCACGGACATCCCGCTCACCGAGAACGGCATCGAGCAGGCGGAGCGCGCCGGCCGGTACCTCGCCGACCGCACGTTCGCACTCGCGCTCTCGAGCCCGCTGCAGCGTGCCCGCGACACCGCCGAGCTCGTCGGCGTCGACCCGGAGCTCGACGAGGACCTGTACGAGTGGGACTACGGCGCGTACGAAGGCCTGACCACCCCGCAGATCAAGGTCAAGCGACACGGGCCGTGGGACCTCTGGACCGACGGCGTGCCGGCGGGTGACACCCCGGGGGAGAACGCCGCCGAGGTCCGTGTCCGCGTCGAGCGGGTCCTGGACCGCGTCCGGCCGGTGCTCGCCGAGGGCGACGACGCGATCGTGGTCGCGCACGGCCACGTGCTCCGCGCCCTCGGTGCCGCGTGGATCCGTCTCGCGCCGCAGGACGGCGCCGTGCTGAAGCTCGGCACCGCCACCGTGAGCTCCCTCGGCTACGAGCACGGCCGCCCGGTGATCGACTCCTGGAACGTCACGCCGCGCGACTGACGCGACCGGTGCGACGTGCCCCCGCACCGCTTCGGGCACGTCGCGCCACGTGGTTCCGCGGCGCGACGTGCTCGCGATCGTGCGCGTTGCTGTCGACCTCGCAGCGGTCGGGAGGCACGGGGCGGGCTGGCTCCGCGCCTCCCGTCCGACGGCTGTCCGCTGGTGCGCCGTGCTGCCGCACCACTCGGGACACGTCGCGCCACGCGTTTCCGCGGCGCGACGTGCTCGCGGTTGTGCGCGCGCCAGAGTGCCGCGCGCCGCGCGCCGCGCGTCAGACGGTGCGGATCGCGCTCGTCGCACCGAGCGCACGGCCCCGCCGCCGCTCGATCGCCCGCCCCACGACGAGCAGCGCCACGCTGACGAGCGCGCCGAGCAGCGTCTGCGCGATGCGGTCCACCGCCAGGAGCTCCGGGGCCTCGGGGACGCTCAGCCACGACACCGCGAGCGCGAGCGGCGTGAGGAAGAGCAGCGTCACGGCGTAGTGCCGCGCGACGAAGATCTCCGCGAAGAACTGGCCGACCACGGCGATCACCACGATCCACCACACCGAGGGCTCGAGCAGCAGGATGCCGACGGCGATCACCGTGCCGCCGATGGTGCCGACGAACCGCTGGACCGCGCGCACCACGGTGTGCCGCTGTCGGATCGCCGGCAGCGTGGAGACCAGTGCGATGACCGCCCAGTACGGGTGTCCGAGCCAGGGGACCGTCTCGGCGACGGCTCCGGCGACCAGGGCACCGACCACGTTGAGCCCGACCGTCTCCCAGAGCGCCGCGCTGCGCAGGACCGCGAACGAGCGGTGCTTCCGCGGTGCGATCGGGCGGAAGACGTGGGGTGCTCGCGGGTGCAGGACGAGCCGGATCAGCGCGCCGGACATCGCGACGAGCCAGGCCCACACCACCGAGCCGACGACGATCGTCGCGACGAGGGGCAGGTCGGCGGGCCGGACGGGCACGAGCGCCGAGACGCAGAACGCGAAGACGGGGAAGATCGGCTGCGCCGGGATCGTCTGCAGCGTGCTCAGCGTGCAGACCGCGACCACCAGGACGACCACGAGCCCGACGCCCTGCAGCCACAGCGGTGCTCCGGACAGCGACACCGCGACTCCGGCGAACATGCACGACGCCTGCAGGACGCCCGCGACACCGGTCGTCACCATCCGCTGTCGGTACGGCTCGGTCGCGCCGAAGATCGCGGTGAACCCGGCGAACATCGCGAAGGCCGCGTAGCCCGGCATCCCCAGGGCGATGAGCAGCGCGAGCGGTGCGCCGCCGGCGATCGCGGCGCGGGCTGCGCCCTCGAGGTTGGTGGTCCGGGTCGAGTGCGCAGGCGTCGTCATGTCCCTGGCATCCTCCCACCGCGACGGGTGTCGCCGAGACGCGTCGCGTCGCCAGGGTGAGCTGCTGTCGGACGGGAGGCGCGTGGCGGACCCGCCACGAGCCTCCCGTCCGACGTCCGGCCGCGGTGCACACGCGTTGGTATACCAACCTGCTAGACTCGCCGGACCGAACCGCGAGAGCGGTACCGCAACGTCGATGAGGAAGGGTCGGGCCGATGGGAAAGACGCTCGCCGAGAAGGTGTGGGACGACCACGTCGTGGTCAAGGGCGAGGACGGGAACCCGGACCTCCTCTACATCGACCTCCACCTCGTGCACGAGGTCACGAGCCCGCAGGCGTTCGACGGTCTCCGCCAGGCCGGCCGTCCCGTGCGTCGCCTGGACCTCACCATCGCGACCGAGGACCACAACACCCCGACGCTCGCGATCGACCGGCCGATCGCCGACCCGACGAGCCGCACCCAGATCGAGACCCTGCGGCGCAACTGCGCGGAGTTCGGCGTCCGTCTGCACTCGCTGGGTGACAAGGAGCAGGGCATCGTCCACGTGGTCGGCCCCCAGCTCGGCCTGACCATGCCCGGCATCACGGTCGTCTGCGGCGACTCCCACACGAGCACCCACGGCGCGTTCGGCGCGATGGCGTTCGGCATCGGCACGAGCGAGGTCGAGCACGTCCTGGCGACGCAGACCCTGCCGCTGAAGCCCTTCAAGACCATGGCGATCACGGTCGAGGGCACGCTGCGCCCCGGTGTCACCGCGAAGGACATCATCCTCGCCGTGATCGCGAAGATCGGTACCGGCGGCGGGCAGGGCTACGTGCTCGAGTACCGCGGGTCGGCGATCCGCTCCCTCTCGATGGAGGGCCGGATGACGATCTGCAACATGTCGATCGAGGCCGGTGCCCGCGCCGGTATGGTCGCCCCCGACCAGACGACGTACGACTACGTCCAGGGCCGCGACCACGCCCCGACGGGTCAGGACTGGGACGACGCCGTCGCCTACTGGGACACGCTGGCGACCGACGACGACGCCGTGTTCGACGCCGAGGTCTTCATCGACGCGGACGAGCTCGAGCCCTTCGTCACCTGGGGCACGAACCCCGGCCAGGGCGTGTCGCTCTCCGAGACGGTCCCCTCGCCCTCGGACTACACCGACCCGAACGACCAGGCCGCCGCGCAGCGTGCGCTCGAGTACATGGACCTGGAGGCGGGCACCCCGATGAAGGACATCGCGGTCGACGCGGTCTTCATGGGGTCGTGCACGAACTCGCGGATCGAGGACCTCCGCGCCTTCGCGTCGATCATCAAGGGTCGCAAGAAGGCCGACGGCGTCCGGGTGATGGTCGTTCCGGGGTCCGCCCGGGTGCGGCTCGAGGCCGAGGCCGAGGGGCTCGACAAGGTCTTCACCGAGTTCGGCGCGGAGTGGCGGTTCGCCGGCTGCTCGATGTGCCTCGGCATGAACCCCGACCAGCTCGCGCCGGGGGAGCGCTGTGCCAGCACCTCGAACCGCAACTTCGAGGGCCGCCAGGGCAAGGGCGGCCGCACCCACCTGGTGTCCCCGCTCGTCGCCGCGGCCACCGCCGTGCGCGGGACGCTGTCGAGCCCGTGGGACCTGGCGACCGACGACGAGATCGCCGCGGCGACGTCCGCCACCGCAACCGAGGGGAAGTTCTGATGGAGAAGATCACCACCGTCACCGGGATCGCCGCGCCGCTCGAGCGGTCGAACGTCGACACCGACCAGATCATCCCCGCGGTCTACCTCAAGCGCGTCACGAAGACCGGCTTCGAGGACGCCCTGTTCGCCGGGTGGCGCCAGGACCCCGACTTCGTGCTCAACAAGCCCGAGTACCAGGGCGCGCAGGTGCTCGTCGCCGGCCCGGACTTCGGCACCGGGTCGAGTCGTGAGCACGCCGTCTGGGCGCTCCGCGACTTCGGGTTCCGCGTGGTCGTCTCGAGTCGCTTCGCGGACATCTTCAAGGGCAACGCGGGCAAGCAGGGCCTGGTCACCGCGATCGTGACCGAACCGGAAGTCGAGGCGCTCTGGGCCGAGATCGAGCGGGATCCGGGGGTGCAGGCGACGGTCGACCTGGTCACGCAGCGCGTGTCGCTCGGCGCGGTGGACGTCCCCTTCGAGATCGACGCCTACACTCGTTGGCGGTTGATGGAAGGGCTCGACGACATCGGGCTCACCCTCCGTGACGAGTCCTCGATCACGGAGTTCGAATCCCGCCGCTCCCGATGGCGGCCGAAGACATTGCCGGTGAAGTAGTGAACTCCCTCGTACAGGACGCAGCAGCAGCAGGGGCCCGCGTCGGCCTCAAGTCGGACGAGATCGTCATCCGGGGCGGCAAGCCGCTCGTGGGACGCATCGAGGTCCGTGGCGCGAAGAACCTCGCGACCAAGGCGATGGTCGCCTCGCTGCTCGGCGACACCCCGTCGATCCTCAAGGACGTCCCGGACATCTCCGACGTGAAGGTCGTCCGCGGCCTGCTCGAGGTGCACGGCGTGCGGATCACGGACCCTGCACGAGGCGAGCTCATCCTCGATCCGTCGAACGTCGAGTCGGCGCACTTCGCCGAGATCGACGCCCACGCCGGGTCGAGCCGCATCCCGATCCTGTTCTGCGGTCCGCTGCTGCACAAGCTCGGCGAGGCGTTCATCCCCGACCTCGGCGGCTGCCGCATCGGCGACCGTCCGATCGACTTCCACCTCGACGCCCTGCGCGCCATGGGGGCGGTGGTCGACAAGCAGCTGAACGGCATCCACCTGACGGCACCGAACGGCCTGAAGGGCGCGGAGATCGAGCTGCCGTACCCGAGCGTCGGCGCGACCGAGCAGGTCCTGCTCTCGTCGGTCCTGGCCGAGGGCGTCACCGAGCTGCGCAACGCCGCGATCGAGCCCGAGATCATGGACCTCATCGCGATCCTGCAGAAGATGGGCGCGATCGTCACGGTCGAACCGAGCCGCACGATCTTCATCGAGGGCGTCGAGTCGCTCCGCGGGTACACGCACCGTGCGATCAACGACCGCAACGAGGCCGCGAGCTGGGCCTCCGCCGCGCTCGCCACGAACGGCGACATCTTCGTCGAGGGCGCGGACCAGCAGGACCTCATGACGTTCCTCAACGTCTTCCGCAAGGTCGGCGGCGGGTTCGACGTGCAAGAGGACGGCATCCGCTTCTACCGCGAGCGCGAGACCCTGCGCCCTGTCGTCGTCGAGACCGACGTCCACCCCGGCTTCATGACGGACTGGCAGCAGCCGCTCGTCGTCGCGCTGACCCAGGCCGAGGGCACGAGCGTCGTGCACGAGACGGTCTACGAGAACCGCTTCGGCTTCACGGACGCGCTGAACGAGATGGGCGCCGACATCGTCGTGCACAAGGAGGGGCTGCCCGGCCACGACCGCCGTGTCGCCCGCCGTCCGTTCGAGCAGGCCGCCGTCATCACCGGCCCGACGACGCTGCACGCCGCGAACGTCCGCGTCCCGGACCTGCGCGGCGGCTTCAGCCACCTCATCGCGGCCCTGACGGCCGAGGGCGAGTCGCACATCACGAACGTCGGCATCATCAGCCGTGGCTACGAGCACTTCATCCCGAAGCTGCGCAAGCTCGGCGCTGACTTCGACTTCGCGGGCTAGGCGCGTGGACGGCACGACGGGCGGTGACCGCCCGGCGGACGGCGCGGGCGACGGCCTGGAGGCACGACGCGCGTCCGCCTCGGACGTCACCACGGGCCTCCCGAACCCGGGGCGCCGGTGGCGGCGCGGCGAGCTGAACGCGGCCTTCCGCATCACCGCGTCCGTGGTGATCCCGGTGTTCCGGTTCACCGCCCGGTACCACTGGCACGGACCGAAGCGCCTGCCCGAGGGCGGCGCCTTCGTGCTCGCCCCGAACCACTTCACGAACATCGACCCGCTCGTGGTCGGCACGGCCGTCTGGCTGTCCCGCCGCGCGCCGCGGTTCCTCGCGAAGGCGTCGATCTTCCGGGTCCCCGTCGTCGGCAAGCTGATGGCCGGCATGGGGCAGATCCCGGTCGAGCGCTCCGGGCGGACGCGCCTGAACGACCCGCTCGGCGGCGGGAAGTCCGTCATCGAGCAGGGCGGGGCGATCATCGTCTACCCCGAGGGCACGCTCACCCGCGATCCCGACCTCTGGCCGATGCGCGGCAAGACCGGTGCCGTGCGGATCGCGCTCGAGAACGACGTGCCGCTCATCCCGATGGCGCACTGGGGCACACAGCGGATCATGGCGCGGTACTCCAAGAAGCTCCGGTTGTTCCCGCCGTCGCGCGTCGACGTGATCGTCGGCGACCCGATCGACCTGTCGGCGTTCCGCGGGAAGCCGCTGGACCAGAAGACCCTGCTCGCGGCGACCGACCTGCTCATGCAGCGGATCACCGAGCTGCTCGAGGAGCTGCGCGGCGAGCAGGCCCCCGCGACCCGGTGGGACCCCGCCGCCAACAACCAGAAGGAGACCGGGAAGTTTGAGTGACGAGCGCACGGGCCTGCGCCCGCACGACGACCACCCGGACCCCGCCGTCGCCGCTCCCGGCGCCGTCGACACCGCGGCCATCCGCGTGGTCATGCAGTCCACCGAGAAGCCGCGCGTCGCCGTCATCGGCGCGGGCAGCTGGGGGACCACCTTCGCGAAGGTCCTGGCCGAGGGCGGTGCCGACACGGTCGTCTGGGCCCGTCGACCCGAGGTCGCGCGCGAGATCACCGAGACGAAGCGCAACTCCGACTACCTGCCCGGCATCAACCTGCCGCGCACACTGACCGCGTCGACGTCGCTGTCCGCGGTGCTCGACGGCGCCGAGCAGGTCTACGTGTCGGTGCCGTCCCAGTCGCTCCGCTCGAACCTGTCCGCGATCGCGCCGCTGCTGCCCGAGGGCGTCCCCGTCGTCAGCCTGATGAAGGGCGTCGAGAAGGCGACCGGCCTGCGGATGAGCGAGGTCCTGCACCAGGGCCTCGGCATCGAGCGCGACCGCATCGCCGTCGCGAGCGGACCGAACCTGGCGCTCGAGATCGCCCGTCGCCAGCCGACCGCCGCGGTCGTGTCCTCGACGTCGCTCGAGACCGCGACCGCCGTTGCCGCCGTCGCCACGAACCCGTACTTCCGGTCGTTCACGAACACCGACGTCATCGGCACCGAGTTCGGCGGCGTGCTGAAGAACCTCATCGCGGTGGCGATCGGCATCGTCGACGGCGTCGGCTACGGCGAGAACACCAAGGCATCGATCATCACGCGGGGTCTCGCCGAGATGACCGACTTCGCGGTGTCGCTCGGAGCGCAGCCGTCGACCCTGTCCGGGCTCGCGGGCCTCGGTGACCTCATCGCGACCTGCCAGTCGCCGCTGTCGCGCAACAACACGGCCGGCCGGCTGCTCGGGCAGGGCTACCGCTTCGACGAGGTCGTGCGACAGATGGACCAGACCGCCGAGGGTCTGGCGTCGGTCGCCCCGATCCTCGAGCTGGCGGCGGCGAACGGCGTCGACATGCCCATCGTCGGGCAGGTGGCCGAGGTCCTCGCCGGTAGGCTCGACCCGCGCAACATCGCGCCGCACCTCACCGAGACCGACGAGCCCCAGGGCGAGTGACCGGTCCGCTCCCGACCTCCGAGGGGACTCCCATGCCCACGATCGCTCCCGCCCCCACGACCGTCGCCGTGCTGTTCGGCGGCCGGTCCAGCGAGCACGAGATCAGCTGCGTGACGGCCGGCGGCATCATGGACGTCGTCGACCGGTCGGCCTACGCGGTGGTGCCGATCGGCATCACGAAGGAGGGGGCGTTCACGCTCCAGGCCGACGACCCCGCGCAGTGGGCGCTCCGCGACGGGGCACTCCCGGTCGTGCCGGACAACGGCACGCGCGTGGCGTTCCCGACGTCGCCCGCGACGAACGAGCTCGTCGTGTCGCACCCGGACGGCTCGGTCACGACGATCGCGGTCGACGTGGTGTTCCCGATCCTGCACGGCCCGTTCGGCGAGGACGGCACGGTGCAGGGGCTCCTCGAGGTCGCCGGCCTGCCGTACGTCGGCGACGGCGTCCTGGCGAGCGCGCTGGCGATGGACAAGCACACCGCGAAGGCCGTGCTCGAGCACGCCGGGCTGCGGGTGGCGCCCTGGACGACGGTGCTCCGCCGCGAGTGGGTGACCGACCCCGACGCGGTCGCCGGATCCGTCGCCGTGCACGGCTGGCCGCTCTTCGTGAAGCCCGCCCGCGCCGGGTCGAGCATGGGGGTGTCTCGGGTCGACGACCCGACGCAGCTCGCCGCCGCGATGGACCTGGCGTTCGAGCACGACGCGAAGGTGATCGTCGAGCCGCGCGTGGTCGGCCGCGAGGTCGAGGTGGCGGTCCTCGAGGGCCGCGACGGCGTCCCGCGCACGAGCCTGCCCGGCGAGATCGTCGTCGCCGAGGACGGCTTCTACGACTTCGCTTCGAAGTACCTCGGCGGTGACGAGGCGCTCCTCTGCCCCGCACCCCTGACCGACGACGAGACCGCCGCGATCCGCTCGATCGGTGCCCGCGCGTTCGAGGCGATCGGCGGTGCCGGTCTGGCGCGCGTCGACTGCTTCCTGACCGACGACGGCTTCGTGGTGAACGAGGTCAACACCATGCCGGGGTTCACCCCGCTGTCGATGTACCCGCGCTGCTGGGCGGCGTCCGGGGTCTCCTACGGCGAGCTCGTCACGGAGCTCATCGAGCTGGGACGCGTCGCCGTCCGCTGAGGCTAGGGTCGGCCTGCGTCACGGGCGTGGCCGTCAGCCCTGCACGTCCGAGGGGTCGAGGCAGCGGTGCCCGTCCTTCGGCAGCGTCGACACGACGTCGGACAGGTCCTGCACGACCTGGTCGGTGGTCTTCGTCGAGTCGATGACGACCTGCACCGCGGGGGACCGGCCGAACGTCGTGTAGACGACCTGGGCGCCGCGGTCGTCGCGGATCCAGTCGACGCCGCCCTTGCTGAAGCAGGGCAGGTCGGAGACCGTGGGCACGGCGACACCGCAGTGGTAGAGCGCCGCGGCCGGGTCGCCCCACGCCGCGGTGGACTGCGCGTCCGTGTTCCGCAACGACAGGTCGTTCCCGACGGTCGTGGGCAGCCGGACCTGCACGGCGGCGCACGCAGCGGTGTCCGCCGACGGTGCGGGGGCCATCGACACGGCGTTCGTGCACCCGGTCAGCCCGGCGGCGAGTGCCACGGCGACGCCCGCGATCGCGGTCCAGCGGAGGGGTCGGCGCACGGTGTCCATCGCGGTCCAGGCTACCGTTGCGGACGTGGACGAGATGGACGACCCCTGGACCGGACCGACCGTGGGACAGGTGGGGGAGCTGGCCGTCCTCGACCGCATCGTCCGCCGGCTGCCCGCGGGCGCTCCGGTACTCGGCCCGGGCGACGACTGCGCCGTTGTCGCGGCGCCGGACGGCCGTTTCGTCGTCACGACGGACATGATGGTGCACGGCCCGGACTTCCGATGGGCGTGGTCGTCCCCGGAGGACGTCGGGTGGAAGGCCGCCGCGACGAACCTGTCCGACGTCGCAGCGATGGGCGCGGTGCCGAGCGGGCTCGTGATCGCCCTCGCCGCGCCGCAGGACACCCCGGTCGCGGTGCTCGAGTCGTTCGCCGACGGGGTGCGCGCGGCGGTGGACGCGCTCGCACCGGGGTGCGGCGTGGTCGGCGGGGACCTGTCGACCTCGGCCACCTTCACGGTCTCGGTGACGGCGTTCGGCGACCTGGGCGGACGAGCGCCGGTGCTGCGCTCGGGCGCCCGGGTCGGGGACGTCCTCGCGGTCTCGGGGATCTCGGCCGCGCCGCCCGGGGACTCGCCCGGCTGTTCCGCGACGGTGTCGACACCGACGGGGAGCCCGCGCGCTCGGCGGTGGTCGCGAGTGGCGCGGACGCGGACCCGGACGTCGACCGGCAGCGACGCCCGGTCCCGCCGATCGCTGACGGCGTGCACGCGGCGACGGCGGGGGCGACCGCGATGCTCGACCTGTCCGACGGCCTGGCGATCGACGCCGGACGACTGGCCCGAGCCAGTGGGGTGACGCTCGACCTCGACCCGGAGCCCCGGCTCGACGACCTCGCGCTGCACGGCGGCGAGGACCACGGCCTGCTCGCGACCTTCCCGCCGGAGGTGGCGCTGCCCGGTGGCTTCCGGCGCCTCGGTGCGGTCGTCGCCCGGGGCGACGCGGACGTGGTCCGTGGTGGCGAGCCGGTCCCGACGACCGGGTGGGACCCGTACGCCGACTGGGACGGCGCCGCGGGCTGACCGCCGGGGCCGCGCGGAGCCTCCCGGCCGCTGGTCGGTGTCCTGCTGTCCGCTCGTCGACGTCGCCTGCCGTCCGCCGTCCGCCGTCCCCGGTCCGCCGTCCGCGACGTCGCACGCGTCGATCGACGAGCGCGGTGTCGCACGATGCGCGCGCATCCGGTGCGCGTGTATGTTCCGACGTTGCACGCGTCGATCGACGCGCGTGGTGTCGGAGAACGGTGCGCCCGCCACCCGCACCAGCCGCGCCCGCGTCAGGACGGGGTGACGGCCTCCCACGCCACGGTCTCGCCGTAGCTGCGCTTGCTGAACGGCTCGAGCCCCGCCGGCCAGGTCGGCTCCGGCGACCGCTTGCTCCGCTCGACGACGACCACCGCGCCCGGCGTGAGCCGCGGCACGAGCGCCTCGAGCACGGCGGCGATCTCCTGCTCGGCCACGTCGTAGGGCGGGTCGATGAACACCAGGTCGAACGTCCGGACCGTGCTGCGCAGGTACCCGAGCGCCGGCTGCGGCTGCACGTCGACGCGCACGCCCGGCACCCGCTGCTGCACGGCCTTCGCGTTCGCGCGGCACGCCTGCGCGGCGGCGGACGCCCGGTCGACGAGCACGACCTCCGCGGCGCCGCGCGACGCCGCCTCGAGCCCGAGCGCGCCGGTCCCCGCGTAGAGGTCCGCGACCGAGGTGCCCTCCACGAGCCCGCGCGCACCGAGCGACGAGAACAGGGCCTCGCGCACGCGGTCGCTCGTCGGCCGCGTGCCGGACTTCGGCACCCGGAGCGTCGTGGACCCGGCGGCGCCGGCGATGATGCGCGTCATGCTGCCACCGTAGCGGCGTGCGCGGGTGTCCACAGGTCGGCCGGGAGGCGCGCAGCACGTCGGACCCGCCCGGTACCGTGGTCGCGTGGTCACCTCCGACACCCCCGACACCGCGGCACCGCCGGTGCGGCCCGACCTCGGTCCCGCGCCCCTCGACGCGAAGCTGAGCGGTGTCCTCGGCGGCCGGACCGCGACGGCGATCGAGAAGGCGTTCGGACACCGCACCGTGGGGGAGTTCCTCGAGCACGCACCCCGGCGGTACGCGGAGCGCGGGGCACTGACGGCGCTCGACTCGCTCGCGATCGGCGAGTCGGTGACGATCGTGGCCGAGGTCATCGACGTCCGCGAGCGGACCATGCGGGCGCGTCGCGGCTCGATCCTCGAGGCGAAGATCGGCGACGGCAAGGGCCTGCTCACGCTGACGTTCTTCAACCAGGGTTGGCGGACGAAGGACCTCGTCCCGGGGGCCCGCGGGATCTTCGCCGGGAAGGTCAGCGACTACCGCGGTGCCAGGCAGCTGGCCCACCCGGACTACGAGCTGTTCGACCGCGACGACCCGCGTGCGACCGCCGACCCCGAGGACGAGGAGGCGATCCGCTGGTCGCGCCAGCCGATCCCGATCTACCCGGCGACGGCGTCGCTGACCTCGTGGCAGATCGCGAAGGCGATCGCGGTCGTCCTCGACACCCTGCCCGACCTGCCGGACCCGATCCCGGCTCCCGCACGGACGCGGCTCGGTCTCGTGCCCTTCCGCCGCGCGCTCGAGTTGCTGCACCGTCCCGAGAAGGTCGCCGACTTCAAGCGGGCGCAAGACGCGCTGCGCTACCGCGAGGCGTTCGTGCTGCAGACCGCCCTGGTGCAGCGACGCATCGCCGCCCGGGCGACCGCAGCGACCCCGCGGACGGCCGCCGCAGGCGGGATCCTCGAGCGCTTCGACGCCTCGCTGCCGTTCACCCTGACCGACGACCAGCAGGCCGTCGGTGCCGAGATCGCGCACGACCTGGCGGGGGACTGGCCGATGCACCGGCTGGTGCAGGGCGAGGTCGGCTCCGGCAAGACGCTGGTGGCGATCCGGGCGATGCTCACGGTCGCCGAGTCCGGCGGGCAGTCGGCCCTCATCGCCCCGACCGAGGTGCTCGCCGCCCAGCACCTCCGCTCGATCGTGAGGTTCCTCGGCCCCGACCTGGCGGCCGAGCTCCGGCCGGTCATCCTCACCGGGTCGCAGTCGACCGACGAACGCCGCCGGGCCCTGCTCGCCGCGGCGTCCGGCAGCTCGCGGCTCGTCGTCGGGACGCACGCGCTCCTCGGCGACCGGGTCGACTTCGCCGAGCTCGGCCTGGTCGTCGTCGACGAGCAGCACCGGTTCGGCGTCGAGCAGCGCGAGGCCCTGCGGACCAAGGGCGCGACCCCGCCGCACGTGCTCGTCCTCACCGCGACACCGATCCCGCGCACGGTCGCGATGACGGTGTTCGGCGACCTCGACGTCTCCACCATCACCGGGCTGCCGTCCGGCCGTGCCGGGGTCGAGACCTTCGCCGTCGGGCTGGCCGAGCACCCCGGGTGGGAGGGGCGGATCTGGACCCGGATGGCCGAGGAACTCGCCGACGGGCGCCAGGCGTTCGTGGTGTGCCCGGCGATCGACGACGCACACGCCGAGGACGACGCCGGCCCCGAACCCGCGGATGACGACACCCCGAAGCGCGCACCGGCCACGGTCCTCGCGACGGCCGAGCGGATGCGTGCCATGCCCGTCCTGCAGGGCCGACGGATCGAGGTGCTGCACGGACGGATGACCGCGGACGAGAAGGACCGCGTGATGACGTCCTTCGCGGCCGGCGCCGTGGACGTGCTCGTGGCGACGACCGTCATCGAGGTCGGCGTCGACGTGCCGAACGCGTCGATGATGGCGGTGCTCGACGCCGATCGCTTCGGCGTCTCCCAGCTCCACCAGCTGCGCGGACGCATCGGTCGTGGGCAGTACGCCGGCGTGTGCCTCCTCGTCACCACCGCCGAGGCCGAGACCACCGCACGCGAACGCGTCGACGCGGTGGCGGCGTCCGACGACGGCTTCGAGCTCGCCCGCGTCGACCTGGAGCTCCGGCGCGAGGGCGACGTGCTCGGCGAACGGCAGTCCGGCGGCAGGTCCTCGCTGAACCTGCTCCGGGTCGTCGAGCACGCGGACCTGATCGTCGACGCCCGGGGCGAGGCCGAGCGCGTGCTCGAGCCCGACCCCGAGCTGCGGGACCACCCCGCCCTGCGCGAGGCCCTGGCGCGGCGGCTCGACGAGTCCGACGCCGCGTTCCTCGGGAAGAACTGACCCGGACGGCCGGTAGCGTGGCGGTCATGGCCCAGATCGCCGTCGTCCCCGGATCCTTCGACCCCGTGACCCTGGGGCACCTCGACGTCATCGGACGCGCCGCGCGGCTGTTCGACGAGGTCCACGTGCTCGTCGTGCACAACCCGGACAAGCAGCCGGCGATGTTCGCCGCCGCCGACCGGGTGCGGCTCATCGAGCAGTCCCTCGTCGAGACCGGTGTCCCGGACACGGTGCGGGTCGGGGAATGGACCTCCGGGCTGCTCGTCGACTACTGCCGCCAGGTCGGGGCCGGCGTGCTCGTCAAGGGGGTGCGCTCGGGCGAGGACGTCGCCTACGAGACGCCCATGGCGATCATGAACCGCCACCTGGCCGACGTCGAGACGGTCTTCCTGCTCCCCGAGGCGTCGCGGGCGCACGTGTCGAGCTCGCTCATCCGCCAGGTCGCGACGCTCGGTGGCGACGTCACGCCGTACGTGCCGGGCGTCGTGGCCGAGGCGCTGGCGCAGCACCTCGACCGCTGACGCGCTGCGACCGCTGACACGCCGCGCTCCGGGCCTCCTCGACGTGCGCACGAGTTCGCGCTAGGCTTGTCGATCGTGTCTTCCCCCGTGAACAGCCCCTTCGCCCTGCGCGTGCGCGACCTCGCGCACCGGCCGGGCGAGATGCGCGAGCACTCGCTCGACGTCGAGGTGCCGGACGCGATGGGTGCCGGCGTCATCGCCGTGCGCGAGGGCACCACGCTGCACCTCGACGTGAAGCTCGAGGGCCTGCACGAGGGCGTCCTGGTCTCCGGACACGCCTCCGCCGAGGCAACGGGCGAGTGCTCGCGCTGCCTCATCGACATCAGCGAACCGGTCGAGGTCGATTTCGCCGAGCTCTTCGCGTACGATGTCTCGGAGGATTTCGACTTCTTCGTTCACGATGACCACGTGGATTGTGAACCGGTCGTTCGAGATGCGGTGGTGCTGTCGCTGCCGTTCCAGCCGGTCTGCCGACCGGACTGCCCCGGCCTCGACCCCGTCACGGGTGAGCGGCTGGCCGACCTCGGCGAGGTCTCCCCGCGCGAGGTCCTGGACCCGCGCTGGGCCGCGCTGAGCGGCTTCCAGGGCGCCGGTACCGACGCAGAGCGTGTCGGCACCGACGACAGCACCCCCCACCAGAGCCCCGAGGGCGACGGCCGCACGGCCTGACGCACCTCGACACCGACCACCGACCAACCGAAAGAGAACCACCATGGCCGTTCCCAAGCGCAAGCAGTCCCGTGCCAACACGCACGCCCGTCGTTCGCAGTGGAAGGCCGCGCCGGTCCAGCTCGTGAAGACGATCGAGAACGGCAAGGTCACCTACAGCCTCCCGCACCGCGCGAAGGTCGTCGAGGACTCGGCCGGCACCGCCCTGTACATGGAGTACAAGGGCCGCAAGGTCGCCGACGTCTGATCGGACTCGACTGATGACCACGACGTCCGGCGCCACGGGGTCCCGCCCCGTGGGGCCGGACGTCGTTCGTCTGCAGGGCATCCTCGACGTCGAGATCGACGCCGAGCTCCTGCAGCTCGCCCTCACGCACCGCTCCTACGCGTACGAGCACGGGGGCATCAAGCACAACGAGCGCCTCGAGTTCCTCGGGGACTCCATCCTCGGCCAGGCCGTGACTGTGAAGCTGTTCCGGTCCTTCCCCGACCTCGACGAGGGCGAGCTCGCCAAGCGGCGTGCCAGTCTCGTCTCGACGGTCGCCCTGGCCGAGATCGCCCGCATGATCGGGCTCGGCTCCTACCTGCGCCTCGGCAAGGGCGAGGAGCAGACCGGCGGTCGCGACAAGGCGTCGATCCTGGCCGACACGGTCGAGGCCGTCATCGGTGCGACCTACCTGTCCGCCGGCCCCGACGCCGCGACGGACCTGGTGCTGCGCCTGGTCGAGCCGCTGCTCGTGGACCCGGACCGCTTCGGCGCCGCGATGGACCCGAAGACGAGCCTGCAGGAGCTCGCGGCCAGCCTGTCCCTCGGCAACCCCGCCTACCGGGTGACCGAGGAAGGCCCCGACCACGACAAGACCTTCCACGCGACGGTCGTGCTCCAGGGCGAGGACGTGTCGACGGGGTCCGGCACGAGTAAGAAGACCGCCGAGATGGCCGCCGCGCTGCAGGCCTGGACGCGGCTCTCCGGCCGGGCGGCCTGACCGCGTGCCCGAACTCCCCGAGGTCGAGGTCGTCCGCGCCGGCCTCGAACCCGCCGTCAGCGGCGCCCGCGTGCTGCACGTCGACGTCGTCGACGACCGCGCACTCACCCGGCACGACGGCCCGGCGGAGGACTTCGCCGAACGGTTGACCGGCAGGACGATCGCCGCTGCCGTGCGGCGGGGCAAGTTCATGTGGTTCCCTCTGGTCCCCGAGCACGAGGGCGACCGCCCCGAGGCGCTCGTCACGCACCTGGGGATGTCCGGTCAGGTCCTGCTCGGTCGCGACCGCCCGGCCGCGAGGCACCGACGCATCCTGATCGACGTGCAGCCGGCGGGGACGGACCGCGACGGCCGTGCCGAGCCCCCGGTGGAGCTCGAGTTCGTCGACCAGCGGACCTTCGGGTCGATGGCGATCGACGCCATGGTGCCGACGGTGGACGGCGCCCCGGCCGGGTCCGCCGGAGCGGTCGACGCCCGCGAGCCGGACGCCCCGTGGCGACGGAGCATCCCGACGCAGGTGTCGCACATCGCGCGGGACCCGCTCGACCCGGCGTTCGACGACGACCGGTTCGTCGCGATGGCCCGGAAGCGCGCGAGCGGCATCAAGCGCGTCCTGCTCGACCAGGGCGTCGTGAGCGGCATCGGGAACATCTACGCCGACGAGTCGCTCTGGGCCGCGGAGCTGCACTTCGACCGTCCGGCCGACCGGCTGCCCCGGGCCGACCTGCACCGGCTCCTCACCGAGGTGCGCAGTGTCCTCGCCCGTGCGCTCGAGGACGGCGGCACGAGCTTCGACGCGCAGTACGTGAACGTGAACGGGCAGTCCGGGTACTTCTCGCAGCGCCTCGCGGTGTACGGGCAGCAGGGGAAGCCCTGCCCGCGGTGCGGGACGACGATCGTGCGCGAGGCGTTCATGAACCGGTCCAGCCACCGGTGCCCCGTGTGCCAACCCGCTCCGCGGCGCCGGACGCGTTAGCCTGACGCGCAACCGAGCACCCGGAGACCCGCATGTACTTGAAGAGCCTCACCATCAAGGGGTTCAAGTCATTCGCGCAACCGACGACCTTCGCGTTCGAGCCCGGGGTCACCTGCATCGTCGGTCCGAACGGCTCCGGCAAGTCGAACGTGGTGGACGCCCTCGCCTGGGTGATGGGGGAGCAGGGTGCGAAGACCCTCCGCGGCGGCAAGATGGAGGACGTCATCTTCGCCGGCACCTCGACGCGCGGGCCGCTCGGTCGCGCGCAGGTGCTCCTGACGATCGACAACACCGACGGCCTGCTGCCGATCGAGTACTCCGAGGTGACGATCTCCCGCACGCTGTTCCGCAACGGTGGCAGCGAGTACGCCATCAACGGCGAGAACTGCCGCCTGCTCGACGTGCAGGAGCTCCTGAGCGACACCGGCCTCGGCCGCGAGATGCACGTCATCGTCGGCCAGGGCCAGCTCGACAAGGTGCTGCACGCCACCCCGGAGGACCGCCGCGGCTTCATCGAGGAGGCCGCCGGCATCCTCAAGCACCGGCGCCGCAAGGAGAAGACCCTCCGCAAGCTCGACGCCATGCAGACGAACCTGACACGGCTCTCGGACCTGGCGGGCGAGATCCGCCGGCAGCTGAAGCCCCTGGGTCGACAGGCCGAGGTCGCGCGCAAGGCGCAGTCCGTCGCCGCGGTGGCGCGCGACGCGAAGGCCCGGATCCTCGCCGACGACGTGGTCCGCCTGCGCCGCGAGCTCCACGAGCACCAGGAGGTCGAGGCCGGTCGGAAGTCCGAGCGCATCGTGCTGCAGGAGCGGCTCGACCAGACCCGTGTCCGGCAGCAGCAGGTCGAGCAGAGCATGGTCGGCGACGCCGTCGACCGTGCCCGGACCGTGGTGCACCAGTTGGAGAGCGTGCAGGAGCGACTCCGCGGGCTGTCGAGCCTGGCGAACCAGCGGCTGATGTTCCTCGCCCAGCAGGCCGATGCGCCGCAGCAGGGACCGACGATCACCCCGGAGCGCGTGCAGGGCGTCCGCGCCGAGGCCGAACGGCTCGAGGCCCGCGCGGCGGAGATGGCAGCGGGCTCCGGGGCAGCGGCGGCCGCGGTCGAGCAGGCCCGGGCCCACCTGGACGCCCTCGACGAGCAGATCGCCGCGCAGGCCGCCCTCGTCTCGCAGCACGACCTCGAGGCACAGCGCCTCCGGAACGCCGTCGACGCGCAGCGGTCGCGTCGCACCGCCGTCGCAGCCGACCGTGACCGTCGGACCCGCTCGCTCGCCGAGGCCGAGGACCGCGCTGCCCGCGCGACCGCGGCCCTGCGGGAGATCGGCGACGACCCTTCCGACGGTGTGGACGCGGACGCCCTCGCCGCCGCGCACGACGCCGCGCGTCAGCGGCTCGAGGCAGCGCAGAGCGCGCGTGACGCCCTGCGCGACCGGCTGCACGCCCTCGAACGCGAACGGGACGCCCTCGAGGCCCGGGTCGCGGCACTCGGCATGTCGATCGACGTCCGCGACGGGTCGCAGGCCGTCATCGACGCCCGGCGTGCCGGTGTGCTCGGTCGGCTCGCCGACGCCCTGACCGTCGAGGCCGGCTTCGAGGCGTCCGTCGCGGCCGCGCTCGACGGGCTGGCGGACGCGGTGCTCGCCGCCGACCGCGACACGGCCCTCGCCACGGTCGCGCACGCGCGGGAGGCCGACCTGGGGCGCGTCGACGTCGTCGTTGCGGACGCCGAGCTCGACGGGCCGGGGCTCCCCGGCTCGCTGCCGCCGGGCGTGCGACCGGCACTCGACGTGGTGCAGGGGCCGCCCGCGGTCACCGCGGTGCTCCGCACGACGCTGGTCGCGGTGACGGACGACGTCGACCTGGAGGCCGTGCTCGCCGCCGCCCCGCACGCCACGGTCGTGACGCGGTCGGGTGACCTCGTCCGCACCGTCCGGGTGACCGGTGGCGGCGCGCGCACGGTGTCCCGCATCGAGCTCGTCGTGGAGCGGGACGACGCACAGGGCCGCCGCGACGCGGTGGCGGACGACGCGGCGGACGCAGCCACGGGCCTCCAGACCGCGCGTCAGGACGTCGAGGAGGCGCGCCGCGTGGCGGACGACGCCGACCGCACCCTGCGCGCGCACACCGCGGCGGTCGCCGAGTACGACCGCTCGAGTGCGGCGGTGCGCGCCGGCGCCGACAACGCCGCGGCCGAGGTGGAGCGCCTCCGCGCCGCGCTGGCCGAGACGGACGGCGCGGTCGAGGCCGCAGACGGTGCGCTGGCGGAGGCCGAGGAGGCCCTGCGGGTGTTCGAGCGACGACCCCGGCCCGTGGTCGACGCGTCCGGCCGTCCGGCGCTGCAGGACGCCGTCGAGGCGGCACGCGCCGCGGAGATCGAGCAGCGCATCCAGGTCGAGACCGTGCGGGAGCGCGCCCGCTCGGAGCGGAACCGTGCGGCGGGGCTGCAGCGGCAGCTCGAGGCCGAGCGTGCGGCTGCGGAGGAGGCAGCACGGCTCGCGGTGATCCGCCGCGGGCAGATCGCGGTGGCGGAGGGCGTCCTCGCGGACCTGCCGGGCGTGCTGGGTGCGGTCGATCGGTCGCTCGCCGAGGCCCGGGTGCGGCTCGCGACGGAGGAGGCCGAGCGCACGAAGCGCAACACCGAGCTGCAGGTCGTCCGGAACGAGGAACGCGAGCTCCGCGAGCGGCTGCAGACCGTCACCGACGGGGTGCACTCGCTCGAGATGGAGATCTACGAGAAGAAGCTGCACGTGTCCGGCGTGCTCGACCGGGCGCAGAGCGACCTCGGGCTGAACGAGGCAGTGCTCGTCGCGGAGTACGGGCCCGACGTCCCGGTGCCGGTCGACGTCCTGGTGGACCCGCGGGTGCTCGCCCGGCGGCACCGCGAGGCCGAGCGGGCCCGGGCTGTGGCGTCGGGGGAGGCAGCGGTCGCGGGACCGGACGGCGCCGGTGCCGCGCCGGCCAGCGCAGCCGACGTCGCCGACGCCGACGTCGCCGCCGCTGACGGCGACGTGCCGGAGCTCGTCGACGCCGAGTCGACCCTGCCCGGTGGCCCGGCGCTGCCCGAGCTGGACGCCACCGACGAGGTCGACCCGGCCGACGTCGAGACGGTGCCGTACGTCCGCGCCGAGCAGGAGCAGCGGCTCGCGGCGGCGGAGCGGGACCTCGGCCGGCTCGGCAAGGTCAACCCCCTCGCGCTCGAGGAGTTCCAGGCGCTCGAGCAGCGGCACGCGTTCCTCGCCGAGCAGCTCGACGACCTGCAGAAGACCCGCGCCGACCTCCTCACCATCATCGAGGAGCTCGACACGAAGATGCAGACGATCTTCGAGGCGGCGTTCGAGGACACGAAGGCCGCGTTCGACGTGATCTTCCCGATCCTGTTCCCGGGCGGGACGGGGTCGATCACCCTGACGAACCCGGACGACCTGCTCACGACCGGGCTCGACGTCCAGGTGAAGCCCGCGGGCAAGAAGATCGACCGGCTGACGCTGCTGTCCGGCGGCGAGCGGTCCCTGGCGGCCGTGGCGTTGCTCGTGGCGATCTTCACCGCTCGGCCGTCGCCGTTCTACATCATGGACGAGGTCGAGGCGGCGCTCGACGACGCCAACCTCGGACGGCTGCTGACCGTGTTCGAGCGGCTTCGGGAGTCGTCGCAGCTCATCGTGATCACGCACCAGAAGCGCACGATGGAGATCGCCGACGCGCTCTACGGCGTCTCGATGCGCCAGGACGGTGTCTCCGCCGTGGTGGGCCAGCGGGTGCAGCGGCGCGAGCCCGCCGACGCGGTCGCGTAGCGCGCCCGCGCCCGCGCCAGCGCCAGCAGCCCGACCGCCACCGGATCGTTCCGCGGAAGCGACAGTGTGCCGCCGACGGTTCGCGGCTGACTGTCGCCCTCGCGGAACGCAACGGGACGGTCACCGCCCGCAGACGCACGGGAGGCGCGGTGCCAGCTGGCACCGCGCCTCCCGTCGTCGGACCTCGCGACTACTTCGCGTCGGCCTCCACGGTCTCCCTCGGCTGACCGGTCGGGGTCAGGCCGCGCTCCTGGCGCTTCTTCGACACGATGAGCGACGCGGCGGTGGCCACGGCGATCGTCAGCGCGATGAAGCTCAGCGAGAACCAGATCGGGATCTCCGGGGCCCACTCGATGTGCTCGCCGCCGTTGATGAAGGGCAGCTCGTTGACGTGCATGGCGTGGAAGACGAGCTTCACGCCGATGAAGGCGAGGATGACCGCCAGGCCCTGACCGAGGTAGATCAGGCGCTCGAGCAGTCCGGCGATGAGGAAGTACAGCTGGCGCAGACCGAGGAGTGAGAACGCGTTCGCGGTGAACACGATGAAGGCGTCCTGCGTCAGACCGAAGATCGCGGGGATCGAGTCGAGGGCGAACAGCACGTCCGTCAGGCCGATCGCGACCATGACGAGCAGCATCGGGGTGAACAAACGCTTGCCGTCGACGCGCGCCGTGAGCTTGTCGCCGTGGTAGTCGTCGGTCGTCGGGATGACCCGGCGCAGGGCGCGGATCAGCTTCGAGTCGCCCTCGGTCTCGTCGTGGCCGCCGCCCTTCGCCTGCGACCAGGCGAGCCAGAACAGCAGTGCGCCGAACAGGTAGAAGACCCACGAGAAGTTCTCGATGATCGTGACACCCAGGGCGATGAAGACACCGCGGGCGACGAGGGCGATGGCGACGCCGACCAGCAGGACCTTCTGCTGGAACTCCTTCGGCACCGCGAAGCTCGACATGATGATGAGGAAGACGAACAGGTTGTCGACCGACAACGCCTTCTCGGTCAACCACCCGGCGAAGTACTCACCGCCGGCCTGTCCGCCGCCGAAGACCAGGATGCCGACACCGAACAGGATCGCGAGACCGACGTAGAACGCCGACCAGAACGCGGACTCCTTGATGTGCGGGACGTGCGGCGTGCGCACGTGCGAGTAGAAGTCGAACACCAGCAGCGCGAGGATGCCCGCGATGGTGATGAGCCAGACGTAGAGAGGGACGTCCACCGGATTCCTTCAGGTTGGGGGCGCCCCGCGGTCTGCGGGTACGCCGATGCCTGAAGGTCTCCTCCGCCGTGTCGACCTGGTGGTCGGACACGACCGGCGTCCCGGGTCTGGATCGTCCCAGACCGTACTGACGGGTGCGCCGCGCGGGAGTACTCCCCTTCAGGAACCGAGGATACCGGGCGCCGCCTCCATGCGGTGCGCCCTAAGCTGGGAGCATGGCGAGTTCCTGGTCACTGTCCACCCGTCTCCGCGGCCTGTTCCAGCGGAAGACCATCGACGAGACCACGTGGGACGACCTCGAGACCGCGTTGATCGGTGCGGATTTCGGCCCGGACATCGCGGACGAGGTCATCGAGGACCTGCACGCCCGGGTCGACCGGTACGGCACGACGGACCCCGCCGACCTGCAGCGCATGCTCCGCGAGGTGCTCGAGGAGCGCCTGTCGAAGCTCGACACGACGCTCAAGCTCAGCAACCGCCCGGCGGTCGTGCTCGTCGTCGGCGTCAACGGCGTCGGTAAGACCACCACGATCGGCAAGTTCGCGAAGTTCCTCAAGACCTACGACCGCACGGTCGTGGTCGGCGCGGCGGACACCTTCCGTGCGGCAGCGGTCGAGCAGGTGGCGACATGGGCGCAGCGCGCCGGGGTCGAGGTCGTGCGGCCCGCGCAGCCCGGTCAGGACCCCGCGTCGGTGGCGTACCAGACGGTCGAGAAGGCCATGCGCGACGGCACCGAGATCGTCGTCATCGACACCGCAGGCCGCCTGCACACCAAGGCCGGCCTGATGGACGAGCTCGGCAAGATCAAGCGCGTCGTCGAGAAGCAGACCGAGATCGCCGAGGTGCTGCTCGTCCTCGACGCCACGACCGGGCAGAACGGTCTCGCCCAGGCGCAGGCCTTCATCGAGGGCGCCGGCGTCACCGGGCTCGTGATCACGAAGCTCGACGGGTCGGCGAAGGCCGGGTTCGTCCTCAGCGTGCAGGAGAAGACCGGCATCCCGATCAAGCTCATCGGCCAGGGCGAGGGCATCAACGACCTCACCGGCTTCACGCCGCACGTCTTCGTCCAGAACCTCGTCGGCTGACTGTCGCAGCGCCTCCGTCACGCTCCCGGCGAACGCGTCCATGCCGCGGGGAGTAGCGTCCCTGACGGTCCGGGCATCCGCTCGGTCTCGTTCCAGGGATTGGAGACCCTCATGCCCGCACTGCTGATCATCGCGATCATCGTCGGCCTCGTCCTGCTCTTCAGCGGCATCTTCGTCGGTGCCCTGAAGTTCCTGCTGTGGGTCGGCATCGTCCTCATCCTGCTGGCCGTCATCGGCTGGCTGCTGCGGAGCATCCGCGGTCGCGCCTGACGCGACACACTGACGGACGGGAGGCGCGGTGCCAGCTGGCACCGCGCCTCCCGTCCGTCCGTCCGTCGCCGGGGCTGCGCTACACGGCCTGGCGACCCGGCGTCGCCTCGAGCAGGTGGGCGAGGTGCGGCGGGACCGTCCCCCCGCGCGCGACCGTCGCTCGCGCCCACAGCCGTCCCGCCCGGTAGGACGACCGGACGAGCGGCCCGGCGAGCACGCCGGAGAAGCCGATGTCCTCGGCGATCTCGCGCAGGTCGACGAACTCCTCCGGCTTCACCCAGCGCGCGACGGGCAGGTGCCTCGGCGACGGACGGAGGTACTGCGTCAGCGTGATGATGTCGGTGCCGGCCTCGTGCAGCTGCTCGAGTGCGTCGATCACCTCGTGACGTTCCTCGCCCATCCCGAGGATGAGGTTCGACTTCGTCACGAGTCCGGCGTCACGGCCCTGGGTGATGACGTCGAGGGAGCGCTCGAAGCGGAAGGCGGGACGGATGCGCTTGAAGATGCGCGGCACCGTCTCGACGTTGTGCGCGAAGACCTCCGGCCGGGCGTCGAACACCTGCCCGAGCTGGTCGGGGCGGCCGTTGAAGTCCGGCACGAGGATCTCGACACCGGTGCCGGGGGAGTGCTCGTGGATCTGCCGGATGGTCTCCGCGTAGAGCCAGGCGCCGCCGTCGTCGAGGTCGTCGCGCGCCACCCCGGTCACGGTCGCGTACTTCAGGCCCATCGACACGACGGAGTCCGCCACGCGCCGGGGTTCGCCGCGGTCGAGCGGACTGGGCTTGCCGGTGTCGATCTGGCAGAAGTCGCAGCGCCGGGTGCACTGCGAGCCGCCGATCAGGAAGGTCGCCTCGCGGTCCTCCCAGCACTCGAAGATGTTCGGGCAGCCGGCCTCCTGGCAGACGGTGTGCAGCTGCTTGTCCCGGACCAGCGCGGACAGGTCGCGGAACTCCGGTCCCTGGGTCGCGCGGGTCTTGATCCACGCGGGCTTGGTCTCGATGGGCGTCTCGGCGTTCCGGGCCTCGACGCGGAGCATGCGGCGGCCTTCGGGGGCGAGGGTCATGCGGCGACCTCCTGTCGCGTGGTGCTGGTGGCGCTGATCCGACGACCGGCGTGCATGCCGTCGACGGCCTGCTGGATGCGTGGCCCGACGAGGGCGGCGACCTCGTCGACGGTGACGGGTCGGCCCGCCGCGCGGCTCAGGGTGGTGACGCCCGCGTCGGCGATGCCGCAGGGCACGATCGCGCCGTACGGGGTGAGGTCGTTGTCGCAGTTGACCGCGATGCCGTGGCTCGAGACGTGCTCGGCGACGTGCAGGCCGATCGCGCCGACCTTGTCGTGCGGGCCACCGCCCGGTCGGGGCACCCAGACGCCGCTGCGCCCGGCGACCCGCTCGGCGGTGACCCCCACCGATGCTGCGGCGTCGAGGACGACCTGCTCGAGGTCGCGGACCCACGCGACGACGTCGAGCGGGTCGGCGAGCCGGACGATCGGGTAGGCCACGAGCTGTCCCGGCCCGTGCCAGGTGATCCGCCCGCCCCGGTCGACCTCGACCACCGGGGAGCCGTCGGTCGGCAGGTCCGTGGACTCGGTCCGTCGCCCGGCCGTGTAGACGCCCGGGTGCTCGCACAGCACGACGACGCCGGGGGAGCGGCCGGCGACGACGTCGGCGTGGTACGCCCGCTGGACGGTGAGGCCCTCCTCGTAGTCGAGGAGGCCGGGCCAGCGGATGATCTCGAGCTGCGGCACGTCGAGCACGCTACCCCTGTTCCTGGACGCAGTCCAACAACCTGTCCGTCGGCGGTCCGGGGTGGTCGGGGGCGGGCCTGTAGAATCGTCGGACCATGGCACAATTCGGCTCACTCTCCGATCGGCTGACCGAGACCTTCCGCAACCTGCGGAGCAAGGGTCGTCTGTCCCCGTCCGACGTCGACGGCACCGTCCGCGAGATCCGCCGGGCCCTGCTCGACGCGGACGTCGCGCTCGAGGTCGTCAAGGCCTTCACCGCCTCGGTGCGGGAACGCGCGCTCTCGGACGAGGTCAACAAGGCGCTCAACCCGGCGCAGCAGGTCGTCCAGATCGTCAACGAGGAACTCGTCGGCATCCTCGGTGGGCAGCAGCGACGCCTCGAGTTCGCGAAGCGGCCGCCGACCGTGATCATGCTCGCTGGCCTCCAGGGCGCCGGCAAGACCACGCTCGCGGGCAAGCTCGGCAAGTGGCTCAAGAAGGACGGCCACACCCCGATGCTCGTCGCGGCGGACCTCCAGCGTCCGAACGCCGTGCAGCAGCTCCAGGTCGTGGGCGAGCAGGCCGGCGTGCACGTGTTCGCCCCCGAGCCGGGCAACGGCGTCGGCGACCCGGTCAAGGTCGCGAAGAACGCGGTCAAGGCCGCGGTCGACCAGCAGTACGACACCGTGATCGTGGACACCGCCGGTCGACTCGGTGTCGACGCCGAGCTCATGAAGCAGGCGGCGAACATCCGCAAGGCCGTCGACCCGGACGAGGTCCTCTTCGTCATCGACGCGATGATCGGTCAGGACGCCGTCGCGACCGCTCGTGCCTTCCAGGAGGGCGTGGACTTCACCGGGGTCGTCCTGTCGAAGCTCGACGGCGACGCCCGCGGTGGTGCGGCCCTGTCGGTCGCCAGTGTCACCGGTCGACCGATCATGTTCGCGTCCACGGGCGAGGGGCTCGACGACTTCGAGCCGTTCCACCCGGACCGGATGGCGAGCCGCATCCTCGACCTCGGCGACATCCTGTCGCTCATCGAGCAGGCGCAGTCCGCGTTCGACGAGGACGAGGCCCGCAAGGTCGCCGAGAAGATCGCGACCGACTCCTTCACGCTGAACGACTTCCTCGCGCAGATGCAGCAGCTGCGCAAGGCCGGCTCGATCAAGGGCATGCTCGGCATGCTCCCCGGCGCGAAGGGCATGCGCGAGGCGCTCGACAACTTCGACGAGAGCGAGATCGTCCGGACCGAGGCGATCATCCAGTCGATGACGAAGCAGGAGCGCGAGCTCCCGAAGCTCCTCAACGGCTCGCGACGCCTCCGCATCGCGAAGGGCTCCGGCACCACCGTGACCGAGGTCAACGCCCTCGTGAACCGCTTCGAGCAGGCCGCCAAGATGATGAAGACCGTCGCGCGCGGTGGCGTCCCGCAGATGCCCGGCATGGGTCCCGTCCCCGGCATGCACGGCGGCAAGAAGAAGCAGCAGCAGGGCGGCGCGAAGAAGAAGAAGGTCGGCAACCCCGCCAAGCGCGCGGCGCTCGCGTCGGGTGCGGCGGCGCAGCCGCAGCAGCAGGCCCCGACCGGCTCGGGCTTCGGGTTCGGTGGCGGCAAGGGCGGCAAGGCGCCGACCGAGGAAGAGCTGGCCAGCCTGCAGAAGTTCCTGGGTCGCTAGTCGCGACCGGACGACGGACAGGAGGCCCGTGGCGATCCCGCCACGGGCCTCCTGTCCGTTCGTGGGCCGCGTCTAGAGCGACTCGCGCAGCTCGGTGACCAGGTGGCGGACCACCGCGCGGAGGTCCCCGCCGTTCTCCTGCGCCACCCGCAGCTGCCGCTGGTACGAGGCACCCTCGGCGATCATCGTGTCGAGGTGGTGCAGCTCCTGCTGGCACCCGAGACGCTCCGCGATCGGATCGAGCCGTGTCACCAGGTCGTGCACCTCGTCGGTGACCAGGCGCTCGTCGCCGGCGGCGTTCGTGATGATCTCCGCCTCCATGCCGTAGCGGGCCGCGCGCCACTTGTTCTCACGGATGAACCACGGCTGCATCGACGGCAGGGTCTCGCCCCGGTCGAGCCGGTCGGACAGCGCGGTGACCAGGCACTGGACGAAGGCGGTGACGGCGCCGACCTCGTGCAGCGTGGAGATGCCGTCGGACACCCGGTTCTCGAGCGTGCCCCAACCCGGCGAGGGGCGGATGTCCCACCGCAGGTCCTTGAAGCCGTCGATCACCCCGGTCTTCGTCAGGTCGTCGACGACGGTCTCGAAGCCGCGCCAGTCGTCGATGCCCGGCGGGAGGCCGCCGGTGGGGAGCTGCTGGAACATGAGCGCACGGTTCGAGGCGTAGCCGGTGTCGGTGCCGCCCCAGAACGGACTCGACGCGGTGAACGCCTGCAGGTGCGGCACGTACGCGAGCATCGCGTTCATGATCGGCACCGCCTTGTCCCGGTCGTCGATGCCGACGTGCACGTGCACGCCCCAGATGAGCATCTGCCGGCCCCACCACCGCGTGCGGTCGATGAGCGTGGTGTAGTGCTCGCTGTCGGCCGTGATCTCCTGCTGGTCCCACTGCGCGAACGGGTGGGTGCCGGAGCACATCACCTGGGCGTCGAGCGGCTCGGCGGCGTCGATCACCTCGCCGATGATGCCCGCGAGCTCGCTCGTCGCGCCGCCCACCGTCTCGTGTACACCCGTGACGACCTCGACCGTGTTCGTCAGGAGCTCCTCGGTCACCCGGTCGTGGTCGACGAGCCGTTCCTGCACGGCGGCGATCACGGCGGGGGCACGGGGCGCGAGGTCGCCGGTGCCGCGGTCGACCAGCGGGAGCTCCCACTCGACGCCGATGGTCGACGGGCGGGACTCGGTGAAGCGGATGTCCATGGGGCCATCCTGCCCGTCGGGTTGGAGGGTCGGTACAAGGAACTCCGTCCCGGGCACGTCGTCCGGCAGAGTGGTCCCATGAGCAGCGTTGCCGTCACCGACCTCGCCGTCCTCTCGTCGCCGTGGAGCCTCGGGCCGCTCCGGTTGCGGAACCGGGTCGTCATGGGGTCGATGCACACCGGGCTCGAGGTCCTCGACGACGGGGGCGCCGCGATGGCCGCGTTCTACCGCGAGCGCGCGGCCGGCGGGGTCGGGTGCATCGTCACCGGCGGGATCGCGGTCAGCGACGAGGCTCGCGGCGGCCCGGACTTCGCGGTGTTCGGCGTCGGGGGAGCGGACGAGCGGTTCCGGGTCGCGGTCGACGCGGTGCACGACGAGGGTGGTGCGGTGCTCGCGCAGCTCTTCCACGCGGGCCGCTACGCGCTGGCGAACGGCATGGTGGACCGCCACGGCCGACCGCAGCGCGTCGTGGCGCCCTCGGCGCTGCCCTGGGCGGCTGCACGCGGTGTGCAGCCGGTCGCGCTCACCGACGCCGAGGTGCGCAGCACGATCGACGACTTCGCCGCGGCAGCTCGGTCCGCTGCCGCGATCGGCTTCGACGGCGTGGAGATCATGGCGTCCGAGGGCTACCTGGTCAACCAGTTCCAGTCGCCGCTGACCAACCTCCGCGACGACGAGTGGGGCGGGGACGCCGAGCGCCGCCGTCGCTTCGCGGTCGAGGTCGTCCGTGCCGTCCGGGCGGCGGTCCCGGACCTGGCGGTGACAATCCGGTTGTCCGGCGCGGACCTCGTGCCCGGGTCGACGACCGACGACGAGGTCGACGCGCTGGTGCACGACCTGCTGCCGCTCGGTCTCGACGCGGTGTCGGTCGGCATCGGCTGGCACGAGTCGCGGACGCCCACCGTCCAGGCCTCGGTGCCGCACGGGGCCTGGCTCGCCCACGCCGAGCGGATCGCGCGCGTGGTCCGGGCTTCCGCGCACCCCGAGGTGCAGGTGATCGCCTCGAACCGGATGACCGACCTGCGCGACGGTGAGGCGGTGCTCCGCGACCGACAGGTCGACGCCGTGGCGCTCGCCCGCCCGTTGCTCGCCGATCCGGACATCGTCCGCCGGTCGCTCGACGGGCGCTTCGACCTCGTGAACACCTGCATCGGCTGCAACCAGGCCTGCCTCGACCGCTCGATCGTCGGACAGCCCGTGTCGTGCCTCGTGAACCCGCGGGCCGGGCGTGAGCTCGCCCTGCCGCTGCGCCCCACGACCGACCCGAAGCGCGTCGACGTCGTCGGCGGTGGTCCCGCGGGGCTCGCCGCCGCGGTGGACGCCGCACGGCGGGGACACGAGGTGACGCTCTGGGAGGCCTCGGACACGCTCGGCGGGCAGTTCGCGCTGGCCGCGGTCGTCCCCGGGAAGGAGGACTACGCCGCGACGGTCCGGGCTGCCCGCGCCGAACTCGAGGACCGAGGGGCAACCGTGCACCTCGGTCGCACGGCCACCGCGGCGGACCTGCTCGACAGCGACGCCGTGGTGCTCGCACCCGGTGTCGTCCCGCGCCGGATCGCCGTGCCGGGCGCCGAGCTGCCGCACGTGGTGACCTACGAGGACGCCCTGCGCGACGGGGTCCCGCCGGGGACCGTGGCGGTGATCGGCGGCGGCGGCATCGGCGTCGACACCGCGGCCTTCCTGGTCGAGTCGCCCGACGAGTCCGTGCGTGCTGCGGAGTTCGCCGCCCGCTGGGGCGTCACCGTGGCCGACGACCTGGTCGGCGACCTCCCGCAACGGCAGCCCGTGGCGGGACGGACGCTCCGGCCCGGGAGCGACGTGACGGTGCTCCGACGGTCCGGGAAGTTCGGGCAGGGCATCGGCATCACGTCGCGCTGGGTGGCCGTCGGGCGGCTCCGTGACGCCGGGGTGTGGATGATCGGCGGCGTGCAGGAGTACCTGCGCATCGAGCCGGGCACGCTGTGGATCCGGGACGAGGACGGTCGGGAGACCGCGGTGCCGGCCGACCACGTCGTCGTGTGCGCCGGACAGGAGCGCTCGCCCGTGGTCGAGGGCGGTCCGGACGCCCCGGGTGGTGCCGAGCGCCCCGGCGCCGCCGTCGCGGGAGCGGGACTCGCCGCTGGTCTGGCCGCCGCCGGGGTGCCGTACGCGGTCGTCGGTGGTGCCCGGGACGCCAGGAGCGTCGACGCAGTCCGGGCCACGAGCGAGGCGATCGACGCCGTCCGGGTGCTCGCTCCCTGATCCCGGTCCGGCGTCGGCGCGTCCCGACTCGCTTCTCGGGCGGAAACCTGCAAGAATGAACGGTCGAATCGCGTCTGCTCGACCCTCTATCCAGCAGGTCGCGACTCCCTTCGAGCTTCCACCGCGCGTGCCCCCACGCCCGCGGTTCCGGTTCAACCACAACAACACGCAACAGGAGCAATTGTGGCTGTCAAGATCCGTCTCAAGCGTCTCGGTAAGATCCGTGCGCCGTACTACCGTGTCGTCGTCGCCGACTCGCGCACCAAGCGCGACGGTCGTGTCATCGAGGAGATCGGCAAGTACCACCCCACCGAGGAGCCCTCGGTCATCGAGATCAACTCGGACCGTGCCCAGTACTGGCTCGGCGTCGGCGCGCAGCCGACCGAGCAGGTCGCGGCGCTCCTCAAGCTGACCGGCGACTGGGGCAAGTTCAAGGGCGAGGGCAACACCGAGTCCACCGTCAAGGTCGCCGAGCCGAAGCAGGCCTTCGTCGCGGACACCGCCAAGAAGGCCGTGCTGAAGCCGAAGTCGGAGAAGACGGCCCCCGCCGCTGCTCCGGCCGAGTCGGCCGACGACGCCGCCGAGACGACCGAGGCCTGATTCCTTGCTCGACTCTGCGCTGACGCACCTCGTCAAGGGGATCGTCGATCACCCGGACGACGTCCGCGTCGCCAGTTCCACCTCTGCACGTGGCGAGGTCCTCGAGGTGCGTGTGCACCCCGAGGACCTCGGTCGCGTGATCGGTCGCGCCGGACGGACCGCAAAGGCGCTCCGCACCCTCGTCTCGGCACTCGCCGACGGCAAGCGGGTGCGGGTCGACGTGGTCGACACCGATTCCTAGGGAGACGACCCAGCTCCGGGTGGGTCGCATCACGAAGGCGCACGGGCTCAAGGGCGGCATCAAGCTCGAGCTCTACACCGACGACCCGGATCGTCGGTTCACACCGGGGGCGGAGTTCACGCTCCAGGTCCCCTCGGACTCGCCGTGGTCGGGCAAGACCCTGACCATCGACGAGCTCCGCTGGTACAACGGCCACCCGGTCGCCTTCTTCGAGGGCGTCTCGGACCGCACCGCTGCTGAGTCACTCGCGCGGGCGATCCTCTGGGTGGAGCAGGACGCCGACGCCGAGACCGGCGAGGACGACGCCTGGTACGACCACCAGCTGGTCGGCCTGCGTGTGCTCCGTGACGGCGTCGAGGTCGGGACGGTCGCACGCGTGGACCACCTGCCCGCGCAGGACCTGCTCGCGATCGACACCCCCTCGCGCGGCGAGGTCCTGGTGCCGTTCGTCTCGGCGATCGTGCCGACGGTCGACATCACGGCGGGGACGGTCACGGTGACGCCCCCGACGGGGCTGTTCGAGGACCCCGAGGACACCTCGCGGCCCGAGACCGTCACGCCGACCGAACCGGAAGGCTGATCGTGCGGATCGACATCGTCACGATCTTCCCGGAGTTCTTCTCCGTGCTCGACGTCTCGCTGCTCGGCAAGGCCCGTGTCGACGGACTGCTCGACGTGCACGTGCACGACCTGCGGCACTGGACGACGGACCGGCACCGCACCGTCGACGACACCCCCTACGGCGGTGGTGCCGGCATGGTGATGAAGCCCGAGCCGTGGGCACAGGCGCTGTCGTCGATCCTCCGAGAGGACGGGTCGTCGACACTCGTCGTCCCCACGCCCGCCGGGACCCCCTTCCGCCAGTCGATCGCCCGGTCGCTGGCCGCCGAGCACGATCACCTCGTCTTCGCCTGCGGGCGCTACGAGGGCATCGACGCACGGGTGTTCGCCTGGGCGGCCTCGCGCTGCTCCGTGGTCGAGCTGTCCCTCGGCGACTACGTGCTGAACGGCGGCGAGGTCGCGGCGATGGCGATGATCGAGGCGGTCGGTCGACTCGTCCCCGGTGTCGTCGGCAACCCCGAGTCCCTCGTCGAGGAGTCGCACGAGGACGGCCTGCTCGAGTACCCCTCGTACACGAAGCCCGCCGTCTGGCGGGACCTCGAGGTGCCGGACGTCCTGCTCAGCGGACACCACGCCCGCGTCGCCGCCTGGCGGCACGAGCAGCAGGTGGAGCGGACCCGTCGGGTCCGTCCGGACCTGCTGCCCGACGCGTAGCGCGCGCCGTCTACAGGCTGCCGAGCCCGTCTGTCCGGCTGCCCGCCAGCCTGACGGGCCATCTGTCTGTCCGTCGGTCCGTCCGTCTGTTCCGCCGGAGCGACAGGCTGCCGCCGACCGTCGGCGGTGATCTGTCGCCTTCGCGGATGTGCGCGGACGGGAGGCGCGGGGCGGGGGTGCGCCGCGCCTCCCGTCCGTCAGGCGGTCGCGTCGGCGCGCTGGGCGCGACGCAGGGTGAGGACCTCGGGACCGTCCTCGGTCACCGCGACCGTGTGTTCGACGTGCGCGGCGCGTGATCTGTCGACGCTCTTCAGCGTCCAGCCGTCCTCGTCCTGCACGAGCTCGTCGGTGCCCTGCATGAGCCACGGCTCGATCGCGACGACCAGGCCGGGCCGGAGCTTCAGCCCGCGCCCCGGGCGGCCGTCGTTCGGCACGTGCGGGTCTCCGTGCATGGTGCGTCCGACACCGTGTCCACCGAACTGCGTGTTGACGGTGAAACCGGCGTCCTTCGCGACCCGGCCGATGGCGTAGGAGACGTCGCCGAGCTTGTTGCCTGGCCGGAACTGTTCGATGCCGGCGACCAGTGCGCGCTCGACCGTGTCGACGAGCCGCTGGTCCTCGTCCCGTGCGGTGCCCACCTGCACCGTGACGGCGGAGTCCGCCACCCAGCCGTCGACGCTCGCGGCGAAGTCGAGGCTCACGAGGTCGCCGTCGACGAGCGTGCGGTCGTGGGGCAGGCCGTGCAGGGCGGCGTCGTTGACCGACGTGCACAGGTTCTTGCCGAAGGGTGAGTTGCCGAACGAGGGGTGGTAGTCGACGTAGCAGCTCACCGCGCCGCGGTCGGCGATCATCCTCGCAGCGACGCGGTCGAGGTCGAGGAGGTTCACGCCCACGTCGACGGTCTCGAGCAGCTCGTCGAGCACGTCGGCAACGAACCGGCCGGCGGCGCGCAGGCCCTCCAGCTCGGCGGGGGTGCGGAGTTCGATCATGGTCCCATCCTGCACCGGTTGGCGGGAGTGCCCGTTCTGTGGCAGGATTGGACGCTGTGCCCTGGCTGGACTCTGCCACGGGGGAGTCGCCGATTCCGGGCACGGACACTTCTTTCCAGAACCGATCCGCGGCGACCCGTGCGCGTCCGCAGAGAGTGAACGAACATGCAGCTCCTCGACCACGTCGACGCAGCGTCCCTGCGCACCGACGTCCCGGACTTCCGCCCCGGCGACACCATCAAGGTGCACGTCAACATCATCGAGGGCACGCGCTCGCGCGTCCAGGTGTTCCAGGGTGTCGTCATCGCCCGCCAGGGCCACGGCCTCGGCGAGACCTTCAAGGTCCGCAAGGTGAGCTTCCAGGTCGGCGTCGAGCGCTGGTTCCCGGTGCACTCGCCGATCATCGACCACATCGAGGTCGTCACCCGCGGTGACGTCCGTCGCGCGAAGCTCTACTACCTGCGCGAGCTCCGCGGCAAGGCGGCCCGCCGCAAGATCAAGGAGAAGCGCGACGCCTGATCGCCTTCACAGTGAGGGCCCGCGAGCCGGGTTCCACTGGACGCCCCCCGCCGATGTACGGTTGTGCATCGACGGGGGGCTTTCCCGCTGAGCGCGCTCCACGGGGCGCCGGGTCTTCCACGCCCGACCAGTGCGGGCGTGGGTCGGCACGCCGGTCGGCGTGCTCCTGAACGAGAGCGGACATGACGGACACCACCCAAGGATCGGGGCGCCGCCCACGGGCCGAGAAGCAGGGCAACGGTGTCCTGACGTTCTTGCGGGACCTCGTCATCATCTTCCTCGCGGCGTTGCTCGTCTCGTTCCTCGTGAAGACGTTCCTGATCCGCTCGTTCTACATCCCGTCGGAGTCGATGGAGAACACGCTGCAGGTCAACGACCGGGTGATCGTCAACGAGCTGGTGCCCGACGTGGTGTCGCTGAAGCGCGGTGACGTCGTCGTGTTCAAGGACCCGGGCGGGTGGTTGAGCGGCGCGGACGTCCCGAGCGTCGCTCCCACCACGCAGCCGGCGAAGGCCATCGACTGGCTCCTCACCCAGGTCGGCCTGGGGACCGGTGACAGTGACGACCACCTCATCAAGCGCGTCATCGGCCTGCCGGGCGACAAGGTGACGTGCTGCAACGACCTCGGGCAGATGTCCGTGAACGGCGTCCCGCTCAAGGAGCCGTACACGCTGCTGCCCAGCGGTGCCCCGGCGTCGGCCGACCCGTTCTCGGTCACCGTGCCCGAGGGGACGATCTGGGTGATGGGTGACAACCGGAACGACTCGAAGGACTCCCGGTACAACCGTGACACGCCGTCGAAGGGGTTCGTGCCGCTCTCGGACGTGACCGGCAGGGCCTTCGTCATCTCCTGGCCCACCAGCCGGTGGACGTGGCTCGACGACTACCCCGACGTGTTCGCGGGCGTGGAGGAGAAGGACCGGTGACCCCGGTCCGGCCCTCGCTGCGGGTCGAGAAGAAGCTGCTCGGTTCCGGTCGGCTGACCGTGATCGGCATGGACGAGGTCGGCCGCGGCGCCATCGCCGGTCCGGTGGCCGTCGGAGTCGCGGCGGTGACGCTCGACATCGGACGTGTGCCCCAGGGGCTCGCCGACTCGAAGCTGCTCTCCGCTGCCCGTCGGACCGAGTTGGTGCCGGTCGTCCGGCGGTGGGCGCGGACCGCCGTGGGGATGGCGTCGGCGGACGTGGTGGACCGGCAGGGGATCGTGCCCGCGCTCGGTCAGGCGGGTGCGGCGGCCCTCGGCGCGCTCGTCCGCGACGGGGTGTCCCTCGACGACACGGTCGTGGTGCTCGACGGGTCGTTCGACTGGTTGTCGCGTGCCGTGCCGGCCGACCTCGCCCCCTCAGGCGGTCCGCTCGACGTCCTGGTGCGCGTGAAGGCCGACCGGGACTGCGCCTCGGTCGCCGCGGCGTCCGTCGTCGCGAAGGTGGAGCGGGATGCGCTGATGATCGCCGCGCACGAGGACGCTCCCCACTACGGGTGGTCGTCGAACAAGGGGTACGGGTCCACCGCCCACTACGACGGCATCCGTGCAGCAGGTGCCCACCCGCTGCACCGGAAGAGCTGGCTGCACCAGGCCTCGAGCGTCGCGCTCGACGGCTTCGACGAGCTCTCCGTCGCCGGCTGACCGACTGCGTCCACGGTCGCCGGTCTCGCCGTAGACTGTGCGGGCGATGGATGACGACGAATTCGACGACTACGACCGCGAGGTCGAACTTGCCCTGTACCGCGAGTACCGCGACGTCGTGTCGCAGTTCCGGTACGTGGTCGAGACCGAGCGGCGGTTCTACCTGGCGAACGAGGTCGACCTCGTCCGCCGTGACACCGAGCACGACTTCTACTTCGAACTCACGATGAACGACGTGTGGGTCTGGGACGTCTACCGTTCCGACCGGTTCGTGAAGTCCGTCCGGGTGCTCACCTTCAAGGACGTGAACGTCGAGGAACTCACCTCGCGAGAACTCGAACTGCCCAAGGAACTCGCACTCGACGAGTGATCCACAGTTTCTGGAATTGCGACTCAGCCGCTTTTCCGGACACATTCCTGCAATTGTCGCGCTACGGTGGTGGAGAAGCTTTCCCCAGGACTCGTCGTCGTGGGGACCACACCTCTTCCGAACAGGAGCACGACATGGCACAGAAGGTCACCGTCCAGCTCGTCGACGACCTCGACGACTCGCCGATCGCCGCAGGTGAAGGCCGGACCGTCGAGTTCGCATTCGACGGATCGAACTACGAGATCGACCTCTCCGACGACAACGTCGACAAGTTCCGCGAAGCGATCTCCGACTACGTCGCAGCGGCCCGCAAGGTGTCCGGTCGTCGTTCCGGTGGGAACGGCGGCTCCGCGCCGAAGTCCGCGCCGAAGCGCGGGAACTCCGAGGAACTCGCGAAGATCCGCGAGTGGGCGAAGGAGAACGGGTACGAGGTCTCGAGCCGCGGCCGCATCTCGACCCAGGTGCAGGAAGCGTACGCAGCCGCACACTGACGCACAGAACACGAGACCCCGGATGTCCTGACGGCATCCGGGGTCTCGTCATTCCTGCACAACATTCTCATCGCAAGTGCTCGTCCACAGATCTGCCGTCCGGCGGATTGCACCCGTTGCATTGCCGCATCGTCGTCGGTGGAGGCAACGACATGGAACGACGAACACTCGGCACGTACGGCGAGGACCGTGCGGTGGAATGGCTCACGGCGCGCGGGTACCGGTTGGTGGAGCGGAACTGGCGGTGCGCCCGCGGCGAGGTCGACGTCATCGCCTGGCACGGACAGACCCTGGTCTTCGTCGAGGTCAAGACGCGCGCGGGGACGGGCACGGGGCACCCGTTCGAAGCGATCACCGCGACGAAGACCGCGCGGCTCCGTCAGCTGGTGCCGATGTGGTTCGCGGCGCACCCGGAGACGCACGCTGCGGCCGTCCGCCTCGATGCGGTGGCGGTGCACGTCGCCGGTGACCGGTTCGGCGTCGAGCACCTGCCGGGGATCCTGTGACCAGCATCGGTCGGTCCGCCGCGGTCGCCCTGCTCGGCGTGACCGGGCGACGGATCGAGGTCGAGGCGCACCTGACGAGCCAGCTGCCCGCCTTCAGCATCATCGGCCTGCCGGACACCTCGTTGGGTGAGGCCCGCGAGCGGGTGCGAGCAGCGGCGGCGAACGCCGGAGCGCCGCTGCCTGCCAGGCGGATCACCGTGAACCTGACGCCGGCGGCGATCCCGAAGCGGGGGTCCGGATTCGACCTCGCGATCGCCATGGCGGTGCTCGCCGGTGCCGACGTCGCGCCCCGGGTCAGCGAGCGCGTGGTGTACATCGGGGAGCTCGGGCTCGACGGACGGCTCCGGCCCGTGCCCGGCGTCGTCCCGATGGTCCTCGCGGCGCGGGACGCCGGCGCCGAGCGGGTGGTGCTGCCCACCGGCAACGCGGACGAGGCACGGTTCGTGCGCGGCGTGGAGATCAGAGCGGTGGACTCCCTCCGGGCGGCGGCGATCGACGCCGGGGCGCTCCTCCCACCGGTGGACGTCGACCCGGTCGCCGCGCCGCCGGTGCTCCCCGAGCGGACGCCCGTCGCCGAGCTGTCGGAGGTCGTGGGCAACCCGACCGGTGTCCGGGCGATCGTGGCCGCGGCCGCCGGCGGGCACCACGCCCTGCTCGTCGGGCCGCCCGGCGCCGGGAAGACCATGCTCGCCGAGCGACTCCCGGGCCTGCTCCCGGACCTCGACGACGACGCGGCGCTCGAGGTCGCGGCGGTGCGGTCGGTCGCCGGGCACGGTGTCGCCTCGTGGACCACCAGACCACCGTGGGAGGCTCCGCACCACTCGGCTTCCGCCGTGTCCCTGATCGGCGGCGGTTCGGGGACGGTGCGGCCGGGTGCCGTGTCCCGCGCGACCCGGGGCGTGCTGTTCCTCGACGAAGCACCCGAGTTCCCGCGTGCGGTGCTCGACGCGCTCCGGCAGCCGCTGGAGTCCGGCCGGATCACCGTGCACCGCGCTGCCGGCGCCGCCGAGTTCCCCGCACGCTGTCAGGTCGTGCTCGCGGCGAACCCCTGTCCGTGCGGCAACGCGGGGTCGCCACGGCAGCCCTGCGAGTGCCCGCCGGCGACCGTCCGTCGGTACCTCGGTCGCATGTCCGGGCCACTGCTCGACCGGATCGACATCCGGGTGCGCGTGCCGCGGGTGACCACCGGACTGATCCGGGGCGAGGACGGGACGACGCCCACGACGGCGCAGGCGCGGGCGACCGTCGAGGCGGCGCGGCAAGCGATGTGCATGCGGCTCGCCGGCACGGAGTGGACGCGCAACGCCGAGGTGTCCGGGGCGTGGCTGCGCGGCCCCGGTCGGGCGGAGCCCGGTGCGACCACGATGCTGGACCGGGCACTCGACCTCGGCACGCTGACGATGCGCGGCTGGGACCGGACCATGCGCCTCGCGTGGACGCTCGCCGACCTGCAGGGCGACGACCGGCCGGGCGGGCGGCACGTGCGTGAGGCCCTCGCACTCCGGGGTGCGCTGTGAACGAGGCGCAGGACCTGCTCGGCGCGACCGCAGCTGCCCTGGGTCGGGGTGGTGCGGATGCCGTCGACCTGGTCGAGACAGCAGCGCGCGTGGCGTGGTCGGCGGTGGTGGAGCCCGGTGACTCGGTCGCCGGGCTGCTCGTGCAGGCGCTCGGAGCCGAACGCTCCTTCGCGCTGGTGCGAGCAGCCCTGGACGACGGGCTGCAGGGCCTGCTCGACACGTGCACGGACGAAGCGGTCCCCGGCGCCGAGTCCACGGCGGCCTTCGCCGAGACGGTGCGGGTGGCCCTCGAGCGGTGGGGGCCGCGGCTCGGGAGGGTCGACGTCCTGGCGACGCTCGATGCGGCACGCTCCGTCGGCGCGCGGCTCGTCGTCCCCGGGACCGCATGGTGGCCGCGTGCCGTCGACGACCTCGGCCCGCACGCGCCGGTCGTGCTGTGGACGCGCTCGGGACGGCGAGCCTCCGGGCCGGCGCTGGCGGTGGTCGGGTCACGCGCGAACACCGTGGCCGGGGCGGAGGCGACGGCGGAGATCGCCTCGACCGCTGCCGACGCCGGCTGCACGGTGGTCAGCGGCGGGGCGTACGGCATCGACGCCACCGCGCACCGGGTCGCCGTCGCTGCGGGCACCCCGACCGTGGCGGTCCTGGCGGGCGGGATCGACCAGCTCTACCCGACCGGCAACGTCGAGCTGCTGCGCAACGTGGCTCGTCAGGGGACGCTGTTGGCGGAGTCGCCGCCGGGGACCCGACCGACGCGGTGGCGGTTCCTGGCTCGCAACCGGCTCATCGCGGCGCTCGGCGCGGCGACCGTCGTGGTCGAGGCGGGCGCTCGGTCGGGCGCGCTGAACACCGCGCACCACGCCGCACAGCTCGGACGGCCCGTGTTCGCCGTCCCGGGTGCGTTCTCGTCGTCCGCCTCGGTCGGGTGCCACCGACTCGTCGCCGATGGGCGTGCGCAGATCGTGGTGGGGGCGGGTGATCCCGTCGACGCCGTGCTCGGGGCACAGGGGCGCTCCGTGCGGGGTCGGTCGACCCCTCGTGGTGGCGAGCCGCACGGCGACGAGTCGCGCGGCGATGAGCCGCTCGGCGGTGGGCGGCAGGACCCCGAGGTGGTCCGGGTGCTCGACGCTCTGGGTCGGCGGGCGCTCGGCGAACAGGAGATCGCCGTCCGCTCGGGCATGTCCACCGGAGCGGTGGTGGACGCGCTCGCGCTGGCCGAGCTGCAGGGACTCGTCCGGCACACCGTCGGCGGGTGGGCCAGGTCGTGACCGGGAACGCACCTAGCCTGGGGTCGTGGAGGCGCAGGCGGACGGACGGCTCGTGGCGGCGGTGGAGTCGTTCCTCGACCACGTCCGGGGCGCACGCGGGCTCAGCGAGCAGACCGTGCGCGCCTACGCCAACGATCTCGACCAGCTGGTGCAGTTCACCGCCGAACGGGGGATCGACGCCGCCCGTGGCCTCGGCCTCGAGGTCCTGCGCGACTGGCTCTGGGACGCCGACCAGCGGGGGCTCGCCCGGTCGACCATCGCCCGCAGGTCGTCCTCGGTCCGTGCCTTCACCCGCTGGGCGAGCGAGAGCGGACTGCTCGACACCGACCCTGCCGTGCGGCTCCGAGCGCCGAAGGGGGCCGGACACCTGCCGCGGGTCGTCTCGACGGACCAGGTCCGGACGGTGCTCGACGGACTCGCCGCCCGCGCGGAGACGGACGACCCCGGGGCACTGCGGGACCTGGCGGTCGTCGAGCTGCTCTACGCCGCGGGCATCCGGGTCAGCGAACTCGTCGGGATCGACGTCGACGACCTCGACCGCTCCCGACTGACGGTCCGGGTGCTCGGCAAGGGTGGGAAGGAGCGTGTGGTGCCCTTCGGTGTTCCGGCACGGGACGCGCTCGAGGGGTGGCTCGACCGGGGGCGCCCGGTCCTGGCGGCCCGAGCCGCGGGAACCGCCGGAGCCGCGGGAACCGCCGGAGCCGCCGGAGCCGCTGACGACGCGCTGTTCCTCGGTGATCGGGGCGGCCGACTCGGCGTCCGGAGCGTGTACCGCGTGGTCGCGCGGGCGCTCGAGGACCTGCCCGGCGCGGGGCCGAGCGGGCCGCACACCTTCCGGCACACCGCGGCCACGCACCTGCTCGACGGGGGAGCGGACCTCCGCGCCGTGCAGGAGCTGCTCGGGCACGCGAGCCTCGGGACGACGCAGGTCTACACGCACGTGTCATCGGCACGTCTCCGCGAGGTGTACCGGACCGCGCACCCCCGCGCCTGACCGTCGTCGGCTCACGGCAGCCGGGCCCCGTCGCGGGGTCATCCCGGCCACGCCGACTCGGGGAGCAGCACCGGCCAGGCAGCCGGTGACAGGAACGGCAGCGGATCGACGTACCGACCGTCGACCCGGGCACCGAGGTGCACGCACGGGTCGGTGGCTGGACAGTGGCCGACGGCGACGACCCCGACCGCCGCGCCCTGCTGGACCGTCTCGCCCGTCGACACCGAGGGCTCGACCGAGTCCAGCGTGCTCACCAGGCCGTCACCGTGGTCGATCGTCACGACGCCCCGACCGGCGACCTGTCCGGCGAAGGACACCGTGCCGTCCGCCACCGCGACCGCGGGCGCCCCGAGGGGTGCTGGAAGGTCGATGCCGCGGTGCCCCGCCGCGTACTCGTCCGCGGGTGCCTCCCACGGCCGGACCACCTCGTGCGTCCCCGTCGGCCACACCCACGGGGACGCAGGGTCGTCCTCGGCAGCGACCGTTCCCTCCGTCCGGATGGTCTTCGCCCGGATGGTTTCCGCCCCGACTGCAGCCGGTCGCGCCGGCAGGAGCGGACCGGCGAGCGCGACGACGAGTGCGACCAGCAGGACGAGGAACCCGACCTGCCGGCGGGGGAGGAGCGGTGACCGACGCATGTGTCGAGCGTGTCGGAGTCAGCCGGGCGCGCGGGTGGCGGTGGGCCGACCTGGGGACGGTGACCGCTGCCCCCCGGACTGTGCAGGAACGTCGGTCATCGGTGCGGCGCCGCGCTCGTGTCCGCCCCCGACCGACGAACGCGACACCACGCGTGACGATCGACACGCAGAACGTCGAAGAACGCGCGCGATCACGCAACCCCGCCGTACGCACGACCCACCGCCCCGCCGCGCCACCGCCGCGCCCCGATGTGCCCCGCGAGCCGCCAGCGAGTACAGTCGGGGCCGCTCCGGAACACGCAACGCCGCTCGGACGGCGAACCAGCCGACCGCCGGGGCACCGTGCGCCACCCAGCACGGCGGCAAGAAACCTGGAGCACCGTGTCGAACACGTCCACCCAGCACGGCGAGGACCGTGCGTTCAAGGGGAAGGTCACCCTGTTCGCCATCGCGGCGGCAGTCGGCGGCTTCCTCTTCGGATTCGACTCCTCCGTCATCAACGGAGCCGTCGACGCGATCAAGGGCGAGTTCGGCCTGTCCGAGGCCGCCAGCGGCTTCGCCGTCGCCTCCGCGCTCGTCGGCTGTGCCTTCGGTGCCTACTTCGCCGGTCGCCTGGCCGACCGGTGGGGCCGCACCCGTGTGATGTTCTGGGCCGCGGTGCTGTTCTTCGTCAGCTCGATCGGCTCGGCCTTCGCGTTCGCGACCTGGGACCTCGTCATCTGGCGTCTGGTCGGCGGACTCGGCATCGGAACCGCCTCGGTCATCGCCCCCGCGTACATCTCCGAGGTCTCCCCGAAGGCGATCCGCGGCCGCCTGGCATCGTTCCAGCAGCTCGCCATCACGCTCGGCATCTTCGCCGCGCTGCTCTCCGACCAGATCTTCGCGGTGACCGCCGGCGGCGCCTCCGAGCAGGTCCTCGGCCTCGCCGCCTGGCGCTGGATGTTCCTGGTCGGCGTCGTGCCGTCGGTCGTCTACGGCGTGCTCGCGATCACGCTGCCGGAGTCCCCGCGCTTCCTGCTCGCCAAGGGCCGCACCGACGACGCCCGTGACGTGATGGGCAAGATCGTCCCGCGCGACACCGTGAACACGAGCCTGGAGGAGATCCAGGACGGCATCAAGAAGGAAGCGAACGAGAAGAAGGGCTCCATCCGGGGCAACCGCTTCGGCCTGCAGCCCATCGTCTGGGTCGGCATCATCCTCGCCGTGCTGCAGCAGTTCGTCGGCATCAACGTGATCTTCTACTACTCGACGACGCTCTGGCAGGCGGTCGGCTTCAAGGAGGACCAGTCCTTCCTGATCTCGACCATCACCTCGGTCGTGAACGTCGCGGTGACCTTCATCGCGATCTTCACGGTGGACAAGCTCGGCCGGAAGCCGCTGCTCGTCGCCGGTTCGACGGGCATGTTCGTCTCGCTGACCATGGTCGCGATCGCGTTCTCGCAGGCCACCATCGTCGACGGCGCGCCGCAGCTGCCCGGCGCCTGGGGCCTCATCGCGCTGATCTTCGCGAACCTCTTCGTGGTGTCCTTCGGTGCCACCTGGGGACCGCTCATGTGGGTCCTGCTCGGCGAGATGTTCCCGAACCGCATCCGTGCGACCGCGCTCGGCGTGGGCTCGGCGGCCAACTGGGTCGCGAACTTCGTCGTCACGATCTCCTTCCCGGTGCTGTCCGGCTTCAACCTGACCGTGACGTACGGCATCTACGCCCTGTTCGCCCTGCTCTCGCTGTTCTTCGTCATCGCGAAGATCCCGGAGACCAAGGGCCGCTCCCTCGAGGAGATGGGCATCACGGCGGAGGGCGACACGGTCTCCGCCAAGTAGGCGGTTCCAGCGTCACCACCTGACGGGAGGCGCGGTGCGGGTCGGTCCCGCACCGCGCCTCCCGTCCGTCCACGGTCTCCTCCCGCACCTGCGTCGGTCGGGGCGTCAGGACCTGCTAGCATTACCACCGCAGCGCGCTCCGGCGCGCTGACTTCGCGCGTCCACTGCGACAGTCGAACGACAGCGTTCCTTCGACGACGCGTCCCGCGGCCACCGGTCCTGCTCTCACGAGCGGGCGGCCGCGCGGGCAGGACGCCAGGGGCCACGACCACCGGTCGTGACCGACACAACCGCAACCGTGCGCACGGCCGAACAGCCGTGCGCCGAGAACAAGGAGGGACGGCATGGCCGTCGTCACCATCCGCCAGCTGCTCGACAGCGGCGTCCACTTCGGACACCAGACCCGTCGGTGGAACCCGAAGGTGAAGCGCTTCATCCTCGCCGAGCGCTCGGGCATCCACATCATCGACCTGCAGCAGTCGCTGGCCTACATCGACCGTGCGTACGACTTCGTCAAGGAGACGGTCGCGCACGGTGGCACGATCCTCTTCGTGGGCACCAAGAAGCAGGCGCAGGGCTCCATCGCCGAGCAGGCGACCCGCGTCGGCCAGCCGTACGTCAACCAGCGTTGGCTCGGCGGTCTGCTCACGAACTTCCAGACGGTCTCCAAGCGCCTCGCGCGCATGAAGGAGCTCGAGGAGATCGACTTCGACGACACGACGAAGGGCTTCACCAAGAAGGAGCTCCTCATCAAGAAGCGCGAGCTGGACAAGCTCCACAAGACCCTCGGTGGTATCCGCAACCTCACGCGGACCCCGAGCGCGCTCTGGGTCGTCGACACCAAGAAGGAGCACCTCGCGATCGACGAGGCGCAGAAGCTCGGGATCCCGGTCATCGGCATCCTCGACACCAACTGCGACCCCGACGAGATCACGTACCCGATCCCGGGCAACGACGACGCGATCCGCTCCGTCGGTCTCCTGACCCGCATCGTCGCCGACGCCGCGGCCGAGGGCCTGAAGACCCGCCACAACGGTGGCGACGAGGAAGCGGCCGAGCCGCTGGCCGAGTGGGAGCAGGAGCTCCTCGCCGGTCAGACCCAGGGCGAGGGCGCGACCGTCGAGGAGAACGACGCCGACGCGCAGGTCGCCGCCAAGGAGATCGGCGAGCCGATCGCCGAGGGTGACAAGAACGCGGAGCCGACGGCCGAGGCCGAGGCTGCGGCGGAGACCACCCCCGCCGAGTGACCAGTGGGGGCGCCGGGCCGGTCGGCTCGGCGCCCCTTCCTTCTCTCCCCACCACCACAGTCCAGAAAGGACTCCAGTCAATGGCCAACTACAGCCTTGCTGACGTGAAGAAGCTCCGTGAGGACCTCGGGGCCGGCATGATGGACGCGAAGAACGCGCTCGTCGAGGCCGACGGCGACTACGACAAGGCCGTCGAGCTGCTCCGCATCAAGGGCGCGAAGGCCGTCGCCAAGCGCGACGACCGTGCGACCTCCGAGGGTGTCGTCGTCGCGACGACCGAGGGTGGCGCCGCCACCGTCGTCGAGCTCGCGAGCGAGACCGACTTCGTCGCGAAGAACGAGAAGTTCACCACCCTCGCCGACAAGGTCGTCGCCGCGGTCGCCGCCGCCGGTGCGTCCGACGTCGAGGCCGGCAACGCCGCGCCGCTGGACGGCAAGACGGTCGCCGAGGCGATCGACGAGGCCGCCGCCGCACTGGGCGAGAAGCTCGCGCTGCGCACGGTCGTCCGTGTCGAGGGCGACGCCTTCGAGGTCTACCTCCACAAGACCAGCCAGGACCTGCCGCCGCAGATCGCCGTCGTCATCGCCTACGCGGGCTCCGACGCCGCCGAGGCGCGCTCGATCGCCCAGCACGTCGCGTTCGCGAACCCGACGTACCTGACCCGCGACGAGATCCCGGCCGAGGCCATCGAGAAGGAGCGCGCGACCGTCGAGGCGATCACGCGCGAGGAGGGCAAGCCGGAGGCCGCCCTGCCGAAGATCGTCGAGGGTCGCCTCAACGCGTACCGCAAGCAGGTCGCGCTCCTCGAGCAGGACTACGCGAAGGACAACAAGCTGTCCGTCGCGAAGGCCGCCGAGAACGCAGGTCTGACGATCCAGGGCTTCGCCCGCGTCAAGGTCGGCGCGTAACGAACCCGTGACGGGGCTCGGAACCACATCGGTTCCGGGCCCCGTTTTCTGCGCGCTGCGACACGCGCGGACCCGGCCCGGAGGCACGACCTCCTCCGCCGGACCGGCTGCGGCCGGGTAGATTCCCACGAGACATTCGACGAAGGGTGCGCCACATGACGAACGAGAAGACCGGACGCCGCCGGGTCCTGCTGAAGCTGTCGGGGGAGGCGTTCGGGGCCGGGTCCCTCGGGGTGAACCCCGACGTCATCAGCACCATCGCCAAGGAGATCGCGCAGGCCGCGCAGGACGTCGAGGTGGCCATCGTGGTCGGCGGCGGCAACTTCTTCCGCGGGGCGGAGCTCTCGCAGCGCGGCATGGACCGCGGTCGCGCCGACTACATGGGCATGCTCGGCACGGTGATGAACGCGCTCGCGCTCCAGGACTTCCTCGAGCAGGCCGGCGCGGCGACGCGGGTGCAGTCTGCGATCAGCATGACCCAGGTCGCCGAGCCGTACATCCCGCGGCGTGCGGAGCGCCACCTCGAGAAGGGGCGCATCGTCATCTTCGGTGCCGGGGCGGGCCTGCCGTACTTCTCGACCGACACGGTCGCGGCGCAGCGGGCGCTCGAGATCGACGCGCACGAGGTGCTCGTCGCCAAGAACGGCGTGGACGGCGTGTACACCGCCGACCCGAAGAAGGACGCCACCGCCGAGAAGCTGCACCACGTCACCTACCAGGACGCGCTGCTGCAGGGCCTCAAGGTCGTCGACGCCACCGCGTTCTCGCTCTGCATGGACAACGGCATGCCGATGCACGTCTTCGGCATGGAGGGCGAGGGCAACGTCGCTGCTGCCATCCGCGGGGAGCGGATCGGCACCGTCGTCAGCAACTGACCCGCACGCTGACTAGACTCGACGCAGTACCGAAGGAGAACCACCGTGATCAGTGATGTCCTGACCGAAGCCACCGAGAAGATGGCGAAGGCCGTCGACGTCGCCAAGGACGACTTCGCGACCGTCCGTACCGGACGCATCAACGCCGCCCTCTTCCAGAAGATCCCGGTCGACTACTACGGCACCCCGACGCCGCTCGCGCAGCTCGCGTCCCTCCAGACGCCCGAGGCGCGCACGCTCATCGTCACGCCGTACGACAAGTCGGCGCTCAAGGAGATCGAGCGCGCCATCGCGACGTTCCCGAACCTCGGCGCCAGCCCGTCGAACGACGGCGAGATCGTCCGCGTGACGATCCCGGAGCTCACGCAGGACCGCCGCAAGGAGTTCGTGAAGCTCGTCCGCGGCAAGGGTGAGGACCACAAGGTCGTCATCCGCAACATCCGCCGCCGTGCGAAGGACGACCTCGACGCGCTGAAGGGCGAGATCTCGGACGACGAGATCGCCCGCGGCGACAAGGACCTCGAGACCCTGACGAAGAAGCACGTCGACCAGATCGACGACGCGCTGAAGAAGAAGGAAGCCGAACTCCTCGAGGTCTGATGCGTCTCCCCGAGCCGGGCGGCGATCGCCCCACAGAACCGCGCCCGCCGGAACCGGTCCCGTCCGCCAAGAAGGGGCTCCGACAGGACTTCGACGCCCGTGCCCGCGCGGCGCGCGCCGACTTCGAAGCGCAGCTGAAGCAGCGCAAGGCGGAGTTCGGCGCGCGCAACGAGGCACTGACCGCCCGGACGGGTCGGAACCTGCCGGCCGCGATCGCGATCGCCCTGGCGTTTGCCGTCGTGATGCTCGCCGCCCTCCTCATCTGGAAGCCGGCGTTCATGGTCGTCGCGGCGTTCCTGCTCGGCGTCGCGGTCTACGAACTCGCGAGTGCGATGCGCTTCGCGGGTCGCGACGTGCCCCGCGTGCCCAGCGTCCTGGCGGCCGTCGGCATGGTGCCGGCGGCGTTCCTCGGCGGGCAGGTCGCGGCGCTGTTCGCGATCATCGGCGGCATCGTCCTCATCGCGGTGTGGCGGCTCGTCGAGGTCGCGCTCGCGCGTGAGAAGCCCCCTGCCGGTCACGTCGTCCGCGACCTGACGAACGGGCTCTTCGTCCAGGCGTACATCACCCTGCTCGGTGCCTGCATCGTGCTGCTCTCCGCGCAGCCCCGGGGTGAGCTGTGGGTGATCGCGTTCATCCTCGTGGTCGTCGCCGTCGACACGGGGGCGTACGCGACCGGGCTGAACCTCGGCAAGCACCCGATGGCGCCGCGGATCAGCCCGAAGAAGACGTGGGAGGGGTTCGCGGGGTCCGTTGCGGCGAGCATCCTGGTCGGCATCGTCGTGACCTGGCTCATGCTCGGCCTGCCGTGGTGGACGGGCATCGTGCTCGGCGTGCTCATCTCGGGGTCGGCAACGCTCGGTGACCTGACCGAGTCGATGATCAAGCGCGACCTCGGCATCAAGGACATCTCGTCGTTCCTGCCCGGGCACGGCGGCCTGCTCGACCGCATCGACAGCATCCTGCCGTCCGCCGCCGTCGCGTACGTGCTGTTCCTCGTCGTCGTGCACTGAGACCGCGGCCAGCGCCGTGGCCGCGCGTCCAGCTGGCGCCATGGTCCGGTGCTGGCAGAATGTCGCCGTGGCCACCACCTTCCCCTCCGCAGACCGCAAGTCCCTCGGGTACGACGTCGACGAGGTCGAGCGGTTCCTCGAGGACGCCCGTCGTGCCTACACAGCGGGCGACACCGCGCCGGGCATCGAGGCCGCCAAGATCCGCGCAACCGCGTTCTCGATGCGCAAGGGCGGCTACTCCACGGCGCACGTCGACGCGGCGCTCGAACGGCTCGAGGACGCCTTCGCCGCCCGCGAGCGTGAGCGGGAGATCGCCGACGCGGGGCAGAAGGCCTGGTACGCCGAGGCCCGCACCAAGGCCTCGGACGTCGTCGCACGGCTCGAACGCCCGGCCGGGCAGCGGTTCGCCCGCACCAGCCCGCTCGGCACCGGCTACCACCCGAAGGACGTCGATGCCTTCGCGGAGCGGCTCGCCGGCTACTTCCGCGACGGCAAGCCCCTGAGCCTGACCGAGGTCCGGTCGGTGGTGTTCCGGCCGAAGCACGGCGGCTACCGCGAGGCGCAGGTCGACGCGCTGCTCGACGCCGTCGTCGAGGTCATGCTCGCCGTCCGCTGACGACGCGCTGATCGCGGGTGCTTCTCATCCCGTGACCGTTCCGTTATCCTGTTCCTACTCATGGGCAGGCACACGGCAGACTCCAGCTCCGACCGCGGTACCCGCGAGCACCTCGACCGTCCGGTCGTCGGTGAGCGCCGCGCGGCACGCGACCGACTCCGCACGACGGGACACTCGGTGCTCCACGCGACCCCGCGGGTCGAGACGGCGGCACTCCCGTCGACCCCGCTGGGCGCACCCGCGACGGCTCCGACGCCGGTCGCCCAGGCCACCGCTCCGGACGCGACCGGACCGGTCCTCGTCCGCGGTCCGATCGCGCCCACGGGTGCCGCCGACCCGCGCATCGTCAAGCAGCGCCGTGCGGTCGCCGCGCCCGCGAAGCCGAAGGCCGCCCGGACGCTCAACTCCTTCATGCGTCGACGCGCGACGATCCCCACGCTGTCCTTCTTCGCCGTGTTCGGGTTCGTCGGTGGCTCGCTCTTCAACCCGATGCAGCCCGACGTGGCCCAGGCGGCCGTCGTCGCCCCGGTGCTCGTCAAGGCGCCGGTCGAACCGCAGCAGTTCACTGCGCACGGCACCTACGCCGCGTTCGACGTGACGCGCGACGGCTACGGTGTCACGCTGCCGAAGCCGAAGGTCGTCGAGCAGCCGGCCGAGACGGACGACCAGGCCGGCACCGACACGAAGAGCAAGGCCGTCACGCCGTCGAACACCCTCGCCGCGACGGCCGCCACGCCGAACCCCGGCAGCGCGCAGGCGATCGCCCAGCAGATGGTCGCCGCACGCGGGTGGGGCAGTGAGCAGTTCAACTGCCTCGTCTCACTGTGGAACAAGGAGTCGGGCTGGCGCGTCAACGCCTACAACCCGAGCGGTGCGTACGGCATCCCGCAGGCACTCCCGGGCAGCAAGATGGCGACCGCCGGTGCGGACTGGCAGACGAACCCGGCGACGCAGATCACCTGGGGCCTCAACTACATCTCCGGCGTGTACGGCACCCCCTGCGGCGCATGGGGACACAGCCAGTCCTACAACTGGTACTGATCGGCAGTACCGGGGTGCCGCGCAGCAACCGGCCGCGGCGACCCCGCGGCCGTGGTCCCGAGCCGACCGAGGACGAGACCGGCCTCGACCGGCTGATGAGTTCGTGGAAGCGGACCGAGGTCCGTCGAGGTCGGACGTTCACCGTGCAGCCGGTGTCCGCGGCGTCCGCGCAGAAGGAGTACGTCTGCCCGGGCTGCGGGCTCGCGGTGCTGCCGGGGGTCGCGCACGTCGTGGTCTGGCGTGCGGACGGTGTGCTCGGGGACGAGGCCGACCTGGCATCGCGCCGACACTGGCACAACCACTGCTGGAGCATTGCATGAGCACGGAGATCCGCTCGAACACCGAGCTGCCCGCACGGCGGACCGACGTCGAGCTGGTCACGGACGACCACCTCACCCTCGTCGGGGAGCTGGCCGAGCCGCTCGACCGACCCGCGCGGGGCACGCTCGTGACGCTCCACCCGTTGCCGACGGCGCAGGGCTTCATGGACTCGCACGTGCTCAAGAAGGCCGCGGCGCGGCTGCCCGCCCTGGCCGACATCGCCGTGCTCCGGTTCAACTTCCGCTCGGTCACCTCGCCCAGGGGCACCTCGGAGGGCGTGTTCGGTGACGGCGAGTCCGAGGGCTTCGACCTGCGGGCCGCCGTGCACGAGACCGTCGAGCGAGGCCTGCCGACCCCGTGGCTGCTGGGCTGGTCGTTCGGCACCGAGGTCGCGCTCAAGCACGGGCTCGAGCACGTGGCCGCCGGGACGGTCGCCGGCGTGGTCCTGCTGTCGCCCCCGCTGCACCGGACGACGGACGACGAACTCCGCCGGTGGGCCGACGTGGACGTTCCCGTCGTCGCTCTCGTCCCCGAGCACGACGACTTCCTGCAGCCGGACGAGGCAGCACGACGGTTCGCCGTCGCACCGAACGTGCGCGTGGTGCCGGTCGCCGGCGCGAAGCACCTGTGGGTGGGGGAGCGGTACGTGCGGACGGTGCTCGACGCCGTCGCAGACCTGGTCGTCCCGGGCAGCGCACCGCTGCCCACGCACCTCCCGGACTGACCACCGGCCGGCGCTCCGAGCTGATCGGTTCGTCTCACCGGACACCGCGGACGACGTGACCCGGCCCGGAGGCGCGTGGTGCGCCTCCAGACCGGGTTACCGGTCCGCGGGACCGTCGTCAGCGGGTGGTGGCGTCCTCGTCCGCCGGTCGGTCGGCCGACGGCGGGGCGTCGAACAGCCCGGTCGCGTGCGTGAGCACGCCGCGCAGGTTCTCCAGGTACCCGGCGACGGCGTCGCGCTCGGTGCGGATGGCGGCGAGCCGGTCCTCGGACTCGGCGACGACCGCGGCGGTCCGCTCCTCGGCCTCGGCGATCATCCGGTGGACGCGCTCCTGCGCGTCGCTGACGATCGTGCGGGCGCGCTCCTGGGCCTGCGCCGTGCTCGTGCGCTCGAGGTCGTCGGCCTCCTGCTGGAGCCGCTCCGCACGCTCCCGCGCCTCGGATGCGCGGCGGGTGGCCTCGGCGAGCTGGAGGTTCGCCTCGTCGAGGTACTTCTGGGTCTCGGTCACCGTCTCGTGGTGCTTCTGCAGGTAGTCCTGCTCGGCGTCGTCGCGGCGTGCGGCGAGCTCCGACTCGAGCGCGGCGCGGGCCTCGTCCCGTTCACGGGCGATCGCCGCACGCACCTCGTCCTGCTCCTTCGCGAGGTCCGCGCGCACCGTGGCGACCTCCTGCTGCAACGCGGTGCGCTCCGCCTCGAGGTCGGCGAGCTCTGCCGTGCGACGATCGGCGATCTCGGTGTCGACCTCGGCGTGCTCGCGTTCGCGGCGGGCCGCTAGCTCGTCGGTGTGCTCGCGCACGGCGCGCTCGGCCGCGGCGTCGGCCTCGGCGCGCTCACGCTCGATCCGGGCACGGTGCTCCTCGAGCTCCGCGGCGATGCGTGCCGTGGTCTCCTCGACGAGTCGGGCGTTCTCGGCACGGGTCTGTTCCTCGTCGACCCGCAGCTGGGCGCGGGCGGCCTCGAGCTCCTGCTCGAGGGCGGCGCGGGCCTCGGCGGCCTCGCGTTCCCACCGTGCACGGGCGGCGCCGAGCTCGGCGTCGAGCTCGCGTCGGCGGTCGCTGGTCTCCGCCTCGAACGCGGCGCGACCACGCTCGAGCTCGGACTCGAGCTCGGCCAGGCCGGTCTCGAGCGCGAGCTCGTGGGCGCGTCGCTGTCCGTCGCGCTCGCGCTCCCACGCCGCACGGCCCTCGGCGAGCTCGCGTTCGAGCTCGGCGCGACGCGTCGTCTCCTCGCGGTCGAGGTCCTCGGTGCGGCGGGCGTGCTCGGCCTCGAAGACGCTGCGGCGGTGCTCCGTCTCGCGGTCCAGGTCGGCCGCGGCACGACGGGCGTCCGCAGCGGCGCGCTGAGCGTCCTCGCGGAGCTCGGTCGTCTCGCGCTCGACCCGGGCACGCAGCGCGTCGGTCTCGCGGATGGCGACGGACCGGACCTCGGCCGCCTCGGTGACGGCGGCACCGCGGACGGCCGCGGCCTCGTTGCGGGCGTCCTGCGTGAGCAGGCCGGCCTCGGCCCGGGCGCGCTCGATCGTGTCCGAGGACTCGGCGCGGGCGCGGGTCAGCTCGTCGGTGGCGCGGGACCGGGCGTCCTCGAGGGTCTCGGAGGCCTCTTGTCGGGCTTCGCGCAGCAGGCGCTCGGCCTCGTTGCGGCTCGACGCGCGGAGCCGCTGGGCGTCGATGTCCGCCTGGCTGATCAGCCGGGTGGACTGCTCCTCGGCGACGCGGAGGGTCGACTCGAGGCGGGTGCCGAGACCGCTGTACGTCGGGGTGCCGGCCTCGTCGAGCTCACCCTGCAGGTCGGCGACGCGGGCCTGGAGGAGGCGGATCTCCTTCGCGGCCTCGGCGCGGTCGGTGTTCGACTTGATGAGCTCCCGGCGGAGCTCGTTCACCGAGCGGTCCACCTCGTCGCGGCGGTACCCGCGCAGCTCGGTCCCGAACTCGGCCTCGTCGTTCGCCACGTGTTGCTCCTGGGGGTCGGCGGAGGGCCAGCCCTTGGCCCGCGGACGAGTCTAGTGGCGGCCCGGTGGCGCCGACTGAGCCGGTGGACAGCGGTGGGGGATGCGACGTCCAGGGTGCCTCGCTATCCTGGAGCGCTGATTCGCGCGCCGATCCCCCCACCCCCGGCGCGGTAGGGAGAAGATCCGTGCGATTCGTCCTGGCGATCGTCAGTTTCGTCATCGGTCTGCTGCTCGTCGGTCTCGCGGTCGGGCAGCGCACCGTGTTCGCCCCACCGTCGTCGCTCGTCGCGCAGTCGTCGAGCACGGCGTCCGCTCCGGTGACCGTGATCCCGGGGTCGACGCTCACCGCGAACCCCGGCTACCAGCGCATCAACGTCGCCGGTTCCGGCACGGTGTTCGCCGCGTACGGCAAGACGGCCGACGTCGACGCCTGGATCGGTGACGCGAAGCACACCACGCTGCGCTTCGACGCCGAGCAGGACCGCCTGGTCGGGCGGACGACCGGTTCCGGGGACTCGGTGCCCGACCCGAAGGGGAGCGACCTCTGGTACCAGGAGTGGGACGGCCCGGGGCAGTTCACCGTGCGCCTGCCCGCGGACGTCTCCGTCGTCGTGCTCGCCGACGGGTCGGACGCCGCACCGACCGACGTGTCGGTGACCTGGCCGCGCGACACCGCGACGCCGTCCGTGGGACCGCTCCTCGTGGTCGGCGGACTCTTCCTGGCCGGTGGGGTGGCACTGCTCGTCTGGGCCTTCCTGCACCAGCGGCGTGGTCGCGGACCGCGTCGTCGGAGCGGTGGGACGCGTCCGCCCCGCGTGCGGGCGTCGCGCCGTGCCGCCGCCGCGGGTGCGCAGGTGCCGGTGCGCGGTCGTCGCGGCCGCCGTTCTCTGGTCGCCGTCCCGATCGTGCTGGTCGGCGCGCTCGGCCTGGCCGGGTGCTCGTCGGACTACTGGCCGCAGGGCGGGGGCTCCGGCGCGACCCCGACGCCGACCGCCTCGGCCACGGGTGCGGCGGACTCGACCGAGCCCACCGCCGCGACCGAGCAGCAGATCCGCCGCATCGTCGAGCGGGTCGCGGAGGTCGCCTCCAAGGCTGACGCCGACCGGGACACCTCGCTGCTCGAGTCCCGCTTCACCGGGGCCGCGCTCGACTTCCGCAAGGCCAACTACGCGATCCGCGAGAAGGACGCCGACGTCGACGCGCCGCCGGCGATCTCCGCGGGCGAGGTCTGCGTCGCGCTCCCGCAGCAGACCGGATCCTGGCCGCGCACGATCTTCACCGTCGTCGCCGAGGACTGCTCCGCCAAGACCGCGCCGCAGGCCCTCACCCCTGGTGCAGGACAGCGCCCGCGACGACTACAAGGTCGCCTACGACGTGTCGCTCGAGGCGGCGGCGGAGATCCCGAGCCTCGCTCCGACGTCGCTCGGCGCAGCACGGCTCGCCGGTGACACCAAGCTCCTGCGCATCGCGCCCGACGACATCGCCGCCGCGTACGGCGACGTCCTGGCGAAGGACTCCGAGAGCGACAAGGCCTCGCTGTTCGCCTCCGACGGTGACGGGCTCCGCTCGACCATCGGCAAGGCCTACAAGGACAAGAAGGCCGACTCGCTGCCGGACACCGCGAAGATCGAGTACTCGTCCGAGGTGCCCGAGGACAGCCCGGTCGCGATCGCGACGGACGGCGCGGGTGCGCTCGTGTCGGCGTCGCTCGACGAGATCGAGAAGGTGACGCCGACCGCGGCCGGCGCCGAGGTGAACACCGAGGGGGCGGTCAAGGCCCTCTCCGGCGTCGACTCGAGCACGAAGGGGATCAGCGCGACGTACAGCGTCCAGCTCCTGTTCTCCGTGCCGCCGGTCGGCAGTGATGAGAAGGTGGTCCTGCTCGGGTTCACGCAGGGCCTGACCGCAGCGAGTGAGGTGCAATGACCAACGTCCCCCCGACCCCGTCCGGTCTCCGCGGAGCCGTCGACCTGTCGTCCCTCGTCGACCGCGCACAGCGGCCGGCGCAGCCCGGTGGCGTTCCCGCCGACACCCAGGGCGCTGCAACCGCAGCACCGGCTGCTGCCCAGGGCGGCGTCCCGGCGGCCGGTCCCGGTCCCGAGGGCGACCTGACCGTCCCGTCGCTCGTCATCGACGTCACCGACCAGACCTTCCAGGACGTCCTGCAGCTGTCGTCGGTCGTCCCGGTGATCGTCGACATCTGGGCGGAGTGGTGCGGGCCGTGCAAGCAGCTGTCGCCGATCCTCGAGCGGCTCACGGCGGAGTACGACGGTCGCGTGGTGCTCGCCAAGGTCGACGCCGACACGAACCCGCAGCTGGTGCAGGCCTTCCAGGCGCAGTCGATCCCGACCGTCGCCGCGGTCATCGGCGGGCGTCCGCTCGGTCTCTTCGTCGGCGCGCTGCCCGAGACGCAGGTGCGTGACGTGTTCGAGCAGGTCGTCGCCGCCGCCGAGCAGAACGGCGTGACCGGCCGGGTGACGGTCGACGGTGCCACCGGGGAGCCCCAGGGCGAGCCGGAGCCGGAGCCGCTGCCCCCGCACCACCAGGCCGCCTACGACGCGATCGAGCGCGGCGACTACGCCGCTGCCGTGCAGGAGTACAAGACGGCGATCGCGCAGGACCCGAACGACCAGATGGCCGTCGCCGGGCTCGCGCAGGTGTCGCTGCTCGACCGCTTGAACGGGCGCACGGCCGACGAACTCCGCAGCGCTGCGGCCGCCGCGCCGCAGGACGTCGAGGCGCAGATGGCCGTCGCTGACCTGGACGTCAGCGGCGGGCACGTCGAGGACGCCTTCGGTCGGCTGCTCGACCTGGTGCCGACGGTGTTCGGCGCGGAACGTGAGGCGCTGCGTGTCCGGCTCGTCGAGTACTTCGAGCTGATCGGGGTCGACGACCCGCGCGTGGTCGCGGCACGACGCCGGTTGGCGAGCGCGCTGTACTGACGCCGACGGTGCTCCCGCCGGCACGGGACGCCGGTGTTCTTGCGAGACGCCGGTGTGTGTGTGAGACGCCGGTGTGCGTGTAAGACGCGGTGAAGACTGCGAGACGCCCCCGGGGACGGGGGCGTCTCGCGTGCTCCGGGGCGCTCCGCGTTGACGAGGGCGTCTCGCGGCCGGGCGGTGTGGCTGGCGCTGACCGGTGCGCCGTCTCGTGGTCGCGACCGTTCTGGGTCGCGCCCGTCCTGGGTCGCGACTGCGGGCTCGGTCAGCCGGCCAGCCGCAGCCAGACCGCGCCGAGCGGCGGGACCACCAGGTGCGCCGACGCCGGACGCCCGGCCCACGGCGTCTCCTCGGCCGTGACCGCGCCCAGGTTCCCCACACCGGAGCCGCCGTACTCCGCGGCGTCGGTGTTCAGGACCTCGTGCCAGGTGCCGGCCGCCGGCAGCCCGAAGCGCCGCTCGACCGGGACACCGGAGAAGTTCACGAAGACCGCGAGCTTGTCGTCGCCGTCCTTCCGGAGGAACCCGAGTGTGGAGTGCGGGGCGTCACCGCCCTCGATCCACTCGAAGCCCTCGGGGGAGGAGTCCTGCGTCCACAGCGCCGGGGTGTCCTTGTACACGCGGTTGAGCGCCGCCACGAGGTCCTGCACACCGAGGTGTCCGGGGTCGTCGAGGAGCCACCAGTCGAGCCCGCGGGCCTCGGACCACTCGGACGGCTGGGCGAACTCCTGGCCCATGAACAGCAGCTGCTTGCCGGGGTGCGCCCACATGAACGCGAGGTAGGCCCGCACGTTCGCGAGCTTCTGCCACTCGTCGCCGGGCATCTTGCCGTAGAGCGAGCCCTTGCCGTGGACGACCTCGTCGTGGCTGATCGGCAGGGTGAACTGCTCGCTGAAGGCGTAGACGAGCGAGAACGTGATCTCGTCGTGGTGGTAGGCGCGGTACGCCGGGTCACGCTCGACGTACTGCAGCGAGTCGTGCATCCACCCCATGTTCCACTTCTGGCCGAACCCGAGGCCACCGGCGCTCGTCGGCTGGGTGACCCCCGGCCACGAGGTGCTCTCCTCGGCGATCATCACGATGCCCGGGTAGCGCTTGTACGCCGTGGCGTTCGTCTCCTGCAGGAACGAGATCGCCTCGAGGTTCTCGCGGCCGCCGTGGATGTTCGGCAGCCACTCGGTCCGGGAGTAGTCGAGGTACAGCATCGAGGCCACGGCGTCGACCCGGAGGCCGTCGATGTGGAACTCCTCGAGCCAGTACAGCGCGTTCGCCACCAGGAAGTTGCGGACCTGCGGGTGCCCGAAGTCGAACACGTAGGTGCCCCAGTCGAGCTGCTCGCCACGCCGAGGGTCCGGGTGCTCGAAGAGCGCGTAGCCGTCGAACTTCGCGAGCGCCCACTCGTCCTTCGGGAAGTGGCCCGGCACCCAGTCCATGATCACGCCGATGCCTGCGGAGTGCAGGCGGTCGATCAGGTAGCGCAGGTCGTCCGGCGTGCCGAAGCGGGCGGTCGGGGCGTAGTACCCGGTGACCTGGTAGCCCCACGAACCGCCGAACGGGTGCTCGGCGAGCGGCAGGAACTCGACGTGGGTGAACCCGAGGTGCTGCACGTGCCCGATGAGCTGGTCGGCCGCCTCGCGGTAGGACAGCCCGGGCCGCCACGAGCCGAGGTGCACCTCGTAGACGCTCATCGGCGCGTCGTGGGTCGTGGTCTGCGCCCGGCGCTCCATCCAGGCGGTGTCGCCGTCCGACCACGTGTACTCGGACGCCGTGATGACGGACGCGGTCGCCGGTGGGACCTCGGTCCGACGGGCGAACGGGTCCGCCCGCTCGACCCAGCCCGAGTCCGTGAGGATCTGGAACTTGTACCGCTGGCCGACGAGGGCGCCGGGCCAGAAGAGCTCCCACACGCCGAGGTCGTTGAGGCGGCGCATCGCGGTGGTGCGGCCCTCCCAGCCCTCGAAGTCACCGATCACGCGGACCGCGGTGGCCCGCGGTGCCCAGACGGTGAACGCGACACCGTCCACACCGTCGATGGTGCGGACGTGGGCGCCGAGGTGCTGCCAGAGCTGCTCGTCGCGGCCCTCGCCGAACAGGTGGAGGTCGAGCTCGCCGATGGTCGGTGCGAAGCGGTAGGCGTCGTCCGTGGTCCACGTCGCGTCGTCGGCGTCGGTGGACTCGTCGAGGTCGTACTCGGCCTCGACGCGGTAGCGACCGAGCGCACCGGTCGTGGCGCCCGCCCAGAGGCCGTCGCCCTCGTGCGTGAGTTCGACGTCGTCACCGTCGGGACGGACGATGCGGACGGCGGAGGCGAGGTGGCGGACCACCCGCACGCTCGTGCCGCCGTCGACCGGGTGCGGCCCGAGCACGTCGTGCGGCTGGGACCAGCGGCCCTCGGCGACCTGCTGACGGAGCCAGTCCTCGACCGGTGCGGGTCGGGGAGCGACCGTCGACGTCGGGGCGGTGTCGGTCGTCGCGGCAGGAGCGACGGGGGCGGTGGTCTCCGGCGTTGCGACGAGATCCGCAGCGGTCGCGGTCGTGCTCGACGCTGTCGGGTCCTGGGCGTTCGGGTGCCCGCCCTCGGGGAGCGGTGCATCCGCGCCGTCCGCCGGTGCACTGGTCGCAGCGGCATCGTCAGCGGAAGCGTCCGGTGCGCCCGCGCTCGCGGCCGCAGGCGCCGTCGTCGGTGCCGGGGCGTCGTCGCGGGCGGCACCGGCGAGCGTCGCGGACTCGGGGACACCGCGGTCCGGGGTCTCCGGCGCCGCCGACGCCGCGCCGGGCAGGTCCTCGTGCGGTGCCGAGACACGGGGTTCGTAGCGCGGGGTCGGCTCGTCGACGCGCGGCACGGCCCCCGGCGCGCGGGTGCGGGTCACGGGCGGCGGGGGCGGCGGCACCGGTGGGACGCTCGGCCCCTGGCCTCGGTCCGGCGTGGCAGGGGTGGATCGGTCGGAGCCCATCGGCGGGGTCCCCTTCGGGTCGCGGTCGGTCATCGGACGGGTCCTTCCACCACGAGCAGGTGCACCGGCTCCTGGAAGGCGTCGAGGCGGACGTAGTTCGACGAGCCCCACTCCCACCGCTGGCCCGTGACGACGTCGCGGACCACGAACGGCTGCTCGTTCGGCAGGCCGAGCGCGGCGAGGTCGAGGTGCACGGTGGTCTCGCGGACGGAGTGCGGGTCGACGTTCGCGACGACGATCACGGTGTCCGAGCGGCCGGAGCGGATGAACTCCCCGGACAGGTGCTTCGAGTAGACCACGATCGCCGGGTCCTCGGCGTCGTGCACGTGCAGGTTGCGGAGCTGTCGCAGCGCGGGGTGTGCCTGTCGGAAGCGGTTGAGCATCGTGACGTACGGAGCGAGGCTCGCGCCCTCGGCCTCGGCCAGGGCGAAGTCGCGAGGCTTGTACTCGTACTTCTCGTTGTCGATGTTCTCCTCGGAACCCGGACGGGCGACGTCCTCGAAGAGCTCGTACCCGGCGTACATGCCCCAGGTCGGCGCACCGGTCGCGGCGAGCGCGGCGCGCACCTTGTAGCCGGCACGGCCGCCGAACTGCAGGTACTCGGTCAGGATGTCCGGCGTGTTCACGAAGAGGTTCGGGCGCAGGTAGGCGCTCGTCTCGTGGCTGAGCTCGGAGAAGTACTCCTCGATCTCCTCCTTCGTGTTCCGCCACGTGAAGTACGTGTAGGACTGCTGGAACCCGGCCTCGGCCAGGGCGCGCATCATCGCCGGACGGGTGAACGCCTCGGCGAGGAACACGGTGTCCGGGTGCTGGTCGCGGACCTCGCGGATGACGCGCTCCCAGAACCAGAGCGGCTTCGTGTGCGGGTTGTCGACGCGGAAGATGCGGATGCCGAACGCGATCCAGTGATCGAGGACCCGCAGGACCTCGGCGACGATGCCCTCCGGGTCGCTGTCGAACTGGATCGGGTAGATGTCCTGGTACCGCTTCGGCGGGTTCTCGGCCGTGGCGATCGAACCGTCGGCGCGGACCGTGAACCACTCCGGGTGCTGCTCGACCCAGGGGTGGTCGGGGGAGCACTGGAGCGCGAAGTCGAGGGCGACCTCCATCCCGCTGTTCTTCGCCGTCTCGACGAAGTCGCGGAAGTCGTCCTCGGTGCCGAGGTCCGGGTGGATCGCGTCGTGCCCACCCTCGGGAGCACCGATCGCCCACGGGCTGCCCGGGTCGTGCGGTCCCGGGGTCAGGGTGTTGTTGGGCCCCTTGCGGGCGGTCGTGCCGATGGGGTGGATCGGTGGGAGGTAGACCACGTCGAAGCCCATGCGTGCCACGGCCGGCAGTCGTCGGGCAGCGGTGCGGAAGTCACCGCTCCTCCACGAGCCGTCCGGGTTCTTCTTCGCGCCTTCGCTGCGCGGGAAGAACTCGTACCAGGCGCCGACACCCGCGCGCTGACGCTCGACGTCGAGGAGCTGCGTGGGGGAGTGCGTCCGGAGGGAGGTCAGCGGGGAGTCCTCGACCTCGCCCGTGATGCGCGGGTCGTCGACGACTGCCAGGCGCTCCGTCGGCTCGAGGTCGGTGTCGCGCAGCTGCTCGGCGGCGCGGACTGCGGCGCTCGAGTCGGTCTCGGCCGCCAGTCGGTCGAGCAGGACGGCGCCGTCGAGGAGCGTCGCCTCGGTGTCGACTCCGGCGGCGATCTTGAGCCGGGCGGCGTGCAACCAGGTCGCCCAGTCGTCGGAGAACGACTCGACGTGCCACGTCCAGACGCCGACGTGGTCGACCTGCACGGTCGCCTCGTACCGGTCGGTGCCCGGGGCGCCGAGCAGCATCGGGACCGTACGCGTGCCGCCGTCCGGGCGTTCGAGCACGAGGTCGGCGCCGATGATGCCGTGGCCCTCGCGGAAGACGGTCGCGCCGAACGTGATCACCTCGCCGTCGAACGCCTTGCCCGGGAACCCGTTCGGGGTCGTCGGCGCGAGCTGGGTGATCGGGATGCGTCCGATCTTCGGTCGGCGGGGTCGATCTGCGGTGGCCACGGAGCCGACGCTACCCGGCTGGAGCGTCCGCGTTCCCCGGAACGCGCTCCTGTGCACTGTCGGGCGCGTCCGACGGCCTGTGCAGGAGGAGACCGACGAGCGGGAGCGGCGCGCCCTACGCGACCTCGAAGACGTGGATGCCCGGTCCGTACGCCGTGAAGACCTGACCACCCGGGCGGAGCCGCTCGTGGTCCCGGTGCTTCTCGCTCGACCACGCGAGTCGGTAGCCGAGCACGTCCTGGCGTGCGGGCAGCGTCAGGTCCCGCGTCCGCCCGCTGCCGTGCACCACCACGAGCACCCGGTCGAACGGTTCGTGCTCCGGCGTCGACTCGACGAAGTACTGCACGACCCGGTGGATCGGCTGGTCCCACCCCTCGGACGTCATCGCCTGCCCGTCCGGCCCGTACCAGGCCATCCGTGAGGCACCCGGGGTCTCACGACCCTCCACCCCGAAGCGCGTCGGCCGGAGCGCCGGGTGCGCCGCACGGAGCCGCGCGAGTGCCGCGACGGCCTCGGTCATGGCCTCGGCGTCCTCGTCGTCCGTCCAGTCGACGGCGGTCAGGTCGTCCGAGACGACGTAGGCGTTGTTGTTGCCGTGCTGCGTCCGGCTGCGCTCGTCGCCCGCGGTGAGCATCGGCACGCCGGCGGAGAGCATCAGGGTGCCGACGAGGTTCCGCATCGAGCGGCCCCGTGCTGCCCGGACGCCCCGGTCGGCCGTGTCGCCCTCGATCCCGTGGTTGAACGACCGGTTGTCGTCGGAGCCGTCCCGGCCGTCCTCGCCGTTCGCCGCGTTGTGCTTCCGGTCGTGCGAGACCAGGTCGAGCAGCGTGAAGCCGTCGTGTGCGGTGACGAAGTTGATGCTCGCGAGCGGCCCGCGCTCCTGCCCGAAGGTGCCGCGGGACCCGGTCAGGGCCCCGGCGAGCCGGCCGATGCCCGCGTGCGGGGTGCCGTTCCGTCGCTCCTCGGCGATGTCGGTGAGCCAGAACTGCCGGACGGTGTCGCGGAACCCGTCGTTCCACTCGCTCGTCCCGACGCCGAAGGCCCCCGTCCGCCACCCGTCCGGCCCGACGTCCCACGGCTCGGCGACGAGCAGGACGTCCTGCAGGTCCGGGTGCCGGCGGATGCGCTGGAGCAACGGGTGCTCCGGGTCGAACACGTGGTGCTCGTCGCGGGCCAGCGCCGCCATCAGGTCGAAGCGGAAGCCGTCGACCTGCACCTCGCGCGCCCAGTAGCGCAGGCTGTCGACGACCAGGTCGGCGGTCGCCTCGACCGATGTGTCGAGGGTGTTCCCGCAACCCGTGGTGTCGTAGTGGGCGGTGTCGTCGGCGGTCCAGCGGTAGCGGTTCGCCCCGTCGATCCCGCGGAGCGAGCTGGTCGGCCCGCCGAGGCCCTCCTCGGCGGTGTGGTTGTACACCACGTCGAGGACCACCTGGATGCCGGCCTCGTGCAGCAGCCGGACCATCCCCTTGAACTCGCGGAGCACCGCGGACGCGCCGGCGGCTCGGGCCTCGGCCGAGGCAAACGCGGCGTGCGGGGCGAAGAACCCGAGGGTGTTGTACCCCCAGGCGTTCTCCCGCCCGGCGTCGCGCAGCCAGGCCTCGGTGTCGAAGGCGTGCACGGGGAGCAGCTCGACCGTGGTCACCCCGATGCGCCGCAGGTGCGCGATGGTGCTCGGGTGCGCCACGCCGGCGTACGTCCCGCGCAGGCGCTCGGGGACGTCCGGGTTCGCCGCGGTGAGCGTGCGGACGTTCGCCTCGTACACGACGGCCCGGTCCAGGGGCACGTCCGGCTTCGTCACGCCGCCCCAGTCGAACGCGTCGTCGACCACCACGCCGGTCCACCGCGGGCCGCCGCCCTCGACGTCACCGCCGTCGCCCGCCGCACTCGACGGGACGATGCCGCGCGCGTACGGGTCGAGCAGCGGCCGCTCGGGGTCGAACTCCTGGCGCGGTCCCTGCGGACCGTCGACGAGCAGGTGGTAGCGGTCGCCGGGACGCACGCCCGGCGTCTCCGCGGCCCACCGGTCGGTGCCGTCTGCCCGGGTCAGGACGTGCCGGGTCTCCTCGCCGGCGCCGTCGACGACCACGAGGGTCACCGCCGTCGCCGAGGCGGAGCGCACCGAGAACCGGGGTGCGCCGTCACCGAGGCGGAAGCCGGGGGTCTCGTCGATCGCGGTGCGGTGCATGACGACCAGGGTACGAGGGGCCGCGGGTATCCTGTGAACGCACACGGAAGGAGCGTGCTCCATGCCGGTCTACCTCGACCACGCGGCGACGACGCCCATCCTGCCCGCGGCGCTCGCCGCGTTCACCGAGGCGCTCGCCACGGTGGGCAACCCGTCGTCGATCCACAGCGCCGGGCAGCACGCGAAGATGCTGCTCGAGGACGGCCGCGCGGCCGTCGCCCGGTCGCTCGACGCCGAGCCGGTCGAGGTCGTGTTCACCTCCGGCGGCACCGAGAGCATCAACCTCGCGCTCAAGGGCCTGTACTGGGCCCGGCAGCAGGACCGCCCCCGGCCGCGGATCGTCGTGCCCGCTGGCGAGCACCACGCCACCGTCGACACGGTCGAGTGGCTCGAGCGCCACGAGGGCGCCGTCGTCGACGTGGTCCCGCTGGACGCGCAGGGTCGCGTCGACGTGGCCGGTCTGGAGGCGCGGCTCGCCGACGCCTCGGACGTCGCGCTGGTCACGTTCCTCTGGGCGAACAACGAGGTCGGGACCTTGCAGCCGGTCACCCGGATCGTCGCGGCCGCGCACGCCGCCGGCGTGCCCGTGCACAGTGACGCTGTCGCCGCCTACGGGCAGGTGCCGGTCTCCTTCGCGGCCTCCGGCCTCGACGCGCTCAGCGTGTCGGCGCACAAGATCGGCGGGCCGGTCGGCATCGGTGCACTGGTGCTCGGCCGCCGTGCGACCGTCGAGCCGCTCATCCACGGCGGGGGCCAGCAGCGGCAGGTCCGCAGCGGCACGCTGGACGCCCCCGCCGCATCGGCCTTCGGGGTGGCCGCCGCGGCCGGCCTGCACGACGCCTCGGCGCTGCGCGACCGACTCGTCGCCGGGGTGCTCGAGGCGGTGCCCTCGGCCGTGCTCATGGGCGACCCCGTCGACCGGCTGCCGGGCAACGCCCACTTCACCTTCCCCGGGTGCGAGGGGGACTCGCTGCTGTTCCTGCTCGACGCGGCCGGGGTCGCGGTGTCGACCGGGTCGGCGTGCCAGGCCGGCGTCCCCGAGGCCTCGCACGTGCTCCTCGGCATGGGCCTGACCGAGGACGAGGCACGCGGTGCGCTCCGCATCACGCTCGGGCACACCTCGACCGACGCCGACGTCGACGCCTTCCTCGCCGCGCTGCCCGACGCGGTCGCACGGGCGAGCCGAGCGGGCATGGCGTCGCGCGCGCCGTCGCTCGGGCGGTGACCCCGCGGCGGGGCGACCGCGCTGGCGGGTGACCGACGAGGCGGGCGTGCACCGCGCCTCCAGGCCGTCGGTCGGTCGGCTGCGCACGACGTGCGCCGCTAGGATCGGTGACCATGGTCGAACTTGACTTCACCGAGCAGCTGTCCGCCCTCCGCGAGACCTTCGGCAACATCCGCTCGGTCGTCGACGTCGACCGGCTGCAGCGCGAGATCGCCGAGCTGAGCGAGCAGGCTGGTGCCCAGGACCTCTGGGACGACGTCGAGCACGCGCAGCAGGTGACCAGCGCGCTCTCGCACAAGCAGGCCGAACTGCGGAAGATCACCGACACCGAGCAGCGCATCGACGACCTCGAGGTCCTGGTCGAGATGGCCAACGAGGCCGACGACGCCGACTCCGCGGCCGAGGCGCAGGACGAGCTCAAGGCGATCCAGAAGACCATGGGCGACCTCGAGGTGCAGACGCTCCTCGACGGCGAGTACGACGAGCGCCCCGCGGTGATCACGATCCGCGCCGGTGCGGGCGGTGTCGACGCCGCGGACTTCGCCGAGATGCTCCTCCGCATGTACCTGCGCTACGCCGAGCAGCACGGCTACAAGACCACCGTCATGGACACGTCCTACGCCGAAGAGGCGGGCATCAAGTCGGCGACCTTCGAGGTCGACGCGCCCTACGCCTTCGGCACGCTCTCGGTCGAGGCCGGCACGCACCGCCTCGTCCGCATGTCGCCGTTCGGTGCCGCGGGCAAGCGGCAGACGTCCTTCGCCGCGGTCGAGGTCATCCCGCTGATGCCGGAGACCGAGGCCATCGACATCCCCGAGAACGAGATCCGCGTCGACGTGTTCCGCTCGTCCGGCCCCGGTGGGCAGTCCGTCAACACGACCGACTCCGCCGTCCGCCTGACCCACCTGCCGACCGGCACCGTGGTGTCGATGCAGAACGAGAAGTCGCAGATCCAGAACCGCGCCGCCGCGATGCGCGTGCTGCAGTCGCGCCTGCTGCTCCTGAAGAAGGAGGAGGAGAACGCGAAGAAGAAGGAGCTCGCCGGCAACATCACGGCGAGCTGGGGCGACCAGATCCGCTCGTACGTCCTCGCGCCGTACCAGATGGTCAAGGACCTCCGCAGCGAGCACGAGGTCAACAACCCGTCCTCGGTGTTCGACGGCGACCTGGACGGCTTCATCAACGCGGGCATCCGCTGGCGCAAGCAGGGCGACGATTCCTGAGCGTCCTCGCGGCGGAGTCGAGCCGCGCGCCTCGGTTGACTTCCGGCCGGGCCGACCTACCCTGATCCGGTCATGATCAAATTCGACCAGGTCACCAAGGTCTACTCGGGCAACCCGAGTCCCGCGCTCGACGACCTCTCCCTCGAGATCCTCAAGGGTGAGTTCGTCTTCCTCGTCGGCGCGTCCGGCTCCGGCAAGTCGAGCTTCCTGCGCCTCGTGCTCAAGGAGGAGAAGCCGACCCGCGGGCAGATCCACGTGCTCGGCCAGCGGCTCGGCGCCCTGTCGTCGCGCAAGGTCCCGTACTTCCGCCGCAACCTCGGTGTGGTCTTCCAGGACTTCCGGCTCCTGCCGAACAAGAACGTCTTCGACAACGTCGCGTTCTCGCTCCAGGTGATCGGCAAGAGCAAGGGCTTCATCAGCGAGGCCGTCACCGACGTGCTCAAGCTCGTCGGTCTCGCTGGCAAGGCGACCCGCATGCCGCACGAGCTCTCCGGCGGTGAGCAGCAGCGCGTGGCGATCGCCCGCGCCGTCGTCAACAAGCCGGCGATCCTGCTGGCCGACGAGCCCACCGGCAACCTCGACCCGACCACCTCGGCCGGCATCATGGCGCTCCTCGAACGCATCAACCAGGGAGGCACCACCGTGCTCATGGCGACGCACGACGCCAGCATCGTGAACCAGATGCAGCGGCGGGTCATCGAGCTCTCGAACGGCAGCGTCCTGCGCGACGAGCAGTCCGGCGGGTACCAGACCCAGGCGCTCCCGATCCAGCGCGGCTCGGGCGTCTCGAACACGACCGGCATCCAGACGATCCCGGGGCTCATCCGATGAGGCTCGGGCTCGTCGTGTCCGAGGTCGGCTCGGGCCTGCGACGCAACGCGTCGATGGTGGTCTCGGTCGTCCTGGTGACCTTCATCTCGCTCACCTTCGTCGGCACGGCGATCCTGCTCCAGATGCAGATCAACCAGATGAAGGGGTACTGGTACGACCGGGCGCAGGTCGCGGTCTACCTGTGCACCGACACCGACACCACCGGGAACTGCACCGGCGCCAAGGCCACCGAGGACCAGCGCGAGCAGGTCCAGGCGCAGCTCGACTCGTCCACCCTCAAGCCGTACATCGAGAAGACGTACTACGAGGACCAGGACCAGGCGTTCACCCGGTTCAAGGAGCAGTTCAAGGACTCGCCGGCGACCGAGTTCGTGAAGCCGGAGTACCTCAACGAGACCTTCTGGGTGAACCTGAAGAACCCGTCGCAGGCGGACGTCCTCGTCGAGAGCCTGTCGAAGGTCGCCGGCGTGCAGAGCGTGGTGGACCAGCGCGGGTACCTCCAGCCGATCTTCAACCTGCTCAACGCCTCGTCCTACACGGCGATCGGCATCGCGTCGCTCATGCTCGTCGCCGCCGTGCTGCTCATCGCGACGACGATCCGACTGTCCGCGTTCAGTCGTCGACGAGAGCTCGGCATCATGCGCCTGGTCGGTGCGTCGAACCGGTTCATCCAGACCCCGTTCGTGCTCGAGGGCGTGATCGCCGCGGCGATCGGTGCCGTCCTGGCGGGCGGGGCCATCACCGCCGTGGTGTGGTTCTTCGTGCGGAACTACCTGGCGCAGCGCTTCTCCGGCACGGCGTTCATCGGCATGGGGGACGCGGCCGTGGTCGTACCCGCGGTGATCGTGATCGGTGTGCTGCTCGCCGGGGTCTCGGCGCTCATCGCGATCCGTCGGTACCTGCGCGTCTGACCCCGCCGGGCCTGCCCGTCCGGCGACCTGCGCGGGACTCCACGGGCTGAGCGACAGCTCACGGGTGCTGTCCGGCGTGGAGTGTCGCTCAGCCTGTGAAGTCGTACGTCGCGACGGACCTCGGCGCGCCGGGAAGGTGCGCCGCGGCCGTCGTGTTCACTAGGCTGTAGGGCTGCGCAGCAGCACCGGGGACCGTTCCCGGTCACCGAAGGGAGTCACCATGGCGAAGGAACGCGGCGAGAAGATCGTGGCGACCAACCGTCGCGCGCGCCACGACTACCTCATCGAGGACACGTACGAGGCGGGCATGGTGCTGTCCGGCACCGAGGTGAAGTCCCTCCGCGAGGGGCGTGCATCGCTCGTCGACGGGTACGCCTTCATCGACGGCGGCGAAGCGTGGCTCGACTCCGTGCACATCCCCGAGTACACCGAGGGCACGTGGAACAACCACGCGCCCCGGCGGAAGCGCAAGTTGCTCCTGCACAAGCAGCAGATCGTGAAGATCTCGCACAAGACGGCGCAGGGCGGGTACACGCTCGTCCCGATGAAGATCTACTTCCACGACGGTCGGGCGAAGGTCGAGATCGCGGTCGCGAAGGGCAAGCGCGAGTTCGACAAGCGCCAAGCCCTGCGCGAGAAGACCGACAAGCGCGAGGCCGAGCGTGCCATGCGCTCGCGCAACCGCATGGGGGAGTGAGCCCGGGGAGTGAGCCCACGGCGAACGCCGCTGGCATCGTCCAGCGGACCCCGCTAGGCTGGGGTACCGCTCCTCCCGAGGAGCATTGGCAACTCAACAGCGTGACAGCGGCTCGCACGTCACGGCCCGTACGGGGATGATCGGTTTCGACATTGCCTGTGTGCCGACGGGAAGCGGGCCGAGGACCCACGGTCATCTCGTGAACGATCCGTGGAAAACAACAAGTGCCAATTCCAAGCGCACTGACTTCGCTCTCGCTGCGTAAGCAGCCCAGCACATGAAGTCCGTCGGCCAGGTGACCGTCCCCTAACCTGATCCCGGCGTCATCCAGAGGACTTGCTGCACGGTTGCGCCTCAGGGCCGTGCGGGACTTGCACTGAGACTGGGCCCGTCGTCCTAGAAGCCGGTAGCAAAGGACGGGGCCGAGCAGAACGACTCATCCGGATACGCCCGTAGAAGACGTCGAATTGCAGCGATGGACGGGGGTTCGATTCCCCCCATCTCCACCAACGCCGTGCCGTCGAGCCGCTGTCATGCTGATCACCGAGGTCGCCACCTGAACGCCCCGTTGTCGTCCCCTGGACGTCGACGGGGCGTTCGTCGTGCGCGGAGCAGGCGAGGACTACTGTCCGGGCCAGGCACGGGGCTCGCTCGTGTCGGTCCCGAACGAGAGGTCTGCGCGTGGTGCAGGAGATCGCGATCCGAGTCCGTCTACGAGAGCAGGTCCGTCTGCGATTGACGGAGTACGAGCGGATCGTCGGGTCCGTCGCGACCGTCGCCGCCGTGGTCGCCTGGCTGCCCACGCCGGACGCCCGACTCGTCGTGCGGGGTCGCGGTGCCGAGCCCGTGCGGCTCGAGACGGTGTCCTACGGCGGGGTGTTCGAGATGCTCGTCGTGCTCGATCAGCGCTCGGCAGCCGTCGAGCGTGCGGCGTCAGCGGTGGCGGCGCTCATCGCCTCGGTGCGGGACGAGCGCGTCGAGGACGACGTCGCGGGAGTCGCCGGTGAGCTCGACCGTCTCGATCGCTCGGCGCCTCGTGGCCGTTCGGCGGTGGAGCGGGCGCTGCGCGGCTTCCTCGAGGGTGCCCGGGCCGACGTGTTCGCACGGAGGACCACGACGCGGGTGCGTGCCGCCCAGGCGCTGCTGCGCCTCGCCGAGGACGGGGCGGAGCTCGTGGTCGAGCGGGTGGAGGACGCGTTCGTCCCGGTGATGGAGGAGCAGGAGGTCGACGTGCTGGCGGACACCGGTACCGCGGTGGTCGTGGAGCCCGTCGACGGCCTCGGCCCCGCCGGCGTGCGTGCGCCCCGTGCGGAGGACGAGGACGAGTCCGTCGTCGAGCAGCCCACGAAGCAGGACACGAGCAAGAAGAAGGACAAGAAGAAGAAGGGCAAGAAGAAGTCCGACAAGAAGAAGGACAAGAAGAAGAAGGACAAGAAGAAGTCGGGCGGTAAGAAGTCCGACAAGAAGGACAAGAAGAAGTAAGTCCGCGAGGGAGGGCGTCAGAAGTCGAAGAGGTTGGCGCGCAGACCCCCGCCGCCGTACTCCCGGCGCAGCAGCCCCCGACGGCGCAGCACCGGGACGAGGTCGCCCGTCATCCGGTAGACCTGCGCCGGGTGCAGGTCCCCGGACAGGATGAACCCGTCGTTGTCCGCGTCCGCGCCGAGCTCCTCGACGAAGTCCGCGAACTCCTCGGCCGTGCCGACGAAGCCCTCGTGTGCGCTGATCCGCCCGAGCCGGGCCTTCCGCGTCAACAGCTCGCGCAGGGGTGCGTCCGGCGTGTCACCGACCAGCCCCCGGATCGTCCCGGCGGACACGTGGTCGCCGAACGTGCCCGCGGGGATCGGCGCGTCGAGGTCGAGCGCGAGCAGGTCCGTCTCCGAGTCGCTCGACCACGCGACCGCCGCCGCTCGGAGGTCGCCGTCGGACGGGTGTCGTGACGCCGTGACGATGCGGTCGGCCTCGTCGACGGACGGCACGAGCACGGGCTTGAGGACGAAGAGCACCCGCAGGTCGTCCGCGCTCCGCCCGGCGTCGGCGGCGGCGGTCAGCACCCGTGACCGGTACGTGCGCACCGCCTCGGCCGTCAGCGGCGCCAGGGCGAGCTGCACGTCCGAGTGCGTCCCCGCGAAGCCGAGCCCGCGCCCGGATCCGCCGGGGGAGACCACGACCGGGTCGGAGTGGAGCGGCAGGGCGTTGAGCGGCCCGTCCGCGGTGAAGTACGCGCCCTCGTGGTGGAACGCGTCGAGGGCGTCCCCGTCGGCGAAGTGCCAGTCGGACGGGTCGCCGACGTAGCCCTCGCCCCACGAGCGCCACAGCCGTCGGAGCAGCGTGATCCACTCCTCGGCGCGGTCGTAGGCGGCGTCGTGCGGCAGCGGCGCCGCCCCGACGTGCCGTGCACTGCCGGTGTCGGTCACGACGTTGAGCCCGAACCGGTCCGACGACAGGTGCGCGAGCGTCGCGGCCTGCCGTGCGGCCAGGTACGGCGGTGTGATGCCTGCGTTCACCGTCGGCGCGATGCCGATGTGCTCCGTCACGGCGAACAGGTAGGGCGCGAGCAGCAGCGGGTCGTGCTTCGGGCCGCCGTACGCCTGCCGGATCCGTAGGTCCAGGGTCGCCGGACTGCCGAGCGAGATCGCGTCCTCGGCGATGACGAGGTCCATCCCAGCCTGCTCGAGCGCCCGGACGGACTGCTGGTACAGGTCCGGCTTCGTCCAGTCGAGGCCCCAGTCCCAGTCGGCGCGACCCCAGGCCTGCGGCCCGAACCCGCGCGAGAAGAAGTACCCGAAGTGCTGCAGGTCGCCCACCGTCAGACCTCCTGCGCGACGACGTGGACCTGCTGGACGGTGTGAGTGAGCACGGTGGCCTCCGTGGCGGAGGTGGGCCGTGCCTCCCGGCCGACGCCGTCCGGTCCGACCGCCGCGCGGACCGCTGCCAGACCGCGTTCCACGTCGGCGAGCAGGTCGGCCACGTCCTCGATGCCGACGGACAGGCGGACCAGGCCGTCGCCGATGCCGAGCTCGGCCCGCTCGGTCGCGGTGCGGCCGGCGTGGGTGGTGGTCGCGGGGTGCAGCACGAGCGAGCGGACGTCACCCAGGTGGGTCATCCGGCTGAACAGCTGTACCGCGTCGATGAACGCACGGGCGGCCGGCTCGCCGCCGGCGAGGGTGAAGGCGAAGACGGAGCCGGCTCCTCGGGGCAGGTAGCGCTGGGCGAGGTCGTGGTACGGACTGGAGGCGAGACCCGCGTGGTCGACGCTGGTCACCTCCGGCTGGCGCTCCAGGAAGGACGCCACGGCGAGCGCGTTCTCGACGTGGCGCTCCACGCGGAGCGACAGCGTCTCGATGCCCTGGCGCAGCAGGAAGGCGTTGAACGGCGACGGCGACGGACCGATGCGTGCGGCGACGACGTCGCGGGCGAACACGACGAACGCCCGGTTGCCGTACCGCTCGACGTAGCTCTGTCCGCCGAGGGCGCGGTCCGGGGTGGTCAGGTGCGGGAACCGCTCCGGCGTGCGGCCCCAGTCGAAGCGGCCGCCGTCGACCACGAGCCCGCCGAGGCCGGCGCCGTGCCCGGACAGGAACTTCGACGCGGAGTGCACCACGACGTCCGCGCCGTGCTCGATCGGACGCACGAGGTACGGCGTCGCCAGGGTGTTGTCGACGACGAGCGGCACGCCCGCACGGTGCGCGGTGTCGGCGACGCCCTGGATGTCGAGCACGTCGTTCTTGGGGTTCGGGATCGTCTCGGCGAAGAAGGCCTTCGTGTTCGGGCGCACCGCGGCGGCCCACGCGTCGAGGTCGCGCTGGTCGGCGATGAAGTCCACCTCGATGCCGAGTCGCGCCAGGTTCTGCAGGAGCAGCCCCTTCGTGCCCTCGTAGATGCTCCGCGCGCTGACGACGTGGTCGCCGGCCTGCAGGAGCCCGAGGAGCGCCACCGTGACCGCTGCCTGGCCGCTGCCGACGAGGATCGCCTCGGCGCTCCGTTCGAGCAGGGCGACCCGGCGCTCGACGTCGGCGTTCGTCGGGTTGCCGAGGCGCGTGTACGTGTAGCCGTCGTCGGTGCCGGCGAAGCGCTCGCGTGCCTGGTCGAAGTCGTCGAAGAGGAAGCCCGAGGTCATGTGGATCGCGGGCACCCGTGCGCCGTGCGCGGTGTCGGGCAGGAACCCGCCGTGCACCTGTTCCGTGGCGAAGCCGTGGCCGTCGTCCGACATGGGGTCCTCCTGCTGTGTCCGTCGTGCGGGTACTCTCGCAGGTCGGCCCGGCCCGCGGGGCATTGCAACGTCGGGTTACGGTCCGCCGGCACCCGTCGGCGCGGTGTCCCTCTCGGCGCTGGGCCGGTGTGCGACGTGACGCGTGTCGATCGACGCGTGCGACGTCGGATCGTGCGCCTGCATCGAGTGCGTCCGCATCGTTCGACATCGCTCCTGTCGATCGACGCGTGCGATGTCGCGGAAGCGCGACCCGCCCGGCGTGCCGCGCCCGTCGTGCAGCGCCCGACGTCAGAACAGCGCGCGCACCCCGGCGGCGACGGTGTCCCACGTGGCGAGCAGCGGCTCCCGGGCGAGCCACACGACGAACCCGTTGACGACCACGAACAGCACGAACCACAGCACCGGCGGCACCCGCATCTCGGCTGCGGCGATGTGGAAGTCGGTCTGCACCCGTGCGCCGGTGAGCAGCCAGCGCGCGACGTGCACGAGGGACCGGAGCCCGTCGACGACGAACGCCGCACCCACCGCCGCGACGACCAGCACGGTGGCCTCCGACGGACGGACGGCCACCCAGAGCGCGAGCGCGTCGAAGCCGACCACGACGAGCAGCCCGAACCAGTTCCGCACGAACGCGAGGGCCACGAGCCCGACCACGGCGAGCACGGCCACGGGCAGCCACCGCGACCCGTGCAGCACCCCGGTGACGAGCAGCACGCCGGCCCACACCGGCGCGCTGTACCCGGCGAACAGGTTGAGCACGCGCACGAGCCAGCGGATCGTCCCGGGCACGCGCCCGAGCCGGACCCAGGCCTCGCCGGAGCCGTCGGGGTGCAGGTCGATCCGCTCGATCCGTCCACCGAAGGGCACGACGACGACGCAGTGGCCGACCTCGTGCACGATCGTGGCCGCGATCCGGGCGACGCGTCCGACCAGGGGCACGAACGGCAGGACGACGCCCACCAGGACGGCGACGAAGACGAGGGGCGGGGCTGCTGCGGTCAAGCCGACAGGATGACAGCACCGGCCAAGAGGAGCCTGACCGCCGCGGGGGTCGGCTGCGACCCGGTCAGCGGACGGCGTCCACGGCGACGAGCACCACCACGACGACCGTCGCGACGACGGCGAGCCCGGTCAGGACGGCGAGGAACACCGTCACCCGGCTGCGCTGCGTGTGCCTGGCCATCCGACCGCCGTCGACCCCACCGGGACGCGGGGCTTGTCGACCGCGCAGCCGAGCTGCACGGCGAGCTCCCGGGCGAGCATCTGCAGGGGCACGACCGCTTCGATCGGTCCCCAGGGCGCGACGGACCGTCCCCACGCGAGGTCGGTCGCCTCCGCGCGCCCGGCGATCACCGGCAGGTCGGAGCCGGCCCCGCCGATCGTGACGACGAACCCGCCGCGGGCACGCACCTCGGACACGGCGGCCGTGATCCGTGGGTCCCCGTGGTCGACCACCACGACCGGGGTGCCCTCGTCCACGAGCGCGAGCGGCCCGTGCCCGAGCTCGCCGACCGCGCAGGACCGTGCCCACCGGTACGCGAGCTCCTCCACCTTCAACGCGCCCTCCGCCGCGTACGGCAACCCGGGTCCGCGACCGACGAACAGGGACCCGGGAGCGTCGCGCACCATCGCGGCGAGCAGCGGGACACGCTCGGCCGCGACCACGGCGGCCGCCGCCATCCGCTCGGGCAGCTCCGAGAGCTCGTCGACCAGGGCGGCGGCGCGGGTCGGCTCGAGCCTGCCCGAGGCGACCAGGGCGGACACGACCGCGGTCACGCCGACGACCACCTGCGCGGTGAAGCTCTTCGTCGCGGCGAGCCCGCCCTCGGGCCCGGCGTGGCAGTCGAGCACGGCGTCGGCCCGGCGTGCGAGCGACGAGTGGACGTCGTTGGTCAGGGCCAGCACCGGGAAGCGGTCGTCGAGCCGGTCCAGTGCACGCAGGACGTCCGCGGTCTCCCCGGACTGGCTGATGGCGACGACGAGGGTCCCCGGACCGAGGACGACCTGGTCCACCTCGCTGGCGGCGACGACGTCGGTGGGCACCCCGCCGAGGGTGCGCGCGGTGCCCGCGACGACCTGCCCGGCGTGGAGCGAGCTGCCGCAGGCGACGACGGCGAGCCGCTCGAACGCCGGGAGCCCGAGACCGGTCCAGGTGCTGCCGTCCGCGGTGCGGTGCCGGACGCGGTGGAGGACGTCGGCGACGACCCCCGGCTGCTCCGCGATCTCCTTCGCCGTGTGGTCCGGGTGGTCCCCGAGGTCGACGTCGAGTGCGTTCGCGGCGAACGGCGCCGCGGTGGGGAAGGGCACGGGCACGGCGATGCCCTCCGACGACCAGCTCCACGCCTCGCCCAGCTCCACGACGTCACCGTCCCGCAGCGGCACGAAGGTCTCGCACCACGCCGCGATCGTGCCGACGTCGCTCGCGACGAAGTCACCGCGGGCCGAGCGCGCCACGACGAGCGGCGAGCGGTGGGCGGCAGCGACCATGCGGCCGTCGCGGGCGTCCAGCACGACGATCGCCCACGAACCGCGGAGCTGCGCGGTGGCGATCTGCACCGCGAGCACCAGGTCCGGGTCCACCCGCAGTGCCCGCTCGACGAGGTGCCCGATCACCTCGGAGTCCACCTCGGAGCGGAACACGTGCCCCTGCTGTTCGAGTGTGGTCCGCAGGGTCGCCGCGTTGTCGATCGTCCCGTTGTGCACGACGCTGATCCGCCCCGAGCAGTCGGTGTGCGGGTGCGCGTTCTCCTCGCGCACGGTCCCGCAGGTCGCCCAGCGGGTGTGCCCGATCCCGACCCCCGTCGCGGCGTCCGCGGGCGCGCCCGCTGCCGCACGCGCCGCGAGGTCCGCCCGCAGGTCCGCGACGCGGGACACCGACCGGACCGTGGCGATGCGGCCCGCGGCGGTCCGCACCGCGACCCCCACGGAGTCGTACCCGCGGTACTCGAGCCGCTCGAGTCCGTCGAGCAGGAAGGGGGTCACGTCGTCGCTCACGCGGGCCGCGATGATGCCGCACATACGGTGTCCGTTCGGGTGGGGGACCGGCCGTCAGCCGGGGGCGCGGCACCGACCGCCGCCGGGTCTGCCGCGGGTCCGGGGCCGTCGACCGGTCGTGCCCACCCGCGGATCAGGCGGGGGCGGGCACGGTCGGTCGGCGGGTCGGGTACCGGACGGTCGGGGGTCGCGGACGGGCCCTCCCGGGGAGGGCACGGCGGTCGGTGCACCACGAGCCTCGTCCCGTGGCACCGCCGCGACAACACCGGGGACCGCCTCTTGCGGTTCACCGCGCGAGCGGTGCGACCCGCCCGCCGACGGGTGCGGACTCGCGCAAGGCGCCCCGGTGTCCGAGCACGGGGACGACGGGACGGGAGGCCCGGTACCAGCCGGTACCGGGCCTCCCGTCCCGTGGGGTGGTCGCCGAGCGACCGCGGACCGCGCGATCAGGTGAGCAGCGCCACCAGGTGCGAGCGCGAGCGCGCACCCACCTTGCGGTAGATCTGCGTGAGCCGGAGCTCGACCGTGCGCTGCGACATGAACAGCGACGAGGCGATCTCGCGGTTCCGGTAGCCCTCGGTCACCTTCTGCACGACGGCCCGCTCCTCGGCGGTGAGCTGGGTGAGCACCACCGACGCGTCCGGCGCACTCCGCGGGGAGCCCGGGACCGGAGCGGACAGCACCGGGCCGGACCGCAGCGACGTCGGCACGCCGAAGGCGGGCATGACGGCCGTCGGGGCGGGCGTCGCGAGCGGACGCCGGAGGCCCGCCGCCTCGTACGCGGCAGCCGCTGCGGCAGCCAGTCGGGGCCGCTCGGTGTCCGTGCCCACCGCCGCCAGCGCGGCGAACGTGCGAGCGCGCTCGTACTGCGAGTCGTGCGGCTGGAACAGCTCGAGCGCGCGACGACGCGCCGTCTCGCGGGTGGCGTCGTCGGCGACGAGCGCCAGGCTCCGCGCGAGCACGAGCGCACCCCAGCGGGACGGCCGGGCGTGGTGGTCCGCCGCGAGGCGGGCGGTCGCGTTCCGTGCGTCGTCGATCCGACCGAGGCGTACGTAGCCCTCGACCATGTCGCCGAGGTGCCGGAGCACGGTCGGGTTGCGGAGCGACCGCCCCACGGCGTCCGCCGCCTCGAGCGCGGTCACCGCCTCGTCCACCCGGCCGTCGAGCAGCAGGACGCGTCCGCGCAGCGCGTGCAGCCGGGCGGTGGTGCCCCAGAGCAGCACCGTCGAGCGGAGCGCCAGGCAGCGGTCGACCACCTCGAGTGCCTCGTGCGTGCGGCCCTCGGCGAAGTGCCGCCACGCGACCGCCACCGCCCGGGACGGCTCGCGCAGCCGCTGCGCCGAGAGGGCACTCCCCGCCTCCCAGGCGTCGATCGCGCGCAGGGCCTGCCGGAAGTTGCCGGAGCGGAGCTCGTTCTCGGCGGACAGGTAGCGGGCACCCTCGACCCAGACGGCCTCGGTGTCCTGCCCGCGGGCGACGACGAGTGCGAAGACGCGACGCGAGCTCCGGTACCGCTCGGCGATGCTCAGGGCGTGTGCCACGAGCAGGAGCGCCGGGTCGGACATCGCCATCAGCCGCGCCGTCGCGAGCCCGTCGTAGAGCTCGGTGTCGGCGGGCAGCGACCCGTCGAGCGCGGCGACCAGGCACTGCACGGCGCCGGCGATCTCCGCGGTGCGCGGGGTGATCACCGGACCGAGCTGCTCGACGCGGGCGAGCAGGTCACGGGCCTGCTCCAGGTCCCACGTCTCCGCCCGGAAGCTCGCGACCATCGCCAGGAGCCCGGCGGTGGCGGGGGCTTCGGGTGCCTCCGCCTCCACGGGCACGAGGAGCTCGTCGGCGTGCACGGTCTCGCCGCGCAGGTACTGCACCGAGTACAGGACCCGCAGGCGCCGGACCTCGTCCGACGCGCGCCGGAAGGGACGCATCGCGGTGAGGTACCGCGCGGCGAGCCCCAGCAGGCGCTGGGCGAACAGGGCCTCCGTGACGGCCAGCAGTGCCGCTCGTTCGTCCTCGCCGCCGGAACCGACGTGCAGGGCACGCTCGGCCAGGGCCACCGCGGCGTGCGGCGCCCCGTCGGTGACGTAGCCCGCGGCGGCGTCGAGCAGCGCGACCACGTCGGGGACGTCGTCGACGAAGCTGCGGTGCCACGCGGCGGCACGCGGGTCCGCGTCGGCGCTCGCCGCGGCGAGCTCCCGGTGCAGGGCGCGGCGCGTCCGCGCCGACATCCGCCAGTACAGGGCCGAGCGGAGCAGGGGGTCGCGGACCGCGACGGTCTGCCCGCGTACGGCGACGAGTCCGGCGTCGGCGAGGTCGTCGACGGCGTCGCGGTCCCAGCCGGCGATCCGCGCCACGGGGACGAGGGCGAGGCGCGCGAGGACGTCCAGACCACGCCCCGCGTCGGTGTCCGTGCCGGCGTCGTCGGTGCCCTCGACGGTGTCGAGCGACAGGGCCGCGAGAGCCTCCGTCGTGGCGGTCGGGCGCAACGGCAGCACGAGCGGCTCGGTGCCGGCCAGCTGGGCGTGCGAGAGCGCGTCGAACTGCTCGCGGAGCGCGCCGGGGTTGCCGCCCGTCGCGTCAGCGAGGATCGCGAGCACACCGTCGTTCGCGCCCTCCGGCGCCATCGAGCGGGCGAGCGCCAGGGACTCGTCGACCGTGAGCGGCTCGAGCCGCAGCACCGGGAGCGCCGCGAGCGGCCCGTCCGACGGGACGGTCCGGACCGTCGCGACCAGGCGCAGTGCCGTGCCCGCGAGACGACCCGCGAGGAACGCGATGAGCTCCTGGCTCTCGACGTCCATCCGGTCGAGGTCGTCGATCAGGACGACCGTCGGCGGCAGGGTCAGGGTCTGCACGGCCTCGAGGAAGTCGTGCGCCGCGGCCAGACCGCTCGTCGCGCCGCCGGCCTGCAGCAGGTGCGCGATGTGGGCGGTGGCCCGCGGGTCGTCGAGTGCGGTGAACAGGGAGGTCACGCCGGCCAGTGGCCAACGGGACTCGCTCCCGTTGACCCCGACCCGCACGACGGGGAGGGGGACGCGGTCCGCGACCGCGCCGAGGACGCTGCTGCGCCCGGAACCAGGGTCGCCGACGACGACCATCGCGGACTCACGAGGGAGTGCTGCGAGGGTCGCGATCCGGTCGACCTCGAGACGGCGACCGGTGAGTGCCATGACTCACCGGCCTCCGGGTCCGGAGGCGAGGACTGCGGAGGACGTCCGGTCGGCAGCGCGGCGGGTGACCACGGCGACGGACGGGATCCGGACGGCGTCACGGGCAGGGGCCGTGGCGACGGACGGACGCGAGGCGGCGACGGAGCGCACGCCAGGGCTGTCGGTGAGATAGCGCGGACGACGAGTGAGGGTGCACTCGGTTCCGCCTGGGAACGATGAAGTCATCGTCTGGACCACCCCTCGGGTCAGGGTTTTCGGACGAGTAATGGACGACTGGCCCGACACGGGCCGGGTCTAGGGAACCCGGTGCGCCAGATCAGCCGTGAGCACGATAACCCGGCCATCGGACGCGTCGGGAGGGCCGTCAGCAGAGTGTCCGACTCGCCTGGCCCCAGTCCGGGGGGTCACCGCCCCCGTCCGGGGGTCCGACGCCGGGGTGTCGGCCTCGCCCAGGGGACAAGCGGGGTACACCGCCCGGACGGTCCGACACCCGGGCGGCCCTGTTCGGGCTACGAGCGACGGATGACGTCGACCACGGCGTCGTGCACGAGGCCGTTCGTGGCGAGCGCGCTGCCGTGCCACGGGCCCGGGTCGCCGTCGAGGGAGGTGAAGCGACCACCGGCCTCCTCGACGATCGGCACGAGGGCCGCGATGTCCCACGGCTTCAGGTCCGGTTCGCCAGCGACGTCGAGGACCCCCTCGGCGACGAGCATGTACGACCACATGTCGCCGTACGCGCGGGTGCGCCAGACCTTCCGCGACAGCGCGACGAGGGTGTCGAGCCGGTCGTCCTCGTCCCACTGCTGGATGCTGTTGTAGCTCAGGCTGGCGTCGGACAGCGCCGCGACACCGGAGACCCGCAGGGGACCGTCCGTGGAGTGTGCGCCGAGGCCCTCGGCGGCCCACCACCGCTTGCCGAGCGCCGGGGCGCTGACCACGCCGAGCACCGGGCGGCCGTCGACGGCCAGGGCGATGAGCGTCGCCCAGACCGGGACGCCGCGCAGGTAGTTCGCGGTCCCGTCGATCGGGTCCACGACCCACTGACGGTGTCCCTCGCTCAGGGCGTCCGCGCCGGTGTCCGCCGTCGTCTCCTCGCCGAGGAACGCGTCGTCCGGGCGCTCGGTCGCCAGGCGCTCGCGCAGCGCTCGTTCGACCGCCTGGTCGGCGTCGGTGACGTGCGTGCTGTCGGCCTTCGTCGTGACGTGCAGGTCGGCGGCGCGGAACCGTTCGAGGCTGATCGCGTCGGCGGTGTCGGCGAGGGAGCGGGCGAAGTCCAGGTCGGCGCTGAGGTCCACGGAGGTCAGGGTAGCGCCCTACGCGGCGACGACCTGCTCCTCCTCGGAGCGCGAGACCGCGCGTTCCCGGGCGATGCGCGTGCGGCGCCCGGCGAGCCCGTGCACGAGGACGCCGAGCAGCACCGCGACGACGAGCCACAGCACGAGCACGACCACCGATCGGGTCAGCGACGCCTCGGGGAAGTACACGAGGTCCTGCGCGGCGCCGAGCCACGCGGCGCCGCTCCAGAACGTGTTGAGCGCCGCGAAGAAGCCGGGCTGGAACGACGGCTGGAAGATCCCGCCGGAGCTCGTGAAGTTGAGCATGACGAAGAGCATGGTGAGGATCGGGGTGGTCCACCGGCCGAGCAGCGGGTGCAGGCCGACGCCGAGGGCCACGATGACCGCGTCGTACAGCCACGCGAACAGGAAGACCTGCCACCGGTGGTCCGGGATGACGCCGTAGAGCGGTCCGGCGACCAGGATCCCGATGCCGGCGACGACCCCGGCCGTGACCGCGCCGACGACGACCGTCCAGAGCGCGCGGAGCTTCGCGGCCGCCGCGGCGACGGCGATCGCCGAGGCGTACCCGCCGACGCTCAGGCCGACGAGCAGGAAGAAGAGCCCCTGGCCGGTGGGGTCCTCGTCGCCGGTGGGGACGACGTCGTGCACGCTGAACGGCAGGTGCTGCTCGAACGCGATCGGCAGGAACACCTTCTGCGCTGCCGTCGCGGTGGTCTCGCTCGCAGCCGTGGAGACGTAGAGCACCGCACCGTCGGTCCCGGGGGCGTACACGGCGGCGAGGTCGCGGTCCCGCACCTGCTGTTCTGCCTCGTCCGTCGACCCGACCACGTGCGCGACCAGCTTGCCGTCCGAGCCGTCGGTGACCGTCTGGGCGAACACCTGGGCGCTCGGACCCTGGCCGACGATGCCGACGGGCAGCTCGTGCGGGGTCGGGGCGTGGAAGGCGCCGAGGTAGGCCAGGCTCATCCCGACCGCGAGGAACAGCGGGACGAGGATGTGCGATCCGAAGGAGCGCAGCGTCCGACCGAGGTGCTCGGGGCGCAGGACCGTCGCCGCGAGCGCAACCGGACGGGTGCTCCGCTGGAGGTGCAGCGCTGCGTGGTCCCCGTGGTGGACCGGTTCCGGACGGGCTGTGTTGTGTTCTGCAACTTCGGGCACGAGGACCAACGGTACACCCGCGTGCACCGAGCCGGCACCGCTGCGCACGGCAGCGCGACCGGGCCGAGCGGTCGGCCCGGTGTCGGGCTGCTCAGTCCGCGCCGGGGTCGTCCGCACCCATGCCGGTGAGCAGTGCTCGGAAGGAGTCGAGCCGCTCGACGCCGGTCGGCCCGAGCTCCCCGTCGTGCACCCGGTCGACGATCTCCCAGTCGTGCGCCTGGGAGAGCGGGATGCCGTCCGCGGGCTCGCGCACCGCGACGGCGTGGGCGGCGAAGGCCCGGAAGACGTTCTCGGGCTGCACGTGGCCGAGTCCGAACGACCGCACGCCCGGGGTGTCGATGATCCAGCCGCCGTCGCGGACGCGCAGCGCGATCGACGACGACGAGGTGTGCCGCCCGCGGCCCGTCACCGCGTTCACGACGCCGGTGGCGCGGGTGGACCCGGTGATGGCGTTCACGAGCGTCGACTTCCCGACGCCCGAGTGGCCGACGGTGACGGTGACCTGGTCGTCGAGCACCTCGTGCAGCGCGTCGAAGGGCACGTCGTCGGACCGGCTCGTGACGATCCGCAGGTCCAGGCAGGCGAAGTGCGCGAGGAACGGTGTCGGGTCGGCGAGGTCGGTCTTCGTGATGCAGAGCACCGGGTCGAGTCCGGCGTCGAACGCTGCGACGAGGTACCGGTCGATGAGCCGCGGGCGCGGTTCCGGGTCGGCGGCGGCGACGACGATCAGCATCTGGTCGGCGTTCGCCACGATCACGCGCTCGACCTCGTCGCTGTCGTCGGCGCTCCGCCGCAGCAGGGTCGACCGCTCGGCGACCTTGACGATGCGCGCGAGCGAGCCGGCGTCGCCCGAGACGTCGCCGGCGAGGGACACGTGGTCGCCGGTGACGACCGACTTCTTGCCGAGCTCCCGGGCCTTCGTCGCGGTGATGACCCGCTCGTCGTCCTGTCCGGCGGACACCAGCACGCCGAAGCGCCCGCGGTCGACGTTGGTCACCCAGCCCACGGGCGCGCCGTCGTAGCTCGGACGGGTCTTCGTGCGGGGCCGGTTCCCCTTCGGGTTCGGTCGGATCCGCACCTTCGACTCGTACTGCCCGTACGGCTCGTCCTCGTCGCCGTCGTCCCCGTCGACGTCGTCCCACCAGCTCACGACGTCACGCTCCCGTCGGACGGAGCACCGTCCGTGTCGGCGCCCGGGTCCGAGCCGGTCGCCACGAGGTCCGCCCAGAGCTCGGGGAACTGCGGCAGCGTCTTCGCGGTGCAGCCGACGTCGTCGACGGCGACGCCGTCGACGACGAGGCCCACGAGGGCGCCCGCGGTCGCCATCCGGTGGTCGTCGTACGCGGCCCAGCCACCCCCGTGGAGCGGCGCCGGCGTGATCCGCAGGCCGTCGTCGAGCTCCTGCACCGAGCCTCCCGACCGGTTCACGTCCGCCGCCAACGCGGCCAGGCGGTCCGTCTCGTGGCCCCGCAGGTGGCCGATCCCGGTGATCTCGCTCGGGCCGTCGGCCAGGGCCGACAGCGCGACGAGCGCCGGTGCGAGCTCGCCACCGCGCGTCAGGTCGAGGGTGACACCCGGCAGGGAGGCTCCACCCGCCACCCCGACGCCGCCGTCGAACACCAGGTCGTCGCCGTCCCGCGTGACGGTCGCTCCCCACAGGGGCAGGAGCGTCTCGAGGTCGGCACCCACCTGCGTGGTGTCGGTCGGCCAGGTGCGGATCCGGACGGTACCGCCCGCGACCAGCGCGGCCGCCGCGAAGGGTGCGGCGTTCGACAGGTCGGGCTCGATCACGACGTCACGCGCGGCGATCGGGCCCGGCTGCACGACCCACTCGCCGAGCGACGGCTGGTCCACCCGGACCCCGCGTGCACGGAGCGCCGCGACCGTCATGTCGATGTGCGGCAGGCTCGGCAGGCGGTCGCCGACGTGGGTGAGGTGCAGGCCCTCGTCGAAGCGCGGGGCGGAGAGCAGCAGCCCGGAGACGAACTGCGACGACGCCGACGCGTCGATCTCGAGCCGACCCCCGCGGACCGCGCCGGTGCCGGTGAAGGAGAAGGGCATGGCACCGTCGCCGTCGTCCGTCACGTCCACGCCGAGGTCCACGAGCGCGCGGATGATCGCGCCCATCGGGCGCTTCCGGGCGTAGGGGTCGCCGTCGACGGTCACCGGGCCGGTGGCGAGCGCCGCGAGCGGCGGCAGGAAGCGCATCACGGTGCCCGCCAGGCCGCAGTCGACGGCGACGTCGCCGTGCATCGGTGCGGGCGTGATGCGCAGGTCCGGGCCGTAGGGGTTCGGTGCCGCGCCGTCCGCGGGGTCCACCTCGTCGATCCCGACCCCGAGCTGGCGGAGCGCCGCGACCATCAGCGCGGAGTCGCGGGAGTGCAGGGGGAGCCGGATGGTCGAGGGGCCGTCCGCCAGTGCCGCGAGCACGAGCTCCCGGTTCGTCAACGACTTGGAACCGGGCAGGGCGACGTCGCCGCGCAGGGGCCCGCGGGCGAGGGGGGCGATCCAGGGACCGGGCTGCTGGGAATGCGTCGACTCTGCCATCGGTTCACCAGGGTACTGAACGCACCGGGAGGACCATTGGCGACAGTCACACTCGAACGCAACCGGACGGCGCTGCCGGCCGTGCGGACGACGATCGGCCTCGGCCTAGACTCGTCCGTGATGACGACCGACGAACCGCAGGCAGCACCGCACGACCTGGTCGAGGAGACCGAGGCGCAGCTCGACGCGGTGTCCGGGGAAGCGGACGCCCTCGAGCCCGAGCCCGCCGACGAGAAGACCGTCTCCGAGGCCGAGCTGCGGTCGCTGTTCGAGGACCAGGCGCTCCCGTTCATGGACCAGCTGTACGGCGCCGCGATGCGGATGACCCGCAACCCGGCCGACGCGTCGGACCTCGTCCAGGAGACCTTCGTCAAGGCGTACGCGGCGTTCCGACAGTTCCGGCAGGGCACGAACCTCAAGGCGTGGCTCTACCGCATCCTGACGAACACGTTCATCAACACGTACCGCAAGAACCAGCGGAACCCGTACCAGGGCACGATCGACGAGCTCGAGGACTGGCAGCTCGGCGGCGCCGAGAGCGTCACGCAGTCCGTCTCCGCGCGTTCCGCCGAGGCCGACGCGATCGACCACCTGCCGTCCTCCGCCGTGAAGGACGCGCTCCAGTCGATCCCCGAGGACTTCCGGATGGCCGTGTACTTCGCGGACGTCGAGGGCTTCTCCTACCAGGAGATCGCCGACATCATGAAGACCCCCGTGGGGACGGTCATGAGCCGTCTCCACCGTGGTCGCCGGCTCCTCCGGGGGCTCCTGGCCGACCACGCACGCGAGACCGGCATCGTCCCGGACGCAGCGTCGACGGCGACGATGCGCGGGCGGGGCCGGGGCACGACTGCGGCCGCTGGTCGCACCGACGGGAAGGACGCACGATGAGCGGCTGCGACTGCTCGAAGGCCAAGGCCGAGCTCGAGGAGTTCCTGCACGACGAGCTCTGCCGCGAGGACGCCGCGGACATCCGCGAGCACATGGAGTCCTGCGAGGACTGCACGAGCGAGCACCGGGTGGGCGTCGTCCTCATGGAGACGGTGAAGCGTGCCTGCGCCGAGACCGCGCCGGAGCAGCTCCGGACGGAGATCCTGGCGCGCATCCGCGTGGAGCAGTCGACGCACTGACGTCCGGGTCGGCGGCGCGTCGTCACACGACGCCCGTCCTGGGTAGGGTCGCCCCATGACCCTCACCGCCGAGTCGATCACCACCTGGTCCGACACGGACGTCGCCGACGTCACCGCCCTCGTCCGTCTGCTCGGGCACGTCGTCGACGAGCCCGCGATGCGGGCCCGACTGGAGCGGCTGGTCCCCGAGGCCGGGCACCGCACGTGGCTGGTCCGCGGCGAGGACGGCCGTGCGGTGGCGGTTGCGGGCGCGCAGGTGACCTGGTCGTACGCGAGCGACGAGCCGACCGCGCAGCTCCTGCTGCTGGTCGTGGACCCGTCGGCCAGGAGGCACGGAACCGGTTCCGCGCTCATCGACGTGTTCGAGACGTGGGCCACCGAGCAAGGGGCCCACCGGCTCAGCGCGGTGTCGGCCGCGGCGACCGACAGTGCGCACCGCTTCTACCAGAAGCGCGGGTACCACGAGGCCGGCGTCCGCTACACGAAGCTCCGGTAGCCGCGCCCGCGCGCCGCGCCCGCGACCGGACGCGAGTTCGCGTTCCCGGACGACCGATGCGCCCCGGAGGACCGGGGCGCATCGTCCGTCAGGGGGTGCGTCGGGTCAGCCGAGCGCCTTCCGCACCACGTCGGCGGCCTCGCCCGCGGAGCGCTTCGACGAGCCCGTCGCCGGTGCGGCACTCGCCGGGCGGGAGGCCACGGAGAGCGGGCGGCCGTCGAGGTGCGGCGAGAGGTTCATGCAGACGAACGGCCAGGCGCCCTGGTTCTCCGGTTCCTCCTGCGCCCAGACGACCTCGGCCTGTGGGTAGCCCGCGAGCACCTGCAGCAGCTCCTCGAGGGGGAGCGGCGCGAGCTGCTCGAGCCGGACCAGGGCGACGTCGGTCGCACCGGACTTGTCGAGCTCGGCGCGGAGGTCGTGGTGCACCTTGCCCGAGTGCAGCACGACGCGGCGGACGGCGCCCTTGTCGGTCACGCGGTCGTCGTCGAGCACCTCGCGGAAGGACCCGCTGGTGAACGCCTCGACCGGGCTCGTCGCCTGGCGCAGACGCAGCATCGCCTTCGGCGTGAACACGACGAGCGGCTTCTGCGGGCGCGCCCACGCCTGGCGACGGAGCAGGTGGAACCACGACGCCGGGGTGGAGGGCCGCGCGACGATCATGTTGTCCTCGGCGCAGAGCTGCAGGTAGCGCTCGATGCGGGCCGACGAGTGGTCCGGCCCCTGGCCCTCGTAGCCGTGGGGGAGCAGGAGCACCAGTCCGGAGCGCTGGCCCCACTTCTGCTCGGCGGACGAGATGAACTCGTCGATGACGGTCTGTGCGCCGTTCGCGAAGTCGCCGAACTGCGCCTCCCAGAGCACGAGCGCCTCGGGACGCTCGACCGAGTAGCCGTACTCGAACGCCATCGCCGCGTACTCGCTGAGCAGCGAGTCGTAGATGTACAGGCGCGCCTGGTCCTCGGCGACGTTGGCGAGCGGCAGCCACTCCTGGCCGTTCACCCGGTCGTGGAAGACCGCCTGGCGCTGCACGAAGGTGCCGCGTCGGGCGTCCTGTCCGGCGAGTCGGACGGGCTTGCCCTCGACCAGCACGGACCCGATCGCCATGAGCTCCGCCATGGCCCAGTCGATGCCGCCGGAGCGGGTCATCTCGGTGCGCTTGGTGAGCAGCTGCTGCAGCTTCGGGTGGATCGAGAAGCCCGCGGGCGGGTTGCTGTGCGCGTCGCCGATGGCCCGGACGAGCTCCTCGGAGATCGCCGTGTCGTGCACCTCGACCTCGGCGTCGTCGCGCTGTGCGGTCGGGCGCTCGAGGCCGTCCACGGCGCCGTCGTCGTCCGTCGTGATGACGGGCATCGTGCCGGTCTGCGCCTCGTGGGTCTCGGCGAAGGCACGCTCGAGGCGGTCCTGGAAGTCGCGGTGCGCCTCGTCGTACTCCTCCTGCGTGATGTCGCCGCGGCCGACGAGTGCCTCGGTGTACAGGGTGCGGACGGAGCGCTTCGCCTCGATGAGGTTGTACATGAGCGGCTGGGTCATCGAGGGGTCGTCGCCCTCGTTGTGGCCGCGGCGGCGGTAGCAGACGAGGTCGATCACGACGTCGCGGTGGAACTCCTCGCGGTAGGCGAAGGCGAGCTCGGCGACGCGGGCGACGGCCTCGGGGTCGTCCCCGTTGACGTGGAAGATCGGCGCCTGGATCGTCTTCGCGACGTCGGTGGAGTAGACCGAGCTGCGCGCGGACTCGGGGGGCGTGGTGAAGCCGACCTGGTTGTTGATCACGAGGTGCACCGTGCCGCCCGTGCGGTAGCCGCGGAGCTGCGACATCTGCAGGGTCTCGACGACGACGCCCTGGCCGGCCATGGCCGCGTCACCGTGCACGAGCACCGGCAGCACGCCGAACGTGCCGGGCGGGGTGCGGTCCTGCTTGGCCCGGACGATGCCCTCGAGCACGCCGTCGACCGCCTCGAGGTGCGAGGGGTTCGCCGCGATCGTGACCGGGATGCTCGAGCCGTCCGACGCGCGGAACACGCCCTCGGTGCCGACGTGGTACTTCACGTCGCCGGAGCCCTGACCCGACACGGAGCCCGGCAGCGACGAGCCCTCGAACTCGCGGAAGATCTGTCCGTAGGTCTTGCCGGCGATGTTCGTCAGCACGTTGAGGCGGCCGCGGTGGGCCATGCCGATCGCGACCTCGTCGAGGCCGGCGCCGGCGGCGTGCTGGATGAGGGTGTCGAGGAACGCGATGGTCGACTCGCCGCCCTCGAGCGAGAAGCGCTTCTGGCCGACGTACTTCGTCTGCAGGAAGGTCTCGAACGCCTCGGCCTCGTTGAGCTTGCCGAGGACGCGGAGCTGCTCGTCCTTCGACGGCTTCGAGTACGGCACCTCGATGTGGCCCTGCACCCAGCGGCGCTGCTCCGGGTCCTGGATGTGCATGTACTCGACACCGACGGTGCGGCAGTACGCGTCACGCAGGATGCCCAGCACGTCGCGGAGCGGTGCCGTCGTGGTGCCGGCCAGGCCGCCGGTGACGAACTCGCGGTCGAGGTCCCAGAACGTCAGCCCGTGGTTCTCGAGCTCGAGGTCCGGGTGCGTGCGCTGCCGGTACTCGAGCGGGTCGATGTCCGCCATCAGGTGTCCGCGCACCCGGAAGCTGTTGATGAGCTCCTGCACGCGGGACGTCTTGTTGACGCGGTGGGCCAGGTCGACGTTGATGTCGTTCGCCCACTGGATCGGCTTGTAGGGGATGCGCAGCGCCGAGAAGATGCCCTCGTAGAAGCCGTGCTCGCCGATGAGCCGCTCGTGGACCTTCTTCAGGTACTCGCCCGAGCCGGCGCCCTGGATGACGCGGTGGTCGTAGGTGCTCGTCAGCGTGATGGTCTTGCCGACGCCGAGCTCCACCAGGGTCTTCGTCGCCGAGCCCTGGAACTGCGCCGGGTACTCGAGCGCGCCGGCGCCGATGATCGACCCCTGGCCCTTCGTCAGGCGCGGGACCGAGTGCACGGTCCCGATGCCGCCCGGGTTGGTCAGCGAGATCGTCGTGCCCTGGAAGTCCGCCGGCGTGAGCTTGTTGTCACGTGCGCGCTTGACGAGGTCCTCGTAGGCGGCGAGGAACTGGCCGAAGGTCAGGGTCTCGGCACGCTTGATGCTCGGGACGAGGAGCGAGCGGGTGCCGTCCTTCTTCGGGACGTCGATCGCGATGCCGAGGTTCACGTGCGCGGGCTCGACCACGAAGGGCTTGCCGTCGCGCTCCTCGTAGAAGACGTTCTGGCTCGGGAAGTCCTGCAGCGCCTGCACCATCGCCCACCCGATCAGGTGCGTGAAGGAGATCTTGCCGCCGCGGGCTCGACGCAGGTGGTTGTTGATGACGATGCGGTTGTCGATCATCAGCTTCGCCGGGATCGTCCGGACGCTGGTCGCCGTGGGGACCGTGAGCGAGGCGTCCATGTTCGAGGCGAGGGTCTTCGCCATGCCCCGGAGCGGGGTCGCCACGTCCTCGTGGGTCTCCTCGTGGTCGTCGGCCTGGTCGTTGGCCTCGGCCGGGATCGGCTGCGGGGTGGGCTGGCGCGAGGTCGTCTTCGCCTGGATCGGACCGCCCGACCTCGCCTCCGCCGGGGCGTCACCCGTGGCGGGCTGCTGCGTGGTCGACTGGCCCGACTGCGCCGGAGCGGGGGTCGACGACTGCGCGGGGACGGGGGAGCCGGAGGGGGCGGAGCCGGACGGGGCGGAGCCACCGGCGGCCGAGCCGGTCTGGGAGCGGTGGTAGCTCTCGAGCACGGGCCACCACGACTTGTCGACGGACTCCTTGTCGGCGACGAACTGCTCGTAGAGCTCGTCGACCAGCCACTCGTTCGCCCCGAATTCGCCCGCGGTCTCGTCCGTACCCGTCAGATGGCTCGACACAGCCGATCGCCCACTCTCCGTCGATAGATGCTCGTGTGTGTCGTGCGGGGCAACCCTGCTCCGCACTGGCCGCAAGCCTAGCCGTTCCGCGCCGACCGTTCGGTGACCGTCGGACGCGCGCCGCGCCTCCCGGCCGCGTCCGCGCGTGTCGGACCGGAGCGGTCCGCCGGACCGGAGCAGCGGGCGACGGGTGTCGCGCAGCGGTGCACCCCGGAGCCTCGCCGGAGCGGTCCGACGGGGACAGCGGAGCCTCGCCGGAGCGGCCCGGCGGCACCCGCGGAGCCGCGACCGAGCGGGCCTGCGGCGGCACGGCCGTGACGTGTCGGCGCGGCTGCGGAGCCGTACAGTGGCACCCATGAGGTTCTACGAGACGCGGCCGACGCACGACCTGACCTACTCCGACGTCTTCCTCGTCCCGAGCCGGTCCGGGGTGACGAGCCGCTTCGACGTGGACCTCGCCACGAACGACGGCACCGGCGCGACGATCCCGATCGTCAGCGCCAACATGAACTCGGTCACGGGTCCGCGCCTCGCGGCGACCCTGGCCCGCCGCGGCGGTCTCGGCGTGCTGCCGCAGGACATGCACCTGCAGGACCTCGACGCGGCGATCCGCTGGGTCAAGGAGCAGCCGGTCGACTTCGACACCGCCTACGACATGCGCGCTGACACCACCGTCGCCGAGGCGCTCGAGCAGCTCCTGCCCGTCGCCGGTCGCGGGGTGGTCGTGCGCGACGACGCGGGGGAGTACCTCGGCTGCGTGCCGGCAGCCCGGCTCGGCACCGCCGGAGCGGACGCCACGATCGGTGACCTGCTGCACGGGCCGTCGACGGCGATCGACGCCGAGGACGCCGGCACCCCGCGGCACGTGTACGACGTGCTCTCGGCAGCCGAGGTCGACTTCGCACCCGTCGTCCGGCACGGCCGCGTCGTGGGTACCACCAGTCAGACGAGCGCGATCCGCCAGGACATCTACACGCCGGCCGTCGACGGTGCAGGCCGACTCCGGGTCGCCGCGGCGGTCGGCATCAACGGCGACGTCGCCGCGAAGGCGAAGGCCCTCGCGGCTGCCGGGGTCGACGTGCTCGTGCTCGACACCGCGCACGGACACCAGGAGGGCATGCTCCGGGCGCTCCGCACCGTGTCGGCGCTCGGCCTCGGCCTGCCGATCGTCGCGGGCAACGTCGTCACCGCCGACGCGGTCGCGCACCTGGTCGACGCCGGGGCGACGATCATCAAGGTCGGTGTCGGGCCGGGCGCCATGTGCACCACCCGCATGATGACGGCCGTCGGTCGTCCGCAGTTCTCCGCCGTGCTCGAGACCGCCGCGGCCGCCCGGTCGCTCGGCGCGCACGTCTGGGCCGACGGCGGGGTCCGCTACCCGCGCGACGTCGCGCTCGCCCTGGCAGCCGGTGCATCGAGCGTGATGATCGGCTCGTGGTTCGCCGGCACGCTCGAGGCGCCGGGCGTGCTCCGTCGCGACGCCGCGGGCAAGGCCTACAAGGAGAGCTGGGGCATGGCGTCGGCGAAGGCGGTGCGGGAGCGCTTCGAGCGCCTCGACCCGTACGAGCGCGCACGCAAGGCGCTCTTCGCCGAGGGCATCTCGTCGTCGACGATCTACCTCGACCCGGAGCGTCCGAGCGTCGAGGACCTCCTCGACATGATCACCACGGGCATCCGCAGCTCCGCGACGTACGCGGGGGCGTCCTCGCTCGCCGAGTTCGCCGACCGGGCCCTCGTCGGCATCCAGTCGGCCGCCGGCTACGAGGAGGGCAAGCCGCTCCCCGTGAGCTGGTAGCGGGGCGCGGCTGCGGTCGCGGCTGCGGCTCGGCTGCTCGCGCCAGCGCCTGGACCGTTCCGCAAGAGCGACAGATCGGCGCGAACCGTCAGCGGTGGTCTGTCGCTCTCGCGGAAGGGACCGAGCAGACGGGACGCGACCAACCGACGGACGGGAGGCGCGGTGCCAGCTGGCACCGTCCTCCCGTCCGTCAGTCGGCCGCGTCTAGCGCCGTCGGGTCGCGTCCTCGACCTCGCCGACGAGTTCCTCGAGGATGTCCTCGAGGAACAGCACGCCGATCGTGCGCCCCTCGGCGTCGAACGCCCGCGCCACGTGGCGGCCGGCGGCGCGCATGGTCGCGAGGGCGTCCTCGAGGTCCATGTCCGTGTACAGCGAGATGAGCTGCCGGATCCGCTTCGGGGGCACCGGCACGTCGAACTCGTCCGGGCGCAGGTCGATGACGTCCTTCACGTGCACGTAGCCCGTCGGGTCGCCGTCGTCGCCGACGAGCACGTACCGCGAGAAGCCGCGCTGGGCGACCGCCCGCTCGACGTCCTCGGGGGTGGCGTCCTCGGGGAGCGTGACCAGGTCGGACATCGGCACGGCGACGTCCTTGACCTTCTTCTCCGTGAACTCGAACGCCATGGCGAGCTTGCCGTCGTCGGTCAGGGTGCCCTCGCGACGGGACTGCTCGACGATCGTCTGGACCTCTTCGACGGTGAAGGCGCTGACGGCCTCGTCCTTCGGTTCCACCTTGAACAACCGGAGCACGGCGTTCGCGGTCTCGTTCAGGCCGACGATCACCCAGTGCAGGGCGTGACCGATGTACCAGAGCGTCGGGACCAGCAGCAGCGCGGCGCGGTCGGGCATCGAGAACGAGATGTTCTTCGGGACCATCTCGCCGAACACCACGTGCAGGAAGGAGACGAGCAGCAGGGTGAAGACGAACGCCACGGTGCCGATCACCTCGACGCTCCAGCCGGTCAGCCCGAGCGGGACCTCGAGCAGGTGGTGGATCGCCGGCTCGGACACGTTGAGGATGAGGAGCGAGCACACCGTGATGCCGAGCTGCGTGGTCGCGAGCATGCGGGTGGCGTGCTCCATCGCGGCGAGCGTCATCTGGGCTGCCTTGGAGCCGGCCTCGGCGCGCGGTTCGATCTGCGAGCGGCGGGCGGAGATGACGGCGAACTCGGCGGCGACGAAGTAGGCGTTGCCGAGCAGCAGGACGACGAGCCAGAAGATGCCCCACCAGTCGGAGCTGCTCGACGCGGACTCACCGGCGGCGAGGACGACCATGCCGTCGTGCACGGACGCGGCGCTCATCGGGAGCCCTCCTTCGTGACGGGGATGATGATCCCGGTGGCCGGGCGCTGCGCGTCGGCGGTGCTGCCGGTCGTGCTGTTCCCCGACGTCGGGACGGGGTCGGGGTGGTTCGGGGTCCAGCGGACGCGGTCGACCCGGCGGCCGTCCAGCCGCTCGACACGGAAGACACCGTCGTCGAGCGCGACCTCGTCACCGACCGCGGGCAGGCGCCCGAGCGAGGACATGATGAACCCGCCGACGGTCTCGTACGGGCCGTCCTCGGGGACCGTCACGCCCGCGCGGTCCTCGAGCTCGTCGGGCCGGAGCAGACCGGGGAAGGTCAGCCAGCCGCGGGAGCGCACGACGTCGATCCGTGCCCGGTCGTGCTCGTCGGACACCTCGCCGACGATCTCCTCGACGAGGTCCTCGAGCGTCACGACGCCGGCGGTGCCGCCGTACTCGTCGACGACGATCACCATCTGGTAGCCACGGCTCCGGACCTCGGCGAGCAGGGTGTCGCCGGGCATGGTCTCCGGCACGCGCTCGGCCTCGGTCATCAGGGCACCGACCGGCACCTCGGGGCGCTTCTCGCGCGGGACCGCGACGGCCTGCTTGACGTGCACGATGCCGACGACGTCGTCCGCGTCCTCCTCGATGACGGGGAAGCGGCTGAAGCCGGTGCGACGGGCGAGCGCGATGACGTCGTCGGCGGACTCCGAGACGCGGATGGTCGACAGGCGCGGCCGCGGCGTCATGACGTCGCTCGCGCTGAGCTCCGAGAAGGCGATGGTGCGTTGGAGCAGCGTCGCGGTGTCCTGCTCGAGCGAGCCCTCGGACGCCGAACGGCGGAGCAGGGAGCTGAGCTCCTCGGCGCTCCGGGCACCTGAGAGTTCTTCTTGCGGTTCGATGCCGATCGAGCGCAGGACGGCGTTCGCGGTGCCGTTCAGCACGGCGACCGCGGGCTTGAACACCGTGGTGAAGGCGACCTGGATCGGCACGACGAGCTTCGCGGTCTGCAGCGGCAGCGCGAGCGCGAAGTTCTTCGGGACGAGCTCGCCGAGGATCATCGACAGCAGCGTCGCGATGACGAGCGCGACGATCGACCCGACGGTCTCGACGACCGCCTCGGGGAGCTGCATCGCCAGGAACGGCGCCTCGAGCAGCGTCGCGATCGACGGCTCGAGCAGGTAGCCCGTCAGCAGCGTCGTCAGCGTGATGCCGAGCTGTGCGCTCGACAGGTGCGTCGAGGTGACCTTCAGCGCCGCGATCACCGGCGCCAGGCCGGACTCGCCGCGGTCACGCCGGGCCTCGACCTCGGCGCGGTCGAGGTTCACGAGCGCGAACTCGGAAGCGACGAAGACGCCGGTACCGAGGGTCAGCAGGATGCCGCCGACCAGCATGACGATGTCGAGGGGACTCATTCTCCGCCCCCTGGCACAGGGGAAGCGGGGCTGCTCACCGAGTGAGCGCCGGATGAGTGGGAAGGCGAAGAAGGATTCGGAGGATCGTCCACAGTGGTCAACATCGTAGTGGGTGAGCGGTGGCGGAGCCGAGAGGACGTACAGGAAGGGTGCCGCGCCTCCCGACCGGTGCGAGGTGACCGGACGGGAGGCGCGACCCGCGTCGCGCGGACCGGCCTACGCCGTGACGCGCGCGCGGTGGTACTGCTGCGGTTCGTAGTCGAGCGTCAGGCCGAGCTCGGCGGCGGCCCGCAGGGCGAAGGCGGGGTCGCGGAGGAACTCGCGCCCGACCATCACGACGTCCGCCTGGCCGGTGGCGACGACCTGCTCGGCCTGGAACGCGGTGGAGATCATGCCGACCGCGATCGTGCCGATGCCGGCGTCGCGCTTCACCCGCTCGGCGAACGGCACCTGGTAGCCGGGACCGACCGGGATCGGCGCCTTCGCGACGTTGCCGCCGGTGGAGACGTCCGCCAGGTCGGCGCCGTGCTCGGCGGCCCAGCGGGCGACCTGCACGGTGTCCTCGACGGTCAGGCCGCCGTCGACCCAGTCGGTGGCCGAGAACCGGACGACCACGGGGAAGCCCTCGCCGACCTCGGCGCGGACGGCGTCGATCGTCTCGAGCAGCGCCCGGGCACGGTTCTCGAGCGACCCGCCGTACGTGTCCGTGCGGTGGTTGCTCAGCGGCGAGAGGAACTGGTGCAGCAGGTAGCCGTGGGCCGCGTGCAGCTCGACCAGGTCGAAGCCGGCCTCGACCGCGCGTCGGGCGGCAGCCGCGAAGGCGAGCGCGACGACGCGGATGTCCTCGGCCTCCAGCTCGCGCGGCTCCGCGTACCCGTCGAAGGCCACGGCGGACGGGGCGACCGTCGCCCAGCCGCCCTCGGACTCCGGCACGCTGCCCGAGGTCTCGGACCAGGGGCGGTACGTCGAGGCCTTGCGACCGGCGTGGGCGAGCTGGATGCCCGCTGCGGCGCCCTGCGTGTGCAGGAAGTCCACGATCGGTCGGAAGGCGTCGCGCTGCTCGTCGTTCCACAGTCCGACGTCCTGCGGGCTGATCCGGCCCTCGGGCACGACGCCCGCGGCCTCGACGACGACCGCGCCGGCACCGCCCTTGGCGAAGCCGCCGAGGTGCACGAGGTGCCACTGCGTCGGGACGCCGTCCTGCTGCTCGACCGAGTACTGGCACATCGGGGAGACCCAGAGCCGGTTGCGGACGGTCAGGTCGCGGACGGTGATCGGGTCGAACAGGGCGTGCGTCACGCGGGTGCTCCTTCGGTGGTCCGTGCCGCCAGGTCCTGCAGGAAGGCCCGCAGTCCTGACGGCGACGTGAAGTGGTGACCGACCGCCCCGATCGCGTCTGCGCCGGCGGCGTTCTCGGCCCTGTTGTCCACGAACACCATCTGTCCGGGCGTGATTCCCAGGCGCTCGCACGTCGTGCGGTAGACGGATGCGTCGGGCTTGAGGACGTGCTCCTCCGCGCTCACCACGACCGTCTCGAACATCGACCCCATCGGGGACCACCGGTACGGGTCGCCGAAGTCGCGTCCGGCGTTCGAGAGCAGGGCGAGGCGTGTGCCGGCGTCGTGCAGCTCCTCGACGATCGCCAAGGTCTCGGGGTCGACCTCGAACCACCCGGTGAAGTCCACCGCCCAGAACCGGTGGACGTCCGCGACGCTCCAGCTCCGTCCGGTCCTGGCGGCGATCGCGCGCCAGTACTCGAGCACCGTGAGGTCGCCGCGGTCGAGGTCGTGCCGGAGCTCCTGGTAGACCGGCAGCAGCTCGTCCGCGGGTACGCCGGTCATCGCGACGAGGGCGTCCCACGCGCCGTGCGGCGTCCGGCTGATCACCTCGCCGTAGTCGAAGACCACCACGCGACCGGGCAGGAACAGGCTCATGCCCTCCACCGTAACGTGGCGGTCGTGAACGACTTCGTCCCCTTCGCCCCGACCGACGCCGCCGCCTGGACCACCGCCCCGCACGGCGAGTCGACCAAGTACCGCCGGGGTGTGCTCGGCGTCGCGACCGGCTCCGACCGGTACCCGGGCGCCGCCGTGATGGGCGTGGACGCCGCGGTGCACAGCGGTGTCGGCATGGTCCGCTACGTCGGTCCGGCGCGGGCGACCGACCACGTGCTCACCCGTCGCCCCGAGGTCGTCTCGGGCGTCGGTCGGGTGCAGGCCTGGCTCGTCGGCTCGGGGATCTCCGCCGATTCCCTCGGTGCGCTCGACCCCGCGACCGCGGACGCGTTCGGGCACGCGTCGGACGACGGCGTCCCGGTCGTGGTGGACGCCGGGGCGATCCCGCTCGTCGACCTCGGTCCGCTCGCGGTCCTGACGCCGCACGCGGGGGAGCTCGCGCCGGTGCTCGAGACCTCGCGCGAGACCGTCGAACGAGACCCGGCCGTGGCTGCGCTGCGTGCCGCGGAGCGGACCGGGAGCGTGGTGCTGCTCAAGGGGTCGGACACGCACGTGGCCACGCCGGACGGGTCGGTCCGGCTCGTGGCGTCGTCGGCGACCCCGTGGCTCGCGGCCGCCGGCGCCGGGGACGTGCTCGGCGGGGTGCTCGGCGCGCTGGTCGCCACCAGGCAGGGCGCTGCCGAGGCCTCCGGCTCGTCGCTCTCGCCGTCGGACCTCGCGCACCTGGCGGCGACGGCGGCGGTGGTGCACGGGGTCGCGGCGCGGCGGGCGTCGCAGGGTGGTCCGTTCACGATGACGGCGTTGATCGAGCAGCTGGGCGGCGTGGTGCGGGACCTGGTCGTCGACGGCGACGCGCGGGGGTAGGCGCGCGGTGCGTCGCGCTGAGGAGGACGCTGGGCCGGCCGTCGGCTGCGTGTGCGGGTCTGCGACGAGGCACCCGTCGATCGACGCGTGGGGTGTCGCAGTGTGCGCCCGCATCCCGTGCGGGGGCGTCTTCCGGCGTGACGCGTGTCGATCGACGCGCGTGACGTCGTGGACGTGACCGATGGCGGACGGGAGGCGCGGGGCGGGCCGACCGCGCGCCTCCCGTCCGGTGCGGGGTCGCGTCAGGACGTGAGGGCCGTTCCCGCCGCGTCAGGACGCGGGCGTCGCGTGCACCAGGAACTCGACGGCGCCGGCGTCGTCCACCTTGACGAAGCCGAGGTCGGGGGCCTGCACCCCGAAGTCCGAGAACGTGATCGGGACCGTGCCGGAGATCGCGACGCCGTCGCCGTCGAGCCCGATCTGCAGGTCCGCCCGGACCGTCTTCGTGACGCCGTGCAGCGTGAGCTCGCCGTCGGCTCGGACCTCGGTCGTGCCGGAGCCGCTCGGGACCGCGTCGGCGACCGGCTCGGTGAGGGTGAACGTCGCCTGCGGGAAGGCCGAGACGTCGAGGGCGGAGTCGCGGAAGTACGAGTCGCGCTGTGCGGAGTCGGTCGCGATGTCGGCGACCTGCACCGTCACGGTCGCCTCGGTGATCGACGTCCCCTCGACCCGCGCGGAACCGGTGACGCTGTCGGTCCGGCCCGTCACGGTGACGTCGGAGCCGTTGAGGACCTCGTGAACGCGGTACCCGGCCACGGAGTCCCCGCCCACCGTCCAGTCGCCGGCGAGGTCGGCCGTGTCGAGCGTGGAGGGAGTCCGACTCGCAGCGACGGAGGGTGCGGCCGAAGCCTTCGCGTTCTCGCCCGATGTGTAGACGTTCGTGCCGACGGCGACACCGACGACGGCGAGCACCGCGACGAGCAGGACGATCCCGGCCCAGACGAGGGGCGTGCGGGTGGCGTGGCGACGGCGGGGATCGGGACTCACCCGGGAACGGTGACACGTCCTCCTCAGGGGAGCCTGTGGGTCCGCCCGCTACGCTCGCACGGTGCAGCAGCGGTTCCGGTGGGTCGAGGGCGTCTCGCTCGCCGTGGTGTTCGTGCTCGTCCACGCCGTGCTGTGGTGGCTCGCCACGACCGTGCCGAACCAGCCGCTGGGCGACGTCACCATCACCTACCGGCGGTGGATCGAGGTCGGGCGGATCGACCACTCGTGGGTCGGCGTCGACACCGACTGGGTCTACCCGGTGTTCGCCCTCGTGCCGATGGCCGCGGCGACGCTCGGCGGTACGGCCGCGATCGCGACGGGCTGGCTCGCCCTCATGGTGCTGCTCGATGCGGTCGCCTGCGCCTTCCTCTGGCGGTTCCGCGCGTTCGGCGTGCGGGTCGTCTGGTGGTGGCTCGTGTTCCTGCTCGCGCTCGGCCCGATCGCGCTCGGACGGATCGACACCGTGGCCACCGCGCTCGCCCTGGTCGGTGTCGCCTTCGTCGTGACCCGCCCTGCGGTCGCGTCGGCGCTCTTCACCGCTGCGGCGTGGACGAAGGTGTGGCCGGCTGCGCTCGTCGGCGTCCTCGTGCTGCTGCGTCGGGGACACCGGGGTGCGGTCGTGACCGGGGCCCTCGTCGTGACCGGGCTGATCGTGCTCGTCGACGTGCTCTACGGGGGAGCGTCGCACCTGCTGTCCTTCGTGGGCGAGCAGAGCGACCGGGCACTGCAGATCGAGGCGCCGCTCGCGACGCCCTTCATGTGGGCTGCGGCGCTCGGAGTGCCCGGAGCGGCGGTGTACTACGACCGCGAGATCCTGACGTTCGAGGTGTCCGGCGCGGGCACCCACGCGGCCGCGGCCCTGTCGACGCCGCTGATGGCGCTGCTCGTGACCGGCGGCGTGCTCCTCGCGCTGCTCGCGGTCCGGCGGGGCGCCCGACGGACCGAGGTGGCGCCGGTCCTCGCACTGCTGTTCGTCGCGACGCTGATCGCGGTGAACAAGGTCGGGTCGCCGCAGTACGTAGGGTGGTACGCGGTCCCCGTCGTGTGGGGACTCGTCGCCGGGTACCCGAGCGCACGGCGCTTCCTGCCGGTCGCGATCGGGCTGCTGCCCCTGGCGCTGCTGACGCAGGTCATATACCCGGGGTTCTACGACCAGCTGCTCGCGGTGCGCCCGTGGATGGTGTCCGTGCTCACGGTGCGGAACGTGCTCGAGGTCGTCGTGCTCGTGTGGGCGGTCGTCGTGCTGGTGCGGCTCGCCCGGCGGTCGTCGGTCCCGGCGCCCGGCGGTCCGGCGGTGCGTCCCCCGGCTGCGCGTCCGTCCGGGCGTCCTTCGGCGTCGACGGTCGAGCCGCCAGTGCACGGGGGAGTCGACCGGGGCAGGATGGACGCATGATCGTCGCGTTCTCCGTCGCTCCGTCCGGTGGTCCCTCGGCATCGTCGGACGGGTCCGTGCACGACGCGGTCGCCGCAGCGGTGCGGGTCGTCCGCGAGTCCGGGCTGCCGAACCGCACCTCGTCGATGTTCACCGAGATCGAGGGGGAGTGGGACGAGGTCATGGACGTCGTCAAGCGCGCGACCGAAGCCGTCGGCGCCCACGGCACGCGGGTGTCGCTCGTGCTCAAGGCCGACATCCGCCCCGGGCACACCGGGGAGATCGACGGGAAGCTCGAGCGGCTCGAGGCGGCACTCGGCGACTAGGCGACCGTCCTCAGGGGTACATGCGGCCGGCGTTGCGGTCGCGCTCGGCCTGCCGGAGCGCCTCGGCGATCTCGGGGTCGCTGCCCTCGTACTGCCGCGAGCGGGAACCGAGGTCGGTCAGGTGGTGCATCCACAGCCACAGCCCGACCGCCGCGAGCAGGACGACACCGGTCACGATCCACCACCCCATGCCGCCATCGTACTCCCGCTGGGAGCTGCAGGACACGCCGAGCGGCTCCCGGTGTTGTCGGTGGTCGGGTGTCTCATGGGAGCCGTCGAGCCGCAACGGCGGTTCGAGCTGGACCGGACGACGACGAGGAGCGCGTGATGATGCACGACGGCTGGTGCCCCGACTGCGACCTGCAGACGGTCGTCATCGACAGCGACGAGCAGGGCGGCAACGCCTGGGCGAGCTGCACCGAGTGCGGGTCCGGGTGGGTCCACCGCGACGAGCTGCCCGAGCCCGTGTCGGCCGGGTCCGTGGACGAGGAGCGCCGCGCGGCCTGAGGTCCGCCCATCGTGGCGACGCCCTGATCGCCAGTCGGCCGTCCTGCGCCGATGTCGAATCGATTCGGACCGGCGTCTTCCGTCGGTCGTTTGGAGCGGTCTACACTGCTGGGACCGGGCCACTGCAGGTGCGCTCGGGACGTTCGACGCCGAACACGGACCGACCCCGCCGCTGATCCCGCCGCCGTGCGGCTGCTGCACCACCGCCGTGCGCAGTCCGAGAGCAGCGGGACCGCTCCGGTGCTCACTGAGACGTGACGGCCCGGCCGAGGTCCTGGCGCGCGTCGGGACCACCGGCCCTCGCCCAATCAACGCCCCTCCCGATCCAGACAGGTCGCATGACGCTCACCACGCCGACGCAGCGCGCGTTCGCCCTCATCGCCCTCGCCCTCGGTGGCTTCGCCATCGGGTCCACCGAGTTCGTCGCGATGGGGTTGCTGCCGAACATCGCCGAAGCGCTGCTGCCCGCGCAGTACGCGGCTGATCCCGCCGCCGGGGTCGCGCACGCCGGTTGGCTCGTCAGCGCCTACGCCCTCGGCGTGGTGGTCGGGGCGCCGACGATCGCGGCGGTCTCCGCCACGTTCCCGCGCAAGGGTCTGATCCTCGTGCTGCTCGTCGGCTTCGTGGTCGCCACGGTCGCGAGCGCGGTCCTGCCGAACTTCGGGCTCGTGCTCGTCGCGCGCTTCGTCGCCGGTCTGCCCCACGGTGCCTACTTCGGCATCGCCTCCATCGTCGCCGGCGAGATCATGGGCCCGGGCAAGCGTGGCAAGGGCATCGCGATGGTGATGCTCGGCCTGTCGATCGCCAACGTGGTCGGTGTGCCCGCGATCACCTGGATCGGGCAGAACGCCGGTTGGCGCATCGCCTACGGCGTGGTCTCGCTGCTGTTCGCCCTGACCTTCCTGGCCGTTGCAGCGTTCGTCCCGCGCAGCGCCGCCGACGAGCACGCGACCATCGGACGCGAGCTCCGGGCGTTCCGCTCGCCGCAGCTCTGGATCGTGATGGGCCTCGGGGCCGTGGGTTTCGGCGGGTTCTTCGCCGTCTACTCGTACATCTCGCCACTCGTGCAGAACGTCACCGGGCTGCCCGAGTCCGCCGTGCCGCTCGTGCTCGTGGTCGTCGGTCTCGGCATGGTCGTCGGTGGGGTGCTCGGCGGGCACCTGGCCGACCACAGCGTCAAGCGCACGATCTACATCGGCATGCTCGCGCTCATCGGTGCGCTCCTCGTGACGGTCTTCACGGCGCAGTGGGTGTGGGGCGTGTTCCTCGGTGCGTTCCTGCTCGGGGCGACCTCGTCGGCGATCCCGCCGGCCGTCCAGTCGCGCCTCATGGACGTCGCCGGCGACGCCCGAACGATCGCCGCAGCCCTGAACCACTCGGCGTTCAACATCGGCAACTCGCTCGGCGCAGCACTCGGCGGGGCGGTCATCGCCGCCGGCTTCGGGTTCCTCGCCCCGGCGTGGCTCGGCATCGTCCTGGCACTGCTCGGCCTGCTCGTGACGATGGTCAGCTACGGCGTCGAGCGGCGGACGGACCGTCGCGCCGCGCTGCGGTCGCCATCGCCGTCGACCGGACCGATCACTGCGCCGGTGCCGACGGCCTGACACACCGCCGTGCCCGGGCGAGGCGCCGCTCGCGTCCATCGGGATCGCTGCCCGATCACCGTCCGGACTCCGCCCTGCGACGCTGCCACCACCGTCGCAGTCGTCCGGCATCGCCCCAGTCGAAGACCAGGAACGTCAGCAGCAGGGCGCATACCCCGGCGACGATGGCGGGGGTGACCCAGGTCGAGTCGATGTCGTCTGCGTTCCACACGGTGCCCGGCTCGGCGTCGAGCAGGTCGCTGTCGCGGTAGCCGGTCCGGACGTCCCCGACGGGTGGGTCCTCCGGGTCCAGGGATCCTCCGTCGTACTGGACGTCGCGGATCGGACGCGACCCGTCGTCCGGAGTCCACGTGCCGTACCAGAGGCAGGACACCTTCCCGCTCCGGTCCCGTGAACAGTCGGGCTCGGTCAGACGGAAGCTGCCCCAGTGCACCGGCTCGTCGCGCCCGGAGTAGCGCGACACCGCCACGGTGGCCGTCCCGATCACGAGCACGAGCAGGACGACGTACGTCGCCAGCGCCAGGACGGTGAGCACGAGGGGACGTCGACCCGTGGAGCGGCGCGCGTGCCGTCCGACCCCACGTGCGCGACGGGCTGCTGCGCGCGGGCGAGTGAGATCGGACACGAGCACATCTTGCCGTGCCGACGCAGTTGCATGCGCCGACGCTCCGCTGGGGCCCGCCGAGCGCGGCTCCAGCGGCCGTACGGCGATCAGCGACACCGGGAGAGCGACAGGCTTCCGTGGATCGTCCGCGGGAGCCTGTCGCTTTCGCGGAGGGGTCGCGGCGCACTGACGGATCAAGAGCCCGACCCGCGACGACGACGCGCCCACACGACGGACGGGAGGCCCGTGGCGGTGTCGCCACGGGCCTCCCGTCCGTCGTGTGGTGCGGTCAGAGCCCGACCGGGCTGCCGTCCTGCACGATGATGCCGTCGGTGATCGCGCGCTTCCGCAGCGCGACCTTCGTGCCGACGTCGAAGCCCGCCACGCGGTACTTCTCGCGGATGCGCTTGAGGTAGCTCTTCGCCGTCTCCTCGGAGATGCCGAGCTGGTACGCGACGCTCTTCACCGGTTCGCCACCGCCGTACAGCGCCATCACGCGGCGCTCCTGCGCGCTGAGCTTCGGCACGCCGCCGACGTCGCCGCTGTTGATGGCCAGGTCGAGCTCGGCGGAGACGTACTGCTCACCGCGCTGCGCCGCGCGGATCGCCTCGACGATCATGTTCGCGTCCTCGCTCTTCACGAGGTAGCCGAGGGCACCGGAACCGAGGGCTTCGCGGACGACGTTCGGCTCCGAGTAGGTGCTCATCACGACGGTCTTCACGCCGGCGGTCTTGAGCGTCGAGATCTTCAGCGAGACCGGGATGGAGTCCTTGAGGTCCAGGTCGAGCAGCACGACGTCGACCGGGAACGCCGGGCTCGTGAGGAGCTCCGGCCAGGTCGTGACGGCGGCGACGAGCGTGATGTCGTCGGCGGCGCTGCGGATCCACTCCGTCAGTGCGCCGAGCAGCATCCGGTGGTCGTCGACCAGTGCGAGTCGGATCGGTTCCTCTGGAGTCGCCATCAGGCGTCCTTTCTCGAAGGCGGTGCACGCCGATCCTAGGTGTCGGGACCGTCCGGGCTGGGGAGGTGGGCCGGGTGTCCGGCGGGTCGCGCGCGACTACATCGACGGGTGTCGGTCGACGACGCAGTGCGAGACGACCCGGAGCACGCCGTCACGGAACGTCTCGGTGTACGGGCCGATGCGCTGGAGGGCGCTCCAGGCGGTCGGGCCGAGTCGACGTCGGGGTACCCCGCGGGACTCGAACACGATCGGGACGTCCATGCGCTCGTCGGAGACGGGGTGTCCGTCGGAGCCGATCGGGCCGAGCGTCACCGAGACGACGGGGACACCGGGCTGCGCCGGGCGGCCGTCACCCACCATCTGCCACAGGGCCTGGAGCAGACCGTCCCGCTGGGCAGGGCTCAGGTGGCCGGCGAGGGACTGCGGGTCGGCCACGCTCACCGAGCGACCGAGGTGGTCCGACTCCGTGATCGCGTGGTACAGCCAGGTCTCGCGGCGCCCCTCGATGAGGTGCAGGCGGAGCTCCGTCGCGAGCGAGGCGGCGACCGACGCCGAGGCGTCCGAGAGCGGCAGCGGGTCCGAGCCGTTCGCGACGGCGTCGAGGAGCTTCTCGGCAGCCAGGTCGAGCCGGGCGAGCTCGTCGGAGGCGAGCATGCCGACGGCGAACTGCGGTGCCTGGACGTTGCTCTGTACGAGCACCCGGTCGAGCTCGCGCTGGACGAGCTGGCGGAAGCGGTGCACCACGAACAGGGCGATCGACGGCGGGACCACGACCAGCGCCAGCAGCGAGACGATGCCCGGCAGGGTCGCCGGGGTGATCGGCGTGGACACGAGCGCCATCACGGCGAAGCCGAGGCCGAGCACCGTGATGGCGGCGGCGACCTCGCGGGCGGGGCGCAGTGTGGCCACCGGGAGCAGGGCGAACCCGGCGGCGACGGAGGCGCTGGCGGTGTGTGCGATGTCGTGGTCCGGGAAGATCCCGACGAAGTCGAGCGTCACGACGCACGCCAGCACCGCGCAGATCAGGGCGAACGCGGTCCCCGTGAGTCGCTCGCCGTAGGTCATCAGGCTGAGCCCGACACCGATCGCGGCGACGAGGTAGAGCGCCCAGGCGGCTGCGGGCAGCCACGGGTCAGAGTAGTCGGGCAGCCGGACGAGGAAGAAGACGATGCCCGCGACGGCCTCGATCGCGGTGAGGACCGCGGCACCGAGACCGAGGTAGCCGGCTCCGAGCGACGCGCCGGGCTTGGCCGCCTGCCGGAGCGATCGCGCACCGGTCGACGTGGAGGGGAGCCCGCGGGCCTGCCGTCGCTCGCTGCCCCGGTAGCGCTCGCGGGCCTCCCGGCGGGTGCGGGGTGCGGGCTGCACCGTCTCGCCGGGCAGCCCGCGGCTGATGGTGTCCTCGGGGAGGCGGGTCATCGTGGAGCCTCCAGGACGACGGTGGTGCCCGAGCCCGGGGCGGAGAACAGCTTGGCGTCGCCGCCGACCTCGCGGAGCCGGTTGACGACGCTCTCCTTGAAGCCGAGGCGTTCGGCGCTCACCGCCTCGAGGTCGAACCCGACACCGGCGTCGGTCACCATCGCGCGGACGGTCTCCTGGTCGTGGACGATCGTGACGTGGGCCTCGCCGACCCCCGCGTGGCGGCGGACGTTCTCGAGGCACTCGCCGAGCGCGAGCAGGAACGCGTCGAGGACGTTCGACGGCAGCAGGACCTGCCCGGTGCCGTGCCAGCTGACCTCGAGCCCCATCCGGCCGAAGCGCTGCTTCACCGACTCGAGCGTCTGGCCGAGCGGGGACTCCTCGACGCGGGTGAGCGAGTAGTCGCCGGACTGCTGCGGCTGCGGGGTGGCCCCGAGTCGGAGGTGGCGGAGGAGCCGGGCGTCCTCGGCGGCCTGCTCACGCATGGCCTGTTCGGACACGCCGACCCCGGAATGCGCCAGGAGGGTGAGGGTCGCGAGCACCGTGTCGTGCAGCAGGCGGGCTCCCTGGCGGCGCTGCGCCTCGGTCTCGCTGGCCTGTCGTTCCGCGCGGTGAGCCGTGCCGATGCTCTGGATGCGGCGGGCCACGCGCGGGATGCTCCGGGCGATCCACACCGCCACCACGGCGACGAGCACCCAGCCGAGGACGACTCCGGCGGTCGGCCCCGAGAGCGGACCACCGGACGCCCACACGACGGCGCTGACGGCTAGCACCCCCGCGACGATCGTCATCGCGAGGCCGACGGGGGCGCCGCGCTGCGCCATCAGCGGGGCGGACAACGATCCGGCCGCCAGCGGGACCACGGCGCTCGCGACGACCGCGCGGACGTCGGGGTCGGACCCGAACAGCAGCAGGGCGAGTGCGCCGAGGCCGGACGCGAGCGCGAGGGCCGTCCACCACGTCGAGCCGTTCGTCCCGAAGACGAGCAGCGCGGCGATGAGCACGGCGATGCAGGCGAGTGCGCCGAGCAGCGGGACGAGCGGCACCGCGAGCGAGGCGACGATGCCGACGACCGAGACCAGTGCGCAGGTGACGCCGACGACACGGGTCGTCGACCGCAGCAAGCGGTCGCGTTCCTGTGCGATGAAGTCCATCGGTGTCCTGGTGGTGACGTCGGTTCGGTCGGGTCCGGTGGTTCGCCGGAGACCCTGTGGGCGGGAGACCCGCCGCCATCATTCCACGCAGGCCACCCGTTGGGGGGTGTTCGGCGCGCCCGTGTGGACAGATCGGTCCGCCGGGCGCCTCGGCGGCTGGCAGACAACCGGGCAGCGGCGGGCACGTGACCGGGCGGCGGCGGGCGGCGGCGGGCCCGCGTCCGGTCAGTCGAGCAGCCGGCGCAGGTGCGCCCCGACCGCCTCGTGCTCGATGAGGAAGCCGTCGTGCCCGAACTCGCTGTCGAGCACCGCCGCACGGTCGCCGTCCAGCGTGTCGCGGATCCCCGCCGCGATCCGGTGCTGGTCCTCGAGTGGGAACAACCGGTCGCTGGACACCCCGACGACGAGCGTCCTGGCGGTCACCGACGCCAGCGCCGCCGACACACCCCCGCGACCGGCTCCGACGTCGTGGGAGTCCATCGCGTGCGTCAGTGCCACGTACGACGAGGCGTCGAACCGCCGCGTGAACCGGTTGCCGTGGAAGTCGAGGTAGCTCTCCACCGAGAAACGGCCGTCGTCGCCGAGCGGGGAGACGTCGCTCTGCCACGACCGGGCGAACCGGCCGTTGAGCTCGTCGGGGGCGCGGTAGGTCATGAGCGCCATCCGCCGGGCGAGCGACAGGCCGCGGTGCGGTCCCTCGCCGGCATCGGCCTCGTAGTAGTCGCCGCCGTTGTACGCGGGGTCGGTCTGGATCGCCGCACGCTGCAGCGAGTTCGCCGCGATCTGGTCGGCCGTCGTCTGCGCGGTCGACGCCAGGACGGCGAGCCGGGCGACCCGCGACGGGTGCGCCACGGCGAACTCGAGCGCGTGCATCCCGCCCATCGATCCGCCGACGACGGCGGCGAAGACGTCGATGCCGAGCGTGTCGGCGAGCTGGGCCTGTACGGTTACCTGGTCGCGCACGGTCACGAACGGGAAGCGCGAGCCCCACTCGACACCGTCGGGCGCGACCGACGAGGGACCGGTCGTGCCCTGGCACCCGCCGAGCATGTTCGGTGCGACGACGAACCACCGGTCGGTGTCGATCGCCAGGCCCGGTCCCACGACGTCGCCCCACCAGCCCGCCGTGCGGTGGCCCGGGCCGGCGGGACCGGCGACGTGCGAGTCGCCGGTCATCGCGTGCAGGAGCAACACGGCGTTGTCGCGCGCGCCGTTCAGCTCGCCCCACGTCTCGTAGGCCACGCGGACGGAGGGGATGCGGCCGCCGCGCACCCACTGCTCGCCGAGCGCGGCGAACTGCCGGGCACCGGGGTGGTCGCCGGGTCGCCAGGCACCGGTCACCGGCGGCTTGCCGAGCGTGCCGAGTTCGGTCCCGGGCACGAGGGTGGACGGGACCGAGTCCTCGGGGATCGTCTGCCAGTCCATCGTGTCCAGTCTGCCGGGAGGCGCGCCCCGCCATCGCCGTGTTACGTCACCTCGGGCGCGTGGCCGGCCCTCCCCGCTCCGTGCCACGCAACGTCGGCGACTGCTCGCAGCGGGACAGCACTGCGAGCAGTCGTCGACGTTGCGTTCTGGGGGCGGACGGGAGGACGGGAGGGCAGGCTCAGCGGGCGGGGCGCTCGGCGCGCTGGCCCTCCTGCGAAACGGCCCGCGCCGCCGCGAGCCCCGCCTCGAGGTCCGCACGCAGGTCCTCGACGTTCTCGATGCCGACCGAGAGCCGCACGAGCCCCGGGGTGACCCCGGTGGTCAGCTGCTGCTCGGGCGTGAGCTGCGAGTGCGTGGTCGACGCCGGGTGGATGACGAGCGAGCGCACGTCGCCGATGTTGGCCAGGTGCGAGAACAGCTGCAGCTCGTCCACGAACGCCTTGCCGGCCGGCACCCCGCCCTTGAGCTCGAACGACAGCACCGCTCCGACCCCGCGCGGCGCGTACTTGTTCGCCGCGGCGTACCAGGGCGACGTCGGCAGGCCGGCGTAGGACACCGACGCCACCTCCGGGTGCCGGTCGAGCCACTCCGCGATCTCCTGCGCGTTCGACACGTGCCGCTCCATGCGCAGCGACAGCGTCTCGATGCCCTGGAGCAGCGCGAAGGCCGTGTCCGCCGAGTTCGACGCGCCGAGGTCGCGGAGCAGCTGCACCCGCGCCTTGACGACGTACGCGAGCTCGTTGCCGACGGCCTGGGCGAACACCGCGCCGTGGTACGACGGGTCGGGGGAGTTGAACTCGGGGAAGCCGTCGGCGTGCTCCGACCAGGCGAACCGGCCGCCGTCGACGATCACGCCACCGATCACGGTGCCGTGGCCGCCGAGGAACTTCGTCGCCGAGTGCACCACGACGTCGGCGCCGTGCTCGAACGGGCGGATCAGGAACGGCGTCGCGATCGTGTTGTCGACGATGAGCGGCAGGCCGGCCTCGTGCGCGACGCTGCTGACGCCCGCGATGTCGAGCACGTTGATCCGCGGGTTGCCGATCGTCTCGGCGAAGAACAGCTTCGTGTTCGGGCGGACGGCGCGGCGCCACTCCTCGAGATCGTCCTGGTCCTCGACGAAGGTCGTCTCGATGCCGAGCTTCGCCAGCGTGTACTTGAACAGGTTGTACGTGCCGCCGTAGATCGACGACGACGACACGATGTGGTCGCCGGCCCCGGCGATGTTCAGCACGGCGTAGGTCTCGGCCGCCTGTCCGCTGGACACCAGCAGCGCGCCCGTGCCGCCCTCGAGCGCGGCGATGCGCTGCTCGACGACGTCGTTCGTCGGGTTCATGATCCGCGAGTAGATGTTGCCGGGCTGCGCCAGCGCGAACAGGTCGCGGGCATGGTCCGAGTTCTCGAACACGTACGACGTCGTCTTGTAGATCGGCGTGGCCCGCGCCCCGGTGGTCGGGTCCGGCTGTGCGCCGGCGTGCACCTGCGTGGTCTCGAACCGCCAGGCGGCTGCGTCGTTCGTGCTCATCGGGGCTCCTGTCGGGTCCGGTCCGTCAACGGGTCGCGGCGGTCCGGCCGGGAGGCCCGGGGCGTCGTCGCGACGACCGTCACGCTACGCAGGTGGCGGGGCGGGCACCAGCGGGGCCGCCTCGCGACGTAACGCGCGAGCACCGCGCGCCCGGCGGCGCCGACGCGACCGGCCGACCGACGGAGGCGGCGCGGCGGGGTGGGGTCGCGCCTCCCGGCCGCTGTCGGCGGTCCCGGACGCGGCGTGCGAGGACTGGCAGGATCGGACGGGACGAGAGGGGGAGCGTCGTGCGCGCTCAGGACGTGGCGGAGAAGCGGTTCCAGCCGACGAAGTTCCGCAGGGGGTACTCGCAGGACGACGTCGACGACCTGCTGGACCGGGTGCAGTCGACCCTCACCGCCGCCGAGCGGGGCGGACGCCCGGTGCCCGGGGACCGGACGATCACACCGGAGGAGGTGGCCGCCGTCCGCTTCCGCGCGACGAAGTGGCAGGAGGGCTACGACCAGGACGAGGTGGACGACTTCCTCGACGAGGTCGTCGTCGCGCTCCGGGCACTCGGCCGCTGACCCCGGGGCGAGTCGCCCCTCAGCGCTCGACGGGCTCGCGACGGAACAGCCAGTCGACCTTCGGCTCGAGCAGCCACCGCATGCCGCGGCGCACGAACGGCTGGGCGAGGAACAGGCTCACCGCGCAGGCCACGACGACCATGAGCAGCACGTACGGCCACGCCGAGTGCTCCCCGGCCAGGATCCCGGACTCGCGGATCGGGTAGAGCACGAACGTGTGCAGCAGGTAGACGGACATCGTCGCTGCCCCGAACCGGGTGATCCACACCGTCCGGCGCGGCACGAGCAGCAGGAACGACGCCGTCAGCACGGTGGCGAGCAGCACCAGGCCGAGCCGGACGCCGCCCGCCCACCAGGCGTCCTCGCCGAGCCCCGAGTACGAGTCGTCGTAGAAGAACCAGTGGTGCAGGTCGAAGCCCTTGAACTGCGGGATGAACAGCAGGCACGCGACCGCCCACGACGCGAACACCCCGACCGCGGCCGCGCGGATGCGGACCACGACCCGGCGGGGTGCCTCGTACCAGCGGTCGAACACGCCCCACCGCTTCACCTGCCACCCGAGCAGGAAGAACGGCAGCAGGCTGATGGCCCGACCGAGCGAGAAGGTCGAGTCCACGTTGTCGAGGTACCCGACGCCGACGCTCAGCACGACGGCCCAGAGGAGTGGCCACCGCAGGATCGCCAGGTACGGCAGGATCAGCCGGAAGATCCCCAGGGCCAGCAGGAACCACAGCGTCCACGTCGGCTTCGTCGGGTTGAACTCCTTGCCGCCCTCGACGACGGCCTGCACCACCGTCCAGATCGTCTGCATGACGATGTACGGCACCACGATGTCCGTGAAGGTGCGGCGCATCCGCTCGGCCGTCGGCGTCGCGGCGGACGAGAAGTACCCGCTGATCACGCCGAACGCCGGCATGTGGAACGCGTAGATGAACGTGTAGAGCGCCAGGGCGTGCTCGCTGCCGGCCGTCTGCCGCTGGATCGCGTGCCCGATCACCACGAGCGTGACGGCGACGAACCGAGCGGTGTCCCACATCGGGATCCGTCCCGGCGACCGGCCCGGCTCGAGCGGCGTCGTCGGGACCGAGGGCGCTGGGGGAGCGGCGTCCGTCGTCATGGCCGGTCACGCTACCCGATCGCGGTCCGTCGTCCTCGGTACGGTGGTGGCCCGACCACCAGGAGGACTCCATGGCAGCACGTCCCGACACCGAGCGTCCCGACACCGGGCGGTCCGGTACCGCCGACCGACGCGCGGACGACCGTCTCGCCGTCGTCACCGGCGCGAGCTCGGGCATCGGCGCGGCGACCGTCCGGCTGTTCCGCGAGCACGGCTGGCAGGTGCTCGCCGTCGCCCGGCGTCAGGAGAAGCTCGAGGCGCTCGCCGCGGAGACCGGCGCCTCGTTCCTGGTCGCCGACGTGACCGACGCCGACGCGGTCGCGGCGCTCGCCGCACGGGTGGACGGACTCGGCGGCGCGGACGTGCTCGTGAACAACGCCGGTGGTGCCCTCGGCTCCGCGAGCGTCGAGGAGTCCGACGTCGAGGACTGGCGCGCGATGTTCGAGGTGAACGTCATCGGTACGAAGCGCGTCACGGCCGCCCTGCTCCCGCAGCTCCGGCGTCGTGCGGCCACGGCGGGGGTCGCGGACGTCGTGACGGTCACGAGCACGGCGGGGCACGTGGCGTACGAGAACGGCGGCGGGTACAACGCCGCGAAGTTCGCCGAGCACGCGCTGGTCGGCGCCCTGCGGCTCGAGCTGAACGGCGAGCCGCTGCGCGTGGTCGAGATCGCTCCCGGACTGGTCAAGACCGACGAGTTCGCGTTGACGCGGTTCCGGGGCGACCGTGCGAAGGCCGACGCGGTGTACGCGGACGTGCCGGACCCGCTCGTCGCCGAGGACGTCGCCGAGGCGATCGTGCACGCGGTCGAGCTGCCGGCGCACGTCAACCTCGACCTGGTGACGGTGCGGCCGGTCGCGCAGTCCGCGCAGCACAAGCTCGCCCGCGGGCCGCTGACGCCCAGGAGCTGACGCGCTGCGGGCCGGTCGCCCGCTCCCGGCCCACGCGGTCGAGGCTGCGCACCGACCCCGGCGCGCGCGGTGTCGGCGCACGGGTCGCGGCGGGCGGCTCCCTGCCGGTACCGTGGGCAGATGCCGATCAGCAGCGAACCCGGGCACGCCGAGCAGGCGCCCTCGACCGTGACCGTGACGAGCGGGCCCGAGGTGCTCGGTTGGCTGGAGTTCGGCGATGCGGCACGGCTGCTCGCCAAGGACGTCCTGTCGTCCGGCTTCGAGCCGGAGGTCGTCGTCGCGGTCGCACGCGGCGGACTGATCATCGCCGGAGCCGTGGCCTACGCGCTCGGTACGAAGGAGTGCGGCTCGATCAACGTCGAGTTCTACACCGACGTCGAGCAGCGCCTGGACGAGCCCGTCATCCTGTCGCCCGCCCTCGACGCGCCGAGCCTGTCGGGCAAGCGCGTCCTGGTCGTCGACGACGTGTCCGACTCCGGTCGCACCCTGCGCCTGGTGGTCGACATCATCCGGAACGCCGGTGCGGACGTCCGGAGCGCATGCCTGTACTCGAAGCCCGGCACCGTGCTCGAGCCCGACCACGTCTGGCGTCGTGTCGACGGGTGGATCACCTTCCCGTGGAGCGCCCTCGCCCCGGTGACGGCCGAGTCGTGAGCATCCACCTCGTCGGCGGGGGTCCCCTCGTCGCGGCGGACGTCGCCGCACCGTTCCTGGCCGAGGCCACCGCGCGTTCCGCGGCCGTCGGCCGGAGCGTGCCCCGCATCGCCCTGCTCTCCGTGACCGGTCCGACCGGAGCCACGCCGTCGTCGACCCCGGACATCGCCGAGGTGCTCGGCGGCGCGCGGCAGGCCGAGGTCCTGGTGACCGAGGTCGCAGCGGGCGAGGTCTTCACAACCACCGTCCTCAGCGACGTGGACGCGCTCGTGATCGGCGGCGGGGTCACCCCGGCCTACCTCGACGCGATCCAGCCGCTCGTCGACCAGATCCGGCTCCTGGCCTCCGACGGGCTGCCGTACCTCGGCTTCTCGGCCGGCGCGATGGTCGCGGCCGACCGCGCACTCGTCGGCGGCTGGCGCATCGGCGGCGTCGAGGTCTGCCCGGAGGAGTCGTCCGAGGGCCTGGACGAGGTGGAGCTCCGTGAGGGGCTCGGGCTCGTCGACCTGACGATCGACGTGCACGCCGTGCAGGCCGGCACGCTCGCCCGGCTGATCGCCGCGGCCGAGGCCGAGTTCGTCACGGCCGGGCTCGCGATCGACGAGGACACCGCGCTGGTCGTCGGCGAGGGTGCGCTCGAGGTCCGCGGGACGGGCAGCGTCTGGCGCGTGGTCGCCGGCGACGAGTCCGTCTCCGTCGCGACCATGGGCGCCTGAGCCCCGTGCGGCCGCACCCGCTGCGGGACCTGGTGGACCCCGGGTGGGCCGAGGCCCTCGCGCCGGTGGAGGACGACGTGCACCGGATGGGGGACTGGCTCCGGGACGAGGTCGCCGCCGGTCGTCACTACCTGCCCGCCGGCGACGTCGTCCTGCGTGCCTTCACGCAGCCCTTCGACGACGTGAAGGTGCTCGTCGTGGGCCAGGACCCGTACCCGACCCCCGGTCACCCGATCGGGCTGTCCTTCGCGGTCGACCCGCACGTGCGGCCCGTCCCGCGGAGCCTGGCGAACATCTACCGCGAGCTCCACGACGACCTCGGCGTGACCCCGCCGCAGCACGGCGACCTGCGGGCGTGGTCGGAGCAGGGCGTCCTGCTGCTCAACCGGGTGCTGACCGTCGAGGCCGGTGCCGCCGGCAGCCACCGCGGCAAGGGCTGGGAGGCCGTCACCGACCAGGCCGTCCGAGCGCTCGTCGCCCGGCGGAAGCCCCTGGTCGCCGTGCTGTGGGGCGCGCAGGCCGCGTCGGTCCGCCCGCTGCTCGGCGACACCCCGGTGGTGGCGTCCGCACACCCGTCACCGCTCAGCGCGTCCCGGGGCTTCTTCGGCAGCAGGCCGTTCTCGCAGGTCGACGCGTTGCTCCGCGACCAGGGCGCGGACCCGGTCGACTGGACGCTCCCCGCCTGAACGTCGCCGCCTGATCGTCCGCGGCGCAGCGTCCCCGGCCGGACCGCACCCCGTAGGCTCGGACCGTGCTCGAGGAGGAATACCAGCGCCGCCGTGTCCTGCCGCGACACCTGCGCGCGCCCGTGCCCGCCGAGGCGTCGTTCTCGTACACGATCCGGGCCGCAGAACCGCGGGACCTGCCCGACGTCCGTGAGATCCACACGCACTACGTCCGGAACTCGTCGGTGACGTTCGACCCGTCGGCCTTCACCTTCGCCCGGTGGAAGCAGCGCTACGACGAGGTCCGTCGCCGCGGGCTGCCGTTCCTCGTCGCGGAGAACCCGTCGGGGCAGATCCTCGGGTACGCCCTGGTCGACCCCTGGAACCCCCGCGACCGGTCGAACCACGTCGTCGAGGACTCGATCTACCTCGGTGCCGCGTCGGGCGGCAAGGGGCTCGGACGGGCGCTCATGGAGGCACTGCTCGAGGAGTGCCGCGCCGCCGGCGTCCGCGAGGTCATCGCCGTGATCGCCGACCGGCAGGCCGAGGCCTCGATCCGCCTGCACGAGCGGCTCGGCTTCGAGGAGGTCGGTCGCATGGGCAAGGTCGGCTTCAAGTACGACCGGTGGCTCGGCACGGTGACGATGCGGCTCCGCCTGCGCGGGCCGCGGCTGTTCGCCCGCGCGCGGCGCTGACGCGCGCGCGCCGGGCGCCGGCGTGGGCGTGTGAGGTGCCCGTCGCCGCCGCTGCCGCAAGACGCCGGCGTCGCCCCGAGACCCCACCGGTGTGCACGAGACGCCGGCGTCGCCCCGAGACCCCACCGGTGTGCACGAGACGCCGTCTGGATCGCGGCGTCTCGCCGCTCGGGCGGCGTCTCGCGCCGCGTCGCGTCCCGCGCGGGGCGAGCTCGGTGGCCGAGGCGGGGCGACGGTGGATGCGGGGCTGCGCCGGACGGGAGGCGCGTGGCGGACCCGCCACGAGCCTCCCGTCCGCCCGTTCCTTCCCATCACGCGTGCGATGCCTGGTCGTTCCGGGCGTACCTGGTGCTTCGGGAACGTCAGGTACGCCCGGTACCGCCCGGTGTGCCCGGTTCCGCCCGGTGTGCCCGGTTCTGCCAGGTACGCCCGGTTCCGCTGGGTGCGCGTGCCTGCACCAGCGCACCAGCGCGCCCGTCAGGTGCCCGGCGCCTCGGCGATGAACTCGTCGCGCGTGACGCGCAGCAGCGCCGTCGCTGCCTCCCCAGCCGCGGCGGCGTCCCCCGCGACGACCGCCAGCGCGACCGCCTCGTGCCGGACGGCGGCGTCGCGGGTCCAGCGGGAGATGGTGTCGCGCGACTCCGAGGTCCGGGTCCGCAGCAGTGCCTCGACGGTGCCCGCGAAGTGGGTGAAGACGGCGTTGCCCGACCCGGTCAGCAGCGCGCGGTGGAAGCGCACGTCGGCCTCGAGGTAGGCGTGGCTGTCCTCGCGTCCGCAGGCGTCGAGCATGTCCCGGGCGGCGAGCAGGACCGCCTCGCCCGACGGACCCGGGCCCGCCGCGCCCGCGACGAGCGCCGCCGCCACGGGTTCCACGCCGAGTCGGAGTTCGAGGAGCTCCCGCTGCTGCACGAAGTAGGCGGGTGAGGCGCCGCGCCACCGGATGACGGTCGGCGCGAGGAGCTCCCACGAGGTCAGGGGGAGCACCTGGGTGCCGACACGCTGCCGTGGCTCGACGAGGCCGAGGGACTGCAGGACGCGCAGGGCCTCGCGCACGACGGACCGGGACACGCCGAACTCGCCCGCGACGAGCTCCGGTCGGACGACCGTGCCGGCGGGCAGGACCCCGTCGGCGATGCGCTGCCCGAGGGTCTCGAGCACGTGGGCGTGGAGCCCGCGGGCCGTGGTCATCGTTCCTCCGGGGTGCGGTTGGGGTGGACGCGCGCCGTGGGGTGCTCCTGTGACGCGATCTCCATCGAAGCGGCAGACTGCGCCGCAGGGCGGGTGCCGCGCGGCAGATCGTTGTACAGTCTGATTTATCAGATTATTGGGCGGCTACGGAGCCGCCCGGGTGGTCACCCCGAACGGCCACCCGCGCGTCACCACCAGCAGACGCACACGAAGGCGACGGAGCCGCGAGGCAGCGGCTCCAGGAAGGGGCACAGATGCCTCACGCACCCACCGGAGGAACGGCGCCGGCCGACGCGTTGCACGGGCTCACGGTCCTGGCCGCCGAGGGTGGCGGGACGCAGACGGTCGATCCGTCCGGCCCGATCGGGCAGCTGATCGTCGCCGCCCTGCTCGGCATCGTGGTCATCATCGTGCTCATCACGTGGCTCAAGGTGCACCCGTTCGTCGCGCTGACGATCGGCGCGCTCGGCGTCGGCATCGGCGCCGGGCTCGCCCCGGACAAGACGGTGACGAGCTTCGGCAACGGCTTCGGTGCGACGATGACGAGCGTCGGCATCCTGGTCGGCCTCGGCTCGATGTTCGGGCGGATGCTCGTCGACTCCGGCGCCGCGGACCGCGTGGTCGACACCCTGGTCCGTCGATCGTCGAAGGCCGCGCTGCCGTGGACGATGGCGCTCATCGGCGCACTGATCGGCCTGCCGATGTTCTTCGAGGTCGGCCTGGTGCTCCTCATCCCGATCATCGTGCTCGTCGCGAAGCGCAGCGGTGTCCCGATCATGAAGATCGCGGTCCCCGCGCTGGTCGGTCTCTCCACGATGCACGCGTTCGTCCCGCCGCACCCCGGCCCGCTCGTCGCGGTCTCCACGGTCGGCGCGAACCTCGGCACGACGCTCGCGTTCGGCATCGTGCTGGCGATCCCGGTGATCATCCTCGCCGGTCCCGTCTTCGCGCGCTTCGCCGCTCGCTGGGTCGACATCCCGGCGCCCGACATGTTCGGCTCGCGCGGCTCCGTTCCGTCCGGCGGATCCGGCCCGTCGGACCCCGCGCACGCCGGCCGGGAGGCACGCCGCGGCCCCGCCACGCAGGACACCGCGTCCCTGCCGAACGGCAAGAGCGACTTCACCCGCGTGATCAGCGAACCGCGCAGCCCGTCGTTCACCGTTGCGCTCGTCGGCATCCTGCTGCCGGTCGTGCTCATGCTCGCCCAGGCCGTCCGCGAAGCGGTCGCACCCGACGCCGCCGGCGGCTGGGTGTCGCTGCTCGACTTCCTCGGCACCCCGATGATCGCGATCGGCATCGCGACCGTCTTCGCGATGGTCTTCTTCGCCATCGGCGGCGGGATGGACCGCAGCGCCGTCGCGAAGTCCCTCGAGGACGCGCTGCCCCCGGTCGCCGGCGTGCTGCTCATCGTGGGCGCCGGTGGCGGGTTCAAGCAGGTGCTCATCGACACCGGCATCGGCGGCGTGATCGCCGACGCGGTGCAGGAGTCCGGCATCTCGGTGCTGCTCGTCGCCTGGGTGGTGTCCGCCCTGGTGCGCGTCGCCACGGGGTCGGCGACGGTCGCGACGGTCACGGCCGCGGGCATCATGGCCCCGATCGCGGCCGACCTGTCCACGCCCGAGACGTCGCTGCTGGTGCTCGCGATCGGTGCCGGCTCGGTGTTCCTGTCGCACGTCAACGACGCCGGCTTCTGGCTCGTGAAGGGGTACCTCGGCACCACGGTCGGACAGACGTTCAAGACGTGGACGGTGCTCGAGTGCCTCATCTCGGTGATCGGTCTCGTCGGCGTCCTCATCGCGGGGGTGTTCTTCTGATGGCGGGCACCGCTCCGAGCGTCCTCGTCGTCATGGGCGTCTCGGGTTCCGGCAAGTCGACGCTCGCGGCGACCGTGGCCGACCGCCTCGGGTGGGAGTTCGCCGAGGGCGACGACATGCACCCGGCCGCCAACGTCGCGAAGATGGAGGCCGGCACCCCGCTCACCGACGAGGACCGCTGGCCGTGGCTCGGGACGATCGCGGAGTGGATCCGGTCGCACCTGGCCGACGGGGTCCCGGGCGTCGTGACGTGCTCCGCGCTGAAGCGCTCCTACCGCGACGTCCTGCGGGCTCCCGGGGTGGTGTTCGTGCACGTCGCCGGCGATCCCGCGCTCGTCGAGCAGCGGATGGCCGCCCGGGCGGGACACTTCATGCCGACGTCGCTGCTCGCCTCGCAGCTGGCGACGCTCGAGCCGCCCCAGCCGGACGAGGCGCACCTGACGGTCTCGTCCGAGCGCTCGCCGGACGAGGAGAGCGCGGACGTCGTGGCCCGGCTGGGGCTCGGAGCCGTCCGCTGAAGGCCGTCAGCTGAACCAGATCGCGGTGCCGACCGGTAGCTCGGACAGGGTCTTCGTCATCGCGGCGGAGATCCGGACGCACCCGTGCGAGCTGCCGTTGCGGTCCGGGTAGTAGTGCAGCGCGGTGAGCGCCGCGTTGCCGCCGTACTGCGGGATCCGGGACGAGTGGGCGCCGGTCAGGATGATCGGGTTGCCCTGCGTGTACGTCACCCGGGTGTCGACGTAGGCGGCCTCGACGTACGTGGCGGTGCTGGTCGGCGTCGGGTCGTCCGGGGTGCCGAGCCGTGCGGGTTCGGACGCCGCCACGGAACCGTCCCGGTGCACCACGGACACCGTCGACGCGGCCACGTCGACCTGGATCATCCGGTCGGTCGCCGCGATCGTGAAGTCGGCGGCACGCGCCCAGGCGAAGGTGGCGCTCGGGGCGGTCGGGTCGCCGCCGTCACCGGGCGTGCGGTTGCGGGCGGGGGTCGAGACGAGCACCATCCCGCCGTCCTCCCCGTCCGAGCGGCCCCACACTGCGGTCGCGGCGGGCGTCTCGATCGTGGACACCGTCGAGGCGAGGGTGGCGACCGGTCGGGCATTCGGCGAGGGGTCGGCGTAGAGCGCGACGAGGCGCTGCTTCGGCGTGGCGATCTCCCACCGGTTGTCCGGGCGCACCCGGCTGCCGTCGAGCAGCTCCGGGACGACGGCGTCGTGGTAGGCCAGGGGGAGTGCGGCCAGCTCGGCCTCGGACGCCGCTGCCGGGATCGCCGGCAGTGTCGGCGTCGGCGTCGGCGTGGTCGTCCGCGTCGGCGCCGGGGCTTGCGCGACGGTCGTGGCCACGGGCTCCGACTGCTGCACGGCCGCGCCGATCCCCACCGCGGCGAGCGTCGCTGCCGCCACCGCACCGATCGTGATGCCCCAGGTCCTGCGTCGCATGTCCCCTCCTGCGCACAGTCCACCAGATCCCGGCCGTGAGGGCACCTCGGGATGCGCTGGCAGCATGGCGACATGGCGATCGACGACTCCCTCGGACTCCTCACCCGCGGCTACGGCTTCGGTGCCCACCTGTGGCGGCGCACCACCCCCGGCGCCCGCGCGGTGCCGTTCCGGCTGCTCGGCCGACCTGCGCTGCTCGTGCGGGGCAGGGAGGGTGTCGATCTCTTCTACGATCGCTCCCGCACCCGGCGGCACGGTGCGATGCCCGCCCTGGTGCAGCGGACCCTGTTCGGCGTCGGGTCGGTGCACTCGCTCGACGGCGCGGAACACCGGCACCGCAAGGCGACCTTCGTCGACGTCGCGTACGAGGACGAGCAGGTCCGTCGCCTCGCACCGTTCCTCGCCGAGGAATGGGCACGCGAGCTCGACGCCTGGCTCGCCGGTGGACGGCTGTCGGCGTACGACGCCGCGGTCGGCGCGATCGGGCGGGCGGTCATGCGCTGGGCCGGACTCCCTGGCACCCCGGCTGCGAAGACCCGGTGGGCTGCGAAGCTCGCGCAGGTCGTCGACGGGTTCGGCGTGCCGTACTCGCCGGAGTACCTCCTCGCCGTGCTGAACCGGTACTGGTCGGACCGACACGCCGCCCGGCTCGTCGAGGCGGTCCGCGGCGGACGGCTGCACCCCGCCGAGGGCACGGCACTGCACGAGTGGGCTTGGCACCGTGACCAGGAGGGCGCCCTGCTCCCACCGCGGACCGCGGGCATCGAACTGCAGAACTCGATCCGTCCCGCGATCGCCGTCGCCCGGTTCGTGGCCTTCGCGGCGAAGGAGCTCCACGACCGGCCCGAGTGGCGCGTCCGGATCGCCGAGGAGACCCGGTCCCGCGGCTCGCTCGTCGACGGGCCCGTCGCTGTCGCGTTCGCGCAGGAGATCCGCCGCACCGCCCCCTTCGTCCCCGTGCTCCCGGCATGGGCGACCGAGGACGTCGAGCTCGACGGCGAGCACCTCCGCAAGGGCGGCCGGGTGGTGCTCGACATCCTCGGCACGGACACCGACGAGCGCTCCTGGCCCGACGCCGACCGGTTCGACCCAGCAAGGTGGCTCGACGTCACGAGCTGGGACGACGTCGAGGCCGTGGCGACCTTCGTGCCGCACGGTGGAGCGGACGTCGCCACCGGGCACCGGTGCCCGGGGGAGAAGGTCGCGGTCGCGGCCCTCGCCACCGCCGTCGCCGTGCTGAGCGACCCGCGGATCGAGGTGCATGACGAGGGGCTCGGCGTCGACCGACGCCGGATGCCGACGAAGCCCGCCTCGAGTGGTCGGGTGACGCGCCGCGACGCGGGCACCGCACGGGCCGGCGGCTGCCCCTTCCACCGGGCGGCGCACTGACCGACTCGCCGAGGCCCGGTCAGCGCGGAGACGGTGCCCGTTCGTGCACCATGAGGACGTGCGTTTCGACACCGTCCTGGCCGCGACCGACGTCCCGATCCTCCGGGGAGAAGTCGCAGCGCTGCGGCGACCTGCTCGACGATTCGCTCGCGGGGTGACCGCGGCCCGGAGCGGCTCGTCGCAGCCGCGGCAGTTCCAGCTCGTCGTGGACGAGAGCGACGAGAGCTGGACGTTCGATCGGCAGGGCGACCGTCACCGAGACCGGTACGCGGACGGCGTCCTCCACTCGGTCGACGGACCGGTGGAGGTCAGCTTCGCCCGCAGCGGCACGGTTGCTCCGGCGGTCCGGATGCTCACCCCGGAGCTCCTGCCGATGTGGGGCTCGCCCGCGAGCTTCGCTCCGGTCCTGGTGCAGCGGCTCCGCGGCCACTGGCTGCTCGTGACGTGCGAGCACGAGCACGACCCCGCGGACCGGATGACGGCGGTCATCGACGAGCGGGACGGTGTCGTCCGCCGCTGGTACGGCACGAGCGAGGTCGTGGTGCTCACGGAGGTCCGAGTGATGGCGGATGATGAGCCCGAGCCGTCACGCCCTCGCTTCTCGCGCCTGTCCACGTGGCCGGCGCTCGCGTACTGAGGGCTGCGGAGATGACGAGATGATCACAGCTGAGGTGGTGCTGCGGGATCGCCTGCGAGCGGCGGGGTTCCGGAAGGCGAGGAACCGGCGGTGGTTCATCGACCAGCAAGGGCTCTGGGTGGAGCTCGAGCTCCAACGGTCCCGGTACGGCGGACGGAGCTTCATCAACATCGGGCTCCACCTCGACGACCCCGACGGGAGTGGCAGACGAGACGTCTACACCCGTCTCGACGTCTGGGTGGACCGTGACGACATGGAGGACATGCTGCTGGACGAGAACCCGGAACTCGAGCGGCAACTCGCTGCACTGACGGAAGACGTGATCATCCCGTTCGTCCGGACGTTGACCGTTCCCTTCATGCGTTCGCCCCAGGGGCACGAGCTGCTCGGCCTCGCGCAGATCTCCGAGGAGGCGGCGCACACCTTCCACTACGCATGACGCGGTGACTGGGGTGGCGCCGTCCTCGGCGCGCCGACCGTGGGCTGCCGTCGGCTGGGGCGCGGCGTGTCTCGCGCTCTTCGTCGGCGTGCTCCGCCTCCTCGCGCTCACGACCGAGCACGACGGCGCGATCCGTTCCGCGTGGGAGCACGGCTTCGGCGCCCAGCTCTACGTTCAGCGCTCAGTCGTCGGGACCGCCCTCGACCCAGTGGTGGCTTTCGTCCCAGTCGTGTTGCTCGGTGATCACCATGGCAACACCAGGGACCGCCCATTCGAGATCCAGCAACGTCGGGCGCATGTCCGAGGCAGTCGCGATGCTGATGCGATCGACGTGCTGCAGGCGGAGGATCGGTGACCAGTCGCGGTTGACGGGTTCGACACCGAAGTGGACTTCGCGCAGCAGCGGAAGTTCCGCGAGGAAGTCCAGGCTCGGGGTGGTCGACCGTCCACGCTCGGTACCCGGGAAGACGGCGAGGTACTCAAGGCGTTTGCAGGCGCCGATGGCGCTGTAGTCCCGCGCGCGGAAGGTGCCGGTCAGCACGAGCCTCCGGAGCGAGGGCACGTCGGCAAGGGGAGCCAAGTCGATCAGAGCTGGTGCGTCGTGGAGCTCCAGCGTCTCGAGCGATCGCATGCCGATCAACGGGCGGAGGTCGTCGTAGTCACCCCACTTGGTGATGAGGGTCTCGAGTTGTGTCTGCCCCTCGAGTGACGCGAAGAGCCGTTTGGGGGTCCTGCTCGTGAACTCCAACTCGCGGATCTGGCTCGGACCGGCGCCGAAGAAGTCGCACCACTCTGCGACGATCCGCGTGGCCATCGATCGCGGAACGTCGAGCTGCGTGGCCTGCACCGAGACGGCGAGATCGTCGTCGTAGTCCTCGGGCCGTTGCAGGACCACCCTCCCGTCATGGCCGATCGATCGCATTGCGTCATCTTTGCAGAGCGGTGACCGGAGATGATGAGGGGCGGGCGACGTGGACGACATCGAGCGCGCTCATGCTCCAGGATGAGCGGGTGCAGGATCACGAAGTCATCGACCGCGCCGCTGAACGGTGGGCGAGTGGCGAACGCGCTGAAGCGCTCGCGTCGTTGCGCACCCGCGTCCGGGCAGCGCCGGCAGCGCTCGACGTGCGGCTCGCGCTGGTCGAGCGGTACCGCGAGCTCGGCGCACCCGACCAGGCCGGTCGCTGGGGTCTCGCGGTCCCCGGACTCACGACGCCCGAGGAGCAGGACCGGGCCGCCCGGCTCTTTGCGGCCTCCGGTGTCGACGCCTCGGAACTGGCGATGTTTCTGGTGCTGCCCGAGGGAACGGCCCTGCCGGCTGAGGCTGCTGCGCTGCTGCCGGAGATCGACCGCTACCGGGAGGTCTTCCAGCAGAAGGCGTACGCGCGGTGGCGCGGTGTGGATCTGTCCGCGGACCGTCTCGGCAACGTGATCGAGGGCGCGCTCATCGTCGCCCTGTGCTCGTGGCTCGTGACGCTGGCGATCGTCTGGGGCGGCAGCATCCTCGGCGCGCAGATGACCGGCTTCGCACGGTGGGCGGCCGTGCTGTCGCTGACGTTCTGCGGGCTCTTCAGCGGCCTGATGGCCTTCCGGCGGGGCTCCGCAGGTCGACCGTGGGTCGCGGTCGCCTGGGGTGCCGCGTGTCTCGCGCTGTTCGTCGGCGTGCTCCGCCTCCTCACGCTCGCCTCCGAGCACGACGGCGTGATCCGTTTCGCCTGGGAGCACTGACCGGTCCGGGGACGGACGGGAGGCCCGTGGCGCGCCCGCCACGGGCCTCCCGTCCGGTCACACCTCCGTGACGCGACCCGCCTCGACCCGCCAGCGGCGGTGCAGCCGGACGGTGTCGAGCATCCGTCGGTCGTGCGTGACGAGCAGCAGGGTGCCGTCGTAGGACTCCAGGGCCTGCTCGAGCTGCTCGATCGCGGGCAGGTCCAGGTGGTTCGTCGGTTCGTCGAGGACGAGCACGTTCACCCCTCGGGCCTGCAGCAGCGCGAGGCCGGCACGGGTGCGCTCACCGGGCGAGAGCGCCGAGGAGGGCCGGCCGACGTGGTCCGCCTTCAACCCGAACTTCGCGAGCAGGGTGCGGACGTCCGCAGTGGTCATCTCGGGGACGAGCTCCTCGAAGGCCGCGGCCAGGGGTTGCTCACCGGTGAACGCCGCGCGCGCCTGGTCCACCTCGCCGATGGCGACGCTGGACCCCAGCGATGCGGATCCGCTGGTCGGCTCGGTGCGGCCGAGCAGGGCACGGAGCAGGGTCGACTTGCCGGCACCGTTCGGGCCGGTGATGCCGATGCGGTCACCGCCGGAGACCTGCAGGGAGACCGGGCCGAGCGTGAAGTCGCCCTGCTCGTAGACGGCGTCGGACAGGGTCGCGACGACCGCCGACGAGCGTGGGGCGCTGCCGATGGTGAAGGCGAGCTGCCACTCCTTGCGGGGCTCCTCGACCTCGTCGAGCCGGGCGATGCGCGACTCCATCTGCCGGACCTTCTGCGCCTGCTTCTCGCTCGACTCGCTGGCTGCCCGCCGACGGATCTTGTCGTTGTCCGGGTTCTTCTTCATCGCGTTCCGCACGCCCTGGCTCGACCACTCGCGCTGCGTCCGTGCACGGGAGACGAGGTCGGCCTTCGTCGCGGCGTACTCGTCGTAGGCGTCGCGCTTGTGCTGCCGGGCGATCTCGCGTTCCTCGAGGTACGACTCGTACCCGCCGCCGAACAGCCGGTGCGACGACTGCGCCAGGTCGAGCTCGAGGACGGCCGTCACCGAGCGGGCGAGGAACTCGCGGTCGTGGCTGACCAGGACGGCGCCGCCGCGCAGCCCCGTGACGAACTGCTCGAGCCGGTCGAGCCCGTCCAGGTCGAGGTCGTTCGTCGGCTCGTCGAGCAGGACGACGTCGAACCGTGAGAGCAGCAGTGCGGCCAGGCCAACCCGGGCCGCCTGCCCGCCGGACAGTGCGGTCATGTGCGAATCCGGACCGACGCCGGCGCCGTCCGGGGTCGCCTCGAGCCCGAGCTCGGCGAGCACGACCGGCAGGCGCTCGTCGAGGTCGGCGGCACCGGACGCCAGCCAGCGCTCGAGCGCGGCCGAGTAGCGGTCGGCCGCGGCGTCACCGGCGTCCGGATCGCCGAGGGCCTCCGCGGCGCGGTCCATGTCGGCGGTGGCGTCGGCGCACCCCGTGCGGCGGGCGACGTACGCCGCGACGGTCTCGCCGGCGATCCGCTCGTGCTCCTGGGGGAGCCATCCGACGAAGGCGTCCGGCGGGTTCGTCGACACCGTCCCGGCGAGGGGTTCGTCGACGCCGGCGAGCAGGCGGAGGAGCGTGGACTTGCCCGCACCGTTCACGCCGACCAGGCCGATGACGTCGCCCGGGGCGACGGTGAGGTCGAGGCCCTCGAAGAGCGTGCGGGCGGCGTAGCCGCCGGCGAGGTCCTTTGCGACGAGCGTGGCGGTCATCCGGCAATCGTCCCACGGGCGGGACCAGGGTCGGGCCGGTCGGGACGGCGCTCGGGCCGGGCAGTCGGCGGCTCAGGCCGGGCGGTCGGCCTCGTCGACCTCACCGACCACGTCGTCCGTCCGCCGCGTGAGTCCGAGGATGCACCCCTCGACCGCCGCGACCCGTACCTCGTCCGTCCCGTCGAACAGCACGCTCTGGCTGACCGCGCCGACGTGCGCCGCGACCACCGCCCGCGTGTAGAGCGCCGGGTCGACGGTGGGGACCCGACCGGCCCGTTCGAGCGCGGCGACGAGCAGCGGCTGGAGCGTCGCGTGGAACCGGTCGGTGTGTGCACGGAGCAGGGCGTTCACCTCGGGGTCGTGTCGCGCCCGCGTGGTGAGCACCGATCGGATCGCGTACCAGCGGTCCTCGGGGGGCAGGCCGTGCACGACGCCCTGCACGACCCCGTCGACCGTCGGGTGCCCGTCGAGCGCCGCCCCGAGCTCGTGTTCGAGCACGGCGAAGACGGCCTCGGCCTGCTGCTCGTAGACCGCGAAGAACAGCTCGTCGACCGTGCGGAAGTTCGAGTAGAACGCCCCGCGCGTGTAGCCGGCGCGGGCGACGACGGCCTCGACGCTCACCGAGGTCGACCCGGTCTCCCGGAAGATCGCGTCGGCGGCCGCGATGAGCGTCGCCCGGGTGCTGCTCCGCCGTCGGACGGTGCGCGGTGCGGCTGGTTCGGTCACGGCACCAGGCTAGGCCGAGGGTCGGTCGGCCAGGTAGTCGTGCACGGTTCGGACGGGGGCGAGCGTCAGGTCCGTCACGATGTGTGACGCCCGGACGACCTCGAGCACCGGCAGGTCCGCCATCGGCGCGAGCGCGTGCGCGAACAGCTGGAGCCGGGCGGGGCCGGTCCACGCCGACTTCACGGTCACGTCGGTGATCTCGGTGCGCACGAGGTCGGCCACCAGGTGGCGCTGGGTGCGCAGGTCCGGGACGAGCTTCACCATGAAGGTCGGCACGGTGATCTCCGCCAGGGCGGCGTCGTGGTCGAGCGGCTCCCACTCGTACGCCATGGTCGCGGTGGCCACGCGCTCGGTCCCGCGGTCGAGCGTGCCCACGAGTGCGCCCTGGTCGACCCGGAGCGCCGGGGTGCCGAGCACCTTCGGGTAGGCGCTGAGCTCGCGGCCGGCGAGCGTCGCGGCCGAGTTGTCGAGGTACATGGCGTGCAGGTACTCGCCGCGCTCGCCCTCGTGCTCGACCTGGATCGCCTGCCCCGACTCGACGTAGGGGCCGTACCCGTCGACCTCGCCCATCTTCATGACCTCGAACCGGACGAGCGGCTCGGTCACCTCGAGCGGCTCCGGGACCACGGCGCGCAGCGCGTCGGGGTCGGTGCGGTACACGATGTTGAAGTACTCGCGGTCCGTGAAGCGGGTCGGCCGGAGCGGGTACACCGGCGCGGCGAGTGGGGTGGTCAGGTGCTGGAGGACGTCGTCGGCGCGCATGCGCATCTCCTTCTCAACTCGGATACGATCTGTATCGAATACGAACTGTACCGAACTCGACCGAGAGCAGGAACCCCGTGCCCTACCAGCCGCCCCGCGACACCGCCGACCGCCCCGTGACCGTGATCGGCGGTGGGACCCTCGGCCGACGGATCGCCCTGATGTTCGCCAGCGGCGGGGCCGAGGTCCGGATCCACGACCTGTCCGACGAGGTCCGGGCCGCCGCGGTCGCGTACGTCGAGGAGACCCTGCCCGGGGTCGTGGCCGCGCGGGACGGTGCCAGCGCTGGCACGGTCCGCGGCGAGACCGACCTCGAGGCCGCCGTGGCTGGCGCGTGGCTCGTCGTCGAGGCGATCCCCGAGCGGCTCGACTTGAAGACGCCGCTGTTCGGACGGCTCGACGCCATCGTCGCGGCGGACACGATCCTCGCGTCGAACTCGTCCTCGTACGCCAGCCGCCTGGTCATCGACGAGGTCGAGCACCCCGAGCGCGTCCTCAACGTGCACTTCTACATGCCGCCGCAGCAGAACGCCGTCGACCTGATGAGCGATGGCCAGACCGATCCCGCCGTCATCGACCTGCTGCTCGATGTCCTACCCCGCTACGGCGTGCACCCGTTCCTCGCCCGCCGCGAGTCGACCGGGTTCATCTTCAACCGCATCTGGGCCGCCATCAAGCGCGAGGCCCTCGCGGTCGTCGCCGACGGCGTCTCGACCCCCGAGGACGTCGACGCCATGTGGCAGGTGAACAGCGGCGCACCGGCAGGGCCCTTCCGGATGATGGACCAGGTCGGCCTCGACGTCGTCCTCGACATCGAGGAGCACTACGCGGCCGAGGACCCGCACCTGCCCGAGGGGCCACGTCGGCTGCTGCGCGGGTACGTGGACGCCGGCCACCTCGGCGTGAAGACCGGACGCGGTTTCTACCGCTACGACGACTGACGTCGTCACCACCCGCCGGACGGGAGGCACGGTGCCGGGCCGTCCCGTGCCTCCCCTCCGGCCCTCGGTCGCGGTGTCCGTGCACCCGCTGCCGGCTGGATCGAGCCGTGTCGACGCTGATCGAGACCGTCCACCCGGAACCGCTGACGCTCGGCGGGTCACGGGAAGTCCTCCACCTGCTCTCGGCCCATCGCCCTCAGCGGTACCGGTGGTCCGGGTCCCGGCGCGGAGGTTCCGCGACCGGCGTGCAACTCCGGGAGCACTCTCGGTGCTCACCAGGTCGGTGGATGCGCAATGCCTCTGTGAGTGACTATCGGGTCTGCCTGGAACGTATGAGACGTTGTGCCTTTGAGAAGCACCGGATTCCTTGCGCCTCGGCTACATCGCAACAATTCAGTTTTTCCGTATCTGTTCGGTGCTACTGAGTGGGCGGGCGCAGGCGATGGCGGGTGACGATCTGCGTCCCGGAGCGCTCGCCCCGTTCGGCGCGGGGGTCGTGGCGTCCGCCGTCGGATTCGCGGTCCTCGTCCTCAGCGGGGTGACTTGGTTTGGTGATGTCGAGCCTGAAATCAAAGCTTCCGCTATGGCGCAAGAGTTTGGAAATGAGTCTGAGCACCTTGTGTTCGTCATTCCCGATCACATGAAAAGTGACGAGTGGCAAGAAATTGCGGACATGCCAGAGACGTTTGAATCGCAGATTCGGACCTTGTTCATGCATGCATGGGCTGAGCCGCAGCATGACCTGGGTTACAAGGGGGACCCTGACCCTGAGGTCAAGCGTGAACTGGCCTGGATTGCCGCTTCAGCGTGGGGGCCGATAGGACGTTGAACGAGGTCGCGAGAAAGCTGTCCGCAGAGAACTCGGGAGAACTGACATAAGAGCCAGATATCGGCCTGTTCAACGGGGTCGGTCGAAGGTTCGAATCGCTTGGGGCACAGCCGCTACCGATCCGCGCACTCGCACCGGCATCGGGACGAGGTGCTCGGCAGGCACCAAGTTGGGCTGCAGTAGTAGACGGACTGCCATTGCGCCCATCGCCTCGTAGGGGAGTGCGGCCGTCGTCAGGGTCGGCTCCAAGTAGAGCGCGATGTCGTCGTCGTCGAATGACACGATCGAGACTTGGTCCGGTACCGACAGGCCCACCTCGGCCAGTGCGCGGTACACGCCGAACGCGAGCCGGTCGTTTAGTGCGATCACAGCCGCGGGGCGTCGACCGGCGGCGAGCAGCTCTCGCATCGCGGCGTATCCGTGGTCAGGATCCCAGGGATGGCAGTCGACCTCGGCAAGCGGGACGACCCCGTGCGCCTCGAGTGCGGTCGTGATGCCGTCGAGACGTCGTTCGATCGCGGCGGTGCTCCACTCGACGGTGCTCGCACGGTCGCGGCCGATCACGACGACGTCGTCGGTGTGCCCGGCGTCGAGCAGTAGTCGCACGATCTCCTCGCCGCCGGCGCGCTCGTCGGCGAGCACGGTCGCCGTCGGCCGGGTCGCCACGGCGTTGAGCATCACCGTCGGGATGCCCCCGCCGACGTCGGGCAGGTCGACGGGGTGCGGGCGGATCGACGCGTAGACCAGGCCGTCGACTTGGTGGTCGATGAGGACGCCGAACGCCGCGGCCATCGCGTCCTGCTGGTCCTCGGTCTCGGTGATGAACAGCACGTGGCCCTGTCGCTTCGCCTCGGCTAGGGCGCCGCGGATCATCCCGCTGCCGAACCGGTCGGTGGTGATCGCCTCGGACACCAGCCCGATGACTCCGGAGCGACGGGTCGTCAGCGACCGTGCGGTCAGGTTCGGGCGGTATCCGAGCTCGCCCGCCGCGGCACGGATGCGCGCGGCGGCGTCCGCCGACACCCGGGAGGCGGGGTGGTCGTTGAGCACCTGCGAGACGGCCGCCTTCGACAGGCCGACCTGCTGCGCCACGTCGGAGAGCGTGACGCGCCGCGCGCTCACGGCAACTCCGCGGACTGTTTGCGCATCTGCTCATCATACGGGCTTGACAGGAGGTGATGAACCGGTACACCATTCGTGATTAACCGGTGCACCAATGCGGGTGCGACCGAAGACGACCTCGATGAAGAGTGGTGCCGAGCAGTGCGTGACCTCCTCCTGACCGACCCTGACCGTCTGTGCGGTGCACCGTGCTGAGAGTGCCCGATCACTGGGTGTGGGACTTCTGGTTCGCCGACGACGGTGCGCGCCACCACGTGTTTTTCTTGCAGGCGCCGACCGCCCTCGGCGACGAGGGCCGACGCCACCGCGCCGCCCGCATCGGCCACGCGGTGAGTGACGACCTTGTCCACTGGGAGCCGGCGGAGCAGCCGTTCGGACCCGGTTCCGGCGACGACTACGATGCGACGACGACGTGGACCGGCAGTGTCGTCCGCGGCGACGACGGCCTGTGGCGGATGTTTTACACGGGCACCCGGTTCGTCGCTGACGAGCCCGACCACACGAACGTCGAGACCGTCGGTGTTGCCGTGTCCGAGGACCTCCGCACCTGGGTCAAGCGCCCGGGCCCGGTGACCCGGGCCGACGCCCGCTGGTACGAGACGCTCGGCGCCGCACCGGACGCCGACGGCGCGGTCTTCCGCGAAGAAGCGTGGCGCGACCCCTGGGTGTTCCGGGACCCGGCGGGGGACGGCTGGCACATGCTCGTCACCGCGCGCACGAACTCGGGCACACTTGACGAGCGCGGGGTGATCGGCCACGCGGTGTCCACGGATCTCGAGCACTGGGAGGTCCGACCGCCGCTCAGCAGCCCGGGCTCCGGCTTCGTCCACCTCGAAGTCCCGCAGGTCGTCCAGGTGCAGGGCTGCTGGTTCCTGCTCTTCTCGTGCCCGGCCGAGGCGCTGAGCCCCGCGCACCCCGCCGCGGACACCACCCCCGGGACGTGGGTGATGCCGATCGACGACCCGACCGGCCCCTTCGACGTCACCCGCGCGCTCCCGCTCACCGACGCCACCCGGTACTCGGGCCGACTCGTGCAGCGCCGCGACGGCTCGTGGGCCCTGATGACCTTCAAGAACGGCGCCCCGGGCGAACCGCTACCCGGCGTACTCACCGACCCGGTCGACGTCGACGTTGTGGACGGACAGCTCGTCCTGCGTGCGACCACGTCCGCGGGCGCGGTCGCGCGCTGACCCCGACCCCTTCCTTCCCCTCCACACCCCTCCGGCTCCACAGCGCAGCGCTAGCGACCCGGAGGTCCCGACCGAAGAACCCCTCCAGAGGAGAACCATGAACACCAAGCACATCGCCCGTCGATCGGGGGTGGCCATCGCGGTGCTCGCGGTCGCCGCCGCCGCACTCACCGGTTGCTCGGCCGGTTCCGGATCCGGCAGCGCTGCCGGCGACGGCACCGGCGACATCACCGTCTGGGGCCACCAGGGCCAGACGAGCGAGGTCACCGCGATCCAGGACACCGTGAAGTCCTTCAACGCGTCGCAGAAGAAGGTGCACGTCACGCTCAAGCTGATCTCGGGCGATACGTACACGAGCACCGTCACGAACACCCCGACGAACAAGCTCCCCGACGTGCTCGAGATGGACGGCCCGACGCTCGCGAGCTACGCCTACAACGGCAAGCTCGCTCCGCTGACCGACTCCGTGTCGAAGTCGACCGTGTCGAACGCCACCGACGGTTCGATCGCCGAGGGCACGTACGACGGCAAGCTCTACGGCCTCGCCCAGTACAGCTCGGCGATGGGGTTGTACGGCAACAAGAAGCTGCTCGAGGCCGCCGGGGTGTCGATCCCGTCGTCCCCGTCCGAGGCCTGGACGCCGGAGCAGTTCTCCGACGCGCTCAAGAAGCTCGCCGCCGCGAACTCGTCGGGCAAGTCGCTCGACCTGTCCGAGTCGGCGCTCAACGGCGAGTGGGGCACCTACGGTTTCTCGCCGATGCTGCAGTCCGCCGGCGGCAACCTGATCAAGGGTGACAAGGCGTCCGGCGTGCTCGACTCGTCCGACTCGGTGAAGGCCCTCGAGGACATCGCGTCCTGGAAGCCCTACGTCGACTCGAACACCGACGGCAACGCGTTCCCGAACGGCCGCGTCGCGCTGAGCCTCAGCGGCCACTGGAACTACCCGACCTACTCCAAGGCGATCGGGAGCGACCTGGTCGCCCTGCCGCTGCCGAACTTCGGCGACGGCGAGAAGGTCGGCGCCGGCTCGTGGACGTGGGGCATCGGCTCGTCGACCAAGCACGGCAAGGCTGCCGGCGCGTTCCTCGACTACCTGCTCAACGACGCCAACGTGAAGGCCATCACCGAGGCGAACGGCGCCCCGGCGGCGACCAAGTCGGCGTTCTCCGCGCAGAGCGTCTACCAGTCCGGCGGCGGTCTCGCCCTCTGGGGCCAGCAGCTGGAGCAGTCGTGCCCGGCGACCGCGATCACGAAGAGCTGCATCGCCGTCTACCGCCCGGTGACCCCGGGGTACCCGGTGATCACGTCGAAGTTCGCCAGCGCGCTGTCCGCGGTCTGGGGCGGCGCCGACGCGAAGGAGCAGCTGACCGCGGCTGCGAAGTCGATCGACCAGGCCTACTCGGACAACAACGACTACAAGTGATCGGCCGTGGGGGCGTCGGAGTTCGACGCCCCCACCCCCGGTCACCCCGCAGAACCAGGAGTCCTCGTGACCAGCACGACCACCCCGCCGCCGGCCGCGCCGGCCGCACCGATCGCCGAACGGCGTCGCCGGGCGCCCCGGCAGCTCCGTCGGCAGCGCAGCGACCTCGTCGCGGGGCCGCTCATGGCCCTGCCCGCGATGGCCGGCATCGTCCTCTTCATCGCCGTCCCGTTCGTCGCGGCCATCGGGCTGTCGTTCTTCAACGTGCAGCTCGGCTCGCCGCGCCCGCCGACCTTCGTAGGCTTCAGCCAGTACGTCCGGCTGTTCACAGACCCGGTCGAGGCGCCGCAGTTCCTCCGCGCGCTCGGGAACAACCTGTTCTTCGCGGTGGTCGTCATCCCGCTGCAGACCGGCCTGGCGCTCGTCTTCGCGGTCCTGCTCAACCAGCAGCTCAAGGGCATCCGGTTCTTCCGCACGTTCTTCTTCATGCCGGTCGTCTTCCCGATGGCCCTCGTCGCCGTGATCTGGCGCGTGATCCTCGACCGGAGCGGCAGCGGTCTGCTCAACAGCGCGGTCGAGACCGTCACCGGGGGAGCGGTCGGCCCGCACGACTGGCTCGGCTCCGGCGCCACCGCGATGCTGTCCGTCATCGCGCTGTCGATCTGGCAGGGCGTCGGGTTCCAGATGGTCATCATCCTGGCCGCGCTGCAGGAGATCCCCGAGGAGCGCTACGAGGCGGCGCGGCTGGACCGGGCGAACCGGTTCCAGCAGTTCGTGCACATCACCGTGCCGGGCGTCCGCAACACCCTGATCTTCGTGGTGCTGCTCACCACCATCTTCGCCTTCCGCGTCTACGACCAGGTGTACATCCTGATCACCACCGCCGGGGGCAACGAGAACGCCCTCCGCACCGTCCTGTACCAGGCCACGAACGCGATCATCACCGAGAACAGCGTCGGCCGCGCCACCGCGATCTCCGTCGTGCTCTTCGTGATCATCGTCGTCGTCGCGCTGGTGCAGCGCGCGGTGCTCCGTCAGAGGAGTGAGAGTTGACCACCATCCGCCCCCGCCGTGTGGCGTCCAAGGCCGGGTCGTACGCGATCCTCATTGTGCTGTCGGCGCTCATGTTCGCGCCCGTCTACTACCTGCTGCTCGGTAGCTTCAAGCCGAGCGGCGAGGTGCTCGACGGCTTCACCGGCTTCCTGCCGATCCACCTGTCGCTCGACAACTACCGCGGGGTCTTCCAGGCACTCGACTCGGACGCCACGGGGTACTTCTGGCAGTTCATGACGAATTCGGTACTCATCTCGCTCGTGGTCGTCGTCGGCGGACTCGTCGTCAACGCCATGGCCGGCTACTCGTTCGCGCGGCTGCAGTGGAAGGGCAAGAACCTGGTGTTCCTGCTCGTCGTGCTGCTCGTCATCGTGCCGTTCGAGTCCGTCGCGGTCCCGCTGCTGTACCTGCTCAACGGGCAGCGGGACACCCTGGTGGTGCAGATGATCCCGTTCATCGCGAACGCCTTCTCAATTTTCCTGTTCTACACGTTCTTCCTCAACCTGCCGAAGAGCGTCGAGGAGGCCGCACGGCTTGATGGCCTCGGCGCCTTCGGCACGTTCGTGCGGGTGGTCGTCCCCAACGCCCGTCCGGTGTTCGCGACCGTCGCGATCCTGACGTTCCTGAGCTCCTGGGGGTCGTACCTCTGGCCATCGATCGTGACATCGGACCCGACCGCTCGCCCACTGCCACTGGAGATCAGTGTGTTCTCCGGGCAAGAGCCGGTCGACTGGGGACAGACGTTCGCGTTCGGGACCCTGCTCGTGTTGCCCGTTCTGATCGTCTTCCTCGCGTTCCAGCGGTACTTCATCCAGAGCGTCGCGGGATCGGCCGTCAAGGGATGACGCTCGACCCGCAGGTCCGCGAACTCCTCGCGCGCCTGGCGGACGAGGGCGGAGCTGACGGTGCCGGTGGCCCCGCCACCGTCGCCGGCCAGCGGGCGCAGGCCGCCCGGTTCGCGGCCCTCGCAGGGCCGACGGTCCAGGTCGGCCGGATCGATGACCGGACCCTACCGACCGCACAGGGCCCGCAGCCGGTCCGGGTATACACCCCGCCGGAGCCGGACCAGGTCCCCGACCCGAACAGGGACCAGGACCGCGCACTGCCCGTCACCGTGTTCCTGCACGGTGGCGGGTGGGTGCTCGGCGACCTCGATAGCCAGGACCACCTCGCCCGCGTCGTGTGCGCACGGGCGCGCTGCTTGGTGGTGTCCGTCGACTACCGTCTCGCACCCGAGCATCCCTTCCCCGCAGCGGTCGACGATGCGGAGGCCGTGACCGCCTGGGTCCTCGACCACGCTGGGGAGCTCGGTGGAGACCCTGACCGGGTGGCGCTGTTCGGGGAGAGCGCGGGAGGAAACCTCGCCGCGGTCGTCGCGCAGACCATCCGAGATCGCGGAGGGCCGCAGCCCGTGCTCCAGGTCCTCGTGCATCCGGTGACCGATCATGCCGACGACAGTCCATCGATGGCCGAGTTTGCCGACGGTCCGGTCCTAACCGCGGCGCAGATGGAATGGTTCTGGGACACCTACCTCGGTGCCGATGGCGACGGGTCCGACCCGAGGGCCTCCCCATTGCGGGCACCCGACGTACGCGGCGTCGCGCCGGCACTGGTGGTCTCAGCAGCGGTGGACCCGCTGCTCGGCCAAGGGAGCCGCTATGTTGAAGCGCTTCGCGCTGCCGCAGTCGACGTCGACCACGTCATTGTTGCCGGGGTTCCGCACGCTTTCCTGTCGTTCACTGGGCATGTAGACAGCTCGCGTTCAGTGCTCAACGGCATAGCCGACGCTTTTGCGGCAGCATTCAACCGTCGATACCCGTGACGTCGAATGCGATCGAGCAACAGTGGCTGGCACAGCCAGTAACGTCGACGTTGCTGCGGTTCACATCACCGGCGACGATGTCGTCTACGCTCCGGAAGTGTTCATTGAGTCAGGGTCCGGCCGAAGCGATGGGCTGGCCCGAACACCGCTCCGCGCACCAATTGAGAGTTCGACGATGCTCCTCGGTCGTGCACACCCTCGCACTAAAAACGTCAAACGCATTGTTTGCGCGTACGCCCCATCATCATCCGTCCCAAGCAGACGGGACTGCTGCAGGTTCGGTTGACTCCTGACAGGGAGGGCCGTTGGCTCCTGCTGGAAGGATGTGCGCCGTGGTGAAGGCGTATCCGGAAGAGTTCCGCCGTGACGTGATCGCGGTCGCCCGGAAGGGCGAGGCTTCGGTGCGGCAGGTCGCGAAGGACTTCGGGGTGTCAGAGTCTTGTCTGGCCCGCTGGCTGCGCCTCGCGGACCGTGACGACGGCATCAATGTCGCAGCGTCGCCGTCGGCGAAAGCCGTTGAGCAAGCCGAGCTGCGGGAGGCGCAGAAACGGATTCGTCTGCTTGAGCAGGAGAACGAGATCCTCCGTCGGGCGGCCGCGTACTTCGCCCGGTCGCATCTCCCGAAATGATCTACCCGCTGGTCCTCGAACTCGCCGCAGACCGGATTCCCGTCGGGGTGGCCTGCCGGGTGTTGGGTTTCTCGGAGCAGGCGTTCTATCGGTGGCGCGCCGACCCGGTCTCTCAGCGGGACTGGGAGGATGCGCATCTGACCAATGCCGCGGTCGACGCGCACCGCGACGACCCGACGTTCGGCTATCGGTTCATCGCCGACGACCTTCATGCAGCCGGCCATACGACGTCCGAGCGGCGGGTATGGCGGTTGTGCTCGCAGCAGCGGCTGTGGTCGCTGCATGCGAAGAAGCGCGGCCTGCACCGCAAGGCGGGACCACCAGTGCACGACGACCGGGTCCGACGGGCGTTCACGGCGCCGGATCTGGACCGGTTGTGGTTGACGGACATCACGGAGCATCCGATCGGTGAGGGCAAGCTCTACCTCTGCGCGGTTAAGGACGCGTGCTCACGGCGCATCGTCGGGTACTCGATCGGTGACCGGATGCGGTCCTCACTTGCGGTCGCGGCCTTGCAGATGGCAGTGCATCGCCGGAACCCGGCCGGGACGGTTGTGCACTCGGATCGAGGGAGTCAGTTCCGGTCGAAGAAGTTCGTCCGGGCGCTCGATGACGCCGGCCTGCTCGGATCGATGGGCCGCGTCGGTGCGTGCGCGGACAACGCGGCGATGGAATCGTTCTTCGCACTCCTCCAGAAGAACGTCCTGAACCGGCGACGATGGGCCACCCGGGAAGAGCTCCGGCTGGCGATCATCACCTGGATCGAGGGCACGTACCACCGGAGACGCCGTCAACGTGGTCTCGGGAAGTTGACCCCGATCGAGTACGAGACGATCATCAACCCACGGGTCGCACTCGCGGCCTAGACGAATGAGTCAACTCAACCTGCAGCAGTCCCGGAGAACAGCCGCACGCGAGACGGCAGCCCCTGGATTCAGTCAAGATAACGGTCGGGCAGTCGACCTGTCACCGAAATCGCTAGCGTGTGACAGGTCGGGTCAGGAACACCGCCACCATCGGCGTACTGGTCGGCTGCGTCGTGCTCCTGGCCGCCGTCGCTGCCGTCGCCTGGGCAGCAGGCGCTTTCCGGTGTTGGACGAGCGACCGTTCACCGCTGCATCGACCGCCAAGCTCACCCCGACCACTGACTGGCCGATTCGCTCTCGGACACACGAGTCCGAGAGCGGATCGGCCATCGGAGTGAGGCCAACTACGCCTCACTCGCATCAAGTCGATCTGGTTGGGTGGAGTCCATGTGGATCCCCGGACTCATCGCTGGGCCGGCAATCGTTTCGGTAGCGGTCGCCACGTTCGTGCGTCCGGCGCCGATCGCGCAGTACTTCGTTGACACACAGCGGAGCAGCCGCGGTCCGCAGAGTGCCATGACTCCGGGGCTGGTCCGTGTGCTCGCTGTAGGGCTGGCGATGATCGGCATCGTCTGGGTACTCCTATCCATCTTCGGTCACCCCGAGTGACTGGAGAGTCGCAGGCGCGACCGAATCGAGTCCGGTAGGCGATCGGTTACCGGACTGGTCCTGGCGGCGCAGCCGCACACACCCAGGTGACCGCGCGGGGTCGAGGATCAGCAAGGGTAGGTGCAACCCTGCTGATCGATGATCGAGAAGAAGATGGCGACCGCCACGCCGACGAAGGCGATGGCGAGGATGCTTCCGATCACGATGGCCGCCATCGCGAGCTTTCGACCGCGCTGACCCGTCTTCGTGATCTGGTGAAGCGCCACAGCACCGAGAACGACCCCCACTATGCCCGTGACGAAGGCCAGAACGAATGCGAGGACCGCAAGCTCGTTGAAAGGCGCTTGCTCGCTTGAGTCTGGCACTGCTGTCGACGTCACCGCTCGAACCTATCGGCCTGTTCCCGATCAGCAATGGGAAGTGAGACGACGCAAGCCCGACGCAGCAAGCCGATCCTCTCGCCATGAATGATCTCCTCATCGGGTACGCCCGCGTCTCAACCTACGAACAAGACCTCACCGCCCAGCGCGTCGCGCTCGAACGGCTTGGAGTTCTTCCGACCAACATCCACACCGACCACGGCTTGACCGGCACAAATCGTTCACGACCCGGTCTCCGCGAAGCGCTCGCTTCCTGCCGTGATGGAGACACGCTGGTTATTGCGAAGCTGGACCGGTTGGCCAGGAGCCTCCGCGATGCGAAGGACATCGTCGACGAACTCACCGCGAAGAACGTGAAGCTCAACATCGGGGGCTCAGTTCACGATCCAAACGACCCCGTGGGCCGGCTGCTGTTCAACGTTCTCGCAATGGTGGCTGAGTTCGAATCAGACCTGATTCGAACCCGAACGCGCGAGGGTATGCAGATCGCCAAGGCCAAGGGGCACCTCCGCGGCCGACAGCCCAAGCTCAGCGCCGCTCAGCAACGACATCTCCTCGAGGTACACGAAGCCGGCACGCACTCGGTCGCCGAGCTCGCCGAACTGTTCGGAATCGGACGAGCAACCGTCTACCGATGCATCGGCCGCCAAGCTCACCCCGACCGCTGACCAGGCCGATCCGCTCTCGGGCCAACGCGTCCGAGAGCGGATCGCTCTCCGGGACTTGTGCTTGAGAGGATGACAGCGTGCGCACCGCTCCTTGGCCCGCTCAGAGCGGGGCCCTCCTCCTCCGCGACCCCGGCCCGAGGACGCAGACCAGCTCGTCGCGCTGCGCAACAACCCGGTCGTCGACCGGTTCATGCTCCGTACTCGCGTCGACCCGGACGCTCACGCCCGAGAGTGGGCGAGCATCGGCTATCAAGACGGCTGGAGCTCGACAGCGGCCCCGCGAAGACTCTGGAAAGGGCGCGTCTCGTGGGAGCAGCTCCGGTCGGTGTGGTCCTTGTGGCAGGCCTCCGGGCCGTGATCCTGCTCGCGACGGTGCCCAGAATCATCGCGGGAAGAGAACTCAAAGGTTTGGGGATCTTCCATTGCCTGCGAGCGCGATGCGGCTGGTCAGGTGGTCAGGTCCGGATGTGAGCGAACAGCTGTCGGTTCCCGAACTCGCGGCACGGATCGGTGCTGACCCGAAGCAGATGCGCGGTTGGATGCGTCGCCAGGGCTGGCGGCACCCAAGCCAGAGCGGACAGTCGTGGAGCCTCACTTGCGAGCAGATCGCGATCCTGACAGCCCGATTCTCGGAGAGCACTGACGCATCCACCACAGAGCCGATCCTGCGGACGGAGAGAGAACCAGCATCGTCGGCGGGGACAGAAGACCTCGGTGGCATGGACGGCGAGGAAGAGACGCCGCTCGCCCGCCTGAGCGTCGGGGAGTTACTCGGCACGTACACGAGTGTCCTCGCCGAGCTTCGCACTCGGCACCTCATTCGAACGAACAACGCACCCATCGGGGACCTCGCCGAGTACTGCGCCGCGATCGTCTGCGACGGGCTGCTCGCGCCGAACTCGGAGAAGTCCTACGACCTCACCGCTGCCGATGGGCGCAAGGTGCAGGTGAAGGTGCGACTGGTTCGGCCCGGCGCGGCAAGCGGCGCCGTCTTCTCGCCGATCCGATCGTTCGACTTCGACGTTTGCGCCTTCCTCGTCGTTGATGACGAGACTGGGGGAGTCGTTGCGGCCCGGGAAAGGACGCCGGATGAAGTGCGCGGGCACGGGTCCTTCAAGAAGCACACCAACGGCACGGTCGTCACCGTGTCCCAGGTGCGCTCGTCGAAGGCCCGCGGACTCGACCGGACCGCAGACTTCGACGCAGCCTGGCGCGACTTGCTCAGCCAGACCCGGTGAGCGCTGAGTCTGGGGCAGCCGCGGGCCACGAGATGCGATGATCCCGGGGTTCGTCCATGTGCTTGCAGGAGAGCTCGCGATGATCGGCATCCTCTGGACGCTCTTGTCGATCTTCGGTCATCCCGAGCGACTGAAGAATCGCAGGCGCGACCAAGCGCGGTCGGGTCGCCGTTCGCCTAACGGGCGAGCGCGTCGGGCAAGGTGACGGCGAACTTGAACCCGACGTGGGAGTCGATGAAGCCGAGTCGACGGTAGAAGCGATGCGCGTCGGTACGCGCAGCGTCAGAAGTCAGCTGCACCAGCGGAGTCCTGAGTTCGACCGCGGCCTGCTCGACAATCCATCGCATCAAGGCCGTTCCGACGCCGGAAGACCGCTCTGCGCTGGCGACGCGTACTGCCTCGACCAGCAGTCGGGCACTGCCTCGTCGAGCCATCCCCGGGATGGTCGTCAGCTGCAGCGTGCCGATGACGGCTGTGTGATCGTCTTCCACGACGAGTACATCATTGCTCGGGTCGTCGATGATGCGTTGCAGCGCTTCCGCGTAGGCCACCTCGTCCGCAGTGCTCGCTACGTCGCCGCGCCCGGCGCTGATCGGGTCGTCCGACAGGAGCCGGACGATCGAATGCAAATCCGCGGCTGTGGCCCGTCGGAGCAGCAGCTCGTCGTCACGGGAGGTGATGGTGACGGGAAGGTTCAATCCAGAGATCACACCGCATTGTCGCTGACGTTCGAGGGTCAGGAGGTAGACCGCCGATGTACGGGCCGGGTAGGGGTGAAGGGTGCAAGGCGGCCCGCTCGGCGAAGAGTCGAGCCACCTGCGTCTCGATGCCGGACTGGCCGGATGCCGATCGTTCGGCGGGGAAAAACGCCCGCCGAAGTCCGTACTCCCTGTCGTTGAGCCGCAACGACGACGAGTACCCGCGCGATCCGGGCTGGCTCGGATCTCGACGCTGGTCAGCGCCCGACCGCACAACCCCATCCGTCGTACACACCATCGTTCGGCTCGATGGCCTCGAGGATCTCAGCGGTGAAAGCGTCGGGGCGGCCGCCGTCGCAGCGCTCCTTCCGGTGGAAGCGCAACGCCCAGGAGCCAGACTCGTCGGATCCTTCGAGTTCGTCGATCCTGAACCCTCGGCGCCGCAGTGTCCGCGCCGCCTCCTCGGCGGACACCGCTGCGCGGAAGAGCGCGACGTGGTCGATGACGCGGCGTCTCTTCAACCGGTCACCCATCCCTCGGAGTTCTGCCTGGAGAGCCCGATTGGTCATCGTGTGCTCGTGGAAGGCGCTCGGGTAGTGCTGTCTGTAGAGCTCCCACTCCGGGTCAGATCGGAACTTCGGTTCGACGGTGTACCCGGGTACGGACAGGAACGGCCGCAGTTGTTCGAACAGCGCAGGGCCGGCTTCACCCTCGAGTTGGAAGATGAAGTCAGTCGCGCCGCGGGAGATCTGCCGCCCCAAGTATCGGTACGTGGAGGAGCATGACGGTGGGGTGCGATGCGACCGGCGCGTGCTCGAGCGCCGCCATGTCGACGACCACCGATGCGGGCCAGCCGTCGTCCACGGCGATGTAGAAATCGAACTGCTGCGTCCACGGCGCTCCCACGCCGTGAGGCTACTGCGTGGAACGCCGAGGCGCATCGCTCACGAGACTCCGTCCAGATCGAGGCTGCCCCGCTTCGTCTCCCCATGCGCCGTCATCGGCATGACGTTCCGTCTCAACGCGGCCACTCGCACAGGTCGCGTCGCCCCGTCGGGGATCGACTAGTGGATACGCATCATCAACTTGGACGGATCAGCGAGGGGTGCGAAGCCGTACTGCGCGTAGAGCCCGTGCGCATCCCCTGTCGACAAGAGTGTGCGCTTCAGGTCGAGAGGTTCAAGGTCCTCGATCACGGCAGCGAGGAGCATCTTGCCCAAGCCTCGCCCACGAACTTCCGGCGCTACGAAGACGTCACAGAGCCACGCGAAGGTCACGCCGTCGGTCACCACGCGGGCACAAGTGAGCCGAACACCGGTGTCCTCGTCGTAGACGCCGTAGTTCCGCGACCCGTCGATGGCGGCGTCCTGCGTCTCACGGGAACGTCCCCGCGCCCAGTACGACTGCTGACTCAGCCAGGCATGCACCCGCGTTCGATCCACGCGCGCCGTGTGGGCAGAGGTGCCGTACCGCTCAGTCCTGTCTTCACCGTAGTGACCTGTTCGCTCGCCGATCAGCTATTGGACGGGGTTGGTATGGGTGCTGTCTTCCCAGATCAGCGCTGTCGTCTGCTCCTCGTGGACGAGCAGGTCGCGGATCAGCGGTGCGTTCTCGACTGGGCAGGACAGGGCGATGAGGTTCGTCGAGATCGCGTCGACGAGGCAGCCGCGCTGCCCGTAGCGTCCGGCGATCGACTGCCATGCCGCGGCGAGGTCCGGGTCTTCGCCGAGCCAGAGTCGGAAGGTGGCCTGGTTGCCGCGCTGACTGACGTTCGTTGCCACGATCGATCCTTCCGCGGATCTGACGGTGGCCACTGTGTCGTCGAAGTTCACCCCGTACACCCACGCGGGTACTGCACGGATCTGCACCAGGTCCGGCCCGATCGTCTCCGCGTGCAACGCTTCCCAGAGCACATCACCGGAGTCGGAGGGAACCGCGAACCAGACCTCAGTGTCTGCGTCGGATGCCGATTGTGTCGGCACGAGCGAGGATCCCGCCCATTCGGCCGTCCGACTGGGGTGCTGCCGGTACTCACTCACGGCGGCAATCTATCCCTCGCTCCGCAACCCACCGCTCTCGGCTTCGGTCAGAGAGGCGTCGAGACAGAACGCCACCACGGGGTCGATCCCCAGCGACACTGCGTGACGCAGCACTCCACCGAGCGCCCACGTCGCCACACCTCGCCCCCGCGCGGACGGGCGAAGTCCGGTCCGATGTGACCGAGGCGCCGCACGCGCTCGTCATGAGCAGCACGGAGCGCGTCACCACCGAGGACTTCCCCGTCTTCGACGATCCGCCACAGCTCGGTCGGGCCCCGCTCGATCCGGGCCACCCCGTCTCGGTGACCGAGCGGCAGCAGAGTCAGGAACGATGGTTCCTGAGCAGCTGGACCGTCCGGTCCGACTCGCGGAGCCGGACGCTGTCCAGAACGCAGTGCCGGTTTCCGCGCACCTGCTGCTGGCAGGATCGAGCCGTGTCGACGCTGATCGTGACCGCCCACCCGGACCCCGCTTCGCTGACGCTCGCCGTCGCCCACCGTCTGCAGGCGGCGCTCGCCGCCGACGCGGGACCGGTGACGGTCGCGGACCTCGCCGCCGAGGGCTTCGACCCGCGGTACACCGCCGCCGACCGGCAGACCTACCGGACGGGGACCGACCCCGCACCGGACGTCGCGGCGGAGCAGGCGCGTCTCGACGGGGCCGAGCACCTCGTGCTGGTGTTCCCGGTGTGGTGGTGGTCGCTCCCGGCGCTCCTCAAGGGCTGGCTCGACCGGGTGTTCGTGAACGGGTGGGCGTTCGGCGTCGGGGAGGACGGCCGCATCGACCGCCGACTCGGGCGGCTCACCGTGCACCTCGTGCCGATCGCCGGCGACGACGCCGGGGTGTACGAGCGGCACGGGTACGAGCACGCACTGCGGACGCAGCTCGAGCACGGCGTGGTGGACTTCTGCGGCGCGGTCCGCGGCGCGACGGCGTTCGTCCACGAGTCCGAGCACGAGGACCCTGCAGTCCGCGAGCGGGCGGTCGCGGCCGCGGTCGAGCGGGTCGTCGCCGCGGTGCGGGGATGACCTCTCCCGTCCGTGCCGTGGTCTTCGACCTGGACGGCACCCTGTTCGATCACGCCGGAGCGTCGGCGCGGGCCGTGGACGACTTCCTCCGAAGCGTCGGTGTCGCTGCGACTCCGACCCTGCACGCCGCCTGGGCCGAGGCGGAAGCGCGACACTTCGAGCGGTGGCGGCAGGGGGAGGTCAGCTTGGCCGAGCAGCGTCGGGCCAGGCTCACCGAGGTCCTGTCCCTTGCCGGGATCCACCCGCCGCGTGACTCGGACGAGCTCGACGTGCTGTTCGGTCGGTACCTCGCGGCGTACCGCGCCGCCTGGTCGCCGTTCCCCGGGAGCGCGTCGCTCGTCCGCGAGGTCGCTGATCTCGGGATGGCGGTCGGTGTCCTGACCGACGGGACCGAGGAGCAGCAGCACGACAAGCTCGCGGTCACCGGGCTCGGCGACCTCGTCGACGTGGTGTGCACGTCCGAGCGCATCGGGGTGGCGAAGCCGGACCGGCGCGCCTTCCAGCGGGTGGCCGCCGAGCTCGGTGTCCCCGTCACCGCATGCCTCTTCGTCGGCGACGACCCGCAACGCGACGTCGCCGGTGCACGCGCTGCCGGGATGCACGCGGTCCTGGTCGACCCGGCTCGCGACGGCGATGCCGTGGTCCGGACCCGCGTGCTGTCTGCCCTCGGCGGGGAGTCGGAGACGGGTCCGCGGTGACGCACCCCTAGCGTGGCGGGGTGCGCCACCTCCTGCGACTCGACGACTGGACCACCGACGACGCCGAGGCGGTGTTCGGACTCGCCCGTGCGTACGAGCAGGGGTCCGGGCCTCTGCTGGACGGGGCCGCAGCGATGTTCTTCCCCCCGACGAGCCTGCGGACCAGGACTTCCTTCGAGCGCGGCGCGGCGCTCGCCGGGCTGCAGCCGATCGTGTTCCCGCCGGAGTCGCTCGACAAGGACGAGGCGCACGACGATGTCGCCCGGTACCTGGCGGACTTCGTCGACGTGCTCGTGGTCCGCCACCCCGACCTGTCCGTCCTCGAGGCGCTCGCCGGTGCGGACGCCGTCCCGGTCGTGAACGCGATGACGAGCGAGAACCACCCGTGCGAGGTGCTCGCGGACCTCTGGACCCTCACGCGCGGGCACGAAGTAGGCTCGCTGCGGGTGCGGTTCGTCGGTGCCGACGGCAACATCGCCCGAGCGTGGGCGGAGGCCTCGCGGCTGTTCGGCTTCGACCTGGTCCAGTGCTGTCCCGATGGGCTCGCGGCGCCCGACGTGCGGTGGACGGACGACCTGACGGGAGCGATGGCGGACGCGGACGTCGTCGTGACCGACGGGCCCGGTCGGCACGCCGCTGCGCTCGCGCCCTACCGGGTGACCGCGGACGTCCTGGCGCTCGCCCTTGCCGGTGTCCGCTTCGCCCCGTGCCCGCCGTTCGTCCGCGGGCGCGAGGTGAGCGCCGATGCGCTCGCGAGCCCGGCCTTCGTGGGGCACGACGCGAAGCGAGCGCTGCTGCCGGTGCAGCAGGCGGTCCTCGCGCACTGCCTCGCCTGAGGCCGTAGCTACCCCTCGGGGACCGCCACGACGCGGTTCTGGTACGCCCAGACCACGGCCTGCAGGCGCGACCGCACCCCGAGCTTCGGCAGCATCCGCGCCAGGTGCGACTTCACCGTGGAGACCTCGACGACGAGCGCAGCGGCGATCTCCTCGTTCGACATGCCCTGCGCCAGGAGCAGCAGCACGTCCCGTTCCCGGGCGGTCAGCACCTCTGACGCGCGGTCACCAGTCACCGGCTGCAGGCTCCGCCGCGACACGAACTCCCGCAGCACCCGCCGCGTCAGGCTCTGGTCGATCGTGCCGTTCCCCGCCGCGACCTGGCGCACGGCGTCGACGATCACGTCCGGTTCGGCGTCCTTGAGCAGGAACCCGGACGCGCCGGCCTCGAGCGCCCCGAACACCAGGTCGTCGAGGTCGAACGTCGTCAGCACCAGCACGGGGACCGCGGGGTCGGCGTCCGGCGCACAGAGCTCCCGTGCGACCTCGATGCCGTTCCGGACCGGCATCCGGATGTCGAGGACCGCGACGTCGGGCCGGGTGCTCCGCGCCAGCGCGAGCGCCTCGCCGCCGTCAGCAGCGACCGCCACGACGTCGACGTCCGGTTCGGCGGCCAGCAACGCGGAGACCCCGGCTCGCACGAGCGGCTGGTCGTCCGCCACCAGCACCCGGATCACGGGGCCACCTCCGCAGCCTGCCGACCCAGGCCGAGCGTGACGGACCAGCCACCGTCGGCCGTCGGACCGGTCTGGAGGCGCGCCCCCACCAGCTCCGCCCGCTCACGCATGCCACGCAGTCCGTTCCCACCCGCTGCCGGGCTCCCCAGGACCGGGTCGCCTGCGCCGGCCCTCGCCGAGGGGTCCCGCGGCGCGGTGTTCTCCACGTGCAGTTCCAGGTGGTCGGCGGCGCGGTCGTCGATCGTCACCGTGACGACGGCGCCCGCAGCGTGCAGGGCGGCGTTCGCCAGGGCCTCCTGCGCGGTCCGGTAGGCGGCGAGCTGCGCCAGGGGTCCGATGCCGTCCGCGAGCGGGTGCTCGCCGGGCAGGACCTGCAGGCGCACGTCGGACCGGTACCGGGCGCGCTCGACCAGGTCGACGATCCCCGCGACGGTCTCCACGGCGCGTTCGGCGGGGGCGTCGTCGCGGAGCAGCCCGACCAGGCGCCGGAGGTCCTCGAGCACGGCGGTGCTCTGCTCCCGGACCTGCCGGACGCCCTCGTGCGCGGCCACCGGGTCGGTGTCGATCTGCCGGTCGATGACGGCCGACATGAGCGCGATCCCGGACAGGTGGTGCGCGGCGATGTCGTGCAGCTCCCGGGCCATCGCCGCCCGCTCGCGGGACACGGCGGCGTCGACGCGGGCGTCCTGCTCCCGGACGACGGCGGAGGCCTCGGCTGTTCGGGCCACGAGCTCGGCGTCGCGTGCGGCGCGGACCTCGCGGCGGGACCGCACCACGAGGGTGACCACGAGGGGGATCCCGACAGCGCCGACCGCCTGCGTGATGCCCTGCGCGGTGCCGTCCGCCAACCCTCGTGCGACCTGCCCGCCGCGGAACGCCCCGTTCGCCACCGCCCAGTGCCATCCGGTACCGAGCGCGACCAGTCCCGCGGTGAGGACCACGCACGGCCACGCCCGCACCAGGGGGACCCGGAGGGCGACGAGGACGACCGCTACGACGACGGGGAGTGCGCTGAGGCCGAAGAGGTCGAGGACCTGCGGTGGCAGCACCGCGACGACGACCGGCAGCGCTGCGGCGACGACGGGGACTGTCCGTGGTGCCCGTCGTGCCGCCAGGAGCGTCGCGGACTGGGCCAGGAGGACGAGCGCGAACAGGATCCACGCGGGACTGCCGACCGCGGGGGCGACGAGGGCGCGGCCCAGCGTGTCCGGGTCGACGGCGTCGAGGTACGGCAGGCCGAGCAGCAGCCCCAGCGAGACCACCGCGGTCGCGACGGCGACCAGGACGTCGGTGCGGCGCGTGCGGCGGTCGCCGTCGACCTCCCGTGCGGGACGAGGGTCGGCGGCGACGCGAGCCGCACTCGCATCAGCGGGTGCCATCGTCCGATCCTACGAGGCGGGCGGCAGCCGGTGCGGGGAGGCGATCCGTGCCTCCCGGCCGACGGTCGTACCCGAGCCGACCCCGGGTCGCGACCAGCAGGACGGCCGCGGCCACGGTCGAGACGATCGCGAGCCCGTGCATCATCGTGCCCGCCGTCATCCCCGGGTACATGTCCGCCCACAGGGTCGAGATCGTGTTGTTCACCCCGACGTGCAGCAGCAGTGCGATCGGCAGGCTCTCACCCGTGCGGTTGAACACCCAGGTCATCACGACGTTGAACGTGATCGTGAACAGGGCGAACACCAGCGGCTCCGACCAGTGCGCCTCGGGCCACCCACCCCAGTCGGACAGGTACAGCGGCATGTGCCACAGCGCCCAGAGCGGGCCGAGCACCGCCGCCGCCCCGAGGGGGCCGTAGCGCTCCTGCAGTCGGGGGAGTGCGAAGTCGCGCCAACCGGGCTCCTCCGACAGCCCCGTGGTGAACAGCTGCACCACGAGCCCCGGCACGAGCGCCAGCAGGGCGAGCGTGCTCGGTGCCTGGACCTGACCGCCGGAGAACGGCAACCCGGTCACGACCACCAGCGCGGGCACACCGACCAGGGCGAGCGCGTACCAGTACCAGGACACCCGCCAGCGCCAGAGCCGTCCGACCCAGCGGCGCAGGCCCGGTCGCCCGTCCGCCAGCGCGGTGACGATGAACGCGCCGCCGAGCGGACCGAGGAGCGCCCCGGGCAGGATGCCCGTGAACTGAGCGGTGCCGAGGAACTCGGGGAAGTGCAGGTCCCAGACGCCCAGGCCGTGCGGGCTCAGGACGTACGGGATCCACGCGAGCCAGCTCAGGCCGAGCGCGAGGGTCGCGAAGGATGCGAGGGGGTGCCGGGACACCACGCCCCGGACCCCCGTCGCACGGGGTGCAGCGGTGCCGGCAGCGGTGTGGTCGCCGGGCCGGACGTCGGTCGTGTTCGTCATGACACCGACGCTAGGAACGATGGCGCCCAGGGACGACCGGCGGAGGGACGCACCACGGGGAGTTCCCCCGAAGGATGCAAGGGCCGGACCGGACCGACCAGCCGTGCGTAGCGTCGGGGGCATGACCAGCAGCACCGTCCTCGTCGCCGGCGCCACGGGGGACCTCGGCTCCCGCGTCGTCCGCGCGCTCCTCGACGCCGACCCGGGCGTCCGGGTGCGCGCCCTCACCCGTGCCGCCACCGGCCCCGCAGCGGATCGCCTCACCGCGCTGTCCGACCGGGTGTCCGTCGTCACGGCCGACTACGACGACCACGACGGACTCGTCACGGCGCTCGCCGGGAGCGACGTCGTCGTCTCCGTGCTGAGCGGCACGAGGTCCGTGATCGTCGACGCCCAGACCGCCCTGCTCCGAGCCACGGTCGCCGCCGGGGTGCCCCGCCTCGTCCCCTCCGACTACTCGGCCGACTACCGGGCGATCACCCCGGGCACCAACCGGAACTTCGAGCTCCGCCGCGAGTTCGCCGCCACGCTCGACGCCGCACCGGTCCGCGCCACCTCGGTGCTGAACGGTGCCTTCACCGACATGCTCACCGGCCAGGCCCCGATGATCTTGTTCGACCGCCGGAGGGTCCTGTACTGGTCGTCCCCCGACCAGGTGCTCGACTTCACCACGAAGGACGACACCGCCTGGGTCACCGCGCGCGTGGCCCTCGACCCGGACGCCCCGCGCGTCGTCGAGATCGCCGGGGACCGGGTGACAGCGCGGAGCGTCGCCGACACCCTGTCACGGCTGACCGGCACCCGCTTCCACACCCAGTGGGCCGGGACCGCGGGGACCCTCTCCGCGATGGCCCGCATCGGGCGACGGCTCTCGTCGGCCGACGACACCGAGCCGTTCCCCGCCTGGCAGGGGATGCAGTACTTCGTCAGCATGTTCAGCGGCGAGGCCGAACTCCACCACGTCGCGAACGACCGCTACGGGCCGCACGACTGGACGACGGTCGACGACGTGCTCGCCGCGCACCTGCGGGCCTAGGCTCGGGGACCGTGTTCGAACTCCACCACCTCTCGGCGCAGGAACTCTGGGACTGGATCCGACGGGGGGACACGACCGCGCTCGAGGTGACCGAGCACTACCTCGCCCGCATCGAGCGGCTCGACCCCGCACTCGGCGCGTTCGTCACCGTCACCGCCGACGCCGCACGGGAACGCGCGTCCGCCCTCGGGTCGCTCGTCCCGACCTCCCGGCCGCTGTGGGGACTCCCGACCGCCGACAAGGACCTGTACGACCGCGCCGGGGTCCCCACCCGCCACGGCTCGACCGCGCTGCCGGTAACGTCAGCGACCGTCGACCACCCGCTGGTGGCAGCGCTCGCCGCAGCCGGCACCGTGAGCCTGGGCAAGACGTCCTCGCCCGAGTTCGGCATGTCGTCGTCCTCGGAGACCCGGATCGGCACGACCCGGAACCCGTACGACACGACGCGCGCGCCCGGCGGGTCGTCGAGCGGCACCGCCGTGGCCGTCGCCGCCGGACTCGTGCCGGCGGCGGTCGGGACGGACGGGGGCGGGTCCGTGCGGATCCCAGCCGCGGCCACGGGTCTGGTCGGACTGAAGCCGAGCCGGGGCCGCGTGCCGTCGATGCCAGGACGGTCGGGCGTCGGCGGGCTGGGCGTCGCCGGGCCGATCACCCGCAACGTCGCCGACGCCGGGATGCTCCTCGACGCCCTGGTCGCACCGACCGGGTTGCCGGAACCGTCGCCGTACGCGCTCGTCACGCCCGAGGTCGGCGAGGGACCCTTCACCGCGGCGGCCGTGCGGGGCGAGGGACGGTTCGTCGTCGGGTTGCTCGACGGGTCGCCCTGGGACGAGGCGGTCGACGTCGTGGTCGACCCTGCCGCCCGGGCCGCCGTCGAGACCGCTGTGCGGGTGCTCGGCGAGGTCGGGCACGGGGTCGAGGACCTCGCGATGCCCCGGCTGCCCTACGCCGACGCGTTCCGGGTGGCGTGGGAGTCGAGCGCCGCCGGGCTGCCCCGCGTGCCCGGCATCGACCTGTCTGCGCTCACCCCGCTCGTGGCGTGGTTGGTCTCACGCGCCGAGCACCTGACGGCGACCCGGGTGCTCGATGCGATGACGACGCTCGACGCCTTCTCGGTCGGGCTCATCCGGGCCTTCGACCGCTTCGACGCCGTGCTCACCCCGACCCTGGCGCTGACGCCGCGGCCGCTCGGCTGGTACGGCGACGACCCCGAGGAGGACTTCCGGCGGCAGTGCGCGTACTCGCCCTGGACCTCGATGGCGAACGTGTCGGGGTTGCCCGCGATCACGCTGCCGGTCGGGGTCACCGAGGACGGGCACCCCGACGGCGCGGGCCTGCCGATGGGCGTGCAGCTGATCGGGCGTCCGGGTGGGGAGCGTGTGCTGCTCGCGATCGGGGCGCAGCTCGAGCGACGGCTGCGGTGGCAGCGGCGGCACCCGGCGGTGTGGTGACGCGGGGCTGAGGCCGCGCGGGTCTGACGCCGCGCGCGTGGCTCGCGACTGCGACAAGACACGCGTCGATCGACCGGTGTGACGTCGCTCGATGCGCACGCACCGGATGCAGGCGCATCGGACGACACCGCACGCGTCGATCGACGGGTGCGATGTCGCGGACGGCGCGCAGCCCCGGGCGCTACGGCAGCGTCGGCGCCGCCGCCACCAGCGCGCGCGTCACCGGGTGCCGCGGATCGTCGAGCAGCGACACCGGCCCCTGCTCCACGATCCGCCCCTCGGAGAGCACCGCGACGGTGTCGCACAGCCGCTGCACCACGCCGATGTCGTGCGACACCAGCACGAGCGTCAACCCGAGGTCGTCGGCGAGCGAGCGGAACAGGTCGATCACGCGGGCACGGACCACCACGTCGAGCGCGCTCATCGGCTCGTCCCCGAACAGGATCCGCGGCGCGTGCACGACCGCGCGGGCGATCGCGATGCGCTGCCGCTGCCCGCCGGAGAACTCGTGCGGGTACCGGTCGGCGGCGTCCGCGGGCAGGTCGACGCGCTCCAGCACCGAGGCCACGAGCACCCGGTGATCGCCGGGGACCTGCAGTGCACGGAGCGGCTCGGCGACGATCGTCCCGACGCGCATCCTCGGGTCGAGGGACGCGTACGGGTCCTGGAACACCACCCCGGTCTCGCGACGGAACCAGCGCATCGCACGTGCCGATGCCGACGCGACCACGGGACGACCGCCGGCCGACACGGTGCCGGCGGTGGGGGCCTCCAGGCCGGCGAGCAGCCGCACCAGCGTCGACTTGCCGGAGCCGGACTCGCCGACGATCCCGAGCCGCGCTCCGGAGGCGACCGTCAGGTCGACCCCGTCGACGGCGGTCCGCACCGGGCCGGGCTCGAAGGGTCCGCGGCGCGGGAGGCGGTAGGTGCGGTGGAGTCCGCTGGCGTGCAGCGCGTCGGTCATGCGGGGCCTCCGGTCCGGCGGGCGGTGGCACGCGCGGCGTCGACGAGGGCTGCCGTCGCCGGGTGCTGCGGGGCGTCGAGCAGCGCGCGCACGGACCCCTGTTCCACGACCCGGCCGTGGTCGAGCACGACGGCCGTGTCGGCGATCCGTGCGAGCACCGCGAGGTCGTGCGTCACGAAGAGCATCCCCGTGCCGCGCTCGGTCGAGAGCCGTTCGAAGAGCTCGAGGATGCGCGCCTCGGTCGTGACGTCGAGCGCGGTCGTCGGTTCGTCGGCGACGAGGTACGCGGGGGAGCCGGCCATCGCCATCGCGATGCAGATGCGCTGCCGCTGCCCGCCGGACAGCTGGTGCGGGTACTGCCGGAGCAGGGCTGCGGGATCGGGCAGTCCGACGGCGTCGGCCAGCGCGACCGCCGCGGTGGCGGCCGCACGGCGGTCCAGACCGCGGTGCAGTCGGAGCGGCTCCGCAACCTGCGCGCCGACGCGGCGGAGGGGGTCGAGGGCGGTCGCGGGCTCCTGGAACACCATCCCGATGCCCGAGCCGCGGTGCCGTGCGCGGTCGCGGTCCCGCAGGCCGACGAGCTCGGTACCGTCGAGGCGGATGCTCCCGCGCACCTCGGCGCCCGTCGGCTCGAGGCCCATCAGGGCGAGCGAGGTCATCGACTTGCCGGAGCCGGAGGCGCCGATCACGCCGACGCGGCGGCCGGGAGGCACGGTGAACGTCACGTCGTCGAGCACCGTCCGCCCCGCGATGCGTACCGTCAGGCCGGTCACCTCGAGTCCGTCGCGTCCGGTCCGATGGTCGCTCACGCCGTCACCCCCGGGGTCGTGGTCGTCGTCGTGCCGTCGGGCCCGCTCCCGTCCGCGGCCGCCCGGTCACCGGTGTCTCGGTCCCCGCTGGCTCGGTCGCCCGTGGTCAGGCGCGGGTCGGACGCGTCGCGCACGGCGTCGCCGAGCAGCGAGAGCGCGGCCACCACGAGGGCGATCGCGGCGCCCGGCCAGGTCGCACTCCACGGGTGCACGCCGATGTACGTCTGCAGGTCCGCGAGCAGGTTCCCCCACGACGCCGTGTCCGACCCGGCGCCGTAGCCCAGGTAGGACAGGCCGGCCTCGGCGAGGACCGCCGTCGCCATCGCGAGCGACAGCTGCACGGTGAACAGCGGTGCCGCGTTCGGCACCAGGTGACGGGTGAGCACGCCGAGCGGCCCGACGCCCGAGGCCCGGGCAGCGACGACGTAGTCGCTCCGGGCGATGCGACGGATCTCGCCGCGGGCGACGCGGGCGATCGTCACGCCGAAGGAGAGCCCGACGCTCACCACGACGATGCCCAGCGACCCGCCGAACACCGCCGTCAGGAGCATCGCGGTCAGCAGCGTGGGGAACGCGACGAGGATGTCGAGGAGCACGGCGGTGCCCTCGCGGACCCACCGTGCGGTCAGCGAGCCGACGGCGGTCAGGACGATGCCGACGACGCTCGCGACGACGCCGGACCCGACCGCGACGAGCACGGTCGTCCGGGTGCCGGCGAGCAGGTAGCTGGCGATGTCCCGGCCCGAGGCGTCGGTGCCGAACCAGTGCGCCGGGCTCGGTGCCGCCCACTGCCGGAACGGGTCGGCGCGGAACGGGTCCTGGGGCGTCCAGAGCAACGAGACCGCGGCGAGCACGACGAGGAGCGCGAGCACCACGACGGCGAAGCACCCGGTCGGTCGGGAGACGATGCGGCGGATCACTCGCCCACCTCCCGCTGCCGGGGGTCGAGCGCGCGGTGCACGACGTCGACCGCGAAGCCGACGACCAGCACCAGCCCCGTGAGCACGAGGAGCTCCGACTGCACCTTCGTGATGTCGCGTCGTCCGACGTCGGTGACGAGCATGCGCCCGACCCCGGGGAGCGAGAACAGTTGCTCGACGACGACCGCGCCCACCAGGAGGCCGGCGATCTGCACGCCGAGGACCGCCAGCACGGTGAGGGCCACCGACGGCAGGCCGTGCCGCAGGAGCGCGCGCGTCCGGGTGAGGCCGATCGCCGCCGCGGTGCGGACGTGGTCGGCGTCGAGCACGGCGAGGGTGGCGGAGCGGGTGAAGCGCAGGATCACGGCGCCCTCGACGGCACCGATCGTGAGCGCGGGGAGCACGAGCGACGAGAACGCCCGTCCGGGTTCGTCCCACCCGTCGAGCGGGAAGCCCTGCGTCGGCAGCCAGTGCAGCGTGACGGCGAACAGCGCGATGAGGAGCATGCCGGCCCAGACCACGGGGACCGCCGCGACCGCCTGGGCGACGAAGCCGATCACCGCGCCGCCGGCCCGGCGACGGAGCACCGCGGCGAGCACGCCGAGCGGGACACCGAGCACGAGGGCGGCCACCAGGGACATCCCCGCGAGCGGCAGCGTGACGGCGAGCTTCTGCGCGATCTCCGGTCCCACGGCGCCGTTGGTCACGAGCGACCGGCCGAGGTCACCGCGGAGCACGCCGCCGATCCAGTCGAGGTACTGCACGACGACGGGCCGGTCGAGGCCGAGCTGCTGCCGGAGCTGCTCGACCTGCGCCGGCGTCGACTGGGTGCCGGCGACGATCTGGGCGACGTCGCCGGGAAGCACGCGCAGCGTGGCGAACACGATGATGCTCGCCACGAGCAGGCCGACGACGAGCAGCAGCAGTCGCCCGACGAGGAACCGGGTCACGCGTCCGATGCTACGGGGGCGGCGGCGCGAGCCCGGACCGCAGCGCCGGGCGGCGCTCCGACCCGGGACGGGCCCGCGGCAGCCGCGCGGGCCGAGGTCACCGGACCGCCAGCCCGGCCAGGTCGAGGCGCGAGTTGCCTCCGTCGACGGGGAACCCGGTCACGCCCTTCCGCACGGCGGTGATCTCCGTCGCCGTGTACAGCCACTCGCCGGCGGCGTCCTCGCTGACGATCCTGGCGGCCTCGCGGAGCGCCTGCTCCTTCTCGGTCTGCGAGGTCGCGGCGATCGACTCGGCGTAGAGCCGCTGCACCTCGGGGTTGTCGTACCCGAAGTAGTAGTCCGGGTTCGCCCAGTTCCCGAAGTCACGTGCCTCGACGTGGTCCACCATCGAGAGCTGGAAGTCCTTCTTCGTGAACACCTGGTCGAGCCACGTGGCGAAGTCGACCCGCTCGACCTTCAGTGTGATGCCGACCTCGGCGAGCTGCGACTTCAGCACGTCGCCGATGGTCGCCGGGTACACGTTGGCGTAGGTCAGGGTCAGGTCGAGGTCGGACTGCCCGGCCTCGGCCAGGAGCTTCTTCGCGTTGTCGGGGTCGTACGCGTCGATCGACGTCAGGTCCTGGTACCCGGGGTCGAGCTCGGGGATGGGGCCGCCCTGCTCGACGCCGGTGCCACCGATGGCCTTGATGAGCGCCTTCGGGTCGATCGCCTGCCGGATGGCCTGCCGCACCCGCTTGTCCGTGAACGGCGCCTGGGCGTCGTTGAACGCGAGCGTGTACTTGTCGGTCGTCTTGCCGCGGTGCAGTGTGATGTCCTGGTTGCCCTGCAACTGGCTCGCGAGGGTGCCGTCGACGGGGTTGAGCACGTCGAGGTCGCCGTTCGCCATCGCGTTCACGGCCGTCGACGGGTCCGTGATGTACCGGAACACGATCTTCGCGACCTTCGGCTCGGTGCCCCAGTAGTCGTCGTTGCGGCTGAAGGTGAGCGAGTCGCCCTGCTTCCAGGACGACACCTCGTACGGGCCGGTGCCGTTGGCGCTGTCGGACAGGTCGTTCTTCGCGGCCTGCTCGAGCACGAGCCCGGCACGGCCGGTCAGGGAGAAGAGCAGGTCGGAGTCCGGCTGCGCGAGCTGCAGCTCGACGACGCGGTCCGACGGCGACGTGATCGACGTGACCCCTGCGAGCTTCGCCGAGTCGACGTACGACGCGTTGTCCTTGGCCTGCTGCAGCGACCAGACGACGTCGGCGGCGGTGACCGGCTTGCCGTCCTGGAAGGTGGTGCCCTCGCGCAGCGTGAACGTGTAGGTCTTCCCGTCCGCCGACACCTCGTGCCGCGACGCCAGCACGTCGCGGATCTCCCCGTCCGCGGTCCGTCCGACCAGGCCCTGGTACACGTTGTCGATGAGCACCTGGTCGAGTGCAGCGCCGGACTGCGTGCGGATGTCGAGGCTCGTGGGTTCGAGGACGAGGCCGACGCGCACGGTGGCGTCGTCGCCGCCGCGGTCGCTGCTGTCCGAACCGGAGCAGGCGGTGAGCGTCAGGGCCGAGGCGACGGCGACCGCGGTGGCGGCCAGTGCGACGCGCGCCGTGCGGCTGCCGCGTCGGGGGAGGAGCGGACTCATGGGTGTGGGTTCCTTCCGGGCGCGTGGGGGCGACGGTCGTCGCATCGCGCGGGGACGAGGTTACCGGCGATCAGCGCCGTGTGACGGTTGTTGGACCGGGTGCAACAACGTGTGACGCTCGCCCCATGCCCGGATGGCCGACGCCAGTTCGAGGGGTGCCTGGTTCTGCACCGCGTGCCGGGCGGTCACCGTGACGACCTCGGCGTCCGGCAGGCGCTCCGTGAAGCCCGCGTGCAGCTTCGGCGAGACGTAGCCACGGTCGCCCCGGACGAGCAGGAGCGGCACGTCCAGTGCCTCGAGGTCGGGCCACGCGTCGGCGAACCGACCGACCGAGGCCGTCCGACCCGCGGGCAGGTGCGGGAAGTGGTGTCGGCGGACGAGCCGGCCGTCCTCGCCGAGGCGGGTGGTGTGCCGGGCCTCGCGGAGGAGCACCGCCCGGTCGTCACCGACGCGGGCCTCGACGGCACGGTCGACGACCTCGTCGAGGGACGCGAACGGCGTCTCGTCCTCGAGCGCCCGGGCGATGCGGTCGACCGCGCGCTGCGCGAAGTCCGGGGACATGTCCACGAGCACCAGACCGGTGACGCGCTCCGGGGCCGTCGCGGCGAGCCGGGCGGCGAGGATGGCACCGAGCGAGTGTCCGACGACCACGCCCGGCCGGACCCCGAGGGCGTCGAGCGCGGCCAGCACCTGCGGGGCAGTCGTGCTCGCGCCGTAGTCGGCGTCGTCGCGCCAGGACGACCGGCCGTGCCCGGGCAGGTCGAGGGCGACCGCCGGTTCCCCGACCGCGATCGCCGTCTGGTCGAAGCTGTGCGCGTCGATGCCGAGCCCGTGCAGGTAGGTGATCCGTGCCTCCCGGCCGTCCGCCGTGTCCCACCGGATCGCCGCGGTCTCGCGTCCGTCGCCGGTGCGGACCACCTGCCGGGAGGCGCGCAGCGGCTCCGTCACGCCGCTCGCCGCGGCGAGGGCGGCGAGGTCCGAGAATTCGTCGTCGGGTTCGTGCACGGGTCCGATCCTCGCACCCCGCGCGGCATGCGGGTGCACCCGGGCGGGGTACCCCGGTGCACCCTGGAAGCCTTAGGTAAGGCATGCCATACTCGTACCTCGTGGCAGCCCGGTACCGAGTCTTCTCCGTCCGCGTCGCGGCCGTGTCGGCGCTCACCCCGTCGTTCGTCCGGGTGACGCTCACCGGTGACGCGCTCGCGGACTTCTCCGCGGTCGGGCTCGACCAGCGCATCAAGGTCGTCCTGCCGATCCCCGGGCACGGGTTCACCGACCTGCCCGACGGCGACGACTGGTACGGCGCCTGGCGCGCGCTGCCCGACGCCGAGCGCAACCCGCTCCGCACCTACACCGTGCGGTCGTTCCGCCCGGACGCGCATGAGCTCGACATCGACTTCGTGGCGCACGGCGACACCGGCCCGGCGTCGCGCTGGGTGTCGTCCTGCCGCGTCGGCGACGAGCTCCGCATCGTCGGGCCCGCCGTGCCGACCTCGCCGGCCGAGCTGCCGAGCGGTGCCGCGGAGTTCGCCCCGGGGAGCGCGACCCGGATCCTGCTCGCCGGCGACGAGACCGCCGCTCCGGCGATCTGCGCCATCCTCGAGGCGCTCGACGTCGCGACCGTCGGACACGTCTTCATCGAGGTCCCGACCGACGCCGACCGGTTGCCGGTCACCGCTCCCGCCGGGGTCGAGGTGCGCTGGATCGCGCGCAACGGCGCTTCCCACGGGGTCCGCATGACCGACCAGGTGCACGCGTGGGCGTCCGAGGTGGCTGCCGGTCCCGCGCGCGGCGACGGCACCGCGCGCGGCGTCGTCGAGCTGGCCGACGTGGACGTCGACGAGCAGGTGCTCTGGGACGTCCCCGAGGTCGCCGAGGAGCGCCCCGTCTACGCCTGGATCGCCGGCGAGGCCGGGTGCGTCAAGGAGCTCCGCCGCCACCTCGTGCGTGGCGTCGGGCTCGACCGTCGGCAGGTCGCCTTCATGGGCTACTGGCGGCACGGCAAGGCCGAGCACTGAGCGGGGCAGCACCCGCCCCGGTGGTGGGCGCGATCCCGGCGACCGCCCTGGGTGCGCGCGGCCTGACGCTGGCGTACGACGACCGGGTCGTGGTCTCGTCACTCGACGTCGACGTGCCCGACGGCGAGCTGACCGTCATCGTCGGACCGAACGCGTGCGGCAAGTCGACGCTGCTGAAGTCCTTCGCCCGGACCCTGAAGCCGAGCGCGGGGACGGTGTACCTCGACGGGACGCCGATCGACTCGCTGCGCCCGAAGGCCGTCGCCCGGCGGGTCGGGATGCTGCCCCAGACCCCGATCGCGCCCGAGGGCATCACCGTCCGCGACCTCGTGTCCCGCGGGCGCTTCCCGCACCAGGACCTGCTGCACCCGTCGTCGGGGTCCGACCGCATCGCCGTGCAGGCCGCGCTCGAGCAGACCGACACCGTCTCGCTCGCCGACCGCAGCGTCGGGGAACTCTCCGGCGGACAGCGGCAGCGGGTCTGGATCGCGATGGTCCTGGCACAGGAGACCGACATCGTGCTCCTCGACGAGCCCACGACGTTCCTCGACATTGCACACCAGTACGACGTGCTCGAACTCGCGTCGGCCCTGCACGCGTCGGGGCGCACGGTGGTGGCGGTGCTCCACGACCTGAACCAGGCCGCGCGGTACGCGACGCACCTCGTGGCGATGCGCGACGGGGCGATCGTGGCGCAGGGCACCCCGGCCGCGGTGCTGACCTCTGAGCTCGTCGAGGACGTCTTCGGACTGCCCTGCGTGGTCGTCCCGGACCCCGAGACCGGCACCCCGCTCGTCGTGCCGCGGCGCCGCGTCGCCTGACCGGCTGGTCGCGTCCGGCGTGTGGGCGGGACACGTCGCTCGCGTCCGGCGTGTGGGCGGGACACGCCGCTCGCGTCCGGCGAGCGGGCGCGTCCCGCCGGCGCGGGGTGGCGAGCGTGACGGTTCCGGCCCGCGCGGTGGACGACGCGACCGGCTGACGGACGGGAGGCGCGGTGCGGGCCCGCACCGCGCCTCCCGTCCGGGGGACCACCGGATCAGCGGTAGCCGCCGTCCTCGAGTCCGGCCTCGACCTCGAAGCGGTTGCGCGCGGCGTCGCGCCCCGCGAGCGCGTAGAGCAGCGGCATGAGCATGCCGTAGCGGCGCCACTGCGCGACGTGCACCCGCTCGTGGCGGAGCACGCGGGGTCCGTCGTTGTCCCGCGTCAGGTACACGGACCCGACGCACGTGCCGCCGCGCCGGAACGCCCAGCGCGGCATGCCGGTGCACACGACCAGTCCGTCCTCGACCCGGACCCGCCCGGTCGAGAACGGCAGACCGACGGCCAGCCCGACGGCGGTGGCGAAGAGCCAGCCCGCGCGCGAGACGGGGGAGTCGAGGAGCGGGTTGCGCACCCCTACTCCGGTCGGCCGTAGGTCTCGAGCAGGCGCAGCCAGACCTCGTTCATCGTCGGGTAGGCGGGGACGGCGTGCCAGAGCCGGTCGACCGGGACCTCGCCGACGACCGCGATCGTCGCCGCGTGCAGCATCTCGGCGACGTCCTGTCCGACGAAGGTCACGCCGACGACGACGCCGCGGGACTCGTCGACGACCATCTTCGCCCGGCCGGTGTACCCGTCGGCCTGCAGCGCGGACCCGGCGACCGCGCCGAGGTCGTACTCGACCGCGCGGACGTCGATGCCCTGCTCGCGTGCGGCCGCCTCGGTCAGCCCGATGCTCGCGACCTCGGGGTCGGTGAAGGTGACCTGCGGGACGGCCGCGTGGTCGGCCGTCGCGACGTGGGCGCCCCACGGTTCGGCGTGCACCGGTCGACCCTGTGCGCGCGCCGCGATCGCCTCGCCGGCCGCGCGTGCCTGGTACTTGCCCTGGTGGGTGAGGAGGGCGCGGTGGTTGACGTCGCCGACGGCGTAGAGCCAGTCGGTGCCCTGCACGAGCATCGTGTCGTCGACCTGCAGCCAGTCGCCCGGGGTGAGCCCGACGGACTCGAGGCCGAGGTCGGCGGTGTGCGCCTTCCGGCCCGTCGCGGCGAGGACCTCGCTGGTGACGACGGTGGTGCCGTCGTCGAGCGTCGTGGTGACCAGGCCGTGCTCGTCGCGGTCGACCCGGGTCGGGTTCACGCCGGTACGCACATCGATGCCGAGCTCGCGCATCGCGTCGGCGACGAGCTCGCCCGCGAAGGGCTCCATCCCACCGAGCAGCCCGTGGCGGGCGACCAGGGTGACCTTCGACCCGAGCGACGCCCACGCGGTCGCGAGTTCCGAGCCGGCGACACCGCCGCCGATGACGAGCAGGCTCTCCGGGACCTGCTGGGCGCTGGTGCCCTCGCGGGTGCCCCAGGGCTGCGCGTCGGCGAGGCCCGGGACGTCGGGCAGCTGGTGCAGCGAACCGGTCACGACGGCGACGGCGGACCGAGCGGTGTGCGTCTCGCCGCCGACCTCGACGGTCTTCTCGCCGGTGATGCGGGCGTGGCCGCGGACCAGGGCGATGTCCGCGGACTCGAGCCAGGCGACCTGGCTGTCGTCCTGGTAGTCGGAGGTGAACGAGTTGCGTCGGGCGAGGACCTTCGCGGCGTCGACCGCTCCGGTCACGGCCTGGGCGGCGCCGTCCACACGCTTCGCGGCCGCGACCGCGTGCCCGCTGCGGAGGAGCGCCTTCGACGGCATGCACGCCCAGTAGGAGCACTCACCGCCGACCAGTTCGGCCTCGACCACGGCGACCGACAGGCCGCGCTTGTGGGCGTAGTCCGCCACGTTCTCGCCGACAGCGCCGGCGCCGATCACGATGAGGTCGTAGTCCGTCATGTCCTCGAACCTACGCGGGGCGGCGGGGCACGGGCCGAGAGCGCACGGTGTCGGCGTGCCGGTCGTCAGCGCACGCGGAGCGCCGTCCGGCCGACGGGTCCGGCGCCGCCCGGTCGGGGGTTCCTGCGCTGTCCGTCAGGCCGTGCGCGACGCCGTGGTCAGGGCGCCGACCGCGCGGAGGATCACGCCCAGGTCGTCGACCGCACGGTCCGGGTCCACCGGCGCGAAGCCGGTCAGCGCGGCCCCGACGAGCCGCCGCCCGCGGGTCGCGGCCTGGATGCGCTCGACGAGCCCGGAGGCGTCGAGCCCGAACGGCACCGGTTCGAGCAGGCCGTCGACCTCGGCGGGGTCGAGCACGTCGAGGTCGACGTGGACGAAGACGCTGTCGGCGCCGGTGGACCCGACCGCTGCGGAGACCGCGTCGGGCGTCGCTGCGTCCACGTCGAGGTGGATGATGCCGACCCGGTCGAGGGCGGCGGTCTCGGCGTCCTCGGCGCCGCGGACACCGGCGAGCACGACCATCGCCGGGTCGAGGACCGGGAGGTCGGGGAACAGGTCGTCCGGTCGGTCCACGAGCAGGCGCAGCACCGCGGTCTCGGCCGCGACGGGTTGCGCTCGGTTCAGCGATCGGTAGCCGGTCGAACCGGCGATGCGCACGAACGCGGTGCCCGGGCGCACGAGCACGGTGGCGCCGAGCACGCTCGCCCCGTCCCCGCCGACCACGAGCACGGGCTCGCTCGCCACGCCGGTCTCCTCGGCCACGCGTTCGGCGACGGCGCGCACCGAGGTGTAGCGGGCGACGGCGGTCTCGAGGCGGTCGCCGGCGCCGGCCGGGACGTCGACGACGGTGGTGGCGGCACGGGGCAGGTCGGCCGCGATGGCCCGCGCTCCGTCGCCGAGGCGCATCGCGCGCGACGACGCCGAACCCTGCCACTGACCGACGACGAGGAACTGCATCGTCTCAGTCTGTCAGCACGGTCCGGCGCCGTCCGCAGGTGCGCGTCAGATGCTCGACGAGCCGCCGTTCTTCAGCGCGGCGAGCCGGGCCTCGACCTCGGCGTCGCGACCGACGTCCTCGAGGCTCTCGAACTGCGCGTCGAGGCTCGACGACTGCAGCTCCTGCTGGCCGAGGACCTTCGCCTCCTCGCGGCGGACCTTCTCCTCGAAGCGGGCGAGGTCGCTGGTCGGGTCGGTGATGTCGATGTTGCCGATGGCGTCGTTGACCTTGGACTGCGCCTCGGCGGTCTTCTGGCGTGCGACCAGCGAGTCGCGCTTGGCCTTGAGCTGCTCGAGCTTCTGCTCCATGCCGGCCAGGCCGGACTTGAGCTTCTCGACCTGCTCGTTCTGGGTCGCGAGCGGGGCCTCGTTGTCCTTGACCTCCTGCTCGGCCGCGATCTGCTTGCCGATCGCGATCTTCGCCAGGTTGTCGAACTTGTCCGCGTCGGCGGTCTTGCCCTCGGCGCGGTACTTGTCGGCGGCGGCCGAGGCGTTCGCGGCCTTCTGGCCCCACTCGATCGCGGCGCGCTTGTCCTCCTCGTTGTCCTGCTCGAGCAGGCGGAGGTTGCCGATGGTCTGCGCGATCGCCGTCTTGGCGTCCGCGATGTTGTTCGTGTAGTCCCGGACGAGCTGGTCCAGCATCTTCTGCGGGTCCTCGGCGTCGTCGATGAGCTGGTTCACGTTCGCTCGGATGAGCGACGAGATGCGGCCGAAGATCGTCTGCTTTGCCATTGCTTTCCCTTTCCTGGAAGGTCTGTGGTGGTGCTGCTGGTCGAGCGTCGTGCGGGTCGTACGTTCGTCGTGCGGGTCGTGCGGGTCGTGCGGGTCGTGCGTGTGTCGTGCTGGTCGTGGCCGGGTCAGAAGCGGCCGCCGCCGGAGAAGCCGCCGCCACCGCCGCCACCGCCACCGAAGCCGCCACCGCCCCCGAAGCCGCCGCCCCCGAACCCGCCGCCCCCGAACCCGCCGCCGCCGAACGAGCCGCCGCCGAACGAGCCGCCGCCGAAGCTGCCGCCGCGTCCGCCCAGCAGGCCGCCGAGCACGATCCCGGTCACGAGGCCGCCGAGCTGAGCGCCGTTGCCGCCGCCGCCCTGCCCGGGCCACCCGCCCATGTCGTCGTTCGCGGCGTCCATGGCCGCAGCGGCGTACTGCTCCGCAGCGCGCGCCGCTCCCAGGGCGCGAGCGGGGTCGCTCGTCGCGAGGTCGACCGCGTCGTCGAGGGCACGCTCGGCCTCGGACAGGCGCGTGCGGGCCGTGGTCCCGACGGCACCGCGGCGGAGGGAGATGAAGTCGCGGGCCTGACTGATGCGGGCCCGGGCGTCACGCAGGGCGTCGTCGAGGGCCCGTTGCGCACGCTGCTGCTGCTCCTGCGCCCCGCGCGCAGCGGCCAGCGCGGCGTCGATCTCGGTGTTCGCCTTCGTCAACGCGTCCACCGCGGCGATCGGGTCGCGCGGGTCGGACCCCTGACGGAGGACGGTGTCCGCGCGGGTGACCGCGGCGGCGAGGGCCGGGTCGACCGAGCGCATCGCGCGTGCCGCGGCGACGTCGCCCTCGATGTCTGCGCGCATCGCCTCGGCCCGCGCAGCCGCCTCGGCGAACGCCCGCTCGGCGCCCGTCGCGCTGGCGGTCAACTGCTGCACCTGCGCGAGGGCGTGCTGCGCGTCGCGCACGGCGATCACGGCTTCGCCCTTGTCACCCGACGCGACGGCGGCGGTCGCCGCCTGCGAGCGTTCCGTCGCGTACCCGAGCACCTGTTCGGCCTGCTCCACGTTTCCGGCGACCGTCGCGAGCGTCCGGCCGCCGTACGACCCGCGGACCCGTTCGAGCGCCCGGCGCGCGGCGTCGAGCTCCACCGGGGCCGCGGCGACCGCGGAGGCGAGGCCGGCCGCGGCGTCCTCGACACCGTCCTCGAGCGCGCGCAGCCGGTCGAACGCCTCGGTCTGCTCGTCGATGGACGCGTGCGCCTGCTCGCAGATCGCGATGATCTGGTTCGCCCACTGCGCGCGTTGCTGCGGGGAGTCCGGTACCTCGTCGTCGAGCTGCTGCTGGAAGGAGAAGGCCTGCCGCACGTTGCGCTTCGCGGTCGCGACGGCGTCGGCGAAGGGCTTCGCGGCGTCCTCGCCGAACTGCGCCGTGGCGAACCCGACCTCCTGCTCGGCGGTCCGGAGCTCGTCGTCGATGGTGACGAGCGCACCCCCGGCCTTGCGCTCGAGCCCGGCGAGCGACTCCTGCTGTGCCCGCTCGGCCTCGGCGGTCCGACGCTTGTTCCGGGTGCGGATCACCAGGACGGCGACGACCGCTCCGACCACGACGACGAGCAGCAGCACCCACAACCAGGTGAGGTCCGGCGGTGCCTGCGACGCGACGAGGCCGTTCGCCAGCGCGACGGCGGCGCCGGCCCAGTCGCCGTCCCGCAGCTGCGGTACCGCGTCCTGTTGGTACGCGGACTCGACGTCGGAGCGCGACAGTGCGGTCTCGTTGGTCTGCTGGATGTCGGCGATCCGGTCGTCGACGGCCACGGAGAGCACGATGGCGTCGGAGTCGATCTGGTTGCGCTCCCGCAGGGCGTCGCCCCAGGCCGCGTGGTCGCTCGGGTTCGTGAAGGTCGGGACGTAGACGACGTAGAGCTGCGTCTGCGTCTCGTCGTACAGGTCCTGGATCGCCCGTTCGACCTGCGTCCGCTGACCGCTGCTCAGGGCCCCTGCCTCGTCCACCACGTAGGCGCCGCCGAGGTCCACCGGATCGGTGGCGTGGGCTGCCGCGGCGGGCGCGAGCACGAGCCCGGCGGCGAGGAGCAGTGCACCGATGCGACCGACGGCCCGGGCTGCCACGGACGCCGCACCACCGCGGAGCCGCCGTCGTGCCGCTCGGTCGCCCGTGTCCGCTCCGTCGTGGACCGCTCGCATCCGTCCTCCATCCGTCGTCCGGGGACCCTGGTGCCGCCCCCGACGGCACCCGCACGGGTGCCGACGCCCCGATGCTATCCAGGCCACGCACACAGCGGGTGGATGCTCGGACGACCCCCGGTGACGTCCGTCATGTGGAGGACTTGTACCCCGGTCCGGGGTATGGTGGTGGTCATCGTTCGACGACGAACGGAAGGGGAAAGCGATGGAGCGTACGACGAGCACCGAGGTCGTCCCACTGGAGGACGGCTACCACCGCGTCTCGACACCGGCGAGCGGTGTCATCGGCTTCGTCCGCGAGCAGGACGGCCGGTACGAGGTCCTCCGCGGCCGGGTCCGACAGGCCACGCGGTCCGAGGGCGCCTACAGCACCATGAACGTCGCGCTCATCGCGCTCACGCACGCCTGACCCGACCCCGGCTCGACGCCGGTCGGCCCGCTAGGCTCGCCGCGTGGTCCGTCCGTCGCGAATCGTCCGGGTGACGGTCGTGCGGTCCGGTGCCGACCGGGAGGCCCTGCTCGCCGCCGTCGCGTCGGCCCACCACATCGACTCGGCCGCCGTGCGCGCGGGGCGCGTCTGTCCGCACTGCGGCTCGACCGAGCACGGACGCCCGTGGGCCACCGTCGAAGGCCGCCCGATCCCGGTGAGCCTCGCCCGGACCCCCGCTCGTGAGGCCGGCGGCGCGGGGACCACCGCGATCGCCGTGGTCGCCGGTGCGGAGCGCTCCGACGCAGTCGGCATCGACCTCGAGCGGGTCGACCGGGTGGCGGCCGCCCCGCTCGACGCCTTCACGCTCACCGAGCTCGCCCGGTTGCGGGACGACCGGGACCGCACCGCCGCCTGGGCCGTCAAGGAGGCGGTGCTCAAGCGGGACGGCCGGGGACTGCGCGTCGACCCGGCTGCGGTCGAGGTGGACCTCGCGCGCGTGACGGCCCGTTTCGCCCGCCGGGAGCATCCCGTGACGGTCCACTGGCTCGCGCCGGACACCGTGCTCGCCGTCGCGGCGGGCGGCCTGCCCGTGGCCGTCGACGGCCGGGTCGACAGTGGCACCGGTGGCCGGCCCGACGACGGGGTCAGCGGCTCGGCCGGGTGAGCACCTCGACGCCGTCCTCGGTGATCGCGACGGTGTGCTCGGTGTGGGCGGTCCGCGCTCCGGTCGCACTCCGCAGCGTCCAGCCGTCCGGGTCGGTGACGAGTTCGTCGGTGTCCGCCATGACCCAGGGCTCGAGCGCGAGGAGGAGACCAGGTCGCAGGGTGTAACCCCGCCCCGGCCGGCCGGTGTTCGCCACGTGCGGGTCCTGGTGCATCGTCGAGCCGATGCCGTGGCCGCCGAACTCGGTGTTCACCGGGTACCCCGCTGCGGTCAGCACGGCGCCGATGGCGTGCGACACGTCGCCGGTCCGGACACGCGGGCCCGCCGTGGCGATCCCGGCGGCGAGCGCGCGTTCCGTGGCGTCGATCAGGGCCGTGTCCGCGGGGTCGGCGTCGCCGACGACGAAGCTGATCGCGGCGTCGGCGGCGATCCCGTCGAGCGTCACCGCCAGGTCGAGGGTGAGCAGGTCGCCGTCGGCGATCGCGCGGTCGTGCGGCAGCCCGTGCAGCACCGCGTCGTTCACCGCGGTGCAGACGTGGTGCCCGAAGGGGCCGCGGCCGAACGAGGGTGCGTAGTCGACGTAGCAGGAGACCGCGCCGGCGTCCTCGATCATCGTCCGGGCCCACCGGTCGATCTCGAGCAGGTTCGTGCCGACCGTCGTCCGGTCGCGGAGGGTCTGCAGCACGGTGCCGACGAGCGCGCCGGTCCGGCGGGCTCGGTCGACCTCGGCGGGGGAGAGGATCTCGATCATCCAATGATCGTACCGGTACTGTTCGCCCGGTACTAGTATCGGGGCATGGTCCGACTCCCGCTCAGCCCCGACGAGCTCGAACGCGGTCGCCGTCTCGGCGCGCTGCTCCGGAGCGCACGCGATGACCGCTCGATCCTCGACGTCGCCCTGGCCGCGGGCATCTCACCGGAGACCCTCCGGAAGATCGAGACCGGACGGATCGCGACGCCGTCCTTCGCGAGCATCGCCGCCGTCGCCGGGGTCGTGGGACTGTCCCTCGACACGCTCTGGGCCGAGGTGCACCCGCCGTCGCCCACCGGGTCGACGGACGGCGGGCCGTCGGGCGCACGCGTCGGGGCCGTGCGCGGCTAACCCGCGACGGCCGTCGCGGGTCCGGGGACGCCCGGCTCGTCGATCCAGGGCCCCGTGACCCGGCGCACCGCGAGCTCCGTGGTGCCCGCGGCATGCGCGACGGCGGCGTACACGTCCGTCGGTGCGATCGTGCCGTGGCGGTGGTCGGCACCGAGGCTCCTGAGCGCCGCGGTGAACGCCGTGTCGCCGAACGTGCGGCGGAGTGCGTGCAGGGCCAGGGCCCCGCGCTTGTAGACCCGGTCGTCGAACATGTCCCGTGCGCCCGGGTCGGCGACGACGAGGTCCTGCGGTCCCGCGAGGAGCGCCTGCCGGTGCCGCTCGGCGAGCACGTCGGCGGAGTCGCCCCCGCGGTGCTCCGACCACAGCCACTCGGCGTAGCAGGCGAAGCCCTCGTGCAACCAGATGTCCCGCCACCGGGCGGCGGTCACCGAGTTGCCCCACCACTGGTGTGCGAGCTCGTGCGCGATGAGCCGGTCGGTCCCGTGCTCGCCGTCGACGTGGTTCCGCCCGAACACCGCGAGGCCGTGCGCCTCGAGGGGGATCTCGAGCTCGTCGTCGGTGACCACGATGCCGTACGACGAGAACGGGTACGGCCCGAACACGTCGCTGTACAGGGCGATCATGTCCGGCACCCGGCCGAAGTCCGTCCGAACCGCCGCGGTCATGTCGGCCGGGTGGTGCACGGTCACCGCCGGTGCCACGCGCAGCGTCGTGGTGCGGTACCGCCCGATCTGCACGGTGGCCAGGTACGTCGCCATCGGCTCGGTGACCGCGTACGTCCAGGTGGTGCCGGCACGCGCGCGCTCGCTGCCGAGCAGGTCGCCGTTCGCCACCACGTCGTACCCGCTCTCGGCGGTGACCTCGAAGCGGTACGTGGCCTTGTCGTCCGGCCGGTCGTTGCAGGGGAACCAGGAGGGTGCTCCGGTGGGCTGGGCGGCGACGATCACGCCGTCGGTCAGTTCCTCCCAGCCGATCTGTCCCCACGGACTGCGGAGCGGACGGGGTGCTCCGCGGTACCGGAGGTGCACCGAGAAGTCGTCGCCGGCGGCGATCGGCGTCGCCGGTGTCACGGTGACCTTGTGGGTGCCGGTGGAGACCTTCGCGGCTCGCGTGCCGTCGACGTCGACACGGTCGACCCGCAGCCCGTGCAGGTCGAGCACGATGCGGTCCAGCGCGACGACGGCGCGACCCGTGACGGTGGCGGTGGCGTCGAGGCGGTTCGTGGCGACCCGGTAGCCGAGACGCAGGTCGTAGTGCAGCGCGCTCCACCGCCGGTCGCCGCTGTGCGGGGTGTACGGGTCGGCGTCGGGGTTCGGCTTCACGGTGTCGTCGAGTCTGCCACGGCGGCGGACCCGACGGCGGTGCCGGTGCGTTCCGTGTCCGGAGCGGCGGGTGCGTCCGGAGCCGGGGGCGCGGACGTCCACGGGGCGATCGGGTTCCCCGCCCACCGCGTGCCGCCCGGGACCTGCTCGCCGCGCATCACGAGCGACCCGGGCCCGACGGTCGCACTCGTCCCGATCCCGGAGGCGGGCAGGGCGACGCTGTGCGGGCCCAGGGTCGCGCCGTCGTCGAGGCGCACCGTGTCGAGCTGCATGACCCGGTCGTGGAACAGGTGCGTCTGCACGACGGTGCCACGGGCGACCGCGGCGCCGTCGCCGATCGACACGAGGTCGGCCTCCGGCAGCCAGTACGTCTCGATCCAGGTGCCGCGACCGATCCGTGCGCCGAGGCTCCTGAGCCACGCGGCGAGTGCGGGCGTGCCGGGGGCCTGTTCGGCGAACCACGGGCGCGCCACCGTCTCGACGAAGGTGTCCTGCACCTCGTTCCGCCAGACGAAGGACGACCACAGCGGGTGTTCCCTGGCGTCGATCCGGCCGACGAACGCCCACTTCGCCACCGTGGAGACGACGGCTGCGACCGCACCCGCCACGATGAGCACCGGGCCGGCGAGCAGCACCGTCCAGCCGATGCCGACGGACGACCAGAGCGCGAGGAGGGTCCCGGCCACGCCGAGGGCGATCGCCCCGGACACCATCGGGGCGAGCAGGCGGAGCAGCTCCCAGCACCCGCGCGCGACCTTCAGCCGCAGCGGCGGGCGGAACGTCCGTGCCTCGTCGAACTCCGTCGTCGCACGGCGCAGCCGGACGGGCGGTGATCCGAGCCACGACGACCCGCGCTTCGCCTTCCTCGGCACGGCGGACAGCACGGCCACGAGCGCCTCGCGCGGCACCGACCGTCCGGCGCCCGTCATGCCGGAGTTGCCGAGGAACGCCCGGCGGCCCACCTTCGAGCGGCCGATGCGGACGTAGCCGCCGCCGAGCTCGTACGTGGCGACCATCGTGTCGTCGGCCAGGAACGCCCCGGACGCGATCTGCGTGAGCGACGGGATGAGCAGCACCGTCGAGATCTCGGTGTCCCGCCCGACGCGGGCGCCGAGCAGCCGCAGCCAGAGCGGGGTGACCAGCGAGGCGTACACGGGGAAGAGCAGCGTCCGGGCGGCGTCGAGCACGCGTTCGGTGCACCAGGCCTGCCATCCGGCACGGGACCGCACCGGGTGGCGTCCCTCGTGCAGCCCGAGTGCGAGGAGCCGCACGGCCGCGACGACGAGCACGGCGTACACGAGCCCCGCGACGAGCGTGGCCAGCGGGACCGCCGCCAGGCCGCGCAGCACGGCCGCGCCGAGGGTGCCCGCGGGACCGACGACGGTGACCGCGACGGCCAGCCCCGCGGCGACGCCGGCCACCGGCAGCCCGGCCACGACGAGGGACCCGACCCCGTACGCGACGAGCCAGCGACGTCGGGCCGGGGGACGCGCCTCCCGGCCGTGGTGTGCCGAGCCGACGCGCTCGGCGGGGGAGCCCGCCCAGCGTTCCCCGTCGGGCACCCGACCGGTGACGGCGGAGCCAGGCTCGAGCTCCGCGCCAGCGCCGACGTGGGCTCCCGGCAGCAGTGTGGAGCGACTGTGCACCACCGCGTCGGTGTCGACGGTCACGCGGCCGAGGCGGAACACGTCGCCGTCGACCCAGTGCCCCGCGAGGTCCACCTCGGGTTCGATCGACGCGCGCTTGCCGACGGTGAGCATCCCGGTGACGGGCGGCAGGGTGTGCAGGTCGACGTCGCGGCCGATGCTGGCACCGAGCGCACGGGCGTAGTAGCTGATCCACGGTGCGCCCGCGGTCGAGGGGCCGTCGACGGCCTCGGCGATGCGCTCGGCGAGCCAGACACGGACGTGCACCGAGCCGCCCCGCGGGTGGTCGCCGGGGCGGACGCCCACGAGCAGCAGGCGTGCGAGGACCACCGTGACGGCCATCTTGCCGATCGGCGTGACGAAGAGCAGCAGCGCGATGACGAGGGCCCACCACGGCAGGACCGGCAGCACCGGCAGGGTGGTCGCGTGCAGGACCGCCGCGACGAGCGCCGTCCAGGTGAGGACGCGCAGCCCCCGCAGCACCTGCACGGGCAGCCCGAGCACCGTGAGCAGCAGGCCGGTCGTCGGCGGGACCGGGCGGACCGGGTGCCGGGCGGCCGCGGCGGGACCGGCGTCGTCGAGGGCCTCGGCGAGGGCGCCGATGCGCGGGTGGTCGTACACGTCCGACACGGTCGTGGTGGGGAAGCGCTCCCGGATCGCCGACACGAGCTGCGCGGCGGTGAGGGACCCGCCGCCGTGCGCGAAGAAGTCGTCGTCGACGCTCGTCACCGGGACCCCGAGGATCGCGGACCAGCGCTCCGCGATCCACGCCACGGTGTCGGGCAGCAGTGCCGCGTCGGTCGTGCCGGGCAAGGGCCAGGGAGCGCGGCGCGGTCCACCTTGCCCGACGTCCGGGTGGGCAGGGCGTCGACGACGGCCAGGAGCGGCACCAGGGCCGCGGGCAGTTCCTCGCGCAGCCGGGCGTTCGCAGCGGCGGTGTCGACCTCGGCGCCCGCGACGGGGGCGACGTAGCCGACGAGCACCTGGTTGCCGGCCGGTGTGCGCTGCACGACGGCCGCACCACCGGCGACACCGTCGAGGCCCTGCAGCGCCGCGTCGACCTCCCCGAGCTCGATCCGGCGGCCGCCGAGCTTCACCTGGTCGTCTGCGCGGCCCTGGAAGACGAGGCCCTCGGGCTCGTAGCGGACGAGGTCGCCGCTCCGGTACGCCCGCTCCCACCCGAGCTCGGGGAACGGCGCGTACTTCTCCGCGTCCTTGGCCGGGTCGAGGTACCGGCCGAGTCCGACCCCGCCGATCACGAGTTCGCCGACCCCGCCGGGCGCGACGCGCTGCCCCTGCTCGTCGACGACCGCGAGGTCCCACCCGTCGAGCGGCAGACCGATCCGCACCGGCTGGTTGCCGTCCATCAGCGACCCGCAGGCGACGACGGTGGCCTCGGTCGGGCCGTAGGTGTTCCACAGCTCGCGGTCGCGCGAGGCGATGCGGGCCGCGAGCTCGGGCGGGCAGGCCTCGCCCCCGAAGATCACCAGTCGCACCTGCTCCAGCGCGTCGTCGGGCCACAGCGCGGCGAGCGTCGGGACCGTCGACACGACCGTGATCGTGTGGGCGATGAGCCACGGGCCGAGGTCGACCCCGGTCCGCACGAGCGACCGCGGTGCCGGCACCAGACACGCCCCGTGGGCCCACGCCAGCCACATCTCCTCGCACGACGCGTCGAAGGCGACGCTCAGGCCGGCGAGCACCCGGTCTCCCGGGCCGATCGGAGCGTCCTGCAGGAACATCCGGGCCTCGGCGTCGACGAACGCCGCGGCGGACCGGTGTGTCACCGCGACCCCCTTCGGCACGCCAGTCGAGCCGGAGGTGAAGATCACCCACGCGTCGTCGTCCATGGTCGGGGCCGCCGCGCGAGCACCGGGGTCGACGACGGGTGCGGGCGCGGCGTCCGGCGCACCGCTCGTCCGCAGGACCCCGCCGGCACCGAGCACGCCGACGACCCCGGCCTCCCCGAAGACCAGTGCGGCACGCTCCTCGGGGTCGTCCGCGTCGACGGGCACGTAGGCGGCCCCGGCGGCGAGCACGGCGAGGATCGACAGGTACAGGTCGCGCCCGCCCGAGGGGATCCGCACGCCGACCCGGTCGCCGCGACGGACGCCGCGCGCGGCGAGGTCGTCGGCCTGCTCGCGGACGAGTCGGAGGAGCGTCGCGTAGTCGAGGGTGCCCGCCGGGTCCTCGAGCGCGAGGGCGTCGGGCGTGGCGCGGGCGGTCGCCTCGAGGACGTCGACCAGCGTTCGGGGGGCGGGTGCGTACTGGCCGCGGGCGAGGGGTGCCTGGGTGTCCGTGATGCCGGTGCTCATCGGCGCGGATCATACCCACGCCGCGTGTCGCGCTCGGGAACACCCGGTGCCCCGCGAGCTGCGCGGCTCATCGAGCCCGACGTGACGGACGCAACCACGGGGGACGGTCGCCGCAGGCGACATCGCGCGCCGCAGACCGAGCCCAAGGTGGCGAATGCACCCACGGGGGACGGTCGCCGCAGGCGACATCGCGCGACGCAGTCCGAGCCCAAGGTGGCGGACGCACCCACGGGGGACGGTCGCCGCAGGCGACATCGCGCGACGCAGACCGAGCCCAAGGTGGCGGACGCACCCACGGGGGACGGTCGCCGCAGGCGACATCGCGCGCGGCCGATCGAGCGAAGCGAGAACGTCCGCTTGCGCGGGAATGTAACTGTGCCCCCAGGAGGATTCGAACCTCCGCCCCTGCCTCCGGAGGGCAGTGCTCTATCCCCTGAGCTATGGGGGCTCCTGGGTGACACCAACCGTAGCAGGTCCGGCGACCCGGTCCCGACAGCGCGTGTCGCGCCCGTGTCGCGACCACGACCGGACGGGAGGCGCGGCACCGGCCCGCACCGCGCCTCCCGTCCGACCGGTGGTGCCGTCAGCCCGCCGGGCTGGCCGAGGCGGACGGCTGCAGCACCGCGCGCACCGCGTCCACGACGGGCTGCGCTCCACCGGGCTCGGTGTAGAGCGTCGACTCGGTGGTGACCCAGTACGGGTCCGGGAAGGCGTCGGCGCGTCCGACGCCGTCGTCCAGCGCGTAGTAGCCCTCGACGCGGTAGGTGGGCACGGAGCCGCCGCGCTCGTAGAGGGCGTCCTTCAGGGTCGTGAGCGACTTCTCAGGCAGGTGCGCCACGGCGAGCGTGATCGTGGTCGACGGGTCGTCGGTCGCGACGAGGCGGCAGACCCGACCGCGCTGGCGCTCGATCGTCGCGGCTGGCGTGCCCTTCGCCGGCGTCCACGACGTGTCCTGCTCGAAGGTCTTGCCGTAGACGGCGAGGGCGCTCTCGGGTAGCAGTTCGGCGCACGTCTGCCGGACGGCGGTGCCGATCGGGGTGGGGCTCGCGCTCGGGGCGGCGTCGCCGGAGCCGCCCGTGCACCCGGCCAGCAGGACGGTGGCGGACACGGAGAGCAGGGCGACGGTGATCGCCCGGGCACGGCTGCGGGAGGTCATCCAGCCATGATGCTGCACGCCGTCCGGCACCGGCCCGCGAGGGACCTGGGCGTCCCGGTAGACTCGACCCTCGTGACTCCTGCCGAACTCTCCGCCGCGTACCTGTCGATCCTGACCGGGATCGTCGAGCGACGAGGCGCGTCCGACACCGTGACGATCGGGGGAGTCCCACGTGGCCCTCGAGCGGCCGAAGAACCGTGCGCACGGCGACTGGGCCTCGAACGCTGCCATGCAGCTCGCGAAGCGCCTCGGGACGAACCCGCGCGAGCTCGCGACCGAGATCGCCGGCGAGCTGACCGAGCTCGACGGTGTCGCCTCGGTGGACGTCGCCGGCCCGGGCTTCATCAACATCACGCTCGAGGCCGCCGCCGCCGGCGAGATCGCCCGCACCATCGTCGACCAGGGCGTCGCGTTCGGGCACGGCGACCTGTACGAGGGCGTGTCGATCGACCTCGAGTTCGTGTCCGCGAACCCGACCGGTCCGATCCACATGGGCGGTGTCCGTTGGGCCGCCGTCGGCGACTCGCTCGCCCGTGTGTTCGAGGCGCAGGGCGGGCTCGTCACCCGCGAGTACTACTTCAACGACCACGGCGCGCAGATCGACCGGTTCGCCCGGTCGCTCGTCGCCTCGGCGCTGGGGGAGCCCACGCCGGAGGACGGCTACGGCGGCGCCTACATCGGCGAGATCGCCGCGCGCGTGATCGCCACGCTGCCGGCCGGCACCGACGTGCGCGACCTGCCGCGTGACGAGGCGCAGGAGCTCTTCCGCCGCGAGGGCGTCGAGTTCATGTTCGCCGACATCAAGTCGTCGCTGCACGACTTCGGCGTCGACTTCGACGTGTACTTCCACGAGAACTCGCTGCACGAGTCGAAGGCCGTCGAGCGGGCCATCGAGCGGCTGCAGTCCCTCGGCAAGATGTACGAGGCCGAGGGGGCGCTCTGGCTCCGCACGACCGACTTCGGCGACGACCGCGACCGCGTCGTCATCAAGTCCGACGGCCAGCCCGCCTACATCGCCGGTGACCTGGCGTACTACCTCGACAAGCGCGAGCGCGGGTTCGAGCGGAACCTCATCATGCTCGGCGCGGACCACCACGGCTACGTCGGCCGCATGATGGCGATGTGCGCGGCGTTCGGCGACGAGCCGGGCAAGAACCTCGAGATCCTCATCGGGCAGATGGTGAACCTGCTCAAGGACGGCCAGCCGTTCCGGATGTCGAAGCGCAACGGCACGATCGTGTCGATGGAGGACCTCGTCGACGCCGTCGGTGTCGACGCCGGTCGGTACGCCCTCGTGCGGTTCGCCAGCGACACGTCGATCGACATCGACCTCGACCTGCTCACGAAGCGGACCAACGACAACCCGGTCTTCTACGTGCAGTACGCCCACGCGCGAACGCAGTCGGTCGCGCGGAACGCCGCTGCCTCGGGCGTGGAGCGCTCGGCGTTCGACGCGTCCCTGCTCACGCACGAGACGGAGAGCGCGCTCCTCGGGGCCCTCGCCGAGTACCCGCGCGTGGTGCGTCAGGCCGCCGAGCTCCGCGAGCCGCACCGCATCGCGCGGTACATCGAGCAGCTCGCCGGGCTGTACCACCGCTGGTACGACGCCTGCCGCGTGACGCCGCTCGGGGACGAGGCCGTGACGGACCTGCACCGCACACGACTCTGGCTGAACGACGCCACCGGGCAGGTCGTCCGCAACGGCCTGGGCCTCCTCGGGGTGAGCGCGCCCGAGCGGATGTAGCGCCGGCGGCGCGGCCGCGCCGCGCCGCGCCACGCCGCGCTGCCGCGCCACGCCGCGCTGCCGCGCTGCCGCGCCGCGCTGCCGCGCCACGCCGCGCTGCCGCGCTGCCGCGCCGCGCTGCCGCGCGCGACGGCGGTCGTCCGGCGCTCGTCCGCACAACCGGAAGCACGTCGCGCCACGTGATCACGCGGCGCGACGTGCTTCCGGTTGTTCGCGAGCACGTCGCGCCGCCCCGCGGTCGCAGCGGCGGCCGCGCCGCGTCGGCGGCTCTGGGTCTCGCGGCCGCGGCTGCCGGCTGCGGTCCGAACCACGTTCCCGACATCGAACCAGGCGGCCCGCCTGGTTCGATGTCGTCTTCGTGGTTCGACGCTGCACGGGCGCGGCGCGCGCCGCGGTCGCCGCGCCCGCCCGCCCGCCGCGCCGTTCCGCCCGCCGCGCCGTTCCGCCCGCCGCGCCGTTTCGCGCGCCCGCCGGGGCGCGCCCGGCGGGCGCACACCGCGCCTCCAGGCCGGCCACGGGGAGCACCTGGCAGGGTGGGACGATGTCCTCCGCCACCGCGCCCTCCCCGAAGCGCCGTCGCTGGCCCGTCGTCCTCGTCGTCGTGGTGCTCGTGCTCGCCGCGCTGGTCGTCGTCGCGGAGTTCGTGCTGCGCGGCGTCGTCGACCGGATCATCGCGGACCAGGTCGAGCAGTCCCTGCCGGAGGGCGCGACCGGCGAGGTCACCGCGCACGCCGATGGCATCGTCATCCCGCAGCTGCTCGCCGGCACGCTCGACCGGGTCGACATCACCTCGGACCGCCTGACGGTCGACGGGGTCCCGCTCGCCGCCGACGTCACCGCGCGCGACGTCCCGGTCGACGGCAAGGGTGACGTCCGCGACGTCGACGGCCACGTGACCCTCGCCGCGACGAGCGTGGAGGACCTGGCGAAGTACAGCCCGCTGTTCGAGCGGCTCCGGCTCGTCGACGGCGGCGTCGAGCTGTCCGGGTCGACCGCGGTGCTCGGCTACGACATCAGCTACGCCGCCACCGGCGACGTGGTCGCGCAGCAGGACGGTCGCGGCGTCACGATCACCCCGCAGAGCGTCCGCATCACGAACTCCGCGCTCGGGCTGCGCGTCGACCGCATCCCGGGCGTCACGGGCGTGCCGGTCCAGGTCTGCACGGCGCAGTTCCTGCCGGAGCAGCTCCGTGTCCGGTCCGTGGACGTCACCGCCGAGCAGGCCACCGTCCGGGTCACCGCGGACTCGCTGCCGCTCTCCGAGCAGGGCCTGGGCACGGTCGGCTCCTGCGGCTGACCCCGGCGCACCGCCACCGTGGCCGACGGGCGTAACACCGGCCGGGAGGCGCGTCCCGGCTCGGTAGGATCGGGTCCCGTGAGCGCCAACCCCCTTGCCCCGCCGCGGCTGCGGTTCCCCGCCGACGCCTCCGCGCTCACCGCGCGGATCTGGCCGGCCTCCGCGACGCGGACGGACGACGGCGAACTCGCGATCGGCGGCATCACGGCATCGGACCTGGTCGCACGGTTCGGCTCACCGCTGTACGTGGTCGACGAGCGCGACGTGCAGGCGCGGGCCGCCCGGGTCCGAACGGCGTTCACCGAGGCCTTCGCCCGGATCGGGACACGCGCGCACGTCTACTACGCCGCGAAGGCGTTCCTCACGACCCAGGTCGCCGCGTGGATGACCGAAGCCGGACTCCGGCTCGACGTCTGCACCGCGGGCGAGCTCGCCGTCGCGCTGGCCGGGGGAGCGGACCCCGCGCTCCTCGGCTTCCACGGCAACGACAAGTCGGACGCCGAGATCGCCCGCGCGGTCGAGGTCGGACTCGGCACGATCGTGCTCGACAGCCACGAGGAGATCGGTCGCGTCGCACGCGCCGCCGCCGACGCGGGCACGGTCCAGCGCGTGCGCATCCGGATCAACAGCGGGGTGCACGCCTCGACGCACGAGTACCTCGCCACCGCGCGCGAGGACCAGAAGTTCGGCATCCCCCTGTCCGAGGCCGTCGACGCCGCGGCCGCGGTCCGGGCCGAGCCGTCGCTCGCGTTCGTCGGGCTGCACTCGCACATCGGCTCGCAGATCTTCGACGAGTCCGGCTTCCGCGAGGCGGCACGGCGCCTGATGGACGTGCACGCCGAGCTCGTGGCGTCCGGTCCGGTCCCGGAGCTCAACCTCGGCGGCGGCTGGGGCATCGACTACACCGAGGCGGACGAGGCGTTCGCGCCGGAGGACGTCGCCGAGGCCCTCGCGACCATCGTCGCCGAGGCCTGCACCGAGCGGGGCATCCCGGTGCCGGAGATCGCCGTGGAACCCGGTCGGTACATCGTCGGTCCGGCCGGCGCGACGCTCTACCGCGTCGGCACGATCAAGCCCGTGACGCTCGAGACGGACGACGGTTCGTCGGCCACGCGCACGTACGTGTCCGTCGACGGCGGCATGAGCGACAACGCCCGGCCGGCGCTGTACGGCGCGGACTACACGGCGCGGCTCGCCCGCGCCTCGGACGCCCCAGCGGTGCTGACGCGCGTCGTCGGAAAGCACTGCGAGTCCGGCGACATCGTGGTGAACGACGAGTACCTGCCCGGCGACGTGCGCCGTGGCGACCTGCTCGCCGTCGCGGCCACGGGTGCCTACTGCTGGTCCCTGGCGAGCAACTACAACCACGTCGGCCGCCCGCCGGTCGTCGCGGTCGCGGACGGCACAGCCCGTATCCTCGTCCGTGGCGAGTCGATCGACGACCTGCTCGCCCGCGACACGGGGGTTGTCGCCGGCTGATGCCGCTGACCCCGACCGACCGGGCTACCGCCCGCCCCACAGGAATGCGCACCACATGATCGAATACCGCAACGTCCGCGTCGCGCTGCTCGGAGCCGGCTCCGTCGGTTCCCAGGTGGCGCGCCTGCTCCTCGAGCACGGCGACGAGCTGGCCTCGCGCGCCGGTGCCGGGCTCGAGCTCGTCGGCATCGCGGTCCGGGACCTCGACGCGCCCCGTGACGTGGACCTGCCGAAGGAGCTCTTCACGACCGACGCGCAGTCGCTCATCCTCGGCGCGGACATCGTCGTCGAGCTGATCGGCGGCATCGAGCCGGCGCGCACCCTGGTGCTCGAGGCGCTGCAGTCCGGCGCCGACGTCGTCACCGGCAACAAGGCGCTCCTCGCCACGCACGGCCCCGAGCTCTTCGCCGCGGCCGAGCAGGTCGGTGCACAGCTCTACTACGAGGCTGCCGTCGCCGGTGCGATCCCGATCATCCGACCGCTGCACGACTCGCTCGCCGGCGACCGCATCGAGCGGATCATGGGCATCGTCAACGGCACCACGAACTTCATCCTCGACCTGATGGACCGCGAGGGCTCGACCTTCGAGGCCGCCCTGGCGACTGCGACCGAACTCGGGTACGCCGAGGCCGACCCGACCGCCGACGTCGAGGGCTACGATGCCGCGCAGAAGGCCGCGATCCTGGCCTCGCTCGCGTTCCACACGTCGGTGCCGCTCGCCGCCGTCCACCGCGAGGGCATCACCTCGGTGACCATCGAGCAGGTCAGGGCCGCGCGCAAGGCCGGCTACGTCGTGAAGATCCTGGCGACCGCCGAGCGGCTCACCGACGAGGACGGCGTCGAGGGCGTCAGTGCCCGCGTCTACCCGGCGCTCGTGCCGGAGTCGCACCCGCTCGCGAGCGTGCACGGCGCGAAGAACGCCGTGTTCGTCGAGGCCGAGGCCGCCGGCGACCTCATGTTCTACGGCGCCGGTGCCGGTGGCGTCGAGACCGCGTCCGCCGTGCTCGGCGACCTGGTGTCGGCCGCCCGCCGGCACGTCATCGGCGGCCCGGGCATCGCGGAGTCGACCCAGTCGGCGCTGCCCGTCTTCCCGATCGGCACCGTCCGCACGCGCTACCAGATCACCCTGCACGTGGCCGACGCCCCCGGCGTGCTCTCGACCGTCGCCGGAGTGCTCGCGGCGCACGGTGTCAGCGTCGAGACCGTCGAGCAGTCCGCCGCGACCGACCCGGGTGACGGCACCGCGGGCACCGCGACCCTCGTCATCGGCACGCACCTCGCCCGCGAGTCGGACCTGGCAGCCACGGTCGTCGCGCTCCGCAACGAGGACGTCGTCGTCGAGATCACCAGCGTCCTGCGGGTGGTCGGGGCCTAGTCCCGCACCCTCCGCCCCCGACTGCACCAACACCGAACAAGGAGAGCCTGATGGCCCACCAGTGGCAGGGAGTCCTGCGCGAGTACGCCGACCGTCTCGACGTCACCGAGGCGACGCCCGTCGTGACCCTCGGCGAAGGCGGCACGCCGCTCATCCCGGCTCGACGCCTTTCCGAGCGCACCGGCGCCGAGGTGTACGTCAAGTTCGAGGGCATGAACCCGACCGGGTCGTTCAAGGATCGCGGCATGACGATGGCGATCTCGAAGGCCGTCGAGCACGGCGCGAAGGCCGTCATCTGCGCCTCGACCGGCAACACGAGCGCGTCGGCCGCCGCGTACGCCACCCACGCGGGCATCACCGCTGCGGTGCTCGTTCCCGAGGGCAAGATCGCGATGGGCAAGCTCAGCCAGGCCGTCGCGCACGACGCCCAGCTGCTGCAGGTCCAGGGCAACTTCGACGACTGCCTCGACATCGCGCGCGACCTCGCCGCGAACTACCCGGTGCACCTGGTCAACTCGGTGAACAACGACCGCATCGAGGGGCAGAAGACCGCCGCGTTCGAGGTCGTGGACGTGCTCGGTGACGCCCCGGACTTCCACTTCCTGCCGGTCGGCAACGCGGGCAACTACACCGCGTACTCCCGCGGGTACCGCGAGGACGTCGCAGCTGGCCGATCGACGCGGATGCCGCGCATGTTCGGCTTCCAGGCCGCCGGTTCCGCGCCGATCGTCTCGGGTGAGGTCGTCCGGCACCCGGACACCATCGCGTCCGCCATCCGCATCGGCAACCCGGCCTCGTGGCAGTACGCGCTCGAGGCGCGCGACGAGACCGACGGCTACTTCGGGGCCATCACTGACGAGGGGATCCTCGCCGCGCACCGCATCCTGTCCGCCGAGGTCGGCGTGTTCGTCGAGCCCGCGTCGGCGATCGGTGTCGCCGGTCTGCTCGAGCGTGCGGACGCCGGTGTCGTGCCGCAGGGCGCGAAGGTCGTCATCACCGTGACGGGCCACGGCCTCAAGGACCCGCAGTGGGCGCTCCGCACCGAGGACGGCGGCGAGGTCGCCCCGACGAGCGTGCCGGTCGACACGAAGTCGGTCGCCGAGGTGCTCGGACTGGTCGGCTCCGCGTGAGCGCCGACCGCTCGTCCGGACCGGGGGAGGGCATCACCGCCCGCAGTGCTGTACCGGCCGGACGGGCGGTCCGGGTGCGGGTCCCGGCCACCTCCGCGAACCTCGGGCCCGGCTTCGACTCGCTCGGCCTGGCGCTCTCGGTCTACGACGAGGTCGTCGTGCGCGTCCGCCCGGAACCCGGCGCGACCGTGACGGTCGAGGGCGTCGGTGCCGGCGAGGTCGCCACCGACGAGTCGAACCTGGTGGTCCGGGCCGTCCGCCGGGGCCTCGAGCACGCCGGCGTGGTGCAGCCCGGGCTCGAGCTGCACGCCGTCAACGCGATCGCGCACGGGCGTGGCATGGGCTCGTCGGCCGCGGCGATCGTGGCCGGGCTGATGGCCGCCCGCGGTCTCCTCGAGGGCGTGGTCGACCTCGACGCGTCGACACTCCTCACCCTGGCGACCGAGATGGAGGGCCACCCCGACAACGTCGCACCGGCGCTGTTCGGTGGTCTGACCATCGCGTGGATGACGGCCGAAGGCCCCGCGGTGAAGCGGCTGCTCGTCCACCGCGGTGTCTCGCCGGTGGTCTTCGTACCGACCTCGACGCTCTCGACGAAGCTCGCCAGGTCCCTGCAGCCCGCGAGCGTGCCCCACGAGGACGCCGCGTTCAACGTGTCCCGGTCGGCACTGCTCGTCGCCGCGCTCATCCAGAGCCCGGAGCTGCTGCTCGCCGCGACCGAGGACCGGCTGCACCAGTCGTACCGGGCCAGCGCGATGCCGGAGACCGACGCCCTGATCGGCCTGCTCCGGCAGCACGGCCTCGCCGCAGTGGTCTCGGGGGCCGGGCCGAGCCTGCTGGTGCTCGGCAGCGACCCGTCGCAGCGCCTGACCGCGGCCGACCTGGTGGAGCGACACGCCCAGTCCGACTGGCGGGCGCTCATGCTGGCCGTCGACCTCGGTGGTGCTACAGTGGTGCCGCACTCGGCGCTCGAAGCCGATCCAGCGTAGGCGCACAGGCCGATCCGAACCGGATCCGTCGGCGCTGGCGCAGGGTCCGGTGCGCGGGGGCACTCTCTTTCAGATCACCGAATCCCGGTCCGTCGTCTGAACGGCGGTCGTAGCGCACCCATGCGCCGGGACGGTGGAAACTCTCCGCGTTCTGCGGTTCGAAAGGAAACACCGACCTTGACGAACGTCAACGACTCCACCCCGGTGGAGATCCCCAGCGACCTGCGCGCACTCCGCCTGCCGGAACTGCAGCGCATCGCGTCCTCGCTCGGCATCACCGGGCTCTCGAAGCTCCGCAAGGGCGACCTCATCGCCTCGATCGAGGACAAGCGCCCCGTCGCGGACGACGCGGCTGCCGAGGCTCCCGCCGCCGAGCAGTCCGCGCCGACCGAGCAGACGCCGGTCGCCGAGCAGCCGACGCTGGCGACCCCGGAGTCCTCGCCCGCCGCTCAGGAACCCCGGCAGCAGCAGGCCGACGCCGAGCCGCAGCAGGCCGCTGCCGAGCAGCCCGGCGACCAGACGGGCGAGCAGCCCGCAGCCGAGCCCCGCGGTCGTCGCTCGCGCCGCGCCTCCTCGGCCGGCACCGTGAACGCCGCGCCGACCTCGGCCGCCGAGCACACCAACCACGGGCACACCGGTACCGAGGACCTGCTCGCGGGTCTCGACCAGGTCCGCGCCGAGAAGGACGCCGAGGAGGCCGCGCAGTCCGGTCGCCGTCGCGGCCGCCGCGGTGGTCAGGACACGGCGCAGCAGTCCCAGCAGGACGCGGCGCAGCAGGACGCCGGTCAGGCGACGCAGGGCGGCGCGGCCGAGCAGCCGACGTCCGCTCCGGAGCAGGACGACCAGGCGGACCAGCAGGGCGAGGGCGGGTCGCGTCGCGGCCGTCGCAGCCGTGGTCGTGGCCGCGGTCGCGGGCAGAACGCCGAGGGCACCGAGCAGCAGAACGGCGGCCAGCAGAACGGCGACCAGCAGAACGGTCAGCAGCAGAAGCAGGGCGGTAAGCCGGACGAGCTGAAGTCCGGCGACGCCAAGCAGGACGACCGGCAGCAGAACGGCCAGCAGAAGCAGAACGGCCAGCAGCAGAACGGCCAGCAGAAGCAGAACGGCCAGCAGCAGAACGGCCAGCACGGCGACGAGGCCGAGGCCGGTCGCGGTCGTCGGCAGCGTGACCGGAAGCGCGGCCGCAGTGGCCAGAACGACGAGTTCGAGCCGGAGATCACCGAGGACGACGTCCTCATCCCGATCGCGGGCATCCTCGATGTCCTCGACAACTACGCCTTCGTCCGCACGACCGGCTACCTGCCGGGGCCGAGCGACGTCTACGTGTCCCTCGGCCAGGTGAAGAAGTACCACCTGCGCAAGGGCGACGCGATCGTCGGCGCGATCAAGCAGCCGCGCGACAACGAGCAGCAGGCACGCCAGAAGTACAACGCGCTCGTCAAGGTGGACTCGGTCAACGGCCAGACCGCCGACGAGGCCGCGGCCCGCGTCGAGTTCCACGACCTGACCCCGCTGTACCCGAACGAGCGCCTGCGCCTCGAGACCGAGCCGGCGAAGCTCAGCACGCGGATCATCGACCTCGTCGCGCCGATCGGCAAGGGCCAGCGCGGTCTGATCGTCTCGCCGCCGAAGGCCGGCAAGACCGTCGTGCTGCAGGCCATCGCCAACGCGATCGCCAAGAACAACCCCGAGGCGCACCTCATGGTCGTGCTCGTGGACGAGCGGCCCGAAGAGGTCACCGACATGCAGCGCTCGGTGAAGGGCGAGGTCATCGCCTCGACCTTCGACCGTCCGGCGGAGGACCACACCACCGTCGCCGAGCTCGCCATCGAGCGTGCGAAGCGCCTGGTCGAGCTGGGCCACGACGTCGTCGTGCTCCTCGACTCGATCACCCGCCTCGGTCGCGCCTACAACCTGGCGACGCCGGCCTCGGGCCGCGTGCTCTCCGGCGGTGTCGACTCGGCCGCGCTGTACCCGCCGAAGCGCTTCTTCGGCGCCGCGCGCAACATCGAGGACGGCGGTTCGCTGACCATCCTCGCGACCGCGCTCGTCGAGACCGGCTCCAAGATGGACGAGGTCATCTTCGAGGAGTTCAAGGGCACCGGCAACATGGAGCTCCGCCTCAACCGGCACCTCGCCGACAAGCGGATCTTCCCGGCCGTCGACATCAACGCCTCCGGGACGCGTCGCGAGGAGCAGCTGCTCTCCGCCGACGAGGTCAAGATCACGTGGCGCCTGCGCCGTGCCCTCGCGGGTCTCGACCCGCAGCAGGCACTCGACGTCGTCCTCCGCAACCTCAAGGAGACGCAGTCGAACGTCGAGTTCCTGGTCCAGGTGCAGAAGTCGGTCCCCACGACCGGCGGTCGCCACGACGGCCACCAGGAGTAACGCGTGTTCGAGTCGGTAGCAGGGCTGCTGGCGGAACACGAGGACCTGACACAGCAGCTGTCGGACCCCGCGCTCCACGCCGATGCGGCCCGAGCCAAGAAGGTGAACCGGCGGTACGCCGAGCTCAGCCAGATCAAGGCAGCGTACGAGTCCTGGCAGGCGGCGGGGGAGGACCTCGCCGCCGCCCAGGAACTCGCCCGCGAGGACGAGTCGTTCGCCGACGAGGTCCCCGCGCTCGAGGGGCAGCTGTCGGAGCGCCAGGAGCGCCTCCGTCGGCTGCTCATCCCGCGCGACCCGGACGACGGCCGTGACGTCATCATGGAGATCAAGGGCGGCGAGGGCGGCGAGGAGTCGGCGCTGTTCGCGGCGGACCTGCTGCGCATGTACTCGCACTACGCCGAGTCGAAGGGCTGGAAGGTCGAACTGCTCGAGCGGACCGAGTCCGACCTGGGCGGCTACAAGGACGTCCAGGTCGCGATCAAGTCGAACACGACCGACCCGTCGCAGGGTGTCTGGGCGCACCTGAAGTACGAGGGCGGCGTGCACCGCGTGCAGCGCGTGCCGGCCACCGAGTCGCAGGGCCGGATTCACACGTCGACCACCGGCGTGCTCGTCTTCCCCGAGGTCGACGAGCCGGAGGAGGTCGCGATCAACCAGAACGACCTCAAGATCGACGTCTACCGGTCGTCCGGCCCCGGCGGGCAGTCCGTCAACACGACGGACTCCGCGGTCCGCATCACCCACTTGCCCACGGGCATCACGGTGGCGATGCAGAACGAGAAGTCGCAGCTGCAGAACCGCGAGGCGGCGATGCGCGTCCTGCGTGCCCGCATCCTCGCGAAGCAGCAGGAGGAGCTCGACGCGATCGCCTCGGACGCGCGCAAGTCGCAGATCCGCGGCATGGACCGCTCGGAGCGCATCCGAACGTACAACTTCCCGGAGAACCGCATCGCGGACCACCGCACCGGGTACAAGGCGTACGACCTGGACCGCGTGATGAACGGTGCGCTCGAACCCGTCGTCCAGTCCGCCGTCCAGGCGGACGAAGAAGCACGACTGGCCGCCATCGGCGACCAGGACGCGTAGCCCTGGAGGCACGGATCACCCCCGACACGCCCGTCACGGCTGCGTCCACACCGTTCGGCGCGGACCGCCTCCTGCGCGAGGCGGCCGCGGCGTTCGACGCAGCCGGCGTCCCGACCCCGCAGGTGGACGCCGAGCTGCTGCTCGCCTGGGCGACGGACACCTCGCGCGGCGCCGTGCAGGCCCGCGCACTGACCGGGGGAGCGATCGCGCCGGAGCACGTCGAGCGCTTCCGTCACGCGGTAGCCCGCCGGACCACCCGGGAGCCGCTCCAGCACATCACGGGCGAGGCCCACTTCCGCGCGCTGACCCTGTCGGTCGGGCGGGGCGTCTTCGTACCGCGTCCGGAGACCGAGGGCGTCGTGCAGTTCGGCATCGACGCGCTGCGGGCGACCGCGGTACCGGCGCCCGTCGCGGTCGACCTGGGCTCCGGCAGCGGGGCGATCGCGATCGCGATGGACACCGAGGTGCCGAACGCCGTCGTGTACGCGGTGGAGCGGTCGCCCGAGGCGCTGCCCTGGACGCGGCGCAACGTCGACGCGCACGGCGGGACGGTCCGACTCGTCGAGGGCGACCTCGCCGACGCGCTGCCGGAGCTCGACGGCACGGTGTCCGTGGTTGTGTCGAACCCGCCGTACGTGCCCGACGACATGGTGCCGGTCGACCCGGAGGTCCGCGACCACGACCCGGCGCTCGCGCTGTACGGGGGAGCCGACGGCCTCGACGCCGTCCGGGCGCTGACCGAGACCGCCTGGCGGCTCCTCGTACCGGGAGGCCTGCTCGTGATCGAGCACGCCGAGCAGCAGGGAGCGGGCGTGCGCGGCGTGCTCGCGCGGCGGGGGTTCCGGTCCCCTGAGACGCACGTCGACCTGACGGGACGCGACCGCACGACCACCGCGACCCGTTAGGCAGCGTCGCCCCGAGCCTCCCGGCCGCTCCGTTCCTCGAGGAGGGTCCGTTCAGGCGACGGGCGCGGCGGCGGTCTGCTGGGCCGCGACGAAGGCGCGGACCGCCTCGCGCAGGTCGGTGTGCTCCTCGACCAGGACGGCGTGGATGCCCACCGACCGGGCCGCCTCGACGTTCACCGGCATGTCGTCGGCGAAGAACGTGCGCTCGGCGGGGACGCCGTGGTGCGTGAGCGCGCGCGCGAAGACCTCGGGCTCTGGCTTCCGCGCACCGAAGTTGCTCGTCGTGTCGAGGTGCTCGCCGAAGAGCGGTGGCAGCGATGGCGCCCACCGACCGATCCACCGGCCGGCGAGCGGGCCGTTGTTCGTGAGCAGGCCGACCCGGCCGTGGTCGGCGGCGATCCGGACCGCCTCGATGCGGTCGGGCAGCTCGGTCATCGCGGCACCGCGGATCCGGGCCCAGTCGGACTCGGGGACGTCGCACCCCATCGCCGCGGTGAACGCCGCCAGGTAGGCGTCGCCGTCCGGGAAGTGCCCGGCCTCGGCGCGGGCCTCGTCGCCGCAGTCCCACCAACGTCGGCGGAGCTCCTCGAAGGTGTGCCCGGTGTACTCGGCGAGGGCCGCCATCCGCACCCGCCAGTCGTAGCGGACGAGCACCTCGTCCATGTCGAAGAGGAACAGGAGTCGGGGCGCGGGCGTCTCGTTCACGATGCCGTCCATTGTGTCGCACTATCATCGTCGAGTCATGGCCTCCCGATACGACTGCACCGACCCCGACGGGCTCCTGACCGGGATGCGGCTCGCACGTGCCGCGCTCGGACGGGGGGAACTCGTCGTCGTCCCCACCGACACCGTCTACGGCGTCGCCGCGGACGCCTTCAGCGCGACCGCCGTCCAGCGCCTGCTCGACGCGAAGGGCCGTACCCGTCAGTCACCGCCGCCGGTGCTGATCCCCGGCCCGCCGACGCTCGAGGCGCTCGCGACCGAGATACCGCAGCAGGTCCGTGACCTCGTCGACGAGTTCTGGCCCGGCGGTCTGACCGTGATCCTGCGCGCCCAGCCCTCGCTGGACTGGGACCTGGGGGAGACCCGCGGCACCGTCGCGCTCCGCATGCCCGACTCGCGCATCGCGCTCGAGCTGCTGCAGGAGGTCGGACCGCTCGCGGTGTCCTCCGCGAACTCGACCGGGGACCCGGCCGCGATGGACGTCGACCAGGCCGAGTCGATGCTCGGCGACGGTGTGTCGGTGTACCTGGACGGTGGCCCGCTCGCGGTGCACGACGGCTTCGCCGCGTCGACCGGGTCCACGATCGTCGACGCGACCGGCCTGTCGACCGGCGGGAAGCTGACGATCGTCCGGCACGGGGTGATCGCCGACGAGGACATCGTCCGGGTCGTCGGAGCCGACCTCGTCACGTGAAGTACTACCTGCTCGCCGGTGCCATCGCCGCCGTGGTGAGCTTCGTCTGCAGCTGGGCCGTGTGGAAGCTCGGCCTGCGCTACGGCTGGTACCCGAAGGTCCGCGAGCGGGACGTGCACCGCACGCCCACTCCGCGGCTCGGCGGGATCGCGATGTACATCGGCGTGATCGTGTCGCTGCTGGCCGCGTGGTTCCTCTTCCCGTCGATCGCGGGGACCGACTACTTCCGGCTGGTCTTCTCGGAGCCGGGGCGGGTGATCGCGGTCCTCGCGGGTGCCACGATCATCGTGGTGCTCGGCGTCGCCGACGACATCTGGGACCTCGACTGGATGACGAAGCTCGCCGGGCAGATCATCGCGGCGGGCATCCTGGCCTGGCAGGGCGTCGCGATCGTGTCGCTGCCGATCGGCAACACCCTGGGCGTCGGCTCGTCGTACATGAGCCTGATCTTCACGGTGCTCGCCGTCGTGCTCGTGATGAACGCGGTGAACTTCATCGACGGGCTCGACGGACTCGTCGCCGGCGTCGCGATCATCGCCGGCGGGGTGTTCTTCCTCTACACGTTCTTCATCAACCGCGTGGTCGTGCAGACCGAGTTCTTCTTCAACCTGCCGTCCCTGCTGACGGCGGTCCTCGTCGGGGCGTGCTGCGGGTTCCTCGTGCTCAACTGGCACCCCGCGAAGCTCTTCATGGGCGACGCCGGCGCACTGCTCGTCGGCTTCCTGATGGCCACGAGCGCGGTCTCGGTGACGGGCAACATCGACCCCGCGGTCATCTCGACCCGCCAGGCCCTGCTGCCCGCGTTCATCCCGATCCTGCTGCCGTTCGCGATCCTGATCGTGCCGATCCTCGACTTCGGGCTCGCCGTAACGCGCCGGCTGAGCGCGGGCAAGTCGCCGTTCTCGGCCGACCGGAAGCACCTGCACCACCGCCTGCTCGACATGGGGCACTCGCACTTCCACGCCGTGCTGATCTTCTACGCGTGGACGGCCACCGTCGCCGTGGGGTGCCTGTTGTTCCTGTTCGTCGAGTGGTACTGGGTGGTCACCGTCGTCGCCGTGGGCTTCGCCGTCTGCGCCGTCGCCACCTTCGCCCCGCTCGGCCGGAAGCGCGCCGAGTTCGCCGCGCAGGCCGCCACCCGCTCGAACACCGTCGTCGACGCCAGCCTCGACCCGCTCGACCGGGCCGCCAACGACCGATCGATCCCTGGAGACCCATCGTGACCGCACCGAACGCCCTCGACCACGTCCGGCCGGTGTTCCGCCGGATCCTCACCTGGGCGGCCCTCCTCGCCGTCGGCCTCGCCGTCGTGGGGGGAATCGTGGGCCTCGTGGTCGCCGGGACGCCCGGACTCGTCGGGGGCCTGCTCGGCGCCGTGCTGAGCGTGGTGTTCCTCGGGCTCACCGCGGTGTCGGTGCTGGTGGCGCTGCGGGTGTCGAAGGGGCAGATGATCTCCGGTGCCTTCTTCGGCATCGTGATGGGCACCTGGTTCCTGAAGTTCGTGCTCTTCCTCGTGGTCCTGATCGCGCTGCGCGACCGTGCGTGGGTGGACTTCCCGGTCCTCGCCGTCGTCATCATCGTCGGTGTCGTCGGGTCGCTCGTGATCGACGTCGTCGCGGTCGCCAAGGCCCGCATCCCGATCGCCGTGCGCCTGCCGGGCGACACCGTCGATCCTGGGAACGACACCCCACGCCCCTGAGAGCCCGAGAAGCCTCTCGCACCTGATAGGCTTCCCGATGTCCGCGTCCGGAGCCTCGCTCGGAGCGGACGAGCCTCCACAAAGTCCACCATCGCGTGCCGTGTGTGCGCGCGCCGACACAGGAGACAGCGCTGCTATCCCACGCTCTTCCCCTGTCCCTCACCGCCGCGGCCAACACCGTGGCGGCGGGGAGCAGCAAGGCCGCCGAATTCCATGGTCCGTCGATCAACGAGTTCTTCCCGGACCCGATCTTCTTCGCCGGGACCCCGATCGAGATGGACCGCATCGTCCTCATCCGCCTGTTCGCGGTGGCCGTGCTGCTCGTCTTCGCGTTCGTCGGGACGCGCGCGCTGAAGCTGGTCCCGAACCGCGGACAGGCGTTCATCGAGTACGCGTTCGACGTCGTCCGTCGCAACACCTTCGACAACCTCGGTGAGAAGGACGGCAAGCGCTTCCTGCCGCTCCTCGCCACCATCTTCTTCGGTGTGCTCTTCATGAACCTGACGGGTCTGATCCCGTTCATGAACATCGCCGGTACCAGCCGCATCGCGATGCCGATGATCCTCGCGATCGTCGCCTACGTCGCGTTCATCTACGCGGGTCTGCGCAAGCACCCGGGCACGTTCCTCCGCAACGCGCTCTTCCCGCCCGGCGTTCCGTGGTACCTCTACATCATCGTGACGCCGATCGAGCTCGTCTCGACCTTCGTGCTCCGTCCGGTGACGCTGACGCTGCGTCTCCTCATGAACATGGTCGTCGGTCACCTCCTCCTGGTGCTCTTCTTCTCGGCCACCTGGTTCTTCTTCTTCGACGCCGAGAGCCTCTTCAAGCTCTTCGGTGTCGGGACCCTGGCGTTCGGCATCGCGTTCAGCTTCTTCGAGATCCTCGTCGCGCTGCTGCAGGCGTACGTCTTCATGCTGCTGACCGCTGTGTACATCCAGCTCGCGCTGGCTGACGAGCACTGACCTATTGACCCCCATACGGCACGACATCCGTCGGGCCGCACTCGAAAGGAAAACACGTGGACGCAACGACCGTTCTCGCGGAGATCAACGGCAACATCGCAACGGTTGGCTACGGCCTCGCCGCGATCGGTCCGGCCATCGGCGTGGGCATCGTCGTCGGCAAGACGATCGAGTCCGTCGCTCGCCAGCCGGAGCTCCAGGGCCGTCTGACGACCCTCATGTACATCGGTATCGCCTTCACGGAGGCCCTGGCCTTCATCGGTATCGCGACGTACTTCATCTTCACCAACTAAGGCTTCTCGATGCAGACTGCACTCATCATCGCGGCGGAGGAGACCCACAATCCGCTGATCCCACCGGTGTACGACATCGTGTGGTCCGCGGTGGCCTTCGTCATCATCTTCCTCGTGATGTGGCGCGTCGTGACGCCGCGCATCACGAAGATGCTCGATGAGCGCACCGAGGCCATCGAGGGTGGCATCAAGAAGGCGGAGGCCGCTCAGGAGCAGGCCGCCGCTGCACTCGACGAGTACAACAAGCAGCTCGCGGACGCGCGTGCCGAGGCCTCGCGCATCCGTGAGCAGGCCCGTGCCGACGCCACCGCGATCGGCAACGAGGTCCGCGAGCAGGCACAGGCCGATGCAGCACGCATCACCGCCAACGCCCAGGCGCAGATCGAGGCCGAGCGGCAGAGCGCGCTCCAGTCGCTGCGGAGCGAGGTGGGCACCCTCGCCCTCGACCTCGCCTCCGGCGTGATCGGGGAGTCCCTCAAGGACGACCAGAAGTCGGCCGCGGTCGTGGACCGCTTCCTCGCCGACCTCGAGGCGTCGCAGGGCCAGTCCGCCGGGGAGCGCTGAGCATGCGCAGCGCCACCAGGGAAGCGCTCGCGTCGACGCGGGCGGTGCTCACCGACCTCGGTGACGCCGTCCAGCTCGACACGGGTGTCGAGATCCTCGCCGCAGGGCGTGCGATCGCCGGGGCGCCCCAGCTGCTCGGTCTGCTGGCCGACCCGACGGCGGACGTCGTCGGCAAGAAGTCGGTCATCGGCCGGGTCTTCGGCGGCCAGTCCGACGCCACGCGTGCGGTCCTGACCGCGGTGGCCGGCTCGCGCTGGTCCTCGCAGCAGGACCTGCTCGCCGGCATCGAGGACGCCGGCATCCGTGCCGTCGCCCGGACCGCGTCGGCGGAGACGTCGATCGAGGCCGAACTGTTCTCCTTCGAGACGGCCGTCCGTTCGGACGCCGCGCTCGAGCTGGCGCTGGGCACCAAGCTCGGCAGCCCGTCGGAGAAGGGTGCGCTCGTCCAGCGGCTCGTCGGGGCCAAGGTCTCGCCGCAGACCACCGCGATCCTGGAGCACCTCGTGCAGCAGCCCCGTGGCCGCCGCATCGGTGAGATCGTCCGCGACGCCTCACGCATCGTGGCCGACCAGGCCGGCAAGGTCGTCGCGACGGTCATCACGGCCTCCCCGCTCTCCGACGGCCAGGCGGCCCGCGTCGCCCGCGGCATCGCGGAGCGCTACGGCAAGGACGTCAGCGTGAACCAGGTCGTCGACCCCGCGGTCGTCGGCGGGGTCCGCGTGCAGGTCGGTGGCGACGTCATCGACGGCACGGTGTCCACGCGCCTGTCGGAGCTCCGGCTCCAGCTCGCCGGCTGAGCGTACGGTCGAAGCCGACTCCTCCAAGTCCACAACGGGAACTGTCCCTCACCGGGGCAGCATCACCCTCTCGGAGCCGAAGGGCCCCGGAAACCAACAAGGAAAATCCCATGGCAGACATCACCATCAGCCCCGATGAGATCCGTGATGCCCTGAAGGACTTCGTCTCGAACTACGAGCCGACGAAGGCCTCCACGGCCGAGGTCGGGCACGTCACCGACGCCGGTGACGGCATCGCACACGTCGAGGGCCTCCCCGGCGTCATGGCGAACGAGCTCATCCGCTTCGAGGACGGGACCCTCGGTCTCGCGCAGAACCTCGACGAGGACGAGATCGGCGCCATCGTGCTCGGCGAGTTCGGCGGCATCGAAGAGGGCCAGGAGGTCACCCGCACCGGCGAGGTCCTCTCCGCCCCCGTCGGCGACGGCTTCCTCGGTCGCGTCGTCGACCCGCTCGGCAACCCGATCGACGGTCTCGGCGAGATCCAGGCCGAGGGTCGTCGTGCCCTCGAGCTCCAGGCGCCGGGCGTCATGTCCCGCAAGTCGGTCCACGAGCCGCTCCAGACCGGCATCAAGGCCATCGACGCGATGATCCCCGTCGGCCGTGGTCAGCGCCAGCTGATCATCGGCGACCGCCAGACCGGCAAGACGGCCATCGCGATCGACACGATCATCAACCAGAAGGCCAACTGGGAGTCGGGCGACGAGGACAAGCAGGTCCGCTGCATCTACGTCGCCATCGGCCAGAAGGGCTCCACGATCGCCTCCGTCAAGGGTGCGCTCGAGGACGCCGGCGCGATGGAGTACACCACCATCGTCGCCGCCCCGGCCTCCGACCCGGCCGGCTTCAAGTACCTCGCCCCCTACACCGGCTCGGCCATCGGCCAGCACTGGATGTACGGCGGCAAGCACGTCCTGATCATCTTCGACGACCTGTCGAAGCAGGCCGAGGCCTACCGTGCGGTGTCGCTCCTCCTGCGTCGTCCGCCGGGCCGCGAGGCCTACCCGGGTGACGTCTTCTACCTGCACTCCCGTCTGCTGGAGCGTTGCGCGAAGCTGTCCGACGACCTGGGCGCCGGTTCGATGACGGGTCTCCCGATCATCGAGACCAAGGCGAACGACGTCTCGGCCTACATCCCGACCAACGTGATCTCGATCACCGACGGCCAGATCTTCCTGCAGTCGGACCTGTTCAACGCGAACCAGCGTCCGGCCGTCGACGTGGGCATCTCGGTGTCCCGTGTCGGTGGTGACGCACAGGTGAAGTCGATCAAGAAGGTCTCCGGCACGCTCAAGCTCGAACTCGCGCAGTACCGCTCGCTCGAGGCGTTCGCGATGTTCGCGTCCGACCTCGACCAGGCGTCGCGTCGTCAGCTCGACCGTGGTGCCCGCCTGACCGAGCTCCTCAAGCAGCCGCAGTACTCGCCGTACCCGGTCGAGGAGCAGGTCGTCTCGATCTGGGCCGGTACGAACGGCAAGCTCGACGAGGTCCCCGTGCCGGACGTGCTCCGCTTCGAGGCCGAGCTGCTCGAGCACCTGCGTCGCAACTCCGACGTGCTCACCACGCTCCGCGAGACGAACCAGCTCAGCGACGAGACCGTCGCCGCGATGGACCGCGAGATCGACGCGTTCACGAAGGGCTTCCAGACGAGCGACGGCAAGACGCTCGGCTCGGAGCAGTTCGACGCGGCGGACGCCGAGGACGTCGACCAGGAGCAGATCGTCAAGGGTCGTCGCTAGATGGCAGCACAGGTCCGGGTCTACCGACAGCGCATCAAGTCGGCGAAGACCACGAAGAAGGTCACTCGCGCGATGGAGCTGATCTCGGCGTCGCGGATCCAGAAGGCGCAGGCCCGCATGGCCGCGTCCGGCCCGTACTCGCGGGCCGTGACGCGGGCCGTGTCGGCCGTGGCGACGTTCTCGAACGTCGACCACGTGCTGACCACGGAGCCCGAGTCGTCGACGCGTGCCGCGGTCGTCCTGTTCACGTCCGACCGCGGCCTGAACGGCGCGTTCAGCACCAACGTCCTCAAGCAGGGCGAGGAGCTCGCCTCCCTGCTCCGCAGCGAGGGCAAGGAGGTCGTGTTCTACCTCGTCGGCCGCAAGTCGGTCGGGTACTTCGCATTCCGCGAGCGTCCGTCCGAGCGGCAGTGGATCGGTGGGACCGACCAGCCGGAGTTCTCGACCGCGAAGGAGATCGGCGACGCGGTCGTGTCGAAGTTCCTCCAGGACACGGCCGAGGGCGGCGTGGACGAGATCCACATCGTCTTCAACCGGTTCGTCAGCCTGGCGACCCAGGAGCCGCAGGTCGTGCGCCTGCTCCCGCTCGAGGTCGTCGAGGGCGTGGAGGAGCCGTCCGACGGCGAGCCCCTGCCGCTGTACGAGTTCGAGCCCGACGCCGACGCCGTCCTCGACGCGCTGCTCCCGGTGTACATCGAGAGCCGCATCTTCAACGCCATGCTGCAGTCGGCTGCCTCCGAGCACGCCGCCCGCCAGAAGGCGATGAAGTCCGCGAGCGACAACGCCGACTCGCTCATCAACGAGTTCACCCGGCTCGCGAACAACGCGCGTCAGGCCGAGATCACCCAGCAGATCTCCGAGATCGTCGGCGGCGCCGACGCCCTCTCGTCGAAGAAGAAGTAGTCCGCGGACGCCCGCGGACAGACACCACCCCTCAGGAAGGCACACGCCATGACCGACACCGCCACCACCGCGGTCGAGACGTCGTCGGCGCCCGGTGTCGGACGGATCGCCCGTGTCACGGGTCCCGTCGTCGACATCGAGTTCCCGCACGACGCCATCCCCGACATCTACAGCCTGCTGTACACGACCGTCACCATCGGTGAGTCGTCGCAGGAGATCGGCCTCGAGGTCGCGCAGCACCTGGGCGACGACCTGGTCCGCGCGATCTCGCTGAAGCCGACCGACGGTCTCGTCCGCGGTCAGGAGGTCCGTGACTCGGGCGCTCCGATCTCGGTCCCCGTCGGCGACGTCACCAAGGGCAAGGTCTTCGACGTGCTCGGCAACGTGCTGAACACCGACGAGAAGCTCGAGATCACCGAGCGCTGGCCGATCCACCGCAAGGCGCCGGCCTTCGACCAGCTCGAGTCGAAGACCACCATGTTCGAGACCGGCATCAAGTCGATCGACCTCCTCACCCCGTACGTGCAGGGTGGCAAGATCGGCCTCTTCGGCGGTGCGGGCGTCGGCAAGACGGTCCTCATCCAGGAGATGATCCAGCGCGTCGCGCAGGACCACGGCGGTGTGTCGGTGTTCGCCGGTGTCGGCGAGCGCACCCGTGAGGGCAACGACCTCATCGGCGAGATGGAAGAGGCGGGTGTCTTCGACAAGACCGCCCTGGTGTTCGGCCAGATGGACGAGCCGCCGGGAACGCGTCTGCGCGTGGCCCTGTCGGCGCTGACGATGGCGGAGTACTTCCGCGACGTCCAGAAGCAGGACGTGCTCCTCTTCATCGACAACATCTTCCGCTTCACGCAGGCCGGTTCCGAGGTCTCCACGCTGCTCGGTCGCATGCCGTCCGCGGTGGGCTACCAGCCGAACCTCGCCGACGAGATGGGTGTGCTCCAGGAGCGCATCACCTCGACGCGTGGTCACTCGATCACCTCGCTGCAGGCGATCTACGTCCCCGCCGACGACTACACCGACCCGGCGCCGGCGACGACGTTCGCGCACCTCGACGCCACGACCGAGCTCTCCCGTGAGATCGCGTCGCAGGGTCTGTACCCGGCCATCGACCCGCTGACCTCCACGTCGCGGATCATGGACCCCCGGTACCTGGGCGCCGACCACTACGAGACCGCGACGCGCGTCAAGCAGATCCTGCAGAAGAACAAGGAGCTGCAGGAGATCATCGCGATCCTCGGTGTCGACGAGCTCTCCGAAGAGGACAAGATCACGGTCGAGCGCGCTCGTCGCATCCAGCAGTTCCTCTCGCAGAACACGTACATGGCCAAGAAGTTCACGGGTGTCGAGGGTTCGACGGTCCCGCTCAAGGACACGATCGAGTCCTTCCGCGCGATCGCCGACGGCGAGTTCGACCACGTGGCCACGCAGGCCTTCTTCAACGTCGGTGGCATCAACGACGTCGAAGAGAAGTGGGCGCAGATCCAGAAGGAGAACCGCTGACATGGCGGCACTCACCGTGAGCGTCGTCTCGGCGGACCGTGAGGTCTGGACGGGCGACGCCACCATGGTCGTCGCACGGACGACGGAGGGCCAGATCGGCATCCTCGCGGGGCACGAGCCGCTGCTCGCCACCCTCGCGCAGGGCCAGGTCCGCATCACCCGGGCCGACGGCTCGACGGTGACGGCGGACGCCGAGGACGGCTTCCTGTCGGTCGAGCACGACACGGTCACGATCGTGGCGCGGCAGGCCGCGCTGGCGTCCTGACCGGACTGACCGTCCTCCTCCCGCCGTCCGAGACGAAGCGGGAGGGCGGGGACGCGGCACGCACCCTCGACCTGGGTGCGCTGTCCTTCCCGGAACTGTCCGACGAGCGGGCCGCGGTGATCACCGCGGCCCGCTCCGTCAGTTCCGAGGAGTCCACCGCACGGACGGCCCTGAAGCTCGGCCCGAGGTCCGTGTCGGAACGCCTCCGGAACCTGGAGCTCGACACGGCACCGACACTGCCGGCGATCGAGCGGTACACCGGCGTGCTCTACGATCCGCTCGACGCACCCGGTGCGGACGACACGACGCGACGCTGGTGGTCGGACCACGTCGTGGTCCAGTCCGCGATGTTCGGCCCGATCGGTGCCGGCGACCACATCCCGGCGTACCGGATGTCGCACGACTCGAGACTCGGAGCGCTCCGGCTCGCCGGGCACTGGCCCGGTCCGTCGGCCCGTGCGCTCGCTCGTCGTGCCGCCGGCCTCGTGCTCGACCTGCGTTCCGAGGGCTACCGCGCCCTCGGACCGGTGCCCGAGGCGGTCACCCTCCGGGTGGTCTCCGTCGACGGGGGCGGCCGCCGTCGGGCGCTCAACCACTGGAACAAGACGGCGAAGGGGCGGTTGACCGCGCTCCTCGCGCGGACCGGTGCCGACGTTGGCGACACCGCGGGCCTGCTGCGGTGGGCCGGCGAGCACGGCGTGGTCGTCGAACGCACGGACGACGGCTGGGACCTCGTGGCGGAGAGCCTCGAGCCCGTGCACGTCTGAGCTGCAGCGGGAGTTCGTCCTGCACAGCCGGCGGGTCCGTCGGACCCGTCCACAGATGGTCCGTCGCCACCGGCCTGGAGGCGCGGCACCCGTCACGATCTCGTGCATGACCTCCACGACACGACGCCCTCCGTCCACCCTGGTGCGCTACCCGCGTGAGATCGCCGCTGCGGTCACCCTGCGCGCTGCCTGTGCCGCGCTCGTCGCCTCGTCCCCGCCGCGACGAGCCGGTGAACCGGCGGGGGACGAGGTGCTCACCCGTCCGCAGGCCGTCGCCGTGACGACGGCGTGCGGCGCGCTCGCGACCCGCTTCGCGCTGGTCGGCTTCCTCGCTGCGCGGGGGCGCCCGGACCCCGGGACGGTCGTGCCGTTCGACCCGTTCCGCGATCCGACGCCACCGGCGCTCGGCGGGTCGGGTCCGGCACCCGACCGCACGCGGTTGCGCCTCGCGGGCGATCGGTGTGCCGCTGCGTGGCGGACCTGGCGCGCGGACGGAGCGGTCGGGGGAGACGTGGCGATCGGCGCAGCGGGCGCGCTCGCCCTCGGTGCCTGGTGTGCCTGGGCGCTCGGGTCGTCCGCGCGTGCCGAGGTGCGCGCGCGGCACGCACTGGACACGCGCCCGGACGACCCCTTCGGCTGGTTGGTCCTGCGTGCCGTCCGAGCCGGACACGGTCCCGCGTGGACCACGCCCACGGGGTCGACAGGATCGTCTACGGTGGGATGACCATGGAGCGGGAACCGGTGCGCGACGACGACACGGTCATCCGTGCGCGTCCCGGCATCGGATCCGCGACCGGTCTGCACGCCGGCTCCGGCGGCAGGTTCGGTGCGCCGGCGCCGTCCGGCGTGCACCCCGCGGAGCCGGACGGCCCTCCCGCTGCGGAGCCGGACGACCGTCCCGACGGCGACCCGTACGGCGACACGGTGATCCGGCCGGTGCGGGGCGTCCGACCTGGTGCTGGACCAGCCGCTGACGACACGGTGCTGCGTGGTCGGCCCGGTCGGCCGGTCCCGGAGGCGACACCGGGGGAGCGCCAGTGGGCGCGGCAGCCCGGGTCGCCGACGAGCGCCCGGTCCACCGCCGGACGCCGTCCGTGCGCATCGGCGGACGCATCGTCCGGCTCGACCGACCGCTGGTCGTCGGACGACGACCCGCTGCGCCACGCGTGGTGGTCGACGACGGTCCGGTCCTCGTACCCGTCCCGTCGCCGAGCGGACAGGTGTCGTCGTCGCACCTGCTCGTGCACGCCGAGGGCGAGGCCGCCGTCGTCGAGGACCTGCGGTCGACGAACGGTACCGTCGTCCGACCACCCGGCGCCGCGCCGTTCCGGATGGCCGCGGGTGCGTCGATCGTCGTCCTGACGGGTACGCTCGTCGAGATCGGTGACGGCAACGTCATCGAGGTCCTGTCGCCGCACCTCCGGGTCGGACCGGACGACGGCCTCCCACCGTTCCCGCCGGCCCCGTGACGGACCGTCCGTCCGGCACGTCCCGCCACTCCCAGAGAGCGATCCTGAAACCGTGACCGAACTCGGCCGAGCTGCCACCGAGCACGCCATCGACGTCCCCGGCGCAGCCGGCACCCCCCTGACGCTCTCATGGGGAGCCGCGACCGATGTCGGTCGCCGTCGGGACCACAACGAGGACAGCTACCTCGTCGGTGCGCCCTTCTTCGTCGTCGCCGACGGCATGGGCGGCCACCTGGCGGGGGACCGGGCGAGCGACGCGGTCGTCAGCCGACTCGACCAGGTCGCGACCGGCGACTTCACCAGCCGCCGGGACATCCAGCGGGCGCTGCTGCTGGCCACCGCGGACATCGAGCGGGCGGCCGGTGGCAACGCCCTCGGCGCGGGCACCACCGTGACCGGCGTCGCGCTCGTCGCGAGCCACGGACAGCCGGCCGCGCTCGTGTTCAACGTCGGTGACTCCCGCACCTACCGGATCGAGTCCGGTGCGCTGCGGCGGGTGACGGTGGACCACTCGGTCGTGCAGGAGATGGTCGACGCCGGACTGCTCCGGGCCGAGGACGCCGAGCAGCACCCCGACAGCAACGTCATCACCCGCGCGGTCGGCTTCGGCGAGCCGCCGGAGCCCGACTGGTGGACGCTGCCGCTGCGTGCCGGCGACCGCTACCTCGTGTGCTCCGACGGCCTCACCAAGGAACTCGGCGACGTCGGCATCGCCCGGATCGCGGCGCGGGTGCCCGGAGCCCAGGCACTGGCCGAGCGACTGGTCGGCGACGCGGTCGTCGCCGGCGGCCGTGACAACGTCACGGTGGTGGTCGTGCAGGTCGACGGCGCCCCGGAGGACTCCGACGTCGAGGACACGCTGCCGCGGCACTGACCGCGACCGGCGGCTCCGGCGTCCCCCGAAGTGGGGGATGGTCGCTGTCCACAGGGTGGCCCGCGGCCCCCGGGTGTCGGGGCTCGCTTCGTAGAATGACCTGGCTGCGAGGAACGGAAGATCCGGCCGTCGGTCGGGGGAGGGAACGACGCCGATGGCCCGACGCCTGCCGTCCGACCCGCCCGTCATCCCCGGGTTCAGCCCCGTCCACGTCCTGGGCTCCGGTGGCTTCGCCGACGTGTTCCTCTACGAACAGGACATGCCCCGACGACAGGTCGCGGTGAAGGTGCTCCTGGACGAGGTCGTCGACGAGCGCGTCCGGCAGATGTTCCAGGCCGAGGCGAACCTCATGGCCCGGCTCAGCACGCACCCCTCCATCCTCACGGTGTTCCAGGCGAGCATCGCGGCTGACGGCCGACCGTACCTCGTCATGGAGCTGTGCTCGTCATCGCTCAGCCAGCGCTACCGCCGCGAGCCGCTCCCCGTGTCCGAGGTCCTGGCCGTCGGCGTCCGCATCGGGTCGGCGCTCGAGACGGCCCACCGGGAAGGCGTGCTCCACCGGGACGTCAAGCCCTCGAACATCCTGCGCACCGCCTACGGCACCCCCGTGCTGTCGGACTTCGGCATCGCCGCGACGATCGGCAGCGCCGACCCGGACGAACCGGTGGGCATGTCCATCCCGTGGTCCGCGCCCGAGGTGCTCGGCGACGAGTCGCGCGGGACCGTGCAGTCCGAGGTGTACTCGCTCGCCGCCACCGTCTACTCGCTGCTCGCAGGGCGCAGCCCGTTCGAGGTCCCCGGTGGCAAGAACGCCGCGGCGGACCTGATGGACCGGATCGACAAGGGCGGCGTCCGGCCGACGGGCAGGACCGACGTCCCGCCGTCGCTCGAGCGACTGCTCGCCACGGCGATGTCGCGCCGGGTGTCCACGCGTCCGGCGACCGTGATGGAGTTCGTACGCGGACTCCAGCAGGTCGAGGCCGAGCTCGGGATCCCGCAGACCCCCGCCGAGGTGGCGGTCGAGTCGTGGGCGGTCGCGACCCCGTCGTCCGATGCGGACCGGACCGTGGTGCGTGAACTGCAGCCGCCGTCCCGCACCGGCACCCGGCGACGCACGCGGCGCGCCGTCCAGGGTGGGGCCTCGACGGGGGTCCAGAGCGTGGGGACGGTCCACCGCACCGGCTCGGCGACCGTCGCGCGTCGACGGGGTCGCACGAACGTCGTGGTGGCCGGGTCGGCCGGTGTCCTCGTCCTCGCGGCCGTCGCCGTGGTGAGCGTCCTGCTCGTCACGCGCGCGGGCACCGCCTCGATCCCGACCGTCCGCGACGTCAGCGCCCGCGCCGGTGCCGACTCGGTCTCGTTCAGCTGGGTCGACCCGGGGCTCCGTCCCGGCGACACGTACGTCATCACCTCGTCCGGCGCGACGAGCCAGCAGACCGGCACCACCTTCGTCGTGTCCGGCGGGACGGGGGCCGAGCAGTGCATCACGGTCGCCGTGAACCGTGACGGCAAGACCGGCGCCGCGAGCCCGGAACAGTGCGGGACGATCGGGAGCACCGGGTGATCCGGGCGCTCCTGGCGAAGCACCGGTCGGCGGCCGTGACGGTCGGTGCATCGGTCGTCGTCGGTGCCGTGGTGGCGACCGCTGCCGTCGTGTCGACCGGGTACCACACGCAGCGGATCGACCTCGGCGACGGCACGGTGTGGGTGCCGTCCGCGCAGTACGGCGCCGTCGGCCGCGCGAACACCGGGGTCCTGGCGCTCAACACCGCCGTCGAGACGCCGAGCGACGACCTCTCGGTCGTGCAGCGCGGCGCCGAGGTGTACAGCGTCGACGGCACGAAGGGGACCGTGGCCAAGGTCGACGTCGCCGACGCGACGGTGGGCGACGCCGTGACCCTGCCTGCCGGGTCGCCGCAGGTGTTCTTCGCCGGGGACACCGCCGTCGTCGGGAACGGCGACACGGGTGAGCTCTGGGCGACACCCGCCGCTCGGCTGGCCGACTTCGACGCCTCGGCCAGGGCCGACCTGACCCTCGGTGCCGACGCCGTCTTCGACGCCTCCGACGACCGGGTCGCCGTCTACTCGCCGCGCACCGGGCGGGCGTCACTCGTCGACGTCGGGCCCGAGCTGACCGTCGAGCAGCGGTGGGACGTCCGGTTCGAGCGCTCCCACGACTTCCAGGTCGCGTCCTTCGGGGACCACGTCGCCGTCCTCGACCGGACCACGGGGCAGCTCTCCGTCGACGGGGACACCGTCGACCTCGGTGACCGCGTCGGCGGGACCCCTGCGCTGCAGCGGTCGTCCGACTCCTCGACCTCGGTCCTGGTGGCCGGTACCGCGGGCCTGGTGCGGGTCTCCGCCTCCGGCCAGGTGGACCGGACGGCGCTGCGGGTCTCGGGTCGAGCGGCGCGCCCGACCGTGGTCGGCTCGTGCACCTACGCCGCGTGGGCGGGCGGGCAGGCGATGGACTCCTGCCGCGGCAGTGGGCTGCAGCGGCTGGCGCAGAGCGCCGACGCCGACGACCTGCAGATCGTGCACAACGGCGAGACCGTCGTGGCGAACGACCCGCGGAGCGGGCGGTCGTGGGCGATCGGTCGCAGCGGACAGCTCATCGACAACTGGTCCGACCTCGTCGACCAGGACGACGAGCGGCAGCAGGAACGGGTGTCGGACGACGACCCACAGGTGGACAAGGACCAGAAGCCGCCGGTGGCCGTGGACGACGAGCTCGGCGCGCGTCCCGGACGGACGACGAGCCTGCCGGTGCTCCTCAACGACTACGACCCGAACGGCGACCCACTGGTCATCAGCGAGGTCGGTAGCATCCCCGACGGCCAGGGCAGTGTCGCGATCGTCGGCGACGGGCAGCGACTGCAGGTCACGCTCACCGCGGACGCGCGCGGCACGCTGTCCTTCCCGTACACGATCACGGACGGCAACGGCGGGTCGGACAGTGCGACCGTGCGTGTGACCGTCCGTCCCGACTCCGAGAACGAACCGCCGCGACAGGTCCGCAGCACCTCGGCCGACGTGGTGCAGAACGGGCACGTCGTGACCGACGTGCTGTCGGACTGGGTCGACCCGGACGGCGACCCGGTCTACCTGGAGTCCGCCTCGGCGGACGGCGACCGGGTCTCCACCACGCCGGACGGGCTGCTCGACTTCCGCAACGCGAGCGGCCGGACCGGCGACCGCACCGTGCAGCTCGTCGTGAGCGACGGACGCGACCGCGGCCGCGGGTCGATGACCGTCCGGGTCGCGGCACAGGGCAACGTCCCGCTGCGCGCCGACGCCTTCGCGGTGCAGGGCTACGCCGGCAAGGCGTTCACGGTGGAGCCGCTCGACCACGTCCGTGGCGGCAACGGCACCGTCACGCTCACCAGCGTGTCGTCGTCGAGCGGCCTGACGGTCACCCCCTCGTACGACGCCGGCACGTTCCGCGTCCAGGCGGCCGGGGTGGGGGACCACCAGCTCGAGTACACCGTCACCGACGGCACGAAGACCGCGAGCGGGGTCGTCCGGGTCACCGTGCTCGCGCCGCCGGACGCCTCCACCCCGCCGATCACGACGCCCAAGACGGTGTTCGTCACCACCCTGTCGACGAAGGACACCGACGTCACCGCGACGGACACCGACCCGGCCGGCGGCGTCCTGATGGTCACGGCGCTCGACGGGCCCGGTCGCGCCACCGGGGTGCAGGCGAGCATCCTCGACCAGCACGTCGTCCGGGTCACGCTGACCGCGCCGCTCGACGGGCCGGTGACGTTCGGGTACACGGAGTCGAACGGTCTGGCCACCGCCGCCGGGACGATCACGGTGGTCGAGATCCCGAAGCCCGACCGGATCCAACCGCCCGTCGCGCAGTCCGACTCCGCCACGGTCCGGGTCGGGGACGTCGCCGAGATCGACGTCCTGGCGAACGACACCCAGCCGGAGGGCGAGCCCCTGACGCTCGACCCGCAGCTCGTGCAGAACGTCCCGGGCGACGGCGGGCTGCTCTTCGTGTCGGGCGACCGGGTCCGGTACCTCGCACCACAGACGCCCGGCAACCACACCGCGGTCTACCGCGTCCGAGGGCCGGACGGGCAGTACGCCGACGCGACGGTGTCGATCTCCGTGCGGGAGCGCGACGCCGCGACGAACAACCCGCCGGTGCCCGAGACCGTGACGGCGCGCGCCGTCGCCGGACAGGCCGTGCGCATCACCGTGCCGTTGAACGGGATCGACCCCGACGGCGACTCGGTGCAGCTCGTCGGTGTCGCGGACAACCCCGAGAAGGGTTCGGTGAGCGACGTCACCGCGGACGCACTCACCTACGACGCGGGGGACTACTCCTCCGGTACCGACGAGTTCACGTACACCGTCGTCGACGCGCTCGGCGCCCGCGCGACCGGGACGGTCCGGGTCGGGATCAGCCCCCGTGCGGAGCAGGCCGCGAACCCCGTCGCCCAGGCCGACCACGTGACGATCCGTCCCGGGGGATCCGTCACCGTCCGGGTCCTCCAGAACGACTCCGACCCGGAGGGCGGGCAGCTCACCGTCACCGCCGCGGAGCCCACCGCCGCCGGCGTCACGGCGAAGGTCCTCCAGCGCAGTCAGGTGCGGGTCACACCGCCCCGCTCCGCCACCGAGGGGGACTTCGCGGTGCTCTACACCGTCGCCAACGCGAGCGGTGGGTCGAGCACCGCCTTCCTGACCGTGACGGTCGACCCTGACGCCCCGCCGCTCCGGCCAGAGGTCGAGGACACCACGCTCGACCTGCAGGACATCCTGCGCCGCGAGAGCGTGACGGTCGACGTGCTGCAGAACGTCTTCTTCGCCGAGGGGTCGACCTCTCGGCTCGAGGTCGGCGTGGTCGACGGGTACGGCGACACCGCGCAGGTGACGAAGGACCGTCGGATCACCATCCGGTTGACGGACTCCGCGCAGGTCGTGCCGTTCTCGGTCGCCCGGAGCGACCACCCCGACGTCGTGTCCTACGGCTTCGTGCACGTGCCCGGGTTCGACGACGCCCTGCCGCAGGTCGACCGCAGCGTCGGCGCGGTGACCGTGAAGAGCGAGGCCACGGTCCGCATCCCGCTCGACCGCTACGTGGTCACGGCGAACGGGCGCACCGCGCAGATCACCGACCGCAGCACCGTGAAGGCGACGCACGCGAACGGACAGGACCTCGTGGTCGACCGGTCCACGCTGCAGTTCACGTCGTCGAAGCTCTTCTACGGCAACGCATCGATCTCCTTCGAGGTCACCGACGGGTCGAGCACGAACGGCGGCAAGGGCCGGGTCGCGACGCTCGTCCTGCCGATCAAGGTCACACCGCGGTCGAACCAGCCACCGGCGTTCACCGGGTCGTCGATCGACATGCAGCCGGGCGACTCCCGGACGCTCGACCTGACGAAGCTGACGGACTACCCGTACCCGGACGACCTCGGGGAGCTGCGGTACTCCGTCGTCAGCCGTCCGGGCTCCGGCACCACCGCGACCGTCCAGGGCCAGCAGCTCCGGGTGTCCGTGGCCGAGGACGCGCCGAAGGACACGACGGCGTCGATCGGCATCGGGGTGTCCGACGCCGCCAACCAGGGCCGCGCCGGCGTCGTCCAGGTCGGCATCGTCGGGTCGACCAGGCCCCTCGTGCAGCCGGGAGCCGACCGGGCCGTCGTCCGACGCGGGACGACCGCGACCATCGACGTCCTGTCGAACGACCAGGCGACGAACCCCTTCCCGGACCGGCCGTTGCGGGTGCTCGCGATCCGCGGACTCGCCGGTGGGCTCCCCGCCGGGGTGAGCGTCACGCCGAGCGCCGACCGGTCCCGACTGCAGGTCACCGTCGCCGACCGGGCGCAACCCGTCGACGCACACCTGCAGTACCAGGTGGCGGACGCGACGGACGACCCCTCCCGGTACGTCTGGGCCGACGTGACGATCGCCGTGCAGGACGTCCCGGACGCGCCGGGGGCACCCACCAGGACCGGAACCTTCCAGGGCGGTCAGCTCACGCTCACGTGGGCGACCCCGCAGGCGAACAACGCGCCGATCACCGGCTACCGGGTCCAGGGCACGAACGGTGTCGCGAAGGACTGCGGGACCGCTACGGTCTGCACCCTCACGGGCGTCGACCCGTCTGCGTCGTACCGCTTCTCGGTCGTCGCGCGGAACGCCGTCGGCGAGTCCGAGCCCTCGTCGCAGTCCGCGCCGATGAGTGCCGACTTCGTCCCGGCAGCACCCAAGGGTGTCCGGGTGACGCCGAGCAGCACGATCCCGGATCAGCTCGATGTCACCTGGGGTGCCGTCGGGACGCCGAACAACGGGTCGCCGGTGTCGAACTACGCGGTGACCGTCCAGGGCCCCGGCCTGTCCTCGACGAAGAACGTCGGCACCGCGACCAGCACGTCGTTCCCCGGTGCCCAGAGCGGTGCCGAGTACACCGTGCGGGTGTCGGCGCGCAACGCGGCCGACCGCGACGGCAGCCCGGTGCAGTGGAACGAGGCGTCCGCCACCGGTTCGGCCGTCGGCGCGCCCGCCACGCCGGAACTCTCGGCCACCGGGCAACCCGACGGATCGACCACGGCGGTGACGCTTAGCGCGTCCGAGGCCGACTGGGCCGGCGGCACCGCCGGTTGGCGGATCGCGAAGTACGCGGCGTCCACGCCGATCCCGTCCGGCTGCTCGACGGCCGGCGCCGAGAGGGTCTGGAACGCCCAGACGGCGAGCGACCGCATCACGAGCCGGTACCGCTACGTCGCCCTCGCCGACAACGGCCTCTTCTGTACCGCCTCGCAGCCCGCCGACGTGCAGGGCTACCAGGCACCCGACGCGCCGACCGGCTCCGTCGAGCGCGCACCGCAGCCAGACGCCGCCGACGGGACGCTCGACCTCCGGGCGACCGCACAGACCTCCGCGCCGTACCTGTACTACTCCGTCGGTGGCGGCCAGCCCGTGCGGTTCAGCGGGACGGCCTCGCTCGGCGCAGGGGCCGGGTACGGCATCCCCACGAGCGTTGTCTTCACTGCCTGCGCCGCCGACGGTCAGTACTGCACCTCGAGCGCTGCGCAGACGGCGACTGCGTTCACCACCCGAGCGTCCGTCGTCAGCGCGGTCGTCGGTCAGGCGCCGGTGGTCAACGCGCCGGACAACAACGGGCGCATCGCAGCGGACGGCTACCAGATCTCGTACTGCCGCTCGACCATCCTGGGCGACATCTGCGACGACACGAACCCGACCACGAGGGCGCCGTGGACGACGAGCGACCCGGTCCCGAGCGGGTACTCCTCGATCCGGGTCAAGGCGACCGTGGACGGGCAGCAGGACCCGACCGGCGCACGCGGTGCCGTGACCAACCCGGCCGCCGGCACGGCCGACCCGCCGTCCGGTACCGACCCGAGCAGCCCCGCCGCAGGCTAGGGTCTCGACCCGCCAGCGCTCCCGCCCCGAGAACGAGGACACCACCGCATGAGCATGACCCCCGAGCAGGCCACCTGGTTCGCCGACGTCGCCGGCCGGATCGTGACCAACGTCGAGCAGGTGCTCCTCGGGAAGACGTTCGTCATCCGGCTCGCCGTGACGACCATGCTCAGCGAGGGGCACCTGCTCCTCGAGGACGTCCCCGGGACGGGCAAGACGAGCCTCGCCCGGGCGATGGCGCAGAGCGTGCAGGGATCGACGAACCGGATCCAGTTCACCCCGGACCTGCTGCCCGGTGACATCACGGGCATCAGCGTGTACGACCAGCGCACGCAGGAGTTCGACTTCCACCGCGGTCCGGTGTTCGCGAACATCGTGCTCGCGGACGAGATCAACCGGGCGAGCCCGAAGACGCAGTCCGCGCTCCTCGAGGCGATGGAGGAGTCGGCGGTGACCGTCGACGGCGTGAACCACCGTCTGGCAGCCCCATTCATGGTGATCGCGACGCAGAACCCGGTCGAACAGGCCGGCACCTACCGCCTGCCCGAGGCCCAGCTCGACCGGTTCCTCGTGCGCACCTCGATCGGCTACCCGGACCACGCCGCCACCGTCCGGATCCTCGAGACCTCCTCGGCGCCGTCCGCCTCGGTGCCCCTGCCGAGCGTCGTCCCCGCGGCGACCGTCACGGAGATGGCCGCGCTCGCCCGCACCGTCCACGTCGACCCGACGATCGCCGACTACGTGGCCCGCCTCGTCGATGCGACCCGTGCCGCCGGCGAGGTCCGCCTCGGCGTGAGCGTGCGCGGCGCGATGGGGCTCGTCCGCGCCGCCCGCGTGTACGCCGCGGTGCAGGGCCGTCACTACGTGACCCCGGACGACGTGAAGGCGCTGGCCGTCCCGGTGCTGGCGCACCGTCTCGTGCTCGACGCCGAGGCCGAGTTCGACGGGGTCAGCGCCACGAGCGTCGTGGCGCAGCTCCTGGTCGAGACACCGCCGCCGGCCGACCGAGCGGCGTCGTGACCGACCGCCGTCCCACCGGCACCAGGACGCGACGCGGCAGCACGAGGTCCCGTCGCGGTCCGGTCTCGCCCGAACGGACGACGACGGTCGCCGGCCTCACGAACGTGCGCACCCGGCTCGTCGGCGACCGCGAGGGCGTCGCCGCCGACGCGGTCGTCGGCGCCGCGAAGGCGTGGGCGACGGCCTGGAGGACCGTGCGACGTCTGTGGGCCGAGGTCGCCGCGGTGGTCACAGGCCTGGGCTGGACGGTCGCCGCCGTCACGGTCGTCGCCTTCGTGGTCGGGTACCGCTTCGGACTGCGCGAGGTCGTGGTCGTGGGCTTCGCCGGCGCCGTGCTCGCGGTGGTGGCCGCCGTCGCCCTCGTCGGGCGCACCCGTCTGGTGGTGCGCATGCGGTTGCCGCAGCACCGCGTGGCAGTCGGTGACGACGCCGGGGTCGTCGTGACGGCGGAGAACCCGGCTCGACTGCCGTCCGTGCCGACCACGGTCGAGCTGCCGGTCGGTTCCGGCCTGGTGGACGTCGCGGTGCCGTCCGTCGCCCCCGGTGGTGTGTTCGAGGAACAGGTGCCCGTGCCGACGGTGCGGCGGGGTGTGCTCGACGTCGGTCCGGTGACCGGTGTGCGGGCCGACCCGGTCGGGCTGGTGCGACGCGAGGTCGTCTGGACCGCACGGGAGCAGGTCATCGTCCACCCGCGCACGATCGCCATCCCGTCGACGAGCACCGGGCTCGTCCGCGACCTCGAGGGGCAGGCGACGACCGACCTCTCCCCGGCGGACATCGCGTTCCACGCCGTCCGTGAGTACGTCCCAGGCGACGACCCCCGCACCGTCCACTGGAAGTCGACCGCGAAGTCCGGCGCACTCATGGTCCGCCAGTTCGAGGACACCCGGCGGTCACACCTCGTGGTGGCCCTCGCGACCCGACGGGCCGAGTTCGGCGACGACGACGAGTTCGAGCTCGCCGTGAGCGCCGCCGCGTCCCTCGGCGCACGTGCCGTCCGGGACGGCCGGGAGGTCTCCGTCGTCGTGTCCGAACGCACGCCGGAGTACGCCAAGCGCCCGGTGCGGGCGGTGCACCGGCTGGCCACCGTCACCCCGACCCGACTGCTGGACGAGTTCGCGACCGTCGGACTCTCCGACGCATGCCTGCCGGTCGCCGAAGTGGCCGCGATCGTCGGCAACGACACCGCGGGCATCTCGGTCGCCTTCCTGGTGGTGGGTTCCACGGTCGGGCTGCCGGCGCTCCGGCTCGCTGCGACGCGCTTCCCCGTCGGGGTCGAGGTCGTGGCCGTCACCTGCGAGCCCGAGGCCCAGCCGCGTGTGCTCCGCGTCGCCGGTCTCACCGTGCTGACCATCGGCTACCTCGAGGACCTGCGTCAGGCCCTGCACCGGTCGGCGGCCGCCGCGTGAGTGCCGCCACCTCGACGGAGCGACGGACGCGCAGTCGCCGCGCGTCCCGCCGCGCGGCGCGCCGTCGCTCGCCCGCCCGCGTGGTCGGCGGGACCCTCGTCGTCTGGCTCCTCGTCGCGGTGGCGAGCACCGCTTGGTGGCCGGTCCACCGCGACGGCTCGATGGTCACCGCGGGCACCACCGCGGTCGTCGCAGGCACCGTGGTGGCGTTGGCCGGCGCGTTCGGGCGACTGCCGACGGTGGTCGTCGGCGTCCTGACCGTGGCCGTCTTCACCCTGACCGGGGTGCCCGTCGCGGTCCCGGCCGAGGCCGCAGGACTGCTGCCGACCGGACCGGGCCTCGTCGACCTCTTCGCCGGCGTCGCGCTCGACTGGAAGCGGCTCGTCACCGTCAGCCTGCCGGTCGGGTCCTACGAGTCCCTGCTCGTGCCGTACTTCGTGACGACCCTCGTCGCCACGGTGACGGCCGTGACCGTGGCGACCCGCGCCTCCCGGCCGGAGATCGCGAGCATCCCGGCCCTCGTCCTGTTCGCGGCGGGTGTCGTCGTCGGACCGGGTCGTCTCGACGTGTCGGTCGCGACCGCGGTCGCGCTCGGCGGGGTCGCCCTGGTCTGGGCGCTCGTCGTCCGGCACTCCCGCAGGGCGGTCGCCGTCGCGACGACCGTCGGCGCGCCGGTCCCGGTCTGGCGCTCCGTGGCGCGCCCCGCGCTCGTCGGGACGGGGACCGTGCTGGCGGCGGCGGTCGTCGCGACCGGACTCGGGCTGGTCGCGCCGCCGTCGGTCGGACGCACCGTCGCGCGCACCGACGTCGTGAAGCCCTTCGACCCGCGCGACGAGGTCAGCCCGCTGAGCACCTTCCGGGCGTACGAGGAGACCGGCTCGGCCGACGCGGCACAGTTGCGCGTCTCGGGGCTGCCGCAGGGCGGGTTCGTCCGGATCGCGACCCTCGACACGTACGACGGTGTCGTGTTCCGCGTCGGCGGCGACGACGGGGCGTCCGCGTCGGGCACGTTCGAGCGGGTGCCGACGACCGTCGACGTCGGCGGCGTGCGGGGGAGTGACCTCCGGGTCGGGGTGGACGTCGCCGCCTACCGTGGCGTCTGGCTGCCGACCGTCGGCGACCTCGAGTCGGTCACCTTCGGCGGGGACGGCGCGGAGCAGGCGCGGCGGTCCTTCTTCTACGACCGTGCGACGTCGACCGGCGCCGTCGTCGGCGGCATCGGGGCGGGGACCCGCTACGACCTCGACGCCGTGCTGCCCGACCAGCCGGACGACCAGCAGCTCGCCTCGGCACGGCCGGGGACGGCGGAGGTCCCGTCGGCGACCGGGGTGCCGGACGCCGTGCGGGAACGGGTCGAGTCGACGACCGCCGATGCCCGCACGGACGGCGAGAAGCTCGTCGCCGCGGTCCGGTGGCTCACCAGCACCGGGTACGTCAGCCACGGTGTCGGCGACGACCGTGCCAGCCGCTCCGGGCACGGCGCGGATCGCATCCAGGAGCTCCTCACCGCGCCGGTCATGATCGGCGACCAGGAACAGTACGCGGTGGCGGCCGCACTGATGGCGCGGCAGATCGGGTTCCCGTCGCGGGTCGTGATGGGGTTCACCCCGGGCGGCGACTCCGGCGCGTCCTCGAGCGGCCCGGAGTCCGGCTCGAGCGGGACGACGACGCTGCGCGGGTCCGACGTGACCGCGCGGGTCGAGGTGGACACGGCCCAGTGGGGCTGGGTCACCCTGAACCCGAACCCCGTCGTCCGGCAGATCCCGGAGGAGCAGGACCAGACCCCGCAACCCGTCACGCGCCCGGAGACGGTCGTCCCGCCGCCGCCCGTCGAGCGGCAGGACCAGGACCAGCAGGCGCCGCCGCAGACCGACCGCGAGACACCGCCGGTGCCGCCGCTGTGGCTCCAGGTGCTGCTCGCGGCGCTGCCGTGGGTCCTCGCGACGCTGGGCTTCGTGGCCCTCGTCCTCCTGCCCTTCGCGACCGTGCTGCTGTGCAAGCGGGTCCGGCGACACCGACGACGCAGGGCACCGACCCCTCGTGCCCGCGTCACCGGTGCGTGGGACGAGTACCGCGACGCGCTGCTCGACCGGGGGCACGCCGTGCCCGGAGGCGCGACCCGTCGCGAGGCCGTCGCGGGTGCTCCCGGCCGTGGCGGTACCGGGCTGGCCGCGCTGGCGGATCGCAGTGTCTTCGGGCCGGACGACGTCGACCCGGGGACCGCCGACCGGATGTGGTCGGCGACCGACGAGGCGATCGAGAGCCTGCGCGAGGGGCGGAACCGGCGCGAACGCCTCCGAGCGGCCGTGTCGTTGCGGTCCCTCCGGTCCGGCGCCGGGCGACCGCACCCGGTCGCCGGGACGGGACCGGCCGGTCGGGGGAGCGTCGGCGTCGGGGGCCGGGGCGACCAGGGGCGTCCCGGTGGCCGTGACTACGATGGTCCGGAGGCCGGCGAGCGTCGTGGACGGCCGAGTGAGGACAGAGGCGAACCGTGATCAGATGCGAACACTGCGGATCGATGCTGCCGGACGGCGCGATCTTCTGCGGTGAGTGCGGGCGGTCGGTGAACGTCTCGGCGAACCGCCGGCCCGCTCCGGCGGCGCCCGTGGACGACACCCCACCGCCGCCGCTCCGCCAGCCCGACCAGTACGGTCACCGGCCCGACCCGGCGGCCGAGGCGTGGTTGCCGGAAGCGACGCTCGACCCCGCGACGCGTGCTTGGCTCACCGGCGAGGACCGGCGGTCCGTCGGTTCCCTGCCCGAGCGTTCCGCAGCGCCGGCTGCTCCCGCAGCCCCCGGTGCTCCGGCCGGCGGACCCGAGTGGGCACCGCCCGAGGGCGTCGACCGGGTCCGCCCTGGCCGCGCTCCCGGTGCGACCGGCACCGACGCGACCGGCACCGACGCGACCGACAGCGGCACGACCGATAGCGGCACGACCGGGACCGGCACCGGCAGCATCAGCACCGGAGCCGGCGAGACCGGGAGTCACGGGGTCCCCGCCGCGTCGGGCGGGGCCGACCTGCGGGCAGGTGCACCGGAGGTGGAGCCGCCCCTCGACCCCGATGCGTACCAGTCCTCCCCGGAACCGTCCTCCCCGGACCCGCTCGCCTCGTCCCACCGGAGCACCCCGTCCGGCGAGCTCGCCGACACCGAACGGACCCGGCTCGCGCCGACCACCGGCGCGACGTCGGAGCGCCCCGAGCCGCCTGTGGCCCCAGTGTGGTCTCCACCTGTCGCGCAGCAGCCGACGGCAGCGCCGTCACGACCCTCCTGGTGGGTCGGTCGTGGTCCTGCCGCCGCCGAACCGCCCGTCGAGGACCAGCACGACACGTCCTCCGGTGACGAGCAGCCCCGTGCCGGCGACACCGCGGTGGTCGAACCACTGGTCGACCGTCGCCCCGCGCCGACACCGCTGATCGCTCCGGGGAGCGGTCCGGCGACCTGCCCGGTGTGCGGCCACGCCCTGGAGCCCGACGACATCTTCTGCGCGGAGTGCGGTGCCGTGCGTCCGACCGTGACCGCGGCCTTCACCGGCCCGGTGGTCCCGCTGCCGATGGCACGGCCGGACTGGGCAGCCGACGACGAGGTCCGCGCCGGCGACGAGCGCTCGGAGGACGGCGTCGACGGCGGGTCCGGAGCGTCCGGACCCGACGACGAGCCGGCCACCGCGACCCCCGACGGCGATCCGGCCGCTGACGGCGATCGATCCGCCGACCGTGATCGAGCCGCGGAGGACGTGGCCGATGCCGGTACGTCCGGTGCTGGCCGGGTCGACGTCGGTGACGCCGACGGGACACGGTCCGAGGCCGAGGAGCCCGAGCACCCCCACGACGGCGCAGCGGTCCCGCCTGCGCCGGTGTCGCCCACCGCGCCGTCCTCGGTCCGGTCCACCGGCGCTGATGTCCGTGACGGCGTGGGCGCCGGAACCGGTGGTCGAGACCTGCCGCCGGTCCCGCGCGCAGCACCGCTGCCGCCGATCCCGGGCTCGACCGGCCCGGTCCTCCCGGCGGTCGACGCCGCGGTGGTGCCCTCGAGCGGCGACCCCGACCCCGACGAGGACGTCGAGGAGACGCGCATCGTCGTGAAGACCGAGTCGACCGCGCCCTTCGTGCTGCACTTCAGCACGGGGGAGCGCACCGCGGTGCACGGGACGGGCCTGCTCGGACGGCTGCCGCGCCCGGAGCCGGCAGAGCGCTTCGACGACCTGTTGACGGTGCACGACCCCGGCAAGTCGGTGTCGAAGACGCACCTCGAGCTCGGGCGTGACGGCGACGACCTCTGGGTCTCGGACCGACACTCGGGCAACGGCACGGTCATCCGTCACATCGACGGGAGCATCCGACGCTGTGAACCCGGGCGTCGCTACCGGGTCGAGCGTGGCGCACGGGTCGACATCGGCGAGCAGTTCTTCCTCGTGCAGTAGTCCGGCCGCGGCGCGCACAGTCCTCCACAGAGGGCCCTGGGTCACGCTGCGTCCACGAGCAGCCCCTCGCGTCCGATGTCGTACGCGAGGGGCTGCTTGGCTTCTCGGCATGTCTCCGCTCGTCGCTCGGTGGTGCCTGGTCGGGTCGGCCGTCGTGCTCGTGGTCGTCGGCGTCCTCGCCGACCTCGCCGGCTCCGCCAGGGTGGTGCTGCTCGCGGCGGCAGCGAGCTGCGCGGTGCTCGATGCGCTGACGGTCCGCGCCCCCGGCGCTGGTCCGCCCCGGATCGTCGTCACCCTGCCGCCGTTCCCTGTCGACGTCTCGGATGACCACGGGTCCGGGTTCGCGTGCGCCATCGGCGGACGCGAGTCGGATCATGCGTCGGACCATGGCCTCCCGACGACTCCGGGCGCCGACGTCGCCGGCGCGCTGGTACTGGGACGACGACCGGACGGGGGGACCGCGTGCGTCGAGGTGGGGCCGTCCGCGCCGTGCCACGTCGTCGTCGTCGGGACGGGCTCCTGTGCGCGGGCGGTGTTCGAGGCGCTCGTCGCGCAGCTCACCGGGCTGGGCGTCGGTCGCCCGGCCGGAGCAGACGACTGCCTCGTCGTCGGTGCCGCAGTCGACGGTGCCGCGGTCGACGACAGCGGTACCGACAGTACGGGTCCGGACGTCCGGATCGTCACCGATGACGGCTCTCGACCGGGAGTGCCACCCGGGCTCCGCCCGACGCCGACCGGCACGGCCGTCGCCGCGCGCCTCGACGACCTGGGCCGGCCATGGGCGACCGTCGTGCTCGTGCCCGGAGTCGGTCTGCTCCCACGACGGCACGACCGGGTGCTGGAGGTCACGCGCCACGGCTGTCGCGTCTGGGGTGACGGCGACGGCGACAGCGGCGGCGACAGCGGCGGCGGCGGACCGGTGCCCCTGGACCCGGTGCTGCCGCTGCTGCTGGGCACAGGGTCTCCGGGTGATCTGCTCGGTGCGGACCTCGCTTCCGTCCCAGGGTGAGGTGCCCAGGATGCGGGGCGCTCCGACGGGGGAGCGCAGCAGCCGGTCAGCGCAACCCGGACCCCGCGCGGACGGCGCCGACCGGCACGCCACCCCCGAGCACCTGCTCGCCCGTGGCGGCCAGCACGTCCGCAACCCCGGCCGCGTCCACCAGACCGTTGCGCTCGAGCAGCGTGAGGGCCGCGAGCGTCCCGGCGCGCTGCGAGCCGTCGAGCGTCTTCACGGCCACCGCCGCACCGCCGGGCAGACCCATCACCATGACGCCCTCCGCACCGAACTTCGCGAGCACCCGAAGCCGTTCGATCGTCACCGTGTTGGCGCGCCCGACGCCGTCGATCGCCCACGGGTGGTCGAGCACCGCATCGACGAGCGCTGCGGCGTCCGCGTCCGACCGTGCGACGACCCCGGCGAAGCCGCGCGCGAGTCCGCGCAGGGTCAGGGGGAACACGGGTGCACCGCAGCCGTCCGTGCCGACGACGTCGACGACCTCGCCGGTGTACTCCTCGACGGTCTCGCGGACACGCTGCTGGAGCGGGTGCGTCACTTCGAGGTAGGTCGCCTCGTCCCACCCGTTCACCCGGCAGGCGGCGAGCATCCCGGCGTGCTTGCCCGAGCAGTTCATCGCGAGGCGGCGCGGGCCGTCCATCGTGCGCGCGGTGGCGCGGTCGAACGGCAGGTCGGGCGGGCACCCGAGGTCGGCCTCGACGTGGTCGAAGGACTCGAGCATGTGCAGCGCGAGGGCCTGGTGCGGGGCGGTGCCGGCGTGACTGGCCGTCGTGAGGACGAGTTCGTCGTCGCTGAACACTGCTCCGGCGCGACGGATCGCCAGTGCCTGGAAGGGCTTCATGGTGGAGCGCGGGTAGATGCTCGCGTGCACGTCACCGACGGCGTCGAGCACGGTCCCGTCCGCGGCGACGACCACGCCGGCGCCGACGTGGCGGCTCTCGTCGAAGCCGTTCCGGTCGAGCACCGCGAGCTCGACGGAGCCCTCGGCGGTGAGAGGATGGCGGTCTGTGCGGACGTCGTGGCTCACCGTCATGTCGTCATCGTAGCGATCGGGCGGAACACGCTCCGCCCACCGAGCACCAGCACGAAGGAGCACACCGTGACCGACCACACCTACGAGGTCTCCGTCCGCTGGACCGGCGACCGGGGGACCGGGACGAGCGGCTACCGGGACTACGGCCGCGACCACGACGTCACCGCAGCGGGCAAGCACCCCATCGCGGGGTCGGCCGACCCGGCCTTCCGCGGCGACAGCGACCGGTGGAACCCCGAGGAGATGCTGCTCGGCGCCCTCGCCCAGTGCCACATGATGAGCTACCTGTACGTCGCGGTGCAGCAGGGCTTCACGGTCGTCGACTACGAGGACACGGCGACGGCGTCGCTCGACGTGCACCGCGACGGCACCGGCGAGGTCACCGAGGTCACCCTCCGCCCCGTCGTCACGGTGCTCGAGGCAGACCGGGTCGCCGACGCCGAGGCAGCGCACGCCGAGGCGAACCGATTGTGCTTCATCGCGCGTTCGGTGGCGTTCCCCGTCCACCACACGCCGGTCACCAAGGTGCGTGCGGCAGGATAGGTCCCCGTGAAGCGTCTCCGCCTGCTCCCGATCGCCATCGTCCCCGCCGTCGTGCTCGGACTCGCCGCCTGCTCCGGGAACGGCTCGGGTGACGCCTCGGTCTCGCCGAGCGCGTCGTCCAGCGCCACGGCGACGCCCATCTCGTCGTGCCCGGAGTCGGGTTCGGCGTCGAAGAGCATCGAGGTCACCGGGGCCGTCGCCGGCACGGAAGCGCCGAAGGTCACCTTCGACAAGGGTCTCAGCGCGAAGACCCCGCAGGCCACCACCGTGGTGAAGGGCTCGGGCAAGGCACTCAAGGACGGCGAGTTCGCCCAGGTCTCCTACGCCGTGTACAAGGCCTCGGACGCCTCGAAGCTCGGCGCGGTCGGGTTCGACCAGGGCAACCCGCAGGTGCTCTCGGTCGGCGGTACCGGCTTCGGCGCCCTGCTCGCCTGCACGAAGGTCGGCGACCGGGTCGCGGTCGTCGGCCAGTCCTCGGCGCTCGGCTTCAACACCGGCGGCGAGATCGTCGTGGTGGCGGACGTCGTCGCGCAGACGCCGACGAAGGCGACCGGCACCCCGCAGACGCAGGACCCGTCGCTGCCCACGGTCGAGGACAAGGCCGACGGCGAGCCGGAGATCACGATCCCGTCCGGTGCGACGGCCCCGTCGAAGACCGAGGTCGAGGTCCTGAAGCAGGGCGACGGCGCGACGATCGAGAACGGCGACACCGCGCTCGTGCAGTACAAGGGCGTGACCCTGGCAGACGGCAAGGAGTTCGACTCCTCGTGGTCGAAGGGCGCTCCGACGACCTTCACCGTCTCCGAGGGCTCGCTCATCAAGGGCTTCGTCACGGGGCTCGTCGGACAGAAGGTCGGCTCGCAGGTCCTCATCGTCACCACCCCCGAGGACGCCTACGGCTCGAACCCGCCGGAGGGTTCGGGCATCCCGAAGGACGCCTCGCTCGTCTTCGTCGTCGACGTCCTCGCCAAGGGCTGAGCGGTGCCGACGACCGCCGGTGCCGGCGGCGCCACCGTGCCGACGACCGCCGGGCGCGGTACCGACGACACCGCCGTGCCGACCAGGCGTCGCATCGTCGTCCTCGGCAGCACGGGCTCGATCGGCACGCAGGCCCTCGACGTCGTCGCACGGAACCCCGACCGGTTCGAGGTCGTCGGCCTGACCGCCGGCACGAACCGTGACCTCGTCGCCGACCAGGCGGCCCGGTTCGGTGTCCGGGACACCGCGTTCGGTGCCGCCGACGCCGAGCGGCTCGTCCGGACCGTCGCGGCCGACGTCGTGCTCAACGGCATCACCGGGTCCGTCGGTCTCGGCCCGACGCTCGCCGCACTCGAGACCGGTGCGACCCTCGCCCTCGCGAACAAGGAGAGCCTGATCGTCGGCGGCCCGCTGGTGCAGGCAGCCGCCCGTCCCGGACAGATCGTGCCCGTCGACAGCGAGCACTCCGCGATCGCGCAGGCGCTGCGCTCCGGTTCCGGCACCGAGGTGCGCCGCCTCGTGCTCACGGCCAGCGGCGGTCCGTTCCGCGGGCGCTCCCGCGAGAGCCTGCGGGACGTCACGCCTGCACAGGCGCTGGCGCACCCGACGTGGGACATGGGGCTGGTCGTGACGACGAACTCCGCGACGCTGGTGAACAAGGGGCTCGAGGTCATCGAAGCCCACCTGCTGTTCGACGTGCCCTACGACCGGATCGACGTCACCGTGCACGCGCAGTCGATCGTCCACTCGATGGTCGAGTTCGTCGACGGCTCGACGATCGCGCAGGCGTCTCCGCCGGACATGCGGCTGCCGATCGCGCTGGGCCTCGCCTGGCCGGATCGCGTGCCCGGCGTCGGCGTGCCGCTCGACTGGACGACCGGGAGCACCTGGACCTTCGAGCCGCTCGACACCGAGGCGTTCGGCGCGGTCGACCTGGCCAAGCACGTCGGCGTGCTCGGTGGCACGTTCCCGGCGGTGTTCAACGCCGCGAACGAGCAGGCGGTCGCCGCGTTCCACGCGGGTGCGATCGGGTTCCTCGACATCGTCGACACCGTCCGCCGGATCGTCGACGAGCACACCGCGGGGGAGGCGTCCCTCGACGGCGTCCTCGCTGCGGAGCGCTGGGCGCGCACCGCGGCGGACCGCCTCCTGGCCCGCTGACGCGAGCGGTCGACGCGAGCCCGCCACTTGGTCGCGTGACGGACGCGCCCCCGGTGATCCGCGCCTCCAGGCCGGCCGGGAGGCACGGCAGACCTCTCAGGGCGCGCTCGGCTCCGTCATGGGCAGGGTCCCGTACCCTCTGACGGTGACCGTCGAATCCGTGCTCCTCTTCGTCCTCGGCGTGGTCGTCTTCATCGTCGGCCTGCTGGTCTCGATCGGACTCCACGAGCTGGGACACCTGACCTTCGCGAAGCTCTTCGGGGTGAAGGTCACGCAGTACTCCCTCGGCTTCGGCAAGGCGATCTGGTCCTTCCGCCGGGGTGAGACCGAGTACGGCATCCGGCCGATCCTGCTCGGCGGGTACATCTCGATGGTCGGCATGCTCAAGCCGCGCGCCTCCGGCAGACCGAACGCGATCACGAACACCGGCATGTACGGCGCGTTCGTGCAGGACGCCCGCCAGGCCAGCGCGGAGCAGATCGCCGACTCGGGCGGCGACGACTCGCGGGCGTTCTACCGGCTGACGCCGTGGAAGCGGATCATCGTGATGGTCGCCGGTCCCGCCATGAACCTGGTGATCGGCATCGTGCTGTTCGGGGTGCTGCTGTGCGGGTTCGGCGCGCCGACCACGACCTTCACGTCGAGCGTCGACTGCGTGCTGCCGACGAGCAGCGCGACGACCTGCACCGCTGGCGACGCCGAGTCGCCCGCGAAGCAGGCGGGCATCCGCGACGGTGACGTCGTGCTCGCGGTGGACGGGCAGCAGGATCCGACGATCGCCGAGGTGTCCCGGGTCTTCCAGCGTTCCGCGGGCGAGCCGGTCACGGTCGTCGTGGAGCGCGACGGCCAGCGCCGGACGCTCGAGGTCACGCCGCAGCTCGCGACCCGCGACGTCGTGACCGAGCAGGGCACGGTCGCGAAGAACGCCGACGGCACCACGAAGACGCAGCGCGTGGGCGTCGTCGGCGTCAGCATCGGGCAGTCGCTGGTCCGGCAGTCGCCCGCCGCAGTGCTGCCCGCGACCGGTGCGCAGATCGCCGCGTCCGCCCACCTGATCATCGACCTGCCGCAGCGTCTCGTCGCCGTGTGGAACGCAGCGTTCGGCGCGCAGCAGCGGTCGCAGGACAGCCCGGTCTCGGTCGTCGGCGTGGGCCGGGCGATCGGCGAGGTCTCGTCGATGAGCGGCGTGCCCGTCGTCGACAAGGCGTACACGATCCTCGGGTTGCTCGCCTCGCTGAACATCGGCCTGTTCGTGCTGAACATGGTGCCGCTCCTGCCGCTCGACGGCGGGCACATCGCCGGTGCGCTGTGGGAGGCCGTGAAGCGCCGCGCGTACGTGCTCGTCGGCAAGCCCGACCCGGGCGCGATCGACCTGGCGAAGACGATGCCGCTGACGATGGTCGTCGTCGTGCTGCTGGCGGGGATGAGCGCGCTGCTCATCTACGCCGACATCGTCCGCCCCGTCAACCTGTTCGGGTAGCGCGGCCGGTCGGACCCGCGGGGTCGCGCGCCCACTACGCTCAGCGCATGAGCACCGCGCCAGAGGTCCGCGCCGTCGAGCGCCAGGGCATCGACGTCATCGCCGAGTCCGATCGCAAGGGGCGGCCCCGCGGGCTGTTCTGGCCGTGGTTCGCCGCAAACGTGTCGGTGCTCGGGCTGAGCTACGGTTCGTTCGTCCTGGGCTTCGGGATCTCGCTGGTGCAGGCGACGATCGTGTCCGTCGTCGGGGTCGCGTTCTCGTTCCTGCTCTGCGGCATCGTCGCGATCGCCGGCAAGCGGGGGTCGGCACCGACGATGGTGCTGAGCCGCGCGGCCTTCGGCGTGCGGGGGAACCGGCTGCCCTCGTTCCTCAGCTGGGTCCTGACGGTCGGGTGGGAGACCGCGCTCGCGTCGCTGGCCGTGCTCGCCACGTCGACGGTGTTCCGCGAGCTCGGCTGGGACGACGGCGTCGTGACGAAGCTCGTCGCCCTCGTGGTCGTCGCGGCGCTCGTCGTCGGCGCCGGCATCGCGGGCTTCGACGTGATCATGCGGCTGCAGACGGTCATCACCGTCGTCACCGCGGTGCTCACCGTCGTGTACGTCGTGCTCGCGGTGCCCTCGATCGACCTCGGCACCCTCGGTGCCCTGCCGGCGGGCAGCGCGCAGAACGTGATCGGGGCACTGGTGCTCGTGATGACCGGGTTCGGACTCGGCTGGGTGAACGCGGCCGCCGACTACTCCCGCTACCTGCCGCGGTCGTCCTCGACGGGCGGCGTGGTCTGGTGGACGACGTTCGGCGGCGCCCTCGCACCCGCGGTCCTCGTCGTCGTGGGCGTGCTGCTCGCCGGCTCGTCGAAGGACCTGGACGACGCGATCGGCGCGGACCCGATCGGCGCGCTGACGACGATCCTGCCGGTCTGGTTCCTCGTGCCGTTCGCCATCGTGGCGATCCTCGGGCTCGTCGGCGGTGCCGTGCTCGACATCTACTCGTCGGGCCTTGCGCTGCTCAGTGCCGGCGTCCGGATCCCGCGACCGGTCGCAGCCGGCGTCGACGGCGTGTTCATGGTCGCGGGCGCCGTCTACGTCGTCTTCTTCGCGAAGGACTTCATCTCGCCGTTCCAGGCGTTCCTCGTCACCCTCGGTGTCCCGATCGCCGCGTGGGCCGGCGTGTTCGTCGCCGACGTGGTGCTGCGGCGCCGCGCGTACGCCGACGCCGAGCTCGACGACGTGCGCGGTCGCTACGGCGACGTGCGCTGGACCGCGATCGGGCTCGTCGTGCTCGGGACGGTGCTCGGGTGGGGACTCGTCACCAACACGTACGGCGTGCCGGCGTGGCTGAACTGGCAGGGGTACCTGCTCGGCCCGTTCGGTCTCGGCGGACGCGAGGGGGCATGGGCCTACGCGAACCTCGGGGTCCTCGTCGCTCTGGTCGTGGGCTTCGCCGGCACGCTGCTCACGGCCCGCGGGACGGTCCGCCGTCAGGAGCACGACTCATGAGCGTCGTCGTGCCGGCCGACGCCTGGCTCGTCGCGATCGACCTGCAGCGGGTCTTCACCGGCGACAGCCCCTGGTCGACGCCGCGGTACGACGAGGCCGCGGCGGGGACGGCGCGACTGCTGCCGCACTTCGCCGGACGCACGGTGTTCACGCGGTTCGTCGCGCCGGAGCGGCCGCAGGGCGCATGGGTGCCGTACTACCGCGAGTGGTCGTTCGCGCTCGTGCCCGACACCGACCCCCTGTACGACCTGACCGCGCCCTTCGCAGCCGCGGTGACGGACCACGGCACCCCGGTCGTGACCGAGCCGACCTTCGGCAAGTGGGGGACGAGCCTCCAGGGCGTCGTCGGTGACCGTCCGCACCTCGTGCTCACCGGCGTCTCCACGGACTGCTGCGTCGTGTCCACCGCGCTGGCCGCCGCGGACGCCGGGGCGAGCGTCACCGTCGTCGCCGACGCGTGCGCCGGCGCGAGCGACGAGGACCACGAGCGTGCCCTCGCGCTCATGCGCCTGTACGCGCCGCTCATCACGGTCGTGGAGCGCGGCACGGACCTGGTCACCGACCAGGTGTGACGTCACCGGGAGCGCGTAGAGTCACACCCGTGCCAGCAGTGAACCTCGGTCTGCCGAAAGTCCCCGAAACCCTGAGCCCGCGCCGGAAGTCGCGGCAGATCCGGGTGGGCAAGGTCCTCGTGGGCGGCGACGCCCCGGTCTCCGTGCAGTCGATGACGACGACCCCGACGACGAACATCAACGCGACGCTGCAGCAGATCGCCGAGCTGACGGCGTCGGGCTGCGACATCGTCCGCGTGGCGGTGCCGAGCCAGGACGACGCCGACGCGCTGCCGATCATCGCGAAGAAGTCGCAGATCCCGGTCATCGCCGACATCCACTTCCAGCCGAAGTACGTCTTCCAGGCCATCGACGCCGGGTGCGCCGCCGTCCGCGTGAACCCGGGCAACATCCGCAAGTTCGACGACCAGGTCGGCGCGATCGCGAAGGCGGCCAAGGACGCCGGCGTCTCGCTCCGCATCGGTGTGAACGCCGGGTCGCTCGAGCCGAGCCTGCTGCAGAAGTACGGCAAGGCCACGCCCGAGGCGCTCGTCGAGTCGGCCGTGTGGGAAGCCAGCCTGTTCGAGGAGCACGACTTCCACGACTTCAAGATCTCGGTCAAGCACAACGACCCGATCGTGATGGTGAAGGCCTACCGCCAGCTCGCCGCCGCGGGGGACTGGCCGCTGCACCTCGGTGTCACCGAGGCCGGGCCGGAGTTCCAGGGCACCATCAAGAGCGCCACCGCGTTCGGCATCCTGCTCGCCGAGGGCATCGGCGACACCATCCGCGTCTCGCTCTCCGCGCCCCCCGCGCAGGAGGTCAAGGTCGGCCTGCAGATCCTGCAGTCGCTGAACCTGCGGGAGCGCAAGCTCGAGATCGTCTCGTGCCCGAGCTGCGGCCGGGCGCAGGTCGACGTCTACCAGCTCGCGAACGACGTCACCAAGGGCCTCGAGGGCATGACCGTGCCGCTCCGCGTCGCCGTGATGGGCTGCGTCGTGAACGGTCCGGGCGAGGCGCGCGAGGCGGACCTCGGTGTCGCCTCGGGCAACGGCAAGGGGCAGATCTTCGTCAAGGGCGAGGTCATCAAGACCGTGCCGGAGCGCGAGATCGTGCAGACCCTGATCGAGGAGGCGAACCGCATCGCCGACGAGATGGGCCCGGCGGCCGCCACCGGCTCCGTCCAGGTGATCACCGCGCCCTAGCGCGTGAGACGGACGGACGGGCGCGCTCCGCTCGGCGGCGACGCGGAGCGTCGCGCGGAGCGCGCCGACCGAGCCTGCGAGGGAGGGCGGTGCCAGCCGGCACCGTTCCTCCCGTCCGTCACCGGGACGGCCGGGCGAGCGCCGCGCCGCTAGGCTTGCCCCGTGGTCACACGGCTCTCCCATCTCTTCCTCCGCACGCTCCGCGACGACCCCTCCGACGCCGAGGTCACGAGCGCGAAGCTCCTCGTCCGCGCCGGGTACATCCGTCGTCAGGCCCCGGGCATCTTCGCCTGGCTCCCGCTCGGCCTCCGGGTCCGCGCCCGGATCGAGGGCATCATCCGCGACGAGATGGTCGCGGCCGGCGCACAGGAGGTCCTGCTCCCGGCGCTCGCCCCGCGCGAGCCGTACGAGGCGACGAACCGCTGGACCGAGTACGGCGACGGCATCTTCCGCCTGCAGGACCGCAAGGGCGCCGACTACCTCCTCGCGCCGACCCACGAGGAGCTCTTCGCGCTGCTCGTGAAGGACCTGTACTCGTCGTACAAGGACCTCCCCGTCACGCTCTTCCAGATCCAGGACAAGTACCGCGACGAGGCTCGTCCGCGCGCCGGTCTCCTGCGCGGCCGCGAGTTCACGATGAAGGACGCCTACTCGTTCGACATCGACGACGCCGGCCTCGACCGCAGCTACCAGACGATGCGCGACGCGTACGAGCGGATCTTCGCGCGCCTCGGCCTCGAGTACGCGATCGTCAAGGCCGACGCCGGCGCCATGGGCGGATCGAAGTCCGAGGAGTTCCTGCACCCCATCGCGGTCGGCGAGGACACCTTCGTCCGGAGCGCCGGTGGCTACGCCGCGAACGTCGAGGCCTACGTCACGCCCGTGCCGGAGTCGCTGCCGATCGAGGGCCAGCCGGAGCCCGTGCTGCTACCGGCCGCCGACACCCCGACGATCGACACCCTCGTGGCGCACGCGAACGAGGTCGCACCGCGCGACGGCGCTCCCTGGACCGCCGCCGACACGCTGAAGAACGTCGTGCTGGCGCTGACGCACCTGGACGGCACCCGCGAGGTCGTCGTCGTCGGCCTGCCGGGCGACCGCGAGGTCGACCTGAAGCGCGCCGAGGTGGCCTTCGCGCCCGCCGAGGTCGAAGCCGCGGGCGACGACGACTTCCGGAAGCACCCGGGCGTCTTCGTCAAGGGCTACATCGGGCCGCAGGTGCTCGGCGCCGACAGCCCGTCCGGCATCCGCTACGTCGTCGACCCCCGCGTGGTCGACGGCACGGCCTGGATCACCGGGGCGAACGAGCGCGGCGTGCACGTGTCCGGCCTCGTCATGGGCCGCGACTTCACCGCAGACGGTGTCGCCGAGGTCTCCGACGTCCGTGCCGGCGACCCTGCTCCGGACGGCTCCGGCCCGCTCGAGACCGCCCGTGGCATGGAGATCGGGCACGTGTTCCAGCTCGGCCGCAAGTACGCCGAGGCGCTCGGGCTCAAGGTGCAGGACGAGAACGGCAAGCTCGCGACGGTCACGATGGGCTCCTACGGCATCGGCGTGACGCGCATCCTCGCGATCCTCGCCGAGGCGCACAACGACGAGAAGGGCCTGGTCTGGCCGAAGAACGTCGCGCCGTTCGACGTGCACGTCGTCGCGACCGGCAAGGACGAGGTCGCCTACGACCTCGCGTCCTCGATCGTCGACACCCTCGAGGGCGACCGCTTCGAGGTCGTGTACGACGACCGTCCGAAGGTGTCGCCCGGCGTGAAGCTCCGTGACGCCGAGCTCCTCGGCATGCCGATCGTCGTGGTCGCCGGGCGGAACGCCGCCGACGGCGTCGTCGAGCTCTGGGACCGCGCGTCGGGCGAGCGCCGCGACGTGCCGGTCGCCGACCTGCTCGAGGCGGTCCGCGCGATCTGATCGCCGCTCCGACACGGACGGGAGGCGCGGTGCCGGCCGGCACCGCGCCTCCCGTCCGTCGCTCGTCCTGGGGTAGTCTGGTCGCCGACTTCCGCGCAGATCCACCCGCGGGAGCGACTCAGCTGAATACGGAGGCACCTCGGTGAAGATCGACCTCGCAGTCCTGCGACTCATGGAGCGCGAGCGGGAGATCCCGTTCGACGAACTCGTCCGCATCATCGAATCCGCCATCCTGACGGCGTACCAGAAGCACCGCGCCGAGAACGACGAGCCCGTCGACGCGCAGTCCCGCGTCGAACTCGACCGCAAGTCCGGCGAGGTCTCCGTCTACGTGCCGGAGCGCGACGAGGACGGCACCGTCGTCGGCGAGGCCGTCGACCAGCCGAGCGACTTCGGCCGCATCGCCGCCTTCGCCGCGAAGCAGGTCATCAACCAGCGGCTGCGCGACATCGGCGACGACAAGATCCTCGGGCAGTTCCGGGGCAAGGAGGGCGACATCGTCGCGGGCGTGATCCAGCAGGGTCCGAACCCGAAGATGGTGCACGTCGACCTCGGCACCGTCGAGGCGATCCTGCCGCCCGAGGAGCAGGTGCCGGGCGAGGACTACAAGCACGGCAACCGCATCCGCGTGTACGTCACGAGCGTCGGCCGTGGCGCGAAGGGCCCGCAGATCACCGTCTCGCGCACGCACCCCGGGCTGGTCCGCAAGCTCTTCGCGCTCGAGGTCCCGGAGATCGCATCGGGCGTGGTCGAGATCACCTCGATCGCGCGCGAGGCCGGGCACCGCACGAAGCTCGCGGTGAAGGCGAACGAACCGGGCGTCAACGCGAAGGGTGCCTGCATCGGCGAGCTCGGCGCGCGCGTCCGTGCCGTCACGACGGAGCTCGGCGCCGAGAAGATCGACATCGTCGACTGGTCGTCCGACCTGGCGTCGTTCGTCGCGAGCGCGCTGTCGCCGGCGAAGGTGACGAGCGCGTTCGTGCTCGACGCCTCGACGAAGGCCGTCCGTGCCCTCGTGCCGGACTACCAGCTGTCGCTCGCCATCGGCAAGGAGGGGCAGAACGCCCGCCTCGCCGCGAAGCTGACCGGGGCGCGCATCGACATCCAGCCGGATTCCATCCTGGACGGCGACGAGTAGTCGTCCTCGGTGTCGGGCGGCGGTCGTCGCCCGACACCGTTTCGCTGGTGGCGTGGCCCGTCCGGGCGCGCCGGATCGCGGTGGTCGGAGGCAAGGAGTATGGTGGTTCCCGTCAGAACATGCATCGGCAGTCGTCGTCGTGCTCCCCGGTCCTCCCTCCTCCGTGTCGTCGCCCTGAGTGACGGACGTGTCGTGGCGGACCCGAAGGCAGTCATGCCGGGACGGGGAGCGTGGCTCACCCCGACCGTCGAGGCACACGATCAGGCCGTCAAGCGCAGGGCCTACCGCCGCGCGCTCCGACTTGATCGTGAACCGGACACGTCAGCGGTACGTGACTACCTCGAGGCGCTCAGCGCCGAAGAGCAGGCGCGTCACCGGGACACGACAGAACAGGCTGAACGGCTTATGGACAACTGATGAGCGGCTCGAGATGAGACCCGTCATCCAGTGAGTCCTGCCCCCTTCGCGGGGTGGGACCCGTGAAGGAGAACTGTGGCAAAACCACGCGTACACGAGATCGCATCCGAACTCGGTGTCGACAGCAAGACCGCAATGGAGAAGCTCAAGGAACTCGGCGAGTTCGTCAAGGGCCCGAGCTCCAGTGTGGAACCCCCCGTCGCGCGCAAGCTCCGTGCTGCGCTGCAGGCGGACGGCGCCTCGACGGCGTCGAAGCCCGCGGCTCCGGCGACCCCGGGCGCTCCCGCGAAGGCCACCGCCCCGCGGTCCGGCGCCCCGAAGCCCGGCGGACCCCGTCCGGGTCCGGCGCGTCCGGCACCCGCGCCGAAGGCCGAGCCCGAGGCCCAGGCGCCCGCCGCCGAGACCCCGACGCCCACCGCGCCGAAGTCCGTCGCGCAGCGCCAGGCCGAGGCCGAGGCCGCGCAGAAGGCCGCGGCCGCCGAGAAGGCAGCCGCAGCCGAGAAGGCGGCTTCCGCAGCGCAGTCCGGTGGTGACGCGAGCGCGCCGAAGAGCGACTCCGTCAAGCCCGGTGGCGCGCCGAAGCCCGGCTCCGCCGCCGGTCCGAAGCCGGGTGGCCCCAAGCCCGGTGCCCGCCCGGGCAACAACCCGTACGCGTCCAGCCAGGGCATGGGCTCGCGCCCGCCGCGTCCCGGCAACAACCCCTACGCGTCCAACCAGGGCATGGGCCAGCGTCCCGCCGGCGGCGCCGGTGGCGGCAACGGCATCCCGCGTCCGGCCCCGCCGCGTCCCGGCGTGCCCCGTCCGGGTGCTCCGCGTCCGGGTGGCCCCGGTCAGGCGAACCGTCCGAACGGCTTCGGGCAGCGTCCGGGCCAGGGCGGCGGTCGTGGCGGCCCCGGTGGTCGTCCGGGCGGTGCCGGTGGTGCCGGTGGCGGCTTCCCCCGTCCGGCCTTCAGCGGCCCGCGTCCCGCCGGTGGCGGTGGCCGCGGTCGTGGCCCCGGTGGTGGTACCGCCGGTGCGTTCGGTCGCGGTGGCGGCAAGAGCCGTGCCCGCAAGTCGAAGCGGACGAAGCGCGCCGAGTACGAGATGCGGCAGGCGCCGTCGCTCGGCGGTGTGCAGGTCCCTCGCGGTGACGGCAACACGGTCGTGCGACTCCGTCGCGGTGCGAGCATCTCGGACTTCGCGGACAAGATCGACGCGATGCCCGGCAACCTGGTGACCGTGCTCTTCCACCTCGGTGAGATGGCCACGGCGACCGAGTCGCTGGACGAGGCCACGTTCGAGGTCCTCGGCGAGGAACTGGGCTACAAGATCCAGATCGTCTCGCCGGAGGACGAGGACCGCGAGCTCCTCGAGGGCTTCGACATCGACATCGACGCCGAGTACGCCGACGAGGACGACTCCGTCCTGCAGCAGCGTCCCCCGGTCGTCACCGTCATGGGTCACGTCGACCACGGCAAGACCCGCCTCCTCGACGCCATCCGCAACTCGAAGGTGGTCGAGGGCGAGGCCGGCGGCATCACGCAGCACATCGGTGCGTACCAGATCGTCACCGAGCACGAGGGCGTCGACCGTCCGATCACGTTCATCGACACCCCGGGTCACGAGGCCTTCACGGCCATGCGTGCCCGTGGTGCCCAGGTGACGGACATCGCGATCCTCGTGGTCGCGGCGGACGACGGCATCATGCCGCAGACGATCGAGGCACTGAACCACGCGCAGTCGGCCGGTGTGCCGATCGTGGTCGCGGTGAACAAGATCGACAAGGAGGGCGCGAACCCGGCGAAGGTCCGGCAGCAGCTCACCGAGTACAACCTGGTGGCCGAGGAGTACGGCGGCGACGTCATGTTCGTCGACGTGTCGGCGCGCAACAACGTCGGCATCCAGGACCTGCTCGACGCGGTGCTGCTCACGGCGGACGCCGGTCTCGACCTGCGTGCGAACCCCGACAAGGACGCCCGCGGTGTCGCGATCGAGGCCCGACTCGACAAGGGTCGCGGTTCGGTCGCCACGGTGCTCATCCAGTCCGGCACGCTGCACGTCGGTGACGCCATCGTGGCGGGTACGGCCTACGGCCGCGTCCGTGCGATGACCGACGAGAACGGGGTCGCGGTCAAGGCGGCGACGCCGAGCCGTCCGGTCCAGGTGCAGGGTCTGTCCTCGGTGCCGCGCGCCGGTGACACCTTCCTGGTCACGGAGGAGGACCGCACGGCCCGTCAGATCGCTGAGAAGCGTGAAGCGGCCGAGCGCAACGCCCAGCTGGCCAAGGCCCGCAAGCGCATCTCGCTCGAGGACTTCACCCGTGCTCTCGAGGAGGGCAAGGTCGACTCGCTCAACCTCATCATCAAGGGTGACGTCTCCGGTGCCGTCGAGGCACTCGAGCAGTCGCTCCTGGACATCGAGGTCGACGACAGCGTCCAGCTCCGCATCCTGCACCGCGGTGTGGGTGCGATCACGGAGTCGGACATCGACCTGGCCACGATCGACAACGCGATCGTCGTCGGCTTCAACGTCCGCCCGGACGTCAAGGCCCGCGAGCGTGCGGCCCGCGAGGGCATCGACGTGCGCTTCTACTCGGTCATCTACAACGCACTCGAGGACATCGAGCAGTCCCTCAAGGGCATGCTCAAGCCCGAGTACGAAGAGGTCCAGTCGGGTGTCGCCGAGATCCGCGAGGTGTTCCGCTCCTCGAAGTTCGGCAACATCGCCGGTGTCATCGTCCGCTCCGGCACGATCACGCGCAACGCCAAGGCGCGCGTCATCCGTGACGGTGTGGTGCTCGCCGACGGCCTGGCCATCGAGTCGCTGCGTCGCTTCAAGGACGACGTCACCGAGGTCCGCACGGACTTCGAGGCCGGTATCGGTCTGGGCAAGTACAACGACATCCAGATCGGCGACGAGATCGAGACCACCGAGCTCGTCGAGAAGCCGCGCGACTGACGTCTGGCTATCCTGGACCCCGCTCCTCCCTCGGGAGGGGCGGGGTCCGTCCCGTTCCACCAGAAGATTCCCTGCCCCAGGAGGCACCCATGGCCGATCCGCAGCGCGCACGCAAGATGGCGGACCGCATCAAGGAAGTCGTCGCACGGCGGCTCGACAAGGGGCTGCGCGACCCGCGCCTCGGCTTCGTCACCATCACCGACGTCCGGGTGACCGGCGACCTGCAGCACGCGTCGGTGTTCTACACGGTGTACGGCACCGACGAGGAGCGCGCCGACTCCGCCGCCGCGCTCAAGGCCGCGACCGGCATGCTCCGGAGCGAGGTCGGCAAGAACATCACCGCACGGCTCACCCCGTCGCTCGAGTTCATCGCCGACGCGCTGCCGGAGACGTCGGCGCACATGGAGGACCTGCTCGTCCAGGCCCAGCAGCGCGACGCGCAGGTGCGTGCCGCGTCGGCCGGAGCCCAGTACGCCGGTGACGCCGACCCGTACAAGCACGACGACGAGGACGAGGAGCGCGACGAGCGCGCCTGATCCACCGCAGCACCACGACGGCCGTCGGACACCTCGTCCGGCGGCCGTCGTCGTGTGTCGTCCGGTCGCGTGGACGTGGTCGTGCGGAGGCCCGACCGGCGCCGGGCGTCGTGTACCAGGCGTCGGGCGTCAGGCGTCGGGCAGACGGTACCCGGTCGCGTCGTCGCCGACGACGAGTCCGTCTCGCAGCAGGGACGCGAGCGCACGCGCCCGCTGCTCGGCGTCCGGCCAGACGAGGTCCACCTCGTCCCGTGTGACGGGGACGTCGCTCGCTCGAAGCTCGGCCATCACGAGGCCACGAACCTGGCGGTCGCTGCCGGCGAAGCGCGCCTGCCTCGGCGCCCGCGGCCCGTCGTGCTCCGGGTACCCGGCCGCGCGCCAGGAACAACGGTCGGCGATCGGGCAGACGTCGCACGCGGGGGAGCGGGCGACGCACACGAGCGCACCGAGCTCCATCACCGCCGCGTTCGTCGCGGCGGCCGCCTCGCGGTCCTCGGGGAGCACCGACTCCATGAGCGGCAGGTCCCGCTTCGCCTTCGCCGGTCCGGGCTCGCCCTCGCCGAGGACCGCCCGGGCGAGTACCCGCCGGACGTTCACGTCGACGACGGGGTGCCGGTCGCCGTACGCGAAGACCGCGACGGCCCTGGCGGTGTAGTCGCCGATGCCGGGCAGGGCGAGGAGCGCGTCGACGTCCCGCGGGACCACGTTGTCGTGCTGTCCGGCGATCGCCGTCGCGGCCGCGTGCAGCGCGAGCGCGCGTCTCGGGTAGCCGAGCCGGTCCCAGGCGCGCACCGCCTCGCCGGGAGGCGACGCGGCGAGGTCCGCAGGGGTCGGCCACCGGGTGAGCCACGCCTCCAGGCGGGGGACGACCCGCGCGACCTGCGTCTGCTGCAGCATGATCTCGCTCACCAGCGTGCCCCAGGCCGGGAAGCCCGGGCGACGCCACGGCAGGTCGCGCGCCTCGGCGCGGAACCAGGCGACGAGCGGGGTGGCGATGTCCGGTCGGGGTGCGTCCGACGTGTCCGCAGCCGTCGTGTCCTCCACAGGCGGGTCGTCGTCCACAGGCTGCCGGGAGGCTCCGCGCGCGTTCACCACGACAGCCTACGGTGGGTGCATGGCACGCTGGGCACCGCAGGAGACCGACACCATGGCCGCGATCGCGGGCGAGGTGATCGCACAGGTCGGCACGAACCGCACCGTCGTCGGCATCGACGGCCAGGACGGCACCGACCTCGAACGGGTCGCTGCGGCGCTCGTCGGGGGCTTCCAGCAGCACGGGGTGTCCGCGATGGCCGCGGCCGCCCCCTCCGCCGACCTCGACGGCCTCCGGGCCGACGTCGTCACGCCGTTCCGCACGACGGGTGCGGGCGAGGGCGTGCTCGTCGTGCACGGCCAGGGGCTGCTCGCGCCGGGGACCAGGAACCTGTGGCGCTGGTCGCTCTGGGTGGAGCAGGAGGACGGTCGCCTCGAGCGGCGGGCGGACGTCAAGATCGCCGCGTCGGCGGTGCTCGACGTGACCGACCCGGACCACCCGCGTCGCGAGTGGAACGACGCCTGCTGACGGTCCGACCGACCCCGTGCGGGAGCGCCGCGCTGGTAGCCTCGTCCGGTGGTCGCTCCCCAGCCTGACGGCATCCTCCTCGTCGACAAGCCGCAGGGCATCTCCAGCCACCGCGTGGTGTCGATCGCACGTCGGCGTCTCGGTCTGAAGAAGATCGGTCACGCCGGCACGCTCGACCCGATGGCGACGGGGCTGCTCCTGCTCGGCGCCGGGCCCTCCACGCGGCTCCTGACGCACCTGGTCGGCCTCGGGAAGACCTACACGGCGACGATCCGACTCGGGGTCGGCACCGACTCCGACGACGCCGACGGCACCCCGACCTCGACGGCGGGTGTCGCGGCGGCGGACGTGTCGGACGACGCGATCGAGCGGGCGGTCGCCGCACAGCGCGGCGTGATCGACCAGGTGCCCTCGACGGTCAGCGCGATCAAGGTCGACGGGCGCCGAGCCTACGACCTCGCGAGGAAGGGCGAGGAGGTCGTCCTGCGCTCGCGCACCGTCACGGTGTCCCGCTTCGTGGTGACCGGCCGCGAGGACCACACGGTCACGGTCGACGGTGTCGACGTCCCCGTGGTCGACCTCGACGTCGTGGTGGACTGCTCGTCGGGGACGTACGTCCGGGCACTGGCGCGGGACGTCGGTGCGGCACTCGGCACCGGTGCGCACCTCACGGCCCTCCGCCGCACCGCGGTCGGACCCTTCGACGTCGCGGACGCGGTGGACCTCGAGGACGACTCGGTCGACGTCGCAGCAGCCCTCGCCCGCCCGGCGGACGTCGCACGTCGCCTCTTCGACGTCGTGGCACTCGACGCGGCCGCGGCGAGGGACCTGACAGACGGCAAGCGTGTCGCGGTCGAGCACCCCGACCACGACGGCCCGGTCGCGGCTGTGGCGCAGGACGACGACCGACTCGTCGGCCTCGTCTCCGTGCGGCGTGGTCGGCTGCGGGTCATCACGAACTTCCCGGCGCCGGCCCCGGTCGGCACCACGACGGACGGAGCGCACGCGTGATCGAGTGGTTCATGTGGGTCCAGCTCGCGGTGGCCGTGGTCGCCGGGCTGTTCGCCGTGGTCGTCGGGTTCCTCGGCTGGAAGCCGAACGACTACACCGTCGGGTCGCTCGCGCTGATCGAGCTCCTGCTCGTGGCGCAGGGCGTGGTCGCGCTCGTGCTCCCCGCGATCGGCAGCCCGCCGCAGGGCAACGTGCTCGAGTTCGGGGTCTACGCCGTGTCGGTGCTGCTCGTGCCGCCGGCCGCGATCCTGTGGGCGCTGATCGACCGGACGAAGTGGAGCACGGTCGTCCTCGGCGCAGGCGCGTTCACGGTCGCGGTGATGGTCTACCGGATGTACCAGATCTGGTTCGCGCTCAACTGACGCGCCGTCATCCGCGGTCGGCCCGTGCCGGCGGCGTCCGCGCACGTCACCCGTCGTCGGTAGACTCGTCGCCGTGGCGAACAGATCCTCCCTCGCGACCGGCGTCGGCCGCGTCCTCATCGCCGTGTACGGCATCCTCGCCCTCGCGGCCACCGGGCGCAGTGTCGTCCAGATCATCGAGAAGTTCTCGTTCGCGCCGTTCGCCTACACGCTGAGCGCGGTCGCGGCCGTCGTCTACATCGTCGCGATGATCGCGCTCATCGTCCCCGGTCGCGCCTGGTACCGCGTCGCGTGCGTCACCATCGGCTTCGAGATGGCCGGCGTGCTGATCGTCGGCACGCTGTCGCTGCTCGACCGCCAGCTGTTCCCCGACGACACCGTCTGGTCGTACTACGGCCTCGGCTACGTCTTCGCACCGCTGGTGCTCCCGATCGCCGGACTCTGGTGGCTGCGCAAGCACCACCGGGCAGCCGTCGCCGAGCCCGCGGCCGCGTCGGCCACGGTCGGCGAGTAGGGCCCGGCGTGCAGTACTACGACGACGTCGCCGACGTGGCGCAGGGCTTCGGTCCGAGCGCCGTCACCATCGGCAAGTTCGACGGGGTCCACGTCGGTCACCGAGCGGTGATCGCGCACCTCGAGCGCGCCGCTCGCGAGCGCGGCCTCGTCTCCACGGTGGTGACGTTCGACCGCCACCCCCTCAGCGTCATCGACCCCGATCGCGTGCCGCCCGCGCTCACGAGCACCGCGCAGCGCCGCGAGCTCCTCGAGGACATCGGCGTCGACGCGATGCTCCTGCTGCGGTTCGACCAGGACCTGCAGTCGCAGGCGCCGGAGGCCTTCGTGTCCGAGGTCCTCGTCCGTACCCTGCACGCCGAGCTGGTCTTCGTCGGCAGCGACTTCCGCTTCGGCGCCCGCGGTGCCGGCGACGTCGACCTCCTGCGTCGTCTGGGGGAGCAGCACGGCTTCCGCGTCGAACTCATCGACGACGTCGACCTGCGCGACGACGTCCGCCCGTCCGACGAGCGACGCGTCTCCTCGACCTGGATCCGCGAGCTGCTCGGTGACGGCCGCGTGGCCGAGGCCGCCCGGCTGCTCGGTCGCGAGCACGCCGTCCGGAGCACCGTGGTCCACGGCAACCAGCGTGGTCGTGCGATGGGGTACCCGACGGCCAACCTCGACCCGGCGTGCGAGGGCTTCGTCCCCGCGGACGGCGTCTACGCAGCGCGCGTGCTGCACGAGGGCACCGTGTACCCGGCGGCGGTCTCGGTCGGCAACAACCCGACCTTCCAGGGCGTGCCCGCGAAGCAGATCGAGGCGCACCTGCTCGACGTCGACATCGACCTGTACGGCGACACGATCTCGGTGCTGTTCGTCTCGTACGTCCGCGGCATGGTCGCGTTCTCGTCGATGGACGAGCTCGCGGTGCAGATGCGGCAGGACGACCTCGACATCCGGCTGCTGCTGGGCCTTCCCGCTCCGGTGTGACGCCGATCCCGGGCGGCCGCTGACAGCCGGTGACGCAGGACGCCCCGCGACCGATCGACGGTCGCGGGGCGTCCTGCGTGCGTGGCGCTGATCAGCTCCCGAGTGCGTCGAGCCAGATCTTGCGGGCGTCCAGCGCTTCCTGGGCCTCCTTGATCTTGCGCGAGTCACCGGAGGCCTGTGCGGCCTCGAGCTCGGCCTGGAGCTTGCCGATGGCGTCCTCGAGCTGGCTCGCGAGCCCGGTCTGCCGTGCCTTGCGCTCCGGGTCAGACGCCTTCCAGTGCTCGTCCTCGAGGCTCCGCACGTGGTCCTCGACCGCACGCAGACGGTCCTCGATCCGACGGACGTCGCCGCGCGGGACCTTGCCGATCTCGTCCCAGCGGCGCTGGATGTCCGTCAGCGTGCGACGGGCGGCGACCCGGTCCTTCTGCTGCAGCAGCGCCTCGGCCTCGGTGAGCAGGGCCTGCTTCGCGACGAGGTTCGCGGAGAACTCCTCGTTCTCGACCGCGGCCTCGGCGTGGCGCTGCTCGAACAGCACGTCACCGGCGGCCTTGAAGCGCGCCCAGAGCGCATCGTCGTGGCGCTTCCCGGCACGGCCGGCACGCTTCCAGTCGTCGAGCAACTCACGGTAGGCGGGGATGCCGTCGGAGCCGCGGGACGCGAGCGCCTCCGCCTGCTGGACGAGCTCCTGCTTGCGGTTCCGCGCGTCGCGGTGCTGCGCGTCGAGCTCCGAGTAGAAGGCGCGGCGGTGCTGGTCGACCGTCGAACGGGCGGCGCGGAAGCGCTTCCACAGCTCGTTGGCCTCGTTCTTGGGCAGGCGCGGGCCGTCGTGCTGGTGCTGCTGCCAGCGGGCGAAGACGTCGTCGAGCTGCGCCGTGATCTGCTTCCACTGCGCCCGAGCCGGGTCGACGGCGGCGAGCGACTCGGCTTCCTCGACCAGCGAGGTCCGGTACGCCAGTGCGTCGGTGAGCGCCTGCTGCGCCTGTGCCTGCTGCTCCTTCGTCAGCGAGCCCACCTGCTCGGACAGAGCGGCGACCCGGTTCTCGAGCGACTTCAGGTCGCCGACCACGCGGGCCTCGGCGACCTGCGTGCGCAGGTGCTCGACGGTCCGGGAGACGTCGTTCGCCGAGGCGCCGCGCTGGACGCGCTGCTCGGCGATCTTCACCTGCCCCTCGAGGTCGGCGTACTTGCGCGCGAAGTACGCGAGGGCCTCGTCCGGGGTGGCGTCCGGGTACTCGCCGACGGCCTTCTCGCCGTCGTCGTACCGGACGTACACCGTCCCGTTCTCGTCGACCCGGCCCCAGGTCGTTGCTTCGTCAGGTCCCACAGGTCTCGCCTCGATCGTGGTCGTGCATCGCCGACGTCCCCGTCGGCACGGTCAGGTCGTCAGCCTATTGCACCGGAGGGGCCCGGGGGCCAGTCGGACGTGCGGGCTGTGGACGACCGGACGCCGCCGTCGGGGCGGATCGGTCCGGTCAGTCCTGCTCGCGGATCGTCGCACCGGTGATCGTCGTCGCGACCTTCGGCGCTCCGGTGCCGTCCGAGCCCGCCGACGCGATGCCCTTCGAGGTGATCTCGCGCTCCAGGTCGTCGAGTCCGCTCGTGACCTTGCCGACGACGGTGTACCCGCCGGTCGAGCCGTCGAGCGTCGTGTCGCCGTAGACGATGAAGAACTGCGTCGACTGCGAGTACGGGGACGCGCCCCGCGCGATCGCGAGCGTGCCCTCGGCGTACCGGCCGTCGCTCGGGACGTTCTCGAGCGGGCCGTACTGGAACCCGGCGTCGCCCGTGCCGTCACCGTTCGCCGACCCGCACTGCAGGAACCGGAAGTCCGCGCTGTCGGCGAGTCGGTGGCACGTGGTGCCCTCGTAGAACTGCTTCCGGATGAGGTCGATCTCGACACTCGCCGCCTGTGGCGCGGCCTTCCCGTCGAGCTCGATGCCGAGCCGGACGTCCTTGTTCAGCGTGAGTGTCCCGGTCCAGGTCGCGCCGTCCGCGATGGCTTTGCTCGGCACCGTACCGGTGTTCCCGGCGGTCGCACTCGCCGAGGGGGTGGGGGTGGCGGTGGCGGACGCGCTCGCAGCCGGCGCGTCCTCGGCGCGGGACCCGGCGAAGGCGAGCTGCGACCCCGTGGCCAGCGCGGCGACCAGGACGAGCACCCCGACGCCGACCAGGTCGTCCCGCTTCCGCCGGCGCCGCTGCCGGTCGTGCAGCCCCTGACGGGCCTGGTAGAGCCGGAGGCGCTCGCGCGCCTCGCGGTTGTCGCGCGCCTGGTTCTTCGGTGCCACGGTGCTGATCGGACCTCTCGTCGACTGTGCCGACGAGCGTAGCGGACCGACCGACGGCACCGGCCGGGAGGCACGCAGCACGTCGGTGGTCCGGCCTACGATCGGAGCATGGCAGCGGATCGATCGGGCATGCGCGCGCCCACGACGGGTGGTCGCGCCGGGTTGGCTCAGGGGTCCGTCCCGCTGGCGGTGCGGATGCGGCCGACGAGCCTCGACGAGGTCGCGGGGCAGCAGCACCTGCTCGGGCGCGGCAGCCCGCTGGTGCAGCTCGCCACCGGCACGCGCGAGAACCCCGGCGGGGTGTCCGTGATCCTCTGGGGACCGCCCGGTACCGGCAAGACGACCCTCGCCCAGGCGATCGCGCGGCAGTCCGGCCGCGAGTTCGTCGAGCTGTCCGCGGTGACGGCCGGTGTGAAGGACGTGCGCGAGGTCATGGAGAAGGCGCTGACGCACCGCGACCTGTACGGGTCCACGACCGTCCTGTTCCTCGACGAGATCCACCGCTTCAGCAAGGCGCAGCAGGACGCCCTGCTCCCCGGGGTCGAGAACGGGTGGGTGATCCTCATCGCGGCGACGACCGAGAACCCGTCCTTCTCGGTGATCTCCCCGCTGCTGTCGCGGTCGCTGCTCCTCACACTCAAGCCGCTCACCGACGAGGACCTCGGGATGCTCGTCGACCGAGCCGTCGAGGACCCACGCGGGCTCGGTGGGTCGGTCGTGCTCGGGGACGACGCGCGGTCGGCCATCGTCCGGCTGTCCTCCGGCGACGCGCGCCGTGCGCTCACCGCGCTCGAGGCAGCGGCGTCCTCGGCGATCGCCGCGGCGGGCGGGGACGCGGACGACGACGACGAGGTCTCGCTCGACGGCGTCGAGACGGTCCCGCTGGTGGACGCCGACACCGTCGCCGCGGCCGTCGACCGCGCGCTGCTGCGCTACGACCGTCAGGGCGACGAGCACTACGACGTCATCAGCGCGTTCATCAAGTCGGTGCGGGGGAGCGACGTCGACGCGGCCCTCCACTACCTGGCGCGGATGATCGAGGCGGGCGAGGACCCGCGCTTCATCGCCCGCCGCATCATCATCTCGGCGTCCGAGGACATCGGCATGGCCGACCCGCAAGCGCTGCCGATCGCCGTGGCGGCGGCACAGGCGGTCCAGCTCATCGGCATGCCCGAGGGTCGCATCCCCCTGGCCGAGGCTGTGGTGTACCTGGCGACGGCGCCGAAGTCGAACGCCGCGTACAACGGCGTGAACGCGGCGGTCGCGGACGTCAAGGCCGGGCGGATGGGGGTCGTGCCGGTGCACCTGCGCGATGCGCACTACCCGGGGGCGAAGCGCCTCGGGCACGGCAAGGGCTACGTCTACTCGCACGACGCCGAGCACGGGGTCGCCCGCCAGCAGTACCTCCCCGACGCGCTCGAGGGCACGGAGTACTACAGGCCGACCGGCAACGGGTACGAGCGTGAGGTCGGTCCCCGGCTCGAACGACTCCGGAGGATCACCCGCGGCGAGTGAGCCCGGTGCTTCACCCGGCGTCCCGATGCTGCTATCGTTGACGGGCCTACGTCCTGGTCCTCGCGTGCGGCTGCGCCGAGGACAGAGTCCCACTCCGGTGGGACGGGGGCAGAGGTTCGGACTGTAGCCGTCCGATCCCACAGGCTCATCCCTCTGGATCCCGTCGTCGGGATCGATCACCCACGTGCGCTCGTCGCCCGCGGTCGGTCGTGTGCCCGGCGAGTCATTCAGTTCAGACAGAGAAAAGGACCCTGTGTCTACCAAGTCACGCACCCGCAGCAAGACCCGCCTCTCGCGCGCGCTCGGCATCCCGCTGACGCCGAAGGCGGCCCGGTACCTCGAGAAGCGCCCCTACGGCCCCGGTGAGCACGGCCGCACCCGCCGTCGTGCGGACAGCGACTACGCCGTCCGTCTCCGTGAGAAGCAGCGTCTGCGCGCCCAGTACGGCATCCGCGAGAAGCAGCTCCGCATCGTCTTCGAAGAGGCCCGCAAGACGAAGGGCCTGACGGGTGAGAACCTCGTCGAGCTCCTCGAGCAGCGCCTCGACGCCCTCGTGCTGCGTGCCGGCTTCGCCCGCACCACCGCGCAGGCCCGTCAGCTGATCGTGCACCGTCACATCCTGGTCGACGGCAAGCTCGTCGACCGTCCGTCTTTCCGCGTGAAGGAGGGGCAGCTCATCCACGTGAAGCAGCGCTCCGAGTCCCTCGAGCCCTTCCAGGTCGCCGCCGCCGGTGGGCACCAGGAAGTCCTGCCGAAGGTCCCGGGCTACCTCGAGGTCGAGATCGACAAGCTCCAGGCCCGCCTGGTCCGTCGTCCGAAGCGCGCCGAGGTCCCCGTGACCTGTGAAGTGCAGCTCGTCGTCGAGTACTACGCAGCTCGCTGATCCACCGATCACACCCGAACGGCGGGTCGTCCTCTCAGGAGGGCGGCCCGCCGTTCGGCGTCCCGGCCGCCCTGCGCCACTACACTCGTTCGGGCACGCACCGCTCGCGTGCGCGAGAGGGAGAGGCACCGTGAAGCAGCTGTTCTTCGTCGCCGTCGGCGTCGTCATCGGGTTCGCCGCCGCGCACCGGATCGCGAACACGCCCGGTGGCGCACGGCTCTTCGCGGACGTCGACGCCCGGACGAAGGCGTTCACCGACGCCGTGGCCGACGGGTACCGCTCCCGCGAGGCCGAACTCCGCAACGACGCCTGAGCGTTCCCGCGCCCCGGCTCCCACGCACCCTCCGCCGACCTGAATCAGGAAGCACCATGCAGACCGCAGAGATCCGCCGCCGTTGGCTCCAGTTCTTCGGTGACCGCGGACACACCGTCGTCCCGTCCGCGTCGCTCGTCTCGGACGACCCGTCGCTGCTCTTCACGGTCGCCGGCATGGTCCCGTTCATCCCGTACCTGACCGGGCTCATCCCCGCGCCGTACCCGCGTGCGACCAGTGTGCAGAAGTGCATCCGCACGAACGACATCGAGGAGGTCGGCAAGACCCCTCGCCACGGCACGTTCTTCCAGATGAACGGCAACTTCTCGTTCGGGGACTACTTCAAGGAGCAGGCGATCCAGTACGCCTGGGAGTTCCTGACCACCCAGGAGGCGGACGGCGGCCTCGGGTTCTCCGCCGACGACCTGTGGGTCACCGTGTACGAGGACGACGATGAGGCGATCGCCTTCTGGAAGCAGCACTCGTCGCTGCCGGACGACCGCATCCAGCGCCTCGGCAAGGACACGAACTACTGGTCGACCGGCCAGCCCGGTCCCGCGGGCCCGTGCTCGGAGATCTTCTTCGACCGTGGTCCCGAGTACGGCATCGACGGCGGACCCGCGACCGACGACGACCGCTACGTGGAGATCTGGAACCTGGTCTTCATGCAGTACCAGATCGCCGACGTGCGGTCGAAGTACGACTTCACGATCACCGGCGAACTGCCGAACAAGAACATCGACACCGGCATGGGGCTCGAGCGCGTCGCCTTCATCAAGCAGGGCGTCGACAACATGTACGAGATCGACCAGGTGCGTCCGGTCCTCGACGAGGCCGCGCGCATCTCCGGCCGTCGGTACGGCGCCGTGCACGAGGACGACGTCCGGATGCGTGTCATCGCCGACCACGTCCGCTCCTCGCTCATGCTCATCGCGGACGGCGTCACCCCGTCGAACGAGGGTCGCGGCTACATCCTCCGTCGTCTGCTCCGTCGCACCGTCCGGGCCATGCGCCTGCTCGGCGTCGAGGGCGCGACCTTCCCGCAGCTGTTCCCGGCGTCGCGCGACGCCATGCAGGAGGCGTACCCGGAGGTTGCGAGCGACTTCGACCGCATCGCCCGGATCGCCTTCGCGGAGGAGGAGACGTTCCTGCGCACGCTGGCACAGGGCACGACGATCCTCGACGTCGCGGTCGAGCGTGCGAAGCAGGACGGCGCCCCGGCGATCGGCGGCGACACGGCGTTCCTGCTGCACGACACCTTCGGCTTCCCGATCGACCTGACGATGGAGATGGCGGAGGAAGCCGGCGTCCAGGTCGACCGCGGTGCGTTCGAGACCCTGATGTCGGAGCAGCGTGCCCGGGCGAAGGCCGACGCGAAGAGCAAGAAGACCGCCCTCGCCGACCTCAGCGTCTACAGCGCGTTCCGCGCGAAGGGCGAGACGGTCTTCCTCGGCTACGACGCGCTCGAGGCCGAGTCCGCTGTGCTCGGGATCATCGTGGGCGGCGTCAGCGTCGACCGCGCCGTGGCCGGGGACATCGCCGAGGTCATCCTCGGCGAGACGTCGCTGTACGCCGAGTCCGGTGGTCAGGACGCCGACCAGGGCTCGATCGTCGGCAACGGCTTCGACCTCGAGGTGCTCGACGTGCAGCGCCCCGTCGCGGGCCTCTGGAGCCACACGGTCCAGGTCCGCTCGGGCGAGGTGGGCGTCGGCGACGCGGCCACGACGGTCGTCGACGCCGAGTACCGCCGCGGGGCGACCCAGGCGCACTCCGCGACGCACCTCGTGAACGCGGCACTGCGCGACGTGCTCGGCCCGGAGGCACTCCAGGCCGGCTCGTACAACAAGTCCGGCTACATGCGCCTCGACTTCTCGTGGTCGCAGCCCGTGTCCGGCGCCACCCGCTCCGAGATCGAGGAGGTCGTGAACGCCGCCATCCGCTCCGACCTCGCGGTGCAGACCCGCGTGCTCCCGCTCGACGAGGCGAAGGCCCTCGGCGCGCAGGCGCTGTTCGGCGAGAAGTACGGTGCCGAGGTCCGCATGGTCGACATCGGCGGCCCGTGGTCGCGTGAGCTCTGCGGTGGCACGCACGTGGCCTCGAGCGCGCAGGTCGGCCTCGTGAACCTGGTGGGGGAGTCGAGCGTCGGTTCCACCAACCGCCGCGTCGAGGCGCTCGTCGGGCTCGAGGGCTTCCGGGACCTCGCCGTCGAGCGGACGATCGTGTCGCAGCTCTCCAGCGCCCTGAAGGCTCCCCGTGAGGACCTGCCGACCCGCGTGCAGGGCCTGATGGAGGACCTCCGCACCGCGCAGAAGCGGATCGCCGAGTTCGAGTCGGCGAACCTGCAGCAGCGGGTGCCGTCGATCGCACGGCAGGCCGAGACCGTCGGCGCCGTGACCGTGGTCGCCGAGACGGTCGACGGGCTGCAGTCCGGCGACGACCTGCGCTCCCTGGCGACCGGCGTGCGCGGGCAGCTGGGTGACGGTGCCGCGGTCGTGGTCCTCGGAGCCGTGGTCAACGGCAAGCCCGTGGTGATCGTGGCGACCAACGACGCGGCCCGGGCTGCCGGCGTGCAGGCGGGACCGCTGGCCAAGGAGGCCGCCGGCGTGCTCGGCGGCGGTGGTGGCGGCAAGCCGGACCTCGCCCAGGGCGGCGGCACGGACGCGGCGGCGCTGCCCGCGGCACTGCGCGCCGTGACCGCGCGACTGGCGGGCTGAGCGTGCCGATCCGGTCCGGTCGCCGTCTCGGCGTCGACGTCGGCAAGGCCCGCATCGGGGTCGCCGTCTGCGACCGGGACGGCCTGCTGGCCACGCCGGTCGAGACGGTGCCGCGGGCGCAGGCGACCGACGTCCGCCGGATCGTCGAGCTCGCCGACGAGTACGACGCGATCGAGATCGTCGTCGGGCTGCCGCTGTCGATGTCCGGCGACGACACCCCGTCGACCGCGGACGCCAGGGCGTTCGCGGAGCTGCTGGCCGAGCACCGGCCGGTCCGGCTGGTCGACGAGCGGCTGTCCACGGTGACGGCGCAGCGGGGTCTGCACCAGGCCGGCAGGAACACGAAGAAGTCCCGAGCCGTGATCGATCAAGCGGCCGCTGTTATCATCCTGCAACACGCGCTCGACCACGAGCGTGCGTCCAGCGCCGCTCCCGGCGCAACGCTCCCCTGACCGACCGGCCCCGGGACGGGTCGGGAGACCGTCGTTCCCGGACCGACGGGGCCCAGGTGGAGCCCCCGACCCGAGAGACCGAGGATTCCTTGGCAGACGACCTGGACTGGGACGCGATCATCGCGCCTGGCGACGACGCCGGGCGGCGGCGGCGCACCACCGAACCCGCCGCCGAGCCCGACCGACCGATGTCCCGCCGCGAAGCACGCGCCGCCGAGGCCGCCGAGTCCGCGCGCCGGGCCTCGGCTCCGGCGGAGGAGCCCGCCGCTGCCGCCGCTGCGGGGCCCGGTCCTCGTGCGCGGGGGTCGGAGCCGGCCGCGGCGCGACCGGCGTCCCCGGCGGACGCTCCGGTCGCGCGCTCGGACGACGAGCTCCACCCCGACGTCCGTGCGCTGCTCACGGGCGAGCTCCGGGCACCGGACGCGCAGGCCGTCCGCGAGGCCCGCGCCGGCGCTCGGCAGGACCCGGACCCGCGCGGCGCGAGCGGTCCCGACGGATCGCCGGCTGCTGCGAGCGGGGCCGCTGCTGCCGCGAGCGGAGCCGCCGGGGGCGACCAGGGCGTCGGCGGGACCGGCGGCGGACGCGGGCGAGGGGGCGGAGGCGGTGGCGCCTCCCGGCCGCCGCGCGAACCGCGACCGAAGCGGCGTCGCGGACCGCTGGTCGCCGGGATCGTGATCGTCGCGCTCGTCCTGGTCGGCGGCGTCGGTGCGTACGCGTTCGCCGCGCCCAAGGTGCAGCAGCTGGTCAGCGCGATCGGCGGCTCGAGCGAGCCCGACGACTACACGGGCGACGGCACGAGCAAGGTCACGATCACCATCAAGCAGGGCGACATCGGCGAGGACGTCGCGAAGACCCTGCAGCGCAGTGGCGTCGTGAAGAGCTCGAAGGTCTTCTACAAGCTGCTGCTGACCTCGCCGGACGTCTCGTTCCAGCCGGGGTCGTACGAGCTGAAGAAGGAGATGAGCTCGAAGGCCGCCCTGGCCGCGCTCAAGGACTCCGACAACCGCGTCCAGGCGTCGATCGTGATCCCGGAGGGGACCGCGCTGCAGGACATCGAGGCGGGCATGGTCTCGAAGGCGGGGCTGTCCGAGGCCGAGGTGCGCGCTGCTGCCGAGGACGTGCAGGCGTACGGACTCCCGGCGGGCACGACGACGCTCGAGGGCTGGCTCTTCCCGGCGACCTACCCGATCAACCCCGGGTGGACCGCGAAGCAGTACTTCCAGTCGATGGTGGACACCATGAAGGAGCACCTGGCCGCCGCGGGCGTCGCGGAGGCAGACCAGGAGCGCGTGGTCGTCTTCGCCTCGCTGGTGCAGAAGGAGGCCGGTCTCGCCGCCGACTACCCGAAGGTCGCCCGCGTGTTCCAGAACCGGCTCGACGTCGACATGCCGCTGCAGTCGGACGCGACCGTCGCCTACGGGACGGGCAACACGCACAAGGTGACCACGACGGACGCCGAGCGCGCCGACGCCGGGAACCCCTACAACACGTACGTGCACAAGGGGCTGCCGCCGGCACCGATCTCGAACCCGGGCGACGTGGCCATCAAGGCCGTGACGAACATGGCCGACGGGAAGTGGCTCTACTTCGTGACGGTGGACCTCGACACGGGGGAGACCGTCTTCTCGGACACGTACGCGGAGCACCAGGTCGCCGTCAAGCAGTTCCAGGCCTGGCTCCGGGCACACCCCGAGTACCAGTAGGCCCGCGGGGGTCCGGCCGCGTCGCACGGCCGGACCCTGTGGGAGGATGGTCGACATGCTTCGTTGGTTGACCGCTGGTGAGTCCCACGGACCCGAACTCATCGCGATGCTCGAGGGCCTGCCCGCCGGCGTCCCGTTGTCGTTCGAGTCCATCCGCACCGACCTCGCGCGGCGGAAGCTCGGCTACGGGCGCGGATCGCGCATGAAGTTCGAGCAGGACGAGCTCCACGTCTCCGGGGGCGTGCGCCACGGGTACTCCCTCGGCAGCCCGATCGCCATCCGCATCGGGAACACCGAGTGGCCGAAGTGGGTCGAGGTGATGAACCCCGAGCCGGTCGAGTCCACCGAGATGTCCCGCGGCCGCAGCGCGCCCCTGACCCGGCCGCGACCCGGCCACGCCGACCTGGTCGGCATGCAGAAGTACGGCTTCGACGAGGCACGGCCGATCCTCGAGCGCGCGTCCGCCCGCGAGACCGCGGCGCGGGTGGCCCTCGGTGCGGTCGCGAAGTCCTTCCTGGCCGAGCTCGGCATCCGCTCGGTCGCCCACACGCTGCAGGTGGGCACGGTCCGCGTGCCCGACGGCACGCCGCTGCCCCTGCCCGACGACGTCGACCGCCTCGACGAGGACCAGCTCCGCTGCGCCGACCCGGAGACCTCCGCCCGGATGGTCACCGAGGTCGAGGCTGCGAAGAAGGACGGCGACACGCTGGGCGGCGTCGTCGAGGTGCTCTTCTACGGGGTCCCGCCGGGCCTCGGCTCGCACGTGCACTGGGACCGCCGTCTCGACGCCCGGCTCGCCGCGGCGATCATGGGGATCCAGGCGATCAAGGGCGTCGAGGTCGGCGACGGCTTCGCCACCGCCGCACGGCGCGGGTCCGAGGCGCACGACGAGCTGTACCGCGAGGACGGCGAGATCGTCCGGACGAGCGACCGCGCCGGCGGGACCGAGGGCGGCATGTCCACCGGCACCGTGCTCCGCGTCCGCGCCGGCATGAAGCCGATCGCGACCGTGCCGCACGCGCTGCACACCATCGACGTGGCCACCGGTGAGGACGCCGCGGCCCACCACCAGCGCAGCGACGTCTGTGCGGTGCCGGCCTCGGGTGTCGTGGCCGAGGCGATGGTCGCGCTCGTGCTCGCCGACGCCGTGCTCGAGAAGTTCGGCGGCGACAGCCTGACCGAGACCAAGCGCAACCTCGACGCCTACCTCGCCGCGCTCCCGGAGACCCTGCGCACCCGTCGGACGGACGGCGCGGAGTCCCCGGCGGCGGAGTCGTCGTCGGTCCGGTGAGCGGCGCCGACGCGTCCGTCCCCGCTCCGACTGCGCGGCTCGACCCGCCGGTCGTCGTGATCGGACCGATGGGTGCGGGCAAGTCGAGCGTCGGCAAGCGTGTCGCCAAGGCGCTCGGCGTCCCGTTCACCGACACGGACCGCGTCATCGCCCGGACGCACGGCCCCATCCCCGGGATCTTCGCCGATCGCGGTGAGCCGGCCTTCCGCCTGCTCGAGGCCGAGGCCGTCCGGAACGCCGTCGCGACCGGAGGCGTGGTCTCGGTCGGCGGGGGAGCCGTGACGCACCCCGACACCCGTGCCGCCCTGCACGGCGCGCGCATCGTGCTGCTCACGGTGTCGCCCGAGGCCGTCGCCGCCCGGATCGCCGGCAGCGACCGGCCGCTGCTGGTGCAGGGTGGGATCGACGCCTGGCAGACCATCGCCGACGAACGGGCCGCCACCTACGCGGAGCTCGCGCACGTGACGTTCGACACCTCGCGGCGCCCGATGTCGCACGTCGTCCGCGACGTCGTGGCGTGGGTGACCGACCAGCAGACCGGCTCCGACGAGGAGCACACCACCGGAGGGACACCGTGACCGCGACGAACCTGCCCGAGGGCACCACCGAGATCCGCGTCGGCGGCGATGGCGGGTCCGTCGTCGTGGTCGGCAACGACCTGTTCGGCTCGGTCCCGGCGCTGCTCGGCCCGCGCGTGGCGAAGGTGCTCATCGTGCACGCACCGACGCTCGGCGCCCGGGCGAACGAACTGCGTGCCGTCCTGGTCGACGCCGGTCTCGACGCGCTCATCGCCGAGGTCCCGGACGCCGAGGCCGCCAAGCGCGTCGAGGTCGCCGCGTTCTGCTGGCAGGTCATGGGCCAGGCGGACTTCACCCGCACCGACGCCGTCATCGGCCTCGGCGGGGGAGCCGTCACCGACCTCGCCGGGTTCGTCGCCGCGACGTGGCTCCGCGGCGTGCCGTTCCTGGCGATGCCGACGAGCGTGCTCGGCCTGGTCGACGCGAGTGTCGGCGGGAAGACCGGCATCAACACCAACGAGGGCAAGAACCTGGTCGGGGCGTTCCACCACCCGCGTGCCGTGGTCGCCGACCTCGACCTCGTCCGGACGCTGCCGCGCAACGACGTGCTCACCGGGTTCGCCGAGATCGTGAAGGCCGGGTTCATCGCCGTCCCCGAGATCCTGGACGTCATCGAGGCCGACGTCGACCGCGTCACCGACCCGACGACGCCGGAGTTCCGCCGGGTGGTCGAGCTCGCGATCGCGCTGAAGGCCGAGGTCGTCTCCGAGGACTTCACCGAGCAGGGCCGCCGGGAGATCCTGAACTACGGGCACACCCTCGGGCACGCGATCGAGCACGCCGAGCGCTACCAGTGGCGGCACGGCGCGGCGGTGTCCGTGGGCATGGTGTTCGCCGCGGAGCTCGCCCGGCTGACGGGGCACCTCGACGACGCGACCGTCGACCGGCACCGGTCGATCCTCGAGTCGCTGGAGCTGCCGACGACCTACGGGATCGGACGGTGGGAGGGCCTGCTCGCGACGATGCGCCGCGACAAGAAGGCACGAGCGGGCATGCTCCGCTTCATCATCCTCGACGGGGTCGGCAAGCCCGTGACGCTCGAGGGCCCCGAGGACCACCTGCTGTTCACCGCCTACCAGGAGGTCGGTGTCTAGCGGAGGGTCGGGCGGGTCCGGCGCCACCACCACTTCAGACGCATGGAGAGCGTGAGCACGCCCGTGCGTTCCCATTCGCGGAACTCGTCGAGCGTCGCACCGTTCTCCCACGCCCAGTACTCGTCTCCGTCGCGATCGGGGTCGAGCGCGTCGGGCAGTGGCTTGAAGATCCGCATCATCCGAGGTCTCCTCCTGTCGATCCGTCCGCTCGGTGGCCGGGATCCGAGCGACCTCGGAGGGCGCGGTGCGCCAGCCGCCGGTCGGTCTTCGGCCACCACGCTACGGTCGCGAGGTTCCGGAGCACAGCGATCGAGATGTCGTGTGCACGGTCGCCGGGACGTTGTCGGAGCGCCCGGGTGAAGCGTTCCCAGGCGTGGTGCCGCACCGCGGTGCGCCTGGCCTGGAACGCGCCGAACCAGCTGACGACGGCAGCGGCGATCGACGCGGCGGCCGCGATCGCCGTGGTGATCAGTGCGGTGTCCATGTGACGAGCGTCGCGCAGTGGACGCGACAGGGAGGGGCGGGCGGGCCGACCTGTGGAGGGTGCGCCGCGCCTCCCGGCTGTGCAGGAGCGGGGTGGGTCCGCAGGGCCGGGGAGCAGACTGGTCCGGTGCCCACCCCGCCCCGCCTGAGCGACCTCGGCCAGCAGGACGTCGCCGTCGGCAGCCTGCGATCCCGTGCCCGGCGCTTCACCGAGCTGCTGTCGATCGCCCGCCGTCACGAGCTCGTGCCCTTCCGACGGCTCGACTTCTCCCGTGACCCGGAGACGTCGGACCTGCGCCGGAGGCAGGCCGAGCACCTGCGCCGTGCCCTCGAGGAGGCGGGTGGTGGCTTCGTGAAGATGGGACAGCTCCTGTCGACCCGCGACGACCTGCTGCCGGACGAGTGGACCGAGGGGCTCGCGCACCTGCAACGGAGCGTCCGCCCTGCCGACGCGGCCGAGGTCGCCGTGCTCCTCGAGGAGGAGCTGGGGTCGCCCGTCGGCGAGGTGTTCGCGTCGTTCGACGCCGAGCCGGTGGCCGCGGCGTCGATCGCGCAGGTGCACCGCGCGACCCTGCGCGACGGGACGGTCGTCGCGGTGAAGGTCCAACGACCCGGTATCGACGCCGCGGTCCGTCGTGACGTCGACATCGCCCTCCGGGTGGTCCGGTTCCTCGCGCGGACGAGCACCGAGGCGCGCCAGGTCGGGGTCGCCGACGTCGCGCAGCAGTACGCCGACGACCTGGTGCGGCAGGTGGACTTCACGTCGGAGATGCGGAACCTGACCGCCCTCCGTGCGGCACAGTCGCGGAGCGCCCGTCCCGACGCGGTCGCCTACCCGGAGCCCTACCGGGACCTCTCAGGGCGCCGGGTGATGGTGATGGAGTTCCTCGAGGGCGAGACGCTCAGCGCCCTGCGGGCAGCGGGCACCGGGCAGGATCTCGACACCCCGATGCGTGCCGTGCTCGACGCCTTCCTCCGGCAGATCGTCTTCGACGGGATCTACCACGCCGACCTGCACCCGGGGAACGTCGTGCTGCTGCCGGACGGCCGGCCGGCCCTGATCGACTTCGGGTCCGTCGGTCGGCTCGACCCGGGTCTGCGCGGCACCGTCCAGGACCTGCTCGCCGGCTACATCCAGGACGACACGGAGCGGATCGCTGACGCAGTGATGCGGATGGCGCCCGTCCGCGACGCCGAGGACGAACCGGACTTCCGCCGGGACATCGCGGCGTTCGTGGCGGACGAGCTCGGGCCCGGGGCACGGATCGGCGTCGAGACCGTCGACGACGCCGTCGCCGTGTTCGGGCGCTACCGGCTCAAGCCGCCGCCGGACTTCGTCGCCGCAGCCCGGGCGCTCGCGATCTTCGAGGGCACCCTGCGGAGCCTCGCGCCGTCGTTCGACCTCCTCGACGAGTCCCGCGACCTGGCCCGGCAGCAGATCCGTGACCAGCTGCGGCCGCGGGCCGTGCGGGAGCTCGCCGTCCGCGAGCTCTTCGGCGTGGTGTCGGCGGCGCGGAAGCTGCCCCGTCGGGTCGACCGGATCACCGAGGCGCTCGAGACCGGCAAGCTCGCGGTCAACATCCGGCTGTTCTCCGACCGCCGCGACCGCGAGGTGGTCTCCGGACTCGTCCGGCGTGTCCTGCTCGTGCTGCTCGGCGCCGGTGCCGGGGTGCTGGCGATCGTCTACCTCGCATCGCCGGCGCGGCCGACGGCGGTGCTCTCCACCGGCGCGGCCGGTGGGATCCTGGGCGGGACCGCCGTGGTGCTGCTGGTCTGGGCGGCGGTCGACGCGTGGCGGGCGCGACGGCGGCGGTGAGCCGGGTCCGACGGTCCTCGTCCGCTACACTCGTCGGGGCGTCGGCGCGGGCACACCCGTCGCCGCCGGGACCGGACGCACGTCCGGGAGACCTTCACAACACCATCGAACGGAAGACCCATGGCGAGTACCACTGACATCAAGAACGGCGCCGTTCTCATCATCGACGGGCAGCTCTGGTCGGTCGTCGAGTTCCAGCACGTGAAGCCGGGCAAGGGCGGCGCCTTCGTCCGCACCAAGCTCAAGAACGTCGTCTCGGGCAAGGTCGTCGACCGCACGTTCAACGCCGGCGCGAAGATCGACACCGCGACCGTGGACCGTCGCGACTACCAGTACCTGTACCAGGACGGCGAGTCGTACGTGTTCATGGACACCGACACCTACGACCAGGTCCCCGTGTCGGAGACCGTCGTCGGCGACGCCAAGAACTACCTGCTCGAGTCCGCCATGGTCACCATCGCGATGAACGAGGGCAACCCGCTCTACATCGAGCTCCCGACGTCGATCGTCACCGAGGTCGAGACCGAGCCGGGCCTGCAGGGCGACCGTTCCTCCGGCGGCACGAAGGACGCGACGATCATCGCGACCGGTCACCGCATCCAGGTGCCGCTGTACCTGGAGAACGGCACCACCGTGAAGATCGACACGCGCGACGGCAGCTTCCTCGGCCGCGTCAACAACTAGGCGTCCGCCCCATGAGTGCTCGTTCGAAGGCCCGCAAGCGCGCCCTCGACATGTTGTACGTCGCCGAGGTGCGTGAGCTCCCGATCGCGGACGTGCTGGCCACCGAGACGGTGCGGCACCTGGACCAGCCCGAGCGCGCCTCGAGCTGGGACTACGCGCGGCAGATCGTCACCGGTGTCGACGACGACCGCGCGGCGATCGACAAGGTGATCGTCGAGCACGCGCAGGGCTGGTCCATCGCCCGCATGCCCGTACTCGACCGCTGCATCCTGCGGATGGGCGTCTGGGAGCTCCGGTACAACCCGGAGGTCCCGGACGCCGTCGCGATCGCCGAGGCGGTCGAGCTCGCGCAGTCGCTCTCGACGGACGACTCGGCCGGCTTCGTGAACGGTGTCCTCGGGGCCGTCGCGGGCGGCCGGGCACCGTCCGCCCGGAGCACCGGCCAGTCCGCCGCACCGTCCGGAGCGGGCGCTGCGCAGGCCGCCGCACCGTCCGGTCGGACTGTCGCGGGGGACCAGGAGTCCGAGTAGGGTTGTCCACGTCAACATCCTTTAAGTCCGTCCGGTGAGGCGGGGAAGGAGGTCGGCGTGGGCACCAGAACGGTCCTGCAACACCCCGACATCACGCGTGCTCTGACACGCATCGCGCACGAGATCCTCGAGGCCAACCACGGCGCCTCGGACCTCGTGCTCCTGGGCATCCCGACACGGGGTGCCGTCCTGGCCGAGCGGCTCGACCGCATCCTGGCCGACATCGACCCCGAGTGGGCAGCGCACCGCGATCAGCGGCTCGGCACGCTCGACGTCACGATGCACCGGGACGACCTCGGCCACGGCATCGGTCGTGCGCCACACCGCACGACGATCCCGAGGAGCGGCATCGACGGCAAGGTCGTCGTGCTCGTCGACGACGTGCTCTTCTCCGGGCGCACGGTCCGCGCAGCGCTCGACGCCCTGCAGGGCATCGGACGGCCGCGCGCCGTCCGTCTCGCGGTGCTCGCCGACCGGGGACACCGCGAGCTCCCGATCCGCGCGGACCACGTCGGCAAGAACCTGCCGACCGCCTCCGACGAGCGGGTCACGCTGCGCCTGACCGAGACGGACGGCAGCGACGAGGTCGTCATCGAGCAGCCCGACGAGCAGCAGCAGCCGCAGGCCGGGGGTGCGGCGTGAAGCACCTCCTCTCCACCGCCGACCTCTCACGCGACCAGGCCGTCCGGATCCTCGACGTCGCCGAGGAGATGGCCGAGGTCAACACCCGCGAGGTCCGGAAGCTCCCCGCACTGCGCGGCAAGACCGTCGTGAACCTCTTCTTCGAGGACTCCACCCGCACCCGCATCTCCTTCGAGGCCGCCGCCAAGCGCCTGTCCGCCGACGTCATCAACTTCGCGGCGAAGGGCTCCAGCGTCTCCAAGGGCGAGTCGCTCAAGGACACCGTCCAGACCCTCGGCGCGATGGGCATCGACGGCATCGTCATGCGGCACCCGGCGTCGGGCGCTCCGCGGGTCCTGGCCGAGGCCGATTGGATCGACGTCCCGGTCGTGAACGCCGGCGACGGCACGCACGAGCACCCGACGCAGGCCCTGCTCGACGCCTTCACGATGCGGCGTCGCCTCCACGGCGAGGCCAGCCGCGGGAGGGCGCTCGACGGCGTCCGGGTGACGATCGTCGGCGACGTCCTGCACAGCCGCGTCGCCCGGAGCAACGCCTGGCTGCTCCGCACGCTCGGCGCCGAGGTCACCTTCGCGGCCCCGCCGACCCTGCTCCCCGCGGTGGACCGCCCGTTCGGCGCCGCCGTGCACCACGACCTCGACGCGGCCCTCGCCGAGGACCCGGACGTCGTGATGCTCCTGCGCATCCAGCAGGAGCGCATGAACGACGCGTTCTTCCCGAACCCCCGCGAGTACACCCGCCACTTCGGACTCACCGCCGCACGCGCGGCTGCCCTGTCCGACCGGACGCTGATCATGCACCCGGGGCCGATGAACCGCGGCCTCGAGATCGCCGGCGTCGCCGCGGACGACCCGCGCTCGACGGTCGTCGAGCAGGTCGCCAACGGTGTGTCGGTCCGCATGGCCGTCCTGTACCTCGCCCTGACCGGCGAGCACGAACCGAAGGAGTCCGTCGCATGACCGCCCACCTGATCCGCGGCGCGCAGCTGGTCGACGGCTCGCGAGCCGACATCCGTCTGGAGGGACGGCGCATCACCGCGGTCGGCTCCGGTCTCGACGCGGCCGGTGCCACGGTCGTCGACGCGGAGGGCCTGATCGCCCTGCCCGGTCTCGTGGACCTCCACACGCACCTGCGCGAGCCCGGGTTCGAGGAGTCGGAGACGGTGCTCACCGGTTCGCGCGCGGCTGCCGCCGGCGGCTTCACCGCGGTGAACGCGATGGCGAACTCGTCGCCGGTCGCCGACACCGCGGGCGTGGTCGAGCAGGTGCAGGCGCTCGGGGACGACGCCGGGTACGTCACCGTGCGTCCGATCGGCGCGGTGTCGCAGGGGCTGCAGGGCACACACCTGTCCGAGATCGGTGCGATGGCGACGAGCCGCGCGAAGGTCCGGGTGTTCTCGGACGACGGCTCGTGCGTCGCCGACCCGCTGCTCATGCGCCGGGCGCTCGAGTACATCAAGGGCTTCGGCGGCGTCCTCGCGCAGCACGCGCAGGAGCCCCGGCTGACGATCGGCGCGCAGATGAACGAGGGCCGGCTGTCGTCGGAGCTCGGGCTCGCGGGGTGGCCTGCCGTCGCGGAAGAGGCGGTCATCGCCCGCGACGTGCTGCTCGCCGACCACGTGGGAGCACGCCTGCACGTCTGCCACGTCTCCACCGCCGGCAGCGTCGAGGTGATCCGCTGGGCGAAGTCCCGCGGGATCGACGTCACGGCCGAGGTCACGCCGCACCACCTCGTCCTGACCGAGGACCTCATCGCCGGGGTCGACGGTGCGCCCGGGTACGACGCCCGGTACAAGGTCAACCCGCCGCTGCGCTCACGCGAGGACGTCGACGCGCTGCGCGCCGCACTCGCCGACGGCACGATCGACATCGTCGCGACCGACCACGCACCGCACACCGCCGAGGCGAAGTGCTGCGAGTGGCCGGCCGCCGCGAACGGGATGGTCGGACTCGAGTCCGCGCTGAGCGTCGTGCACGCCGCCGTGGTCGAGGACGGCCGGCTCGACTGGGCCGACGTCGCGCGGGTGCTCTCCGAGGCGCCCGCCCGGATCGGCCAGGTCGAGGGACACGGTCAGCGCATCGCCGAAGGTGCCCCGGCCGAGCTCACCCTGTACGACCCCGCGGCGGTGCGCGAGTTCTCGATCGACGACCTCGCCGGCCAGTCGCAGAACTCGCCGTACCTCGGCATGCGGCTGCCGGGTCGGGTCGTCGCGACGTTCCACCACGGGTACCCGACGCTCCTGGACGGCGCGCTCGTCGACGCCGAGCGCGTGGCCGCGGCGGCGGACGCAGCGAAGGCGGCGACCGCGTGACCCCGGCGGTGACCCGGTGAGCGGCGAAGCGCTGCGCTGGACGACCGGAGCGGTGATCCTGCTCCTGGTGGCCGCGCTGTTCGTCGCCATGGCACGCACCTGGCGGACCCGCACCCGCGCGCAGACCGCGGCCGTGCCTCCCGTCCCGGTCCCGACCGGGTTGGGACCGGCGGCCGGGTCCTGGGACGGCTTCACCGTCGCGACGACCCGCGCCGACCAGCCGCTCGAACGGATGACGGCGGGCGGACTCGGGTTCCGGGGCCGCGGCGGCGTGACCGTCCACGACACCGGGGTGGTCCTGCACCACGCCGGCGCCGCGGACCGTTGGATCGCGGCGGACGCCGTGCGCGGCGCAGACCGCGCGACCTCGGCCATCGACCGCGTGGTCGAGCCCGGGGGACTGGTCCGTCTGCGATGGACGGCGACCGGCGCCGCAGGTGCGACGGACCTCGACACCTACTTCCGGTTCCCGGAGGGCGACGCAGCAGCACTCGCCGCCCTGCAGGGACTGACGACGACGCACGAACACCCGCACACCGCGGGCGAAGGGACGAACTGATGACACGCGAACGGGCCGTACTGGTCCTCGAGGACGGCACCCGCTACGACGGACGGGCCTACGGCGCCCGAGGCCGATCCCTGGGAGAGGTCGTCTTCGCCACCGGCATGACCGGCTACCAGGAGACGCTGACCGACCCGTCCTACGCCGGGCAGATCGTGGTGCAGACCGCGCCGCACATCGGCAACACGGGCGTCAACGACGAGGACCCGGAGTCCCGTCGCATCTGGGTCGCCGGCTACGTGGTCCGCGACCCCAGCCGCGTCGTGTCGAACCACCGCGCGAACGCGACCCTCGACGACCACCTGGTGCGCGACGGCATCGTCGGGATCTCCGGCATCGACACCCGTGCACTGACGCGCCGCATCCGCGACGCGGGCGCCATGAAGGGCGGCGTGTTCAGCGGAGCGGACGCCGAGCTGTCCGCCGACGAGCAGCTGCAGATCGTGCGCGACCAGGCCGGGATGGCCGGTGCGAGCTTCTCCTCGATCGTGTCGACCCCGGAGACCTACGTGGTCCCCGCCGTCGGCGAGCAGATCGGCCGACTCGCCGTGCTCGACCTCGGTGTCAAGGCGTCCACCACCCGCTACCTCGCCGAGCGCGGGTTCGAGGTGCACGTCGTGCCGCAGGACATCACGGCGACCGCCCTGCAGGAGCTCGACCCCGACGCCCTCTTCTACTCGAACGGCCCCGGTGACCCCGCCGCGAGCGACGCACAGGTCGAACTGCTGCAGGAGTCCCTGAAGACCGGCCGCCCGTTCTTCGGCATCTGCTTCGGCAACCAGCTCCTCGGCCGCGCGCTCGGCTTCGGCACGTACAAGCTGCCGTTCGGCCACCGCGGCATCAACCAGCCCGTGCTCGACACCGCCACCGGCAAGGTCGAGATCACGAGCCAGAACCACGGCTTCGCGGTCGACGCGCCCCTGGGCGAGGTCCTCGAGTCGCCGGCCGGGTTCGGCCGGGTCGAGGTCTCGCACTACTCCCTGAACGACCAGGTCGTCGAGGGCCTCCGCGCGCTCGACGTGCCCGCGTTCAGCGTGCAGTACCACCCCGAGGCGGCGGCCGGGCCGCACGACTCCATGTACCTGTTCGACCGGTTCGCGGACCTGGTCCGTGCGCGACGCGAGGGGAAGCCGCTCGACCCGGCGACCGCCACCGCCACGACCCCCGCAGCCGACCCGACGACCGACGCGGGCGCGTCGGCCGCGCAGAACGAAAGCAGCAACTGATGCCGAAGCGCGCAGACATCAACTCCGTCCTCGTCATCGGCTCGGGCCCGATCGTCATCGGTCAGGCCGCCGAGTTCGACTACTCCGGCACCCAGGCGTGCCGCGTCCTCCGCGCCGAGGGCGTCCGCGTCATCCTCGTCAACCCGAACCCGGCGACGATCATGACCGACCCCGACTTCGCCGACGCGACGTACATCGAGCCGATCACGAGCGCGTCGCTCGAGGAGATCATCAAGATCGAGCGCCCGGACGCCGTGCTCCCGACGCTCGGCGGCCAGACGGCGCTCAACGCGGCGATCAAGCTCGACGCCGAGGGCATCCTCGAGAAGTACGACGTCGAGCTCATCGGTGCCAAGGTCGACGCCATCCAGCGCGGCGAGGACCGCCAGCTCTTCAAGGAGCTCGTGCTCGAGTCCGGTGCGGACGTTGCCCGCAGCCACATCGCGCACACGCTCGAGGAAGCGAAGGAGTACGCGCAGGACCTCGGCTACCCGCTCGTCGTCCGGCCGTCCTTCACGATGGGTGGTCTCGGCTCCGGTTTCGCCTACGACGAGGAGGAGCTCGTCCGCTTCGTCGGCGACGGCCTGCAGTCCAGCCCGACCACCGAGGTGCTCCTCGAGGAGTCGATCCTCGGCTGGAAGGAGTACGAGCTCGAGCTCATGCGGGACAACTTCGACAACACGGTCGTCATCTGCTCGATCGAGAACGTCGACCCGGTGGGTGTGCACACGGGTGACTCGATCACGGTCGCCCCCGCGCTGACGCTGACCGACCGCGAGTACCAGAACATGCGGAACATCGGCATCGACATCATCCGCCGCGTCGGTGTCGACACCGGCGGCTGCAACATCCAGTTCGCGGTCGACCCGTCGAACGGTCGCGTGATCGTCATCGAGATGAACCCGCGGGTCTCGCGGTCGTCGGCGCTCGCGTCGAAGGCGACCGGCTTCCCGATCGCCAAGATCGCCGCGAAGCTCGCGATCGGGTACCGCCTGGACGAGATCGAGAACGACATCACCCGTGTCACCCCGGCGAGCTTCGAGCCGACGCTCGACTACGTCGTCGTGAAGACCCCGCGGTTCGCGTTCGAGAAGTTCCCGGCGGCTGACGCCACGCTCACCACCACCATGAAGAGCGTCGGCGAAGCGATGGCCATCGGTCGCAACTACGCCACCGCGCTGCAGAAGTCGCTCCGCTCCCTCGAGAAGCGCGGCTCGAGCTTCCACTGGGACACGCCGGCGGCCGAGCTCGACAAGGCCGCCCTGCTCGAGAAGGCGCAGACCCCGACCGACGGCCGCATCGTCACGGTGCAGCAGGCCCTCGTCGCCGGCGCCACTGCGGACGAGGTGTTCGAGGCCACGAAGATCGACCCCTGGTTCATCGACCAGATCGTCCTCATCAACGAGGTCGCGGACGAGGTCCGGGCCGCGGAGACGCTCGACGCCGACACGCTGCGCTGGGCCAAGGAGCACGGCTTCAGCGACGCCCAGATCGCCTCGCTGCGGTCGGACGGCGACCAGCAGGTCACCGAGCAGGACGTCCGTGCCACCCGCCACGAGCAGGGCATCCGCCCGGTGTTCAAGACCGTCGACACCTGCGCCGGCGAGTTCCCGGCCCTGACGCCCTACCACTACTCGTCGTACGACACCGAGACCGAGGTCGCCCCGAGCGACCGCAAGAAGGTCGTCATCCTCGGCTCCGGCCCGAACCGCATCGGCCAGGGCGTCGAGTTCGACTACTCCTGCGTGCACGCCTCGTTCGCGCTGTCGGACGCCGGCTACGAGACGATCATGATCAACTGCAACCCGGAGACGGTCTCCACCGACTACGACACCTCGGACCGGCTGTACTTCGAGCCGCTCACCACCGAGGACGTCCTCGAGGTCATCGAGGCCGAGGCCGCGTCCGGCGAGCTCGTCGGCGTCGTCGTCCAGCTCGGCGGACAGACCGCGCTCGGCCTGGCGAAGCCGCTCGAGGCCGCCGGCATCCCGATCCTCGGCACCACCCCGAGCGCGATCGACTCCGCCGAGGAGCGCGGGCAGTTCGCCGCGATCCTCGAGCAGGCCGGCCTGCTCGCGCCGCGGAACGGCACCGCGCACGACCTCGCCAGCGCGACCGCGGTCGCCGAGGAGATCGGCTACCCGGTCCTCGTCCGCCCGTCCTTCGTGCTCGGCGGCCGTGGCATGGAGATCGTCTACGACCCGGCAGCCCTGGCCGACTACTTCGACCGCATGGCCGACCAGGCGATCATCGGCCCGGACCTGCCGCTGCTGGTCGACCGGTTCCTCGACGACGCGGTGGAGATCGACGTCGACGCGCTCTTCGACGGCGAGCGGCTCTACGTCGGCGGCATCATGGAGCACATCGAGGAGGCCGGCATCCACTCCGGTGACTCGGCGTGCACCCTGCCGCCCGTCGGGCTCGGCAAGGCGGAGATCCGCGCGGTGGTCGAGGCGACCGAGAAGATCGCGCGCGGCATCGGCGTGCAGGGCCTGCTCAACGTGCAGTTCGCGATCGGTGCGGGCGTGCTCTACGTGCTCGAGGCCAACCCGCGCGCCAGCCGGACGGTCCCGTTCGTGTCGAAGGCGCTCGGCATCCCGCTCGCGAAGGCGGCCAGCCGGGTGATGACCGGCACCTCGATCGACGCGCTCGTCGCCGAGGGTCTGCTGCCCGAGCGCGACGGCTCCTCGGTGCCGCCGCAGGCGCCGGTCGCGGTCAAGGAGGCCGTGCTGCCGTTCCGCCGCTTCCGCACGCACGACGGCCAGGTCGTCGACTCGGTGCTCAGCCCCGAGATGCGCTCGACCGGCGAGGTGATGGGCATCGACCGCGACTTCCCGCGGGCCTTCCTCAAGTCGCAGGACGCGGCGTACGGCGGCCTGCCGACCAGTGGCACGGTCTTCGTGAGCGTCGCCGACACCGACAAGCGCCAGGTCGTCCTGCCCGTGCACCGCCTGCAGCAGCTCGGGTTCACGATCACCGCGACCGAGGGGACCGCCGAGGTCCTGCGCCGCAACGGCATCGAGGTCACGCTCGTCGGCAAGTACAGCGAGGGCGGCGAGAGCGTCGTCGACCTGCTCGCCCGCGACGCGGTGGACATCGTCATCAACACGCCCTCCGGTGCCGCCGGTCGCGCGGACGGCTACGAGATCCGGGCGGCGACCGTCGCCGCGGACAAGCCGCTCTTCACGACCATCGCGCAGCTCGGCGCGGCGGTCGCGGCGATCGAGACGATCGGCACGCCGCTCAGCGCCCGCAGCCTGCAGGACTACGCGCTCGAGCGCGCGACCTGGTGACGGCAGCCGAGGTGACGATCGTGCAGCCGGGAGGCGCGGCCTCCTTCGGCGTCCGGCTCGCCGCCGCCATGGGGGAGCGTTCGCCCCTGTGCGTCGGCATCGACCCCCACGCCGCCACCCTGGCGGCGTGGGGGCTCGGCCGCGACGAGCAGGGTCTCACCGCCTTCGGCGCGACCCTGGTCGATGCGGCCGCCGGCCGTGCGGCGATCGTGAAGCCGCAGATCGCCTTCTTCGAGGCGGCGGGGGTGCCCGGCTACCGTGCGCTCGACGCGACCCTGCGTCGTGCGCGTGATGCGGGCCTCCTGGTCGTCGCCGACGTGAAGCGGGGCGACATCGGCTCGACCGGAGACGACTACGCGCTCGCGTGGCTCGACCGGGACGGCCCGTTCCGGGCGGACGCGATGACCGTGTCGCCGTACCTCGGCTACGGCTCGCTCGCCGGCACCGTCGAGGTCGCCCGGCGGAACGACGCCGGGGTGTTCGTGCTCGCCGCGACGAGCAACCCGGAGGCGCGCGTGCTGCAGACCGCGGTGCTCGCCGAGGGACCGCGTGCCGGACGGTCCGTCGCGGCCGGTATCGTCTTGCAGGTGGCAGACGACAACCGGACCGGCGGCGAGCAGCCGCTCGGGGACGTCGGGCTCGTGCTCGGCGCCACCCTCGACCTCGACGACTTCGGCATCGACGCGGAGACCATCGGCAACGCGCCGGTGCTCGCTCCGGGCTTCGGTGCCCAGGGTGCACGGATCGAGGACCTGCGCGCCCGCTACGGTGCACGCGCCGAGCAGGTGCTGGTGAACGAGTCCCGCGGTCTGCTGACCGACGGCCCCGACGGCGTCGCGGCCCTGGTGCAGGACCGCGTCGACCGCATCCACGCCGCGCTGGGAGCGGCCGCGTGACGGACGAGACCTCCGCCTCCACTCCCGCTGACCGCACCGACCTGCCCGCGCACCGGAACCCGCCGGAGGTCGACCGTGTCGCCGCCGCCCGGGCTGCCGTCGCCGCGCGGCGCGCCCGGGCCGCGGTGAAGGCGCAGGTGGCGTCGGGGGAGCGCAGTGCCCTCGAGGTCGCCCGTGCCGCCTGGTCCGACGCGGACCTGCCCGCCGAGAAGTCCCTGCGCGTGCGGGACCTCCTCACGAGCATGTCCGGCATCGGTCCCGCGCGCGCCGAGGCCGTCATGGGGGAGCTCCGGATCGCCCCGTCGAAGCGACTCGGTGGTCTGGGCACCCGGCAGCGCACCGCCCTGTCCGACTGGCTCGCCGCGCGCGGCCGGAAGCGCGGCGCGTCGAAGCTCGTCGTGCTCGCCGGACCCACCGCGGTCGGCAAGGGCACCGTGAGCGCGCACATCCGCGAGCACTTCCCGGACGTGAACCTCAGCGTCTCGGCGACGACCCGCAAGCCCCGCCCGGGCGAGGTCGACGGGGTGCACTACTACTTCGTCGACGACGCCGAGTTCGACCGGATGATCCGCGACCGCGAGCTGCTCGAGTGGGCCGTGGTGCACAACTCCTACCGGTACGGCACGCCGCGGCCGCCGATCGACCGTGCGCTCGACGCCGGCGACAAGGTGATGCTCGAGATCGACCTCCAAGGCGCACGGCAGGTCCGTGACGCCATGCCCGAGGCCGTCCTCGTCTTCCTGCTGCCGCCGACGTGGGAGGAGCTCGTCCGCCGGCTCATCGGCCGCGGCACCGAGTCTGCCGAGGAACAGGCCCGACGACTCGAGACCGCGAAGGTCGAGCTGGCCGCGCAGGACGAGTTCGACGTGCGCATCGTGAACTCGGATGTCGGCACCGCGGCACGCGAGGTCGTAGACTTGTTCTCTGCGCCCTGACACGGCGCACGCGCGTGTGCCCCCGGGGCGCCGCGTCCGCGCAGCCCGACCCCGGTCGGGCGGTCCGATCCGGTCGGACCCGCGCCCCACGCATCCGCAGCCGACAGGAGACACCATGGCCAACCCCCAGGGCATCATCGACCCGCCCATCGACGACCTGCTCGCCAAGGTGGAGTCGAAGTACGCGCTCGTCATCTTCGCCTCGAAGCGCGCGCGCCAGATCAACGACTACTACGCCGACCTGCACGAGGGTTCGCTCTTCGACAACGTCGGTCCGCTCGTGGACTCGACGATCGACGACAAGCCGCTGTCCGTCGCTCTGCACGAGATCAACGAGGACAAGCTGACCGTCACCAAGCAGCAGCAGCCCACCGACTGACCCCGGTGAGCAGCACGAACCTGCGCCTCTTCACGTCCGAGTCGGTGACGGAGGGGCACCCCGACAAGATCTGCGACCAGATCTCGGACACCATCCTCGACGCGCTGCTCGCGGTCGACCCGCACGCGCGGGTCGCGGTCGAGACGATGGTGACGACCGGGCTCGTCCACGTGGCGGGCGAGGTCACGACCTCGGGCTACGTCGAGATCCCGAAGCTGGTGCGTGACGTCATCACGGGCATCGGGTACGACTCGTCCGAGGTCTCCTTCGACGGCCGGACCTGCGGTGTCGAGGTGTCGATCGGCGCGCAGTCGCCCGACATCGCCCAGGGCGTCGACGAGTCGCTCGACAGCCGGTCCGGTGCCGGCGTCGACGAGCTCGACCGCCAGGGCGCGGGTGACCAGGGCATCATGTTCGGCTTCGCGACGAACGAGACCCCCGAGTACATGCCCGTCGCGATCTGGCTCGCGCACCGCCTGGCGGAGCGCCTGGCCGAGGTCCGCAAGACCGGTGTGCTCGACTTCCTCCGCCCGGACGGCAAGACGCAGGTCACGGTCGGCTACGACGGTGTCGTGCCGAAGACCGTCGAGACGGTCGTGCTCTCCACGCAGCACTCACCGGCGGTCACGCTCGACGAGCTCACGGCGCTGATCACCGAGCACGTGATCCGCCCGGTGCTCGACCTGGTGGACCTCGACTCGTCGCACGTCGACGTCATCGTGAACCCGACCGGCCGGTTCGAGATCGGTGGCCCGCAGGGCGACGCCGGGCTCACCGGGCGCAAGGTCATCGTCGACACGTACGGGGGTGCCTCCCGGCACGGCGGCGGCGCGTTCAGCGGCAAGGATCCGTCGAAGGTGGACCGTTCGGCGGCGTACGCGTTGCGCTGGGTCGCGAAGAACGCGGTCGCAGCGGGGCTCGCGGACCGGCTCGAGGTGCAGGTGGCCTACGCCATCGGCCGCGCGAAGCCCGTCGGCCTGTACGTCGAGTCATTCGGCACCGGACACGTCGACGACGCCACGATCGAGGCTGCGATCACGGAGGTGTTCGACCTGCGTCCGGCCGCCATCATCCGCGACCTCGACCTGCTCAAGCCCCGGTACGCCCAGACCGCGGCGTACGGCCACTTCGGCCGCGAGCTGCCCGGCTTCACCTGGGAGCAGCTCGACCGCGTCGAGGAGCTCCGCGCCGCAGCAGGACTCGTCACCGCCGCCGTCTAGGCACCGTGTGACCACCGTCGCGCGCGTCGTCCTCGACTCGCCGCTCCCTCAGTTGGACCGTCTGTTCGACTACCGGGTGCCGGCCGAGCTCGAGGACGACTGCGTGCCGGGGGTCCGCGTGAAGGTGCCGCTGCGCACCGGTGCCCGGATGTCCGACGCCTACGTCGTCGAGGTGGTCTCCGAAGGGGACTGGCCGGGCGAACTCAGCGCCGTCGAGCAGGTCGTCTCACCCGTCCCGGTCCTCGCGCCAGAGATCTGGTCGCTCGCGCGCGCCGTCGCCGACCGCGCAGCCGGGGTCGCTTCCGACGTGCTGCGGCTCGCCGTGCCGACGCGCCAGGTCCGTGCGGAGAAGGCGTGGCTCGCCCGTGACACCGCGTGGTCACCACCGACGGTCGAACCGACACCGGTCACCGGCTACGCCGACGGCGTCCTGGAGGCACTGCTCGCCGACCGTGGGCGCGCTGCGGTCGACGCCGTCCCCCACCCCGTCGACGTCGGGAAAGCCGACGACCCCGTCTGGGTCCCCGGATGGGCCGCCACGCTCGCCCAGGCCGCATCGCACGTCGTCGCCCGCGACCAGTCTGCCGTGCTCGCCGTCCCGGACTTCCGCGACGTCACCGACCTGGAGCGTGCGCTGCTCGCGGTGCTCCCGCCCGAGCGCGTCGTCCGGTTCGACGCGAAGCAGACGAACGGTCAGCGGGCGAAGGCGCTGCTGCAGGCGCGGACGCACGCCGTCGTCGCGATCGGCAACCGGACGGCGGCGTTCGCACCCGCGACGGAGCTCGGGCTCGTGGCGATGTGGGACGACGGCGACGCGTCCTTCGTCGAACCCCGCGCGCCGTACGTGCACACGCGCGACGTCGCCCTCGTCCGGACCGCCCAGTCCGGCGCCGCGCTCCTGTTCCTGGCACACGCCCGGTCGACGGACGTCCAGCGGCTCGTCGAGCTGCACTGGCTGCAGGAGCTCGCGCCGCACCGGGTGCCGACGCCGAGGGTGATCCCGACCGCGCAGCAGGCCGGCGCCGAGGGCTTCGCCGCACAGGCCCGCATCCCGAGCACCGCCTGGCGCGCCGCCCGCGAGGCCAGTCAGCACGGCCCGGTCCTGGTGCAGGTCGCGAACCCGGGCTTCGGCACCGGCCTCGTCTGCGCCGACTGCGGGGAGCGCGCGCACTGCCGGGTCTGCGGAGGGCCCCTCGGCAGCCCGCACCGGGGCGCGACCCCGCAGTGCCGGTTCTGCGGCGCACTCGCAGTCGGCTTCCGCTGCCCGACGTGCGGTGGGGGAAGCTCAAGCCCGTCGGGCAGGGGGCGCAGCGCACCGCCGACGAGCTCGGCCGGGCGTTCCCCGGTACCCGGATCGTGGTCGCGGACGGCTCTCGTCCGCTCGACGAGGTCCCGGCCCGTCCCGCGGTCGTCGTCGCCACCCGCGGCGCGGAGCCGAGCGTCCCGGGCGGCTACGCGTGCGTGCTGCTGCTCGACGGTGAACGGCTCCTGGCCCGCGAGGGGCTCCGGGTGCAGGAGGACGTGCTCCGGTTCTGGACGAACGCCGCGGCGAAGGGTGCGCCCGGGGCCGAGGTGTACCTCGTGGGCATCGGCGGGAAGCTCGCCACCGCGATGGCGCTCTGGCGGCTCGACGGGCCGGCGCACGACGAGCTCGTCGACCGACGGGCCCTGCACTTCCCGCCGGCGGTCCGAGTCGCGACCCTCACCGGGACCGACGAGGCGGTGACCGCAGCGGTCGAGGCCCTCGGCGACGCGGTCGTCGGCGCGGTCCTCGGACCGGTGCCGGTGCCGGAGGACCCGGTGCCGGGGACGGTCCGCGCGATCGTGCGGTTCGCGTACGCGCACGGGGCCGAGGTCGCGGCGACGCTCAAGGCCGAGGTGATCCGTCGATCGTCGACCCGGCGGGTGCTCCCGGGCGGGAACCGTCGTCGGGCGGCCCCGACCCTGCGCGTCCGGCTCGACGACGCCGAGCCGTTCACCGAGGTCTGACCCGCGAGGTCCCACGGAACGCATCGTCGGCGGCGCCTGGCGGGGCTGTACCGCTGCGAGGAGCCGCCGACGTTGCGTCCTGCGGGAAGGATCGGCCGCGGGGTCAGGCGCCGACGGGGCGGCGGCGCTCCCGCGGGAAGACGACGCCGAGCGCGACCATCCCGATCGCGAGCACGAGGTGCAGCCAGTTGTCCGCCCAGTTCAGCGGGACGAAGTTCGCGCCGGACATCGTGCCCGCCGTGAACAGGCCGTAGACCCAGAGCACGAAGTAGACGACCCCGCCGATCACGAGGTACATCCGCGACCCCGTCGCACGGTTCGCCGCGAGCAGCCCGACGACCCCGAAGAGCAGGTGCACGATGTTGTGCAGGACCGACACCTGGAAGATCCCGAGCAACATCGCCATCGAGTGGTGTCCGGCACCGCCGAGGTCGCCGGAGGTCAGCCCCGGCACGAACCCGGCGATCCCGACGAGCAGGAACACGATGCCGACGACGAGCGCGACCTTCTGGATCGACGAGCCGGCGTAGCGGTTGGTGGAGGTGGTGACGTCACTCATGGACCGGACGTTACCCAGCCGAGTCGCAGTCCGTTCCCGGTCGCACGCGTCCCGCGCGCGTCGGACACCGTCGGGCGTGGGACGATGGACCCCATGCGTCTCGTCGTCGCCGGCAGCCCCGCTGCGGCCGTCCCCACCCTCCGACGTCTCGCCGCCTCCGACCACGAGATCGCGGCCGTCCTCACCCGACCCCCGACGCCGCAGGGCCGGAAGCGCGTCCTCACGCCGACGCCGGTCGCGCAGGTCGCGGCGGAACTCGGGCTGCCCGTCATCGAGGCGACCCGTGTGGACGACACCGTGACCGCGCAGCTCGTCGCGCTGCAGGCCGACCTCGGCGTGATCGTCGCCTACGGTGCCCTGCTGCGTCGTCCGGCCCTGGACGCTCCGCGTCTCGGCTGGGTGAACCTGCACTTCTCCGACCTGCCGGCGTACCGCGGTGCCGCCCCCGTGCAGCGTGCCGTGACGGCCGGCGACACCCGGACCGCCGCGACCGTCTTCCAGCTCGTCGAGGCACTCGACGCCGGCCCCGTGTACGCGTCCGACCAGTTCGACATCGACCCCGACGCGACGAGCGGGGACGTCCTGGCCGCCATGGCCGAGACCGGAGCCGACACCGTCCTCCGGGTCGTCGACGCCCTGGCCGACGGCACCGCGGTCGCGACCGAGCAGTCCGGGACGGTGTCGCTCGCCCCGAAGCCCACCGCCGACGACGCACACGTCCGGTTCGACGAGTCGGCCGTGGCCGTCCACGCCCGCATCCGCGGCGTGACGCCGGAGCCCGGCGCGTTCGCCCACCTCGGCCAGACCCGCGTGAAGCTGCTCCGCAGCGCGCTCCTGCCGGGAGGCACGGCCTCCTCCGCCCCGCACCTCGCCCCCGGCGCGCTCGCGCTGGTCGACGGGCGGCTGCTGGTCGGGACGGCCGACGGGCCGCTCGTGCTCACCGAGGTCCAACCCGCCGGCAAGAAGGCGATGGACGGCGCGGCCTGGGCGCGCGGTCTCGGCTCGCTCGAGGGCGTGGTGCTCTCGTGAGCCCCGCGCAGCAGGCGCCCCGACGGGCGCAGGGCGACCGTCGACCCCGTCCGACCAGCGCACGGCGGGTCGCATTCGACGTCCTGCGTGCGGTGCAGGTCGACGACGCCTACGCCAACCTGCTCCTGCCGACCCGCATCCGTCGGGCCGGACTCTCCGCGCGCGATGCGGCCTTCGCCACCGAGCTCACCTACGGGTCGATCCGGATGCTCGGTCGGTACGACGCGATCGTCGGCGTCGCGTCCGGTCGGCGCGTGGACAACATCGAGTCCGACGTGCTCGACGTGATGCGGCTCGGGGTGCACCAGCTGCTCGGGATGCGCACACCGACGCACGCAGCGGTCTCGGCCACCGTCGAGCTCGCCCGCGAGGTCGGTGCCCGCCGCGCCACCGGCTTCGTGAACGCCGTCCTGCGGAAGGTCGCGGCGAAGACGGACGACGAGTGGGACGCCCTGGTCACCGAGGGTCGGAGCGGCGACGCGCTGCTCGCCACCCGGTGGTCGCACCCGTCGTGGGTGGTCGCCGCGCTCCGCGACGCGCTGGCTGCCGAGCGGTCGCGCGACGAGCTCGCGGCGCTGCTCGCCGCCGACAACGTTGCCCCGCGTGTCCAGCTCGTCGCGCTCCCGGGCCTCGCCACCGACGAGGACATCCGCACCGCGACGGACGGCCCCGTCGCGACAGACGGTGACGTGACCGGCACCGACGACGTGACCGGCACCGACGACGTGACCGGCACCGACGACGTGACCGGCACCGACGACGTGACCGGCACCGACGACGTGACCGGCACCGACGACGTGACCGGCACCGACGACCGTGCCGGGGTCGGCGACGCGACCGGCGCCGCGCCTCCCGTCCGGATCCCCGGCGCCGACGCCGGTCCGGTGTCGCCGGTCGGCATCCGCGGGACGGCCGGCGACCCCGCGCGGGTCCCCGGCGTCGCGGCCGGTCGTCTCCGGGTGCAGGACGAGGGGTCGCAGCTCGCTGCCCTCGCCCTCACGCGGTCCTCCGCCGTCCGCCCGGGGGAGCGGTGGCTCGACATGTGCGCCGGGCCGGGTGGCAAGGCCGCGCTCCTCGCCGCCGAGGCCGTACAGGGCGGCGCGACCCTCGTGGCGAACGAGCTCGTGCCCGCACGCGCCGGGCTCGTGCGGAAGGCGCTGGCGACGGTCGCGGGCGACGACACGGTCACCGTCGTCGAGGGCGACGGGCGACGCTTCGGGAAGCCGGGCGACGAGCCGTTCGACCGGATCCTGCTCGACGCACCCTGCACCGGGCTCGGGGCGCTGCGCCGTCGGCCGGAGGCACGGTGGCGGAAGCAGCCCGAGGACGTCCCCGAGCTCGCGGCGCTCCAGGCCGAGCTGCTCGACGCGGCCGTCCGCGCGCTCGCACCCGGCGGGACCCTGGCCTACGTGACGTGCTCGCCGCACCTCGCCGAGACACGCGGGCAGGTCGACGCGCTGCTCGCGCGGCACGGCGACGTGCTCGAGCAGCTCGACACCGCTGGCGTCGTCCGGTCGGTCGCTGCTCGGGACCCGCAGGTCGCCGACGGCCCCACGGTGCAGCTCTGGCCGCACCGCACCGGCACCGACGCCATGTTCGTCGCGCTGTTCCGCCGCCGCGCCTGACCCCGACGGTGCTCGGTAGGGTTGCACGGTGACGATCCGCATCTCGCCGAGCATCCTGTCCGCCGACTTCGCCAACCTCGAGCGGGAGCTGCACCGCATCGAGAGCGCCGACATGGTGCACGTCGACGTGATGGACAACCACTTCGTCCCGAACCTCACGCTGGGCCTGCCGATCGTGCAGCGCCTGCAGGAGGTCTCCCCGGTGCCGCTGGACGTCCACCTGATGATCACCGACGCGGACACGCAGGCGCCGAAGTACGCGGAGACGGGCGCCTCGAGCGTCACGTTCCACTTCGAGGCCGCCGACGACCCGGTGGCGACCGCCGCGGCGATCCGGTCGAACGGGGCCCGTGCGGCCGTCGCCGTGAAGCCCGGTACGCCGATCACGCAAGTGCTCCACCACCTCGACTCCTACGACATGATCCTGCTCATGACCGTCGAGCCCGGGTTCGGCGGGCAGTCCTTCATGCCGTCCGTCATGCCGAAGCTGGCCGACGCCCGCGCCGCGGTCGACGCCTCCGGGCTCGACGTGTGGCTCGAGGTCGACGGGGGCATCGCGGTGGACACGGTCCCCGACGCCGTCCGCAGCGGCGCCGACACGCTCGTCGCCGGGTCCGCCGTGTACGGCGGCGAGCCCGCCCAGCGCATCGCCGACCTGCGTCAGGCGGCAGCGGCGGCCCGCGCGTGACCGGCGTCGCAGGCCGCGGGACGACCGCCGACGCCGACGAGACGGACGCGACCGGTGCCTCCCGTCCGGACGGTGCGTCAGCCGCGTCCGCGCAGGACGGTAGCCTGGACACCGTGAAGACGTTCGACGACCTGTTCGCGGAGCTGACCGAGAAGGCGCGCACGCGCCCCGAGGGCTCCGGCACCGTCGCCGAACTGGACGCCGGCGTGCACCAGATCGGCAAGAAGATCGTGGAAGAGGCCGCCGAGGTATGGATGGCGGCCGAGTACGAGGGCGACGAGCGCACCTCGGAGGAGATCTCGCAGCTGATCTACCACCTCCAGGTGCTCATGGTCGCCAAGGGGCTCACCCCGGCGGACGTCTGGCGACATCTGTAGGCACCCGCGACGCGCCGACCGAGCGCAGCCGCGACCCGCAGTCGTCCCGACCTCCAGCAGAAAGCAGACCCCCTGATGCTCCGCATCGCCGTGCCCAACAAGGGCTCGCTGTCCGAGACCGCCTCCGAGATGCTCAAGGAGGCGGGGTACGCCGGTCGCCGCGACCCGAAGGCGCTCCACCTGCTCGACGAACGCAACGGCGTCGAGTTCTTCTTCCTCCGTCCCCGCGACATCGCGACCTACGTCGGTTCCGGCGCGCTCGACGTCGGCATCACCGGCCGCGACCTGCTGCTCGACTCCGGGTCGGCGGCGCACGAGGTCGACGCGCTCGGGTTCGCCGACTCGACGTTCCGGTTCGCGGGCACGCCGGGGCGCTTCACCGCGCTGCAGGACCTCGACGGCGTGCGGGTGGCGACGAGCTACCCGGGTCTGGTGGGCGAGTTCCTCGCGCAGCACGGGGTGACCGCGACGCTCGTGAAGCTCGACGGGGCCGTGGAGAGCGCGGTGCGCCTGGGGGTCGCGGACGCCGTGGCCGACGTCGTCTCCACCGGGAGCACCCTGCGCGCCGCCGGCCTCGAGATCTTCGGCCCCGTCATCCTCGAGTCGACCGCGCTGCTCATCTCGACCGACGAGACGATCCCGGGCATCGACGTCCTCCGCCGCCGCCTGCAGGGCGTGCTCGTCGCCCGCGGCTACGTGATGCTCGACTACGACATCCCCACGGACCTGCTCGAGCAGGCGACCGCGGTGGCCTCCGGCATCGAGTCGCCAACGGTCTCCCCGCTGCACGGTCGCGACTGGTCCGCGGTCCGGGTGATGATCCCGCGCGAGGACGCGAACCTCATCATGGACGCGCTCTACGACCTCGGCGCGCGCGCCATCCTCGTCAGCCCGATCCACGCCGCACGCCTGTGAGCGCGGCAGCGCAGCCGGACGGCACCGGGTCGGACAGCGGCGTCGCCGGTGCCGCGGGCGGGGTGTCGGTCCGGGTCGTCCCGTGCCTCGACGTGCAGGGCGGTCGCGTCGTCAAGGGCGTGAACTTCCTCGACCTGCAGGACGCCGGCGACCCGGTCGAACTCGCGGCCCGCTACTACGAGCAGGGCGCGGACGAACTCACCTTCCTGGACGTCGGTGCGACGGTCGAGAACCGCGCGACGATGTACGACACGGTCACCCGCACCGCGGAGCAGGTCTTCATCCCGCTCACCGTCGGCGGCGGCGTCCGGAGCGTCGACGACGTCTCCCGCCTGCAGCAGTGCGGTGCGGACAAGATCGGTGTGAACAGCGCGGCGATCGCCCGGCCGGCGCTGGTCGGCGAGATCGCCGACCGCTTCGGCGCGCAGGCGGTCGTGCTCTCCCTCGACGTGAAGCGTTCGGACCGCATGCCGTCCGGCTTCGTCGTCACCACGCACGGCGGTCGCACCGAGTCCGACCTCGACGCGATCGACTGGGCCCGCGAGGGCGTCGAGCGCGGCGCGGGCGAGCTGCTCGTCAACTCGATCGACGCCGACGGCACGAAGAACGGCTTCGACCTCGAGCTCATCGCCGCGGTGCGCGCGGTCTCGTCGGTCCCGGTCATCGGTTCGGGAGGCGCTGGTCGCGTCGAGCACTTCGCCCCGGCCGTCGAGGCGGGAGCGGACGCCGTCCTCGCCGCCAGCGTCTTCCACCGCGGGGAGATGACCATCGGGGACGTCAAGGCAGCGCTGCGCGCCGCCGGCCAGCCCGTGCGCTGACACCCGCCCGCCGACAACCGCCGCCGGCACTCGTCCGCCGGCACCCCGCCGTAGGCTAGGAGTCCCATGACCGACAGCACCAGCACCAGCACGGAGGCGGTCCTCGACCGCGCACGGTTCGGGCACGACGGGCTGCTCCCCGCAGTCGTGCAGGAGGAGTCCTCGAAGGACGTCCTCATGCTCGGCTGGATGGACCGCGAAGCCCTCCGCCGCACCCTCACCGAGGGCCGCGTGACCTTCTGGTCGCGCTCGCGCCAGGAGTACTGGCGCAAGGGCGACACATCCGGGCACGCGCAGTACGTCCGTGCCGCGGCGCTCGACTGCGACGACGACACCCTGCTCGTCACCGTGCAGCAGGTCGGAGCGGCGTGCCACACCGGTGCGCACAGCTGCTTCGAGGTCGACCCGCTCGACCCGGTGACGGCGTCCGCGCCGACCGGAGCCGCGGCCGACGCGCACGGACCGACCACGGCCGTGGAGGAGACCCGATGACCGACGCGAGCCGCGCGGAGGAGCCGCGCACGACCTCCCGGCAGGCCTTCGACGAGCTGCTGGACGGCCACCGCGTCGTCCCGGTCGTCCGCGCCCTGTTCGCCGACAGCGAGACGCCCGTCGGCGTCTACCGCAAGCTCGCGGACGGCCGCCCCGGGTCGTTCCTGCTCGAATCAGCCGGGCAGGGCGGGCTCTGGTCACGCTGGTCGTTCGTCGGGGTCCGGAGCTTCGGCGTCCTGACCCAGGACGGCGACCGCGCCGCGTGGATCGACACCGGCATCCCGGCGTCCCGCGCCGTGGACTCGCTCGACGGCGCGCCGCTCGACGTGCTCGCCCGCCTCCACGACCGGTGGGCGACCCCGCGCGTGCCGGGCACCCCGCCGCTCGTCGGCGGGACCGTCGGGTTCATCGGGTGGGAGGCCGTCCGGCAGCTCGAGCACCTGCCGGACGTCCCGCCCGCCGACTTCGAGGTCCCCGGCCAGGCGCTGGCCTTCGTGTCCGAACTCGCGGCGCTCGACCACCGCACGGGCCTCGTGCTCCTGGTCGCGAGCGTCCTCAACGACGGGACCGACGACGCCGACACGATGTGGTCGGACGCGCAGGCGCGGCTCGACCGGATGCAGGCGGACCTGGTGCAGCCGAGCCCGGCGACCGTGGCCGAGGCGTTCGAGATCGCCGAGCCGACCCCGCGCCACCGGACGACGCCCGAGGACTACATGGCCGCGGTCGAGCGGTCGAAGGACTTCATCCGCGACGGCGACGTCTTCCAGGTCGTCATCTCGCAGCGCTTCGACCACGACGTCACGGCCGACCCGCTCGACGTGTACCGGGTGCTGCGGACCCTGAACCCCAGCCCCTACATGTACTTCCTCGCGCTGGCGGACACCGACGACGAGCGCTCCTGGATCGTGGGCGCCTCACCGGAGGCCCTCGTGAAGGTGCAGGACGGGCGGGCGATCACCCACCCGATCGCGGGGTCCCGGCCCCGGGGTGCGAGTCCGGTCGAGGACGTGCGCCTCGGCGACGAGCTGCTCGCCGACCCGAAGGAGCGCGCCGAGCACCTGATGCTCGTCGACCTCGCCCGCAACGACCTGCAGAAGGTCTGTGAGCCGGGGACCGTCGCGGTGACCGAGTTCATGACGGTCGAACGCTTCAGCCACATCATGCACCTGGTGTCGAGCGTGGAGGGGTCGGTGCGTCCGGGAGCCTCGGCGATCGACGTCTTCCGCGCGACCTTCCCGGCCGGCACGCTGTCGGGTGCGCCGAAGCCGCGCGCGCTCGAGATCATCGACGAGCTCGAGCCGGCGAAGCGCGGCGCGTACGCGGGGGTCGTCGGCTACTTCGACTTCGCCGGCGACGCCGACCTGGCGATCGCCATCCGCACCGCCCTCATCAAGGACGGAGTCGCGCGTGTGCAGGCCGGCGCCGGACTCGTCGCCGACTCCGACCCGCACACCGAGCACGTCGAGGCGGTCAACAAGGCCGCCGCACCCCTGCGTGCCGTCGCGACCGCGAACCGCATGCGCGAGGTCCGGTCGTGAAGCGCTCCCGCCCGCTCGTCGTCGTCGCCGGCCTCGCGGTCGCGGGGATCGTGATGCTCTCGTGGACCCAGACCTGGTTCACGGTGCACCTGCACGCCGGCACCGCCGTCGTGCCGCGGGTCGTCGCCGACGGTGCCGCAGTCGTGCCGCAGTACACGGCGCTGGCGATCGCGAGCCTGGCGCTGTTCCTCGCGTTGACGATCGCCGGCCGGGTGCTCCGTGTCGTGCTCGCGGCGGTCGAGGTGCTGCTCGGCCTCGCGGTCGTCGCGACCGGCATCGGTGCGTTGGCCGACCCGGTCGCCGCGTCGAAGGGCGCGGTCGGCGAGGTCGCCGGCGTCAGCGACACCGCGGCCGTGCGCCAGGTCGTCGACCGGGTCGACGTCACCGCGTGGCCCGCCGTGGGCATCGCCGGCGGTGTGCTGGCCGTCGTCCTCGGCATCGTCGTGTTCGTCGTGCAGCGGAACTGGCCCGGCCCGACGCGGAAGTACGCGGCCGCGACCGCGGGCGCCGCAGCGGACGCCCGTGCCGCCGCCCCGACCCAGCGCGACGCGATCACGGACTGGGACGACCTGAGCGCCGGGGACGACCCGACCGCCGGCCCTGCCGCCGGACCTGCCGCCGGGCACGGTGCCGGCACCACCGCGGCGACGCCCGGGGTCGGCGCGGTGGGGGAGTCGCCCACGACCGACACGGTAGGATCGGATCGGCGCCGATCGGACGACGGCGCCGGAGCAGAACGAGGAGCACCGTGAGCAACACTGAGCCCGCAGAACTCGGCGAAGGCCACTCGCCCGCCGCATGGACCGCCGTCGTGATCATGCTGATCGGCTTCGCGGCAGGCACGCTGTTCTTCTGGTTCGACCTGGCCTGGGGCGTCTGGGCCTCCGCCGCCGTCGTGGTGATCGGTCTCGTCGTCGGCGCCGTGATGGCGAAGGCGGGCTACGGCGTCAACGGTCCGAAGTTCGTCCCCAAGCACCACTCGGAGTAGTCACCGTGCCGAACGTGCTCGAGACCCTCGTCGCGGGCGCGCTCGAGGACGCAGCCGCCCGTCGTGCCGACCGTCCGACCGCCGACGTCGAACGTGACCTCGACCGGGTGGCGTCGCCCCTCGACGCCCTCGCGTTCCTGGCGCCCGGCGACCGGGTGAAGATCCTCGCCGAGGTCAAGCGCGCGAGTCCCTCGCGTGGCTCCATGGCGCCCATCGAGGACCCGGCCGCCCTCGCCGCCGACTACGAGCGCGGCGGCGCGTCGACGATCAGCGTCCTCACCGAGGGACGGAAGTTCCTCGGCAGCCTCGCCGACCTCGAGGCGGTCAAGGCGCGTGTGTCGCTGCCGGTGCTCCGGAAGGACTTCATCGCGGAGCCGTACCAGGTGCTCGAGGCCCGCGCGGCCGGTGCCGACCTGGTGCTGCTCATCGTGGCGGCGCTGGAGCAGCGGCAGCTCGTGGAGCTGCACGAGCTCGCCGAACAGCTCGGCATGCGCGTCCTGGTCGAGGCGCACTCCGGGGACGAGGTCGCCCGCGGCCTCGACGCCGGCGCGCGGATCCTCGGCGTCAACGCTCGTGACCTGACCGACTTCTCGCTGGACCGCGACCTGTTCGGCTCGCTCGCCGACCGCATCCCCGACGGGGTCGTGCGCGTCGCCGAGTCGGCCGTCGCCGGTCCCGCCGACGTCGCCCACTACCGCGCTGCGGGGGCCGACGTCGTCCTGGTGGGGGAGGCGCTCGTCACGGGCGCGGACCCCGCCACCACCCTCGCGTCGTTCATCGCCGCAGCGGACGGCTCCGGCCGCTCGCGCGCCTGACCGACACCGTCCCACCGGTCGCTCCGCACGTCGGGGCGACCGAACACCCCGGGAGACCCACCGTGACCTCACTCCGTGACCTGCAGGGCCCGTACTTCGGTGACTTCGGCGGACGCTTCGTCCCCGAGTCGCTCGTGCTCGCGCTCGACGAGCTCGAGACCGCCTTCCGCGAGGCCTGGGCGGACCCGGCGTTCCGCGCGGAGCTCGACACGCTCCAGCGCGAGTACACCGGTCGCCCGTCGATCATCACCGAGGCGCCGCGGTTCGCGAAGCACGCCGGTGGTGCCCGGATCATCCTCAAGCGCGAGGACCTCAACCACACCGGCTCGCACAAGATCAACAACGTGCTCGGTCAGGCGCTCGTCGCGAAGCGGCTCGGCAAGACCCGGCTGATCGCGGAGACGGGTGCCGGCCAGCACGGTGTCGCCACCGCGACGGCCGCGGCCCTGTTCGGCATGGACTGCGTCGTCTACATGGGCGCGGTCGACACCGAGCGCCAGGCCCTGAACGTCGCCCGGATGCGGCTGCTCGGCGCCGAGGTGATCCCCGTCGAGACCGGCTCGCGCACCCTCAAGGACGCCATCAACGACGCCCTGCGCGACTGGGTGGCGAACGTCGACTCGACGCACTACCTGCTCGGCACCGTCGCGGGACCGCACCCGTTCCCGGAGATGGTCCGCGAGTTCCACAAGGTGATCGGGGAAGAGGCCCGTCAGCAGGTCCTCGACCGTGTCGGTCGCCTGCCGGACGCCGTCGCCGCGTGCGTCGGCGGTGGGTCGAACGCGATGGGCATCTTCGAGGCGTTCCTCGACGACGAGTCCGTCCGGCTGCACGGCTTCGAGGCGGGCGGCGACGGCATCGAGACCGGTCGGCACGCCGCGAGCATCTCGCTCGGCCGCACCGGTGTGCTCCAGGGCACGATGTCGTACCTCATGCAGGACGAGGACGGCCAGACCATCGAGAGCCACAGCATCTCCGCTGGCCTCGACTACCCGAGCGTCGGCCCGGAGCACGCCTACCTGGCGTCGATCGGCCGCGCGCAGTACAGCCCGGTCACCGACACCGAGGCGATGGAGGCCTTCCGCCTGCTCGCCCGCACCGAGGGCATCCTGCCGGCGATCGAGTCGGCGCACGCCCTGGCCGGCGCGATCACGCTCGGCAAGGAGCTCGGCCCGGACGGCGTCGTGCTGGTGTCCCTGTCCGGACGTGGCGACAAGGACGTCGCGTCCGCCAGTCGCTACTTCGGCATCCTCGACGAGAACGCGGTGCAGCTGTGACGAACACCGGGACGAACCGGTCGGTCGCGACGACGATCGACACCGCCAATGCCGAGCGTGCCGGAGCCGTCGTCGGCTACCTGCCCGCCGGCTTCCCCGACCTGCAGACGAGCGTGGACGCCGCGGTCGCCCTCGCCGAGAACGGCGTCGACGTCATCGAGCTCGGCCTGCCGTACTCCGACCCCGTGATGGACGGCCCGGTCATCCAGCGCGCGGCCGAGGAGAGCCTGGCGAACGGCTTCCGTGTCGCGCAGGTCTTCGACGCGGTCGACCAGATCACGAACCGGGTCGACGTCCCCGTCCTCGTGATGACGTACTGGAACCCGGTGCTCCGCTACGGCGTGGACCGTTTCGCCGACGACCTGGTCTCGGCCGGCGCGTCCGGGCTGATCACGCCGGACCTCATCCCGGACGAGGGGCGCGCCTGGATCGATGCGTCCGAGCGCACCGGGCTCGACCGAGTGTTCCTCGCGGCGCCGTCCTCGACGGACGCCCGCATGGAGCAGGCGGTCCACTCGAGTCGCGGCTTCGTCTACGCGGTGTCGACGATGGGCGTCACCGGTGCACGGGTCGGTGTCGACACCGCCGCCCGCACCGTCGTGTCACGACTCCGTGACGCCGGCGTGGAGCGCACGTGCGTCGGCCTCGGCATCTCGACCGCCGACCAGGTGCGCGAGGTGCTCGAGTACGCGGACGGCGCGATCATCGGCTCCGCCTTCGTGCGTGCCCTCGCCGACCTCGGCGTCCAGGGGGTCGCCGACCGCGCGGCCGACCTGACCGGCGGCGCCGCGCGCGGCTGACGCGGCCACCCCGTGCGGACGGGAGGCGCGGTGCGGGTGGGCCGACCGGCTCACCGGTACCGCGCCTCCCGTCCGTCCCGGTCACGGTTCCCACAGGACCGGCCCCCTGGTTCCTGGTGGGCGCGGTTCCCGCGCTACAGTGAGCGGGGCCGACCCTCCAGCGGCACCGCGGCCGTCCAGCACCGAAAGGCGACAGCACCTCCATGCCCCTCCTGAGCATCCCGAGCCCGAGCACCGCGTGGCAGTACTTCGACCTGACCGCCTGGGTACGCGACGTCTTCGGGTTGTCACTGCCGCTCGACTTCCGGATCCACGCGTACGCCATCTGCATCCTGCTGGGCATCGTCGCTGCCGTCGTGCTGGCGAACCGTCGGCTCAACGCACGCGGGGTCGAGCGCTGGATCATCATCGACATCGCGATCTGGGCGGTGCCGGCGGGCATCATCGGCGGTCGACTCTTCCACGTGTTCACGCACGTGAGCGACTACTTCGGTCCCGGGCGTGACCCGCTGTCGTTCCTCTACGTGTGGGAGGGCGGCCTGGCGATCTTCGGCGCGCTCATCCTCGGATCGCTCGGCGCGTACATCGGGTGCCGCCAGGTCGGCCTGCGCTTCTCGACCCTGATCGACGCCATCGCCCCGGGCGTCCTGCTCGCCCAGGCCTTCGGCCGCCTCGGCAACTACTTCAACCACGAGCTCTTCGGCATGCCGACGAGCCTGCCGTGGGGTCTCGAGATCGAGTCGACGAACGCCGCGTTCCCGAAGGGCCTGCCCGAGGGCACGCTCTTCCACCCGACCTTCCTCTACGAGATCATCTGGAACGTCGTCGGCGTCGTCGTGATCCTGCTGCTCGACAAGCGCTTCCGGCTGCAGTGGGGCAAGGTCATGGCGCTCTACCTGATCTGGTACGGCACCGGCCGTTCGGTGCTCGAGTCCATCCGCGTCGACACGAGCGAGACCTTCTTCGGGATCCGCACCAACGTGTGGATGTCCTTCGCCGCGATCCTGCTCGGCATCGTGATCTTCCTCGTGCAGACGCGTCGGCACACCGGTGCGGAGCCGAGCCCGTACCTGCCGGGTCGCGAGCCGCGTCGGACCTCCGATGTAGACTCGGACGACACCTGGTCGGAACACGACGACGACGCTCCGGCGACCGACGTCGACGCCGATCCGGTCCCTGCAGCAGGCCGCGCGCGGTAACTCCGCGACCGGCAGCACCCGCTCCGCGGACGGCACCCGCCGGCCACGGAGCACCCTCCGCACGGTCGGGTCACCACGAGTGGCCCCGCCACCTCGCGCGTCGTCTGCGCACCCTCCACGGCGACGCGCACGGGCACCAGTCCCGCCCGCTCGGGCGGAACGCACCACCGGGCCACCGACGTCCCTGTTCCACTTCCTCGTGAGGACGGTTCCCCATGGCGCTCCAGCCAGACCCTGCCCCCCGTTCGACGCGCTCCCTGCAGCCGGCGCACCGACGCTTCTCGGCCGTGCCCGAGGCCACGGGTGCGTACGACCCGGCGAACGAGAAGGACGCCTGCGGCCTCGCGATGGTCGCGACGCTCCGCGGCACCGCCGGGCACGACATCGTCGACGCCGCGCTCGGCGCGCTCCGGAACCTCGAGCACCGTGGTGCCGTGGGGTCCGACGCCGGCACCGGTGACGGTGCGGGCATCCTGTGCCAGGTGCCGGACGCGTTCCTCCGCGACGAGGTCGACTTCGACCTGCCCGCGGCGGGGGAGTACGCCGTCGGCACGGCGTACCTGCCCGTCGACGAGGACGAGCGCCATGCGGTGAAGGGCGCCGTCGAGCGCATCGCCCGCGAAGAGGGCCTCAAGGTGCTCGGCTGGCGCGAGGTGCCCGTGCGACCCGACGTGCTGGGCACGCTCGCGCGTGCGGCGATGCCGGCGTTCGAGCAGCTCTTCGTGGCCTCGACCCGGCACGACGTGCACGGTGCCGCGTGGAGCGGGATCGCCCTCGACCGGCAGGCGTTCCGGCTGCGCAAGCGCGCGGAGCACGGCGTCGAGGTCTACTTCATGTCGCTGTCGAGCCGGACGATGGTCTACAAGGGCATGGTCACGACGCTCCAGCTCGAGCCGTTCTACCCGGACCTCAGCGACGAGCGCTTCGCGTCGAAGCTCGCGATCGTGCACTCCCGGTACTCGACCAACACGTTCCCGTCCTGGCCGCTCGCGCAGCCGTTCCGCACGCTCGCGCACAACGGTGAGATCAACACCGTCCGTGGCAACCGCAACTGGATGCGGGCGCGCCAGTCGCAGCTCGAGAGCGAGCTCCTCGGCGACCTCGCCCCGCTGCTGCCGATCGTCAGCCCGGGCGCGAGCGACTCGGCGTCGTTCGACGAGACCCTCGAGCTGCTCACCCTGACCGGCCGCTCGCTGCCGCACGCGGTGTCGATGATGGTGCCGGAGGCCTGGGAGAACCAGGTCGGGATGGACCCGGACCTCCGGGCGTTCTACGAGTACCACTCGATGCTCATGGAGCCGTGGGACGGACCGGCGGCGATCACGTTCACCGACGGAGCGGTCGTCGGTGCGACGCTCGACCGCAACGGCCTGCGCCCCGGGCGATTCCTGGTGACCGACGACGGGCTCATCGTGATGGGGTCGGAGACGGGTGTCATCGACGTCCCGCCGGCCAAGGTCGTGCGCAAGGGCCGCCTGCGCCCCGGCCGGATGTTCGTCGTGGACACCGAGGCCGGGCGGATCATCGAGGACGACGAGGTCAAGCGCGAGCTGGCGACCTCGGGGCCCTGGGCGCAGTGGCTCGACGAGGGCCGCATCAACCTGAGCGACCTCCCGGAGCGCGAGCACATCGTGCACACCCCGGCGTCCGTCACCCGGCGCCAGCGTGCCTTCGGCTACACCGAGGAAGAAGTGCGCATCCTGCTCCGCCCGATGGCGCAGACCGGCGCGGAGCCGCTCGGTGCCATGGGTTCGGACACGCCGATCGCCGTGCTCTCCGAGCGTCCCCGTCTGCTGTTCGACTACTTCACGCAGCAGTTCGCGCAGGTGACGAACCCGCCGCTCGACTCGATCCGTGAACAGGTCATCACCTCGATGGGGATGGGCCTCGGGCCGGAGCGCAACCTGCTGAGCGCCGGGCCCGAGCACGCGAAGCAGATCGTGCTCGACTTCCCGGTCATCGACAACGACGAGCTGGCGAAGATCCAGCACTTCGAGACGGAGTCCGGTCGCCACCTCACGGTGACGATCAAGGGCCTGTACCGCGTCGACGCGGGCAAGAAGGCGATGCAGAAGCGCATCGCGGCGGTCTGCGACGAGGTCGACCAGGCGATCGAGTCGGGCAAGCAGTTCATCGTGCTGTCCGACCGTGACGGCAACGCCGAGCAGGCGCCCGTCCCGAGCCTCCTGCTCCTCGCGGCCGTGCACCACCACCTCATCCGCACCGAGCAGCGCATGAAGGTCGGGCTCATCGTCGAGGCCGGCGACGTGCGCGAGGTCCACCACGTCGCCACCCTGATCGGGTACGGCGCCTCGGCGATCAACCCGTACCTGGCGATGGAGACGTGCGAGAACCTCGTGCGCTCGGGCATGATCACCGGCATCACGCCGGAGCAGGCCGTGAAGAACGTCATCAAGGCGCTCGGCAAGGGCGTTCTGAAGATCATGTCGAAGATGGGCATCTCCACCGTGTCCAGCTACGCCGGCGCCCAGGCGTTCGAGGCGGTCGGACTCAGCCAGGAGTTCGTCGACAAGTACTTCACCGGGACGTCGTCGATCCTCGGCGGGGTCGGCATCGAGGTGATCGCGAAGGAGAACGCCGAGCGGCACGCGCAGGCGTACCCGCAGGACGGCGCGGTGCTCTCGCACGAGCGGCTGCAGACCGGCGGTGAGTACCAGTGGCGCCGTGAGGGTCCGCCGCACCTGTTCAACCCGGACACGGTCTTCCGGCTGCAGCACGCCACGCGTGCGCGTCGGTACGACATCTTCCGCGAGTACTCGCAGGCGGTCGACGACCAGTCCGAGGAACTCATGACGCTCCGCGGGCTGTTCCGGTTCCGCCACGGCGTCCGGAAGCCGATCGCGCTGGACGAGGTCGAGCCGATCGAGTCGATCGTCAAGCGGTTCAACACGGGCGCGATGTCCTACGGGTCGATCTCACAAGAGGCCCACGAGACCCTCGCGATCGCGATGAACCGTCTCGGCGCGCGCTCGAACACGGGCGAGGGCGGCGAGGACGTCGAGCGCCTGCTCGACCCCGAGCGCCGCAGCGCGATCAAGCAGGTCGCGTCCGGGCGCTTCGGCGTCACGAGCATGTACCTGACGCACGCCACCGACATCCAGCTGAAGATGGCGCAGGGCGCGAAGCCCGGCGAGGGCGGGCAGCTACCCCCGACGAAGGTCTACCCCTGGGTCGCGCGCACCCGACACGCGACCGCCGGTGTCGGGCTCATCTCGCCGCCGCCGCACCACGACATCTACTCCATCGAGGACCTCAAGCAGCTCATCTTCGACGTCAAGCGGGCGAACCCGTCCGCTCGCGTCCACGTGAAGCTGGTGAGCCAGTCCGGCATCGGCGCGGTCGCCGCCGGCGTGACGAAGGCCCTGGCCGACGTCGTGCTCGTCTCCGGCCACGACGGCGGGACGGGGGCGTCCCCGCTCAACTCGCTCAAGCACGCGGGCACCCCGTGGGAGATCGGCCTGGCCGAGACCCAGCAGACCCTCATGCTGAACGGCATGCGCGACCGGGTGGTCGTGCAGGTCGACGGGCAGATGAAGACCGGCCGCGACGTGGTCGTGGCGGCGCTGCTCGGCGCCGAGGAGTACGGCTTCGCGACGGCTCCGCTCGTCGTCGAGGGCTGCATCCTGATGCGCGTCTGCCACCTGGACACCTGCCCGGTGGGGGTCGCGACGCAGAACCCCGAACTCCGCAAGCGCTTCACGGGCAAGCCCGAGTTCGTCGTGAACTTCTTCGAGTTCATCGCGCAAGAGGTGCGAGAGCTCCTCGCCGAGCTCGGGTTCCGCTCCCTCGACGAGGCGATCGGGCAGGTCGACGCGCTCGACACCGACCGTGCGATCGAGCACTGGAAGGCCTCCGGGCTCGACCTCGCGCCCGTGCTGCACGGACCGGAGTTCGCCCGCGACGAGCCTCGCCGACACGTCCGCGAGCAGGACCACGAGCTCGACGAGCACTTCGACGTGCAGCTCATCGCGCAGACGGCGGACGTCCTCGAGCACGGCGGCTCCGTCGCGCTCGACCTGCCGATCCGCAACACCGAGCGGGCCGTCGGCACCATGCTCGGCCACGAGGTCACGCTGCGGCACGGCGAGCACGGCCTGCCCGCCGGGTCGATCGACGTCACGCTGCGCGGGTCGGCCGGACAGTCGCTCGGTGCGTTCCTGCCCGCAGGCATCACGCTCCGCCTGGTCGGCGACAGCAACGACTACGTCGGCAAGGGCCTGTCCGGCGGCGCGATCGTCGTCCGCCCGGACACCGAGTCCGGCTTCGACCCGTCGGAGAACGTCATCGCCGGCAACGTCATCGGCTACGGTGCGACGCAGGGGAGCATGTTCATCCGCGGCATCGTGGGTGAGCGCTTCCTCGTCCGGAACTCCGGCGCCACGGCGGTCGTCGAGGGTGTGGGCGACCACGCACTCGAGTACATGACCGGCGGGCTCGCGCTGATCCTGGGCGAGACCGGTCGGAACCTCGGCGCCGGCATGTCCGGCGGCACCGCGTACGTGCGCGGGCTCCGTCGGGAGCACGTGAACGCCGACGCGCTCGCGACCGGTGAGCTGCGGCTCGAGGAGCTCGACAGCGCCGACGTCGAGATCGTCACCGACCTGCTCCGGCAGCACCTCGCGGAGACCGGGTCGACCGTCGCCGGCGACCTGCTCGAGTCCGGTGACCTGGGCGACTTCGTCAAGGTGCTGCCGCGCGACTACGCCGCGGTGCTCGCGACCCGTCAGCAGGCGGTCGACGAGGGCCTCGACCCGGACGGCACGGTCGTCTGGAACCGCATCCTGGAGGTGACCGGTGGCTGACCGCACCGCGACCCCCACGTCCATCCCCAGCACCACCCAGCACGAGCAGGAGGCGAACCGTGGCTGACCCGAAGGGCTTCCTCAAGGTGCAGGAGCGCGAGCTCCCGCCCCGTCGACCCGTCCCCGTGCGGCTCATGGACTGGAAGGAGGTCTACGAGCAGCAGGAGTCCGGCGCCCTGAAGCGGCAGGCCGGTCGCTGCATGGACTGCGGCGTGCCCTTCTGCCACCAGGGCTGCCCGCTGGGCAACCTCATCCCGGAGTGGAACGACCTGACGTGGCGTGGTGAGGGCCGCCAGGCGATCGAGCGGCTGCACGCCACGAACAACTTCCCGGAGTTCACCGGCAAGCTGTGCCCGGCCCCGTGCGAGGCGTCCTGCGTGCTCGGCATCAACCAGCCGCCGGTGACCATCAAGCAGGTCGAGGTCTCGATCATCGACGAGGCCTACAAGAACGGCTGGGTGACCCCGCACCCGCCGGAGCGCCTGACGGGCAAGACCGTCGCGGTCGTGGGCTCCGGTCCCGCCGGCCTCGCCGCCGCCCAGCAGCTGACGCGGGCGGGGCACACCGTCGCCGTCTACGAGCGTGACGACCGGATCGGCGGGCTGCTCCGCTACGGCATCCCGGACTTCAAGATGGAGAAGCGCCAGATCGACGCGCGCCTCGCGCAGATGCAGGCCGAGGGCACCCGCTTCCGCGCCGGCGTCGAGATCGGCGTCGACATCACGTGGGACGACCTGAAGTCCCGCTACGACGCGGTCGTCGTCGCGACCGGTGCGACGGTGCCGCGTGACTTGCCGATCCCCGGGCGCGACCTGGCGGGCGTGCACTACGCCATGGAGTACCTCGTCCAGCAGAACAAGGCGAACGCGGGGACGACCGTCGACAACCAGGTCACGGCCGAGGGCAAGCACGTCGTCGTCATCGGCGGCGGCGACACCGGTGCGGACTGCATCGGCACGGCCCACCGCCAGGGCGCCCTCAGCGTGACGAACCTGGCGATCGGCAAGCAGCCGCCGCTCGAGCGTCCGTCCGAGCAGCCCTGGCCGATGTTCCCGACCGTCTTCGAGGTCACGAGCGCCCACGAGGAGGGCGGCGAGCGGCACTTCCTCGCCTCGACCGTCGAGTTCCTCGGCAACAGCGCCGGCGAGGTCCGCGCGCTGCGGGTCGCCGAGACCGAGTACCTCGACGGCCGTCGTGTCCCGAAGGCCGGCACCGAGCGGGAGATCCCGGCGGACCTGGTCCTCATCGCGATGGGCTTCACCGGCCCCGAGACGGACACGATCGAGCCGCAGCTCGGACTGCCCACGACGGTGTCCGGCGCGGTCGCGCGTCAGGCGGACTACTCGACGAACGAGCCCGGCGTGTTCGTCGCGGGCGACGCCGGCCGCGGCCAGTCGCTCATCGTCTGGGCGATCGCCGAGGGGCGCGCCGCTGCCTCGAAGGTCGATGCGTACCTCGAGGGCTCGACGATCCTGCCGGCACCGGTCAAGGCGACCGACCGCGCACTCACGGTCTGACGCCGTGAACGCACACGGAACACCGGTCCACCGATGAGCAGCAGGCCACCGGCACTCGATAGGGTGCTGGTGGCCTGCTCTCGTTCCGCGCGGCCCCACAGCGCGGAAACCGGCACCACCCACCACACGAAGGAATCCATTGAGACGCGCAAAGATCGTTTCGACGCTCGGTCCGGCTACGTCGGACTACGAGACCGTCAAGGAGATCATCGAAGCGGGCGTCGACGTCGCCCGCCTCAACCTCAGCCACGGTGACTACAGCGTCCACGAGGCGAACTACGAGAACGTCCGTCGCGCCGCTGCGGACCTCGGCAAGCCGGTCGCGATCCTCGTCGACCTGCAGGGTCCGAAGATCCGCCTCGCGAAGTTCGCCGACGGCCCGCACGAGCTCGCCGTCGGCGACGTCTTCACGATCACCACCGAGGACGTCCCCGGCTCGAAGGAGATCTGCGGCACGACGTTCAAGGGCCTGCCGCAGGACGTCAAGCCCGGCGACCCGCTGCTCATCGACGACGGCCGTGTCCGCCTGCGCGTGCTCGACACCGACGGCGTGCGCGTGCGCACCGAGGTGGTCGTCGCCGGCACGGTCTCGAACAACAAGGGCATCAACCTGCCCGGCGTCGCCGTCAACGTCCCCGCGCTGAGCGAGAAGGACGAGGCGGACCTCCGCTGGGCGATCCGCCAGGGCGCCGACCTCATCGCACTGTCGTTCGTGCGCAACGCCGCCGACGTCGACCGTGCCCACGAGATCATGGACGAGGAGGGCAAGCGCCTCCCGATCATCGCCAAGGTCGAGAAGCCGCAGGCCGTCGACGCGCTCGAGGAGATCATCGACGCCTTCGACAGCATCATGGTCGCCCGCGGTGACCTCGGTGTCGAGCTCCCGCTCGAGGCCGTGCCGATCGTGCAGAAGCGCGCCGTCGAGCTGTCCCGTCGCATGGCGAAGCCGGTCATCGTCGCGACGCAGATGCTCGAGTCGATGATCTCGTCGCCGATCCCGACCCGTGCCGAGACCTCCGACGTCGCGAACGCCGTCCTCGACGGTGCGGACGCGGTCATGCTCTCGGGTGAGACCAGCGTCGGCGAGTACCCCGTGCAGACCGTCCGCACGATGGCCCGCATCGTCGAGTCGACCGAGGACCACGGTCTCGAGCGCATCGCCCCGCTCGGCACGAAGCCGCGCACGCTCGGTGGTGCGATCACGCTCGCCGCGGTCGAGATCGCGGAGTTCACCGAGGCGTCCTACCTCTGCGTCTTCACCGAGTCCGGTGACTCGGCACGTCGCATGTCGCGGCTCCGCCACGGCCTGCCGATCATCGCCTTCACCCCGAACGAGGCCACGCGTCGCCGCATGGCGCTCACCTGGGGTGTCCGCTCGTTCCTGGTGGAGCGCAAGACCCACACCGACGAGCTGTTCTCGCAGGTCGACGACGTGCTGCTCGCGAACGGTCTCGCCGCCCCCGGCGACCGGGTGATCGTGACGGCGGGTTCGCCCCCCGGACTCGAGGGCTCGACGAACGACCTGCGCGTGCACCGCGTCGGCGACGCGCACGCCGAGGCGGCTCCCGCCTACGTCAGGGACTGACCCCGGTCACCGCACCCGGTCAGCACGCCGACAGGGCGCGGACGGGAGGCACGGCGCGACACCGCGCACGGCCTCCGGTCCGCGCCCTGTCGCGTCTCCCACGCCCACGCCGTCCGGTCAGCGGCGTCTCGACACGCCGGCGTCGGCGCGAGACGGACCGGAGCGAGGGAGACGCCGCCGGATTCAGCGGCGTCCCGCCGCGACGGCGGCGTCTCGCCGCAACGACTGCGTCCCGCCGCGACGGCGGCGTCTCACAGTCACGGGGGCGTCTCATCGCGGCCGGGCGGCGGCCTCGACGTGCCGGAACCGGCCACCCGCGGTGCGGCGCGACCACGCGTCGAGGTGAGCGGGCAGGATCGGTGCCGTGAGCCTCCAGGACGACCGCCCCACCGCACCGACCGCAGCCGACGTCCGCCGCTGGCGCCGCTACCTGGCGGACGAGCGGGCCGAGGCAGCCGTCTACCGGAACCTGTCGACGCGCCGCTCCGGCGAGGAGCGCGAGATCCTCGCGGCGCTGGCCGAGGCGGAGGGACGGCACGAGCAGCACTGGCTCGACCTGCTCGGCGACGACGTCGGCCGACCGCTCCGCGGCAGTCTGCGCACCCGAGTCCTCGCCGCGCTCGCGAAGCGGTTCGGGTCGGTGTTCGTCCTCGCGCTCATGCAGCGCGCCGAGGACCGCTCGCCCTACGCCGACGACGACGACGCGACCGCACGCATGGCGGCCGACGAGCGGATCCACGGCGAGGTCGTCCGGGGCCTCGCGAACCGTGGTCGGATGCGCCTGTCGGGCACCTTCCGCGCCGCCGTGTTCGGGGCCAACGACGGACTCGTCTCGAACCTCGCGCTGATCATCGGCATCAGCGCCTCGGGTGCCGACCGGCACTTCGTGCTCCTCAGCGGCATCGCCGGGCTGCTCGCCGGCGCGCTGTCGATGGGAGCGGGGGAGTACGTGTCGGTGCGGTCGCAGCGCGAACTGCTCGACGCCTCCGCACCGCACCCCGAGGCCGGGCGGGCGGTCGCCGACCTGGACGTCGACGCGAACGAGCTCGCCCTCGTCTACCGTGCGCGGGGCATGGACGAGGCCGCGGCGCAGGAGCACGCGGCAGAGGTGCTCGGCGGTCGGACGGTCACCGCGGCCACCGCGGCCGACGAGCACGAGGCCGTGGGGAGCGGGACGAGCGCGGCCGTCTCGAGCTTCTGCTTCTTCGCCTCGGGTGCGATCATCCCGGTGCTGCCGTACCTGTTCGGGCTCGAGGGGTGGCCGGCGATCGTCCTCGCGGCCGTGCTGGTCGGCATCGCGCTCCTCGGCACCGGCGCGGTCGTGGGCGTGCTGAGCGGGGCCTCGCCGCTCAAGCGCGCGCTCCGGCAGCTCGCGATCGGGTTCGGGGCGGCCGTCGTGACCTACGGGCTGGGGCTGCTCTTCGGCACCGGGAGCGCGTAGCGTCGCCGCGGGCAGCAGTGCGACGAGGCACCCCGACGGTGCACGGCTGCGTTCGGTGCGCCTCAGCGGCGAGCAGCCGCGCGCGGCGGCAGCAGCAGGAGCGCCGCGGCGCCGACGACGACCAGGGCGATGCCCGAGAACACCGTGAACACCGTCAGTGCCAGTCCGGGAGCGACGAGCACGACCACACCGCCGATGAGCGAGAGCAGTCCGCTCACCACGGTCGGCAGTCGCGACGACCCAGGGTGCCCCACGAACGCGCCCACGAGCGCGGCGACGCCCTCGAGCAGGAACGCCACCCCGGCGAGCACGGCGTAGACCAGCAGCGGGACGGCCGGGTCGACGAGGGTCACCAGACCGGCGACCCCGACCAGGCTGCCGACGGTGCCCGACGTCCAGCGCCAGACGGCGGTCGTGCCGTGACCGCGCACGGCCGCGACGACACGCATCGAGCCCGCCGCGACCAGGTAGACGCCGAAGACGAGTGCGACGAGGACGAGGGACGGCTCGGGCCAGACCACGGCGACGATGCCGAGCACGATCGCGACGACGCCCGTGACCACGACGAACGCGCGGAACGACCGCACGGCACGAGAGTCCACGGGTGCCCCTTCCGCTCGGTCCGCGAGGTCACCGACGGTACCCGTGGCCGGCGGTCGGCGTCCGCGGTCGACCCCGGTCACGCCGGACGGGCCGGGAGGCGCGACGTGCGTCGACCGGTCAGCCGACGACGTGCGCCTCCCGCGCCCCTCCGCCTGGCTCAGGACCCCGAGGTCGGCGCGTGGGTGCCGGACCCGTCCGTGCCGCGGTCCTGGTCCGGCTGCGGCGGCTTCGGAGCGTCCGAACCCTTCGGCGGGGTCGGCGCGTCGCCGTCCTTCGGCGCCGGTGCCTTCTCGTCCGTCGGCGGCTTCGGCGCGTCGGATCCCGTCGGGGGCTTCGGTGCGTCGCCGTCCTTCGGCTTCGGTGCGTCGCCGGCTGCCGGCGGGGCAGCCACGCAGCCCGGGGCCGGAGCAGCGCCCTTCCCGGTGCCCTCGGTACCCGGTGCGACGGGTGCGCCCTTCGCGCCGGGCGTGGGAGCGCCGCTGGGTGCACCGCTCGGAGCGCCGCTGGGTGCTCCCGTCGGTGCGCTCGGTGCGCTCGGTGCGCCCGAGCCGTCGGCGACGGCCGCGGTCACGCCGAGTCCGCCGAGGAGCAGCGCCGCAGCGGCCGCGGAGCCGATGCCCACGCGACGCAGCGTGCGTCGACGACGGTCCGGAGCGGTGACGGGCTGGTCGTGTCGTTCGTCCTGCATGGTGTGCCTTCCGTGTCGGTGTCACCGGGCCGGGGCGGTCCGGCGACGAGGACGACGGTCGAGCTCGAATCTGAAGCAGGACTGAAGCACAGGGATCCTCCAGCGTCCTCCATGCTCCTTGCAGGCGGTGCCCACCTACCGTGTCCGCCGTGAACGCACCCGCACGTGTCCTGGTGGTCGAGGACGACGACTCCCTCCGCACCGCCGTCGCCGCGACCCTGCGCGCCGAGGGCTTCGTCGTGACCGAGGCGTCCGACGGGCGCTCGATCGCCGAGGACCTCGACCGTGGCGCCCCGGACCTCGTCCTGCTCGACTGGATGCTGCCCGGCCCGAGCGGCATCCTGCTCGCAGCGCGGGTCCGCACCCGGTCGGACGCGGCCGTGGTGATGATGACCGCGCGGGACGAGCTCGACGACCGACTGCGCGGGTTCGCCGAGGGGGCCGACGACTACGTGGTGAAGCCGTTCGCGATGGCCGAGCTCGTGGCTCGTGTCACGGCGGTGCTGCGGCGGCGCGGGAGGGTCCCTTCGGTGATCGAGGTCGGGGACCTGGTGCTCGATCCCGAGGGTGCGACCGTGCGGCGCGGGGGCGTCCTGCTCGACCTGACCGCCACCGAGTTCCGGCTGCTGCGGTTCCTCGCCGAGAGCCGGGGTCGAACGGTCTCGAAGGGGCAGATCACGACGCAGGTCTGGGGGTACGAGGACATCGCGCCGAACCTGGTCGAGGTCCACCTCAGTGCGCTGCGCCGGAAGATGGAGGCGCACGGGCCCCGACTCGTGCACACGGTGCGCGGGCTCGGGTACCGGCTCGCCGTGGACCGGGGTGCGGCGTGATGCCCGCGGGCGGTCGGCTGCGCACGACGTCGCTGCGGCTGCGCACCGTCGTCGCGGTCCTCGTGCTGCTCGCGGTCCTGCTCGCCGGGCTCGTCGTCGCGGTCGAGGCGGTGCTCGGCGCCCGGCTCCGCGCGCAGGTCGAGGACCGACTGCGGGACCGGGCCGCCGCAGCCGCCGCGCTCGTCGGGGTGCTCGACGCGGACGACCTGGCCGACCGCCTGTCGGCGCAGGGGCTCTCCGTGCGGATCGTGCAGCCCGACGGCGCCGCGGTCGAGGCCGGTCCGACCCCCGAGCAGCTGCGCTCGGGACCGCCGGACCCCGGAGGCCTGCCGGGACCGGCAGCGCGCGAGCGGTCCTCCGGGTCGACGGGCCCCGGGTCGTCGTCGGCCGGGTCGTCCGGCTCCGCCTCCGGGTCCGGTGCGGCGACGTCGGGCGCGTCCGTCGTGTCGTCCAGCGTGCGCGACGACGACGGTGTCCTCACGCTCCGGTCCGTCCTCGACGACGGCACCCGCATCACCCTGACCGCCGGGACGCGCGACGTGCAGGAGACCCTCGCGCAGCTCGCGTGGGTGATGGGCGGGGCCTCCGCGGCGTTCCTCGGGGTCGCCGTGGTCGGCGTCGTCCTGGTCGTCCGGCGGGCACTGCGCCCGCTCGACGAGGTCACCGCGACCGCGCGGTCCATCGCCGACGGCGACCGCGGTCGGCGTCTCCGGCCCGCGCGGACCGACACCGAGATCGGCCGCGTGGCCGTCGCGTTCGACGAGATGCTCGACGCCGTCGAGGGCGCGGAGGCCCAGGCCGTGGCCGCCGAGGAACGAGTGCGCGGGTTCCTGTCCGACGCCGCACACGAACTCCGCACGCCAGTTGCCGGAGTCCGCGCAGCAGCGGACACCCTCGTCCGGAGCGGCGGCGACGACCCGGCGACGACCGAGGTGCTCGCCGTGCACGTCGTGCGCCAGGCGGACCGGGCGGCCCGGCTCGTCGACGACATGCTCACGATGGCGCGGCTCGACCGCGGCATCGCCCTCGACCGACGGACGACCGACCTCGTCCCGTGGCTGCGTGCCGAGGTCGACCGGCTCGAGCTCCGGCTGCCGGGCGTCGCCCTGCACACCGAGCTGCCCTCGGGCGCCGTCGTCGCCGAGGTCGATCCGGACCGGCTGGCCCAGGTGCTCGGCAACCTCGTCGACAACGCTGCACGCGCCACCGGCGGGACGGGGACGGTGCGCGTGACGCTCGACGAGGACGACGGCGAGGCGGTCCTCGTGGTGGAGGACGACGGGCCGGGGATCCCCCTCGCGGACCGGGAGCGGGTGTTCGACCGGCTCGTCCGGCTGCAGGACTCCCGCGACGTCCGGTCCGGCGGCGCCGGGCTCGGACTGCCGATCGCCCGCGGCATCGCGACCGCCCACGGCGGCACCCTCGTCCACGGGGACGGCGGCACGCTCGGCGGTGCGCGGTTCGTGCTCCGCCTGCCCAGGCCGGACGGACCCACCGGCGCCGCGTCGGGAGCAGGTCGCGCTGTCGGTCGGGCTCCCGTGTCTGCCACGATGGAGACGTGAGCACTTCCCAGGACAACGCACGGGTCGTCGCGGTGAGCCGCGACGACGAGCACCGGTTCAGCAAGCCCGTCGTCGAGGAGATCACCCTCGTCGCCGGGTGGGGGGTCGAGGGGGACGCCCATGCCGGCACGACGGTGCAGCACCGGTCGCGCGTCGCCCGCGACCCCTCGCAGCCGAACCTGCGGCAGGTCCACCTGCTGCACGCCGAGGTGTTCGACGAGGTCGCGGCGGCCGGGCACGTGGTCGTCCCCGGGGACATGGGGGAGAACGTCACCACGCGCGGTGTCGACCTGCTCGGGCTGCCGACCGGGGCACTGCTCCACCTCGGGGACGAGGCGTGCGTCCGCGTGACGGGGCTCCGGAACCCGTGCCAGCAGATCAACGACTTCGACCCCGGGCTGCTGCGCGCGGTCCTCGGTCGGGCCGAGGACGGCTCGGTGGAGCGCAAGGGCGGTGTGATGGGCGTGGTCGTGACGGGCGGTGTGGTCCGTGCCGGCGACGCCGTCCGCGTCGAGCTGCCGGCGGGGGAGCCGCAGCCGCTGGTACCGGTGTGACGACCGGGGCCGGCTGACGGTCCTGCTAGCCTGGTGCCCTCGCGAGTGTGGTGGAACGGTAGACACGGGGCACTCAAAATGCTCTGCCTCACGGCGTGCGGGTTCGAGTCCCGCCACTCGTACAAGGTCGCTCACGGCGTGCGGGGCTGCGCACACCGAGCGTCCCGCCACTCGTACAAGGTCGCTCACGGCGTGCGGGGCTGCGCACACCGAGCGTCCCGCCACTCGTACAAGGTTGCTCACGGCGTGCGGGGCTGCGCACACCGAGCGTCCCGCCACTCGTACACAGCTGACGGAAGCCGCCCGCTCCGTCTAGTAGGCTCTCGGTCGTGAGTGACACAGAAGCAACCCCAGCAGCACCGCGTCGCGTCGTCGTCGCCGAGGACGAGTCGCTCATCCGTCTCGACATCGTCGAGATCCTCCGCGACAACGGGTTCGACGTGGTCGGCGAGGCCGGCGACGGTGAGACCGCCGTCCAGCTCGCGACCGACCTCCGCCCGGACCTCGTCGTCATGGACGTCAAGATGCCCCAGCTCGACGGCATCTCCGCTGCCGAGAAGCTCTCCAAGAACCACATCGCTCCGGTGGTCCTCCTCACGGCGTTCAGCCAGAAGGACCTCGTCGAGCGTGCGACCGAGGCCGGTGCCCTGGCCTACGTCGTCAAGCCCTTCACCCCGAACGACCTGCTCCCCGCGATCGAGATCGCCCTCTCGCGGCACCAGCAGATCATCACGCTCGAGGCCGAGGTCGCCGACCTGGTCGAGCGCTTCGAGACCCGCAAGCTCGTCGACCGTGCCAAGGGCCTGCTCAACGAGAAGATGGGCCTCACCGAGCCCGAGGCGTTCCGCTGGATCCAGAAGGCGTCCATGGACCGCCGCCTGACCATGCACGACGTCGCGAAGGCGATCATCGAGCAGCTCAGCGCCAAGAAGTAACGAGCACCCGCTCGCTCACGCGGAGAGCGCCGCCGGACCTGGTCCGGCGGCGCTCTCTGCGTTCCGACTCCGGCGGCCGTCGATGTGCGTGCATCCTGCGACACCGCACCGGTCGATCGACGCGCGCAGTGTCGGACGATGCGCCTGCATCGCATGCCCGTGCACCGTAGGACATCGCACCCGTCGAACGACGCGCGCGTTGTCGGAGACGGCTCGAGCGCGAGCGCGAGTGCGCGGCAGACCGCCGGACGGGAGGCGTGGGTCGGCCCCGCCGAGCCGGTGACCTGGCAGGGTGGGGACATGGACGACGTGGTGATCCGAGCCTCCCGACCGGCGGACATGTCGGCGGTCGCCGACCTGCGGTGGCGGTGGAGCGTCGACGAGGACGGCCGCGGGCCGACGGTGACCCGCGAGGAGTACCGCGAGGCGATGACCGCCTTCGCCGGCGAGCACGCCGACTGGCACCGGTGCGTCGTCGCGGAGCGGGGCGGTGTCGTGCTGGGGATGGCCTGGCTCGCGCTGAACGCCCGTCCGCCGGTGCCGCACCGGCCGCGGGGACGCGTCGCGGCCGAGCTGCAGAGCGTCTACGTGCACCCGGACCTGCGCGGCGGGGGCGTGGCGAACGACCTCGTCGCGGCGCTGCTCGACGTGGCGGACGAGGCCGGTGCGGAGCGCGTCGTGGTGCACTCGAGCGTCGTCGGCGAGCGGCTCTACCGGCGGCTCGGGTTCGGGGACGCGCGCCTGCTGCTGCAGCGACCGCCGGAGGACTGAGCGCGGTCGGTGGCCCTAGCGCCGCTCGCGGATCATGTTCGTGATCCGCACGGTCGAGCAGCGGCGTCCCTCGTCGTCGGTCAGGACGATCTCGTGGGTCGTCAGGGTGCCGCCGAGGTGGATCGCCGTGCAGGTCCCGGTGACGCGGCCGCTCGTGGCGCTCCGGGAGTGCGACGCGCTCAGCTCGATGCCGACGGCGTAGCGTCCGGGGCCGGCGTGCACGTTCGCGGCCATCGACCCGAGGCTCTCGGCGAGCACGACGTACGCGCCGCCGTGCAGCAGGCCGACCGGCTGGCGGTTGCCCTCGACGGGGATCGACCCGACGGCACGCTCAGCGCTCAGCTCGGTGATCTCCATGCCCATCTTCGTGGCGAGCTCGCCCATGCCGCGGTCGGCGAGCCGTTCGTCGACGGTTCCGGTGGTGGTCGCTTCGTCGGTCACGCGCGCAGGACTCCCGTGTCGGATGGCGTCGGTAGGCTGTCCGGGTGTCGGACTCCGCAAAGCCTACCCTCATGGTCATCGACGGCCACTCGCTCGCCTTCCGGGCCTTCTACGCGCTCCCGGTCGACAGCTTCGTGAACCGCGAGGGGCAGCACACGAACGCCATCCACGGCTTCATCTCGATGCTGCTCATGCTCCTCCAGCGCGAGAAGCCGACCCACCTGGCGGTCGCGTTCGACATCTCCCGGTTCTCCTTCCGCACGCGCGAGTACGAGGACTACAAGGGCACCCGCTCGGAGACCCCGCCGGAGTTCAAGGGCCAGATCCCGCTCCTGCAGCAGGCGCTCGAGGCGATGGGCATCACGACGGTCACGAAGGAGGACTACGAGGCCGACGACATCCTCGCGACCCTCGCCCGCCAGGGGTCCGAGCAGGGCTACCAGGTCTACGTCGTGTCCGGTGACCGTGACTCCATCCAGCTCGTCAACGACGACGTCACGCTGCTCTACCCCTCGGTGCGCGGCGTCTCTGAGCTCACCCGCTACGACCGCGACAAGGTGTACGAGCGCTACGGCATCGAGCCCCACCAGTACCCGGACATCGCCGCCCTCGTGGGGGAGACCAGCGACAACCTGATCGGCATCGACAAGGTCGGCGAGAAGACCGCGGTGAAGTGGATCACCGCGTACGGTTCGCTCGACGGGGTGCTCGAGCACGCCGACGAGATCAAGGGCGTCGTCGGCAACAACCTGCGCGAGCAGAAGGACCGGGCGATCCGGAACCGCAGGCTGAACCGGCTCGTCAACGACGTCGAGCTGCCCGTGGGCCCCGGCGACGTCGCGCTCCGACCGCTCGACGAGCAGGCGGTGCGCGACCTCTTCGCGAAGCTGCAGTTCCGCACCCTGCTCGACCGTGTGTTCAAGGTCGCGGGCACCGGCGAGCCGAGCGATTTGAGCGACGCCCCCGGTTCGGTCGACAGCGGCGCCCCCACCCCACCCAAGGTCACAACGGTCATCGACGAGGAGCTCGGCTACTGGCTCGAGCGCAAGGGCGCGAACGACGCCGAGAACGGGTTCGGCGTCGCGGTCGAGGTCATCGACGGCCGCCTCAGCGCGATCGGCATCGCCACCCACGACGACGCCGTCCTGGTGCCCGGCGGCAGCGGCGCGAAGGACTACGAGCAGCTCGCGGCGTGGTTCGCCTCCGACGCCCCGAAGCACTTCCACGATGCCAAGGCCGCGATCAAGGCTCTCGGCACGGTCGGCATCACCGTGAACGGCATCGCCGGCGACGCCCGCATCACCGGGTGGCTCGCACAGCCCGGCAAGCAGGGGCAGCCCCTCGCCGACCTCGTCTACCAGGAGCTCGGGGAGGAACTGCCGACTGCCGACCCGAACCAGCTCGTCCCCGAGACCGAGCCGGTGAACGTCGGCGTGCACGCCTGGTACGTCCTGCGCGTCGACACCGCCCTGCGCTCGCGGGTCGACGAGTCCTCGCTCCGTGTCCTCGACACGATCGAGCTGCCGCTCGTCCCGGTGCTCGCGGGCATGGAGACCATCGGTGTCGGCATCGACCGTCCCGTGCTGACCGGGCTGTCGCACGACCTGGGGGAGCGGGCCGCCGAGCTCGCGCAGCAGGCCTTCGCCGAGATCGGGCACGAGGTGAACCTCGGCTCGCCGAAGCAGCTGCAGGAGGTCCTGTTCACCGAGCTCGCGATGCCGAAGACCCGGAAGACGAAGACGGGCTTCTCGACCGACGCCGCGAGTCTCGCCGACCTGCAGGAGCAGCACCCGCACCCCTTCCTCGGCCTGCTGTTGCAGCACCGTGACGCGACGAAGCTCCGGCAGATCGTCGACACGCTCGACGCCGCCGTCGTCGACGGGCGCATCCACACCCGCTACGAGCAGACCGGCACGAGCACCGGCCGCGTCTCGTCGACCGACCCGAACCTGCAGAACATCCCGGTGAAGACCGCCGTCGGACGCCGCATCCGGTCGGCCTTCGCGGTCGCCGAGCCGTACACGACGCTCGTCACCGCCGACTACTCGCAGATCGAGATGCGCATCATGGCGCACCTGTCCGGCGACCCCGGGCTGATCCAGGCCTTCAACGAGGGCGAGGACCTGCACCGCTTCGTCGGCGCCCGCGTCTTCTCGGTCGAGCCTGCGGACGTGACGCCGGAGATGCGCACCAAGGTCAAGGCGATGTCGTACGGCCTGGCGTACGGTCTCAGCCCGTTCGGCCTGTCGAAGCAGCTCCGCATCGAGCAGTCCGAGGCCCGGACGCTCATGAACGAGTACTTCGCCCGGTTCGGCGCCGTGCGCGACTACCTCCGGGGCGTCGTCGAGCAGGCCCGCGAGGACGGCTACACCGAGACGATCTTCGGTCGCCGTCGTCCGTTCCCCGACCTGAAGAGCCCGAACCGCGTGCTGCGCGAGAACGCCGAGCGCGCCGCGTTGAACGCGCCGATCCAGGGCTCGGCCGCCGACATCATGAAGATCGCGATGCTCGGTGTCGACGAGGACCTGCGCGAGGGCTCGCTCGAGTCGCACCTGCTGCTCCAGGTGCACGACGAACTCATCCTCGAGGTCGCGCCCGGCGAGCAGGAGCGCGTCGAGGAGATCCTGCGGACGCGGATGGGAGCGGCCGCCGAGCTGAGCGTGCCGCTCGACGTCTCCGTCGGCGTCGGCCCGAACTGGGAGGCCGCGGCGCACTGAGCGCCGCGGTCCGAGCGCTGCGGACCTGAGCGCCACGGGTCGCGACGCGACCACCCCGGACGGGAGGCACGGTGCCAGCTGGCACCGTGCCTCCCGTCCGTCGTCCGTCGCCTCGCGCCGTGCTGGCGCCGAGACGCCGTGCTGGCGCCGAGACGCCGCCGGCTCGGCGAGACGCCGCCGGCTCGGCGAGACGCCGCCGGCTCGGCGAGACGCCGCCGGATCCGACGGCGTCTCGCTCAGAAGGGGGTGTCCCGCGTCGACGCCCCCGTCTCGCGGACCCGACGGCGCGGACCCGACGCCGGCGTCTCGCGTCGCCGCCCGCGTCCGGTGAGCAGGACCTCGGCCTGCGTCGCGCCGATCGGTAGGGTCGGACCATGAGCGAAGCCCGACCCGTCCGCCAGCCGTCCGCCGTCGACCGCGTCGCCGAGGACTGGGTGTCCACCCTCGTCGACCTCGACCCCACCGTCGCCACCTACATCGGTGTCCCGGGGCGCACCGACGGGTACGGCGACACCTCGCCCGCCGGTGCCGACGCGATGGCCGACGCTGCCCGCTCCGCCCGCCGCGCCCTCGACGCAGCCGAGGCCGCGGACGACGTGGACCGCGTGACGAAGACCGACCTCGGCGCGGAGCTCGACCTGGTCGTCGAGTCGCACGAGCGGAAGCTGCACCTGCGGAACCTCAACGTGATCGCGAGCCCCGCGCAGGAGTTCCGCGACGTCCTCGACCTGATGCCGACCGCGACGACCGACGACTGGCAGGACGTCGCCGGGCGCCTCCACGCGCTGCCGGACGCCCTCGAGGGCTACCGCGAGACCCTGCTGCAGGGCACGCGCGAGCAGGTCACGCCCGCGAAGCGACAGGTCGAGCTCATCGCCGAGCAGGCCGCGCGCAACGGCGCCGAGGACGGCTTCTTCCGGCAGCTCGTCGACGGTGCCACGCTCGAGGGCGGCGCGCCGGTCCCGGACGCGATCCGCGCCGAGCTGGTCCGCGGCGCCGAGGTCGCAGCCGCCGCCTACCGGTCGTTCAGTGGCTTCCTCGAGCACGAGCTCCTGCCGCTCGCGACCCCGGTGGACGCGGTCGGACGCGAGGACTACGAACTGCACTCCCGGCGCTTCCTCGGCGCGGTCGTCGACCTCGACGAGACGTACGAGTGGGGCATCGAGGAACTCGCCCGCATGCGTGACGAGCAGGAGCGCATCGCGGACCGCATCGAGTCCGGTGCCTCGGTGGCGCGCGCGATCGAGGTCCTCGACGCCGACCCCGCGCGGGTCCTGCACGGCACGGACGCCCTGCAGCGGTGGATGCAGGAGACGAGCGATGCGTCGATCCGGGCGATGGACGGCAAGTACTTCGACATCGCCGACCCGATCAAGCGCCTGGAGTGCCGGATCGCTCCGACGCAGGAGGGCGGGATCTACTACACCGGCCCGTCGGACGACTTCTCGCGTGCCGGTCGCATGTGGTGGTCCGTGCCGCAGGGTGTCACGGAGTTCGGCACCTGGCGCGAGAAGACGACGGTCTACCACGAGGGCGTCCCCGGACACCACCTGCAGATCAGCCAGGCGGTCTACAACCGCGGCGAGCTCAACACCTGGCGCCGTCAGCTCGCTGGTCCGTCCGGACACGTCGAGGGCTGGGCACTGTACGCCGAGCGGCTCATGGAGCAGCTCGGGTTCCTCGACGACGACGGCGACCGCCTCGGGATGCTCGACGGGCAGCGCATGCGGGCGGCCCGCGTGGTGCTCGACATCGGCGTGCACCTGCAGAAGACGAACCCCGACGGCGGCGGCTGGACGTGGGAGTACGCCCTCGACTTCATGGGGCAGAACGTCAACATGGCGCCGGAGTTCGTGCAGTTCGAGGTCGCCCGGTACTTCGGGTGGCCGGGACAGGCTCCGTCGTACAAGGTCGGGCAGCGCGTCTGGGAGTCGATCCGCGACGAGCTCGCCGCCCGCGAGGGCGCCGCGTTCGACCTGAAGGCGTTCCACCACCGCGCGCTCGCGCTCGGCGGCGTCGGCCTCGACACGCTCCGGAGCGCGCTGCTCGGCTGACCCGACCCGGGCGCCGGCAGCGGTGCACCGGCCAGGAGGCGCGCGGCGGCCCCGCCACGTGCCTCCTGTCCGTCGGGCGTCACCGGGCGACACGCCCGGTTGTCTGCGCGGACGCGCACCGGTTAGACTCGATCGGCGCAATCCGCGCCACCACACACACCGCTGCGACGGCTCGCACCTGCGACAGGTGCGGACCAGGGGTCGCTCCCTCGCCGTCACGGCCCGACTCATGTCCGTTCGGAGCAATCTCTACATGACAACCACCACGACCAAGGCTCCCAAGCAGGTCGCCATCAACGACATCGGCTCGGCTGATGACTTCCTGGCCGAGGTCGAGAAGACCCTGAAGTTCTTCAACGACGGAGACCTCATCTCCGGCACCGTCGTGAAGATCGACCGCGACGAGGTCCTCCTCGACGTCGGTTACAAGACCGAGGGTGTCATCCCCTCGCGCGAACTCTCGATCAAGCACGACGTCGACCCCAACGAGGTCGTCGAGGTCGGCGACGAGGTCGAGGCCCTGGTCCTCCAGAAGGAGGACAAGGAAGGTCGCCTCATCCTGTCGAAGAAGCGTGCGCAGTACGAGCGTGCGTGGGGCGACGTCGAGAAGATCAAGGAGTCCGACGGTGTCGTCACCGGCACGGTCATCGAGGTCGTCAAGGGCGGTCTCATCGTCGACATCGGCCTCCGTGGCTTCCTCCCGGCCTCGCTCATCGAGCTGCGTCGCGTCCGCGACCTGACCCCGTACCTGGGCCAGGAGCTCGAGGCGAAGATCCTGGAGCTCGACAAGAACCGCAACAACGTGGTCCTCTCGCGCCGCGCCCTGCTCGAGCAGACGCAGTCCGAGTCGCGCACCACCTTCCTCAACAACCTCCACAAGGGCCAGGTCCGCAAGGGCATCGTGTCGTCGATCGTCAACTTCGGTGCGTTCGTCGACCTGGGTGGCGTCGACGGTCTCGTCCACGTCTCCGAGCTCTCCTGGAAGCACATCGAGCACGCCAGCGAGGTCGTCGAGGTCGGTCAGGAAGTCACCGTCGAGATCCTCGAGGTGGACCTGGACCGCGAGCGCGTGTCGCTCTCGCTCAAGGCCACGCAGGAGGACCCGTGGCAGGTCTTCGCCCGCACCCACGCGATCGGTCAGATCGCGCCGGGCAAGGTCACGAAGCTCGTGCCGTTCGGTGCCTTCGTCCGCGTCGCCGACGGCATCGAGGGTCTCGTCCACATCTCGGAGCTCTCGAACAAGCACGTCGAGCTCGCCGAGCAGGTCGTCTCCGTCGGTGACGAGGTCTTCGTCAAGATCATCGACATCGACCTCGACCGTCGCCGCATCTCGCTCAGCCTCAAGCAGGCGAACGAGGGCGTGGACCCGGAGGGCACCGAGTTCGACCCGGCGCTCTACGGCATGCCGACCGAGTACGACGACCAGGGCAACTACAAGTACCCCGAGGGCTTCGACCCGGAGACCAACGAGTGGCTCGAGGGCTACGACACCCAGCGCACCGAGTGGGAGGCCCAGTACGCGGCCGCCCAGTCGCGCTGGGAGGCCCACAAGGCGCAGGTCGCGAAGACCATCGCCGACGAGGAGAAGGGTGGCTTCGACCTCCCCGCCTCGGCCTCGAGCTCGTCCTCGTCGTCCTTCTCGAGCGAGTCGAACGGTCAGGGCACCCTGGCCGACGACGCCTCGCTCGCGGCGCTCCGCGAGAAGCTCAGCTCGAACAACTGATCGAGCGGGTCGCACGTCCCGGAAGCCCGGCATCCCTGATGGGGTGCCGGGCTTCCGGCGTTCCACGACGTGCTGGGTAGCCTGGTGCGGTGCGCATCATCGGTCTGACAGGCGGCATCGCCGCGGGCAAGTCCACGGTCTCCCGGCGCTGGGCGGAGCACGGCGCGGTCGTCGTCGACGCCGACCAGCTCGCGCGGCAGGCGGTCGCGCCGGGCAGCCCAGGGCTCGCCCGCGTCGCGGAACGGTTCGGGACGGGTGTGCTCGCGCCGGACGGCTCGCTCGACCGCCCCGCCCTCGGGAGCATCGTGTTCGCCGACGCCGCCGCCCGGAAGGACCTCGAGGCGATCACCCACCCCGAGGTCTGGCGCCTCGCGCAGCAGGCGTTCGACCGGGCCGAGGCGGCCGACCCCGGCGCCGTCGTCGTGTACGACGTCCCGCTCCTCGCCGAGGCGCGGGACAGTCGGCCGATCCGGTTCGACGCGGTCGTGGTCGTCGACGCCCCCGCGGCGCAGCGGGTCGAGCGGCTCGTCGCGCACCGGGGGCTGCCCCGTGACGAGGCCGAGCGACGGGTGGCCGCCCAGGCGTCCGACGCGGAGCGACTCGCGCTCGCGGACCACGTCGTCGACGCCACCGGCTCGCTCGCGGACACCCTCCGGTCGGCGGACGAGGTGTGGGAGCGCATCGCCGGGTGAGCCGGTCCGGCGCCGTCGCGCTCGCGCTCTGCTGTGGGCGATCAGGGCCGCACGGTGTCAGGGGTCCCGACTACCGTGGTCAGCATGGCAGTGTCGATCGAGCCCACCCGGGCGATCCGTCCCTTCGAGGTGATCAGCGAGTACTCGCCGAGCGGTGACCAGCCGGCGGCGATCGCCGAGCTCGCCGGCCGGATCAACGCCGGTGAGACCGACGTGGTGCTCCTCGGTGCGACCGGTACGGGCAAGTCGGCGACGACGGCCTGGCTCATCGAGCAGGTGCAGCGTCCGACGCTCGTGCTCGCGCACAACAAGACCCTGGCCGCGCAGCTGGCGAACGAGTTCCGCGGGCTGCTGCCGAACAACGCGGTCGAGTACTTCGTCTCGTACTACGACTACTACCAGCCCGAGGCGTACGTCCCGCAGACGGACACCTTCATCGAGAAGGACTCGTCGGTCAACGCCGAGGTCGAGCGACTCCGCCACTCGACGACGAACTCGCTGCTCAGTCGTCGCGACGTCGTGGTGGTGTCCACGGTGTCCTGCATCTACGGCCTCGGGACGCCGGAGCAGTACATGAACGCGTCGATCGCGCTGCACGTCGGCCAGACGATCTCGCGCGACCAGCTCGTCCGCAAGTTCGTCGGTATGCAGTACCAGCGGAACGACGTCGACTTCGCGCGGGGCACCTTCCGCGTGCGCGGCGACACCATCGAGATCATCCCGATGTACGAGGAGCACGCGATCCGCATCGAGATGTTCGGTGACGAGATCGAGGCACTGACCTCGCTGCACCCGCTGACGGGCAGCGTCATCGCGGACCTGCCCGGTGTCTCGATCTTCCCGGCGTCGCACTACGTGGCCGACACCGACGTGATGCACCGGGCGATCGAGCGCATCAAGGACGAACTGGCCGAGCGGCTCGCCGAGCTCGAGGGCCAGGGCAAGCTGCTCGAGGCGCAGCGGCTCCGGATGCGCACGACGTTCGACATCGAGATGATGGAGCAGATCGGGTTCTGCTCGGGCATCGAGAACTACTCGCGGCACATGGACGGGCGTGATGCGGGCGAGGCGCCGCACTGCCTCATCGACTACTTCCCGGACGACTTCCTCATCGTCATCGACGAGTCGCACGTCACCGTGCCGCAGATCGGCGCGATGTACGAGGGCGACGCGTCCCGCAAGCGCACCCTGGTCGAGCACGGGTTCCGCCTGCCGAGCGCCCTCGACAACCGACCGCTGACGTGGGAGGAGTTCCTCGAGCGCGTCGGTCAGAAGGTCTACCTGTCCGCGACCCCGGGCAAGTACGAGCTCGGCGTGACGGACAGCGTCGTCGAGCAGATCATCCGTCCGACCGGCCTGGTCGACCCGGAGATCGTGGTGAAGCCGAGCGACGGCCAGATCGACGACCTGCTCGAGGAGATCAAGCTCCGCGTGGAGCGTGACGAGCGGGTGCTCGTCACGACCCTCACCAAGCGGATGGCCGAGGAGCTCACGGACTTCCTCGGGAACGCGGGGGTCCGCGTGCGGTACCTGCACTCGGACGTCGACACCCTGAAGCGCGTCGAGCTGCTGACCGAGCTGCGCCAGGGCGTGTACGACGTGCTCGTCGGCATCAACCTGCTCCGGGAAGGTCTGGACCTGCCGGAGGTGTCCCTCGTGGCGATCCTCGACGCCGACAAGGAAGGGTTCCTCCGCTCGTCGACGTCGCTCATCCAGACGATCGGTCGTGCCGCCCGCAACGTGTCGGGCCAGGTGCTCATGTACGCCGACAAGATCACCGACTCCATGCAGCAGGCCATCGAGGAGACCGATCGGCGTCGCGAGAAGCAGGTCGCGTACAACCTCGAGCACGGCATCGACCCGCAGCCGCTCCGCAAGAAGATCGCGGACATCACCGAGGTGCTGCAGCGCGAGAGCGATGACACCAAGGCGCTGCTCGAGGGTCGTCCGGCCGCCGACGGCCGTCGGTCGCCCACGCCGAACCTGCGCCGCGAGGGCATCGCCGGCGAGGGCGCGACCCAGCTCGAGGCCACCATCGCCGACCTCAACGACCAGATGCTGCAGGCCGCGGCCGAGCTCAAGTTCGAGCTCGCGGCACGGCTCCGTGACGAGGTCCAGGACCTGAAGAAGGCGCTGCGCCAGATGGAGTCCGCCGGGCATGTCCGCTGACACCCCGGAGCCGGGGCGGCGCACCGTCGTCGTCACGGGTGCGAGTGCCGGGCTCGGGTACCACGCGGCGGAACAGCTCGCGGCGCAGGGACACCGCGTGGTGCTCGCGACGCGCAACCCGGACCGCGGGGGCGCTGCCGAGCGGAGCATCCGGAAGCACGTGGACGACGCCGACCTGGTGCACCTGCACCTCGACCTCGCCGACCTCGGCAGCGTCCGCTAGGCAGCCTCGGAGTTGCCGGGACTCGGGCCGGTGCACGCGCTCCTCAACAACGCCGGCGTCGTCGGGTCCGCCCGGCCGCAACGCACGGCGCAGGGGTTCGAGCTGCAGGTCGGGACGAACCACCTCGGGCACTTCGCCTGGACGGCCCTGGCACTGCCCGCGCTCGACCAGGACACCGGTCGGGTCGTGCACCTCGGTTCCATCGCGCACCGCTTCGCCACGCTCGACCGTACCGACCCCCTCGCGGTCGGCCGGTACGAGGGGCACCGGCAGTACAGCAGGAGCAAGCTCGCGGTGATGCTGTTCGGCTTCGAGCTCGCGCAGCGGCTCGGTGACGCGGGTTCGCGGATCCGCAGCGTCGTCGCGCACCCGGGACTGGCACTCGACGCCGCCGCACCGCCCCGCCCGGACGTCGCTCCGACGCGCTCGGAACCGGCGTGGATGCGCGCGGGATCGGGCTGGGTGGCGCAGGGCAAGGACGCCGGGGCGTGGCCGCTCGTGCACGCCGCGGTGGGCGACGGTGTCCGCTCGGGGGAGTACTGGGGGCCCGGCGGTCCGCTCCAGTTCGCCGGATCGCCGACCCTGGTGCCCGCGCGTCCGCGCGCGCACGACCGGACCGTCGCGGCGCGACTGTGGACGGCCAGCGAACGGGTGACGGGTGTCACGTTCGCTCTCGACGCACTCGGGTAGCCCGCCACGCCCGGACGGATGTCGGTGCTGCTTCGTAGAATCGTCTGCGATGACCATCACCTCTGACCGCGGAACCGCGACCCCGGGCCGGAACGCCTTCGGCGAGCCCGCAGACCTCCACATCCCCGGCGGAACGGCGCCGCACAGCACCTCGACGCTCAGCGTCCGGGGGGCTCGCGTCCACAACCTGCGCGACGTCGACCTCGAGATCCCGCGCGACTCGCTCGTCGTCTTCACGGGGCTGTCCGGGTCGGGCAAGTCCTCGCTCGCCTTCGACACGATCTTCGCCGAGGGCCAGCGTCGCTACGTGGAGTCGCTCTCGGCGTACGCGCGCCAGTTCCTCGGCCAGGTGGACCGCCCCGACGTCGACTTCATCGAAGGGCTCTCCCCGGCGGTCTCGATCGACCAGAAGTCGACGAACCGCAACCCGCGCTCGACCGTCGGCACGATCACCGAGGTCTACGACTACATGCGCCTGCTCTGGGCGCGCATCGGTGTCCCGCACTGCCCCGTCTGCGGTGAGGTCATCAGCAAGCAGAGCGTGCAGCAGATCGCCGACCAGCTCATGGAGTTCGAGAACGGCACGCGCTTCCAGGTGCTCGCGCCGGTGATCTCGAAGAAGAAGGGCGAGTTCGTCGACCTCTTCCAGGAGCTCGCCGCCTCCGGCTACGCCCGCGCGATCGTCGACGGTGAGCGGGTCCAGCTGAGCGACCCGCCCAAGCTGAAGAAGCAGGTCAAGCACGACATCTCGGTGATCGTCGACCGCCTCGTCGCGAGCGACGACATCCTCGGCCGCCTCACCGACTCCCTCGAGACCGCCCTGCGGCTCACGGGCGGCACCGTGGCGATCGACCTGGTCGACCACGAGGGCCCCGGTGCGGTCCGGACCTACTCCGAGAACCTCTCCTGCCCGAACAACCACCCGCTCGCCCTGACCGAGATCGAGCCCCGCACGTTCTCGTTCAACGCCCCCTTCGGTGCCTGCCCCGAGTGCTCGGGACTCGGGACGCGCATGTCCGTCGACCCGGACCTGGTGCTCGGCGACCCCGAGGCGTCGCTGCGTGACGGCGTGCTGCTGCCCTGGACCGGCACGAGCGGGCTGTACTCGTACTTCGAGAAGCTCCTCGCCGGACTCGGCAAGGACCTCGGTTTCAGCCTCGACACCCCGTGGAACCAGCTCGACCCCACCGTGCAGGCCGCGATCCTGACCGGCAAGGACTTCCAGGTCTCGGTGTCGTGGAAGAACCGCTTCGGCCGCGAGATGCGGTACACGAGCGGCTTCGAGGGCGTCATGCCCTACATCGAGCGCAAGTTCGCCGAGGCCGAGTCGGACTCGCAGCGGCAGCGCTTCCAGGGCTACCTGCGCGAGGTGCCCTGCCCGGTGTGCGACGGCACGCGCCTCAAGCCCGAGGTCCTCGCGGTGACGGTCGACGGCCGCAGCATCGCCGACGTGACCGACATGTCGCTCGACCAGGCCTACGGCTTCATGGAGGAGCTCACGCTCACCGAGCGCGAGGCGCACATCGCCGCCGCGGTGCTCCGTGAGATCCGGGCGCGCCTCGAGTTCCTGCTCGAGGTCGGCCTCAACTACCTCACCCTCGCGCGCGGGGCCGGCGGTCTCTCCGGCGGCGAGGCCCAGCGCATCCGGCTCGCGACGCAGATCGGCTCGGGGCTGACCGGCGTGCTCTACGTTCTCGACGAGCCGAGCATCGGTCTGCACCAGCGCGACAACCGTCGACTCATCGACACGCTCGTCAAGCTGAAGGACCTCGGCAACACGCTCATCGTCGTCGAGCACGACGAGGACACCATCCGCACGGCCGACTGGGTCGTCGACATCGGACCGGGCGCCGGCGTGAACGGCGGCAAGGTCGTGCACTCCGGCTCGTACGAGGGCATCATCGAGAACCGCGAGTCGGTGACGGGTGACTACCTCGCCGGTCGGCGTGCGATCGAGGTGCCGGCGGAGCGTCGGAAGGTCAACCCGAAGCGCGTCATCAGCGTCCAGGGTGCGCGGGCGAACAACCTCAAGCAGGTGGACGTCGACTTCCCGCTCGGCGTCTTCACCGCGGTCACCGGTGTCAGCGGCTCCGGCAAGTCGACCCTGGTGAACGACATCCTGTACAAGGTGCTCGCGAACCAGCTCAACGGGGCACGGCACATCGCCGGCAAGCACACCCGCGTCAAGGGCCTCGACCAGCTCGACAAGGTCGTGCACGTCGACCAGGCGCCCATCGGCCGTACGCCGCGGTCGAACCCGGCGACCTACACGGGTGTGTTCGACCGCATCCGGCAGCTGTTCGCCGAGACGCCCGAGGCGAAGGCCCGCGGCTACCAGCCCGGTCGGTTCAGCTTCAACGTCAAGGGCGGTCGCTGCGAGAACTGCTCCGGCGACGGCACGATCAAGATCGAGATGAACTTCCTGCCCGACGTGTACGTCGCGTGCGAGGTCTGCGGCGGTGCCCGCTACAACCGCGAGACCCTGCAGGTGCACTACAAGGGCAAGGACATCTCCGAGGTCCTCGACATGCCGATCAGCGAGGCGGCCGAGTTCTTCGAGCCGATCTCCGCGATCCACCGCTACATGGCGACCCTCGTCGACGTGGGCCTCGGCTACGTGCGCCTCGGGCAGAGCGCCACGACGCTCTCCGGCGGCGAGGCACAGCGCGTGAAGCTGGCGACGGAGCTCCAGCGCCGCTCGAACGGCCGGACGGTGTACGTGCTCGACGAGCCGACGACCGGTCTGCACTTCGAGGACGTCCGGAAGCTGCTGCTCGTGCTGCAGAGCCTGGTCGACAAGGGCAACACCGTCATCACGATCGAGCACAACCTCGACGTGATCAAGTCCGCGGACTGGCTGGTCGACATGGGGCCCGAGGGCGGCGCCGGCGGCGGCACGGTCCTGGCCGTCGGGACCCCCGAGCACGTGGCTGACGTCCCCGAGAGCCACACCGGCGTCTTCCTGCGCGAGATCTTCGACGCGCAGGACGCCCGTGTCGGCAAGGAGCAGGCCGTCGGCGCACGGCAGGCGACCCAGAAGCAGCAGGGCACCGCGCAGCACGGTACGAAGCAGCAGGGCACGAAGCAGCAGGGCAAGCAGAAGGCGGGTGCTCGGTAGGTGGCGGACACCGTCTCCTGGCGGCCGAAGGCGGGGGAGATCCCGACCGACCCAGGCGTCTACCGGTGGCGTGACGAGGCCGGCCGGGTGCTCTACGTCGGCAAGGCGAAGAACCTGCGTGCCCGGCTGAGCAACTACTTCGCCCCGCTGCCGACCCTGCACGAGCGCACCCGGCGCATGGTGCTCACGGCTCGGAGCGTCGAGTGGACCACGGTCGGCTCCGAGATCGAGGCCCTGCAGCTCGAGTACACCTGGATCAAGGAGTTCGACCCGCCCTTCAACGTCAAGTTCCGGGACGACAAGTCGTACCCGTACATGGCCATCACCCTGGGCGAGGAGTCGCCGCGGGTGATGGTGACGCGCAACCGGAAGATCAAGGGCGCGAAGTACTTCGGGCCCTACCCGAAGATCTGGGCGGTGCACGACACGATCGACCTGATGATCAAGGTCTTCCCGATCCGCACCTGCTCGGACTCGTCGTACAAGAAGGCGATGCAGACGGGCAAGCCGTGCTTCCCCGGGCAGATCGGCAAGTGCGGTGGCCCCTGCTCGCAGAAGGTCACGATCGCGGAGCACCGGGCGATCGTCGAGGAGTTCGTCCGCTTCATGGGCAGCTACGACCGCCGGGTGATCACCACCCTGCGACAGCGCATGGCCGCGGCGGCCGACGCGATGGACTACGAGCAGGCCGCGAAGTACCGCGACCAGGTCGGTGCCCTCGAGGCGGTGCTCGAGAAGTCGGCCGTCCTCCTCCGCGACTCGGTCGACCTCGACCTGTTCGGCGTCGCCGAGGACGAGCTCGCGGCCGCCGTGCAGCTGTTCTCGGTCCGCGGCGGCCGCATCCGCGGTGTCCGGGGCTGGGTGGTCGACAAGGAGCTCGACATCAGCACCGGCGACCTCGTCGAGCAGATCGTCCAGGGCCAGTACGCGACGAGCGACGACGTCCCGCGCGAGGTCGTCGTCCCCGAGCTCCCCGAGGACGCCGAGGCGCTGCAGCAGTGGCTCGGCGAACGGCGCGGTGGGCGCGGCACGAAGCTCAGCACCGCGCAGCGCGGCGACCGAGCGGGGCTGGCCCGGACGGCTGCGCAGAACGCCGCGCAGGCGCTCATGCTCTACAAGACGAAGCGCAGTGCCGACTACACGACGCGGTCGGCCGCCCTGGCGGACATCCAGGACGCCCTCGGCATGACCGAGGCCCCCCTGCGCATGGAGTGCTACGACATCTCGCACCTGCAGGGCACGAACGTCGTCGCGTCGATGGTGGTGTTCGAGGACGGGCTCCCGCGGAAGGACCAGTACCGCCGGTACACGATCGCCGAGACGACCGACGACACCGACAGCATGTACCAGGTGCTGTCCCGCCGTCTGGCGCGCCTCGACGAGGACGCGTCGGTCCCTGACGTCCCGGACGCCACCAGCGACGAGGTCGTCGAGGGCACGAAGCCGACGAAGCGCTTCGCGTACCGCCCGCAGCTGCTCATCGTCGACGGCGGGCAGCCGCAGGTGCAGGCGGCGAAGCGGGCGATGGACGAGGCCGGGGTGCACGACATCGCCCTGGTCGGCATCGCGAAGCGCCTCGAGGAGCTCTGGCTCCCCGACGACGACTTCCCGGTGATCATGCCGCGCAACTCCGAGGCGCTCTTCCTGATCCAGCGGATCCGTGACGAGGCGCACCGCTTCGCTATCACGCACCAGCGGACCCGGCGGAAGCGCGATGTCCGGTCGCAGCTGTCGGAGATCCCGGGGCTCGGCCCGACGCGGGTGAACGCCCTCCTCAAGCACTTCGGGTCGGTGGCGCGCCTGCGTGAGGCGACGGCGGAGCAGATCGCCGAGGTGAACGGCGTCGGCCCGGCCACGGCGGCGGCGGTCGTCACGAAGCTCGCGCAGACGCCCCGGAGCGCACCGGAAGCCGATGCGTCGGCGGCCAGCGCACCCGACTCGGATGCACCCGGCACGGACGCGCCACGGACGGGCGCGGCCCTGGCGAGTGCACCGAGCGCGCCGGCGACCAGCGCACCGGGACCGGCCACGGCGGTCGACCCGGACACGCGCGGGGTGACCGAGCTGACGGAGCCGAGCCGTGCCTCCCGGCCGGTGGCACCGACGGGACCCGTCCGCGTCCCCGCCGTCTCCGACGACGGACCGTCCCGTCCCCGGTGACCCGCGCCGCCCCGGACGGGGGACGGTAGCCTGGACGAGCAGCCGGCACCCGCAGCCGAGACCTCCCCGGGCCGTGGCCCGGGCCGCCACGACGGAGCCCTCCCACACATGAGCGACACGAGCGACGACCGACCCGCCCAGACGTCCGCGTCGCAGCAGCACGACATCCTCATCGTCACCGGCATGTCCGGCGCCGGACGCTCCACCGTCGGCAAGGCGCTCGAGGACCTCGGCTGGTACGTCGTCGACAACCTCCCGACGCAGATGCTCGGCCCGCTGACGGAGCTCGCCGACCGCGCCGGTGAGAAGATCCCGAAGATCGCGACCGTCGTCGACGTCCGCGGGGGCCGGTTCTTCACGGACCCGGAGCAGGCCGTCGAGCAGGTCCGGGCGGGCAGTTCCGCTCGGGTCCGGGTGCTCTTCCTCGAGGCGACCGACGCCGTGCTCGTGCGCCGCTTCGAACAGGTCCGGCGCCCGCACCCGCTGCAGGGCGACGGGACGCTGCTCGACGGCATCGGCCTCGAGCGGTCGCGCCTGTCCGCGCTCCGTGAGGCGGCCGACGTGGTCATCGACACGTCGGACCTCAACATCCACCAGCTCGCGAACGCCGTGACGGAGCGGTTCGCCGACGACCACTTCGTCGGGGTGCAGGTCACGCTGATGAGCTTCGGGTTCAAGTACGGGCTGCCCGCCGACGCCGACATGGTGGCCGACGTGCGGTTCATCCCGAACCCCTACTGGGTGCCGGAACTCCGCCCCCACACCGGCCTCGACGCCCCCGTCTCCGAGTACGTCCTGTCGCAGCCGGGTGCCCGCTCGTTCGTCGAGCGGTACGCCGCCGTGCTCGAGCCCGTGCTGGCGGGATACCAACGCGAGAACAAAAGACACGCTACGATCGCCATCGGCTGTACCGGCGGCAAGCACCGCTCGGTCGCCGTCGTCGCCGAGTTGGCGAACCTCCTCCGCGGGATGTCCGACGTCGCCGTGCGTGTGAAGAACCGAGATCTCGGCCGGGAGTGACCGTTCCTCCGGCCGCTCCACACCGCGTGCGCCGGACCCGCGGACCCCACCAGAGAAAACGTTAGGAATGATGCTGTGCCGTTGACTGCCGAGGTCAAGGACGAACTGGCCAGGGTCGTCGTGAACCGCAACACGGTCCGCGCCGCCGAACTCGCGACCATCCTGCGGTTCGCGGGCGGCCTGCACGTCATCTCGGGCAGGATCGCGGTCGAGGTCGAGCTCGACACCCGGATCATCGTCCACCGCGTGCGCAAGGACCTGGCGGAGCTGTACGGCGTGCGGAGCGAGGCGTCGGTGGGGTCGTCCGCCTCCTCCCGCCGCGGCACCCGCTACCTCGTCCGCGTGCTCGAGGCGGGGGAGACCCTCGCCCGCCAGACCGGGCTCATGGACGCTCGTCGTCGCCCGGTGCGCGGCCTGCCCAACCGACTGACGACCGGCAACCGCGAGGACCTCGCCGCCATCTGGCGCGGTGCCTTCCTGGCCTCCGGCACGCTGACCGACCCGGGTCGCGCCGCCGCGCTCGAGGTCACCTGCCCGGGCAACGAGGCCGCGATGGCCCTGGTGGGCGCCGCGTCGCGGCTCGGCATCGCCGCGAAGGGCCGCGAGGTCCGTGGCGTCCACCGCGTCGTCATCCGCGACGGCGAGGCGATCGGGCAGATGCTCACCGTCATGGGTGCTGCCCGCACCACCGCCGAGTGGGAGGAGATGCGCCAGCGCCGCGAGGTCCGCGCCACCGCCAACCGCCTGGTCAACTTCGACGACGCGAACCTGCGCCGCTCGGCGCAGGCCGCCGTCGCCGCGTGCGCCCGCGTCGAGCGTGCGCTCGAGATCCTCGGCGACGAGGTCCCGGACCACCTCAAGTACGCCGGCTCGCTCCGGCTCGAGCACCGCGACGCGTCGCTCGACGAGCTCGGCCAGCACGCCGAGCCGCCGATGACGAAGGACGCGATCGCCGGACGCATCCGCCGCCTCCTCGCGATGGCCGACAAGAAGGCGGCGGACCTCGGCATCCCGGGGACCGAGGCCAGCGTGCCGGAGGAGCTCGAGGGGGCCTAGCCCCCGACGTTCCCCACGACGCAACGGGAGGCGCGGTGCCAGCTGGCACCGCGCCTCCCGTCCGTTCGTGCACGGGCCCACTGCCACCCGGACCGCCGCCCGGACCACCGTCCGGACGGACCGTCATCCGGCGCTGGCGCGCAGTGTCCGACTGCTAGGGTCGTTACGGCGACGTTACGGGGCGTATCGTCCACCACACGTGGGCCCGCAGGGCCGCACGACTCCGAAAAGCAGCGCCCCCCGGGGGCGCTCCACACCCACCAGGAGATCCATTGACCGTCAAGATCGGCATCAACGGCTTCGGCCGCATCGGCCGTAACTTCTTCCGGGCCGCCCTCGCCAAGGGCTCCGACCTCGAGATCGTGGCGGTGAACGACCTCACCGACAACGCAGCCCTCGCGAACCTGCTGAAGTTCGACTCCATCACGGGCCGTCTCGGCGTCTCCGTCGAGCTCGACGGTGACAGCATCGTCGTCGACGGCAAGCCGATCAAGGTCCTCGCGGAGCGCGACCCCGCCAACCTCCCGTGGGGCGAGCTGGGCGTCGACATCGTCATCGAGTCGACGGGCTTCTTCACCAAGGCCGCCGACGCGCAGAAGCACATCGACGCGGGCGCCAAGAAGGTCATCATCTCGGCCCCGGCGACCGGCGACGACGTCACCATCGTCCTCGGTGTGAACGAGGACCAGTACGACCCCGAGAACCACAACATCATCTCGAACGCGTCGTGCACCACGAACAGCCTCGCGCCGCTCGCCAAGGTCTTCCACGACAAGTTCGGCATCGAGCGCGGTCTCATGACGACGGTCCACGCGTACACCGCCGACCAGAACCTGCAGGACGGCCCGCACAAGGACCCGCGTCGTGCCCGTGCCGCTGCGCTGAACATCGTCCCGACGTCGACCGGTGCTGCCAAGGCCATCGGCCTGGTCATGCCGGAGCTCGCCGGCAAGCTCGACGGCTACGCGCTCCGCGTGCCGGTGCCCACCGGTTCGATCACCGACCTCACCCTCGAGACGTCGTCCGAGGTCACCGTCGACGAGATCAACGCCGCCTACAAGGAGGCCGCTGAGGGCCCGCTCAAGGGCATCCTGCTCTACAGCGAGGACCCGCTGGTGTCGACCGACATCACGACGGACCCGCACTCGTCGATCTACGACTCCGGTCTGACCAAGGTCATCGGCAAGCTCGTCAAGATCACGTCGTGGTACGACAACGAGTGGGGCTACTCGAACCGCCTCGTCGACCTGACCGAGTACGTGGGCGAGCGACTCTCGGCATGAGCCTCCGCACCCTCGAGGACCTCGGCGACCTCGCCGGCAAGCGCGTCGTCGTCCGGTGTGACCTGAACGTCCCGCTCAAGGACGGCACGATCACCGACGACGGCCGCGTGCGCGCGTCGCTGGGCACGCTCAACACGCTCGTCAACGCCGGGGCGCGGGTCATCGTGATCTCGCACCTCGGTCGACCCGACGGCAAGCCCGCGCAGGAGTACTCGCTGGCCCCCGTGGCGCAGCGGCTCTCCGAGCTGCTGGGCAAGGAGGTCACCTTCGTCGGCGAGACCGTCGGCGACGAGGCGACCGCGGCCGCCGAGGCCCTCGGGGACGGTGACGTCCTGCTGCTAGAGAACCTCCGCTTCAACCCGGAGGAGACCTCGAAGGACGCGTCGGAGCGCCAGGCGTTCGCCGAGCGGATCGCCGCACTCGGCGACGCGTTCGTGTCCGACGGCTTCGGTGTCGTCCACCGCAAGCAGGCCTCGGTCTACGAGCTCGCGGCGGCGCTCCCCAGCGCAGCCGGCTCGCTCATCGAGTCCGAGCTGACGGTGCTCGAGCGGCTGACGAAGGACCCGCAGCGGCCCTACACGGTCGTGCTCGGCGGGTCGAAGGTCAGCGACAAGCTCGGCGTCATCGAGCACCTGCTCCCGCAGGTCGACACGCTCTGCATCGGTGGCGGCATGCTCTTCACGTTCCTCGCGGCCCAGGGCCACGGGGTCGCGAAGTCGCTCCTCGAGCAGGACCAGCTCGACACCGTCCGCGCCTACCTGTCGAAGGCGGACGAGCTCGGCGTGACGATCGACCTGCCGACCGACGTGGTGGTGGCCTCCGGCTTCGCGGCCGACGCCGACCACGAGACCGTCGCGGCCGACGCGATCGAGTCCTCGTCGTTCGGCGCCGACGGCATCGGCCTCGACATCGGCCCCGAGACTGCTGAGCGCTTTGCATCGGCGGTGTCCGGATCGAAGACCGTGTTCTGGAACGGACCGATGGGCGTGTTCGAGTTCCCGGCGTTCGCGGCCGGCACGAAGACCGTCGCGCAGGCGCTGACCGAGGTCGACGGCCTCGGCGTCGTCGGCGGTGGTGACTCGGCTGCGGCCGTCCGGTCCCTCGGGTTCTCGGACGACCAGTTCGGGCACATCTCGACCGGTGGTGGCGCGAGCCTCGAGTTCCTCGAGGGCAAGTCGCTGCCCGGTCTCGAAGCACTGGGGTGGTCCCGATGACCCGCACGCCGTTCATCGCCGGGAACTGGAAGATGAACCTGGACCACCTCCAGGCGATCGCCACCGTGCAGAAGCTCGCGTGGACGCTGAAGGACGCGCGCCACGACCACGACGACGTCGAGGTCGCGGTGTTCCCGCCCTTCACGGACCTGCGGAGCGTGCAGACGCTCATCTCGGCCGACAAGCTCTCCATCGAGTTCGGCGCGCAGGACCTCTCGCAGTACGACTCCGGTGCCTACACCGGCGACGTCTCGGGTGCGTTCCTCGCGGCCCTCGACGCGAAGTACGTCATCGTCGGGCACTCCGAGCGTCGCACGAGGCACGGGGAGACCGACGAGGTCGTTGCTGCGAAGACCGCCGCCGCCGTCAAGCACGGTCTGGTGCCGGTCGTCTGCGTCGGCGAGACCGGCGAGGAGCGCGAGCAGCGCGGCGCCGGTGTCGTGCCGGTCGAGCAGCTGAAGGTCGTCCTCGACGCCGTGAAGCCGTCCGAGATCGTCGTCGCGTACGAGCCGGTCTGGGCGATCGGCTCCGGCCAGGCAGCCACCCCGGAACAGGCCCAGGAGGACTGCGCCGCCCTGCGCCGCGGGATCGCCGAGGCCTGGAGTGACGACCTCGCCGCGAGCACCCGCGTCCTCTACGGCGGTTCGGTGAAGTCGGGCAACATCGCCGGCTTCCTCCGCGAGCCCGACATCGACGGCGCGCTCGTCGGTGGGGCCTCGCTCGACGTGCAGGAGTTCGCGGCCATCGCGCGCTTCCGGCAGCACGTCGGACTCTGATCCACCTCGCTCAGGCCGGTCACGTCCGCGTGGCCGGCCTGAGCCACGCCCTGCCCGGTGTCCTGGCTGCTCGCGCAGCCCGGTACACTTGCAGGGCTGACTTCACACGAAAGGTACGTCGTGGCGATACTCTCCGTCGTGCTGCAGGTCCTGCTCGCGATCACGAGCCTCCTGCTCACGCTCCTCATCCTCCTGCACAAGGGCCGCGGTGGCGGTCTCTCCGACATGTTCGGCGGCGGCGTGACGAGCAACCTCGGGGCGTCCGGCGTCGCCGAGCGCAACCTCAACCGCATCACGGTGATCCTCGGTCTGGTCTGGATCGTGTCCATCATCGTGCTCGGTCTCATCAACAAGTTCACGGCGGGGAGCTGATCCATGGCAACCGGAGGCAGTGCAATCCGAGGGTCGCGCGTCGGCGCGGGCCCGATGGGGGAGCAGGACCGCGGCGTCCAGGCGGAGCGCGTGGCGGTCTCGTACTGGGATGCCCTCGGCAACGAGGTCGTGCGGTACTTCTCGGCGACCCTGCCGGAGGACGAGATCCCGGAGACGGTCGACTCGCCCTCCACGGGTCTCCCGGCCGGACGTGACAAGGAGAACCCTCCCGTCGTCGCGAAGACCGAGCCCTACAAGACGCACCTCGCGTACGTGAAGGAGCGCCGCACCGAGGAAGAGGCAGCGCAGCTCCTCGAGGACGCGCTGCAGCAGCTCCGGCAGCGTCGCGGTACCGCGAAGTAGCACCAGACACCACGAAGGCCCCCGCACCCATCCGGTGCGGGGGCCTTCGTCGTCCGTGGGCGCGCTGGTGTCGAGGTCAGGAGCCGCCGAGCGCGGTGCTCCTGGGTCCCGGTGCCGGTCGCTCCGGTCGCACGACGTGCCGCCCGCGGCCATTCAGGTCGCACGACATGCCGTCGACGGCGGAGCTGAGCGGCAAGTCCTGCGACCAGAAGCCCACCACGGCGGGACCGCTGGCAGACAGACAGACGGACGGGAGGCGCGGTACCAGCCGGCACCGCGCCTCCCGTCCGTCAGGGGGCTGCGTCTAGTACGTCGAGGCGATCAGGTTCTCCGGGACGTCGCGCGCGGCGTCCTGGTCGACGAAGAACACGGTGCGCTTCCGGCCCTGCACGCCGCCGACGGGGACCTCGTCCACCGCGGCACCGGCCAGCGCGAGGCCGAGCACGGACGCCTTCTCGGCGCCGGACAGGATCACCCACACACGCTGCGAGGCGTTGATCACCGGGAACGACAGCGTCAGGCGCTGCGCCGGCGGCTTCGGGGAGTCGTCGACGGTGAGCACGGCACGGTCGGTGACCGCGAGCTGCGGGAACTCGGGGAAGAGCGAGGCGGTGTGTCCGTCCGGTCCGACGCCGAGCAGCGTGATGTCGAAGCGCGGCGCGACCGCACCCTCGGGCGCGGCGTCCTGGAGCTCGCGCTCGTACTGCGCTGCGGCCTCGTCGATGGACAGACCCGCGTCGGACGGCGCCATCGGGTGGATGTTCGCCGCGGGGACGTCGACGTGCGCGAAGAAGTCGGACTGCGTGCCGGTGACGTTGCGGTCCGCGTCGCCCTCGGCGACCCAGCGCTCGTCGACCCACCAGACGTGGACCTTCGACCAGTCCACGCTCTCGCGGGCGGGGGACTGCCCGATCGCCGCGAGGACCAGGGTCGACACGGAGCCGCCACTGATCGCGATGTCGGCGCGCTCCTGCTCGTCCAGCACGTCGATGATCTTCGTGATGAAGCGGGCGGCGACCGACGCGCCGAGGGACTGCTTGTCCGGGTGCACCAGCACCCGTCGTTCGTTGGTCACGTGTCTCCCGTGTTCGTGGCGGCCGACCGGTGCGACCGCCTTCGGTCCGGCCGAGTCCGGGTGGCCGTCGTGTCGACCACCACCCGGTACTCGGTCGTGTGGGTGCTCAGCCGGCGATGGTCTCGCGCAGCTGGGGCACCCCGTGCTTGACGACGTCTCCGAAGAGGACGTCCGGGTCGAGTCTACGGAGTTCCTCTGCGAGGCAGTCACGCAGGTTCCGCCGCGGTAGCGACAGGTCGTGCGTCGGCTGGCCGGGCATCGAGAGGGTCGCGACGTCGACGAGCGAGCGCTCGAGGTCGATCGTGCCCGAGGCACGCTGGAGCTTCACCCCGTGGATGCCGCTCGACCCGGTCGCCCTCGGCGAGGTGACGACCGACACCGGGACCTGCAGCTGCAGCTGGAGCCAGGCGGCGAGCAGGACCGTCGACGGGCTGTCGCTCGCGCCGGACACCTCGACGCCGGTGACCGGCTCGTACGGCGGCTGGTCGAGCGCCGCGGCGAGCTGGTTGCGCCACAGCGTCAGGCGGGTCCACGCGAAGTCGGTGTCACCGGGGACGTAGGACCTCCCGAGTGCCTCGATGGCGCCGTTCGGGTCCTTCTGGGCGGCGGCGTCGGTGATGCGACGCTGCGCGATCCGGCCCAGCGCGGACGCCGCCGGCTGCTCGGGAGCGGCCTGCGGCCACCACGCCACGACGGGAGCGTCCGACAGCAGCAGGCCCGTGACCAGGCTCTCCTCGTCGGTCGCGGTCTCACCGTAGGCGCGGAGGACGATGACCTCGCTCGCCCCCGCGTCGCTGCCGACACGGATCTGCGCGTCGAGGCGCCCGGGGGACTTCGTGTCCCCGTCGTTCTTCGACACGATGATGACGCGCATCGGGTGCTCGCGTGACGCCTGGTTCGCGGCCGAGATCGCCTCCTCCTCGTGGCCGAGGGCCGTCGAGATGATGAGCGTCAGCACGCGACCGAGGGCGACGGCGCCGCCCTCCTCGCGGATGTGGACGAGCTTCTTCTGGATCTTCGAGACCGTGGTGTTCGGCATGTCGATCTTCATGGACGCCTCCAGGTCCGGCCGTCGCGGGCGAGCAGGGCATCGGCGGACGCCGGACCCCACGTGCCGGGACGGTACTGCTCGGGTTGGCCCTGCGTGGCCCAGAACTCCTCGATCGGGTCGAGGATCTTCCACGACAGTTCCACCTCTTGGTGACGGGGGAACAGGGGCGGGTCGCCGAGGAGCACGTCGAGGATGAGTCGCTCGTACGCCTCCGGCGAGGCCTCGGTGAACGCGTGCCCGTAGCCGAAGTCCATCGTCACGTCACGCACCTGCGTGCCGACGCCGGGGACCTTGGATCCGAAGCGGAGCGTGACGCCCTCGTCCGGCTGGACACGGATGACGAGCGCGTTCTGCCCGAGCGGCGCCTGCGTGTTGCCGTAGACGTCCTCGGGGACGCGCTTGAAGACGATCGCGATCTCGGTCACCCGGCGGCCGAGACGCTTGCCGGCACGCAGGTAGAACGGGACGCCCTGCCAGCGGCGGGTCGCGATGTCGAGCTTGATCGCGGCGTAGGTCTCGGTCGTGGACTCGGGGTTCATCCCCGCCTCCTCGAGGAACCCGAGCACCTTCTCGCCGCCCTGCCAGCCGCCGTCGTACTGCCCGCGGGCGGTCGCGGTGGCGAGGTCCTCGGGCAGGCGTACGGCGGAGAGCACCTTCTCCTTCTCGGCGCGCAGGTCCGCGGCCTTGAACGAGACGGGCTCCTCCATCGCGGTGAGGGCGAGGAGCTGCAGGAGGTGGTTCTGGATGACGTCGCGCGCGGCGCCGATGCCGTCGTAGTACGCGGCACGACCGGCGACGCCGATGTCCTCGGCCATCGTGATCTGCACGTGGTCGACGTAGTTCGAGTTCCAGATGGGTTCGTACATCTGGTTCGCGAACCGGAGCGTCAGGAGGTTCTGGACGGTCTCCTTGCCGAGGTAGTGGTCGATGCGGAACACGTCGTCCGGCGCGAAGACGCTCTCGACGATCGCGTTCAGCTCGCGCGCGGTGCGGAGGTCGGAGCCGAACGGCTTCTCGACGACGACGCGGCTCCACGAGCCCTCGCGCTTCTCCGTCAGACCGGAGACCTTGAGCTGCTCGGTCACCACCGGGAACATCTTCGGCGGGATCGACAGGTAGAAGGCGTGGTTGCCGAGGGTGCCGCGCTCGGCGTCGAGCTCGTCGACGGTGCGCTTCAGCTCGAGGAACGCCTCGGGGTCGTCGAACGAGCCCTGCACGAAGCGGATGCCCTGCTCGAGCTGCTTCCAGACGGCCTCGTCGAAGGGGGTGCGGGAGTGGTCCCGGACCGCGTCGTGCACGAGCTGGGAGAAGTCCTGGTCCTCCCAGTCGCGCCGGGCGAACCCGACGAGCGCGAACCCCGGGGGCAGGAGACCCCGGTTCGCGAGGTCGTAGACCGCGGGCATCAGCTTCTTGCGGGACAGGTCGCCCGTGACGCCGAAGATGATGAGGGTGCTGGGACCCGCGATCCGGTTCAGACGTCGGTCGGTCGGCAACCGGAGCGGGTTGTGCTCCGGGGTGATCGCCACCGGTGACATGGGTGTGGACTCCTTGAGGGTCGAACGGAGACGGCGGAGCGCGACGCTGCGGTGGCAGCGGCGACTCCGCCGTCGTGGTGGTCAGGGTCGGCCGGGAGGCGCGCTGCGGCTCCGGTGGACCGGTCCTGACCGTGGGTGCCCGCGTCCCGACGACGGTGGTGCCGTCACCGGGACGCGAGCTCCTGTGGTGCCTACTTGCTGTTCTCGAGCGCGGTCTTCACCGTGTCGACGAGCTCGCCCCAGGAGACGTTGAACTTGTCCACGCCCTCCTTCTCGAGCAGCGCGACGACGTCGTCGTAGTCGACGCCGGCGGCCGCGATCTGGTCCATGACCTGCTGGGCGCCCTCGTACGAGCCGGCGATGGCGTCGCCGTGGATCTCGCCGTGGTCGAACGTCGCGTCGAGCGTCTTGCCCGGCATGGTGTTGACCGTGTTCGGCGCGGCGAGCTCGGTCACGTAGAGCGTGTCGGGCAGCGACGGGTCCTTGACACCGGTCGACGCCCAGAGCGGACGCTGCGTGTTGGCGCCCGACTCGAGCAGGCCCAGGGCGCGCTCGGTCGCGAACGCCTCGGTCCAGACCTGGTACGCGAGCTGCGCGTTGGCGATGCCGGCCTTCGACTTGAGGGCCTTCGCCTCGTCGGTGCCGACGGCGTCGAGGCGCTTGTCGATCTCGGAGTCGACGCGCGACACGAAGAACGACGCGACCGAGTGGATCTTCGAGAGGTCGTGGCCCGCGGCCTTGGCCTTCTCGAGGCCACCGAGGTAGGCGTCGATGACGGCGCGGTAGCGCTCGAGCGAGAAGATCAGCGTGACGTTGACGGAGATGCCGGCGCCGATGACCTCGGTGATGGCCTCGAGGCCCTCGAGGGTGGCGGGGATCTTGATGAGGACGTTCTCGCGGCCGACCTTCTCGAACAGGAACTTCGCCTGCTCGATGGTCTTCTGCGTGTCGTGTGCCAGGCCCGGCTCGACCTCGATCGAGACACGACCGTCGAAGCCCTTGGTCTCGTCGTAGATCGGCTTGAAGACGTCGGAGGCGTTCGCGACGTCCTGCGTGGTGATCTCGAAGATCGCCTCGGTGACGTCGGTGCCCTTCGCCGCGAGCTCCTTGACCTGCGCGTCGTAGCGCTCGCCCTTGGCGAGGGCCGACGCGAAGATGGTCGGGTTCGTGGTGACGCCGACGACGTTCTTCTGCTCGATGAGCTCGGTGAGCTTGCCGGTCTCGAGGAGCTCGCGCGACAGGTCGTCGAGCCAGATGCTGACGCCGACCTCGGAGAGGGCGGCGGTGGGGGTGTTCTCAGCCATGGTTTCTCTTCTTCTTTCGTCGACCGGCCCGGTGCGCGGAGGCGACCAGGGCCGTGGTGTCGTGGTCTGTGGGCCGGGAGGCGCGGGGCGGGCCCGCTGCGTGCCTCCCGGCAGAGGGGCCGGACCCGGCGTACCGGATCCGGCCCCTCGTGGGTCAGGACGCTGCGATCGATTCCTTGGCGGCCGCGACCACGTGCTCCGTGGTGAAGCCGAACTCGGCGAACAGGCGCTGGTAGTCGGCCGACGCACCGAAGTGCTCGATCGACACGCTGCGGCCCTTGTCGCCGACGATGTCGCGCCAGCTCATCGCGATGCCGGCCTCGACCGAGACGCGCGCGGTGACGGCCTTCGGCAGGACCTGCTCGCGGTAGGACTCCGACTGCTCGAAGAACCACTCGAGCGACGGGGCGCTCACGACGCGGGCGTTGATGCCCTCGCCCTTGAGCTGCTCGCGGGCGTCGACCGCGATCTGGACCTCGGAACCGGTCGCGATGAGGATCACGTCCGGGGTGCCGTTCGGCGCCTCGGCCAGCACGTACGCACCCTTGCCGACGTTCTTCGCCGACGCGAGCGTGTCGCCGGAGGCGTCGCCCTCGCCACGCTCGAACACCGGGAGGTTCTGGCGGCTCAGCGCGATGCCGGCCGGGCGGTCCTTGTGCTTGAGCATCTCGAGCCAGGCGTACGAGACCTCGTTGGCGTCGGCCGGACGGACGACGTCGAGACCCGGGATCGCGCGGAGGGCGGTGAGCTGCTCGATCGGCTGGTGCGTCGGGCCGTCCTCGCCGAGGGCGATGGAGTCGTGGGTCCAGACGTAGATCGCCGGCGCCTTCATGAGCGCGGCGAGACGGACCGCCGGACGCATGTAGTCGCTGAAGATGAGGAACGTGCCGCCGAAGGGGCGGGTGTTGCCGTGCAGCACGATGCCGGAGAGGATCGAGCCCATCGCGTGCTCGCGGATGCCGAAGTGCAGCACGCGGCCGTACGGGTCGGTCGACCAGGTCTTCGTCGAGGCCTCGGCCGGACCGAAGGACTTGGCACCCTCGATCGTCGTCAGGTTCGACTCGGCGAGGTCGGCGGAACCGCCCCAGAACTCGGGCATGAGCGGCGCGATGGCGTTGATGACCTTGCCGGACGCGGCGCGGGTCGAGACGGCCTTCTCGGTGGAGAACACCGGCAGCGCCTCTTCGAGGCCCTCGGGGAGCTCACCCGCGTTGATGCGGTCGAGCATCGCCTTCTTCTCCGGGTTGGCCGCAGCCCACGCGTCGAAGGTCTTGTTCCACTCGGCGTGCTGCTCCTGGCCCTTGGTGATCGCACCGCGGGTGTACTCGAGCACCTCCGGGTCGACGTGGAAGGTCTTGTCGGCGTCGAAGCCGAGGACCTCCTTGAGGCCCTTCAGCTCGTCTGCGCCGAGCGCCGAGCCGTGGATCTTGCCGGAGTTCTGCTTGGTCGGCGACGGCCAACCGATGATCGTCTTGAGGACGATGAGTGACGGCTTGGTCGTCTCGGCCTTGGCCGCCTCGACCGCGCGGTAGAGCTCCTCGACGTCCTCGGAGTACTCGCCGGTCTTCTTCCAGTCGACGTGCTGCACGTGCCAGCCGAGCGCCTCGTAGCGGGCGGCGACGTCCTCGGAGAACGCGATGTCGGTGTCGTCCTCGATCGAGATCTGGTTCGAGTCGTAGAAGACGACCAGGCGACCGAGCTGCTGGCGGCCGGCGAGGCTCGCGGCCTCGTTGGTGACGCCCTCCTGCATGTCGCCGTCACCGGCGATCACGTAGGTGAAGTGGTCGAACGGCGACTCGCCGTCGGCGGTCTCCGGATCGAACAGGCCGCGCTCGAAGCGCTGCGCGTAGCCGAAGCCGACTGCCGAGGCGAGGCCCTGGCCGAGCGGGCCGGTCGTGATCTCGACGCCGTCGGTGTGGCCGTACTCCGGGTGACCCGGGGTCTTCGAGCCCCACTTGCGCAGGTGCTGCAGGTCCTCGAGCTCGAGGCCGTAGCCGTGCAGGTAGAACTGCACGTACTGCAGGATCGAGGCGTGACCGGCGGACAGGATGAAACGGTCGCGGCCGATCCAGGTGGAGTCGCTGGGGTCGCGACGCATCACCTTCTGGAAGAGCAGGTGGGCGACCGGCGCGAGGCTCATCGCGGTGCCGGGGTGACCGTTGCCGGCGGCCTCGACCGAGTCGGCGGCGAGGACGCGCGCCGTGTCGACGGCCTTCCGGTCGATGGCGTCCCAGGTGAATTCAGCCACTTGGATGTTGACCCTTCGTTGTTGCGACATGTGCGAGGGCTCGTGCCATCGCACGGACATGATCGCCGTCCCGGGGCCGTGTGTCGTGTCGCCGTCGAGCGGCGGCCGACCGGCTCTTCGCGACCGACGTCTTCGGGGCACACGATGCGGGAGGGCGTGTCCAGCATAGTGACAACGCTCTCAGAAGGTGTCCAGGTGACGACGGTGCCGTGTCGAGCACTCGGCCCGGTCGGCGAGGCGGGGCATCCTCGCGGCGCCTCGATGGCCTAAACTGGCGGGGACCCGTGTGCATTCCGGGTCGACGCACGCCCCGACGGTGACGGAGCCGCCCACCGAGCGTGCGAGCTGACGCGAACGGACTGAGGTTCCCCTGTTGACTGCCACCGCGACCCGGCCCGACACCGATCGACCCCGCTCGACGCTGTCGCGCAAGGTCCGGGCGTACGTGTCGCTGACGAAGCCCCGGGTCATGGAGCTGCTCCTCGTCACCACGGCGCCGACGATGTTCCTGGCGGAGCGCGGGGTCCCGGACCTGTGGCTCGTCTTCTGGACGATGCTCGGTGGTGCGATGTCGGCGGGTTCGGCGTCGGCGTTCAACTGCTACATCGACCGTGACATCGACCGGCTGATGAAGCGCACGAGCCAGCGGCCCCTGGTCACCGGTGAGCTCTCCGACCGCGAAGCGCTCGTGTTCTCGTGGACCCTCGCGGTGCTCTCGACCGCGGTCCTCGGCTTCCTGGTGAACTGGCTCGCCGCCGCGCTCAGCGTGATCGCGATCCTGATCTACGTCTGCGTCTACACGCTCTGGCTCAAGCGCCGCACCCCGCAGAACATCGTCTGGGGCGGCTCCGCCGGCTGCATGCCCGTGCTCATCGGCTGGGCCGGCGTCACCGGTTCGCTGTCCTGGGCGCCGATCATCCTCTTCATGGTGATCTTCCTCTGGACGCCGCCGCACTACTGGCCGCTGTCGATGAAGTACCGCGACGACTACGACGCCGCCGACGTGCCGATGCTCGCCGTCGTCCGCGGCCGCACGGTCGTCGGGCTGCAGGTCGTGCTCTACGCCTGGGCGACGCTGGTCTGCTCGCTGCTGCTCGTCCCGGTCGCGCACATGGGGCCGCTGTACACGGTCGTCGCGCTCGCTGGCGGCATCTGGTTCGTCGTGGAGTCGCATCGCCTGTACTCGCGGGCGATCCAGCACGTGGAGCAGGTCCAGCCGATGCGGGTCTTCCACAGCTCGATCACGTACCTCACGCTGCTGTTCATCGCCGTGGGCATCGACCCGCTGCTGCCGCAGGTGTTCACCTTCACGATCTAGTCCGGGCTCGTCGCCCGATCCCACAGCGCCGCCGGTCCGCCGGCGGCGCTGTGGTGCGTCGCGGGGCGTGAGCCGTGCGCGGACTCGGCCACGAGCGCTGGCCTGGGCGCGAGCGGGCGGTTCCGGCTGGGACGACGGATCCGCTGCCGTGCGACGACGGTGGTGTGGGTGCAGCTCGCGAGCGATGCACGCTGCGAACGGCGGGCCGACCGGGGCGACGATGTCGCTGTCGTGCGACGACCGCGGTGTCGTGGCAGTCGCGGGTCGCGCGCGGGCGCCGGCCGGGAGGCGCGGGACGGGCGGCAGACGGGCCTCCCGTCCGTGTCGTGGCCGGGCCTGCGCGGGGCGCGGAGCGGTCGCGTCCGCGCGAGACGGTCGCGTCCGCGCGAGACGGTGTCGCATCCTGGGGCGCCTTGCGCGGGCGGCGGCGTCGTGCGCGGGCGGCGGCGTCATGCGGTGGCGCCGGCGTCTCGCGGTGACGGCGGCGTCTCGCGGTGACGGCGGCACCACGCGGTGACACCGGCGTGTTGCGCATGGTCGCGGCACCGGAGTACCCCGGACGACGACATCCCACGCGTCGGCGCTCGGGTCGAAGGCGACGCGCGGGATGTCGGAGGAGCAGGCTGGCGGGCGCCGGGTCAGGCGGAGATGCGCTCCCGGACTGCCTGACGACCCGCGCTGCCGCGCGTGGAGAGCACGACGACGGTGACGGCGCCGACGAGGAGGCCGGCGAGCACCATGTGCGTCCCCACCAGGCCGACCGGCAGGCCCGTCCGCGCCTGGGTCAGGCCGACGGCGATCTGCACGAACTCGACGACGAGCAGGACCAGGGCCCAGCGGCTCGAGAGTCGCAGGACGACCGCGCCGACGACGAGCGCGAGGGTGAGGGCGAAGAGCGCGTACGCCGGGATCGCGTGCAGGTGCTCCATGAGCTGCGGGTCGAACCCCGTGCGGTGCAGGCGGCCGCCGTCGACGGCCTCGCTCGCTCCCGCGTGCGGGCCGGAGCCGGTGGTGAGGATGCCGACCAGGACGGTGACGACCACGGCGGCGACCGTGCCGCGGACCAGGCCCGTGTACCAGCCCGGCACCAGACGGGCAGCGGTGCGGGGGCCGTTCATCGAGCGGTAGACGAGCGTCGCCGTGACCGCGACGAGGGTGGTCGACACCACGAAGTGCAGGCCGACGACGAACGGGTTCAGGTTCGTGAGCACGCTGAGGCCGCCGATCACGGCCTGCACCGGGATCGCGATGCCCTGTGCGAAGGCGAGCCAGAAGAGCTCGGGACGCGTGCGGCGCATCCGGACCACGAGCAGGAACATCGCGACCGCGACGATCACCAGCACGAAGGTGAGCAGACGGTTCCCGAACTCGATCACGCCGTGGATGCCCATCTCGGGCGTGGACACGAGCGACTCGGCGGTGCACTTCGGCCACGTCGGGCAGCCCAGGCCGGAGGCGGTGAGCCGGACGAGGCCACCGGTGCCGATGAGCACGACCTCGACCACGAAGGACGCCCAGGCGAGCCAGATCACGCGGGGGTCGACGGCGCGGGGGAGCGACCACCACCGCGGGTCGCGGGTGCCGGGGCGGACGCCCTGCTCGACGGTGGGTCCGACGCGAGTCACGAGGGTGGTGCCTTCCTGTTGTTCCGTGCGGTGAACCTGTAGGATTCGAGGGTTCAGCAGCAGTCAAGTCTAGGCAGGCGCCGGCTCCGAATGGGCCGAGATCGCCGATCGGTCGGACGACTGCGTGGGACCATCGACGTTGCGAGGCAGCAACGCCGTGGGACTCCTGTCGGAGGTCCGCGGTGGAATGGCGTCCGGACGTCACGGGTTGTCCCGGAAGACGCTGCCGCGAGAAGGAAACGAGGAGACCATGTCCGACGTGCTCATCGACCGTCCAGAACTCGAAGGGCTCGGCCAGTACGAGTTCGGCTGGTCCGACTCCGACACGGCCGGTGCATCTGCGCGCCGTGGTCTGTCGGACGAGGTGGTCAGCGACATCTCCGCCCGGAAGGACGAGCCCGAGTGGATGCGCAAGCTCCGCCTCAAGGCGCTCACGCTGTTCGACCGCAAGCCGATGCCGTCGTGGGGTGCCGACCTGTCGGACATCGACTTCGACAACATCAAGTACTTCGTGAAGTCCACCGAGAAGCAGGCCCAGACCTGGGAAGAGCTCCCCGAGGACATCCGCAACACCTACGAGCGTCTCGGCATCCCCGAGGCCGAGCGCCAGCGTCTCGTCGCCGGCGTGGCCGCCCAGTACGAGTCCGAGGTCGTCTACCACCAGATCCGAGAGGACCTGGAGCAGCAGGGCGTCATCTTCATGGACACCGACACGGCGCTCCGCGAGCACCCGGAGTTCTTCGAGGAGTACTTCGGCTCCGTCATCCCGGCCGGCGACAACAAGTTCGCCGCGCTGAACACCGCCGTGTGGTCCGGCGGCTCGTTCGTCTACGTCCCGAAGGGCGTACACGTCGAGATCCCGCTGCAGGCCTACTTCCGGATCAACACCGAGAACATGGGCCAGTTCGAGCGGACGCTGATCATCGCGGACGAGGACTCCTACGTCCACTACATCGAGGGCTGCACGGCCCCGATCTACAAGTCGGACTCGCTGCACTCCGCCGTGGTCGAGATCATCGTGAAGAAGAACGCCCGCGTGCGCTACACGACGATCCAGAACTGGTCGAGCAACGTCTACAACCTCGTCACCAAGCGTGCGATCGCACACGAGGGCGCGACGATGGAGTGGATCGACGGCAACATCGGGTCGAAGGTCACGATGAAGTACCCGTCGATCTACCTCGCCGGCGAGCACGCCAAGGGCGAGACCCTCTCCGTCGCCTTCGCCGGCCCGGGCCAGCACCAGGACGCCGGCGCGAAGATGATCCACATGGCGCCGTACACGACGTCGTCGATCGTCTCGAAGTCGATCGCCCGCGGTGGTGGCCGCGCCGGCTACCGCGGCGAGGTCCGGGTCGACCCGGCCGCGCACCACGCCGCGAACACCGTCCGGTGCGACGCGCTGCTCGTCGACACGGTGAGCCGCAGCGACACGTACCCGGCGATCGACATCCGTGTCGACGACGTGCAGCTCGGGCACGAGGCCACCGTCTCCCGCGTGAGCGAGGAGCAGCTGTTCTACCTCATGTCGCGCGGCATGCCGGAGGACGAGGCCATGGCCATGATCGTCCGCGGCTTCATCGAGCCCATCGCCCGCGAGCTCCCGATGGAGTACGCGCTCGAACTCAACAAGCTCATCGAGATGAGCATGGAAGGATCCGTCGGCTAGATGTCGAACACCAGCACCAACCCGACACCGACCGACGGGGTCACCCCCGCGCCCCGCATCGACCAGCCGGTCGAGCCCTCGGCCGTGGCGCAGGGCCAGCAGGCTCCGTCGGGCCAGGCCCAGGGCACCGAACAGCACGGCGCTCGGGCGCACTCCGACGGCGGCTGGGACACGAAGGTCCCGGTCCAGACCCGCTCGGAGCGCCCGCAGTCCGGCGACCTCGACGCCTTCCCGCCGGTCACCGGCCGCGAGGTCAACTGGAAGTTCGCACCGCTCGCGAAGCTCCAGCCGCTGCTCGACGGCGGCCTCGACGGCTCCGCCTACCGGTTCCTGGCCCGCCAGACCGAAGGCGCGGACGTCGAATGGGGCCGGAGCGACGACCCGGTCGTCGGCTCCGCTGGCCTGCCCGAGGACCGCGCTGCGGCTGCGGCGTGGACCGCACGGGACGCGGTGCTCAAGGTGACGGTCAAGGCGACCGACGCCCACGAGTCGATCTCGATCACGCGATCGGACTTCGGCACGTCGGCCCGCGCAGCGCACACGGTCATCACGGCCGAGCAGCACGCGCAGGGCATCGTCGTGATCGACAACCGCGGGTCGGCGCTCCTCAGCGAGAACGTCGAGATCGTCGTCCGCGACGGCGCACGACTGACGGTCGTCAGCCTGCAGGACTGGGACGACGACGCGGTGCACGTGTCGACGCAGTTCGCCGAGGTCGGCCGCGACGCCTTCCTCAAGCACGTCGTGGTCTCGCTCGGCGGCGACGTCGTCCGGGTGAACCCCTCGACGCACCTCGGAGCGCAGGGCGCCGACACCGAGATGTACGGCGTGTACTTCGCCGACGCGGGTCAGTACATCGAGCAGCAGGTGTACGTGAACCACGACGCCCCGAACACCCGCGGTCGCGTCAACTACAAGGGCGCACTGCAGGGCGAGGGCGCGCACACGGTCTGGATCGGCGACGTGCTCATCGGTCGCGCCGGCGACGGCACCGACTCCTACGAGCAGAACCGCAACCTCGTCCTGACCGACGGCACGCGCGCGGACAGCATCCCGAACCTCGAGATCGAGACGGGCAACATCGAGGGTGCCGGGCACGCCAGCGCGACCGGTCGCTTCGACGACGAGCAGCTGTTCTACCTGCAGGCCCGTGGCATCCCCGAGGAAGAGGCCCGACGCCTCGTCGTGCTCGGCTTCCTGGTCGAGGTCATCCAGAAGATCGGCGCGCCCGAGCTCGAGGAGCGTCTGATCGCCGCCGTGGAGCAGGAGCTCGCCGACGGTCGCACCGCGGTCGCCGCTGCCGAGCCCGAGGCCGAGCAGGCGGACGCCTGATGGCCGAGAAGGTCTGCGCCGAATCCGAGATCGCCGTCGACAGCCCGATGCGGGTCGTCGTCGACGGCACCGCCGTGGCGATCGTCAAGGACTCCGCCGGCACCGTCCACGCGATCGGCGACACCTGCACGCACGGGGACATCTCCCTGGCCGAGGGCTTCGTCGAGGGCGACACGCTCGAGTGCTGGGCTCACGGGTCCCGGTTCTCGCTGGCGACCGGCAAGCCGCAGAACTTCCCGGCGTACGAGCCGGTGCCCGTCTTCCGGGTCGAGGTCCGTGACGGCGACGTCTACGTCGACGTGCACGACACCGTCCCCGTCGACTGAGCGACCCCACTCTCCTCCGCGGCTGACGCCGCACACCAGCTGCAACCGAAGGAACGCAATGTCCACTCTCGAAATCCGCGACCTCCAGGTCTCGATCGACACCGATCAGGGCACCAAGGAGATCCTGAAGGGTGTCGACCTCACCATCAACGAGGGCGAGATCCACGCGATCATGGGGCCGAACGGCTCCGGCAAGTCGACCCTGGCCTACACGATCGCCGGGCACCCGCGCTACAACGTCACCGGTGGCTCGATCACCCTGGACGGCGAGGACGTCCTGTCGATGAGCGTCGACGAGCGCGCCCGCGCCGGCATGTTCCTCGCCATGCAGTACCCGGTCGAGATCCCCGGCGTCACGGTGTCGAACTTCCTGCGCACGGCGAAGACCGCGATCGACGGTGAGGCACCCGCACTCCGCGGCTGGGTCAAGGACCTCCGCCAGTCGATGGCCGACCTCAAGATGGACTCGTCCTTCGCCGAGCGCAACGTGAACGAGGGCTTCTCGGGCGGCGAGAAGAAGCGCCACGAGATCATGCAGCTCGAGCTCCTCAAGCCGAAGTTCGCCGTGCTCGACGAGACCGACTCCGGCCTCGACGTCGACGCGCTGAAGATCGTGTCCGAGGGCGTCAACCGAGCGAAGGCGGCCACCGGTCTCGGCGTGCTCCTCATCACGCACTACACGCGCATCCTCCGCTACATCAAGCCGGACTTCGTGCACGTGTTCGTCGCGGGCAAGGTCGCCGAGCAGGGCGGCCCGGAGCTCGCCGAGCGCCTCGAGAACGAGGGCTACGACCGCTACGTCCAGGCAGCTGCGGCGGGCAACTGATGATCACCGCACTCTCCCCGGAGAAGTTCGACGAGGTCGTCGAGGGCCTCAAGGAGGTCCAGGACCCGGAGCTCGGCGTCAACATCGTCGACCTCGGCCTGATCTACGACCTCGCGATGGACGACGAGGCGAACGCGCTCGTGATCAGCATGACGCTCACGAGTGCGGGCTGCCCGCTGACCGACGTCATCGAGGGTGACACCGCGAACGCCCTCGACGGCATCGTCGACGCGTTCCGCATCAACTGGGTCTGGATGCCGCCGTGGGGTCCGGAGCGGATCACCGACGACGGGCGCGAGATGATGCGCGCGCTCGGCTTCTCGATCTAGGCGCGATCACCTGACGGACGGGCGCGCCCCGCTCGGAGACGACGCGGAGCGTTGCGCGGGGCGTGCCGACCGAGCCTGCGAGGGAGGACGGTGCCAGCGGGCACCGCGCCTCCCGTCCGTCGTTGGCGCCTCTGCGCGCGGAGCGCCCCGCTCCGGTCACGCAACCTGCCGCTCACGCCCGTCTCGGTCGCACGACCTGCCGCTCGGCTTCGCGCCTGACGGCATGTCGTGCGACCAGAACGGAGCCCGGGGACGGCCTCGGCGCCCGACGGCCGCCTCGCCGGAACGACGACGGGCCCCGCACCAGCAGGTGCGGGGCCCGTCGCGGTCCGGCGGCGTCAGCGGCGACCGGTGAGCCTCCACGCCAGGGGCAGGACGCCCGCGGCGATGAGCGCCTTGGCGACACCGCCGACGATGAACGGGTACAGGCCGGCGGCGAGCACCGACTGCAGGTCGTTCGGCGCGCCGAGCTGGCCGAGGACCACCGCGAGCCACGGCAGACCCGTGACGAACGGGATCGCGCTCGCGAGGAGCATCGCCACCGCCGCGCGGCCGACCTTCCGGTCCCAGTTGCGTCGAGCGAGCCAGCCGACCAGGCCGGCAGCGGGCACGAAGCCGATCACGTACCCGAAGCTCGGCGAGGTCAGCGCCGCGAGGCCGCCGGAGAACTCGGCGAAGAACGGCGCACCGGCGAGGCCGGCGACGGCGTAGACGAGCAGCGACAGCATGCCGCGTCGGGCCCCGAGGGTGGCACCGACGAGCACGACCGCCAGGGTCTGTCCGGTGATCGGGACCGGCCACATCGGGACCTGGAGCTGCGCCATCGCGGCGGTGAACAGGGCGCCGCCGGCGACCAGGGCGGCGTCGGTGGCCAGCCCCGAGGTGCGAAGACGGTCGGCGAGGACTGCGCGGCGAGCGAACCCGGTGGCGTTCGTCATGGATTCTCCTAGAATGGACTGCTGGTCCGCTTCCGGACCATCGGTCCCGTCAGCGTAGCGGTGCACCTCCCGCACACGTCGTTGTGCACATCACCAACTGATTGGACGTCCTCCTGTGCTTGCCGTGCACGACCTCGAGATCCGCGTAGGCGCCCGCCTCCTCATGGAGCACGTGTCCTTCCGCGTCGAGAAGGGTGACAAGATCGGGCTCGTCGGGCGCAACGGCGCCGGCAAGACCACGATGACGAAGGCCCTCGCCGGCGAGTCGCAGCCGACCGACGGCAAGATCGAGCGCTCCGGCGAGATCGGCTACCTGCCGCAGGACCCGCGGTCGGGCAACCCGGAGGACACCGCCCGCAAGCGCATCCTCGACGCCCGCGGCCTCGGTGAGCTCGTCGAGGGCATCCGGCAGGCGACGCTCGACATGGCGAGCGAGGACCCGGACACCGCCGAGAAGGCGATGCGCCGCTACAGCCGGCTGGACGACCAGTTCAACGCGCTCGGGGGCTACGCGGCCGAGGCCGAGGCGGCGTCGATCGCGTCGAACCTCAAGCTGCCGGACCGGATCCTCGACCAGCCGCTCAAGACGCTCTCCGGCGGTCAGCGTCGTCGCATCGAGCTCGCGCGCATCCTGTTCTCGGACGCCGAGACGATGATCCTCGACGAGCCGACGAACCACCTCGACGCCGACTCGATCACCTGGCTGCGTGAGCACCTCAAGACCTACGCGGGCGGGGTCATCGTCATCTCCCACGACGTGGAGCTCGTCGACGAGGTCGTCAACCGCGTCTTCTACCTCGACGCCAACCGTCAGACCATCGACGTCTACAACATGGGCTGGAAGCTCTACCAGCGGCAGCGCGCGGCCGACGAGGACCGCCGCCGCAAGGAGCGCGCGAACGCCGAGAAGAAGGCCGCGACGCTCAAGGACCAGGCCGCCCGCTTCGGCGCGAAGGCCACGAAGGCCGCTGCGGCCCACCAGATGGTCGCGCGCGCCGAGAAGCTCCTGGCGGGGCTCGAGGACGAGCGCGCCGTCGACCGCGTCGCCAAGCTGCGGTTCCCGACGCCCGCCGCCTGCGGCCGGACGCCGCTCATGGCCGAGGGGCTGTCGAAGTCCTACGGCTCGCTCGAGATCTTCGCCGGGCTCGACCTGGCGATCGACCGGGGCTCCCGAGTCGTCATCCTCGGCTTCAACGGGGCCGGGAAGACGACCCTGCTCCGCATCCTCGCCGGCGCCGACCAGCCGGACACGGGGGAGATCCTGCCCGGGCACGGCCTGCGCATCGGGTACTACGCGCAGGAGCACGAGAACATCGACGTGAACCGCACCGTGATCGAGAACATGGTGTCGGCGTCGCCGAACCTCACCGAGACCGAGGCCCGTCGCGTCCTCGGCTCGTTCCTGTTCACGGGTGACGACGGCTACAAGAAGGCCGGCGTGCTCTCCGGTGGCGAGAAGACGCGTCTGTCGCTCGCGATGATCGTGGTGTCCGGCGCGAACGTGCTGCTGCTCGACGAGCCGACGAACAACCTCGATCCGGCGTCGCGCGAGGAGATCCTCGGTGCCCTCGCCGGCTACGAGGGCGCGGTCGTCCTGGTGTCGCACGACGCAGGCGCGGTCGAGGCGCTCAACCCGGAGCGCGTGCTGCTGCTGCCGGACGGCACCGAGGACCACTGGAACAAGGACTACGCGGAGCTCGTCGAGCTCGCCTAGCGGCCCCTGACGGACGGGAGGCGCGGTGTCGGCCGGCACCGCGCCTCCCGTCGTGTACGGGGTTGCGAACCGGCTGTCGGCGGCTCCTCGTCAGCGGTGCGCGCCGAGCAGCTCGTCCTCGACCTCGTCGTCGGACCGCGGCTTGGCGTCCTTCCGCCGCTGCCGCTCGAGGGCACGCTCGCGCTCCTCGGGGTCGTCCTGGTTGAGGTTCCGGTACTCCTGCACCATCACGTAGCCCAGGAAGCCGAACCCGCCCGCGGCGAAGAGGAACCACTGGATGAAGTAGCTGAGGTGCAGGCCGGTGTCCGCGGAGGGCCGGTCCCAGCCGAGGGGGCGGGACTCGGGGGGCGCGGGCGACTCGGACGCGAGCTGGCCGTACGCACCCGTCCAGATCGGCGTGTCCACCTTGTCCGCGACGTCGGCGAGCGTCACCGACTGCACCTGGTCGGTGTGCGACGGATCGGTGCGCCCCGGGATGCGCGGCTCGCTCTGCTGCAGGCGCGCCGTCACGGTCACCACGCCGCTCGGGGGAGCGGGGACATTGTCCGGCGCGTCCTGCCGGTTGCCGGTCGGCACCCAGCCCCGGTCGACGACGAACGCGCGACCGTCGGCGGTCACGAGCGGCGTGAGGACCTCGAACCCGGGCTGGCCGTTGTGCACGCGGTTGCGGACGAGGAGCTGGTCGTCGACGTCGTACCGGCCGGTGACCTCGATGCGGAGCCACTGCTGGTCGTCGTCCCACGACGAGGCGCGGGGGAGCGCCTGGTCGAGCGGCACCGGGGTGTGGTCGTAGTTCTGCGCGATTTGGTCGTTCTGCCGGACCGCCTCGTTGCGGCGGTCCCACTGCCACATCCCGAACAGCGCGCAGATGATGGCGAACGCCACGGCGATGGCGAAGTACCCGAGCCAGCGACGGCTCCGGACGAAGGCCCAACCGACGGTCGGGCCGACCGCCACGGTCGTGCCGACGGACGCGGCACCACGGCCGGACGCGTCGGTACTCGCGGATGCGGCGCCGTCGTCGGTGCCGCCCGTGGTGGTGCTGCGATCGGGACGACGCCCGGCGTCGCGCTGCAGCTTCGCGGCGTGCTTCCGACCGTAGCGGGCGGTGGGGTCGAACTCGTCCGTCATCGTCCGGTGCCGGTGGAGCGCACCCCGACGTCGTTCTTCGGTGCGTCCTCACGCGCGCGGACGTCGTCGAGGCTGTCGACGTCCTCGTGCATCCCGGTCACCCGGACCGGGAACGAGCGGGAGCGCAGGTAGTCGGCGAGGAAGTCGCAGTGCTCCTCGCACGCGGCCCAGATCTTCACGCGGTCGACGGCGTGGATGCGCGGGTTCCGCCAGTTGATCCGCCACTCGGCGGTGTTCGTGCACCCCGCGCGGGAGCAGACCGGGGTGGAGCCGGGCTCCGTGAACAGGTCGAAGGTCGCGCCCATCAGCGTCGCGTCCGGGACTTCGTGGACCAGACACGGGAACGGTCCCCGTTGCGCTGCCACTCTTCCTGCGCGTGCTGGGCCTGCTCGCGCAGGCGTTCCTGCTCGGCGCGGTAGGCCTCGGCGCGGGCGTCCTCCTGCTGCTCACGGAGTCGGGGGTCGACGGCGTCGTACAGCTCGATGGCACCGGCTGGTGTGACGATGTCGCTCTCGGCGTTGCTGCCGGCGTTCGCGAGGATGACCGCGACCCACGGGATCACCGCGGCGAGCACGATCGGGATGACCGCGAGCCAGGTGTGCCAGGTCGTCCAGATGAGGACCGCGCCGATGAAGCACACGACGCGCACGGCCATCTGCCAGACGTACTTGGACAGGCGGTGTGCCCGGTCCAGCTCGGGGGAGTCAGGCAGGGACGTGATGCTCTGCGTGGACCCGGAGTGGGTGTGCGTCGCGTGGAACCGGCGCTGCGTCGACTTCATACGGTGTTCTTCCATTCGCCAGGGTCAAGCCTAAGCCCCGACCACCGACAGTTGACCCGCCGCGCGGGGGACAGCTCCGGGGAACGGCTCCGGTACGCTCGTCCGGGCGTGTCCAGCGGCCGACGGCCCCGCTGTCGGACCGGCGCACGCCGCGTCACCACACTCGAACGGAGCGATCATGACCACCCCCGTACCGTCCTCGTCACCGGCGGCAACCGCGGCATCGGCCACGCCCTCGCCGCGCGGTTCGTCGCCGAGGGACACCGCGTCGCCGTGACCTCCCGCAGCGGTCAGGGCGGCCCCGAGGGTGCGCTCACCGTCGCCGCCGACATCACGGACTCCGCCTCGGTCGACGCCGCCTTCACGCAGGTCGAGGCCGAGCTCGGACCGATCGAGGTGCTCGTCGCGAACGCCGGCATCACGAACGACCAGCTCCTGCTCCGCATGTCGGAGGAGGACTTCACCAGCGTGGTCGACACGAACCTGACCGGGACCTTCCGGGTCGTCAAGCGCGCGACCAAGGGGATGATGAAGGCGAAGTTCGGCCGCATCGTGCTCATGTCGAGCGTCGTCGGCGCGTACGGCCAGGTCGGCCAGGTGAACTACGCCTCGTCGAAGGCCGCACTCGTCGGCATGGCCCGCTCGATCACGCGCGAGCTCGGCTCCCGGGGGATCACCGCCAACGTGGTCGCGCCCGGGTTCATCCAGACCGACATGACCGCGGCGCTGCCCGAGGAACTGCAGGCCGAGTTCAAGAAGCAGATCCCGGCCGCGCGCTACGGCACGGTCGACGACGTCGCCGACGCCACGCTGTTCCTGGCGAGCGACGGCGCCGGGTACGTGTCCGGTGCGGTGATCCCGGTCGACGGCGGCCTCGGGATGGGGCACTAGCCCGAGGGACTCGAGCGACCTCACGCGCGCAGCGACACCTCACGCCGACCCGCGGCCGTGAGGTGTCGCCCACCGCGTGAGGTCGCTCTCGTCCGCCGTCGGCCGACCACGCGCGTCAGCCGCGCAGGCCGAGCATCGCGAGCACGGCGGACAGGTCGCGGTCCACGACCGCGACGTCGGCCTGCTCGCGCACGCGCGGCTTCGCGTCGAACGCCACGCTGAGCGCCGCGACGCGCATCATCTCGAGGTCGTTCGCGCCGTCGCCGACCGCCACGGTGTGCGCGGCGTCCACGCCGTCCGCCTGCGCCCACTCCCCGAGCGTCGCCGCCTTCGCGTCGGCGTCGACGACGGCGCCGAGCACCCGGCCGGTGAGCGTGCCGTCGACCACCTCGAGCCGGTTCGCCCGGCAGTGGTCGAGGCCGAGTCGGGAGGCGAACGGGTCGAGCACCTCGTGGAAGCCGCCGGAGACGACGCCGACGGTGCCCCCGGCGGCGTGCACGCCGCGGACGAGCTCCTCGGCGCCCCGCGTCACGCGGACCGCCCGCTGTGCGCGGGTGCAGACGTCGGCCGGGAGGCCCGCCAGGGTCGCGACCCGCTCCCGCAGGCTCTCGGCGAAGTCGATCTCACCGCGCATGGCGCGCTCCGTCACCGCCTGCACCTGTGGCCGGGTCCCGGCGTGGTCGGCGAGCAGTTCGATGACCTCGTCCTCGAGCAGCGTGGAGTCGGCATCGAGGACGACGAGGAAGCGTGGCACGGACCAACGGTACCGACAGCAGGAGGCGCGGCGACGTCTGTGACGTCAGCCGCGCCTCCAGGCCGGTGCGGTCGGTGGGTCAGGCCTCGACGCGCACGCCCTTGCCCACCACCGTGATACCGGACTCGGTCACCGTGAAGCCGCGGGCCTCGTCGGTCTCACGGTCGACGCCCACCTGCGCGCCGGGCGCGATGACCACGTCCTTGTCGAGGATCGCGCGATTCACGATGGAGCCGGCGCCGATCGACGCACGTTCGAACACGATCGAGTCGAGGACCTTCGCACCCGAGTCGATGCCGCACCACGGGCCGATCACGCTGCGCTCGACCTGGGCGCCGGAGAGCAGGCAGCCGAGCGCCACGATCGAGTCGACCGTCGAGCCCGTGTTGCCGTTCGCGTCGCGCACGAACTTCGCCGGCGGCAGGTTCGTCTGCTGGTTGAAGATCGGCCAGTCCTGGTTGTACAGGTTGAAGACCGGGACCGGCGCGATGAGGTCCATGTGCGCGTCGAAGAACGAGTCGATCGTCCCCACGTCGCGCCAGTAGTACCGGTCGCGTTCGTTCGAGCCGGGGACGTCGTTCCGCTGCAGGTCGTACACGCCGGCGTCGCCGCGGGACACGAAGTCCGGCACGATGTCTCCGCCCATGTCGTGGTTGCTCGTCTCGATCTGCCCGTCACGGAGCACCGCGTCCACCAGGGCATCGGCGTCGAAGACGTAGTTGCCCATCGACGCGAGGATCTCGCCGGGCGAGTCCGCGAGGCCGACAGCGTCCTTCGGCTTCTCGAGGAACGCGTCGATCTTGGTCGGGTCGTCCTGGTCCACCTGGATGACGCCGAACTGGTCGGCGAGCCCGATCGGCTGCCGGATCGCCGCGACCGTGGCACTGCGGCCGGAGGCGATGTGGGCCTCGATCATCTGGTGGAAGTCCATGCGGTAGACGTGGTCGGCACCGACCACCACCACGATGTCCGGGCGCTCGTCGCGGAGCAGGTTGAGCGACTGCAGGATCGCGTCCGCGGACCCGGCGAACCAGCGCTTGCCGAGTCGCTGCTGCGCCGGCACCGACGCGACGTAGGACCCGAGCAGTCCCTCCATGCGCCAGGTCTCGGCCACGTGCCGGTCGAGGCTGTGCGACTTGTACTGGGTCAGGACGACGATCTTCTGCAACCCGGAGTTGACGAGGTTGGAGAGCGCGAAGTCGATGAGGCGGAAGTTCCCGCCGAACGGGACTGCGGGCTTCGCGCGGTCGGCGGTCAGCGGCATGAGCCGCTTGCCCTCGCCGCCGGCGAGGACGATGCCGAATACCTTCTTTGGTGCCATGTGGTTCACAGTAGGCGTCCGGACTGCGAACCCGTTACGTTGAGTCCGTGCGAGTCGATCTACTGACCAGGGAGTATCCGCCGGAGGTCTACGGCGGAGCGGGTGTCCACGTGGCCGAGCTCACGGCTGCGCTGCGGTCGGGGACGGACACGGACGTGCGCGTGCGTGCCTTCGGGGCGTACCGCGACGAGGAGGGCGTGTGGGCCTACCGCACGCCCGAGGGCCTCGAGCACGCGAACGGCGCGCTGCAGGCGCTCGGCACCGACGTCCGCATCGCCGCCGACGTCGAGGGCGCTGACCTGGTGCACTCCCACACCTGGTACGCCAACGCCGCCGGGCGCATCGCGCAGCTCACCCACGGCGTCCCGCACGTGGTCACCGCGCACAGCCTCGAGCCACTGCGCCCCTGGAAGGCCGAGCAGCTCGGGGGCGGCTACCGCCTGTCGAGCTGGATGGAGCGTGAGGCGTTCGAGCAGGCCGACGGCGTGATCGCCGTGTCCAAGGCCATGCGCGCCGACATCCTGCGCTCGTACCCGTCGATCGACCCGGCGAAGGTGCACGTCGTCTACAACGGCATCGACATCGACGAGTGGAAGCCGACCGTCGACGAGGACGCCGTGCGCGCCCTCGGCATCGACCCGTCGCGCCGCTCGGTCGTGTTCGTCGGCCGGATCACCCGGCAGAAGGGCCTGCCCTACCTGCTCCGCGCGGTGGCGTCGCTGCCGTCCGACGTGCAGATCGTCCTGTGCGCGGGCGCGCCCGACACCCCCGAGATCATGGCCGAGGTCACCGGTCTCGTCGAGTCCCTCCGACAGGAGCGTGACGGCGTCGTGTGGATCGACCGCATGCTCTCCCACCGGGAGGTCGTCAACGTCCTGTCCTCGGGCACGGTGTTCGTCTGCCCGTCGATCTACGAGCCGCTCGGCATCGTCAACCTCGAGGCGATGGCGTGCGGCATCCCGGTCGTCGGGACGAAGACCGGCGGCATCCCGGAGGTCGTCGCCGACGGCCTGACCGGGCGCATCGTGCCGATCGACCAGGCGCAGGACGGTACGGGCACGCCGAACGACCCCGACCGCTTCGTCGCCGACCTGGCTCGCACGCTCGACGAGGTCCTGGCCGACGAGGGGCTCGCGAAGCTCATGGGACGCGCCGGACGTCTGCGCGTCGAGAGCGAGTTCACATGGGACGCGATCGCGCACCGCACACGGCAGGTCTACGACGAGGTGCTCGCCCGGAAGCCGTAGGCTGGAGCCATGCCCTCGGTCGTGCGCTTGTCAGACGTCTCCGTGGTCCGCAACGGGGCCACCATCCTCGACGGGATCTCGTGGGAGGTGCAGGACGACGAACGCTGGGTGGTGCTCGGTGCCAACGGTGCGGGCAAGACCACGCTGCTGCAGGTGGCGGGTGCCCAGACGTTCCCGACCTCGGGCAGCGTCGAGGTGCTCGGGACCGAGCTCGGCGGCGCGGACCTGTTCGAGCTGCGTCCCCGCATCGGCTTCGCGTCGACCGCCCTCGCCCGCCGCATCCCGGTGACCGAGAAGGTGGTCGACGTCGTGCTGACCGCCGCCTACTCGGTGACCGGCCGCTGGAACGAGGAGTACGAGGAGCTCGACGTCCGCCGTGCCCAGCGCGTGCTCGACGAGTGGGGCCTCAGGGACTTCACCGACCGCACCTTCGGTGAGCTGAGCGACGGCGAGCAGAAGCGCGTGCAGATCGCCCGTGCCGTCATGACCGACCCCGAGGTGCTGTTCCTCGACGAGCCGGCCGCGTCGCTCGACCTCGGCGCACGTGAGAGCCTCGTGCGCACGCTCGGCGGCTACGCCCAGAGCAGCGACTCGCCGGCCATCGTGATCGTCACGCACCACGTCGAGGAGATCCCCGAGGGCTTCACGCACGCCCTGGTGCTCGCCGACGGCACCGTGCAGGCCGCCGGTCCGATCGACGAGGTCCTCACCGCCCCGACGCTCTCCCAGGCCTTCGGCGTCGAGCTGACCGTGTCCAAGGACGCCGGTCGGTACACGGCGCGCGCAGCCTGACGCTCCCGATCCGGCCCGTCGTCTGGTAACGTGGACGGCTGGCGCACGCCGCAGACTTCCCGCGCGGGGGTCCCGATCGAGTCCGCTCGAACCGGCCGTCCGCGCATCTCCCACCATCTCCAACCGAGGAATCTCCATGAAGACCGACACCCACCCCGAGTACAACGCCATCGTCTTCCGCGACCTGGCCTCCGGTGAGACGTTCCTGACGCGTTCGACCGCGACCAGCGACAAGACCATCGAGCTCGACGGTGCGACCTACCCGGTCATCGACGTCGAGATCTCGTCCGCGTCGCACCCGTTCTACACGGGCAAGCAGCGCATCCTCGACTCGGCCGGTCGCGTCGAGAAGTTCAACCAGCGCTTCAAGGGCTTCAGCAAGTAAGTCCGCGTTCGCGCTCGGACGGGCGGTCCTCCTGCGGGAGGGCCGCCCGTTCTGCGTTGGTGGGCAGTGCTCAGTGCGGCGGTGCTCGGTGCGGGCGGCGGGCGGCGGGTGCGGGTGGCAGGGATCGAACCACGCTTCCGACGTCGAACCCGCGCGTCGCCGTGGTTCGATGTCGGGAACGTGGTTCGACGTCGGAGCAGCGGGCGGGCGATGCAGCGGCGGCGCGTGCGCGGCGCTCGCGCACAACGCGGAGCACGTGGCGCCACGCGATGACGTGGTTCGAGGTGCATTCGGTTGTGCCGACCGCGATCGTCCCGGCGCGCACAACGACCTGGAGGCTCATCCTGCGTCCGCAACTGCACTCGCCAGTGGACGCGGTACCGTGCGCCGGCTGGTCGCCTCCGTCCGTGCAGCGCTCGGTTCCGCCTGTGGCGCGTCGTGCTCGCGCACCACGCCGGGCACGTCCTGCCGCGCAACGACGCGGTTCGACGTGCGTTCAGCTGTGCGCGCGGATCGAGCCGCCGCGCGGCCGCCGGATCGCGCCGCCGCGCGATCACACCGCCGCGCGATCGCACCGCCGCGCGATCGCCGCGATGCGACGGGACTGCCCGCCTCGAACCACGATTCCGACATCGGACCAACGCGCCGGCCTGGTTCGACGTCGGTGCCGTGGTTCGACACGGGCGATGGGCGACGGGCGACGGGCGACGGCGGGCGACGGCGGGCGCGGGTAGCGCGCGGCGCAGCTCGATGGGGAGCGTTCGGGCGCTACGAACCGTTGCGGTGCGGCCAGCGACCGTCAGCGGTGAAGGAGGGGTCGCGCTGCTTCCGCATGTAGTCCTGGAACGACGTGGCCTGGTCGGCGCACCAGCCCACCTGCTTGCGGTGGAGCTCCTCCGCGGAGACCCCGAGCTCCTCCGGGTACTTCGCCGCGATCGCCTGCGCGACACGCCCGGCAGCGATGGCGTCCGCACCGGCGTCGTGCGCGTCGGACAGCGTCACGCCGTACAGCTCGGACGCGGCCTCGAGCGTGCGCTTGCCCTTGCGGTACGTGTCGAGGGCCTTGTCGATCACCAGCGGGTCGACGACGTTGCCGATCACGGGGGAGGCGATGCCGTGCCGACGGGCCTCGCGATCGAGCACGGTCAGGTCGTACGGCGCGTTGTAGATCACGAGCGGGATGCCCCGGGCGAAGACGGCCTCGACCGCGGCGACGATCTCCGCGACGACCTCGCCGGCGGGGCGCCCCTCGGCCTGCGCACGCTCGGTGGTGTAGCCGTGCACGGCCGCCGCGCCCTCGGGGATGGCGATGCCCGGGTCGGCGACCCAGGCGCCCTCGACGATGGAGCGACCGGTCATGTCGATCAGGCCGACGTGGGCGGTGACGATCCGGGCGGTCTCGACGTCGACCCCGGTCGTCTCGAGGTCGAACACGCCGAGGGCGTGCCACCAGGGGCGACCGCTGAGGTCCTGCACCGCCGCGGCGGCAGGTGCGGGCGTGTCGAGCGCTGTTGCGGAGTAGGTCACGCGACGAGGCTAACGGGACACCACCGACACGCTCCACGCGACCCGCCTGCCGGGGGTGCGCCGCGCCTCCAGGCCGACACGTCGACGCGGTCACCGGCCGACACGACGACGCGGTCACCGGCGGACACGTCGACGCGGTCACCGGCGGACACGTCGACGCGGTCACCGGCGGACACGTCGACGCGGTCACCGGCCGACACGACGACGCGGTCACCGGCCGAGGCCGGTGACCGCGCGGGATCGTGGTCGCGGACGTGCCTAGACGCCGACCGGCGCCCCCACGTGCAGCCAGTAGAAGGACTGCGTACCCATCGTCAGCGTGACGGTGCCCTCCTCGTCGAACGACGGGAACGAGCCGCCGCCGAACAGGTCGTAGAGGGGCCGCCCCGCGAACTCCGGCGCCGAGATCGTCACCGACGTCGGGTTCGTGGCGAAGGAGAACACGCAGAGGACGTCCTCGGCGGACGGGCCGAACTGCTGCCCGGACCCCTCCCACGACCGGACGAACGCGAGCACCGACTCGTTCGTCGTGTCCTGCACGTGCAGGGAGCCCATGCCGAACACCGGGTGGGCCTTGCGGACGTGGATGACGTTGCGCACCCAGTGCAGCAGCGAGCGGGACTGCGCGAGCTGCGCCTCGACGTTGACCTGCGCGTAGTTGTAGACGAGCGACTGCACGACGGGCAGGTAGAGCTTGCCCGGATCGGCGGTCGAGAAGCCCGCGTTCCGGTCCGGCGTCCACTGCATCGGCGTGCGCGAGGAGTCGCGGTCGGGGAGCCAGATGTTGTCGCCCATGCCGATCTCGTCGCCGTAGTACAGGAACGGTGACCCGGGCAGCGAGAACAGCAGCGCGTGGATGAGCTCGAGCTCGGCGCGGGAGTTGTCGAGCAGCGGGGCGAGACGGCGGCGGATGCCGATGTTCGACCGCATCCGCGGGTCGTAGCCGTACCAGCCGTACATCGCCTGCCGGTACTCCTCGCTGACCATCTCGAGGGTCAGCTCGTCGTGGTTGCGGAGGAACACGCCCCACGCGGCCTTCTCGGGCACGTCGAGCGTCTCGGACAGGATCGCCTTGAGCTCGGCGGCGTGCTGGGCACGGAGCGAGTAGAAGATGCGCGGCATCACCGGGAAGTCGAACGCCATGTGGCACTCGGGCTCCTCGTCGGTGCCGAAGAACGCCGCCGTCTCGCGCGGCCACTGGTTCGCCTCGGCGAGCAGGACGCGACCGGGGTACTCGTCGTCGACCATCGCGCGGAGCTTCTTGATGAACTCGTGCGTCTCCGGCTCGCCCTCGCCGTTGCCCTCCTCGGACTCGAACAGGTACGGGATCGCGTCGAGCCGCAGCCCGTCGACGCCCATGTCGAGCCAGTGACGGACGACCTCGTAGACGGCCTCGACGACGGCCGGGTTCTCGAAGTTCAGGTCGGGCTGGTGCGAGAAGAACCGGTGGAAGAAGAACTGTCGTCGGACCGGGTCGAAGGTCCAGTTCGACTCCTCGGTGTCGACGAAGATGATGCGGATGTTCTCGTAGTGCTCGTCGGTGTCGCGCCAGACGTAGAAGTCGCCGTAGGGACCGTCCGGGTCCTCGCGGGACTGCTGGAACCACTCGTGTTGGTCCGACGTGTGGTTGATCACCATGTCGATGACGATGCGCATGTTCCGCTCGTGCGACTTCGTGACGAGTTCGCGGAAGTCGTCGAGGGTGCCGAACTCGGGCAGGATCGCCTTGTAGTCGGAGATGTCGTACCCGCCGTCGCGCATCGGCGACTGGAAGAACGGCGGCAGCCAGATCGCGTCGACGCCGAGCCACTGCAGGTAGTCGAGCTTGCCGATGACGCCCTGGATGTCCCCGATGCCGTCGCCGTTCGAGTCGACGAACGAGCGGATCATGCACTCGTAGAAGACCGAGCGCTTGTACCACTGCGGGTCCAGGGTCAGGCCGGGCAGCTGGATCGGGGCCGTGAAGGTCAAGCGTGCTCCTCGTCGTCTGCGGGCCGGCGACGTGGCCCGACTCCGGCCACAGTAGGCGCGTGCTCCTGCTGCTGTCCGCGGGTCGGGAGCCCGACCGCGTCGCGCGGCCGGACGGCGGGTCGGCACGGCGGTCGACGACACGTCCCGCAGGTCGTCCGGCAGGTCGGCCGGGAGGCGCGGTGCCCCTCCACAGCGTCCCGTGCGCCCGCCGTCGTCCACAGCCGCGCGGGGCGCACCCCCGTCGGCCCCTGCTTCGTAGACTGGCCGGGATGCAACCCCCCGTGATCTCCCCGTACCAGTCGCTCGTCGCCGCGACGCCCGTCGTGCACCGGGCCGTGACCGTCGACGGCCGCACCACGCACTACTGGGAGTACGGCCCTGCGGACGCGACCGAGACGGTCCTCGCCGTGCACGGCTTCCGTGGCGACCACCACGGCCTCGAGACGATCGCCGCGCACCTGCTCGGCAAGCGCGTGGTGGTCCCGGACCTGCCCGGGTTCGGGATCTCCGACCCCCTGCCGGTGTCCGACATCGACTCGTACGTCTCCTGGCTCACCGGGTTCCACCGGGCGCTCGGTCTCGACACCGACACCGTCGTGCTCGGACACTCGTTCGGGTCGATCGTCACGGCGGCCGCCGTCGCCACCGGGCTCGACACGCGGCTGCTCGTGCTCGTGAACCCGATCGCCGCGCCCGCGCTCCAGGGGCCGCGGGCGATCGGCACCGCGATCGCGATCGGTTACTACCGCGCCGGCGCCCTGCTGCCGCGCGTGCTCGGGCTCGGGCTGCTCCGGAACGGGGCGATCGTCCGGGCGATGAGCCTGGCGATGCTCAAGTCCCCTGACCGCGACCTGCGACGCTGGGTGCACGACCAGCACGACCGGTACTTCTCGGCCTTCGCGGACCGCACGAGCGTGCTCGAGGCCTTCCGGACCTCGGTCACCCACGACGTCTCCGAGTTCGCCGACCGCATCGAGGTCCCGGTGCTGCTCGTCGCAGCCGAGCGTGACGACATCACGGCACTGCCGGAGCAGCGGGCTCTGACCAGACGGCTCCGCGACGCCGAACTCGTCGTCGTCCCCGACGTCGGACACCTCGTCCACTACGAGACCCCCGGGGTCGCCGCCGACGCGGTGCTCCGACGGATGGCCGACACGCCGGGGTCGCGGCGGACCGGGCGGGGGACGGCTCGCGGCACGAAGCGCGGGTCCGCACGGACTGCCCGGACGGGTGCCGACACGGGGGAGTCCGCGTCGTGAAGCGTCTCCGGATCGGCATCGACTGCCGCTACGTCCGGATCGGTCGGCACGACGGCATCAGCCGCTTCACGGCCGGCATCGTGGCGCACCTGCCCGATCGGCACGACCACGTGCTGCTCGTGCACGACGAACGGCAGCTCGCGTCCCTGCCCGAGGGCATCCCGTGGGAGCGGATCCCGGCACCGACCGACGCCGGTGAGCCACTCGTCGCCCGGGCGGTGAACCGACTCGGGCTCGACGCGGTGTTCTCGCCGATGCAGACCATGGGGTCGCGCGGCCGCCGGTACGCGCTCGTGCTCACGCTGCACGACCTCATCTACTACCGGAACCGCACGCCCCCGCGGGAGTTCTCGTGGCCGATCCGGCTCGGGTGGCGGCTCTTCCACCTGAGCTGGGCGCCGCAGCGCCTCCTGCTGAACGGTGCCGACGGCGTCGTGACGGTGTCCGAGACCACCGCGGGGTTGATCGAGCGGCACCGCCTGACGAAGCGGCCCGTCACCGTGGCGTACAACGCCGCCGACCCGGCCGCGCCACGCGACCTCGCGGCCGGACGCTCCCGGACGCTCGTCTACATGGGTTCGTTCATGCCCTACAAGAACGTCGAGACGCTCGCGGCCGCGCTGCCCCTGCTCGGCGCCGACTGGACGCTGCACTGCATGTCCCGGGTGTCCGATGCCGATCGCCGTCGGCTCGAGGCACTGGCACCGTCCGGGTCGATCGTGTTCCACGACGGCGCCTCGGACGACGAGTACCTGGCGACCCTGCGGAGCGCGACCGCCCTGGCGACGGCCTCGTTCGACGAGGGCTTCGGCATCCCCCTGGTCGAGGCGATGGGGGTCGGCACACCCGTGGTCGTCAGCGACGTCCCGATCTTCCGCGAGATCGGCGGCGACGCCGCCGAGTACTTCGATCCGTCCTCGCCGTCCGCGGTCGCCGCTGCGGTGCGCCGACTCGAGGACCGGTGGGACGAGGCCGCACGGGCCTCGCTGGAGCGGGCGGCGCGGTTCCGGTGGCAGGACTCCGCGGAGCAGGTGACACGAGCGGTCGAGCGCGCCGTGGAGGACCGGCAGCGCCGGTGAGCCCCCGCGGCAGGGCACACCGGGCGGAGTGCCGTCAGGTCGACTGCCGCGAGCTGACGTCGGCGCCGGGGAACACCGCGTGTGTCTCCCGCTGGGCGACGTCCATGATGGCCGCGAGGGCCTCGCCGGTGCCGCCGGTGGCGAGTTCGACGCGTTGTGCGTCCGCCGCGTCCGTCGGTGTCTCCGAGCCCCAGTCGCACCGCACGCCGACGACGCCGCCGATGGCCGCGACCGTCCGGGCCACCTCGAGCCGCTGACGCGTGACCTCGGCGTCCGTCGTGACCCCGACGGCCAGGGTGTCGAGGCGGACCTCCGCCGACACGGTCACCCCGTTGCCGCCCGCGTCGGCAGCCGCAGCGCTCAGCGCTCGGACGAGATCGACCTGCTGTCCGACCGACAGGCCCGGAGCCGCGTCGACCACGGCCGACACCCGGTAGGCAGCCAGGGAGTCGCGGGTCGTCTCCTCCTCGCGGACGGCGCTGACCCCCGGCACGGCTCCTGCCGCGCTGCGGAACCGGTCGAGCGCTGCCTGCGGGCGTGGGAACACCCCACCGACCCCGGTCTGGATGCTGCCCACGATGACCGAGAGCACGACGGCGATGACGACGCCGACCCCGACGAAGGCCAGCGTGATGACGGTGCCGCGTCGGACCCGTTGGCCGATCGACGGCGTCGCGACCGACGCCGTCTCCGGACCGAACGCGCGGTCCAGGTCGTCCGCCGGGCGGACACGGTCCTCTGCGGGGCCGGGACGGTCGCCCCGCGCTCCCTCGTCCGCCGGTCCCTGGTTCGTCACGGCCCCTCCTCGCGCACGGGTGCGAGCGCCACCGGACGGTGGTCAGGTCGCCCGTGGACCGGAGCCTAGTCCGGGCGGTGCGAGGCCAGACCACACCCGCGGTGACGGTCCGGTAACGGTCCGTCAGAGCGCGGCCGTCACCAGGCCGGACCAGAGCGGACGACGCTCCGGATCCGCGGCGCGCGGTCGCCTGGCCCTACCGACGCTCGAGCGGGTTCTGCTCGGCGAAGGTTTCGTCGCCGGTCTGCTCGGAGACGTCGTCGAGCGGGTCGTCGAAGCGGACGAGCTCGGCGCGGAACCGCTCGGGGTCCCAGCGGAACGAGTGCACGGACCCGTTCCGGATCGGCGTCGTGTACCGGTCCGCCGTACCGGGAGCCGCGGCGTTCACGACGGCGCGGATGACGGCGCCGTGCGTCGCGACGACGACCGACCCGGCGTCGAAGCGGACGGCGATCTCGGCCAGGGTCTCGGTGGCTCGCGCCAGGAGCGCGGAGCGGGACTCGCGTCCGGGGATCTCGTCGTCGGGGTACCGGCGGGCCACCTCGGTGTCGGTGAGCCCCTCGGCCTCGCCGTACGAGCGCTCCGCGAGACCCGGGTACGTCGTCGGCTCCGGGAGGCCGAGGTGGCTGGCGATGATCGCGCCGGTCTCGAACGCACGCGAGAGCGGTGAGGCGACGACCGCGTCGAACCGTCGGCGGCCGAGGAGCAGCGCCGTGGCCGCGGCCTGTGAGCGCCCGGTGTCGTTGAGGGGGATGTCGGTCGAGCCCTGGATGCGTCGCTGCGCGTTCCAGTCGGTCTCGCCGTGCCGGACCAGGGTGAGGAGCGTCGTCACCCGTCGATCCTGCCAGAGCGACCAGGAGCGGGCGCCTCTCGAGCGGCCGGCGCAGCGCCCGACGACGGAGCGGCCGACGGCGCGGCGCCCGACGGCACCAACCGTGCGGCCAACGCCTCGAGTGTCTCCGTCGTGCCGGCGTCGAGCTTCGCCGCCGCCCGGCGATCGCTGCGGGTGGCCCCGCGGTTCACGATGACGACCGGGTGCTTCCGCCTGGTGGCGTGGTCGACGAGCCGGACGCCGGAGTTGACGGTGAGCGACGAACCCACGACGAGCAACGCGTCTGCCTCCGCGACGATCGAGACGGCCTCGCGGAACTTCTCGGCCGGGACGAACTCGCCGAAGAACACCACGTCGGGCTTCAGCACCCCGCCGCACACCGAGCAGTCCGGCACCCGGAACCGTTCGACGTCGGAGATCTCGACGTCGCCGTCCGGCTGGAGCTGCACGGTGCCGGGGTCGTCGATCCACGGGTTGTCGCGGTCGAGCACGGCGGCCAGGTCGGCACGCGAGAACACCTGTCCGCACGTCAGGCACACCGCGCGGTCCATCGAGCCGTGGATCTCCACGACGCGGCGCGACCCGGCGCGCAGGTGCAGACCGTCGACGTTCTGCGTGACGACGCCGGTGACGATGCCCGCGTCCTCGAGTGCGGCGAGCGCCCGGTGGCCCGTGTTCGGTCGGGCGGCGGCGAAGGAGCGCCAGCCGAGGTGCGACCCGGCCCAGTACCGCTGGCGCTTCGCGGGGTCGGAGCGGAACTCCTGGAACGTCATCGGCTTCCGCACCACGCGCCCCTCGCCGCGGTAGTCCGGGATGCCGGAGTCGGTGCTGAGACCGGCGCCGGAGAGCACGGCGACACGCTTGCCCGCCAGGAGCTCCACGACGCGGTCGAGCTCGTCCGTCGTCGGGTCGGTCAGCACGTCGTCCACGGTACCCTCAACAGCCGAACGCCCAGCCGCCTTCCCAGGAACGAGCCCCGTGCACCCCATCCGCATCGACTCCCTCGACGACCCCCGCCTCGACGACTTCGCCCGGCTGACCGACGTGGCGCTCCGCCGGGTCACCGAGCCGGAGGGCGGGCTCTACATCGCCGAGTCGAACACCGTGATCGAGCGCGCGGTCCGCGCCGGACACGTCCCGCGCAGCGTCATCGTCCAGGAGAAGTGGCTCGACAGCGTGCTGCCGCTCGTGGCGGAGCACGAGGGACCGGTGTTCGTCGGACCCGACGCACTGCTCGAGGACCTGACCGGATTCAAGATGCACCGCGGTGCCCTCGCCGCGATGCACCGCCCGCAGCTGCCGTCCGTCGCCGACGTCGTGCGGGACGCGAAGGTCGTCGTGGTGCTCGAGGACGTCGTCGACCACACGAACGTGGGCGCGGTGTTCCGGAGCGTCGCCGGACTCGGTGCGGACGCGGTGCTCGTCAGCCCACGGTGCGCGGACCCCCTCTACCGCCGCAGCGTCCGGGTGAGCATGGGCACGGTGCTCCAGGTGCCGTGGACCCGCATCGGCGAGTGGCCAGCGGCGGGCGAGGAACTCCGGGCCCAGGGCTTCCACCTGGCCGCGATGGCGCTCACCGACCGCTCGGTCGACCTCGATGCCTTCGTCGCGGACGTCCCCGAGCGGGTCGCGCTCGTGATGGGCACCGAGGGGCAGGGGCTCACCGACGCCGCCATCGCCTCGGCCGACACGACGGTCCGCATCCCGATGGCGCACGGCGTCGACTCGCTCAACGTCGCCGCGGCGAGCGCCGTGGGCCTCTGGGCGGTCACGCACGCGCAGCGCGCTGCGCGACCGACCGCCTGACCCCTCCGGCCCACGCGCGCGTGCTCGGAACGCTCAGGTCGCCCAGCGCGGGCAGTCCACTCAGACCGCGCCGGCCGGGAGGCTCGCCCCGACCCCGTCGCGCAGCCACCGCTCCGCCGTGGTCACCAGGGCACGGTCCGTACCGGTCCCGCCGGTCAGGCACACCCCGACGGGGGCGCCGTCGACGATGAGCGCCGGCACGCTCAGCGAGGGCACCCCACCCACGCTCGCGAGCGCCGTCATGGTGGTCGTGGCGGTCCGCACGCGCTCGAGCTCCGCTGCGCTCGCCGTGAGCGACGGCGCCGGACCGGGCGCGGTCGGCGTGACGAGCACCCGGTCGGCCAGGGCTGCGCGGATCGCCGCACGGACGACGGGGAAGCGCTCGCGGGCTGCCGTGACGAGGTCCGGCTCGTTCGCTGCGGCCGCGGCGAACCGCGCACCGACGACGTCCCCGAGGGCGCCGGGGTGGGCGGCGATCCACGTCCCGTGCGACGCCGTCGCCTCGGCGCCCTGCACGAGACGCAGGAGCTCACGCAGGTCGTCTAGGGGCGGCAGCCCGAGGTCGTCGAGGGTCACGACCGGCAGGTCGCCGGCGACCGCGTGGAAGGCGTCCTGCGTCGCGGGGTCCGCCGCGGCGAGGAGCTCGGCGAGCACGACCGGTGTGCCGGCGTCCGACGCATGGTGGGACGCCGCTGGCACCGAGGCGTCGAGGGCCCGGACCAGGGTGTCGGCGTCCCGCGTCAGCCAGCCGACGGTGTCGAACGACGGGGCGAGGGGCAGCAGCCCGGCGCGGTCCACGATGCCGTGCGTCGTCCGGAGACCCCAGAGCCCCTGGTACGAGGCGGGGATCCGCAGCGACCCCGCGGTGTCCGTGCCGAGTCCGACGTCCGCCGCGCCGGAACGGACGGCCGACGCGGATCCGCTGGACGAGCCTCCCGGCACACGCGACGGGTCGGCACCGTTCGGCGGGGTGCCGTGGTGCTCGTTCCGCCCGGTGAGCGCGTAGGCGAACTCGTCGGTGCGCGCGATCCCGCGGACCGACGCGCCCGCGTCGAGGAGCGCGGCGACGGCGGCGGCGGACGCGGCGGCGGGCTCGGACTCCCGCAGGTACGTCGGGTTGCCCGCACCGACGCGGTGCCCGGCGACGGCGTACAGGTCCTTGACCGCCACCGTGACGCCGTCGAGGGGTCCGCTGCCCGTGGGCGGGAGGAGCGGGTCGCCGACGACGCGCCACACCGTGGTGTCGAGGGGGCGCTGCCGGCCGGTGACGTGTGCCGCCTCGATGCGCCACGCGTCGGTGTCGCGCCGCCAGAGCTGGGTCTGCAGGCCCGAGCCGCCGTCGCGGAACGTGGAGACCGAGACCACGAGGGCGAGGTCCTCGGCGAGCACGCGGACCTCGACACGGCTCAGGTGCCGTGGGGCGATCCCGCCACGCGTCCCGCGGAACGCGCTGATCGCGTCGTGGCCGACGAGCAGCCCGCGGTCGTCCCCGCGCAGCGTGGACGGGGAGCGGACGAAGGCGTCGTCGAGCGCGGCCAGGTCGTCCTGCGCGAGCGCCCGCTCGTAGGCGTCGAGGGCGTCGAGGAGCCCGGGTGGTGCGGTCGGACCGCCGGCGCTGCGTGCCGCGGCGGTCACCGGACGTCCTCGAAGTCGGCCTTGCGGATGCGGGCGTGCGCTCCGGTGACGAGGTCGACCACCTGGGAGACGTCGAAGTCGGTCGCCGCGCTGAGGTAGGCGTACGCCAGGTGCGGCTCCATGCCGTACCGGGCGCCGAGGATCGCGATCGCGTGTCGGACGCAGGCGCGGACGGCCTCGTCGAGGTCGGGGTCGAGCCCGGTCGGCACCAGGTGCTCGTGCGTCTCGACGAGCGGCCAGACGAGCTCGCCGAACTGCTGCGCGGCCGCGGCAGCCGGCGTCACGTCGAAGCGCACGGTGGCGCGGAGCGAGGCCTCCATCGCGGTGAGCGCGACCTCGCCGTCGCCCTGCGCGAAGTGCGGGTCGCCGACGTACGCCAGCGCGCCGGGAACGAGCACGGGCAGGTGCAGCTGGGCGCCGACCTGCAGCAGGTTCACGTCGATGTTGCCGCCGTGACGGCCGGGCGGCACCGAGTGCAGCCGTTCACCGGGCGTGGCGACGCCCATGATCCCGAGGAAAGGCGCGAGCGGGAAGCGGGCGTAGCGGTCGCCGCCCTCGGTGATGGGGATGCGGCCGCGGGGGCCGTCGTCGCCGGGCACCACGTCGGCGAAGACGCTGACGGTCGTGCCGTCGACGGGGTACTCGCCGTGCAGCGCCCCGCGGCCGTGCCGGTTGGACACCACGCCGTAGGGCACGCGGGGGAGCGTCTCGAGGACGGTCATGGTGAGGACGTCGCCGGGCTCGGCACCCTCGACGGCGATCGGCCCCGTGACGACGTGCGGGCCGTCCTGCTCGGGGTGACGGCGACCCGTCCTGGCGATCGCGACGGCGTCGGCGAGGACGTGCTCGGGTGGGACGCCGTGGCGACCGAAGAAGGCGACCGGGTCGCTGCCCTGGTCCGGCAGGAGTCCCTCGTGGCTCACCGTGTCGACGGTCAGGTCGTCGCCTGGCGCGAGCGTGACGACGGGGCGGTCGTCGCCGTTCGGGAGTCGACCCCAGAGCACCTGGTCCGCCTCGGCGGGCAGGTACCGGGACGAGCGGACGGGACCGGTCCCCGGCTGGAGCACCGGCGTCGTGGCCGGGTTCGTCGTGCTCGTCGGGTTCGTCGTGCTCGTCGTCCCGGGTGCGCTCGTGCGGCCGACGGTGGGCGGTGCGGTGGTGCGGCCCCCGACGGGGCGCCCGGGGTGGATCCGTGGTGCATGTCCAGCACGCTAGGGGCAGCCCGACGTCGGACGGGGGCCGCAGCGCGATGTTTTACGTGTTCGTCACACGGCGAGATCGACCCCGACCCCTACCCACTGGCCGGCGTCGGCTGCCGGTCCGCTGTCGGCCGTCACCCCGGGACGGCCCGCTACCCTCGGTTCCCGTGCCCCGTCCCGCCCGCAGCCCCCGCTCCGCCGTCCGGAGGCCCGTGACGATCGGTGTCGTCGCGGTGCTCCTGCTCGCCGTCGGGTACCTCGTGGCCGTCGCGGTCGTGCCGTTCGCCCCGGCGAGCGCCACCACGACGACGTACTCCGCCCCGACCTCGACCCTGCCCGACCTGCGGTTCCCGGGCTACGGCGCGACCGCGGTGCAGGCCACCGGGTTCCCCGAGAGCCTCCGCACGAGCGGCGACACGGAGCCGCGTTCCATCGCGAGCATCACGAAGGTCGTGACGGCCCTGGTCGTGCTCGACGCGAAGCCCCTCGACCGCGGGGCGTCCGGGCCGACGATCCGTTTCGACGCACGGATGCAGGCGCTGTACGCCGAGTACCTCGCGCAGGACGGCGAGGTCGCACCGATGCCGGACGGCCTGCAGCTGTCCGAGTACCAGACCATGCAGGTCATGCTGATGAAGTCGGCGAACAACTACGCAGGTGCCCTGGCGCTCTGGGCCTTCGGCTCGATGGACGCGTACCAGCGCGCCGCCTCGACCTGGCTCGAGGCGCACGGCCTCGACCACACGACGATCCACGAGCCGACGGGCCTCGACCCGGCGAACCAGTCGACGGCGACCGACCTCGTCCGGCTGGGGCAGCTCGCGCTGGCGGACCCGGTCGTGAAGGAGATCGTCGGCACGCAGCAGGTGACGGTGCCCGGAGCCGGGCAGATCGAGAACTCGAACAAGCTCCTCGGCCTCGACGGGATCGAGGGCATCAAGACCGGCACGCTCGACCAGGCGGGCGCCTGTCTGCTCTTCGCCGCCACCTACCAGCGCGGCGGACGCCAGGTCACCGTCGTCGGGGTGATGCTCGGCGGCAAGGACCACCCGTCGCTCGACGTCGACGTCCGCGCCCTGCTCCGCTCGGTCGCCGACAACTTCCAGGTGGTGACGCTGACGCACGCCGGTCAGACCTTCGGCACGTACTCGACGCCGTGGCACGACGACGCCGACGCCGTTGCCGCCCGAGCCGCCGAGGTCCTGGTGTGGGGCGACACCACGGTCACCGCACGCACCCGGCTCGACAGCGTGACCCTCGGCGAACGCGGCGAGCGCGTCGGCACGGTGCGGTTCACGGTCGAGGACCACGACCCGGTGACCGTGCCGCTCGAACTCGAGCGCTCCATCGAGGACCCGGGTCTCTGGTGGCGCTGGACGAACCCCTTCCGTGGCGTCGAGACGACCGCAGCAGCCGGACCGACCCCAGCTGCGCCGACCGCTGCAACGTCCGCCGAGCGCTGGGGGCTCGCCGCGTAGGCTCTGCTGCGTGACGACGACGTTCCCGCGCAGCACCCCGTCCGCACTCGGCATCGACGCTGGCGGGGTCGCCGCGTTCCTGGACGCCCTCGAGTCGACCCCCGACGTCGAACCGCACAGCATCGTGCTGCTGCGGCACGGCCGTGTCGTGGCCCAGGGCTGGTGGGCGCCGTACGCCGCCGACCGCGTGCACCTGCTGTACTCCCTCAGCAAGAGCTTCACCGCCGCCGCCGTCGGCATCGCCGTCCGCGAGGGACTCGTCGACCTCGACGCCACGGCCCTGTCGTGGTTCCCGGAGCTCGACGCGGACGTCACCGACGAGCGCAGCCGGCGGATCCGGGTCCGGCACCTGCTCGCGATGGCTTCGGGACACCGCGAGGAGACCCTGCAGCGGGCCGAGGCCACCGACCCCGAGGACCTGGTCCGCGGGTTCCTCCTCACGCCGCCGGACGAGGAGCCCGGCACGGTGTTCGCGTACAACCAGCCGTGCACGTACACGCTCGCCGCGATCGTCCGTCGGGCCAGCGGCGGGTCGCTCGTCGACTACCTGCGCCCGCGCCTGCTCGACCCGCTCGGCATCGACGACCTCGCCTGGAAGCGCGACGACACCGGCGCCGAGCTCGGCTTCAGCGGCGCGTACGCACCCACGGCCGCCGTCGCCGCACTCGGCCAGCTGTACCTGCAGCGCGGTGTGTGGGACGGGCAGCGCATCCTCGACGAGGACTGGGTCGACGCCGCGACGAGCACGCAGGTCGAGAACCCCGACGAGGAGAACCTGGACTGGCGCCAGGGCTACGGCTTCCAGTTCTGGATGGCCCGGCACGGCTTCCGCGGGGACGGCGCCTACGGCCAGTTCTGCGTCGTCCTGCCCGAGCAGGACGTCGTGCTCGCCCTGACCGGGCAGTCGCTCGACATGCAGGCCGTGCTCGACGCCGCCTGGCAGCACCTGCTTCCGGCGATCGCGCCGCACGACCGCGACGCACCGCACGCGGCTCCCGCGGACGGCTCGGACGCGGACGTCGGCCTGGAGGCGCGACTCGCCTCCCTCGGGCTGCCCCCGGTACAGGGCGGTCACCTCACCGGAGCCGCGGCCGGCTCGTACGAGTCGGACGGCGTCCTCGAGGGGCTCCGGTTGGAGCCCGACACCGACACCGGTGGTGCCACGTGGCGGCTCACGGTCGACGTCGACGGCGGGCTGCTGTCGTTCCCGGTGGGGCAGGGGGAGTGGGCGGTCGATGGTCCGCTCGCCGCGAGCGCCGCGATCGGTGCCGACGGTGTCGTGGACGTGCTCGTCCGCTTCGTCGAGACCCCGCACGCCGCTCGGCTCCGGCTCGACCCCGGTACCGGCACGGCATCGGGGGAGTGGGTCACCCAGCCGCTGCACGACGGGCCGCTCACGCTGCGCCGGCCGACCACCTGACCGGGCGCCACGCACGGACACCGCGCCCCGCACACCGGAGCGCGACGTCCGTTTCGGGGGTGCGACCGGCGTCAGGGCGTGTCGGAGGTCCCGGCGACGGGCTGCAGGTCGGGACGCTTGGCGCTGATGCCGTCGCCGGACGAGGTGTGCTTGAGACGTCGCACGACCCAGGGGACGAGGTACTCACGCGCCCACCCGAGGTCCTCGACGCGGGCCTCGCGCCACGGCCGCGGCTCGAGCGGCTCCGGCGTCACCGCGTCGAGTCCGTGGTCGACCCCGAGGGCGTCGAGGACGGCTGCGGCGACCGTCGCGTGCCCGGTCGGCGAGTGGTGCAGCCGGTCCGGCGCCCACATCCGGGGGTCGCGGAGGACCCGGAGCGCCCACATGTCCGCGACCAGTGCGCCGTGCTTCAGGGCGATCGCGTGCAGGTTCTCGTTGTAGATCGCCGTCTTGCCGCGGACCATGCCGAGCACCGGGGTCATGCCGACGTCCGGGCCGGTGAAGAGCACGACGGTCGCCCCGCCGCTCCGCAGGCGCTCGACCATGCCGTCGAACCGTTCGGCGAGTTCGTCGGGGTCCGAGCCCGGGCGGATGATGTCGTTGCCGCCGGCGGAGACCGTCACGAGGTCGGGGGCGAGCGCGAGGGCGGGTCCGACCTGCTCCTCGACGATCTGCCCGAGCAGGCGCCCGCGGATCGCCAGGTTGGCGTACGAGAAGTCGTCGGTGCGGGCCGCGAGGACCTCGGCGACCCGGTCGGCCCAGCCGCGGTGTCCGCCGGGCACGGTGGGGTCGGGGTCACCGATCCCCTCGGTGAACGAGTCACCGATCGCGACGTACCTGGACCACGCATGACGAGCTGACACGCCTCCGACCGTAGTCTCGTCGCATGACGTTGGTCGACGACCCCGGGTGGACGCTGCCGGAGGACCTGCTGGAGCGGATCGCCGCCCGCGCACCGCGCTACGACGCCGAGAACGCGTTCTGCGCCGAGGACCTCGAGGACCTGCGCACGGCGGGCTGGCTCCGGATCGGCGTGCCGGTCGAGCAGGGCGGCGCGGGGCTCGGCCTCGCCGCGACGAGCACCCTGCAGCGACGGCTCGCTCAGGCCGCACCGGCGACCGCGCTGGGGCTCGGGATGCACCAGGTGTGGGTGCAGGCGGCGCGCGCGGTCACCGCGCGGGGTGGGTCGTTCCTCCAGACCGTCACCGACCACGCTGCGGACGACCACCTGCTCGCGTTCGGGGTGAGCGAACCCGGCAACGACGCGGTGCTGTTCGACTCGTCGACGACGGCCGAGCCGGACGGCGACGGCGGCTACCGGTTCACCGGCACGAAGGTGTCCACCTCGCTCGCACCCGCGTGGGACGTGCTCAGCGTGTTCGGCAAGGACACCAGCGGACCGGAGCCGCGGCTCGTGCACGGCTTCGTGCTGCGCTCCGACGGCGACGTCGAGCACCTCGACGACTGGGACACGCTCGGGATGCGCGCGACCCAGAGCCGCACGACCCTGCTGCACGGCGTGCACGTGCCGGCGTCGCGGATCGTCCGGGTGCTGCCCGTCGGGCCGACGCAGGACCCGCTCGTCTTCGGGGTGTTCGCGGCGTTCGAGCTGCTCGTGGCGTCGGTCTACGTCGGGATCGCCGAGCGGGCGCTCGAGCTGGCCGTCGCGGCGGTGTCCGGACGGCACGGGCGCGACGGGGTCGCGCGGTCGCAGGACCCGGACGTGCGGCGTGCGGTCGCGGACCTCCGCGGAACCGTGGACGCGGTGACGCTGCAGGTGTCGTCGCTCGCCCGCTCCGTGGACGAGGCCGACGACCTCGGCGCCCGCTGGTTCCCGCTGCTCGTCGGCACGAAGGCGCGGACGGTCGACACGGCGCAGCACGTCGTGGACGAGGCGCTCCGGCTCGCCGGCGGATCGGCCTTCCGGGCGTCGTCCGAACTCGCCCGGCTGGCCCGGGACGTCCGCGCCGGGCAGTACCACCCGTCGACGCGGGACTCGGCGGCGCGCACGATCGCGGCGGCGGAGCTCGGGCCGCTCGCGTAGGGGCGGCGCGGCCGACGCCGGCTCGGCGGCCGGTGTGCGACGTCCCTCGCGTCGATCGGGCCGTTGACCGTCGCACGGTGCGCGCGCAGCGCCGCCGGCGTCCGGTGTCGGTGGCACGTGGCATCATCGCCGGGTGAGCAAGCAGGACGGACGCAACCGCCTCGTCTCCGCGCAGCCGGTCGACGACGTGACGGCGACGGTCCTGCACGTCGACATGGACGCCTTCTTCGCCTCCGTCGAGCTGCTCGACCGTCCGGACCTGCGCGGGCTCCCCGTCATCGTCGGGCACGACTCGGACCGCTCCGTGGTCACCGCCGCGACGTACGAGGCCCGTCGGTACGGCGTGAACTCCGCGATGCCGATGGCCGTGGCGAAGCGACGCTGCCCGAACGCGGTCATCGTCGAACCGCACTTCGAGAAGTACGCGGCGAAGTCCGCGGCGGTCATGCGGGTCTTCAGTCAGTTCACGCCGAAGGTCGAGAAGCTCGGTATCGACGAGGCGTTCCTCGACGTCGCCGGAGCGCTGCGCCTCTACGGCACCCCGTGGGAGATCGGCACCGCGATCCGCGCGGCCGTGCTCCGCGAGACCGGACTGCACTGCTCCGTCGGGGCGGCCTCGACGAAGTTCGTCGCGAAGCTCGCGTCGAGCCGCTCGAAGCCGGACGGGCTGCTCGTGGTGCCGGCGGAGCACACCGTGGCGTTCCTGCACCCCCAGCCGGTGTCCGCCCTCTGGGGCGTCGGCGGGACGACGCAGGAGAAGCTCGAGCGACGGGGCATCCGAACCGTCGGCGACCTGGCGCACACCCCGCTGCCCTCGCTCGTCGCCGCCCTCGGCCCCGCCGGCGGACAGCGCCTGCACGACCTGTCGTGGGGGCGCGACCCGCGCGTCGTCGACACGGGCGTCAGCGAGAAGTCGATCGGGCACGAGGTCACGTTCGGCCGCGACCTGACCGAGCGCGATGACGTGGCGCGCGAGCTGCTGCGCCTGGCCGACAAGGTCGCCGTCCGCCTGCGCCGTGCCGACGTCCAGGCGCGCACGGTGGCGCTCAAGGTCCGGTACACCGACTTCAGCACCCTGAACCGCTCCCGCACGCTCGCCGAGCCGACCGACGTCGCCAAGCGGCTGCACCACGAGGCGGTCGAGCTCTACGACGTCCTGCACCGCCCGGGCAACCGGATCCGGCTGATCGGCGTCCGGGGCGAGAACCTCGTGCCGGCGGCGGCGAGCAACGCCCTGTGGGACGACGACGCGCCGTGGCGTGAGACGGAGACGACCGTCGACGCCGTCGCCGCACGGTTCGGTGCCGGCGTGCTGCGACCCGCCTCGCTCGTGCGCGGCGCGCCCGAGCAGCGCCCGCCGCACGCCCGGCAGGACCCGGCCTGACGGTAGGATCGTCTGAAGTGAGCGCAGCGGAACACGACGACCAGCAGCAGCCCGCGACGCTGTGGGGCGACACCCCGGACGGCGTCGACCAGGCGACGCGGGAGCAGCCCGCGGCCGGTGGCGAACCGGCCGCGACGACCGCTGCCCGACCCCACGACGAAGCCGTGGTCCAGGCGGAGAACGCCGGCAACGCGGCCGCCGAGCACCTGTCGCCGGCGTTCCCGGAGCGTGCGGCGTGGGGCACCGCGTCGAAGCTCCGTGCCTGGCAGGTCGAGGCGCTCACGAAGTACTTCGAGACCGAGCCGCGCGACTTCCTCGCGGCCGCGACCCCCGGCGCCGGCAAGACGACCTTCGCGCTCCGTCTGGCCACCGAGCTCCTCGCCCGGGGCACCGTCGACCGCATCGTCGTCGTGGCGCCGACCGAGCACCTCAAGCGGCAGTGGGCGGACTCCGCCGACCGCGTGGGCATCCGGATCGACCCGATGTTCAAGAACGGCGACGGCATGTTCGGGCGCCACTACCAGGGCGTGGCGATCACCTACGCCCAGGTCGGCATGAACCCCGAGGTGCACCAGCGGATCACCGCGGGTGGCAAGACGCTCGTGATCCTCGACGAGGTGCACCACGGCGGTGACGCCCTGACGTGGGGCGACGGCATCCGCGAGGCCTTCACGAAGGCCACGCGGCGTCTGTCGCTCTCCGGGACCCCGTTCCGGTCGGACACCGCGCCGATCCCGTTCGTGCAGTACGCCCCCGACGAGCAGGGCATCCGGACCTCGATCTCGGACTACAACTACGGTTACGGCCGCGCGCTGAAGGACGGCGTCGTCCGACCCGTGCTGTTCATGGCGTACGCCGGGCAGATGCGCTGGAAGACGCGCATGGGCGACGAGATGTCCGCGTCCCTCGGCGAGCAGGTGACGAAGGACATCACGGCGCAGGCCTGGCGGACCGCGCTCTCACCCGAGGGCGAGTGGATGCCCGCCGTGCTCTCGGCAGCCGACAAGCGGCTGACCGAGGTCCGTCGCGGTGTGCCGGACGCCGGTGGCCTGGTGATCGCCACCGACACCACGACCGCCCGCGCGTACGCGCGGATCCTGCAGCAGATCACCGGCGAGCGACCCACCGTGGTCCTCTCCGACGAGGCAGCCGCGTCGAGCCGGATCCAGGCGTACTCCGAGGACACCTCCCGGTGGATGGTGGCCGTCCGCATGGTGTCCGAGGGCGTCGACGTGCCCCGGCTCTGCGTCGGCGTCTACGCCACGAGCGCGAGCACCCCGCTGTTCTTCGCCCAGGTGATCGGCCGCTTCGTCCGGGCCCGTCGCCGGGGGAGACCGCGAGCGTGTTCCTGCCGAGCGTGCCCGGTCTGATGGCGCTGGCGGCATCGCTCGAGCTCGAGCGCGACCACGCCCTCGACCGGCCGAAGGACAGCGACGACGGGATGTACAACCCCGAGGACGCCATGGTCGCCGAGGCGAACAAGGAGGACCGGGCATCGGAGAGCCTGCTCGAGGTGCAGCCGTTCGAGGCGCTCGACTCGCAGGCGTCGTTCGACCGGGTGCTCTACGACGGCGGCGAGTTCGGCACCGGGGGCGAGGTCGGCTCGCTCGAGGAGCTCGACTTCATCGGCATCCCGGGCCTCCTCGAACCCGACCAGGTGCGCGACCTGCTGCGGGCCCGCCAGGCGTCCCAGGCGAAGCGGTCGAAGGGCCGCGCCGCGAAGGACGGCCTGCCGAAGCCGAAGCAGGACGAAGCACGCCCGATGTACCAGACGCTCAAGGAGCAGCGGACCGAGCTCGCACGACTCGTGTCGATCTGGTCGCGGCACGCGAACGAACCGCACGGCGCGATCCACGCCGAACTGCGCCGGATCAGCGGTGGGCCCGCGGTGGCGCAGGCGAGCATCGAGCAGATCCAGAAGCGCATCGACGTGCTGCGCTCCCGCATCGGCAACCGACGGTGATCGAGCCCGTCGACGACCGGACGTGGCTCGTCAAGCGCACGCCGGAGTCGTCGCCCGAGGCGATCATCGACCGCTTCGGCGGCGGGTACCGCCTGCGTCGGTTCTCGCTCACCGAGTCCCGCCGCACCCAGCACGGTGTCTACACGGGCCCCGAGCTGGCCGAGACCGCCTGGTGGCGCCTGCAGGACCGTCCACGCGGACGGTGACGACCCGCGTGGCCGATCCGGTTGCGGGGCGCGGACCGGGCGGCGCGGCTTGGTGACGTCCGAGGGCATCTTCCGGTAGACCGGGTGCATGGCAGACTCCATCCCTCACGTCCTCGTCCTCGGCGGCGGCTCCGCCGGCTACACCACGGTCAAGCAGCTCCAGAAGCACGCCGCGACCGTGCCGATGCGGATCACGCTGGTGGACCAGAACACGTACTACACGTACCTGCCGTTCCTGCCGGAGGTCGCGGGCGGGCACATCGCCCCGAAGGACGTGACCTTCGAGCTCCGTCGCGCACTGAAGAAGACCCGCGTCATCCAGGGCAAGGTCACCGGCATCTCCTCGAAGGACAAGACGGTCTCGATCGCCACCGCCGGCGGTGACGACCGCACGCTCGGCTACGACCAGCTCGTCGTCGCGCTCGGCTCGGTCACGCGCACGTTCCCGACCCCCGGGCTCGAGGAGTACGGCGTCGGCTTCAAGACCGTGGAGGAGGCTGCCTACGTCCGCGCCAAGCTCCTCGACAACATCGCGAAGGCCGCCGCCACGCGCGACGAGGACGAGCGTCGTCGCCTGCTCACGAGCATCTTCGTCGGCGGTGGCTACACCGGTGTCGAGGCGATTGGCGAGCTCTTCGACGTCTCGCAGGCCGCCATCAAGACCTACCCGTCGCTCGCCGGCGAGCAGCCGCGCTGGGTGCTCATCGACGCGCTCGACCGCGTCGCGCCGGAGGTCGGTCCGGAGCTGTCGAAGTGGACCCTCGAGTCGCTCCGCGCCCGCGGCATCGACGTCCGCCTGAAGACCACCATGCCGAGCGCCGAGGGCGGCGTCATCAAGCTCTCGGACGGCGACGAGTTCGCCGCCGGTCTGCTCGTCTGGACGGCCGGCGTCAAGCCGAACCCGCTCCTCGACGCGTCCGACCTGCCGCGCGGCCCGAAGGGCCACCTCGCCGCGAACGCGAAGCTCCAGGTCGAGGCCGAGGACACCCACGAGGTCGTCCCGGGCGTCTGGGGCCTCGGTGACGTCGCGCAGGTCCCCGACCTGACCGCCGAGAAGCAGCCCGCCTACTACCCGCCGAACGCGCAGAACGCCGTCCGCCAGGCCGTCGTCGCCGCCGACAACGTGGTCGCGACGATCACCGGCAAGCCGCTCGAGGAGTACCGCCACCCGTCGATCGGCACCGTCGCCTCGTACGGCGTCGGCAAGGGTGCGGCGAACATCAAGGGCGTCAAGATGACGAACCTGCTCGCCTGGCTCGCGCACCGCTCGTACCACGTGTACGCGATGCCGACCCTGAACCGGAAGGTCCGGATCGTCATCGGCTGGATCACCGGTGCGGTGTCCGGTCGCGACGCGACCTCGCTGATCAAGGAGACCGACCCGCGACGCAACTTCGTCGAGGCCTCCAAGAGCTGACGCCACCAGACGACGGACGGGAGGCGCGGTGCCGGACGGCACCGCGCCTCCCGTCCGTTGTGTGTCACGTCTGCTGTCGCGTCCGGGGCCGAGGTGCGGCAGACTGGCTCCCTCGGTGCCGTGCACGGAGGTCCACGACGAGGAGCCCGGCCGTGCCCACCACCCCCTGTCCCCGTTGTGCGTCGACCCGTGGCGCGGGTCTGCACCGTTGCCCCGGTCCCGCTGACGCTGTCCGGTGGCTCCGTCTCCCGCCGGCCGCTGAGGCGCTGCTCGCGGTGCTGTCGACCGTCGGACGACCGCTCGTCGTCGGCGGTACCGTCCGTGATGCGCTGCTCCGTGAGGTCGACCGGCCGGTCCCGGACGTCGGGCCACCGGACGTCGACGTCGAGCTGCACGACGCCGCGGACGCCGAGGCGGTCGTCGCGGTCCTGCGCGCGACCGGGGCCGTCGTGGTCACCGCCGGTGCCGCGTTCCCGGTGTGCAAGGTCGTCCTCGACGACACGCACCTCGACGTCGCGGTGGTGCCCGGCACGGTCGCGGACGACGACGCCCTCGACGCTGCCGTCGCCTCCTCGGCGCACCGGCGGGACCTCACCGTGAACGCCGTCGCGTGGGACGTCGTCCGGAACGAGCTGCTCGACGCCGTCGGCGGCATCGACGACGCCCGCGCCGGACTCCTGCGGCACGCGTCCCGACACTTCGGTGACGACCCGCTCCGGGTCCTCCGACTGGTCCGGTTCGTCGCCCGGTACGGCTGCGCCGTGCACCCGGAGACCATCGCACTGGCCCGCGCCCTCGGTGACCGGTGGGACGCCATCGCACGCGAGCGGCTCTGGCCCGAGGTGCGTCGGCTCACCGAGGGCGACCAGCAGTCCGCCGCCCTCGCCGTCCTGCACGCCACCGGCTGGGAGCGGCACCTGCCGGAGCTCGCCGCGGTCCGAGACGTGCCGCAGGACCCGACGTGGCACCCGGAGGGCCCCGTGCACGTGCACGCGGGGCTCGCGGCCGATGCCGCGGCGCGGGCCTGCCGTGCGGCCGGCGTGGCCGGGGAGCGGCGCGTGGTCGTCGTGCTCGCATCCCTGCTGCACGACCTCGGGAAGGCCGGGTCGGGCACGCAGCGGGTCGTGAGCGAGGACGGCTCGGTGCGGATCCGGAGCCTCGGGCACGAGGTCTCCGGCGCAGCCGCCGCCACCGCACTGCTCCGTCGACTCGGCGCACCGCGGGCCGTCGTGCAGGAGGTGGCCGTGCTGGTCCGCGAGCACATGGTGGCGCACTCGACGACGGGCGCGCCGCCGTCGGTGCCGGCTGCCCGGCGACTCCTGCGACGCCTCGGGGGATCACTCGAGACCGCGGAGGCGTGGGCACGCGTCTGCGAGGCCGACGCGCAGGGCCGCGGATCGGCCGCGAGCCGCAGTCCGGCGTGGGCGTGGCTGGCGGTGATGGCGGGTGACCAGGTCGCGGGGCGCCGCGCGCGACTCGTCACCGGCCGGGACCTGGTGGACGCGGGACTCGAGCCCGGCCCGAGCTTCCGGGCGCTCCTGGCCGAGGCCGCCGACGCGCAGGACGACGGCGTGTTCGACGACGTGTCCGCGGCGCGGCGCTGGCTGGCGGCCCGCCTGGCGGAGCGGGCCGCGGACCCCGACCGACGCGACGGCCGGCGCTGGTAGCACGACGGACCCGAGCCGTGCCTCCCGGTCGTCCGTCTGCGCGGTCTCGACGACCGCGGGCGTTCTGCACAGATCACGCGGTCCTGGGTCGGCACGCACGGCACCGCGGTGACCGTGGGTGCCACGAGCGAGAGGAGCGCCCATGCGCGCCATGACCTTCCGCGGACCGTACCGGGTCCGCGTCGAGGAGAAGCCGGATCCCCGGATCGAGCACCCGAACGACGCCGTCGTCCGGGTCGAACGGGCCGCCATCTGCGGGTCCGACCTGCACCTGTACCACGGGATGATGCCGGACACCCGGGTCGGGCACACGTTCGGCCACGAGTTCATCGGCGTCGTGGAGGAGGTCGGCTCGTCCGTCGCGAGCCTGGCGGTGGGGGACCGCGTGATGGTGCCCTTCAACGTGTACTGCGGGTCCTGCTGGTTCTGCTCGAGGGGACTGTTCTCGAACTGCCACAACGTCAATCCGAACGCCACGGCCGTCGGCGGGATCTACGGGTACTCGCACACCACGGGCGGCTACGACGGCGGGCAGGCCGAACGCGTCCGGGTGCCGTTCGCCGACGTCGGACCGTCGGTGATCCCGGAGTGGCTCGACGACGAGGACGCCCTCCTGATGACCGACGCCCTGAGCACCGGCTACTTCGGGGCGCAGCTCGCCTCGATCCGCGAGGGCGACACCGTCGTGGTGCTCGGTGCCGGTCCGGTCGGGCTGTACGCGGCCCGGTCAGCGTGGTTCATGGGCGCCGGACGGGTCATCGTCGTCGACCAGCTGGAGTACCGGCTCGAGAAGGCGCGGACGTTCGCCCACGCCGAGACGATCAACTTCGCCGAGGTCGACGACGTCGTGCTCGAGCTGAAGAAACAGACCGACTTCCTGGGCGCGGACAGCGTGATCGACGCCGTCGGTGCCGAGGCGGACGGCAACTTCACGCAGCAGGTGACGACGTCGAAGCTCAAGCTGCAGGGCGGGTCGCCGACCGCGTTGAACTGGGCGATCGACGGTGTGCGCAAGGGCGGGACGATCTCGGCCGTCGGCGCGTACGGACCGATCCCGAGTGCGGTGAAGTTCGGAGACGCCATGAACAAGGGCCTGACGATCCACACGAACCAGGCGCCGGTGAAGCGTCAGTGGCCGCGGCTGCTCGAGCACATCCAGGCCGGGCACTTCCGCCCGAGCGACATAATCACGCACCGGGTCCCGCTCGAGCACATCGACGAGGCCTACCACCTGTTCTCGTCGAAGCTCGACGACTGCGTCAAGACGGTGATCGTGCCGTGAAGGAGACACCCGTGACCGACCACACGCCCTACATCGCCGATCCGCCCCGCCGGGTGCCGGCGTCGGCCGAGCTCCGCGAGCGCATCCCCGGGTGGGGGAGCGACCTCGACCTCGCCGACCGTCCCTCGGTACCGAAGCTGTCCCGCGAGGTCGGGCTCGCCTCGGGCGCCCACTGGGACGTCCCCGAGCAGCAGCCCGGCGCCCAGGGCCGTGAGCGCTCGATCGAGCACGCCCACGTCACCCCGGTGTTCGGGACGGCGCAGCCGCTGTCCGGGCTCGCCGGGGTCGTGAAGCGGTACGCCTACCGACGCTTCAGCGAGGGCCGTCTGGCGCACTGGTTGCTCCTCGTGCTGGGCGACCGGATCGACGTGGCGACGCACCGGGTGACGGACGCGTTGCGTGGCCGTCCGGACCGGGTCGTGCACGAGACCGGGTGGCGCGCCGAGCTCGGCAACCGGCCGGTCGCGTCACGCCTGACGTCGTCGCGACGGGACTGGCGGCACCAGCTGCTCGACCCCGTCATCGCGAACTGGGGGTGGCTCGCAGCCATCGGCGGCGTGGTGCTGCTCGTGCGTCGCCTACGGCGGCGCTGACGCGCCGGCTGCGTGCGGACGAGGCACGGGGACCCCGGTAGGACCACCCGCCGGACGGGAGGCGCGGGGCGGCCCCGCCCCGCGCCTCCCGTCCGGTGCGCAGTGCGTGGTGCGGGTGCGTTCGTGCCGCGGGTCGGTCGTACCGGTTCTGCGACGCGACAGCTGTCGTTCGACAGCGGCAACGTCGCACGATGCGCACGCTCCGAGTGGGGCGCGTTGAATGCGACAAGACGGCTGTCGTTCGACGACGACGATGTCGCACCAAGCGCACGGTCGCCGGCCGGCCCTGAGCGCAGCGAAGTGGCCGCACGGAGGCGGCGTCGCCCTGAGCGCAGCGATGGCGATGCTCGCCGGGAGAGCACGAACAAGGAATGCCCCCGGGCCGAAAGACCAGGGGGCACCGCATTTCTTGTGTCCGAGGGGGGACTTGAACCCCCACGCCCTAATACGGGCACTAGCACCTCAAGCTAGCGCGTCTACCAATTCCGCCACCCGGACAGGGTGATGATTCACTTGTGTGGCTGTCGTTCCGGGCTGTTTCCCCGGCGTTCCTGCCGAGAGAAGACACTAGCACGGCTCTGAACGCACGATGAACACGGGCGCGCATCCCGGGCGAGTCCCGCGGGACGACGAGGGAGCAGGGGATGTGAGCCCGGCGGTGACGGGGGCTGCCGGTAGCGTTGGCGGCATGAGCGACGACCTGCCGACCGAGCCGGACCTCGAGGCCACCGCCGCCATCGCGCGGGACCTCATCCGCATCGACACGACGAACTGGGGCGAGGGGAAGTCGGTCGGGGAGACCGAGGCCGCGCACTACGTCGAGGCACAGCTGCGCGACCTGGGTCTCGAGCCGCAGCTCTTCGAGTCGGAGCCGGGCCGGGTGAGCGTGGTCGCGCGTGTGGCGGGACGGAACGGCGACAAGCCGGCGCTGGTCGTGCACGGGCACCTCGACGTCGTGCCGGCGGATCCGGAGAACTGGACCGTGGACCCGTTCGGCGGTGAGGTGCGCGACGGCATGCTCTGGGGCCGCGGCGCCGTGGACATGAAGAACATGGACGCGATGATGCTGACCGCCCTGCGCGACGTCGTCGAACGGCAGGGTGCCCCGGAGCGTGACCTCGTCATCGCGTTCTTCGCGGACGAGGAGGCCGGCGGAGTGCTCGGCGCGCACCACGTCGTCGACACGCACCCGGAGGTCTTCGCCGGGGCGACCGAGGCGATCAGCGAGGTCGGCGGCTACTCGGTGACCCTGGGCGGGCAGCGGGCCTACCTGCTGCAGACGGGTGAGAAGGCGCTGATGTGGATCAAGCTCGTCGCCCGAGGGACGGCGGCGCACGGGTCGCACGTGATGCGGGACAACGCCGTGACGAAGGTGGCCGCCGCGGTCGCGCGCATCGGCGCCGAGGAGTGGCCGGTCCGTCTCTCGGACACGACCGAGGCGATGGTCCGCGAGATCGCACGGCTGCTCGGCGTGGACCCGATCACGACCGGGCCGGACGAGGTCGCCCTCGCGACGGGGTCCGCCTCGCGCTTCATCCACGCGGCACTGCACACGACGACGAACCCGACGGTCCTCCGCGCCGGGTACAAGCACAACGTGATCCCGGACTCCGCCGAGGCCCTCGTCGACCTCCGGTGCCTGCCCGGTGACGAGGAGGCCGTGCTCGCGCGCGTCCGGGAGCTCGCGGGCGACGACGTCGAGGTCGTCATGACGCACCGCGACGTGGGGCTCGAGCAGGACTTCGGCGGGCCGCTCGTCGACGCCGTGCGGGAGACCCTCGAGCGGCACGACCCGGGCGCCCCCGTGCTGCCGTACCTGCTGTCCGGCGGCACGGACAACAAGGCGATGTCGCGGCTCGGGATCGCGGGGTACGGGTTCGTCCCGCTCCGCCTGCCGGAGGACGTCGACTTCCCGGCGATGTTCCACGGGGTGGACGAGCGCGTGCCCCTCGACGCCCTGGCCTTCGGGCGGCGCGTCCTCGGCGACCTGCTCGCCACGTACTGATACCTTGCCGGGTCGCCCCACGGCGGCGACCCGTGACGACCGGCACGAAAGGCCCCGCTCGATGCACATCCTCGAGGCGATCTTCCTCGGCTTCGTGCAGGGACTCACCGAGTTCCTGCCCGTGTCCTCCAGCGCGCACCTGCGCATCGTCGGACTCTTCCTGCCCGACGCGAAGGACCCGGGTGCCGCGTTCACCGCCGTGACGCAGCTGGGCACCGAGACGGCCGTCCTGATCTACTTCTGGAAGGACATCACGCGGATCGTCGGGCGGTGGTTCCGCTCGGTCCTCCGGCGCGACGTGCCGAAGGGCGACCCGGACGTGCGGCTCGGGTGGCTGGTGATCCTCGGGACGATCCCGATCGGCGTCGCGGGGCTCCTGCTCAAGGACTCGATCGAGACCACCTTTCGGTCGCTGTGGATCGTCGCGATCGTGCTCATCGTGTTCGGTGTGGTGCTCGGTGTGCTCGACGTCGTCGGGCGGAAGGTCCGACCGATCGAGCAGATGACCTTCCGGAGCGGCCTGCTCATCGGCGTCGCGCAGATGCTCGCGCTCGTGCCGGGCGTCTCGCGGTCCGGTGCCACCGTGTCGATGGGCCTCGCACTCGGCTACACCCGTCCGGCCGCGGCGCGCTTCGCGTTCCTGCTCGCCGTGCCCGCGGTGTTCCTGTCCGGCTTCTACGAGGCTGCGACCAGCCTCGGCGATCACGGCGCCCCTTTCGGCTTGGTCGACACGCTCGTCGCGACGGTGGTCGCCTTCGTGGTCGGCTTCGTGGTGATCGCCGGGTTCATGAACTACATCGCCAAGCGCAGCTTCATGCCCTTCGTGGTCTACCGGATCGCACTCGGTATCGTGCTCATCGTGTTGCTGTCGCTCGGAGTGATCCAGCCGTGAGGGCCTGGCAGGTCCCGTCCGTCCCGTCCGTCCCCGGGAACGCGCCCCGTCCCGTGGTGCACGACACCGCGGCGGGGAAGCCCGTCGACCCGACGCAGGGCGCCGAGGGCGCGACGCTCTACGTCTGCGGCATCACGCCGTACGACGCCACGCACCTCGGCCACGCGGCGACCTACCTGGCCTTCGACACGCTCGGCCGCGCCTGGCGCGACGCGGGGCTCGAGGTGGAGTACGCGCAGAACACCACCGACGTCGACGACCCGCTGCTCGAACGCGCGACGCGTGACGGCGTCGACTGGCGCGAGCTCGCCGCGTCGCAGATCGACCTGTTCCGCCGGGACATGGAGGCGCTCCGCGTCCTGCCGCCGGACGACTTCGTGGCGGTCACGGACGAGGTCGAGCGCATCGCCGAGGCCGTCGCGTACCTGCAGGAGACCGGGTACGCCTACGACGTGCCGACCGACGACTCGGAGGGCGACGACGTCTACTTCGACGTGAACCGCCCCACCGAGGCGTGGGCGCTCGGCGACGAGAGCCGCCTCGACCGCGAGACCATGGCCGCGCTCTCGGCCGAGCGTGGCGGCGATCCCGACCGCCCCGGCAAGCGTGATCCGCTCGACCCGCTGCTGTGGCGCGCCGCGCGCCAGGGTGAGCCGAGCTGGGACACCGCCGTCGGTCCCGGGCGTCCGGGCTGGCACATCGAGTGCAGCGTCATCGCGGGGGACCGCCTCGGCCTGCCGATCAGCGTGCAGGGCGGCGGGAGCGACCTGGTGTTCCCGCACCACGAGATGAGTGCCGGGCACGCCGCGGCCCTCGCGCACCAGCCGCTCGCCAACGCCTTCGTGCACACGGGCATGATCGCCTACCAGGGGTCGAAGATCTCGAAGTCGCTCGGCAACCTCGTCACCGTGCGGGGGCTGCTCGACGACGGCGCCGATCCGCGCGCGATCCGACTCGCGCTGCTGTCGCACCGGTACTCGGACGACTGGGAGTGGTTCGACGGCGAGCTGACGAGCGCGACCACCCGTCTGGCGACCTGGGACGCGTGGGCGTCCGGTGACGCGCCCGGTCACGAGGACGACGCCGCAGACGCGATCGCGCGCATCCGGGCCCGCGTCGCCGACGACCTCGACACCCCGGGCGCGGTCGCTGCCGTCGACACCGCGATCGCGGCGGGCACGCGCGCGACGCCGGAGCTCGTCGACCTCGTCGACGCCCTGCTCGGCATCCGCCTCGCCTGAGGCGCGGCGGCGCGGCAGGGCGTCCGCCCGTCGCTCCGATCGCACGACGTGCCGCCCGCGGCCGTCCTGGTCGCACGACGTGCCGCTCACTTCGAAGGTGAGCGGCACGTCGTGCGACCAAGGCGAACGGGCGGGTACCGACCGACGCACCGACGGACTGGAGGCGCGGTGCCAGCTGGCACCGCGCCTCCCGTCTGTCCCGTGGTCGCGGCTACTGCTGCGGCGGCTGCGGGGGCCGCCACGGGCCCTCGCCACCGGCGGTGCCGCCGTCCTTGCCGTCCTTGCGCTCGCGACGGCGCAGGTACTGCTCGAACTCCTGCGCGATCGCGTCGCCCGACGCCTCGGGGGAGTCGACCGTGTCGCGTGCCTGCTCGAGCTGGCCGATGTAGCTCGCCATGTCCTCGTCGTCGGCGGCGAGGGCGTCGATGCCCTCCTCCCACTCGGTGGCCTCGTCGAGCAGGCTGCCGCGCGGGACGGTGACGTCCGCGAGCTCCTCGATCTTGTCGAGCAGCGACAGGGTGGCCTTGGGCGACGGCGAGTTGTGCACGTAGTGCGGGACCGAGGCCCAGAGCGAGAGCGTGGTGAGCCCTGCGGTGTCCATCGCGTCGGACAGCACCCCGAGGATGCCCGTCGGGCCCTCGTACGACGAGCGGTCGACGTCGAACGCGGCTCGGACACCGGCGTTCTCGCTCGACACGAACACCGAGATGGGGCGGGTGTGCGGGACGTCGGCGAGCATCGCCCCGACGAACACGACCGCGTCGATCGAGTACACGTCGGCGAGGTCGATGACCTCGGCGCAGAAGCCGCGCCACGTCCGCGAGGGCTCCGGGCCGACCAGGACGAACACGTCGCGCTCGGTCTCGGAGCCCGCCGCGCCGACCACCGGGCGACCCTCGGCACCGGGGCCGTGCAGCACGATGCGGGGCCAGCGGATGCCGCGCGAGCCGTCCTCGGCCGTCCCGACCTCCGGCCGGTTGAACTGGTAGTCGACGTACCGCTCGCCGTCGATCTCGCGCAGCTCGTCGAGCTCCAGCGCGTCGACGATGCGGCGCGCGAGGCCGCTCGCAGCCTCGCCGGCGTCGTTCCAGCCCTCGAACGCGACGACGAGCAGACGGCCGTCGCTGAAGGGGGAGTGCTGTGGCACGGAGGGGCCTCCTGGTGGTGGAGCGGGGCGCACGCGGTGCTCGCGCGCGGCCGGACACGGTCGATCACCCAGGATAGGCCGGAGCCGGCCGTCGGCACCGCTCCGTCCGCCCCGAGCGGAACCGTGGGGCCGGTCGGCGCCCCGGTAGACTCGTCGCCCGTGACCGCCCAGCACCCCGAACGCGTCCTCCCCGCAGCCGTGCTGTGGGACATGGACGGCACGATCATCGACACCGAGCCGATCTGGCAGCAGTCCCAGGTCGAGCTGACCGACCGGTACGGCGCCGAGTGGACCCACGAGGACGGTCTGTCCCTGGTCGGCAGCGGCCTCGAGCGGTCCGGCGAGATCCTCCGCGACCGGGGCGTCGACATGGAGGTCGAGGAGATCGTCCTGTGGATGACCGACTACGTGACGCAGCGTCTGCAGGGCGGTGAGCTGCCCTGGCGCCCGGGTGCCCGCGAACTCGTCGAGGAGCTGCACGACCGCGGCATCCCGACCGCGCTGGTGACGATGTCCCGTCGCACGATGGCACTCGTCACCGCGGACGCCGTCGGTGCCCGCGGCTTCCGCGTGGTCGTGGCCGGGGACGACGTCGACCGTCCGAAGCCGTACCCGGACGCCTACCTGGCCGCCGCGGCGCAGCTCGGTGTCGACCCGACCGCGTGCGTCGCGATCGAGGACTCGGCCACCGGGGTCGCCTCCGCCGTCGCGTCCGGCGCGGTGACCGTGGCGGTCGAGCACATCGTGCCGCTGTCCGAGATCGCCGGTGGCGACGTGCACCTGACGACGCTGGCCGACGTGGACGTCGACCGCCTCGTCGAACTGACCAGCCCGGCCCTCGCGGCCCGTACCGAGACGGCGACCCGATGACCGACCAGACCCAGCAGCCCCAGCACGACCAGCAGGCCTCCGGGGACGACGTCGTCGCCCTGCCGCACACCGCCGGTGGCGCGCCGCACACCCCGCCCCGTGGACCGTTCCGCGCCGGCGACCGCGTGCAGCTCACCGGTCCGAAGGGCAAGCTCACGACGCTCTCGCTCGAGACCGCCGGCGAGTACCACACCCACCGCGGCGTGCTCCGGCACGACGACGTGATCGGGCAGCCCGACGGCTCGGTGATCCGGGCGAGCACCGGCGACGAGTACCTGGCGCTGCGTCCGCTGCTCAACGACTACGTCATGTCGATGCCCCGCGGCGCGGCCATCGTCTACCCGAAGGACGCCGCCCAGATCGTCGCGTTCGCGGACGTCTTCCCGGGTGCCCGGGTTGTCGAGGCCGGTGTCGGCTCCGGCGCGCTCTCGCTCTTCCTGCTCCGGGCGATCGGGCCGACCGGTCGCCTGCAGTCGTTCGAGCGCCGTGAGGAGTTCGCCGCGATCGCCCGCGGCAACGTCGGCACGTTCCTCGGCGCCGTCCCGGACAACTGGTCGGTGGCCGTCGGCGACCTCGTCGAGGAGCTCCCCGGTGCCACCGAGCCGCAGAGCGTCGACCGGGTGGTCCTCGACATGCTGGCCCCGTGGGAGTGCGTCGACGCGGCGGCGGACGCCCTCGTGCCCGGCGGGCTCATCGTCTGCTACGTCGCGACCGTCACCCAGCTGTCCCGCACGGCCGAGGCGCTGCGCGACACCGGGCGCTTCACCGACCCGCAGTCGAGCGAGACCCTCGTCCGCACCTGGCACGTCGAGGGACTCGCCGTCCGCCCCGACCACCGCATGGTCGGCCACACCGGGTTCCTCGTGACCGCGCGTCGTCTGGCCGACGGGGTCGTGCTCCCGAACCTGAAGCGTCGCGCAGGCAAGGTCGAGTTCTCCGACGAGGACGTCGAAGCCTGGACCCCCGGGGCCGTCGGCGAGCGGTCCGCCAGCGACAAGAAGCTGCGCAAGGTCGCCCGGCAGGCGGCGGCCCAGGCGCGCAGGGTCGCCGCGGCCGAGGCCGGGACGGACCCGCAGGCCGCCGCGCACGACGGTGGCACGGTCGCTCCGGTCGCCGCGCACGATGCCGCCGACGGTGCCCGCTAGGCTACGCATGCCCGTCCAGCACCGAACGGAAAGAGGGTCCGTGCGCACCATCCCCGCACTCCTGGTCACCATCGGCCTCGCCGCCTCCCTGACGGGGTGCGCCGCCAGCGGGGCCGGCACGGCGCCGTCCGCGTGCCCCGAACCCGGTGCCGCCTCGGCAGCGGTGACGGCGACGGGTGCGTTCGGCAAGGAGCCGAAGGTGTCGGTGCCGTCCGGGCTGACCACGAAGGGCACCCAGGTCTCGGTGCTGCGCTCCGGCGACGGCCGCCAGATCGAGGAGGGCACGCCGGTCCTCGTCGAGTACACGCTCGTCGACGGCGCCACCGGCCAGGTCGCGCAGACCAGCGGCTACTCCGGCCAGACTGCACCGATCACCGCCGGTGCTGCCAACTACGGCCCCCTCGGCTCCGCGCTCGAGTGCGCCCACGTCGGCGACCGGCTCGCCGTGGCACTGCCGAAGAGCGAACTGAGCGGGAGCGCCACCAGCGCGTCCGGCACCTCGGGGAAGACCGAGGACGCCGTCGTCGCGGTGATGGACGTCAAGCAGGCCTTCGACGCCCGCGCCACCGGGACCCCGCAGCTCGCCGGCGACGGCATGCCCGCGGTCGTCCTGGCGCCGTCCGGTGCGCCCGGGATCACCATCCCGTCGTGGAGCGCGCCGAAGGACGACGCCCTCCACCTGCTCCGCAAGGGCTCGGGCGCGAAGCTCACCGCGAAGGACAGCGCGGTCATCAAGTACACGGCCGTCTCGTGGGCCGGCAGCAACGGCGACTCCTCGGTCGTCGCCTCGAACTGGACCGACGGTTCGGGTGCGCAGGCGGTCCCGCTGGCCGAGGGCCAGGTGATCGACGGCGTGCGGAACGCGATCCTCGGCCACCGCGTCGGCGACCAGGTCCTGGCGATCGTGCACCAGCAGTCCGGCACCACGGCGTACGTCATCGACGTGCTCGGGAAGATGCCCGCCTGAGCCCCGGCCGCCCCTCCACCGACCCCGCGCGGGTGCACTCCGGTGCACCCGCGCTGCCGTAGGATCGGGCTCGTGCCAGCCTCCCGAGCCCCCCGCGTCCCCGCCGAGGAGCGGCTCTTCAGCCTCGTGCTCGCACTGCTCTCCACCGAGGCCGGGCTGACCAAGGCGGAGATCCTGGCGAACGTGCAGGGCTACCGCCAGCGCTTCACGCCCGGTGGGGACAACGCCTCGCTCGAGCGCCAGTTCGAGCGCGACAAGGACGACGTCCGCGACCTCGGCATCCCACTCGAGACCATCGAGACGCCGGGCGCCGCCGGCAACAACCAGACGCTGCGCTACCGGATCCCGAAGGGTGAGTACGACCTGCCGCTCGACGTGCGTTTCACGCCGGACGAGTCCGCGCTGCTGTCCCTCGCCGCGATGGCGTGGCGCGAGGGAGCACTGTCCACCGACTCCCGTCGCGCGCTGCTCAAGGTGCGCTCCGCGGGGTCGGACGACGACGGATCGACCACCGCGCAGGGCGTCGCCGGCATGGGCGCGTACGCGCCGCGGCTCCGCGCCCGTGACGCCGCGTTCGAGCCGCTGCGCTCGGCCCTCGACCGAGGCGCCGCGGTCCGGTTCGACTACATCACGCCGGGGGAGCACGCGCCGCGCCGCCGTGACCTGGCGCCCCTCGCGCTCGTGCAGCACGGTGGACGTTGGATGCTCGCAGCGCACGAGTTCTCGACCGGCGGCACGAAGAACTACCTGCTGTCCCGGATCGTCGGGCCGGTCAGCGTGCACCAGGTCGGGCAGCACCCCGCGCCCGCCGGCGCCGCCGAGAAGGCCCTCGCCGAGCTCGACCGCGTGTGGGCCGAGCGCACCGCACGGATCGCGGTCGTGCCGGGCTCCGACGCCGAACGCCGACTCCGGCGTCGCCGGGGCACCGAGGTCGACGACGACGGCGTGCTCGTCGTGCACCACGTCGACCCGCAGATCCTCGCCGAGGAACTCGCCGCCTTCGGACCCGAGGTCCGGGTGCTCGACCCCGCCGCGCTCCGCGAGCGGGTCGTCGCCCGACTGCGAGCCCTCGTCGCCGACCACACGGACGACGACCGGCCCGCCGACGCCGACGCCGACGACCGGCCCGCCGACGCCGACCACGCCGACGCCGGAGGTGCCCGTGGCTGACCAGCAACCCCTGCAGGCCCAGGACAAGCTCGCGTTCCTGCTCGTCCTCGTGCCGTACCTCATCGACCACGAGCGCGTCTCGGTGGCCGAGGCCGCTCGCCACTTCGGTGTCCCCGAGCAGCGCATCCGCCGGGCCGTCGAACTCATCGCGGTGTCGGGTGTGCCCGGCGAGACGATGCAGTACCAGCACGGCGACCTGTTCGACATCGCCTGGGACGACTTCGAGCAGAACGACATGATCGTGCTGACGAACCTCGTCGCCATCGACGACTCGCCCCGGCTCTCCGCACGCGAGGCCTCGGCCCTGATCGCCGGACTGCAGTACCTGTCCGCCCTGCCCGAGGCCGCGGACCGCGACGCCATCCGGGCGCTCATGGCGAAGCTGTCCCGCGGCGCCGGGGGAGCGGCGTCGAACGTCGCCGTCGGCCAGGACCTGCACGACGCCGCGCTCTCGACGATCCGCCGCGCCGTCGCCGACGGTCGCGGACTCGCCTTCGAGTACGCCGGCCCGCGGACCCGCGGGGGCACCCGTCGCGTGGACCCGCTGCGCGTCGAGTCGATCGACGCGGACTGGTACCTGCGGGCCTGGGACCTCGACCGGCAGGCGCTGCGGACCTTCCGGCTCGACCGGATGACGAACGCGCGAGTCGACGACCGCCCGGCGGAGAAGACCATCGGTGACGTCGTGATCCCGGACACGCTCTTCCAGCAGTCCGGCGGCGACGTGATCGTCACCGTCGAGCTCGACTGCTCGGCGCTGCCCCTCGTCGCGGACCACCTGGCGGACACCGCCGATGCCGAGGACGCCGACGGCCGCGTCCGCATCCGGCTCGCGGCGTCGAACGGCTTCGACGGGGTGGTCCGGCTGGTGGCCGGTCTCCCGGGGCGCGCGGTCGTCCTCGACCCGCCGGCGGCGCGCGCCGCCGTGCGCGCGTTCGCCGAGGCTGCGCTGGCCGCCGAGTAGCGCGCAGCCGCGGCACCGACCGAGGTCACCGCCGCCCCACCGCACGGCATGACGGACGGGAGGCTCGCCGCGCGGCCGCCACGTGCCTCCCGTCCGGTGCTCCGCCTGTGCGTCCGCCGCCGACGGCCCGACTGTCGGTCCCGGTCCCGTAGGATCGGGCCATGGCTTCGACGACCGCGAGCGGGCGAGCGGGGCGACCGGGCCGTCCGAAGAAGGACACCGAGGGTCGCATGTCGCTCGGGCAGCACTTGATCGAGCTGCGCAACCGCCTCTTCAAGGCGGTCCTCGCGGTCGCGGCGTGCGCCGTCGGCGGGTGGTTCCTCACCCCGTTCGTGCTCGATGCGCTCCGGCAGCCGGTGACCTCGATGGCCGAGGTCGGCGGGCACACCGCCGAGCTGAACTTCCCGATGATCACGGGCGCGTTCGACCTCCGCCTGCAGATCGCGATCACGATCGGCGTGGTCATCTCGAGCCCGGTCTGGCTGTACCAGGTGTGGGCGTTCATCGTCCCGGCGCTGGTGCGGCGCGAGAAGCAGTACGTGTTCGGGTTCCTCGGCACCGCGATCCCGCTGTTCTTCGCGGGCTGCTGGTTCGGGTGGTACATCCTTCCGCACGTCGTCGGCATCCTCGGCAGCTTCGTGTCGACGCAGGACACCTCGATCGTGGACGCCAAGGCCTACTACGACTTCGTCATCAAGCTCATCGTGGCGGTCGGCATCGCCTTCGTGCTGCCGGTGTTCCTCGTGCTGCTGAACTTCGTCGGCGTGCTGTCGGCGAGCTCGATCATCAGGTCGTGGCGCGTGGCGATCCTCTGCATCCTGGTGTTCTGCGCCATCGTCACCCCGTCGGCCGACGTCGTCTCGATGTTCCTGCTGGCGGTACCGATGCTCGTGCTCTACGCCGCCGCCTGCCTGGTGACGTGGTTGCACGACCGCCGGGCGGCGAAGCGCCAGGCGAAGCTGGACGAGGAGTACGCACGCTGATGACCCCCGGACCCAGTGCCGCCGAGCGCTACCAGGCGGCGAAGGTCCGGAACCGCTCGCGCAACCTCGAGCTGTTCCGTGCCGACCTGCGCTTCGACCTCGACCCGTTCCAGGTCGCCGGCTGCGACGCCCTCGACCAGGGGCGGAGCGTCCTGGTGGCCGCCCCGACGGGCGCCGGCAAGACCATCGTCGCGGAGTTCGCGATCTGGCTCGCGATGCGCCAACCCACGGCGAAGGTGTTCTACACGACGCCGATGAAGGCGCTGAGCAACCAGAAGTACAACGAGCTCGTGGCCGACTACGGCGAGTCCGAGGTCGGGCTGCTGACCGGCGACACGAACGTCAACCCGCGCGCCCGCGTCGTCGTGATGACGACCGAGGTGCTGCGCAACATGATCTACGCGGACTCCGACCTGCTCGACGACCTCGCCTGGGTCGTCCTCGACGAGGTCCACTACCTGGCCGACCGGTTCCGCGGCGCCGTGTGGGAAGAGGTCATCCTGCACCTGCCGACCGAGGTGCGGCTCGTCTCGCTCAGCGCGACGGTGTCGAACGCCGAGGAGTTCGGCGACTGGCTGCAGACCGTCCGCGGCGACACCGACGTCATCGTGTCCGAGGACCGTCCGGTCCCGCTCGAGCAGCACGTGCTCGTGGGCTCCAAGATGGTCGACCTGTTCGACTCGAGCGGCGCGGCGGCGACGAACCGGGTGAACCCGGAGCTGCTCCGACTCGTCGGCGGTGCCTCGCGCAGCGAGCGGCACGGCGGTGGGCACCGGGGTCGGCGCGGTCGCGGCGGGTACCCGGAGCGCCGCGGTCCCCGGACCGAGAAGATGTACCGCGAGCAGATCGCGAAGGTCCTCGACGAGCGCATGCTCCTGCCCGCGATCTTCTTCGTGTTCAGCCGCAACGGCTGCGACCAGGGCGTCCGCCAGGTCCTCCGCTCGGGCATCTCGCTGACGACGGCCGACGAGCGCAACGAGATCCGCGAGACCGCCGAGTACCACTGCCGGACCCTGCTCGACGAGGACCTCGCCGTCCTCGGCTACTGGGAGTGGCTCGAGGGCCTCGAGCGCGGTGTCGCCGCACACCACGCCGGCCTCCTGCCTGCGTTCAAGGAAGTGGTCGAGGACCTCTTCCAGCGCAAGCTCCTCAAGGTCGTCTTCGCCACGGAGACCCTGGCGCTCGGCGTGAACATGCCGGCCCGCACGGTCGTGCTCGAGAAGCTCGAGAAGTTCAACGGCGAGGCCCGCGTGCCGATCACGCCGGGGGAGTACACGCAGCTCACCGGTCGAGCGGGCCGCCGCGGCATCGACGTCGAGGGGCACTCGGTCATCCAGTGGTCGGACGGCCTCGACCCGCAGGCCGTCGCGTCGCTGGCGAGCCGCCGCACGTACCCGCTCAACTCGTCGTTCAAGCCGACGTACAACATGGCCGTGAACCTCATCGAGCAGTTCGGACGGCAGCGCACGCGCGAGGTCCTCGAGACCTCGTTCGCGCAGTTCCAGGCCGACCGGTCCGTCGTCGACCTCGCGCGCAAGGTGCGGTCGCAGCAGGAGTCCCTGGACGGGTACCAGCGTGCGATGGAGTGCCACCTCGGTGACTTCACCGAGTACGCCGCCCTCCGCCGTCGCCTGTCCGACCTCGAGCGCACGAACGTCCCCGGCGGCCGTGAGGCCTCGCACGGTGCCCGCCAGGAACGCCAGGCGGCGATCACCGACGTCCGTCGGCAGATGCAGCGGCACCCCTGTCACGCGTGCCCGGACCGCGAGGCGCACGCCCGGTGGGCCGAGCGCTGGTACAAGCTCAAGCGCGCCAACGACAAGCTCGTGCAGCAGATCCGCTCCCGGACGGGTGCGGTCGCGACGACCTTCGACCGGGTCACGAACGTGCTCCTGCAGCTCGGCTACCTCGTGGCGTCGGGCGACGACGAGGCCACGGTCGCCGCGGGCGGTCGCCGCCTGCAGCGCATCTACGGTGAGCGTGACCTGCTCGTCGCCGAGTGCCTCGAGGCGGGCGTGTGGAAGGAACTCACGCCGGCGCAGCTCGCCGCCATGGCCGCGACGATCGTCTACCAGCCGCGCCGCGAGGACGCCCCCGGCACCGAGCACGCCCTGCCCCGCGGGGCGTTCCGGCCGGCGCTCGACGAGACGCTGACGATCTGGGCCCGACTCGACGACATCGAGCGGGACGCCCGGCTCGCCGGCTCCCAGCCGCCGACCCCGGCCATGTCCGTCGGCATGTTCCGGTGGGCGTCCGGTTCCGCGCTCGACGACGTGCTCCGGACCCTCGACATGCCCGCGGGCGACTTCGTGCGCTGGTCGAAGCAGGTGATCGACCTGCTGGACCAGGTGCGGAACGCCGGCGACGACGAGCTCGCCCAGACGGCACGGCGGGCGACGGACGCGGTGCGCCGCGGCATCGTCGCCTACGCGACGGTCTGACGGGAGGCATGGTGCAGGTCCCCGATACCGCGACACGTCCGCGACCCAGCGGCGCCATCCCGCACGGCCGCGCCGTCCGCGGTCCGTCCCGCTCGAGCACGGCGTCGCGGCTCGGGCACGGCGTCCTGCCGGACGGACGTCGCGACGAGTTCGCCGCGCTGCCGCTGCGGCTGGCGTTCCCGCTCGCCGTGGTCGGCGGTCTGCTGTTCGCCCTGTCGTTCCCCGAGCCGGGCTGGTGGTTCCTCGCCTACCCGGCGATGGCATGCATGCTCCTCGCCGCCATGGGGCAGCGCGCCCGCCGGGCCGCCTGGCTCGGGTACGTGGCCGGTGCCGCGTTCTGGCTCCCGGCGATCTCGTGGGCGGGACGCTACCTCGGGCCGGTCCCGTGGCTGGCACTCGCGCTGTTCGAAGCCGCGTACTTCGCCCTCGGCAGCGTGGCGATCGCCCTCGCGTACCGGTGGGTCGCGCGCGTCCTGCCGTCGACCGCCTGGCGGGTGTGGGGCCTCCCGGCCGTCGTCGCCGGTCTCTGGACCGGACGCGAGTGGTTCTCCGGGAGCTGGCCGTACGAGGGCTTCGCCTGGGGCCGCGTCGGGCTGTCCCAGTCGCAGGGACCGTTCACGCACCTCGCCGCGTACGTGGGCGTGCTCGGGGTGACCTTCGTCGTCGTCTACTGCGTCGCCGTCGTCCTCTCGCTCGCGCTCGTCGTGCCGCGCGAACCCGGCGCCGTCCTCGGCGCGCCGGTCCGCGTCGCGACCGCCGGGCTCCTGGTCGCCGTGGTCCTGGCGGTGCCCGCGTGGCCGACCCGTGTCGACGGCAGCATCCGCGTCGAGGCCGTGCAGGGCAACGGTCCGGCCGGGTACTTCGACCGCGCACAGCCCGGCGAGGTCCTGGCCGCGCAGGTCGCGGCGACCGACGTCGAGGCGCGCGGTGTCGACCTGGTCGTCTGGCCCGAGGCCGCAGCCGAGGCCGACCCGCGGCGCTTCCCGGCCGTCGCGGACGCGCTCGACTCGGTGGTGGACACCGTCGGGGCGCCGCTCGTCGCCGGTGCGATCACGCAGACGTCGTCCGGGGTGCTGCACAACACGTCCTTCGTGTGGACCGCCGAGGGGTGGCAGTCGTCGTACGACAAGAAGCGCCCGGTGCCCTTCGGCGAGTACGTCCCCGACCGCTGGTTCTTCTCGAAGCTCGCGCCGTCGCTCATCGGGCTCTTGCAGCGCGACTACACGCCGGGCACGAAGCCGAACGTCCTCGACGTCGCGGGCGTCAGGGCCGGCATCGCGGTCTGCTTCGACATCGTCGACGACGGCCTGACCTCCGACATGGCGCGCGGGGGAGCGCAGGTCATCCTCGCCCAGACGAACAACGCCGACTTCTCCGGCACCGACGAGAACCTGCAGCAGCTCGAGATCGCCCGGCTCCGCGCGGTCGAGACCGGTCGGTCGCTCGTCAACGTCTCGACGGTCGGTGCCTCGCAGGTGATCGATCCGACCGGCCGGACGATCGACCGCATCCCGGAGTACACGGCGACCTCGATGATCACCGACGTGCCGCTCGGGACCGGCACCACGCCGGCGACGGTCGCGTCCGGGTCCGTCACCCTCGTGGTCTCCCTCGGGGCCCTCCTGGTGCTGCTCGCGTGTGCACCCTGGGGACGCCGTCGTGCTCGTCGTCGGCTCCGCGCTGCCTGAACACCGCCACCGCCCACTGGGAACGCTCTGTGAATGCGCCCCATCGGGATGCAACCCGCGTGGGACAGTGTTGAGGAGGGCAGACGAGCGAGAGGAGCACACACATGGCTGATCGGAGTCTCCGCGGGATGCGGCTCGGGAGCCAGAGTCTCCAGAGCGAGGAGGGCGTCGAGCTCTCCGACCGGAAGCGCGCGGTCTACCAGACCGAGTCGGGGGAGACGTTCGACGTCGTCTTCTCCGCCGAGGCCGACGTACCGCAGACGTGGTCGGAACCCCGGACGGGGCGCGAAGGACGGCTGCTCGGCGACGACGGGATCCCGGTGGAGGTCGCTGCCGAGGACGTCAAGGCGCCCAGGACGCACTGGGACATGCTGCTCGAGCGACGCTCGCGCGAGGAGCTCGAGGAACTGCTCGAGGAACGCCTTGCGTTCCTGCGCGCACGGCGCGGCGCCTGAACCGCAGCACCCACGACACGACGACGCCCGCCCCGGGTCCCCGGGGCGGGCGTCGTCGTGTCCGGGCCTGCAGGCCCGTGGTCCTACTGCTGGCGGCGGTCGTCCCCGAGCGCCGTCTCCGACGCCTCGTCCGCGGCCGCGAGGTGCGCGTCGACGCTGCGGTCCGACTCCGCGAGCCGCTCGTCGAGTGCCGCGTCCGGCACGATGTCCGCTGCCGTGGCGTCCGGCCGGGGGTTCGCCGCCGCCGCGCCGTCCGCGGTCGCGGTGTTCGCAAGGCTCTCGTTCGCGAGCTTCGAGATGCGGGACAGGAAGTCCGCACCGCCGCCGGCTCCCGCGACGGGGCCGCTGCCGGTGCGACCGGCGGTGAAGCCCTTGGCGATGCCGGACAGCGCCTCGGTGAACTCGCTCGGGATCATCCAGAGCTTGTTCGCGGTGCCCTCGGCGATCTTCGGCAGGGTCTGCAGGTACTGGTAGGACAGCAGCTTGTCGTCCGGGTCACCGGTGTGGATCGCGTCGAACACGGTCGCGATCGCCTGTGCCTCACCCTCGGCGCGGAGCACCTGGGCCTTGGCGTCACCCTCGGCGGCGAGGATCGCGGCCTGCCGCTGGCCCTCGGCCTCGAGGATCTGCGACTGCTTCGTGCCCTCGGCCTGCAGGATCGCGGCACGACGGTTCCGCTCGGCGCGGAGCTGCTGCTCCATGGCGTCCTGGATCGACACGGGCGGCTCGATCGCCTTGAGCTCGACGCGTCCGACGCGGATGCCCCACTTGCCGGTGGCCTCGTCGAGCACGACGCGCAGCTGGCCGTTGATGTTGTCGCGGCTCGTCAGGGCCTCCTCGAGGTTCAGGCCACCGACGACGTTGCGGAGCGTGGTCGTGGTGAGCTGCTCGACGGCGCCGAGGTAGTTCGCGATCTCGTAGGTCGCGGCGCGGGCGTCCGTCACCTGGAAGTAGACGACGGTGTCGATCGAGACGACGAGGTTGTCCTCGGTGATCACCGGCTGCGGCGGGAACGACACGACCTGCTCGCGCATGTCGATGAGCGGGCGGAGCCGGTCGATGAACGGCACGAGGATGTTGAGTCCCGGGCTGAGCGTCTTGTGGTACTTGCCGAGTCGTTCGACGATCCCGGCCGTCGCCTGCGGCACGATCCGGATCGCGCGGGACAGGACGACGATCACGAAGATCACGACGACGAGGACGAGGACGATCAGGGCGATCGTCCCGGCTGAGATGGTCACGAGGTGGCCCTTTCTCCGAGGCGGACGACCGCGGTCGACCCCTCGATCGACTCGACGACCACGGGGGTGCCGAGCGGCGGTGTGCGGTCGGGGGAGTCGGCGGCGAGCCGGGCGCTCCAGGTCTCGCCGTTCGCGAGACGGACCTGCCCGGGGGACGACGACGTGAAGGCCACGGCGACGGTGCCGCGCAGGCCGATCAGGCCCTCGATGTTGGTGCGGTGCGGGTCGGCGTTCCGACCGAGCGCCACGAGCAGCCTCGGGCGGACCAGCGAGAGCAGCACGAGCGCCACGACGGCGGCGATGATGGCGGAGAGCCACCACGGGGCGCCGACCAGCGCGGCGATGAGTCCTCCGGCAGCGCCCGCGGCGAGCATCAGGAAGATGAAGTCGAGGGTGAAGACCTCGACCACGCCCAGCAGCAGTGTCAGTCCGATCCAGACGACGGTCTGGATCCAGTCGATGTTCACGCGATCTCCCTCCCTCGCATCGCGCGCTCCGGCGTGCAGCGTCGCGACGGCCGGTCCAACTCCGTTCAACATATCGTGTCTCGCTCACGTCCGTGCGAGACCCGCTCGGGCTCGTCGGGGTCGAGACGGGCGGTTGGTAGGCTCGTGCGCGGCCGAACCGGCCACAGCAGCGACCTGGAGAACACGACTGTGAGCAACCCCCTCGCCCCCGGATCCCTCGCCGACAAGCGCGCCCTCGTCACCGGGTCGTCGCGCGGCATCGGCGCCGACACCGTCGGCTACCTGGCGGAGGCCGGCGCGAAGGTCGTCGTGAACTACCGCAACAAGGCCCGGCGCGCCGAGCAGATCGTCGAGAAGGTCGTCGCCGCCGGTGGCTCCGCGATCGCCGTCGGTGCCGACCTCACCGACCACGAGTCCGTCCAGGCGATGGTCGACCGCGTCGTCGCCGAGTGGGGCGGCATCGACCTGCTCGTGCTGAACGCGTCGGGCGGCATGGAGGCCGACCTGGGGGAGGACTACGCGCTCCGCCTGAACCGCGACGCGCAGGTCGACATGCTCCAGACCGCCGTGCCGCACATGCCGGCCGGGTCGCGCGTCGTCTTCGTGACCAGCCACCAGGCCCACTTCGTCGAGACCGCCGAGACCATGGACGAGTACGTCCCGGTGGCGAAGAGCAAGCGCGCCGGCGAACTCGCCCTGCGCGAGCTCATCCCGCAGCTCGAGGCAGCCGGCATCGAGTTCGTCACCGTCTCCGGCGACATGATCGAGGGCACCATCACGGCGACGCTGCTCAACCGCCTCAACCCCGGCGCGATCGAGGGTCGTCGCCAGGAGGTCGGCAAGCTCTACAGCGTGTCGGAGTTCGCCGCGGAGATCGCCCTCGCCGCCGTCGAGCCGATCCCGGCCGACCACACCAAGCTCGTCGGCGACACGAGCGGCTTCACCGCCTGACCACCTCCGCAGGACGCCGGTAGCCTCGGGCGCGTGACAGCGAAGCCCGGTCTGCGTCTGACGTCCCGCATCCTCCTGCTCGACCCGGACGGCCGCGTGTTCCTCATGGACACGCGGTCGCCGTCGTCCGACGGGTCCCACCGGTGGATCACCCCGGGCGGCGGCGTCGACCCGGGGGAGTCGCACCGCGATGCCGCCGTCCGCGAGCTCCGCGAGGAGACGGGCATCGTCGTCGACGACCCGGGGGAGTCGGTGTGGTCGTGGGACTTCTCCGTGGAGTGGGACCTGGCCGACCACGACCGCGGCCACAGCGAGTTCTACGTGGTGCGGACGCCGGGGTTCGAGTTGTCCGACGCCGAGTGGACGGACGACGAGCGCGTCGACATCCTCGCGTCGCGCTGGTGGACGGCCGAGCAGCTCGAGGCGACCGACGAACCGTTCGAGCCGGCGGAGCTCCCGCAGCTCGTCCGTCGGCACCGGGACGCCTGAGGCCGTCGGCCGCGCTCGTGCCCAGCTGATCCGAACGCTCTTCGCAGGAAGCGCATACCGTGTGCGCAGACGGCCGCACGCAACCCGTGCCAGCGGCCCCTGACACGAGGAGCTCCCATGTCCACGAACGGTTTCCCGCCGGCACCGAACACGCCCGGTGCGGCTCCCGCGACGAACGGCGGCAACGGTCTCGCCGTCGGCTCGCTGGTGCTCGGCATCGTCGCCGTCGTCTTCGGATTCCTGTTCTCGATCATCGGTCTGATCGCCGGCATCGTGGGCCTGGTCCTGGGCTTCGTCGCACGCCGTCGCGGCCTGAGCCGCGGCATGGTGCTCGCGGGCATCGTCCTGAGCGTCATCGGCATCGTCATCGCGATCATCTTCATGATCATCGGAGCGATGGCTGCCGTGTCGTACATGAACAACCAGTAGCAACGCCGGACGGGAGGCGCGTGGCGGGTCCGCCACGCGCCTCCCGTCCGTCTGTCCGGTACCCGACGATCGTCGTCCCGTCGTCGAGACCGTCCCAGCCCGGTCCGAGTAGCGTCCGCGCCATGACGTACAGCCAGCCGGACCCCGCAGAAGAGACCACCCAGGCCGAAGCGCCGGAGCAGCCGGACACCGACCGCTCCGAGGTCGAGGAGGACGGCCGCGAGGACGCGGCCCTCGAGATCGACGCCGACGACGTGCCGACCGGCGACGAGTCGCCCGAGCACTGACGCCGACGCTTAGATCCTGCCGCTCGGTTCCCGACGGCTGGGTCTCGGCGCCCAGCTCCTGACCACCCGGTCGCACGACGTGCCGCTCACGATCTCCGTGAGCGGCACGTCGTGCGACCGGGACGTCTGCCCACAGCGTGTCGTGCGACCTCAGCAGCACGACGACAGCGGCTCCAGTGCTCACAGCCAGTGAGTTGCCGGGCGCCGATAATGCATATTATGTCAATTCAGTTGGACCGCAGGCGGGATGTCACGCCGCCGAGACTCCCCCGCGCTCACGGCGCCGGCCTCGGCGTGACCAGCGGACACCCGTCCACCTGCGCCGCGACGAACACGAGCACCAGTTCCTCGTCGGACACGTTCGTCGCCTCGTGATCGACGAACGGTCCCTCGACGAGCACCTGACCCGGCCCGAAGTGCCGCACGACGTCCGCGGTCCGGTGCCGGAGACGACCCCGGGCGACGATGCCGGTCTGCCAGGCGTCGTGTCGGTGCCACCCCGTCGAGCCACCCGGCGGGATCCGCGCCATGAACGACCGGACCACCCCGTACCGAGTCCCCTGGTCGGCTCCTGGAGGCGCCACCAGTCGGCAGTCGTCGATCAGTCCCGTCTCGGCGAGCTCGATGCCCGCCCCACTTCCCCACGTCATCGCCGCAGTATTCCAGATGTCACCCCGGCTGTCCGCCGTTCCGCACAGCCGCCGTTCTGCACAGCCGTCGGTCCGGTCATGCACGCTCAGAACACCGCGACGACCATGCCCGATTCGCTCGCCGGTCGGTCCATCGCCTCGAGTGCCTCCGGCAGGTCCTCGAAGCCGATCGTGCGCCCGATCGACTCCGCCGGACGGAGCCGTCCGGTGACCACGTCGTCGAGCATCGCCGCGTACTCCCCCACGGCGATCCCGTGGCTGCCGAGTAGTTCGAGCTCGTCCGCGATGACTCGGCCCATCGGGATCGCCGGCGCCGCCTCGTCGTCGAGCAGCAACCCGACCTGCACGTGCCGCCCGCGCGGTCGGAGCGAGGCCACCGCCGCGACCGAGGTCGCCCGGCTGCCGTAGGCGTCGACGGAGACGTGGGCGCCACCCCCGGTGAGCCGTTGCACGGCCGACGGGGCGTCCTCCCCCATGGCCACCGTCGTCGCACCGAGTGCCGCCGCCCGCTCCAGCGCCGCCGCCGAAACGTCGACCGCGACGACCCGCGCGCCCGCGGCGACCGCCACCAGCACGGTGGACAGGCCGACCCCGCCGCAGCCGTAGACGACGACCCACTCCCCCTGGGCGACGCGGCCCCGGTCGTGCAGTGCGTGGTACGCGGTCCCGAACCGGCACCCGAGTCCCGCCGCCTCGGCGAACCCGACCTCGTCGGGCAGCGCGACGAGGTTGACGTCCGCGTGCGGCACGACCACGGAGTCGGCGTACGACCCCGGCAGCGTGAAGCCGGGCTGCTGCTGCCGGGTGCACACCTGGGTGGCGCCGTCACGGCACTGCTCGCACGTCCCGCAGGCGAAGACGAACGGTGCGGTCACCCGGTCGCCGACCGCGAACCCCGAGACGTCCGACCCGACGGAGGCGACGGTCCCCGAGAACTCGTGACCCGGCACGTGCGGCAGCGAGACCGAGTCATCGTGGCCCTTCCACGCATGCCAGTCGCTCCGGCAGACGCCGGTCGCGCGGACGGCGACGACGACGCCGTCGTCGGGTGCGTCCGGTGCCGCGACGTCGACGATGACGGGTGTGGATCCGAAGCGGTTGTACCGGACTGCGCGCATCCCGTCATCCTGGCAGAGCGACGGACGGGAGGCGCGTGGCGGCCCCGCCACGCGCCTCCCGTCCGCCCTCCGGTCGGGTCAGTACGCGATCCGCCCGGTCCGGTCGTGGAACTCCCCCGTCGGCCCGTCCGGGCCGACCAGCGCGAGCGCCACCGTCGCGTCCGTGCCCTCGGTCACCGTCTGGTGCCCGCCGTGGCCGTTGAAGTCGGTCGCGGTGTAGCCGGGGTCGCTCGCGTTCACCCGGAACCCCGGCAGGTTCTTCGCGTACTGCACCGTCGCCGCGACGAGCGCCGCCTTCGACGCCGCGTACGGCACCGCGGGGACCGGGTGTTCATCGCGCCCCGGCGTGGTGAGCCAACGGGCGAACCCGACGCCGGACGCGACGTTGACGATCACCGGGTTCGACGAGCGGCGCAGCAGCGGGAGGGCCGCCTGCGTCACCCGGACGACTCCGACGACGTTCGTGTCGAGCACCGCGGTCATCGCGGCGGCGTCCAGGTCGTCGACGCCGAACGACGTCCCCAGGACGCCGGCGTTGTTCACGAGGACGTCGAGCTCCGGCAGTGCGGCCAGCGCGGCGTCGACGCTCGCCTGGTCGGTGACGTCGAGCTGCACGGGGTGCGCGCCGAGTGCCCGGACGGCGTCGCCGGACGCGGTGTCGCGCATCCCGGCGTGCACGGTGTGGCCGGCCTCGATGAGTCGGCGTGCGGTCTCGAGCCCGAGGGAGCGGTTCGCTCCGGTGATGAGTGTGGTGGTCATGGCTCCACCGTGCCCGGGCCGTGCCCGTCCTCCCAGGCACCCCTCGACGGTGGGACCGGCAGTACCAGGACCGTCCGCCCGACCGGGGCGATGATGGACGCATGAGCGAGTTCGCGGAGGTGTTGCGTGCCTGGCGGGACCGGGTGCGCCCTGCGGAGGTCGGGTTGCCCGCGGGTCCGGGACGACGCACCGCCGGGCTCCGGCGCGAGGAGCTGGCCGCGCTCGCCGGGGTGAGCGTCGACTACGTCGTCCGGCTCGAACAGGGCCGTGCGACGAACCCGTCGCCCCAGCTGCTCGGCGCCCTCGCGACCGCCCTCCGGTTGACCGAGGCTGAGCGCGACCACCTGTTCCGGGTCGCGGGCGCCGCGGTGCCGTCGCGCGCCGAGGTTCCGCGGCACGTCCCACCGGGCGTGCACCGGATGCTCGACCGGCTCGGGGACGTCCCCCTGGCGGTCTTCACGGCGGCGCACGACATCGTGCTCTGGAACGACCTGTGGGCGGCGGTGTCCGGCGACCCGGGCGGCTGGATCGGGCTCGAGGGCAACCTGGTGTGGCGGCACTTCACACAGGGGCACGACGGCGTCGAGTGGGACGACACCCACCAGGAGGAGTTCTCGAGCGACCTGGTCGCCGACCTCCGCGCCGCCGTCGGCCGGTACCCCGCTGACCGGCGGCTCGCGGAGCTGGTCGCCAGGCTCCGGCGCGAGTCCCCGGAGTTCGAGCGTCGCTGGCACGGCGGTCGCATCGCCGAGCACCGGACGAGCCGCAAGACGGTGCACACGCCCGTCGGTCCGGTCGAGGTCGACTGCGACGTGCTGAGCGTCCCGGGCAGCGACCTGCGGATCGTCGTCTACACCGCGGTGCCGGGCAGCGAGGACGCCGCGAAGCTCGACCTGCTCCGCGTCACCGGGCTGCAGGAGTTCGCGACGTCCTGATGGAGGTGGTCGCCACCGTGGCCGACCGGACGGACGAGAGCGATCGCCTCCGCGTCCGGCCGGCGGCCGGGCGCGGAGGCGCCGGTGTCACTCGCCGAACCCGGAGCGGACGAGCGCGACGAGCGTGTCCACGGCGTCCTGCGCGTCGGGTCCGACCGCCTCGATCGTGACGGTCGCACCCTTCGGCAGTGCGAGCGCCATGATCGCGAGGAGGCTCTTCGCGTCGACGCCGTTCACGCGGACGCGGGCCTCGTGCTTCGCCGCGGCCTTCACGAACTCGGCCGCCGGACGGGCGTGCAGCCCGCTCTCGTTGACCAGCTCGACGGTCGCGGTGACCGACCCGTCGGCGGGACCGTCGTCGTCGACGGGGGTCGCGCCTCCCGGCTGGTCCCCGTCCGGACGGGAGGCTCCCCCGTCGTCGGCTGGGGACCCTGCGGCCGTCGAGGCGGCGGCCAGGACCGCGTCGACGTCGCCGCCCGACTGGGCGGCGACCGCCGCGGCGACCGTGCCCTCGACGAGCGGCGCCTGCGAGACGTGCACACGCTCGCGGTCGGCGTCGTCGAGGAAGTCGAGCGCGGTGTCGGTGGTCAGGTAGGCGGACCCGAGGTCGCAGAGCACGACGACGGCGTCGGCCGACGAGAGCTCGTGGATTCCGTCGGTGATCGCCTCGAACGACGTGCCGATCCCACCGTCGTCCGTCCCGCCGGCGGCCACGAGCGGGACGTCCGCGGCCATCTGACGGGCGAGCTCGACGGTGCCGGTCGCGATCGCCGCGCTGTGCGAGACGACCAGGATGCCGACGGTCACGCGGCGTCCACCGCTGCGCGCAGGATGTACGCCGTCGACTGGGCGCCCGGGTCACGGTGCCCCACCGCCCGGTCCCCGAGGTAGCTCGCGCGGCCCTTGCGGGCGACGAGCGGATCGGTCGACTCGGCGCCGGTCACGGCAGCGTCGGCGGCGGCCTCGAGCACGCGCTCCGGACCCTCGCCCGCCGCGGCCGCTGTGGCGGCGGCGGCGACGGCGGCCGACCAGGCGTCGACCATGGTCTTGTCGCCGACCTCGGCCTTCCCACGCGAGACCACGCCGTCGCGGGCGGCGGTGAGGACGGCGACCAGGGCGTCCGCATCGAGCTCGGTCGCGTCGCCGGCGGCCTGCGCGGCCTTCAGGTACGCGGTCCCGAAGAGTGGACCGGCGGCGCCGCCGACCGTCGAGATGAGCTTCGTCGCCACCGTCTTGAAGACCGCGCCGGGGGTGTCGAAGGACCCGGCGTCGACGGCCTCGACCACGGCGCGGAAGCCGCGGTCGAGGTTCTCGCCGTGGTCCCCGTCGCCGATCTCACGGTCGAGCGTGACGAGTTCGGCGCGGTGGTCGTCGATCGTCGCGGCGGTGCGGCGCACCCAGTCGATGGCCCATGCGGTGTCGAGCGCCAATTCGTGTTCCTTCCTGGATGGTGGACGGTGGTCAGCGACCCCAGCGCAGTGCGGGGGTCTCCACCGGGGCGTCCCAGAGAGCCGTGAGCTCCTCGTCGAGCACCGTGACAGTGATCGAGAAGCCGGGCATCTCGAGGGACGTGACGTAGTCGCCGACCACGCTACGCGCGACCTGGTGGCCGCGGTCCGTGAGCACCTCGGCGGCGCGGCGGTACACGATGTAGAGCTCGGAGAGCGGCGTGCCGCCCATGCCGTTCACCAGGAGGAGCAGCTGTGCGCCGGCCGGTGCGTCGAGGTCTGCGAGCACCGGTTCGAGCACACGGTCGACGAGCTGGTCGGCCGGTGCCATGGGGATGCGCTCACGACCCGGCTCGCCGTGGATACCGATCCCGAGCTCGACCTCGTCGTCGGCGAGCGTGAAGGACGGCTCCCCCGCGTGCGGCACCGTCCCGGAGCCGAGGGCGAGGCCCATCGACCGGGTGACCTCGTTGACCCGACGGGCGACCGCCGCGACGGCGTCGAGGTCGTCGCCGCGTTCGGCTGCGGCACCGGCGCACTTCTCGACGACGACGGTGCCGGCCACGCCGCGACGTCCGGCCGTGTACAGGCTGTCCTGCACGGCGACGTCGTCGTCGACCACGACGGACTCGACGCGGATGTCCTCCATCGCGGCCAGCTCGGCGGCGGTCTCGAAGTTGAGGACGTCGCCGGTGTAGTTCTTCACGATGTGGAGCACCCCCGCTCCCCCGTCCACCGCCTTCGTCGCGGCGACGATCGGGTCGGGCGTCGGGCTCGTGAAGACCGGACCGGGGACGGCCGCGTCGAGCATGCCGTGTCCGACGAACCCTGCGTGCAGGGGCTCGTGCCCGCTGCCGCCACCGCTGACGATGCCGACCTTGCCCTGCACCGGGGCGTCCGCGCGGTGCAGGTGGATCGGGTCCTCGACCAGCACGACCTGCCCCTCGTGCGCCCGGGCGAACCCGCGGACGGTCTCCGTGACGACGTCGTGCGGATCGTTGATGAGCTTCTTCATGACGGACCTCCACGGGTGCGGTGGCCGACCGCGGGCGGAGTCACACCGCCGTCGTCGACCGGAGTGCGTTCACCCTACAGCGACCGCCCGTTCGACTCCGGTGCACGTTCGTGCAGCAGGATGCCGCCGCGGCCCCGCTGCGGGATGCCCGACCGCACACCGGGCGTGCACGTTCGTGCAGTTTCGCGAACTCGGCTCGATCTGCGATCGCGTCACGGCGATCGGCCTCACTATGCTCGGCCCCAATCACTCGACGGGGAGTGCCGGACGCAGCAGCCACCGGACCCCCACCACTCGCACTGGAGGTCACCGATGGACGGCATCGGCGTCAATTTCATGTCAGAGCTCGTCGGTACGGCGTTGCTCATCATCCTCGGTGGCGGTGTCGTCGCCGCCGTCTCGCTGACGAAGTCCAAGGGCTTCGGCGCTGGCTTCCTCATGGTCACGATCGGCTGGGGCTTCGCGGTCTTCGCCGGTGTCCTCGTGTCGTACAAGTCCGGCGGCCAGCTGAACCCCGCGGTCAGCCTCGCGCAGATGCTGCTCGGCAACATCAGCTTCGGCACCATGCTCATCTACTGGGTGGCGCAGATGCTCGGCGCGTTCATCGGTGCCGTCATCGTCTGGCTCGCCTACAAGCAGCACTTCGACGAGGAGCCCGACGCCGCCGCGAAGCTCGGCGTCTTCTCGACCGGCCCGGCGATCCGCAGCTACGGCTGGAACCTCGTCACCGAGGTCATCGGCACGTTCGTGCTCGTCTTCGTCATCCTCGGCATCACGAACGGCAAGGCCCCGGCCGAGCTCGGCGCCGTCCCCGTCGCCTTCCTGGTGATCGCGATCGGTGTCTCGCTCGGTGGCCCGACCGGCTACGCCATCAACCCCGCCCGTGACCTCGGCCCCCGCATCGCCCACGCGATCCTGCCGATCAAGGGCAAGGGCTCGAGCGACTGGTCCTACGCCTGGGTCCCGGTCGTCGGGCCGCTGATCGGTGCCGCGCTCGCCGCCGGTGCCTCGACCTTCCTGCTCCCCGTCGTCTCCTGACGGCTGCAGACCGAATCCTCTCCACACACCGAACACACCCGTAAGGAGCACCAATGGCCGACTACATCGTCGCCATCGACCAGGGCACGACCTCGACGCGCGCCATCGTCTTCGACCACTCCGGTTCGATCATCTCGGTCGGGCAGAAGGAGCACGAGCAGATCTTCCCGCGTGCCGGGTGGGTCGAGCACGACCCGGCGGAGATCTGGGACAACACCCGCGAGGTCATCGGCCAGGCGCTGTCCCGCGCCGACATCACCCGCCACGACGTCGCGGCGGTCGGCATCACGAACCAGCGCGAGACCGCGGTGGTGTGGGACAAGAACACCGGCAAGGCCGTCTACAACGCCATCGTCTGGCAGGACACCCGCACGCAGGCGATCGTCGACAAGCTCGCCGACGGCGACACCGACCGCTACAAGGCCGTCGTCGGCCTCCCCCCTCGCCACCTACTTCGCCGGCACGAAGATCGCCTGGATCCTCGAGAACGTCGAGGGTGCGCGCGAGAAGGCCGAGGCCGGCGACCTGCTCTTCGGCACCACCGACACCTGGGTCCTCTGGAACCTGACCGGCGGCACCGACGGCGGCGTGCACAAAACCGACGTCACGAACGCGTCCCGCACGCTCTTCATGGACCTCGAGACGCTGCAGTGGCGCGACGACATCCTCGCCGACTTCGGGGTGCCGAAGTCGATGCTCCCCGAGATCGTCAGCTCCTCCGAGGTCTACGGCCACGTCGAGTCGTCCAGCCTGCTCCGCGAGGTCCCGATCGCCGGCATCCTCGGCGACCAGCAGGCCGCGACCTTCGGTCAGGCGGCGTTCGACCAGGGCGAGTCGAAGAACACCTACGGCACCGGCAACTTCCTCATCTTCAACACGGGCACCGAGATCGTCCGGTCGGAGAACGGGCTGCTCACCACCGTCGGGTACAAGCTCGGCGACCAGGAGACGCACTACGCGCTCGAGGGCTCGATCGCCGTCACGGGCTCGCTCATCCAGTGGCTCCGCGACAACCTCGGCATCATCGGCAGCGCGCCCGAGGTCGAGGCCCTCGCCAAGACCGTGGAGGACAACGGCGGCGTGTACTTCGTCCCGGCGTTCTCGGGGCTGTTCGCGCCGTACTGGCGTCCGGACGCCCGCGGTGCCCTGGTCGGTCTGACCCGCTACGTCAACAAGGGCCACATCGCCCGCGCCGCCCTCGAGGCGACGGCGCTGCAGACCCGCGAGGTCCTGGACGCCGTCAATGCCGACTCCGGCGTGGACCTGACGGAGCTCAAGGTCGACGGCGGCATGACCGCCAACGACGCGCTCATGCAGTTCCAGGCGGACATCCTGAACGTGCCGGTCGTCCGCCCGGTCGTCGCGGAGACCACCGCGCTCGGTGCCGCCTACGCCGCCGGTCTGGCCGTCGGGTTCTGGGCGAACCTCGACGAGCTGCGTGCCAACTGGCAGGAGGACAAGCGCTGGGAGCCGCAGCTCGACGACGCCGAGCGCGACCGCCAGCTCCGCCTGTGGAAGAAGGCCGTCACGAAGACCTTCGACTGGGTCGACGAGGACGTGCGCTGACCCACAGCTGAGGTGACCGCCTGGAGGCGCGGTGCCGGTCGACGAGACCGGCACCGCGCCTCCAGGCCGTAGCGGGGGCGCGAGCCGATGCGCACAGCCGGAGCCGGTTCGCGAGACGCCCGCTCAACGACGAGACGCCCCGGATCCGGAGGCGTCTCGTCGTGCTCGGTGCGTCTCGCGTCGACGCTGGCGTCACGAGGGCGGGGGTGGTCAGGCCACAGGAGCGGCGCCGACCCAGTCGGCGAGCTTCCGCGCGGCGGCGCCGGAGTCGACGGCATCGGCGGCGACCGCGAGCTGCTCGCGGAAGCGCTGCAGGATCGGTCGGTCCGCCTGCTCGGGGTCCTCGGCGAGACGGAAGGACACGAGTCCCGCGGCGGCGTTGAGCAGGACGATGTCGCGGACCGGGCCCGTCTCCCCCGCGAGGACACGGTGGACCACCGCGGCGTTGTGCTCGGGGTCGCCGCCGAGCAGGTCCTCCGTCCGCGCGCGGGCGATGCCGAGGTCGCGCGGGTCGAGGTCGTGCTCGATGACCCGGCCGCCGGTGACCTCCCAGATGTGCGAGTGCCCGGTCGTCGTGAGCTCGTCGAGGCCGTCGTCGCCGCGGAACACCAACGCCGTCGCGCCCCGGGTCTGGAACACACCGGTGATGATCGGGACGAGCTCGAGCTGTGCCACGCCCACGGCGTTCGCCTCGCACCGCGCGGGGTTCACCAGGGGGCCGAGGAAGTTGAAGACCGTCGGGACGCCGATCTCCCGCCGGACCGGGGCAGCGTGCGCGAAGCCGGGGTGGAAGGCGCTGGCGAACGCGAAGGTCAGACCGACACGCCGGAAGGTGTCCGCGACACGCGCGGCGTCCATCGTCAGGTCGAGTCCGAGCGCTGCGAGGACGTCGCTCGAGCCCGACTTCGAGGAGCTCGCGCGGTTGCCGTGCTTCACGACCGGCACGCCCGCGGCAGCGATGACGATCGCCGCCATCGTCGACACGTTCACGGTGCCCACGACGTCGCCGCCGGTGCCGACGATGTCGAGCGCCATCGGGTCGACGTCCAGCGGGACGGCGGCGTCGAGGATCGCGTCGCGGAAGCCGACGACCTCGTCGACGGTCTCGCCCTTCGCCCGGAGCGCCACCGCGAAGGCCGCGATCTGGGCGGCGGTCGCGCGTCCTTGGACGATCTCCTCCATGGCCCACGTGGACTGCCTGATCGAGAGGTCCTCGTGCGCCATGAGCGCGCTGATGACTGCAGGCCAGGAGAGTGAGAGGGACATGGCTCGATGGTACTGAGTTCGAACGACCCGCCAGTGTCCTGCGAAAACACTGTCAGTGGTTTCGGCCATAATGGAGGACGTGACTAGCACCCCTCTCTCCAGATCCGCCAGCGGTCCGGTCCTGAACAGGCCGAACGCCGTTGCCGTGGGGACGATCGTGTGGCTGGGCAGCGAGGTCATGTTCTTCGCCGGCCTGTTCGCGATCTACTTCACGCTGCGCAGCACCTCGCCCGAGCTCTGGGCGACCGAGACCGCCAAGCTCGAGGTGCCGTTCGCCTCGGTGAACACGATCATCCTGGTGCTGTCCAGCTTCGCCTGCCAGTTCGCGGTGTTCGCCGCGGAGCGCTTCCAGGTGCACCGCACGAGCTGGAACCCCAAGGACTGGGGCATGACGGAGTGGTTCTTCGTCACGTACTGCATGGGCGCGATCTTCGTCTGCGGCCAGATCTTCGAGTACGCGAACCTCTGGCACGAGGGCGTGACGCTCTCGTCGAGCGCCTACGGCTCCGCGTTCTACATGACCACCGGCTTCCACGGCCTGCACGTCACGGGTGGTCTCATCGCCTTCCTCCTGACCCTCGGCCGCGGCTTCGCCGCCAAGAACTTCGGCCACAAGGAGGCGACCACCGCGATCGTCGTGTCGTACTACTGGCACTTCGTCGACGTGGTCTGGATCGGCCTCTTCGCTGTCATCTACCTTCTCAAGTAGGAACTGGACACCCCCCACCGCATGTTCACCAGAAGCAAGTCCAAGAAGGGCCGCCGTTCCCCGATGGCGACCGTCTCGCTCATCGTCGTCGGTCTCATGACCACCGGCGGTGCGTACGCGCTGTTCAGTTCGACGGCGAACGCCGACGACAGCACCACCTCCGCGGTGTCCAGCCAGTCCAAGGTCAACGAGGGCGAGAAGCTCTTCGCCTCGAACTGCGCCACCTGCCACGGCCTCGACGCCCAGGGCACCAGCGAGGGTCCGTCCCTCATCGGTGTCGGCGCCGCGTCGGTCGACTTCCAGGTGGGCACCGGCCGCATGCCGATGGCCGCGCAGGGCCCCCAGGCCGAGGAGAAGCCCGCCCAGTTCACGGACGAGCAGATCGACGCCATGGGTGCCTACGTGGCATCGCTCGGCCCCGGCCCGTCGGTCCCCTCCTCGTCCCTGACGGACGGCAAGGGAGACGCGGCCGAGGGCGCCGAGCTCTTCCGCATCAACTGCGCCATGTGCCACAACGTGGCGGGCGCCGGCGGTGCGCTGACCGAGGGCAAGTACGCCCCGAACCTGCAGACGGTCTCCGGCAAGCACATCTACGAGGCCATGGTCACGGGCCCGCAGAACATGCCGGTCTTCAACGACCTGAACCTGACGCCGGAGCAGAAGGCCGACATCATCACGTACCTGAAGTACGTGCAGGACAACAAGTCGCCCGGTGGGTTCGCCCTCGGCTCCCTCGGCCCGGTGGCAGAGGGTCTGTTCATCTGGATCTTCGGACTCGGCGCGGTCGTCGCGATGACCGTCTGGCTGACCGCGAAGTCCAACTGATCGTCCGTGTCGAACGACACTGAAGGGAACACCATGGCAGAGCACGACGACGAGGCACTGAACTCGTCCTCGGCTGTCGAGAAGCACGGCGCGACCAGCACGTCGGCCGGGACCGCGGTCGTCCCCGCGGACCCGTTCGAGAACCCGGGTGAGCCGCCGCACCGCGCGCGCCGCACCGACGTCGACCCGAAGAAGCAGCGCTTGGCCGAGCGTCAGGTCGCCACGTTCTTCTACCTGTCCATCGTGGGCAGCGTCCTCGCGATCGCGGCGTACATCGCCTTCCCGATCGACCCCGAGGACTTCGGCACCGTCCGCGCCGGCAACCTCTGGCTCGGTCTGGCGATCGCCCTGGCCCTCCTCGCGCTGGGCCTCGGCGCCGTCTACTGGTCCAAGTCGCTCGTGGTGGACCGCGAGATCACGGAGATGCGCCACAGCACCCGTGGGACCGATGCGACCCGCGCCAAGGCGGTGGAGGCGTTCCAGCTCGCCGACAAGGAGTCCGGCTTCAGCCGTCGCAAGCTGATCCGTAACTCGATGATCGGTGCCCTGGTTGCCTTCCCGCTGCCCGGCGTCGTCCTCGTCCGTGACTTCGCCCCGGCTGAGGACCCGAACGAGCTCCTGCGCCACACCTTCTGGAAGTCCGGCATGCGCCTGACGAAGGACCCGACGGGTCTGCCGATCAAGGCGTCGGACGTCACCATCGGTTCGGTCTTCCACGTCATCCCGGACGGCATGCTCGACTCCGAGCACATGCTCGAGGAGAAGGCGAAGGCCTCCGTCCTCCTCATGCGTCTCGACCCGAAGGACCTCAACCCCGCCAAGGGGCACGAGGACTGGGGCTACGACGGCATCGTCGCCTACTCCAAGATCTGCACCCACGTCGGGTGCCCGGTCGCGCTCTACGAGCAGCAGACGCACCACCTGCTGTGCCCGTGCCACCAGTCGACGTTCGACGTCTCGAACAACTGCGAGGTCATCTTCGGCCCGGCTGCACGTCCCCTCCCCCAACTTCCGATCGCGATCGACGACGACGGCTACCTGGTTGCGCAGAGCGACTTCCACGAGCCGGTCGGACCGTCCTTCTGGGAGCGTGAACGCTGATGACCAGCACCACCACCACGAGCGCGCCGACCACGGCCACCCGGCCCGAGCCGACGCGTGGGTCCCGCTTCATCGGGGCCACCGCCAACTACATCGACGAGCGCACGAGCATCTCGGGCCTGGTGAAGGAGGTCGGGCGCAAGATCTTCCCCGACCACTGGAGCTTCATGCTCGGCGAGGTCGCGCTGTACAGCTTCGTCGTCGTCCTGCTCTCGGGGACGTTCCTGACGTTCTTCTTCCAGGCGTCGATGACCGAGGTCGTCTACAACGGCTCGTACGTGCCGCTCAAGGGCGTCGAGATGTCGACCGCCCTGCAGTCCACCCTGAACATCTCGTTCGACATCCGCGGTGGTCTGTTCGTCCGGCAGATCCACCACTGGGCGGCCCTGCTGTTCGTCGCCTCGGTGATGCTGCACATGGCCCGCGTGTTCTTCACCGGTGCCTTCCGCAAGCCCCGTGAGCTCAACTGGGTTTTCGGCTTCGTGCTGTGGATCCTGGCCATGGCCGAGGGCTTCACCGGCTACTCGCTCCCCGACGACCTGCTCTCCGGCAACGGCCTCCGCATCATCGTCGGCATGATCGAGGGTGTCCCGGTGATCGGCGTCTGGATCGCCTACCTGCTGTTCGGTGGCGAGTTCCCGGGCACCGACATCGTCGGCCGCCTCTACACGCTGCACATCCTGCTGCTGCCGGCGATCCTCGTCGCGGTGCTCGGCGTGCACCTCGTGCTCGTCGTCATCAACAAGCACACGCAGTTCGCGGGCCCGGGCAAGACCAACGACAACGTCGTGGGCGTCCCGATCCTCCCGGCGTTCGCCGCGAAGGCCGGTGGCTTCTTCTTCATCGTCGCGGGCATCCTGGCCCTCATCGCGTCGCTGTTCACGATCAACCCGATCTGGAACTACGGCCCGTACGACCCGTCCCCCGTGTCCGCCGGTACCCAGCCCGACTGGTACATCGGCTTCGCGGACGGCGCGCTCCGTCTGGTGCCGCCGCACTGGGAGGTCGTGTGGTTCGGCTACACGGTGTCGTTCAACATCCTCGTGCCGATCGCCGTCCTCATGGCGCTCATCATCGCGATGTTCGCCTACCCGTTCCTCGAAGCGTGGGTCACGGGCGACAAGCGTGAGCACCACCTGGCCGACCGTCCGCGCAATGCCCCGACCCGCACCGCCTTCGGTGCCGCGGGCATCACGCTCTACGCGTCGCTCTGGGCCGCTGCCTCGTCCGACATCATCGCCACGCACTTCATGGTGTCGATCGAGCACGTGATCCACGTCATCCAGGCCACGACGGTCCTCGGCCCGTTCGTCGCCTTCTGGATCACGAAGCGCGTCTGCCTCGCGCTGCAGAAGAAGGACCGCGAGATCGTCCTGCACGGCTACGAGTCGGGTCGCATCGTCCGACTGCCGCACGGCGAGTACATCGAGGTACACGAGCAGCTCGACGAGTACGAGCGCTGGAAGCTCCTGCAGTTCAACGAGTACAAGCCGCTCATGGTCCGTCCGGACGCCAAGGGCCGGATCACCGGTGTCCAGAAGGTCCGTGCGAACCTGTCCCGCTTCTTCTTCGAGGACCGCATCGCGCCGGTCACGAAGGCAGAACTCGAGGCAGCGCACGCCGCGCACCACGGCCCGGAGCTGGAGGCCGACCACCAGGCCCAGGCTCCCGCGCTCGGCGCCGGCAACCACTAGGCAGCACGCGCCGCTCGGCAAGAACGGAAGGCCCTCGTCCACTTCGTGGTCGGGGGCCTTCCGTCGTTCGTCATGCACCCGCCGCTTCCGGTTCACCGTGCATTCAGAGTGGCGTGCTGGACTCGTCCTCGACGGTGTGGCAACGTGTTGCACCACGCATCCGCCAACGGAACGAGAGACCGATGGACAGCCGGACGGCCGAACACCCCAGGCCGAACCACTTCCTCCTCCACCTCAGCGACACCCACCTCGTGGCGGGTGACGGCGCGCTCTACGGCGACGTCGACTCCGCAGCACGACTCTCGGCGATCATCGCCGACATCGAGGCCTCCGGCACCCGCCCGGAGGCCATCGTCGTCACCGGCGACGTCGCCGACAAGGGCGAGCCGGGCGCCTACGCCCGCATCCGCGACATCGTGGAGCCCGCAGCACGTCGCATCGGCGCACAGGTCATCTGGGCCATGGGCAACCACGACGAGCGCGGAGCCTTCCGCCAGGAGCTCTTCGGGCTCCAGCCGACCAACCGCCCGGTCGACTTCGTCTACGACGTGAACGGCCTGCGCGTCATCACGTTGGACACCAGCGTGCCCGGGGCGCACCACGGGGAGGTCTCCCCCGCGCAGCTCGACTGGCTGGCCGAGGTCCTGTCCGAGGCGGCGCCGCACGGGACCATCCTCGCGATGCACCACCCGCCGGTCCCGAGCGTGCAGGACCTCGCCGTCCTCGTCGAGCTCCGCGATCAGGCAGCCCTTGCCGAGGTGGTGGAGGGGTCCGACGTCATCTCGATCATCGCCGGACACCTGCACTACTCCACGAGCGCCGTGTTCGCCGGCGTGCCCGTGTCGGTGGCGAGCGCGACGTGCTACACCCAGGACCTCACGGAGTACCAGGGTGGGACCCGCGGGCAGGACGGCGCGCAGTCGTTCAACCTCGTGCACGTCTACGGCAACAACGTCGTGCACTCGGTCGTGCCGATCGGGCACTACTCGACGGTCGGTGAGCCCGTGTCGTCGGAGCAGACCGAGGCACGGCTCGCCGCCGCGGGGGTCACGATCGCTCCTGCGGTCGAGCCCGCCCCGGTGACAGCGAGCATCCCGGTGTTCACCCTGGACACGGTGCCCACCTCACCGATCCGCCGCTGAGGCGCCGACCGCCCCCGGCGGGCTGGAGCACCGGCGTGCGCTCCTGGTCGCACGACGTGCCGCCCGCGGTCGTTCTGGTCGCGCGACGTGCCGCCCGCTGTCGTTCTGGTCGCACGACGTGCCGCCGGACTCGAAGGTGAGCGGCAGGTCGTGCGACCAGAACCCGCAGGGATGGCCGAACCGCAGCGGCGCCGCAGCGGCGGCCCGTCTGCAGCGACGAGGCAGGACGGCCGGCGGGTCCTAGGCGCCGGGCTTCTCCCACGGCGCCGGGAACGGGAAGTACTTCTCGAGGAAGTCCGTCACGCGCCGGGTGCGCTCCTCGTCCGAGACCTCCGGGAAGCTCCCGTCGTTAAGACAGAAGAAGTCGACGTTGCGCTTCTTGAGCAGCTCGTCGAGTGCCTTGAGCCCGGACTGCATCGTCGTGTCGACGTACCGTACCGGAGCGTTCTCCTGCACGATCGCCCGACCGGTGAGCAGCGCGTAGTAGTGGTACAGCGAGTTCGTCACCGAGATGTTCTCCGCCGCCCGGAACCGCGAGGCGGCTGTGGCGCGGAACTCGGCCGCGAACTCGTGCTCCATCTCGGTCATGATCGAGGCGCGCAACGGTGTGGGCGCGTGCTCGAGGTGCCGGGTCGTCACCGCTCCGAAGCGCTGCTGCAGCAGACGGCGGTTCACCCGGGCGGAGTTCTCGAACCCGCTGCGGGCCGGGTTGTTCGAGCCGAGGCCGATGCGAGTGGTCGCGAGGATGAACTTCGACACGGAGCCCGGACTGAAGAACACCGACGGCTCGACCAGGCGCCCGAAGAACATGTCGTCGTTCGAGTAGATGAAGTGCTCGCTGATGCCCGGGATGTGGTGCAGCTGGGACTCGACGGCCTGCGAGTTGTGGGTCGGGAGCACCGAGGGGTCCGCGAAGAACTCCTCGCTCCGGACGATCCGCACCTTGGGGTGATCGGCGAGCCACGCAGGTGCCGGGGAGTCGGTGGCGATGTAGATCTGCCGGATCCACGGCGCGAAGGTGTGCACCGAGCGCAGCGCGTACTTGAGCTCGTCGATCTGCCGGAAGCGTGCGGGTGCGTCGTCCCCCTCCCCCAGCACGGCGTTCGCCTGGGCGGCCTGGCGGGCACGCTGGTACTCGATCGCGTTGCCGTCGACCCACGAGAAGACGATGTCGATCGGGAAACGGATGTCCGAGACGTGGTCGTCGAACATGTGCTCCACCGTCCGCCAGGTGCGGCCGTAGCGCTCGATGTCCACGAGCACGAACTCGTCGATCGGCAGGCTGCGACGCATCAGGGCGTTCTCGACGGGTGCGAGCACCTCGGTGTCGGTGACACGCCAGAACTCGAGCTGGACGCTCGTCTCCGCGCCGTAGCGGAGGCGCCCCATGGGCTCGAGCCGCGGCCGGAAGACCCGCAGCACCGGCTCGTCGACCGATCCGAGGCCGTCGTCGAGGACGAGCACGGCGGGCTCCCCCGGCGGCTTCGCGTAGAACGGCTCGTTGGCTGCGGCGGCCATGATCGCGCTCTCGGCGCGCTGCCGGTCGCGCTCGTCGACGGCGATCACCGGCCGTCGGTCGTTGCCGCGGATGAGCAGGTGGTCGACGTCACCGGCGGTGAGTGCGTCGTCGAGGAACAACAGGTCCTCGATCATCGACTGCTGGGGCGTCAGGTGCCCGTTGACCAGGGTCAGGCGTCCCTTGCGGACGACGACGTCAGGTCGGTCGAGACCGCCGGAGGACGGTCGAGGGTTCAGCAGAGGACTCTCGGTCGCCGGCTCGGTCTCGTGGCTCATCCATGCCCTTCGCATCGCGTGGTCCGGGCCCTGTGCCCGACTCCTGTGATCCTACCGTCCGGCGACGGGACGGGAGCGCGCGGCGGTACCCGCGGCCGCCCGGTGCAGGTCGCGTCGGTACCGGTCGAGTCAGGCGGACGGACGGGAGGCGCGCCCCGCGTCCGTCCCACGCGGCACCTTGACCGTGATCCCCACCACGATGAACGCGGCCGCCGCGACGAGCTGCAGACCCGCCCACACCTGCCCGGGGATCGGCACGAGGACGACCGGGTTCCAGCACACCGCGATCGCGGCGGTGAGGGCCACCGCCCACCAGGCGCGGCCGCGGAACGCGAAGACGAGCACGATGAGGGCGAGCACCGTCACGCCCCACCGGACGAACACGAAGCCGGAGGAGTCGATGACGGCCACGAACGCGATGAGCACCACGGCCGCGAGCAGGCCGGGCGCGAGGGCGGGGCGGGTGAAGGGCGGCGTGCCGTCGACCGCAGGTCGCGCGGCCTCCGGACGGCGTTCGGGCTGCCGGCCCGTGGGGACGCCCTGCAGCGACGATCCCGCCGGGGGCCGACCCTTCCGTGCCATCAGGCGCCGGCCTCCTCGAGGTCGATGGCCTGGATCGGACGGGACATCGGCGGGAGGCCGCGGACGCGCTCGAGCGCCGGGACGAGCTCGTCCACGACGGCACGGTAGCCGTCGGCGTTCAGGTGCAGGCCGTCCTCGGTGAAGCGCTCGGCCAGGTGGTCGTCCTCGGCCAGCGCGGGCCAGAGGTCGAGGTACTGGGCGTGGCAGGTCGCGACGAACTGGCGGAGGTGCCGGTTCGCCTCCTCGATCTTCGCGCACCAGTCGGCCTGGCGGGGCAGGATCGACACGAGCAGCAGCCGGACGCCCGGGAGCTCACGACGGAGGGTCACGAGGATCGACTCGACCCCGCGGACCACGTGCTCGACGCTCGACCGGTGGTTGCCGAAGTCGTTCGTGCCGATCAGCAGCACGATGACCTCCGGCTGCTCCGCGATCACCGCGTCGAGTCGTGCGAGCACGCCGTCGGTGGTGTCGCCGCCGACACCCTGGTTGCTCGTGCGTTCACCGGGCAGCCACTGGTCCCAGGACCCCTGCTCGGTGATGCTGTCGCCCAGGAACAGGACGGTGGGGTGTTCGGTGCTCATGCTGCCTCCTCGTGGACCGGTTCCTGCGCCCCATTCTGCTGGGTCCAGTTCCGGCCCGTCGACTCCGTGTGCTGCGACTCGCGCTCCGCCGCCGCCGTGATCCGTTCGACCATGCCGGGGAAGATGATCCCGTGGAAGGGCAGGATGCCGTACCAGTACAGGCGTCCGGGAAGCCCCTGCGGGAAGTAGATCGCCCGCTGGTGGTAGTCGCTGCCACCGTCGTCGCTCGGGGACACCCGCATCTCGAGCCAGGCGCGACCCGGTGACCGGAACTCCGCGCGCAGCCGCAGGTAGCGCCCCCGCTCGAGTCGCTCCACCCGCCACCAGTCGAGCGCGTCACCCTGCTCGAGACGGTGCGGGTCGCGTCGACCGCGGTTCAGGCCGACGCCGCCGGCGACCTTGTCCATCCAGCCGCGCGCGACCCAGGCGAGGGGGAACGAGTACCAGCCGTTCTCGCCGCCGATCGACTCGACGACGCGCCAGACGTCCTCGGCGCTGGCGCTCGAGTGGCGCTTCCGATCGTCGACGTAGACGGTGTGCCCGGCCCACTCGGGGTCGCTCGGCAGCGGGTCCGCCGGGGTCGCGGTGAGCGTGGCGCTCCGCCAGCTCGTCTCGACCTCGCCCTTGCGCATCTTCGTCAGGGCGAGCCGGACGGCACGGCGGTACGAGGTCAGTCCGCCCTCCGGGCGCGGCACGACGTCGTCGATGTCGTGCTCGCGCTGCACGCACTCGAACTGGAGCGACTCGATGATCGGGGTCGCGAGCTTCCGCGGGATCGGCGTGACGATGTTGAACCAGTGCGCCGACAGGCCGGGGGTCAGCACGGGCAGCACGGTGAAGCGCCGCTGTGGCAGCTTGGCCTCGACCGCGTAGCCGTTGAGCATCTGCCCGTACTTCAGGACGTCCGGGCCACCGATGTCGAACGTCCGGTTGACGTCGGCGGGGATGTCGAGCGCGGCGACCAGGTAGTACAGGACGTCGCGGACCGCGATCGGCTGGATGCGGTTGCGGACCCACCGGGGCGCGGGCATCCAGGGCAGCACGTCCGTCACGTGCCGGATCATCTCGAACGAGGTGCTCCCCGACCCGATGACGACGCCCGCCTGGTAGGCGATGGTCGGGACGCCGGAGGCGAGGAGCACGTCCCCGACCTCCTTCCGGCTCCGGAGGTGCTTCGACAGCTCACCGTCCGGGTGCAGCCCGCCGAGGTACACGAACCGGCGGACATCCGCGTCGCGGGCCTCGCGCGCCATCGTCTCGACGGCGTCCCGTTCGGCCTGCTCGAAGTCCCCGTCGGCACCCATGGCGTGCGCGAGGTAGTAGACGGCCTCGACGTCCTGGACGGCGGATCGCACCGCGTCGGCGTCCTGCAGGTCGCCCTCCGCGATCTCGACGTCGTCGTGCCAGGGGACGTCCTGGAGCTTCCGCGGCGTGCGGACGAAGACGCGGACGTCGTGTCCGGCCTCGAGGAGGCGGGGGACGAGACGCCCGCCGATGTACCCGGTCGCACCGGTGACGAGGACCTGCATGCAGGGCACGGTACGCGCGTCGCCTCCGGGTAGGCTTTCCGGGTGGACAACGCAGCGATCCCCGCACACCAGCACCGGGCCGACCAGCACGACCTCGGCGCCGACGCCGTGCGCGCCCTCATCGACCACGCGATCCTCAAGCCCGAGCTGACCCGCGCCGACGTCGACGCCCAGCTCGACGAGGCCGCCGCCCACCGGGTCTTCAGCGTCTGCGTCCGACCGAGCGACGTCGCGCACGCCGTGGAGCGCCTGCAGGGCACCGGCGTCGGCGTCGGCACCGTGATCGGGTTCCCGCACGGCACCACCACCACCGCCGCCAAGGTCGCCGAGTCGCTGCAGGCCCTGGCCGACGGCGCGTTCGAGCTCGACATGGTGCAGAACATCGGCGCGGCACGGTCCGGCGACTGGGAGCGCGTCGAGCAGGACGTCCGCGCGGTCGTCGACGCCGCCGGGGACACCGTCGTCAAGGTCATCCTCGAGACCGCGTTCCTGACCGACGACGAGATCGTCGCCGCGTCCCGGGCCGCCCAGCGCGCGGGTGCCGCGTTCGTCAAGACCTCGACCGGGTTCGCCGGCGGCGGCGCGACGGCCGAGCACATCCGGCTGATGCGCGAGACCGTCGGCCCCGACACCGGCGTCAAGGCGTCCGGCGGCGTCCGCGGTCTCGACACGCTGCTCGAGATGGTCGAGGCCGGCGCCGACCGGATCGGCACGAGCGCCTCGGCACGCATCCTCGACGAGGTCGCGCACCGCGCTGCCACGGGCTCCGCGTCGGCACTCGGCGACGACACCTCCTCCTACTGACGCCTCCTCCTGACGACCCCGCCGTCCACTCCCCCGGACGGCACCACCCGAACTGCACCACCCGGACCGGCCGCGGCCGGACCGACACCACCCGACCCGACCACACCGCCCGGGCCGGCTCGCACGGACGCGAGGTCGCGTCGACACGGCGAGCCGAGCCTCCAGACCGCCGCATCGGAGCGCGCATGTCCAGCACCGCAGCCCAGTCCCCCTCGCCCGCGATCGCGCTGGCCGTCGATCTCGGCGGTACCAAGGTCGAGGCGGCCCTCGTCTCCGACCAGGGCGTCGTCCTGCCGGGGACCCGGCACCGCCAGCCGACCGGGCCCCTGCGGAGCGCGGAGGAGCTGCAGGCGGCGGTCGACCAGGTCGTGACGGCGACGCTCGCGACCCTGCCGACGGACGCACGGCTCGTCGGGGTGGGCGTCGGTGCCGCCGGACCGGTCGACGAGGAGCACGGGCTCGTCTCCCCCCTCAACATGCCGGTGTGGCGCGGGTGGCCGCTCCGCGACGCCATCGCGGCCCTCGTCCCCGAGGGCATCCCGGTCACGCTCCGCATGGACGGTCTCGCGATCACCTTGGCCGAGCACTGGGTCGGCGCAGCACAGGGGTCGGACCACGTCATGGGCATGATCGTGTCCACCGGCGTCGGCGGCGGGCTGATCCTGCACGGGCGCACCGTCAGCGGTCCGACCGGCAACGCGGGCCACATCGGCCACGTCGAGTGCGGTGGGTTCGATGATCCGTGTGCCTGCGGCGGGACCGGGTGCCTCGAGGCGGTGGCCAGCGGGCCGAAGACCGTCGCCTGGGCACAGCGGCAGGGCTTCGCCGGGAGCACCGGCGAGGAGCTCTCCGCGGCCTACGCCGCCGGTGACGAGATCGCGGTGGCCGCGGTCCGACGGAGCGGTCGCGCGCTGGGGCAGGCGATCGCGGCGGCCACGAGCCTGGTGGACCTCGAGGTCGTGGCGATCGGCGGCGGGTTCTCGCACGTCACGCCCGACCTGTTCGAGTACGCCCGCGAGGCCGTCGCCGAGCGGGTCGAGTTCGGCTTCGTCACGAAGGTGCGGATCGTCCCCACCGGGCTGTCCCAGGACGGACCGCTCATCGGGGCCGCAGCGCTGGTGCACCGCGCCGACGTGCTGCGCTGACCCTGGCACGCGGCGCGGTGCTCTCCACAGGGCTGACCGCGACCACCGTCCGTCCGGCAGGATGAGCGGGTGCCGACGCCCCGCCTGCTGACCAGCGACGACTGGCCGGAGGCGGAGCTCCGGGCCGCCGTGCTGGCGGGCGAGCTCGTCCCCGTCGGGTGGTGCTGGGCCTCCCCGGCAGAGCCGCAGACGCCCGGGCTGCGCGCCGCCGCGCACGCGTGGCGCGTGCCCGACGTCCGGCTGGTGGCCAGCGGTCGGTCCGCCGCCTGGATCTGGGGCGCCACCTCGCGGCCACCGTCGCCGATCGAGGTGAGCGTGCCGCCGACCGTCCGCCTGCGCGTCGATCCGGACGTCCGGCTCCGCGAGGTACGCCTCCCCGTCGACGACACAGTGCGCCTGGGGCGGGCCCGCCTCACCACGCCGGACCGGACGGCGGTGGACCTGCTCCGCGCGCCGGGGCCCTTCGATGCGACCGCCCGCGACGCCCTTCGTGGGCTCCTCGCCATCGGGGCGGTCTCGACGGCCGACGTGCGCCGCCGACTCGACGCGCTCGGGACGATCCCGATGGTGCGCCAGGCGGCACGGCGACTCGACCTGGTGACCGCCGGGTGGGTCCCGGCCGGCGTCGGCCCGAGCTGACGGCGGTCGGCGCTCGGGGGCAGCCGGCGCTGACCCGGTCCCCGACCGAGGTCAGCCCGCGCTGACGCGGTACACGTCGTAGACGGCGTCGATGCGCCGCACGGCGTTCAGCACCCGGTCGAGGTGTGTCGTGTCCCCCATCTCGAAGACGAACCGGCTGAGCGCCAGGCGGTCGGACGACGTCGACACCGTCGCGGACAGGATGTTCACGTGGTGGTCGGTGAGCACCCGCGTGACGTCGCTGAGCAGCCCGGAGCGGTCGAGCGCCTCGATCTGGATCTGCACGAGGAACACCGACTTCGACGACGGGGCCCACTCGACCTCGATCATCCGGTCCGGCTCGTTCATCAGCGACTTCACGTTCGTGCACGACGCCTGGTGGACGGAGACGCCCTGCCCGCGGGTGATGAAGCCGACGATCTGGTCCCCCGGCACCGGCGTGCAGCACTTCGCGAGCTTCACCAGGATGTCCGGTGCACCGCGCACGAGCACGCCGCTGTCGCTGTTGCGGAGCTGCCGGCTCGTGACCTGCCGTGGGAAGGCGAGTTCGGGCTCGTCCGTCTCGGTCTCCGCCTGGACGTTCCCGAGCACCTTCTCGATGACGGACTGCGTCGACACGTGGCCCTCGCCCACCGCCGCGTACAGCGCGGAGACGTCGTCGTACCGCATCGACGAGGCGACCTCGGCGATGGAGTCCTGGCTCATGATGCGCTGCAACGGCAGGTTCTGCTTGCGCATCGCACGGGCGATCGCGTCGCGTCCCTGCTCGATCGCCTCTTCGCGGCGTTCCTTGGTGAACCACTGCTTGATCTTGTTGCGCGCCCGGGGGCTCCGCACGAAGGTCAGCCAGTCCTGGCTCGGACCCGAGTCCGGGTTCTTCGACGTGAAGATCTCGACGACGTCGCCGCTCGACAGGGTGCTCTCGAGCGGGACGAGCCGCCCGTTCACCTTGGCACCCATCGTGCGGTGCCCGATCTCGGTGTGCACCGCGTACGCGAAGTCCACCGGGGTGGCGCCGGCGGGCAGACCGATCACCTTGCCCTGCGGCGTGAAGACGTAGGTCTCCTTCGCGCCGATCTCGTAGCGCAGCGAGTCGAGGAACTCGCCCGGGTCGCTCGTCTCGGCCTGCCAGTCGGTGATGTGGGCGAGCCACGCCATGTCCTGGTCGTCGGTGGTCGACGAGGCATCCACGTCGCGGCCCTGCGCACGCTGCTTGTACTTCCAGTGTGCCGCGACACCGAACTCGGCACGCTGGTGCATCTCGTGCGTGCGGATCTGGATCTCGACGGCACGGCCCTGCGGTCCGAGCACGGTGGTGTGCAGGGACTGGTACAGGTTGAACTTCGGCGTCGCGATGTAGTCCTTGAAGCGCCCGGGCAACGGCGTCCACCGCGCGTGCACGGAGCCGAGCATCGCGTAGCAGTCGCGGACGGTCGGCACGAGGACCCGGATGCCGACCAGGTCGTAGATCTCGTCGAACTCGCGCCCGCGGACGATCATCTTCTGGTAGATCGAGTAGTACTGCTTCGGCCGGCCCATGACCTCGCCGCGCACCTTGGCGGCCTTCAGGTCCTTCTTGAGCGTGCCGATGACGTTCTGCACGAACTGCTCGCGCTTCGGCTGCCGCTCCTTGACCAAGCTGTCGATCTCGACGTAGAGCTTCGGGTGCAGGACCGCGAACGACAGGTCCTCGAGCTCCAGCTTGATCATCTGGATGCCGAGCCGGTGCGCCAGCGGCGCGTAGATCTCGAGCGTCTCCTTGGCCTTGCGCGTCGCCGAGGCGGACTCCACGAAGCCCCAGGTGCGCGCGTTGTGCAGGCGGTCGGCGAGCTTGATGACGAGGACGCGGATGTCCTTCGACATCGCGATGACCATCTTGCGGACGGTCTCGGCCTGCGCGCTGTCGCCGTACTTGACCTTGTCGAGCTTGGTGACGCCGTCGACGAGCATCGCGATCTCGTCGCCGAAGTCGGAGCGGAGCTGGTCGAGCTGGTAGTCGGTGTCCTCGACCGTGTCGTGCAGCAGGGCCGCGGCGATCGTGATCGGCCCGATCCCCAGGTCGGCGAGGATCTGCGCGACGGCGACCGGATGCGTGATGTAGGGCTCGCCCGACTTCCGCTTCTGCCCGTCGTGCGCGCGCTCGGCGACCGTGTACGCCCGCTCGATGAGCGTCACGTCGGCCTTGGGGTGGTGCGACCGGACGGTGCGGATGAGGGTGTCGACCGCCCCCGCGGGCTGCGCCCGCGAGAACAGGCGCGGCAGCAGCGACCGGAGGGATCCGAGGTTGCCCGTGGTCGTCGCGTTCAGCGGGCTGGAGGGCCGTGGCGCGGAGCCGGGGCGGCTCGCGCTGGGCGTGGGCGCACCCTGGGACGAGGACTCACGGGTGTCCGTCATGATGCGCCTCCTGCGACCGGTGTCCGGGTACGATCTGGCAAGCCTACGCGCGTCCGGTCAGTGCTCGTGACGCGGTTCGCCCTGGGCGTCGTCCCCGCCCGCGGCCCGGACGACCGGCTGCCCCGCCTGCTCCCACGCGACCATGCCGCCGGTCAGGTTGACCGCCGGCACCCCCGACTGCTCGAGCGCGGCGACGACCCGGGCGGACCGGGCGCCGGAGTGGCAGACGACGATCGCGGGCTGGTCGCCGCCGTCGATCTCCTGCCAGCGCGCGACGAGCTCGGACATCGGCACCAGGGTCGCCTCGGGAGCGTGCACCTCGTCCCACTCCCCCTGCTCGCGCACGTCGAACAGGCGCGCGCCCGCATCGAGCCGCCGACGTGCCTCGGCGATGTCGACGTCGTGCACCTCGACCGCCATCAGACGACCTCGGCCGCGGCGTCGACCTCGCGCTGGCGCTTCTCGGCCGCGCGCGTCTTCTTCGCGTCGGCCTCCTTGACCTTCGGCTCGTTCTCACGCAGGTGCGCGTACATCGGCGACGCGATGAAGATCGTCGAGTAGGTGCCGACGATGATGCCGATGAAGAGCGCGAGCGAGATGTCCCGCAGCGTGCCCGCGCCGAGCACGTACGACCCGATGAAGAGGATCGCCGCGACCGGGAGGAGGGCGACGACCGACGTGTTGATGGAGCGCACGAGCGTCTGGTTGACCGCGAGGTTGACCGACTGCACGAAGGTGCGGTGCGACTCCTGCGAGGTGTTCTCGCGCACCTTGTCGAACACCACGACGGTGTCGTACAGCGAGTAGCCGAGGATCGTGAGGAAGCCGATCACCGCCGCCGGCGTGACCTCGAGCCCGACGATGCCGTAGACGCCGGCGGTGATGAGCAGGTCGTGCAGCAGCGCGACCATCGCGGACACCGACATCTTCCACGTGCGGAAGTAGAGGGCCATCACGACGGCCGCCAGCGCGAGGAAGATGACCAGACCGCGGATCGCCTGCGCGAGGACGTCCGCACCCCAGGTCGCACCGATGTAGGTGGAGGCGACCTGGTCCTCGGACACGCCGTAGGCCTGTGCCAGGGCGTCCTGCACCTCGGTCGTCTCGCGGTCCGTCAGCTGCTCGGTCTGGACGCGGATGCCGTCCTGACCGAGCTGAGAGACGCGCGGGATCCCCTCGGGGACGACCGACTCGACCGTCCGCGTGGCGATCGACTGGTCGAGGGTCTTCGCGTTCGAGATCGTGAACTCGGACCCGCCCGTGAACTCGATGCCGAGGTGGTAGCCGCCGCGGAGCCACGGCACCACGAGCGAGATCACGATCGCGATCAGGGCGATGAGGTACCAGGTCTTCCGGCGCCCGACGATGTCGTAGGAGCGCTTCCCGGTGTAGAGGTCGCTGCCGAACTGGCTGAAGCTGGCCATCAGTCGTCCTTCCCGTCCGGCGTGGAGCCGTTGTCGCCGGAGGCCTGCTGGGCCTTCCGCTCTGCGATCGTCTGGCGGCGCTGGGCCTCACCCGCGCTGCGCTGGCGCTTGCCGTCCACGACCGGCGCACGGAACTGCGCCCGGCCGCGGTAGACGGCGCCGAGGGCGGACGGGTCGAGTCCGCTGAACCTGTGCCCCTCACCGAAGAACCGGCTGCGGGCGATGAGCTGCATCATCGGGTGGGTGAAGAGCACCACGACGACGACGTCGATCAGGGTCGTGAGGAGCAGCGTGAACGCGAAGCCCTTCACGTCGCTCACGGCGAGGATGTAGAGCACGACCGCCGCGAGGAAGTTGATCGAGTCGGACGCCAGGATCGTGCGGAGGGCGCGCTTCCACCCGGACTCCACCGCGCTCTCGAGCCCACGGCCGTCCCGGAGTTCGTCGCGGATGCGCTCGAAGTAGACGATGAACGAGTCCGCGGTGATGCCGATGGCCACGATGAGACCGGCGACACCCGCGAGCGACAGGCGGTAGTCGACCCGCCACGACATGATCGCGATCACCAGGTAGGTCAGGACCGCCGCGACGCCGAGCGACAGCACGGTGACGAAGGCCAGCGCCCGGTACTGGATGATCGAGTAGATCACGACGAGGATCAGGCCGATCAGGCCGGCGACGAGACCGCCGACGAGCTGCGCGGTACCGAGGGTCGCTGAGATGTTCTCGTTCGACTGCACCTGGAAGTTGATCGGCAGCGCGCCGTACTTCAGCTGGTCCGCCAGGGTCTTCGACGACTCGGCGGTGAAGTTGCCGGTGATCTGGGCCTTGCCGTTCGTGATCGCGGCGTTCGAGGCGGGCGCCGTGATGACGGTGCCGTCGAGCACGATCGCGAACTGGTTCTGCGGCGAGGGGAGCTTGACGAGCCGGCTCGTGACGTCGCGGAAGTCCTCCGAGCTCTTGCCCGAGAACGTCAGGTTGACGGCCCACTGCCCGGTGGTCGCACCCTGCGAGTCCGTGGCGAGACCCGAGGTCGCGTTGCTGATGCCGGAGCCGGAGACCTCGACGGGGCCGAGGATGTACTTGGCGGTACCGTCCTGGTCGCACGTGACGAGCGGCTCGTCGTCGGGCGCCGTGGTGACGTCGTCCGGGGCCGCGCAGTTGTAGTTCGTGTACAGGTCCTGCAGCGCCGGCGTGACCTGCGACAGGTCACTGCCGTTCGTCGGCTTCGTGCTCGGGGTCGCCTCGAGCGACGCGGGCGGCGAGTACGGCGTGGGCGACGCGGTCGCTCCGTCACCGCCGACGGCCGTGTTCGTCGCGGCCTCGGTGTACAGCACCGGTCGGAAGGTGAGCTTGGCGGCCGCCTCGATGCGGTCGATCGTCGCCTTGTCCGGCTTGCCCGGGATGGACACGACGATGTTGTTCGTGCCCTGCGTGTTGATCTGCGACTCGGAGACGCCCGTGGCGTTGATGCGCTGGCGGATGATGTTGACCGCCTGGTTCAACTGCTGCGAGGTGACGGAACCGCCCTCGGTGTTCTGTGCGGCGAGGGTGAGCTGCGTGCCGCCCTGCAGGTCGAGTGCCAGCTCCGGCACCCAGCTCGCACCGGCGAACCACTCGTTCGTGTCGTCCTTGCTGTTGGCCGCGAGCACCGACGCAGCGGTGTTCAGGCCGGCCAGGGCCGCCATGATGATCACCAACCAGGTGAGCGAGCGCAGCGCCTTCTTGACGGGTGTCGATCGTGCCACCGGTCGTCTCGTCTTTCTGTTCAGGACCGACGGCGACGCGGCCGGCGGCGGTGGGGTCGCCGGGTCTGCTGACCCGGCGACCGAGGGCGTCAGTCTTCGGTCTTGCGCTTGTTCGGGTCGGTCTCGTCGACCCGCTCGCCGTAGACCGGCTCCCCGTTGAGCTCGGCGACCGGCTTCGGCGCCGCAGCCTCGTCCTCGGCGACGACCGTCGTCTCGACGTCGGACCCGTTGTCGTCCACGACGCGCGAGAGCGTCTGGCGGTGGACGGTGACCACCGTGCCCGGAGCGATCTCGACGTCAGCGGTGACCTTCTCGTCGTCGACCGAGAGCAGCGTGCCGTACAGACCGAACGACAGCATGACGCGCGCGCCCGGCACCATCTTCGTCTGCAGCTCCGCCTGCTGCTTCTTGCGCTTGCGGCTGCTGTAGAACATGAAGGCGGCGAACGCGACGATGATGACGATGAGGAAGAGTGATTGGTCCATGGGGCGTTGCCTTCTCTGGTTGCTCGGATCCAGCCGGAGCGGTCGTTGCTCGGCTTCGGGCCGTAGCAGTCTAGGGCACGGGCGTGTCCGTGATCGGGCAGCCACCTGAGCGTGGTCCCTCGATGGTACTGTCGGTCACTCAGAATACTGCATGTGACATCAGTCGTCGAACAGGCCGGGCTGCCCGCCGACACCTTCGCCCGGGGTGAGCCCGAAGTGCCGCCAGGCCTGCGGCGTCGCGATCCGCCCTCGGGGCGTCCGGGTGACGAGTCCGACGCGGACCAGGAACGGTTCCACCACCGACTCGATCGTCTCGGACTCCTCGCCCACGGACACCGCGAGGGTGTTCAGGCCGACCGGACCGCCGTCGAACCGCGTGAGCATCGTCTCGACCACGGCGCGGTCGAGCCGGTCGAGCCCGAGCTCGTCGACGTCGTACAGGTCGAGCGCACCCTGCACCGCGGCCATGCCGTCCGAGGTGCGGTGCACGAGGGCGTAGTCGCGGACCCGGCGCAGCAGGCGGTTCGCGATGCGCGGGGTACCGCGGGAGCGCCCGGCGATCTCGCGCAGCGCCGACCGGTCAATCGACAGCTCGAGCAGGTGCGCCGCGCGGATGAGGACCTGTTCGAGCTCGTCCTTCTCGTAGAACTCGAGGTGGGCCGTGAAGCCGAACCGGTCGCGCAGCGGGTTCGGCAGGAGGCCCGCGCGGGTCGTCGCTCCGACCAGGGTGAACGGTGCGAGGTCGAGCGGGATGCTCGTCGCGCCGGCACCCTTGCCGACCATGACGTCGATGCGGAAGTCCTCCATCGCCAGGTAGAGCATCTCCTCCGCCGAGCGTGCCATGCGGTGGATCTCGTCGATGAACAGGACCTCGCCCGGCACCAGCGAGGACAGCACCGCGGCCAGGTCACCGGCGTGCTGGATGGCGGGGCCGCTCGACATCCGGAGCGGACGACCGGACTCGTGCGCGACGATCATCGCGAGGGTGGTCTTGCCGAGGCCCGGCGGGCCGGCCATCAGGATGTGGTCGGGCGTGCGCTCCTGCAGCGCCGCGGCCTTGAGGAGCAGGTCGAGCTGGCCGCGGACCTTGCGCTGGCCGACGAACTCGTCGAGCGACTTCGGACGCAGCGCGCCCTCGAAGGCCAGTTCTTCCTGCGACTCGGCGCCGGCCGAGGTGATGCCGCTCACCGGCCGGCCCCGGCGGGACGGAGTGTGCCGAGCGCGGCGCGGAGCAGCGCCTGCGTGCCCATGGCCGCGGCGCCCGGGTCGTTCGCCACGACGGCGTCGACCGCGGACTGCGCAGCGTCGTCGCGCCAACCGAGCCCGACGAGCGCCGAGACGACGTCGACCGCCGCGCGGTGCGCAGCCGTGCCCGAGCCGACCACGGTCGTCGGGGCCTGCTCGAACGCGACGAGCTTGCCGGACAGGGCGACCGTGATGAGCTTCGCGGTCTTCGGGCCGATGCCGGACACCTTGCGGAAGGCCGCGTCGTCCTCGCTCGCGACGGCGTTCGCGATCTGCGCCGGGTCCATGTGGGCGAGGACGCCGAGCGCCGACTTCGGCCCGACGCCGGACACGCTGCGGAGCAGGTCGAACACCTGGAGGGCGTCGGTCGACTCGAACCCGAAGAGCAGGTGCTCGTCCTCGCGCACGATCATCGCCGTGCGCAGGAACACCTCGGAGCCGTGGCGCATGGTCAGGGCGTGCGCGGGCGTCACCGTGACGGCGTACCCCACTCCCCCGACCTCGACCACGACGGCCGATCCGGAGACGTCGATGCAGGTTCCCCGGAGGCTCGCGATCATGCCCACGAGCCTAGGGCCGCCCACCGACGGAGCCGGACCGCCGCGCGGCTGCAGCGGCACCCAGACGGGCCGCGGCGGCGCCACCGGCACCCGGGCGCGACGCCGCGGCCGCCGCGCGCGCCAGCGGCGAGTCCGCGGCCCCGGCCTGCGCGTCCCGCCAGGCCCGTTGCGCCGGCGTGAGCGTCGACGGGCCGGGACCGACGCGGTCGGGTGATCCGAGCCTCCAGGCATGGCAGACCGCCAGCGCGAGCGCGTCGGCGGCGTCGGCGGGCTTCGGCGCCTCGTCGAGACCGAGCACCCGCGCGATCATCGTCTGCACCTGGCGTTTGTCGGCGTTGCCGTAGCCGGTGACGGCGGCCTTGACCTCTGACGGCGTGTGCAGTCCGACCGGCAGGCCGCGGGCGGCCGCCGCGTGCAGGGCCAGCCCCGCCGCCTGTGCGGTGCCCATGACCGTCCGGACGTTCGCCTGCGCGAAGACGCGCTCGACGGCCACCGCATCGGGGCGGTGGTCGTCGATCTCGGCGGCGATCCCGTCAGCGATGCGCAGGAGTCGCTGCTCCAGCGCCATGTCCGCCGGCGTGCGCACGACCGTCACGTGGACGAGCCGTGCGCGCCGGTTCGGAGTGACCTCGACCACACCGACACCGCACCGGGTGAGCCCGGGGTCGACCCCGAGCACGCGGAGCACCGGACTAGTCCTCGTCCTCGTCGAGCTCGGCCTGGACGTCCGCGGGGATGTCGAAGTTGGCGTAGACGTTCTGCACGTCGTCGCTGTCCTCGAGCGCGTCGATCAGCTTGAAGACCTTGCGCGCCGTCTCGGCGTCGACCGGGACCTTCACGCCGGGCACGAACTCGGCGTCGGCGGAGTCGTAGTCGATCCCGGCGTCCTGCAGTGCGGTGCGGGCCGCGACGAGGTCGGTCGCCTCGGTGATGACCTCGAAGCCGCCGCCCTGGTCGATGACGTCCTCGACACCAGCGTCGAGCACGGCCGTCATGACGGTGTCCTCGTCGAGGCCGTCGGTCTTCGTGACCGAGATGACGCCCTTGCGGGAGAAGTTGTAGGCCACGCTGCCCGGGTCGGCCATGGTGCCGCCGTTGCGGGACATCGCCGTCCGGACCTCGGCCGCGGCACGGTTCTTGTTGTCCGTGAGGCACTCGACGAGCATCGCGACGCCGTTCGGGCCGTAGCCCTCGTACATGATCGTCGTGTACTCGATCGACTCACCGGTCAGGCCGGCACCGCGCTTGATGGCGCGGTCGATGTTGTCGTTCGGCACCGAGGTCTTCTTGGCCTTCTGCACGGCGTCGACCAGCGTCGGGTTGCCCGACAGGTCCGCGCCGCCCATCTTCGCGGCGACCTCGATGTTCTTGATGAGCTTGGCGAACGACTTCGCACGGCGCTGGTCGATGACCGCCTTCTTGTGCTTGGTCGTTGCCCACTTGGAATGCCCGGACACGGTGCTCCTTGCGTCTAGCGGAAGATCCGCACCAGTCTACCGGCCGGGAGGCACGGATCACCGCCGCCTCGCGGGTCGCGCCGTGCGCGTGGCCGGATCAGGCGCTGCGGACGAGGTCGAGGAAGCGGCGGTGGAAACGGTCCTCCCCGGCGACCTCGGGATGGAACGCACTGGCGAGGACGGTGCCCTGCTGCACCGCGACGACCTGTCCGTCGGCCAGGGCACCGAGCACCTCGACGCCGTCGCCGTGCTGCTCCACCACGGGTGCGCGGATGAACACCGCGTGCACGGGGCCTCCCCCAGCGCCGGCATCGGGATGTCGGTCTCGAAGGACTCGTTCTGGCTGCCGAACGCGTTGCGGCGCACCGTGGTGTCGAGCACGCCGAGTGTCTGCTGCCCCGGGATCCCCGCGGCGATCCGGGCGGACAGCATGATCATCCCGGCGCAGGTGCCGTACGCGGGGAGCCCGTCACGGATCGCCGCGCCGAGCGGCTCGGCCACACCGAACGTCCGGGACAGCTTGTCCATGACGCTCGACTCGCCGCCGGGGATCACGACACCGTCGAGCGCGTCGATCTCCTCGGGCCGGCGGAGCGGCACCACGTCGGCACCGAGCTCCGTCAGCGACGCGATGTGCTCACGGAAGTCGCCCTGCAGCGCGAGGACCCCGATGCGGGGTCGGGCGCTCACCAGCCGCGCTCGGCGAGGCGGTGGGGCGCGGGGACGTCGGCGACGTTGATGCCGACCATGGCCTCGCCCAGGCCGCGCGAGACCTCGGCGATGACCTTCGGGTCGTCGTGGAAGGTGACGGCCTTGACGATCGCCGCGGCACGCTTCGCCGGGTCGCCCGACTTGAAGATGCCGGAGCCGACGAACACGCCGTCCGCACCGAGCTGCATCATCATCGCGGCGTCGGCCGGGGTCGCGACACCACCCGCGGTGAAGAGCACGACCGGGAGCTTGCCGGTCTGTGCGACCTCCTTCACGACGTCGAACGGCGCCTGGAGCTCCTTCGCGGCGACGTAGAGCTCGTCCTCCTTGAGGTAGCGGAGCGCCGCGATCTCCTTCGAGATGGTGCGGATGTGCTTCGTGGCCTCGGACACGTCACCGGTGCCGGCCTCGCCCTTGGAGCGGATCATGGCGGCGCCCTCGGTGATGCGACGCAGGGCCTCGCCCAGGTTCGTGGCACCGCAGACGAAGGGCGTGGTGAAGTTCCACTTGTCGATGTGGTTCACGTAGTCGGCGGGCGACAGGACCTCGGACTCGTCGATGTAGTCGACGCCGAGCTCCTGGAGCACCTGCGCCTCGACGAAGTGGCCGATACGGGCCTTCGCCATGACGGGGATCGAGACCGCGGCGATGATCTCCTCGATCATCGACGGGTCGGACATGCGGGCGACGCCGCCCTGCGCACGGATGTCGGCGGGGACGCGCTCGAGGGCCATGACGGCGGTCGCGCCGGCCTCTTCCGCGATGCGGGCCTGCTCGGCGTCGATGACGTCCATGATCACGCCACCCTTGAGCATCTCGGCGAGGCCGCGCTTGACGCGGTCGGAGCCGGTGATCGAGGTGCCGTTGGTGCCCGAGGTGCTGGTGCTGTCGCTCATGATGCCGCCAGTCTAGTCCGCAGCGGGCCAGCCTTCGGCGACGAGTCGGCGGGTGTCACCGAGCAGCTGGGACATCGACTTCGTGCGGGCGATGATCGGGAAGAAGTTCGAGTCCGACGCCCACCGCGGGACGATGTGCTGGTGCAGGTGCGCGGCCACGCCGGCACCGGCGATCTCGCCCTGGTTCATCCCGATGTTGAAGCCGTCGCAGTGCGACACCGCACGCAGGACGCGCATCGCGGTCTGCGTGAGCTCGGCCATCTCGTGGGTCTCGTCCGCGGTGGCCTCGTCGTAGAGCGGGACGTGGCGGTACGGGCAGACGAGCAGGTGGCCGTTGTTGTACGGGTACAGGTTCAGCAGCACGTAGGCGTGCTCGCCGCGGGCGACGATGAGGGCGTCCTCGTCGGACTTCTGCGGTGCCTCGCAGAACGGGCAGTCGTCCTCGTGCCCGCGCCCCTTCCCCTCGCGCCCGGCGTCGATGTACGCCATCCGGTGCGGGTTCCAGAGCCGCTGGAAGGCGTCGGGGACCGCAGCGCCGGTGGCGGCGTCGCGGATCACCAGCGGGTCGGGACCGACCACGTCGTCGACGTGACCGGTCCCGGGCACCGACGGCGTGCCTCCCGGCTGCTCCGCGTCCATCAGACCTGCGCGCGGTCGCGGATCGCGGTGAGGATGCGCTCGACGGCCTCGTCCACCGGCACACCGTTGTCCTGACGACCGTCGCGGAAGCGGAACGAGACCGCCCCGGCGTCGCGGTCGTCGCCACCGGCGATGAGCTGGAACGGCACCTTCGCCTTGGTGTGCGTGCGGATCTTCTTCTGCATGCGGTCGTCCGAGTGGTCGACCTCGGCACGGACGCCGTGCGACCGGAGCTTCGCGACGACCTCGTCGAGGTAGTCGCCGTACTCGGCCGCGACGGGGATCGCGACGACCTGGACCGGTGCGAGCCACGCCGGGAACGCCCCGGCGTAGTGCTCGGTCAGCACGCCGAAGAAGCGCTCGATCGAGCCGAACAGGGCACGGTGGATCATCACCGGGCGCTGACGGGTGCCGTCGGCCGCGGCGTACTCGAGGCCGAAGCGCTCCGGCAGGTTGAAGTCGAGCTGCACGGTCGACATCTGCCAGGTGCGGCCGATGGCGTCGCGGGCCTGCACGGAGATCTTCGGGCCGTAGAACGCTGCTCCGGCGGGGTCCGGGACGAGCTCGAGGCCCGACTCCTCGGCGACCTCGCGGAGGGTGTTCGTCGCGACCTCCCAGACCTCGTCGTCGCCGACGTACTTCTCGGGGTCCTTCGTCGAGAGCTCGAGGTAGAAGTCGTCGAGACCGTAGTCGCGGAGCAGCGAGAGCACGAACTCGAGCGTCGTGGTGAGCTCCTCCTTCATCTTCTCCTGCGTGGTGAAGATGTGGGCGTCGTCCTGGGTCATGCCGCGCACCCGGGTCAGGCCGTGGATGACGCCGGACTTCTCGTTGCGGTAGACGGTGCCGAACTCGAACATCCGCAGCGGCAGGTCGCGGTAGGACCGGGCCTGCGAGCGGTACGCCAGGATGTGCATCGGGCAGTTCATCGGCTTGAGGTAGTAGTCCGCCCCCTGCCGGGTGACGTTGCCGTCCTCGTCGCGTGCCTCGTCCATGTGCATGGCCGGGAACATGCCGTCCTTGTACCAGCCGAGGTGCCCGGACTGCTCGAACAGGTCGCCCTTGGTGATGTGCGGCGTGTAGACGAAGGAGTAGCCCTCCTGCTCGTGCCGACGGCGCGAGTAGTCCTCCATCTCGCGGCGGACGATGCCGCCCTTCGGGTGGAAGATCGCCAGGCCCGAACCGATCTCGTCGGGGAACGAGAACAGGTCGAGTTCGGCGCCGAGCTTGCGGTGGTCGCGCTTCGCTGCCTCCTCCAGGCGGAGCTGGTACGCCTTGAGCTGCTCCTTGTCCGGCCACGCGGTGCCGTAGATGCGCTGGAGCTGCGGGTTCTTCTCGGAGCCGCGCCAGTAGGCGGCCGCCACGCGCATGAGCTTCGACGCGTTGCCGATCCAGCGGGTGTGCGGGACGTGCGGGCCGCGGCAGAGGTCCTGCCAGACGACCTCGCCCGACTTCGGGTCGACGTTCTCGTAGACCGTCAGCTCGCCGGCACCGACCTCGACGCTCTCGCCGGAGTCGCCCTCGTCCGCTGCGCCCTTGAGCCCGATGAGCTCCTGCTTGAAGGGCTCCCCCGCCATGCGCTCGCGGGCTTCCTCGTCGCTCACGACGACACGACGGAAGCGCTGGGCCTGGCGGATGATCCGGTCCATGCCCTTCTCGATCGCCTTGAGGTCCTCGGGCGTGAACGGCTCGGCGACGTCGAAGTCGTAGTAGAAGCCGTCGGTGACGGGCGGACCGATGCCGAGCTTCGCGTCCGGGTTGATCTGCTGGACGGCCTGGGCGAGCACGTGCGCGGCGGAGTGCCGGAGGATGTCGAGGCCGTCCTGCTCCTGCAGCGTCACGGCCTCGGCGGTCTCGCCGTCCTGCACCGTCGCGTCGAGGTCCTTGAGGACGCCGTCGACGCGGATGGCGACGACACCGCGCTCGCCGTCGAAGAGCTCGGTGCCCGTCGTGGCCGTCGTCGCGGTGCGGGGCTCGGGTGCCTGGGGCAGGTCTGCGGGCTCGGGTGCGACTGCGTCGGTCACGATCGTGGTGCTCCTCGGTTGGTTCAGGGGTGGGACAAGACTAGTGCGCGGCCGCGGCGGTTCAGGCGGGGACGCGGCCGAGCGTCGTGACGGGCAGACGCGGCTCGAGACGCTCCCGGCCCGAGAGTCCGTCGAGCTCGAGGAGCGAGGCGAAGCCGATCGCCTCGTAGCCGGCGCGTTCGAGCAGGGTGATGGTCGCCGCCGCGGTGCCGCCGGTCGCGAGGACGTCGTCGACGACGAGCACCCGTGTGCCCTGCGGGAGCTGACCCGGGCGGAGCTCGAGCTCGGCCTCGCCGTACTCCAGTGCGTACTGCTCGCTGAGGACCTCGCCGGGGAGCTTGCCGGCCTTCCGGACGGTCAGCACGCCGACCTGGTGCTGCGCCGCGATGCCGCCGGCGAGGGCGAAGCCGCGGGCCTCGATGCCGGCGACCGCCTGGAAGCCCGCGCCGACGGCGAAGGGTGCGGCGAGGGCCTCGCACACGCGTCCGAACGCCACCGGGTCGGAGAACACCGGCGTCACGTCGCGGAACAGGATGCCCGGCTTCGGGAAGTCCGGGACGATGGCGGTCAGGCGTTCGACGAGTGCAGCTGCGGTTTCGGTCACCGCACAACGGTACGCGACAGCGAGAGCGGCTCCGTCCGGTGGGTCGACGCCTGTCCCTCGTTCTGGAGATCGCCGGGGTGCCGCTCCGTGGGTTCTCATGGTCTGCGACAGGTGGAACGGGCGCCAGGGGCGCCCGGATCGTTCCCGCTGCGGACGGGAACAGGACGGGGACCATGCACTCGAGGACCAGGACGACGGTCGCGCGCGCCCTCGCGCTCGCGACCGTGCTCGCAGCGACGGTGGCGGGCACGGTCGTCACGGCGCCGACCGCCGCGTCGGCGGCCGCCGTCGGACCGCTGCCGCCCGCAGCCCTCCACACCGCGACGCCCGGGCAGGTCTTCGCCGGCGGACTGTTCGTGCAGCCGGACAGCCAGGCCGCGCAGGCGGCGTCGGCGCTCAGCACGTCGGGGACGGCGACCGAGGCCGCAGCGGCCCGGACCATCGCGCAGCAGCCGGTCGCGATCTGGTTGGGCGAGTGGTACACCGGCGAGGCGCTGGACCGGGTGATCGCCCGGAACCTCGCCGCCGCCGAGCGGGTCGGCAGGACACCGGTGTTCGTCACCTACGCCGTGCCGAACCGCGACTGCGGCGGGTACTCGGCGGGCGGGCTCTCCCCGACGGCGTACGCGGAGTGGAACCGTCGCATCGCGGCCGACCTCAGGGGGCACCGCGCGGTCGTGATCGTCGAGCCGGACTCCCTCTCCCACCTGAGCTCGTGCACCGCTGAACGCGAGCGGCGCCCGGGGATCATCGCCGGGGCCGTGCACGAGTACGCCGCCGCGGGCGTCCCCACGTACCTCGACGGCGGGAACGAGAACTGGAACGACCCGGAGCTGCAGGCGACCTACCTGCGGGAGGCCGGCATCGCCGAGGCCCGCGGCTTCTTCACGAACGTGGCGAACTTCTACCGCGTCGACGGCGAGCGGGCCTACGCCGAGCGGCTCAGCGCGCTGACGGGCGGTGCGCGGTACGTGATCGACACGTCGCGGAACGCCCGCGGGTGGCTCGGCACCTGGTGCAACCCGACGGGGGCCGGCCTGGGCCGCAGTCCGCACGTGGCCGCGGGACGCACACGACTCGACGCCCTGCTCTGGATCAAGACGCCAGGTGCGAGCGACGGGACCTGCAACGGTGGACCGGCGGCGGGGACTTGGTACCCGTCGTACGCGGTCGCGCTGGTGGCGAACCGGAAGCGCTGAGGGGTTCGAGGAGGCTGCCTGCACGGCAGGCTCCGGGCGTCGAACCAGGAAGACGACACCGAACCAGGCGAGCGCGCTGGTTCGATGTCGTCTCCGTGGTCCGACCGCGGGCCGGACCCTGACGGCGCGCAGCTGTTCAGCGCCACATGCGCATCGCAGCGGTCTGCACGAGCAGGGCGAGTTCGCGCTCGCGCCGCTCGCGTTCGAGCCGCTGCCGCGTGGCGAAGTCGACCGATGGGCGCACGTGGTGCGTCCGACGGCTCCAGATGATCAGCGACATTCCGATCCGGAGGGCGATGCGATCGGCGAGGGTGACCCGGCGGCGCACCGCGCGGGTATCGGGTGGACGGACGTCGATGTCGTTCGACACGATGGTGCCTTTCATGAGTGCCCGAGGGCATGACAGATGGTTGCCCGAGGGCATGAGTGGTACGTGCCTGGGGGCACGACTCGTGTGTGCCCGAGGGCATGGCGGAGAACCCGTTCACCGAGCGCACGAATGCGTCAGGAAGGGTCTCGCGAGAACGCCCGAGGAATGCGGGCGGGAATGCGCGCAGGGTGCGCAGGAATGCGCACGGCTGCATTGTCGGTGACCGGTCGCGGTCACCGCGTGGATCCGTCGCGTGAGACGTCCGCCGCTCGCAGTCCGTCCTCGACCCACCCGCCGCACGCTCGGTTCCCGTCAGGACGGGCAACCGACCGCTCGGACGCCCGTCAGGACGACGAGCGACCGCGAGGGGCGATGCAGGTGGGGCGCGGCGCAGCAGGGCTGTGCCGGGCCGACCAGAGCAGTCTCACCACGCCGTCATGGCAGCGGTGCGAGAGCCTCGGTCGATCGAGGAGAACGGCTGGAGCGGGACGTCCCGCGTCAGTGCGAGCGGAGCGGGGTGCCGCCGATCCCACGGATTCCACGGAACGGGTTCGTCGTGAAGATCATCATTGTGTCGGCCCCCTCTCGGTCTCGTACAGCCGGTGATGCTCGTGAACACTATCGGTGTCGGGAATGCGAGCGCAACCCCTTTCTCGAACATTTCCGGAATTGCATCCACGAGGACGTCGCAGGACGCGGAACGGCCCCGGTACCGATCGGGTACCGAGGCCGTTCTGTGCGAGCGGGTCGGATCAGACCGTCGCCGGGGCGGACACGTGGGCGACGAGCCCGCCGTCCTCGACGTCGATCCGGACGGTGTCGCCGTCGTGCACCTGCTCGTCCACCACAAGGGTCGCGATGCGGTCGTCGACCTCGCGCTGGATGAGCCGACGCAGGGGGCGGGCGCCGTACTCCGGCTCGTGGCCGTGCTCGGCCAGCCAGTCGGTCGCCGCGGCGGACACCGACAGGGTCATCCCCTGCGCGACCAGCCGGAGCGCGGTGTCCTGCAGCAGCAGGTCCACGATCGACCGGAGCTGCGAGCGCTCCAGCTTGCGGAAGAGCACGATCTCGTCGATGCGGTTGATGAACTCCGGTCGCATCGCCTCGCGCAGCCTGCCCATCACGCGGGCGCGGAGGTCCTCCTCGGCGTACCCGTCGGAGGACCCGACTGCCGAGAACCCGAGCGCACCGGAGCGCGACGCCAGGAACTCGGACCCGATGTTCGACGTCATGATGACGACCGTGTTCCGGAAGTCGACCGTCCGCCCCTGCCCGTCGGTCAGGCGACCGTCGTCGAGCACCTGCAGGAGCAGGTTGAAGACGTCCGGGTGGGCCTTCTCGACCTCGTCGAGCAGCACGACCGAGTACGGGTTGCGGCGCACGCGCTCGGTGAGCTGGCCGGCCTCGTCGTAGCCGACGTACCCGGGAGGGGCACCGACCAGGCGCGACACGGTGTGCCGCTCGCCGAACTCGCTCATGTCGAAGCGCAGCATCGCCGACTCGTCGCCGAACAGCGACCCGGCCAGGGCCTTCGCGAGCTCGGTCTTGCCGACGCCGGTCGGGCCGAGGAACAGGAAGCTGCCGACCGGGCGACGCGGGTCGCCCATGCCGGTCCGGCTGCGCCGGACCGCGGTCGCGATCGCGCGCACGGCGTCGTCCTGGCCGACGACGCGCTCGTGGAGCTCGTCCTCGAGCGCAGCGAGCCGGGACCGGTCGCCCTGGGACAGGCGGGTGGCCGGGATGCCGGTGGCGCGGGACACCACCTCCGCGATGTCCGCCTCCGTGATCACGCGGTCGGCGGTGGTCGGACGGGAGGCGCTGCTCGCGTCACCCGTCGAGGCTGCGGTGATCCGCGCCTCCAGGCCGTCGATCTCGTCGCGCAGGCGCGACGCCTCCTCGTACAGCTCCTCTGCCACCGCACGGTCCTTGTCGGCCTGCAGTTCCGCGACCTGGTCGCGGAGCGCCTCGACGTCGACGTCGCCCGACAGGGCGAGGCGACGACGGGCACCGGCCTGGTCGACGAGGTCGATGGCCTTGTCCGGCAGGTGTCGGTCGGTGACGTAGCGGTGCGAGAGCTCCACCGCGGCGCGCAGGGCGTCGTCGGTGTAGGTGACGTCGTGGTGCTCGGCGTACCGAGGGGCGAGCCCCGTGAGGATCGCAACGGCGTCCTCGACGCTCGGCTCCCCCACCGTGACCGGCTGGAAGCGGCGCTCGAGCGCGGCGTCCTTCTCGATCCGGCGGTACTCGTCCAGGGTCGTCGCGCCGACCAGGTGCAGGTCGCCGCGGGCGAGACGGGGCTTGAGGATGTTGCCCGCGTCCATCGAGCCGCCCTCGCCACCGCCACCGGCGCCGACGACGGTGTGGAGTTCGTCGACGAACACGATCAGCTCGTCGGCGTGCGCGGCGATCTCGTCCATCGCCGTGGTCAGGCGCTCCTCGAAGTCACCGCGGTACCGGGTGCCGGAGAGCATGCCGGCCAGGTCGAGCGCCACGACGCGCTTGCCCTGGAGCAGCGCGGGCACGTCGCCGTCGGCGATGCGCTGCGCGAGCCCCTCGACGATCGCGGTCTTGCCCACGCCGGGCTCGCCGATGAGGACGGGGTTGTTCTTGGTGCGGCGGAGCAGGACCTCGACGGTCTGCTCGATCTCGTCCGCACGGCCGATGACCGGGTCGATGCGCCCGTCGCGGGCGCGCTCGGTCAGGTCGGTGCCGAACCGGTCGAGCGTCGGGGTGTCGCTCGTGGACTCGGCGGTGGTGTCGGTGGCTCCGGGCATCGGACGCCCCTCTCGTGCTGCTGCCGCGGCCTGCTGGGCGTGCTCCTGCAGGTGCTGCGGGGTGACGCCGGCGCTCGCGAGCAGCTGCCCGGCGACGGTGTCCTGGTCGGTGACGAGCGCGAAGAAGACGTGCTCGGGGTCGGTGTACGTGCTGCCGAAGGCCCGGGCGGCCTGCGTCGCCTCGAGCAGGATCCGCTGCGCGGTGCCGGTCAGCGCGGGCTGTCCGGTGCGCTCGGGACGGGACTCCGCCGGGACGGGGAGCCGCTGCTCGACCTCGGCGGCGAGCTGCTCCGGGTCGACGCCGGCGCTGCGCACGACTGCGGTGAACGGCTCGGTGTGCACGAGGACGTGCAGGACGTGCAGGGCGTCGATCTCGAGCTGGCCCTGCGCGACGGCGTACTCAGCGGTGCGCTGGAGCAGTTCGTGGGTGCGTCGACTGAGGAGTCGCGTGATGTCGACCGGGCGTCCCAGCGGTACGGATCGCTGGGCACCGGCCTGCTGGGCCGCGATGAGCCGGGCGAGGAACGCGTCGAACGCGTCGTCGCCACCGGTCGGGCCGAACGTTGCTGGCAAAGGGACCTCCTGGGAACTTGAGTGCCTTCGACTCAATGCAACGCAGGGGGCCCGCTCCATTCCCGGCAGGCGCAGAAAGTTGCGTCAGACCGACTCAGGTCCGAGCGATGGGCGCCGTCGAGGCCTCGGTGACCCGGACGAGATCCTCGGGAGCGACCTCGATGTCGAACCCGCGGCGGCCACCGGAGACGAAGATGCTCGGGTGCTCGAGGGCGGATGCGTCGACGACCGTGCGCAGGCGCGTCTTCTGGCCGACCGGGCTGATCCCGCCGACCACGTAGCCCGTCCGCTTCTCGGCGAGGGCCGGCTGCGCGAGCGTGGCCTTCTTGCCGCCGAGTGCCGCTGCGATCGCCTTGAGGTCGAGCCGGTTCGCGACGGGCACGACCGCCACCGCCAGCTGACCGTCCACGGAGACCACGAGGGTCTTGAACACCTGGTCCTCGCGGAGCCCGAGCGCCGCGGCTGCTTCTTCCCCGAAGTTCGTGGCGGTCTCGTGGTGCTCGTACACGTGCGGGGTGAACGGGATCCCCGCCCGCTCGAGGGCGAGGGTCGCTGGGGTGCTCGGCGATCCTGCGGTCATGGCCCGATCCTGCCCGTTGCGGACCTGCCGGTCCGCTGCGGCACGCGGGGGTTACGCTGAACGGACCATGACCGTCGTCGAACTCCTCCTGCGCGCCCTCGCGGTGCTGCAGACCGGCGACGCTGCCCTGCTCGGCCCGGGTGGGTCGCCGGCACCCCTGCTCGCCGTGGCGGCGCTCGGGCTCGCCGCGGTCGCAGTCACGGTGCTCGTCGTCCGGCTGCTCGCGACGGCGCTCGGTGTCGATCCCGACGTCGGGGCCGCCGAGCGGACCGGCGCGGCGGTGGAACGGCCGACGCGCATCGCGTGGAGCCACCCGGACGCCGACGGCCAGGTGCGGTCGCGAGCACCGGGAGTGCCGACACCGGCCTGACCACCCGCGAGTGGTCGGGTCACGTCGTCACCGACCCCTCCACCGAACGGAACGTCATGGACCTCTCCACCCTGCCCGTCGTCAGCGGCCTGCTGCACGTCGGCGCCGACCTGCTCACCACCCTCACCGACGCCCTCTCCCCCGTCGCCGGGGGCACGGCCGCCGCACTGGCGGTCGTCGCGCTCACCCTGGGCGTGCGCATCGTGCTCGTCCCGCTCTCCGTCCTGCAGGTCCGGGCCGAGCGCGACCGTCGACGGCTCGCGCCGCAGCTCGCCGCACTGCGCCGACGGTACGGGTCCGACACCCGCCGCCTGCAGGAGGCCGTGCAGCGGCTGTACACCTCGGAACGCGTCTCCCCGCTGGCCGGCTGCCTCCCGGTGCTCGCGCAGGCACCCGTGCTGTCGCTCGTGTACGCCCTGTTCACCCACGCGTCGATCGCCGGCGCCGCGAACGCCCTGCTAGACGCGACGCTGGTCGGGATCCCGCTGGGGCACACGCTGCTCGCCGTCGTCACGTCACCGCTGTGGGGTCACGCCTGGGTGGTGCTCGTGCTGCTCGCCGTCCTGGCGGTCGCGATCGAGGCGTCGCGCCGGGCCGCGGCACACTGGAACCCGGTCGAGGCCCCGGCAGCCGGGCAGCCGGGAGCCGGAGCGACCGCGGTGCTGGTCCGGTGGGTGCCGTTCGTGTCCGTCGTCTTCGCCGCGGTCGTCCCGCTGGCCGCCACGCTGTACGTCGTCACGAGCGCCGTCTGGGCCGTCGGTGAGCGCGCCGTGCTGCGGCGTCTGGTGCACTGAGGACGAAAGGCGTCAGCCGCCCTGGCCCTCCTGCTGCGGGCCCTGGTCGACCGGGTCGTACTCGGTGCCGCGGCCCTGTTCCTCGTCGGGGGTGGGGACGTGCCGTTCCGTGCCGGTGCCGCCCGGACTGGTCGCCACGTAGTCGGCCTCGCCGGACTGCGTGTCGTGGCTGAGCGCCTCGAGGGTCTCGGGATCAGCGTCGTGGCGGACGGTGTCGTGCCGGGTGCCGTCGTGCTCCGGGGCGCTGGGGCCGGTTCCTGCGTCGGTGGTCATGCGTCCCGTCTACCCCTCGGGCACTGGACGGCACCCCCTCGGCGACCGGACAGCACCCACTCGGGGGCCGGACGCGACGCCGTCGGGGTGGGAGCATGAGGGTGTCCGGTGCGTCCGGACCGGGAGCGCGCATGGCCGACGAGGACGTCACGGCGGAACGGGCACGACTCGAGGCCCTCGCCTGGGGTGCCGGGGTCGAGCCCGAGGTCGCCGCGCGCGCTCGGCTGGCACTCCGCGACCTCGGGGGTTCCGGGGCCGACGTCGCCCGCGGCACCGTGTCGGCAGCGACCCCGACCACCGCGGAGTCGGACGCGACGCGACCGGCACCGGCGCCCGGCGCGACGCGACCGGAACCGGCGCCCGGCGCGACTCGAGCGGTACCGGTGGCGGCGCCCGACGCGATGCGACCGGCAGCGGACGCACCGCTGACCGCCACCGGACCGGGCGGGCCGACCGTGGACCGGCAACCGACCACGGGACCGGGCGTGCTCCCCGACGACGGTGGGGCGGGCCTCCCGGCCGAGCGGACCACGTGGCGGACGCGGGCGAGCGGGCTGCTCTGGACCGCGCGACCGCGCGTGTGGATCGCGCTCGGCGCGGCGGTCGTCGTCGGCCTGGCGTTCGCGGCGGGCACGCTGGTCGGGACCTCCGACGGGCAGCAGGTCGCCGCACCGAGCACGACGCCGACGCCGGGGGCGATCACGCTCGAGGAGCTCCTCGACATCCCGCAGACCTACGCGGACCAGCTGCCCGGTCCGGTCGAGGCCCCGGTGAGCCTCCGGTCGACGCGACTCGTCTTCACGAACCGGGCCCTGGACGGCAGCTCGTTCGAGACCCCCTGGAACGTGTGGGCCGGGGTCGGGACCGACCGCGAGACGATCTGCCTGGTGGCCACCGCGAACCGCCTCGAGTCGACCACGGCCTGCTACCCACGCGAGGACGCCCTGCACGGGAACGTGTCGCTCTCCGCACAGTCCACGAGCGGGACGCTGACGATCACGCTGCGCGGTGGCGGCGTGCAGGGCACGGTCACGAACGAGAACTGACCGGGCCCGATCGGGAATGTGTTCCCGTGCATCTCGTTGGAGCGCTACAAGAATCTTCGGCGACCCCCTCGCGCGATCCGGATGCTCCGTGCAAGACTGGAGGAGCGCACTCGCCGTGGAGTCGTCACATCACCGGGTCGTCCGACCCGCACCACACCCACCGCGAGCGCGCTCCGCGCACCGCCGTCACGACGGCCGGTCCGACGCGCGCTCCGGCGTTCCCCGGAGGAGGTCAGCAGCGTGTCCACGAACACCACCACCTCGGCCGTGTCGACGAACACGCGGCCGATCACCGTCACCACCCAGTCGATCGTCGGCATCGCCGTGCTCGGGCTCGCCACCTTCTTCGCGATCACCACGGAGCTCATGCCGGTCGGGCTGCTCGGCACGATGAGCCGTGACCTCGACGTCAGCGAGTCGACGATGGGCATCGTCGTCACCGTCTACGCGGCGGCCGTGGCGATCCTCGCCCTCCCGCTGACCTCGCTGACGGCACGGCTCCCCCGCAAGGCGGTGCTGGTCGCGACGCTCGTCGGCTACGCGGTCTCGAACGTGCTCGTCGCCGTCGCACCGAGCTTCGCCGTCGTGTGCGCGGGCCGCGTCGTCGGCGGTGTCGCGCACGCACTCTTCTTCTCGGTGGCGTCCGCGTACGCAACGCGCATCGTGCCGCCGCGACTCGCGGGGCGGGCGATCGCCTTCGTCTACTCCGGCAGCTCGCTCGGGTTCGTCCTCGGCGTACCGCTCGCCACGTGGGTCGCGCAGACGATCGGGTGGCGCCCCGCCGTGGGCGCCGTGGCGCTCGCCGCGGCCGTGCTCGCGGTGGTCGCCCTCGCGTTCCTGCCGGCGGTGAGCGGGACCGCCTCCCCGCACATCGGCTCGCCGCGGGCCTGGGCACGGACCGGCCTGCTCTCGGTCGTCGTCGCGGACCTGCTGCTCTTCGCCGGGCACTACGTCGTCTACACCTACATCGGCCCCTACGCGATCGACGCCGGACTCGACGCCGGCATGGTGAGCGGCGCGCTGCTGGTGCTCGGCGGGACCGGCATCGTCGGGCTGTGGCTCGCGGGCACGTTCGTCGACCGGGCACCGCGGCAGACGCTGATCGTCGCCGTCGCCGTGATGGCCGTCGCGTTCGCGGTCCTGCCGTTCGTGCACGGGTCGCTGCTCGGCACCATGGTGGTCGCGGGCGTCTGGATGGCCGCGAACGGCACGACGGGCACGCTGTTCATGGCTGCGGCGATCCGGACGGGAGGCGTCTCCCCCGACATCGCCGGTGCCCTGGTGAACGGCGCGTCGAACATCGGCATCGCGGGCGGTGCAGCGGTGGGCGGTCAGGCGCTCAGCGCGGTCGGTCTGCAGTACCTGCCCTTCGCCGGAGCCGTCGTCCTGGTCGGCTCGCTCGGCGTCGTGCTCGCGGCGCGCCGTGGCTTCCCGGTGCACACGCACGCGCAGGAGCACCTGTCCACCACCTCGGTCGAGGCGATCACCTCGTCGCTCGCCGTCGTCACGTCCTCGGTGCCCGTCGTCGGTCGGGCGATCGCGACCATCACCGGGTCCGTCGGCGTGGTCACCGGATCCGTCTCGACCGCGACGGGGTCGATACAGGCCCAGCGGCGGCGCTGACGCGTTCGGACGGGAGCGGGGCGGGTCGACCGGTGTCGACCCGCCCCGCTCGCGTGTCCCAGCGTCTCGGCGTCCGGGTCAGCCCTCCGGGAGCGGCCGCTCCACCGCCACGAGCAGCCGGTCGAGCGCGGCGACCTGACCGGCCACGAGCAGCTCGCGCGCCTCGTCGACGGTCACCCACCGTGCGTCGTCGACCTCGGGCACCTCGACGAACCGGCCGGACCCGCGCGGCAGCTCGACCAGCGCCGTGTTGCTCCGGACCGCGTCGACCGCGAAGTCGTCCGCCCGCACGGCGAAGACCCGGACACGCTTCCCCGACGCCTGTCGGACCTCGCCGAGGTCCAGTGCCGGGCCGTCCGGCGCGGCGACGCCGATCTCCTCAGCGAACTCGCGGCGGGCCGCGGCCAGGGGGTCCTCCCCGTCCTCGAGGAGCCCCTTGGGGATCGACCACGCCCTCGCACGACCCCGCCACAACGGTCCGCCCATGTGCGCGACGAAGACCTGCGTCGTCCCGTCGACGCGTGCACTGCGGTGGAGCAGGAGTCCGGCGCTGGTGACCACGCCCCGAGCGTACGACGACCGGCCCCGGACCGGCCGGCGACGGCCAGTGCGGCGTACGCTGCGCCCCAGGAGCGCCAGGCGACGCCCCGCTGGACCTGCACGACGAGGAGGTCGGTCGGGATGGACGGACGGTGGAGGGCGGTCACGCTCGCGGCGGACGCGGCACGACCACACGACGAGGCGGTCCGGTGGCTCGCTGCACGTGCCGGGACCGGTGTCGAGCGGGTGCACGTGATCGGGGCGGACCCGGCGAGCGAGAGCAGGACCGGACCGACCGGTGCGGGGGTCGCGGACGCCGTCGCGGCAGCGGTCCGGTCGGCGCTGCCGCAGGCCCGGGTGGTGGTCCGTCGGCATGCCGGGCACCCGGCGCACGCGCTGGTCGAGGAGTCCGACGACGGTGACGTGCTCGTCGTCGGGACCTTCCGGAACCGGCGCGGATCGACGGCCGGCGGCGAGGCGGCCCGGATCGCCGAGCGTGCGGCGGTGCCGACCGTGGTCGTGCCGGAGGGGCCGCACCCGATCGCGGGCGACGTGGTCCTGGCGGTCGACGAGCCGGTCGACGAGCACGCCGAGGCGATCGCCGTCGCCGAGGCACGCCGCACGCACCGCCGGTTGACGCTCCTGCGCGCCTGGGAGATGCCGGTGCTCACCCGCACCGGGCTCACCGACTTCGCCGAGGACCCCCTGCGGTGGCGGTCCCGGAACGCCGAGCTGCTCGAGCGGATCACCGTCGAGGTCCGCGCTCGACACCCGGACGTCCGGGTCCACGCGCTGCTCGTGGAGGGCCACCCTGGTCGGGCGATCGCCGCGCACACGCGGCGGGCCTCGCTCGTCGTGCTCGGCGTCGGCCACGTGCACGCGCTGTCGGGGTCGGTCCTGCACGACGTGCTGCGCGAGACCGTGGCGCCCGTGTGCGTCGTGCCGCCCGCGGCCCACACCGGTGCGGCCGCCGGAGGCACCGCCTGACGCCGACCGCCGCCGTCGAACGCCGGTGGTCAGCCCACAGCCGTCGGCCGTCAGGGGCGGGGTCGTCCGCTGTCCGCCGCAGGGTCCGACCGTCAGCCCGCGAGCGTCCGCAGCTCCGCCGCGAGCTGCCGCGTCAGCCAGGCGACCCCGCGACCGTTCGGGTGCAGGGCGCCGGGCTCCATGTCGATGCTGCTGAGGTCGCCCGTGCCGGAGAGCGAGACGCCCGACACGTACGGTCGGTCGGTCGCGCACGCGGAGTGCGCCTGCGACTCCGCGAACACGTCGACGAACGGCACCCCGGCCGCCTCGGCCGCGGACGCCGAGACCTCGTCGAGCGACTCCTGGATCCCGTGCAGGTACCGGACGTCGCTGTTCGTGAACGGGTACGTGTCCCGGGGGAACGACCCGACGAGCGACCCGAGGTCGAGCGCCGAGCGGAAGCAGCCCTTCGCCGGCGTGTGCGCTGCGTCCGGGAAGATCGCCGGGTAGCCGAGGAACACCACGACCGCGTTCGGGGCGGCCTGTCGGACCGCGGCGAGGGTGTCCGCGATCCCGAGGGCCACCCGCGACCGGATGCGCACCTCGAGGTCGTCCACGCCGTCGTGCACGAGCGTGCTGCGGCAGGACGGCGCGTCCCGGCCGGAGAACACCGGGCCGCGGGACGACAGCGCGAGGCAGGACGCGGCGGTGCCGAAGAGGTCGGCGTCGTTGCCGCCGATCGTCAGCGTGACGAGCCGGGTGTCCTCGGACAGCGCACGGACCTGCGGCGGCACACCGCGGAACTGGTACCCGGACACGACGTCGCGGCTGGTGGCGCCGGCACAGGTCACGTCGGTCAGGGCGAACCCGAACCGCGCGGCGAGCCGGTGCGGGTAGTCCCGCGCCGACTGGCCGCACGCGCTCGTCGGCAGGTGCGTGGGGTCGGACAGGCCGTAGCCGGCCGAGTACGAGTCACCGAGTGCGACGTACTCGCTGCCCGGCGGCAGGTCCGCCAGGGTCTCGACCGGGTCGCCCGTCACCGGGTACGGCGCCGGCACGGGCCACATCGGCGCCGCCACGGCACCGTCGGTCGACGCCCCCACGACGGGACCCCACGGTGCGACGACCGCCGCGGCGAGGACCGCGAGCACGGCGGCGACGGCGGTCAGGCGCTTCGGGCGGGCGGTGCGGTGCAGGGGGGCCTCCGGATGAGCGCGACGACGGGACGGGCAAGGGTACCTGCCCGACCCGAGCGTCGGTGTCAGCGGCGTCCCAGGCGCCGCTCCCCGTTGCTGCCGGTCTGGTACTGCAGGCCGTAGTGCTCGTACAGCACCGGCTCGGTCGAGGCCTCGAGCTCACCGTCGGTCGGGATCGACGGCGCGTCCTTGACGAGCTTCTTCGGGAAGGTCACGAGCAGGTGCTTCGGCGCCACCGTCGCGCCGACGAGCGGGACGAAGAGCAGCTTCTGGAACCCGGGCAGCCCGGTCGTGACGGCGCCGAACGCGGGCTCCGACGTCGCGGTGTCGTAGTAGATGCTCTCGAGCGTGCCGATCTTGTCCTCGGTCTCGTCGACGACGGGCAGGCCGATCCAGTCACGGATGTTGGCGGCTTCGAACACGGGGCGCTCCCTTCGAGCAGGACAGGTACTCCTCGACGCTACCGACGCATGCCCGGCGCGTTCACGGCGACGGGACCGGTCCGGCCGGAGCGGCGGCGGCGGCGGCAGCGGCAGCGGCGGGATCGACCGGCAGCGAGTCGACCGCGGCGAGCACGTCCTCGACCCCGACCGCGAGCAGCGCCGGGTCCGGGTCCTCGGCGAAGACGTCGCCCCGCCGGACGGATGCATCGGTGAGCACCACGTGCGGACCCGTTGCCGGTGGGCCCCACGCCTCGGGCGGCGCCGGACCGAACACCACCACCGACGGGATCCCGTAGGCGGAGGCGAGGTGCGCTGCCCCGGTGTCGACCGTGACGACGAGCGCGGCCGACGCGATGACGCCCGCGAAGGCCTGCAGTTCCAACGCACCGGCGAGGACCGCCTCCGGCGGCAGGCCGGCTGCCTGCGCGACGGCGGTGGCGCGCTCGACGTCGTCCGCGCCTCCCGTCAGGACCACGTCGAGGCCGCGCTCGCGCAGGCCGCGCACCACGGCGGCGAAGCGGTCCGTCGGCCAGTGCCGCGCGCCGTGGAAGGCGCCGATGTGCACGACCGCCGCGCCGGGCGCCACCGACGGGGCGACGGGGCGTGCGATGGCGACCTCGTCCGGGTCGGCCGGGATGCCGTGCCAGGTGAGCAGGTCCGCCCAGCGCTCCCGCTCGTGCACGTCGTCGGGCCACACGGGACCCTCGTACCCGTGGGTCGGGTCGGCGTGTCCGATCACGCGACGGGCACCGAGGGCGGCGACGAGGTCGGACGACTCGGGACCGGCGCCGTGCAGGTTGACCGCGACGTCGACCGCACCGGCCGGTGCGGCGATGGGGTGGTCGAGCCCGTGCTGCGCGAGGTGCACGTCCACCGGCAGGAGCTCGACGACCGGGGCCAGCCACGCGGTCGTGGCCAGCGTGATCCGGTGGCCGGGGAACGCCCGGCGCAGCGCGTGCAGGGCGGGGACGGCGACGAGTGCGTCACCGAGCTTGATGGCGCGGAGGACGAGCAAGTCGGGGCGTCCGTCGGACGGGGGCAGGGCGGGGACTGCGGTCACGGTCCGACGGTATCCGGCGACGCCTGGGCCGGTTCCCGGCCTCCGGGCGGTACCAAGGAGCATGGCTCTCGCGAAGGACCGCACCGTCCGCGGTCTGCTCTTCGACCGTGACGACACCCTCGTCATCGACGTCCCGTACAACGCCGACCCGCACAGGGTCGTCCCCGTGCCCGGAGCGCACCGCGCGGTCGAACGTGCCCGCGCGGCCGGTCTGCGCGTCGGGGTCGTGACGAACCAGTCGGCGATCGCGAAGGGCCTGGCCACGCGCGAACAGGTCGACGCGACGAACGCCCGCGTGGACGAGCTGGTCGGCCCGTTCGACGTCTGGTGCGTCTGCCCGCACGACGCCGGGGACGGCTGCGACTGCCGGAAGCCCCGCCCGGGCATGGTGCTCGACGCGGCCCGCCGCCTCGGGCTCGACCCGTTGGAGCTCGTCGTCGTCGGGGACATCGGCGCCGACGTCGCGGCTGCCGCCGCCGCGGGCGCGCAGGGGATCCTGGTGCCGACCCCGCGGACGCGCACCGAGGAGGTGGACGCGGCCGAGACGGTCGCGGGATCCCTCGACGACGCGGTGTCCCTCGTTCTGGCACGCGTCCCGGCAGCACACGCGTGAGCGGCGCCGAGGAGTCCCGACGCACCGACGCCGCGCGCTCCGGCCCCCGCATCCTCGTCGTCCGGCTCGACTCGTTCGGCGACGTCCTGGTCGCCGGTCCCGCCGTCCGTGCCGTCGCCGCCGGCGCCTCGCACGTCACGATGCTCTGCGGCCCCCAGGGCTCCCCGGCCGCCGACCTGTTGCCCGGTGTCGACCGGGTCCGGGTCTGGGCGGCCCCGTGGGTGACCGAGACCGCCCGTCCGATCGACGACGCGCTGCTCGGCGAGTTCCGCGCGCTCGTCACCGAGGAGCAGCCCGACGAGGCCGTCGTGCTCACCTCGTTCCACCAGTCACCCCTGCCGGTCGCCCTGCTGCTCCGCCTGGCCGGGGTACCGCGGGTGTCCGGCGCGTCGGTGGACCACCCCGGGTCGCTGCTCGACGTCCGGCTCCGTCCGGGCGAGGACCTGCCCGAGGACCTGCCCGAACCCGAGCGTGCCCTCCGCATCGCCGAGGCCGCAGGGTTCGTCCTGCCGCCGGGTGACGACGGGAGGCTCGCAGTGCGGCACGACGCCGTCGCACCGCCCGAGGTGGCCGCGCTGGACCGCTACGTGGTCGTGCACCCCGGAGCGAGCGTCCCGGCGCGCTCCTGGCCGGAGGACCACCACCGCGCCCTCGTCGCGGCCTACGCCGAGCGCGGGGTCCCGGTGGTCGTCACCGGCAGCCCCGGCGAGCGGGCGCTCACGGCGGCCGTCGCAGGCGACAGCGCGGTCGACCTCGGCGGTCGCACCTCGCCCGCGGAGCTCGCCGCCGTGCTCGCCGGCGCCGAGGTCGTCGTCGTCGGGAACACCGGGCCGGCGCACCTCGCCGCCGCGGTCGGCGCGCGGATCGTCAGTCTGTTCTCCCCGGTCGTGCCCGCCGTGAAGTGGGCGCCGTACACGCCGGACGTCGAACTGCTCGGTGACCAGGCGGCTGCCTGCCGCCTCAGCCGTGCGCGGGAGTGCCCGGTCCCGGGGCACCCGTGCCTGTCCGGAGTGCGCGTCGAGGACGTCCTCGCGGCGCACGATCGCCTGCTGGCACGCGGTTCCGGGTCCCGGCCGGTCGCCCGCGGCACTGCGCTCAGTGGATGAAACAGGAGAAGCTGCGAGGAGCGCCAGCAGTGCGTGCGTAGCGTGCGCCACTGCTCCTCCTGCTCCTCGCACGGGCGCCCGCGCACCTCGCGCGGACCCGCGTCACGAGCCGTCCGGAGGGGCACCGAACGAACGGAAGGCCCTGCATGCGGATCCTCGTGTGGCACGTGCACGGCGGCTGGATGGACGCCTTCGTCCGCGGCCCCCACGAGTACCTCATCCCGACCACCCCGGCCCGCGACGGCTGGGGGCTCGGACGCGGCGGGCGCGACTGGCCGACGAACGCGATCGAGATCGACCCCGCGGACGTCGCCGACGCCGAGGTCGACGTGGTCGTGCTGCAGCGCACCGAGGAGCTCGAGGAGGCCAGACGACTGCTCGGTGGCCGCGAGGTGCCGATGGTCTTCGTCGAGCACAACGCCCCGCGGACCGACGTCCCGAGCAGCCTGCACCCGATGCGGGACCGCGACGACCTGGTGATCGCGCACGTCACGCACTGGAACGCCCTGATGTGGGAGTGCGGCACGACCCGCACCACGGTCGTCGAGCACGGCGTCGTCGACCCGGGCCCGCTGTACACCGGCGAGCTCGAACGCTTCGGCGTCGTCATCAACGAGCCGGTCCGTCGCGGCCGGGTGGTCGGCACCGACCTCCTCCCCCGCTTCGCCGAGGTCGCACCCGTCGACCTCTGGGGCATGGGCACCGACCGGCTGCCCGAGCTCGGCTTCGGCGACCGCGTCGTCGCCCTCGGTGACGTCCCTGCCGACCCGATGCACGCCGCGCTCGCGCAGCGACGCGCCTACGTGCACCCGAACCGCTGGACCTCGCTCGGTCTCTCGCTCATCGAGTCGATGCACATGGCGATGCCGGTCCTCGTGCTCGCGACGACCGACGCACCCCGGACGGTGCCCGCCGAGGCAGGCGCGATCGCGACCGACGTCGACGAGCTGGTCCGCGCCTCCAGGACGCTCCTGGAGGACCCCGAGGAGGCCCGCCGCCGCGGTGCCGTCGCGCGTGAGGCCGCGCTCGCGCGGCACGCGCTCGGCCGGTACCTGGCGGACTGGGACGACCTCCTCGACGACGCCGTCGCGCGGGGTGCGCGGCGCGGACGCGCGGCGGACGCCGCGCTGGAAGGGAGCCTCCGATGAAGATCGCGATGGTGTCCGAGCACGCGAGTCCGCTCGCGGTGCTCGGCGGAGTCGACGCCGGTGGACAGAACGTGCACGTCGCCGAGCTCTCCGGGGCCCTGGCGGACCGCGGCCACCAGGTCACCGTGTACACGCGGCGCGACGACGCCGACCAGCCCGTCCGGGTGCTGTTGCGCCCCGGGGTCGAGGTCGTGCACGTCGACGCCGGTCCCGCGCGGCACGTGCCGAAGGACGACCTGTTCCCGTTCATGGACACGTTCGCCTCGGTGCTCGCGGCGGAGTGGTTCGTGGACCGCCCGGACGTGGTGCACGGCCACTTCTGGATGTCCGGGCACGCCGCGCTCGAGGCGGTCAAGCAGGTCCACGCCCGCACCGGCGGCGTCCGGATCCCGGTCGTGCAGACCTTCCACGCGCTGGGCGTCGTGAAGCGCCGCCACCAGGGCACCGCCGACACGAGCCCCGCCGAGCGCGAGTGGATCGAACCCGCGGTGGGTCGGAGCGTCGACCAGGTCGTCGCGACGTGCTCCGACGAGGCGTTCGAGCTCAAGGCGCTCGGCGTCCCGCTGCACGCGATCTCGGTCGTGCCGTGCGGGGTGGACACGGACCTGTTCCGGCCGGACGGCCCCGTCGAGGAGCGCGGCCGCCCCTTCCGGGTCCTCACCGCGTCCCGCCTGGTGCGCCGGAAGGGCGTCGGCACGACCATCGCCGCACTCGCGAAGCTGCTCGACGAGGGCCGCGAGGCCGAACTCGTCGTCGTCGGCGGTGCCGGCACCGCCGGGGCGGACCTGGCCGACGACCCGGAGTACCAGCGCCTCGACGCCCTGGCCCGGTCGCTCGGCGTCCGCGAGCACGTGACCTTCCGCGGCCAGCTCGGGCAGCACGACATGCCCGCCGTGTACCGCAGCGCCGACGTCGTCGTGTGCGCGCCCTGGTACGAGCCCTTCGGCATCGTGCCGCTCGAGGCCATGGCCTGCGGTCGTCCGGTCGTCGCGTCGAGCGTCGGTGGCCTGATCGACACCGTCGTCGAGGACGCCACGGGCCTGCACGTCCCGCCGCGCGACGAGGACGCCGTGGCCGCCGCCGTCGGTGCGATCCTCGACGACCCCGAGCGCCGAGAGGCCTACGGGCGCGCCGGACGCGAGCGCGCCGAGGCCCGGTACACCTGGCACAAGGTCGCCGCCGAGAGCGAGCGCGTCTACGAGCGGCTCGTCGCCGGGGCCGCGAACGCCCTCGCCGCCCCCGCGGCTGCGGCCACCGGGACCGACACGGCCCCCGTGTCGAACGACCCCGTCACGATCACCCCCGCCACCACCATCCCGGGCGCCCGTCCCGGACGCGCCGGACGGACCGCCCGCCCGACGCCCGCGGTGCTGCCGCACCAGACGGAGAGGACCGCACGATGACCATCGAGCAGCAGACCGGCACCCGCGAGCCGGAGACCGGGAGCGCCAGCGTCCGGACCGTCGTCGACCACATCGCCGCCTCGGTCCCCGTGATCGCGTCGCTCGTCGACCACAAGGACCACATCGCCGCCTGGGCGGACGACATCGCCGCGCGCCTCGTCGCCGGTCGCCGCCTGCTGGCCGCGGGCAACGGCGGGTCGGCCGCCGAGGCGCAGCACCTGACCTCCGAACTGACCGGCCGCTTCGACGGGGACCGTCCGGCGTACTCGGCGATCTCCCTGCACGCCGAGAGCTCCGCCGTCACCGCGATCGGCAACGACTACGGCTACGACCAGGTCTTCGCCCGGCAGGTCACGGCGCACGCCCGCGCCGGCGACGTCGTCGTGCTGCTCAGCACGAGCGGCAAGAGCCCGAACCTGCTCCGTGCCGCTGAGGCCGCGCGGGCCGTCGGCGCCCGCTCGATCGCGATGACCGGCCCCGGCCCGAACCCGCTCGCCGACGCGGTCGACGACGCGATCTGCATCGAGGGGCCCTCGGCCAACGTGCAGGAGGCGCAGCTCGTCCTCGTGCACGCCCTCTGCCGTGCGATGGAGCCCGCCCTGCGCCGAGGCGGCCGCCGGTGACCGCGCACGACGGCGTCGCCCCACTGCGCGCCGAGGAGTCCGGGACCGCGTCGCAGCGCACGGTCGACCGCGCGCAGGCCGACGGCACGCGGCGCCGCATCGTCGTCGTCGGCGACACCCTGCTCGACGTCGACGTCTCGGGCACGAGCGAGCGGCTGAGCCCGGACGCCCCGGTGCCCGTCGTCGACGTCCGCACCGACGACCGCCGCGCCGGCGGTGCCGGTCTGGTCGCCTCGATGCTCGTGCGCGACGGCCACGACGTGACGCTCGTCACCGTCCTGAGCGACGACGACCGCGCCGAGGAGATCCGCGCCCTGCTGCCCGACGTCCGGGTGGTCGCCGGTCCCTCCGGCGCCCCGACCCCGGTGAAGACCCGTGTCCGCGTGGTGGACCACGCACTCGTCCGCATCGACGAGGGGTGCGCCACCCCGCCGGTACCCGAGGCGACCACGGAGATGACCGCTGCGCTCGAGGGTGCCGACGCGATCGTCGTCGCCGACTACGGCCGCGGTGTCGCCGCGTCCGAGGGGCTGCGGAGCGCCCTGGCCGCCGCTGCCCGCACGACGCCGGTGGTCTGGGACCCGCACCCCAAGGGCGCCGCCCCCGTCGCCGGGACCGCCGTCGTGACGCCGAACACCAGCGAGGCCCGCCGCTTCACCGACCTGTCCGGCGAGGGCGTCCCGTTCGCCACCGACGCCGCCGCCGAGCTGGTCCGCACCTGGGACGTCGACGCGGTCGCCGTCACCATGGGCGACCGCGGTGCACTCGTCGCGTCGCGCCGCGGCGGTGACGGCACCGAGCCGGGAGCGCTGGACAGCCGCTTCGTCCCGGCCCCGTCCGTCACCGCGGGCGACCCCTGCGGCGCCGGCGACCGCCTGGCCGCGGGCGTCGCGATCGCCCTGGCTGAGGGTACGGACGTCGCCGAGGCCGTCGCCGCGGGCGTGCTCGCGGCGTCGGAGTACCTGGCGGCCGGCGGTGTCACCGCGCTCTTCGCCGACGACGGTCCGGCCCCGGTCCCCGTCCCGGGTGTCGACCGCGACGCGCTGCGCGTCGTGCACGAGGTCCGCAGCGCCGGCGGGACGGTCGTCGCGACCGGCGGCTGCTTCGACCTGCTGCACGCCGGGCACGCCCGCACGCTCTCCGCCGCCCGGGCGCTCGGCGACTGCCTGGTGGTCTGCCTCAACTCGGACGAGTCGGTCCGCGCGCTCAAGGGCCCCGAGCGACCGATCATGACGCAGGACGACCGGGTCGAGCTGTTGCTCGCGCTCGACTGCGTCGACGCGGTCGTCGTCTTCGACGAGCACACGCCGGACGAGGCGCTCCGCCGCTTCCGGCCGGACGTGTGGGCGAAGGGCGGGGACTACGCCGCGAGCGAGCTGCCCGAGGCGGCCACGCTCGCCGAGTGGGGTGGTCGGGTCGTCACGGTCCCGTTCCACCCCGGTCGGTCCACCACCCGGCTCGCCGCGGCACTCGCCGCGGTCGGCTGACCCCCGACACCCCCGACCACGTGCCGGACGGGAGGCGCGGTGCACCGCCGCCACGAGCCTCCCGTCCGGCACCGGTCACCACACACGTCCGTCGGCACCGCCGACGGACCGGCACCACGCCACTCCCGGAAGGAAGTCCATGCCCGTCCCCACCACCCCCATCGGCCGCGTCCTCGTCACCGGCGGCGCCTCGGGTCTCGGCGCGGCGGTCGTCGCCGCGGTCGCCGAGGCCGGCGGCACCCCGATCGTCCTCGACCTGCGCGTCGACGGCGTGCCGGAGGGCACCGACGCCGTCGCCGTGGACGTCACGGACACCGAGGCGACCGAGCGCGCCGTCCGCGAAGCAGCCGAGCGCCACGGCGGCCTCGACGCCGTCGTGACCGCCGCGGGCATCGACAAGCCCGCGCCGATCGGCGGGATCTCGTCGGGCGACTGGGAGCGCATCGTCGGCGTGAACCTGCTCGGCACCGCCGCCGTCGTGCGCGCCGCGCTCCCCGCCCTCGAGGCGACGCACGGCCGCGTCGTGACGATCTCGTCGTCGCTCGCGCTGAAGGGCGTCGGCGACGGAACGGCCTACTCGGCGTCGAAGTTCGGTGTCCGCGGGTTCTCGCAGGCGCTGGCCGCCGAGACCGCGGGCCGCATCGGCGTGACGAACATCATCCCCGCGGGCATGCGCACCGCGTTCTTCGAGGGCCGGACCGAGCAGTACAAGCCGGGCCCGGACGCACAGCTCATCGAGCCGGAGTACGTGGCGAACTCGATCCTGTTCGCGCTGTCGCAGCCGGCCGGGTGCGAGATCCGGGAGCTGTCGATCATGCCGGCGACGGAGCCCAGCTGGCCGTAGGCCCCGCGTTCACTGGCCGGACCCGCTCGGGGTCGCACGACATGCCGCTCGACTTCCGGTCGGGCGGCATGTCCCGCCCGCTCGAAGTTGCACGACGTGCCGCTCGACTTCCGGTCGGGCGGCACGTCGTGCGACCTGAGCGACCGCTGTTGCCGCGTCAGGCGACCGGCGCGGCCTCGCGCTCCCGGGGCCGCACCGTGGCGAGCAGGTCCTCGACGTCGGCGAGCACGGCCTCCGGCTGCACCTCGTCGACGTAGGACGGGTCGTGCTCGCAGCGCTCCGCGGTCCACCCGACCTGCGTGACGTCGACGCCGCACACCGGGCACCGGGTGACGAAGGACAGGTGCACCCGGTGCCGGCCACGGTCCACCGGGCCCGCGTTCACCACGTTGCCGAACCAGAACACGCCGACGGTGGGAGTACCGACCGCGACGGCGAGGTGCCGCGGGCCTGAGTCGTCGCCCACCATGACGTCCGCCGCCGCGAGCACCGCGGGGAGCTCGGCGAGCGGCAGGGCGTCGGTCAGGTCGTGGAGCCGGTCGTGCAGCGCGGTCGGCACCGCCCCGCGGATCGCCTGCGCGGCGGGGACGTCGGTGGCGTCGCCGACGAGCACGACGTCGTCGCCGGCGTCGAGCCGGGCGGTGACGACGGCAGCGAACCGCTCGGGGCTCCAGCGCCGGCGGGGGTCGGTGGCGCCGGGGTGCACCGCGACCAGGTGCCCGCGCACGCCGAGCCGGTCCCGCACCTCGTGCCGCTCCTCGGCGGTCACGTGCACGCGCGGGTCGAGGGTGATCGGTGCGGCGCCGGCCAGCGACACGACCTCGAGCCCGCGGAGCACCTCGTGCTGGTAGTACACGTAGCGGACCCACCGCTCGAGGACCTCGGCGTCCTCGGTGGCGGTCCCCACGGTGTGCGGCGCGGCGAGGCGCAGCAGGAACGGGTTCGAGTTCCGACCGCCGCCGTGCAGCTGGACGGCGAGGTCGAACCGCCCCCGCACCCGCGACTCGAAGTCCTCGAGTGTGGGGGCTCCGCTGCCGCCGTCGCGCACGCCGGGGACGACCGGGAGCTCCTCGAACGCGTGCACGGCGTCGGTGCGTCCACGCAGGACCGCCGGTGCCAGCGGGCTGCCGAGCAGCGTGATGCGGGCGTCCGGGTACGCCGCGTGCAGCGCCTCGATCGCGGGGACCGCGAACAGCAGGTCTCCCAGGCCACCGCCGCGGAGCACCGCGATCTCCCGGACGTCGTCGAAGCGGTCTCCACCGTTGCCGATCAGTTGCACCAGACCCGTCTACCCGGGACCAGCCGTGAGGACTGCCGGGACCGACCCGGCGGGGGCCCGGGCAGTGCGTTCCGCGGACCTCGTGCGCGGAACCGTGACCCCGCACAGGTACCTCCGGGCAGCGTGGAGCGGTACGCCAGTCTCCGGAAGGACACCATGAGCATCGCCACCCCGTCAGCGACCGCGACCGACACCGACCACCTGGTCGTCACCGACCCCGTCGACGGGTCGATCGCCACGACGACCCCGCGCTCCACGAGCGAGGACGTCGCGAACGCTGTCGCGCGCGCTCGGGCGGCCGCCCCCGGCTGGGCGCGCACGGCCCCGGCGGAACGGGGCGCCCTGCTCCACGCCGCAGCCGCGCACCTCCGTGACCACGCGAAGGAGCTCGCCGACCTGAACACCCGCGAGACGGGCAAGGTCCCCGGCGACGCGATGGGCGGGGTCGAAGCCGGCATCGGGACCCTCGTGCAGTACGCCGAGCTCGGCCCGGTCCACCGCGGCGAGGCCCTCCGCGGGCGGTTCGGCGCCGCGGACTGGTCGGTCCCCCACCCCCGTGGTGTCGTGCTCGCCCTGACCCCGTGGAACGACCCGGTGGCCGTCGCACTCGGCATCCTCGGTGCGGCGATCGTCACCGGCAACACCGTGGTGCACAAGGGCAGCGAGCGGTGCTCCGGCACGATCGCCCGCCTGAACGCGCTGCTCGCCGAGGTCCTGCCCGAGGGCGTCCTGGTGGGCGTCGACGGCGATGCGGCGACCGGCGAGGCCCTGCTCGAGCAGGACGGCATCGACGTGTACGCCCACGTCGGCTCCACCGCGACCGGCGACCGCCTGACCGAGGTCGCCGCCCGGACCCGCGCGCACGTCATCCGTGAGAACGGCGGCAACGACGCGGTCGTCGTGGACGCCGACGTCGACCCGGCCTGGGCCGCAGCGCAGGTGGCACTCGGCGCGTTCGCCAACACGGGCCAGATCTGCACGAGCGTCGAGCGCGTCTACGTGCACCGCGACGTCGCCGAGGAGTTCACCGCGGCGCTCGTCGCCGAGGCCGAGCGTCGGACGGCATCGCCCGCCGCGGAGTTCGGTCCCCTCGTCGACGACCGGCTCCGCGCCACGGTGCAGGCCCACGTCGACGACGCGGTGCAGCGCGGCGCGGTGGTGCGCACGGGCGGCACGACGCCCGGTGGCGTCGGCACGTTCTACCCGGCGACCGTCCTGGCCGACTGCACGGACGACATGGTCGTGATGACCGAGGAGACCTTCGGCCCGATCGCCCCCGTCCGGGTCGTCGAGTCGTTCGACGAGGGGCTGCGCCTCGCGGCGGCCGACCGCTACGGCCTCGCCGCGACGGTGCTCACCGGCGACACCGGCCACGCGCTCCGTGCGGCGGCCGAGCTGCCCGTCGGCACCGTCAAGGTGAACGCCGTGTTCGGCGGTGCTCCGGGCGGCAGCGCCCAGCCCCGTGGCGCGTCGGGTGCCGGCTTCGGCTACGGCCCGCACCTGCTCGACGAGATGACGACCACGACCGTCGTGCACCTCGAACCCGCTCCCGCCCGCACCACCTCCGGAGGAACCCGATGACCGCCGACGTCCGTCTCGTCCGCGACCTGGTCGCCTCGGTCGACGACCGTGAACCCCTCGTCGTCGTCATCGGCGACTGCATCCTCGACCGGTGGACCGTCGGCGAGGCCGAGCGCGTCTCCCGCGAGGCACCGGCTCCGGTGGTCCGCGTCACCGAGACGGTCGCCGTGCCGGGCGGCGCCGCGAACACCGCGGTGAACGCCCGCGCCCTCGGCGCCCGCGTCCGCATGGTCGGCCTGATCGGCGACGACGAGTCCGGCCGCGTGCTCCGCGAGCGGCTCGAGACCGCCGGTGTCGACACGAGCCACCTGGTCGAGGTCACTGGCGCACGCACCACGACGAAGTCGCGGGTGGTCGGCGGCGACCGCGTGGTCGTCCGTGTCGACGAGATCGCAGCGACCCCCGACGCGCACGCCGGAGCCCGTCTCGCGGAGGCCGTCGCCCGCGCCGTCCGCTGCGCCGACGCCGCCGTGGTCTGCGACTACGGCCTCGGCGTGCAGCCCGACGACGTCGTGCCCGTGCTCGACCGCGACCGCCCCGGTGCCGTCGTGGTCGACGCCCACGACCTCACCCGCTGGGCCGACCTGCACCCGGACCTCGTCACGCCGAACGCCGGCGAGACCGCCGGGCTGCTCGGACGCGACCTCGGCGCCGGCTCCGCGCGGGTCCCCGTCGTCGTGGACGCCCGCCACGAGGTCCTCGCCCGCAGCGGCGCCCGTGCGGCCGTCGTCACCCTCGACCGCGACGGCACCGTCCTGCTCGAGCCCGGCACCGACCAGGCCTTCCGCACCCGTGCCACCCCCGCGTCCGAGCAGCAGGCGTCCGGCGCCGGCGACACCTTCTGCGCCGCAGCCACGGTCGCCCTCGCCGTCCGGGCCCCGCTCCGCGACGCGATCGCCGTCGCCCAGGCAGCCGCCGACGTGGTCGTCCGCGAGGCCGGCACCTCGGTCTGCACCGCCGCCGCACTGATCGACTCCGTGACGGCGCCCGCCGCGACGGTCGTCGACCACGAGGACCTCGCGCTGGCCGTCGAGGCGGCCCGCGCCGCCGGACGCCGGGTGGTCTTCACGAACGGCTGCTTCGACGTCGTGCACCGCGGACACACCACCTACCTGCGGCAGGCCCGCGAGCTCGGTGACCTGCTCGTCGTCGCCCTGAACGACGACGACTCGGTCCGCCGACTGAAGGGGCCGGAGCGCCCGATCAACACCGCCGAGGACCGTGCCGGTGTCCTCGCCGCCCTGGCCTGCGTCGACCTGGTCACCGTGTTCGCGACCGACACCCCGATCCCGCTCATCGAGCGCCTGCGACCCGAGGTCTACGTCAAGGGCGGCGACTACTCCCCCGAGATGCTCGAGGAGACCGGCGTCGTGCGGGCGTACGGCGGCGAGGTCGTGATGGTCGACTACGTGCCGGAGCACTCGACGACCGCGGTCGTGCGCCGCATCCGCGAAGCCACCGCAGCGGCGGCCGCCGCAGCGACCGGTCCGGCGCAAGCCGACACCACGGACGCACCGGCACCCGCCGTCGAGCCCGACCCGGCACCGTGACCGCCGCCCGCTGGTCCGGCGCCTGGGCGCGTCCCCTGACGGACGACCGCGGTCCGGCCGAGGTCGACGTCCTGGTGCCGACCGTCGGGAGACCCGCCGAGCTCGCCACGACGCTCGCCGGGCTCGCCGCACAGACCGACGTCGACCTCCGCCTGGTCCTCAGCGACCAGTCCGCGGGCCAGGACGCCGCCTCCGAGCCGGCGGTCGCCGCCATGCTGCGCGTCCTGGAGGCGCAGGGCCGGCCCGTCACGCTCCTCGCCCACCCGGAACGGCGTGGCCTGGCAGAGCACCGCCAGCACCTCCTGGACCACGCCACCGCCCCCGCGGTGCTCTACCTCGACGACGACGTCTGGCTCGAACCGGGCACCGTCCGCCGGATGCTCGACGCGCTTCGCGACCTCGGGTGCGGGTTCGTCGGCAGCGCCGTGCAGGGGCTCTCGTACCTGCAGGACCGCCGTCCGCACGAGACAGCCGTGTTCGAGCCGTGGGACGGCCCGGTCGTGCCCGAGGTCGTCCGTCGCGGCACCCCCGGCTTCGACCGGCTGTCGCTGCACAACGCGGCGAACCCGGCGCACGTCGCTGCCGACCTCGACGTCGAGACCGGCGGGTGGGTCCCCTACCGGGTCGCCTGGGTCGGCGCGTGCGTCGTGTACGACCGCGCCGCCCTCGAGCAGGTGGGAGGCTTCCGCTTCTGGGACGCCCTGCCCCCGCAGCACTCGGGCGAGGACGTCGTCGCGCAATGGCGGGTCATGGAGCGCTTCGGCGGCGCCGGCATCCTGCCGTCGGGCGCCGTGCACCTGGAGAGCCCGACCACCGTGACCGACCGACGGGTCGACGCGCCCGACGTGCTCTTCGACGACCACGAGACGGCGCCGCACCGCCGCTGAGCGCCGCCCCGCCGTGCCGGGACCGGCCCCGTGGCGGACGCGCGCCGTCCCGAGGAAGCACCACGAGCCTCCCGGCCGGTCCACGTGACGCGGAGCGCACCGGACAAGCGCTGGGCCGCGGACCGGTCCACCGGGCAGGATGGCCTCACCACCAGTGACCAGGAGGACCACGATGGCGACGTTCACCCGCGGATTCGGCGGCCGACGCGACGACCGCGACGACTCCCGCATCCCACCCGGTCAGACCCTGGTTCGCGACTGGCCCGTGCTCTCCGCCGGGGCGACCCCGGACATCGCGCCCGAGGACTGGAGCTTCTCGATCCGCACGGAGTCGGGTCTGCACACCTGGTCGTGGGACGAGGTGCACGCGCTCGGCGTCGAGGACGTCACCGTCGACATCCACTGCGTCACCCACTGGACGAAGCTCGACATGCCCTGGCGCGGCGTCCCCCTCGACCGGCTCTTCGCGGAGGTCGAGACGTCGCTCGACTTCTGCACGGTGCACAGCTTCGGCGGCTACACGACGAACGTGCCGCTCGACGAGCTCCTCGACGGGCAGTCCTGGATCGCCTTCGAGGCGGACGGCGAGCCCCTGACCCCCGAGCACGGCGGTCCGGCCCGGCTGCTCGTCCCGCACCTGTACTTCTGGAAGAGCGCGAAGTGGGTGCGCGGCATCGTCATGCAGGCCGAGGACGAGCCCGGCTTCTGGGAGAACGCCGGCTACAACATGCACGGCGACCCCTGGAAGGAGGAGCGGTACTGGTGAGCACCTCCCCCGTCGACGGCCTGGAGGCGCGGGTCACCCCGCGCGGGACCGCCCCCGTCCGGAGGCGGCCGGCCTGGCACCCCGCCACCGTCGCCGCCGTCACGCCCGAGACCCCGGACGCGCGCCGCCTCGTCCTCGACGTCCCGACCTGGCCCGGCAACGACCCGGGTCAGCACCTGGACGTGCGGCTCACCGCCGAGGACGGCTACCAGGCGTCCCGCTCCTACTCGATCGCTTCGTCCGGCGAGGGCACCCGGGTGACGCTCGCGGTCGACCGTGTCGAGGGCGGCGAGGTCTCGCCGTTCCTCGTCGATGCGATCGAGGTCGGCGACGCCCTCGACGTGCACGGTCCCCTCGGCGGGTGGTTCGTCTGGCGTCCCGGCGAGTCGAGCCGTCCCGTGCAGCTGATCGCCGGAGGGTCGGGCATCGTCCCCCTGCTCCCGATGGTCACCGCGCACGCCGAAGCTGACGATGCGACGCCGTTCCGGTTGCTCTACGCCACCCGTACCCCGGAGGACGTGTTCTTCCGCGAGGAGCTCGAGGCCGCGCAGCACGCATCCGCGCCGCTCGAGGTCACGCACGTGTTCAGCCGGCGGGCCCCACTCGGGTCCGACGAGCCGGTGGGCCGGCTCACTCGTGAGCGTCTCGGTGCGTCGGTGCTGGGGCCCGACGTCGGCGCGCTCGTGTACGTCTGCGGCTCCACGCCCTTCGTCGAGCAGGTGCTGCGGTGGCTCGGCGAGCTCGGGCACGACCTGTCGGAGGTCCGGGCGGAGCGGTTCGGCGGCGCGTGACGGCGAGGAGCGGCTGCTGCACGACGAAGGCCCTGGTCGGTGACCAGGGCCTTCGTGTTCCGAGCGGATGACGAGATTCGAACTCGCGACCCTCACCTTGGCAAGGTGATGCGCTACCGCTGCGCCACATCCGCGTACGGGAACACCCTACCCCGGATCGGTCCCGTGCCCGTGATCTGCGGGGCGGCCGGGCGCGTCGTCCGGGCTCACGGCGGGCGGGGCGGCCGGGCGCGTCGTCCGGGCTCACCGCGTGCGGGGCGCCGCGGGATCGCGATGAGGGCGTCCCGCGCTTCCGGTGAGGGCGTTGCGGGATTGCGGGAAACCGCAAGGCCATCGGGTCCACCAATCCGAGCCTCCGTCGTCTCCGGATCACTCCTCGGTGCCCGGACCTACCCGACCGGAGCACCGGGGCCACCCACCCCTCGTCCGGCCGTTCGCGGCGACCCGAACCCTGCGAGCGGCCGGGCGGTCCCGGGCTCCCAGCGCCGACCGGGTTGACTCGGGGCATGAGCTACGTGCACGACAACCCCGGCGGTACCGAGGCCCACGGTGTCGACCTGATCGACGGCGACGCGCCCGCGGTCCGCATCCTGGTGCACGGCGACCTGCCGACGACGATCGAGCACGAGGGCCGCACCTGGCTCGCGACGGGCGACGCGCACGACGACGGCGACCCGTCCGCTCCCCCGATCGCGATCTACCGGCCGGTCTGACGAACGCCGTCCTGCCCCGTCGTCGGGCTGGCGTGTCCTGCCGGGCGGGCGTCCCCCGTCAGCCCGGCGCTGTCGCCGCTGCCTGACTCAGCAGGGAGACGACCGTCAGGTACAGCCCGGAGGACAGGACCGCTCCGGGCAGCAGGGCGAACACGGCCACGGGGACCGCCCACAGCTGGTGCTTCCCGGGGTTCTCGTCGGGCGGCGTGCTCGCCATGGCAGCGAACGAGGACGCGGACACGAGCACCGCGAACGCCGCCGTCATGCAGATGATCGGCCACGACTGGTAGCCGACGGAGAACATCGGCACGAGGAGCGGCAGGAAGAACATCGTCGGAGCAGCGACGAAGCCGGTGCGGGAGACGATCCGGTAGGTCCGTCGGTCTCGGTCCGTCACCCGGTCCGTGAGCTGGTCGTCGGTCATCCCTCGCCCACTCCCCGTAGGTCGTCGACGCTCCCGTCGAAGCACGTCGACACTCCGGTCACGCTGTAGCGCTGCGGGAAGGCATTGAACCCGATCGACGTCACCGGTCCCCCGCTCCCGCGGACGCCGAGCAGCGGGTCCGCCGCTCCACTCTCGAAGCGCTCGACGGCGATGCCCTGCTCCTCCCACGCCTGCTCGACCCGTTCGACGTCCACGGCCGGGTCGACCCCGTCCGGCGCCGTCCGCTCGACGATGTAGCTCCACCGGGCTCCAGGCGCAGCGCCTGCACGATCGCAGCTCTCCGCCGCAGGACCGCTGTACACGCTCCACTCGCCGCCGATCGACGCCGTCGTGTGCTCGACCACGTCGACGATCGACCGCTCCGCCTCGGACGCGTCCGCACGGGCTCCGCCCGGTTCGGCGCTGCACGCCGACAGCACCGCCGCCGTCGCGACCAGTACGGCGACGCACGTGTTCGATCGGCGACTCATCCTGCGTCCCCGATCTCCCCGTCGCGCAGCTCCGTCGCGTTGCCGGCGGCGCACACGCTGACGCCGGAGATCCTGGAGCGATCCGGGTTCGCGTCGAAGCCGATCGAGGTCACGGGGTCGCCGGTCCCGCGGAGGCCGACAGGCTTGCTCCCTCCGCCGCTGCTCGTGTCGACCACGTCCATGCCCGCGTCCTCCCACAGAGCTCGAACCACATCGACATCGTGCTGCAGCAGTCCGCTGACGGCTCCGGCTCGTTCCACGATGTACAAGTACCTGACGCGGTCCTCCACATCCTGTCCGCACGGCTCGACTGCCGGTCCGCGGTAGACCGTCCAGTCTCCCCCGACCGCAGCCGTCGATCGTTCGACGAGATCGACGATGGACTGCTTCGCCGTCGCCGGGTCGACGGTGGTGGTGGTCGGCGTGCTGGTGCCCGCGCAGTCGGCGAGGGCGAGCAGCACGAGCGCGGCTGCACAGACCGAACGACCGACGCGGACGCTCCGTCCGAGGGTCGTCCGCACGTACGCGTCGGTGTAGACGCTGGCGCTGGCGCTCATGAGCGATCAGGGACGTCTGCGCGTCCAGCAGCGCACTCGGAGACGCCGGTCAGGCTGGAGCGCGCGGGGTAGGCGTTGAACCCGATCGACGTGGTGGGACCACCCTTCCCCCGGACACCGAGGAGTGGTCGGTCTCCGCCGGTCTCCGTGTCGAACACCTCGATGCCGTCCTGCTCCCAGAGCTGCTTGACAGTGGTGATGTCCTGATCGGCGCTCTCAGGGGAACCGTCACGTTCCAGGACGTAGACGAACCGCACACGATCCTCGACACCCTCGCCGCACGGTTCCGCCGACGGCCCGAGGGACACCTGCCACTCTCCGCCGATCGCTTCCGAGGAACGCTCGACCAGGTCGACGATGGACTTCTCGGCTTCGGATGCCCGCACGGTGGTTCCCTCCGGCCTCGTGCTGCCGTCGGCACAGCTGGTCAGGACGAGCGGGAGGCCGATGGCTGCGACGAGTGCGAGCCCGGCGCTCGGCCGTCGCCGAGCGACGGTCCCCACCGTGTCGCCGTCGTCTGCTCCGGCTGCCCTCACGACAGCGTCCCCGTCGGCCTCGCTGTACTGCATCTCGACATGACGATCCCCCCCAGCAGCGATCGTATTCGAGTGCACTTGAGGCCGCGCATCCTTGGTCGAGCGGGTCGTGCAAGTTCCCGTCCTGCCGGTCCTCGCGGCATGAACGATCCGCTCATCGGGTACGCCCGCATCTAGACCGACGAACAAGACCCCACCGCCCAGCGCGTCGCGCTCGAACGGCGTGGAGTTCCTCCGACCACCGTCCACACCGACCGCGGCTCGACTGGCACGGATCGTTCACGACCCGGTTTCCGCGGAGCGTTCGTTCCTGCCGCGACGGCGACACCGTGGAGACCGCGCCGCTGGGCCGGTCGGCCAGGAGCCTCCGGGCTGGACACCGGTGGCTCTGTCCACGAACTTGATGACCCTGTGAGCCGCCTGCTGTTCAACGAGTCTCGTCCGTCCGGGTCCTCCCGGCGATGAACGGAGCACACGCGTGCAGCAGATCCCCCTCGGCTCACAGGGCCTGACCACGTTCCCGCTCGGTCTCGGGTGCATGGGCATGAGCGCCTTCTACGGCGGCGCCACCGAATCAGGCTCCGTCGAGACCATCCGACGCGCCCTCGACCTCGGCATCACCCTCTTCGACACCGCCGAGATCTACGGGCCGTTCGAGAACGAGCAGCTCCTCGGCCTCGGCACCGACCACGTCGACCTCTGGTACCTGCGTCGCGTCGACCCGAACGTCCCCATCGAGGAGAGCATCGGCGCGATGGGCGAAGCCGTCACCGCCGGCAAGGCCCGCTACGTCGGCGTCTCCGAGACCTCCGCCGAGACGCTACGCCGGGCGCACTCGACGTTCCCGATCACGGCGATCCAGTCGGAGTACAGCCTCTTCGAGCGTGACGCCGAACACAACGGCGTCCTCGTCACCGCACGGGAGCTCGGTATCGGGTTCGTGCCGTTCTCCCCCCTCGGCCGCGGATTCCTGACCGGAACCGTCACCCGCAAGGAGGACCTGCCCGAAGGAGACGCCCGACGGAACCTGCCCCGCTTCTCCGACGAGGCCATCGACGCGAACCTCCGCGTCGTCGACGCCCCTCGAAGCCATCGCGGATGAGAAGCGCGTCACCACCGCGCAGCTCGCACTCGCCTGGCTCATCCAAGCCGGCACCGTCCCCATCCCCGGCACCACCAAAGCCTCCCGAGTCGAGGAGAACGGCGCCGCCGCGAACATCGTCCTCACCACCAGCGACCTCGAGCGCATCGAAGCAGCCTCACCCCAAGGCGTCGCCGTCGGCGCCCGCAACACCGAAGCCGGAATGGCCCGCGACCGGACCTGACCGATCACCGCGACGGCACTCGGCGCCGAGAGCGCCGAGCGACGTCCGTCGAAGGTGTACGTCGGGACGGCAACGACCTGGACGACCTCCGTGTCCGTCGCCGGAGTGACGGCCGCGTCGGACACGAGCGTCGGGACGGCGGCTGCTGTCGCCACTGCGCATCCCGACCTGAGGGAGTTGTCAGTGTCCGGGTCGGGGGTGACCGGTGTCGTCCCGACGGATCGGCAGGCTCGAGAAGTCGTCGCCGCCTTCGAGGAGACACCCGCCGACCCAGCAGGACAGCGGGTGTCCGTGTGGTGGCCGGACGGGAACGGCAGCGAGGTGTCGGGCTCGGTCAGGGCCGGACGGTGATCCGACGCGACCGCGAGCGGTCGGCGCGACGATGCAGGGCCGGAAGCAGGATGTCCGCCGCTGCCGAGGCGAACCCGGAAACACGAGAACCCCCCGGATCTACCGGGGGGTTCTCTGCTGTGGGCGATACTGGGATCGAACCAGTGACCTCTTCCGTGTCAGGGAAGCGCGCTACCGCTGCGCCAATCGCCCAGAGATCTGCTGACCGGGGTCGTGCAGGATCTTGGAGGGGTGTTGCTGGAGGTGGGGACGGGATTCGAACCCGCGTGGACGGCTTTGCAGGCCGCTGCCTAGCCTCTCGGCCACCCCACCATCGAGGTTCACGTCTCCGTGAGTACCCGAACGGTGGGATACCCTCTGGTGAGTCGTGGTCGTCCGGGGACTCCCACACTCGAGCGGATGACGAGATTCGAACTCGCGACCCTCACCTTGGCAAGGTGATGCGCTACCGCTGCGCCACATCCGCATTCGGCGACCCGAGGGCCGCTTCTGTCTCTCCGCTGTCGCGGCGACGAGAAGAACTCTATACGAACCGGGCGGCATCCGCCAAAATCCTCCTCGTTCACCGGGCGTGTCCCCCGCCTTCATGCGGATCGAGGGGCCCTGTGGGTGCCCGTTCCTTCCCATGACAGGCGCGATGCCTGGCTCTTCCGGGCGTACCTGGTCGATCAGGAGCACCAGGTGTGCCCGGTTCCACCAGGGATGCTCGCTTCCACCACGCACCAGCACCAGCACCAGCACGAGCACGAGCACGAGCACGAGCACGAGCACCGAGCACCAGCACCAAGACCCAGCACACCCAGCAGCACCCCGCCACACCCGGGTGACGCGCCGTGTTCGGCGGAGCCCCGAACGTCCGCTACTATCGACTGGCACGCAAGTGCAGGGGGCGATTGGCGCAGTTGGTAGCGCGCTTCGTTCACACCGAAGAGGTCATCAGTTCGAGTCTGGTATCGCCCACAACCCACAAGAGCCCGGCGCAACAGCGTCGGGCTCTTGTCGTTCCCCACGCAAGGACCCCGAGCAAGGACCCAGAGCAAGGACCCATGACCGACGTCGACCTCGAGTTCTCCCGCGTGCGCGCGGTGCTCGACCGCCCGACCCTCCGGCTGATGTCCCGCCCGACGAGCGCCGCCGTCATCGCGGTGTTCCGCACGGTGTTCGACCGCGACGTGCAGTACGTCCCCGCCGACCGCATGCACCTGCAGGTCGAGGAACACGTCGCACGCCTGCAGTCCACCGGTGCCCGCGTCCCCGCGAGCGAGCACGGAGAGAGCGAGTCCGACGCCCGCCCGAACGGCCGTGCCCTCTGCCGCGACTGGGTGGCAGCGCAGTGGCTGGTCCGCTCGAACTCCCCCGACGGCGACGAGCAGTACTCGCTGACGAGCCACGCCCTCGAGGCCCTGAACCTCGTCGACGCCCTGAGCGCCGACCGCGCGCTGATCAGCGAGAGCCGCCTCGCGATGATCGTCGACGCCGTGCACCGCTGGGCGGCAAGTGCGGAGCCGGACCCGGACGTGCAGGTCCGCCGCATCGACGCGCAGATCGCCGAGCTGCAGGCCGAACGCGATCGCATCGCCCGCGGCGAGGTCACCGAGGTCGACGACGCCCGCATGCACGACGGCTACACGAACGTCGCCGACCTGATCCGGCAGCTCCCCAGCGACTTCAAGCGCGTCGAGGAGGCGGTCGCCACGATGCACCGCTCGATCGTCGAGGACTTCCGGCAGGAGGTCCGCCCGATCGGCGAGATCCTCGACGACTACCTCGCTCGGACGGACGACCTCATGCAGGCCACCCCGGAGGGCCGGGCCTTCGAGGGCGCCTTCGAGCTACTGCGCGACGACGCCCTGCTGCTCCGGCTCCGCGACGACATCGCCACGATCCTCGCGCACCCGTTCGCTCAGTCGCTCGGAGCGGGCGAACGCCGGGCGTTCCGCAACACCGTGAGCATCCTGCGCCAGGGCATCGAGGACGTGCTGGCTCAGCGACGCCAGCTCACCGCCACCCTCCGCGACCAGATCGTCGCGCACGACGTCGTCCGCGACCGCGAACTCGACGCCGTGCTCCGGTCGGTCAACCGCGGACTCGCGGCCTGGATCGACGAGGGGACCGCCCGTGACCGCGTCCCGCTCGGGCTGCTCCCCGCCACCGCCGAGGTCGGCACCCTGCGCGAACGCTTCTACGACCCCGACAACGAGGCCGTGCCCCCGCCCATCGAGGAACCCGACGACGACGTCTTCGAGGAACTCGACGTCGCGTCGCTGCGCCGGCACGGCGGCCCGCTGCTCGCCGAGCTCCGTGCCGTGCTGCGCAGCGCCCCGGACAGCGTCTCGGCCTTCCACGCGCTGCCGCCGGAGCAGCGCCGCCCGGTCGAGCTCTTCGGCCTCGCACACCTGCTCACCGGCAACGACGACTTCGAGACCGCCACGCACGTGGTCGCGCACAGCACGGTGCGTCCCGACGGCGAGACGGTCACCTTCCACATGCCCTCGGCGACCCTGACCGGCGCGCGGGCGGACGACCAGCACCACGACGACAACGGCCTGGAGGCACGGTGACCGACACCACGACGGCTCCCGTCGACGAGACGGACCCCGAGGGCACCGACCCGTTCGAGCAGGACCGGCTCGACGACCGCGACGACTCGAGCTTCGCCCTCTTCGAGGGCGACGAGGGCCGACTGGACGAGCCGCAGCGCCGTGCCCTGGTCGCGCTGCTCCGCCACACGTACGTGAGCGCACGCACCCACGCCGACGAGTGGCGCGCGATCACCGACGGCGAGCACCAGCTCCGGTCGCGGCTCAACGACCTGTTCCTCGAACTGCACGTCGACCGCGACCGCGAGGTCGCCTGGAAGCGCCAGGCACGGTCGGAGAGCCAGCGCCGGACCTTCCCGACACTGCTCCGCGACGTGCCCTACACCCGCGAGGAGACGATCGTCCTCGTCTACCTGCGCATGCGCCTGCGGGCGGACACCCGGCCGGGCCTCGACCAGGTCGTGGTGGACCGGTCCGAGATCCTCGGGCACGTGTCCGGGTTCCTCCCGGCGACGACCGACCGCACCCGCGACGAGTCCCGCGTCGCGAAGGCCGTCGAGCGACTCGTGACCGCGCGCATCCTCATCCGCACGACCGACCCGGACCGCTTCCGCGTCGCGAGCGTCGTCGAGGTCCTGCTCCCCCTCGAGCAGCTCCGAGAGCTCGACCGCTGGCTCCGGTCGGCGACCGGCAGCGCGGGCGGCGCGACCGACGGCCCGACCGGTGACGACGACGCCGACGCGAGCGGCCGGGGCGACGCGGCCGGGGCCGTGTCAGCGACCACCCTGGACGGCGCGGTGCTCGCCGGGGCCGCACCGGGCCTCCCGGCCGAGCCGACCGACACCGACGACGAAGGCGAGGCGGACGCATGACCGACACCCTGATCGACGCCGGCGGGATGCCGGCGCTCTTCGACACCGTCGCGCAGTGGCGGGCGGAGTCGATGCAGGTCGTGAACTGGGGCGGCTTCCACGGGCACCGTCAGGTCGAGCTGTCCGGCACCGCGACCCTGATCTCCGGGGCGTCCGGCACCGGCAAGTCCACCCTGATGGACGCGTACCTCGCGGTCATGATGCCGTCCGACGTGCCGTTCAACGGCGCCTCGAACGACGCGACCACCGGCCGTGCGCGGAGCGCCGACCAGCGGAACCTGCTCACGTACCTGCGCGGCAAGGTGGACACCCGCCGCGACCCGGAGACGGGCGGGCTGCGCGACGTCAACCTGCGCGGCGACGACCAGACCACGTGGGGCGCGGTGGCGGTGACCTTCCGCAACGACGACGAGCGGCGCTTCACGGTGCTGCGCGCGTACCTCGTGCCGAAGCGCGCGCGGGGCGTCGGCGACATCCAGATGACCATGGCGACGGTCGACGACACGTTCGACCTGCGCCGGCTCGAGGAGTTCGTGCCGTCGCGCTTCCACCACCTCGAGCTGACCGGGCGGGTGCCGGGGCTCGTCGTGCGCGACACCTACCAGGAACTCGCCTACACGCTGCAGACCCGACTCGGGATCGGCGACTCGGGCGGCGGCAACCGGGCGATGCGCCTGCTCGCGCGGATCCAGGCCGGGCAGCACCTGCCGACGGTCGACGCGCTGTACAAGTCGCTCGTGCTCGAGACCCCGGGGACGTACGAGGCCGCCGACCGCGCCCTCGCGCACTTCTCCGCGCTCGACGAGGCGTACGAGGCGATGGACACCGAGGAGCGCAAGGTCCGCATCCTCTCCCCCATCGTGGAGCTGCACGACGAGATCGCTCGGTCGAAGGCCGCGGCCGACGCGCTGGACGGGATCGCCACCGGCGCCGAGGTGTCCCCGTTCGCGCACTGGACGGCCTCGCGGAAGCGGGCGCTGCTCGACGCGGAGGTCGAACGCAACGGACGCGAGCGCACCGCCGCCCGCGCGGACGTCGCCGCCACCGAGGCCCGGCACGCCGCCGTCGAGGTCGAGCTGCGCGAGGCCGAGGGACGCCTCCGCGACCAGGGCGGGAGCGCCCTCGCCCAGCTCGAGGACCGCATCGACCGGCGGACCCGCGAGCGCGACGCGGTCGCCCGGGCCCGTGCGACCTTCGACGAGCGCACGACCGCGCTCGGGCTGACGCTCTCGTCGGAGCGCGCCTTCGCCGACGCACAGGCCGCGTCGCACGGGTTCCTCGGGTCGTACGCCGCCGCCCGAGCCGAGCTCGACGACCGACGTGACGCCCTGACCCGCGAGGAGTACCCGCTCCTCGACCGAGAACGGACCCTGCGCCAGGAGCGTCGGTCGCTCGAGCACCGGCAGGGGGCGATGCCGCTGCCGATGCACGAGGCACGACTCGCGATGGCCCGGGCTGCCGGCATCTCCCCCGACGCACTGCCCTTCGTCGCCGAGCTGCTCGACGTGCTCCCCGCCGAGGAGCACTGGCGCACCGCGATCGAGTCCGTGCTGGCCCCGGTCGCCCGCACGCTGCTCGTCGACGAGGACCAGCTGTCGTCGTTCAGCGAGGCGATCGACTCGCTCCAGCTGCCGGTCCGCGTGCAGTTCGAGGGGGTCCCGACGGGTCCGCACCTCGACCTCGACGGCGACCCGGCGATGGTCTCCGGCAAGCTCGCGATCAAGGACTCCCCGTTCAGCACCTGGGTGCGCGAACGCATCGAGTCGGACCGGATCGACGCGCGGTGCGTCGACTCCGCGTCGGAGCTCGGTGGCGGCGGACGCCGCGTGACCCCGTCGGGGCAGCTGCGCGACGGCCGACGCGGCGCACACGGCGACCGTCGGCAGTCGAACGTCATCGGCTTCACGAACGAAGCGCGCATGGCGTCGGTCGAGCAGGAGCTCGCCGCGATCGCCCAGGACCTCGCGACCCTCGAGGCCCGACGCACCGACGTCGCGCAGGACCTCGCCACGCTCGACGCCCTGCGCGCAGCGCACCAACACGTCGTCGACACGACCTGGGACGGCATCGACGTCGCCGGGCTCGACGAGTCGCTGGCCCGCCTCGACGCCGAGCGCCAGGCGCTGCTCGCCGCGGACGACGGCCTGCGGACCCTGCGCGAGTCGGTCGCACGGCTCCGTCGCTCGCTCGACGAAGCAGCCGACCGACGGGCCGCGGCACGGCTCTCGGTCACCCGCCTCGAGGAACGCCACGCGGTGCTCGTCGACGGCCAGGACGCCGCGGCCGAGATCCTCGCCCGGTTCGAGGACACCCCGGAGTCGCTGCCGGACGACGAGCAGTCACGCCTGCTCGCCGAGACCTTCGAGGAGGTCGGCGCACCGGACGGCATCGACGGCTTCGACGACGCCGCACGCCGGCTGCGACGTCGGCTCGAGGAGCGGCTCGCCCAGGCACTCGACGGCGCCGCCGCAGCGTCGACCGCGCTCACGCTGACGTTCCAGCGGTACCAGGACGCCTGGCCCGACCCGAACCTCGGCACCGGGGTCGCGTCGTACCCGGACTACCACGCGATCCTCGAGCAGATCCTCGCGACCGGGCTGCACGCCCGCCGCAGCGAGTGGCGTCGTCGCCTGTCGCAGTGGAGCGGCGAGGACCTCGTCCCGCTCGCCGGCGCCTTCGACCGCGCGGTCGTCGAGATCGAGGAGCGGCTGGAGCCCGTCAACGAGATCCTCCGGGAGCTGCCGTTCGGCGCGAACCGGGACCGCCTGAAGATCCAGATCCGCCGGGTCACCCGCGAGGACGTCACCGCCTTCCGCAGGGAGCTCCGCGCCCTGTCCGCGTCGGTGGACACCGAACTCACCGACGACGTGCTCGAGACCCGCTTCCGACGGCTCCGTCGGTTCATGGCGGTCATCCGGCCCGATCCGGCGGCTCCGCGCGGACGGACGACCCAGCGCGATGCCGTGCTCGACGTCCGGCGACACATGGAGATCACGGCCGTGCGGTACGACACCGAGGGCAACGACCTCGGCGTCTACTCGTCGCTCGGGGACAAGTCCGGCGGTGAGACGCAGGAGCTCGTGGCGTTCATCGTCGGGGCGGCGCTCCGGTACCAGCTGGGCGACGAGACCCGTCCGCGCCCCCGGTTCGCGCCGGTGTTCCTCGACGAGGCGTTCATCAAGGCCGACTCGGAGTTCGCCGGGCGTGCCGTGACGGCGTGGCTCCGGCTCGGGTTCCAGCTCGTGGTGAGTGCGCCGCTCGACAAGGTCACCGCGCTCGAGCCGTCGATGGAGCGCCTGCTGTCCATGCGGAAGCACCCGGAGACGGGCCACTCGTCCGTCACGGAGATCGCGCGCGCCTGACGCCGACGGGGCGCCGGGCCGAGGCCGGTTGGCCGAGCGCGGGCGGCTCTGGTCGCACGACTTGCCGCTCGACTTCCCGCGCGGCGGCACGTCCTGCGACGAGAGCGAACACGGACGGCACGTCGTGCGACGAGGGCGGCTGCGACGGGCCGCGATAGGCGGCGACAGGCCGGGCCGGGCCCGCGCGGGAGGGCGCGGTACGGTGGGCTCGTGTTCGGACGACGTGCTCGCAGCCCCCGCGACGACGACGGCGCCCGCCCCGGGGATGCCGGCGGGCTCGGGCTCGGGATCGGCGCCCTCGTGCAGGTGGTCGACACGGACCGCGGCGGCGAGCAGTGGGCCGACGAGCCGATCGGTGTGATCGTCGCGCCCGGCGGCGTGCAGCTCGGCGGGACCCAGCGCACCTGGACCGTGGCGTTCGACGAGCCCGCCTACACGAAGGACGGCCGCGGCCCCTTCGAGCGCGCGACCGTCCTGGGTCGTCAGTTGGTGCCGGTCGGACCGGCAGCCGCGGACGAGGTCTAGTACTCCTCGTTGCCGCTCTTGAGCATGGCGGCGACGGCCATGCACAGCCCCACGCCACCGAGCACGCCGATGCCGATGATGACGCCTGCGATGAGTTCGAGCATTGGTGACTCCTTGGGTTGCGGGGCCGGTGTGGCGGTGGCCGTCGTGGCCGCGTCCAGGCTACCGGATGTGCCTCGGGCCTAGCGGATGCCGCGCATGAGCCGCAGCACCGGCTTGGCGCAGAGGAGCAGCACGACCCCGACCGCGACGGCGACCAGGCCGAGGACGGTGAAGTACGGGACCTCGTTCGTCGACGAGTAGTACTGCGAGAGCACGCCCGTCGCCGCGGTGCCGAGGGACACCGAGAGGAAGAAGAGCGCGACCATCTGGGTCTGGAACCGCGCCGGCGCGAGCTTCGTCGCGACCGACTGCCCGACCGGGGAGAGCAGGAGCTCGGCGATGGTGAAGACGAGCAGGATGCCGACGAGGGCGATCAGCGGCGTGCCGTTCTCCCCCGTGCCGGAGAACGGCAGGAAGAGCAGGAACGCGATGCCCATGATGCCGGTGCCGAGCGCGAACTTCGTGGGCGTCGAGGGCTGGCGGTCGCCGAGCTTCGTCCAGATCGCGGCGGCGACACCGGACAGCACGATGATGAAGACCGGGTTGATCGACTGCACCCACGAGACCGGCATCTCCCAGTCGCCGAGCGAGCGGTCCAGCCGCTGGTCCGAGTACTGGGTCACGACGGTGAACTGCTGCTGGTAGAGCGACCAGAAGACGGCGCTGGCGATGAAGAGCGGGATGAAGCCGAGCACGCGGGATCGCTCCTCGGCCGTGATGCCGCTGGACAGGATCACCACGAAGTAGGCGATGGTCGCCACGATGACGATCGCGACGACGACCGTCGGCAGGTTCGACACCGTGAGCAGTCCGGTGAGCACGGACACGACCACGACCACGAGTGCGACGACGACGAGCGCGGCGACCAGCGGCAGCCGACGACGGTCGACCGGGTTCGTGACGTGGCGGACGGACTCGGGGAGCTTCCGCCGGCGGATGCCGTACTGCACGAGGCCCGCGGCCATGCCGACCGCGGCGAGCCCGAAGCCGTAGTGGAACCCGAGCGAGGACTGCAGCAGCCCGGTCAGCAGCGGCCCGAAGAACGCTCCGAGGTTCACCCCGAGGTAGTACAGCGAGAACCCGGCGTCACGACGCGGGTCGTCGCGGCTGTACAGCCCGCCGACGATCGTCGTCGCGGTGGCCTTGAGCCCACCGGAGCCGAGTGCGATGAGCACGAGTCCGACCCCGACGCCGGCGACGCCCGGGATCAGGGCGAGCCCGATGTGGCCGAGCATGACGACGACCGCGCTGGTGAACAGCGTCCTGTCGGCGCCGATCAGCCGGTCCGCGACCCACGCACCGATGATGGTGAAGAGGTACACGGCACCGCCGTACGCGCCCATGATCCCGTTGGCGATGCCCTCGTCGATGCCGAGGCCACCGCGCGTGACGGTGTAGTACATGTAGATCAGGACGATGCCCTGCATGCCGTAGAACGAGAACCGCTCCCAGAGCTCCACCGCGAAGGGCGTCGACAGCTCGAAGGGCTGCCCGAAGAACGTGCGTTGCTGCGCCGGAGCGCTGGGTGGGGTGGTGCGAGACATCCGTCCACTGTGCCCCGGCCCACCCCGCCCGTCCGAATCGGAGCGGGGCGCGTACAAACTTCCGCGGTGCGGTCTTGGAGGATTCCCACCACGGCTCTCCCGCTCCGTCGGCACCGGTTGTGCGCCCGCACGGCGTTCGCGCAACACTCGGGCGAGGTGCCTAGCGTGTGGAGTGCAACACGGACAGAGCAGTTCAGGAAGGCTCCCCCATGGTCGACACCGCACCCGCACGCCCCACCTCGACGACCGAGGCCCCGAACGCCGACGCCATGGGCGACCCGGCAGCGGGGACCCCGACGGGCGGCACGGACACCGACGTCCGGATCGACTCGACGCTGCTCGGGGAGCTCCTGCTCGGACGCTGGGCCGAGGACCGCCGGATCTCGCGTCGCCTGTCGCTCGACCCCGGTCTGCACAAGATCGAGGGACAGCCGATCGCGGAGCACCGTGCCCGTGTCCTCGAGCAGCTGCGGGTGCTCGTCGACGCCGGCGCGATCCAGCGGCCGTACCCGACCGAGTTCGGCGGCCAGGAGAACCACGGCGGCAACCTCGCCGCGTTCGAGGAGCTGACCACGGCGGACCCGTCGCTGCAGATCAAGGCGGGCGTGCAGTGGGGGCTCTTCGGCTCCGCCGTGCACCACCTCGGCACCGAGCGCAACCACAGCGAGTTCCTGCCGGGCATCATCCGCTTCGACGTCCCCGGCTGCTTCGCGATGACCGAGACCGGGCACGGCTCCGACGTGCAGAGCATCGCGACGACGGCCACGTACGACCCGGACACGCAGGAGTTCGTCGTGCACACGCCGTTCCGCGGCGCCTGGAAGGACTACATCGGCAACGCGGCACTGCACGGTCGCGCAGCGGTGGTGTTCGCGAAGCTCGTGACGCAGGGTGTCGACCACGGCGTGCACGCGTTCTACGTGCCGCTGCGCGACGAGGACGGCGCGTTCCTGCCGGGTGTCGGCGGCGAGGACGACGGGGTCAAGGGCGGCCTGAACGGCATCGACAACGGTCGCCTCTGGTTCGACCACGTCCGGGTACCGCGCACGAACCTGCTGAACCGGTACGGCGACGTGGCCGAGGACGGCACCTACACCTCCCCGATCGCCTCGCCCGGTCGCCGGTTCTTCACCATGCTCGGCACGCTCGTGCAGGGCCGGGTGTCGCTCGACGGCGCCGCGGTGGTCGCGCAGAAGGTCGGGCTGCAGATCGCGCTCACCTACGCTGCGGAGCGTCGGCAGTTCCCGACGGGCGGCGGCGACGAGGGGGTGCTCCTCGACTACGGCCGCCACCAGCGCCGCCTGATCCCCCGGCTCGCGACCGTGTTCGCGCAGTCGTTCGCGCACGAGAAGCTGCTGCAGACCTTCGACGACGTGTTCAGCGGACGCGAGGACACCCCGCAGCGTCGAGAGGACCTGGAGACCCAGGCGGCCGCCTTCAAGGCGATGTCCACGTGGTCGGCGCTCGACACGCTCCAGGAGTGCCGCGAGGCCTGCGGCGGCGCCGGGTTCCTCGCCGAGAACCGGCTCACGAGCCTCCGCGCCGATCTCGACGTCTACGTCACGTTCGAGGGCGACAACACGATCCTGCTGCAGCTCGTGGGCAAGCGGCTGCTCACCGACTTCCGGGCGAAGGCACCGCGCGACGCGGCCTCGACCGCCCGGTTCGTCGCCGTTCAGGCAGCGACGAAGCTCGCCGACGCGTCGGGCATCCGTCGGCTCGGGCAGACCGTCGCCGACCGCGGCTCCCTGGCGGCGAGCGTCACCGACCTGCAGGACCCGCGCACGCAGCGCGCACTGCTGGCCGGCCGGGTCGACACGATGGTCTCCGAGATCGGGGTGCGCCTCGCCTCGGCCGGCAAGGACCGCGCCCGAGCAGCGAAGCTGCTCAACCGCTCGCAGCACGAGCTCATCGAGGCGGCGAAGGCCCACGCCGAGCTCATGCAGTGGGAGGCCTTCACGGACGCCATCGAGGCCGTCGCCCCCGGCGACACCCGTCGGGTGCTCGTCTGGCTGCGCGACCTCTTCGCGCTCGGGCTCCTCGAGCAGCACCTCGACTGGCACCTGCTGCACGGCCGACTGTCGACGCAGCGTGCCCGTGCGGTCTCGGCGTACGTCGACCGACTGGTCGCTCGGCTCCGCCCGGTGGTACCGCAGCTCGTCGAGTCGTTCGGCTACGCTCCCGAGCACGTCCGCGCGCCGATCGCCCTCGGCGAGGAGCGGGCCCGCCAGGAGGAGGCGGCGGCGTGGTTCGCCGCCGAGGCCGCCGCGGGCCGCCTGCCGGAGCAGGAGAAGAAGCCCCGCCCGTGATCAACCTCGTAGGGTTGATATCGGCGAAATCAACCTTGTAGGGTTGATGGCGGAGGTGCAATGTTCGCAGTGACCGTGGACCAGGTGGGCAGCCGCTCGGACGACGACCGGGTCGAGCAGGCCATCGACGTCGTCAGCACCACAGCCGCCGGGCGCCTGGTGCTGCCGCCGGAGCGGACCGCCGGCGACGAGTTCCAGTTCCTGCTCGACGATGCGGGCACCCTGCTCGACGTCGTGTTCGCCCTCGCGCGCTCGGACGGGTGGAGCATCGGGATCGGCGTCGGGGACGTCGAGGAACCGGTACCGGACTCGACGCGGGCTGCGCGCGGTGACGCCTTCGTCACCGCCCGTGCGGCCGTCGACCGGGCGAAGGACGTCCCCGAGCACCTGGCACTCGAGGTGGCTCCGGGGCGTCGACTCGGCACCGCCGACGTCGAACCCCTCGTGACGCAGACCGTCCGGGCCCGACAGCGGCGCTCCCGGGAGGGCTGGGAGCTCGCCGACCTCCTGCGCGCCGGGCACTCCCGGACCGAGGCCGCCGAACTGCTCGGGGTCACACCGCAGGCGGTCGCCAAGCGCTGGTCGGCCGCGGACCTGCGCTCCGACGACGCCGTGCACGCGGCACTCGCACGGCTCCTGACCGAAGCAGACACCCCGGCCGGAGCGGACACCCCCGCATGACGCTCTGGCTCGTCGGAGCGCTCGTGCTGCTCGCCGTCGCCGCGCTCAGCGCCGTGCACCGCGTCCCACCGCTCGCCCGCGCCGTCCCGGCGGTCGTGGTGGTCGCCGTCGTGCTGGCCGCAGAACTCCTCGGCCTCGTGCCGGTCGCCCCGTCGACGGCCCTCCGCGTGCTCGGGACGACTGCGGTGGTCGCGATCGGCGTGCTCGCGGGCAGCGCCGTCACGGGCGCGGTGCTCGGCGTCGCCATGCGCGAGGGCGTCGAACGGGGGCAGCACGGCGGGATCCTCGTGACACGAGCGGACGAACCCGTCGTCGAGCGGCGCCGTCCCGAGGTGCTCCGGGGCGGAGCGGCGATCGGCTTCCTCGAGCGCTTCGCCGTGATCGGCGCGGTGCTGGTGGGGCGGCTCGAGATCGTCGCGGCGGTCGTCGCGGTGAAGGGTCTCGGCCGCTTCTCGGAGCTCGACTCCGCCGAGGCGCGCGAACGGTTCATCGTCGGGACGCTCACGAGCACCTGCTGGGCGGGACTCGCCGCATGGACCGCGATCGGCCTGCCCCACTGACGCGACGCGACGCGACGACCCGCGACGCCCCTCGAGCTCAGCCCTGGTCCGCGGCCCGGCCCCGGTCACCGAGGGCTGCACGCAGACGGGCCTCGGCGTCGTCGCTGCCCGCCGTCGCGGGAGCCGCGGCCGCAGCAGCAGCCTCGGCGTTCGCCTCGATCACGGCGCGCACGACCTCCTCGCGCTGGATCTTGACCCCGCGCGGAGCGTCGATGCCGATCCGCACGCCGTCGCCGCGGCTGTCGAGGACCGTGATGACGACGTCGTCACCGATGAGGATCCGCTCCCCGACCTTCCGCGTGAGTACCAGCACCCCGTCAGCCTAGCGACACCACCGGCAGGCCCAGCTGGTGCACGGACTCCGGCGTGGCGGTCTCCCGCGCACCGATCGCGACCACACCCGCGACGGGCACCCGACCGGCGACCGCGAGCACGACGGCCCGCGAGTCCTCGGTCTTTCGGCCGACGTCCACCACGACCCACACCTGGTCGGCGGCGAGCCCCTCGATCGTCGCGCCGTCGTCCCATGCGGACACCCCGAGCAGCGCGTGCCCGTTCCTGACCCCCTCGGCGCGTGCGAGGATCCCGGCCCGACGGTCGGCGGCATCGGTCGGCCGCAGCCCGTACCGTCCGGCGAACACGCCGGCCGCCGCGTCGACGTCACCGGGCCGCCCGACGAGCAGCACGAGGTCCCCGTCGGCCGACCGCACGGCCGGCACGGGCAGCACCGGCGCGACCAGCAGGTCGACGGCACGCGGTCCCGGGACGGGGTGCGTGCCTCCCGTCCGGTCCGTGTCGTCACCCGGGACGGTCGCGACGGGTGCGGACCCGTCCTGGAGGCGCACCCCGGCTCCGGCGACGGGGCGCGGGTCGATCCCGTGGCCGCTCGGGCGCGGGGCGCCGGCCGTGGTACCGGCCGTCCCGATCCCGTCCGCCGCGAAGCCGTCGAGCACGGACGCGAACGCGTCCGCCCGCGTCGAAGCGGTGCCGTCACCGGCGGCGATGCGTGCCTCGGCCGCTTCCGCGTCGGCGAGGAGCGCGGCGATGCCGATCCGCGTGACCGGACCGTCGGCGATGGCGACGCGTGCGGTCGGCGGGTCGAGCGGGTCCGGTACCTCGACGACGGCCTCGACGTGGGTGCGGCGGAAGAGCCCACCGATCCCCGGGGTGGACACGCGCTCCGCCGAGACGATCCGGGCGCCGGCGCCGAACTCGGCGCGCAGGGCGTCGCGGACCGCCTCGAGCGTGGGGCCGCTACGCAGCGATCGGGTCGGCGGCACGGACGACTCCCACGGTCTCGATGGTGGAGCCCGCGGCGGTGGCCTCCTGGTAGGAGAGCACGGGCAGGCCGTTCGCCTGGGCCGAGACCATGCGGTGCACGGCCGGCCGGAGCTGCGGCGCACAGACGAGCACGGCGGACAGGCCCTGCTCCTCGACGCTGCGCACGGCGTCGCGCAGGGAGCCGAGGACCTGCTCGATGCGGTGCGCGTCGAGCACGATCTGGGTGCCCTGCTCGGACGGCCGCAGCCCCTCGAGCATCGACTGCTCGAGCAGCGGGTCGATCATGATGACCCGGAGCGTGCCGGCCTCCGCGTGCCGGGCGGGCAGCGCCGGGCCGAGGGCGGCGCGGGCGGCCTCGACGAGTCCCTCGGGGTCGGTCGACACCTTCGCGCGGAGGGTCAGCGCCTCGCAGATGCGGCCGAGGTCGTTGATCGGCACGCGCTCGGCGAGCAGCCCCTGGAGCACCCGCTGGACCTCGGCGAGGGACAGCATGCCGGGGACGAGTTCCTCGACCGCGGCGGGGTTGACCTGCTTGACGCCGTCGGTGAGCACCTTGACGTCCTCGCGGGTGAGGAGCCGCGCGGCGTTGTCGCCGATGACGGCCTGCAGGTGCGTGACGAGCACGGACACCCGGTCGATGACGGTCGCGCCGGTCATCTCGGCCGCGTGCCGGAGCTCTGCGGGGACCCACTTGCCGGCGAGGCCGAACACCGGCTCCACCGTGGCGGTCCCGGGCAGCCCGTCGAGCTGGTCGCCGAGCGCGAGCACGCTGCGGGACGGCGCGGTGCCCCGTCCGGCCTCGACGCCGGCGATCCGGATGGCGTACGTCGACGGCGGCAGCTCGATGCTGTCCCGGGTCCGGACGGGCGGCACGACGATCCCCATGTCGACCGCGATCTTCCGACGGAGGGCACGCACCCGGCCGAGCAGGTCGTCGGAGGAGCCGGACACCATGTCGACCAGGTCCGGCGCGAGCAGGATCTCGAGCGCGTGCACGCGCATCTGCTCGAGCAGGTCCTCGGGGCTGTCCGCCGAGGGCGCCGCGGCCTCGAGCGCCTGCTGCTGCTCGGCCGCCGCCGCCTGCTGCGCGGCCTGTCGCGAAAGCCGCCACCCGGCGAACAGCAGCCCTGCGCCGATGAGCAGGAACGGGACGATCGGCATGCCGGGGATGAAACCCATCGCGATCGCGGCGACCCCGGCGATCATCAGCGCGTTCCGGGACTGCGTCAGCTGCGTGGTGGCCGAGGCGCCGATCTCGGTCTCCGCGCCGGACCGGGTGACGATCATGCCCGTGGACACCGCCATGAGCAGCGCGGGGATCTGCGTGACGAGCCCGTCGCCGATCGTCAGGATGCCGTACTTCGACAGCGCGTCGGTGACCGACAGCCCGTTCTGCAGCATCCCGATGGCGATGCCCCCGACCAGGTTGATGACGATGATGAGGATGCCCGCGATCGCGTCGCCCTTGACGAACTTCGACGCGCCGTCCATCGCGCCGTAGAAGTCGGCCTCGGCGGAGACGGCCGCGCGACGCTCCTTCGCCTCGGCGTCGGTGATGAGCCCGGCGTTGAGGTCCGCGTCGATCGCCATCTGCTTGCCTGGCATGGCGTCGAGGGTGAACCGCGCCCCGACCTCGGCGACGCGTTCGGCGCCCTTCGTCACGACGACGAACTGGATGACGACGAGGATGAGGAAGACGACCGCGCCGATGATGATCGAGCCGGACACCGCGACGTGGCCGAACGCCTGGATGACGTCGCCCGCGAACCCCTCGCCGAGCACCAGGCGCGTCGACGCCACGTTGAGCCCCAGTCGGAAGAGCGTCGCGACGAGGAGCAGCGACGGGAACACCGAGAAGTCGAGTGGCTTCTTCACGAACAGTGTCGTGAGCAGGATCACCAGCGCCAGCAGGATGTTCAGGATGATGAGCACGTCGAGCAGGAACGACGGCACGGGCAGGATCAGCAGCAGGACGATGCCGACGATGAAGACCGGGACGGCGAGCTTGGGCAGGTCCTTGCGGTTCATGCGGGTGCCCCTTCGGTGGTGGACGGACGGGTGCGGAGACGCCGAGGTCGGGCGTCGCCGGTGAGCGTGGTGGGGTCGAGGACGGTCGCGACCTCGTCGGCGGTGGTCGGTGTCGGCGCGGCGTACGTGCCGGCGGCGGCACCGCGGGCCTTGAGGGCCATGACGAACGAGAGCACCCGGGCGACCGGCGTGTAGAGGTCGACCGGGACCTCCTGCCCGAGCTCGCAGGCCGCGTGCAGGGCCCGGGTCAGGGGGACGTCGCGGACGATCGGCACGCGGGACGTCTCTGCGGTGGACCGGATGACGTCTGCCACGGGGCCGGCGCCCTTCGCGACCACCCGGGGCGCGGACTTCCCAGGCTCGTAGCGGAGCGCGACCGCGTAGTGCGTCGGGTTGGTCATGACGACGTCGGCGTCCCCGACCGCGGCGATCATCCGGTTGCGGCTCATCGCGAGCTGCCGGGACCGGCGCTGCCCCTTCACGAGCGGGTCGCCGTCGGTGCGCTTCGCCTCGTCCTTGACCTCCTGCTTGGTCATCATCGTGCGCTTCCGGTTGCGGCGCACGACCACCAGGACGTCGACCGCGGCGAGCACGAGCCCGGCGGCGACTGCGGCACGGAGCAGGGTGCCCGTGCCCTCGCGCGCCGCGTCGAGCACCGACGACAGCGGCAGCGAGCCGCTCGTCATCAGGACGGGCACGAGCGACTGCACGGCGAACCAGAGGACGAGGCCGACGACGGCGGTCTTGAGCAGCGCCTTCACGCCGTTCCACAGCGCCTGCACCCCGAAGACCCGCTTGAACCCGGCGACCGGGTCGAAGTGGTCGGGCTGCGGGGTCATCCGTCGGAAGTGCACGCCGCCCTGCGCGACCGACACGGCGGCGACGGCGACCGCGACGACGGCGAGCATCGGGCCCACGGTCGCGGCGACGGACCCGAGCGCGTCGGACAGGGCCTGCCGGACCGCGGGGATCGTCGGGTCGGCGATGACGTGCTGCACGACGCGGAGCTGCTGCTCCCCCGCGCCCGCGGCGTTGCCGATGGCTGCGGGCATCACCAGCGCGGCCATCGCGATGCCCACCCAGGCGCCGAGGTCCTGCGACCGGCCGAGCTGCCCCTTGCGGTGCACCTCCTGCATCCGCTTCTGGGTGGCCTTCTCGGAGCGTTCCCCGCTCCCTCCGTCGGACACGTCGCCTCACCCCCGCCCGGTGATCGCGGCCACCGCGTCGCCGGTCAGGGACGACACGACGGCCGGCAGGGCCATGAAGAGCGCGCCGACGAAGACGACGGTGAGCCCGATCTTGATCGGGAAGCCCAGCTGGAACGCGTTGAGCGCAGGCGCGACGCGGGTGAGGAGCCCGAGCCCGACGTCGGCGAGGAAGAGGACGACGACGAGCGGGCCGGCGATCTGCAGCGCCGCGAGGAACATCTGCGACGCGGCGTGCACCAGGACCGATGCGAAGCCGCCCATCGCGAGGGTCCCGGGCGACCCGTCCGCGGCGACGAGCGGCACCGCGTCGAAGGACCGGACGAGCCCGGCGACGATGAGCTGGTACCCGCCGCTGGCGAAGAGCAGCGCGAGGGACGCCATCTGGAACAGCCGGGTGAACTGGGCGCCGTTCACCTGGGACTGCGGGTCGTACGCCTGCGCCAGGGTGAAGCCGCCGAACAGGTCGATCAGCCCACCGGCCGACTGCACGGCGGCGAAGACGAGGTAGACGAGGAAGCCGAGGCCGAGGCCCACGAGCAGCTGGGTGAGCAGGGCGAGCAGGAACCCGCCGGTGTCGAGCGCGGTGTACCCGAGCCCGACCCGTGGTGCGACGCCGATCGCCAGGCCGAGCCCGAGGATCACCTTCACCGTGCCGGGGAACGCCTTGTAGGCGAACGGCGGCGCGATCACGAAGAAGGCGACCAGTCGGACCCCGGCGAGCATGGTCGCTTCGAGCTGGTCGGCGTCGATGGCGAGGTCCACGGCTACGTCCCGAGGAGCTTCGGGATCACGTCGAACGCGGCGTGGGTGAACGCGATCATCTCGGCGATCATCCAGTTGCCGCAGACGACCAGTGCGATCGCCACGGCGACGGCCTTCGGCACGAACGAGAGCGTCACCTCCTGGATCTGCGTCACGGACTGGAAGAGCGAGATCGCGAAGCCGACGACGAGGGACGTCACGAGCACCGGTGCCGCGAGCTTGCCCGCCACCACGAGCGCCTGGAGGGTCAGGTCGATGACCGCCTGCTGGTTCATCAGTGCACCACCTGGTAGCTCTCGATGAGGGACGTGATGATGAGCCCCCACCCGTCGACGAGGACGAACAGCAGGATCTTGAACGGCAGCGAGATCATCACCGGCGGCAGCATCATCATGCCCATCGACATGAGCGCGGCGGAGACGACGAGGTCGATGACGAGGAACGGGATGAAGATGACGAACCCGATGATGAAGGCGCTCCGGAGCTCGGAGATCACGAACGCCGGGATGACGGTCGTCATGGGCACGGCGTCGAGGTCCTTCGGATTCGCCTGGCCGGCGGCGCGCGTGATGAGCGCGACGTCCTCCTCGCGGGTCTGGTGCAGCATGAACGTCCGCAGCGGCTTCGTGCCGACCTCGACCGCCTTCGCGAAGTCGATGTGCCCGGCCAGGTAGGGCTGCAGCGCGTCGTCGTTGATGTGCCCGAGCACCGGCGCCATCACGAACAGGGACAGGAACAGTGCGAGCCCGGCGATCACCTGGTTCGGCGGGATGCCCTGGAGCCCGAGGGCGTTCCGGGTCATCGCGAGCACCACGAAGATCTTCGTGAACGACGTCATCATGAGCAGCAGCGCCGGTGCGACGCTGAGCAGGGTGATGCCGAGGAGCGTGACGATCGCCGAGGACGGCGTGCCGTCGGGACCGTTCACGCTGACGCTGAAGTCGCCGCTGGCGGGTGCGGTCGGGGTCGCCGGGGCGGTCGGCTCCGTCACGCCGACGGCGTGCGCGCCGGTGGCAGTGAGGAGGACGAGGCCGGCGACCGTCGCGAGCCCGAGGACGACGAGGGTTGCGGTGCGGCCGGTCCGGACGGCGGCCGTCACCCGGCCCGCCGGCCTCGGAGCGCGGCCGCGGCCTGCCGCCACGTGTCGGCGGAGAGCACGGAGCCCTGCAGCTGCTGCGCGGTCGGCACGACGGCGCGCGCGGGCCGGCGGGCGCTGCCACGGGGCCGCATCGGGAGCGGCGTCGCGGTCGTGCCCGTCACGGCGTCCGTCGCGCGCTCGGCCGGCATGTCCGCCGGGAGGCCCGTGGTCGCGTGCTCCTGCCGCTCCAGCTCCGCGCGGAACCGGTCCGCGGTCGTGGCCGGCGCCGGCGTGCGCGGCTCGGTAGGCAGGACCACCGGGCCGGTCACGATGGTCAGCTCGGGCGCTGGCGTCGGGCCGCTCCGGAGCAGCGAGACGCTCTGCTCGGACACACCGAGCACGAGTCGCTCGCCCTCGACGTCCACGACGACGACGCTCGCCTTGCCGCCGATCCCATGCCGGCCGACGACCTCGACCGCGGCGGAGCGGCGTCCGCGGGCCTTCGCGGCTCCGAGTCCGCCCTTCGTCGCACGGCGGTGCAGCACCCACATGAGGGCGAGCACGACGCCGAGCGAGACGGCGACCCGGAGGGTCATCCAGAAGGTGTCCACGGGTCAGACCGCCTCGGCGACGTCGAGGATCTTGGTGATGCGGACCGCGTAGTCCTGGTCGACGACGACCACCTCACCGTGGGCGATGAGCCGGCCGTTGAGCAGCACGTCGGCGGGGGCGCCGGCGCTGCGATCGAGCTCGACCACCGCACCGGGCTCCATGCCGAGCACGTCACGCACCGACATCCGGGTGCGGCCGATCTCGACGGTCAGGGTCATCTCGACGTTGTTGATGCGGCCGAGGTTGCCGGCGGGGACCGCGCCGGCGGCGAGCGGTGCCGAGACCGTGCCGTTCTCGCGGACGCGCAGGCCGAACCAGCCGCCGGGGACCCCGCCCGCGGTGAGTTCGAACACGACCGTCTCCGGGTCGGCGAACAGGGACGCGGCGGACTCGCGGCGGGCGTCGCCCAGCACGCCGACGCCGAGCACGGTGGCCGCTGCCTCGAGCGACGGACGGAGCACGTCGGTGACGTCGACGAGGCCGGCGTCGGCGCCGCCCGCGGCGACGACGGCGCCGAGGTCGGTGAGGACCAGCGCGAGGTCCGCGGAGAGTCCGCCGACGAAGGACGCGACCACGCCGTCGACCGCGGCCTCGAGGACGACCGGGGTCGCGCCTCCCGGCAGGGGCACTGCGGTCAGGGGCGCCGCCGTCGGGAGCTGCGCGGCGAGCTGGTCGGCAGCGGTGGCGTGGAGGGTGGTGGTGGCGCTCATGCGTGCTGCTCCGGATCGGTGGTGGTGACGACGATGCCGGCCAGGCGCGACCCGTTCGCGCCGACGGCCGCGGTGCCGACGGGTTCGCCGTCGACCGCGATGGTGAGGGGCCGGTGCTGCGGGTGCGGCAGCGGCAGGACGTCGCCGACGGCCAACCGGAGCACCTGCGTGGGCAGCACGGCGGCGGGGGCGAAGTGCAGGCTGACGCCGACCGGGACGTTCGCGAGCTGGGCGTCGAGCAGGGCGCGGGCGTCGGCGGCGGAGACGCTCGTCGTGTCCTCGCCGAGCTGCGGCAGCACGGCCTCGGCGGGCAGCGCGACCGTGCCGGGGGCGACCCGGTCACCGACCCGGATCGAGAACGCGGCGACGATCATCAGGTCGCCCTTCTGCGCGGCCTGGGCGAACTGGCTGTTGAACTGGAAGCCGCCGGTGGTGACCTCGTGCGCGAGGAGCCCGCCGAACGAGTAGCGGAGGTCGTCGAGGGCGTCCTCGACGATCTTCCGCACGAGCGCCTGCTCGATGGGCGTGAAGGTGCGCTCCGGGGTCGGCAGCGGCTTCGAGGCGCCGAGCGCGTGGGAGACCCACGTCAGCGCGGCGTCGAGCGGGACCTGGAGCACGCCCTTCGGCGCGGTGTCGGCGATCGGCAGCAGGACCATGCCGGTCAGGGCGGGCAGGGACGCGGCGTACTCGTCGTACGTCGTCATCGAGACCTGCTCGCAGGTGACCTGGCTGACGGCACGCACCTTCGCGGTGAGCTGCGTGCCCCACTGCCGCGCGAACGTCTCGAAGGCGAGCTCGAGCACCCGTGCGTGCTCGCGGGCGAGCGTCGACGGGCGCGCGAAGTCGTACACCTCGGGCGCGGGCAGGGTCTCGGTCACGGGTGCGTCTGTCGGACGCCGGCGGGCAGGCGTCAGCGCTGTGCCCTGTTCTGGGGCGGTCCTGTCGTCAGCCCTGGCGTGCTCCGTCCTGCGCGGTCGCGAGGGCCGGCATCAGCTCGCTGACGTCCTGGTCCTGGTTCGACAGCACCACGATGTCGACCCGGCGGTTCAGGGTGTTGTCCGCGTCGCTGGCGCCCTTCGCGAGCGGGCGACTCGACCCGAACCCGACGCTCTGCACGTGGTCGGCCGGCATCCCGCCGCGCTCGACCAGGTCGCGGAGCACCCCGGTCGCGCGGGCGGCACTGAGCTCCCAGTTCGTCGCGTACGGCGCGGTGGAGTTCCGCTGGTCGGCGTGGCCCTCGACGCTGACGTCGTGCCCGCTGGTCTTCAGGACCGGGGCGATGGCGTCCATGATCCGGCGGGCCTGGTCGGACAGGTCGGCGCTGTTCGTCGCGAAGTACGTCTCGCTGCCGACGAGCCGGACCGTCAGGCCACGGTCGTCGACGGCGAACTGCACCTTCGACGACTCCCCCGCCTGGTCGAGGTTCCCCTGGATCGCCGCCTCGATCGCCTTGAGGTCGTCGAGCTCCCGCTGCGCCGCGGCCAGGTCGGCCTTCGACGCCACCGGCGGCACGGCGGTCGACGCCGGGTCGACGTTCGTGTCGTCGGCGCCGGACGCAGCGGTCGAGTGGTCGGCGTCCGACTTGTCCGTCGCGTACCCCTTGCCGTCCTTCGTCACCTGGGACTTCGACACGATCGTGCCCGAGGCGGTGTCGACCTTCTCGGACTTGACCTCGCCGAAGCCGGTCGCGAGTGAGTTCTTCAGCGCGATGTACTTCTCCTGGTCGACCGACGACATCGCGAAGAGCACGAGGAACATGCACATGAGCACCGTGATCATGTCCATGTAGGACGCCATCCAGCGCTCGTCCGGGTGCTCGGCCTCGTCGTGGCCCTTCTTCCGGCCGCGACCACGTCCGCGGGGGTTCGCGCTCATGCTCACGCCGCCAGCTGCTGGTCGTCGGCGGAGGCCTTCGCGGCCTTCCCGTCCTTGCCGCCGGCACCGCGGGCGGCGGGCGGGACCATCGCGGTGAGCCGCTCGCCGAGCAGTCGGGGCTGACTGCCGGCCTGCACCGCGAGCAGGCCCTCCATGAGCAGGGTCTGCCGGTCGGCCTCGAGCTGCGCGAGCTTCCGGAGCTTGCCGCCGAACGGCAACCAGAGGAAGTTCGCGGTGAGCAGGCCCCAGAGCGTCGCGACGAACGCGCTCGCGATGAGCGGGCCGAGCTCGTCGGGCTTTCCGAGGTTCGCCAGCACGTGGGTGAGCGACACGACGGTGCCGATGATGCCGACCGTCGGGGCGAAGCCGCCGAGGCCCATGAAGAACGCGCTGGCGCTCCGCATCGGTGCCGCGTTCGACTCGATCTCGTCCTCGAGCAGGATCCGGAGCTCGTCGCCGTCGGTGCCGTCCGCGATGTTCTGCAGGGCCTTCTTCATGAACGGGTCGTCGTGCTTGTCGGCCTCCTGCTCGAGCGCGAGCAGTCCGTTCGCACGGGCGGTCTCGGCGAGCCCGACGACGTCGTCGATGACGGTCTGCGGCGGGGTCACCTTGCCGGTGAACGCCTTCGGAACGGTCTTGAAGGCGGCGAGGGCGTCCTTCATGGTCGTGCTCGCGACGCCGCAGCCGATGGTCGCGACGAAGACGAGGAGCATCGGAGCGGGCAGGAACAGGCCCGCCATCTCGACGTGCTCCATCTGCGCCATGCCGAACAGGGCGCCGAAGGCGAGGAGGATCCCGACGATCGTTGCGATGTCCACGTCAGCGACCCCCGTCCCGGCGTCCGGCGGCGAGCGGCGCGACCGGGGCGAGCGTGGGCTGCGGTCCGGTCGCGGTCGTCGCGGTGTCCGTGCCGTAGGCCATGCCGACGATCCGGGCGCGGTAGGCGGCGACGAGGCCGATGACCTCGGCCATGGACTCGCGGACGATGTACTTGGCGCCGTCGACCATGATGAGCGTCGTGTCCGGCGTCTCCTGGATGCGCTCCACGAGGTCGGGGTTGACAGCGAATGCGCTGCCGTTGAGTCGTGTGACGACGATCATGGCCCGTCCTGGTTCTCGATCGTCCCGCCGCCGTCCGTGGGGCGGGATGCAGACCCGTCCGTGGGTGTGCACCGATGCCTATCGGCGGGCGGACGAGCGACGTAAGCGGGGCTGCCACTGCGGTTGAACACCCGTCGGACAACTTCTCATGGACGAGTTATTCCCGATCCGATCCTGCGAATCAGCCGCATGATGTCTCCTGTTTTATCTCACCACCGTGTTACCGTGACGTCCATGTCCGACACCACCACCGTCGTCACGCCCGCCGAGCCGACCGGCACCGCGCCCGCCGCTCCGCTGCGCGAGGTCGGCGCCCTGATCCGGGGCGCCCGCAAGGGCCGCAACATGACCCAGTCCCAGCTGGCCGAGCGCGTCGGGACCAGCCAGAGCGCGATCAACCGCATCGAGCAGGGCGGTCAGAACCTGTCGCTCGAGATGCTCACGCGCATCAGCGACGCCCTCGACCAGCAGATCGTGTCCATCGGTGGCGCCCCGCAGCGCGCGCACCTCCGCGTGCAGGGCGGTCGGAAGCTCAGCGGTTCGATCGCGGTGAACTCGAGCAAGAACGCCGCGGTCGCACTGCTCTGCGCGTCCCTGCTCAACCGCGGGGTCACCCGCCTGCACAAGGTCGCCCGCATCGTCGAGGTCGACCGCATCATCGACGTGCTCCGCAGCCTCGGCGCGACCGTCACGTGGTCCGAGGGCGGCGAGGTGCTCGAGATCGTCGCGCCGTCCGACCTGCACCTCGACGCGATCGACGCCGACGCGGCTCGCCGCACCCGCAGCGTGCTCATGTTCCTCGGTCCGCTCAGCGGCCGCTACGGCTCGTTCCGGCTGCCCTACGCCGGCGGCTGCGACCTCGGCACCCGGACGGTCGAGCCGCACCTCATCGCACTCCGCCCGTTCGGCGTCGACGTCGAGGCGACCTCCGGCTGGTACGAGGTCGACGTCGCGAACACCGAGGTGCCGACGAAGTCCGTCGTGCTGACCGAGCGTGGCGACACCGTCACCGAGAACGCGATCCTCGCCGCGGCCGCACGCGACGGCGTCACGACGATCCGCAACGCCAGCCCCAACTACATGGTGCAGGACCTCTGTTTCTTCCTCGAGCTCCTCGGTGTGCAGGTCGAGGGCATCGGCTCGACGACGCTCCGCATCACCGGCAAGAGCCGGATCGACGAGGTCGTCGACTACTGGCCCAGCGAGGACCCGGTCGAGGCGATGAGCCTGCTGACCGCGGGCATCGTCACCGAGTCCACCCTCACGGTGACCCGTGCGCCGATCGAGTTCCTCGAGATCGAGCTGGCGACCCTGGCCGAGATGGGCCTGCGCTTCGACGTCAGCGACGAGTACGCCGCCGCCAACGGCCGCACCCGCCTGGTCGACATCACGGTGCACCCGTCCGAGCTGCACGCGCCGATCGACAAGATCCACGCGATGCCGTTCCCCGGCCTGAACATCGACAACCTGCCGTTCTTCGTCGTCATCGCGGCGATGGCCGAGGGCACCACGCTCGTGCACGACTGGGTGTACGAGGGCCGGGCGATCCACCTGCTCGACCTCACGCGCCTCGGTGCGAGCGTGACCCTGCGTGATCCGCACCGTCTCGACGTCACCGGTCCGACGCACTTCTCGGGAGCCGAGGTCAGCTGCCCGCCGGCGCTGCGTCCCGCGGTCGTGATCCTGCTGGCGATGCTCGCGGCGAAGGGCGAGAGCGTCCTCCGCAACGTCGGCATCATCGCCCGCGGCTACGAGCAGCTGCAGGAGCGCCTCAACTCACTCGGCGCGTCGATCGAGACGTTCCACGACTGAGGTCGCGACCGCCCCTCGGTGACCCACCGGTCACCGGACCCGACGGCCCGTCCCCGCAAGTGGGGACGGGCCGTCACCCGTCCCGACGAACGCACCGGTGCCTCCTGGGCGTCTGCCAGACGGGACGGACGCGCGGTCCAGGCGACCGGTGCTGCATGGGGACATGGCCACGAGATCGCTCCTGACCGTCCCGCTCCTCCTCACCGCGGCTGCCGCTGCTGTCGCGTGGATCGCGTTCGGCCCCGCAGCCGCCCTGGCGTTCGCTGCGCTCGCCGTCCTCGAGATCGCGATGGCCGCCGACTCGTCGGTGCCGATGGCCGGCATCGCCGGTCGTCTGCACTCCCCCGCCCGGCGGCTCTTCCTGTCCCTCGGCATCGTCGCCGGGGTCCTCGCCATGCGCCTGCTCCTACCGCCGGCGGCCGTCGCCGTCGGCGGGGCGACGGACCCCGCGACCGCCGTCGACGAGGCGGTGTTCGCCCCCGGGTCCTTCTCCGCGCACCTCGCCGAGGTCCGGCCCGCGCTGGCCGCGTTCGGCGCGGCCTTCATCTGGCTGGTGTTCGCCGAGTACCTGTTCAACACCGACCGTCTGACACGACGGTCCTGGCTGGGCGGCCTGGAGGCGCGACTCGCCCGCGTCGCCCGGCCGCGCGTCTGGTCGGTGGTCACCGCGGCGACCGGCGTGCTCGTGACCACCGTCCTCGTCGGGCAGCAGGATGCCTGGGCGCCCGGCACGGTGCTGCCCGTCGCCCTCGGTGGTGTGTCCGGCGTCGCGGCGTACCTGGCGTCGAAGCGCATCGCGCGCCGGGCGCTCCGGGGTGTCGACGGCACGGCGACCGGAGCGGTCGGGACACGCGGGTCGTGGCGGATCCACGTGTACGCCTCGACGGTCGTGTTCGAGCGTGGGCTCGTGGTCTTCATGCTGTTCGAGATCCTCGACGGCGTGTACAGCCTGTCCGGCTCTGGTGTGCTCGGCGCCGACGGGCTCGGTGCCCTCGAGCAGGCCGCACTCGCGGTCGCGGCGATCGCCGTCGGCGCGGTGTTCCTCGCCCGCACGACGTCCCGACTTGACCAGGCGGCGACGCTCAAGCGCCTCCGGTACCTGAAGGCCGGGGCCGCGTACGTCCTCGGCGTCCTCGCCGTGCTGCTCTGGACCAGCCTGCTCGTCCCCGTGCCGGGGGCGGTCGTCGCGTGGTTCGGCACCGTCGTGATCGGGCTCGCCCTGGCGACCTCGCTGCCGTGGCGGGCGTGGGCTCGGCGGCTGCGGCGGCGGACGGTGGTCGGCTGACCGACACCGCTCGGACGGCGACGGTCGTCGGAGCAGCGCCGCTCTCGTCGATGCCCTGGGTGCACGCTCAGCGCCGGTTCCCGGTGTCCGGGGCGCCCTGACGGTTCCGGTCAGCATGCTGAGCGGCATGAGCACACCCCTGGATCCGCGCGTCGGCCGGTCGCCTCGCTACCGTCACCGGCTCGTGTCGATGGTCTCGGTGGGGCTGGTCGTCGCCGCCGTCACCGCCCTGACCGTGGGCCCTCGCTGGGCGGCCTCCGTCGGCTGGGCCGCGGCCTGTGCCGTGTACGTCGTGACGGCGTTCCCGCTGCTCCGTGCCGACGCGGACCGCACGGCCCGGTGGGCTGCTCGCGAGGACCCGCAGCGGACGGCGTCCGACCTGTTGCTCGTCGGCGCGTCCGCGGCGAGCGTCGTCGCGATCCTCGTCGTGCTGAGCACCGCGCGGGGGCTGCACGGGACGGCGCAGGACCTGGCGGCCGCGCTCGGTGTCGTGAGCGTCCTGCTGTCCTGGCTGCTCGTGCAGACGCTCTTCACGCTGCGGTACGCCGAGCTCTACTACAGCGGGACGCCCGGTGGCGTGGACTTCAACCAGCAGGAGCCTCCGCGGTACACGGACTTCGCGTACTTCGCCATCACGGTCGGCATGACCTACCAGGTGTCGGACACGACGATCACGGCGAGCACGATCCGGGCGACGACCCTGCGGCACGCGCTCCTGTCGTTCTTCTTCGGCACGGTGGTGATCGCGAGCGTGATCAACCTGGTCGCCGGACTCGGCAGCTGAGCGCAGGCTCACGGTCCAGCCGTCGCCGCTGCGCGCCTCACGGGATGGGCACCGGCGCCCACGACACGAAGAACTGCATCCGGAACGTCGGCGTCGTGTCCGACGGACGGAACCGCGAGCTCAGCGCCGCGGACATCCCGTCCGGCACCGGTACGTCGGTGCTCGCTCCCAGCCGCCCGCTCGTCTCCGTCTCATCGATCGAGGGGACCGAGTCCACCTTCTCCTGCAACTCGTCCGCGGCGCTCGTCGGCAGGGCTGCCGCTCCGAGTGCGTGTCGGTACGCCTCGACCCCTGCGGCCGCACCGGACGTCGACGGTCCCTCGACCTGCAGGACGAACGACCGACCGGGTGGTGTGATGACCTGCCCGGTGGAGTCCGTCAGCCCGTCCGGGAAGTCGTCGACGGTCACGATCACCTCGTCGACCGGCAGGTCGACGACCTGGTCCCCCGGCAGGAGGAAGCGAGCTGGTCGATCGTCGGTGGAACTGAAGGCAGCGACCGCGTTCCGGACCGGTGACCCGCCGTCGGTGTCGACGCCGAACGTCTCGACGCTCGGTGTGCCGGTGAGGTCCCAGACCTCGACGCCGTCCTCGAGGTGCATCGCGGTCGGCTCGGGCCCGTCGTGCTGCACGTCGGCGCGACCCGGGTCCGGAGACCCGACGACGTCGCCTGCGGTGCCGGGTGGCTGCCCGACACAGCCCGACAGCAGCACGACGGCAGCAGTGACGACCAGCGCGACGGTCAGCCGACGACGAGCCCTCGGCCCCACCGTTCTCCGCAGCACATCGACCCCGGTCCGATCCCCCACACGCAGGAGGCTAGCCCCTCCGACCGCTCTCGGCCGCGCTCGTCGGACCGATCGGGAAGGGCGCGCAGCCCGTCCGGCGTTGACTGACGCGTCGGACGAACCCTTGAGGAGACACGTGCTCGGTCCAGAACTGGTGGTGGCCCTCGGGCTCGCCATCGCCGTGACGGCTGCGGTCGCCGACCGGATCAGGATCGCACCGCCCGTGCTCCTGCTCGTCATCGGCGCGCTGCTCGCCTTCGTCCCCACGTTCGGCCGGGTCGAGCTACCGGCGGACGCCGTCCTGCTGCTGTTCCTCCCCGCGCTGCTCTACTGGGAGAGCCTGACCACCTCGCTCCGCGAGATCCGGAAGAACCTGCGCGGGATCGTCCTCATGGGCACGGTGCTCGTGGTCGTGACCGCCGGTGTCGTCGCCACGCTCCTGCACCTGCTCGGGATGCCGTGGGGGCCGGCGTGGGTGCTCGGTGCAGCGGTCGCCCCGACCGACGCCACCGCCGTCGGTGTGCTCACGAGGATGCTGCCCCGCCGCAACGTCACCGTGCTCCGTGCGGAGAGCCTGGTCAACGACGGCACGACCCTGGTCGTCTACGGCATCGCGGTCGCCGTCACCGTCGGCACCCAGGAGCTCACCTTCTGGAGCGTGTCCGGCATGCTCGTCCTGTCGTACGTCGGCGGGGTCGCGGCCGGGCTCCTCGCCGCCTGGCTCGGCTCCCTCGTGCTGCGGCGGGTCGACACGGTCGTCCTCGAGAACCTCGTCACGCTGCTCGTCCCGTTCGCGGCCTTCCTCGGCGCCGAGGCGATCGGTGCGTCCGGGGTGCTCGCCGTCGTCGCCGCGGGCATCGTCGTCAGTCAGGTCGCGCCGAAGCTCGACCGGGCGGAGACCCGCCAGCAGGTCCGCGCGTTCTGGTCCTTCCTGACCTACCTGCTGAACGGCGCGCTGTTCGTGCTCGTCGGGATCGAGGCGATGGTCGCTGCCCGCGCTCTGGAAGCCCGTGAGCTCTGGACGGGGATCGGTCTCGTCCTGGCGGTGTCCGTGGTGCTCGTCCTCGTCCGCTTCGCCTTCGAGGGCACGATCGGCGGGACGGTCTGGCTCGTCACCCGACGCTTCGGCGGCGCGCCCCGCGAGGGCCGCCGCGACCGACTCGTGAGCGGCTTCGCCGGGTTCCGCGGCGCCGTCTCCCTGGCGATGGCCGTCGCCGTCCCGCGCACGCTCGAGTCAGGTGGGACCTTCCCGGACCGCGACCTCATCGTGTTCGTGACCGCCGGCGTGGTCGTCGTCACCATCGTCGGTCAGGCGCTCGTGCTGCCCGCCGTCCTGCGGCGCGCAGCGCTCCCCGAGGACGAGTCCGTCGGGGAGGAACGCCGCTACGCCGAGCGCACCGCCGTCGAGGAGGCCCTCGACGCACTCCCCCGGCTGGCCCGGAAGGCCGGCGCCGACCGAGCGACCATCGACCGCGTGCGGCGGGACCTCGAGGCGCACCTCGACGTCATCCAGGCGCGCGAGGAGGACGACGGGGACCACCCGACGCTGCAGCGCCACGACGCGACGGTCGCCCTCGAGCTCGCCCTGGTGCGGCACAAGGCCGCCACCTTGCTGCGGCTCCGGGACGACGACGAGATCGACGACGTGGTGCTCCGGCAGGTCCGGGCCGGCTACGACGCCGAGGAGGCACGACTGGAGGGCTCGACGCCGCCCTGAGCCCGCCACGTGGTCGCGCTCGGTCAGCGGTCAGGTGGTCGGGACCTGACCCGCTCGGAGCATCGCCCGCTCCAGGAGTTCGAGGTCGATGCCGACGTGACGCCGCGCGAGCACGCCGGCGTCGACCGCACGGCCGTCACAAACGGCGTCGACGAGCCCCTCGTGCTCGCGGAGCGCGCGTTCCTCCATCTCGGCCATGCCCTCGGCGGTCCCCCAGAGGTGCGCGGGCGCCGCGATGGACACCTGCGACTCGAGGTCGGCGAGCGCCGCGGCCAGCACGGGGTTGCGGGCGGCGTCGATGATCGCGCGGTGGAGCACCGCGTCCGCCTGCTGCTTCTCGAGCCCGGACGCCGCGGCTCGGAAGTCCTCGAGCCGCGTGCGCAGCGTCGCGCGCTCGTCCTCGGTGATCCGCTCCGCTGCCGCGGTCGCGAGTGCGCCGTGCAGCAGGGCGATCGCGTCGGTGGTGTCGCGGATGCCGGCCCAGCGCGCGAGGAGCGTCCGGCCGACGGCGTCGGAGGACGAGTCCGGCCACTGCGAGCGCACGAAGGTCCCGCCGCCACGACCCCGACGGGTCTCGAGCAGCCCGCGGTCGACCAGTCGTGCGAGGGCCGCGCGCACCGTGACGCGTCCGACCCCGAGGAGCACGGCGAGCTCCCGCTCGGGCGGCAGCCGCGACGCGGGCAGGTACTCGCCCACGGCAACGGCCGTGACGAGCCGGTCCTCGACCTCGTCGACCCGGGTCTCCGTCGCGCGATCTGGCACTCCGCCCCCTCCTTGCGTTTCGTCCACGTTAAAGGACGAGAAAAGGTATTGCAGGGGACCTTTGCTCGGTCCATGCTGTGCGTCATGTCCCGCATCACCGAAGGCACGATGCCGTTCCAGGACGGCGAGACCTGGTACCGCGTCACCGAACCCGACGCCCCGATCACCGGGGCGCTCCCGCTCGTGGTCCTGCACGGCGGCCCCGGCATGGCCCACGACTACCTCCGGAACCTCGCGGCCCTCGCCGACGAGACCGGTCGCACCGTCGTGCACCACGACCAGTTCGGGTGCGGTCGGAGCTCCCACCGCCCCGACGCTCCCAGTGGGTACTGGACCCCGCAGCTCTTCGTGGACGAGTACGCCGCCCTCGTCGCGCACCTCGGCCTGGACGACCACCACGTCCTGGGGCAGTCCTGGGGCGGCATGCTCGGGTCCGAGATCGCCGTCACGCAGCCGGAGCACCTGCGGTCGCTCGCGATCTGCAACTCCCCCGCGTCGATGCAGCTCTGGGTCGACGGCGCCGCCGAGCTCCGCGCGCAGCTCCCCGACGACGTGCAGGACGCCCTCACCCGCCACGAGCAGGCCGGCACCGTCGACGACCCCGAGTACCTCGCGGCCACACAGGTGTTCTACGAGCGCCACGTGTGCCGCGTCGTCCCGATGCCCGCCGACTTCGTCGACTCCGAGACCCAGATGGAGCAGGAGCCGACGGTCTACCACACGATGAACGGGCCGAACGAGTTCCACGTCATCGGCACGATGCGCGACTGGACCGTGATCGACCGGCTCGACCGCGTGGCCGTCCCGACCCTCGTCGTCGCCGGTGAGCACGACGAGGCGACACCGGCCACCTGGCAGCCCTTCGTCGAGCGCATCGCCGACGTCCGCCAGCACGTCTTCCCCGGGGCGAGCCACTGCTCGCACCTGGAGCAGCCCGAGGAGTTCCGCCGCGTGGTCGCAGCGTTCCTCGCCGACCACGACGACGCCGCGCCGGGCGACCAGCCCACCGACTGACCCCCGGACCGGCCGACAGCCGGTCGCACCGGCCCACCAGGCCGACCACCCGTCCGACGGGAGGCGCGCACCCACCCCGCCACGCACCTCCCGGCCGACACCCCACCGGACCCGACGAGCGCGCCCACCCCGCCACGCGCCTCCCGGCCGTCCCTCCCCTCTTTCCCACGCACCGTCTCTCCGAACGGAACCGACATGTCGCAGCAGCACAGCGAGCTCTCCGCGCAGCAGCAGCTCGAGGCCTACGGCTACAAGCAGGAGCTCAAGCGCTCCGTGTCCACCACCGACCTGCTCGTCTACGGGCTCGTCTTCATGGTGCCGATCGCCCCGTGGGCGATCTTCGGCACCGTCTACAACGCGTCGAGCGGCATGGTGCCGCTCGTCTACCTGGTCGGCCTCGTCGCGATGATCTTCACCGCGCTCGCGTACGCGCAGATGGCGAAGTCGATCCCCCTCGCCGGCAGTGTGTTCTCGTACGTCGGACGCGGCATCCACCCGACCGCCGGCTTCTTCGCGGGCTGGGCGATCCTGCTCGACTACCTGCTCGTCCCGACGCTGCTCTACGTGTTCGCGGCCGAGAGCATGGTCGGCATCTTCCCCGGCACGCCCCGCTGGCTGTGGGCGCTCGTCTTCGTCGCGATCAACACGGTCATCAACCTGCTCGGTGTCTCGTCGCTGAAGCTCGCGAACCGGGTCTTCCTGCTCATCGAGCTCGTGTTCGTGGCGATCTTCGTCGTCATCGCGATCGTCGCGCTGACCGGCGGGACCGTCCCCGGCGCATCGTTCAGCACCGACCAGGTGTGGGACCCGTCGAAGGTGTCCGCGCCGCTCATCGCCTCGGCGCTGTCGATCGCCGTGCTGAGCTTCCTCGGGTTCGACGGCATCTCCACCCTGTCCGAGGAGTCGACCGGCCGCCGCGGCGGTGCCGGTACGGCGATGGTCCTCGCACTCGTCATCGTCGCGTTCCTGTTCGTCCTGCAGACCTGGCTCGCCTCAGCGCTGGCGGCCGGACGTGACGCGTTCGCGGACGACGAGGTCGGCAACGCCTTCTTCTCGATCGTCGAGCAGGCCTCGTCGAGCGGGTGGGCCACCGCGTTCTTCGCCGTGAACGTCCTCGCGGTCGGCATCGCCAACGCGATGGCAGCTCAGGCAGCGACGAGCCGCCTGCTCTTCTCGATGAGCCGCGACCGGCAGCTGCCGGCCTTCCTCCACAAGCTCAACGGTCGGCAGGTCCCGCAGAACGCGATCATCGTCGTCTCGGTGCTCTCCGCGATCCTCGTGCTGTTCTTCGTCGGCCAGATCGACACGATCTCGTCGCTCGTGAACTTCGGCGCCCTGTTCGGCTTCATGCTCCTGCACGTGTCGGTGTTCGTGCACCACGTGGTGAAGGGGAGGTCCCGCAACTGGCTGCTGCACCTGGTCGTGCCGCTCGTCGGCTTCCTGATCATCGGCTACGTGCTGCTCAACGCCGCCGTCGAGGCGAAGGTCGGCGGGATCATCTGGCTCGTCGTCGGCGCCGCGGTGTTCCTCTACTACCGCCGGACCGGCCGCTCGACAGAGGTCGGGTCGGAAGAACCGAGCACACTGGGCGAGGGGTCCGTCGGCCCCGCCACCACCACCGCGGAGGACCGCCGATGACCACGCCCGACCACTTCCTGCCGAACACCCTCGGTCGCCCGGGGTTCTCCGCCGACCGGGACCCCGTGCTCCGCATCACCCCGGGCACCGGCGAGACGATCGGCTTCGAGACCACCGACGCCGTCTACGCCGAGCTCGACGAGCACCACGACCTCGCGCAGCTGCAGGCACCGATCAACCCCGTGACCGGACCGGTCTGGATCGAGGGCGCCGAACCCGGCGACACCCTGGCGGTGCACATCCACGACATCGAGCTGACGACCCACGGCTGGTCGGTGTCGCTGCCCGGGTCCGGGGCGCTCCAGCACGTGATGCCCGAGGGGGTGTTCGCCCGCCGCTGCCCGATCGAGGACGGCGTGGTGCACGTCACCGACCGGCACGCGTTCCCGGTCCGGCCGATGATCGGCTGCATCGGCGTCGCACCGGCCGAGGGCACGAACTCGACGATCATGCCCGCAACCGCGGAGGGCGGGAACATGGACGTCACCGAGGCCCGGCCCGGCTCGACCGTGTACCTGCCCGTGCGGGTCCCCGGTGCCCTGCTGTCGATCGGGGACGTCCACGCGATCATGGCGGAGGGCGAGTCGTCGTTCGTCGCCATCGAGGCGCAGGGCACCGCGATCGTGTCCGTCGACCTGGTGCGGGGCGGCCGACCGCTCCGTGCGCCGCGCATCGAGACCGACGACGAGTGGCTCTTCGTCGGGCTCGGCGACCCCGTGCAGGAGAGCGTGCGGCGCGGGTACGAGGACGCGTTCGCCTTCCTGGTCGAGGATCACGGCTTCACCGCCGAGGACGCCTACGCCGTGCTCAGTGCGGTGGGCGACTCGAAGCTCGGTGGCCCCACCGGGTCGGGCGACCCCGACCCGCTGCACCCGTTCGCGGCCGTCGGCGCGGTGACGCTGCACCGGGTGCCGAAGGCGGTCCTGTAGCGGCCGCCGGACGGGCGGCGCGCGGCACGGCGCGGCGTGCTGCCGCAGAACGCGGGGCAGCTCGCGCCACGGACCTCCGTGGCGCGAGCTGCTTCCGGTTGTGCGGACGGTTCCGGACGACGACGTCGGACGGGAGGCGCGTGGTGGGGCCGCCGCGTGCCTCCCGTCCGGGGGACGGTGCCGGAGGTCGCATGGCCGGCACCACGGTCCGCTCAGCGTTCCGCTCATCGGTGCGACCGACGGCGCGGCGCGACCTCGTTGGACCGCGACCGAGCGGCGGGACGCACCGCCGGCTCGGGCATCGACTGCCAGACCTGCCCCCAGACCTGTTCGTACTCGACGCGGGACACCTGCCCGCGCCGGACCGCGTCCTCGACCAGGCAGAGCAGGTCGAGCGAGGCCTCGAGGAGCCGGTCGTCACCGTGCACCTCCGGCCGACCGTTGCCGTGGAACACCGTGACCGTCAGGGTCCGGACACCGGGGCGGACCCGCCGGGTCGCCCGGCCGAGCAGGACGAAGCCGACCACGTACACCAGGACCGCGACGACGACCCCGACCACGGGCACGCGGTGCAGTGCCACGACGAGGGCGACCGCCACGAGAGCGCCGGCAGCGCCCCAGACCTGGAGCGCCCGGAGCAGCAGGAGCTCACCGGTGGTGGTGCCCGGAGCGTGCACCTCGAGCGTCCGGCCGCTCCACAGCGCCCGGGTGACGGGCTGCACGGAGCACCGTCCCCAGGGGTGCCAGCCGGTGCGGCGGAGGGGATGCGGGTGTCGGTCTCGGTACGTGTCCACGTCGTCCACACTGGGACCGACCGGGCGAGGGTGGGCCGGTCCTGACGGTGTCCTGACGGCACGGAGCACATCCCGTGCGCCGTCCTGACGATGCTGCGGAGGCGGCCGCGCGCTGCCCGTCGCCCGTCGCCCGTCGCCCGTCGCCCACTAGCGTGGCGGGATGGACGACCACACCCTCGCCGCCGCCCTCGTGACCGACGCCGCTCGGCTCGCAGCAGACATGCGACGGGACGGGACCGACGCGGAGCGGAAGACCTCGGCCGCCGACCTCGTCACCGCCGCGGACCGCGCGGCCGAGGACCTCGTCCGCCGACTGCTGCTCGAGCACCGTCCGGACGACGGGGTGCTCGGCGAGGAGGGCGCCCGCGCCGAGGGCACCGACGGACGCCGCTGGACCGTCGACCCGGTCGACGGGACCTACAACTACGTCGCCGGACTCCCCGCGTGGTGCAGCGCCGTGTCGCTCGAGGTCGACGGCGTGCTCCGGGTCGGTGCCGTGTGCCGACCGACCGTCGACGAGACCTGGGTGGCGTCCGACGGCACGACCACCTGCAACGGCGAGGACGTGCCGCCGCTGCCGGACGTGGCACTCGCCGCGACGAGCGTGGCGACGTTCCTGAACAGCTCCCACCTACGCGCTGCCGAGACGGGGCCGATGACAGCGCTCCTGGCCGCCGCCGCGACGGTCCGGATCAGCGGGTCGGGGTCGTGCGACATGGTGGACGTCGCCGCCGGGCGGATCGGGCTCTGGGTGCAGACGGACTGCGCCGACTGGGACTGGCTCCCGGGGCGCGCGCTCGTCGAGGGGGCCGGCGGTGTCGCGACCGTCGTCCGGGCACACGGGCACGACTGGCACCTCGCGGGTGCTCCGACCGCGGTGCGACAGGCGGGCGAGCTGCTCGGCGGCTGATGCGCCTCGTGTGGAGGGGCGGCACTGCCCGAAGTCGCCCCTCCACACCGTCCGGTACACCTCGTCGTGCACCGGACGCGTCCTCGGCGGTACCCCCACCGAGACGTCCTGCCGTCAGGCGGTGGCCGGCAGGCGGTCCTGGTCGTCGACGGCGATCTCCACGGTGCCCGACGCCGTGGGGCGTCCCAGCGCTCGGAGTTCCCAGCCCGCCGCGCGGTAGGCGTCCGCGTCGAGCGCGTGCCGACCGTCGACGATGCGTCGGTGGTGCACGAGGGTACCGAGGTCGCGCGGGTCCACCGTCCGGAACTGCGCCCACTCGGTCAGGAGCACGACCACGTCCGCGTCGATGACGGCCGCGGTGAGCGACTCCGCGTACCGCAGCGTCGGGTACGCGCGGGCGGCGTTCGCCATCGCCTCGGGGTCGTACACGGTGACGACGGCGCCCGCCTCGTCGAGCATCCGGGCGACGTCGAGGGCCGGCGCGTCGCGGATGTCGTCGGAGTTCGGCTTGAACGCGGCACCGAGCGCCGCGATCCGCTTGCCCGCCACCGATCCGCCGGCCATCTCCGTGACCAGGTCGACGGTCCGCTGCCGGCGCCGCAGGTTGATCGCGTCCACCTCGTCGAGGAACCGGACCGCCTGGCCGACACCGAGCTCCTGCGCCCGGGCGGAGAACGCGCGGATGTCCTTCGGCAGGCACCCGCCGCCGAAGCCGAGACCCGGCTTGAGGAACCGGCCGCCGATGCGGGTGTCGTGGGACAGGGCGCTCGCCAGGACACTGACGTCCGCCCCGGCCGCCTCGCAGACCTCGGCCATCGCGTTGATGAAGGAGATCTTCGTCGCCAGGAACGAGTTGGCGGCGACCTTGACGAGCTCCGCCGTGGGCAGGTCGGCCACGACGAGCGGGGTCCCCTCGTCGAGGATCGGTCGGAACGCCGCCCGCAGCTGTGCCTCCGCCCACGCCGACCGCACGCCGAACACCAGCCGGTCGGGGTGCAGCGTGTCCTGCACCGCGTAGCCCTCGCGGAGGAACTCCGGGTTCCATGCGACCTCGACGTCGGCGCCGGCCGGCGCGACCTCCGCGACGAGCGCGGCGAGTCGCTCGGCGGTGCCGACCGGCACGGTCGACTTCCCCACGACGAGCGCACGCCGGTCGATGTGCGACGCGAGCTCGCGGAAGGCCGAGTCGACGTAGGTGAGGTCGGCGGCGTGCGACCCCCGCTGCTGGGGCGTCCCCACGCAGACGAAGTGGACGTCGCCGAACTCGGCGGCCTCGCGCAGCGACGAGGTGAACCGGAGCCGACCGGAGGCGAGGGCCTCGGCGAGCTGCTCGGGCAGGCCGGGTTCGTGGAAGGGCACCCGGCCGGCCACCAGGGCCTCGACCTTCGCGGGATCGACGTCGACGCCGAGGACCTCGTAGCCGAGGACGGCCATCGAGACGGCGTGCGTGGCGCCGAGGTACCCGGTGCCGATGACGGTCAGGCGGGGGTGGTCGACGACGGGTGGCATCCCGGTGGCCGGGATCGGGGTGACGGAAGCAGACATGGGAAGGCTCGCTCTCGGGTCGCGAAGGGATGGGTGTGGACGGTGCGGACGGACCGCGGGGACCGTCGTGCGTCAGTCGGTGCAGCTCGTGGTGCTGAACTCGTTCGAGCCGACCACGGTGTTGTCGCAGGAGACGGTGTTGCCCTCGACGGGGCGGAAGGCGAACGCGACGCCGTCGGTGTTGCCGAGGTCGACGCGGTTGTCGGTGAAGGTGTTGTCGGTGCCCCAGCCGGAGAGCAGCTCGTGGGTCTGGAACCCGTCGAGCGGCGATCGGACGCCCCGGTTGCCGGTGATCGTCCAGCCGTTGCCCTTCACGTCGACCCAGGAGTCGGCGTGGTCCTCGCCCTGCATGCCGACACCGTCGAAGGAGTTGTCCGACAGCGTGCCGCCGGTGGTGCCCTCCTTGATGTCGACGTTCTCGGCGGCGGTGTCGGAGATCGTGTTCCCGGTGACGACGTTGCGGTCGCTCCGGTCCTCCTGGCAGTCCGAGACCTTGCACCAGTTGCTCTTCGAGGACCCGACGTAGATGCCCTCGCCGAACTGCGGCTTCCGGAGTCCGGTCTTCGTGACCGAGCTTCCGCTCACCGTGTTGTCGCTGCTGCCGGCGCGGAGGTGGATGCCCTCGTCGCCGATGTCCTGCACGGTGATCCCGTCGACGGTCGTGTGCTGGACGTCGTCGAACATGACGCCCTTCTGCCCGTTCTGCACCGTGAACCCGGCGAGCCGCCAGTGTGACGCCCCGTCGAGGTGCAGGACGTAGCCCTTGTCGGTGCTGCCTCCGTCGAGGACGGCGCCGGTCGGGCCGCACAGGGTGATCGGCTGCGCGGAGGTCCCCGCGGCGCTGCCGGTGAAGTTGCCCGTGTACGTTCCCGGTGCCATCGCGATCACCTGGCCGGCGGTCGCCTTCGACAGCGCCGCCTCGAGCGCCTTCGCCGTCGAGACCGTCGTCGTCGCATCGGCCGAGCAGGACAGGTCCGCCCGCTCGGCGTCCGGCGCCGTGGTCGGGGCCGTCGACGGCGCCGACCGGGTGGGCGACGGCGTCGGGGCGGTGGTCCGCTCCGACGGGCGGGGCGAGTCGGCAGCACGGGGCGCATCCGGCGTGCTCGCCGCGACCCAGACCCCGCCGACCACGACCGCGCCGACGACCAGACCGACGGCACCCACGACCAGGTGGGACCGGAACCTCCGCAGGGGTGTCGTCATCGGTCAGCTCGCCGTCTGCGGCGTCGCGCCGCCCGGGTCGGCGGCGTGCGAGCCGCGGGCCGTCGGCGCCGGGGGCAGACCGAGCGACACCGGGTCGACCGCGCCGCGGGTGAAGCTCGACAACGGCGCGAGCTTGGCGTACGGGTGCTCGCGTCGACCGGCCGAACGGCGCCGACGGATCCCGCCGATCGCCGCGATGAGCACGACGAGCAGGAGCACGGTCCAGAGCACGGTCAGCGGCTGGAAGATCGCGCGCAGGGTGACCAGGAATGGCTTGGTCGAGTGCCACTCCACCGTCGTGTTGCCCTGCTGTGCGGCCCCGTCGGACCGGGCCAGGTCGATGGCGCTCGGCCCCGACCCGCGGACGGTGTTGTTCTCGATCTGCGTGCCGTCGGCGGCACCGACCGTCGTGACGCCGTGCATCCGCGCGTCGGTCACGGTGTTGTTCGTCACGGACGACGCGGTGGCGCCGCGCAGGTACACGCCGATGTCGGCACCGCTGATCGAGTTCTCGGAGACCTCGGTCGCGCTCGGACCGTCGACCACGGCGATGCCGTTCTGCGTCGAGTCCTTGACCACGTTGTTCCGGATGACCACGTCGTCGGCGTCGTGCCGGACGACGATGCCCATCTGGTTGCCGGTGGCGGTCGATCCGCTGATCCGGACGTTCTTCCCACCGATCACCTCGACGCCGTAGCGGCCGTTGTCGGCGCTCGTGCTGTCGGTGAGGGCGTTGTTGCCGTACGTGGTGGTCGGCATGCCTGCGGAGTTCGGGCCGTCGGCGAGGCCGCTGCCGTTCAGGGTGATGCCGTTCCGCCCGTTGTCCGTGGCCTTCACCTGGCTGAACACGATGCCCGTGGACGCACGGGTCATCTTCACGCCGTCCATGGCGTTGTCGGTGGACTGCACCGACGTGAAGGTCGAGTTCGTCACGTAGCGGTGCAGCACCAGACCGTCGATCAGGGAGTGCTCGACGGTGGCGTTCGACATCGTCACGCCGTCCGCACTCGTCAGGAACAGCCCGTAGGCGTTGCCGTCGAACGTGACGTGCTGGACGAGCGCCGAGACGTAGCTGTAGGCGCCGGCACTGGCCGAGCTGCCGCCGGTGCTCGGCAGCGCCCCGGTCGGCAGGATCGCGTTGCCGAAGACGTCCTGGGTGGTCCGCTTCGTCTTGCCCTGCTGGTCGCCGGACGCCTGGTCGAGCGTGGTGAGGTCGGTGCCGGTCAGCGAGACGCCCCCGGTCGTGCCGCTCCAGAACCCGAGGTGCGAGAACGACGCGTACTTCAGCGTCGCGGTGCCGCCCTGGACCCGCACGTACGCCCGCCCGTCGGACGTCTGCGTGTCGACGGCGCCGGCCTGCGGGTCCCACGCGTCGATCGCGACGGGGGACTTCGCCGACCCGACGACCTGCAGGCCACCGGCCTGCGTCACGATCGAGACGAAGCCGTCGTGGTTGCTCTTCAGGTGGATGCGGAGGCCGTCCGGGCTCGCGAGCCGGAGGGTCGCGCCGTTCTCGACGACGATGTTCTCGCTGAGGAGCCACGAGCCGTCCGGCTGCTTCACGAAGGTGGACGGCGCGAGCTCCGTGAGGTCGTCGATCGTGTACGGGGCGCCGCGCGCCACGAGCACCAGCGTGTACGACGACCCGGTCGCGAGGCGGTACGGCTGGGAGACCGCGAGCCCGCTCCAGCGAGCCGCCGAGGCGAGTGCCCGCACGTTGTAGATCCGGTCGTCCTCCGCGGAGACGAGCCGCGCCTCCTTGTCCGGGTCCCCCTCGTAGGGACGCCCGACCGGGGTGGCCCCGCCGGCCGCCGCGGCCGTCGAGCCGGATCTGCCGGTCGACGCACTCGCGGCGGGCGCAGCGGCCGCGCCGGCCAGGACGAGTCCCGCGCCGATCGCCAGCGCGGTCGCACCGCGCAGGATCGTGGCGCGCACGCGGTTCATGCTGCCACCGCCTGGTCGTCGGCAGCAGCGGAGGCCGCGACCGCACCGGGCTGGACGACGACACCGGGCGTCGGACGACGGGTCTCGACGACGGGCTCCGGCTGGAGCGTCCGCGCCTGCTGCCCGTCACCACCGACCTGGTCGGCGTGCCGGGTCAGCCACCCCTGCTTGTTCATCGTGACGAACGAGTACACCTTGATCGGCAGGGCGACCGCGATCACCACGAGGGCGAGCAGCGGGAGCACGAACAGGTCCAGCGGGTGCCGCTTGAGGTTCGAGACGCCGCGGACCGCGCGGCCGAAGAGCAGCCAGCCGAGGGTGAAGAGCACCCCGACCGTGCTGAGCTCCAGGCGGCTGAAGAGCAGGTACCACATCGTGATGCCCATGGTGACCGGGGTCAGGATGATCTGCAGGACGGTGATCTTGGTCACGAACGGCACCCGCCACACCCACCCCTTCGCGATCGCGGTCAGGTACGTGCGGTACGAGTTGCGACTCCAGCGGATGCGCTGCTTGAAGAACGCCTTGCCGCTCGCGGGGAACATCGACAGCGCCTTCGCGGACGACTGGTGCACGGTCTTGTAGCCGGACGCGATGACGAGCCACGTCAGGCGACCGTCGTCACCCGCGATGCACCGGCGGCCGAGGAAGAACTCGTTCTCGAGGTTGTCGAGCACCGGCAGGACGGCGGAGCGGCGGTACGCGGCGGTGCGCCCGGAGAGGATCGGCACGGCGCCGGCGGCACCCATCGCGGGGACGTAGTTGAAGTACCGCAGGTTGACCAGCCAGTCCGCGATGATGCGCCAGATGCTGGAGTTCCGCTGGTACACGTTCTGCTGCGTGCCGACGCCGCCGACGCGCTCGTCGACGAATGGCATCTGCACCGCCTCGAGGAGACCGGGCTCCCACGAGGTGTCCGAGTCGACGAGGACCAGGACGTCGTACTTCGCGCGACGGATGCCCTCGCCGAGCGCGCTGCGCTTGCCGACGTGGTGGAAGAGCACCGGCTTGACGGTGGGGTCGCCCACCGCCACGATCCGGCGGTACGCCTCGGTGTCCGCGACGTCGAGCACGATGATGATCTCGTCCGGGTGCTGCTCCCGCCAGGAGTCCAGGCAGCGGAGCAGGATGTCGGGGTCCTCGTGGAAGGACGGCACCACGACCGAGGTCGTCGTGCGGAAGCCGTTCTCGACCGGACGGGCCCGTGCCGAGAGCACGACCCGGTAGAGCCAGAGCGCCCAGACGATGATGCCGGCGATGCCGATCGGGAAGTACTTGAGCGCTTCGTGGCCGAAGGCGGCGAGGTTGTCGAGCACGACCTGGGTCGAGGTCTGCGACGCGAAGAGGACGAGCGGGTGCATGAGGTCGGGTCCTTCGTGCGGTGTTCGGTTTCGGGTACGGAACACGACACTCGGCAGCACCGCACGACGACGCACCGCGTAGGGTGACGCGGAGAGAGGCCTGGGTCAGCGGTGCAGAGAGGGTCGGGACAGCGCCGGATCCCCCCGTCGCTGCGAACCGCCAGGCCGGTCCGGGGAGCGTTGTCCCGCCTCCGACGCTGAGCGTTGGCCTGAACGTACTCTCGGGTGTGTCGCACCACAAGCACAGGAGACCGCAATGCGGGTTTGCGCGAATCCGTAGCACGGTGTTCCGCCACACTGGTGCGGTGACGACTGCGCTCCAGCCGCCCGCCCGCGGCCTCGCCCCGCTGTACCTCGCCGGCTTCACCACGGCCTTCGGCGCCCACGGTGTCGCGAGCGTGCTCGGCGCCGAGACCGACGACCTCGGGCTGTCGCTCGTCACCCTCGGCGCCGTGCTCGCCCTCTACGACGTCGCCGAGGTCGTGCTCAAGCCGCTCTTCGGCGCGCTCAGCGACCGCATCGGCCCCAAGCCCGTGATCGTCGGCGGCCTGGCAGGCTTCGCGGTCGCCTCGCTGCTCGCGGTCGCCGTCCCCTCGGTCCTGGTCCTCGCGCTGGCTCGGCTCGGCCAGGGGGCCGCCGCGTCGGCGTTCTCCCCCGCGTCGTCCGCCGCGGTCGCACGGCTGGCCGGACGCCAGCGGCTCGGCCGGTACTTCGGCCGCTACGGCGCGTGGAAGAGCCTCGGCTACGTGCTCGGCCCGGTGCTCGGCATCGTGCTCGTCGAGGGCATCGGCCTGCGCGCGCTGTACGTGGCGCTGACGGTCCTGGCGGTCGTCGCAGCCGCGTGGGTCGCGGTCGCGATGCCGGTCCTGCCCGTGCACGCGCGGCGACGCACGACGCTCGCCGACCTGGTCCGGCAGACCACGGACCGGTCGTTCCTCGTCCCGACGCTCCTGCTCGCGACGACGACCGGCGTGCTCGGGGTCGTGGTCGGGTTCCTCCCGCTCGTGGCGGTCCGGCTCGACCTGCCCGCCCTCGTCGGCGCGGTCGCCATCGCCGTGGTCGCCCTCGTCTCCACCGTGCTGCAACCGCTCACCGGGCGGCTGCGCGACCAGGGTCGCCTCCACATCCGAGCCGGGTGTACGGGTGGACTGCTGCTCGCTGCCGCCGGACTCGCGGTCCTCGCAGCCCTGCCCGGCCCGATCACGCTGTTCGTCGCGGCCGCGGCGGTCGGCGGCATGCTCGGCACGGTCACGCCGCTCGCGTTCGCGCACCTGGCCGCGTCCACCCCCGACGACCGGATGGGCCGGACGATGGGCAACGCGGAACTCGGGCGTGAGGTCGGCGACGCCGGTGGGCCGCTGCTCGTCGGCGCCGTGGCGACGGCGTGGGGCCTGCCCGCGGCCATCGCCGTCGCGGCGGTCGCGACCGCCGCGGTGGGTGCCACGGGTTGGCGGGCGCTGCGCTCGGACGCCGCCGGTGCCCCGGTCACCACGGGGACCGACGCCGACGTGGCAGGGCCGTCGACCGGCTCCTGACGTGACACGGGTCCGGACGGGAGGCACGGTGCCGGCCCGCCACGCGCCTCCCGTCCGTCCCGGTCGGACCGGGCACCGTCGGCGTCAGGACGCGACGGGACCGAACCAGAGCAGGACCGGGGCCAGGACGAGCAGGACCGCGCAGAGGGCGGGGACCGCGGATCCGCGGCCGTCTGCGCGTGCTCCGCGGGCGCGCTCGGCGAGCGCGAGGGCCACCCAGGTGGCCCCGTAGGGCGCGATGGCGAGCAGCACCACCAGCGGGTACAGGAACAGGCTGCCCTGCGAGTCGGTCAGCAGCACCGGGAGCCAGAGCACGGCCCAGAGGACGGCGAAGCTCAGCGCGGACCCCACGAGGAGCGCCAGCGCCACACCGATGCGGGTGTCCGTGGAGGGCGAGGGACCGGCGACCGGGTGCACGTCCCGAGGCTACTGCCGATGCGACGAGCGCGGTGGTCCGATCTCGGTCGCGCCGTTCGCCAGCGCCGAGTCGAGGGGAGATCAGCTATCGTGCACCCATGACTGCCGAAGTGTGGATCGCCATCGGGGGCACGGCGCTGTTCGTCGTCTACTGGATCGGGCAGTTCTTCGCGTGGTTCTCGAGCAAGCACGGCCGAGGGGTCACCGACGGGTCGGCGCCGACGATGCAGGGCAGCCAGACGGCTCCGCCGGACCTCGGCGGTCACGGCGGGGGCCACGCGGGCTGATCGCGCCGCCGGCGCTGACGAGCGGGACGACGCCGCCGACCTGTCCGGAGCCCTCCCGTGGGATGCTCTGGTCGTGCACTACCGGCTGATGAACGAGTACGGCGTGGGCTGGCCCCTGTGGGACGACGACGGGCCGTGTCCCGAGGGAACACCGGCGCTCTCGCCTCGGCTCGCGGCGGAGGTCCGTGACTGGGCCCGGAACTTCGACGAGCACTACGACGTCGAGTCGGGTTGGCCGACGGAGTCGTCCGCCCGGTCCCACGAGCGTCGGGGGCGCCGGCTGGTCCTGCTCGTCGACCGCGAACTCGCGCAGCTGGACGACGTCGTCCTCGAGTACTGGGAGACGAACCACCGCCGGGGCCTGTAGCGGCGGTCTGGTCGTCCAGGTCGGGCCGGGGCCCGGGCGCTGCGGGGCCTACGCTCAGTGCATGCAGGAGACCAACGCGGACCGGTGGTTCGGCGTCCGGTGTGTGTTCCGCCACGGCGAGGGCACCTACGAGGAGCGGATCGTGACGGTCCTCGCGCCGAGCGCCGAAGCGGCCATCGAGAAGGCCGAAGAGTACGCGGAGATGCTGGGTGCGCCGTACCTCGGGCTCGCGCAGTCCTACGAGATCGCCGATGATCCCGGTGACGGCGCCGAGGTGTTCTCACTGATGCGCGACTCGGAGCTCGATGACGAGGCCTACCTCGACACCTTCTTCGACACCGGCGGCGAGCGGCAGCAGGACGTGGAGACACCTCCGTCCCCGAAGGGCCGACCCGACGGGCCGCCGACCGACGAGCCCGGCCCGGTCGACGAGCCGGGTCCCGTTGACGAGCCGGGTCCCGTTGACGAGCCGAGCGCAGGCGAGCCGGCCTCCGTCGCGCCGGACGCCGAGTCGGTCCGTGATGCGACGATCGCGACCTGGACGATCAACCACTTCTCGCGGAGCAACCCCGCGGGCACGGGGCAGGGCGACGTCGCGGCGCTGTTGCGCCGGGTGGCGCAGAGCATCGACGACCTGGGCGACGTGTCGGTCCAGGACCTGACCTTCGCGAGCAGCGTGACCGCCGGCGAGGACGACCTCACGGTGACCGTCTACTACCACCCCGAACCACGACGGCGCTGACGTCCCCGTACCGGGTCGTCGTGCGTGGCAGCGATCGCGTCGAGGAACTGCAGGGCATCAGCGGACTCCGACCCGGCCGGTGCGGAGTACAGGACGAGGGTCTGGTCCTGTTCGGCGAGGTGCAGGTCGTCGCAGTCGACCGTGATCGCGCCGACCGTCGGGTGGGTGAACGTCTTCGTCAGCACCGAGACCGGCTGGACGTCCCGCCGTTCCCAGAGGCGCGCGAAGTGCTCGCTGCCCTGCCGGAGTTCGTCGACGAGCGCCGCGATGACCGGGTCCTCCGGGTACCTGGCCGAGGCGGACCGCAGCTCGACGACGACCTGTCGGCGGAACGCGGCCGCGTCGGAGATGCTCATCCAGTCGGCGGGCGTCGGGGTCGTCACGACGATCCTCGCCACACCGCCCGCAGAACGCGATCGCGGGTTGACCGACGCAGTGCTCCACGGCCTGTTCGCGCAGATCCTGACGGACGAGCCCGTCACGGCGCAGTCCGGCCCCCTCGCCGCGGCCGTGGCGTTCCGAGCCGTGACGAGCGAGCTCGGACAACTGAGCGGCGGCGAACGCGTCCTCCTCGAGGAGTGGCTCGACCGGGTCATCTCCCGTGCCGGCGCAGGGTGACGGGCCGGTCGTCGCGACGGATCCCGCGGCGGAGCGTGTCAGCGCCCGATACTGGAGTCATGGCATCACCGCTCGTCCTCGACGTCGACCACTCCGGCCTCACCGTGGCCGATCTCGACGATGCGTTGGTGCTGTGGTGCTCCGGTCTCGGGTTCACGCTCGATCGCACCCTCACACTCGACGTGGACCTCACGGCGGCGCGTTCACCGTCACCCCCCGCTGCCCACGTGCACCAGCACTGACCGCGTGTTCCCGACCGGGGTGATCGGGGCTGATCCGGTGCAGATCCGCAGCCGGTCTTGCCGCGACGCTGCGGAGTACCGCACCATGGAAGCCCTCGTCCGACCCGATCGCTCGGAGGACCGATGCTCACCACCACCGCCTCCCCACGTCATCGGCTGCTGTTGCAGGCCACGGCGACGCTGGCGTTGCTGCTGCTGGTCGGCTTCACGGTCCTGATGCACACGACGGCCGGACACACCGCCGGCCACGAGCACCCGATGGCTGCTCCCGCGACCACCGCGGAGCACGGCCACATCGAGCCCGCCAGCCACGCCGACCACGTGGCCCCGGTCGCCGCGGTGATGACCGTCCTCACCGAAGCGGGCTGTGACGGCGGCCCGTGCGCGCTCGTGTGCTCGCTGATGGGGATGGCGTGCGCGCTGACGATCGTGCTGTTCGCATGGGCGCTGCTGCGCGCACGGACCGGCGGCATCCTCGCCCTGCTCGCGCGGCTGCTCGCGCTGACCGACCGGCTACCGCGCCGCACCGCGGCACCGAGACCGCCGTCACTGACGGCGTTGCAGATCATCCGCATCTGATCCGCCCCCTGCGGGACCCACCCCCGGAGGGTGGCTCCCGCATGCCCGGATCCGGGAGGCATCCGCCTGCCCGGAACACCTCACGCATCCACGGGAACGGAAGATCATGCACACCACCACCACGCGTACCCTCGCGATCGCTGCCGCACTGACCCTCGGCCTCACCCTCGCCGGCTGCTCCACGAGCACCAACGGCTCCGACATCGGCTCGGCGTCGGCGTCGGCGTCGGCGTCCTCGGCCCACAACGACCAGGACGTGGTGTTCGCGCAGATGATGCTGCCCCACCACGAGCAGGCCGTCGAGATGAGCGAAGTACTCCTCGCCAAGGGCTCTGGCGTCGACCCCGACGTCGCTGACCTCGCGGAGCAGATCACGTCCGAGCAGTCCCCGGAGATCCACCAGCTCACCACCTGGCTGCAGAATTGGGGTGGACCGACCGGGTCGGAGCACGCCGGGACGGGCCACTCGATGACGGGGATGATGTCCGACGCCGACCTGGAGGACCTCGACCAGGCGTCCGCGGAGGATGCCGGGAAGCTCTACCTCGAGCAGATGATCCAACACCACGAGGGTGCCATCGGCATGGCAGAGACCGAGATCGACGAAGGCGAGAACGATGACGCGGTGGCGCTCGCGAAGTCGATCGTGCAGAGCCAGAGCGAGCAGATCACCCGGATGCAGGACGTGCTCGCGTCGATGTGAACCGACCTGGGACGCGGCGTCGTTCCTGCACCGCCGCGTCCCACGACCGCTCCCCTACCGCTTCAGGTTCGTCAGCTCCTGCAGCACCTCGTCCGAGGTCGTGATGATGCGCGCGTTCGCCTGGAAGCCACGCTGCGCCACGATCAGGTTCGTGAACTCCTGCGACAGGTCCACGTTCGACATCTCGAGCGTGCCGGACGCCAGCGATCCCACGCCGGCGGATCCGGGCACGCCCACGTTCGCGTTGCCGGAGTTCGCGGTGGCGCGGTAGCCCGACGCCCCGGTCTTCTCGAGACCCGCCGGGTTCGCGAAGGTCGCCAGCGCGATGCGGCCGATCGCCAGCGAGGACCCGTTCGAGAACGAGCCGACGACGGTGCCGTCCTTCGAGATCGAGTAGCCCTGCAGGGAGCCCGCCTCGTGGCCGTTCTGCGACGAGATCGACGCCGTGTTGAGCGACGCGAAGCCGGACAGCTGCGTCATGTCGACCGCGATGCCGCCGACCTGCAGCGTCTGACCGCTGGTGATCTTGCCGTCGGCGCCGAAGGTGATCGTGCCGGTGGCCGAGGTCCCCTGGCCGTTCGAGGCGGCGACCGACCAGCCGGCGGCGGTGCGCGTGTACCCGAGGGACAGGGTGTGCTTCGTGCCGTACTGGTCGTAGACGGTGGCGTCGCGGTTGAGCGTCTCGCCGACCGCGGTGTCGGACGGCAGGTTGCCGGAGACCGTCGCCGAGCTCGTCGCCGTCGCCGGGGCGGCCGCGTCGATCGGCAGCGTGATGTCGCTGAGGCCGCCGCCGTCGTTCACGACGCCGTTGGTCGCCGAGTAGCCCTGCACGATCTTGCCGTCGGCGGTGACGAGGCGCCCGTTCGCGTCGAAGTCGAACGCGCCGGCGCGCGAGTAGACGGTGTCGTTGCCGAGCCGGGTCACGAAGAACCCGTCGCCGGAGATCATCAGGTCGGTGGCCTTGCCGGTGGCCTGCGCGGAGCCCTGGGCGAAGTTGGTGGAGACGCCTGCGACCTGCACGCCGAGGCCGATCTGCGCGGGGTTCGTCCCGCCGATGCCGGTCTGCGGTCCCCCGGCGCCCTGGGTCATCTGCGACAGGGTGTCCTGGAAGACGGTGGTCGACGACTTGAAGCCGACGGTGTTGACGTTGGCGATGTTGTTGCCGGTGACGTCGAGCATCTGCTGGTGCGAACGGAGACCGGAGATGCCGGAGTAGAGCGAGCGGAGCATGGTGCGACCTTTCGGTGGAGGAGGTCAGGAGGAGGGAGGGAGGAGTGGAGCGGCTCAGGCGGCCTTGATACCGGAGATCACGTCGAGGTCGACCTCCTTCCCGTTCACGGTCACGGTCGGCACGCTGTTCGCGTACGACACGGCGGTGGCGGTGCCCGAGACCGCGGTCCCGGTGCTCGCGTCGGTGTAGCTGACCTGCTTGCCGACGAGGTTCGCGGCGGCGATGCGCATCTGCAGCGAGAAGTTCTCGTTCGCCGTCGTGGTCTGGTTGGTGATCTGCTCCATCGTCGCGAGCTGCGTCTGCTGGCTGATCATCTGGTTGGTGTCCATCGGCGAGGACGGGTCCTGGTTCCGGAGTTGCGTCACGAGCAGCTTCATGAACACCTCGGAGTCCATCGTCTGGGACTTCTTCGCGCTGGCGGTCTGCGCGAGCGCCGCGGCCTGCGTCGCTGCGTCCACCGAGCCGGTGATGCCGTCGAGGGGCATGGTGTGGTCTCCTTCGTGTCCGCGTCAGGCGAGGACGTCGAGTCCGACGGATCGGACGGTGGTGGGTCGGGCCGTGAGCGGCGCGGTCGGGGTGGGGCGGGCCTCCGGATCGGAACCCGGTCGCAGCACCGCCGGAGCCGGTCGGTCGTCGCGACCCGGCTGCGCGCCCGGGTGGTTCTGCGACGACAGGTCGAGGGTCGTCGTGACCCCGCTGCCGGCCGCGTCACGACGGAGGTCCGGCAGGACCTGCCGTACGGCGTCGCGTCCGGCGTCCGAGGCGGCGAACAGCTCGACGTGCATCCCGTGGGCGGTGACGTGCGCGCGGACCGTGACCGGCCCGAGTGCGTCGGGCGTGACCTGGACGGTGACGACGTGGTCGCCGGGGCCGGCCTGGGCGAGCGTGAACAGCGGTCGGGCGAGCTGCTGCGCGAGGGGCGTGGGAGCGTTCGCCGTCGTCGCGCCGGAGGCAGCGCCGGCGCCGGCGGCGGACGCCGTCACCGGCACGGCGGACGCGGTCTCGCCACCTCGCACGGTGGACCCGGCCTGGAGGCTCACAGCACCCTGGTCCCCCGTCCGTCGGTCCGACTCGTGGCCGGTCCGGGGACCCGTGGCCGGGCCGGTCTGCACGACGGACGCGTCGGCGGTCGACGCGCTCGGTGTGACCGCTACCGGGTCGGACACCCGACCTGCGGTCGAGCCGGGCGCCGCCGCACCGGCGGCGGCCACGGCGGAGGCGGTCGTGCTGGCAGCGGGGGTGGCGCTCGTCGCGTCCGCTCGGGCGGTCCCGGCCATCGCGAGTACGGCCGGGGCCGTGACGACCGGCGTCCCGCGGGACGGCGTGCCCGACGTCGTGACCTCGATCGCCGCTCGCACGGTGCCGGCGGTGGTGCCGGCAGCGCCCGTGACCGACGGGTCTGTCCCGGCCGCCGGTGCCCCCGCAGTCGTGGCGGTGCGCAGATCGGCCGTCGTCGGGGTCGTGGTGCTGGTCGGTGTCGCGGGGCTCGGCGGTGTCGTGGTGCTCGTCGGGGACGTGGCGGCCGTCGGTGTCGTCGGAGCACCTGTGGACGCGGACGCGGTCAGGGGTGCGGTGGCGGCGGTGCTCGGGCTGGCGACCGCGAGCGCGACCTGCTCGACTGCGGTCGGGGCGCCACCGGGCACTGCCGCGGCGGGCACGACCGCGGCGGACACGGCGAGGGCGCCGAGGAGCGCCGGGTCGACCACGACCGGCGGGGTGCCGGTGTCCGGAGCGCTGTCCGAGGCGCTGTCGGCCGCACCGGGCGCCGCCGGTCGCGCCGCCGTCGTGCGCCCCGTCGCGGCCCCGGGGGCTCCACCGGCCCCGGAGGCTCCGCCGGCCGCGGTCTGCGCACCGGTACCGGGGGCAGGCGTGCTCCCGGCAGCGGCGAGGGCAGCGCCGAAGGGCAGCGCGGACGCCGAGGCATGTGCGGCGCCTCCGCCGGTCGTGCCGGATGCCGTCCCGGGGGTCGTCGGAGCAGCGGGTGCCAGGGTCACGGGACTCATGCCGCGTTCCCCCGCATCGCGGACAGGAGCGCCGCCGTCTGCAGGTCGGTGACCGACTGCGCAGCACCCGCTGCCGGGACGGACCGGGTCGCCGCCGGAGCCGCGGCCTCGCTCGGCACGATGCGGCGGATCGTCGCGATGTCCGAGTCCTTGTACCAGTTGTCCACGATCCGGACGTCCTTCCCGGGCCGCGGTGCGTGCAGCACCTTGCCGTCGCCGACGTAGATCACGATGTGCTGCTCCCCCTTGGGGACGATGAGGTCGCCCGGCTTCGCGTCCTTGAGCGACCCGACGGGCACCCCCATGTCCGCCTGGTCGGGCACGACGCGCGGCATCGTCACGCCGAGGTCCTTGAACACCGTCTGCACGAGCCCGGAGCAGTCCATCCCGGACCGGGTCGTCCCGCCGAAGACGTAGGGCACGCCGAGGTACTTCTTCGCGTCCTCGACGACGTCGGACCCGGTGGCGCCGCTGCCGGTCGCCAGGGTCCCGCGGCCGGCGTCGACCGACGTCGCCGGGGTGCGCGTCGCCGTGTCGGTCGCGGCCGTGCCCGTCGCGGTACCGGTCGTCGCCGCACCGGTCGCGGTGCCGGTCGCGGTCGCGAGGGCGTCGGCGAACGCGCCGCTCGTGGCCTCGGCGGACGATCCGACCGCGGCCGCGGTCGCGGTGCCACCGCGGAGGGCGTCGATCTGGGTGCGGATCTCGGCGATCCGGGAGAGCACGGCGTCCACGCTCATCGGGCACCACCTTCCGTGCGGCGGCGTGCCGCGATCTCGTCGAGGGCGTGCTGCTCGGCGCGCAGGTCGGCGGCGGCCTGCTCGCGGTCGTGGTGGCCCTCGAGCTTCTCGAGCCCGAGGGCGGCCCGGCGGGCGGCGGCGTACGCGGCCTGCGCGCCGTCGGCCTCGGCGCGGCGGGTCCGTGCGACGGCGTCGAGCTCCTCGAGCATCCCGCGCGTGGATGCTCGCGCGGCGGCGAGGGCGCTCAGGGTCGCGGCGTCGGTGACGGGCTGCGTCTGCTCGCGGTCCGCCAGGTTCCGCCGGGCGGCGATGCGGGCGTCCGCGGCGTCGCGGAGTCGCTCGTTCGCGGCGGCCAAGGCGGCGGCGGCGCGGTCCTGCTCGGCGTGCCGCAGGCGCAGCAGTCCGGCGAGGGGGAAGCGTCTGGCCATCAGGCGGACACCCCCAGCCGGGCGACGAGGGCGTCGAGGGCACGCCAGGAGGTCCCGGCATCGGCCCGCTCGTCCATGCCCTGCCGGAGGAAGGCGTCGATCGCGTCCTGGTGGGTGACCGCGGCGTCGACGAGCGGGTTCGTCCCCGGCTGGTACGCGCCGACGTCGAGCAGGTCCTGCGCGTTCCGGCGCGCCGCCATGACCTTCCGGAGCGCCGTCGCCGCGGCACGCTGCCACGGCTCGGTGACCTTCGACGCGACGCGGGACACCGACCCGAGCGCGTCGACGGACGGGAAGTGCCCGGTCACGGCGAGCCTGCGATCGAGCACGACGTGCCCGTCGAGGATGCTCCGCGCACTGTCCGCGATCGGCTCGTTGTGGTCGTCGCCGTCCACGAGCACGGTGTACAGCCCCGTGATGCTGCCGACCCGGTCGGTCCCGGCGCGCTCGAGCAGCCCGGCGAGCACCGAGAACGTCGACGGCGGGTAGCCCCTGGTCGCGGGCGGTTCGCCCACGGAGAGGCCGATCTCGCGCTGCGCCATGGCGACGCGGGTGAGGGAGTCCATCATGAGCACGACGTCCTGCCCGGCGTCACGGAACGACTCGGCGATGCGGGTGGCGACGAACGCGGCGCGCAGGCGCATCAGGGCCGGCTCGTCCGACGTGGACACGACGACGATCGAGCGGGCGAGCCCCTCCGGGCCGAGGTCGTCCTCCAGGAACTCGCGGACCTCGCGGCCGCGCTCCCCCACCAGGGCGATGACGTTCACCGCGGCGTCGCTGCCGCGGGCGATCATCGACAGCAGCGAGGACTTCCCGACGCCGGAGCCCGCGAACAGGCCCATGCGCTGCCCGCGGCCGACGGTCGTCAGGGTGTCGAGCACGCGGACGCCCAGCTGCATCGGCGCGTCGATGCGCGTGCGGGCCATGGCGTTCGGCGTGGCGTGGTCGATCGGCACCCAGGCGTCGGTGTCGAGCGGACCGCGGTCGTCGATCGGCCGCCCGAGCCCGTCGAGCACGCGCCCGAACAGCCCGGCGCCGGTCGGCACGAGGACCGGTCGACCGGTCGGGCGCACGGGTGTGCCGGCGGTCACGCCGACGAGACGCCCGAGCGGCATGCAGCGCACACCGGTCGAGTCGGTGGCGACGACCTCGACCGGAGCCTGCGGACCGTCCTCGGCACCGACGGTCAGCACGTCGCCGATCCGGGCGTCGACGCCGGCGACGGTCAGCCCGAGGCCCACCGCGCTCGTCACGACACCGACGCGCTGCGGTGCGGCGAGGGCGATCGCCTCGTCGAGGCCGCGGGGACGGAGGGGCGTCGTGGTCACCGGGACGCCTCCTGCGGGTCGGTCGACCGGCCGGGCGCGTTCCGGCCGAGCGCGGTCCGCGCGCGGTCGAGTGCGGCACCGAGGCGCGCGTCGAGCAGCCCGTCGGGCAGGTCGACGACCGCGTCGCCGTCGTGCAGCGCCGCGTCGGCGACGACGGGGACGGGCAGCGCCAGGTCGGCGACGCGGGCGGCGTCACCGGGGCTGAGCCGGACGGCCACCGGGACCGTGGCGTCGACCGAGGCGAGCGCCCGCCGGACGGTGGCCTCCGCGCCGGGGGTGGGTGGTGCCTCCAGGCCGTGACCCGTGACCGCGGGTGCGTCCTGGCGACCCGACCGCACCACGTGCCCGACGACGGCCTCGGCGAGGTCGAGGGCGGCGTCGACCAGGGACTCCTCGGCGTCGTGCAGGACCGGTGCGACCTGGGAGAGCATCGCCGCCGTGGCGGCGTCGAGGACCTGGACGCGGCGGACCGTCTCGGTGTGCAACGCGGCGAGACGCGCCTCGTGCTCGGCCTCGAGCCGGGCGTGCAGCGCGGCGGTCTCGGCCTGCGCGGCGCGGAGCCCCGCGGCGTACCCGGCGGCGTGCCCGCGCACGTCGGCCGCCGCCGCGCGGTCGCGGGCAGTCGCGCTCCCGAGCACCGGGAACGCGACGCGCTGGACGGTGGCGTCAGTCAACGAGCTCGTCCTCCTCGGCGCGGTGGACGGTGATGGTGCCCTCGGCCTCCAGCTCGCGCACCGAGCGGACCACCTCGGCCCGTGCCTCCTCGACCTGCGAGACGCGGACCGGGCCCATGGCCTGCAGCTCGTCGTCCAGCAGCTGGCGGTTGCGCTCGGAGACGTTCGCGCGGATGGTCTCGACGACCGGGGCCGGTGCGCCCTTCATGGCGGTCGCGAGGAGCTTCGAGTCGATGCCGCGCAGGACCTGCTGGATGTCGCGGGACTCGAGCTTGACGATGTCCTCGAAGGTGAGCATGCGCGAGCGGATGTCCTCGGCGAGCTCCGGGTCGCGCGCCTCGAGACCGTCGAGCACGGCCTTCTCGGTGGCGACGTCCGACCGGTTGATGATCTCGACCAGGGGTGCGATGCCGCCGACGACCTCGACGCTCTCGCGCGGGGACACCACGGCACCGGCGCGCTGGCGGAGGACCCCGGCGACGATCCCGACGGCCTCCGGGGTCGCGGTGCCCATGGTGGCGAAGGCCTGGGCGACGTCGGTGCGGACGCGATCATCGACCCCGGCGAGCACCGCGCTCGCCTGCCCGGGGTTCAGGTGCGCGAGCACGAGCGCGATGGTCTGCGGCAGCTCGCCCTCGAGCAGGCTGACGACCTGCCCGGGCTCGGCGTCGTCGAGGAACTCGAACGACTGCCCGGCGAGGTTCGACGCCAGGCGGTCCATCACACCCGCTGCGCGCTCGGAGCCGAACGACGCCTCGAGGAGCCCCAGTGCGGCGTCCTTGCCGCCGCGCTTCTGCACGCGCCCGCGCTGGGTGATGCGGTGGAACTCGCTCATCGTGCGGTCCACGACGCTGTCGTCGACGCGGCGCATCCGCACGATCTCGGCGCTGATCTCCTCGGCCTCGAGCTCGGTGAACTGCTTCATCACCTCGGCGGCGCGCTCGGTCTCCATCTGCATGAGGATGAGCGCGACCTTCTGCGCGCCGGTCAGGGTGCGCTCGGCAGCGCCACCGCCGGCGGGCACCGGGACGAGGGCGCTCACACCGGCGTCCGGTCGTCGAGGAGTCCGCGGAGCAGGTCGGCGGTGCGCTTCGGGTCACGCTCGGCGAGTGCCGAGATCTCCTGGCGGCGCCGTTCGGCGCTGATCTCGTCCGTCGTCAGCACCTCGGTCGGGGCGTCGTCGTGCGGCAGGGTCGGCAGCGCGACGGTCTCCGGCTCGGCGGCCGGGATCGCCAGGTCGTCCGTGCCGAGTGGCAGCTCGAACGTCTCGCCGGCGAAGACGTCGAGCTCGCCGACGTCGACGGCCTCGCGCGACTGGCGGCGGGCGCGGCGGGCGAGGACGATCGCGAGCACGATCGCGGCGGCGAGGACGGCGACGACGATCCCGGCGGTGCGGATGGCCGACCACATGGCCTGCTGCTGCTCGGTCTGCTGCTGCTCCTCGAGGGCCTTCGCGGCGTCCTTCGCGGCGGAGTCGTCGAAGTCCATCATCGCGACCCGGACCTGGTCACCGCGGGTGTTGTCGGCACCGGCTGCGGCGGACACCAGGTCGTTGATGCTCTGCAGGTTGGCGTTCTGCACCGAGTCCGCGCGGGAGTTCAGGGCGACCGAGATCGTCTGCCGCTGGACGCCCCCGGCAGGGATCTGCGTCGTCTCGGTGGTCTTGTCGACGGCGTTGTTCTTCGTCGCCGACTCGTTCTTGTAGCCGCCGTCGCCGGCAGCCGTGCCGTTCGCGGTCGTGCCGCCGGCCGTGCCGTTCGGGACCGCGATGTTGTCCGGGCCGAGCACGCCGGTCGCACCGGCACCCGCGCCGGAGCCGGAGCCGTACTCCTCGGTGGAGCTCGACTCGTTCAGGGCGACCGGACCGCTCGTCGGCTGCGCGAAGCTCTCCGAGGTCCGGGTGCCGGACTCCTGGTTCATCGTCGCCGAGACGACGACGCTGGCGTTGCCCGGGCCGAGCGTCGTGTCGAGCAGGTCCTGGATCTTCTTCTGGGTGGTCGCGTCGTAGTCGGCCGCCTGGTCCGCGCCGCTGCCGGTCGCGCCGGTCCCGACCGCGGACAGCGTCTGGCCCTTCTGGTCGACGACGGAGACGTCGGTCGGCTGCATGCCCTCGACCGCGGCGCTCGTCAGGTGCACGATCGACTGCACCTGGTCGGTGGTGAGCTGCGCGCCGTTCTCGGTCGCGACGAACACCGACGCCGTCGGGTCCTTCTCCTCGGAGACGAACACGGTCTTCTCCGGGATGGCCAGCTGCACGGTCGCGGCCTTCACGCCGTCCATCGACGAGATCGTCTTCGCGAGCTCGCCCTCGATCGCGCGCTTGTAGGTGACGTCCTGCTGGAACTCGGAGCTCGTCACGCCCATCTTGTCGAGCAGCGAGTAACCGCCCTCGTTCGACGACGGCAGGTTGTTCGACGCCGCCTTGAGCCGCTCCGAGTACACCTTGTCCTGCGGCACGAGGATCGTCGCACCGCCGTCGGTCAGCTGGTAGGGGACCCCGTCCGTCGTCAGCTGGTCGGTGATCGAGCTCGCGTCCGCCGCCGCCAGCCCGGTGAAGAGCGGCGCGTAGGACGCCTTGCCGAGCCAGCTCGCCAGCGCGATGCCGCCGAGCACGAGCGCGGCGACACCGATCAGCGCGATCGTGCGCTGTGCGGCCGAGAAGCCCTTCACGTAGGCGACGATGCGCCCCCACGTGTTCTGCACCGCGGCGGGCATCAGGCCTGCATCCGCATGATCTCGTTGAACGCGTCGACGCCCTTGTTGCGGACGGCGGCGACGAGCTCGAGGGTGACCTGGGCGCGGGTGGACGCAATGGTGGCGTCGTGGATGTCGTCGAGGTTGCCCGTGACGGCCTTGAGTGCCAGGGTCTTCGAGGTGCTCTGCAGCTGCTGCAGGCCGTCGACCGCGTTGCCGAGGCTCGCGGCGAAGCCGTCACCGGTCGCCTGCACCGCGCCGGCGCCGGCTCCCGCCGCACCGCCGAGCGCGCCGGCACCGGTCGCGGCGTCCGTGGCTCCGGCGAACGCGCGGGTCATGGCGTTGGTGGTCACACCGTGCAGGGCGTCGATGGGCATCAGTTCTTCCCGATCTGCAGTGCCGCCTCGTAGGCGGTCTTGGCACGGTCGACCACGGCGGCATTCGCCTGGTAGCCGCGCTGGGCCATGATGAGGTCCGCCATCTGCGTACCGAGGTCGATGTCCGGCATGCGGACGTAGCCCTCCGCGTTCGCGAGCGGGTTGTCCGGGTCGTACGTGACGCGGCCGGCGGCACTGCCGAACGCCGCACCCTTCACGTAGGCGCCGGACGTGCCGGCACCCTCCTGCACCTCGACGTACCGGGCCTGGAACGCCGAGTCGTCCATCGACCGCACGGTGTTGACGTTCGCGATGTTGTCGGAGATCGCGTCGAGCCACTTCCGGTGCACGGTCATGCCGGTGCTCGCGATGCCGATCGCGTCGAAGGTCGTCACGAGTTCGTCCGCATCGCTGCACGGAGCGCCGTCGCCTCGCCGCCGACCGCCTGGGTGGCGAACTGGTAGCGCAGGACCGTGTCGATGTTCGACAGGGTCTCCTGGTCGAGGTTGACGTTGTTGCCGTTCTCGTTCGTCGGCTCGAGGCTGCGCGCGGTCGTCGCGGTCGCATGCCCGTCACCGTGCACGATCGACTGCGCGAGGGCGTCCTCGAAGCGCACCTTCTCGGCGTGGTAGTTCGGCGTGTTGATGTTCGCGATGTTGTTCGCGATGGTGCGCTGCCGCAGCGACAGCCCGTCGAGCGCGCTCTGCAGCGCGACGCTCGTCACGGAATCGAACACGGGTGGCCCGTCCCCTCGGTGTGCGACGTCGTGCGACGTCGCCGATTGGCGGTGGCCGATCCGTGGCCGAACGAGTGAGCGATCCGTGCTCGCGGGGCGCTGTCGGCGGGTGCGTCCGGGGCGTTAGGGCTCGCCCCGAACGGGGGCGGGGCTCGGTGCGCGGCGTGCGCGTGGGGTCTCCGACATCCCACCCGTCGATCGATCGGGGCGATGTCGATCCATGCACGTGCTTCACATGCGGCCACACGGTGCGACGAAGCACGCCTCGATCGACCGGTGCGATGTCGCGGATCGGTGTCAGGCGGAGGCGTCGAGGTACACGGAGCCGCGCGGCTCGTCCGTCGCGGCGACCTGGCGGAGCGCACCGAGGTGCTCCAGGGTCTGCCGCCGCTCCGTCTCGAGCTCCTCGAGCCGGTCGCGCTGCGCGGCCAACAGCCGGGAGGCGCGACCCACCAGTGCGCGCGGCACCGGCCCGAGCGTGGTCGGCTCGGCCCACGGGGCGGCGTCCGGTGTCTCGGCTACGGTCGGCGGGGTGGCGGGCACGGTGGCGTCCGCTGCGGACGCCGCGGTCGTCGTCAGCTCGCGCTCGAGTGCGTCGAGCAGCGCCGCCCACTCGCGGTGGCCGACGTCGACGGCGACGTCGTCGGTAGTGATCTCACCCGCATCAAGCGACACCGAGTGCTCCCCCGCTGCCGACCTGCGGCGCCTGCGTCGTCGCGAGCGCTGCGGCCGCCTCGTGCCACGACTGCCGCAGGGGTTCGAGGATCCGGATGCAGTCGCGCGTTGCCTGCACGTCGCGGTGCACGTTCGCCGTGATCAGGGACGTGGACGCGTAGTTGTAGATGGCGAGGAGCCCCTCGCCACCGTCCCACACGTCGATGCGCAGTGTCGACGACAACTCGCCGACGATCGCCTGGGCGTGCAGGAGCTGCTCGCGCGCGGCCTCCCAGTCGGACGTCGTCTGCGCGGCCTCGGCGCGGTGCAGGTCGAGCAGCAGCCGGTCGTAGAGCATCGTGACGAGCTGCGCGGGCGTCGCCGACAGCACGGCCTCGTTCGTGTACTGCGCGCGGCGCTGGTCGGTCACCGTGCGCGGCTGTGCGGCCTGTCGGAAGGCGGCGGACTGCAGGTCGAAGGCGTTCATGGTCGTTCCCGTCACTTCGACGTCGACGCCAGCTGGCTCGAGAGCCACGCCGACTGGGACTGGAGCTTGCTGAGGCTGGTCTCGAGGGCGGAGTACTGCGCCTGCAGCGTCGCCCGTCGTGCGGTGAGCCGGTCCGACCAGTTGTCGATCTGCGTCGTGAGGTCCTTCGCGACCGACTGCTGCCCGGTGATCGAGGTCGTGATCGACCCCGTGTACTTGTCCGACGCGGCCGTCGCCGCGGCGCCGACGTTCGTCGCGACCCCGGACAGCATGGCCTGCGTGCCCTGCGGATCGTCGGCCAGCGCCTTCTGGAAGACTGCGGCATCGAAGCTGAAGGTGCCGTCCTTCTGGATGACGATGCCGATCGACGACGGCGACTTGCCGTTCACCGGCGTCGACATGGTCGTGGTGAGGCGCTGGACCGCGTCCCGGGTCGTGCCGTCGCCGGTCAGGACGCCGGCCTTCGTCGACGTCGTCCCGGTGGTCGGACTCGTGGTGCTCGAGACCGCCGTGTTGGTCGCGTAGTACGAGGTGATTGCGTTGAGCGCGTCGACGAGCCCGGACGCGACGGCCTGGGCCTTCGTGGTGTCCTGCGCGACCGTGACCGTCACCGGGTCCGTCGTGGTCTGGGTCACCGTGACGTCGAGCCCGGGGAGCAGGTCGTCGAAGGTGTTCGTGGCGCTCGTCACCGTCTGCGCGGCGGCGGTCCCGGCCCACAGCGTGACGCTGGCGTCCCTGCCCTGCGTGACGACCGCGGCACCGGGCTGCGCGAAGACGTTCGTCGCCGTGCCCGCCGTCACGTCGTCCGACGTGCCGCGGTAGAGCTCGAAGGACGCCGCTGCGCCGGTCTTCGTCGCGCTGAGCTGCAGGCGGTAGAGCTTCGTGCCGTCGGTGTCCGTGCCGGCGGCGACCTTCGTGGCGGTGACCCCGGCGCCGGCCTTGTTGATCGCGCTCACCGCGTCGTCGAGCGACCCGGAGGCTGGCGTGACGGTGGTCTTCTTCCCGTCGGCCCCGACGAGCGTCAGCGGCTCTGCGGCCGACGCCCAGGTGGACATCGCGGCCGTGACACCGACGTGTGCGGCCGCGGTGGCGCCGACCTGGAAGCTGACCGAGCCGGCGGAGGCCGTGGCGTCTGTCGCGACGGTGACACCGGTGGACGAACTCGTGGCGCCGTACACGTCGAGCGAGGTGGCCTTGGCGGCGTCGCCGGCCTTCGTCGCGAGGGTCTGCACCAGCGAGTTGATCGTCTGCAGCGACGACACGAACGAGTTGGTGTCGGTGAGCTTGTTCTTGAGCAGGGTCTGCGGCACCTGCTCGATGGTCATCAGCGAGTTGATCAGGTCCGAGGTCTTGAGACCGCTGACCAGACCGTCGATCGCGAGACTGTTGCCCGAGACGGACGACGTCGACATCGCGGGGCTCCCTGTCGTCGGGGGTGGTCGTGGGTGTGGTGACGCCGCCGCCCGGAGGACTCGAACTCCTCCGGACGACGGCGTCGGTGGTGCTAGCGGAGGAGCGAGAGCACACCCTGGGTGCTCTGGTTCGCCTGCGCGAGCATCGAGGTGCCGGCCTGGCTCAGGATGTTGTCGCGGGTGTACTTGACCATCTCCTGCGCCATGTCGACATCGGTGATGCGCGAGCTCGCCGCGGTCAGGTTCTCCTTGGCCACGTTCGTCACGTTGATGGCGTGGTCGAAGCGGTTCTGGACCGCACCGATGTTCGAACGAGCGGCGGAGACGTAGGCAATCTCCGTGTCGATCGCCGTGATCGCCTTCTGCGCCCCGTCAGCGGTGCTGAAGTCGAGCTTCTTGGTCGTGCCCGCCGTGGCGTCGTCGTCGACCGTGAGGTTCGCGGCGATGTCCTTGACGCTGGACTTCGACAGGTCGACGACGATCTGGCTCGACGCGTCGCCGTTCGCGCCGACCTGGAAGGTCAGCTGGCCCGTACCCGTGCCGGCATCCGCCGTTGCCTTCGTGGTGGCAGCCTTGCCGTCGAGCAGCTTGATGCCGTTGAAGTTCGTCGAGTCCGCGATGCGACCGAGCTCCTTCTGGAGCTGCCCGACCTCGGTCTTGATAGCTTCACGCGACGTCTCGTTGTTCGAGTCGTTGCCCGCCTGCACGGCCAGGTCACGCATGCGCTGGAGGATCGAGTGGGTCTCGGTGAGGCCACCTTCAGCGGTCTGCACGACGGAGATGCCGTCCTGCGCGTTGCGGGCGGCGACCGTGAGGCCACCGACCTGCGACTTGAGCCCCTCGGAGATCGTCAGGCCCGAAGCGTCGTCGGCAGCACGGTTGATGCGGAGACCCGTCGAGAGCTTCTCGAGGGACTTCGACAGGTCGTTCTGCGTCGCGTTGAGGTTCCGGTACGTGTTGAGTGCCGAGAGGTTGGTGTTGATGGACATACCCATGGTGGTTTCCTCCGTGAATCCTTGGGTGGTGGTGCCTGCCCGTCCATGGGCTGACATCCGTGACTCTCGGCAGGTGCGCCGAGGTCGTTAGGTGTCGGCGAGGAAATCTCCCCGCCGAGGGTCAACTGGCGACGACGGCCGTCGGCGCCGACGCGTCCTGCACGGCCCGGGCGACCCCGGCGGCGGCGTTCGCGGCGACCCGAGCCAGGTACGCACTGCGCCGTGCCGCGGTCGTGCGGGACACGGGCTCGACCGCGGTGCCGTCGCCGTAGTGCTCGGCGAGTCCGTCCCGCAGGAGCCGCATCGCCTCGGACCGCTGCTGCGACACGGCGGAGTGCGTGATCCCGAGCTCGGCGGCGACCTCGGTCACGGACCGGTCGCCGAAGTAGACGTTCTCGACGACGTAGCGCATCCGGTCGGGCAGCGCGGCGACGGCGGCGCGCAGGTACCGGCGCTTCTCGGCCTCGAGCAGGTCCTCGCCCGGCAGCGGCTGGTCGGACGCGATGACGTCGTGCACGGTTTCGTCGAGCGTGCCGACGGTGCGGCCCGCGTCGGACATCGCGTCGGCGGCGGTCTGGCGGTCGACACCCATCGCGTCGGCGATCTCCTGGACGCCGACCGAGCGACCGAGTCGGGCGGAGAGTGCTTCCTGCGTCGCGAGCGTCTCGCGGATGCGCTTCCGGGTGCCGCGCGACGCCCAGTCGGCCGAGCGCATGTCGTCGGCGATCGCGCCGGTGATCCGGGTGCGGGCGTAGGCACCGAAGGGCACGCCGAGCTCCGGGTCGAACGCCTCGGCGGCGGCCACGAGCGCGAGGGACCCCACGGCGGCCAGGTCGTCGCGGTCGAGGTGGGTGGCGCGTGCACGGACGTCCGACACGATGTAGCCGACGAGCGGCAGGTGCTCCACGATCATCGCGTTGCGTGCGTTCCGGTCCATTGGCTTCCCCTGGTCGACGTGCTGACTGACCCGTCCGTGGGCGCGACGGACACCGGCCCTCGGGAGGCCGGTGCGGTCGACGAAGAACCACCCGGTTCCCTCCGGGCGGTGCACCCGCGCCCCTGCGACGCGGTGCCGGGGCGGACCCCTGCGGTGCGTTCCGAATGTATCGGCTGCGAAGTCCCCCGAGCAGGCTGTGAACGTCCCCAGTGCGGGGGGACGCGGGGTTCCGGCGGTCCGCACTTCGGCGGACCCACGGGCCGGAACGACCGTCCTTGTCCCCCGATCTGGGTGACGGTGCGTCCCCCGACGAACGGCGGTCGGGAGGCTCGACCCGCTCCCGCCCCGTCGCTCGCGCCCGTCTCCTGCTCGCGTCCACCGCCGTGGTCCGCTTACGACGGACGGCCCGGCGTCGATAGTCCCCGGTGTCCACCGGAAGGCGGACCGGCGCGACCCGACCGTCGCCGAACCCGACCCCCACCAGCGAGGAGCCATGAGCGTGAACGACCTGTCCGCCGTCCTCTGGCGCGAGCGCGAACTGCTCGAACTGCTCACGTTCAAGCTCGAGGAGGAGCAGCTCCTGCTCGCCGCCGGGCGTTCCCGCTGGGTCTCGCACGCCAGCCGCGAGGTCGAGCAGGTCCTCGAGCGCCTCCGCAGCACCGGACTCGAGCGCGCCGCGTCGAGCGCCGCCGTCGCCGAGGAGTGGGGCGTCGACCCGGACGCTCCCCTGCGCGACGTGGTCGCCGCCGCCCCGAACGGCCCCTGGGGTGAGATCCTCACCGCGCACCTCACGGCGATGGTCGAGCTGACCACGCAGATCGGCGCGCTCCGCGACGAGAACGACCGCTTCCTCCGCACCGCCGCCCAAGCCACCGAGGAGACCCTCGCCGGCTCGGTCGGCGACGCCGCGACCTACGACGCCTCGGGCGGCTCCGGCTCCCGGGCCGACGGCGCTCGCCTGTTCGAGGGGACCCTGTAGCGCCGTGGTCAGCACCTTCGGATCCCTCGCGACCGCCTACTCCGGCGTGACCGCGGCCCGCGCCGGCATCGACGTCACCGGGCAGAACATCGCGAACGCCGGTACCGCCGGGTACACCCGCCAGCGCGTCACGCAGTCCTCGGTGCCCGCCGTGCAGACCGGCTTCGTCCGCGGCACCGCTGCCCTCGCCGGCCAGGGGGTGTCGATCGACGGCATCGCCCGTCTCGGCTCCCTGACGCTCGACGCCGGGCTCCGGACCGCAACCGGCTCCTCGGCGTGGGCGCAGACCCGCGCGACCGGGCTCTCGGCGATCGAGGACGGCCTGCACGAACCCGGGAAGAACGGCCTGTCGGCACAGCTCGACGCCTTCTGGTCCGCCTGGAGCGACCTGGCAGCGCACCCGGACGACGCGGGCGCCGCCTCCTCCGTGATCGCCACGGCGTCCACCGTCGCGGGCACCCTGGCCGCCGGCTCGACGGCCCTCGACACGCAGTGGAGCACCGTCCGGTCGACCGCCGCGACCCAGGTCGACCAGCTCAACGACGCCGCGGCGCAGGTCGCCGACCTGAACGGGCAGATCCGGTCGACGCTCGCCGCCGGCGGCAGCGCGAACGAGCTGCTCGACCACCGCGACCAGCTCACCCAGCAGATCGCCGGGCTCGCGGGCGGCACGGTCCGGACGAACACCGACGGCACCGTCGACGTGCTCCTGGGCGGGAACCCGCTCGTGCAGGGCGACACCGTCCGCACCGTCGCGCTCGAGGGCGGCGCACGTCTCGGCGACGGGCAGGCCGTCACCCTGCGCTGGACCTCGGGCAGCGCCGGCGCGGTGACGCTCGACGGCGGTTCGATCGGCGGTGCGCTGTCGCTCCTCGCCCCGGCCTCGGGTGGCACCGGCGGCGCGATCGCCGAGGCCTCGGCCGCCTACGACCGGGTCGCGACCCGCCTCGCCGAGACCGTGAACACCGAGCACGCGAAGGGCACCACGACCACCGGCGCCACCGGGCAGCCGTTCTTCGCCCTCGCCGCGGGCACGCCGGCGGCGCAGGGGCTGTCGGTCGTCCCGACGGACGGTGACGGACTGGCGACGCGGAACGCGGCGGGGGAACTCGACGACTCGTTCGCCGACGCGCTCTCGCGACTCGGCACCGTCGCCGGGGGTGCGGACAGCACCTGGGCGACGTTCGTGGCGGGGGTGGGCAGTGCCTCCCGGACGGCCGGGTCGGAGGCGACGCTCACCGGACTCGCCCTGACCAGCGCGCGCACGCAGCAGCAGTCGGGCGCCGGCGTGGACCTCGACGAGGAGAACGTGGCCCTGCTGAGCTACCAGCACGCCTACCAGGGCGCGGCACGCGTCCTCACCGCGGTCGACGAGATGCTCGACACGCTCATCAACCGCGTCGGACTCGTCGGGAGGGGCTGACCGTGATCACCCGTGTGACCACCCAGATGTCGATCGCGTCGGCGACGGAGCGGCTGCAGGCGAACGCCGCCCGCGTCGCCGATGCCACGCAGCGTGCCACCACGCTGCAGGCGATCGCGAAGCCGTCGGACGACCCGGTCGGGACCGGCTCGTCGATGCAGGTGCGGAAGGAGCAGGCCGCCGCCGCGCAGTACGCACGGAACGCGGACGACGCCGTCGGCTGGCTCGCGACGACCGACAGCGCCCTGTCCGGCGCCCACTCCGTCCTCACGACGGTGCGGGACCTGACGGTGCAGGCCGCGAACTCCGGCGTGATGGACGACACCGCCCGCGACGCGTTGATCACGCAGTTCCGGGCGCTGAAGGCCGACCTCGAGTCCGCGGCGAACACGACCTACGGCACCCGGTCCGTGTTCGCCGGATCGTCGACATCGCCCGATGCGTACACGTCCGGCTCGGGCTTCGTCTCCTCGACCACCGCGGTGTCCCGACGGGTCGGCGACGCCCAGACCGTGCGCGTGGACACCCCGGGTGCCGCGGCGTTCGGCTCAGGGACGTCGTCGGTCTTCTCGGTGATCGACGGCATCGTCGCCGATCTGCAGAACGGTGTGGACGTGAACCCGAAGCTCAACGACGTCGACACGGCGCTCAGCACCCTCCGCGCGGCGCAGGCCGACGTCGGTGTGCGGCACGCGGCGGCGCTGAGCGCGCAGGACGCCCTGAAGACCTCGTCCGTCGCACTGGAGACCCGCCGAGCCGGCATCGAGGACCTCGACCTCGCCGGTGCGGTCCTCGACCTGCAGGTGCAGCAGACCACCTACCAGGCAGCCCTCGCCGTCACCGCGAAGGTCCTGCAGCCGACCCTGATGGACTACCTCCGATGAGCATCGACCTGACCTTCCCCACGCCTCCGTTCGGGCTCTCGCCGGCGCCCGTGTTCACCCTGGAGCCCGTCGAGGGCGCCGAGGGCCTCTTCGCCCTGCACGGCGACGACGCCCGGCTCTTCCTGCTCGACGCCGCGGTGCACCTGCCCGACTACGCGCCCGAGCTCACCGACGAGCAGGCGGCGACGATCGGCCTGACCGATCCCGCCGACGCGATGCTGCTCGTCGTCGCGAACCCGGGCGCTTCCGGCACGACGGTGAACCTGCTCGCCCCGGTCGTCGTGCACGCGCGGACGGCCGTCGGCGCACAGTTCATCCTCGAGGACCAGGACCTGCCGCTGCGCGCGGAGCTCGCGCGGCGGTAGGGCGCGGGGCGCGGGACGCTCTCGCGTTGGCGGGGCCAGGTCGTTGCCGCTGTCGTGCGTCCCGTGCGCTGACGTACGACACGTGCGCTGTCGTACGACAGCGGATTCGTCGCACTTCTCGCGCGGCGGCACCGATCAGCGAGCGACACGACAGGCCCGCTGTCGTACGACAACGGTTCCGTCGCGCCGCTTGCCGCCTCCACTCCTGCACAGCCGGGAAGCACGACTCACCGTCCACAGATCGGTTCACCCGCGCCGCGCGCGCCGGTCGACGGCACGACCCTGGTGGACATGCACGAACGAGTCCTCGCCGTCCCGCTGATCCGCACCAGCTGCTTCCCCTCCGCCGAGCGCCGTGCGCTCCAACGTCGTGCACTGCGCGGCGAGCTCCGGTCGGTCCGCCCCGGCGTCCTCGTCGAACCCGCATCGACGGTCCACCTCCTCCCGGAGGAACAGCACCTGTTGCTGGTGCGTGCCACAGCGCACCGAATCCGTCCCCCGAGACTGCTGGCCCACCGCAGCGCCGCACTTGCGTACGGACTTCCCCTCGTCGGTGCGCCGCCGGACCGGGTGGAGCTCCGGGATCCACGGCGCTCTCGCGCGGAGGCCACCGCCCACCAGCGGGTCCGACCGGTGGTCGTCCACGCACCGCGCACCCGGTGGGACGGCACACCGCCCTACGAGCCCTCGACGTTCGCGGGCATCGCCGTCGAGCCGCTCGTCGACGTCCTGGTGGACGTCGCCGCAACCGAACCGCTCGTGACCGCGCTCCCGTTCATCGACGCGGCGTTGCACGACCGTCGAGTGCTCCCGGCGATGCTGGCGGAGGCAGCCGAAACCGTCTCCACTGCCCACGACAAGGCTGCGACGGCGCTCCGGATGGGGTCTGCGCTGTCGGACTCCCCCGGCGGAGTCGGTGTGCCGCGTGCGCTTCGTGCAGCTCGGGGCGCCGGTCCCCGTGCAGCAGCACGTGTTCGCGCGGTCGAGCGAACGAACCGCGGTCGTCGACTTCTGGTTCCCCGACCAGGGCGTCGTGGTCGAGGTCGACGGGCGGGGGAAGTACGGCGAGGGTTCGGAGGCCGCCGCGGCGCACTGGCAGGAGAAGCAGCGCGAGGACTTCCTCCGGTCCTTCCCCGAGGTCCGCACGGTCGTCCGGGTCGTCTGGTCCGACCTGATGGCGCCCGAGCGGCTCCGTGCGAAGCTCCTACGGGCGGGTGTGCCGTGCCGGTGACGCCGGCGGCCCGCACGGAGGCCGAGCCACCGCGCGAGGCCGAACCACCGCGCGAGACCGAACCACCGCGCGAGGCCGAACCACTGCACCCGTCGTCCACCGCGCGCGGAGCTCCCACCACGCGGGCGTACGTTCGCCTCCATGGCCCGACAGCACAACGACGGGGCGATCGTGCCGATGCCGCCCGCCCCGGTCCAGCCCGACCCTCGCGACGACCGGACGCCCACCCAGGACAGCCCGAACGGGTGGACGAAGATGCTCGACCGTGTCATCGCGGTACAGCGACCGGTGGTGGTCGCGCACGTCAACGCGGTGCGCCGACGGCACCCGGACGCGAGCCCGGCCGAGATCATCAGGATCCTCGAGCGGCAGTACCTCACGGCGGTCACGACCGGTGGCGCCGCCGTCGGTGCGAGTGCGGTGATCCCCGGTGTCGGCATGGCAGCTGCGCTCGGTCTGAGCGGCGCGGAGACGGTCGGCTTCCTCGAGGCCACCGCCCTCTTCGCGCAGTCGGTGACCGAGGTGCACGGCATCGCACTCGAGGACCCCGAGCGCTCCCGCACCCTCGTGATGGCCCTCATCCTCGGCGCTCCCGGCACGCAGCTCGTGAAGCAGCTCGCCGGTCAGGCCGCAGGCGGTCCGGCGCGCTCGGCGTTCTGGGGCGAGATGGTGACGGCCTCGTTGCCCAAGCAGGTCGTCAGCGGCATCGGTGGCAAGGTCCGCGACCAGTTCATCAAGCGGTTCGCAGCCCGGCAGGGCGCCTCGGTCCTCGGTCGCGCGCTGCCCTTCGGCATCGGTGCCGCGGTCGGAGGGCTCGGCAACCACGCGTTGGGCAAGAAGGTCGTCCAGGCCTCCCGAGAGGGGTTCGGCCTGCCCCCGCGGCACTTCACGATCGTGCTCGAGGCGAAGCCGACGAAGGAGCGTGGGCGCGGAGCGAAGGAGAAGGCGACGAACGGCGACGGCTCCGAGGACCGGGGTCGCCGCGCACTCCCGTGGCGTCGGAAGGACCGCGACGACGAGGACCTCTGGGCGGACACCCCGCACCGCGACCCCCAGCACGACCGCGACTGACCTCGACGTAACGGCGGACCGGCGGGCCCCGGACCCGCAGACCGGCTGACCCGCGGGCGGCGGACCGACAGATCGAAGCACCGTCGAACGAACGGACGGGAGGCGCGGTGCCAGCCGACACCGCGCCTCCCGTCCGTCACCTGCTCACGACGTCACGCGCGCCGCTGCGGCGTCCGCACCACCTGCCCGGCGTGCGCGAACCCACCGCCAAACCCGAAGAGCAGCGCGAGCGCATCCTCCGGCAGCTCCCCCCGGTGCCACGCCTTCGACAACCCGAGCGGCACGCTCGCGGCCGACGTGTTCCCCGACTCCACGACGTCGCGCACGACGTACTTGTCCGAGCCACCGAGCGCCTCGGCGAGGGGCTCGATGATGCGGAGGTTCGCCTGGTGGAACGCGAACACCGCGATGTCGTCGAGGGTCACCCCGGCGGCGTCGACCACCTTGCGGGCGTGGCCCTCCGCCTCGGTGATCGCCCACCGGTAGATCGACCGACCCTGCTGGGTGAAGTACTCCGGATCGCGGGTGACGAGCACGGCCTCGTTGAGGTGCGGCACGCTGCCCCACGAGACGGGCCCGATCTCCGCGGTCTCCGAGGCGCCGATCACGACCGCTCCGGCGCCGTCCCCCACCAGGACGCAGGTCGAGCGGTCGGTCCAGTCGGCGATGCTCGACAGCGTCTCCGAGCCGATCACGAGCGCAGTGTCCGATGCCCCGACGCGGATCGACTGGTCGGCGAGGGCCATCGCGTACTCGAAGCCGCTGCACGCGGTGTTGATGTCGATCGGCGCCGGGCCGTTCGTCATGCCGAGGGCCGCTGCGACCCGGCCGGCGGTGTAGGGCGACCGCTCGCGGTGCGTGGTCGAGGCGACGATGACGAGTCCGATGTCCGACGGTTCGAGGCCCGCGTCGGCGATGGCCATCCGGCCGGCCTCGATCGCCATGGACACGACACTGTCGTCCGGTCCGGCGATGCGGCGGGCCTTGATGCCGGTGCGGGTGGTGATCCACTCGTCGTTCGTGTCGACCATGGTCGACAGCTCGTCGTTGGTGAGGACCCGTTCGGGCTGGTGGTGGCCGAAGCCGAGGATGCGGCTGCCACGGAGTGCTGGCGTGTTCACCCGCGGCACGCTACTCCCCTGCTCGGACCGCTCATGCCCGGCGGGGCATGCAGCGCTGGCTCGACCAGCCGTTCAACGAGCCGCTCGACCGACCGCCCGCGTCACTTGCGCGCCGCTGCCGTCGCCCGGTCGTTCGCACGCTTGATCGCCTGGACGAGTTCGTCCTTGTTCATCGTCGAGCGGCCGCTGACGTCGAGGCGCTTCGCGACCTCCATCAGGTGGGCCTTCGAGGCGTTCGCGTCCACCCCGCCCTGGGTCTCGCCGGAGCCGCGCGAACCCTCGGCACCGGAGTCCGAGGGGCCGGAGGAGTCCTTCTCCTCCCAGTGGTCACCGACCTTCTCGTACTCGTGCTTCACGGCGGCGTAGGCGGTCCGGTGCGCGCGCTCCCCGGGCCCGTAGGTCTCGTTCGCCGAGTCGAGGGTCTCCGTGAAGATGTCCTGCGCATGCTTCGGCGACCGCTGCAGGGTGCTGGGGATCTCGTCCTTCGCGGGCATGGTGCGTCCTTTCGTCGGGGATCCGTCCGCCGTCGTCCGGCAGGAACGGCGAACCCCCTTCTACGCCCCGCACATGACCGGCACCCGCAGGGCCTGGTCCGCTCACCCGCACCCGCGTAGACCGGACCCATGGACTACACACACCTCGGACGGACAGGGCTGTCGGTTTCACGGGCGGTGCTCGGCACGATGAACTTCGGACCGGAGACCAGCGAGGACGACTCGCACGCGATCATGGACCGAGCGCACGAGCTCGGCGTGAACTTCTTCGACACCGCCAACGGCTACGGCGGCTCGGTGGGCAAGGGCGCCACCGAGGAGATCATCGGCCGCTGGTTCGCGAAGGGCGGCGGTCGCCGCGAGAAGACCGTGCTCGCCACGAAGGTCTACGGCGAGATGATCGACTGGCCGAACGGCGGGAAGCTCAGCGCGCTGAACATCCGGCAGTCGCTCGACGCCACCCTCCGCCGCCTGCAGACCGACCACGTCGACCTCTACCAGTTCCACCACGTCGACCGGGCGACCCCCTGGGACGAGATCTGGCAGGCGATCGACGTCGCCGTGCAGCAGGGCAAGGTGCTCTACGTCGGCTCGTCGAACTTCGCCGGCTGGCACATCGCGCAGGCGCAGGAGGCCGCCGCACGCCGGGGCAGCCTCGGCCTGGTGAGCGAGCAGTCCATCTACAACCTCGTCGTCCGCGACGTCGAGCGCGAGGTGCTGCCCGCGGCGCGCGAGTACGGCCTCGGGGTGATCCCGTGGTCGCCGCTGCAGGGCGGGCTGCTCGGTGGCGTCATCGAGAAGACCGAGAACGGCTCCCGTCGTCTGTCCGGCCGCAGCGCCGAGTACGTCGAGGGGCACCGCGACCAGCTCACGGCGTACGAGTCGTTCGCGAAGGAGCTCGGCCACACCCCGGGTGAGCTCGCCCTGGCGTGGCTGCTGCACCAGCCCGGCGTCACCGCCCCGATCACCGGCCCCCGCACCATGGAGCAGTGGGAGTCCGCGGTCAGTGCCGTCGACATCCGCCTCGACGAAGCGGCGCTGGCGCGCCTCGACGAGATCTTCCCGGGGCACGACACCGCGCCGGAGGACTACGCCTGGTGACCTGACCCCGCGGCGTTTCACGCGCCGTGGTGACGAGCACGGCCGGGAGGCGCGGTGCGGGTCGGACCCGTACCGCGCCTCCCGGCCGTGGTCGCGTCGCTTCGTGTGCTCGCCGCCGGCCGGTCGAACCACGGATCCGACAGCGAACCAGCCCGCCCGCCTGGTTCGATGTCGCATCCCTGGTTCGAACGAGACGCCCGGCACGAGACGCCCGCCCCGCACACGACGCCGGGCCCCGCGCCTGCTGTGTGCGCGGGGCCCGTCGTGCGGGTGGTGCGGTGCCTAGCGGACCGAGACCGGGGTCTTGTCCGACTCCTCGTAGAGGACGTAGCCCTCTTCGCCGTGGACCGCGGTGTCGATGCCGGCGACCTCGTCCTCGGTCTTCACGCGGAAGCCGATGGTCTTCTCGATGGCGAAGCCGATCACGAAGGCGAGCACGAACGAGTACACGAGGACGACGCCGGCGGCGACGGCCTGCTTGCCGAGCTGCGCGAACGAGCCCGAGTAGATGAGACCCGTGGTGTCGGCGAAGAAGCCGAGGTAGAGCGTGCCGAAGATGCCGCCGACCAGGTGGACGCCCACGACGTCGAGCGAGTCGTCGAAGCCGAGACGGTACTTCCAGTCGATCGCGAAGCAGCAGACCACGCCGGCGAGGAAGCCGAGCAGGATGCCCCAGCCCGGGGTCAGCGCGGCGCAGGCCGGGGTGATCGCGACGAGACCGGCGACGGCACCCGAGGCGGCACCGACCGACGTGGCCTTACCGTCCTTGATCTTCTCGATGAGCAGCCAGCCGAGGATCGCGGCAGCCGGGGCGGCGAGGGTGTTGACCCAGGCGAGCGAGGCGATGCCGTCGGCGGCACCTTCCGAGCCGGCGTTGAAGCCGAACCAGCCGAACCACAGGATCGCGGCACCGAGGAGCACGAAGGGCGGGTTGTGCGGCTTGTGCGCGCCCTTGGCGAACCCGACGCGCTTGCCGAGGACGAGCGCCAGGGCGAGACCCGCGGCACCGGCGTTGATGTGCACCGCGGTGCCACCGGCGAAGTCGATGACGCCCCACGTGGCGAACATGCCCGAGGTCAGGTTGAACACCCACGAGGCGACCGGGAAGTAGACGACGGTGACCCAGACGCCGGCGAAGATCATCCACGCGCCGAACTTCGCGCGGTCGGCGATCGCACCGGAGATCAGGGCGACGGTGATGATGGCGAACGTGGCCTGGAAGCCGACGAACGCCATCGACGGGTACGCCGCGTTGATGGTCGAGGCCTTCGCCTCCTCGAACGCCTGGCCGAGGCCGATCTGGTTCCAGTCGATGCTGAAGAACCCGACGATGCCCGCGACGTTCGTGCCCGCGCCGTGGTTCGCGAAGGCGATCGCGTAGCCGTAGAGCACCCAGAGGACGCCGACCAGGGCGATCGCTCCGAAGGACATCATCATCATGCTGATGACGGACTTGGCCTTCACCAGGCCGCCGTAGAAGAAGGCCAGGCCGGGTGTCATGAACAACACCAGCGCCGCCATGATCAACACGAATGCCGTGTTGCCCTGATCAAGCATCTGTTCACCTCTCGCGATTGCAGGCGGCTCTCGGTTCCGCCTCGGGTGCTGATGAGTCTGGCGATGCGACGTTTCGCGAGGGAGCACGATGTGTTTCGCGGGTGTAACGCGTTGCGCTCCCGTGTGAACGGTGTGTTTCCGGACGCCGGAAGACCGGTCCGACACCGCTGACGGGACGCCGGACGTGTCGGACGGGAGGCCCGTGGCGGATCCGCCACGCGCCTCCCGTCCGCAGGGTGGCTCAGTCGGCTGCGCGGGAGAGCGCGACCACGCGCGATGCGGCCCGCAGGTACTTCTTGCGGTAGCCGCCGTCGAGCATCGCATGCGGGTAGACCTGGTCGAGGGGCGTACCGGACGCGACGATGCGGACCTGCGCGTCGTAGAGGCGGTCGACGAGCGCCACCCAGCGCAGCGCGTCGGTCTGGTCGGCGAACGCCTGCACGTCGGTGAGCCCGACGGCGTCGAGCCCCTCGACCAGGGCGACGTACTTCGACGGGTGCACGCTCGCCAGGTGGGCGACCACCGCGCGGAAGTCGTCGAGCGTCGTCGACCCCTCCGGCAGGGCACCGGCGACGTCGTCGACCGTGCGGGCCGACTCGTCCACGGCGCGACGGCGGTAGTCAAGACCGTCGATCCGCATCGTGTCGAACCGGTCGGACATCGCCTGGATCTCGCGCAGGAAGTCCTGCGCCGCGAAGCGCCCCTCGCCCAGGGCACCAGGCGGGGTGTTCGACGTCGCCGCGAAGCGGGTGCCCGACTCCGAGAGCTCCTTGATGAGCCGCGTCATCACCATCGTGTCGCCCGGGTCGTCGAGCTCGAACTCGTCGATGCAGACGAGCGACGTCCCTCGGAGCAGGTCGACCGTGCCCTGGAAGCCGAGCGCGCCGACGAGCGCGGTGTACTCGATGAAGGTGCCGAAGGTCTTGCGCGAGGGCTCCGCGTGGTACGCCGCGGCGAGCAGGTGGGTCTTGCCGACGCCGAAGCCGCCGTCGAGGTACACCCCCGAGCGCGCCGGCTGGGCCGGTTCACGCCGGCGGCCGAACAGCCCCCGCTTCGCCGGCTCCGGCCGCGTGGCGACGAAGGTCTCGACCGCGTCGCGGACGGCCGCCTGGGACGGGTACTCGGGGTCGGGCCGGTAGCTCGCGAACGACGCGTCGGCGAACTGCGGCGGCGGCACGAGCGCCGCGGCCATCTGCTGGGGTGTCACCTGCGGGTCGCGGTCGACGAGGTGTGCAGGCAAGTGTGGCCCCTCCGGGAAGCATGTCGTGCGGTGTCACGTTGCAGGTGGCGGTCGGTACGTCCGCGTACCGTTGCCCGCGGGCACCGAGGTCCGATCCTAGCCTCGCCGTGCCGCAGCCGTCCCGCACCTGGAGGTACCCCCGATGACCGCACCGGTCGACCCGTCCGAGAAGTTCGCCGCCTACGCCCACCCCGAGCGCCTGGTGTCGACCGAGTGGCTCCAGGAGCAGCTCGACGCCGGTACGCGCTCCCCCGACCTGGTCGTCGTCGAGTCCGACGAGGACGTCCTGCTCTACGAGACCGGGCACGTCCCCGGCGCGGTGAAGATCGACTGGCACACCGACCTCAACGACCCCGTGCAGCGCGACTACATCGACGGCGAGGCCTTCGCCCGACTCGTCGGCGGCAAGGGCATCGGCCGCGACACCACCGTCGTGATCTACGGCGACAAGAACAACTGGTGGGCCGCGTACGCCCTCTGGGTCTTCACCCTGTTCGGGCACGAGGACGTCCGCCTGCTCGACGGTGGCCGGGCGAAGTGGATCGCCGAGGACCGAGCACTCACCACCGACCGCACCGAGGTCACCCCGGTGGAGTACCCCGTCGTGGAGCGCCGCGACGAGCAGGTCCGGGCCTTCAAGGAGGACGTGCTCGAGCACCTCGGCAAGCCGCTCATCGACGTGCGCAGCGCCCCCGAGTACTCCGGCGAGCGCACCACCGCGCCGGACTACCCGGAGGAGGGCGCCCTGCGCGCCGGCCACGTCCCCACCGCCGTGAACATCCCCTGGGCCACCGCGGCCGCTGCCGACGGCACGTTCAAGAGCCGCGAGGAACTCGACGCCGTGTACCGCGAGGGTGCCGGCATCGGTGACGCCGACGAGGTCATCGCGTACTGCCGCATCGGCGAGCGCTCGAGCCACACCTGGTTCGTGCTGCAGCACCTGCTCGGATACGAGAACGTCCGGAACTACGACGGATCGTGGACCGAGTGGGGCAGCGCCGTGCGCGTCCCGATCGCCACGGGTTCCGAGCCGGGTACCGTTCCTTCGCGATGACGGACGCACCACTCCCCTCCTCCCTCGCCGAGATCCGCGACGACTTCCTCGAGCTGTCCCAGCAGGACCGGCTCCAGCTCCTCCTCGAGTTCTCCGACGAGCTCCCCGCGCTGCCCGAGCGGCTGCAGGGGCACGAGGACGAGCTCGAGCGGGTCGAGGAGTGCCAGTCCCCCGTGTTCATCACCGTCACGGTGGGTGCCGAGGGTGACGCGTCGGACGTGGTCCGGATGCACGCGACCGCTCCGCGCGAGGCGCCGACCACCCGTGGCTTCGCGTCGATCCTGGCGCAGGGGCTGTCGGGGCTGACCGCGACCGAGGTGCTGGCGGTGCCGGTGGACTACCCGCTGACGCTCGGGCTCACCGAGGCGGTCAGCCCGCTGCGGATCCGGGGCATGGTCGGCATGCTCGGTCGGGTGCAGCGGCAGGTGCGGGCGGCCGTCGCGTCCTGATCGCGACCTGCTGACGGACGGGAGGCACCGTGCCAGCTGGCGCCGTGCCTCCAGTCCGTCAGTCCGTCGGTACGCGACATTTCCCTCGCTGGTCATCCTCGCTGCTGCCGTGCGATGATCGAGGAGTCATCGGGGGAGACGACATGGCGAAGGTCCACGGCAACGATCCGACGGGGTACTCGTACGGCGACGCTGACGCGCTGAAGACCGCGGCGCGCAACCTGGCGTCCGCGATCGACGGACAGGCTGCGACGCGCTCCGCTGCGGTGACGAATGCGGAACGCGAGTTCCGCGGGTACTTCTCGCAGGTGTTCGCCGACAACGCCGGTATCGCCTCGCAGAGCGCGAGCAAGCTCTCGGACGCACTGTCCTCCCTCGTCGGGTTCGTCGACGAGCTGCGCGAAGCGGCGAAGCAGGAGGACCGACGACGGGCCGACGCGAAGGCGTGGGAGGCCCGGAAGCGCGAGCGCGAGGAGAACTTCTTCGTCGGTGCCGCGCACGAGGTGTCGACGTGGTTCGGCGCCGAGGACGACCCGAAGCCGCCGGCACCCGAGCCGGAGCCCCAGCTCCAGGCCGATGCGGTCTCGGTCCGCGGTCGCACGATCCCGGCGGGCGGTGGCGGCAGCGGGGGCACGTCGTCGGCGGTGCCGGCCGATCTCCGATCGTTCGCCTCGAGCACCCGAGGTGCCGACGACTCCCTGTCCGGCGCTGTGTCGTCGTTCCGCAACGCCCTGGCCGACTACGAGTCTGGGTGCAACTCGTGCTGGGGTACGTTGCACGCACAGTCCCTCGTGACGGCGGTGCAGGACTGGCTCGCGGACAACGGTCACGACGCCTCGTGGGCGGACACGGTGGCCGCGCAGTTCGAGGCCGCCGGCGGTGGGTCCGGACCGGCGACGCTCTCGGACGCCTCGATCGCGGCGGCGCTGGCGTCGGCCGGGGTCGCGGTCGGACGCGACGACTTCACGATCGGCCCGTTCTCCGCCATGGGGACACCACCCACCAACGGGTTCGCCGACGATCCGGTGAACACCGCGACGGGCAACTTCCTCGAGCCGGAGGACGACCTGACCTTCGGCGGCGCTGCGGCGTCCCTGCGGTTCTCGCGGATGTACAACTCGCTCGACACCCGAGTCGGGGCGTTCGGGGTCGGTTGGTCGTCGGTGCTCGACGTCCGGCTGGAGCTCGGCGACGAGCTGGCCTCGATCGTGCTCGAGGACGGGCGCCAGGTCGACTTCCCGCGCGAGGGCGACGGTTGGGGTCGCGGAGTCGGTCAGGACCTCTGGCTGACCTCGGAGCACGGCGCGATGATCGTGCAGGACAACGGCGGCGGGTGGTGGTCGTTCTCACCTGCTGGCTTGTGGCGTTCGAGTAGCCGAGGTGCTGGGAGCCGCGTCGATGTGCACCGAGACGACCACGACCGGATCATCCGTCTGCAGCACGAGCTCGGGCGACAGGTCGAGGTGCAGTACGACGGCGACCGAGTGGGAACCGTCCGCTCCGCCGAGGGCCGAGTGCTGCAGTACCGGTACGACGACCTCCGTCGGCTCGTGGCGGTCGAGGGCGAGATCGGAACCCGACGCTACCGCTGGAACGACGCAGGCCTGATCGACCAGGTGACCGCCGCGACCGGCGTCGTCGAGTGCATCAACACCTACGACGACCGGGGCCGTGTCGTCGAACAGCGCTCGCCGTTCGGGCGGACCGTCCGGTTCTCCTACCTGCAGGGCAGGGTGACCTCCGTCTCCGACACGGACGGCAGCAACGCCAACACCTGGATCGCCGACCGCAACGGTCGTGTGGTCGGGATCGTCGACGCCGAAGGCACACGGCAGTCGATGTCCTACGACCGGCACGGACACCTGGTCTCCGTCACCGAGCGGGACGGGTCAGTGACGGTGCACGGGTACGACGACCGCGGACGCCGCACGCGCACCGTGACCCCGGACGGCGCCGACGTGACGTACGCGTACGACGACCAGGACCGGACCACCACCGTGGTCACCGCCGACGGCGGGATCGTCGAGTACGAGTACCGCGGCGACGACCGCGATCCGTCGGTCATCACCGATCCCGTCGGCGGACGGACGCTCCTCGAGTGGCGTGCCGGGCAGCTGGCGCGTTGCACAGACCCGACCGGCGTGGTCGTCACGTTCCACCACGACGAACACGGCGACCTCGTCGCGATCGAGGATGCCGACGGGGGGACGGCGCGCTTCGTCCGCGATGCAGCGGGACGCGTCGTCGAGGCGATCACCCCGCTCGGTGCCCGGACCTCGTACCGCTACGACTCGGCAGGTCTGCTGACCGCTCGCGAAGCTCCCGACGGTGGCGTGTGGCGGTTCGAGCACGATGATGCCGGGCGCGTGATCGCCAACACAGATCCGACGGGAGCCCGGACGGCGGTCGAGTACGGCGCACACGGGAAGATGACCGCGACGACCGACCCGCTCGGCCGCCGGACCACCAAGCGGTTCGACGAGCTCGGCAACGTCTCCGGAGTCGCCCTGCCCGACGGGGCGGAGTGGCGGTTCGTGCACGACGCACTCTCGCGGCTGCGAACCGTCGTCGACCCCGCCGGTGGCTCCTGGATGCGCGAGCACGACGCGATCGGTGCCGTCACCGCGACCCTGGACCCCACCGGTGTCCGCACCGCTGTCGACCGGAAGCGTGCCGACGGCACCACCGTCGTCAGTTCCGCGTTCGAGGACGTCAGCGTCCGCACCGATGCGCTGGGTCGGCCGGTCAGCGTCCTGCAGAGCGACGGGTCGTCCGCCGTGACCGTGCGCGACGCGGCTGGTCGGGTCGTCGAGTCGCTGGACGGCGAAGGCGGGCTGACCCGATTCGATCGCGACCTCGCGGGCCGCGTCGTTGCGGTCACCACCCCCGCCGGTCGGACGACGACCTACACGTACGACCGATGCGGACGACCGGCGACCGCCACGGATCCGCTCGGCGGTCGGACGTCACTCCGCTACGACGCCGACGGACGTGTGATCGAGCGGACGTCTGCGAACGGCGACGTCGAGCGCACCGAGTACGACGCGGTCGGTCGGGTCACCTCCGTCGACGCGCCGGCCCTCGGGATGGTCCGGTACCGCTACGACCGGGCGGGGCGCGTGGTCGAGGCACGTGACCCGAGGTTCGGTCGCCGCTCGTTCCGGTACGACGCCGCGGGGCAGCTGGTCGCGGCGACCAACGGCCTCGGCGGGGTAACGCGCTACGAGTACGACGATCGCGGGCGGCTCGTCCGTACCACCGATCCGCGTGGAGCAGTCACGACGCGGACCTACACCGAGCTCGACAAGGTCGCCACCTCGACCGATCCCCTCGGCCGCACGACGAGCGCGACGTACGACGCTGCCGGTCGCCAGGTCTCCCAGACGGAGCCCGACGGCACCGTGCTCCGGTGGGAGTACGACGCAGCCGGTCGAGAGACGGCCCAGTACGTGGACGACGCACTGGTCGCTCGCATCGAGCGCGACCCGCGCTCGCGGACCGTGACCATCTCCGACCACACCCGAACGGACGCTGCCAGTGCCCACCTGCTGGAGTACGACCGGCGGGGTCTCCTCGTCCGCCGAGTGACGGACGGTCGAGAGACGCGATGGACGTACGACGCGGACGGCCTGCGGACCTCGGTGCATGCGCCGGACGGCTCCGTGACGCGCATCGAGCGTGATCCCGCGGGTCGGCCGGGCACCGTCGAGCACACCGCGTTCGGCGCCGTCCATCACGAGTACGACGGCGCCGGACGACTCACGGCGGTGCGCACGGCAGGGACGAGCGACTCCTGGTCCCACGACCGCGGTTTCGTCGTCGGGCACACCCGCTCCGACGGGGACTCGACGGCGACGACACATCTGACCCGCGATCGAGACGGTCGGCTCGTCGGGATCGAGCGACCGGGCACGACGACGGTCTACGAGCATGACGCAGCGATGCAACTCGTCCGTGCCGACACCGACGGAGTCGAGACCGCTTGGTCCTACGACGCCGCCGGCCGACTCGTCGTCGAACACACCGAGGACACCACTCGCACGTTCGAGTACGACGATGCGGGCCAGCTCGTCGCGGTGACCGGGCCCGAGGGACGGACGTCCCACGAGTACGACGCGCGCGGCCAGCGCGTGCGGAGCACCGCCCCGGACGGCACGGCGACCCGCTACTCGTGGGACGGGCGGGGGTGGCTCCGTCTGATCGCCTCGGGTTCGTCGAGCACATCGACCCATGTGGATGCGCTCGGCGACCTCGTCGACGTCGACGGCGTCCGACTCGACTGGGACGCCGGCGCCCCCGTTCCCACCCTGCTGGCCGTCGACGACTCCCCCGTGCTCCGTACGCCCGTCGGACTGCTCGGCGGCTCGGAGGGTACCGGCGCGACGGGCTGGCGGACGGCCCGCAGCACGCCCGAGGCCGATCCGTGGCAGCTCCTCGCCTCGGTCGCCGGCGATGCCGAGAGGGCGCTTTCCTTCGGCGCGGACGGAACCCCCGTGGTCGCCGGACTCGAGTGGATGGGCGCGCGCGCCTACGACCCCACGACCCGCGGTTTCCTCTCGACCGACCCGATCACCGCGCCAGCGGGGGCAGCCTGGGGCGCAAATCCGTACTCGTTCGCCGGCAACGACCCGCTCCATGCGGTCGATCCACTCGGCCTCGCGCCGATCACCGACGCCGAGCTCGAGGCGTACGCCGCCGCCGAGCAGGGGCCGCTGGCGCGGGCGGCAGCGGCGACCGGTGACTGGTTCAAGGACAACTGGGAGTACGTGGCGGGCGGGGCGATGGTCGTCGCGGGTGGTGCACTCATGCTCACCGGCGTCGGCGGCCCACTGGGCGGGATGCTCATCGGCGCCGGGGCGGACACGATCATCCAGAAAGCCACGACCGGCGAGGTCAACTGGGGACAGGTCGCCGTCAGCGGGGCGTTCGGCATGGTCGGCGGTGGCCTCGGGGCAGCGGTCGGCAAGCACTTCGTCGGGAACGCCGTCGAGGGCGCGGTCGAGAACGTTGCGAACACCGTCGTCAGCGGCCAGCCGCTCACGCCGGGCAAGCTCCTGGGTTCCGCTGCTGAGGGTGCTGCGACGTCGGCCGCGACTGGCGGCACGATGTCGAAGGTGCACCTGCCGTCGGCAGTGAACAAGCTCGGCGACGAAATGCCCGTCCCTCCGCCGGGCATCATCTATCGACGCACTGACCTGACCGAGAACCTGAAGCCTTACATCGGCCAGACCAAGAGCGATGAACACTTCCTGGTTCGGCAGTCGGCGCACGAACGGGAGCACCCCGACTCACTCTTCCGCTTCGAAGAAGTCGACCGTGGCCATCCTGGGCTCGACTTGGACCGGCGCGAGGAGTTCCACATCCGGAACGAGGGTGGTCCGACGAACAAGTCTTCCCCCGAAGGTGGCCTATCGAACAAACGACATCAGATGAGCGAGAAACGCTACAACGCCGCAGGAGGAAGCCCCTATTGAACAATGCGAAGAGCGTCTACGACGTGGCCATCGGAGACGTGTTCACGATTCCCGTCGACGACCAGCGCCGCTCGGTCGGCCAAGTCGTAGGCGAGTACAAATCTGCTCTCTATGTCATCGTCTTCGACCAAATCTTCGGAGCTGACCAGGACCCGTCGCTCCAACTCGAGGATCTAACGGGGTCGCAACCGCTGTTCGCCCGGCTGATCTTCGACTCCCGATTTCGACCAGGAATGTGGGAGATCATCGGACACGCTGCTGCCGACTCTGAGCGGTACCTACCTGCCTTCACCTACGGGGCTGCAGAACTCGATGGCGTCAAGATCACGGATTTCAGCGGCTCCAGGGTTCGGCGCGCTTCAGGACCCGAGTCGAAGGAGGTTCCTCGTCGCGCGATCGACTCGCCACTGATCTTGGAGAAAGCCATTCAGGCTCATCATGGCATCGGTCGCTGGCTGCCGGCTTTCGAAGAAGTTCGTTACCGACCGGGGATTGCGTCGTCGGAGCTGTTCGATTGATCGTGCATCTCGGCATCAGACCGGAGTTCTGAAATGCATGAAGTGTTCTTCCTCTCGTCCATGGACAGCGGGCGCTTCTCGTCCGTCTTCCGGTGCGAGGTCGATCGACCGGTTGAGCTTCCGAACGGTCGTCATGCGCTGATGGTCAGCTGCGATCCACCCGTCAACGGTCAGGAGATCGGTCACCCGCTCGGCATCAGTGAGTTGTTGCTGTGGAGTCGGTTCGAGGATGAGGACCTCTGGACAATCCCCGCCTTCCCGCACTTCGTGCAGATATGTCTGCCTGATGTCGATCTGTCTGCCGAAGCCATGCCCGCGAGCATCGCCTGGGGCGAGATCTACAAGACCGAGGCGGACGCTCGAGCACCCGAGCTGCCCGCTCGACCGGCTGAGCGAGCACGCCTGACTCCGGACCGCCCGAGGAAGAGCGCGCGATGAGCGAAGTGGTCGTCGAGGACGTCCCCCTGCTCCTCGTCGGAGAGACGGTCGACGCCATCTGGGTCGACTACTCGCTCCGACTCCTGCTCTCGAACGGCGCCACCGTCATCCTGGAGTGTCCGTTCTCCCTCGGTCGGTCCCCCGACGCCGCGACGATGATCGATCCGGAGGGCGACAAGTCGGGGCTGGTGCCGGCTCTCCGCCTGCACACGCTCGTGGTCACCGAGGCGCACGCCACGGGATCGACGTTGTCGATGACGTTCTCCGATGGCTCGCGTCTGAGCGCCGGACCGCACCCTGAGTTCGAGTCGTGGCACTACATCGGACCGGAGACGCCGCCGACCCGGATCATCATCATGCCGGGTGGGGGCCCTGCCATCTGGCTCCACCACCCAGAGACCGAAAGCGGCCTCCTGTCCTTCCGGACACGGCCGTCGGACGAACACCTGCTCCCCGCGTTCCACGACGTCTTCACATCGCTGACCGTCCCACCGCTCCGGTGGCTCGTCACCGATCTCGACATCGTCATGCGCTCGGGATCGACCGTGAACGTGCACGAGTGGGACCGTCGTCTCAGAGCAGCACCGCCACCTGGCCTGTGGTTCTCACACGACGAGATGCTGACGCTCGTCCGCGACAACGACCAGCTGATCGACGGCGAGTTCTTCGGCGTCCCGTTCGGCGCCGCGGCTGACCCCGCCCAGGCGGTCCTCCGCATCGACTTCTTCGACAGCGGCGAGGCCACCGTGGTCCTCGATCCCTCGGTCATCGGTGTCTCGGAAGCGTTCGAGCGGCTGTTCGGTCCGGCGGTCGAGGTACCCTCGATCGGCAGCCGGAACGCTGACGATGCGGCGTACCGCGTCCAGTCGCTCCTGCTCGCGTTCCTCAACACGCTCCCCGCGCCGGGAACGGCGGAGCTCCGACTGCAGGCCGAGGCGGTGCGGGCCGTCCACGAGACAGCTCCGCGGATCTGGGACGTCGTGCTCGAGGAGACACCCCGAACCGACTTCCCCGACGGTCCCCTCCCGGGATCACTGGCCTACCGCACCGACCAGGCACCGCTCGCGGGTGAGGTCCTCGTGTGGATACTCGACGGCCGGATCGATTCCGTCGAGCTCCCGTGGTTCACGACGGAGATGCCGACCGAACTCCCCCGGCCGGACCAGCTCATCCGCGCCGCGGACGAGCGCGACGGAGGTCACGGTGTTCGGTAGTCGGCACGGCCACGCCCGTCACGCGACGGCTGCTCCCCACATCCTCGTGGAGGCCTGACGTGACGACCCCGGGCACGAGCGTGCCACTGCTCCGCCTCACTCTCCCCAGATGCCTCGGCGTCCCCGACCGTGCCCACGAGGTCCTGGCCGCTGTCCCGGACGGCACCGATGTGCTCACGTACGACGCCCCCGCCGCTGCACTCGCTCGCGCGCTCCGCCGGAGCAGACGAGCGGGCGAGCCCGGCAACGATGCCCTCGTGGCGCCCCTCGACGCGCTCGGGGACGAACCGGTCCTCGTCCGGCAGGTCGACTTCGGCGACGAGCTCGTCACGATCCTGCTCCGGGCAACGGACGGAACGTTCCTGTCCGCCACGGTCACCGACCGATCCGCCGGGGTCGAGACCATCGGCGCCGACGAACTCGCGACGCTTCTCAGAGCCTCCGCAGCACCCGGCGCGGACCGTGCCCTCGAACTCGTCCGACTCCTCGCGCCCGACGACCGCGTCAGGCGCTTCGAGCAGGGCGCTCGATCGACCGCGCGGACGTTCGCGACCAAGTACGGTCTGGCCGCGGAGCGGGGCTCCACGGTCCTCGACCTCGAGTCCTTCGTCGCCGCGGTGTCCCGCTTCGGCGCTGACGACCTCCCCTTCTGTGCCCTCGACGTTCCCGGGGCGGTGGTGACCGTCGCGTTCACGCCGGACCGCACGGCGGTCCTCGCGACGACGATCGCACGACGACCCGCGGACGACCAGGGCGAAGACAGGAGCTGAGCCGGGACGGACGGGAGGCACGATGCCAGTCGGCACCGTGCCTCCCATCCGTCTCAGAACGCGTCTACCGGGCGCTGGTCGCGTCCGTCGGCTGTACCACCTCGGTCAGCCACGCAAGGATCCGCGCGTCGAACCAGTCGGCGTCGTGGTTCCAGAGCTTCGTGTGCCGCGCGGTGGTCTGCACCTCGAGCCGCACGATGTCGGGGCGGACCTGCGCGAGTTCGTGCGACGCCGACGACGGCACGAACCCGTCGTCGTCGCTGTGCAGGATCAGGATCGGCACCGACAGCTCGTCGGCCCGGGCGACCATGTCGAGCTCGCGTAGGTCCACCGGGTGGTGCAGCCCGGCCACGTGGTGCAGCACGGGCGTGCGGAGGATGCGCTGGGCGATCTTGCGCACCGGGCGCGGCAGCTTGAGGACCCGGCTCTGCGACTTGAGCACGGCGTGCCAGTCGACGACCGGCGACTCGAGCACGATCCCGTCGACGAGACCCGCGAAGCGCGACCGGACGAGCGTCTGCAGGACGACGGCGCCGCCCATCGACCACCCCATGAGCACGACGCTCCGCGCCTGCTGCGCGGCGAGCCAGCGGAGGACACCGTCGACGTCCTCCCACTCGGTGCTGCCGAGTCCGTAGCGACCGTCGTCGCTGCGCGGGGCGACGCCGTCGTTCCGCCACGACGCGAGCACGACCGAGTACCCGGCGGCACGGAAGACCGGGACGGCGCGGATCGTCTCGGCGCGGGTGACCCCACGGCCGTGCACGAGCACCGCCCAGGGCGCGTCCGGGTCGTCGGCGCGGACGACCCACGCCGGTGCGGGGCCGTTCGGGGTCGGGATGTCGACGTCCTCGACCGGGACGTCGAGCTCGCCCGGCGTCAGGTAGAACCAGCCGCCCCAGCGTCCGCGTCGAGCAGCGGTCGGGTCGCCGGCGTCGATCGCGATGATGCGCCGGGTGACGGTCGTGTCCGTCGTGCCGAGCACCTCGCCGATGCGCATGTGCCCGGTTCCGCCGCCGAACCAGAGGCTGTAGCGGCCCTGCAGCTCGGTGTCGGCGGTCCGCTCGATGGTGACCGTCATCCGCCCGGGGTCGACCGCGTGGATCGGGACCCGCTCGACGCGCTTCCGGTCGGGCGTGACGACCGCCCGCGCCACCGCGGCGACGAACCCGCCGAGCACAGCCGTCGCGACTGCGGCTGCGGCGACGCCGGCCCCGAGCGCGACGAGACCGGCCGATCGTGCGGTCTCCTGGACGACGTCCTCGGCGGGTCGCGCTGATCGGGACATGGTCCGGAGCCTAGTCTGCAAGCGTGTCCGAATCCCGAGAGCCCGAGGCCTTCGAACGCCTGCGCGCGTTCGTCGCATCGGGCCGGACCCGCACCGAGACCACGGTGACGGAGATCCCCTCACCGTCACGGATCGCGCCGCACTCGATCGCCCTCGCGGCGGACGTCTCGGGGGCCGTGCACGGCATCGACTCCGACCTCGGGACCGGCCGATTCATCGCGCTGTACGACCCCGACGAGCCCGAGGGCTGGGGCGGCGCGTTCCGCGTCGTGACGTTCGCCCAAGCACCGCTCGAACCGGAGATCGGCGTCGACGAGTTCGTCGCCGACGTGACCTGGAGCTGGCTGGTGGACGCGCTCGCGGCCCACGGGGCGACGTACGACCGGGCGTCGGGGACGGCGACCAAGATCATCTCGCGCGGCTACGGCGACCTCGCGGCCCAGGGCGACGGCGCACAGCTCGAGCTCCGGGCCTCGTGGACGCCCCGCGACGAGGACCTGACCGCGCACGTCGAGGCCTGGGAGGAGATCGTCGCGATGCTCGCGGGGCTCCCGCCGGCGTCGGACGGCGTGACCCTGCTGGCTCCGAGGAGGACCACGAAGTGACCGACCCCGCCAGCCAGGCCGACTCCGCGCGCTCGGCCGACTCCGCGCGCTCGGCCGACTCCGCGCGCTCGGCTGACCCCGCGCGCTCGGCCGATCCCGCGTTCGAGGACTCGCACGCCACCGTCCGCGTGATCGAGGACCGCGACGAGTACCTGCGGGCGGTCGCCGCGATCGCCGCCGGACACGGCCCGGTCGCGGTCGACGCCGAGCGGGCGAGCGGCTACCGGTACTCGCAGCGCGCCTACCTCATCCAGGTCTTCCGCCGGGGTGCCGGTGCGTTCCTGTTCGACCCGATCGCGATCGGCGACTTCGCCGAGCTGCAGCAGGCCATCGTCGACGAGGAGTGGCTGTTCCACGCCGCCTCGCAGGACCTGCCCTGCCTGCAGGAGGTCGGTCTCGTCCCGACCCGCATCTTCGACACCGAGCTGGGTGCCCGGATCGCCGGGTTCCCGCGCGTGGGTCTCGGCGCGGTCGTCGAGCAGCTCCTCGGCATCACCCTCGCCAAGGCGCACTCCGCCGCCGACTGGTCGACGCGTCCGCTCCCCCAGGCGTGGCTCGTCTACGCCGCACTCGACGTCGAGCTGCTCCCGGACCTGCGCGACGCCCTCGCCGCGGTGCTCGACGCCGCCGGGAAGTCCCGGATCGCCGCCGAGGAGTTCGCCGCCGTCCTGACCCGCGCCCCGAAGCCGCCGAAGGCCGAACCGTGGCGCCGCCTGTCTGGCATGCACGCGCTCCGCGGCGCCAGGGCCCTGGCGATCGCCCGGTCGCTGTGGACCGCCCGCGACGCGTACGCCCGCGAGGTCGACACCGCTCCGGGCCGGATCATCCCCGACTCCGCGATCGTGGCGGCCGCCGCGGCGAACCCGACCTCGAAGGCGGAGCTGAGCGCCGTGAAGGCCTTCACCGGTCGAGCGAGCCGGTCCGAACTCGACCGCTGGTGGGCGGCCGTCGAGGACGGACGCACCACCGAAGACCTCCCGAGGCTCCGCGGCACCGGTGAGGCCACACTCCCGCCGCCCCGCGCCTGGGCGGACCGGAACCCCGACGCGGACCTCCGCTACAAGGCCGCACGGGCCGCCGTCGTCGCGCGCGCCGAGGAGCTCGACATCCCCGTCGAGAACCTGCTCACCCCGGAGACCCTCCGGGTGGTGTCGTGGGACCCGCCGACGCCGATCGCGACCGAGACCGTCGGGGCCGCACTGGCCACGCACGACGCCCGGCCCTGGCAGGTCGAGGAGACGGCGTCGATCATCGCGCACGCCTTTGTCGACGCCGCACAGCAGCCTGCTGCCGAGAGCAACACCGGCTCGTAGGAACACCCCAACCGGCATGCGTCCGCCCAGCCGGCGGGCATAGCGTCGGTACCGTCGCCGGGCTCGGCCCGGCCGGTCGGGGCGGAACGTGCCCCGACTCGATCGAAGAGGATCTGGAGGCCCGGATTGGCCAAGGCATCAGACGTCGTGTTCGTGGACGGTGTACGCACACCGTTCGGACGAGCCGGTGAGAAGGGGGTGTTCTGGAAGACCCGTGCCGACGACCTCGCGGTCCACGCGATGCGCGGCCTGCTCGACCGGAACAGCCAGCTCGACGGCGCGGCGGTCGACGACGTCGCCGTGGCCGCCACGACCCAGCAGGGTGACCAGGGCCTGACCCTCGGTCGCACGGTCGGCATGCTCGCCGGGCTGCCGAAGTCCGTCCCGGGCTACGCGATCGACCGCATGTGCGCCGGTGCGATGACGAGCGTCACCACGCTCGCCGGTGCGATCGCGTTCGGCGCCGCCGACGTCGCGATCGCCGGCGGGGTCGAGCACATGGGTCGCCACCCGATGGGCTTCGGTGCCGACGTCAACCCGCGCTTCGTCGCGGAGCGCATGGTCGCGACCGACGCGCTCGTCATGGGCAGCACCGCCGAACGCCTGCACGACCGCTTCCCCGCCATCACGAAGGACCGCACGGACGCCTTCGCCGTCCAGTCGCAGCAGCGCTACGCCGCTGCGTGGGCAGCCGGCAAGCTGCAGCCGGACGTGATCCCGGTCGAGGTGAACACCGGCCAGGGCTGGGACATCGTCACGACCGACGAGCCGCCGCGTCCGGGCACCACCCTGGAGGCCCTGGCTGCGTTGCGCACGCCGTTCCGGCCCCACGGACGGGTCACCGCCGGCAACGCGGCCGGTCTCAACGACGGTGCCACGATGAGCCTCCTCGCCTCCGAGGACGGCGCGAAGCAGCACGGCCTGCAGACCAAGATGCGCATGGTCTCGTTCGCCTTCGCCGGCGTCGAGCCCGAGGTGATGGGCGTCGGCCCGGTGCCCGCGACGGACAAGGCGCTCCGCAAGGCGGGCCTCACCATCGACGACATCGGCCTCTTCGAGATCAACGAGGCGTTCGCCGTCCAGGTGCTCGCGTTCCTCGACAACTACGGCATCGCGCAGGACTCCCCGGACGTCAACGCCTGGGGCGGCGCGATCGCCGTCGGGCACCCGCTGGCGTCGAGCGGTGTCCGCCTGATGAACCAGCTCGCGGCCCAGTTCGCCGAGCGACCGGACGTCCGGTACGGCATCACGACGATGTGCATCGGCCTCGGCCAGGGCGGCACCGTCATCTGGGAGAACCCGAACTTCAGCAAGAGCGCGGCACGGAAGGCGGCCTGACGATGACCACCACCCCGATCGACCAGCTGACCGAGCTCAGCGCCGACGAGGTCGTCACCCACTCGTACGTCAAGCACGTGCCGCTGCCGTCCGGTGGCACGCTCGCCCTCGTCACGCTCGACAACGGCAAGGACTACAAGCGACCCTCGACCCTCGGCCCGCGGACCATGCGCGAGCTGTCGGACGTGCTCGACACCCTGCGCGCAGCGGCGTCCGCCGGGAGCATCCAGGCGGTCGCGATCACCGGCAAGGAGTACTGCTTCGCCGCCGGCGCGGACCTGTCCCAGGCGGCTGCACTCCCCTCGCGCGAGGTCGCCCACGAGCTCGGTGCGCTCGGCCATGCCACGCTCCGCAAGCTCGCCGACCTCGGCGTGCCGTCGTTCGCGTTCGTGAACGGCATCGCGCTCGGTGGTGGGCTCGAGATCGCCCTGCACTGCACCTACCGGGTGTTCTCGTCAGCGGCACAGGGCATCGGCCTGCCCGAGGTCTTCCTCGGCATCATCCCCGGCTGGGGTGGCGCCACGCTGCTCCCTCGTCTGATCGGGCCCGAGAAGGCCCTCCGCGTCATCGTGGAGAACCCGCTCAAGAACAATCGGCTGATGGACGGCTCGGCCGCCGTCGAGCTCGGCATCGGCGACGCACTCATCCCGTCGGTGACGTTCCTGCCGTCCGCGGTCGCCTGGGCCGACGGCGTCGTGGCCGGCCGCACGAAGGTGGTCCGCAAGAACGAGCCGGGCATGCTCGAGAAGGCCGCCTGGGGCACCGTCGTCAAGGTGGCGCGACAGCAGGTCGCCTCGAAGATCGGCACCGTCCCGAAGTCGCCGTTCCGAGCGCTCGACCTGGTCGCCGCCGCGAAGTCGGGGTCGCTCGAGGAGCGTTTCGCCGGCGAGGACGACGCCCTGGCCGACCTGCTCGCCGGTGACCAGTTCGCCGCGTCGATGTACGCGTTCGACCTCGTGCAGAAGCGCGCGAAGAAGCCCGTCGGCGCTCCCGAGGGCGTCGAGGCGAAGAAGATCACGAAGGTCGGCGTCCTCGGTGCCGGGCTCATGGCGTCCCAGTTCGCGCTGCTGTTCGCCCGACGGCTCGGGGTCCCGGTCGTCATCACCGACGTCGACCAGTCGCGGGTCGACGCCGGCGTCGAGCGCATCCGGTCCTCGGTCGACGAGCTGCTCGCCAAGAAGCGGGTCTCCCCGGACGACGCGAACCGCATCAAGGCACTCGTGAGCGGTTCGGTGTCGTACGACGCGTTCGCGGACGCCGACTGGGTCATCGAGGCCGTCTTCGAGGAGATGAGCGTCAAGCAGGACGTGTTCCGGAAGATCGAGCAGGTCATCGCGCCCGACGCGATCCTGGCGACGAACACCTCGTCGCTGTCGGTCGACGAGATGGCGTCGGTGCTCGAGCACCCGGAGCGCCTCGTCGGCTTCCACTTCTTCAACCCGGTCGCCGTGATGCCCCTGCTCGAGGTGGTCCGCGCTGCGAAGACCTCGGACGAGGCCCTCGCCACGGCCCTCGCCGTCGCGAAGACCCTGAAGAAGACCGCGATCATCACGGCCGACCAGCCGGGCTTCGTCGTCAACCGGGTGCTCGCCCGGGTGCTCGGCGAGGCGATGCGCGGCGTCGAGGAGGGCACTCCCTTCGAGACCGTCGCCGAGGGTGCGGCACCGCTCGGTCTGCCGATGTCACCGTTCGAGCTGCTCGAGCTCGTCGGCCTGCCCGTCGGCGCACACGTGCTCGACTCCCACCACGCCGCGTGGCCCGAGCGCTTCTACCCCGGTGACGGGCTCAAGCGGATCGCGGAGCACGGGACGATCCTGACCCGCGACAAGAAGGGCAACGCGACCGGGTACGACCCCGCCGCCGTGAAGCTCGTCGCGCCGTCCAAGAAGGACGCGCAGCCGGTCGATGCGGCCACGATGCAGCAGCGGTTCGAGGACGCCCTGGCCGACGAGGTGCACCGCATGCTCGAGGACCGCGTGGTCGAGCACGTCGAGGAGATCGACCTCGGGCTGATCCTCGGCGCGGGCTACCCGTTCCAGGCCGGCGGCATCAGCCCGTACCTCGACCGCTCCGGCGCCTCGGAGCGCGTCTTCGGCGGCACGTTCCACGACCCGAAGGTCGTCGGCCCCGCCTCGCGCTGACCGCCGCTCGGCGATCGAACCACGAAGCCGACATCGAACCAGGCACTCGTCCTGGTTCGATGTCGGCTTCGTGGTTCGACGCCCGCGCCGACGCCGACGCTCGCCGAACCGCGCACCATCGTGGTCCTACCGGTAGACCTCACGACGGTGGGCAGCCCGGACGACCGTGACGAGCAGTGCTTGGTCCTCGATCTCGTAGATCACCCGGTAGTCGCCGGCGCGCACCCGCCACGCGATCTCGGCACCGGCGAGCTTGCGGGCACCAGGCGGACGTGGTTCGTCGGCCAGGGCGGCAACGGCGTCGAGCAAGCGCGTCCGGACGTTCTTCGGGAGCTTCCGGATCGCTCTCGCTGCAGAAGAGGTGAACTCGACGCGGTACCTGCTCACGCCTCCCCGCGGAGCTCATCCAGCGAGACCCGCTCGCCGTCGTCCGAGGCCTTCGCTGCGCGGTACGCACGCATGTCTGCTGCGTCCTCGAGTTGCTCGAGGAGCTCCAGGTCGTCGATGCCGATGACCACCCCGGCGACCTTGCCGTTGCGCGTGACGGCGATCCGCTCGTGCCCGAAGGTCGCGCGCCCCATCACAGCGGCGAGGTCGGCGCGGAACTCCCGCGTTGACAACGATTCCGAGATGCTGTTCATGTGTACACAGTAACAACTGCGGACATCCGTGGCCAGCCTCAGCGGTCCGCCGACTCCCGCGTCCGCGCCGGCTTCGCCTGGGGCAGCTTCGTGCCGACCACCTGGTCGATGACGTCACGCGCGATCGCCTTCGCGGTGAGCCCGACGTCCGCCAGGATCTGCGACCGAGAAGCGTGGTCGATGAACTCGTCGGGCAGCCCGAGCTCGTTCACCCCGGTGTCGACCCCGGCGGCGCGCAGGTCCTGCCGCAGCCGCGTCCCGACACCGCCCACGCGCACGCCGTCCTCGATCGTGATGACGAGGCGGTGGTCGCGCGACAGCTCGATGAGCGACGCCGGGATCGGCACGACCCAGCGCGGATCCACCACGGTCGCGCCGATGCCCTGTGCCTCGAGCAGCGTCGCGGCCTCGAGTGCGACGGGCACCATCGACCCGACCGCGACGAGCAGCACGTCCGGCTCCTGGTCCGACGACGGGGAACGCAGCACGTCCACCCCGTCCGGCAGCCGGCGCTCGGCGGGGATGTCCGGTCCGACCGACCCCTTCGACCAGCGCAGCACCGTCGGGGCGTCGTCGACGGCCACGGCCTCGCGGAACTCCTCGCGCAGCGTCGCGGCGTCACGCGGTGCGGCGATCCGGATCCCCGGGACGACCTGCAGCAGCGCGAGGTCCCACATCCCGTGGTGCGAGGGTCCGTCCGGTCCGGTGATCCCGGCGCGGTCGAGCACGAAGGTCACGCCCGCCCGGTGCAGGGCGACGTCCATCAGGACCTGGTCGAACGCCCGGTTGAGGAAGGTCGCGTACAGCGCCACGACGGGGTGCAGGCCGCCGTACGCCAGGCCCGCGGCGGTCGTCACGGCGTGCTGCTCCGCGATGCCGACGTCGATCACCCGCTCGGGGTCCTGCTCCTGGAACAGGTGCAGCCCGGTGGGGCGGAGCATGGCGGCGGTGATCGCCACGATGCGCTCGTCCTCGGCGCCGACCGACGCCAGCGTCGACGCGAACACGGACGTCCACGACGGTCCGGCGGACACGTCGAGCGACTCCCCCGTCTCGGGATCGATGTGCCCGACGGCGTGGAACTGGTCCGCCTGGTCGCGGAGCGCCGGCTCGAAGCCGTGGCCCTTCTCGGTGATCGCGTGCACGATCGTGGGCGCGCCGTAGGCCTTGGCCTGTCGGAGCGCTGCCTCCATCGCCCGCTGGTCGTGCCCGTTCACCGGGCCGATGTACTTGATGTCGAGGTTCGAGTACAGCGCCTCGTTGTTCGTGAACCGCGACAGGAAGCCGTGCAGGCCGCCGCGCACACCGCGGTAGAACGCCCGCCCGGGTGCGCCGAACCGGGAGGCGACGGCTTGCGACTTCTCGAACAGTGCCCGGTACTCACGGCGCGTGCGGACCGAGCTGAGGAACCGTGCCATGCCGCCGATGGTCGGCGCGTACGACCGCCCGTTGTCGTTGACGACGATGACGAGCCGCCGGTCGTTGGTGTCCGAGATGTTGTTGAGCGCCTCCCACGTCATCCCGCCCGTCAGAGCCCCGTCGCCGACGACGGCGACGACGGTCCGGTCGTCCTGCCCGGTCTGCCGGAAGGCACGGGAGATCCCGTCCGCCCAGGACAGCGACGAGGACGCGTGCGAGGACTCGACGATGTCGTGCTCCGACTCGCTCCGCTGCGGGTAGCCGGCCAGGCCGCCGCGCTCGCGCAGCCGCGAGAAGTCCTGCCGCCCGGTGACGAGCTTGTGCACGTACGACTGGTGCCCGGTGTCGAACACGAAGGGGTCGTGCGGCGAGTCGAACACGCGGTGCATCGCGAGCGTCAGCTCGACGACACCGAGGTTCGGTCCGAGGTGCCCGCCGGTCTTGGCGACCTCGGCGACCAGGAACCGACGGATCTCGGCGGCGAGCTCCGTCATCTGCGCGTCCGACAGACGCCTGAGGTCGCGCGGCGACGTGATGCTGCTCAGCAGGCTCACGGGCGCTCCTTTCGTGGGGCAGGTCCCCACACTATCCGCGCGACCGGGACACGGACGGGAGGCTCGTGGCGGGCCCGCCACGAGCCTCCAGTCCGCCCCGCCACCCTCCGCAGAACGCAACGAAGGCGGTTCCGCGCAGCGCTGTGACGCTGCGCGGAACCGCCTGGGTTGCGTTTCGCGGGAGGGCTCAGACGAGCGAACGGAGCACGTACTGCAGGATGCCGCCGTTGCGGTAGTAGTCGGCCTCTCCGGGGGTGTCGATGCGGACGACCGCGTCGAACTCGATGGTCTGCTTGCCGGCCGGCGAGTGCTCGCTCGGCTCCGCCGTGACGTGCACGGTCTTCGGCGTGCGCCCCTCGTTCAGCTCGGTCAGCCCGGAGATCGACACGACCTCGGTGCCGTCGAGACCGAGCGACTCGACCGTCTCGCCCGCCGGGAACTGCAGCGGGACGACACCCATGCCGATGAGGTTCGAGCGGTGGATGCGCTCGAAGCTCTCGGTGATGACCGCCTTGACGCCGAGCAGGTTCGTGCCCTTCGCCGCCCAGTCGCGCGACGAGCCGGAGCCGTACTCCTTGCCACCGAAGATGACGAGCGGGATGCCCTGCTCCTGGTAGTGCTGCGACGCGTCGTAGATGAACGACTGCTCGCCGTCGGGCGTGGTGAAGTCGCGGGTGTAGCCGCCCTCCACGCCGTCCAGCAGCTGGTTCCGCAGGCGGATGTTCGCGAACGTGCCGCGGATCATGACCTCGTGGTTGCCGCGACGCGAGCCGTAGGAGTTGAAGTCCTTGCGGTCGACGCCGTGCTCGTCGAGGTAGCGCCCGGCGGGACTGTCGGCCTTGATCGAACCGGCCGGCGAGATGTGGTCGGTCGTGACGGAGTCACCGAGCTTCGCGAGCACGCGGGCGCCGGAGATGTCCGAGACCGCGTCGGGCTGCATCGTCATGCCCTCGAAGTACGGGGGCTTCCGGACGTAGGTCGACTCCTGGTCCCACTCGAACGTGTCGCCCGTCGGGGTCGGCAGGTTCTTCCAGCGGTCGTCGCCCTCGAACACGGACCCGTACTCGTGGGTGAACATCTCGGTGTCGATCGACGAGTCGATGACGTCCTGCACCTCGGCCGCGTCGGGCCAGATGTCCTGCAGGTAGACGTCCTTGCCGTCCTGGTCGGTGCCGAGTGCGTCCTTGTCGAAGTCGAAGTGCATCGACCCGGCCAGGGCGTAGGCGATGACCAGCGGCGGGGACGCCAGGTAGTTCATCTTCACGTCGGGGTTGATGCGGCCCTCGAAGTTGCGGTTGCCGGAGAGCACCGCGGTGACGGCGAGGTCGTTGTCCTGCACGGCCTGCGAGATCTCCTCGGGCAGCGGGCCCGAGTTGCCGATGCAGGTGGTGCAGCCGTAGCCCACCGTGTAGAAGCCGAGGTCCTCGAGGTAGCTGGTGAGCCCGGCCTTCTCGTAGTAGTCGGTGACGACCTTGGAGCCCGGCGCGAGGGTGGTCTTCACCCACGGCTTGGCCTTGAGGCCCTTCTTCGCGGCGTTGCGCGCCAGGATGCCGGCCGCCATCATCACGGACGGGTTCGACGTGTTGGTGCACGAGGTGATCGCGGCGATCGCGACGGCGCCGTGGTCGATGGTGAAGGTGTCGCCGTCGGCGACGGACACCGACGTCGGCTTCGAGACCGTGCCGGGTGCGCTCGAGGCGTGCACCGGGACCTCGGAGGCCGGGGCGTCCTGCAGGTCGTCGACGGCGTGCTCGTCACCCGGGGCAGCGGCGACCGGGTCGGACGCCGGGAAGGTGTCCGCGACGGCCTTGTCCTCTTCGGTGTGGTCGATGCTCGCGTAGTTGGCGAGGTCGACCTCGAACTGGTCCTTGGCCTTCGACAGCTCGATGCGGTCCTGGGGACGCTTCGGGCCGGAGATCGACGGGACGACCGTCGACAGGTCGAGCTCCATGTACTCGGAGTACGCGGGCTCCACCGACGGGTCGTGCCACAGGCCCTGGGCCTTCGAGTAGGCCTCGACCAGGGCGATCTGGTCCTCGGACCGGCCGGTCAGGCGCAGGTAGTCGAGCGTGACGGCGTCGACCGGGAAGATCGCCGCGGTCGAACCGAACTCCGGCGACATGTTGCCGATGGTGGCGCGGTTCGCGAGCGGGACCTCGGAGACGCCCTCGCCGTAGAACTCGACGAACTTGCCGACGACGCCGTGCTTGCGGAGCTCCTGCGTGATGGTGAGCACCACGTCGGTTGCGGTCACGCCGGCCGGGATCGAGCCGGAGAGCTTGAAGCCGACGACCTTCGGGATGAGCATCGACACCGGCTGGCCGAGCATCGCTGCCTCGGCCTCGATGCCGCCGACGCCCCAGCCGAGCACGCCGAGGCCGTTCACCATCGTGGTGTGCGAGTCGGTGCCGACGAGGGTGTCCGGGTACGCGTAGAGCTCGCCGTCGAACTCGCGCGTGTACGTGACCTTCGCCAGGTACTCGATGTTGACCTGGTGCACGATGCCGGTCCCCGGCGGGACGACCTTGAAGTCCTCGAACGCGGTCTGGCCCCAGCGGAGGAACTGGTAGCGCTCCCCGTTGCGCTCGTACTCCAGGTCCGTGTTGCGCTGGAGGGCGTCCTCGCGGCCGAACAGGTCGGCCACGACGGAGTGGTCGATGACCATCTCGGCCGGCGAGAGCGGGTTGATCTTGTTCGGGTCGCCGCCGATCTGCGCCATCGCCTCGCGCATGGTGGCGAGGTCGACGATGCACGGGACGCCCGTGAAGTCCTGCATGACCACGCGGGCCGGCGAGAACTGGATCTCGGTGTCCGGCTCGGCCTCGGGCTTCCACGAGCCGAGCGCGCGGATCTGCTCCTCGGTGACGTTCGCACCGTCCTCGGTGCGGAGCAGGTTCTCGAGCAGCACCTTCAGGCTGTACGGGAGCTTCTCGTGCCCCGGCACCGTGTCGATCCGGTGGAACGCGTAGTCGACACCCCCAACCGAGAGCGTGTCCTTCGAGCCGAAGCTGTTGACTGCAGCCACTGTGCCGCCTCCCTACTGATCGGTGTGCCCTCATCATCGCGGGCGTCGGAACGTCCCACCAGCAAGGCAAACCTAATCCCGACGGTGCGGGCGCGCCCCCGGGAAACTGTCTCGATGTCGAGACAACTCTACACCGCGGCCGTGTCCTCCCGGCGCACGAACACCGTGCGGACGAGCAGCCACGTGACCCAGAGCACGGCGGCGTAGAGCGGGACGCCGAGCACGAGCTTCACCGCGGCGAGGAGCTCGACCTGCGCGGTCAGGTAGAGCGGCACCTCGACGGCGAGCCGGACCGCGAAGAGCCCGACCCAGATCCACGTGGCCACGGTGAGCACGCGGCGCTTGGCGGGGTCGGCGCGCCAGTCGACGTGCGACCCGTCATCGTTCGGCGGCAGCAGGAAGCCGACCACGATGCCGATGAGCGGCCACCGGACCGCCAGGGTGACGAGGAGCCCGACGAGCCACACCGCGTTGATGACGATGCCCGGGATGAAGTTCGTCTCGGCACGGCCGGTGAACAGCGCCAGGGCCGCGGACACCACCACGCCGGCGATGCCCGCGAAGGACATCGTGAGCGACTGCCGCTGCGCCAGGCGGACGACCACGAAGACGAGCCCGACGAGCACCGGGATCACGACGCTCGGGACGAGCTCCTTCGTGACGGCGTAGACGACGAGGAACGCGAACCCGGGCAGCACCGACTCGGCGAGCCCGCGCACGCCACCGACCGCGCCGAGCAGGGCGCGGCCGGAGGGTGCCTCACCGGGCGCGACCCGGGCGATGCCGGCGTTCTGCACCGCGGCGCGGAACTGCGCCGAGAACGACGGCGCAGCGTCGTCCGGCGTGCCGGCGCTCTCAGCCGGGACGGCGTGCTCGCCGCGCGTGTCCGCGGGACGGGGGGTCTCGTCGTGGTCCGGCACCGTGCCTCCAGGCCGTGTCGTCGGTGTCTCGCGTCGCGAGCGGTCGTCGGGAGCCGGTCGTCAGACCGCGGTCTGCGTCGACTTCGGCATGTGCAGCGGGATCAGGTCGCGCGGCGGCATCGGCGTGGTGCCGCGCACCACGACGACGGAGCGGAACAGCTCCTCGATCTCGGCGGCGTCGTCCGGGCTCTCGGCGGCCTTGCCGGCGATCACGCCGCGCAGGAACCAGCGGGGACCGTCGACACCGACGAAGCGTGCGGCGCGGGCGCCGTCGGTCGCACCGGAGCCGTCGACGACGACCGGCACGAGGGCACGGAGCTCGGGGCCGAACGGGCCGTCGACCTCCTCCACGCGGCCGCCCTGGCGCTCGATCTGGTCGGCGATCTGCGCGCGGATCTCGTGCCAGAGCCCCGTCGAGCGGGGCGCGGCGAAGGGCTGCACCTGGAGCGTGGACTCGTCGTAGTCGAGCCCGACGGCGACGACGCGCTGCGAGCCCTCCTCGACCTCGAGGCGGAGGTGCAGGCCCTCGCGCGGGAGCACCTTCACACCACCCAGGTCGACGTAGGGGCGGACCAGGTTCGCCTCGGTCTCGTCGTGCGGACCGTTCTCGGCGCGGTCCTCCGGAGCCGACTTGTCGGTCGGGGCGACCGCGTCCACCTCGTCGAGGTCGGCGTCGGCGTCGGTCGCGATGTCGACCTCCGGCGTCGTCCCCGCGACCACCGCGTCCTCGGCGACGGCGTCTGCCACCTCGATCTCGTCCCGCTTGCGTCGACCGAACTTCATGCGCCCGTTCCTTCCTGCGTGTGCGCGGCGCCGGACAGGGCACCGCTGCGCTGGTCACCGTAGCCCGACGAGCCGAAGCCGCCCTCACCGCGGACGCTCTCGGGCAGCTCGTCGACCCGCGTGAACGTGACCCGCGGCACCGGCATGACGATCACCTGCGCGATGCGGTCACCGACGTGCACCTCGTACGGCTCGGCCGCGTCGGTGTTGAGCAGCGCGACCTTGACCTCGCCGCGGTAGCCGGAGTCGACCGTCCCGGGGGCGTTCACGATCGTGATGCCGTGCTTCGCCGCGAGCCCGCTCCGGGGCACGACGAAGGCGACGAACCCGTCCGGGAGCGCGACGCGGAGCCCGGTGCCGACGAGGCGGCGCTCCCCCGGCTGCAGCACGAAGGCCTCGGTCGAGACGAGGTCGGCTCCGGCGTCTCCGGGGTGGGCGTGGACGGGGGCGTTCTCCCCGGTCCAGAGCACGTCGACTGGTTCGGTCACGAGACGAGGGTAGTGCACGAGCCCGGTCGTTCCGTGACCGTTCCGTGACCTGCCCCGAGTCGTGGTGGGATGGAGGGGTGACCGTGTACCGCGAACGACTCTGGGCCCCGCCCGCCCTCTACCTGGCGACGGCGCTCGTCATCCCCGCGAGCCTGCTCGTGTTCCTGCCGATCAGCGTCCTGGCCGGCGTCCTGGTGGCGATCGGCATGTACCTCGGAATCGTCGTGCTGCTCTGGGCGCTCGCACCGACGATCGAGGTCACCGACACCGAGTTCCGCGCCGGCCGCGCGCACCTGCCGCGGACGCTCGTGGGCGAGGTCGCCGCGTACGAGGGCCCCGCGGCCACGACGCAGCGCGGTCCGGCGCTCGACGCCCGGGCGTGGACGCTCTTCCGCGGGTACGTGCGCGGTGTGGTGCGGGTCGAGGTCGCGGACCCGGCAGATCCGACGCCGTACTGGCTCGTCAGTGCGCGCGACCCCCAGGCGGTCGTCGACGCCCTGCGTTCCTGAGGCGGGGCCCGGTCGGGCGTGCGGCGCTCCGGCCGGCCGGGAGGCGCGACTCCCTCCCGCCCCGCCCGTTCCTTCCCACAACGGGTGCAGTACCAGGCGGTCTCGGGCGTACCTGGTCGTTCCGGAACGCCAGGTACGACCGCTTCCGCCAGGCACGCCCGCTTCCGCCAGGTACGCCCGCTTCCGCGCCCGGCGCACTCCCCGCACACGCGGAACGGCCCGCCACCCACGAGGGGTGACGGGCCGTCCGACGAGCAGCGTGCCTAGAGCGCCGCGCACTCCGCGCACACGGGGCCGAGCTTCGACTCGTGGTCGAGCTGCGAGCGGTGCTTCACGAGGAAGCACTCGACGCAGGTGAACTCGTCGACCTGCGGCGGCAGCACGACGACGTCGAGGTCGACGTCGCTGAGGTCCTGACCGGCGAGCTCGAAGCTGCCGGGGTTGTCGGAATCATCGTCGACGACCCCCGACATCTTGTCGGGCACGCGCTCCTTGAGGGCCTCGATCGACTCCGAGTCAGAGGAGTCGTCGGTCTTCCTGGGGGCGTCGTAATCGGTGGCCATGCCCATCCGTTTCTCGTGTCGAGAGGTCGTCGCCGGTGATCGGCGGCGACAGTTTGCACCACGACCCGCGAGAGCGCAAACCGAACGCCGCGCGGGATCGTCAGGCCGTGCAACCCGGTGCCGGACCCGGACATTCCCGAGGTGTGGGAGTGCGCGGCACGCCCGTGCGCCTCCGCGGGATCGGACGCGCGCGGCTGCATACTCCTGCAAGGTACGAGCACGACCGTACGCAACGCTCGGGAGGCGCAACCATGCAAGACGTGAGAGTCATCGGAGTCGAGTCCGGGGCACTCCTGCTCGCGACCGACGGCGGCACCGAGTTCCGGTTGCCGGTCACCGCGGCGCTGTCGAGCCAGGTCCGTCAGGCGAACCCCGACGCCGGTCCGCAGAAGCGCGTGTCGCCGAAGGACGTGCAGGCGCGCATCCGCGGCGGTGCCGACGCTGCCGACGTGGCCGCTGCGCTCGACGTCGACGTCGAGTACGTCCGCCGCTTCGAGGGCCCCGTGCTGGCCGAGCGTGCCTTCGTCCTCGACTCCGCCCGCCGCGTACCGGTGACGCCGACCGACGCCGAGGCCCCCGACACGTTCGGCGAGGCCATCGAGGCGAAGCTCGAGTCCGGCGACGCGACCGGCGTCGAGTGGGCCTCGTGGAAGAACGCCGAGCAGGGCTGGCAGGTGCGCGTCCGCTACACCGCGTCCGAGGTCGAGCACGACGCACAGTGGCTGTTCGACCCGAAGACCTCCACCCTCACCCCGGACAACGGCGACGCGCACCGCCTGTCGCACACCGACGACGAGGGCATCGCCCCGCGCCTCCGCGCGGTGGAGAACGACCACCACGACGCCGACGGCACCCGCTTCGACTCCGGCGCCTTCCGCGTCGAGCAGACCGAGGACGCACCGGCACCCGAGGCGCAGGAGCGCCCGCTCCGCGCACCACTCCCCCGCATCGGCGCTGCGCCGGTCGAGGAGCGGTCGCCCGGCAACGAGACCGCCGACCTGCTCGAGGCACTCCGCCGTCGTCGCGGTGAGCGCGAGGCTGCGTCGTTCACCGAGCAGCAGGACGAGCCGCGCGGCACCTCGATCAGCGTCGTGGACGTGCCGCTGCAGGGCTGGGACTCGCCGGCTTCTGCCCCCGAGCGCGACGACCGTCCGGCATCGGCTCCCGAGACCGACAGCCGCTCCGAGCGCAAGAAGCGCAACCGTCGGTCGATGCCGAGCTGGGACGAGATCGTCTTCGGCACCCGCCCGGAGGACCCCGCCTGATCCCCTGGTCCCCGTCCGGCCCCTCCGGACTGGAGGCACGGTGCAGCCCCGCAACGCCCGTCGCGTCGCGGGGCTGCGGTCGTCCGTGCCCGGGTCCGGTCGGGCGCTCCGGCGCCGCCGACGCGTCGGGTGCGGTCAGCTCGCGAACGCTCCCGCCAGGCGCAGCGGCACGAAGAGCTCGTCGTCCGTCATCGCGCCGTGCTGGCCGATCATCCGCTTCGGCTCCTTCCGGGGATCGGCCTCGCGGTCGTCGTTGAACGCCCACGAACCCCGCGCCACGACGACCACGTCGCCGATGCGCGGGAGCACCCGGTCGTCGACCGCGCCGAACCACCCGGCGGCCACGGCCTCGTCGCGGCTGGCGACGTACGCCTTCTTGCCGTAGCGGGTGCGCCAGGCCTCGACCAGCGCCGGCACGTCGGTGCCCGGGCGGACGGCCAGCTGACGGCAGCGGGGGTCCCCGGCGATGCCCACGACGTCGACCAGGAGTGCCGGGTCGATCGCGATGTTCGCCTCGGCCGGAACGTCGAGCACGCCGTGGTCGGCCGTCACCACGATTCCCACGTCGGGAGCACAGCGGGCCGCGAGCCGGGCGAGCTCGCCGTCGAGCGACTCGAGCGCCGCGGTCCAGCGGTCCGACTCCCACCCGCGCTTGTGCCCGATCGAGTCGAGTTCCGGCACGTAGAGGTAGACGAGCGAGCGCCCGGACGCGGTCGCGGCCAGCGCGGCGTCGACCCGCTGCGCGATGCTGTCCGCGGCGGCGTACCGCGCTCCGCCGAGCACGTTCGCGGTCATCCCCGAGGACTCGTAGCGGGCCGGGCCCACGACCACGGGGTCGATGCCGAGCGCGGTGGCCTCGGTGAAGACGGTCTCGCTGAGCAGCCAGCCGGCGGGGACCTCGGCGTCCCACCCGGACAGCAGGTTGACGACCCGCTCGCCGTCGGGGTCCCAGCCGCTGTAGCCGACCACGCCGTGCGTGCCCGGTGGCCGGCCGGTCGTCAGGGTACTCAGCGCCGCTGCGGTCGTCGTCGGGAACCCGCTGCGCAGTCGCTTGAGGGTGCCGCCGCCGGTGGCGGCGGTGAGCCAGCGCGCGTGTCCGGCGCGTGTCGACAGCGCGGAGGACCCCAGGCCGTCGACCAGGACGACGACGACCGAGCGGGCGGGACGGAGGGTGATCCGCGCCTCCCGGCCGGTGGTGCGCAACCACGTGTCGTCGGCGGCGCCGAGCGCGACGAGGCAACTCGGGAGCACGTCGGCGAGGTTCGCGGTGGTGTCTGGGGCGCTCGGTACGCTGGGGGGCACCCCACGATCCTCCCAGAAAGGTCCCATGGCACGCACGGAAGCAGTCGGCCTGCCCGACGGTGAGCGCATCGAGGACGTCGACGTCTCCGAGGAGATGCAGGGCTCGTTCCTCGAGTACGCCTACTCCGTCATCTACTCGCGGGCCCTGCCGGACGCGCGCGACGGCCTCAAGCCGGTGCAGCGTCGCATCCTGTACCAGATGGCCGAGATGGGACTGCGGCCGGACCGAGGCCACGTGAAGAGCGCCCGCGTCACCGGCGAGGTCATGGGCAAGCTGCACCCGCACGGCGACGGCGCCATCTACGACGCGCTCGTGCGGATGGCGCAGCCGTTCACCATGCGCGTGCCGCTGGTCGACGGCCACGGGAACTTCGGCTCGCTCGACGACGGCCCCGCGGCCGCGCGGTACACCGAGGCCCGCCTTGCCGAGCCGTCGATGGCGATGACCGAGGGCCTAAACGAGGACGTCGTCGACTTCGTCCCGAACTACGACAACCAGATCATGCAGCCGGGCGTGCTGCCGGCGGCGTTCCCGAACCTGCTCGTGAACGGCGCGTCGGGCATCGCGGTCGGCATGGCGACGAACATGGCGCCGCACAACCTGGGCGAGGTCGTCGAGGCCGCCAAGCACCTGCTCCTGAACCCGACGGCGACGCTCGAGGAACTCATGGAGTTCGTGCCGGGCCCGGACCTGCCGTCGGGCGGCACGATCGTCGGGCTCTCCGGGGTGCGCGACGCCTACGCCACCGGACGCGGCTCGTTCCGCACCCGGGCGAAGGTGAGCGTCGAGAACCTCACGCCGCGCAAGGTCGGCCTCGTCGTCACCGAGCTGCCCTACCTGGTCGGCCCCGAGCGCGTGATCGAGAAGATCAAGGACGGGGTGCAGGCGAAGAAGCTCGTCGGCATCTCCGACGTCAACGACCTGACCGACCGGAACCACGGGCTGCGGCTCGTCATCGGTATCAAGTCCGGCTTCAACCCGACGGCCGTGCTCGAGCAGCTCTACAAGCACACCCCGCTCGAGGACGGCTTCGGCATCAACAACGTCGCGCTCGTCAACGGGTCACCGCGGACCCTCGGACTGCGCGAGCTGCTCGACGTGTACGTGCAGCACCGCATCGACGTGGTGACCCGGCGCTCCGAGTACCGCCTGGCGCGTCGGCGCGAGCGACTGCACCTGGTCGAGGGCCTGCTCGTCGCGATCCTCGACATCGACGAGGTCATCGAGGTCATCCGCTCGTCGGACGACTCCGAGGCCGCGCGATCGCGCCTGCAGACCGTGTTCGACCTGTCCGAGGTGCAGGCCGAGTACATCCTCGAGCTGCGACTGCGGCGTCTGACGAAGTTCTCCCGCCTCGAGCTCGAGGGCGAGCGCGACCAGCTGCTCGCCGACATCGCCGCGCTCGAGGAACTGCTGGCGTCGGACGCCCGACTCCGAGCCCAGGTGGCGCAGGAGCTCACCGAGGTGTCCGACCGCTTCGCCACGCCGCGACGCACCCTGCTCACCGAGGCCGATGCCCCGGTGCGCGGCGGCCGCAAGGCTGCGGTCGACCCGGAGTCGCTGCAGATCGCCGACGCCCCCTGCCGCGTGCTGCTCTCCACCACCGGGCGACTCGTGCGGGTGGACGTCCCGGACACCGACCTGGGGATCGTGCGCGTGCCGAAGCGGTCGAAGCACGATGCGGTCCGCTCGACCGTCCTCTCGACCGTCCGCGGGCAGGTCGGAGCACTGACGTCGACCGGGCGGGTGCTGCGGTTCTCCCCCGTCGACGTCCCCGCGGTGCCGCCGGCGTCCGTCCGGCTCGACGCCGGTGTCCGGGTGTCCGACTACCTCGGGATCGCCCGGACCGAGACCGTCGTCGCGCTCGTCGACCTGTCGGCCGGTGCGACGGACTCGCTCGCGATCGGGACCGCCCAGGGCGTCGTGAAGCGCGTCGCGACGGGTGCCTGGCCGGACAAGGACGAGTTCGTCGCGATCGGGCTCAAGCCGAAGGACACGGTCGTCGGGGCCGCGCAGGCACCGGAGTCGGACGACCTCGTGTTCATCACGTCGAACGCACAGCTGCTGCGGTTCCCGGCGTCGGGTGTCCGGCCGCAGGGACTGCCCGCGGGCGGCGTCGCGGGTGTCTCCCTGGCCTCCGGCGCGTCGGTGATCTGGTTCGGGTCCGTCGCCCGCTCCGACGACGCGGTGGTGGCCACGGTGTCGACGGCCTCGGGTGCGCTGCCCGGCACGGACCCCGGGCGGGCGAAGGTCTCGGCGTTCTCGGAGTTCCCCGCGAAGGGTCGTGCGACCCAGGGCGTCCGGGCGCACGCGTTCCTGAAGGGCGAGGACGGCCTGACCGTGGCGTGGGCCGGCATCGCACCGCCGCACGCCGTCGGGTCGGACGGCGCTGCTCGGACCCTGCCCGACTGGCTGTCGAAGCGCGACGGGTCCGGCGCTCCGCTCGAGGCCGTGATCGGCTCGATCGGTGGCAGCGCCGCGGCACTGGACGGTACCGCGGGCGAGGCGTAGGCCGGCGCAGGCCGCGCGCGCCGCGCGCCGCGCGTGCGTGCGCCGCGGCGGGCTGCGCCGCGCCCGTGCGCTGCGGCGGGCCGCGTCGCGCGTCCGTTCCGCCAAAGCGACAGTGTGCCGCGGAGAGGTCGCGGCACACTGTCGCTCTCATGGAGCTGAACGCGCTCCACGCGCACGCCGGGGCCACTGGCCACGGGCCACGGGCCACGGGCCTCGCTCCGGCGCAGGTGCGCACGTTCCGATCGCACGACTCGCCGTCCGGCGCTGCTGCCGACGGCGTGTCGTGCGACCGCGACGGCAGCCTGCGGCACGTCGTGCGACGGGATGGTCGGAGCGACGGACGGGAGGCGCGTCGACGGCCGGCACCGCGCCTCCCGTCCGCCGCCGGGTCGCGCGGGGTCGCAACGGAGCCCGGCCTCGCCGAGCCGGCGCAGAGGCAGCGCGACACCGCGGAACGCGCGAGATGCCGCGGAGGCGGCGAGGCACCGCGGAAGGCGCGAGATGCCGCAGAATCTGACGGCGTCTCGATCGCAAAGCGGTGTCTCGATCACCGCGGGGCGTCTCGGTTGCACGGAGCCTCGCACGCTGACGGCGCGGCCGCCCGCACGGCGCTTCGCACGCCGGTGGTGCGGCCGCCGGGCGGCGCCTCGCCCGCACACCGCCGTCACAGCTGACCGGCGGGCCCGAGACTCGGGCCGAGCGAGCGATCCCGCCCGGCAGACCGCGAGGACGGTCGCGCAGCACGAGTTTCGGCTGCCGCGCTCGAGGCGCGGCGGCTACGCGTCGATGCGGTCGCGGTCGAGGCCCTCGCCCGCCAGGATGAACTCCTTGCGCGGCGCGACGTCGTTGCCCATCAGCAGCTCGAAGACCTTCGCGGCGCTCTCGGCATCGGTCACGTTCACACGGCGGAGCGTCCGGTGCGCCCGGTCCATCGTGGTCTCGGCAAGCTGGTCCGCGTCCATCTCCCCCAGGCCCTTGTACCGCTGGATCGGCTCCTGGTACTTCTTGCCCTGCTTCGCGAGCTTCTTCAGCACGGCCTGCAGCTCGGCCTCGGAGTAGGTGTACAGCGTGTCGTTCGGCTTGCCGCGGTTCACCACGACGACCCGGTGCAGCGGGGGCACGGCGGCGAACACCCGCCCCTGCTCGATCATCGGCCGCATGTAGCGGAAGAACAGCGTCAACAGGAGCGTGCGGATGTGCGCGCCGTCGACGTCGGCGTCCGACATGATGATGATCTTGCCGTAGCGGGCCTGATCGATCTCGAACGAGCGGCCGGAGCCGGCTCCGATGACCTGGATGATCGACGCGCACTCGGCGTTGGACAGCATGTCCGACACCGATGCCTTCTGCACGTTGAGGATCTTGCCGCGGATCGGGAGCAGCGCCTGGTACTCGCTGTTCCGGGCGAGCTTCGCGGTGCCGAGCGCGGAGTCACCCTCGACGATGAACAGCTCCGTGCCCTCGGCGTCCTGCTTGCGGCAGTCGGCGAGCTTCGTCGGCAGCGAGGAGTTCTCGAGGGCGTTCTTGCGGCGCTGCGTCTCCTTGTGTGCCCGGGCCGAGATGCGGGTCTTCATCTCGGCGACGACCTTCTCGAGCAGGGTCGCCGCCTGGGCCTTCTCGGTACGCTGCGTCGAGGTGAGGATGTCCGTCAGGTGCTTCGACACGACCTGGTCCACGATCTTCCGGACCGCGGGGGTGCCGAGGACCTCCTTGGTCTGTCCCTCGAACTGCGGCTCGGGCAGGCGGACGGTCAGCACGGCGGTGAGGCCGGCGAGCACGTCGTCCTTCTCGAGCTTGTCCTGCCCGACCTTGAGCTTGCGGGCGTTCGCCTCGACCTGGGTGCGGACCGCCTTGACGACGCCGGACTCGAAGCCGGTCAGGTGCGTGCCGCCCTTGGGCGTCGCGATGATGTTGACGAAGCTCCGCTCGACGGTCTCGTACCCGCTCCCCCACCGCAGCGCGATGTCCACCTCGCACGTGCGCTCGACCGAGGTGGAGACCATGTGGCCCTTGTCGTCGAGCATCGGCACGGTCTCGGTGAAGGTCCCGGTGCCCTGGATGCGCCAGACGTCGGTGACCGCTGAGTCGACGGCGAGGTGCTCGACGAACTCGCTGATGCCGCCCTCGTACCGGAACCGCTCGATGACCGGACCGGGCGCGACCGTCGTGCCGGTCGCCTCGGCCCGCTGCGCGGCCGCCTCGATCGACGCCGGGCGCTCGTCCGTGATGGTGATGCCGAGCCCGGGCACCAGGAAGGCCGTCTGCCGTGCGCGGTTGACCAGGTCACCCGTGCTGAAGCGGGCGTCCTGGGTGAAGATCTGCCGGTCCGCCCAGTACCGGATGCGCGACCCGGTGACCCCCTTCTTCACCTTGCCGACGACGCGCAGTTCACTGCCCGAGGTGAACGGTGTGAAGGGCGCGTCGGGACCGGCACCGGCAAAGGTCCCCGGTTCGCCGCGGTGGAACGACATCGCGTACGTCTTGCCGCCGCGGTCGACCTCGACGTCGAGGCGCTCCGACAGCGCGTTCACGACGGACGCACCGACGCCGTGCAGCCCGCCCGAAGCCGCGTACGACCCGGATCCGAACTTGCCGCCGGCGTGCAGCTTGGTGAACACGACCTCGACACCCGTCAGCCCGGTCTTCGGCTCGACGTCGACGGGGATGCCGCGGGCGGTGTCACGGACCTCGACCGACCCGTCGGCGTGCAGCACGACCCCGATCTCGTCACCGTGCCCGGCGAGTGCTTCGTCGACGGAGTTGTCGATGATCTCCCACAGGCAGTGCATGAGCCCGCGGGAGTCCGTCGAACCGATGTACATGCCGGGACGCTTCCGAACGGCCTCGAGTCCCTCGAGGACGGAGAGGTGGCGTGCAGAGTAGTCGGAGCTCACCTCCCGATCGTACCGACGGGCTCCGACAGCCACGGCCCGGGACGGCGGCGCGCCTCGGAGTGGGGACATCGGGTCCGCGCTCAGCGAAACAGGCCGTCCACGATGCACGTCTCCCAGCCACCACGTGTTCAAATGGGTGTCCACCCGCACCACCTGCGATCCGTGAGGAGCACAGCAATGACCCAGACCGTGCACGACCTCTCCATCGACGAAGCCAGCAGCCACCAGCTCACCGCCGCTGACCGCTGCGACAGCTGCGGAGCGCAGGCCTACATCCGCGCCACCATGGCCAGTGGCGAGCTCTACTTCTGTGCCCACCACGGCGCCGAGTTCAAGGACAAGCTCGCCGCGACCGCGCTCGAGTGGCACGACGAGAGCAGCCGACTCCACGAGTCGAAGTAGTCGTCACCAGACGAACGGACGGGAGGCGCGGTGCCAGCTGGCACCGCGCCTCCCGTCCGTTCGTGGGTCGCGTGGGTGTTGGTGGGTCGCGTCAGGCGATCCGCTTGAACGCCTTGTCGACGTAGCGGTCGATGGTCGCGCGCGCCTCGCGCGCGTACCGGTCGATCGTCGCCGTGCGCTCCGGGTCCGCGACGTACTCGCGCCCGAGGCGGGTGGTCGCCGCGGACAGCACCCCATCGGTCAGCTGCGGGTTGAGCGGCAGGATCGGGCCCTGCGTGTGCGTCCCGAAGGACGCACCCGCGACCGCGCCCTCGACGGCGGACCCGGCCTGGTTGCCCCCACCGGAGACGACGTCGGCGAAGGGCTCGACGCCGGCAGCCAGCTCGATCCGCGTCGCGTGGTCCTCGAAGCCGGCGAGGCGCTTCGACGCCCCGGACAGCAGCGGGTAGCGCGTGTCCAGTACGAAGTAGTTCACCCTGCGCTCGGCGCCGCGCACGGCTCGCGCGTCGAACACACCGAAGCCCGCGACGGGCGAGCCCTCGGTGGGGACGACCTCGTTCGTCGCGAGGTCGAACCCTCCGCCGACCGCCACGACGGGTACACCGGACGCAGCGAAGTCACGGAGCGGCGCCCCGATGCGCGCCACGTCGGCACCGAGCGAGCGCATCGCACTGAGCGGACCGTTGCCCACCACCACGACATCGGCCGCGGTCGGCAGCGCGTCGCCGGGCGCGTACTCGACGACCTCGGTCGCGATGTCCGCGGCCTCGGCGCGGCGGACGAGGGCGACGACGTTGCCCCGGTCACCCGAGACACCCATCTGACGGGGGTAGACGTGCAGGATGGTCAGCCGGTCGGCCGTCATGCGGTCTTCTCCATGTCGCCGTGGCCCAGGGCCTTGCGGGCGATCATCATGATCTCGTAGTTGACGATGAAGTTCTTCGTGCCCGATGTCGTCGAGCCGAGTTGCTCCATGTGCCGGATCGCGGCCTCGACGTCCGGCTCGACACGGCCGATGCGGACACCGGCGTGCTCGAGCGCGATCGCGATCTGCCATGCCTTGTCACCGGAGACGACGTCCACGTGGTCGAGCTTCGAGAAGTCGATGTCGTAGATCCACGAGATGTCCGGCGTGCCCTCGTCGATCGCCATGAGGACCTGCTCCGGACGGTCCGGCAGGGCGTCGAGGTTGAGCTGCAGGCTGGCCGCGTTCTTGAACATCGTGAACTCGGCGGACTCGCCGGCGATGGGCAGCCGCTCACCGCGGCCGTACGCCGGCTTCATCGTGCCGAAGGCCTTCGTCACGGCGTCGGCGCGGAACTGCGCGCCGAGCGCGGCACTCGCGGTCGCGGTCGCAGCGGCTGCGTCCACCGCGTAGTGCAGACCGCGCGCCGGCAGGCGGACGGGGATGTCCGCGCCGTCGAAGCGGATCGTCGCACCGTCACCCGTGTTGGCCACGACCTCGGACTGCGCCGGGTTCGGCTCGCCGGCGGTCCGGTCGAAGTCGTCAGCGTTCTGCAGGCCGTTCGGCGCCGCCGCCACGACCTCGGTGCTCGCGCCGAAGCGGAGCACGCGCTGCCCGGAGCGGGCGGCGTAGGCGTCGAGGAACTGGTCGTCACGGTTCGTGACGACGTTCGCCGTCGACAGCGCCGCGGTGTCCAGCATCATCGTCGCGACGCGCTCGGTCTCGAAGAACCGGTAGAGCTGGTCGACCTGCACGTTGAGCATCGTCACCGTCGACGGCGACAGGATGCCGGCGAGCTCGACCGCGAAGGCCTCGTCGACCTCGAGGATGCCGATGTCCGCCTTGAGCCTGCCGGTCAGCGACACCTCGGAGAGCAGCGCCGAGGCGATGCCCTGCGGCAGGTTCGCGCCCGACGGGTTCGTGAACACGCGGAGGCCGTGCGCGCGGACGATGTCCGAGATCATGTGCGTCGTCGTCGACTTGCCGTTCGAGCCGAGCACGAAGACGACGCCGTTCGGGAACTGCTTCGTCACGTGCTGCAGGAAGTCCGGCACGAGCTTCAGGACGATGTACCCCGGGTAGGCGGACCCGCCGCCCCGCGCACGGGCGAGGGCACGGAGGATCCGCCCGACCAGGATCGGGATGAGGAAGCGCATCGGCCTACTCGAGGTAGTCGCGGAGCGACTGCGACCGGGACGGGTGGCGGAGCTTCGCCATCGTCTTCGACTCGATCTGACGGATGCGCTCGCGCGTCACGCCGAACGTGTCACCGATCTGGTCGAGGGTCTTCGGCTGGCCGTCACCGAGGCCGAAGCGCATGCGGATCACGCCCGCCTCGCGCTCGGACAGGGAGTCGAGCAGGCTCTCGAGCTGCTTCTGCAGCATCGTGAAGCCCACCGCGTCGGCCGGCACGACCGCCTCGGTGTCCTCGATCAGGTCGCCGAACTCCGAGTCGCCGTCCTCACCCAGCGGGGTGTGGAGCGAGATGGGCTCGCGGCCGTACTTCTGGACCTCGACGACCTTCTCCGGGGTCATGTCGAGCTCGCGGGCGAGCTCTTCCGGAGTGGGCTCGCGACCGAGGTCCTGCAGCATCTGGCGCTGCACGCGGGCGAGCTTGTTGATGACCTCGACCATGTGCACTGGGATGCGGATCGTGCGGGCCTGGTCGGCCATGGCACGGGTGATCGCCTGACGGATCCACCAGGTGGCGTACGTCGAGAACTTGAAGCCCTTGGTGTAGTCGAACTTCTCGACCGCACGGATCAGACCGAGGTTGCCCTCCTGGATGAGGTCCAAGAACTGCATGCCGCGGCCGGTGTAGCGCTTCGCGAGCGAGACGACGAGGCGGAGGTTGGCGCCGAGCAGGTGCGACTTCGCGCGCTGACCGTCACGGGCGACCCAGCGGAGCTCGCGCTCCTCGGGCTTCGACAGCCCGGTCGAGTGCTGGAGCTTGTCCTCGGCGAACAGGCCGGCCTCGATCCGCATCGCGAGCTCGACCTCCTGCTCGGCGTTGAGGAGCGCGACCTTGCCGATCTGCTTCAGGTAGTCCTTGACCGGGTCGGCGGTGGCACCGGTGATGGTCGTCGAGTAGACCGGGGCCTCGTCGTCGTCCGACTGCGAGATGACGAGCGCACCCGCGGCGACCGCTGCGGCGGCGTCGGGCTTGGAGTCCTTCTCCTCGGACTCGGTCTCGGTGTCCTCGGCGTCGTCCGTCGCGTCGACGGCCTCGTCCACGGGCTCGACGGCCTCGTCGTCCTCGTCCTCGTCGTCGGCCTGCTTCTTGGCGCGGGTGCTGGCCTTCTTCGGCGCGGCCTTCGAGGCGGTCTTCTTCGTGGCGGTGGTCCTGGTGGCGCGCTTCTTCGGCGCAGCCTTCCCCTCGGCCGCGTCGGCGTCGTCCGCCGCGACGGCCTCGGGCTCGGTGTCCTTCGTGGGATCGATCGTCGTGCTCCGGGCAGCCATGCGATCACCTCTCTCGTCGTGCCACGTTCGTGGGGTCGTGGCCTCCCTCGCCGCCCAGGGCCTGGGCCGCGGTCCCCCGCGTCGTCAGGTCCTACCGTTCCGGGCAGCATGAGGACCCATGTCAAGTCCCCCGGCTTCCGCGGCGCGATGAGGCGACGTGGACACGGGGGCCCGAACGGGTCCGTCCTCCATTATTGCACGGCCTTCTTCCGCAGGCGCGCAACGAGTGCAACCCAGAGCGGCCCCACCCGTATTCCGTCCTGCGCGTGCATCTCCCGGCGGGTCCGCCTGCGTGCGAGCAGCAGCATCACGACGCCGAACCCGACCACCACGTACTGCACGGTGAGCGCGACGCGGAAGTTCTCCCAGGCGAACACCGTGCGTCCCGTCGCCCCGGACACGACGTCGAGGAGCGTCCCGATCAGGAACATCATCACGAAGGCGGCCAGGAACCCGCCGACGTTCACGACACCGTTCGCGGAGCCGAGCGACCCGACCGGGTTGAAGCTGCGGGCGAAGTCGAAGCCGATCAGAGACCCGGGGCCGCCGACGCCCATCGCGAGCACGAGCAGCACGAGCAGCCACGTCGGCGGGTGCCCCGGCCAGAGCAGCACCGCCGTCCAGACCACGCCGAGCGCCAGGACGATGCCGAGCACCAGGTTCGACCGACGGAGCGGGAACCGCGCGCACAGCACGCCGAGCAGCGGCCCGACGACGAAGCCCGTGACGACGATGACGGTGAGGAAACCCGCGGCCTCGGACGGGCTGTATCCGAGACCGCGCAGCATCGGGACGCCCCAGAGCAGCGAGAACACCGTGCCGGACGACTGTGTGACGTAGTGGGACCAGAACCCGAGCTGCGTGCCGGGGCGACGGAGCGCGTGCCCGAACGTGCGGAAGGCCCCGCGCCACGAGTGCGGCAGGGGCAGCGGGATGGTGTCGGTGCGCACCGCGACGGGTCCGTTGCGGACGAAGACGACCGCCAGCACGAGACCGACCAGGCTCGCGGCCGCGGCGACCCCGAACGCCGGGGTCCACCCGGCGGTGTGCAGCAGCACGGCGAACGGGAAGGCCGACAGCACCTGCCCGACCTGACCGAGGTTGCCCGTCCACTGCGAGATCTGCGGCAGGATCCGCCCGGTGAACCACATCGGGACGAGACGGATCACCGAGATGAACGTCATCGCGTCGCCCGCCCCGACGAGCACTCGGCCCGCGATGGCCGGGCCGATGGTCGGCGAGAACGCGACGACCGCCTGCCCGACCACGAGCAGCGCGGCGCCGAGCAGGACGAGCTTCCGCGGACCCACCCGGTCGAGCGCGATGCCGACCGGGATCTGCAGGCCGGCGTAGACGGCGATCTGCACCACGGCGAGCGTGGAGAGGACGGCCGCCGAGACCGCGAAGCGGTCCTGCGCGTCGACCCCGGAGACGCCGAGCGACGAGCGCTGCACGACGGCGAGGACGTAGGCGAGCACCGCGACGCCCCAGACGAGGAATGCACGGCGGGAGTTCACCCGACAAGGCTACCGACGCGCGCCCCGCGCCCGGCGCACGCTGTGGAGGACGGGAGGCGCGGCGCGGGCTGTGGAGGAGCCTCCAGGCCGGGCGCGGTGCGGGCGTGCCCCGTCGACGCTCCGTGCGCCCGTTTCGGTCGGGCCGTCCGCGCGCCTGCGTCGGTCGGTCGGGCCGCGCGGCGGGATCAGTCGCTCGGGGCGTCGCCGTCGGACCGACGGTCGGCCAGGAAGCGCTCGAGTTCGGCCGCGATGGCGTCGGCGGTCGGGACCTCGCCGTCGACGTTCGTCAGGGGCGACGCGACCGGGTTGCCCTCCATGTAGGTGTCGTGCCGTTCCTCGAGCACGCCCACCAGGCGCTGCAGCTCGGGGTTGCCCGCGACCTGCTCGTCGACGCGGGCGCGGAACTCGCGGTCCGACTCGCGCAGGGCGTCCGTCGGGAAGATCAGGCCGGTCGCCGCCGAGATGCTGGACAGCGCGGTGACCGCGGCGTCGGGGAACTCGGTGTCGCCGAGGTAGTGCGGGACGAGCAGCACGAGTCCGGTGACCTGCTCGCCCAGCTGCGTCAGCCGGTGCTCGACCAGGTGCAGGACGTTCGCGGGCGCCTGGGTCTCCGGCTTCCAGACGCTCATCTGCTCGACGAGGTCGGCACGGGTCCCGGACACCGTCAGGCTGATCGGACGCGTGTGCGGCACGGGCATCGGGATGGCCTGCAGCCAGGTGGTGTCCGCGACCTGCAGGCGCTCGGCGAGGCCCGTGACCGCGTCGACGAACCGGTTCCACTGGAAGTCCGGCTCGTACCCGGTGAGGAAGAGGAACGGCTGCCCGAGCTCGTCGCGCACCAGGTGGAGGGCCAGACGCGGCGGCTCGACGGCGGCGATGTGGTCGTGCTCGAACGTGATGACCGGACGGCGGGCACGCCAGTCGAGCAGGACGTCCGGGTCGAACTCCGCGACGAGCTCGTGCTCGAGGCCGTCGAGGATCGAGGCCGTGACCTGCGCGACGGCGCCGCCCGCGTCCACGAAGCCGGTCAGGCCCGCGACCAGGTGCAGCCCGGCCGGGACGGTCGGCGCGCCGTCGGGAGCGGAGTACAGGTCCTCGGGGTGGTTCACCGTCCCCATGCTAGGCGGCACCCCCGACCGAGCCCGCGCACCGACCCGACGCTCTCCGCGAACACGTGCTGGCTAGGCTTGGCACATGGTCCGACCGACGCTCTCCACCACCCCCTCGACCCCCTCCGACGTCGACGCCGACGTCCTCGTGCTCGGTGTCCGCGCGGGCACCGACGGCGGCGCCCCCGCGATCGTCCCCTCGGCCGCCGGGACGCTCGACGCACTCACTGACCTCGACCTGGGGTCCATCGGCGTCACCGGCGCGAAGGACCAGCTCGTCCGCCTGCCCGGCACCGGCGTCGCCGCCGCCGGCATCGCACTCGTCGGCCTCGGCTCGACGGTCGACGCGGCGTCCGTCCGGGCCGCCGCCGGCAGCGCCGTCCGACAGCTGCCCCAGGTGTCGTCGATCGCGCTCGCACTCCCCACCGACAGCGCCGAGCTCGTCGACGCCGCCCTCGAGGGCGCGGCACTCGGTTCCTACGCCTTCACCCGCCACAAGGGTACGGGCACGACCGCCCCGGCGCGGGGCGACCAGCGCATCGAGGTCGTCGCACCGGCCGACACCGCCGCCGACACCACCGTCCGCCCGGCGATCGTCGCGGACGCGGCAGCGCTCGTCCGCGACCTCGTGAACACGGCCGCCGGTGACCTCGGTCCGGCGGACGTCGCCGACGTCGCGGTCGCGCAGGCGGAGGGTCTGCCGCTCACCGTCGAGGTCCTCGACGAGCAGCAGCTCGAGGAGCAGGGCTTCGGCGGCATCGTCGGCGTCGGGCGCGGGTCGGAGCGTCCGCCGCGCCTGGTCGTCGTCCGCTACGAACCGGCATCGGCCGCGAAGCACCTCGCGCTCGTCGGCAAGGGCATCACCTTCGACTCCGGCGGCCTCTCGCTGAAGCCCGCTGCGTCGATGCTCGGTATGAAGACCGACATGACCGGCGCCGCGACCGTGCTCGCCGCGACGATCGCCGCCGCGCGCCTCGGGCTCGACACCAGGGTCACCGCGTGGCTCTGCCTCGCCGAGAACATGCCGTCCGGCTCCGCGACGCGCCCCGGCGACGTGCTCACGCTCAAGAACGGCAAGACCGTCGAGGTCACCAACACCGACGCCGAGGGTCGACTCGTCCTCGGTGACGGCATGGCGGCCGCCTCGCTCGAACAGCCCGACGCGATCGTCGACGTCGCGACGCTCACCGGTGCGCAGGTCGTCGCACTCGGCGACCGCACCACCGGCCTGATGGGCAGCGACGACCTGGTCGCCCGGGTCCGCGCGGTCGCCGACGCCGTGGCCGAGCCGATCTGGCCGATGCCGCTGCCCGAGGAGCTCGACGCGCGACTCGCCAGCGACGTGGCCGACATGGTGAACGCGACCGTGGGCAACCCGGCCGGCGGGATGCTCCTCGCCGGCAAGTTCCTCGAGCGCTTCGTCGGCGAGGGCATCCCGTGGGCGCACCTCGACATCGCCGGGCCCTCCGAGCACAAGGGCGGCGGGTACGGCTGGCTCGGCAAGGGCGCGACCGGTGTCATGGTCCGGACGCTCATCGGGCTCGCAGAAGAGCTCCAGTCCAGGTAGTAGGTTGGTGTCCGGCGGGCTGCGCACCGACGCGCGTCCGCCGGAACCAGCGGGACGGGACCGGAACCATGCGGTCCGACCGTCGGACGCCGCCGCCGCGGTGTCCAGTGGGGTCCGACCGGGATCCCGACACGCACGAGGGAGTTGCACCAGGTGACGGAACAGACTTACGACGTCGTGGTCCTCGGTGGCGGCAGTGGTGGCTACGCCGCTGCGCTCCGAGCCGCTGAGCTCGGCATGAGCGTCGCGCTCATCGAGGGAGACAAGCTCGGAGGGACCTGCCTGCACCGCGGCTGCATCCCCACCAAGGCGCTGCTCCACGCCGCCGAGGTCGCCGACGCAACCCGCGACGCGGAGAAGTACGGCGTCGTCGCCGAGTTCGCCGGCGTCGAGGTGCCGAAGGTCATCGACTACCAGCAGGGCGTCATCAACTCGAAGTACAAGGGCCTGCAGGGTCTCGTGAAGGCCCGCGGCATCACCGTCGTCGAGGGCTGGGGCCGCCTGACCTCGCAGAACACCGTGCAGGTCGGCGACCAGACGGTCACCGGCAAGAACGTCGTGCTCGCGACCGGTTCGTACTCGAAGTCCCTGCCGGGCCTCGAGATCGGCGGCCGCGTGATCACGTCCGAGACCGCGCTGAAGATGGACTACGTGCCGAACAAGGTCGTCATCCTCGGTGGTGGCGTCATCGGCGTCGAGTTCGCCAGCGTCTGGAAGTCCTTCGGCGCCGAGGTCACCATCGTCGAGGGCCTGCCCCACCTCATCCCCGCCGAGGACGAGTCGATGTCGAAGCAGCTCGAGCGCGCGTTCCGCAAGCGCGGCATCGAGTTCTCGCTCGGTGTGCGCTTCGACCACGTCGACCAGCACGAGAACGGCGTGGTCGTCACGCTCGAGGACGGCAAGACCTACGAGGGCGACGTGCTCCTCGTCGCGGTCGGCCGCGGCCCGCTGACGCAGAACATGGGCTTCGACGAGGTCGGCGTCGCGATGGACCGCGGCTTCGTCACCACGAACGAGCGCCTCGCCACCAACCTGCCGAACGTCTACGCCGTCGGCGACATCGTCCCCGGCCTGCAGCTCGCACACCGCGGGTTCCAGCAGGGCATCTTCGTCGCCGAGGAGATCGCGGGCCTGAACCCGGTCGTCATCTCGGACACGAACATCCCGAAGGTCACCTACTCCGACCCCGAGGTCGCGTCGGTCGGTCTCTCCCAGGCCAAGGCCGAGGAGCAGTACGGCAAGGACAAGGTCGACTTCTACGAGTACAACCTCGCCGGCAACGGCCGCAGCCACATCATCGGGACCTCGGGTGCCGTCAAGGTCGTCCGCGTCGTCGACGGCCCGGTCGTCGGTGTCTCGATGATCGGCGCGCGCGTCGGCGAGCTCATCGGCGAGGCACAGCTCGCGGTGAACTGGGAGGCGCACCCCGAGGACGTCGCCCCGCTCGTCCACGCCCACCCGACGCAGAACGAGGCGCTGGGTGAGGCTTTCCTCCACCTCGCGGGCAAGCCGCTGCACGCGCTGTGACGACCACGTCCGCCGTGCGCACCGAGACAATGACATCCACCACCACAGCAATCCGCGAACAGGAGCCCACCCGATGAGCGAATCCGTCAACCTCCCGGCGCTCGGCGAGAGCGTCACCGAGGGCACGGTCACCCGATGGCTGAAGAACGTCGGTGACCGGGTCGAGGTCGACGAGCCGCTGCTCGAGGTCTCGACCGACAAGGTCGACACCGAGATCCCGTCGCCGATCGCCGGCGTCGTCGAGGAGATCCTCGTCCAGGAGGACGAGACGGTCGAGGTCGGCACCGCACTGGTGAAGATCGGCGACGGCTCCGGCTCGGGTTCCGACGGCGGTTCCTCCGACGAGCAGGCCGCCGACCAGGACGCCGCTGCCGCCGAGCAGAGCGAGCCCGAGACGGCTCCGAGCACCGAGCAGGGCGAGGAGCAGAAGGCCCCCGAGCCGCAGCGCGCAGACCCGACCCCGGACGGTCAGACCCAGCCGGCCGCACCGCAGGCACCGTCGGCTCCCCCGGTCCCGCAGGCTGCTCCGGTCCCGCCGCCCGCCGCCGTCCCGGCAGCGGTTCCGGCTCCGGCTGCCGCGCCGGCTCCGGCTGCCGCACCGGCCCCGGCCGCTGCTCCGGCCGCCTCGGGTGCGACCGCCTCGGCGTCGGTGCCCAACCCGAACCAGGACGCCTCGGCCTCCGGCTACGTCACGCCGCTCGTCCGCAAGCTCGCCAACGAGCAGGGTGTCGACCTGTCGACCGTCACCGGCTCCGGTGTCGGTGGCCGCATCCGCAAGGAGGACGTGCTCGCCGCCGCTGCGAAGGCGTCGTCCGCCGGTTCGTCGGCTCCGGCCGCCGCTGCAGCCGGTCCGTTCGTGGCCGAGACCTCGCCGCTCCGCGGCACCCGCGAGAAGATGTCGCGCCTCCGCAAGGTCGTCGCCGAGCGTGCCGTGCAGTCGATGACCTCGACCGCGCAGCTCACCAGCGTCGTCGAGGTCGACGTGACCAAGGTCGCGCAGTTCCGTGACGCGAACAAGGCGGAGTTCCTCGAGAAGACCGGTTCGAAGCTCAGCTTCATGCCGTTCTTCGCCCTCGCGGCGTCCGAGGCGCTCAAGGCGCACCCGAAGATCAACTCCACGGTCGAAGGCGACGAGATCGTCTACCCGGACCACGAGAACGTCTCGATCGCGGTCGACACCGAGCGCGGTCTGCTGACGCCGGTGATCAAGGACGCCTCGGGCCTGTCGCTCGCCGACTTCTCGAAGGCGATCGCGGACCTCGCAGAGCGCACCCGCAACAACCAGCTCAAGCCGGACGAGCTCGCGGGCGGCACCTTCACGCTGACCAACACCGGATCGCGCGGCGCGCTCTTCGACACCCCCGTCGTGTTCCTGCCGCAGTCGGCGATCCTCGGCACGGGCATCGTGACGAAGCGCCCGGCGGTCGTCAAGGTCGACGGGCAGGAGGCGATCGCGGTCCGTTCGTTCGTCTACCTGGCGCTGTCGTACGACCACCGGATCATCGACGGCGCGGATGCGTCGCGGTACCTCGTCGCGGTGAAGAACCGCCTCGAGGAGGGCAACTTCGGCCCGAACCTCGGGTACTGATCCGACGGTCCGATCCGCACCGGACGGCCCCGTTCCCTTCGTGGAACCGGGGCCGTCCGGCGTTCCGGGCTCGGTCAGCGGAGGTGTGTCGCCGCGGTGACGAGGCCGCCGGTGACCACGGCGCCGACCACGACGTGCCGCACCGGCACCCGGCGCCGGTGTCCCGCCGGGACCCCACGCTCGAGGACGTCCAGAACCGCCCGGATCAGCATCCCGACGACGCCGTCCGGCCCGATCTGGTCGTGCGCCGGAGCTCCTGTTCCGGCGGGTTCCTCGTCCGGGAACGTCGGGCCCGGCGTGCTCCAGCGCACCGGTCTGGGTGGAGCGGCTCCGACGACGAGGTCGAGCGCACCGGCAACCGTGTCGGCATCCCCGTCGCGAGCAGCGTCGAGGGCCGGGTCGAGGGTGCGCCGCGCCTCCGACCGGGAGTCGACACGGTCCCAGACCATCCGGGCGGCCGTCACCAGCTGTCGGGCACCGTCGAGGTCGCGAGGGTGCGGCAGACCGGCTCCCGCGTGGGCGCTCGGACCGGCCTGCTCGCGAGTGCTCGAACCAGCTTGCGCGCGGGCGCTCGGACCGGCTTGCGCGCGGGCGCTCGGACCGGCTTGCGCGCGGGCGCTCGGACCTGGCTCAGCCGCGCTCTCGGCGCCGGGAGCCGCGGGCGGCCCGTCGGCGCAGACATCGACCGCCCCGGGAGGGCGATCGGCCACGAGGATCGCTCCGGTCTCGTCGACCCCGACGGCGCCCAGGGCCACGACCCCGAGTTCGACGGCACCCGACCGTGCCCGCGCGGCGAGCTCGAGCAGGGGCACCGTGAGGGTCACGGCGACGCCCTCGGTCGGGACGCCGAGCACGTCCAGGGTGTCCTCGAGCGAACGGGTCGCCGGGTGCAGCACCTCGGCCGCGAGGTGCCCCTGCGGACACCTGCCGACGCGGATCACGGGCGCGAGGTGCGGGCCGACGCCCGCCGCGCGGTCCGCGACCCACCTCGAGAACGCGACCGGATCCCGTGCGCCGCACCACCGTCTGCTGGCTGCTGTCGTCTCCATGGTGACGAGCCTCGCCGAGGTGGGGCGCGCCTCCAGACCGGGGGCGGTATCTGTGGAGGACAGCGTTCGCCCACAGCCTGGTGATCGGCGGTCTGCGAGCGATGGTCGAGGCCGTATCCTGGTCGCATGGCACGCAGCACTCCCCAAGCAACGACGGCGAAGGAGCCGGGTCGTCTCAAGCAGATGTACCAGGTCTTCACGATGACCCGTCGGGCCGACCCGAAGTCCGTCTGGTGGTTCCTGCTGGCGTTCGTCGGCCCCGTCGTGGCCGGCGTGCTGCTCGCACTGCTCCTGCCGGGGCAGAACTGGCTGGCGATCACGCTGTGGATCGTCGCCGGTGTGCTCCTCGGTGTGCTGCTCTTCCTCATCGTCCTCGGCCGCCTCGCCGAGCGTGCCGCGTACTCGCAGATCGCGGGGCAGCCCGGTGCCGTGGGGGCGGTCCTCTCGAACTCCCTGCGTCGTCAGTGGCGCTCGAGCGAGATGCCCGTCGCCGTGCACGGTCGGTCGCAGGCCGCGGTCTACCGTGCGGTGGGCACCCCGGGCGTCGTCCTGATCACCGAAGGGCAGCGTGGCAACCTGAAGCGCCAGGTGGACGAGGAGCGCCGCAAGGTCCAGCGCATCGTCCCGAACGTCCCGGTGCACGTGGTCCACGTCGACGACGACGAGGACGGTGTGACGCTGCACAAGCTGCCGCGGGCGATGAACAAGTACAAGAAGGCGCTCAACCGGAACGAGGTCCTGGCGGTCGCGAACCGTCTCGACTCCCTGACGCACAGCCCGGCCGCGGCGATCCCGAAGGGCATGGACCCGATGCGGGCGCGTGCCGGCCGACCGCGGTGATCGACCGCCCCCTGATCGCCGACGCCCCCGACCGTGCCAGGTCGGGGGCGTCGCCCGTTCCGGGGAGCCCGGCGGCCGGGGCGTCGGCGGCCGGGAAGCCCGACGTCCGGGGAGGGCGGCGTCCGGGGAGCCCGGCGTCCCGGGCACCGGCGTCTCGCGCGTGACCGCCCGCCCGCCTGGCCGACGTTGCACGCGTCGATCGACGCGTGCAATGTCGGACCATGCGCGCGCACAGGATGTCCGCGCATCGTTCGACTTCGCACGCGTCGATCGACCAGCACGATGTCGAACTCGGCGCGCCGTCGGCCTCGGCGCAGCGCCGAGCTCGGCGCAGCGTGTTCACGGGGCCGCCGTGACCGCCGCCGCTCCCAGCGCCGCCGCGCCCGGCGCTGCACTCGCCGCCGGTCAGCGCCGGACGAGCACCGTCCCGGCGATGCGGTCGTGCGCGCCACGGCTGTCGCGGTCGATGATGAGCGCCGGGACGACCAGGCAGAGCAGCACCGTGCGGACGATCGGACGCCAGACCCCGACGTAGCCGCCGCGGATCGGGACGACCCGGAGCCCGACGCAGACGTGCCCGAAGGAACCCGACAGCGTGCAGATGAACAGGACCTGCAGCGCCGCGAAGATCGCGAGCTGGATCCACGTGTGCGCGATGTCGCCAGAGCCCTCGAGCGGCGACCACACCCCCGTGACGTAGGCGACGAGGTCGGCCAGGATCCCGTCGATGAGCAGTCCGACGACGCGGCGGCCGATGCGCCCGACGCTGCGCGGACCGTCCTCGGGGAGGCCGAGGTCCTTGCCGGGCCAGCCGTCCGGGTGCTCCCCACCGGGGTGTGCGGAGGACGCCGAGGGCGGGGTGGTGCTGCGGGCCATGCTCCAAGGGTAGGCGACCGGCGACCCCGTAACACGCACGAAACAATGCAGTCATGTCCGGGAAACCCGGTGTCAATAGCCTCGTCGGAGGGTGCACCCGCGGCACCTCCCGCCATCACCTACCCCCCAGGAGATCGACACACATGTTCAGCGATTCCTCCGAGGTGCTCGCCTTCATCAAGGACACGGACGTCAAGTTCCTCGACATCCGCTTCACGGACCTGCCCGGTGTCCAGCAGCACTTCAACATCCCGGCGTCGACGGTCGACGAGGACTTCTTCTCGGTCGGTCAGCTCTTCGACGGTTCGTCGATCCGCGGTTTCGCGTCGATCCACGAGTCGGACATGCAGCTCATCCCGGACGTGACGACGGCGTACATCGACCAGTTCCGTGCCGAGCGCACGCTGATCATGATCTTCGACATCTACAACCCGCGGAACGGCGAGATCTACGGCCGCGACCCGCGTCAGGTGGCGAAGAAGGCGGAGAAGTACCTCGCGTCGACGGGCATCGCGGACACCGCGTTCTTCGCTCCCGAGGCCGAGTTCTACATCTTCGACGACGTCCGCTACTCGGTCACCCAGAACAAGTCGTTCTACTCGGTCGACTCCGAAGAGGGCGCCTGGAACACCGGCCGCGAGGAAGAGGGCGGCAACCTCGCCAACAAGACCCCGTACAAGGGCGGCTACTTCCCGGTCTCCCCCGTCGACAAGACGGCGGACCTGCGCGACGACATCACCCTCAAGCTGATCGAGGCGGGCTTCGTCCTCGAGCGCTCGCACCACGAGGTGGGCACCGGCGGCCAGCAGGAGATCAACTACAAGTTCGACACGATGGTCCACGCCGCGGACGACATCCTGAAGTTCAAGTACATCGTCAAGAACACGGCCGACCAGTGGGGCAAGGTCGCCACGTTCATGCCGAAGCCGCTCTTCGGCGACAACGGCTCGGGCATGCACACCCACCAGTCGCTCTGGAACGACGGCAAGCCGCTCTTCTACGACGAGAACGGCTACGGCGGTCTCTCCGACACCGCGCGCTGGTACATCGGCGGCATCCTGAAGCACGCCCCGGCGCTGCTCGCCTTCACGAACCCGTCGATCAACTCGTACCACCGCCTGGTCAAGGGCTTCGAGGCGCCGGTCAACCTGGTCTACTCGGCCGGCAACCGCTCCGCTGCGATCCGCATCCCGATCACGGGCACGAACCCGAAGGCGAAGCGCATCGAGTTCCGCGCGCCGGACGCCTCGGGCAACCCGTACCTCGCGTTCGCCGCGCAGCTGATGGCGGGCCTCGACGGCATCCAGAACCGCATCGAGCCGCACGAGCCGGTCGACAAGGACCTCTACGAGCTCCCCCCGGAGGAGGCCAAGGGCATCCCGCAGGTGCCGGGCTCGCTCGACGAGGCGCTCGAGGCGCTCGAGGCGGACCACGAGTTCCTCACGAAGGGCAACGTCTTCACCGAGGACCTCATCCAGACGTGGATCGACTACAAGCGTGAGAACGAGATCCTCCCGCTCGCGCAGCGTCCGCACCCGTTCGAGTACGAGCTGTACTTCGGCGTCTGATCCTCCGCACGAACGGCTGATCCCCTCGGGACACCACGAAGGGCCCCGCACCGTCAGGTGCGGGGCCCTTCCGCGTGCACGGCGCGCTGGGCGTGTGAGTCGACCGCGGGAGCGACAGTGTTCGGCGAACCGTTCGCGGTGCGCTGTCGCTTCCGCGCCAGGATCCGGCGGCGCGCTGGGCACGCGGCACGCGGCGCGCTGGGCACGCGGCACGCATGCGGGAGGCGGGCGGGGCACTGGAAGCGACGGCCTGGAGGCCCGGTGCCGGCCCGGCGGGCGGGCGCCGCGCCTCCAGACCGTCGCCCTCTCGCCCGCCCACCCGTTCCTTCCCATCTCGGTCGCGATGGCAAGGGAGAACGGGCGTACCTGGTCGGAACGGACCACCAGGTACGCCCGGAACCACCAGGTGCGCCCGGAACGATCAGGTACGCCCGGGACGAGCGGAGCACCCGGACACGCAAGAGCGGGGCCCGCGCCGCCCCCGGCACGGACCCCGCTCCTGGCGGTGACGACTAGCGCGCCGTGGCCAGCACGTCGTTCGTCCCCGCCGCCACGCTCACGGGTGCACCCGTGACCGGCGTGGGCCGCCCCAGGGACCGGACGGACCACCCCGCCTCGACCCAGTCGGCGACCGGGAGGCAGTTCCGCGCGTCGATGACGACGCGACGACCGACGATCGCCCCGAGCGCCACGGGCGACGCCTGCACGACCTCGTCCCACTCGGTCAGGACGAGCACGACGTCGGCGGCCTCGACGGCGTCCTCCTTCGTGGCGGCGTAGGACAGCGTCGGGAAGGAGCGTCGGGCGGTCTCGTTGGCCTCCGGGTCCCACAGCGTCACCTGGGCGCCGCGGAGGTGCAGCGCGGCCGCGACGTTGAGCGCCGGCGAGTCGCGGACGTCGTCGGTGAGCGGCTTGAACGCGGCTCCGACGACGGCCACGCGACGGTTGAGCACCGACCCCCCGAGGGCCTCGATCGTCATGTCGATGACGCGCTCGCGCTGCCCCATGTTGATCTCGTCGACCTGCTGCATGAGTCCGACGACCCGACCGGCGCCGATCTCGTTCGCGCGGTGCATGAGGGCGCGGATGTCCTTCGGCAGGCAGCCACCGCCGAAGCCGAGGCCGGCGTTGAGGAACTTCCGGCCGATGCGGACGTCGTGCCCGAGGGCGTCGGCGAGCGTCGTGACGTCGGCGCCGGTGATCGCGCACATCTCGGAGATCGCATTGATGAACGAGATCTTCGTGGCGAGGAACGCGTTCGCGCTGACCTTGACGAGCTCGGCGGTCGCGAGGTCGGTCGTGATGACCGGGGTGCCCTCGGCGATCGGTGCGGCGTAGACCTCGCGGATCACGGCGTCCGCTGCGGCCGAGGCGCCGCCCCAGACCAGGCGGTCCGGGTGCAGGGTGTCGTCGACGGCCTTGCCCTCGCGGAGGAACTCCGGGTTCCAGACGAGTTCGGCCTGGATGCCGGCCGGGCTGAACTCGCGGACGATGCCGCGGAGCCGCTCGGCGGTCCCGACCGGCACCGTGGACTTGCCGACGATGAGTCCCGGGTGGGTCAGGTGTTCGGCGACCCCGCGGGTGGCGGCCTCGACGTAGGCCAGGTTCGCGGCGTGCGATCCGGCCTTCTGCGGCGTGCCGACGCACACGAAGTGCACGTCCGCGGCGGCGACGGCCTCGGCCAGGTCGGCCGTGAAGCGGAGCTTCCCGGTGGCGACGTGCTTGGTGATGAGCTCCGGCAGGCCGGGCTCGAAGAACGGCACCTCGCCGGCGGACAGGGCGGCGAGCTTCGCGGGGTCGACGTCCACGCCGATGGTCTCGAAGCCCATCTCGGCCATGGCGGCCGCGTGGGTGGCACCGAGGTAGCCGGTGCCGATGACGCTGATGACGGGGGCCGGCCGCACGTCGGCGGCGTCGGTCTTCTTCTGAGCGGTCACTGCTTGACCTCCTGCAGGTCGTAGTCGGTGTCGGTGCGGGCGATGCCCTCGGCGAAGGTCGCCAGGCTGTCGGCGCGGGAGTCGAGGCGCCAGTCGTTCGTGGTGCGGGCGCCGTCGACGATGGTGGTCGCCACCTGGCTGAAGTACGCGAAGCCGATGACGTCACTGTTCGCGGGATCGGCGAGGGCGTCGAAGAGCGATGCGATCCACTGGGACTTCTGGCTGTTCGAGACGGTGCCGCCGGTCTCGGTGGCGCCGATCTCGTTCAGCAGGATGTGCTTCCCCGGGGCCACCTGCCGGAGTTGCGCGAGGGTGGCGCCGAAGGTGGTCTGGAACGTGGGCTGCTCGGTGGCGGTGCGGTAGTAGCCGCTCATGCCGACCCAGTCGACGTAGTCGGCGCCCGGGTAGTACTGCCGCATGTAGTCGAGCGTCTGGTACTTCGGGTTGCCGAGCTTGTCGATGCGCGACGGCGACCAGTTCCAGATGACGTAGTCGTTCGCCCCGTTGGCCTGGAAGACGTCGTGCACGTGCTTCCACATCGCGACGTACGACCCCGGCGCGTTCTGCTGCTTCGACGCCTCGGACCAGTTGTACCACTGGCCGTTCATCTCGTGGTCGAGACGGATGACGACGGGCATGCCGTTCGCCTTCAGGGCCTTCGCGTAGTTCGCCAGGTAGTCGTCGAACTTCCCGGAGACGATGTCCTGGTTCGTGTAGCCCGGGACGTACGGCTGGTCGTTGCCGGTCTTCGCGGGCACGGTCTCCCACGTCATCAGCGGCAGACGGCCGTTCGCCCACGACCGCTGGACGGCGCTGGCATTGAAGTCCTGGTCGAACCCCTGGAAGAAGCCGACCATGTTCGTGGCCCGGCCGACCTCCTGCGTGACGCGGTCGTACTCGGCCCAGTTGAAGGGCGACTGCGTCGTGTAGAGCCCGTACCAGCGGGACTGCTGACCGAGGATCTGCGCCTTGGACGGAGTCGTGATCGGCTCGGACGCGACCGGGTCCTTCGACGGTCCGGCGTTGCCGCCGGTCCCACCGGACGATCCCGAACCCGAACCCGAGCCGGTGCCCGAGCCGCCGCTGGAGCTGCCGGCGGCGGACCCGCCAGCACTCCCGCCGGAGCCCGACCCGCCGGAGGACGAGCCGGCAGCACCAGAGCCGGAGCCCGACTGTGGCCCCGCGGCCGAGGCCTTCCCGCCGCTCGTCGCAGCACCGAGGTCGGACTGCAGCGCGGCGATCTGCGCCTTGAGCCGGGTGATCTCCTCGGCCCGCGACCCGGCCTGCGCACCCGAGGAGTCGAGCTTGCCCTCGAGCTTCCAGATGGTCTGCTGCGCGGCCTCGAGCTTCGCGCTGAGCTCGGCGGCGCTGGGCTGCTTCGCCTTCGGCGGGGTGACGCCGAGGGCGGTCTGCACGGCGCTCGACACGGGGCCGGCCGGCGACACCCAGACGGTCCAGGTGATCAGGCCGAGCACCAGGACGATCGCGACCGTGCCGATCGCGGTGCGACGGGCGTGCTTGCTGGACTGGGCCCACCACGTACTGGTGGAACGGATGAGGTCAGACAATGAGGAACGCCTCCAGTGCGAAGACCGCGAACCCGATCAGGTACGGGATCGCCGCGTAGGGGTTGACACGACGGGCCTTGACGGGCGCCGGGCGGGCCGGAGCGGGAGCAGCTGCCGCGGCCACCGCTGCCGATCGCCGCGTGGCGAGCACGGTCGCGGTCGAGTTCGTCGTGGCGTCGGCCCCGAAGAGCTCGTCGAACGCCCGGTCGGCCGCTGCCTGGTCGTCGGCGTCGACCCGGGAACGGAGCACGTCGGTGCGGTCCACGGACGGTAGACCGGCGTCCACCGGACTGACCGGCGGAGTACCGAGGGCGACCGGCGGTGTGCCGAGTCCCACCGGCTGCACCGCGTCCGCGGGGTCCTCCTCCACCGGACCGCCGGCGTACGCCCCGGCCCGGGTGCCCCAGCCGGACGCGTGCGCCAGGCGGAAGAAGCCGATGAGCCGGATCGGCATCAGGAAGAACGTCGACACGATGATGAACATCGGCAGCCGGAAGAAGTCACTCGGCTTCTCGGCCAGGTGTCGCATCTGGCGGATCGCCATGCTGAGCACGCTCGAGACCACCATCAGTCCGGCGACGTAGACGAAGCCCGTCGAGAAGCCGTACTGCTGCAGGATCCCCTGGTACAGGTTCTCGCCCTGACCGGTGACGGCGCGGTAGATCCAGCCGGCGATCACACCGAAGAGCATGAACGGCAGGATGATGTCGGTGAGGAAGAACACGGCCAGGATCGGCGCGTGCCCGAGCATCCACGGGAGCATCCGCAGCGTGTTGTACTGCGAGCCGCGCGCCCAGCGCAGCTGCTGCTTGAACAGCTTCTTCACCTGCAGCGGAGCGTCGGTGTAGACGAGCGACGTGTACTGGTAGACGGTCCGGTAGCCCTCCTTGAGGGTCAGGTTCGTCAGGGTCCGGTCGTCGGACACCTCGAGGAACACCCCCATGAACTTCTCGTGCATGAACCGGTCCATGACGCGGACGAGGATGTTCCGGCGGAACGCGATCGTCCGACCCGGCAGGCAGCCGATCTGACCGAGGACGCTCTGCGCGGGCATCGAGTACAGCGCCCGCGAGTTCTCCAGCCAGTCGGCCCAGCGGGTGATCCACGAGCGCGTCGGCTCGAGGATGCGCTGGCGGGTGGTGACGCCGCCGACCGACTCGTCGGCGAAGGGCTTCAGCAGCTCGGAGAGCGTGCCGGGCGTCCACACGGTGTCCGAGTCGACGAGGATCGTGATGTCACCGGTGGACATCTCGGTGCCGACCTTGACCGCGTTGCGCTTGCCCGGGATGGGCGTGTGGGTCCAGCGCACGAGCGGGGCGAACTCCTCGCAGACCTCCTCGAGCGCTTCGTTGCGGGCGCCGTTGATGACGACGATGATCTCGCCGGGACCCTGCTCGACCATGCGGCCGATCACGTCGCGGAAGAGGTCGAGCGGCTCGTCCACGACGGGGACGACCACGCTGGTGGTGCCGGTGTAGGTGCCGGTGAAGGGGCGGTAGCGGGCGGACAGGACGACCTTGAGCAGCCAGAGCAACCAGATCACCGCGGAGTACACGGCGAACAGGTAGAACTCGGGGTGCCCGTCGACCATCTGCCGGATCTGCAGAATGAAGGTGAACATCGATCCCTGCTTCAACGTTCGAGGTGGGGATTCCGCATCGTCGAGGAACCGTGGACGGTTCGGGTGAGCCAATTGATGCAGAACCTGGACGTCGTCGCAACGCGACCCCCGAGCGGGGGTGTTACCGGCTTGTTACGGGGTACAAGCTGGTCCCCCTCGCGGCACCACGCACCTGTCCGCACTGCTGCTGTCAGCAGGATGGTGGACCGGTCCACCGTCGTGCAGAGCGCAACACGGCATGTGACCCGGCCGGGAAGCACGGCTCACCTCGACAGGAAAGCCCCGGTCACGAGCACATACCCCTGTTCTGGGGTCATCCCCACAGACCCACTCGCGTCCGCCCCGGCCACAGCCGGTCGCGGCCGGGCCGAAGCGGGCAGGACCGTACCGAGCGGGGTACGTCACGAGCGGGGCAGGGGGACAGCCGGCGACGCCCAGAATTCACCCTCGACGACCTGTCACGTTCTCGGTGGCGCGTCACCCCGGGCGTGTCGCGAGCCGCTCAGGCCCCGTAGAACTCCCGCTCGAACACCTGTCGAGCGCGCCGCGTGACCCCGAGGTAGTCGTCCTCGAGCCGCGACGCCGACCCCGGCGGGTACTCCATCAGCCGCGCGATGCCCTCGAGCTGCACCCGGTCCACGGGGAGGACGTCGGTGGTCTTGCCGGACCAGAGCACGAGCGCGCTCCGGGTGCGGGACGCGAAGCGCCACGCGGCACCGAGACGCTCGGCGTCCTCCGGTGCGACGAGTCCGGCCACGGTCGCGGCGTCGAGGGCCTCGAGCGTCGAGGTCGTCCGCAGCCCGGGCACCGTCGTGGCGTACTGCAGCTGCAGCAGCTGCACGAACCACTCCACGTCGCTGAGCGACCCGCGTCCGAGCTTGAGGTGCCGTGCCGGGTCGGCGCCTCGGGGCAGCCGCTCCGACTCGACGCGGGCCTTGATCCGCCGGACCTCGCGGACCGCCTGCTCGTCGATGCGCTCTGGGTACCGCGTGCCGTCGGCGAGGTGCTCGAAGTCGCGGAGCAACGCGTCGTCGCCGACCGCGCCGCGGGCCCGGAGGAGCGCCTGCGCCTCCCACGTCAGCGACCACCGGGCGTAGTACGCGCCGTACGACTCGAGGGTCCGCACGACCGGGCCGTTCTTGCCCTCCGGCCGGAGGTCGGTGTCGAGCTCGAACGGGTGGATCGCGTCGTCCGTCAGCCGCGAGAGTTCGCGCACGATCGTCTGGGCGGCACGCGACGCCTGCTCCGGTGCGAGGTCATCCGGCGCCCGGTACACGTAGAGGACGTCGGCGTCGGACCCGAAGCCGAGCTCGCGGCCGCCGAACCGGCCCATCGCGACGATGCCGAACGCGAGCCCGGGTGGGGCGTCGCGCCGGGCCAGGGCGAGCGCGCCCGTGAGGGTGGCCTCGGTGACGTCGGACAGTGCCGGTCCGAGGGCGTCCACGTCCAGGTGGCCGAGCACCGCGGCCATGCCGAGCCGCAGGGTCTCGCGGCGACGGGCGGACCGGACGAGCGCGGCGGCGCCGTCGACGTCGTCCCCGTGTCGGGCGGTCGTCGCGGCGTGCTCGGCGAGGAGCGACGCGAGCGGCCGCGGTCGGAGCAGCGCGTCCGGCTCGTCGAGCCACGCCACCGCCTCCGGGAAGCGTTCGAGGAGCCCGGCGAGGAACGCCGACTCGGACAGCACGGTCGTGAGGGAGTGCGCGGCGCCCGACGAGTCGCGGAGCATCCGGAGGAACCAGCTCGACTCCCCCAGGGTGTCGCTGAGGCGACGGAAGGCCAGCAGTGCCCGGTCCGGCGCCGGTCCCTCCGCCATCCACCGCAGGAGCACCGGCAGCAGGTTCCGCTGGATCGCCGCACGACGGCTCGTGCCCTGGGTGAGCGCGCGGATGTGCCCGAGCGCTCCCGCCGGGTCTGCGAAGCCGATCGCACCGAGGCGGTCGGCCGCCTGGTCGCTCGTCAGGACGATGTCGCCGTCCGTGGCCGCCACCGCCGACAGCAGCGGGCGGTAGAAGAGTCGCTCGTGCAGTCCGCGGACCTCGAGCTTCACGCCGCGCCACCGCTGTTCCAGTGCGGCTGCCGAGGCCGCGAGCCCGGTGGAGCGCGCGAGCACCCGCAGCTCTTCCTCGTCGCTCGGCATGAGGTGCGTCCGGTGCAGTCGCCGCAGCTGGATCCGGTGCTCGAGCAGGCGCAGGAGGGCGTAGTCGGGGCCGAAGCGCGCAGCCTCGGGTCGACCGACGTACCCGGCCGCGGCCAGGGCGTCCATCGCCTCGAGGGTCGACCGCACGCGCACGGACTCGTCGTCGCGGCCGTGCACGAGCTGCAGCAGCTGCACGGTGAACTCGACGTCGCGCAGGCCGCCGGGTCCGAGCTTGATCTGCCGGTCGACCTCGTCGTCGGGGATGTGCTCGGTGACGCGCTCCCGCATCCGCTGCACGGACTCCACGAAGCCGGGTCGACCGGCGGAGCTCCACACGAACGGGGCGACCGCGGCCGCGTAGCGCTCCCCCAGGTCACGGCTGCCGGCGATCGGCCGCGCCTTGAGCAGCGCCTGGAACTCCCACCCCTTCGCCCAGCGCTCGTAGTACGCCACGTGCGAGTCGAGCGTCCGGACGAGCGCACCGTCCTTGCCCTCCGGCCGGAGGTTCGCGTCGACCTCCCACAGCGCGGGCTCGGCCGCGAGGTCGGTGATCGCGTGCGTCGCCGCGATGGCCAGTCGCGTCGCGATGAGGACCGCCCGGTCGGTGCCGACACCGGTGTCGGCCTCGTCGTCGCGGGTCGACTCGGTGACGAAGATGACGTCGACGTCGCTGACGTAGTTGAGCTCGCGGGCACCGGCCTTCCCCATGCCGATCACCGCCAGCGGGGTCGCTGCGACGTCGGCGGCGGGGAACGGGACCTCGCGCCGGGCGACGGCCACCGCGGCCTCGAGCGCCGCGCCCGCCAGGTCGGCGAGCCCCGCGGCCACCGCCGGGAACGCCTCGGTCGGGACGGGGTGCAGCACGTCGAACAGGGCGATCTGCGCGAGGTGCCGTCGGTAGCGCACCCGGAGCCGGAGCCGGGCGTCCTCGCCGGTCGTGTCGGCCACGGCCTCGGCCAGCGACGCCGTGTACGCCTCCTGCGACCACGGCGGGGTCACCGGGTCGAGGAGCAGCGCGATCTCGGTCGGACGCCGGTGCAGGAACTCACCGAGGCCCGTCGAGGCGCCGAGCAGCCGGACGAGCCGCTCCGTGGCAGCCGGGTCCGCCAGGACCGGCCGGACCGCGTCCGGCGCGCGCTCGAGGAGCCGCTCGAGCAGCCAGAGCGCGCCGTCGGGATCGGCCGTGGACTCCCACAGCGCCGGGGCGTCGGTGACCGGCACCCGCACGTCGGGGCCGAACCGGGCCTCCAGGCTGGCGATCCGTTCCAGGCTCTCGGACAGCTCCGCGAAGCCCAGGCGGGCCATCTCGGAACGGGACGTCCTCGTCCGACCGGTCATGCGCGGCGCTCCGGGCGGCTGCTAGAGCGCGCCGAGGTTGGTGCGGAGCTCGAACGGCGTGACCTGGTCGCGGTAGGCCTTCCACTCCTGCCGCTTGTTGAGCAGCACGAAGTTGAAGACCTGCTCGCCCAGGGTCTCGGCGACGAGCTCCGAGTCCTCCATCAGGCCGAGGGCGTGGTCGAGGCTCGCGGGGAGCTGCCGGTAGCCGAGGGCCTTGCGCTCGGCGTCGGACAGGCTCCAGACGTTGTCCTCGGCCTCGGGCGGGAGCTCGTAGCCCTCGTCGATGCCCTTGAGACCCGCCGCCAGGAGCAGCGAGTACGCCAGGTAGGGGTTCGCGGCGGAGTCGATGCCGCGGTACTCGACGCGGGCGGACTGGCCCTTGTTCGGCTTGTACAGCGGCACGCGCACGAGCGCCGAGCGGTTGTTGTGGCCCCAGGTGACGAAGGACGGGGCCTCGTCGCCGCCCCACAGACGCTTGTACGAGTTGACGAACTGGTTCGTCACCGCGGTGATCTCGGGAGCGTGGCGGAGCACACCCGCGATGAAGTGCTTCGCGGTCTGCGACAGCTGGTACTCGCCGCCGGCCTCGTAGAAGGCGTTCTGGTCGCCCTCGAAGAGCGAGACGTGCGTGTGCATGCCCGAGCCCGGCTGGCCCGACAGCGGCTTCGGCATGAACGTCGCGTAGACGCCCTGCTCGATCGCGACCTCCTTCACCACGGTGCGGAAGGTCATGATGTTGTCGGCCATCGTCAGCGCGTCGGCGTAGCGGAGGTCGATCTCGTTCTGCCCGGGACCGGCCTCGTGGTGGGAGAACTCCACCGAGATGCCGAGGTCCTCGAGCATCCGCACCGAGCGGCGGCGGAAGTCGTGCGCGCTGCCGCCGGGGACGTTGTCGAAGTAGCCCGCCTGGTCGACGGGCTGCGGGCCGCCGTCCGCCCAGTCGCGGCTCTTCAGCAGGTAGAACTCGATCTCGGGGTGCGTGTAGAACGTGAACCCGCGCTCGCTCGCCTTCGCCAGGGTCCGCTTCAGCACGTTGCGGGGATCGGCGACGGCGGGCTGGCCGTCCGGCGTCGTGATGTCGCAGAACATGCGTGCGGTCGGGTCGACCTCGCCCCGCCACGGCAGGATCTGGAACGTCGAGGGGTCCGGGTGCGCCAGGACGTCGGCCTCGTACGAGCGCGTGAGGCCCTCGATCGCGGAACCGTCGAACCCGATGCCCTCGGCGAACGCGCCCTCGACCTCGGCCGGGGCGATCGCGACGGACTTCAGCGTGCCGATGACGTCGGTGAACCAGAGTCGGATGAACTTGATGCCCCGCTCCTCGATGGTGCGGAGCACGAAGTCCGTCTGCTTGTCCATGGACGCCCTTTCCGTGGTGCTGCTGGGGCCTCCAGCCTATTGGTCCTCGTCGTCCCAGCGCTCGTTGTTCGCCTTGATGCGGTCCAGGGCGTGTTGCGCCTCCTCACGCGTGTCGAACGGGCCGATCCGGTCGCGCTGCGGCGACTGCGGGCCCTGCTCCACCTCGTGCGTCTTCTCGTTGAACCACCACTGGGACTCGATGCGTTCATCACTCATGGCGCCACCGTACCCACGGCCGTCGGGCCGCGCCCGCGGGCTCGCGCTCGTCAGTGCCGTGAGAGCGACAGACCGCCGCCGACGGTCCGCGGAAGCCTGTCGCTCCCGCGGCTCGGACCTGCGGGGGCGAACCGGCCCGGGGAAGGTGATGACGGCCTGGAGGCGCGGTGCCGGTCGGACGGACGGGCGCCGAGTCTCCAGACCGTCACCTCCAGGGTACGGACCGGGACGGCACGCAGGGGCCGGTCCTCGTCGGGACGCGTCCACCTGCGGCAGGGGACGCCCTCGGGCGCGCGAGACGCCGGCGTCCGTCCCGGACACCGTCGGGTGTGCGAGACACCGCAGGATCCGGCGGTGTCCCGGTACCGGCGGGGCGTCTCGCGTCGACGCCGGCGTCTCGCTCGCGACGGACGGGCGGGCGCGCGCCACGCACCCGGTTAGAGTGGTCGGCATGCCCCGGGACGCACACGGACACCTGACCGCCGGCCGGATCTCCCCCCAGCGCCCCGTGCCGAAGGACATCGAGCGCCCCGAGTACGTCGGGCGCGCCGAACCGCACGAGCACGGCCTCGGCGACACGTACACGCCGGACGAGGTCGAGCGCATCCGGACCGCCGGGCGCATCGCCTCGCAGGCGATCGACGCCGTCGGCGAGGCCATCCGCCCCGGGGTCACCACCGACGAGCTCGACCGGATCGGCCACGAGTTCGTCGTGTCGCACGGCGCCTACCCGTCGACGCTCGGCTACCGCGGGTACCCGAAGTCGCTGTGCTCGAGCCTCAACGAGGTCATCTGCCACGGGATCCCGGACGACACCGTGCTGCAGGAGGGCGACCTCGTCAACATCGACATCACCGCCTACAAGGACGGGATGCACGGCGACACGAACCGGACGTTCGTCGTCGGACAGGCCTCGCAGGAGGTCCAGGACCTGGTCGACCGCACGCGCACCGCGCTCGAACGCGGCATCAAGGCCGTGGCGCCGGGGCGCCAGGTGAACGTCATCGGGCGGGCGATCGAGGCCTACGCCAAGCGCTTCGGGTACGGCGTCGTCCGCGACTACACCGGCCACGGCGTCGGTCGGGCGTTCCACTCGGGCCTGATCATCCCGCACTACGACGCGCCCCGGTTCGACGACGTCATGGAGCCGGGCATGGTGTTCACCATCGAGCCCATGCTCACGCTCGGCGGGATCGAGGCCGACATCTGGTCGGACGACTGGACCGTGAGCACCCGCGACAAGTCCTGGACCGCACAGTTCGAACACACCCTCGTCGTCACCGAGCGCGGCGCGGAACTCCTCACCGTCTCCTGACGGACACCCACGAAAGGCACCGCTTCTCATGACCTCCCTCGCAGTCGGCGTCGACATCGGCGGAACGGGCATCAAGGGCGCGATCGTCGACGTCGCCACCGGCGAACTGACGACCGACCGGATCAAGAAGGCCACCCCCGAGGGCGGCAAGCCGCACGACATCGTCGCGGTGGCGAAGTCGATCCTCGACGAGCTCGCCCCGGCGGCGGACGTGCCGGTCGGGGTCTGCTTCCCCGCGATCGTCCGCGACGGCAAGACGATGTCGGCCGCGAACGTGTCGAAGAAGTGGATCGGCTTCGAGGCCGAGGCGCTGTTCGAGAAGGAGCTCGGCCGCTCCATCCACTTCGTCAACGACGCCGACGCCGCCGGGTTCGCCGAGCAGCAGTTCGGCGCAGCGAAGGGCAAGGACGGGCTCGTGGTCGTCACGACCCTGGGCACGGGCATCGGCACGGCACTGATCAACGACGGCGTGCTCATCGTCAACTCGGAGCTCGGTCACCTGGAGATCGACGGGCACGACGCCGAGACGAAGGCCTCGTTCGCCGCCAAGGAGCGGGACGAGCTGTCCTGGAAGCACTGGGCGAAGCGCCTGCAGAAGTACTACTCGACGCTCGAGGCCCTGCTCTCCCCCGAGCTCTTCGTCGTCGGCGGCGGCGTGTCGAAGCACCACGAGGAGTTCCTGCCGCTGCTCGACCTGCAGGCGGACATCATCCCAGCCACCCTCCGCAACAACGCCGGCATCATCGGTGCCGCGACCCTGGCGTCCCGCAGCAAGTAGCGGCTGGCGGCCGGCGGCAGCGGTCCTCGTCGCACGACACGGCGTCCGGCGGGCTGGCGGAACACGCCGCGCGAGGTCCGGCGAGCCAAGCGGGACACGCCGCGCAACGTCCGTCGAGCCAAGCGGAACACGCCGCGCGCGGTCCGTCCAGCCAAGCGGGACACGCCGCGCAACGTCCGTCGAGCGGGCAGGACACGCCGCGTGTGGTCCGGCCTCTGGGTGCGATCCGTCGCCCGCCGGCACCGACCGTGACTGATCTGGCCCGCTCGGCGGGCGCCCCGGCGACGAGACGGCAGCGCGGCACGCCGCTGGGTCCGGCAGCGGTAGACTCGGCACTGCGAACGGGTCGGTGAGACGGTCGCGTCACTCCCCCGGGAGTGCCGAGGAACGTCCGGGCTCCACAGAGCAGGGCGGTGGGTAACACCCACCCGGAGCAATCCGCGAGACAGTGCCACAGAAAGCAGACCGCCGGCGGCGACGTCGGTAAGGGTGAAACGGTGGTGTAAGAGACCACCAGGGGTCCGGGTGACCGGATCCGCTCGGTAAACCTCGCCCGGAGCAAGGTCAGACAGAGGACGACGAGGCTGCTCGCTGAGTCCTCGGGTGGACCGCTGGAGGCCGGCGGCAACGTCGGTCCGAGAGAGATGGCCGTCACCGCGAGAGCGGGACAGAACCCGGCGTACGGCCGGCCCGTTCGCACCCACGCACCACGTGCGCGCCAACCGGCCGACGACGGACGGGAGGCGCGTGGCGGTGCCGCCACGAGCCTCCCGTCCGTCGGGTTGCCGGCGCGCTACAGGCCGGACTCGGCCGTGCGCACCAGGATCGCGTCGCTGTCGGGGCAGAGCACGACGTCGTCGGGCGCGGCCCGACGGATGTCCTGCAGGTCCGAGTTCGTGAGCGTCACGCCGGAGGCGGTCGACACCCCGCCCTGCAGCAGGGACGCACCGAAGCCGTAGCGCGCGCGCTGCCGGTCGTAGAGCGCCAGCAGGTCCGCGGGCACCTTCGCGGCGACGGCCGCACGGCTCTGCACCGCGGACTCGCGGTCGGCCTCGACGCGCGCGATCTCGGTGTCGCGCTCGGCGACCAGGGTGGCGCGGTCGGCCTCGACCTGGGCGAGTCTCGACTCGACGTCCCCGACGCGGGCACGGTGCACGTCGAGCTGCTCCATGACCTCGAGCTCGGCGGTCTCCAGGTCGCCGATACGGCGGTGGAGCGACGCCATCTCGCTCTCGAGGCCCGCGGCGTCCTTGGCGCTCGCGACGTTCTGCAGCATCGTCGTGTCCCGCTCGATGCGAGCCTGCGCGGTGGCGGTGTCGGACTCCAGGCGGGCGAGTTCGCGCTCGGCGTCCTCGACCTCGCCGGTCGCGGCCGCGAGTTCGGCGCGGAGCGAGGCAGCGGTGGCGCCCAGCTCGGTGAGCCTGTCGCCCTTCTGCAGGGCGGTGATGCGGTGCGACAGACGGGTCACGTCGTTGTCGAGGCGCTGGAGGTCGAGGAGGACGACCTGGTCCTCGGGTGCTGCCTTCACGGTCGGTCTCCTTCGTGGGCGGGTGCGGGGGCGGGGCTGCCGGCGGCCCCGGGCTCGGCGGCGGCCCCAGGCTCGGCGGCGGGCGCAGGCTCGGTGGCGGGCGCAGCATCGGCTGCCGCGCGCTCTGCTGCGGCCGCAGGCTCGGCGGCGGGCAGGACGGCGAAGTCCCAGGGGTCGGTGCGCAGGTCGCTCACGGTCACGCGGACCCCGGCGAGCCGTCGGAGCTGCTCGGCCGCGACGTCGAGCCAGAGCCACTCGGTCGCCCAGTGCGAGGTGTCGACCAGCGCGGGGCCGTCGACGAGCATCGCCTGCTCGCGGAACTCCGAGGCCGGGTGGTGCCGCAGGTCACTCGTGACGTAGACGTCGGCGGCCCGGACGGCCGGATCGCCGAGCAGGCTGTCACCGGCTCCGGCGCAGAGCGCGACGGTGCGGACGGGCCGGTCGAAGTCGCCCGAGGCGCGGACGCCCGTCGCCGTGGGCGGCAGCAGGTCGACGAGCTGGCGGGCGAGCGCGCCGAGGGTGGTGCCCTCCGGCAGGGTCCCGACGCGACCGATGCCGGTCGAGGGGTCCGCTCCGGGCTCGAGCGGCCGCTGGTCGACGAGCCCGAGCCGATCGGCGAGCACCGCGGAGGTACCGGTCGTCACGACGTCGGCGTTGGTGTGCGCCGAGAGCAGCGCCGTCCCGCCCCGCACGAGCGTGGCGAGGACCCGGCCCTTGGCCGTCGTCTCGTCGATCGTGGTCACGCCACGCAGCAGGAGCGGGTGGTGGGTGAGGAGCAGGTCGGCACCGAGTGCGACGGCCTCGTCCGCGGTGGCGGGTACGGCGTCCACGGCGAGGTGCACGTGCTCGACCACCTGGTCCGGGTGACCGGAGACGAGCCCGACGGCGTCCCAGGACTCGGCGCCGGCGGCGGGCCACAGGTCCTCGATCACGGCCTGGAGTTCGCGGAGCGTCGGCATCCCGTCAGTCTACCGAGGCGCGGGCGGGGCGAGGGCGCTGGGGCAGGACCGGGGCGCTCAGCGGCGGCCGAACAGGGAGCGCAGGCGGGCGACGAGTCGTGCCCACCAGCCGCTGTCGGCACCGGCCGTCGTCGCCGCGGTCCCGTGGTCGTCCCGGTCCGTCGCGCTCGCGCTCGCGGGCAGCGACACGGCGTCGGGCAGCACCACCGGGGTGCCGGCCGTGACGCCCTCGTGCGCGGTCAGCGCCGCCGCGAACGCGGCCCTGTCGATCACGGTCGGACCCGTGGCTGGCTGCACCAGCGGGGTGGGGCGGGTCGCGGCCGACAGTGGCGACCCGACCGGGAGGCCCAGGGCCGGGCGCACGGGCGCCTCGCGTCCCGGGGCGGTCGCCGCGGCGCCGGCGGCGACCGCACTGTCGGTGCTGTCGGTGCTCGTGGGCGGTACCACCTGGACGGGCTCGGCTGTCGACGGCGTGGTGGCACGCTGCACCGGCCGCGAGGGTGTCGGCAGGTCGGCGCGAGGCGCCGTGGTGCTCGGGGCGGCGCGGACGGGCGTCGGCACCGGTGCCGTGGCGGCACGGCGGGCCGCGGCGCGCTCACGTCGCGCGGCCTCGTCCGCCGCGTCCGCGAGCAGGTCGGCGAACACGGCACGGGCGAAGGCGCGTGCAGCGTCGACCTCGGCGTCGTCGAGGTGGGCGACCGTGGCCTCCCACGCGGCGAGTCGAGCGAGGTCCTCGTCGCGACGGGCGACCTCGTCCTCGAGCAGGACGATGCGCTCGATCGTGCTGCGACCGCTCGTGGCCGAGACCTCGACCGCGAGGTCCTCGATGCGCAACGCGATGCGGGCCGGGGGTTCGGGGAACGAAGGAGCGCAGGCGGCGACGTGGCGGGCGCGGTCGCGGCGGCGGAACGCGGTCGGTGCATCGACCGTGGGCAGCGCGGCGGACGGCGCGTCGGCGGTGGGCCCCTCGGCGGTCGGCGCGTCGACGCTGGGCCGCTCGGCGGTCGTCTCCTCCACGTCCGGCTGCTGCACGACCCGGGTGTCCGTGGCGGCGGTCCCGGCGGTGTGAGCGGACTCCTGCGTGGGGACGGCGTCCGTCGTCACCGGGCGCTGTACGGGACCCGTGACCGGCGGCACCACGAGGTCCGCCAGGTACGGCGTGCGGGTCGCCGGGACGTCGCGCAGCCACTCCTCGAGCTCGCGACCGAACGGGTCGACGAGGGGTGTGCGTGCACCGGGCTGGGTCTCCATGTGACGCAGGATAGATATCACACCGGCCGACACCCGGGAGATCCGCGGTGTGTCGCGCATCCCGCCCCCCGGACGTCATGTACCGGTCCGGACGTGAGCGGCGTGTCACGCTCCCGGCAGGGACTCCGCGAAGCCGTCGAGCAGGTGCCGTCCCTCGGGCCAGGCGCCGACACCGCTGGCCACGTTCACGTGCTGTCGGTCCCCCACCCGGAGGACCCGTGCCCCGAGCACGTCGGCGAATGCGAGGGCACGGTCGGCGGAGCAGTACGGGTCGTCGTCGCTGACGACGAGCGCGGTCGGTACGGTCGCTGCTCCCTGCGGCGCACGGAAGGCGGCGGCCGCAGCGGGGAACACCGGCGCATCGGGGTCCGGTGGTGCCACCAGGAAGGCACCGGCGACCCGCTCGGCGGCCCGTTGCCCCGCGCTGCCGGTCAGCCACTCGGCGACCGCCAGCACCCCGAGGCTGTGCGCGACGAGCAGCGGGGGCCGTGCACAGCGGTCGACGGCCTCGGCGATCGCCCGGGACCAGTCCGCCGGATCCGGCTCCGACCAGGACGCGGGTGCGATGCGCACGGCCCGGCCGCCCCGCGCCTCCTGCCAGCGGGACTGCCAGTGCTCGGCGTCCGACCCCCAGATGCCGGGCACGACCACCCACGGGTACCGGTCGGCGGGGCGCTCGTGCTCGTCCATCCGGGCAGCGTAGCGGGCGCGCCGGACGACCACGGATCTCAGGCGTGCAGGGTGTCGCGCGGGTACTCGCCGAAGCGCTTCGCGTAGGCAGCCGAGAAGCGACCGAGGTGTGCGAAGCCCCACCGGACGGCCACGACGGCGACCGTCAGCTCGCCGGGGCGTCCCCGGCTGAGCTCCTCGCGCACGCGGTCCATCCGGATGCCCCGGAGCACCGCGTTCGGCGCGGTCCCGACCTGGCGCTGGAACGCCTGCTGCAGGCCACGCACGCTGAGCCCGACGTGCTCGGCAACGTCCGTCGTGGTGATCGGGGCGTGCGCGTAGGCGTGCATGTACTCGATCGCCTCGCGGACGCGGCTCGTCGCACCCTGCGGCACCGGGACCTCGGGGGCGAGCTGCTCGTGCGGGAAGGTGCGGAGCATCGCCAGGGCGGTCTCGCGAGCGGTCTCGGCCATCACGAGCGGCGAGGGCGCCGTCGCGCCGAGGACCACCTGCGCGGCCCGCCGCACCTGGGCGTTCCACAGCCGCAGGTCCTCCGTCATGGGCCGGGCGGTGTGGTCGAAGACGATCGCGCCCGCGGCTCCGCCGTGCTCCTCCGCCGCGATGCCCTCGAGGAACCGCCGGTCGAAGTGCACGAGGTTCTGGCGGACGTCCTCGACCTCGAACACGAACGGGCGTCCGGCCGGGAAGACGAGGGCGTGGCCCGGGCCGAACACTGCCTCGTCCCGCCCGACGTCGACCGTGCCCCCCGCCGTCCGTCGTCCACATGACGGCGTAGTCGTCGCCGGACGACGCCTCACCCGTGGCGTGCGCGTCGAAGTGCGTCGACCGGAACGACATCGAGGCGTCGCCGACCATCTTGAAGCGGTACCCGAACGACCGCGACGTGTTGCGGCCTGCGAAGTGCGCGCCGTCGTACGCGTCCGAGAAGAGCTGCAGCGCGGCGCCCAGGTCGTCGCCCACGGCTTCGTAGCGCATACGGGGGTCTGCGCGCGTCTCGGTCGTCACCGGACCGAGCGTGTCACGTCGACGACGCGTCGGTCCGCGCGTCGGCGGGACGTGCGTGGACCGGCTCCCGTCGTGCGGGAACCGGATGATCGGCCGGCTCGGCGCGCAGACCGGATGGTGGGTCGTCAGTGCCGCCCGCGGCGGACGGTCCACCGGTTGCGGTCGGCGACCCGCTCGTAGCGCAGGTCGTCGACGACCATCTGCACGAGCGCGAGGCCACGGCCCCCCTCGGCCAGCGCGTCGGGCAGGTGCGCCGCGGACGGGTCGACGAGCACCGGGACACCGTCGTCCGAGAGCGACACGGTGATGTCGTCCGGGCCGACGTCCATCCGGAGCGAGCAGGAGACCCGGCCACCGCCAGAGCCGTGCTCGATGACGTTAGAGGCAAGCTCGACGAGGGCGAGCTCGAGTGCCATGCGGTCCTCGAGGGACAGGTCGGGTTCGCTGTCCCACACCGAGGACAGGAACGTGTGCACCGCCGTGACGTCCTCGGGCGGGCAGGCGAGGTCCAGGACGTGCTCGCCCATGGCGACGGTCATGCCCAGTTCGTCACCGCGGCGTCCCCGTCCGGGTACGTCCGCAGGATCTTGTCGATGTTGGAGAGCTTGAGCACCATCTGGACCTGCTCCGAGGGGGGCGGCGAGCCGGAGGTCTCCCCCGGCCTGACGAGCGGTCTTCAGACACCCCACCAGGGCCCCCAGGCCGGACGAGTCCATGAACTCGACGCCCGAGAGCTCGACGACCAGACGCGCGCGGCCGCCCTCGACGACCTTCGCCACGGTCTCGCGGAAGGCGCCCGCGCTCACCATGTTCAGCCGTCCGCTGCACTCGAGCACGGCGGTGTCGTCCGTTGCCTCGTGTACGACGATGTCCATGCAGGGGCCTCCTCGGTTCGGTGCGGGTGCACCCTGCAACCTACCGGGTGCGAGCCGTCAAGCGGTACGGCCTCGCCGCGTCGCGAGGACCTGGACGACGACGGCTGCCGCCATGAGTGTCGCCATCACCGCTCCCATCGCCGTGGCGGTCCCGCCGAGCGCACCTGCGAGCGGGGTGCCGAGCCCGCCGAGTCCGAACGTCAGGCCACCCTGCAGCGCGGCGGCGGTGCCGGGGTGTGCCGCGCCGACGTGCTGCGTCCGCGTCATCGCCGCGGGGAGCACGAAGCCCCACGCGCCGGTGACCACCGCGAGGGCGCACCACACCGGTACGGGGCCGAGCCCCGCGAGGGCGGCGACCAGCACGACCGCGCTGCCGAGTGTCCCCGTGGCGAGGCCGGCGGTCAGCAGTGTGTCCTCGGAGAACCGCCCGACGATGCGCCGGAACACGAGCGTCGTGACGACCATCATCGAGGCGTTCGTGGCGAACACGAGCGTGTAGCGCTGCTCCGAGAAGCCGTACTGCTGCTGGAACACGAACGAGCTCGTCGCGATGTAGGCGAAGAACCCGATCGTGGACAGCACGCCCGTGAGCACGTACGCCCGGAACCGCCCGATCGCGAGCAGGTCCCGGATGCGTCGCCCGTTCGCACGGAAGCCGGTGCCGCCCCGCGCAGCCGGCGGCAGCGTCTCCCCGAAGCGCAGGACCACCGCGACGGTGAAGGTCGCGCCGAGCACCGCGAGGACGACGAACATCAGGCGCCACGAGCCGACCGTGAGCACGGCACCACCCGCCAGCGGTGCGACGACCGGGCCGATGGCGTTGATCGCGGCGAGGGTGCCGAACACCTTCGCGGTGCGCGGACCCGTCGTCGTGTCCGAGACCATCGCGCGTCCGGCGACGGCTCCGGCCGCTCCGGCGAGCCCCTGCAGCACACGGGCGGCGACGAGGGTGCCGACGTCGGGCGCGAGTGCGCACCCGACGGAGGCCACCGCGAAGCCGGCGGTCCCGACGAGCAGCAGCGGCCGGCGCCCGATGCCGTCGCTCACCGGACCGGCCAGGAGCTGCCCGACGGCGAACGCGACGAGGAACGCCGTGAGCGACAGCTGCACGAGGCCCGGGGTCGTCCCGAGCTCGTTCGCGATGGTCGGCAGCGCGGGGATGTACATGTCCGTCGCGAAGGGCGAGACCCCGACGATGAGCGCCAGCGGGACGATGGGCGGCAGGACCCCACTGGTAGAGGTCGTCGGTCCGGTCCCCGCGCGCTCCGTCGTCACCGACGCCACGCTACGCCCGCGCGAATCGATTCGACAAGGGTCGACGCGACGCCGGACTCGCGACTCCTGCGACAGGAGCGTCGTCGGACGACAGCGGTCCTGTCGCGTCAGCCGACGTGCGGCTCCGGCGCGCGGACGGGACGACAGGTCCGTCGTCGGACGACAGCGGTCCTGTCGCGTTGGCCGACGAGCATCAAGCGCACGGACGGGAGGCGCGGTGCCAGCCGGCACCGTCCTCCCGTCCGCCACCGGCCGGGTCCGGGCTCAACCCGTGTTCTGCAGGCCGGCCGCCACCCCGTTGACGGTGAGGAGGAGCAGACGGTGGTCGCCGTCCGTCGGGTCGGTGCTGCCCGAAGTGCGGATCGCGCGCAGGGCGCGGAGCTGCAGGTGCGACAGCGCGTCCACGTACGGGCTGCGCAGGCGCACGGCCCGGGCGAGCACCGGACGGTCCTCGAGCACGTCGCTGCCGCCGGACACCCGCAGCACCCACTCGCGCGTGCGGAGCATCTCGTCGAGCACCTTCGCAGCGAGGTCGTCACGGTCGGCGAGCTCGAGGTAGCGACGGGCGATCTGCTCGTCGGTCTTCGCGAGCGACATCTCGACGTTCTTGATCATCGCGCCGAACAGCGGCCACTCGGCGTAGGCCGCACGGAGGGCGTCGACGTCACCGACGGCCTCGAGCGCTGAGCCCAGGCCGTACCAGCCGGCCAGGTTGATCCGCGCCTGCGTCCACGAGAACACCCACGGGATGGCGCGGAGGTCCTCGAGCGACTCGACGCTCAGCCCGCGGCGGGCCGGGCGGGACCCGAGCGGCAGGAGCCCGATCTCCTCCATCGGGGTGACGCGGGCGAACCACGGCGCGAAGCCGTCGGCCTTCACCAGGTCGTAGAACGCCCGGCGCGAGACGTCGTCGAGCTCCTGCGCGAGGTCGGCGAAGCGGGTCGCCGCGGCTGCCGTGCGCTCCTCGTTCGAGGGCGACGACGCGAACAGCGTGGCCGAGGCCATCTGCTCGAGGTGCCGCGCCGCGATGTCCTGGTCGCCGTACTGGGCGAAGATGACCTCGCCCTGCTCGGTGAGCTTGAGCCGACCGTCGATCGACCCCGGTGGCTGTGCGAGGACGGCCTCGTTCGCCGGTCCTCCGCCACGACCGAGCGATCCGCCGCGGCCGTGGAACAGCGTCAGCTCGACGTCGTTGTCGCGGGCCCAGTCGGCGATCCGGGCCTGCGCGTCGTAGAGCGCCAGGTTCGCCGAGACCGGGCCGACGTCCTTCGACGAGTCGGAGTAGCCGAGCATGACCTCGAGCCGCCGCCCGGTCGCCGCGAGCCGCCGCTGGAAGGGCTCGGTGCGCACGGCCTCGTCGAGGATGTCGACGCTCGCGTGCAGGTCGGCGAAGGTCTCGAACAGCGGGATGACGTCGAGCACGGGGGCGCGGTCACCACAGGCGGCACGGGCGAGTTCGTGCACGTTCGCCAGGTCGGCGGCCGACTGCGTGAAGGAGACGATGTAGCGGTGCGCGGCGCGGACGCCGTAGCGCTGCTGCAGGTCGGCCACGGTGCGGAACACCGAGAGGACCTCTCCGGTGGTCTCGCTCAGCTCACCACCGGCACGGATCTCCGCCAGCGCGTTCCGGTGCACCTGGGAGTGCTGGCGCACCTCGAGCTCGGCGAGGTGGAACCCGAACGTCTCGACCTGCCACACGAGGTTCTGCAGGTCGCCGTTCGCCGTCCGGACGGCACCGGCGGCCACGAGCGATGCCTGGATCACCCGGAGGTCGGCGAGGAGCTCCTCGGGACCGCCGTACGCCAGGCCGTCCTGACCGCGACGGGTCGCACGGATGCGGGCGGCGACGAAGAGCAGTGCGCGGCGGTGGGTCTCGTTCGGGGCACGGACGCCGATGCGCTCGGCGATGCCCGGGTCGAGCTGCTCCTGCGCGGCCACGAGGGCCTGCAGCCCTGCGTCCGCCGGGGTCTCGGCGGCGTCGAGCGTGAGCGCCGAGCCGATGCGGGTCGCGGCGCGGGCGAGGCCGAGCAGGATGTGCTCGGCGGCGATGTCGGCGGCCTGCTTGGTGACGGCGGCGGTCACGTGCGGGTTGCCGTCGCGGTCGCCGCCGATCCAGGTGCCGAAGCGCACGAAGGCCGGCGCGGTCACGGGCACCCGACCGGCGTCGTCCCCGAGCAGCCGGTCGTCGAGCAGGCGGTAGACCTGCGGCACGATCTCGAACAGGGTCTGGTCGAACACGCTCATCGCCGTGCGGACCTCGTCGAGCGGGGTCGGACGGGTCGTGCGGAGCGGCGAGGTGCGCAGCAGCGTCGTGATCTCCTCGAGCAGCCGTCGCTCGTTCTCGGCACGCGCGGTGGCGTTCCGGGAGCGGTCGCGCTCGTCGATCAGGTCCGTGATGCGTCGGACGGCCGTGGTCACCGCGCGGCGGCGGGCCTCGGTCGGGTGGGCGGTGAGCACCGGGTGGAACCGGAGGTCGGCCAGGCGGGCGGCGGCCTCGTCGGCGCCGACCTGCTCGACGAGCGAGGCGTAGGTGGCGGGGAACGAGTCACCCGGCAGTCCCCCGTCGTCACCGCGGGCACGGAGGACGCGGACGCGGTGGTGCTCCTCGGCCAGGTTCGTCAGGTGGAAGTAGGTCGTGAACGCCTGGGCGACGGCCTCGGCCCGCTCGGCGGACATGCCGGCGACGATCGCCTCGGCACGTGCGGCACCCTCGCTGTCGGAGCCCTCGTACGCGTCGATGACCGCAGCGCGCAGGCTCTCGACGTCGTGCAGCAGCTCGTCGCCCCCGGTCTCCCGCAGCACCCGCCCGAGCAGGTTGCCGAGGTACCGGACGTCCGCGCGCAGGTCGCTGTCGACCGCGCCGCTGACGTCGTCCCGTGCGCGCCCGTGGCGCGTCGATCCGTCGATCGCCGTCATGGGTTCCTCTCACGTTGCGCCGGGAGCACGTCCCGGGTCCCCAGCACTGTACCGGCGCACGCGCTCGCGTGACGACGACCGTCCGGACGGACCGCAGTGCTCCCGGCGATCGGCCGGCCGCGACCGTCCCGCGGGCGCGGTCAGGCGGGGAGCAGCGCCGCGGCCTGGTCGTCCCCGGCCCCGGGGCGACGCACCGACGCCACGAGCGCTCGGTCCAGGCCCGCAGCCAGGTCGACCTCGGCGAGCACGGCCTCGCGCTCGGCGTCCGACCACGGCGCGGCGTCGAGCTGCGCCCGGTAGGTGTCCTCGAACGCCGCGGGGTCGGCGACCTGGTCGAAGATCGTGAACAGCACGCCGTTGGTGTCGAAGCCGAACCGGTCCTCGAGCAGCCGCGCCAGGGTGGGGCCGCCCGTCAGGTCGCCGAGGTAGCGCGTGTAGTGGTGCGCGACGAACGCCCCGGGCGAGGTCGCCGCCACGGCGCACAGACGGCGGACGTACGCGGTGGTCGCGGGGGTCGGGCAGCAGAGCTCGGACCAGTCCGGACCGACCAGGTACTCGAGGTCGGCGCGGATCGCGGGCATCCGGGTGAGCTGCGTCGTGACGAACGGCGCGGCCACCGGGTGGTCGGCCATCCGCTCGGCGGCCCGCTCGAGGGCGTCGTACACGACGGCGTACTGCCCGAGCAGGTCGGCGTAGTCCGCGACGTCGCACTCCCCCGCCAGCAGGTCGTGCGCACCGCCGGTCCAGGCGGCCGGGGCCGCAGCGCTGCGGGAGCGCCGGCGCAGGAGCTCGGAGAACGGCGTCACGGTCGGACTCATGAGGTGAGGCTAACCTCACTAGCTGGCAAGGTCGAGCACCGGAAGAGGAATCCCAGGATGAACCCCAAGCGCAGCCAGCACGTCTTCGTCGTCGAGCGGACGGAACGCCTGACCCCCCACATGGTCCGCGTGCACCTGGGTGGTCCTGCCTTCCGGGACTTCGTCGACGGCGCCGACCCGGACCGGCTCGGCGCCACCGACAAGTACGTGAAGCTCCTGCTCGCGCCGCCGTCGAGCAGGCTGACCCCGCCGTACGACCTCGAGGCGCTCCGTGCGACCCTGCCGAAGCACGAGCGGCCCGCGCGCCGCACCTACACGGTACGCTCCGTCGACCACGCCGCCGGCACCATCGCGATCGACTTCGTCGTGCACGGCGACCAGGGCCTCGCCGGACCGTGGGCCGCAGCCGCGCAGCCCGGCGACCTGCTCGCGCTGTCCGGTCCCGGCGGCGGGTACGCCCCGTCGCACGACCCGGACGTCACCCACGTGCTGCTCGGCGACGACAGCGCGCTCCCCGCGATCGGCGCGGCCCTCGCCGCGATGCCCGCCGACGCCCGCGGCGTCGCGCTCGTCGAGGTCGGCGGCGTAGCCGACGAGCAGCCGCTCGAGCACCCGGTCGACGTCGACCTGCGGTGGCTGCACCGCGACGCCACCGGCGCCGAGCCGGGCACGCTGCTGGTCGAGGCCGCTCGCGGACTGCCCCGTGCCTCCCGGCCGGTGCAGGTCTTCGCGCACGGTGAGCGGACCGCGGTGAAGGCGATCCGTCGGCTGCTGCAGGACGGGTGGGGCCTCGAGAAGACGGAGATGTCGCTGTCTGCCTACTGGGCGCACGGTCGCGCCGAGGACCGCTTCCAGGAGGAGAAGCGCGAGCCCGTCGGCGTGATCTTCGCGGACTGAACCCCGCCCGTCCCGGATCGCGTCGCCCGCACCGGCCTGGAGGTCCGTGACACGTCGGTGGCGCGCGCTAGCGTCCGACGCGTGGTCACCCCTCCCGCCGTCCCCTCGTGCTGCGTCCCCGGCTGCGACGCGCCCTGCGCCGACGGCTTCGCCGCCGTCCTGCCGCTCTGCGGCGGGCACGTGACGCTGGTCGCCGACGCGGCGGCCGAGCACCTCGGTACCGAGGACGCCCTGCCGGGCCCCTGCCCGGTGTGCGGCTCGCGGGTCGGTGTGCGCTGGCCGAGCGCCGTGCTCTGCGGGACGTGCGAGTGGCCGTGGGGCGACGTGCCGGACGGGGAGCTGCCACCGCCGCGGGTCGACGTCGTCTACTACCTGCGGCAGCGCGACGACTTCGGCGACCGGGTGAAGATCGGCACGACCGCGAACCCGCGGCAGCGGCTCGCAGCGGTGCCGCACCAGGAGCTCCTGGCGTTCGAGCGCGGCGACCGGCACCTCGAGCGGCGGCGGCACACGGCGTTCGCCGCCGACCGGTTCCCCCGGACGGAGTGGTTCCGGACGACGCCCGCGCTGCTCGACCACGTCGCGCAGGTCGCCGCCGGGGTGGACGACCCGTGGACGCTGCACGCCCGGTGGACGAGCGAGGCGGTGGCGCTGCGCGGGTGAGGGCCGTGCCGCGCCAGCGAGACGCTGACGCAGCACGGGCGAGGGGTGCGCGTCAGACCGCTGCTGCGATCGTGCGCTGCCGGTCGGCTGCCGGGTCGTCCCGCAGGAACCGGTCGGCGGTGCGCAGGGACAGCGCCATGATCGTGAGCGCTGGGTTCGCGATGACGGCGCTCGGGAACACCGAGTTGTCGCACACCCACAGGTTCGGCACGTCCCACGAGCGGCCCGCGGGGTCGACGACCGACGATCCGGCGTCGGAGCCCATCCTGGCGGTGCCGATCGTGTGCGCGGTCCGCTCGAGGACCCGGACGTCGGTGCCGCCGGCCGCCTCGACGATCGCCGTCATCGTGCGGACGGCGTGGGCGCGGATGGCGTCCTCGTTCGACCCCGGCGAGAAGGTCACGCGGGCGCGGGGCACCCCGTGCTCGTCGAGGTCGTCGGAGAGCACCAGTCGGTTGTCGTCGTACGGCAGGCACTCGGCGTTGATGCCGACTCCGGCCATCCACGGGTAGTCGCGCATCGCCTTCACGAGCTCGGCTCCGCGGAGCCCCCCGCCGCGCACGAGCGTGGTCGCGAACGTCAGGGGCTGGACGCCGAGGCTCTGGATCAGGTAGCCGCCCGCGAAGTCCGCGTCGGTCGGCCGGACGAAGTCCTCGGTGATGATCGACGACGGGTAGCCGCGGTACGAGCGCATCGACTCGTCGAAGGTCGCCCACACCTGGGTGGCCCCGTGCGCGGTGAAGTTGCGACCGACCTGGCCGCTGCTGTTCGCCAGGCCGGTGTGCAGGAGCAGGCGCGGCGTCTCCACCCCGCCGGCGGCCAGCACGAGGGACCGGCACCGTTGGCGCCGCTCCCGACCGTCGCGCGTGTAGAGCACGGCGCACACCCGGCCGTCGGCGTCGAGCTCGATGCCGTGCACGAACGACTCCGGACGGATCTCGGCCCCGAACGCCACGGCCGCGGGCAGGTACGTGGTGTCCATCGACACCTTCGACCCGTTGCGGCAGCCCTGGTGGCACGAACCGCAGGACACGCAGGCCTGGCGCAGCCCGTGGTGCTCCTGCACCCGGTCCTCCGTCGTCAGCGCGACCGGAGCGTCCGTGGCCGTGATCCCGAGCGCCGCGGTACCGCGCATCATCATGTCCGACGAGGCGTTCCGCGCCGGCGGTCCCATCCGGTAGCGGCGGTCCGGGTCCCACGGGTAGTGCTCCGGGCCCGCGACGCCGACCTCGTGCTCGACGCGCTCGATGTACTCGGTCAGCTCGGCGTGGTCGATCGGCCAGTCCTCACCCTGCCCGCTCTCGGTGCGCAGGCGCAGGTCGTGCGTGCTCGGGCGCGGGGTGAACGCGCCCCAGTGCAGGGTCGACCCGCCGACGCCCGTGCCGCTGTTGTTCGGACCGAAGGCCGTCGGGGCGGCTCCCCCGCTGATCCGCTCGTCCATCCAGTTGATGTCCGTGGGTGCCTCGACCTCGTCGGGGGTGTGGTCGCCGGGCTCGCTGTTGCGGCCGGCCTCGAAGGCGACCACGGTCAGGCCCTCGCGGGCGAGCCGGGCGGTCAGCGGTGCGCCGCCCGCGCCCGTGCCGACGACGACGACGTCGACGACCTCGTCGTCCTGGTGGTGGCGCTGTGCGTCGAGTCTCATCGTCCTGCTCCCTCGGGTTCCCACGCTTCCCGCTGCCCGGCTCCGAGCAGCTGGAAGCCCTGCTTCCGGACGCCGTCGCCGCCGTTGGCGAAGCCGTCGTAGTCGATCTCGGACATGGTCGCGGGGTGAGCGAGCCACTGCTTCACCAGGTCCACGCTCGCGTCCTCGAACCAGACGCGGAGCTGCTCGGCGTCGAGCGGACCGTCCGACCGGTACCGGCCGGCGGCGACGTCCTCGAGCGCTGCGGCCAGGTCGTCGGCGGACACCGCCCCGAGCACGTCGAGCGCACCGCGGTAGGCGTCGACGTCGGTCGGCATCCCGTCCGGTCGCCAGCCGTCGCCCTGCCCGGCGGCGAGCTGGCGGTCGACGCGGAGGGCGACGTCCACCTCGCCCTCCCCTGGCTGTGGCACGACGATCCGCGCCACCGCCCGGAGCACGTCGAGCTGCTGCCGCGTCAGGGCGTCCGGCGTCGCGTCGGGGTCGTCCGACAGTGCGCGGACCGCCAGCACCCCACGGGTCCTGGCGCTCACGCGCGGCGAGGCGATGACCCGCGCCTGGTCGGCGGGCACCACCGGGCCGTGTGCGATCCGGCGCGTCCAGAAGTCACGGACGAGTGCGGCGACCTCCACCGGACGCTCCCACGGCAGCAGGTGTGCAGCGTCGGCGACCTCGTGCAGCTCGGCTGCCGGCCAGTGCGGCATCGTCAGGCGCCGCTGCGCGTCCGCGGCCAGGTCGCCGTCCTCGGCGCCGGCGAGCACGAGCGTCGGCACGGGGTTCGGGTCCGCGGTGGTCGACCAGTCCTCGCGGCTGCCGCGGAGCAGCCAGTCCCGCCAGGCCCGCGGATCCGCTCGCTGCACGTCCTGCACGGCCTGCTCGTGGCGGTCGGGCGGCAGGACGCCTGCGGTGTTCGCGTCGACGAACTCCGCCGCGTGGTGCGGCTCGATCGGTCCGTCCGCGGCCCAGGCGAGCATGGACGCACGTCGACCCTCGTCCATCGGCTCGGGCGCGAGGGGCGAGGCGGCCAGGAGCACGACGGCGCGCAGCCCGAACAGGCCGTTCGCACCCGACACGGTCCGGTCGGCGACGACGGTCGCGACCTTGCCGCCCATCGAGTGGCCCACGATCGCCCACTCGGTGGCACCGCTCGCGCCGATCGCCCGCTCGACGAGCACGGCCATCTCCTCGACGGTCGTACCGCCGGACGCCGGGCTCCGGCCGAACCCGGGCAGGTCGATCCCGACGAGGTCGAGGGTGCCGGCGAGTTCGGAGCGGAGGAGGGCGAACTCCTCCGCGCTCGAACCCAGCGCGTGCAGGCAGAAGGCGGTCGCTGTCATCCTTCGTTCCTACCGTCCGGATCGCGCGGGACCCAGGCTCCTGTACCCCGTGCCCGTACCCCGACGGACGACGTCAGGAGGTGGGGTGCGCGTCGTAGACGGACAGCAGCATCGCCGCGCCGAGGCGGGCGGCACGGGCCGGCTGTGCGGACCGCTGCACGGCCGACCCGACCCGGGCTCCCTCGACGAGCAACGAGAGCGCCTGCGCCACGTGCGACGGCACGCCGGCGCGCGCACACAGCTGCGTCAGGTGCGCCTCGACGTCGGCGAAGTGCGCCTGCGCGAGCTCGGCGATCGCCGGGTCGATCCGTCCGAGCTCGGCGTGGCCGTTGATGAACGCGCAGCCGCGCCACCCCTCGTCCGCGAAGCACTGCTCGAGGTAGCCGAAGACGCCGAGCACCTCGTCCCGGGGGTCCTCGGACGCGCGGGCGATCCCGTCGAGCGCTCGACGCCAGGCACCGTGCCAGCGCTGCAGCACGGCGACCACGAGTGCACGCTTCGACGGGTAGGCCGCGGCGAGCTCGCCCGGGGCGAGCCCGGCCTCGGCCGCGATGTCGTCCATCGTCACGGGCGTGACGCCGTGCCGGGTGAAGAGCGTGTCCGCTGCGGTCGACGCCCTGCGCTGCGCCGCGGTCTCGCGGGTGGTGGGCGTCAGGGAGAGGAGGGTCATGGGCCTTCCGGTGATCGGTTCCGCGAGCCTAGCGAGCGGAGACGCTCGGCGCTTCGAGCGCCTCGGCGAGCAGGGCGCGCATGTCGATCGGCTGGGTCGGCGCGTCCGCTGCGGCCGACCGGCGTACCGGCAGGACGGAGTCGGCGACGGAGCGGTCCGCACCGGGCAGCGCGCGGGTCCCGCGGGACAGTCGGGAGCCGCGGATGCCGAGTTCGTTGCGCGGGATGCTCATGCGGAGAGTCCGAGCACGATCGCGGCGGAGGCGGCGACGGTGACCGACACGAGACCGGTCGTCACCGCAGCGACCTGCAGGCCGTGCAGTCGTCGGGCCTCACGGACCTCGGAGAACACCGGGTCGGCGCCCGCTCCGGCTGCTCGTCGTCGCGCGGCCGACGAGACGGCGTCGCGGGCGGTCCTCGGTCCGGTGTGCACTCCGGCGGCGGTGATGGTCACGGTCATCGTCCTCGGGTCTGCGGGGCCGGCTGTTCCGGCCCCCTCCACCGAGGACGTTAGGAGCGGGCGGGGCGCCCCGGTCGCCGATCGGAGGACGACGACGATTCGCGGACGTCCACGGCGGTCCGGGCGACGATCGGTGGACATCGGCTGCGCGCGGAACGGGCCGTCCACCCCCCGGACCGGGGACATGCCTGTCCGGACAACGCCGCGTCACACGGACAGAATGCACGGGACCCATGAACCCGACACCGCCACTCCGCATCGACGTCGAGACGCAGAGCACCGACCTCGACGACGCCCGCGACTTCCTCGCCACCGCCTACGCGGGGAACGAGTGGAGCGCCGACGCGACCCGGCAGCCGTTCGCCTTCCGGTACTCCGCCGTGGGCGACGCCGCGATGTCGCTCCGCGCGATCCGGTTCGACGGCCACCTCGAGGGCGTGATGACCCCGTCCGAGGACTTCGTCGTCCAGTGGACGAACCGCGGTTCGGCGACGATCGGCACCGGTGACGACCAGATCGTCATGGAGCCCGGTCGCCCCCAGCTGTGGCCGCAGCAGGGTGCGGCCTTCTCGTACGACGACTACGAGCAGCGCATCGTCCAGGTGAACCGCGCTGCGCTCGAGGAGGTCGCCGGCGAACGCGGCACGGCCCCCGGGCAGCTCGTGCTCGACCACACCGTCCGCCTCGACGACCGCGCGCTCAGGGTGTGGCGCAGCAGCGTGCAGCTGATCTCGCACACGGTCCTCGACCGCCGCGCCTCGCCGCTGCTGCAGGCCGAGATGGGTCGACTCGGGGCGCTCGCGCTGCTGGAGCTCTACCCGGTCGTGAGCTCGTCGCTCCCCGACGAGCTCCTGCTCCCCCGCAACGCGCACGTCCGGCGGGCCGTCGAGTACGTGCACGAGCACGCGCACCTCCCGATCACCAGCACCGACCTGGCGCGTGTCGCCTCGCTGAGTCTCCGTGCCCTGCAGACGGCCTTCCAGCGGACCTTCGAGCAGTCGCCGAACGCCTACATCCGGCAGGTCCGGCTCGACCGGGTCCGCGACGCGCTGCTCGCCGGCGACCCCGCGACGACCAACATCGCCGACGTCGCGCGTGCGTGGGGCTTCGCGCACGCGGGTCGGTTCTCCGCGACGTACCAGCAGCGCCACGGGGAGTACCCGCGGGAGACCCTGCGCCGGTCCGGCCGTCAGCGCGCGTAGGCGTCGACGAACAGCGGCCCCCGGAGGTCCCGCAGGGTGTCGACGAGCCGCTCCACCGTCCGGCCGGAGATGCCGGACACCTCGAGGTCGTACGGTCCGAGCGCGGGCAGGCGACCGGTGCGGATCCGCACGACCTCCCACCCCACCGCGCGGACGGCCCGGTCCTTCCGACGGTCCGTCTCCTGCCGCGGCCCGACGTGCTCGAGCCCGTGCCGACCGGTGCTGTCGTACTCGATCGCGACGCGGAGCTCGGGGAGCACGACGTCCGGCCAGGCCTCGACGTGGTCGAAGAACGGTCGGTCGAGCCGGATGGCGGTGTGGTCGAACGTGAAGGCGAAGCGGTCCCGCAGCGCCTGTCGGAGGTCGGCCTCGACCGCCGAGGCCGGAGCAGGGGCGCACACGCTCGTGAAGGACTCACCGGACGGCAGCCGCGGCGTCTTCGTGCAGACCGACCGCGGGACCGGTCGTGCCGAGCGCCCGCCACCGGTCCGACCCGGACGACCCGGAGACCGTCGGCCCGACCGGGACGACGCGACCGCACCGCTCGGCAGCTGGGTCGTTCCCGGGCTCGGCGCCGGGCCGCGAGCCGGGGCGGCGGGGATCGTCTGCCGACCGCGGACCCGCTCGGCCCGCTGCGGCGGCGGGACCGCGGCCGGCCAGTCAGCGGGGAGCACCGGCCACCGCTGCGGGGTCGCCTGCAGGCGGCACTCGGGACACCACACCGACCTGCGGCGTTCCCGACCGGGGCGGGAACGCTGCTCGGCCGGGGTCGCGACGAAGACGTGTCCGACGTCGCACTCCCAGGTCAGCAGGACCTCTGCCGCGGGCGGGACCTGCGTGAGCACCACGCCGTGGTTCCACTCCGGGTGGTACTGCCGCACGAGGACCGGGTAGGACGCCCACGCCGCCCGGAACTCGCCGACGGCGTACGGCACGGCGACCCCGCGCGACCACTGTCGCCGCCGCCACCACGCGTCCACCGGTTCGACCACGGTGCCACCGTAGGGAGCACCGCCGACACCCGCTTCCGTGCGACGGACCCGCCGCCGCGTGTCAGGACCGGTACCGCACGTCAGGAGTCGAGCGCGCTCCGGACGTACCCGACCAGGGCGTTCGCGTGCCCGTGCCCGAACCCGTGCTCGTCCTTGAGCCAGGCCACGACCTCCATGTGCCGGTGGCCGTCGAGCTGCTCCACGACGAGGTCGAGCCAGTCCTGCACGGGACGCCCGTACGTCTTCTCGATGCTCGGGAAGTACGAGGCCGGGCCCTTCGGCTTCGAGCCGTCGACCGTCGGCTCCGGAGCGGTCACACGCTGTGTCGTCACGGCGGTGAGGCTAGCCGGGGTGGCGTCCGAACGCCACCGTCGAACCGGGTCCGGGTGTCAGCGCAGCGCGTCGTCCCGCCGACTCCGGTGGACGGTGTCGCTCGGGTGCTCGCCGAAGCGCTCGGCGTACGCGGCCGCGAACCGGCCGAGGTGCGCCCACTGCCACCGCCGCGCGACGTCCGCCACCAGGAGCTCCCCGCCGGAGCCCTCGAGGTCGCGTCGAGCGCCGTCGAGCCGCTCGGCGCGCAGCCGCGCCATCGGCGACTCCCCGAACCGCCGGTGCATCGCGTTCTGCAGTCCGCGCTCGCTGATCCCGACGGCGTCCGCGATGTCCCGGAGCGTCACGGGCTGGTCGGCGTGCGTGCGGATCCACTCCGCCGCGCGCGCCGCTGAGCCACGAGCGGTCGGTGCAGCGCTCGGGACGACCGGGAAGGCGGCCACGACGGCGTCGGCGATCTCGGCGTTGACGGCCTGGCGGGCAGCGTCGGCGAGCGCCGCGTCCATGACGGGTCCGCCGTGGGCTCGGATCACGTCGCGCAGGGTCCGCCGGGCGGACTCGTCCGCCGATCTGAGTGCGAGGACGACCGGCCCGGTCGGGACGTGGCCCCGGCGGACGAGTGCGCGCCGGAGCACACGATCGGACAGGTGGACCATCGTGATGGTGCGGACGTCCGCCGTGAAGGCGTAGCGGCGCGAGGCGGAGAGCAGGACCGGCACGCCAGGCTGCACGACGAGCGCGTCACCGCTCTCGAGGTCCTCGATGGTCGCGCCGCCGTCCCCGACCCAGAAGACGATGTGCTCGTCGCGGGGCTGCATGGTGCCGGCACGGGTGCCCTCGACCTCGGCGCGCCGGACCGAGACCTCGGTGTCGCCCGCGCCCAGGTAGCGGAAGGCCTCGAGGGCGCTGTCGATCCCGCCGGCGGTCCCGTAGATCGTGTCGAGTTCGACTCCGCGCTCCTCGCTGACGGCCTCCACCCGGAACCGGCGGAACGAAGGGCGCTCGGGCCCCGGTGCCTGCACAGTCACGATCGCATCGTCTCAGCACCGCCGGTCCGTGTTCGCATTCCGGACAGGCGGGTCGCAGGCCGTCGGCACCGTCACGCGTCGGGGACGGACGCGTCACCAGCGGATGCGCGCGAACTCCTCGTGCAGCCGGCGAGCACGACCGGGGTGCACCTGCTCGACCCAGCCGATCCGGCCGAGCAGGTGCGCTCGGAAGTCCGGGTGACCGGTGCGGTCCTGGGACGCCGGGCCGTGCACGACGCAGTTGTGCAGGACCGCGTGCAGGCGGTCGACCTCGCGCCGCCCGGGCGATGGGAGGTCGTTGACCACGACACCCGTCACCGACTGCCTCGTGCCCCGCCGGCGGACGCGGGTCTTGTGCGGGTTGAGCCGGTGGCCCTGGTCTGCGACGATCCGCTCGACCCCGCGCAGGAACGCGTCGGGCCGCGCCGCCAGTCGATCGTCGCCGCTGAAGGTCAGGTCGTCGGCGTACCGCGTGTAGCGGCCCCCGGCCGCCGCCGCCCACCCGGCGAGCCGCGCGTCGAGGTGCCGGAGCGCCGTGTTGGCGAGCGCCGGCGAGGTGGGGGCGCCCTGCGGCAGGTGGGCGACGGCGAGCGCCTCGCGCAGGGCGGCCCGTTCCTCGGGCGTCCCACCGGCGGGCATCGCGGTGAGGACGTGCGGCGGGACCCGGTGGGTGCAGAGGCCGGTGAGCACGTGTGCGAGCGGTTCGGCGAACCCGGCGGACCGGAACACGCCGTACACCGTCGGGGCGCTGACGCTGGCGAAGAACGTGGTGAGGTCGGCGGTGAGCACGACCTGCCGACCGGTGTGCGCCGCAGCGCCGGTGACGACGCTGCGGCCCGCGACGAAGCCGTGGGCGGCGTCGTGCACCGGCAGCCGGACCAGCAGTCCGTCGAGCAGGACGCGCTGCGTCCTGCTGAGCAGGTCCATCGGCTTCTCGAGGAGCCGTGGGACCCGCCCGGGGCGGACCACCCACTCGTGCCGGACGTGGTGGAGTGGACTGCCGGCAGGAGCGTGCCGGTTCCACGCCCGGGTGTCGGCGAGCCACAGCAGCCGGCCGACGGTGACGTCCAGTGCCCGGGCGAGCTCCGGGATCGTGTCGACGAGCAGCGGGCTGTCGGTGACGGGTCGTGCCCGGACGGCGGTCGCGCGTCGGGTCAGCACGCGGACCGGACGCCGCGCTCCGCGGGAGCGGTGCAGGGCGGCGAGCCGGGGCTCGGCGGCGAGCACCCCGGCCAGCTGGCGCGGCGCGTCGACGGGTGATCGGGGGTACGCGTCGAGGGCCGCTCCCACGGCTCGGCCCACGTAGGCGCGTTCCACCCCGACGACGGCGTAGCCGGCGGCGGTCAGGTCGTCGGCGGTCCAGGCGTCGGCGGCGAGGAAGGCGTCGGCGAGCGCCGCCGCCACGACGGTGAGGGGCGCGGGGTTCCCGGGGGACCCGTCGGTGCCTCCGTGCGGCGTGGCGCGCGGAGCGCGCTCTCCCGCTCGGGGCGTGTCGTCCTGCTGGTCCTGCGTGCCCCGGGGTGACCCCGGAGAGGTCGACGCGTCGCGCGCGTCGGCCGCCTCCCCCGGGAACTCCACCCGGTCAGCGTACGGCGAGCAGCCGACGGACGGGAGGCCCGTTGCCCGACCGCCGCGCGCCTCCCGTCCGTCGGTGGGCTGGTCCGGTCAGCGGCGCGGCCGGCCGAGCAGGACCGTCCCGACCACGGCGGCGACACCCGCCCAGACGAGCGGACGCGTCACACGGCGGCGCTTCGCGACCCAGCCGCCGTCGGTGGCGTTGTGGGCGTCGGCGGGCGCGTAGAGGTTCCCGTCGCTCGGCACGCCCCTGCCGCGCAGGGCGAACGTCTCCACCATGGGCTTGGTGATCCTGTGGAACAGGCCCGGGAAGACGTACTGCAGCGGGACGAGCGACGCCTGGATCCGCCCGACGAACCGGTAGCGCTTCGGGTGCAGCGCGGCCTGGACGACGGCCTTGCCTGCCCGCTGGACCGACACCGTGGGCGGCAGCGGGTGCGAGGTCTTGCCGGTGTAGTTGGCGCCGTTCTGGTAGATCGGGGTGTCGATCGTCGACGGCAGCAGGGCGGTGAAGCGGATGCCGGTGCCGGCGTACTCGTCACCGAGGACGTCGACCAGGCCGAGGGCCGCGTGCTTGCTGGTGACGTAGGCCGACTGGTAGGGCGCGGACAGCAGCGACTGGATGGACCCGACAAGGACGTAGGTGCCCTTCCCCCGCTGCTTCCAGTGCGGCAGCAGGGCGGTGATCGCGTGCAGGTGCCCGTACAGGTTCGTGTCGACGACGCGCTTGAAGGCCTTCGTCGGGGTCTGCTCGAACAGCGCGTAGACGAACAGCGCGGCGTTGCCGACGAACACGTCGATCCGGCCGAAGCGGGCGGTCGTGGTGGCGATCAGGGTCTGCACCGCGTGCTCGTCGGCGACGTCGGTGGGGATCGCGATCGCCTCGACGCCGAGGGCACGGCACTCTGCGGCGGCGGCCTCGAGGGACTGCTCCCCCCGGGCGGCGAGCACGAGCGTGGCGCCCTGTCGGGCGAACTCGTGGGCTGCGGCCCTCCCGATGCCGCTCGATGCTCCGGTGACGACGACGATCTTCCCGCGGAACCGTTTGGTCATGTCCTCGTTGGTACCCGGGGCGTGCTGCGGTGGTGTCCAGGCCGGGAGACGATCGGCTCTTCCGACCCGCGACCACGGGGTGCGACGATGGGCGCATGCCGAAGGACGAGCTGACCGTCGAGGAAGCGACGGCGATCGCCGAGCACGCCCGGTCCGGGTCGCTGCCACTGGACGACCCCGAGGTCCGCAAGGTGGTCGAGCAGGCGAACCGCACCCTGGTGCGTGCGCAGATGTGGGGCGAGGACCGCAGTCCGAAGCTCCGGCGGCGGCGGCGGTGGCTCGCGGCCGGAGCCCTCGTCATGGTGCTCGTCTGGGTCGCCGGGCTGCTCGTCCCGCTGGCGTTCCGACTCGGGCTCTGAGACGGGCCGATCGTCCCGCCAGCGCGGCGGCCGTTCATCCCGTGAGCGCTTCGGCCGTTCATCCCGTGAGCGCGGCGCTCGTTCATCCCGTGAGCGCGGCTCAACACGCCCGGCCCTCGGAGTGGGGTTGCCCGGACGTCCACGCGCGGGTTGACTCGACGGTGTGACGAGCACCGCGGACCGCCCCTCGTCGACGAGGACGTGGACGACCAGCGTGCGCGACGACACCGGTCCGATCGTCCTCGCCGGCCTCCGCACGACCTGGGCGCCGCTCGCGAAGCAGACGCTCATCGCCGCCCTGGTCGTCGGTGCCGCGGTCGCGAGCACCTTCTCGCCGTGGCTCCTCGTGACCGCTGCGCCCTGGATGTGGACGGGCGTCCTCATCGCCGTCGTCGGTCTGGTCGTCGCCGCAGCCGCTGCTCGGTGGCCAGCCGTGATGCGGATCGAACTCGTCGTGCCGGCAATGGACTTCTTCGCCGTCGGTCTGCTGCGGTACGGCACCGGGGACAGCCGATCCGTCTTCACCACGATCGTGGCGCTCCCACTCATCTGGGTGGCGGCGAACCCCGGTCGCTGGAACGTCCTGTGGCCGGTCCTCGGCACCGCCGGCACCCTCCTGCTGCCGTACCTGATCGCTCCGACGGACGCGCAGGGCAGCGAGCTCGTGCGACTGTTCACCGTCGTGGTGGTCTTCGGTGCCACTGCGGCCGTCACGAACGAGCTCGCCCGCCAGGCCGGTCTGCAGCTCGCCGCGGTGCAGCGTCGACGCCGGGTGGCCGAGGGCGAGATCGACCGCGCCGCCCTCGTGCAGCAGTCCCTCCTGCCGACCACCGCCGCAGGCCTGCCCGAGGAGCTCCGCGCCGTGGGCGTCTGCATCCCCGCCCGCACCGTCGGCGGCGACTTCTACGACTGGTTCCCCACCCCCGGCGGAGCCGCCTTCACGCTCGGCGACGTGATGGGCAAGGGTGTCGGCGCAGGCATGATCGCCGCGGCCGTGCGCTCCCTGATCCGCAGCACCGTCGACGAGTCCGACCCCGCGGTCGCCGTCCGCCGCGCCGCGACCGGGCTCGCCACCGGCACCTCCGACCTGACCAGCGGGCAGTTCACGACCTGCTTCCACGTCCGGGTCGACCGCGACGGGCACGCACGCTGGGTCGACGCCGGGCACGGCCTGACCGTGCTCCGGAGCTCCGACGGCACGGTCCGCTCCCTGCGCTCCGGCCACCTGCCGATCGGTGTCGGTACCGCGTGGACCGCGGAGGACACCTTCCTCGAACCCGGCGACGTGATCGTCACCGTCAGCGACGGCGTGCTCGACCTGTTCGGCGGTGACCTCGACTCGCTCGACCGCTTCGAGGCGTGGGTCGCCGAGCGCGACCACCCGCAGCAGGTCGTGGACGGCATCGCCGAGCTCGCCCACGCGGGCGACCACCCCGACGACGTCACCGTGCTGTGCATCGGCTACCGCCCCTGAACCGGCCCCCGCGGGGTTGTCCCTCGAAGTGCGGACTGGTCGTCGGCCCGATCACGGGTGATGATCGTGCGTCCCGTCCGTCGACGGGCGCGACGACAGGAACCCCACATGCCGCACGACCACACCCCGCACGACGCCGCGCGCGCCGTGGACCGACGCCGCTTCCTGACGTTGGGACTGGGCGGTGCCGCTGCCGCGACGGCAGCCGCCACCGCTGCCCTGGCCGCTGACGACCGGGCGGACGCAGCCTCCACCACGGCATCCGGTGCCGTGCTGCTCGCCGCCGACGAGTTCGACGGCGCCGCCGGCAGCGCCCCGAACCCCGGCATCTGGCGGTTCGACACCGGTGCCGGCGGATGGGGGAACGCCGAGCTGCAGACCTACACCGACTCGCGCCGCAACAGCGCGCTGGACGGCGCCGGCAACCTCGTCGTCACGGCACGACGGGAGGCCGACGGCACCTACACGTCCGCTCGGCTGAAGACCGAGGGCACCTTCACGGCGCAGTACGGCCGGATCGAGGCCCGCATCCGCATCCCGAGGGGGCAGGGCATCTGGCCCGCGTTCTGGATGCTCGGCGCGGACATCGGGCAGGTCGGCTGGCCGGCGTGCGGCGAGATCGACGTGATGGAGAACGTCGGGTACGAGCCCGGCACGGTCCACGGCACGGTGCACGGGCCCGGCTACTCGGGCGCGAACGGGCTCTCCGCCGCAGCGACGCTGCCGGACGGCGCCGCCTGGGCGGACGCGTTCCACGTGTTCGGCGTGGACTGGCGACCCGGGTCGGTCACGTGGACGGTCGACGGCGTCGCGCAGCGGACCGTCACCCGCGCGGACGTCGGTTCGTCGCCCTGGGTGTTCGACAAGCCGTTCTTCGTGCTGCTCAACGTCGCGGTCGGTGGCACGTGGCCGGGGTCGCCGGACGCGACCACCCGGTTCCCGCAGCAGATGCTGGTCGACTGGGTGCGCGTCTGGCAGCAGTCCTGACGGGACGGGAGATCCCCACCGGGCACGGCCCGACAGCCGCCGGCGCGTCTGCCGGGAACCGGCCGGCGTGGCCCCTGCTGAACTGCGGTCACGCGCCTCCCGTCCGCCCGCCACTCAGCGCCGGGCGCGGCCCAGCAGCCAGAGGTAGGTCGCGTGGCCGACCAGTGCCAGGCCGAAGAACACCGCGGCGACCGCGTACACGCGGTCGAGCTTCCCCTGCCCGATGACGAGCATCACGACGCAGAACACCACGGCCGCAGCGAGCACGCCGACCTGGATCGTCGACCAGATGCGGCGGAAGCGGGGCATGCCGGAGTCGTCCACGACCCCATTCTGCCCGACGCCGACGACCGGACTACTTCTCCGGGTCGTGGCCCCAGTTCATGAGCGAGTACCGCCACCGCGAGTCGTGCGAGTCGCCCTTCGGCTCCTGCTTGGAGTGCCGCGCCACGTAGCCGACCACCTTGCGCATGTGCGCGTAGTCGTCGTCGGTGTAGTCGCCCTGCTTCTTCTCGAGGATGCGGACGATGTGGCGCCCGCTCTCGTGCCCGGTGGACTCCCCGCCGCCGTCGGACTTCTGCCCGACCTCCTTCGACTCGTCCGTGTCGAGCCACTTCTTCAGCTCCGACGCGGTCATGTTCACCGCATCGGCGAAGTCGTCGCGCGTCTGCTCCTCGTCGTGCTGGTCGTCACTCATGGGCGCCAGCGAACGCGTCCGGCCTGGGTGTCCACGCAGCGCTGCGTGTCCCCCGTTCCCGTGCGCTGATCGGACGCCGCTCCGCGTCCGTCCAGGCCGTCCCGGGTTGTGTGTCCCCCGAACACCCCACGACAGGAAGCGAGAGCGACATGCGCGCAGTGGTCTGGCACGGCATCGGGGACATCCGTCTCGACGAGGTCCCGGAGCCCACCATCCAGCACCCGGAGGACGCGATCGTCCGGATCACCCGCAGTGCGATCTGCGGCACCGACCTGCACTTCGTCCGCGGCACCATGGCGCCGATGGAGGAGGGCACGATCCTCGGGCACGAGGCCGTCGGCGTCGTCACCGAGGTCGGCGACGCCGTCCGCGGGTTCAGCGCCGGTGACCGCGTCGTCATCAACTCGACGATCTCGTGCGGCGCGTGCCGGTACTGCCGGATGGGCAAGACCGCCCAGTGCGACGTCGCGAACCCGAACGGACCCGACGCCGGCACGAGCTTCTTCGGCGGCCCGCAGTCGACCGGCCCGGTGAACGGCCTGCAGGCCGAGTACGTCCGGGTGCCGTACGCCCGCAACACCATGCACCCGCTGCCCGAGAACGTCAGCGACGAGCAGGCGATCCTGCTCTCCGACATCTTCCCGACCGGCTGGTTCGGCGCCGAGCTCGCCGGCGTCACCCGCGGCGACGTCGTCGTGGTGTTCGGTGCCGGCATCGTCGGCCAGTTCGCCGCCGCCTCCGCCTACAAGCTCGGCGCGGCACGTGTGATCGTCGTCGACGGCGACGAGACCCGGCTGGCCGCCGCGCTCGCGCAGCACTGCGAGGTCGTCGACTACAACCGCGAGGACCCGGTGCAGGCGATCAAGGACCTGACGAACGGCATCGGCGCGGACGCCGTGATCGACGCCGTCGGTGTCGACGCCGAGCGCCCGAAGCGCGGCCCCGCCGCGGTGTCCGACGAGGACGCCGCAGCGTTCGACGCCGAGGTGCAACAGGTCGCGCCCGACGCCTCGCCGGACGGCTTCGGCGACCTCGAGCAGTGGAAGCCCGGCGACGGTCCGTCACAGGTCGCGCAGTGGGCGGTCGCGTCGGTGGCGAAGTACGGCCGCATCGGCATCATCGGCGTCTACGGCCCGACCGCCGAGCGCTACCCGATCGGCCAGGCGATGAACAAGAACCTGACGATCCGCATGGGCAACTGCGACCACCACTCGGTCACGCCGCCGCTCATCGACATGGTCGCGTCGGGTCAGTTCGACCCGACCGCACTCATCACCGAGCACGAGCCGATCGGCGACGCCATCGCCGCGTACGAGGCCTTCGACCGGCGCGAGCCCGGCTGGGTCAAGGTGGAGCTGGAGGCGACCCGATGAGCGCCGCGCCGTCCGATCAGTACGCCTTCGGCGACCCGCGCAGCCGGTACCCCGACGTCTCCCCCGAACCCCAGACCCAGGATGAGCCGGGTCTGCAGTCGCAGATGACCCCCGTCCCCGACCTGGGCGAGTCCAGCTACCGCGGCACCGGGCGACTCGAGGGCCGCAAGGCGGTGATCACCGGCGCCGACTCCGGCATCGGAGCCGCCGTCGCGATCGCCTTCGCCCGCGAGGGCGCCGACGTCGTCCTGGCGTACCTGCCCGAGGAGCAGTCGGACGCCGACCACGTCATCGAGCAGGTCGAGGCCGCCGGTCGCAAGGCCGTCGCGGTCCCCGGTGACCTCCGCGACAAGGCGTACGCGGGGCAGCTCGTCGAGCGGGCCGTCGCCGAGCTCGGCGGGATCGACGCGCTCGTCAGCGTCGCCGGCAAGCAGCGGTGGCAGCCGGACCTGCTCGACATCACCGACGACCAGTTCGAGGCGACGTTCGACGTCAACGTCTTCGGGCTGTTCCGTCTCGTGAAGGCCGCCCTGCCGCACCTGCAGCCGGGGTCGACGATCACCACGACCGCGTCGATGGAGGCGTACAAGCCGGCTCCGGACCGCCTGGACTACGCGGCGTCGAAGGGCGCGATCAACAACTTCTCGAAGGGGCTGTCGCAGCTGCTCGTCGAGCGCGGCATCCGCGTCAACGTCGTCGCGCCGGGTCCGACCTGGAGCGTCCTGCAGCCGAGCGGCGGGGTCGACCCCGAGTCGCTGCCCGAGTTCGGCAGCAGCGAGTCACCGATGGGTCGCGCCGCACAGCCAGCGGAACAGGCGCCCGCGTACGTGTTCCTCGCCTCGCAGGAGTCGAGCTACGTCGTCGGCGAGACGCTCAACGTCAACGGGGGCATGGTCACGCCCTGACCCCGCTGTCATCACCCACCGGCTCGTGAACCGGACAGTCCGCTCCCCCGAGCGGGAATGCCCGTGCAACCGACGGTGTCGAACCATCCACACACCACGCGAAGGAGCACATCATGACCCTCGACCTCCACAAGGGGAACAGCGTCGACACCGAGCGTCGCTGCCTGCCCACCAGCACCCTGCGCGCCCTGCACGACGACCAGCAGGAGCCGTCGTTCGGCCGCTGGCTCGGCCAGATCAACGGTCAGCGCTGATCACCGGACAGCGCTGATCGAGCGTCAGGACTGATCGACGGACGGGAGGCGCGGTGCCAGCTGGCACCGCGCCTCCCGTCCGTTCGTGCTCGCGCCGGGCGCCGTGAGCCGGCCGACACGCCGCCCCGTCCGCGAGACGCCGCCGCATCCGGCTGCGTCTCGCGGGGACGAGGGCGTGCCGCGCTGACGCCGGCGTCCCGCACCGCCGGCGGTCAGCCCGGTCAGGCCGCCGCGCCGCTGATGTTCACGAGCCAGGTGACCCCGAAGCGGTCTGTCAGCATGCCGAAGGTGTCGCCCCAGGGGGCCTTCGTCAGCGGCTCGATGACCGTCGCCCCGTCGGTCAGTCCCTCCCAGTAGCCGGTGAGCAGGTCCTCGTCGTCGCCGCTGAGCGACACGGACACGTTGCTCTCGGTCGGTGTCGGCATGCTCGCCGGCGAGTCCGACGCCATGAGCAGCAGGCCCCCGGGGGTCTCGATCTGGCCGTGCATGATCTTCTCAGCGTCCGCCGGGTCCTGGACCATGCCGCCCTCGGCGAAGGTCATGGTCTTCAGCTCGCCGCCGAGCACCTCGTGCCAGAAGCCGAGCGCCTCGCGGGCCTGGTCGCGGAAGCCGATGTAGGGGTTGAGGTGGACGGACACGGTCGCTCCTTCGGGTCACGCGGACCCCGGCGTCCGCTCCGGCACGATGATTGCAGACCGCCGGGGCCGGGCGGAAGGCCTCGGTCGCGCAAGCTCAGCAGGCCGGACCGCGCGCGCAGCAGGCCGGGCCGCGCGCAAAGCGGACGACCGGCCGGTCCGCGTCCGGAAGGCGACCGGACCCGCCGGGCACACCGCGGTGCGTGCAGTGTGGGCGGGGTCGTCCGACCGGGCGGCGCCCCACGCTCGCAGACCGAGCGTGGACGGCGGACGAGGACGACGGAGAGGTGTCACGGGTGCGACCGAGACTCTCCGACCTGCACGACGAACCCCGGGAGTGGCACCAGCGCGGGCTGCGCCACCCGGACGAGATCGCCTCGCTCGTGCACACCCGGTTGCTCGAGAACGTCCCGGCGGACCCCGCCTACCGCGACTTCTTCACCGCGGAGTGACCGTCGTGCCGAGCACCGCTCAGAGGTCCCGGAGCATCCGTCCGGAGACGGCGTCGTTCCAGGACGTGGTGGCACCCACCTCGACCGCGGTGTGCAGACCCGCGTGCCCGTCCTCCAGGCCGCACCGCCACCGGTCGAAGACGCTCATGCAGAGGTCACGCGCGGGACGGTCCGGGCCGACGACCGGCGACTGCGGCGCAGGGTCGTCGAGCACCTCCTGCACCGTCACGGGGTCGGTCTCGGGCAGGGGCGTCGCTGTGGTGTCGTCGTGCATCTCACCAGTGGGACGACACCGGGAGCCGATGTGTCACGAAGTGACCGACCGGACGGCGCCCGGGCGCGGCGTGTGCGGGCGGTGCATGCTCGGAGGAGACCGGTCGAGCGACCGGCCCGGGTCGGACGGAAGGCGGGGATGAGCGACGGGACCTCGCTGCAGCACGCGTCCGACGCGACGCTCGTCGCCCGCGCGGCCGACGGGGACGTCCCGGCGTTCGAGGTGCTCGCCCGGCGGCACGGACCGCTGATGCGGGTCTACGCGGAGCAGGTCCTCGGCTCGAACGTCGAGTCCGACGACGTCGTGCAGGAGGCGTTCCTGACCGGCTGGCGGAAACTCGCCGACCTCGAGGACGCCGAGCGCTTCCGGCCCTGGATGATGCAGATCGTCACGCGTCGGGCCCTCGACCGGCTCCGGCGACGACGACACCACGACGACCTGGACGACCACGACGGGGCAGCCGATCCGTCGCAGGCGCCGGAGCGTACCGTCGAGACGCGGTTGCAGCTCGACGCGATGTGGGCGGCGCTGGACCGGATGCCGGTCGACCAGCGGCGGTGTTGGCTCCTCCGCGAGACCGCCGGCTACAGCTACCAGCAGATCGCCGAGGAACTCGAGCTCCCGACGTCGACCGTGCGGGGTCTGCTCGCCCGGGCACGACGGTTCCTCTCCGCGGAGATGGAGGGATGGCGATGACGACCGACGACCTCCCCCTGCCCGAGGACGACCTCGACGGCCACACCATCGAGGAGCTCGCGGACTACCTCGACCGTGGCCGGACGCCCGTCGACCCGTCCATCGAGGGCTCGGCCGCGTGCCGTCTCGCGATGACGAACATGCAGCGCCTGCGCGAGCTGTCCCTCGGCGCCCTCGAACAGCGTGCCGACGCCGAGCCCGACCGGGAGACCGCCTGGGTCGACCGGCTGCTCGAGGCGATCCGCGCCGAGGTCCGCCCCGGCCGCGACGTCCCGGTCGCCCACCCCGACCCCCGCCTCCGCCTGGCCGTGACCGAGGCGGCCGTCCGCGGGCTCGTCCGTCGCGCCGGCGACACCATGGGCGGCGTCGTCATGGGTCGGTGCGTGCTCCGCGGCGACGTGGAGCAGCCCGGGGCCGCGGTCAGCATCGACGTGACCGCGGGTCTCGTCTACGGCGGATCGGCGCTCGAGACCGCCGAGCGGCTCCGCCGGACCGTCGCCGAGGCCGTCGAGCGGCACACCGAGCTGCGCGTCGAGGCCGTCGACGTCCGCTTCGACGACGTCTACCTGCCCTGAGCGCGACCGGACCGACCACCAGCCGCCGACGACGGACCGCCAGCCGCCCGACCACCGATCAGACCAGCAGCCGAGACCACCACGGGAGCGAGGAGCACGACATGGACGACGAGGCGATCTCCCGCACACTGACCGGCGGCGTCCGCCGCGTTCCCGGCGTCACCGGCGTCTACCCGCCGCGTCCCCTCGCGGCCGTCGCCGAGACCGTCGTCGACGCGGTGGCCCCCGTGCCGCTCCGCCTGCACGACCCGGACGTGCTGGTCGACGTCGACCGGCACGGCGGCCGCGTGCACGTCGTCACGGGCATCAGCGTCGACGGTGGGCGACCCGCAGCGGACACGCTCCGCGCGGTCGGCGAGCGCGTCCGCGACCTGCTCGACAGCGGCACGACCACGACGGCGGACCTGGTCAGCGTGACCGTCCACCTCGTCGAGGACCCGGTCCCGCCCGACCACGCCGCCGCCGCCGCCGCCGCCGCCGCCGAGGACCCTCGCCCGACCGACGCGAGCCAGCCGGACCGGTGAGCGGTCGCCGCGGGCCGACCGAGGGGCCGACCTCGTCGTCGACGGACGGGGCACCGGACGGGAGGCCCGTGGCGGGCCGGCGACGAGCCTCCCGTCCGCCACGGGGCCGGGTCGGAGGCGTGCGGGCTGCGTGCACGTGTCATGATCCGGTGTGCACATCGAGGACTTCCCGGCTCCGGACACCGCTGCCGCCCGCGCGGCCGTCTCGCTCGCCGAGCGCTACCAGTCGCCTGCGATCACCGCGCACGCGGTCCGGTCCTGGTACTGGGCGGCAGGCTTCGCGGCGCTCGATGCGCTGACCGGCGTCGACCACGAGCTGCTCTGGGTCGCGGCCGTGCTGCACGACATCGGCACCGTCACCGAGTTCGACGCCCACACGGTGTCCTACGAGCACGCCGGCGGGCACGTCGCGGTCGCACTGACGACCGGAGCCGGGTGGGCGGTGGAGCGCCAGCAGCGTGTGCTCGACGTCGTCGTCCGCCACAACTGGCCGAGCGTCGACGTGGACCTCGACCTCGAAGGGCACCTGCTCGAACGCGCCACCGGGCTCGACATCTCCGGCGCGGGAGCCGACCTGCTCCCGGAGCCGTTCCTCCGCGAGGTGCTCGCGCGGTACCCTCGCGGCTCGCTCGCGGCCGAGTTCGGCGCGTGCGTCGTGGACCAGGCCGCGCGGAAGCCCGACACCGCAGCGCGTCGCCTGGTCGACGGCGGTGTCGTCGAGAAGCTCGCGCGGAACCCGCTCGAGACGCTCTCCTGACCACGACGCGCGCGCGGCACCCAGGAGGACGTGACAGCATCGGCTCATGAGCACCGCCGAGACCGACGTCCGTCACGTCGTCGAAGCCTCCGGTGACGACCTCGACGCAGCCCGGGCGCTGTTCGAGTCGGCGTACGGCGCGTCCGGGTTCCTGCCCGAGCGCACCGAACGGGACTTCGGGTACCGGTTCCGATCGGTCGGTGACGACACCCTGTCGCTTGACGCGAAGCGCTTCGACGGTCGCATGGCCGGCGAGGTCGACGCGACGAGTCACTACTTCGTGTCGTGGGTCAGCGACGGCGGCGGCTTCCTGGACATCGGCCGCGACGAGGTCGCACTCGCGCCGGGCCGGCCGGTCGTGTTCCCGAGCGATCGCCCCTACCGCTTCGACCTCGCGGACGTCCGGCAGAACGTCGTGCAGTTCGACCGCCGCACCCTCGAGCGCACCGCGGCCGAGCTGCACGGGACGGAACCGGCGCCCCTCGTGTTCGACCACGCAGCGCTCCCCCGGCGCGACGACGTCCGAGCCTGGAACGCCGAACTGCGGGAGACCGCACAGGTCGTGCTCGGCGGCACGCCGCTGACCCCGCTCGCGATGGCCGAGGCGACCCGGCGCACCGCGGTCGCGATGCTCCGGACCTTCCCGCACGCGACGCTCGCGCCGGCCGCACCGGTGCCCGTCGGAGCCCGGGGGCGGGTGCAGCAGGCGATCGAGTACATGCACGCCAACGCCGACACCCCGATCACCACCACGGACGTCGCCGAGCACGTCGGACTCAGCGTCCGCGGGCTGCAGCAGGGCTTCCAGCGCCAGGTCGGGATGTCGCCGAACGCGATGCTCCGCGGGATCCGGTTCGACCGGGTGCGGACCGAACTCCGGTACCACTCGGTCGGCGAGACCACGGTCGCCGGGGTCGCACGGCAGTGGGGCTTCGCGCACGCGGGGCGGTTCTCGTCCGCCTACGCGAAGCGCTTCGGCGAGCTGCCGAGCGAGACGTTGCGCGCGCGGCGCTGAGGATCGCCGACCGGCCGCTCAGCGGTGGAGCGAGTCCCTCGGGAACTCGCCGAACCGTGCGCGGTACGCGCCCGAGAACCTGCCGACGTGCAGGTACCCCCATCGTCGGGCGACCTGGGCGACGGTCGTCGTCGCCGGGTCGGCTTCGAGGAGGTCCGCACGGACGCGTTCCATCCGGTGCTGCTGCACGTACTGCATCGGCGTGACACCGAGCACCCGCTGGAAGGCCTCCTGCGTGCTGCGCGTGCTCATCCCCGCCGCGGCCGCGATCTCCGCGACGGTCAGCGGTTGCGCGGCGTGGACGTGGACGTGCTCCACGGCCGCGCGCACGCGGGCGTTCCGTGGGTACCGCAGGGCCGGGTGCACTGCCTCGACCGGCGGCGACCAGAGCCCGAGGAACGCCGCGGCGACCGACCGGGTCGCCCGGTGCCACGCGAGTGGTGCGGCCGTGCGGTCCCCCACCGACGCGGTCGCACCGGCCATGGCGTTGCGCCACCGCGCCAGCGCAGCACCGTCCGGCGGTCGCCGCACGTCGAAGTGCAGGGTGTCGACCGGCTCTCCCGCTCGTTCGGCGGCGACGTCGTGCACCAGGTCACGACCGAGGTGGACGAGCCGGGTGTCGTAGTCCTGCGTCTCGAAGACGAACTCCTCGCCCTCCGGGGAGAGGTGCGGTCGCATCGGCGTCACCACGATCGGGTCCCGGTGCGTGTCCAGCACCACGGTCCCCCTCGTGAGCCAGTAGACGACGTAGTCGCCGTCGCCGGTGCACACAGCACCACGGAGGAAGCCGTCGAGGACGGACCGGCGGAACGTCAGGTCTTCGTCCCCGACGGCGGAGTACCGGTACGAGAACGGGTGGTCCGTCCTCCTGCTGTACCAGTGCTTGCCGGCGTACAGGCCCGGCAGGGTGGCCATCGCTTCGTCCGGGCTCGTCCCGCTGGCCTCGACCCGCACCGGGCGCTGCACGGTTCCCGCAGCTTGCAACGACTGCACGGTGGACACGGCTCTGCCTCCTGGTCGCCTGATCACGGTGAGGAGTGTTGACGGGACACTACGGAGCCGCCGAGCCGAGGGGAAGGCTGCCGTCCAGATCCCGCGGATCGACGTCCGGGCGAGCGGGTGCGAGTGGGCCCTGCCGGGATCGAACCGACGACATCCACGGTGTAAACGTGGCGCTCTACCAGCTGAGCTAAAGGCCCCTGCCGACGATCCTAGACGCTCACCGGCGTCGTCCCGAGCGCCGACCGTCGTGCGGAGCCCTCAGCCGAACCGCTCGACGAGCTCCCGCTTCAGCACCTTCCCGCTCGGCCCGAGCGGCAGCGCGTCCACGACGTGCACGACCCGCGGGTACTTGTAGACCGCGATCTCGTCCGCGACGAAGCGCACGAGCTCGTCCGGGGTCACCTCGGCGCCCTGGCGGAGCACGACGGCCGCGGCGACCTCCTGCCCGTGCACCTCGTGCGGGATCCCGAAGACGGCGGCCATCGTGACGTCCGGATGCGCGGCGAGGACCTCCTCGACCTGCCGCGGGTACACGTTGTAGCCGTTCCGGATGATCATGTCCTTCGTGCGGTCGACGATCGTCAGGTAGCCGTCGTCGTCCTTCGTGCCGAGGTCGCCGGTGCGGAACCACCCGTCGACGATCGCCTCGGCGGTGGCCTCGGGGCGGTTCAGGTACCCGTTCATCAGGTTGTGCCCGCGGATCACCAGCTCGCCGATCTCGCCGCGGGGCAGCAGGACGGTCCGGTCGGTGACCTCGGGGTCGGCGATCTCGATGTCGACGCCCCAGATCGGCGTCCCGATGGTGCCCGGTCGCGGGGTCGTGCCGACGTGGTTGAACGACGCCACCGGCGAGGTCTCGGTCAGGCCGTAGCCCTCGTGCACCGGCGCGTCGAACACCTGCTGGAACCGCTCGAGCACGGCGAGCGGCAGCGAGGCGCCGCCGGAGATCGCGTAGCGCAGGTGCGGTCGGGCGGCGTTCCGCGTGGCCGCGTCGAGCAGCGCGATGTACATCGTCGGGACGCCCATGAAGATCGCCGTGTCGTGCTCGACCATGGCCGTGAGGGCGGCGTCGCCGTCGAACTTCGGCAGCATGACGATGGTCGCCCCGGCGCGGAAGCCGGTGTTCATGGTGCAGGTCTGCCCGAAGGTGTGGAAGAGCGGCAGTGCTCCGAGCAGCACGTCGCCCCGACGCATGTCGAACGTGGTGAGCAGGCACGTGTTGACCTGTTCGAGCAGGGCGAAGTGCGACCCCTCGGCACCCTTCGGCTTCCCGGTCGTCCCGCTCGTGTACAAGATCGTGGCGGTGTCGAACGGATGGCGGGGCACGTAGGTGTCGAGCGGCTCGCTCGCCGCGGCGACGGTCTCCAGCCGATCCGGGGCGCCCTCGGCGTCCGCGGGGGCGAGCACGCTGAGGACGTCGACGTCGGCACGCTCCGCCCCGGCTGCACCCTCACCGAGCAGCGGGGCGGCACAGACCAGCAGCCGCGCGTCGCTGTCGCGGAGCACGAACTCGATCTCGCCGCGCTTCAGCAGGGCGTGCACGGGGACGACCACGGCACCGAGCGCGAGGACCGCGTAGTAGACGCGCGGGAAGTCGGCGACGTTCGGCACGAGCATCGCGACCCGGTCACCCTCGCGGACGCCGCGTGCCCGCAGCCCACCGGCGTAGGCGAGGGCCTGCTGCCACAGCTGGGCGTAGGTGGTCCGCTGGTCGCCCACCACGACGGCGACGTCGTCCGGGAACCGCGCCGCGGACTCGGCGAGGATCGCGGCGACCGAGGCGGTGGCCTGGGTCGTCCTGGCGCCGTCGGCGACGCCGGGTGCGGGGTGGCTGCTGGTGGTGGTGCTGGTCATGCCGGCCTTCCGTCTCCCGTGACGAGTTCTCCTCAGGAGCCTACGGCTCCGGTGTACCTGCCGACCGGATGCGGGCCTCCGGGCGTGCCACGGCGACAGCGGCAGCTGGACGTCGGCTGCGCGCGCTGCGCGGAGCGGCTGTGGACTTGCGCTCCCAGCAGGATCGTGTTCAATCGAGACGTCGTGGTGCGGGTCAGGCACCACGGCACGGGCGGCCGGTCTGTGTTCGGGTCACGGATCGGCCGCCGTCTCCCCGGGCCGGTGCGCCCGTGAGCGGGAGCACGACCTGATCGCCCCGCGTCGGACGGCAGGCCCGTGGCGGGTCCGCCCCGTGCCTCCCGTCCGTCTCGTACCCCGTTGTCCCCCACCCCGCCGCAACCGCTCGGTACTGTCGATCCGACGACGTGAGGAGGGTGCGATGACCGAGGACGGCACGCACGGTACGTCCGGGTACTGGTACCCGGACCGACCGACCAGGACCGGTGTCGAGCTGCTCACGACGATGCGCCGGTACCGGGCCGCAGAGGTCGCCATGCGCGAGCGCAAGCGCCGGTCCATGGGGATGAACGCGACCGACATGGAGGCGGTCCGGTTCCTGCTGCGCGCGGCCGAACAGGGGCGAACGGTGCGTCCTGGCGACCTCACCGCCCACCTGGGCATCACATCGGCGTCGACCACGGCCGTCGTGAAGCGACTCGTGGCCAGCGGCCACGCGGAGCGCCGAGCGGACCCGACCGACGGACGCGGCGCGATCCTCGTCGCGACGGTGCACAGCGACGACGAGGTCCGGTCCGAGCTCACCGACGTGCACGCTCGCATGATCGCCGCGGCGGACCGGCTGTCACCGCAGACCGTGGCCGAGATGCAGGCGTTCTTCGCCGAGGTGATCGATGCGATGAGCGCCGACTCCCCCGCCGACGAGGCCGACGGCGCCGACCGCCCGGGCGCGATGGCCGATATGCGTACGCATCCAATCGGTAGTTAGACAAACTAGAGAAACCGGAGCAAGCTGGTCACAGTCGCCCACCGGCGACGATCCACCGCACGGGAAGGGCCGGCCATGAGCACCATCGACGCGACGCACTCGCAGTTCTCCGAAGTCCGAGAGGCCGCCCGTGGACGGCTCCTCGCCACCGTCGCCACGACTCTCGGCATCGTCGCCGTGACCGTCGCCACCGCCGCCGTCACCGTCGTCACCCTCGGGGCGTGAGCACGATGCGCACCGCGACCGACCTCCGCGAGCTCCAGCGCCACCCGCACGAGTGGCACCGCCGCGGGCTGCGACACCCGGACGAGATCGAAGCGCTCGTGCACCACCGCACGCACGGTGCGGTCCCGCCCGAGCCGACCTACGGCGACTTCTTCCGCGCCGCCTGACCCCGACCGACCGACCGGAGCTCCGGGAACTGCTCGTCCCGCCACTCCCCCTCGACCGGCCTGCCGGCCGATGCAGCAGCCTCTTCGCGCTCGCGGAGCTCGACCCGGCGGATCTTGCCCGAGATCGTCTTCGGCAGTTGCCCGAACTCGACCCGGCGGACGCGGGCGTACGCCGGGAGCGCGACCCGGGCGTGCTCGAGCACCGCGCGGGCGGTCTCGGCCGTGGGCTCGAACCCGGCGGCGAGCGTGACGTACGCCTTCACAACGTTCAACCGGGCGTCGTCCGGGGCGGGCACGACCGCGCTCTCGGCCACGGCCGCGTGCTGCAGGAGAGCGCTCTCGACCTCGAACGGCGACACCTTGTAGTCGGAGGACTTGAACACGTCGTCGGTCCGACCGATGAAGGTGAGCTGTCCGTCGGCGTCGCGGCTCGCGATGTCGCCGGTGTGGAAGAAGCCGTCCCGCATCGCATCGGCGGTGCGCTCCGGGTCGCCGAGGTACCCGGACATCAGGTTGGTCGGCCGCTCGGTCAGGTCGAGGCAGACCTCGCCCTCGTCGCCGGCACGACCCGTCAGCGGGTCGAGGAGCGTCACGGCGACACCGGGCAGCGGGCGCCCCATCGCGCCGGGTGTCACGGGCGCGGCCGGCACGTTGCCGACGATCGCCGTGGTCTCGGTCTGGCCGTAGCCGTCACGGATCGTCAGGCCCCAGGCCGCCTGCACGCGGGCGATGACCTCGGGGTTGAGCGGCTCACCCGCCGACACCACCTCGCGCAGTGCACGGGGCCTCGGTCCGAGGTCGGCCTGCAGCAGCATCCGCCAGGCGGTCGGCGGTGCGCAGAAGGTGTCGACGCCTGCCTCGTCGAGCTGATCGAGGAGTCCGGCCGGGTCGAAGCGCGGGGTGTCGTACACGAAGACGGTCGCCTCGGCGATCCACGGGGCGAAGAAGCAGCTCCAGGCGTGCTTGCCCCAGCCGGGCGAGCTGATCGCCAGGTGCACGTCGCCGGGTCGGAGGCCGAGCCAGTGCATCGTGCTCAGGTGTCCGACCGGGTAGGACGCCTGCGTGTGCACGACCATCTTTGGCCGCGACGTCGTGCCCGACGTGAAGTAGACCAGGCAGGGGTCCTCGGTGCTGGTGGTCACGACGGGTCGCGCCTCGCCCTCGGGTGCCGGCTCGCCGAGGTCGTCCGGGTAGGACGTCCAGCCGTCCGCGGTTCCCCCGACGACGATGCGTGAGGGCGCTCCGGTGACGCCGTCGAACTTCGGCGTCTCGCCGTGGTTCGTCACCACGTGCGCGACGCCCCCGCGGTCGATGCGGTCCTGCAGGTCGGCGGTGTCGAGCATGGTCGAGGTCGGCAGGATCACCGCGCCGAGCTTCATCACCGCGAGCATCGTCTCCCAGAGCTCGAGCTGGTTGCCGAGCATGAGGAGCACGTGGTCGCCCTTCCGCACACCGAGCCGGTCCAGGTGCACGGCGAGCCGGTCCGACCGGGCGGCCATCTCGGCGTAGGTCGTGCGGGAGCCGCCGTCCTCGTCGACGATCCAGAGCGCCACGCGGTCGTTCCCGTGCGCGACGACGTCGAACCAGTCCGTCGCCCAGTTGAACGTCCCGCCCAGGTCCGGCCAGCGGAAGGCACGTCGGGCGGCCTCGGCGCGCGCGGCGTCGGGCTCGTCGAGGACGGCGAGCAGCTCGTCGCGGGCGGCGCGGTAGACCGTGGTCGGGTTCAGGGAGGACACCGGTCGATCATGCCCCACCCGGCTCCCGACGCGCTCGCAGCGCACCGTCGCACGACACGGGTACGGTCGTCGACGTGGACGGAGTCGGCGTGGTGGACGAGGCCGGGCGGCTGCGGCTGCTCGGCAGCGCGGGCGCGGGTGCCGCCTTCGGCGTGGTGCTCGCCGTGCTCGTCGCGTCGTCCTGGGTGACGACGACCACGGCGCTGCTCGTCGGGGTCGGGGTGCCGGCCGGGCTCCTCGGTGCGGCGATCGGCGTGTGGACGCAGCTGCGCTCGTGGCGAGCGGCCGGCGGGTACGAGCGTTGCGTGGCCGTGCAGCGCTGGGTCGCGGAGCAGCGCGTGCCGCCCGGGGTGACGGCGGACGAGTGGGTCCCGGCGCTGCAGGCGCAGGCGGACCGCGAGGGCGCTGGCTGGGGCAAGATCGTCCTCTGCGTGCTGTGGACCGCGATGACGCTCTCGATGGCCGACCAGCACGGTCCGCTCCTGACCGGGATGCTCGTGACGCTCTGGGTCGGCATCGGGGCGTGGTCCGCCCTCTGGATCATCCCCCGCGCCCGTGCCGCCCGAGCCCTGCTCCGCCGCGGTGTCGCGACCGAGCCGCACCCGACCGAGTCCTGACCGACCGGGTCCTGACCGACCGGGTCTGCGCTCGCCCTGCGCCCCGGGGATCGTCCCGGGCCGTCCGCGGCCGCCGTGACTACGGTGGGCGGCATGCAGAGTCGCACCCTCGGCCGCACCGGCCGCTCCGTGTCCGTCGTCGGCCTCGGCACCTGGCAGTTCGGCGGTGACTGGGGCCCCGTCAGCGAGCAGGACGCCGCCGCCGTCATGGACGCCTCGGTCGAGTCCGGCGTCACCCTCTTCGACACCGCCGACGTGTACGGCGACGGCCGGAGCGAACAGCTCATCGGGGCATGGCGTCGGTCGAACCCGGACGTGCCGCTGACCGTCACGACGAAGATGGGCCGCCGTGCGGAGCAGGTCCCGTCGAACTACGTCGCAGCGCACTTCCGCGAGTGGGTCGACCGGTCCCGCCGGAACCTCGGCCAGGACACCCTCGACCTCGTCCAGCTGCACTGCCCGCCGACGCCGGTCTTCGAGGACGACGCCGTGTACGACGCCCTCGACGCGCTCGTCGCCGACGGGTCGATCGCCGCCTACGGCGTCTCCGTCGAGACCGCCGACCAGGCGCTCACCGCGATCGCCCGTCCGCACGTCGCGAGCGTGCAGGTCATCCTCAACGCGTTCCGCCTCAAGCCGCTGGACCGCGTGCTGCCGGCCGCCCGGGAGGCAGGGGTCGGCATCCTCGCGCGCGTCCCGCTGGCCTCGGGGCTGCTCTCCGGGAAGTACACGACCGAGACCACGTTCAGCGAGGGCGACCACCGCAACTACAACCGCCACGGCGAGGCGTTCGACCAGGGCGAGACCTTCAGCGGCGTCGACTTCGCGGACGGCGTGCAGGCAGCGCGGGCGTTCGCCGCGGCACTGCCCGAGGGCGTCTCGGTCCCGCAGGCGGCGCTCGCCTGGATCGTCGCACAGGACGGCGTGACCGCCGCCATCCCCGGGGCGCGGAACCCCGAGCAGGCACGCTCCAACGCCGGTGCGGCAGACCTGCTCGACGGCAGCGCCCTCGACCTCGGCAGCCTCGACACGACCGTGCACGAGCTCTACGACCGGTGGTTCCGCGCCACCGTGCACGACAAGTGGTGACCCGGACGGGCGGCGGTCGCCGTCCGTCCACCGGGCGCCGCTCCGGCGCGCGCGGTGGTGACGGACGGAGGGCGCCCCGCAGCATTGCCGTGACGGTCGTGGCGGCGGTGGCCGTCGTCCTGCTCGCGCTCTGCACGGCGCCGGCTGCGGGCACGACCCGCGCAGCGCCTCCCTGGCCGGCACCGACCAACCTGCAGACGCGTGCCGAGGCGGCCGGACTGCGGAACGTGTGGGGTGAGCCGCTCGCCGAGCACGTGCACACCCACCTGACGATCCTCGACGGGTCGACGCCGGTGACCGTGCCCGGGAACGTCGGGCACTCGTCACGGGAGCGCTTCGCCGCCGAGCTGCACACGCACGACACCTCCGGCATCCTGCACGTCGAGTCGCCCACCCGGCAGACCTTCACGCTCGGGCAGTTCTTCGACGAGTGGGACGTCTCGCTCGGCGCGGGGCACGTCGGCGGACTCCGCGGCGAGCTCACGGTGTGGGTCGACGGACACCGGTACCTCGGCAACCCGCGCTCGATCGAGCTGACGAACCGGCGCGAGGTCGTCCTCGCCGTCACGACGATCGGCGAGGTGCCGCGCCTGCCCGCGCCCTTCGACTGGCCGCCGCAGTACCGCTGACGGTCCCGCAGCCGGCGGTGGGCAAACGGCCGGCGCCGCAGCCGCGGCGGCGCGGCAGTGTCGCCGCGGACGCGGCCGTGTCGCCGCGGCCTGCCCGGTCGCAGCGCGGCGGGCACCGTACGCTTCGTCCATGACGACCATCCGGACCGGCACCGACCTCGCCGCGGTCGAGGACGTGGTCGCCGGCATCACCGCCCACGGCGAGCGCTACCTGTCGCGGGTGTTCACCGAGCGGGAACGGGCCGACTGCGGCGACGACCCCGAGCGCCTCGCGGCCCGGTTCGCCGGCAAGGAGGCCGTCGTGAAGCTCCTGCGTCCCGCGCCGGACGACGCGGTCCTGCCGACCGAGGTCGCGGTGGTGCTGGACACCGCCGGCGCACCGGTCGTCGAGCTGTCCGGACGCGCCGCCGAGCTCGCCGCCGCCCTCGGGTGCGGCCCCGTCGCGGTGTCCCTGTCACACGAACGGGGGCTGGCGGTCGCGACCGCCGTCGCGCTCGCCGAGCGCTGACCGACCGCCGGTCCGGTGCCGGCCGGCGGGACCCGGCGCACCTTGCGGAGCACGTGCGGGATCACGCACCGGCACGGCGGTTTTCCGGGTCCGCACCCTCCCTAGGGTGGCTCACATGCACCAGGACCCGACCTCCGCATCCCCCTCCGTCGCCCTCGCCGCACCCCGCGCCGAGCAGGCCGTCCGACGGGCCCTCGCCGAGCACGGCCACCTCTCCGTCGACGCCTCCGACGTCGCGTCCATCGCGGACCTCTACGTCCTCGGGCTCACCTCGCACGCCACGGTGAACGTGATGCTCGCGGTCGAGGACGAGCTCGACGTGGAGTTCCCGGACGCCCTGCTGCACCGTTCGACCTTCGCCACGATCGAGTCGATCGCGGCCGCTGCCGAGGCCGCGGCGTGAGCACCGACCTGCTGGTCGACGACGACGTCGCCGCAACCGGCCCGACCACGGCCGGAGCCGGCGCAGCCGACCGCTTCGCCGCCCGTGCCGCACGCGTCGCCGAGGTCGCCGCACGCCACGCCGACGAGGTCGACCGCGACGCACGCCCCCCGCGCGAGGCGATCGCCGCCATGAAGGAGCACGGGCTCCTGGCGGCCGCGGTGCCGACCGCGCTCGGCGGCGAGGGGGCGACCCTCACCGAGCTCTCCGCGATCGCGACGACCCTCGGGCGCGCCTGCGCCGCGACCGGGATGGTGTTCGCGATGCACCACGGTCAGGCGATGGCGCTCTGGCGGCACGGCGGCGTGGGGCTCGGCATCACCGCGATGACCGAGGCGGTGCTGGCGGGGGCGCTGGTGGCCTCCTCGACCACCGAGAAGGGCATCGGCGGCGACGCGCGACGGAGCACCTGCGCCATCGAGACCTCGGCGGCGGGCCGGATCCACCTCCACAAGGAGGCGCCGGTGATCTCCTACGCGACCGAGGCCGACGCCGTGTTCGTCACCGCCCGCCGCGACCCGGACGCCGCCCCCTCGGACCAGCGGCTCGTCGTCTGCCTCCCCGAGGACACGACGCTGACGCAGACGTCCACGTGGGACACCCTCGGGCTCCGCGGCACGTGCAGCCACGGGTGGGTGCTCGACGCCGAGACCCACGAGGACCGGGTGCTCCGCGACGACTACGCCACGATCTCGGCGCGGACCGTCCTGCCGGTCTCGCACGTCCTCTGGGCATCCGTGTGGACCGGCATCGCGGCTGCGGCCGCGGACCGTGCCCGCAGCGCGGTCCGGAAGCAGGCTCGTGCCGCCGTCGGGACGACCCCGCCCGGGGCCCTCCGGCTCGCCGAGCTGCTGGTGGAGCTGCAGACCCTCGCCGACGCCGTGCGCCACGCGGCGGAGCGCTTCGACCGAGCAGCCGAGGACCCGTCCGTCCTCGAGTCCCCGGCGTCCGCGCTCGCCGCGAACGCCCTCAAGGTCGCCGCGTCCGAGCGGGTCGTCGACATCGTGACGGCGGCGATGCGCGTCGTCGGCATCGCCGGCTACGCCGCCTCCGGGCCGCTGAGCACCGCCCGACACCTCCGGGACGCCCACGGAGCCGCCGTCATGGTGAGCAACGACCGGCTCCTCCACAACGACGCCGCACTGGCACTGATGAGCGGAGCGATCCTGTGACGATCACCGACCCCACCACCACGTCCGCCCTGGACGCCGCCCGAGCCGACCTGCGCGGGCGCCTGCTCGCCGACGGCGTGCTCATCGACCTCGGCTCCCCCGGGCTCTACGGACGCACCGGCGTCTTCGAGCGCGTGTACGCGGCCGTCGACGCCGCAGCCGTGCGGAGCCAGGCCGACCTCGACGCCGAGGTCCTGCGCTTCCCGCCGGTCGAGCCCCTGGCAGCCTTCGAGCGCACCGACTACATCGCGTCCTTCCCCGACCTGGCCGCGTCGATCTCCGGGTTCACCGGCGACGACCGCACCCACCGCGCCCTGCTCGCCGCCCGGGAGCGCGGCGAGCGCTGGGAGACCTTCCTCGAGCCGGCCGACCTGATGCTCACCCCCGCGGTGTGCCACCCGGTCTACGGCCTGATCGGCGACACCGTCCCCGAGGGCGGCCGGGCGTTCGACATCGTCGGCGACTCCTTCCGCCGCGAGCCCTCCCTCGACCCGATGCGCCTGCAGGCGTTCCACATGCACGAGTTCGTGCACGTCGGCACCCCGGAGTCGGCGAAGGCGCACCGCGACGGCCGGATCCCGGGCATGCGCGCGCTCCTGGAGTCCTTCGGCCTGGCGATCGACGTCGTGCCGGCGAACGACCCGTTCTTCGGCCGCGTCGGGCAGATGCTCGCCCGCAACCAGGTCGAGCAGTCCCTGAAGTACGAGTTCGTCACCCCGGTCCACGGGCCGGACCACGACGCGACGGCGATCGCGTCGGCGAACCTGCACGAGGACCACTTCGGCACCGCGTTCGGGCTCCGCACCACCGACGGCGAGGTCGCGCACAGTGCGTGCCTCGCGTTCGGCCTCGAGCGCATCACGATCGCCCTGTTCGCCGCGCACGGCACCGACCCGGACCGCTGGACGTCGGACGTCCGCGCGGCCCTGGCGCTGTGACCACCCACCACGGCTGGGCAGGCTCCCCCGCGCTGCGGGTCGCCGTGCAGCTGCCGTCGTCCACCGCGCGCGCCGGCGTCGTCCTCTGCCCGCCGCTCGGCCAGGAGGGCGTGATCGCGTACCGCACGTTGCGCCTGCTGGCGGACCGCCTGGAGGCACGTGGCGTGGCCTCGGTGCGCTACGACCCGTCCGGACGTGGGGACTCCGCGGACGACGACGACCCCGACGCGCAGGTCCGGTCCGCACGCGCAGCCGCGGCCCTGCTGCGTCGGTCCGGCGTGGAGCACGTCGCCTTCGTCGGCCTCGCCTCGGCGGCCCTCGTCGCCGCGGCCGCCGCGACCGACGAGGACGCCCTGGTGGTGTGGGACGCCCCGGCGTCCGGCCGCGCCTGGCTGCGTCGACAGCGGGCCCTCGCGGCGATCGCGATCGGGCCCGACCGGGTCCTCGACCGGACCGAGTCGCTCGTCGGCATCGACCTCGGCCCGGAGGAGCTCGCGGCCATCGGGGCGCTGACGTACCCGCCGCGTGCCGCGACGACGGTCGCGGTCGTCCGACCGGGCGGCGCCGCACCTCGCGCGCTCGCCTCCGCGGAGGTCCTCGAGGTACCCGGCACCGCCGAGCTCCTGGACGGCACGAGCATCGACGCCAGGATCCCCGGGGAGGCCGTCGAGGCGGTCGCCCGGCGGCTCGACCGCTGGGCTCCCGCCGCGGGCGTCCCGACCACGCCGCCTGCGGTCGCCGAGGTGCTCGACGTGGACGACCGCGTGTCCGAGCGGGTGCTCCAGCTCGGTCCGCACGGGCTCTTCGCCGTGGAGACCGTGTCGTCGGCCCAGGACGAGGACGCCCCGGTCGTGCTGCTCCACAACGGCGGCGCCGAGCACCGCACCGGCGCGGTCGACTACCAGGTCGCGCTCGCCCGCACGCTCGCCCGGGACGGCGTCCGCGTCGTGCGGGTCGACCGACGCGGGACGGGTGAGAGCTCCGCGGTGCGGGCGGACGAGGACGCGTTCCTGTTCGCCCAGGAGTGGGTCGACGACCAGCACGAGGTGGTCAGGGCGCTGCGCATCCCCTCCGAACGGCTCGCGATCGTCGGCATGTGTGCCGGTGCGTGGATCGCCGGCCGCGCGGTGGTCGAGAACCCGCGCCTCGTCGTCGAGATCAGCCCGAACGACTACCGGCGCACACCGGCCGCGCCCGGGACCTACGCCGAGTCGGCGCAGGCCGTCGCTGATGCCTCCCGGCTGCGGCGCGCGCTCCGCGGTCCGTACAACCGGCTGGTTCCAGCAGTGGTGCGCGACGCGGTCGCCCGCCGCGGTGCCCTCGGTGGGGTCGTCGGACACCTCGGCCCGCTCGTGGAGCACGGCACCGACGTCGTCGTGGTCGCCGCTCCGGAGGACATCGAGCGGTTCGAGCGTTACGGCGGCCGTCGTGCCGTCCGGCGCTGGGGTGCCCGGGTGTCGGTCGTCGAGGTACCGGACGGCGACCACGCGTTGTTCTCGCTGGCGATGCGCCGAGCGGTGGTGGACGAGGTGCGTTCGCGGGTCGCCACGACCTTCCCGACGCGGCGGGCGCTCGTGCGCTGACGGCGTCGTCAGCCCTGCGCCGCGACGAGTCCGAGGAACGCCGCCACGGCCTCGGGGTGCTCGACGTGCGCGAAGTGCCCGCAGTCCTCGAGCACGGCCGTCCGGGCTCCCGGCACCAGGCGGCGCAGGTCGTCGAGGTCGGTCACCCGGGCGAAGACGTCCCCGCGTCCGAGGACCGCCGCCACCGGACAGGCGACCGCGCTCCACCGCTCGACGTCGTGGTGGGCCGCGTCGCGCGCGGCCGCAGTGAAGCGTCCGGGCCGGAACTCCTCGACGAAGGCGTCGAGCACGCTCGGGTCGAGGCGACGCACGTGTGCGAACACGGGCGCGGCGAGGACCGGGAGGAGTCCGGTCCGGGCGGTGGCGCGGAGGATCCGCCGTGCCGACCGCCCCGTCACGAGGAGCCCGGCGCGCAACAGCGTGAACGCGGGCAGGGAGACGAGCGCCCTCCAGGGGTGCCGGGCGGCGCGGACGGTCGCGGTCGTGGTGCCCGACACGAGCCCGAGCGACCGGACGCGGTCCGGGGCCACCACCGCGAGGTGCAGTCCCACGAAGGCGCCCATCGAGTGCCCGACGACGTCGACCGACCCCACGGCGAGTGCGTCGAGGACCTCGACGAGCACGCGGACGCCGTCGTCCACGGTGAACGGCGTCGAGGGCTCCGGCGACGATCCCCAGCCGGGCAGGTCGACGAGCACGAGACCCCGGTCGCCGATGCCGCCGGCGGCGGCGAGCAGGGGCGTCCACGTCGTCCACGACCCGGCGACGCCGTGGAGCAGCAGCACCGGATCGGGTCCCGGTCGGTGGTGCACCACGACGGGTCCGCTGCCGGTGGGCACCACGGAGCGCGCCAGTCCCCACGCGGCGGGCGCGTCGCGCACCGGCCACGGCGCGTACGGCGTCGTGCCGAGGGCCGCGGCCGGTCTCAGGCGACCGGGACGGGCGCGGCGCACGCGGCGAGACGGTCGAGCGCCTCGCGGTACTCGGCGACGTCGCGCTGCAGCCCCGGCTCGGTGATGATCGAGGCCTTGATCCGGCCGTGCACGTCGATGACGAAGGTCGCGCGGGTCGCGAAGCCCTTCTTGTCGAGGAACACGCCGTACTCCTTCGACACCGCGCCGTGCGGCCAGAAGTCCGCGAGCAGCTCGAAGTCGTAGCCGTGCGTCTCGGCGAACGAGCGGAGCGTGGCCTTCGAGTCGACGGAGATGCCGATCAGCTCGACGCGCTGGTCCTGGAACATCGCGATGTTGTCCTGCAGGGTGCAGAGCTCGTTGGTGCAGCCGGACGAGAACGCCAGCGGGAAGAAGACGAGGGCGACCGGGCGGACGCCCCGGAAGTCGCTGAGGCGGACGTGCTCACCGAACTGGTTCGGGAGCTCGAAGTCCGGCGCGAGTGAGCCGATCTCCAGGGCCATCGGTGCGTTGCTTCTTCCTCGGGCGTGGGGTGTGCCCGTGTCGCGTGCGCACGTGCGGGTCGCCCGTGCACGATCGGCAATCGTACGCCGACGACACCAGGACGCAAGTACCCGTCCACCTGCACGTCACCATCAGCGAAGGCGTCGGTCCTGGGGCCTAAGGTGGTGTGGGCCCCATCCGGTCGTGACCCGACCACCGGTGGCCCCCATGTCCACCACCACGAGAACGAACGAGGTCAAGGGTGACGGTGAACGACCAGGACCCGCGCAGCACCGCAGGGACCGACCAGGACCCCGAGGAGACCGCAGAGTGGCGTGAGTCGCTCGACGGGCTCGTCGCGACGCACGGCCACCAGCGGGCGCGCGAGATCATGCAGAGCCTGCTGAAGCGCTCGAACGAGCTGCACCTCGGCGTGCCCATGGTCCCGACGACCGACTACGTCAACACGATCGCGCCCGAGGACGAGCCCGAGTTCCCCGGTGACGAGGAACTCGAGCGCCGCTACCGCCGGTGGATCCGGTGGAACGCCGCCATCACGGTGCACCGCGCCCAGCGTCCCGGTGTCGCGGTCGGCGGCCACATCTCGACGTACGCGTCGAGCGCCGCCATGTACGAGGTCGGCTACAACCACTTCTTCCGTGCGCAGGACCACCCGTCCGGCGGCGACCAGGTGTTCTTCCAGGGCCACGCCTCCCCGGCATGTACGCACGCGCCTACATGGAGGGTCGTCTCAGCGAGGACCAGCTCGACGGCTTCCGCCAGGAGAAGTCGCACGCCGGCGGTGGGCTGTCGTCCTACCCGCACCCGCGTCTCATGCCGCACTTCTGGCAGTTCCCGACCGTGTCGATGGGCATCGGCCCGATCAACGCGATCTACCAGGCGCAGCAGGCCAAGTACCTGTCCAACCGCGGGATCAAGGACGCCGCCGACCAGCAGGTCTGGGCGTTCCTCGGCGACGGCGAGATGGACGAGGTCGAGTCGCGCGGGCAGCTGCAGGTCGCGGCGAACGACGGGCTCGACAACCTGAACTTCGTCATCAACTGCAACCTCCAGCGCCTCGACGGCCCCGTCCGCGGCAACGGCAAGATCATCCAGGAACTCGAGGCGTTCTTCCGCGGCGCCGGCTGGAACGTCATCAAGGTCGTCTGGGGCCGCGAGTGGGACGACCTGCTCGCCCGTGACACCGAGGGCGCGCTCCTCAACCTGATGAACGCGACGCCCGACGGCGACTACCAGACGTACAAGGCCGAGAACGGCGCCTACGTCCGCGAGAACTTCTTCGGGCGCGACCCGAAGGCGCTCCAGCTCGTCGAGGGCTACTCGGACGACCAGATCTGGAACCTCAAGCGCGGCGGCCACGACTACCGCAAGGTCTACGCCGCGTTCAAGGCCGCGACCGAGCACAAGGGCCAGCCGACCGTCATCCTGGCGAAGACCGTCAAGGGCTACGGCCTCGGGCCGAGCTTCGAGGGCCGCAACGCGACCCACCAGATGAAGAAGCTGACCCTCGACAACCTCAAGCAGTTCCGCGACGAGATGCGCATCCCGATCTCGGACGCGCAGCTCGAGGAGAACCCCTACACGCCGCCGTACTACCACCCGGGCAACGACGACGAGGCGATCCAGTACATGCACGAGCGTCGCCGCGCGCTCGGCGGGTACGTCCCGGAGCGCCGCACCAAGTACACGCAGTTCACGCTGCCGGACGAGTCGAAGTACCAGGTCGTCAAGAAGGGCTCCGGCAAGCAGGAGGTCGCCACGACGATGGCGTTCGCCCGCCTGCTCAAGGACCTGCTCCGTTCCCCGGACTTCGGCGACCGCGTGGTCCCGATCATCCCGGACGAGGCACGCACCTTCGGCATGGACGCCTACTTCCCGACGGCGAAGATCTACAACCCGAACGGCCAGCACTACACGTCGGTCGACCGCGAGCTGCTCCTGGCCTACAAGGAGAGCCCGCAGGGCCAGATCGTCCACGTCGGCATCAACGAAGCGGGCGCCCTCGCGGCGTTCACCGCCATCGGGACGTCGTACTCGACGCAGGGCGAGCCGCTCATCCCGGTCTACGTCTTCTACTCGATGTTCGGCTTCCAGCGCACCGGTGACGCGATCTGGGCCGCCGGCGACCAGATGGCGCGCGGCTTCATGATCGGTGCGACCGCCGGTCGCACCACCCTGACTGGTGAGGGCCTGCAGCACGCCGACGGGCACTCGCCGCTCCTCGCGGCGACGAACCCGGCGGTCGTGTCGTACGACCCCGCCTACGGCTACGAGATCGGCCACATCGTCAAGTCCGGCCTCGAGCGCATGTACGGCACGAACGAGGACGGCTCGCCGAAGCACGCCGACCCGAACGTCATGTACTACCTCACGGTCTACAACGAGCCGATCGTGCAGCCGGCCGAGCCCGAGGGCGTCGACGTCGAGGGCATCGTCAAGGGCATGTACCTGCTCAAGCCGAGCGAGCACGACGGCCCGAAGGCCCAGCTGCTCGCGTCCGGCGTCGCGGTGCCGTGGATCCTCGAGGCGCAGCAGCTCCTCGCGGAGGACTGGGGCGTGTCCGCCGACGTCTGGAGCGTCACGAGCTGGGGCGAGCTGACCCGCGACGGTCTCGACGCCGAGCAGCAGGCGTTCCTCAACCCGGACGAGCAGCCGCGCACCCCGTACGTCACCGAGCGGCTGCTCGGCACCGAGGGCCCGGTCGTCGCGGTGAGCGACTTCATGCACGCCGTGCAGGAGCAGATCCGTCCGTTCGTCCCGACCGACTACGCCACGCTCGGTGCCGACGGCTTCGGCTTCTCGGACACCCGCCCCGCGGCCCGCCGCTTCTTCCACATCGACGGCCCCTCGGTCGTCGTGCGGACGCTGCAGCAGCTCGCGAAGCAGGGCAAGGTCGACCGCGCCGTCGTCCAGCAGGCGATCGACAAGTACCGCCTGCACGACGTGAACGCCGGCACCACCGGCAGCGCGGGCGGAGAGGCCTGATCCTCCGGTGAGCACACCCCGCACCGTCCCTGCCGCGAGCCAGGAGAGGGAACGCGAACGCGCGCTCTCCTGGCTCCGGCAGGTGTCGGGCGAACTCTCCACCGCGACGATCAAGCGGCTCGAGGACACGCTGCCCTGGTACAGCGAGATGCCACCAGGGCGCCGGTCCGCCGTCGGACTCGTGGCCCAGGCGGGGATCACCTCGTTCATCTCGTGGCTCGAGGGCACCGCCTCGACGCCGTGGATCGCCGCGGCCGACGTGTTCGGCTCCGCACCCCGGGAGCTCCTGCGCTCGGTGAGCCTGCAGCAGACGCTGCAGCTCATCCGCGTCGTGGTGACCGTCGTCGAGGAGCGCGCGAAGGACGACGAGATGCTGCAGGAGGCGATCCTGAAGTACTCGCGCGACATCGCCTTCGCAGCAGCCGACGTCTACGCCCGCGCGGCAGAGGCCCGCGGGCTGTGGGACGCCCGGCTCGAGGCCCTGGTCGTGGACTCGATCCTGTCCGGCGAGTACGACGACGAGCTCCCCTCCCGCATCGCCGCGCTCGGTTGGCACGGCCACGGCGAGGTCGCGGTCCTGGTCGGCAACGCGCCGAAGCAGCTCGAGGTCGACCAGATCCGCCGGACCGCGCGGCACATGGACGCCGACGTGCTCATCGGCGTGCAGGGCTCGCGGCTCGTGGTCGTCATCGGTCGTGCCACCCCGAGGGAGGACGTGCCCGAGGGCGAGGAACCGGTGTCCTTCACCGCCATCGCCCAGGCGCTCGAACCGTCCTTCGGCGAGGGACACCTGGTGCTCGGCAACGAGGTCCCCGGGGTCGTCGACGCCTCGACCAGCGCGAAGGGCGCCCTCGCCGGGTTCGCCGTCGCGCGGGCGTGGCGTGGTGCTCCCCGTCCGGCCCTCGCCGACGACCTGCTCCCGGAGCGGGCCCTGGCGGGTGACCCGCTCGCCCGGTCGGCCCTGGTGCAGCGCATCTACGTGCCGCTCAAGGACCAGTCGACCGAGCTGCTGCAGACGCTCTGGTGCTACCTCGACACCGGTCGCTCGCTCGAGGCGACGGCCCGCGAGCTCTTCGTGCACCCGAACACCGTCCGCTACCGGCTCCGCCGGGTCGCCGACGTCATCGGGTGGGACGCCACGCACGCCCGCGACGCCCTGATCGTGCAGTCGGCGCTCATCCTCGGCGCGATGTCCGAGTCGAACGCCGGCCGGCGCCGCCTGCCCAACCGCCGCTGACGATCCTTCCCGGTAGGGATCGCACAACGTCCCCGCCGGATCGCTGTCGGATGTCCACACGGACCGGAGCGACATCGGCAGCAAGGATTGACCGGTGATCGTCGTCGTCGCGCCCGGACAGGGCTCCCAGACCCCCGGCTTCCTCGCCCCCTGGCTCGAGGACTCCGCCGTCCGTGACCGCGTCGGAGCGTGGTCCGAGGCGATCGGCGTCGACCTCGTCGAGCACGGCACGAACTCCGACGCGGACACCATCAAGGACACCGCCCTCGCGCAACCGCTCATCGTCGCCGCCGGGCTCGTGACCGCGGACGCCCTGCTCGCCGACGGCCGTCGCGCCCTGGTCGGTGGCGTCGCCGGGCACTCGGTCGGCGAGTTCACCGCCGCCGGCGTCGCCGGGATCCTCGAGCCCACCGACGCCGTCGCCCTCGTCGCCGAGCGCGGCCGGGCGATGGCCGACGCCGCAGCGCTCGAGCCGACCTCGATGGCCGCCGTGCTCGGTGGCGACGCCGACGCGGTCGCCGCGGCCCTCGAGCAGCACGGCCTCGTACCCGCGAACCACAACGGCGGCGGGCAGACCGTCGTCGCCGGTCCCGCCGAGGGCATCGCGGCGCTGGCCGCCGAGCCGCCCGCGCGCGCCCGGGTCGTCCCGCTCGCCGTCGCCGGTGCGTTCCACACCCGGTACATGGTCCCCGCGGTCGACCGGGTCACCCCGGTCGCCGCCGCCACCACGGTGCAGGACCCGACGCTGCCCATCTGGACGAACGCCGACGGCTCGCGCGTGGACGACGGCCGGCACTTCGTCGACCTGATGGTCCGCCAGATCGCGAACCCCGTGCACTGGGACGCGGTCATGGAGTCGTTCTCGACCGCCGGCGTCACCGGCATCATCGAACTCGCGCCGGCGGGCGCGCTCGTCGGGCTCGCCAAGCGCGGCCTGCGCGGTACCCCCACCGTCGCCGTGAAGACCCCCGACGACCTGCCCGCCGCGATCGAGCTCCTGCAGCACGACAGCGAGACCGCAGGCCAGGAAGCAGACGCAACCGCATGACCGACGCCACCACGCCGTCCCCCGCAGCCGACGGGACGGACGCGACCCGCGCCTCCCGGCCGATGCTGCAGCAGCGTCGCGGCCACGAGTACACCCGCATCCTGGCGTTCGGCGCCGCCCGCGGTGAGCACGTCGTGCCGAACGACGACCTCGTCGGCCCGATCGACTCCTCCGACGAGTGGATCCGCCAGCGCACCGGCATCGTCACCCGCAAGCGCGCCGGCGCCGACGTCGAGGCGGTCGACCTCGCCGAGACCGCAGCGCGCGAGGCCATCGAGAAGGCCGGCATCACCCCGGAGCAGATCGGTGTCGTGCTCGTCAGCACCGTCACCCACACCGTCGCGACCCCGTCGATGGCGTCCCTGCTCGCCGAGCGCATCGGCGCGACGCCGGCCGCGGCCTACGACGTCAGCGCGGCCTGCGCCGGCTACGCGTACGGCATCGCCCAGGCGGACTCGTTCATCAAGTCCGGCCTCGCCGACCACGTGCTCGTCGTGGGCGCCGAGAAGCTCAGCGACGTGGTCGACCCGACCGACCGCTCGATCTCCTTCCTCCTCGGCGACGGCGCGGGCGCCGCGGTCGTCGGCCCGAGCGACTTCCCCGGCATCGCCCCGACGATCTGGGGGTCGGACGGCTCGAAGTGGGACGCCATCGGCATGACGGCGACCTACAACGAGTGGGCCGCCGGCGCCCCGCGCCCGACGATGCGCCAGGCCGGTCAGACGGTCTTCCGCTGGGCCGTGTGGGAGATGGTCAAGGTCGCACGTCAGGCACTCGAGACCGCGGGCGTCGCTCCGTCGGACCTCGCCGCGTTCGTGCCGCACCAGGCGAACATCCGCATCATCGACGAGTTCGCGAAGCAGCTCGGCCTGCCCGACACGGTGACGATCGCCCGCGACATCACCACCACCGGCAACACCTCGGCCGCGAGCATCCCGCTCGCCACGCACCGCCTGCTCGAGGAGCACCCGGAGCTCTCCGGCGGTCTCGCGCTGCAGATCGGCTTCGGTGCCGGTCTCGTGTTCGGCGCGCAGGTCGTCGTCCTCCCCTAGTCCCCCATCCCGGCTCGGCTCCGGGCACCCGTACCACTCGTGCCCTAGGCTGGTCCACGGTCAAACGACACCCCCCTCAAGGAGAACACCCATGGCCCTGTCCAACGAAGAAGTCCTCGCCGGCCTGGCCGAGCTGATCAACGACGAGACCGGCATCGCGACCGACACCGTCGCCGCCGACAAGTCGTTCACCGACGACCTCGACATCGACTCGATCTCGATGATGACCATCGTCGTGAACGCCGAGGAGAAGTTCGACGTGAAGATCCCGGACGAAGAGGTCAAGAACCTCAAGACCGTGGGCGACGCCGTCGACTACATCACCAAGGCCCAGGCCTGACGCGAGCTTCCTGAGCGCCGCGGACCGCGCACACTCCGCGGTCCGCGGCGCTCTCCTCGTTCACAACGGCGGGTCGTCCCGCCGACTCGTCCACACGAAAGAACACGTCGTTCCATGACCAAGAAGACCGTCGTCGTCACCGGGATCGGTGCGATCACACCCCTCGCCGCGACCGCCCGGGAGACCTGGGAGGCGCTGCTCGCCGGCCGGTCCGGCATCACCCGCATCGAGGACGAGCGCTACTCGTCGCTCGAGATCCCCGTCGAGTTCGCGGGCCAGGCGCGCCGCTTCCTGACCGACCAGCTCACCCGCCCGGAGACCAAGCGCCTCGACCCGTCGTCGCAGCTGTCGCTCGTCGCCGCCCGCGAGGCCTGGGCAGACGCCGGCATCGACCCCGAGACCGTCGTGCCCGAGCGCCTCATCGTCGACTGGGCGACCGGCATCGGCGGCGTCAACACGCTCCTCGACGCCTGGGACACCCTGCGCGAGAAGGGCCCGCGTCGCGTCATGCCGATGACGGTGCCGATGCTCATGGCGAACGGCCCAGCCGCCGCCATCGAGATGGAGTTCGGCGCCCGCGGTGGCGCCCGCACGTACCTGTCCGCCTGCGCCTCGTCCACCGAGTCGCTGGCCGAGGCCTACCGGCACATCGCCGACGGCGACGCCGACATCGTCATCACCGGTGGCGCCGAGGCCGCGCTGCACCCGCTGCCCCTCGCCGCGTTCGCCGCGATGCAGGCCCTGTCGCGCCGCAACGACTCCCCCGAGACGGCCTCGCGGCCGTACGACGTCACGCGCGACGGCTTCGTGCTCGGCGACGGCGCCGCGGCGCTCATCCTCGAGTCGAAGGAGCACGCCGAGGCCCGCGGCGCGACGATCTACGCCGAGGTCGCCGGTGCCGGCATCACCTCGGACGCCTTCCACATCACCGCTCCGGACCCCGAGGGCAGCGCCGCCGCCCGCGCGGTCATCACCGCCCTCGAGCACGCCGACGCCGCCCGCGAGGACGTCGTCCACGTCAACGCCCACGCCACCTCGACCCCGGTCGGCGACGTGGCCGAGTACCACGCCATGCGCCGGGTCTTCGGCGACCACCTCGACAACGTGGTCGTCTCCGCGACCAAGGCGTCGACCGGTCACCTGCTCGGTGGCGCCGGGGCCATCGAGGCCGCGTTCACGGTCTTGGCGCTGCACGAGCGCGTCGCGCCGCCGACCATCAACATGACCGAGCAGGACCCGGAGATCGTCATGGACGTCGCGACCGCGCCGCGCGAACTGCCGGCGGGCGACCTGCTCGCGGTGAGCAACTCGTTCGGCTTCGGCGGGCACAACGCCGTGGTGGCGTTCCGCACGGCCTGATCGGTCGTCGCCGGCCCACGTCGGTCTGGAGGCCCGCCCTGCATCCGCAGGGCGGGCCTCCGTCGTCCCCGTGGCCCACCTCCCGCACCACGTCCGCCCCCGCCTTCGGCCGCTTCCGGTTGCACGACATGCCGCTCACCTTCGTCTCCGACGGCATGTCCTGCGACCCGGACGTCCGCCGGCGGCTTGTCGTGCGACTGCAGGGGCAGCGGCAGGCGCCGTCCGTCGTGCCGGCGATCCGCAGCACGACGGACGCCGCCGGCTCCGGAGGGAGCGGGCGGCGTCCGAGGTGGTGCGGAGGAAGCGGGTACGGTCAACCGACGCGGTGCAGCCAGACGACCGGGTTGCCCTCGGCGGCCTGCCGGAAGGGCTCGAGCTCGTCGTCCCAGGCCTGCCCGAGGGCGAGCCGGAGCTCACGGTGGAGTTCGAGGGCGTTGCTGCCGGCGACCTCCATGGCGTAGCGCACGCGGTCCTCGGGAACGACCATGTTGCCGGAGACGTCCGTCTGCGCGAAGAAGACGCCGAGGTCGGGCGTGTGCATCCATCGGCCGCCGTCGGACTGCGCCGTGGGCTCCTCGGTGACCTCGTAGCGCAGGTGCTCCCAGCCGCGCAGGGCAGAGGCGATCGCCGCGCCGGTGCCGACCTGCCCGGTCCACGTGAACTCCGTCCGACGGGAACCGTCGAGCGCGGGCTGGTCGAGCCACGAGAAGTTCACGGCGCGGCTCATCGCGCGACCTGCTGCCCATTCGACGTGCGGGCAGAGCGCGCGTGGTGAGGAGTGCACGTAGAGCACTCCTGTCGTCGTTCCGTTCACGATTCCTCCGCTTCGTCAGGTGCGACTTCCCCATCGACCTGTGGTGCGGAGTCCCGTAGCGGAACCATCGGTATCAGATTGTGATGTCCCTGCGGACACGCCCATTATGCAGCGTCCGCGCTGGGAACGCCACACCCGTCGGGCACCGGGCGGAGACGAGGTCAGTGCAGCACGGCTCCGGTGGTGTCGACCGGGTGCCGCTCCCCCGCGGTCACGGAGACCGGGATCCGGTTCTCCTCCGGCGGGACCGGGCAGGCGTACTGGTACGAGAACGCGCACGGCGGCAGCACGAGCCACTCCCAGTCGAGGGTGACGTCGGCGGCGCCGTCCGGCTCGTCGAGGTACAGGAAGCGGCCCATCGAGTACGAGCTGCCGGGGTCGTCCTCCGGCAGGGCGCTGGTGCCGTCCTGCACGATGAGCTGCAGCCGCGGACGGCCGTGGAACGGCGCGGACCGGACCGCGGTGAGACGCACCGTGACGCCGTCGACGGTGGTCGTGATCGTGCCCGCGATCGGCAGGGCGTCGCCGGCGGCGTCGGTGAGGTGACCGGGTGCCTCCAGGCCGGACCGCGGTTCGTACCTGCCGGTCGTGACCCACCCCTCCGGACTCGGGGCGAATCGCGCGATCCGGGCGAAGCGGGAGACCGCGTCGGACGCCGGGTCCCAGACCCGGAGCACCTGGTCGTCGATCGTCCGGCCGTGCACCGTCCCGGCGAGTCCGTCGGCGAAGGCGACCGTCGAGGGCACCACTGCGGTGTCACCGGCGACCAGCACCGTGCCGTCCACCGGGACACCGTCGACGACGACGCCGTCCGACACGGCGGCGGTGACCGTGAGCCCGCCCGGAGCCGGTGCCCACTGCCCCGCGACCGGCCACACCGGCTGCGGCCGGTCGACGTGCTGCGCGTTCACCAGGGCGAGCGGGCCGCGGGCGCTCCTGGCCCAGGCGTCCCGCGCGGCGACGTGCTCGGCGAGGTCGGTCACGACTGCTCCTGGCGCGGGTAGATGACCTTCTGCACGATGATGATCACCGAGGCGGCGACCGGCACGGCGACCAGCGCACCGAGGACCCCGCCGATCGTGCCGCCGGCGACCGCGGCGATGACCACGAGGGCACCGGGGACCTGTACCGCCCGCGACATGATGCGCGGGGAGATGAGGTACGCCTCGACCTGCATGTAGACGAGGTAGTAGATCGCGGCCGCGAGCGCGGTGGCCGGCGAGGCGAACAGGCAGAGCAGCGAGATGACGACCGCGGCGGCCAGGGTGCCGACCAGCGGGATGAGCGAGCCGAGGAACGCGAAGGTCGCCAGCAGCACCGGCAGCGGCGCGCCGATCACGAGCAGGAACACCAGGCTGAGGATGCCGTTGATGAGCGCCTGGCTGATCTGCCCGACGACGTACCGCCCCACGGCCTGGGTGATCTGCTCGCTGACGTCGACGAAGTTCTGCCGACGGGTCGCCGGGACGAAGCGGTACGCCATCGACTTCAGGCCCCGCATCGAGGCCAGGAAGTACAGCATCAGGATGATGACGATCACGGCGCCGGTCAGTCCGGACAGGATGCCGCTGCCGACCGCCAGGATGCCGCCGCCGAGGCTCAGGAGGTTGCCCGGGTCCTCGACGAAGGACTGCAGCGACTGCAGTGCGTGGTCCACGTCGAACGCACCCGCGAACTGCTGCGACAGGTCCTGGAACCACTCCTGCCGCGAGATGTCCTGGATGATCTCCGGGAAGTTCTGGACGAGGTTCGTCGCCTGCTGGATGAGGATCGGGACGACCGCGAACACCACGCCGGCGAAGGCGGAGAGCACCCCGACGACGACGATGGTGATCGCCGCCCACCGCGGGATGAAGCGCTCGAGGAAGGAGACCAGCGGGTCGATGCCGAGCGACAGGAAGAGCGCGACGCCGATGTAGACCAGGACCGTGCTGAGCTGCTGGACGATCACGCCGGCGAGCAGGGCGATGAGCACGCCGAGGGCGCCCATGAAGCCGATGCGGAAGGCGTTGACGCGCACGCCCGTGCCGACCCGGGTGGCCTCGAACGTCACGTTCGGGGTCGGCGCGTGGTCGTCGGGGGTGTCTCGTCGTCGGGGCAGGTGCACGGGCGGGCCAGCCTTTCTGGACTGCTCGGTAGGGCGGGCGGGACTTGAACCCGCGATCGTTCGGTTATGAGCCGAGTGCCTTGACCAGCTTGGCTACCGCCCCTCGTCGGGGACCGTCAGGCCACCGGCTCCCCACGATACAGCGACTCGAACGTCGCGAGCGTCCGGTTGATGTCGTGTGCCTCGATCATGGTCAGGCTGCGCTCCCGCATCGCCTGGTAGTCGCTCTCCGACGCCTGCAGCACCTGCGTGAGCTTCGCCGCGAGGTCCTGCACGTCGCCCGGGGTGAACAGGTACCCGTTGCCGTCGATCAGGTGCGGCAGCGCCATCGAGTCCGCGGCGACGACCGGCAGCCCTGACGCCATCGCCTCGAGCGACGAGATGCTCTGCAGCTCCGCGGTCGAGGGCATCGCGAACACGGTGCCGTTCGTCAGTGCCTGGCGCTTGGCCTCGTCCGAGACGAACCCGGCGAACCGGACGCGGTCGGTGAGCCCGAGTTCCTGCACGAGCGTCTTCAGCTTCGGGATCATCTCGCCGCCGCCGACGATGGTGAGCGTCGCGTGGAGTTCCGCCGGCAGCAGCGGGAGCGCCCGGACGAGCACGTCGAGGTTCTTCTCCGGGGCGACACGACCGACGAAGACGATGTCGTTGCCGGCGGGCCGCCCGATCCGGGCCGTGTAGCGCGAGGCGTCGAGACCGCAGGAGATCGCGAGCACCCGCTGTCCGGCGATGGCGTGCCGGAGGTAGTCGGCGGCCAGGACGGTCGGGGTGGTGATGGCGTCGGCCAGCCGGTAGGTCTTCGCGGCGTCGTTCCACGCGATCTTCAGCGCGATCGGCAGGGTCCGGCGGCCGAACGGCACGTACTCGAGCAGGTTCTCCGGCATGAAGTGGTTCGTCGCCACGATGCGGATGCCGCGCTCGTGGGCCTCGTGCGCGATCCCGCGGCCGATCACGATGTGCGACTGGATGTGCAGGACGTCCGGCTGCACGGCGTCGAGGATCGGGGCGGTCCACTTGCGGACGCTCCACGGCCACACGAACCGCAGCCAGGCGTGCCACGGCCACTTGTAGGACTTGAGACGGTGCACGGTGAGCACGACCCCGCGGTGCTCCTCGTCGAAGGTACCGTGGTGGGCGCTCGACGCGGGGGCGACGACGTGGACCTCGTGCCCGCGCTCCGCGAGCCCGACGGCGAGCTGCTCGGCGAAGGTTGCGGCGCCGTTGACGTCGGGCGGGAAGGTGTCCGCCGCGATCATGACGCGCAGCGGTCGGGACCCGCCCGTCGCACCCGTCGACTCGGCGGTGGCGGTGGTGGCGTCCTCTGACACGGCTGGCATCGTCCTCTCGTGGGCGGTTGCTGGTCGGGCCTCGACGGTACCGCACGGGCCCGAGGGCACGCGTCAGCCTCGCGGACGACCCCCGGAGCCGACGACGGACGCCGCCGGTGGGCACCGGCCGCGATCCGACCGGACGCCGACGGCGAGCACCGACCTCGAGCGGACGAGGCGCCGACCGCGATCAACGACCGCGAGCACCGATCGCGTGCGCCGTCAGCGCCGCGTCTCGGGGTGGTGCTTCGCCAGCAGGAACACCCCGGTGATGGCGATCACCGCGGCGACCAGGAACCCGACCACCGCGATCCACGGCGCGCCGGCCGCCTCGCCGAGCACGATCACGCCGATGCCCACCGCCACGATCGGGTCGATGACCGTGAGTCCGGCGATCACCAGGTCGGCCGACCCGCTCGAGTACGCGTTCTGCACGAAGTACCCGCCGAGCGCGGCCGCCACGACGACGCCGACGATCGCGATCGCGGTCGACCAGTCGAACGTGCCGTGCAGGAAGCGGTTCAGCACCACCTTGGCCAGCGTCGCGACGAACCCGTAGAGCACCCCCGCCCCGACGATGTAGTACATGGCGCTCGCCCGCTTCGCCGCGAAGCGGAACGACAGGAGCACGGCCACGAGCACGACCGCCAGGACCACCAGGATCGTGACGAGCTGCTGGTGCGTGATCGCGCTCTCGCGACCGACCACCGCGGCGATGCCGACGAAGATGCCGACGCCGATGATGCAGGTCCAGACGGCCCGACGCGCCTGCTGCCCGAGCGGGACGCCCGACGAGCGCGACGAGAACCACGTCGTGATGACGAGCGCGACGGCGCCGAGCGGCTGCACGACGATGAGCGGGGCGTTGGTGATGCTGATGAGCTGGAGCACGACGGCGAGCCCGAGCATGAGCGTGCCGAGCACCCACCAGCCGCTGCCGAGCAGTCCGAGGACGTGCCGCACCGACAGGCCCTTCGACTGCCGGCCGAGCCGGGCCTCGACGCGCTGCACCCCGCGGCTCTGGAACTGCGCCCCGAGCGACAGGAAGACGGCGCCGACGAGCGCGACGGGGATCATCAGGGCCTGGAACGGCGTCAGGTTGACCGCGTCCGGGATCGGGAGGTCCGTCGTCACGCGATGAGGCTACCGGTCCTGGCCGGATAACCTGGGTGAATGCCCGTACTCCCCATCCGCATCACCGGCGAACCCGTCCTCCACGAGCGCGCGACCGAGGTCACCGCGTTCGACGACGACCTCCGCTCCCTGGTGCAGGACATGTACGAGACGATGGACCTCGCCCCCGGGGTCGGCCTCGCGGGCCCGCAGGTGGGGGTCGGCAAGCGCCTGTTCGTGTACTCGTGGACCGACGACGACGAGGTCCTGCACCGCGGGGTCGCCGTGAACCCGGTGCTCTGGACCACCCCGCCGGTCCCGGAGTCGGTCGAGGAGCTCGACGAGGACGAGGAGTCCGAGGGCTGCCTCTCGATCCCGGGTGAGCGCTTCCCGCTCCGCCGCGCCGAGGGCGTCCTGCTCCGCGCGGTCGACGAGCACGGCGAGCCCTTCGAGATCGAGGCGCACGGGTGGCTCGCCCGCGTCTTCCAGCACGAGTACGACCACCTCGACGGCACCCTGTACGCGGACCGGCTCGTGCACCCGTACGGCAAGCAGGTCGCGAAGGCGATCCGGAAGAACAGCTGGGGCGGGCCGGGCAGGTCCTGGCTGCCCGGGCGCGACCACCCCGAGGGCTGACGGAGCGGCGTCCCGCGCTCGGAGCCGCGTTCCGCGCACGGAGTCCAGCCGACGACGACGCAGCCGGCCTGGAGGCGCGGCTCAGCCCCGGTAGGCCGTCAACGCGTCCTGCAGACGGTCTCGGTCCGGGTGCCCGGGGCAGTACGCGACGAGTCCGGCTGCCAGGTCCGCCTGCTCCGGCGTGGAGACGCTGTCACGCCACGGCGACGCCCCGCGCTCCGCGCAGGTCGCCGCGAGCTCCTCGAGCGTCGCGGCGCCGTCGGTCGCCCGCACGGCGGCACGCTGCTGCGCGGACATCTCCGTGCCGGTGATGCGCTCGGCGCGGCAGTCGGCGCGCTCGGCCTCCCACACGGCGGCGTAGGTGGTGTACGTCTCGGCCGTGCCGTCGGGATCGTCGCTCGGTTCGTCGCCCGAGTCGGTGCTGCCGTCCGCGGCGCCGCTGCACACGAACGCGAAGACGATCGGGGCGCTGCCCGTCGCCGAGACCTCGGACCGGGCGGCGGTGTCGAGCGAGTCCTCCGGCTCGGGCTGCCCGGTGGTGCAGGCGGTGAGCCCCGCCGCTCCGAGGACGACGACCACCGCGGCGAGGGCTCGGCGCACGGTGATCACCTGTGAACGCTAACAGCTTCCGCCCGGACGGCGCCTGCGAGCCAGCCGGAACCCGAACGGGCCCCTAACGCCGACGGAGCCGCGCTGACGGAATCGCGCTGAAACGCGAGAGGCCCCCACCCGGAGGGTGAGGGCCGTTCTGCTCCCCGAGTTGGACTCGAACCAACAACCTGCCGGTTAACAGCCGGCTGCTCTGCCAATTGAGCTATCGAGGATCACTGTCCGCTGGCGAATGTCTTGCGAACAACGGGTAACAGCATAGCAGCACCCCGAGCCCGCTCCGCGCATCGGCCACGCATCCCGGGCGTGCCGCGCTGACGCGCCGCCGGCGTTCCCGCGCGCGGGTGCCGATCAGTACCCGGCGGCCGGGTCCACGACGCCGACGAACCCGTCGCCGGATCCGCCGAGGAAGGCCCTGGCGTTGGTGCGGACGCGCTCGGCCAGCAGCGGCGCCACCATGTCCGGGGTGTCCGCCTGGTGCGGCGTGATGATCGCGCCCGGCTCGTCCCACAGCGGGTGGCCGTCCGGTAGTGGCTCCGGGTCGGTCACGTCGAGACCTGCGGCGGCGATCGTGCCCTCGCGCAGCGCCGTGACGAGTGCGTCGGTGTCGACCAGTCCCCCGCGCGCGATGTTCACCAGGCGCGCCGACGGCTTCATGAGACCGAAGCGACGGGCGTCGAACAGCTTCGCGGTGCCCGAGGTCATCGCCGCCGCGACCACGACGACGTCGGCGTCGGGCAGGACCTCGTCGAGCGCGTCGGTCGTGACGGTGCGCTCGGCGCCGGGGACCGGGTCGTCCGAGCGCCGGACGACGGTGACGGACACCTCGAACGGTGCGACGAGCCGGAGGTACTCGAGCGCGATCCCGCCGGCACCGATGACGACGACGTTCCGCCCGTAGAGCGACACGCCCTCGGGCTCGGTCGCCCACGAGGTCGCACGAGCGCGCTGCTGCAGCACCCGCAGCGTCGCCAGCGTCAGCGCGAGGGCGTGCTCGGCGACCGGCTCGGCGTACGCACCCTTGGCCGACGTGAAGAGGACCCGGTCGCCGTGCTCCTGGATCAGGTGCGCGAACGCGTCGACCCCGGCGAACGGCAGCTGGACCCAGCCGACACCAGGAGCCTCGGCCAGCGCAGCCTCGAGCCCGTCGGGGTCGCGCGCGTCGAGCCAGACGATCCCCCGCGTGTCCGCACCGAGGTCGCCGACCGTTCCGCCGGCGTCCCGCACGGCGTCCGCGTGCAGGTCGGCCGCCGTCGGGAGGATCGCGACGGGTCCGGCCTCGGGCGGTTCGACGGGCAGCGGCGCGCCGGCGTCCGTGACGACCGCACGGTGCCCTCGGCTGCTCGCCGTGTCCGGTGCGCTGGTGGTGCTCATGCGTTCTCCTGACGCTCGGTGCGGGGGCCGGTACCGGCGCCGACCGGGCGACGGGGTGCGGACGAGCGGCGCGGTGCGCCGGTGGCGGCGGTGCGGCGCTTCACGGGGCGCGAGGCCGTCGCGGCGAGCGTCTGCACGTACGGGTCGACGGGGTTGTCGAGGACCTCGTCGAAGGTGCCGAGGCCGACGAGACGGCTCTCGGCGAGCACGCCGACACGGTCCGCGAGCGCCCGGGCCTCGCGGAGGTCGCTCGACACCACGACGGCCGAGAACTGCCGGCCGCGCTGCAGGTTGGTCAGTGCCTCGAGCACCGACTGGCGGACCAGGACGTCGACGCCACGAGCGGGTTCGTCGGCGACGAGGAGCTGCGGCTCGAGGATCAGGGCACGTGCGAGGGCGACGCGCTGCCGCTGGCCGCTCGACAGCTCCCAGGTGTTGAGCCGCATGATGCCGAGGGGCAGGTGCACGGCGTCGACGAGCCGCGCGACCATGAGACCGGCTTCTCGGCGGTCGAACCGCCGGTCGCGGACGTAGATCGGTTCGGCGATCGCCTCGCCGACGGTCAGGTCGGGACTCAACCGGTCGGCGGCGTCCTGCGGCAGGTAGCCGATCCGGCCGGTCAGCCGCTGCGCCTTCCGCGACGAGGGACGGAGTCCACGGACGTGCTGCCCGAGTACGGTGAGCTCGCCGCCGACGATCTGCCGACGGTGCGCGCCCTCGCCCTCGCCGGTCGCACCGAGCTGGCCGGCGACCGCGGCGGCGAAGGTGCTCTTGCCGGACCCGGACTCACCGATGAGCGCGAGGATCTCGCCCTGACGGACGGTCAGGCTGACCCCGTCGACCGCGCGGATCGGCTCCGAGCCGCGCACGCCCCGGTACTCGATCGAGACGTCGTCTGCGACGACCGCCGGGCCGTTCACCGCGATCATGGGTCCCCTTCCACGCCGCCCCCTGGCGGCGGCCTGCGCGACGGACCGGTGTCGCGTCGTCTGTGGTGCCGTGGAGGTGACCGGCCTGGAGGCGCGGCGTGCGTCGACGACGCGGGTCGCGCCTCCAGGCTGGTCTCGCGTCGGGTCAGGACCCGGCGTTCTCCAGTTCCACAAGCGTACGCCGTCGCTCCGCCTGTTCCGCCGGGTCCGGGACCGGCAGCGACGCGAGCAGGCGCTGCGTGTAGGGGTGCTGCGGCGCGCCGAGGACCTCGGCCGTGGTGCCCGTCTCCACCAGGTCGCCGCGGTAGAGCACCGCGATGCGGTCGGACAGCGCGCCGACGACGGCGAGGTCGTGGCTGATGAACAGGGACGCGAAGCCGAGGTCCTGCTGCAGCTCGAGGAAGAGCTCCAGCACGCGGGCCTGCACCGACACGTCGAGCGCACTGGTCGGCTCGTCGGCGATGAGCAGCTTGGGCCGGAGGGCGATCGAGCGGGCGAGCGACGCACGCTGCCGCTGACCACCCGACAGCTCGTGCGGGTACCGGTCGCCGTACGACGACGGCAGCTGCACCATCTCGAGCAGCTCGCCGACACGCTTCCGGGCGGCGCGCGGGTTCGACACCTCGCCGTGCACGACGAGCGGCTCGGCGACGCACTCGGCGATCGTCAGCAGCGGGTTGAACGAGGTCGCCGGGTCCTGGAAGACGAACCCGATGTCCTTGCGGTGCCGCTTGAAGTCCCGCTCGCGGTACCCGAGCATCTCCGTGCCGAGGACGTTCAGCGAGCCCCCGGTGATGCGGGTGAGGCCCGCGATCGCCCGACCGATGGTGGTCTTGCCGGAGCCCGACTCCCCCACCAGCCCGAGGACCTCGCCCGGTCGGATGTCGAGGTCGACGCCCTTCACGGCCTTGAACGCGTGCGCACCGAGGCGTCCGGGGTACTCGATCTCGAGCCCCTTCGCGCTGACGAGCGGTTCGACGTCGGTCGCGATCGCGGCACGGCGGGCGGCGCCGGTCGACGCCTCGAGCCGGGGCACCGCGGCGAGCAGGCGCTTCGTGTAGTCGGCCTGCGGGGCGGCGAAGAGCTGCGCGACCGGTGCCTCCTCGACCACCTCGCCCTGGTACATCACGGCGACCCGGTCCGCCAGGTCGGCCACCACGCCCATGTTGTGCGTGATGATGACGATCGCCGCGCCGAACTCGTCGCGGCACCGGCGGAGCAGGTCGAGGATCTCCGCCTGCACCGTCACGTCGAGGGCCGTGGTGGGCTCGTCGGCGATGATGACGCTCGGCTCGAGGGCCAGTGCACTCGCGATGACCACGCGCTGCTTCTGCCCGCCGGAGAACTGGTGCGGGTAGTGGTCGACGCGTGTCTCGGGGTCGGGGATGCCGACGCGGCGCAGGTAGTCGATCGCCTTGGCGCGGGCCTCCTTCTTCGAGACGCCGCCGTGCGCACGGAGGCCCTCGGCGATCTGCCACCCGACGGTGAAGACCGGGTTGAGCGCGGTCGACGGCTCCTGGAAGACCATCGCGCCGGCGGTGCCGCGGAGCTCGCGGAGCTTCGCTGCGCCGACGCTGACGACGTCGGTGCCGTCGAGGTACACCGCACCGCCGAGGGTCGCCGTCTCGGGCATCAGTCGGAGCATGCTCCGGGCCGTGACGGACTTGCCGGAACCGGACTCGCCGACCAGGGCGAGGACCTCGCCCGGACGGACGTCGAGGCTGACGCCCTTCACGGCGTCGACCGCGCCGTTGTCGGTGGCGAACGTGACGGTCAGGTCGTCGACGACCGCGACCGGCCGGCCCTGCTGGTCGTTCGTTGCGTCGGTCATGCCGTCGCCCCTTCCGTGCTGGCGGCCTGCTTGCGGGACACCAGCTGCTTCAGTCGCCGACGCGCACGGAGGCGCGGGTCGGAGATGTCGTTGAGGCTCTCACCGATGAAGGTCACACCGAGCACGAGCACCACGATGGCGACACCCGGGAAGACACCGGTCCACCAGACACCCGAGGCGACGTCCGACAGCGCGCGGCTGAGGTCGTAGCCCCACTCGGCGCCGCTGGTCGGACCGATGCCGAAGCCGAGGAAGCCGAGGCCGGCGAGGGTCAGGATCGCGTCGCTGGCGTTGAGCGTCAGGATGAGCGGCAGGCTGCGGGTGGAGTTGCGGAGCACGTGCCGGGTCATGATGCGCCAGGGGTTGGTGCCGATGACCCGGGCGGACTCGACGAACGCCTCGTTCTTCAGGCGGACGGCCTCGGCGCGGACGACCCGGAAGTACTGCGGTACGTACACGACCGTGATCGAGATCGCCGCGGCGATGATGCCACCGGAGTAGCTCGAGTTGCCGCCCGAGATGACGATGGACACGACGATCGCGAGCAGCAGCGACGGGAACGCGTAGATCGCGTCCGCGACCACGACGAGGATCCGGTCGAGCCACCCGCCGATGTACCCGGACACCATGCCGAGGATCACGCCGATGGTGATCGACACGACCACGGCGACGATGACCACGAGGACCGCGGTGCGTGCGCCGAACACGACGCGGCTGAAGACGTCGAAGCCGCCCACCGTCGTGCCCCAGACGTGCTCGGGGCTCGGCGGCGAGGTGCGCGGGAAGCCCTGGCCGTCGGCACCCTGCAGCTGGCCGAAGCCGTACGGGGCGATGAGCGGCGCGGCGATCGCGACGACGAGGTACAGGGCGCAGATGACCACGCCGGTGATGAGCATGGCGCGCTGCCAGCCGGTGCTCCTGCGGAGCTGGACCACCACGGGGAGCCGCTTCCAGAGCGGCTCGTGGCGGTCGACGAGCGAGGTGTCGGCCATCGCTAGAACCTCACTCTCGGGTCGATGAGCGCCGCGACGACGTCGACGATGAAGTTCGTCACCGCGACGATCACCGCGAGCATCGCGACGATGCCCTGGACCGCGACGAAGTCGCGGGCCGACAGGTACTGGTTGAGCTCGAAGCCGAGCCCGCGCCAGCCGAAGGTGGTCTCGGTGAGGACCGACCCACCCAGCAGCATGGCGATCTGCAGGCCCATCACGGTGATGATCGGGACCAGCGCCGGACGGAAGGCGTGGGTCCGGACGAGCCGCGCCTCCCGGACGCCCCGTGAGCGCGCCGCGTCGACGTACTCGGAGCCGAGCGAACCGATCATGTTGGCGCGCACCAGCCGCAGGAAGATGCCGGCGGTGAGCAGGCCGAGCGTCAGCGCAGGCAGGACGGCGTGCGACAGCACGTCGCCGATGACCTGCGCGTTGCCGGTGCGGAGCGCGTCGATGATGTAGATGCCGGACGCGCCGGGGATGTTGTCGAGGATGAGCGAGACCCGGGTCGACGCACGGTCGCCGAGCGGGAGCCAGCCGAGCCAGACCGAGAAGACGAGCTTGAGCAGCAGGCCGCCGAAGAACACCGGCGTCGCGTACGTCAGGATCGCCAGCGCGCGGAACAGCACGTCGGGCCACTTGTCGCGGACGTACGCTGCGAGCATGCCGAGCGGGATGCCGAGCACGAGCGCGACGATGAGCGCGTAGAAGACGAGCTCGGCGGTCGCACCGCCGTACGTGACGATGATCTCGGTGATCGGCCGGTTGTCGGTCGACGTCGTGCCGAAGTCACCACGGACGATGTTGCCGAGGTACTCGAGGTACTGCACGATCACCGGGCGGTCGTACCCGGCGGCGTGCAGGCGCTCCTGCAGCTGCGTCGGGGTGAGCCGCCCACCGACGGATGCGGTGATCGGGTTGCCGATGACGCGCATCAGGAAGAAGACGAGGGTCACCAGGATGAAGACCGTCGGGAAGATGAGGAGGAAGCGGACCAGGATGTACCGGCCGAGTCCGCCGCCCTGCCCGCGGGCACGTCGCTGTGCCTGGGGCTTGGTGGGGTCGGTGGCCAGCTCCGGTGTCGCCTCGGGGGTGCTGAGGGTCACGGGGACGGGTGCCTTTCGGTGCCGTTCGGGACGCGGTCACGGGGGCGCTCCTCGTGGGAACGCCCCCGTGGGCCGACGCCGGTGTTACTTGGAGAGGGTCGCGTAGCGGAACTTGTACGAGGAGTCGAGGGTCAGGCCCTTGACGTCCTTGCCCGCGACCGCGACGGACTTGCCCTGCAGGAGCGGCAGCGTCGAGATCTGCGTCGCCTCGCGCTCCTGCGCCTGCTCGATGAGCTCGGCGCGCTTGTCCTTGTCGGACTCCTGCTGCTCCTCGGAGATGAGCTGCTGGATCTCCGGGTCGTCGTAGTGGTTCTGCACGAAGTTGTCCTTCGTGAAGAACGGCGACAGGTAGTTGTCGGCGTCCGAGAAGTCCGGGAACCAACCGAGCTGGTACACCGGGTAGGCGTCCTTCGTGCGCTCCTGCGCGTAGGTCGTGTAGACCGTCGACTGGATGTTCACGGTGAACAGGCCGGAGTTCTCGAGCTGCGTCTTGAGCTCGGCGTACTCGTCGTCCGAGGTCGAGCCGTAGTGGTCCGGCGCGTACTGGATGTCGAGCTGCACCTTGCCGCTGACGCCCGCCTTCGACAGGGTCTCCTTCGCCTTGTCGACGTCGGGGCCGCCGCTGCCGTTGCCGTAGAGCTCCTCGAAGGGCTTCGCGGCACCGGTCAGGCCGTCCGGCACCATCGAGTAGAGCGGCGAGTACGTGTTGTTGTACACGTCCTTCGCGATCTTCTCGCGGTCGACGACGTCCGCGACGGCCTGGCGGACGGCCAGGGCCTTCGCCTGGTCCGCGTCGGACTGGCTCGCGCCGAACGGCTGCGTGTTGAAGTTGAAGACGAGGTAGCGGATCTCGCCGCCGGGGCCGTCGTAGACCTTGACGGAGTCGTCCTTGCGGAGGTCCGCGATGTCGGTCGGCGTCAGGGAGCGGTACGCCACGTCGACGTCGCCCTTCTGCACGGCGAGCTTGAGGTCGGTCTCCTTGGTGTAGTAGCTGGCGGTGACCTCGTCGGTCTTCGCCTTGCCGAGGAGCCCGTCGTAGTTCGGGTTCGCCTTGTACTGGATGGTGTCGTTCTCCTTGTACGAGGTGATCTCGTACTGCCCGGCGAACGCGTTGCCCTTGACGATGTCCGCCGCCGGGGTGAGCTTGTCCGCCGAGAACACCTGCTCGTCGACGATCGGACCCGCGGGGCTCGAGAGCACCTGCGGCCAGGTCTGGTCGGCGTGGTCGAGGTTGAACACGACCGTGGTGTCATCCGGGGTGTCGATGCTCTTGAGGTTGGCGAGCAGGGACTGCGGGCCGTTCTCGTTGTTGATCTTCAGCTCGCGCTCGAACGAGAACTTCACGTCGCTCGAGGTCAGGTCGTGCCCGTTCGCGAACTTCAGCCCGCTCTTGAGCTTCACCGTGTACGTCGTGTCGTTCGTGAACTCGCCGCTCTCGGCGATGTCCGGCTTGACGTCCGGGCTGCCGACCGGGGTGTTCATCAGGAAGGGGAACACCTGGTTCTGCACGGCGAACGAGCCGTTGTCGTACGAGCCGGCCGGGTCGAGGGACGTGACCTTGTCCGTCGTCCCGATGCTCAGGCCGTTCAGTTCGGTGTCGGAGACGCTGCTGCTCGCGCAGCCGGTCAGCACCAGCGCCGTCGCTGCCACTCCGGCGCCGAGCGCGATGCCGCGTCGACCCCACTTGTTCACGGATGCCATGTCCGCTCTCTCTCTTGTTGGTTCGCAAGGGGTTCGCGGCGGGTGGTGGTTCGACTGTGAGGCCCGCCGGGAACGCTCATTGGTACCACCCTGACACGGAACTCCACGATTCGAGGGAGATTTGTTTACACCCTTGTAATGCGCGATCGGCGCCGGTGACGCATGATGCGCGCGCAGGGGTGCGGCGTGTCGCGCAGGATAGTTGCGTGGTGCAACGCGCGAGGTCGGCGGTGCTACGGGCCGGGCTGGGTCGCGGTCTCGGTCTCGGTCTCGGTCTCGGTCTCGGTCTCGGTCTCGCCGGTGCCGGGCGGGCTGCCGAGCGGGCGGGATCTGGCACGCTCGCCGTCCCGTCCGACGCATCTCGCCCGCTCGACGTCACGCTCGCGGCATGTCGTGCCCGCTCGTCGTCCGTCGCGCGGCTCGGAGCGGCTCCGGGTCCTCGCCGTACCGCGCAGGTCGAGTCGCGGCGGCGCGCACGGCTCCGGTTGCACGACCTGCCGCCCGGTTCGACTCGCGGCAGTGCGCACCGGCTCCGGGCGCACGACATGCCGCGCAGGTCGGGTCACGACGGCGAGTCGTGCGACCAGGGCGACCGCACACGGCAGGTCGTGCGACCGGAACGACGGCGCGAAGGGCTGGGACCGGTCGGGCGTCGAGCGGCCGAATTACGTCACGCTCGGCCTCGTCGAGCGACGAATCCCGCCCGCTCGACGTCGCGCGCGGCATGTCCTGCCCGCTCGGCGCCCGGCGGATGGTCCGGAGCGGCTCCGGTCGCACGACGTGCCGCTCAGTTCGAGACGCGACGGCGAGTCGTGCAACCAGGGCGACCGCGCACGGCGAGTCGCGCGACCTCAGCGACCGCGATCGACCGCGGACGGCGGGGTCGTGCGACCGGAACGTCGGCGATCGGCCGCGCCCGACGGGCTCCGACCGGGGTCCTGCCCGTGCCCGGTGCCAGCCGAACCGCGACGCTCAGCCCTGCGCGGCCTCAGCGTCAGCGCGGAGACGCATCCGCTGGGCGTCGATGTCGACGAGCTGGCGCTGGATCTCGGCGCGCCGGTCGGCCTGCTCGTAGGGGTCGGCGCGCTGCAGCTGCCCGAGCAGCGATGCCTTGCGGGCGAGCAGGTCGCGCTCGACCAGGGCGACGACGATGCTCCGTGCGTAGAGCGCGAGGTCCTCGTCGGTGCGGGCCGGGATCGGCGCGAGCGCGAGCTCCTGCACGAGGCCACGGAACGGCGCCGGGACGTCCTGCAGCAGCCGGTCGAGCCAGTTGGGCGCGCCGATGGCGTCCAGGTTCGCCACGACGGCGTCCCGCACCACCGACAGCATCGGAGCCGAGAACGTCGCGCCGGCGGCGAGCCCGAGCAGCGGCGCCCCGACGTGCGCGGGCTGCTGCACCATCGCCATCACGGCGTCGCGTTCCATCCGCGTGATCGGGTCGTTCGGCAGCAGGCGCAGGCCGGCCACCGGCTCCTCGGCCGGGGTGACCAGCTCTCCACCGGGGCCGGCCTGGCCGACCGGCACCGGGCCTCCCGTCCGGTCTGACGGTGCCGAGCCCGACCGCTGTCGGGCCGCGTCGACGGCTCGACGCACCTCGGGGATGTCGACTCCGAGCCACTTGGCGGTCTCGCGGACGTAGGCACTGGCGAGGGTCCGGTCACGGATGCCGGCCACGACCGGCGCGACGTCGCGCAGACCGGCGACGCGACCCTCGGCGGTCTCGATGTCGTGAGCGGCGAGGCGGCGCCGGATGATGAACTCGAACATCGGCCGCTTCGTGTCGATCAGCCGCTCGACGGCGGCGTCACCCCGGGCGAGCCGGAGGTCGCACGGGTCGAGACCACCGGGAGCGACGGCGACGTACGTCTGCGATGCGAACCGGCTCTCCTCGGCGAAGGCCCGGGCCGCGGCGCGCTGACCGGCTTCGTCGGGGTCGAACGTGAAGACGATGTCACCGAGCTGTGAGAGGTGCGCGTTCGCGGAGTCGCCGAGCATCGGCCGGAGCACCTTGATGTGGTCGACGCCGAAGGACGTTCCGCACGTCGCGACCGCGGTCGTCACGCCGGCAAGGTGGCACGCCATCACGTCGGTGTAGCCCTCGACGATGACGACCTGCTTGCCCTTCGAGATGTCCTTCCGGGCGAGGTCGAGCCCGTAGAGCACCTGGCTCTTGTGGTAGATCGGCGTCTCGGGGGTGTTGAGGTACTTCGGGCCCTTGTCGTCGTCGAGCAGGCGGCGCGCGCCGAACCCGATCGTCGCACCGGTGACGTCGCGGATCGGCCAGACGAGCCGACCGCGGAACCGGTCGTACGGCGAGCGGTCGCCCTGGCCCGCGAGCCCGGCCGCGAGGATCTCGTCCATCGAGAAGCCCCGGCCGCGCAGGTGTTCGCGGGTCGCGTCGTACGACTGCGGCGCGAAGCCCACACCGAAGTGCTGGGCCGCGGCGGGGTCGAAACCGCGCTCCCCGAGAAAGCGTCGCGCCGGTTCGGCGGCCGCCGAGGTGAGCTGCGACTGGTAGAACTCGAGCGCTGCCTCGTTCGCAGCGATCAACCGGGCACGCTGGTTGTAGTCGGTGCGAGGGCCGTCGCCCTCCTCGTAGTGGAGCGTGAAGCCGATCTTCGCGGCCATCCGCTCGACGGCTTCCTGGAACGTGGTGTGGTCCATCTTGATGATGAACTCGAAGACGTCGCCGTCCTCGCCGCACCCGAAGCAGTGGTACCGGCCGACCTGCGGCCGCACGTGGAAAGACGGGGAGCGCTCGTCATGGAAGGGGCACAGGCCCTTCAGCGAGCCGACACCCGCCGACTTCAGCGTGACGTGGTCACCGACGACGTCGGCGATGTTGACACGCGAGCGGACCTCGTCGATGTCGTTCCGCGCGATCCTGCCAGCCACCCCTCGATCCTAGTTCGTGCGGCCGACCCCGGCGGACGTCGGGCGCCCGCCTGTGGAGAGCAGGACGGCCAGGAGGCGCGGTGCAGGACCGGCACGCCGGCTGCCGTCGACGAGACGGTCCCGTCTACGCGAGACGGAGCCGTGCCGAGACGGTCGCCCGGCGACGGGACGGCCCCGTCTCCGCGAGACGGCGGCAGATCGGCGAGACGGACCCGCATCCGGCGGCGTCTCGAGCGCGCGGCAGCGTCCCGCGTAGACGCCGGCGTCTCCCGCGCAGACGCCGGCGTCTCCCGCGCAGCCGCCGGCGTCTCGAGCGCTCGGCGACGTCTCGCGCAGGCGGCCCCGTCTCCCGCACCCGCCAGCGTCCCGCCCAGACGCCGGCGTCTCGCACGCACACCGCCGTCAGGCACGGCGCCGCCGCGCACCCGCGGTCAGACCGGGATGTGCGTCGCCTCGCGGTCCCCGACCACGAGCCGCTTGTGCCACGCCAGTGCACCCTGGTCGGTCAGGCTCGCCACCTGGTCGACCACGGCGCGGAGTCGCCCGGCGTCGTCAGCCGCCGCCCGCCAGTCCGCCGCGAACCCCGGCTCGAGGTCGGCGCTGCCCGTCGCCGCCAGCGCGTCGAGGAGCTCGGTGAGCACCCGGCGCTGGTCCTCGTACACGGGCTGCCGGTCACCGTGGGTCATCACGAACGCCGCGACGATGCCCTTGAGCACCGCGATCTCGCCGATGATCTCCGGCGGGGTCACGACCGAGGCGGCGAACCGGACGAGCGACCCCGACGCGTAGGACTCCCGCGTCGCGGCGGTCGCGGTCCGGGCGAACCGGCCGATGAGCTGCGACGTGAGGTTCTTCAGCCGTGCCATGTCCCGTCGCGACCCGTCGTACGACGTCATCCACAGCGGCAGCGACCGGAGGCGGTCGAACGCCTCGAGCAGCTCGTCGCGGCTGAGGTCCGACCCGACCCACGCGTGCATGGCGGTGACGATGTCGTTCTCGCCGACCCGGTCACCGAGTGCGGCGACGTCGATGAACCCCGCGACGACGGCGTCCTCGAAGTCGTGCACCGAGTAGGCGATGTCGTCGGAAAGGTCCATGACCTGCGCCTCGATGCACCGCTGCCGGCGGGGAGCACCGGCGCGGAGCCACTCGAAGGCGTCGTGGTCGTCGTCGTAGAACCCGAACTTCGTCCGGCCGGAGGACGCCTCGGCGACGCCCTGCGCCGCGGGCCACGGGTACTTGCAGCTCGCGTCGAGCGATGCACGCGTCAGGTTCAGCCCGTACGGCCGGTCGTCGTCGGGACCCTCGCCGTAGACCTTCGGCTCGAGACGCGTCAGCAGCCGCAGGGTCTGCGCGTTGCCCTCGAAGCCACCGATGTCCGCTGCCCAGGCGTTCACGGCGGTCTCGCCGTTGTGGCCGAACGGCGGGTGCCCGATGTCGTGCGCCAGGCACGCCGTGTCGACGACGTCGGGGTCGAGCCCGAGCGAGTCGGCGAGCTCGCGCCCGACCTGCGCGACCTCGAGCGAGTGCGTCAGGCGGTTGCGCGCGAAGTCGAGGCCGGTCGTCGGGCTGAGGACCTGGGTCTTCGCGGCGAGGCGTCGCAGCGCGCTCGAGTGCAGGAGCCGGGCGCGGTCGCGGGCGAAGTCGGAGCGGCGGTTGCCGTGGGTCTCGGGCAGCCAGCGCTCGGCGTCGGCGGGCCCGTACGAGGCGGTGGCGCTCATCCGCCGCTGTGGTGCAGCTCGGCGGCGGCGAGGACCTTGCGGAACTCGGCGTCGACGTCGCGCGACTCGAGCCAGCGGTCCGGCAGCGCCGTGCGCTTCGGGTGTCCGGCGCGGCCGCGGGGGCCCTCGACGTCGGCTCCCGGGTAGGGCGCGGACCAGTCGAGCTGCCCGAGCAGGTCGTCGATCTCCTGCAGGCTCGACGCCATCGAGAGCGCCGACCGGACGTCACCGCCGATCGGGTACCCCTTGAAGTACCAGGAGACGTGCTTCCGGGCGTCACGGCACCCGTGGTCCTCGGACCCGAAGAACTCGACGAGCAGTTCGGCGTGCCGGCGGAACGCGGTCGCGACGTCGCCGAGCGAGGGCATCGCACGGACGTCCTCGCCGCGGAACGCCGCAGCCAGGTCGCCGAACAGCCAGGGTCGACCCAGGCACCCGCGGCCGACCACGACGCCGTCGCAGCCGGTCTCGTCGACCATGCGCAGGGCGTCGGCGGCGGACCAGATGTCGCCGTTGCCGAGCACGGGGATGTCGGTGATCGTCTCCTTCAGCGTGGCGATCGCCGACCAGTCCGCGTGGCCGGAGTAGTGCTCGTTCGCGGTGCGCGCGTGCAGCGAGATCGCGGCGACCCCGGCGTCGCGGGCGATGCGCGCGGCGTCGAGGTAGGTCAGGTGGTCGGCGTCGATGCCCTTGCGCATCTTCACCGTCACCGGCACGTCACCCGCGGCCTTGACGGTCTTGGTGACCAGGTCCTGGAACAGGTCGAGCTTCCACGGCAGGGCCGCTCCCCCACCCTTGCGCGTGACCTTGGGCACGGGGCACCCGAAGTTGAGGTCGATGTGGTCGGCGCGGTCCTCGCCCACCAGGATCGTCGCGGCCTCGGCCACGGTGTTCGGCTCGACGCCGTACAGCTGGATCGACCGCGGCGTCTCGGACTCGTGGTGCTGGATGAGCTGCATCGAGACCGGGGTGCGTTCGACGAGCGCGCGGGACGTGATCATCTCGCAGACGTAGAGACCGGCGCCGTACTCGCGGCAGAGCCGGCGGTAGGCCATGTTCGTGATGCCCGCCATCGGGGCGAGCACGACCGGCGCCTCGACCTCGATGGGGCCGATGCGCAGGGGCTTCGCCGTGCGGGGCGCCGTGCTGGGCGTGTCGGTGATCGTCATACGTGTTCCATCTTCCCACGTCGGTCCGGGCCGGTAGCGTTCTCCACATGTCCGACACCGCGATCGCCCGCTTCGACGCCGACGCCGCCGCCCGGGGCCTGACCGTGGACGTCGTCGAGCGTCCCGCGGCCGACTCCCTCGAGGGCGCCGCGGCCCTGCTCGGCATCGAGCCCGGCGACATCGTGAAGACGCTCGTCGTGAAGCGCCACGACGGCGGCTTCCTGCTCGCCCTCGTGCCCGGCGGACGCAGCATCGCCTGGAAGAAGCTCCGCACCGTCGTCGGCGTCAACAAGCTCTCGATGCCGGACGCGGCCACCGCGCTCGAGGCCTCGGGCTACGAGCGCGGCACGATCACGCCGATCGGCGCGACCGGCGACCTGCCGGTGTTCGCGGACGAGCGCGTGCTCGGACGCCGCATCGCGCTCGGTGCCGGCCGCCACGGTGCGAGCGCCTTCGTCGACGGCGACGCGCTCGTCGCGGCCTACGACGCGACCGTCGCCGACATCACCGACGAGGAACCCGTCCGCTAGCGGTCGGCTCAGTCCGGGACCTCGGTCCAGTCCCCCTCCGCGCCGGGTACGAAGCAGCTGTCCCCCTCGCAGACCGGCGCCCCACCGGGCGTGACGAGCGTCAGGAGGGCGGGACGCGCCTCCCGTCCGTCGGCCTGGAGGCTCGGCTCGACCGGTCCGGTCGTCGTCGCCCCCGTCACCGGGTCACCTCCGCGTCCGCGGCCGCGTCGTCCGCAGCGCGCTGCTGCTGGGCCGCGAGTTCCTCGGGCGTCGTGTCGCGCAGCGCGACCACCTGGCGGAGGACCTGCTCGAAGGCTGCCGGGTCCTGCGCGCCGGAGACGCCGTACTTACCGTCGATGACGAAGAACGGCACGCCGTTGATGCCGAACGCCTGCGCCTGGGCCTGGTCGGCACGGACGGCAGCGAGCTGGGCGTCGTCCCGCAGGGTGGCCAGGACCTCGTCGCGGTCGAGTCCGATCGACGCGCCGAGGTCGGCGAGCGACTCGTCCTGCCCGACGTGCTCGCCGCGCTCGAAGTAGGCGGTGAACAGCCGCTCGACCATCTCGAGCTGCTTGCCGTGCTGCTTCGCCAGGTGGATCACCTGGTGGGCCTTCACGGTGTTCGTGTGGCGCAGCGCGTCGTAGTCGTAGTGCAGCCCGACGGACTCGGCGATGCCGGCGACCTGGTCGATCATCTGCTGCGCCCGGTCGACGGGGAGCCCCTTGTGCTGCGAGAGGAACTCGGCCTCGGTGCCCTCGAAGTCGACCGGGGTGTCCGGGCTCAGCTCGAACGAGTGGTACTCGACCTCGACCGGCTGGGCCTCGGGCGTCGAGGAGAACGCGGCGACGCCGGCCTCGAACTTCCGCTTGCCGATGTAGCACCAGGGGCACGCGATGTCCGACCAGACATCGACCTTCACAGACTCGTTCACGGCGGGTGCAACGCGGGACGCACGTGCGCATTCCCGCGGCCGCGCCCCGCGCCCCGTGCACCGCGCCCCGCGCCCCGCGCACCGTCCACCGTCCACCGTCCACCGTCCACCGTGCACCGTGCACCATGCGCCGTGCACAACCGAAGGCACCCCGAACTACGCGATTCTGCGGTTCGAGGTGCCTTCGGTTGTGCGGCGGCAGCTCGCGCAAGCGATCCTCGCCAGCGGCAGCGGCAGCGGCAGCGCGACGGGCGCGGCGCGCTACGCGCCGAGCAGGCGCTGCGCCAGGTAGCCCTGCAGCTGGTCGAGCGCGACGCGCTCCTGCGACATCGTGTCGCGCTCGCGCACCGTCACGGCCTTGTCGTCGAGCGTGTCGAAGTCGACGGTGATGCAGAACGGGGTGCCGATCTCGTCGTGGCGACGGTAGCGACGGCCGATCGCACCGGCGTCGTCGAAGTCGACGTTCCAGTACTTCCGCAGGTCGTCGGCGAGACCGCGCGCCACCGGCGAGAGCTGCTCGTTGCGCGACAGCGGGAGCACCGCGGCCTTGACGGGGGCCAGGCGCGGGTCGAGGCGCAGGACCGTGCGCTTGTCGACGCCGCCCTTCGCGTTCGGGGCCTCGTCCTCGTGGTACGCGTCGAGCAGGAACGCCATGAGCGCACGCGTCAGACCGAACGACGGCTCGATGACGTACGGCACGTACTTCTCGTTCGCGGCCTGGTCGAAGAAGCGGAGGTCCTTGCCCGACGACTCGATGTGGTTGTTGAGGTCGAAGTCGGTGCGGTTCGCGACACCCATCAGCTCGCCCCACTCGGACCCGGCGAAGCCGAAGCGGTACTCGATGTCGGCGGTCGCGTCGGAGTAGTGCGCACGCTCGCCGTCCGGCACGTCGAAGCGGCGGAGGTTCTCGGGGTCGATGCCGAGGTCGGTGAAGAACGCCACCGAGTCGGCGATCCACTGCTCGTAGTGGGCGTCGACGTCGGCCGGCGGCACGAAGTACTCGATCTCCATCTGCTCGAACTCGCGCGTGCGGAAGATGAAGTTGCCGGGCGTGATCTCGTTGCGGAACGCCTTGCCGACCTGGCCGATGCCGAACGGGGGCTTCATGCGGCTCGTCGTGACGACCTGGGCGAAGTCGACGAAGATGCCCTGCGCGGTCTCGGGGCGGAGGAAGTTCAGGCCTTCTTCCGACTCGACCGGGCCGAGGTAGGTCTTGAGCATGCCGGAGAACTCGCGCGGTTCGGTCCACTCACCACGGGTGCCGCAGTTCGGGCACGGCACCTCGGCCAGACCGCCCTCGGGCTTCCGGCCCTTCTTCGCCTCGAACGCCTCTTCCAGGTGGTCGGCGCGGAAGCGGTGGTGGCAGTGCAGGCACTCGACGAGCGGGTCGGTGAACGTGGCCACGTGGCCCGAGGCCTCCCACACCTTGCGGGGCAGGATCACGGCGGAGTCGAGGCCGACCATGTCGCCACGACCGCGGACGAACCGCTGCCACCACTGGCGCTTGATGTTCTCCTTCAGCTCGACGCCGAGGGGCCCGTAGTCCCATGCGGAGCGGGATCCGCCGTAGATCTCCCCCGACTGGAACACGAAGCCACGGCCCTTGGCCAGGGCGATGACGCTGTCGAGACGGGAGGACTGTGCCAAGAGGGACTCCATGGGTCGCCGGACTGGGTGCCCGGTGCGGGAAGGTACCGGGCAAGCGTACCGGCCTCGCGGCCGTCGGCGGACGGGAGGCGCGGCACCTGGGGACAGGTCGGCTCACCCCACAGGACGGATTGCGGGGAGTGCCCCGAGCGCGTCGACGACGCGTGTCACGTCCTCCGCGTCGTTCCAGAGGTGGAACGCCAGCCGGACCCGACCGGCGCGTCCGCTCGCCGTCACTCCCCGGTCCGCCAGCGCCCGGAGCGCCGAGCCGTCCGGGTCCGGGAACGTCGCGATCGCCTGGCCGGACCGGGGCGCACCGAGCGCGTCGGCGAGCCGGTCCGTGAGGCCGGTCGCGTGCCTCCAGGCCGACGCCGCGCCGACGGACGCGAGGTGCCGCAGGGCGGCGACCGCCCCGGGCCAGGCCTGCCAGGCCGGGGAGACGTCGAAGCGGCGGGCGTCGGTGGCGAGCCGCATGGTCGGACCGTAGCAGGAGGACCAGACGTCCTCACCCGCGTACCATCCGGCCTGCGAGGGTCGGATGCGCTCGAGCGCGGCGTCGGAGACCGTGACGAAGGCCACCCCGCGGGGCGCGCACAGCCACTTGTAGGCGTGCGTGACCGTGACGTCGAACGGGGCGGCGGACACCGGCAGGACCCCGGCCGCCTGAGTGAGGTCGCAGAGGGTGAGGGCCCCGACGGTACGAGCCGCGTCGAGGACGGGCTGCGGGTCGGTCACCACGCCGGTGGCGGACTGCACGGCCGACCATGCGACGAGGGCGGTGCCGGGTCGCACCGCGTCGGCGAGTCGGTCGAGCGGCACACTGCGGACGGTGACCCCCCGGTGTGCCTGCACCAGGAACGGGAAGACGATCGACGAGAAGTCGCCCTCGGGGACGACGACCTCGGCACCGTCCGGCAGCGCGGCCGCGACGACCGCCACCATCGCCGAGGTCTGCGAACCGGTGGCGACCCGGCCGGCGTCGACGCCCACGATGCCGGCGAATAGCGCGCGGCCCTCCTCGACCAGGTCGCCGTAGGTCGCCGGCGAGGTCTCGGCGCGCGACCAGGCGTCGAGGTCCGCCCGCTGCGCGGCCAGCGTCCCGAGCGTGGGGAGCCCGGCGGTGCACGCGGCGAGGTAGCCCGATCCGTCGACGAAGGAGTCCATGCGTCCAGGCTCCGATGCCCGCGACCATCACGCCAGGGCAGCTTTCTTCGGGGTCCCATAACATCGCGTTGTGGAGACGATCGAACCGCAGCTGCTCCGGGTCCTGCTCGCCGTGCGTGACGGTGGGTCCATCAGTCGCGCCGCCGCCGTGCTCGGCTACAGCCAGCCCGCCGTCAGTCAGCTGCTCGCCCGCGCGGAGCAGCGCCTCGGGCACGACCTCGTGCTCCGCGGGGGTCGCGGTGCGACGCTGACCGAGTCCGGTCGCGTGCTCGCCGACCACGCCCTGCACGTCGAGGCGGCGCTGACCGCGGCGCGTGAGGACCTCGATGCCGTCGGCGGCCTCGCCCGCGGTCGCGTCCGGCTCGCCGGGTTCCCGAGCGCGTCCTCGACCCTCGTGCCGCCCGTGCTCGCGGCGCTGGCGGCGGACAGCCCCGGGGTGGTGACGTCGTACGTCGAGGCCGAACCGCCCGAGGCCGTCGACCTGCTCCGCCGCGGCGAGGTCGACGTCGCGCTGACGTTCTCGCACGCGCTGCAGGAGGACCCCGCGAGCGATCCGACCCTCACGACGAGCGCCCTCGGGCGGGATCCGCTCGCGCTCGTGACCGCGGCGGACGCGGTTCCACGCGACGGCACGGTGTCCCACGACGACGCGGTCTCCCGCGACGCCCTGTCCCGGGACGACGCGGTGGCCGACCTCGCCGCGTTCCGCGACGCACGGTGGATCGGCGGGTGTCCGCGGTGTCGCGGGCACCTGCTGGCGTCCTGCGCGGCCTCCGGCTTCACGCCGGAGATCGTGCTCGAGACCGACAACGCGGCGGCGGTCGTCGGGCTCGTCGCGGCCGGCCTCGGCGTCGCGCTGCTGCCCCGGCTCGCGCTCTCGACCACCGTCGTGCCGCCGGGGGTCGCGGTCACGCCGGCCGACGACGCGCTCGCGCGTCGGGTCGAGGTCGTCGTCGCCCGCGGTGCGGACCGGGTCCCCAGCGTGCGGGCCGCGCTCGACGCGGTGCGCGGGGTGGCGGGCCTGCTCGCCTGATCGGCGACGGGTCTCCGCCTGCTCGCGTGGTCGGCGACGGGGCTCCGCCTGGTCTGCGACGGGGCTCCGCCTGGTCGGCGTCGGGGCGGGGCTTGCGCGCATGGGGTCCGACGCGATGCGGTCGGCCCACCAGGCGTCGGACGGGAGGCCCGTCGCGGCGTTGCCACGCGCCTCCCGTCAGGCGGTGGGTGCGTCGACCGCGCCACCGTAGCGTCGGTCGCGGCGCGCGTACTCCTCGATCGCTCCCCACAGGTCGGTGCGACGGAAGTCCGGCCAGAGCCGGTCGAGGAACACCATCTCGGCGTAGGCCGACTGCCAGAGCATGAAGTTCGAAGTGCGCTGCTCCCCCGAACTCCGCAGGAACAGGTCCACGTCGGGCAGCTCCGGCACGTACAGCCGCTTCGCCAGGGCCTTCTCGGTCACCTGGCTCGGCTTCATCCGACCGGCGGCGACGTCCTCGGCCATGCCCCGCACCGCGTCGATGATCTCGTTCCGCCCGCCGTAGTTGACGCACATCGTCAGCGTGCAGACATCGTTGTCGGCGGTCATCCGCTCCGCCGTCTGCAGCTCGTCGATGACGCTCCGCCAGAGCCGGGGGCGACGGCCAGCCCACCGGACGCGCACACCCCAGGCGTGAAGCTGGTCACGGCGACGGTGGATGACCTCGCGGTTGAAGCCCATCAGGAAGCGCACCTCCTCCGGGGAACGCTTCCAGTTCTCGGTCGAGAACGCGTAGGCGGAGACGTGCTTGACGCCGATCTGGATCGCGCCGGCGACGACGTCGAGCAGCGAGGCCTCGCCGGCCTTGTGCCCCTCGACCCGCGTGAGGCCGCGCTGGTTCGCCCAGCGGCCGTTGCCGTCCATGACGATCGCCACGTGCTCCGGAACGAACTGCGCGGGGATCGCGGGCGGCTGCTCCCCCGTCCAGTCGACGGGTCGCAGTCCCTCGGACGCGGCTTCGGACGCGGAGCGGCGTGGGCTCATGCAGGGCTTCCTTCGTGGTCGGACGGAACGGGGACGGCGGGTGCCGGGGTGGCGGCCACCGCTGCCGGCACCCCACCCGGTGTGGGTGCGACCGGGGCGGGGTGCTCGCTGCGGTCGACGTGGGGCAGTGACCGGAGCGATCGTTCCAGGTGCCACTGGGCGTACGCCGCCACCACGCCGGAGGCGCGCGACCGCGTCCGCTCGTCCGAGGCGTCGACGGTCGACCAGTCGCCCGCGAGCAGCGCGCCGAGCAGCCCGAGGGTGTCGGTGTCGAGCCGCGGCGTGCCGGGAGGAGCCGCACGATCGGCCACCACGCCGCCGAGCTGCACGACGAAGGCGGTGTGCGGTCCGGGCTCCCCCGTCACCGCACAGTCGCCGAACGACGGTGCCCAGCCCGCGATGCTCATCGCCCGCAGCAGGTACGAGTCGAGGGTGGCGCTGACGACGTGCTCCCGACGGGACAGCGACCGGAGGGCACCGACGAGCAGCAGGTACTGCTGGAGTCCGGCGTCCGCCTCGCTCAGCCGGTCGGCCGTCTCGACCATGGCACTGGCCGCCGTGTAGGCGCCGTAGTCGGCGACGATCTGCGCGCCGTAGGACCCGAGGCTCTCGGCCTGGGTGACGATGTCGAGCGAGCGGCCCTCGTAGAACTGGGCGTCGACGACCATGAACGGTTCGAGCCGGGAGCCGAACTTCGACGCCGTGCGCCGGACCCCCTTGGCCACCGCCCGGATCTTGCCGTGCTGTCGGGACAGCATCGTGACGATGCGGTCGGCCTCGCCGAGCTTGTGGGTGCGCAGCACGACGCACTCGTCCCGGTACAGCGGCATGGCCCCAGTATCCCCCGCCCCGCCGACAGCGCGGTGCCGGTGGCCGCGGCGGCCGGGCGGCGTCGGCGTCGGCATCGGCGTCCGCTTCGCCGGGTCGCAGGACGGGCCGCGTGCAGCACGTCGAGGTCGCACGACACGCCGCCGCGAGCGAAGGTGAGCGGCACGTCGTGCGACTTCGGCTGGCGCCGCGGCGCTCCGCGGCGGCAGGACCGACGCGGCGGGCGCTCGCACGGACGGGAGGCGCGGTGCGGGTCGGACCCGCACCGCGCCTCCCGTCCAGGGTCCGGTCCTACGCCGTGACCAGCTCCGGCGTGCCGGTCGCGGCCCCGGCGCGCACCGCGCGGTTGACCGCGGAGACGATCGCCTTGAGTGAGGCGGTCGCGATGTCGGCGTCGATCCCGACGCCCCACAGCCGCGTGCCGTCGACGTCGAGCTCGACGTACGCTGCCGCCTTGGCGTCACCGGAGGCGCTCATCGTGTGCTCCGAGTAGTCGTACAGCGTGACCGCGACGCCCTGCTCCCGCATGACCGTGAGGAACGCGTCCACCGGACCGGTGCCGACCGCGTCCGCGGTGACCGACCCCTCGTCGACGCGCATCGCGACGCTGAGCTTCGTCGTGCCGTCGAAGTCGCTCGACGTCGCCGTCTTCGTGATCTCGTAGCGGCCCCACTTGTCCGACTCGTCGTCGGCGGGCAGGTACTCGTCGCGGAACAGGTCCCAGATGCGCTCGGACGAGAACTCGCCGCCCTCGGTGTCGGTGCGCTGCTGCACGACGCCGGAGAACTCGATCTGCAGCTTGCGGGGCAGGTCGATCGCGTGGTCGGTCTTGAGCAGGTACGCGACGCCGCCCTTGCCCGACTGCGAGTTGACGCGGATCACCGCCTCGTACGAGCGGCCGATGTCCTTCGGGTCGACCGGCAGGTAGGGCACCGCCCAGGCGATGTCGTCGACGGACTTGCCCGCCGCGGCGGCCTTCGCCTTCATCGCCTCGAAGCCCTTGTTGATGGCGTCCTGGTGCGAGCCGCTGAACGCCGTGTAGACGAGGTCACCGGCCCACGGCTGCCGCTCGGGCACCGGCAGCTGGTTGCAGTACTCGACGGTGCGCTTGACCTGGTCGATGTCCGAGAAGTCGACCTCGGGATCGATGCCCTGCGTGAACAGGTTCATGCCCAGTGCGACGAGGTCGACGTTGCCGGTGCGCTCCCCGTTGCCGAACAGGCAGCCCTCGATGCGGTCGGCCCCGGCCATGTACCCGAGCTCGGCTGCTGCGACGGCGGTGCCGCGGTCGTTGTGCGGGTGCAGCGACAGGATGACGTCCTCGCGGTGGTCGAGGTTGCGCGACATCCACTCGATGGAGTCGGCGTAGACGTTCGGGGTCGCCATCTCGACCGTCGCGGGCAGGTTGATGATCACCTTGCGCTCGGGCGTCGGCTCGAACACCTCGAGCACGGCGTTGCAGATGCGGGCCGCGACCTCGAGCTCGGTACCCGTGTAGGACTCCGGCGAGTACTCGTAGAAGACCTGCGTGCCGTGCTGCAGCCGGGCCTCGGCCGCCTTGCACATGCGGGCACCCGCGACGGCGATGTCGACGACGCCCTGGACGTCGGTGCGGAACACGACCTCGCGCTGGACGATCGACGTCGAGTTGTAGAGGTGCACGATGGCCTGCTTCGCCCCGTCGATCGCCTCGTAGGTGCGGTCGATGAGGTGCTCGCGCGCCTGGGTCAGCACCTGGATCGTGACGTCGTCCGGGATCGCGCCGTCCTCGATGAGGGACCGCACGAAGTCGAAGTCGGTCTGCGACGCGCTCGGGAACCCGACCTCGATCTCCTTGTAGCCCATCCGCACCAGCAGGTCGAACATGGCGCGCTTGCGCTCGGAGTCCATCGGGTCGATCAGGGCCTGGTTACCGTCACGCAGGTCGACGGCGCACCACCGCGGCGCACGGTCGATGCGCTTGGTCGGCCAGGTGCGGTCGGGCAGGTCGACCCGGATCTGCTCGTGGAAGGGGACGTACTTGTGGATCGGCATCCCGGAGGGGCGCTGGGTGTTCTGCATGGTCGTCGCTTTCGTCGTCTCGCCGGCATCGGCGCTGTGGGGGCCACGACGGACTCCGCGACGAGGTGGGCCGTGTGTCAGGCCTCGTCGCGGCAGCGAAGGAGGAGGAGCGCCGAGTACATCGCAGCCACCGTAGCACTGGTACACCAGCGCGGTGCAAGTGGATGACGCCCCCGGCGCTCCCGCGGCCCGTACCGTCTCAGTCGACGGCGAGCGCCTCCGTCGGTGACACCCGCATCGCCCGCCGGACCGGAGCCACCGTGGCGACGACCGCGAGGACGAGGGCTCCGACCACCACGACCGCGACGGTCAGCGGCGGGAGCACGGGGGTGACGACGGTCCCGAGCGAGCCGAGCATCGTCTGCCCACCGACCCACCCGTAGACCGTCCCGAGCACGAGCCCGGTGACGACCGCCGCGACGACCATCTGCACGGCCTCGGTGACGATCATCCGACGGACCTGCGCTGCGGTGAGTCCGAGGACCCGCAGGAGCCCGAGTTCGCGACGTCGCTGGAGCACGCCGAGCGCCAGCGCGTTCACGACGCCGACCGCGGCGATGACGGCGGAGAACCCGACGATCACGCTCACCACGGCGTTCAGCTGGACGAAGAAGTCCCGCTGCGCCTGCACTGCGTCCGCCGGCAGCGAGCCGTCCCCCATGGCCGCCATCTGGGTCTCGACCACGTGCTGCATGATCCCGAGTGCGACCGCGAAGGTGACCAGCAGCGTCACGCCGATGACGAGGCCGATGGTGGCCCTCGACGACCGACCGGGGGCACGCATCGCGTTGCGGCCGGCGAGCAGGACGACCGGGTCGCGGGACCCGATCCTGCCGATGAGCTGCAGGATCGGCGGCATCACGATCGTCGCGCCGACCGCGATGCCGGCGAAGGAGACGAACCCACCCAGTGCCGCGGGCAGCACGGCGGCCGGCGTCGCGGGGCTGAGCACGAGGCCGAGCGCCATCAGCAGCGCACCGGCTGCCATGAGCAGCACCGCCCACACCGTGCGGGCCCTGCCCGAGCGGACGTCGTCGTGACTGGGTTCGACGGTCGCGGACAGCGCCTGGAGCGGCGTGACCGACAGGACGCGACGCGACCCGGCCGCGAACGCACCCCAGGTCGCCAGGACGACCGCGACGAACGGCAGGACCAGCTCCCACGGGACCAGCGTGTAGCTCGTGTCCGGCAGGAACCCGTCGCCCCGCAGCACCGTGACGAACAGCGCGGACAGCCCGGTGCCGACGAGGATCCCGACGGCGCCGCCGACCGCCCCGACGAGGAGTCCGGTGCGGGCCGTCCTTGCACGCAGGTCGGCCCCCGTTGCCCCGATGAGCCGCTGCAGCGCGATCGTGCGGGTCTGTCCGGCGATGATCGTGGCACAGGTGTTCGCCGTGACGATCGCACCGACGTACAGCGCGATGCCGAGGAACAGCCACCCGACGACGGACAGGATCGCCCGCACGGGTGCAAGGTCGTCGAGGCCCGCGGCGCCCATCGCCTGCGTGACGATCCCGGGCGCGATGACCAGGGCGGACCCGAACGTCGTGCCGAGGGCTGCGACGAGGACCGTCGGGGCGAACGTACGCAGGCCGGTCACGCGGCTGCCTCCATCCCGAGCATGGTCGCCGAGATGTCGGCAGCGCTCATCGCGGGACGGTCGTCGACGATGCGTCCGTCGGCCAGGAAGAGGATCCGGTCGGCGTTCGCGGCGGCGGTCGGGTCGTGCGTGACCATCACGACGCTCTGCCCCCACTCCTGCACCGCGCCGCGGAGGATCGCGAGGACGTCGCGCCCGGTGCGGGAATCCAGTGCACCCGTCGGCTCGTCCGCGACCACCACCGCGGGACGCGAGGCGAGCGCGCGGGCGATGGCGACGCGCTGCTGCTGGCCGCCGGAGAGCTGGTGCGGCCGGTGGCTCAGCCGGTCGCTCAGGCCGAGCAGGTCGACGAGCCGGTCGATCCACGCCGACTCGTCGCGGCTCGGCTGCTGCCCACCGAGCAGGAACGGCAGCCGGATGTTCTCGCGCACGTCGAGCGTCGGGACGAGGTTGAACGACTGGAACACGAAGCCCAGCCGTCGCCGTCGCAGCTCGGTGAGCTCGCGGTCCCCGAGGCCGGTGATGTCGACCCCGTCGATGGTGATCCGCCCGCAGCTCACGGAGTCGAGCCCCGCGGCGACGTGCATCAGCGTCGACTTCCCGGAACCCGACGGACCCATCACCGCGGTGAACTCCCCTGCTCCGATGTCGACGCTGACGTCGTCGAGTGCGGTGACACGGCGTGCCGCGTCGCCGTAGTGCTTGGAGACGTGGTCGAGCCGGATGATCGGGGTCTGGTTGGTGGTCATGCTCCGAGCTTCGCGTCCGGAAGGCCCGCCCCGCGTCCGTCACGCGGCTCCTGTGGATGGTCCGCTCGGCTCGTCCTGCCGTGGAGGGGTCATCCTGTCGGATGACGGTGCGTCCACCCGGAAGCGGCGTCACTCCGCCTTCGGCACCAGTCCGTGCTCGTGCGCGAACACGACCAGCCGGACGCGGTCGCGCAGGTCGAGCTTCGTGAGCACCCGCGAGATGTGCGTCTTGACCGTCGCCTCGCTGACGTACTCGTGCTGCGCGATCTCGCTGTTGCTCCATCCGCGCGCCGCGAGGTCGAAGATCTCCCGCTCGCGCGGCGTCAGTTCGGCGAAGGCTGCGGGCACGGCGGCGGCCTGCGCGGCCCCGTCGTCGTACCGGCGGAGGAGCTCACGCGTGGCCGAGGCAGCGAACACGGCCGTACCGGCGTGCACGGTCCGGATCGCGGCGAGCAGGAACTCCGGGTCGGCGTCCTTGAGCACGAAGCCGCTCGCGCCTGCCCGGATCGCCTTCGCTGCCGCTTCGTCGAAGTCGAACGTGGTGAGCACGAGGACCTTCGCGGCGTCCGCTCCGCCCTGCTCGACGATCCGCGCCGTCGCCGTGATGCCGTCCATGACGGGCATCCGGACGTCCATGAGCACGACGTCGGCACCGGTGCGACGGACGAGCTCGGCTCCTTCGGCGCCGTCCCCGGCCTCACCGACGAACTGCAGGTCGGGCTGCGAGTCGATGAGCATCCGTATCCCGGTGCGGAAGAGCGCCTGGTCGTCGACGAGGGCGACCCGGATCGGGCTGCCGGTCGGCTGGGACGTGGTCATCTGGTGCGCTCCTGCTCCGTGTGGGTGGTGCGGCCTCGGGGGAACTGGCCGCTGGCGGGGACGACCGGCATGCGGACGGCCACCGTGAAGTCGTCGCCGCGCGGCCCCGCCGTCATCGATCCGCCGGTCATCGCGACACGCTCGCGCATCCCCACGAGCCCGTGTCCGGTTCCGGGGCCGCGCGTGCCGTCGTCGGCTCGTCGGTTGACCACCGTGACCTCCACGGTGTCGGGTCGGTAGGTCAGCGACGCGTGGACTGGTGTACCGCCCTCACCGTGCTTCCACGCGTTCGTCAGGCTCTCCTGCACGATGCGGTAGACGGCGAGCTGCGTCGTCGTCGGCAGCCCGGTCGGGTCGCCCTCCCGGTCCACGCGGACGTCGAGGCCGACCTCGCGCATCTCGGCCACCAGCACCTCGAGGTCGGCCGCCTCGGGCGTCGGGACCGTCCCCTGCTCGTGCCGCAGGGCACCGAGGAGTTCGCGGACGTCCCCGAGGGCACTGCGCGCGGTGGTCGAGATGGTGGCGAGCGCCTGGTCGGCGACGCCGGGGTCCGTCTTCGCGGCGTAGCGGGCGCCGTCCGCCTGCGCGATCACGACCGCGAGCGAGTGGGCGACGATGTCGTGCATGTCGCGAGCGATGCGCACGCGTTCCTGCTCGACGGCGACGGCGCGGTCCGCTCGTGCGGCATCACGCTCGGCGACGAGCTGCGCCTCGCGGCTCATGCTCGCGGACCGGCGCGCGCGTCGGACCAGACCGGCGAGCCACGGGAGCAGGAGCAGCAGGAGGACGGCTGCGAAAGCGGCGAGGACGACCTGCAGGGTCTCGAGTGCCGGTGTCGACGCGGTCTGGATGCCGGAGCGCCGCTGGTAGTCCTGCAGACCGATGAAGCCCGCCGCGACGAACGACCCGCCGACGGCCGAGACGAGCCCCGCGATCCGGACGCGGCGGCTGCCGTAGGCGCTCGTGGTGAAGAGGACACCGGCCATGAGCACGTTCGACGGGTCGGGCTGCGTCTGCCACGTCGCCATCTCGAAGACCGCGACGACCCAGCAGAGGGCGAGTGCCAGACCGGGCGAGAGCCGACGGATCGCCAGGGCTGCGCTCAGCCCGACGACGGTCACCAGCCAGAGGAACGACTGGTCGGCCGAGACGCGCAGGAGCACCAGGAGTCCGCCGAGCAGCACCGCGGCGGTGACGTCGGTGACGAGCTGCGCGCGCAGCATGGGACGGAACACCACCCCACGGTACGGCCGGGCAGCCCGCTCCGCGTCCGACCAGGGGATGACCCGGCTCAGAAGCCGAGGCGCCCGAGCTGCTTCGGGTCGCGCTGCCACTCCTTGGCGACCTTGACGCGGATGTTCAGGTACACGTGACGGCCGCCGAGCAGCGACTCGATCTCGGTGCGCGCCCGGGACCCGACGTCCTTGAGCCGCTCCCCGCCCCGTCCGATGACGATCGCCTTCTGGCTGTCGCGCTCGACGAACAGGTTCGCGAAGATCCGGAGCGGTCCGTCCGGGTCGTCGTCCTCGTCCGGCTCCACGACGTCCTCGACGACCACTGCGAGCGAGTGCGGCAGCTCGTCGCGGACGCCCTCGAGCGCGGCCTCGCGGATGAGCTCCGCGATGCGGTCCTCGTCGGTCTCCTCGGTCACGGTGGACGCGTCGTAGAGCTGCGGCGACTCCGGCAGCAGCTTCGTGATCTCCCCGAGCAGGGCCTCGAGCTGCAACCCCTTCGTGCCCGAGGTCGGCACGATGGCGTCCCAGTCACGCAGCTGCGACACCGCGAGGAGCTGCTCGCCGACGCGGTCCTTCGGGGTGCGGTCGATCTTCGTGACGATGGCGATCTTCTTCGCCCGCGGGTACTGGTCGAGCGACTCGTTGATGAACTTGTCCCCGGGCCCGATCGGCTCGTTCGCCGGGACGCAGAAGCCGATCACGTCGACGTCGCCGAGCGTGGACTGCACGAGGTCGTTCAGCCGCTCGCCGAGCAGGGTGCGGGGGCGGTGCACGCCCGGGGTGTCCACGATGATGACCTGGCCGTCGGTCCGGTGGACCACGCCACGGATGGCCCGGCGCGTGGTCTGCGGCTTCGAGGAGGTGATCGCGACCTTCTCGCCGACGAGGGCGTTGGTCAGCGTCGACTTCCCGACGTTCGGGCGCCCCACGAAGGACACGAACCCCGCCCGGTACGGCTGCGTCGTGGCGTCGGCACCCGTGCTCGTGTCGGTGCCGTGGTCGGACTCGTGCTCGGTCATGCGTTGGGGGTTCCCGTCGTGCTCGGAGTGGTGTCGTCGAGGGCGTCCTCGGCGTCCTGGAGTGCGGCGCTCCGTTCGGCGAGGACGGTGATCAGGTGGCGGCGCTTGCCCTCGACCCGATCGGCCGTGAGCTCGACGCCGGAGACGGTGACCTGCTCGCCGCGGACCGGGAGCCTGCCGAGCTCCTTCGTGAGCAGGCCGCCGGCGGTGTCGACGTCGTCGTCCTCGAGCTCGATGCCGAAGAGGTCGCCGAGCTCGTCGATCGGCATGCGGGCCGAGATGCGCCAGACGCCCGGGCCGACCTCGGTGCGGTCGACGACGGTGCGGTCGTACTCGTCGGAGATGTCCCCGACGAGTTCCTCGATCAGGTCCTCCATCGTGACCAGCCCGGCGACACCGCCGTACTCGTCGACGACGAGCACCAGGTGGTTCTTCGCGACCTGCATGTGCCGCAGGGTGTCGTCCGCCGGCTTGGACTCGGGGACGAACTCGGCGGGACGCAGCAGCGTGGTGACCGCCTCGCGCTCGCTGCCGGGCTGCTCGTACAGCGCACGCGAGACGTCGCGCAGGTAGAGCACGCCGAGCACGTCGTCGTTGTCCTTGCCCGTGACGGGCATCCGTGAGACCCCGGCCACGAGGAAGCGTTCCATCCCGGCGGCGAGCGTGGCCGAGCCGTCGACGGTGAGCATGTCGGTGCGGGGCACCATGACCTCGCGCACCAGGGTGTCGCTGAACTCGAAGACCGAGTGGATGAGCTCGCGGTCGTCCTGTTCGAGCACGTTGCTCTCGGTCGCCTCGTCGACGAGCGAGAGCAGCTGTTCCTCGCTCGACACCGTCGATGCGCTGCGTCCGCGTCCGGGCGTCACCCGGTCGCCGATCGCCACGAGCAGTCCGGCGAGCGGCCCGAGCACGATGCGGACGGCGCGCACGAGCCCACCGGTCGCGCCGATGAGGCGCTCGGCGTGGGCCCGTCCGACGCTGCGCGGGCTCGACCCGACGAGGACGAACGACACGGCCGTCATGATCGCGGCGGACACGATCAGCGCCACCCACCAGGTGTCGAACACCGTGACGAGGGCGATGGTGACGAGCACCGCGGCGGCGGTCTCGGCGAGCACCCGGACGAAGTTCAGCGCGTTGACGTGCGCGCCGACGTCGTCGGCCACGGCCTCGATCGCACGACGGTTGCGGCTGCCGCGCGCGATCTCGTCGAGATCGGCGCGGGACAGCACGGTCAGCGCGGCGTCGGACGCGGCGAGCAGACCGCCGACGACGACCAGGACGAACGCCACCGCGAGCAGGACGGCGACGAGCACCATCAGGTCACCGCCCGCGACGCTGCGCCGCGAAGGCGGAGAGGATCTCGCCCTGCAGCCCGAACATCTCGGCCTTCTCCTCCGGCTCGGCGTGGTCGAAGCCGAGCAGGTGGAGGATGCCGTGGCACGTGAGCAGCAGCATCTCGTCGGTGGTGGTGTGCCCCGCGGTCTTCGCCTGCTCCGCGGCGACCTGTGGGCACACGACGATGTCCCCGAGCAGCCCGGCCGGAGTCGGCTCGTCCTCGGTCCCGGGGCGGAGTTCGTCCATCGGGAAGCTCAGGACGTCCGTCGGCCCCGGCTCGTCCATCCACCGGACGTGCAGCTGCTCCATCGCGCCCTCGTCGACCAGCACGATCGCGAGCTCGGCGTCCGCGTGGACGTGCAGCGCGTCGAGCGCGAAGGCGGCGAGGCGCTGGATCGCCTGCTCGTCGACCTCGACACCCGACTCGTTGTTGAGCTCGATGCTCACCGGTTGCCTCCTCGGGCATCGTTCTGCGGGTACGGGGACTGCTGGCGGTCCTGCGGCGGACGACCCCGGCGCTCGGCGCGGTTCGCCCCCTCGGGGTTGCCCACCGGAGCGGTCCCGCGGCCGGCGGGTCGGTGCCCGGCCTGCTCCGCCAGCCGTTCCTCGTCGTACACCGTGTAGGCGTCGACGATCCGACCGACCAGGGTGTGCCGGACGACGTCCTCGCTGCCGAGCCGGGCGAAGTGGATGTCGTCGACGTCGCCCAGGATGCGGGTGACGAGCCGGAGACCGGACAGGTTGCCGGGCAGGTCGACCTGGGTGATGTCACCCGTGACGACCATCTTCGAACCGAAGCCGAGGCGCGTCAGGAACATCTTCATCTGCTCGGGCGTGGTGTTCTGCGCCTCGTCGAGGATGACGAACGAGTCGTTCAGCGTCCGGCCGCGCATGTACGCCAGCGGTGCGACCTCGACCGTGCCGGCCGCGAGCAGCTTCGGGACCAGCTCGGGGTCCATCATCTCGTTCAGCGCGTCGTACAGCGGTCGCAGGTACGGGTCGATCTTGTCGGTCAGGGTGCCCGGCAGGAACCCGAGCCGCTCCCCCGCCTCGACCGCGGGGCGGGTCAGGATGATGCGCGTGACCTCACGCCGCTGGAGCGCCTGGACGGCCTTGGCCATCGCCAGGTAGGTCTTGCCCGTACCGGCCGGCCCGATGCCGAACGTGATGGTGTGCTGGTCGATCGCGTCGACGTAGGCGCGCTGCCCGTCGGTCTTCGGGCGCACCGACTTGCCGCGGCTCGAGACGATCGGCGTGCCGAAGGTGTCCGAGGGCTTGCGGTCCTCGTCGAGGATGCGCGCCGACGTCGGGATGTCGGCCGGGCCGATGTCCTGGCCACGCTTCACCATGGCGACGAGTTCGTCGACGAGGGCGTGTGCGCGGGCGACGTCGCGCTCGGCACCGGTCAGGGACACCTCGTTCCCGCGGACGAGCACCCGGACGCCCGGGTACTGGCGTTCGACCGTCTTGAGCAGGCGGTCCTGCGGGCCGAGGAGCTGCACCATGGCGATGCCGTCGACCTGGATGTCGACGGTGACGTCCGACGGGTCGGTCACGGGACGCGCCACGGGACGGTCGGTCCCGGGCTGGGTGGGTTCGGGACGGACGGGTTCGTCAACCGGCAAGGAGATTCCCTTCGTGCAGATCACCTGCGAGGACGTGCGCGTGCACGTGGAACACGGTCTGACCGGCGGCTTCGCCGGTGTTGAAGACGAGACGGAACTGGCCACCGGACCGCTCGTCGGCGATGCGACGGGCGGTGGCGACGACGTGTGCGAGCAGCTCCGGGTCACCGGCCGCGAGCTCGGTGACGTCGCGGTACTGCTCGGTCTTGGGCACCACGAGCACGTGGACGGGCGCCGCGGGCGCGATGTCCTCGAAGGCGATCACCCGGTCGTCCTCGGCCACGATCGTCGCCGGGACCTCGCGCGTGACGATCTTCGAGAAGATGCTCGGCTCGCTGCTGCTCATGGTCTCCATCGTAGGACCCGCCTCCGACGCCGCTACCAGCGCCCGAGCCGGGTCTGCAGGACCGCCAGGGCCGCAGGCCCGGCGGTCGAGGTCCGGAGCACGGTGTCGCCGAGCCGGACACGGACCGCGCCGGCGGCCTCGAGCCGGTCGAACTCGGACCCGTCGATGCCGCCCTCCGGGCCGACCACCAGGACGATCTCGTCGACGTCCGCAGGCGGCTCCCACGCCGAGAGCCGCACCGCACCCACCGGGTCCAGCACGACCACCGCACGCCGCGCCTCCCGGCCGACGTCCGACGACTGGACAGCAGCCGACGATGCGACACCACCCGACGACGAGCCGGCCGACGCCGACAGCTGCGCCGTCGTCACCGGTGTGTCCACCGCGGGGACGCGCGAGCGGACCGCCTGCTTCGCGGCCTCCTGCGCGATCGCCGCCCACCGGGCGCGACCCTTCTCGACCTTCGCGCCGTCCCAGCGGGACACGCTCCGCGCCGCCGACCAGGGGACGATGCGGTCGACGCCGATCTCGGTCGCCGCCTGCACCGCCATCTCGTCGCGCCCGCCCTTCGCCAGCGCCTGGACGAGCACCAGCGCGGGGCGCGGAGCCGCGTCGACCGTGACGTCGGACACGGTCAGCGTCAACGTGTCCCTGCCCGTCGCGGCCACCGCACCGGTCACGACCGTGCCGCGCCCGTCCGCGATGCGCAGCGTCTCGCCGACCCGGACCCGCGCGACGGACACCGCGTGCCGCCCCTCTGCGCCGTCGAGCGGCACGGGGTCACCGACACCGACGCCGTCGAGCCGGCCCGGCTCGACCAGGTAGAGCGAGGCCATCAGAAGTTGAAGAAGCGGTCGCGCAGCTTGCCGAACATGCCCTGTTGGAAGCGCGCGAGCTGCGGCCCCGGTGCCTTGTGCGACTTCGCCAGCTGTTCGACGAGGCCGCGCTCCTTGTGCGAGAGCTTGGTGGGCGTCACGACCTGCACGCCGACGCGGAGGTCCCCGCGCCCGGCGCCGCGCAGCTTCGTCACGCCGCGGTCCTTGATCACCAGGACGTCGGCGCTCTGCACACCCGGACGGATCTCGAGCTCGACCGGGCCGTCGAGGCCGTCGATCGTGGTGTGCGCCCCGAGGATCGCGTCGGTCATCTGGACCTCGAGCGTCGCCAGGAGGTCGTCGCCGTCGCGGCTGTAGACGTCGTGGTGGCGGACCTTCACCTCGAGGTAGAGGTCACCCGAGGGGCCGCCGGCCGGGCCGACCTCGCCCTGTCCGGGCATCTGCAGCCGGAGCCCGGTCTCGACGCCGGCGGGCACGTCGACGGGGATCGTGCGGCGGGCGCGGACGCGGCCCTGCCCCTGGCACGTCGGGCAGGGGCTGGGGATGACGGTGCCGTAGCCGCGGCACGTCCCGCAGGGCGCGCTCGTCACGACGTTGCCGAGCAGCGAGCGGACCTGGCGCTGGATGTGCCCGGAGCCGCCGCAGATGTCACAGGTGCGCGGGCTCGTCCCCGGCGCGCAGCACGAGCCGTTGCACGTCTCGCAGACGACGGCCGTGTCGACCTCGACGTCCTTGTGCGTGCCGAAGACGACCTCGTCCAGGTCGACCTCGATGCGCAACAGGGCGTCCTGCCCGCGCTCGGCGCGACTCCGCGGACCGTTGCCGCGTCCGCCGCCGCCACCGCCGCCGAAGAAGGCGTCGAAGATGTCGCTGAAGCCGCCGGCACCGCCGCCGAAGGGGCTGTCCGCCTGCGGTCCGGCGTCGTAGCGTCTGCGCTGCTCCGGGTCGCTCAGCACGTCGTACGCGTGCGTCACGTCCTTGAAGCGCTCGGCCGCGTCCGGGCTCGGGTTGACGTCCGGGTGCAGCTCGCGCGCCAGCCGTCGGTAGGCCTTCTTGATGTCGGCATCGGAGGCGTCCGGCTGGACGCCGAGGACGTCGTAGTGGTCTGCCACGGTTCCCTCAGTCGGTTTCGGTTCGGTCGGTGGGTCGCGGCGGTCGCCGCGGTCCGGTCTGGAGGCGCGGAGCCGGTCCGCTGGACGCCGCGCGTCGGGCGCGTGGTCCGGTCAATGTTCGCCCAGCAGCTTGGACAGGTACCGTGCGACCGCGCGGACGGCCGCCATGTTCGTGCCGTAGTCCATGCGGGTCGGGCCCAGGACGCCCAGTCGGGCGACCGCACCGCCGCCGGCGAGGTACCCGCCGGCCACGATGCTCGTCGCGTCGAGGCCGTACTCGGCGTTCTCGGCGCCGATGCTCGCGGCCACGGCCACGTCGTCCACCTGCATCTCGCCGAACAACCGGAGCAGGGTCACCTGTTCCTCGATCGCCTCGAGCACGGGGAACAGGCCGCCGGAGAAGTCGCGTTCGCTCTTCGCCAGGTTCGCCGCACCGGCCATCACCAGACGGTCCTGGCGGTTCGCGGCGACCTGCTCGATGAGCGTCGCGACGACGACCCCGCCGAGGGTCTGCGCGTCCGGGCGGAGCTGCTGCGGCACCGCGCGCAGGGCACGGGGCACGTCCTGCAGCAGGAGCCCGACGCTCGCGCCGTTCACCACGGTGCGGAGCTCGGTGAGGGAGTCCTCGTCGAGCGGGACGTCGGTCTCGACCACGCGCTGCTCGACCCGGGCGGTGTCCGTGATGAGGACGACCATGAGCCGGGTGTCACCGAGCCGGACGAGCTCGACGTGCTGCACGCGGGCGCGCACCATCGACGGGTACTGCACGAGGGCGACCTGGTTCGTGAGCTGGCTGAGCAGGCGCACCGTCCGGCCGAGGACCTCGTCGAGGTCGTTCGGCGTGCCGAGGAACGTCTCGATCGCGTGCCGTTGCGCGCTCGACAGCGGTCGTGCGGCGGCGAGGTGGTCCACGAATACGCGGTAGCCCTTGTCCGTCGGGACCCGGCCGGAAGAAGTGTGCGGTGCTGCGATGAGCTGTTCGTCCTCGAGCTGCGCCATGTCGTTGCGGATCGTCGCCGCGCTGACCCCGAAGGCGTGCCGCTCGACGATCGTCTTCGAGCCGACGGGCTCGCGCGACGCGACGTAGTCCCGCACGATGGCCTTGAGGACCTCGAGGGAGCGTTCGCTGACCATCCGGACCCCTTCCGTTCGATGCTGGCACTCGGACGTGTCGACTGCTGATCCTACGCCCGACCACCGACCGACCGGGACCGCGGGGGCCCGCGCCGGTACGCTCACGGCATGAGCTACGGACAGCAACCAGGCGGCCCGCAGGACGGCCGGTACGGCCAGCAGCCGGGGGGACCCCAGAACCCGCAGGGACCGCAGTACCCGGCGGGCTTCACGCCGCCCCAGCCGATGTCACCGGAGGACCAGCGCCTCTGGGCGACGCTGACGCACGTCGGCGGCATCTTCTTCAGCCTGGTCGTGCCGATCATCGCCTACCTGGTGCTGCGTGACCGCGGGCAGTTCATCAAGGAGCACACCCGCCAGGCGCTCAACTTCCACATCACGATGGCGATCGCCTACGTCGTGGCGTGGCTGCTCTGCCTGGTCGTGATCGGGTTCGTGCTGCTGCCGATCATCGGTGTCGTGGTGATCGTCTTCGCGATCCTCGCGGCGGTCGCCGCGAACCGCGGCGACCTGTACCGCTACCCGCTCACGATCGAGTTCGTCAAGCAGTAGCCCGCAGGCAGAGCAGTAGCCCGCAGGCACCGACGCGCGGGCGGCAGCCCGCGCGTCAGTCGAGCAGCTCGCGGACGACGGCGTCCGCGAGCAGTCGGCCCTGCAGGGTCAGCTCGATCCGTCCCCGCACCGCGGCCGAGCCGTCCACGAGACCACGCGCGATGAGGCCGGCGACGCGGCCACGGGCCTCCCGACCGAGCTCCGCGGTGGCGAGCTCGCCCCGGACCCGCGCGGCCAGCAGCACCCGCTCGACGTACCGGGTGTCGGCATCGAGCGTCTCGCGCCCGGCCGCCGGGGACTCCCCGGACAGCACCCGGTTCGCGTACGCGGCCGGGTGCTTCACGTTCCACCAGCGGGTGCCGGCGACCGCGGAGTGCGCGCCCGGGCCGACACCCCACCAGTCGTGACCCTTCCAGTACGACAGGTTGTGCCGGCTCGCGTGGCGGTCCGGACCGCCCTGCTCGTCGGCGCGGGCCCAGTTCGACACCTCGTACCAGGCGTACCCGGCGTCGGCGAGGGTGCGGTCGGCGAGCTCGTACATGTCGGCCGCCAGGTCGTCGTCCGGCGCAGGGAGCTCGCCGCGGGCGACCATGCGCCCCATGGCCGTGCCCTCCTCGACGATGAGGGAGTAGGCGGACACGTGGTCGGGGGCGCAGGCCAGTGCGGCGTCGAGCGAGGTGCGCCAGTCGTCGAGGGACTCCCCGGGCGTCGAGTAGATGAGGTCGAGGCTGACGTCGAGGCCCTGCTGCTTCGCCAGGTCGACCACCACCGGGACGCGCTCGGGGTCGTGCGTCCGGTCGAGCGTGGCCAGGACGTGCGGTACGGCGGACTGCATGCCGTAGCTCATCCGGGTGAACCCGCCGCGCTGGAGCGTGGCGATCGCGTCGGCGTCGACGGAGTCCGGGTTCGCCTCGGTCGTGACCTCGGCCCCCGGCAGGATCCCCCAGGTGTCGTCGATCGCCCGCAGGATCATCACCAGGTCGTCCGCCGGCAGCATCGTCGGCGTTCCACCGCCGAAGAACACCGTCGAGACCGGGCGTCGCGGGACCCCGGAGCGGTCGAGCACCTCGGCCGCCCAGCGGATCTCCTGCACGGCGTGGCCGGCGTAGTCGTCGCGGCGGACCCCGCGCAGCTCCGACGCCGTGTAGGTGTTGAAGTCGCAGTAGCCGCAGCGCACCCGGCAGAACGGCACGTGGACGTAGACGCCGAAGGGGGACGTCGCCGGCGCCCGGGCCGGGGGTGAGCAGGCCGTCCGCGGGAGCGGGATCGGCGATCGGGAGCGCACTCGGCATGGACTCCATTGTCGGCCATGATGGAGCCATGGAGCACCACACCGTCCCCACCACGGTGCTGTGGGACATCGACGGCACCCTCGTCCTGAACGCCGCGTCGCCGGGCAACCTGTACCACCTGGCCGTCGAACGCGCCGTCGGTCGCGACCTGGTGCTGAAGGTCGGGCACCAGCACGGCCGCACCGACGCGGGCCTCATCGCCGACCACGTCCGGGCCCACGACCTCGACGACGCGCTCATCCCCACCGTGAGCCGGCACCTGCGCGACCTGACCGACGAACGGTACGGCCGGGGCGAACGGCGCTCCCCCGCACCGGGAGCCGCTGCGCTCGTCCGGCGCTTCGCCGAATTCGGCTGGCGGAACGGACTGCTGACCGGCAACTCCGAGCACCGCGCGCGGGTGAAGCTCAGCGGCGCCGGCTTCGACCTCGACGCGTTCGACTGGGAGCACTCGTACTTCGGGGACGCGGAGGTCGAGCGCACCGGGGTCACCGCGCGCGCCGCAGCCGCACTGTCCGGGGAGCGTGCCGTGATCGTCGGGGACACCCCGCGGGACGGCGAGGCGGCCGACGCGGTGGGGATCCCGTTCGTCGCGGTGGCGACCGGGGTGTACGAGGTCGACGCACTGCAGGGGACGAGTGCGGTGTGCGTCGCGCGGGACTGCGTGCAGGACGCCCGGCTGCTCGAGGACGCGATCGCCGCGCTGCCGCCGCTGCGCTGAGCGGGGCGCGGTCGGTGCACTGCCGGGCGCGGTCGGAGCGCTCAGACGCGCTCGCGGTCGGTCCGCTCCGTCGCGCTCGCGGTCAGTCGCCTCGGAGTGCGCTGAGGTACTTGGCGGCCATCACGCGCTGCTGCCGGCGGAGCAGGGGCGCGACGAACGCCCACTTCCGGCTCGACGGCTGCGAGAACTGCCGGACCTGCAGCCACACCGACCCGTCGCTCGTCCGCTCGACCACGAAGGACTCCTCGCCGGAGAGCGGGTGCCCCTCGAGGGTGCCGTACGCGAAGCCCTTGCGGTCGGTCTCGTCGATGATCGACACGACGCGGACCGGAGCGTGCACGGTCTGCCCGAACGCGTGCATCTCGAGCGTCGCGGTGGTGCCGGCCGTGAGCAGCGGGGTGCCGTCTGCGGCGAACTTCTCGACGCGGGGCGTGCCGATCGACGCTGGCGCGACGGGGACGCCGTGCTCGTCGAAGGTCACCGGGTTGTAGCGGACCTCGTCGTCGTCGGGCTGGTCCTCGACCTGCACGCGGATGCCGCTGCGCTCCTGGATCTGCCAGGTCAACGCCTGCGTCACCGCGGTCTCGAACCGCGCGTCGCCGTGGCCGATCCGGGCCCGCGACTCCGCCGGGGTGAAGCCCTCCGGCGGGTAGGTCATGAGGTCCGCCGCCTGCGTGGCGCCGACGGCACCGTAGGTCAGGGCGGTCCGGTAGCTGCCGCGGGAACTCATTCCGCCATCGTACCGGGGCCGCCCGGGCCGACCTGTGTCAGCGTGGCGTGACGGCGATGTTCCGCCACTCGGCCTCGGTCCCCTGCTCGCGGATGCCGACCGCACCGGTCCTCAGCGAGCAGGCGCCGAAGTCCGCCCGCCCCTGCACCGGCGTCCCGCCGTCGGCCGGCGACGCGGTGGCGGTGATCGTGCACCCGACCGCCTCGACGGTCAGGTGCCACCACTCCCCGGCCTGCACCGTCCGCCCGAACGGCACGAAGGTACCCGCGAACCCCGGGTTCCTGTGCTCCCCGATCGTCATGCCCGTCCTCGTGATCCCGACCGAGTACGCGCGCATCGAGTCGATCCCGGTCGACGGGTCGTCCACCCGGACGAGAAACCCCGCGTCGGTGCCCGACCTCGGGGCGCGCATCAAGCGCACGTCACCCGTCAGGGTCATGTCGCCCCACGTCCGGTTCAGGACCTGCTTGTCCCCGCTGTTCGCGTACGCGGTGCTGCGGATCCGTTCCTCCTGCTGGTCGATCGCCCACGTCCCGCCGTAGACCCGCGCGGGCGCACCGTCCTCGAACCGCCCCGTGGACAGCGTCGAGTTCCACGGGTCCGACGCGAGCGACGGTGCGAGGGCGCCCGCGGTGGCCGTCACGAAGCGGTAGCCGGCCGCACTGCCGTTGCCGCGCAGGCCGATCGCGCCCGTCGTCAGGCAGTCGGCAGACGACTCCGAGACGCTCACCCGCGTCCAGTCGTTGGCGCCGACGGTCGACGACCAGGCGGTGATGCCGCACCCGGCTGCCTGGACGACCAGGTGGTAGAACTGCCCGTTCCGCAGCGTGCCGGGGATGGTCGACTGCGCCAACCGGGTGGTGGCCCCGTTCGCGGTCCGGTCGATCGACAGCGCGTTCTCCCCGAGGCCGAGGCCGATCGAGTACCCGGTGAAGGCGTTCGCGCCCGTTCCGGGACCGGTGACCCGGACCAGGAGCCCGGCGTCCGTGCCGCTGTTCACCTGCACGTCCGCCTGCATCGTGTAGTCGGTCCACGCGGGGTCACCGGTGACGGCCTTCGGTCCGTCCGACGATCCGGACGTCTCGGTCAGGGTGCCGTAGCCGAACCGGGTCTGTGTCGTCCACGAGCCGCCGTAGGTCCGCCAGGCGCCCTGGCCACCCGCGAAGGAGTCACGGAAGGGCAGACCCGTCACGGCGTAGTCGCCGACCGTGGTGGCGGTGCTCCGGTTCGACGTCGTCGCGGTGTAGGCCGCGGTCGTGTCCTGGGACGTGGCGGCGACCCCGGTCAGCGCTCCGACCGCCGCCACGAGCGCCACGGCGAGCACGATCGGCGCCCGGACGATCATGCCGGGACCGTCGGGACGACCGGCGACTCCGTCGCGGGATCGGTCGTCGCGTCCGTCGCAGGGTCGGTCGTCGCGTGGTCGGTCGTCGCGTCCGTCGTGCTGTCCGCCAGGCGGTGGGTCGCGCTGTCCGCCGGGCGGTCGGTCGAGCGATCCGTCCGGCGGTCAGTCCCGCGATCCGTCGGGCGGGCCCCCGTGCGATGCGTCAGGACGTCCGCCGCATCGACGCGTTCCGACGGCGCACGACGCGACGAGCGAGCGAGGAGCACACCGAGCACGAGCGGGACGGCGCAGACCAGGGCGAGCGTCACCCAGCCGATCGGGGGGAGGTCGAGCTGCGCGGTGAGCGCGACCGCGCCCTCCGACCCCGGCGGCAGCTCCACCTGTCCGACGGAACCGCTGAGGAGCCGCTCGGACGCGCCGGACGGACCGACCGCCCGGATCGGGAGCAGCCCCGTCGACACGACGTGCGCCGTCGGACGTGCGCCCGGATCGACCCCGGTCACGACGAGTGCGACGAACGGCCGGAAGACCGCGACCACGACCGCGAGGACGGCGCTCACGCCGACGAGCCGCGCGGCCGTCCGGGGAGCACGCGCGGCGACGGAGCCGGTGAGGAGCCACACGAGGCCGATGCCGCCGGCGGTCCACGGCAGCATCCGGAGCGCCCACCCGCCTCCGGGCAGCACCGCGACCACCCGCCCGACGACGTCGCCGCGACTGATGGTCCACGCGTCCGCGGCACCGTTCGCGTCGCCCTTGGTCGTGATCGCTCCGTCGACGACCGCGGTGACGCGGTGCGTGTAGGGCAGTCGCGCCGCCGTCCCGCCGCCCTCCGCGACCGGCGGGACGAACGTGACGACGTCGCCGACGGCCAGCCGGTGCTGACCCGGCGGCACCGTCACGACGAGCGAGCCGACGGGCGCCGCGCGGCCCATCGAAGGGGTCCGGACGTCGAAGGTCCGGACGCCCGCGGCCATCGCGACGCCGACCGCGATCAGCACGAGCAGGACGACGGCGACCGTGACGACGACCCGCGTCCGCACGGCACGGCCGGGGGCGCGCCGGCGACGAGCCGTCGGGACGACGCCCGCGTCCGCGGTCCCCGCCGTCATGCGGTGAAGGTCCACACGAGCGACTGGCTCATGCTCTGCGCCTGCGAGTCGTTCGGGGCCGCCGGGTCGAGGGCGACCGTGACGGTGGCGGTGCCGCCCTGACCGGCAGCCGGAGCGGGGTCGACGGGGAAGGTCTTGCCGCCGATCGCCCCGGCACTCTCCCCCGAGACCACGGTCGTCGTCCCCGCCGACGTCGTCCACGTCACGGTGACGCGCAACCACGAGCAGATGCTGTTCGCCGTCGAGACGGTGCCGGTGCAGGTACCGGGAGCGAGCGAGAAGGCGGATGCGGCGACGCCTCCGGTGTTCCGGATCACCGTCGCGGTCCCGCGCGTCGTGTCCCCCGGTCGCAGGTCCTTGCCGGCGTACAGGTCGGTCGCGCACGACGTGGTGCCCGCGGCGGTGCTCCGGCACGCGACGGTCGATGCGTCCGGACCCTGCGTCATCGCGATCGACACCGTGTTCGCGGTGTTCGTGGTGTTCGCGATCGACGCGGTGTAGGCCGACGTCGTGCCGGTCGTCGTCAGCGCGAGCGTGACCGAGGCGACGAGCCCCGCCGCGGTGAGGAGCCAGCCCGTGCGCACCGAGGCGCGCCGGACGGTGGTCGAGTGCCTGCCCACGACGGCACCGTCAGGCCGAGAAGGTGAACGTGAGGGACTGCGAGAGGGTCACGCCTGACGTCGGCGCGGTGGCACCCCCCGGGAGCGACACCTGCACGGTGAGCGGGAAGCGCTCCCCCGCCGCGGGCGGGTTCGGCAGCGTGATCGCGTTCGCCGCCAGGAAGGCAGGGGTGGTGGACGCGGGCAGCACGTCGGCGCCGCGCCACGTCATCTTCACGACGAGCTGGCTGCAGAGGTCCGACCCGCTGGTCGGCGCCGTGGTGCACGGGCCGCCGGTGAGCCGGAAGCCGGTGGGTGTCGCCGTCCCGGTGTTCGCGAAGGAGATCGTCTGGGTCGTCGACGACTCCCCGGGACGCAGCGAGCCGCCTCCGTAGAGGTCCGGGTCGGTGCAGCTCGCCGTGCCGTCGGCAGCGGTCGTGCAGACGCCCGGCGAACCGTCCGCCGCGGTCTCCACGATCCGGATGGTCGAGGTCGAGACCGTGTTGGTGCCGTGCACGAAGGCCTGCGTGAAGACCGAGAGCGTGCCGCTGAAGCTCAGGGCGAGCACCACCGCGGCGGTGACCCCGGCGGCGATGGCGACGAGTTCGGACCGCCGTCGCCTTGCGCGGGTGACGGTCGTTGCGTGACGGGACATCGTTGTTCGCACCTCCGTGTGCACCCCGGGTCCAGGGACACCGCGACACGGGAGCGTGCACGGGTCGGGCGGCCGGGTCCGCCCCGAACTGAGGGGTGTTCACTCCCGCTCGGTCCAGGTGCGACTGTACGGATCGGGTGACCGCCCCGGTCCCCCAGAGTGCGGGCAGACAGACCGGTCCGCCTGCCACATCCGCGGAGGGACGGGCTGGGCCGGCCCACCGACCGACGCGCAGCGCCGCCGGTCTCGTCCGGTTCCCGCAGCGGAGCGAACGGGTCCGGGAACGACGGAGCCCCGCTCGTGGCGGGGCTCCGTCGTGCTGCTCGTCGTGCTGCTCGCGGTCGTCGAGCTACTTCTTCTTCTCTTCCACGTCGCCGGAGAGCGCCGCGATGAAGGCTTCCTGCGGGACCTCGACGCGACCGACCATCTTCATGCGCTTCTTGCCCTCCTTCTGCTTCTCGAGGAGCTTGCGCTTGCGGGTGATGTCACCGCCGTAGCACTTCGCGAGGACGTCCTTGCGCATCGCCCGGATGCTCTCGCGGGCGATGATCCGCGCGCCGATCGCCGCCTGGATCGGCACCTCGAACTGCTGGCGTGGGATGAGCTTGCGGAGCCGCTCGGTCATCAGCGTGCCGTAGGCGTAGGCCTTGTCGCGGTGCACGATCGCGCTGAACGCGTCGACCTGCTCGCCCTGCAGCAGGATGTCGACCTTCACGAGGTCGGCGGCCTGGTCACCGGTGGGCTCGTAGTCGAGCGAGGCGTAGCCCTGCGTCTTGCTCTTCAGCTGGTCGAAGAAGTCGAACACGATCTCGCCGAGGGGCATCTCGTAGCGGATCTCGACGCGGTCCTCGCCCAGGTACTCCATGCCGAGCAGGGAGCCGCGGCGCGACTGGCAGAGCTCCATGATCGCGCCGACGTAGTCCTTCGGCGCGAGGATGGCCGCGCGCACCATCGGCTCGCGGACCTCGACGATGCGGCCGCCCGGGAACTCGGACGGGTTCGTGACCTCGGTCACGGAATTGTCCTCGTTCGTCACCTCGTAGACCACGCTGGGCGCGGTCGTGATGAGGTCGAGGCCGAACTCCCGCGACAGGCGCTCGGTGATGATCTCGAGGTGCAGCAGACCGAGGAAGCCGCAGCGGAAGCCGAAGCCGAGCGCGACCGAGGTCTCGGGCTCGTAGACGAGCGCGGCGTCGGAGAGCTTGAGCTTGTCGAGCGCCTCGCGCAGGTCCGGGTAGTCGGAACCGTCGATCGGGTACAGGCCCGAGAAGACCATCGGCTTCGGGTCCGTGTAGCCGGGCAGTGCCTCGGTCGCGGGGCGCTGCGCGCTCGTGACGGTGTCGCCGACCTTCGACTGGCGGACGTCCTTCACCCCGGTGATGAGGTACCCGACCTCGCCGACCGAGAGTCCCTTGGTCGGCTTGGGTTCCGGGCTGGAGACGCCGATCTCGAGGATCTCGTGGGTCGTCCGCGTCGACATCATCTGGATCTTCTCGCGCGGCTTGATCGTGCCGTCGATCATGCGCACGTAGGTGACGACACCGCGGTAGCTGTCGTACACCGAGTCGAAGATCATCGCGCGCGGCTCGGCGTCGACGGTGCCGACGGGCGCCGGGACGGAGCCCACGACCCGGTCGAGCAGCTCGGGCACGCCCGCACCGGTCTTGCCGGACACGCGCAGCACGTCCTCCGGCTTGCCGCCGATGAGCTGCGCGAGCTCGGCCGCGTACTTGTCCGGGTCGGCGGCGGGCAGGTCGATCTTGTTGAGGACCGGGATGATCTCGAGGTCGTTCTCGAGCGCCAGGTACAGGTTGGCGAGCGTCTGCGCCTCGATGCCCTGGGCCGCGTCGACGAGCAGGATGGCGCCCTCGCACGCGGCGAGGGACCGCGAGACCTCGTACGAGAAGTCGACGTGTCCGGGGGTGTCGATCATGTTCAGGGCGAAGGTCTGCCCGTCGAGCTCCCACGGCATGCGGACGGCCTGGGACTTGATCGTGATGCCGCGCTCGCGCTCGATGTCCATGCGGTCGAGGTACTGCGCACGCATCGCCCGCTCCTCGACGATGCCGGTGATCTGCAGCATGCGGTCGGCCAGCGTGGACTTGCCGTGGTCGATGTGCGCGATGATGCAGAAGTTGCGGATCGCCTCGGCCGGGGTCGCGGCGGGCTCGAGCGGCGCGGATGCTTGTGGGCTCACGGTTCCTCAGGGGGTCGGTGCGGTCGAACGATTGTCCCACGGTTGCACGCGGGCAGCGCGCACCGGCGGCCGACCTGTGGAGGCGCGGACGGACCGCGACGGTGTGCAGGACTGTCTGGAGGCGCGTGGCGGGATCGCCACGGGCCTCCCGTCCGTCAGACGGTCACCGAGACGGGCGCGGGCAGTGCGCCCAGGCCGCGGCGCAGGTCCTCGACGGTCGCCGCCAGGCAGACCCGGACCCAGCCCTCGCCGGAGCGGCCGAACGCACTGCCCGGCGCGACCGCGACGTGCTCCCGGTGCAGGAACGCGAGCGCCCACTCGGCGACGTCGCCATGCGAGGCGTGCGAGACGTCGATCCACAGGTAGAAGGCGCCGCGCGGGTCGAGGTAGCGGATGCCCGCCGCGTCGAGGACCTCCTTCGCGACGGCGAGGTTCGCTCGGTAGTGCTCGCGCGCGTCCTGCACGGCCTGGTGGTCGCCCACGATCGCCGCGAGGGCCGCCCACTGGTCCGGCTCGGCGACGCAGCTGATCATGGCCTCCTGCGTCGTGCGCATCGTCGGCCCCATGCCCTTCGGCGTCACCAGGTAGCCGACGCGGACGCCGGTCATCGCGTACGTCTTGCTCAGCGAGAAGGCGGTGAAGACCCGGTCGTCCTCGTCGAGCGACGCGATGCTGACGTGGCGCGTGCCGTGGGTGAAGTACTCGTAGACCTCGTCGCTGATCACCCAGAGGTCGTGCCGCTTCGCCAGGGCGAGCAGGGCTCGGAGGGTCTCCTCGCCGAACACCGAGCCGAGCGGGTTCGACGGTGAGTTCACCACGATCGCGCGGGTGTGCTCGGTGATGCTCGCCTCGAGCGCCCCGAGGTCCGGCTCGAAGTCGTGCTGGGGCTCGAGCCGGTACGGCACCGGGGTCGCCCCGATGATGTGGGCGTTCATCGTGAAGGTCGTGTAGCCGGGGTCCGGCACGAGGACCTCGTCGCCCGGGCTCAGCACGAGGGTCATCGCCTGGAACAGCGCCTGCGTCGCGCCGATCGTCATCCAGACCTGCTCGACGTCGACGTCGATGCGGTTCTCGCGGCGGAGCTTGTCGCGGATCGCCTCGCGCAGCGGCGCGATGCCGCCGTTCGGCGTGTAGTCCGTGCGGTCCTCGGTCCACGCGCGGCGGGCGGCCTCGCCGATGTGCGGGGCCACGGGCACGTCGGGCTCGCCGATCACGAGCATCGCGACGTCGGTGCCGTCCGCGCGGAGCAGTGCGGCCTGCTCGTAGACGCGGCGGATGCCGGAGGCCGGGACGGAGTCGATGCGTGGGGCGAGTGAGGGCACCTCGTCACGGTAGCCCGTCCGTGTTGCGGTGTCGTTTCCGCCGCTCGACGGCCGGTCCGGTGTCGTGACGATCGTCCGGCGCGTCGTTCGACCGACGCGGCGCTCGGCCGGTGCGTCGCTCGTCCGGTGCGTTGCTCGTCCGGCGCGTCGGGGCTTTGGCCGTCAGTGGGTCTGCTGGTAGAGTCGGTGGCTGGCTTCCGCGTTCCCCGCCCACGGGTGGAACGCGATGCGACAGAGGGCCCCTCTACCCGACGTCGCGATCACCCGTAGCAGACGAACAAGGAGCAACACGCATGGCGAACATCAAGTCGCAGATGAAGCGCATCAAGACCAACCTCAAGGCCCAGGAGCGCAACAAGGCCTACCGCTCGGAGCTCAAGACGGTCATCCGTCACACGAACGAGGCCGTCGTCGCCGGCGACAAGGACAAGGCCGTCGCGGCCCTGGCCCTCGCGTCGAAGAAGCTCGACAAGGCCGTGAGCAAGGGCGTCATCCACAAGAACCAGGCGGCGAACCGCAAGTCGGCCATCGCCAAGAAGGTCTCCGCGCTCTGAGCGTCTGACACCTGCACGAGAGCCCCGCACCGATGGTGCGGGGCTCTCGTCGTTCACGGGCACGTGCGCGTCGCGCCGCGCGCACGTCCCGGTGGGCGCTGCGAGCACGGCGCGGTGCCGACGGACCAGGGATGCGACATCGAACCAGCACCGCCCGCTGGTCCGGTGTCGGGTCCGTGGCTCGATCCGGGAGGCGCGTCCCGCCTCAGCGCTCCTCGCCGCGTCGGGCGATGGTCCGGACCATGACCTCGAGCGCGTAGTGCGCGTCGCGCGACCCGCCCTTCACCGCGGTGTCCGCCGCCGCGATGCTCGTGATCGCGTTCGCCAGCCCCGCCTCGCTCCACCCCGCGACGTCGCGCTGCGCACGCTGGACCTGCCACGGCGCCATGCCGAGCGCGGACGCCGCCTGACCGCTCGTCCCGCGGAAGGCGCTGACCTTCGCCATCGTGCGGATCTTGCTCGCGAACGCGGCGACGATCGGCACGGGGGCCTCCCCCGTCGCGAGGGCGTGCCGCAGCTCGACGATCGCCGGGGCCGAGCGACCCGAGAGTGCGATGTCGGCGACCTTGAACGCGTTCGTCTCGACGCGGCCGCCGTAGTACTTGTCGACGGTCCGGTCGGTGATCTCCTCGGCCTCGTCCGCCAGCAGCTGTCGGCAGGCGGCCGCGAGCTCCGCGAGGTCGTCCGAGAACGCCGCGACGAGCGTCCGGACCGCCGAGGGCGCGATCTTCCGCCGGGCGGCCCGGAACTCGGCGTTGACGAAGTCGATCTTGTCGGTGTCGCGCTTGAGCTCGTCGCACTGCACCTCGACGCCCCCACCGACCCCGCTGCGGATCGTGTCGAGCAGTTTCTTGCCGCGCACACCGCCGCCGTGGCGCAGGACCAACGTGACGTCGTCGGCGGGTGCCTGCAGGTACGAGATCGTCTCGGTGATGAAGGCGTCGGTGCACTTCTCGACGTTCGTCACCCGCACGAGTCGCGGCTCACCGAAGAGCGACGGGCTCGCGAGCGTCGCCAGGAGGCCCGGTGCGTACTGGTCCGCCTCGAGGTCGTGCACCTCGAGCGCCGGGTCCTCGCCGACGAGCAGGTCACGGAGGACGCTGCTCGCGCGCTCGGCCAGGAACTGCTCGGGCCCGGTGACGAGCACGACGGGTGCCGGTCGGACGCCGGACCACGGCACCTGGTCGATCTTGGCGGCGGCGCGCGTGGGCTTCTTGGCGGGCATGCGTTCCTTCCGTCGGCTCCGGGGCGAGCTGGTCGGGGCCTGGTCCGATCCTACGGGCCGCCACCGACGCGGCCGCCATCGTCCGGGCCGCCACCGACGCAGACCCTGACGACGACGGCGGCTCCCGCTCGGTCCAGACCTGCAGCGCGCCGTCGGCCGAGCGCGAGACCACGATGGTGCCCTGCTCGTCGGTGCGGAACGCGGTCGTCCCCGCCGCGCGGAGGGCGTCGAGCGCCGACGCCGTCGGGTGCCCGTAGGTGTTGTCGGCGCCGACGCCGATGAGGCCGATGGGCGCCGCGAGCTGTCGGTACAGCGCAGGGTCCTGGTCGGCGGACCCGTGGTGGGCGACCTTCACCACGTCGGGGTGCGACTCCACGATCGGTCGGAGCCGCCGCTGCGCGTGCTCCCCGAGATCGCCGAGGAACACCCCCGTCACGCACGCCGCGCACGTTGCGTCGCGCATCGTCTCGAGGACGAGGCTCGCGTCGTTGCCGGAGTCGGGCGAACCGGCGGGCGGCCACACCATCCGCCACTGCAGGGCACCGAGGGTGCCCGACGTCCCGTCGTCGGCGGTCCGGACGTCGGCGCCCGCCCGGTCGAGCTCCTCGACGACCCGGTCGTCCTCGGGCCGTCCGATCGGACCGACCAGCGCCCGCGCAACCCGGTCCGCCACGGCCCCGACCGCGCCGACGTGGTCGCGGTCGAAGTGCGTGAGCACGAGCAGGTCGATGTGGTCGACCCCGAGCAGGTCGAGGCACCGCAGCAGCTCGTCCTCGTCGTCCCCGGTGTCGACGAGGGCGACCGGCCCGGCACCGTCGCGGACCAGGACGGCGTCGCCCTGGCCGACGTCGCACGCCACGACCGACCAGTCCCCGGGCACGGTCGCCCGCACGACGAGCCGCGGGACCGCCACGACCCCGAGGCCGATCGCGACGACTGCCCCCGCGGCCACCAGCGCCGATGTCCGTCGGCGGCGCTCCGCGACCACGGCAGCGGCCACCGCCGTGGTGGCCGTCCCGGCCGCCGCAGCGCCGAGCGGTCCGGCCGGCCAGTCGAGTGTCGCCGCGGGCAGGGCGGCCGCACCGCGGGCGATCGCGCCGATCGCCGCGGCGGGCGCCCAGGCGACGTGGGCGACGACCCCGGCACCCCAGGGCCACACCGGAGCGAGCAGGCAGGCGAGGAGTCCGGTCACCGTGACGACCGACGCGAGGGGCTCCGTCAGCAGGTTCGCAGGCACGGCGTAGGTCGGCAGCGACGGGGCGAGCAGGACCGTCACCGGCCAGCACGCGAGCTGTGCCGCGACCGGGATCGCCACGGCCGCTGCCACCGCCCGGCCCCACCGCTCGGCGAGCAGCACGGCCAGCGGCGGGGCCAGCACGATGATGCCGCCCGTGGCGAGCACCGACAGTGCGAACGCCGGAGCCCTGGCGTACCAGGGGTCCACCACCAGCATGCCGAGCACCGTCAGCGCCAGCAGCGGGACGCCGCGGAGCGGTCGGCCGGCGAGCCGGACGGCCAGCACGACGACCGCCATCACCGCCGCGCGCACGATCGACGGGTCGGGACGCACGAGCACCACGAACGCCACGAGGAACACGACGGCCACGACCACCCGGACCACCCACGGGAGCCCGATCGCTCGACACCCGGCCACGACGAGCGCGACGACGACGGCGCAGTTCGAACCGGACACCGCCGTCAGGTGCGTCAACGCGGTGGTCTCCATCGCGGCCTCGGTCGCTGGATCGAGTCCGCTGCGGTCCCCGATCGACAACCCGCGGAGCAGGGCGCCGCCGGGTTCGGGCAGCCCGTCCGTCACGGTCACGAACGCCTGCCGGACGCGGTCCGTCAGCGCGAGCAGCCCGGTCGGTGGCACGAGCGACGGGTGTCCGCGCAGGAACACCACCGCCGCCGTCGGGGTCCCGTCGTCGTCGAGCTGCACCGTCCCGCGTGCGCGGAGCGTCGACCCGGCCGCCGCACGGAGCCGCTCGCCGGGGACCACGCGAACCGGGACGCCGAGCCCGCCGACGGCGTCGAGCGCACGCAACGTGCCCGTCGTGGACCGGTCGGTGTCGGCGAGGTCCCGGGTGAGCACGACCTCGACGGACACGGTCTGCCCCGTCCGGTCGACGAGTGCCCCCGGCGACCGCTCTGGCGCACCCACCGCGACGGCCACCGCGACCAGCGCACAACAACCGGCGGCGACCAGGGCGACGCCGAGCACACCGCGCACCACCGCCCCGCGGTCGTCCGATGACGGATCGACCAGGCCGGCGTCCAGGTCGTCGGTGCCGGAGCCGGACCGGGCGAGCACCACGAGCACCAGGACGGCGACGAGGCCGACCGCCGCGGTCGACGCGGCACACCACCACGCGGCGGACGGCATCCCGACGAGCAGCACGGCCTCGACCCACGCGAGCAGCACCGGACCCGCGAGACGCAGTTCGGCCGCCCGCGGGCGCAGATCCCTGACGCTCGAGCGCACGTCCACGGCTCAGACCCGGACCCGGTCGCGCAGCTCGGCGAGCCGCGTCTCCCCGATGCCGCTGACCTGGAGCAGGTCGTCCACGGCCGTGAAGCCGCCGTGCTCCTCCCGCCACGCCAGGATGCGCGCCGCGAGTGCCGGGCCGATGCCCGGCAGCGTCTCGAGCGTCGCCTGGTCGGCGGTGTTCAGGTCGACGACAGCCGCACCGGCGTCCTCACCGCCCGCGCCGCTGCCCCCTGCGGCACCGCCGGCGCCTGACCCCCCGCCACCCGAGCCACCGACCCCCGGCGCATCCGGCCGGAGCGCGTCGGGTACCGGTCCCTCCCCGATCCGCGGCACGTACAGACGCTCCCCGTCCACCACCGGACGAGCGAGGTTGAGCCGCGCGAGGTCGGCGTCGCCCGTGGCACCCCCGGCACGCTGCAGCACCTCGTCCACGCGCGTCCCGGCGGGGACCTCGACGACCCCGGCCCGGACGACCGCACCGACCACGTACACGGAGACCACCGCCGGAGTCGGCGAGCCGGAGGGCGTGCCGGAACCCGCGCCGGAGCCGGAGCCCGCGTTCGGCCGGGCCGAGGCACCCGCGGCGGGCGCGGAGCCCGGACCACCGGCTGCCGGCACCGACGGACCGCTCGTCACCGTCACACCGACCGACGAGTGCGTACCGAGCGTGCTGATCGCCACGACCACCAGGGCGAGCACGACCACCACCGCGGCCAGCACCACGGCCGCCCTCGGGGACAGCGCGAACCGGGACACCCACGACCCGCCACCGGGCCGCCCAGGAGACGGAGCAGTCATGCCCGGCACGGTAGGTCGGCCGCGGGAACGGCGACGGCCCGGCGAATCCTCCTGTGGAGGAATCCGCCGGGCCGGTCAGCTGGGGAGGACTGCCGCCTGCCAGCGAGCGGCCTGCCAGCCGGCCGTCAGCCCGACCCGCTCCGCAGGCGCCGTGTCAGCCCTTGATCGCGATGTTCACGAGCTTCGGCGCCCGCACGATGACCTTCACGATCTCGCGGTCACCGATGTACCGCTGCACGTTCGCCGACGCGCGCGCGAGCTGCTCGAGCTCGTCCGCCTCGATCGACTTCGACACCTCGAACGAGTCGCGGACCTTGCCGTTGACCTGCACGACCGCGGTGAGGGTGTCCTGCACGAGGAGCGTCGGGTCGGCCTTCCGCCAGCCGTACGTGGCGACGGTCGCCTCGTAGCCCAGCTTCTCCCACATCTCCTCGCCGGTGTACGGCGCGAAGACGGCGAGGGCGAGGGCGATCGTCTCGACGGCCTCGCGTACGGCCGGGTCGCCGGCACCGGGGCCGCTGTCGACGGCCTTGCGGGTGACGTTGACCAGGTCCATCAGGCGCGCGATCACGACGTTGAACTTGAACGCCTCCATCATCCCCGGCGCATCCGCGAGGAACCGGTGCGTCACCTGGCGCAGGGCGCGGTCGCCGTCGGCCCACACGGCGTCCGGGGTCGACGTGACGTCGAGCGCCAGACGGTAGGCGCGGGCGAGGAAGCGCGCGGACGCCGACGGTGACACGTCCTCCCAGTTGATGTCGTCCTCCGGCGGACCGGCGAAGCCCATCACGAGACGGATCGCGTCGACACCGTTCGCGTCGAGCTCGTCACCGAGCGAGACACCGCCCTTCGACTTCGACATCTTCGAGCCGCCGGACAGCACCATGCCCTGGTTGAGCAGCGCCGAGAACGGCTCGGTGAAGTCGAGGTAGCCGAGGTCGAACAGCACCTTCGTGACGAAGCGCGCGTACAGCAGGTGCAGGATCGCGTGCTCGATGCCGCCGATGTACTGGTCGACCGGCGCCCACTTCCGCGCGGCCTCGGGGTCGAACGCCTGCGTGTCGTCCTGGGCGGACAGGAAGCGGAGGAAGTACCACGACGAGTCGACGAACGTGTCCATCGTGTCGGTGTCGCGCGTCGCCGGCGTCCCGTCGACCGGGTTCGGCACGTTCACCCAGTCGGTCGCCCCACCGAGCGGCGACGTGCCCTTCGGCTTGAGGTCGAGGCCCTCGGTGGACGGCAGACGCACCGGCAGCTGGTCCATCGGGACCGGGTGCTCGGTGCCGTCGGCGCCGTGGATGATCGGGATCGGGGTGCCCCAGAAGCGCTGGCGCGAGATGAGCCAGTCGCGCAGGCGGTACGTCTTCGCGGCCCGGCCGGTCCCGCGCTCCTCGAGCAGGGAGATCGCCGCGGTGATCGCGTGCTGCTTCGACATGCCGTCGAGCGGCCCGGAGTTGATCATCCGGCCCTGGCCGGTCAGCGCCTCGCCGGTCGCCACCGGGTCGAGGGCGGGCAGGTCCTCGAGCGTCGCGCCCTCGGGGATCACCGGGATCGCGCCGGTCACCGGCTGGTTGGTGTCGACGACGACCTTCACCGGCAGGTCGAACGCCCGGGCGAAGTCGAGGTCGCGCTGGTCGTGCGCCGGCACGGCCATGACGGCACCGTGGCCGTAATCGGCGAGGACGTAGTCGGCGGCCCAGATCGGCAGGCGCTCCCCCGTCAGCGGGTGGATCGCCCAGCGTCCGAGCGGCACGCCCGTCTTCGGCCGGTCGGCGTTCTGCCGGTCGATCTCCGAGGTCTTCTGCGTCGCGGTCAGGTACTCGTCGAACGCCTCGCGCACCGCGGGCTCGGCAGAGGACACCAGCTCCGCCGCCAGGTCGGAGTCCGGCGCCACGACCAGGAAGGTCACCCCGTGGATCGTGTCCGGCCGCGTGGTGAACACGGTGACGGGCTCGTCGCGCCCCTCGATGACGAAGTCGACGTCCGCACCGACCGAGCGGCCGATCCAGTTGCGCTGCTGCGCGATGACCTTCGCCGGCCACCGACCCTCGAGCTGGTTGAGGTCGTCGAGCAGCCGGTCGGCGTACTTCGTGATGGCGAAGTACCACTGCGTCAGCTTCTTCTTGACGACGACGGCGCCGGAGCGGTCCGAGGTGCCGTCGGGCAGCACCTGCTCGTTCGCGAGCACGGTCTGGTCCACCGGGTCCCAGTTGACCCAGCTGTCCTTCCGGTAGGCCAGGCCCTTCTCGTACATCTTCAGGAACAGCCACTGGTTCCACTTGTAGTACTCGGGGTCCGAGGTGTGGATCTCGGTCGTCCAGTCGAAGGACGGCGCGTACCGCTTGAACGACGCCTTCTGCTGCTCGATGTTCGCGTACGTCCACTCGGCCGGGTCGACGCCGCGCTTGATCGCCGCGTTCTCGGCGGGCAGCCCGAAGGAGTCCCAGCCGATCGGGTGCAGGACGTTGAACCCCTGCTGCCGCCAGTAGCGTGCCACGAAGTCGCCGAGCGCCCAGTTCTCGGCGTGCCCCATGTGCAGGTCACCGGACGGGTACGGGAACATCTCGAGGATGTACTTGCGCGGGCGCGAGTCGTCGAGGTCGGTCGTGAAGAGCCCGAGCTCCTCCCAGCGGGGCTGCCACTTCTCCTGGATGCGGCGGAAGTCGTAGGCGTCCGGGTCGACGGCTGCGGGCGCGCCGGAGTGCTCGGTCGAGTGCGCAGTGGAGTGCTCGGTGGTCACGATCACCAAGGGTACAAGGCCTGGAGGCCCGCCCCGGCCCCGCCGACGGCCCGCACCTCGGGCGGGTGGTCACCGGGTCCGGTGGCCGGCCCCGTCGGCGACGATCCGCCCGTCGCGCATCCGCACCGTGCGGTCCACGAGGTCCGCCGGCACCGGCACGTGCGACACGACCAGGACCGTGCGACCGTCCTGCCGCGCGGCACCGACGAGGTCGCGGAGCACGGCGTCGCCGAGGTCCGGGTCGACGTCGGCGGTCGGCTCGTCGAGCACCAGCACCGGGAAGGCGTGCAGCAGCGCACGGGCGAGCGCGAGCCGGTGCGCCTGTCCACCGGACAGCAGCCCGCCGCGCTCCCCCACCGGGGCGTCGAGCCCGCCGCGCCGCTCGACCCACTGGCCGAGCCCCACCCGGTCGAGCACGCCGGTGAGCTCGGCGTCGGTCGCCGTGTCGCGCGCGAAGAGCAGGTTCTGCCGCACCGACTGGTCGAACACGAACGGGTCCTGCTCCACGAGCCCGACCCGGGCGCGGACTGCATCGGGGTGCATCGTCCGGGCCTCGACCCCGTCGAGCGTGTAGGAGCCCTCGTGCTCGACGAACCGCACCAGGGCGTCCACGAGCGTCGACTTCCCGGCGCCGCTCGGTCCCTCGAGCACGACGACCTCGCCCGGCTCCAGGTCGAGCGAGACCCGGTCGAGCGCCGGCGTCGTCGCACCGGGCCACCGCACCGTCACGTCGCGCAGCGCGACGCGGACCGGCCCGTCGACGACGAGCTCCGCCGGGTCCGCCGGCTCGTCCGGCTCCGGGACGATGCCGTCCGGCAGCACTGCGGGCACGACCTGCTCGACGCGCTCCGCGGCAGCGCGGACCCGTCGGAGCGTGAGGACGGCGAGCGGGACCCCGCCGACGACCTCGAAGAGCGCGAGGGGCACGAAGACGGCGAGCGCCCACAGCGGCCCGTCCAACGCCCCGCGCACGACGGCGGGCGCGCCGACCGCGAGGACACCGACGACCGCGCCGCCGCCGACCAGGCCGACGAGCGCCCCGACGAGCGACTCGACGGTCGCCCGGCGTCGGACGGCGCGGGTCACGCGTGCGTCGAGTGCCGCGACGGCCGCCAGGCGGTCGGATAGCGTGCCGTACGCGGTGAACACGTCGAGGGTCCGGACGGTGTCGAGCACCAGGTCGGCCACGCGTCCGCGCTCGGCGGCCGTCTCACGGTCCGACCGACGCGCGACGGTGAGCGTCGCGACCGTCCCGAGCAGCGCGGCGAGCGCGAGGGCGACGACGAGGACGACCGCCGCCGGCCACCAGACCACCGCGACCGCGACGACCGACAGCAGGGCGACGACGGCCGCCGAGACGAGCGGCCCGACCACCCGGATCGGCAGGTCCTGCAGCCGGTCGGTGTCGGTGACCAGCCGGGTGAGCAGGTCGCCGCGCCCGGTGGCCCCGAGCCCGGCCGGTGCGACCGGTGCGAGCCGTCGGTACATCTCGGTCCGGACGACGGCGAGCTGACGGAAGGACGCGTCGTGCCCGGCGAGGCGGTCGACGTAGCGCAGCGCGGCACGGCCGAGGGCGAAGGCGCGCACCCCGACCATCACGAGGGTCAGGTACAGGATCGGTGGCTGCTCGGCCGCGCGGGTGATGAGGTAGCCGCTCGCGGCGAGGAGCGCGACCGCGCAGACGGCACTGAGCGTGCCGGCGGCGACCGCCTTCGCCCAACCGGCCCCGTGGGGCAGGGCCAGCCGCAGGACGGAGGTGGGACGGGCCTCCCGGCTCATGCGCGTGCCTCCTGTCGGTGCGTCACGGTCACGGCTCCCCCGGGTCGGAGGTCGACGCGGACGTCCGCGGCGGCCAGCACGGCGGGGCGGTGGCTCGCGACCACGACGACCGCACCGTCGGCCGCGAGCGACCGCACGGCGTCGACGACGGTGCGTTCGGCGTCGGCGTCGAGGGCCGACGTCGGTTCGTCGAGCAGGACGAGCGGGGTGCGTGCGCGACGGGCCCGGTAGAGGGCACGCGCGACCGCGACGCGCTGCGCCTGGCCGCCGGACAGGCCTGCTCCCCCGGCTCCGACCGGGAGGCCCGGCTCGAGTCCGAGCCCCGCCTCGCCCAGGGCACGGCGCACGTCGTGGTCGTCGGGTCGCGTGTGCAGGGCGACGTTCTCGGCGACGGTGCCGCGCACCAGGCGCGGGCGCTGGTCGCCCCAGGTCGTGCGGTCCGCACGGGGCGTGCCCGCCGGGCCGGGCACGGTCACCGTGCCGTCGTGCGGCAGGACACCGCGGATCGCGGCGATGAGGCTCGACTTGCCGGAGCCGCTGGGTCCGGCAAGCGCGACGACGGTGCCGCGCGCCGCGCGCAGGTCGAGCGGGCCGACGACGACGTCCGGCCGGCGGACCACCACGCCCTCGAGCACCAGGTCGGTGGCAGCGCTGGCGGTGGCGTCGGAGGCGGCATCGCCGGTCGACGCCGTGCGACCGCGGTCGTCGAGGACGTCGAGCACGGCGCCGGACGCCTCGCCGCCGACGCCGGTCGACGCCGTGCGACCGCGGTCGTCGAGGACGTCGAGCACGGCGCCGGATGCCTCGACCCCGTCCTGGGCGGCGTGGAAGTCGGCGCCCACCTGGCGGAGGGGCGCGAAGGCCTCCGGGGCGAGGACGAGGACGAACATCGCGGCACCGAGGCCGAGCGACCCGTCGACGAGCCGGACGCCGATCGACACCGCGACGAGGGCGACGGACAGGCTGGCCGCGAGCTCGAGGGCGAAGCCGCTGACGAAGGACAGCCGCAGGACCCCGATCGTGCCGCGGCGGTACTCGTCGGTGACGGTGGCGATCCGCCCGACCTGGCGACGGGCACGTCCGAAGACCTTGAGGGTCGCGAGCCCCTCGACCGCCTCCGTGAACGCGCCGCCGAGCCGGGTGAGCGCGTCCGCCTGCCGCCGCTGGAGCGCCTGGGTCGCCAGACCGATGAGGACCATGAAGACGGGGATCACCGGCAGCGCCAGCACGATGACGACCGCACTCGTCAGGTCGCCGTACCCGATCGCGACGAGGAGCACCGGGGTCGCGACCGCGGTGAGCGCGAGCTGCGGGACGTAGCGCCCGAAGTAGGCGTCGAGTGCGTCGAGTCCGGGGCCGAGGGCCGTGGCGAAGCCCGCACTCGACCGCTCCGCGAGCCAGGACGGGCCGCGCTCCGCCGCGCGGGCGAGGACGGTCGCGCGCAGCTCGCTCTTCACCGTCGCGCCGGCCCGGGCAGCCAGGTCGTCGGTCGCCCAGGCCGCGACGGCCCGGACCACGAACGCGCCGGCGAGCAGCGCGAGCGTCGGGACGAACGCGGCGGGGAGGTCCCCGTCGGCGAGCCGCCCGTCGCGCACCGCGTCGACGCCGAGCGTGACCGCCGTGGCGATCCCCCACGCGATGCCGATCGTCGCGAGCGTGCGGACCAGGCCCGTCGCCGCCGAGGCGACGACGGACCAGCGAGCGGCACGCGACAGGCGGAGCAGACGGGGGTCGAGCGGCTTCACCGGGGGCTCCTAGTGCGCGGCCTGGTCGATGTGCGCGCGCGAGACGCGCTTGCGGAACACCCAGTACGTCCACGCCTGGTACGCGAGCACGAGCGGCACGAAGACCAGCGCCACCCAGCTCATCACCGTCAGCGTGTACTGGCCGCTCGAGGCGTTCGTGACGTTCAGGCTGTTCGCCGGGTCGTTCGACGCGGGCATGACGTCCGGGAAGATCGCCGTGAACATCGCGAGGACCACCGCGGCGATCGTGACCGCCATCAGCGTGAACGCGCGGCCCTCCTTGCCCCAGGCGGTGCAGAGCACGGCCAGGACGAGCGCGAGTGCGGCGACGACCGAGAGCACGAGGCTGGCCGGGGTCGCGCGGACGAACGCCATGGCCACCAGGAACGCGGCAGCGACGACGATCGTGAGGACCCCCGCACGGGTCGCCAGGCGCTTCGCCCGCTCGCGGACGTCGCCCTCGGTCTTCAGTGCGACGAACACGACGCCGTGGGTGAAGAACACCATCAGGGTCGCGAGCCCGGTCAGCAGCGCGAAGGGGTTGAGCAGGTCGAGGAACGTGCCGGTGAAGTTGTGTCCGGCGTCCATCGGGATGCCCCGGACGACGTTGCCGAACGCGACGCCCCACAGGAACGCCGGGACGGCGCTGCCGACGACGATCATCAGGTCGAAGCGACGCTTCCACTCCGGGTGCTTCCGCTGGTGGCGGTACTCGAACGACACCCCGCGGGCGATGAGCGCCACCAGGATGAGCAGCAGCGCGAGGTAGAAGCCGGAGAACATCGTGGCGTACCACTCCGGGAACGCCGCGAACAGGCAGGCCCCGGCGACGATCACCCAGGTCTCGTTGAGGTCCCAGACCGGGCCGATCGTGTTGATGAGGACGCGACGGTCGGTGTCGTCCCTGCCGAGGAACGGCAGGGACATGCCGACGCCGAAGTCGAACCCGTCGAGGACGAAGTACCCGACGAAGAAGAGTCCGACGATCGCGAACCAGAGAACGGGCAGGTCCATCTCAGTACACCGTCACTTCGTGCTTGACCTCGCCGGTGGCCTCGTCGACCTCAGCGGGGGCGGCAGGACCCTCCTGCGCGACCTTCTTGACCAGCTTGAACTCGACGACCGCGAGCGCACCGTAGATCAGCGTGAACACGACCAGCGAGATGAGGACCTCGACCCCGGTGACGTTCGGCGAGACGCCGTCCGCCGTGCGGAGCAGACCGAACACGAGCCACGGCTGCCGGCCCATCTCGGTGAAGACCCAGCCCATGATCATCGCCGCCATGGGGAGCGGGACCGACCAGGTCGCGACACGCCAGACCCAGCGCTGCGTGGGGAACCGGCCCTTGCGGGTCAGCCACAGGCCGACGACCGAGACGAGCACCGCGCCCACACCGAGTGCGATCATCCACCGGAACGACCAGTAGGTGACCCAGATGATCGGCTTGTAGTCGCCGGGGCCGTAGACCTGCGAGTACTGCGCCTGCAGGTCGTTGATGCCCTCCACCGTACCGGTGAACGTGTGCGTCGACAGGAACGACAGCAGGTACGGGATGCGGATCGAGAACAGCTCGTGGACCCCGTCCGGCGTGCCGAGCGTGAAGATCGAGAACGAGGCGTCCTTGCCGGTCGAGGTGTTGTAGAGCGCCTCGGCCGCGGCCATCTTCATCGGCTGCGTGTCGACCATGGTCAGCCCGAGCTGGTCGCCGGACAGCACGGTCAGCGCGCCGGACGCGAGCATCGTCCACATGCCGAACTTGAGCGCGGGCATCATCGTCTCGAGGTTCTGGTTCCGCGCCAGGTGCCACGAGGCGACCGCGATGATCACCGAGGCCGCGACCATGAACGCCCCGAACAGCGTGTGCGGGAAGGCGGCCAGTGCGACCTTGTTCGTCAGGACGGCCCAGATGTCCGTGAGCTCGGCGCGACCCTTGGCTTCGTTGATCGCGAAGCCGACCGGGTGCTGCATGAAGGCGTTCGCCGCCAGGATGAAGTACGCCGACATCATCGTGCCGACACTGACGCACCAGATGCTCGCCAGGTGCAGGGCCCGCGGCAGACGGTCCCAGCCGAAGATCCAGATGCCGATGAACGCCGCCTCGAAGAAGAACGCGAGGATGCCCTCGAGCGCGAGCGGCGCACCGAAGACGTCACCGACGAACCGCGAGTAGTTCGACCAGTTCATCCCGAACTGGAACTCCTGCACGATGCCGGTGACGACGCCCATCGCGAAGTTGATGAGGAAGATCCGACCGAAGAAGCGGGTCAACTGCAGGTAGTGCGCGCGCCCGGTCCGCACCCACGCCGACTGGAACACGGCGACGACGAGCGCCATGCCGATCGTCAGCGGGACGAAGAGGAAGTGGTAGATCGTCGTCAGACCGAACTGCCACCGCGACAGGATCAGGGGATCGAGGATGTCGTTCATGCGGCGTGTCCGAGCCGGTCCGCCGCGCGCTGTTCGTGCACGAGAGATGCCTCTTCCGAGAGGAGGAACTGGTACTTGTCACCCCGTCGGGACACCTCCACGCTACCGGCCGGACACCTCCTTCGACAAGTTGTAGAGGGAGACTCTGCACGAACGTGCAGTGGCATTGGTCGGCACAACCGTGCGGAACGACGGTGCCTGGGAACCCCGTTCACGAACGACGACAGGTGCCGGGCCGAAGCCCGACACCTGTCGTTCAGTCCTGGTCGGCGCCGCGCGCCGGTCGACTAGAGCAGGCCCTCGTCCTGGAGGAACTGCTTGGCGATCTGGGACGCCTTCTCCTTGTCGGTGACGCTCTTCTCGTTCAGCTCGATGAGCTTTTCGGTGGTGAGCTTCTCGTTCACCTCGTCGATGGCGTCGGCCGCCTTCTCGTCGACCTTGTCGGAGACGACCGGGATGACGTTCTGCGGCAGGATCAGGTTCTCCGGGTCCTTGAGCGAGACGAAGTCGTTCGCCTTGATGCTCGGGTCCGCACTGTAGATGTCGGCGAGCTGGACGGTGCCGTCCTTGAGCGCCTTGACCGTCAGGGCGCCACCGGAGTCCTCGATCGCCGTGAAGTCGACGTCCACGCCGTAGACCGACTTCAGGCCCTCGGGGCCGTACGGGCGGGTCTGGAACTCCGAGTTCGCGCCGACGGTCAGCTTCTCCTTGACGTTCTTCAGGTCGGCCAGGCTCGTGACGTCGTTCTCCTCGGAGAACTGCTTCGTCACGGTGTAGCTGTCCTGGTCCGTCGCCTCGGCCTCGTCGAGGACGCGCAGGCCCTTCGGCAGGGCCTTCTCGAGCGCCTCGTCGACCTGGTCGGCGCTCTTGGCGGTCGACTCCTTGTCGAAGTACTGCAGCAGGTTGCCGCTGTACTCCGGCATGACGTCGATCGCGCCCTTCTCGAGCTGCGGGATGTAGACCTCGCGCTGCCCGATGTTGAAGTTGCGCTGGACGGTGAAGCCGTCCTTCTCGAGCACCTGGGCGTAGAGCTCGGCGATGATCTCGTTCGAGTAGTACTGCTGCGAGCCGATGACGATCGTCTTGGAGTCGGAGGACGCGCTGGAGCCGCTGCTGAGCGGGTCTCCCGACGAGCAGCCGGTCAGGGCTGCTGCGACGCCGAGGGCCGTTGCGGCGGCGAGGGCGACGCGGATCCGTGCTGTGATCACGATGGGTTTCCTTCCGGGATGGGATTGCGGGCTCGCTCGCGCGATCCCTGGCGCTGCCGCGCGGACGGGTCGAGGGTGCCCTTCGGCACAGACGCCCGCTGCAGTGCGGCGAACACGATCTCGAACGCGATCGCGAGTGCGATCACGAGGACGGACGCACCGAGCATCTCGGCGTAGTCCTGGGTCTTGAGGCCGAGGAAGAAGTAGCCGCCCAGACCACCGGCACCGACGTAGGCGGCCAGGGTGGCGGTCGCCACGACCTGGAGCACGGCCGACCGGACGCCGCCGATCAGCAGCGGGAGGCCGAGCGGGACCTCGACCTTCCAGAGGACCTGCCAGCCGGTCATGCCCTGGGCCTTCGCGGCGTCGATCGTCACCGGGTCGACGGACTCGATGCCCGCGTACGCGCCGGCGAGCACCGACGGGACCGCGAGGACCACGAGGGCGAGCAACGGCGCCTCGAGACCGATGCCGAGCAGCAGGCCGAACAGCGACAGCACACCGAGTGTCGGCAGTGCGCGGATGCCGCCGGACAGGGCGATCGAGAGGCCGCGCGCCCGGCCGGTGTGCCCGATCGCGTACCCGATCGGGACCGCGATCACCGACGCGATGGCGACCGCGAGCAGGGTGATCCACACGTGTTCCCAGAGCCGACCGGGGATCGCGTTGAAGCCGGAGTAGTTGGCGGGGTCGAACACCCATCCGAACGCCTGAGCGATGATCACGAGGCGACCTCCGCCCGCTGCAGGACCCGGCGCGCGGTGCGACGGCTCCGGGGCGCCCGGCGCGTCCACGGCATCACCAGTCGGCCGAGCGCCACGAGCAGGCCGTCGAGCACGAAGGCGAGCACGAGGACCATGACGATGCCGGAGAGGATCTCCTCGGTGATGCCGCGCGCGAGTCCGTCGGTGAAGAGCGACCCGAGGCTCTGGATGCCGAGCACGGCACCGACGGTCGTCAGCGAGATCGTCGAGACCGTGACGACCCGCAGGCCGGCGAGCAGGACGGGGCCGGCGAGCGGGAGCTCCACGCGGAAGAAGCGCTGCACACCCGAGTACCCCATCGCGGTCGAGGCCGCCTTCGTCGCGGCGTCGACCGAGGTCAGGCCGTCCACCGTCGAGCGGACCATGAGCGCGAGGCCGTAGATCGTCAGGCTGATGATCACGTTGACCGGGCTCTGCAGGCTCGTCCCGATGATGCCCGGCAGCGCGACGAAGAGCGCCAGCGACGGGATCGCGTAGAGCAGTCCCGCGAAGGTCACGATGCCGCTGCCGAGCCCGGCGGCGAAGCGCGATCCTCCCGGTCGCTGCAGGCGGACCACCACCCACCCGATCGGGATGGAGAGCAGGAAGCTGATGATGATCGGTGGGATCGCGATCGCGAGGTGCGCGATCGTGGCGTCACTGATCGTGTCGAGGTTCGACAGGATCCAGTTCACCGCGGTCCCCCACCCTGCGCCGGAGCACCCGGGGCGGTGTCACGCGCCCCGGCCTCTGCTGCCTGCGGCACCGCGGCTGCGGCGTCGACCACCTGGACCGGGCCCGTGAGCACGCCGGCCGCACGACCGTCACCGTCGACGACGATCGGCCCGGTCGGGGTCTGTTCGACGCGCAGGGCACGCCGTCCGCGCCCGGCACCGATGAAGTTCGCGACGAAGTCGTCGGCGGGCTCGGCCAGGATCTCGGCGGGGGTGCCGAGCTGGGCGATCTCGCCGCCCTTCTTCAGGATGACGACCTGGTCGCCGAGCTTGAACGCCTCGTCGATGTCGTGCGTGACGAAGACGACGGTCTTGCCGAGTTCCCGCTGCAGGCGGATGAGCTCGTCCTGCAGGTCGTTCCGCACCAGCGGGTCGACGGCGCCGAACGGCTCGTCCATGAGCAGGACGTTCGGGTCGACGGCGAGGCCGCGTGCCACGCCGACGCGCTGCTGCTGACCCCCGGAGAGCTGCGAGGGGTACCGGTCCGCGAAGGCGCGGTCGAGGCCGACGGTGTCCATCAGCTCGAGCGCACGGGCGCGTGCCTCGCCCTTGGAGACACCGGTCAGCAGCGGGACGGTCGCGATGTTGTCGGCGACCTTGCGGTGCGGCAGCAACCCGGCGTTCTGCATGACGTACCCGATGCGACGACGGAGCTGCACGGGGTCGACCCCGGCGACGTCCTCGCCGTCGATCTCGACCGTCCCCGACGACGGGTCGACCATCCGGTTGATCATGCGGAGCAGGGTCGTCTTGCCGCAGCCGCTGGAGCCGACGAAGACGGTCGTTGTCCGCGACGGGATGACGAGGCTGAAGTCGTCGACCGCGTTGGTGCCGTCCGGGTACGTCTTGCGCACCGAGCGGAACTCGATCATGTGGGTGCCCTTCTGTTCGGAGGTAGCCCGACTCCGCACGAGCGTACCCGCGCATCGAGGACAGCGTTCCACCGTGACCGGTCATGACGGCTCGCGGACAACGACGCCCGCACTCCCTGTTCGGGAGCACGGGCGTCGGTGGATGGTCCGGTGCGTCGGCCGGGCGCGTCGCGCGGGTCACGCAGACCGGGCGGCCCCGGGTCAGGCTGCTGCGGCGACCGCCTCGAGGTGCGCACGGCTCATGGTGCGGTACTCCTCGATGAGCGCGGTGTCGGGAGCGGACCGGTCGCGGAGCGCCCGGGCGATCACGGCGTGCGCCGACTCCGCCAGGACGACCCAGGCGCGCTCCGGACGCTCGCCCAGCGGGTAGCCGAAGCGGTCGTGCAGGATCTGCGCGACGGCCGCCCCCAGCGCGGCCATGCGGTCCTCGGCGTCACCGGTGCCGGTGTCCGCGGGGTCACCGAAACGGATCGCCCGGAAGCCCGGCTCCGACCGGTACATCTCGACGGTCGCGTCGATGAGCGCGTCGTGCGCGTCCTGCCACGTCGTGGCGTCGCTCTCGTCGAGCGCGGTGAGGAAGCGCTCGGCGAGTCGCTGCGTGCTCCGGATCGCCAGTGCCTCGACCACGGCGATGCGGTCCGGGAAGTACCGGTAGACCGTGCCGATGGACGCCCCCGCGCGCTCGGCCACCATGGCGGTGGTCAGCCGCTCGAAGCCGATCTCGTCGATCACGGCAGCCGCGGCGTCGAGGAGTCCCGCGAGGCGCGCCGAACTGCGGGCTTGGACCGGCTCGTTCCTGAGCAGTGATGATCCCCCCGGCAGTGCGTTCGATACCTCGGTGACGAGCACGTGTTCTCCTCTTGCGCTCCCGGCGGAGCGCGGTCATGTGGGATGTGACGGAGAGGACTCTCGCACAGACCGGCTGGAACGTGGCTGCGACTCACCCCGTTCGCCCGGCCGAGCGGCCGCCGCCGGCGCCGCTCGCGTGGGAGGATGGGGCCATGCCCGACCCGACGCCCCACGAGCCGTCGTTGGCCGAACCGATCCTCCACCGGGCCGCCCGGATCGAGGACGCCGTCCAGGAGTTCCGCGAGCACCGGGCCCGACGGCGCGGCCTCGTGCCGACCGTGATCCCCTACACGGGCTACGGCGCACCGGGTTGGATCCGCGTGCTCTGCCGGGTCCTGCTGACGCGGCGCGGTCTGGCGTCCGACGCCTCGTACTACGGTGTGCGCGGCTGGCGGAGCTTCACGAGCGTGGCCGTCGACGACGCCGAGGTCACCGTGACGGCCGGCGGGACCACGCACGTGGTGCAGTCCGACCGCGGCGGCGTGGTCGACGTGAAGGTCCCGATCGACCTCGAACCCGGGTGGCAGACCGTGCGTCTTTCGGCCGGTGGGATGCGCGACGTCGAGGCCGACGTGTTCATCGTCGACCCGGAGACGCGCTTCGGTCTGCTCTCCGACATCGACGACACCGTCATGGTCACCTCGCTCCCCCGCCCGATGCTCGCGGCGTGGAACTCGTTCGTGCTCACCGAGCACGCCCGCCGCCCGGTGCCGGGGATGTCGGTGCTCTACGAACGCGTCCTCGCGCAGCACCCGGGCGCCCCCACCGTGTACCTGTCGACCGGGGCGTGGAACGTCGCTCCGACACTGCAGCGCTTCCTGACCCGGAACATGTACCCGTCCGGCACGCTCCTGCTGACGGACTGGGGCCCGACCCACGACCGGTTCTTCCGCAGCGGGCAGCTCCACAAGCAGCAGAACCTCCGGCGGCTCGCCAGCGACTTCCCGGACGTGCAGTGGCTGCTGGTCGGCGACGACGGGCAGCACGACGAGACCCTCTACGGCGAGTTCGCCCGGGAGCACCCGGAGAACGTCGCCGGTGTCGCCATCCGCCAGCTGTCCACCAGCGAGGCGGTCCTCGCCGGTGGTCGGTCCCGCGCGCAGGAACGCACGCGCGCCGGATCCGCTCCGTGGGTGTACGCGCCGGACGGTGCCGGGATGTGGGCGGAGCTCAGCCGGGTCGGCCTGGTGGACGCGGACCCGTCGGCCCCGCTCTGATCCCTGCACAGGTGCTCCGACGCCCGCGCTGTGCACACCTTCAGCGCCGTCGGGCCGCTCGGCGGTCGCCGGTGCCAGGATCGACCCATGAGCACCGCGACCCCGCCGAACCGCATCGAGGACCACGCCCTCATCGGTGACACCTACACGGCAGCCCTGGTCGGCCGCGACGGCACGATCGACTGGGCGTGCCTGCCCCGTTTCGACAGCCCCTCGACCTTCGCGTCGCTGCTCGGCACCGAGGACCACGGGCACTGGTCGCTCCGCCCGACCGACCCCGACGCCACCAGCACGCGGCGCCACCACCCCGACACGCTCGTGCTCTCCACCGTGTGGACGACGTCGACCGGCGTCGTCGAGGTCACGGACCTCATGCCGATCGGTGCCCACCGCGCGTCGATCATCCGTCGGGTGCGCGGCCTGCAGGGCTCCGTGGAGATCGAGCAGACCCTGCGCATCCGCTTCGACTACGCCAGGGCGCTCCCCTGGGTCCGGCAGATCGGCGGTGATGAGGACCCCGCGCTCCTCGCGACCGCCGGCCCCGGCTCCGTCGTCGTCCGCGGCGTGCGCTTCCGCGCCGACGACCACCGGCACACGCACACGGTGACGGTGCACGACGGCGACGTCGTCGACACGGTGCTCACCTGGTACCCCTCGCACCGCGAGCCGCCGGAGCCGCTCGACGTCGACGCCGCACTGCAGGCGACGGAGCGCTGGTGGCGCGACTGGATGGCGACCGCCCACACCGAGGGTCCGTACGCCGAGGCGAGCCGGCGCTCCCTGCTGCTGCTCCGTGCCATGACCCACGGGCAGACCGGCGGCGTCGTGGCGGCGGCGACGACGAGCCTCCCGGAGGACCCGGGCGGTGAACGCAACTGGGACTACCGGTACGTCTGGCTCCGGGACGCGTCCCTGGCGCTCGCGTCGCTCATCGCCCACGGCCACCGGGACGAGGCGATGCACTGGCGGGGCTGGCTGCTCCGCGCGATCGCCGGCGACCCCGCCGACGTGCAGATCATGTACGGCATCGCCGGGGAACGCGAGCTGCCCGAACGCACGCTCGACGAGCTGCCGGGGTACCTCGACTCGACCCCGGTGCGGCTCGGCAACGGGGCGTCGACGCAGTACCAGGGCGACGTCTTCGGCGAGGTCCTGGCCGCCCTCCACGACGCACGGGAGCTCGGTGTCGAGGAGAACGCCGACTCGTGGGCACTGCAGCGCGCCCTGCTCGGCTACGTCGAGGAGCACTGGCAGCAGCCGGACAACGGCATCTGGGAGATGCGCGGGCCGCGACGGCACTTCACGCACTCCCGAGCGATGATCTGGGCCGCGTTCGACCGCGGGGTCGCCGCCGTCGAGGAGTTCGGCCTCGAAGGCCCCGTCGACCGCTGGCGCCAGCTGCGCGACGAGGTCCGCGCGGAGATCGAGGAGCACGGTTGGAACGCCGAGCGCGGCAGCTACCGGCAGCACTACGACACCGACGAGGTCGATGCCAGCCTGCTGGTCCTGCCGCAGATCGGGTACGTGCCCGCGGACGATCCGCGCATGGCCGGGACGGTCGCGGCCATCGAGCAGGACCTGCGCGTCGGCGACCACGGGCTCGTCCTGCGGTACCGGACGACCTCCGGGTTCGACGGGCTGTCCGGCAGCGAGCACCCGTTCCTCGCGTGCTCGTTCTGGCTCGTCGAGCAGTACGCCGCCTCCGGACGGGTCGAGGACGCCGAACGCTTGATGGACGTGCTCGTCGGGTACGCGAACGACGTCGGCATGCTCTCCGAGGAGATCGACGTCGCGACCGGGCACCACATCGGCAACACCCCGCAGGTGCTCTCCCACCTGACGCTCGTGTCCGCGGCGGACGCGATCGCGCGGGCACGTGGCACCTCGTCGGGGCACCGCACCCGGCTCGCCGTGCACGACGGGGGCACGCGATCGTGGACGGGCGGCGGCCGCCGGGCCGGCGCCCCGTCCTGAGCCCGGGCCGCACTGCGCGGAGGAGCCTGATCCGCTCATCGCGAGCGGTCCCGACGCGCCTCCGATCCGCGGGTCGGTCGCCCACGCCGGGTGCGACGAGCAGAACCGGCGCACAGACGGACGGGAGGCGCGGTGCCAGCCGGCACCGCGCCTCCCGTCCGTCAGGTGGCTCCGTCAGGAGGCCGCGTCGGTCAGGACGACGACTCCCAGTCCGCCGGGCCGCGCGAGCCCGCGCGGTACTCCTCGAGGGGGACGTCGCCCGACTTCCAGGCGTCCACGACCGGCTCGACGATCTCCCAGCAGCGCTCCGCCACGTCGCCGCGGATCGACAGCAGCGGGTCGTCGTGGAAGATGCCGTTGAGGACCTCGCCGTACGGGGTGAGCTCGCCGTCGTCGAAGGACGACGACAGGGTGACCTGTCCCATCTCGAACGGGTTGCCGCCGCCGTTCGCCGACACGCTCAGCTCGATCTCGTCCGGGTTGAGGACGATGCGCAGCGTGTCCGCCTTCGGCCGACCGGACAGACCGGAGGGCAGACGCGTGACCGGCTTGAAGGTGATGAGGACCTCCTTGCGGCTGGCGCCGAGCGCCTTGCCGGAGCGGAGGGTGAAGGGGACGCCCTTCCAGCGGGCCGTGTCGACCTCGACCTCGATCTCGGCCAGGGTCTCGGTGCCACGCGACTTGTCGACGCCGTCCTCGTCCTGGTAGGACGGCAGCTCCTTGCCGTCGATCGTGCCGGCCGTGTAGACGGCGCGGCGCGAGGCGATCTTCGGGTCATCGCCCTTGAGGCGGGTGGAACGGAGGACCCGGGCGAGCGACGAGCGGAACTCGACCGCGTCGATCGCGGCCGGCGCGTCCATGGTGACGAGGCCGAGGATCTGCAGCAGGTGCGACTGGATCATGTCGACCAGCGCGCCGGCCTCGTCGTAGTACTGCGCGCGGTTCTCGAGGCCGAGGGTCTCGTCGTAGAAGACGTCGACCTTCTCGATGTTGTCCGCGTTCCAGATCGGCTCGAACAGACGGTTCGCGAAGCGCAGACCGATGATGTTGAGCACCGTCGTGCGACCGAGGAAGTGGTCGGTGCGGTGCACGCGCTCCTCGGGGACGAGCTCGAGCACCGTCTTGTTCAGTGCCTCGGCACTGGCGACGTCGGTGCCGAACGGCTTCTCGAACGCCAGGGTCGTGCCCTCGGGCAACTCGACGCCCTGCAGCGCCTCGCAGATGTCCGACGCGATCTGCGGCGGCAGGGCGAAGTACAGGATGGGCTCGGCGTCGGCCGCGTCGAGCAGCGCCTTGAGGTGCTCGGGGTCGGTCGGGTCGCCCTGGATGAAGGTCGTGGACTCGAGGGTCGCGTCGACCTCGGGACCCTTGACGTCCTGCGACGCGAAGGACTTCGTGACGACGTCCTTCCACTGCTCCGCACTGCGGGCGCTGCGGCCCGTGCCGATCAGCTGGACGGGGACCGCTCGACCGCTCTGGAGGAACGTTCCGAGTCCCGGGAGCAGCAGGCGGGAGGCGAGGTCGCCCGTCGCGCCGAAGATGATGAGGGTGCGCTTGTCGGTCACCGGAGGTGAGTCCTTTCGCTGTGGTTGCGGGGTCCGCACGGGTCAAGCCACGTGCGGGCCGGTTGATTCCCTGTGGTTCCGGGATACCCGCTGCGGGCCGAGAGCTCGGTCCGGGTGGGGTACGGGCCCCGGACGCACCTCGGGCGGCACCGGATGTGGTGCCGCCCGAGGTGTCAGGTGGATCGGATCAGTGTCCGAAGTTGCCGCGGTAGTACTCGTAGACCCAGCCGACGAGCGTGACGGTGACGAGCGCGAGCCCGATCGGCACGATCCAGAGGCCGGCTGCGAGGCCGAGGAAGCAGATGCCCGTCGAACCGGCGAGCAGGATCGGCCACCACGACCACGGGCTGAAGTGCCCGAGCTCGGCGTCGCCGTCCTCGATGTTCGCGTCCGGACGGTCCTCGGGGAGGACACCGCCCTGCGACGACATCACCTTGCCGAGGTAGAACGCGATGAACGCGGACATGATCCCGGTGAGGCCGATCGCCACGGTGCCGACCCACTCCGGGCGGCCGTAGTAGATCAGCGCCCAGATGGTGTACGCGGCGTCCGCGAGGATGAAGAAGACGAACAGGATCCAGAACAGGTTGGTGTTGGCGCGCATCGCCTTACTTCACCTCGCCCTTCGCGGCGTCGTAGGTCGGAGCGTCCGGGGCGTCCTTCGCCGGACCCACACCGATCGGCACACCGGCCTCGGGGTGGTTCAGGTCGAACGCCGGGGACTCGGAACGGATCCGCGGGATGGACGTGAAGTTGTGGCGCGGCGGCGGGCAGCTGGTCGCCCACTCGAGCGAGCGGCCGTAGCCCCACGGGTCGTTCACGGCGACCTTCGGTGCGTTCCGTGCCGTCACGTAGACGTTGAAGATGAACGGCAGGAACGAGATCGCGAGGATCATCGAGCCGATCGTCGACAGCTGGTTCATCCAGGTGAACCCGTCGTTCGGCAGGTACGTCGCGTACCGACGCGGCATGCCGATGACGCCCAGCCAGTGCTGGATGAGGAACGTCGTGTGGAAGCCGATGAACAGCAGCCAGAAGTGGATCTTGCCGAGGCGCTCGTTGAGCATGCGACCCGTCCACTTCGGCCACCAGAAGTAGAAGCCGGAGAACATCGCGAACACGACGGTGCCGAAGACCACGTAGTGGAAGTGCGCGACGACGAAGTACGAGTCGGACACGTGGAAGTCGAGCGGCGGCGACGCCAGGATCACACCGGTGAGACCACCGAAGGTGAAGGTGATGAGGAAGCCGACGGCCCAGAGCAGCGGGGTCTCGAAGGTGACCGAACCGCGCCACATCGTGCCGACCCAGTTGAAGATCTTCACGCCGGTGGGGACCGCGATGAGCATCGTCATGAGCGAGAACCACGGGAGCAGGACGCCACCGGTGACGTACATGTGGTGCGCCCACACCGTGACCGACAGGGCTGCGATGGAGATGGTCGCGTAGACGAGGGTCTTGTACCCGAAGATCGGCTTGCGGCTGAACACCGGGAAGACCTCGGACACGATGCCGAAGAACGGCAGCGCGATGATGTACACCTCGGGGTGGCCGAAGAACCAGAACAGGTGCTGCCAGAGCAGGGCACCGCCGTTGGCCGGGTTGTAGATCTGCGCGTCGAACACGCGGTCGAGGCCGAGGCCGAAGAGCGCGGCGGCGAGGACCGGGAAGGCCATGAGCACGAGCAGCGAGGTCACGAGGGTGTTCCACGTGAAGATCGACATGCGGAACATGGTCATGCCCGGGGCGCGCATCGTGATGATCGTCGTGATGAAGTTCACCGCGCCGAGGATCGTCGAGAAGCCGGTCATGCCGAGGCCGAAGACCCAGAGCGTCCCGCCGAGACCGGGTGTGAACGTCGTGTCACTCAGTGGCGCGTAGGCGAACCACCCGAAGGACGCGGCACCCTGCGGGGTGAGGAACCCACCGACGGCGATGAGCGAGCCGAACAGGTACAGCCAGAAGGCGAACCCGTTCAGACGCGGGAAGGCCACGTCCGGCGCACCGATCTGCAGCGGCATGATCGCGTTCGCGAAGCCCGAGAAGAGCGGCGTCGCGAACATCAGCAGCATGATCGTGCCGTGCATGGTGAAGAGCTGGTTGTACTGCTCCTTCGTCTCGACCACGTGCAGGCCGGGCTCGAAGAGCTGTGCACGGATCACGAGCGCCATGACGCCCGCGAGCAGGAAGAAGATGAACGAGGCGATCAGGTACATGTACCCGATGGTCTTGTGGTCGGTGGAGGTGATCCACCGGACGATGATGTTGCCCTTCCGACCGACCTTCGACGCCTGGAAGTCCGGCGTCGTCGGCGCTGTCGGCTGGCCGACGAGTGACGTTGTCATCTGACGGACCCCTACTTGTTCTCGCTCGACGCCTCGACCGGCGCCTGGTTGTTCGGTTCGTTCGTGTTGGTGTCGTACTCGTTGCCGAGGAGACCGACCTTGCCCTGCTCGCGCAGCGTGTCGAGGTACTGCTGGTACTCGGAGTCCGAGACGACCTTCACCTGGAAGAGCATCAGGGAGTGGTACTCACCGCAGAGCTCGGCGCACTTGCCCTGGTAGGTGCCTTCCTTCTGCGGGATGAAGTACTCGTAGTTCGTCTTGCCCGGGAGCATGTCCTTCTTGTAGAGGAAGTCGATGACCCAGAAGGAGTGGTCGACGTCGCGCGAGGAGAGCTCGATCTCGACCTTCTTGCCGACCGGCAGGTAGAGCGTCGGGAGCTGCGACTCGTCGATCGCGCCGTTCCCGTTCTCCTCTTCCTGGGCCTGGATGCCCTGGTAGTAGACGCTGTCCTGCGGGTTGTCCTTGTCGATGTAGTTGAAGTCCCAGGCCCACCGCTTGCCGTACACGTGGATCGTGGCGTCCGGGTCGTCGAACGGCTTCTCGATCGCCGACTGGTCCTTCGCGGTGAAGGCGAAGAAGCCGAGCACGAGGATGAGCGGCACGATCGTGTAGAAGATCTCGAGCGGCATGTTGTACCGCATCTGGACCGGCAGGCCGGTCTGGCCCTTGCGGCGGCGGTAGACGATCGCCGCCCAGATGATCAGGCCCCACACGATGAGACCGACCGCGAGCAGGACGACCCAGCTGGTGGTCCACAGGCCGACGACGCGGCTCGTGTGGTTCGTGACGTCCTTCGTCTCCTCGGTCCCGGGGAGCCATCCGTTCATCTGCTGCTGCGTGCAGCCAGCCAGTGCGATGACCAGACCGACGGCCACCGGGACGGCCGCCCAACGTATACGGCGATTCGAACGCACTGTTACCTCTCGGAAGACGTTGCCCGGAACCGGCGGAGCGGACGTCACCTGCACCGCGATGGGTGCAGGGAGCCCGCACATTGCTGGTTCCCAGCTTGGTTGGAACACTCCTAGCTTACTCGCAGCCGGTGACGTCTCGCGCACACCCGATGCGGTCCGGCGCGGGATCATCGGCCGCGGCCCGCAGCTTTCCCCCGGTCTGCGGCCCGGTGCGGGTGACGACGACGAGCGGGGAGCGACCAGATCGGTCACTCCCCGCTCGCGTGTCGGTTCGGTGGGCGGACAGTCGCCCGCCGTCGGCGTCAGTGGAAGCTGTCGCCACACGCGCAGCTGCCCTGCGCGTTGGGGTTGTCGATGGTGAAGCCCTGCTTCTGGATGGTGTCCTCGAAGTCGATCGTCGCACCGTCGAGGTACGGCACGCTCATCTTGTCGACGACGACCTCGACACCGCTGCCGAACTCGGCCGTGGCGTCACCGTCGAGCAGACGCTCGTCGAAGTAGAGCTGGTAGATCAGACCCGAGCAGCCGCCGGGCTGGACCGCGAGGCGCAGGCGGAGGTCGTCACGGCCCTCCTGCTCCAGCAGACTCGCCACCTTCGCCGCCGCCGCGTCGCTGAGCGCGACGCCGTGCGAGCGTGCGTCCGTCGCCGGTGCGTTGTCGATGATGGTGTCGCTCATCCGCGCGTCTCCCTCCGGGCGGTGTCGGTCACCGCGCCTGGGTCGATTGTAAGCACGGGAGCCGACAGGACGGGCGCGCCGTCCACAGGGCGGGACCGGACGGCGGGCGCCAGGCCCGTGGCGGCGTCGCCACGGGCCTCCCGTCCGTCGCTGGTCCGGTCCGTCACCGTCGCGGCAGGAGTCCGTCCCGGTCCGTCACCGGCCCGGTCGCGTCCCGCAGCGGTGCGCCGGTCAGGGGCGCGTCGCGAGACGCGCCAGCAGGATCGTCTCGGACGCGATCGCCCGGTGCAGCACGCCCAGGTGCTGCGACTCGTTCGGGCTGTGCGCGCGGGTGTCCGGGTCCTCGACGCCGGTGACCAGGATCTGTGCCTCGGGGAACTCCGCGGCGAGGTCGGACACGAACGGGATCGAGCCGCCGATGCCCTGCTCGACCGCGGGCGCGCCCCAGCCCTCGTGCATGGCGGTGCGGGCCTCCTGCACGGCCCAGCCGGCCGTGTCGACCAGGAAGCCGTCGCCGGTGTCGACCTCGGTGATGTCGAGCTTCGCGCCGAACGGCACGTGGGCGCGGAGGTGCCGCTCGACGGCGACGTACGCGTCCGTGGCGGACTGACCAGGGGCCACGCGCACCGAGACGCGGGCCGCGACGTTCGGCAGCAGCGTGTTCGACGCGTTCGCGACGCTCGGCACGTCCATGCCCGTCACGGTGATCGACGGCTGGAACCACATGCGCGAGAGCACCGGGCCGCTGCCGACCGGCTGCACACCCTCGAGCAGCGCGGCGTCCGTGGCGAGCTCGGCCTCCGAGCGCTCGGGGACGTCGGCGTCGTACGCGGTGAGCCCCTCGACCGCGACCGAGCCGTCGTCGTCGTGCAGCGAGGCGAGCAGGCGCACCATCGGGATCATCGCGTCCGGGGCCGCGCCGCCGAACATGCCGCTGTGGCTCGCGTGCTCGAGCGTGGTGAGCGTCGCACGGAACGTGACGTTGCCGCGGAGCGAGACCGTGATCGAGGGGACGTCGACCGACCAGTTGTCGCTGTCGGCCACCACGATGACGTCGGCGGCCAGGTGCTCCTTCTGCTCCCGGAGGAAGGTGCGGAACGACCGGGAGCCGAACTCCTCCTCCCCCTCGACGAAGAGCACGACGCCGAGGTCGAGGTCGTCGCCGAACTGCGCGTGCAGGGCACGGAGCGAGGCAACGTGCGTCATCACGCCGGCCTTGTCGTCCGAGGCACCGCGACCGTACAGCCGGTCGCCGCGGAGCGTCGGCTCGAAGGGCGGGGTCTCCCACAGCGCGTCGTCGCCCTGCGGCTGCACGTCGTGGTGCGCGTAGAGCATGACGGTCGGCTTCCCGTTGCGGGCGGGTCGCACCGCCAGGACGGCGGGCTGCCCGAGCTCGCGGCCGGCCTCCTCGGCCCCGGCCGTCTCCCCCTCGACCGCGGACCGGACGATGCGGACGGCGTCGTCGGCGAAGACCCCCGTCGACCGGGCCAGGTCCGCGACCGCCTCGGCACTGGCCTGCACGTGCGCCGGGTCGAACGCCGACCACGACACCGACGGCAGCCGGACCAGCGCGGAGAGGTCCGCGATCGTGCTCGGCAAGCCTCCCTGCACGTGTTCGCGGAGGGCGTCGAGGAGCGCGGGGTCGGTCGCGGGGCTGTGCTGGTCGGTGTCGGTCATGTCCCGTAATCTAGAGGAGATCCAGCACGCAACCGCAGTCAGGAACGCACCGTGGCGAAGGCAGCCCCCAAGACCAACACGACCGTCACCCCGTCGGACGAGGAACTCCTCGAGGCCGGCAAGGGACGTCCGACGCCGTCGCGTCGCGAGCGCGAGGCCGCCAACCGTCGCCCCCTCGTCGGCAACAGCCCGCAGGACAAGAAGGCCGCTCGCGCGCGCCTCAACACCGAGCGCGAGAAGGCCCGCCTCGGCATGGCCAACGGCGAGGAGCGCTACCTCCCCGCGAAGGACAAGGGTGAGCAGCGGAAGTTCGTCCGCGACTGGATCGACGCGCGCTGGAACGTGGGCGAGGTCATGATGCCCGTGCTCGTGCTGTTCCTGATCGTCGGGTTCGCCGCGGCGCAGACCGTGCTCGCGTCGTACTCGCTCCTGCTGGTGTGGGCGTTCGTCGCGCTGTTCGTCCTCGACTGCATCGTGCTGTGGCTGTCGCTCCGCAAGAAGATCACCGCGAAGTTCGGCGAGATGCAGCGCGGGACCTTCCTCTACATCCTGACGCGGGCATGGCAGCTGCGCTTCCTGCGCCTGCCGAAGCCGCAGGTGCGCCGCGGGCAGTACCCCTCGCTCTAGGCACCACCGCGCGAGCGCCGTCCGGCCGAGCCGGGCGGCGCTTCGTCGTTCCCGGGACGGGAGCGGGCCTGTTGGCCGGGCTGGCTCCGGCTGGGCTGGGCTGGCCTGGGCTGGGCTGGGTGGGCCGGGCCGGGCCGGGCTCCGGCGAGCGGGTGAGCGTCGGGCTCCGGGCTCCGGGCTTCGGGCTTCGGGCGCCGGGCGCCGGGCTCCGGGCTCCGGGCTCCGGGCTCCGGGCTCCGGGCTCCGGCCTTCGCCGAGCGGGCAAGTTCTGTCACGCTCGCCGGCCCACGCCGACGGATCTCACCCGCTCACCAAACACAATGGGCGTGTTCCGCCCGGTCGATGAGCAGCAGCACGCCCCCGGCATCGAGGCGCCGGACCGCCGACGGGCTCCCGCGAGCGAGCACTTCCTGTCACGCTCGGCACCCTCCGCCGGCACATCTCACCCGCTCGCCGAACACGAGCGGCATGTTCTGTCCGGTCGCTGAGCAGCGCGCGCCCGGCACGACGCCACGAGACACCAGCTCTCAGCCGGGAGGCACGACACCGGCCGCCGTGTCGACTCCTGCCCACGACGTGGTCACCACTGTCCGCACCAGAACCGGGGCGGCCGTCGCGCGCGTTCAGGTCGCAGGACATGCCGTCGGCGACGAACGTGAGCGGCATGTCGCGCACCGCGGTCGGCATCAGACGGCAGGTCGTGCGACCGGAGCGGCACGGGGTCGGCGGCGAGCGGCGACGGCACGGCACGGCAGGACACCGCACAGGGTCGGTGTCGAGCGGCAGCGCGGCAGCCGGACGACAGCGGCCGGCGACTACCGCGCTGCGCGCCGCAGCCGCCGACGACGCAGTCGGTTGATCCGCATCGCCCAGGTCGGCCCCTCGTAGAGGAACGCCGTGTAGCCCTGCACGAGCGTGGCACCCGCGTCGACGCGGTCCTGCACGTCCTGCTCGCTCGTCACGCCACCGACGGCGATCACGCAGAAGTCCTGCGGCACCGCGGCACGCACCCGGCGCAGGACCTCGAGCGACCGGGCGGCGATCGGCGCACCGGACAGCCCGCCCGCCCCCATAGCCTCGACCTCGGCGTCCGGCGTGGTCAGGCCGGAGCGCGCGATCGTGGTGTTGTTCGCGATGATCCCGGCGAGCCCGAGGTCCACTGCGAGTCCGGCGATCGCGTCGATCTGCTCGTCGGTCAGGTCGGGCGCGATCTTCACCAGCACCGGCGTCCGACCAGCGGCATCGCGCACGGCGGTCAGGAGCGGCCGGAGCTGGTCGGCCTCCTGCAGTCCACGGAGCCCGGGCGTGTTCGGCGAGCTGACGTTGACCGCCAGGTAGTCCGCGAACGGGGCGAGCAGGCGCGTCGACTCCAGGTAGTCGTCGATCGCGTCCTCGACCGCGACCACCCGGCTCTTGCCGATGTTCACGCCGATGACCGGCCGACCGGGACGGCGCCGTGCCCGTTCGAGCCGTCGGGCGGCCCGGGCGGCACCGTGGTTGTTGAAGCCCATCCGGTTGACGAGCGCCTTGTCGCGGATGAGCCGGAACAGCCTCGGCTTCTCGTTGCCAGGCTGGGCCTTCGCCGTGATCGTGCCGACCTCGACGTGCCCGAACCCGAGCAGTCCGAGACCGGCGATGCCCTTGGCGTCCTTGTCGAACCCGGCCGCGAGACCGAAGCGCGAGGGGAAGTGGATGCCCATCGTCGTGATGCCGTCGGCGGCCGAGGGCCTGGCGTACCGCTCGATCGTCCCGCTCAGGAACGGCACCTTCGGCAGCGCGCGGATCACCGCGAAGGCGATGTGGTGCGCCCGCTCCGGGTCCATGTTCGCGAAGACGGTCCGGAAGACGACCGCGTAGCCGTTGCGGACGACGCGCTCCGCGACCCCGCTCATGCGCTGCTGCCCGACTCGGCACCGCCGGACGCGCCCGCTCCGGCCGCCTGGTGGTCGCGGCGCAGCTGCGCGATCGCGTCCTCGAAGTCCTCGAGCGTGTCGAAGGCCTGGTACACGCTCGCGAAGCGCAGGAAGGCGACCTCGTCGAGCTCGCGGAGCGGCGCCAGGATGGCGAGACCGATGTCGTTCGCGTCGATCTGGCTCGACCCCGACGAGCGCACGGTCTCCTCGACGCGCTGCGCGAGCACGGCCAGGTCGCCGTCGGTCACCGGGCGGCCCTGGCATGCCTTGCGGACGCCGGAGACGATCTTGTCGCGGCTGAACGGCTCGGTGACGCCGTTGCGCTTCACGACGTTGAGCGAGGCGGTCTCGGTCGTCGAGAACCGGCGCCCGCAATTCGGGCACTGGCGGCGACGACGGATCGAGGTGCCGTCGTCGCTCGTGCGGGAGTCGACGACGCGGGAGTCCGGGTGGCGGCAGAAGGGGCAGAACATGTCGTTCCCCAGGCTATCGGCTCGACGGCGTCCACAGGGCGCGGTGACGGCCCTGTGGACGACGGCCCGCACTCAGGCCCGGGTCGTCCGCTCCGTGACGGCGGCCCCGTGCCCGGGCAGCTGCTCCTCGGTCGCGAGCGCCACGATGTGCGGCGCGACCTCGGCCAGGGCCGCGGGCGTGTACCGGATGACCTGCTGCGGCCGGAGGAACGTCGAGGCAGACAGCCCCGACCCGAACCGCGCCTGACCGCCGGTCGGCAGCACGTGGTTCGACCCCGCCAGGTAGTCCCCGAGGCTCACCGGCGTGCTCGGCCCGACGAACACGGCACCGGCCGCGTCGATGTCGGCCAGCACGGCGTCGTCGTCGGCGGTCTGGATCTCGAGGTGCTCCGGCCCGTACGCGTTGCTCACGGTCGCGGCGTCGGCCAGCGAGTCGACCAGCACGATCGCGGACTGCGGTCCGTCGAGTGCGGTCTGGAGGCGCGCAGCCGTCCCCAGCGCCGCCACCCGTTGCGGGATCGCGGCCTCGACCGCGTCGGCGAACGCGGGCGAGGTGGTCACCAGGACGCTGCCGGCCTGCTCGTCGTGCTCGGCCTGGCTCACCAGGTCGGCGGCGACGTAGCCGGCGTCCGCGGTGTCGTCCGCGATGACGAGGATCTCGGTGGCCCCGGCCTCGGAGTCGATGCCGACGACACCGCGCACCAGGCGCTTGGCCGCGGCGACGAAGTTGTTCCCCGGGCCGGTGACCAGGTCGACCGGCTCGAGGCCGATCTCGCTCACGCCGTACGCCAGCGCGCCGACCGCGCCGGCCCCGCCCATCGCGTAGACCTCGTCGATGCCGAGCAGTCCGGCCGCGGCGAGGATCGTCGGGTGCACCCGCCCGCCGTGGTCGCGCTGCGGCGGTGAGACGAGGGCGATCGACCCGACGCCTGCGACCTGCGCGGGGACCACGTTCATGACGACGCTCGACGGGTAGACGGCCTTGCCGCCCGGCACGTAGAGCCCGACCCGTCGCATCGGCTGCCAGCGCTGGTGGACCTCGGCGCCGTCGGCCAGGCACGTGACCGACCCGGCGGGGACCTGCGCGGCACTCGCGGCACGGACCCGGCGGATCGCCTCGTCCAGGGCCTCGCGCAGCTCCGGGCTCAGGCCGGCGACGGCCGCGGCGATCTCGGCGGCGGGGACCCGCACGTGCTCCGGCGCTCCCCCGTCGAAGCGGTCCGCCTGCTCGCGGAGCGCCGCGGCCCCGTGCTGCCGGACCGCGTCCACGAGCTCGCGCGCGGCGTCGACGGCGTGGGAGACGTCACCGACGGCACGCGGCATGAGGCGGAGGAGGTCGGCACGGGCGGGCAGGCCGCCGCGGAGGTCGATTCGCTGCATCATCAGGCGTCCAGCGTACCGGCGGCGCCCGACAGCAGCGCCTCCGCCAGGGGACGGTGACGCGCAGCGTGGTCGTCGTCCCACCCCCCGAGCAGCTGCAGGACGAGCACGCGGAACGCGAGTGCCCGAACGAGCAACTGCGGCCACCCGGGCGCCGTCGCGAGCTGCCCGAGCGCCGGCAGACGACCGATCGGCACGCCGTGCCAGCACACCGCATCGACGGCGGTCACCGCGGCGGCGAAGCCCACCGGTCGCCAGGTGGGGGCCCAGTCGAACACGGTCGGTGGTTCCCCCGGGGCGAAGAGCACGTTGCCGAGGAGGTCGCGGTGCACCAGCTGCGACGGTGCGCGGACGGGCCGGAAGCCCGCAGCGAGCCGGTCGAGCAGCGGCTCCGACGGCAGGGGCTCGGGCCCCCAGACGAGCCGGTCCGCCCGGCTCCACGGGTCGTCGACCAGGTCGAGGAACGCCGGACGGGGCAGGTGCGCGACCGCGCGGTGGAAGGCAGCACCCGCGGCGAGGACGTCCTCGACGCGGGTCGGGTCGGTGGCGCCGGGCAGCCACGCCCAGGCCTCCCAGCCGTCCGCGAGCCAGCCGCCGTCGGTGCTCGGGACCGGGCGCGGCGTGCGGAAGCCGTCGGTGTGCGCGAGGCGGGCCAGCGTGGCGGACCGCCACCGTGCCTCCCGGACGTCACCGTGCGGACGCAGGACGATGCCGTCCGCACGCCACGTCGTGCCCTGCCCGCCGGGCAGGAGCAACGGTCGCCGGTCCCCCACGCCGAACGCCCGGAGCACCGCGGCCGAGGGCCGCGGTGCTCCGGGGACGGTCACGTCGGTGCCTAGACCAGGCAGCGCGGCCCGAGCAGGCTCTTCAGCTCGCCGAACAGGTCGGGCGTCAGGTTGACCGGGAACGGCAGCTCGAACGTCCGCGCGACGTCGTCCTTGAGCAGCCGGAGCCGGACCTCGGTCTCGCCCTGGTGTCGGCCGAGCACGGCGGCGAGCTCGGTCACCGTCGACGTCGTCGCCTGGCGCTCGGGCAGGGACAGCGTGAGCGGTCCGGACCCCATCGCGTCGCCGACGTTCGGCTGGAACATGCTCACCGCGTGCAGGGCCTTGCCGTCGTCGCGGACGTTGACCCGGCCGCGGAGCACCACGATCGAGTCCGCCACCAGGGACGGCCCGAACTCCTGGTACGTCTTGCCCAGGAACATCACGCCGATCTCGCCGCCGAAGTCCTCGATCTGCACGATGCCGTACGGGTTGCCGCTCGACTTCGCGACGCGGTGCTGCACGCTGGTCAGCAGCCCGGCGACCGTGACCGTCTCGCCCTCGATGCCGTCGTCGGCGGCGATCAGGTCGGCGATGGTGATCGACTGGTGCTTCGCCAGCTCGATCTCGAGGCCGGCGAGCGGGTGGTCGGACACGTACAGCCCGAGCATGTCCCGCTCGAAGGCCAGCTTGTCGCGCTTCGACCACTCGGGCCGGTCCGGCACCTGGGACACCGGCGCGGACGCGGGCGTCTCCTCGGCGACCTCGGCGAACAGCGAGTCGAAGTCGAAGCCGACGTTGCCGTTGGCCTCGTCGCGCTTCACCTTCACCGCGCCCTCGACCGCGCCCTCGTGGATCTCGACGAGCGCGCGTCGGGTGTCGCCGAACTCGTCGAAGGCACCGGCCTTGATGAGCGACTCGACCGTCCGCTTGTTCGCCGACGAGATCGGGATCTTCCGCAGGAAGTCGTGGAACGACTCGAACGCGCCCTTCTCCGTCCGGGCCTGCACGATGTCGTCGACGACGTTGAAGCCGACGTTGCGGATCGCACCCATGCCGAAGCGGATGTCGTCGCCGACGGCCGCGAAGAAGCCGATCGACTCGTTGACGTCCGGCGGCATGACCCGGATGCCCATCCGGCGGCACTCGTTGAGGTACAGCGCGAGCTTGTCGCGGGCGTCACCGACACTGGTCAGCAGCGCCGCCATGTACTCGGCCGGGTAGTGCGCCTTGAGGTACGCCGTCCAGAACGACACCACGCCGTACGCGGCGGAGTGCGCCTTGTTGAACGCGTAGTCGGAGAACGGCAGCAGGATGTCCCAGAGCGTCTTGATCGCCGCGGCCGAGTAGCCGTTGTCCTGCATGCCCTTCTCGAAGCCCGCGTACTGCTTGTCCAGCTCGGACTTCTTCTTCTTGCCCATCGCGCGACGGAGGATGTCCGCCTGGCCGAGCGAGAAGCCGGCGACCTTCTGCGCGATGGCCATGACCTGCTCCTGGTAGATGATCAGGCCGTAGGTCGTACCGATGATGTCCTGCAGGGGCTCCTCGAGCTCCGGGTGGATCGGCGTGATCGCCTGCTCGCCGTTCTTGCGGAGCGCGTAGTTCGTGTGCGAGTTCGCACCCATGGGGCCCGGGCGGTACAGGGCGATGAGCGCGGAGATGTCCTCGAAGTTGTCCGGCTTCATCAGTCGGAGCAGACCGCGCATCGGGCCGCCGTCGAGCTGGAACACACCGAGGGTGTCACCGCGCTGCAGCAGTTGGTAGGCGGCCTCGTCCTCGAGGCCCATCGTCTCGAGGTCGAGCTCGATGCCCCGATTCGACTTGATGTTGTCGAGGGCGTCACTGATGATCGTCAGGTTCCGGAGCCCCAGGAAGTCCATCTTGATCAGACCGAGCGACTCCGCTGCCGGGTAGTCGAACTGCGTGACGATCTGGCCGTCCTGCTCGCGCTTCATGACCGGGATGATGTCGATGAGCGGCTCGCTCGACATGATCACACCGGCGGCGTGCACGCCCCACTGGCGCTTCAGGCCCTCGAGCCCGAGCGCGGTGTCGAAGACGGTCTTCGCCTCGGGGTCGGTCTCGACGACCGTCCGGACGTCGACCGCCTCCTTGTAGCGAGGGTGGTCCTTGTCGAAGATCCCGGTGAGCGGGATGTCCTTGCCCATCACGGGCGGCGGCATCGCCTTCGTGAGCTTCTCGCCCATGCCGAACGGGAAGCCGAGCACGCGCGAGGAGTCCTTGAGCGCCTGCTTCGCCTTGATGGTGCCGTACGTGACGATCTGCGCGACGCGCGCGGACCCGTACTTCTCGGTGACGTACTTGATCGCCTCACCGCGGCGCCGGTCGTCGAAGTCGACGTCGAAGTCGGGCATCGAGACGCGGTCCGGGTTGAGGAAGCGCTCGAAGATCAGCCCGTGCCGGATGGGGTCGAGGTCGGTGATGCGCATCGCGTACGCCACCATCGAGCCGGCACCGGAACCACGGCCCGGACCGACGCGGATGCCGTTGTTCTTCGACCAGTTGATGAAGTCTGCGACCACCAGGAAGTAGCCCGGGAAGCCCATCTGGTTGATGATCCCGACCTCGTAGTCGGCGCGGTCCTGGACCTCCTTCGAGATGCCGTCCGGGTACCGGTACTGCAGGCCCTTCGCGACCTCCTTCTCGAACCAGGAGTGCTCCGTCTCGCCCTCGGGCACCGGGAACTTCGGCATGTAGTTCGCCGCGGTGTCGAACTCGACGTTGCACCGCTCGGCGATGAGCAGCGTGTTGTCACAGGCCTCGGGGTGGTCGCGGAAGACGTGCCGCATCTGCTGCGGGGTCTTCAGGTAGAACTCGTCGGCGTCGAACTTGAAGCGGTTCGGGTCGTTGAGGGTCGAGCCGGACTGGACGCAGAGGAGCGCCGCGTGCGACTTCGCATCGTGCGAGTGCGTGTAGTGCAGGTCGTTGGTGCCGACGAGCGGGATGCCGAGGTCCTTCGAGATCCGGACGACGTCCTCGATCACCCGGCGCTCGATCTCGAGGCCGTGGTCCATGATCTCGGCGAAGTAGTTGTCCTTGCCGAAGATGTCGCGGTAGTCCGCCGCTGCCTTGAGCGCCTCGTCGTACTGACCGAGCCGCAGGCGCGTCTGGATCTCGCCGGAGGGGCAGCCCGTCGTCGCGATGATCCCCTCGTGGTACTGGTCGAGGAGTTCGATGTCCATGCGGGGCTTGAAGTAGTAGCCCTCGATCGACGCCCGGCTGGAGAGCCGGAACAGGTTGTGCATGCCCGTGGTGTTCTCGGCGAACATCGTCATGTGCGTGTACGCGCCGGAACCGGACACGTCGTCCCCGCCGCCGTCGCCCCAGCGCACACGGGTCTTGTCCGACCGGTGCGTGCGCGGCGTGATGTACGCCTCGGTCCCGATGATCGGCTTGACCCCGCCGGCCTTCGCCGCCTTCCAGAACTCGAACGCGCCGAACATGTTGCCGTGGTCGGTGACCGCGACGGCCGGCATGCCCTGCGCGGCGGTCTCGGCGACCAGGTCGCTCAACCGGGCGGCGCCGTCGAGCATCGAGTACTCACTGTGCACGTGCAGGTGGACGAAGGAGTCGGAATCCGACACGGGACCTCCGGTTTCGACGGGGACTGCTGCGGGGCGGGACAAGCCTAACCGGCAGCACCGACGTCCCCCGCGTGTCCGGCGTGCCCGTCGCCGGGGGCCCGGCGGTCCCGCCCCGCGGACGGGCGGAACACGCCGCAGGCGGTCCGCCGAGCGGGCGGAACACGCCGGGCGGGGCCGTCCAGCGTGACGGGAACGGCCCGCTCGGCCGCTCACGGGATGTGGTGCCGTTCGAGCCGGCGGCGGCCGCGGCGGCGGCCGCGGCGGCGGCCGCGGCGGCGGCCGCGGCGGCGGCGGCGGCGGCGGCGGTCGCGGCCGGGCGGAGCCGCCGGTCGCGCGCGAGCGGGCGGGACACGCCGCAGGCGGTCCGCCGAGCGGGCGGAACACGTCGGCGGATGCCGCCGACCGTGACAGATCCTGCCCGCTCGACGGAACGGACGGCGGCAGACGTGACCCGGCGACGGCCTGGAGGCGCGTGGCGGCGCCGCAACGAGCCTCCAGGCCGCAGGTGGGACACGACGGCCAGCCGGCTCAGGTCGCACGACCTGCCGCTCACTTCCCCACCGCACGGCAAGTCGTGCGAGCGGAACGACCGCGGGCGGCAGGTTGCGCGCCCAGGACCAGCCCGCCGCCGAGCCGACCCGGTCAGCGCCGAGCCGAGCGCGCCGGCTGCGACCCCGCCGGACTACGCCGACGCCGCGCGGATGCGGTCGAGCGCCTGCTGCAGGTCGTCGGGGTAGGACGCCTCGAACTCGACCCACTCCCCCGTGCGCGGGTGCTCGAACCCGAGCCGGACCGCGTCGAGCCACTGCCGGGTCAACCCGAGCTCCGAGGCGAGCACCGGGTCGGCGCCGTACATCGTGTCGCCGACGAGCGGGTGCTTGGTCGCCGCCATGTGCACGCGGATCTGGTGCGTCCGCCCGGTCTCCAGGTGCACCTCGAGCAGGCTCGCCGACCGGAAGGCCTCGAGGGTCTCGTAGTGCGTCACGCTCGGCTTGCCGTCGGCCGTGACCGCGAACTTCCAATCACTCGACGGGTGCCGACCGATGGGGGCGTCGATGGTCCCCGCAGTCGGGTCGGGGTGCCCCTGCGCCAGTGCGTGGTAGACCTTGTCGACCGTGCGCTCCTTGAACGCCCGCTTCAGGTGCGTGTACGCCAGCTCGGTCTTCGCGACGACCATCAGGCCCGAGGTGCCGACGTCGAGCCGGTGCACGATGCCCGCGCGCTCGGCGGCGCCGGAGGTCGCGATGGTGAAGCCCGCGGCGGCGAGCCCACCGGGGACGGTCGGCCCGTCCCAGCCGGGCGACGGGTGCGCGGCGACGCCGATCGGCTTGTCGACGACGACGATGTCCTCGTCGTCGTGCACGACCCGCATCCCGGGCACCTCGACCGGCACGATGCGCGGGGGTTCCTTCGGGGACCACTCGACCTCGAGCCACGAGTCGGCGTGCAGACGGTCGGACTTGCCGACCTCGACGCCGTCGACCCGGACACCACCGGCCGCGACGACCTCGGCCGCGAAGGACCGCGAGAACCCGAGCAGCTTCGCGATCGCCGCGTCGACCCGCTCGCCGGCGAGTCCGTCCGGCACGGGCAGGGAACGCTGCTCGCTCACGTCGCGTCGTGCCCGAGGACGTCGCGGCCCTCGCGCGGCGCACGCGGGTCCGGCTCCGCCACCACCGGACGGGAGGCACGGGGCGAGTCCGCCCCGTCGGCCGCGTCGGAGCGGGCAGCCGCGTCAGCAGCGCGCTGCTGCTTCGCGGTCAGCGCGCGGGTGCCGTCGAGGTTCACACCGAGGATGACGAGGAGCACGAACACGACCATGCTCACGCAGATGAACGAGTCGGCGATGTTGTAGATCGCGGGCATCATCCACGGCGTGGAGATGAAGTCGACCACGTGACCGCGGCCGAAGCCCGGCTCACGGAAGAGCCGGTCGAGCAGGTTGCCGAGCGCACCACCGAGCAGCATGCCGAGCACGATCGCCCACCACATCGACCGGATGCGCCGGGCGAACACGATGATGGCCACGACGACCGCCGTCGACACGATCGAGAACACCCACGTCATGTTGACCGCGAACGAGAACGCGGCCCCGGGGTTCCGGACGTACAGCAGCTGGAGCGCGTCACCGAGGACCGGGACGACCTGGCCGTACGGCAGGTTCGCGACGACGAGTGCCTTCACGCCCTGGTCGAGCGCCACCACGACGACAGCGGCGAAGGCCAGTGCCGCGATCGCGCGGACACTGACCTTCGCCGTCGGTGCTGGTCTGACCAACGTCAGTTGCCGAAGCCCTGCGCCGAAGCGGGCGCGGGGGTGAGGCCGGACTCCTGCGAGCCGGACCCGTCGAGCTCGGCGAGCTGACCCTGGATGTAGCTCTTGAGCTGCGCACGGTAGTCGCGCTCGAAGGTGCGGAGCTCGTCGATCTTGCCCTCGAGCTGACGCTGCTCGCCCTCGAGCACCGCGACGCGCTGGCGGTTGGTGTTCTCGGTGTCGGCGATGATCTGGCGCTGCTTCGCCTCGGCCTCGGAGACCAGGCGGGCGGCCTGCGCGGTGCCCTCGGCGATGAGTGCGTCGCGCTTCTCGATGCCCTCGCGGACGTGCTCCTCGTGCAGGCGGCGAGCGAGCGTGAGGAGGTTCGTCGTGCCCTCGGTGTCCTCGTCGGCCGGGACGGTCGAGGGGGCCGGAGCGGCGGCGGCGACCGGCGCGGGCTCCGGAGCGGCGGCGACGGGGGCCGGCTCGGGCTCGGGGGTCGACTCGGGCTGCTGCTCGACGGGCTGCTCGGCCGCGGCCGGCTTCGGCGCCGACTCGGCTGCCTGCAGGCGCTGGCGGAGCTCGTCGTTCTCGGCCGTCAGGCGGCGGAGCTCGACGACGACCTCGTCCAGGAAGTCGTCGACCTCGTCCTGGTCGTAGCCCTCGCGGAACTTCGTCGGCTGGAACCGCTTGTTGACTACGTCTTCCGGCGTCAAAGCCATTGCCGTCACCTCAATAGAACTGCTGAACGTGTGGAACCACTTGCGTCGCGACCGAATCTACCAGCCGCGACGAGCGGTGCGGATGTCCACCGGAGCGGACATCGATCCCGACCACCGTACACCGGGGCCGGATCGGAACCGTGACCTTGACCGCGGCGCGGCGCGTGTCGCGGCGGGGTGCTGCTTCAGAAACCGCGGGCGAGTCCGCCGACGATCACCCGGAGGATGATCACCACGAGCATGACGATCGTCCAGCCGAAGTCGAGCGCGACCGGCCCCAGCCGCAGCGGCGGGAGCAACCGACGGACGAACCGGATCGGCGGGTCGGTGAGCGTGTAGACGACGTCGGCGACCACGAGCATCGCGCCCCGGGGACGCCAGGTGCGGTTGTACGCCTGCACGATGTCGAACGCGAACCGGCCCCACATCACGAAGAAGTAGAGCAGGAGGGCGAAGGAGAGGATCCCGAAGACCAGTGACACGATGGGGCTCGCTCGGCTCGGGTGCGTCCGCCGTCACGGCGACCGCACGGGGCGGGGTGAACCGGACTCCGGCTCAGGACTGGGCGAAGAAGGACGCCTCGATGTCGGACTCTACCTCAGCAGGCTCACCGCTCACCGCGACGTGGGCCGGCGAGAGCAGGAAGACCTTGTTCGTCACGCGCTCGATCTTGCCGTAGAGGCCGAGTGACAGACCCGACGCGAAGTCGATCATGCGGCGGGCGTCCGACTCGGTCATCTGCGAGAGGTTGATGATGACGGGGATGCCGTCGCGGAAGCTCTCGGCGATGGACTGGGCGTCCTTGTACTCGCGCGGGTGGACGGTGAGGATCTCGTTCATTTCCTGGACCGGGGTCGCCTTCTGTGCGGTCGTGTGCGAGCGGCGGAGCGGGGTGACCTGGGCGCCGCGCTGGTGGGTGTGCGTCTTGGGCTCCGCGGGCGCGGCGGCCGGGGCTGCTGCCGGCGCCGCGGCGGGTGCGGCGGCAGCCGGGGCCTGCGCTGCCGACGCTGCCGCGGGAGCCGCGGCGGGGGCGGCGGCCTGGCGCGTCGGTGCGGCCGACTGCTGCTGCTGCTGCTGCTCGTCCTCGTACAGTTCCTCGTCCGCGAGGCCGAGGTAGACCATCGTCTTCTTGAGCGGGTTCGCCATGGTTCCTCCGGAGGTCGGTGCTCGTGGTGCCCTGCAACGAGGCTAGGGCGCGGCCGGCCGGTTTCCCGTGATTGCGGTGCCGATCCGGAGGTGTGTCGCGCCCTCGGCGATCGCCTCGGCGAAGTCGCCGCTCATCCCCGCCGAGATGTCGGTGGCGTCGGGGGCGAGCGCGACGACCCGCGACGAGATCCCCCGCAGTCGGGCGAACGCCTGACGGGGCTCCTCGTCGAGCGGCGCGACCGCCATCACCCCGCGCAGCCGGATCGTGCCGGTGGCGAGGACCCGCTCGACCATGGCGTCGACGTCGTCTGGCTGCACGCCCCCGCGACCGGGGTCGTCGGTCAGGTTGACCTGCACGAAGCCGTCGATCACCCGCGGGTCCGGTTCGGTCTCGGTGGGTGCGAAGGCGTCGACGACCGAGTCGCGGTCGAGCGACTGCACGACGTCGGCGTAGCGGCGCACCTGCCGGGCCTTCTTCGACTGCAGCTGCCCGACGAAGTGCCAGGTGAGGTCGAGGTCGGCGAGCTCGGCGGCCTTGGCCTGCGCCTCCTGGTGCCGGTTCTCCCCCACGTCGGTGACGCCGAGCGCGGCGAGCTCGCGCACCAGCGAGGCCGGGTGGTACTTCGTCACGACGACGAGCGTCAGGTCGTCGACCGAGCGTCCGGCGGACCGGGCGGCGTCGGCGACGGCCCCGCGGACGGACGCGAGACGCGCCTCCGGCCCGTCAGGAGCGACGGACGGGAGGCGCGGATCACCTGCCACGGGACGGGTTACTTCAGGAAGTCGGGGACGTCGAGCTCGTCGTCGTCGTCGAACGCCGGGTCGGCAGCGCGACGCACGGGCGCCTCGTGCTCCTGCGTCGACCAGGACGGCGCGCTCGTCGCGGTGTCCTCGATCGCGCCGGTACCGGCGGCGCCGGCCGAGGCCGCAGCACCGGACTCCGGGTCGACCCAGCTGGAGCGACGCTCCTTCTGCTGCGCGCCCGGCTCGCCACCGTCGAAGCCCGCGGCGATGACGGTCACGCGGACCTCGTCGCCCAGGGTGTCGTCGATGACCGCACCGAAGATGATGTTCGCCTCGGGGTGGACGGCCTCCTGCACCAGGCGGGCGGCGTCGTTGATCTCGAAGATGCCGAGGTTCGAGCCACCCTGGATCGACAGCAGCACGCCGTGCGCACCGTCGATCGAGGCCTCGAGGAGCGGCGACGCGACGGCGAGCTCGGCCGCCTTGATCGCACGGTCGGCACCGCGGGACGAGCCGATGCCCATGAGGGCCGAACCGGCGCCCTGCATGACGCTCTTCACGTCGGCGAAGTCGAGGTTGATGAGGCCGGGGGGTGGTGATCAGGTCGGTGATGCCCTGGACGCCGGCGAGCAGCACCTGGTCGGCGGTCGCGAAGGCCTCGACCATCGAGATGCCGCGGTCGCTGATCTCGAGCAGGCGGTCGTTCGGCACGACGATGAGCGTGTCGACCTCGTCCTTCAGGGACGCGACGCCGTTCTCGGCCTGCGACTGACGGCGCTTGCCCTCGAAGCTGAACGGCTTCGTGACGACACCGATGGTGAGCGCGCCGATCGACTTCGCGATGCGGGCGACCACGGGCGCACCACCCGTCCCGGTCCCGCCGCCCTCGCCGGCGGTGACGAAGACCATGTCGGCACCTGCGAGGGCCTCCTCGATCTCCTCGGCGTGGTCCTCGGCGGCACGACGGCCGACCTCCGGGTCCGCGCCGGCACCGAGGCCGCGGGTGATCTCGCGGCCCACGTCGAGCTTGACGTCGGCGTCGCTGAGCAGGAGTGCCTGCGCGTCGGTGTTGATCGCGATGAACTCGACGCCGCGGAGGCCGAGCTCGATCATGCGGTTCACGGCGTTCACGCCGCCGCCGCCGACGCCGACGACCTTGATGACGGCGAGGTAGTTGTGGTTCGTGGTCACGTCAGTCGGGCCTCCGGTCGAACCCTCAACCTCTACTTGAAGTTCAGGGGCGTTGCTGGTAGTTGTGGTGCTGCCACGACGCTACGGGTGCGCTCCGCACGCTGTCGCCCCGCCACGCCGCGTGTCGCCGATCGTGTCGCCGAGATTGCCGCTGTCGCCGGTACCACGGCCGTCGTCGCCACCCGGGCGCCGCGGGTATCGAGCCCGTTCGTCCTCACTGCGCCGGACGGACGATCCCGTTGTCGGGCGCCGAGACGTCGAACTCGACCTTGGAGCCCGGGTCCCGCGAGGCGTGGTCCGCCACGAGCGCCGCGAGGAGCGACGCCTTCGCGTCCGAGTCGTCGGGGCTCCCCCACACGACCGACGAGCCGTCGTCCAGGGTGAGCGTGACGTCGTCAGCGGTCGTCGCCCGGACGTCGGTGACCTGCCGACGGACCGTGGAGGGCAGTGACAGCACCACCTCGGTCATCGTCCGGAACACCGGCGAGCCGAGCTCGGCCCGCTGCACGTCGGCGACCGGGACGCCCTCGGGACGGTCGGGCGAGGACTGCACCACGATGCCGGCCGGGTCCACCAGGTCGTACGAGTTGCCCGACTGCACGGCGACGACGGGCGTCCGTTCGGTGACGGTCACCACGAGGGTGTGCGGCGGCACCTCCTCGGTCACGTAGCTCTCGATGAGCGGGAAGCCGGCGATGTCGCGCTTGACCTCGCCGAAGTCGATGCGGGCGAGCGGCGTGCCCACCTGGTCGGAGAGCGCCTGGCGCAGCGCGGTCGCGTCGACCCGTTCGGTCCCGCGGACCTCGATCGTGCGCAAGGCCATGAGCGGTGAGTAGACGGCGACCAGGATGGAGGCCCCGAACACGACCACCACGGCACCCGCCGTGATCCACGCGGCGCGCCGGTGTCGCGCACGACGCGTGAACCGTCGGACCTCGGCGCGTTCGAGCAGCCGACGGCGGCGCTTCGCGACGCGGGCCTCGCGGGCGGTCTCGGCGGCACGGACACCGGCACCGACCGGGGTGCTGTGCGCACCCTCGGTGGACGTCCGGGAGGCACGGTGCGCGTCGATCACGTCGGTCACCGTGGCCACGCCGGTCGCGTCGTCCGCACCGGCCGCGTCATCCGCGCCGGTCCCGTCGTGGTGCGACGTGACGCCACCGTCGGGAGCGCCGGCGGACGAGCTGCCCGCGTGGTCCTCGTCCGGGGTGTACTCGCGCAGGCGCTCGGCGACGCTCGACCAGCCGGCGCCGAGGCGCCGCCCGGCGGCGCCGGCGAGGGCGCTCGCACGCTCGCGCTGGTTCGACGCCTGCGTCGGTGCCGCGCCCGGTGTCCGGTCCGCAGCGTGCGTGCCGGGAGCCGGTGCGGCGGTGGGGGCGTCCGCCCCGGCGGCCGGCGACGACGGGGCGGACGCGGGGCGGGCCTCCCGGCCGTCGTCCGCTGGTCCGTGTCCCGCGGCTCCGTGCCCCGCGCGCCATGAGCTCAGCCGACCGCGACGCTGCCGCGGTGCGCGGGCGTCGGCGGCCGGGACGTCCGGTTCCTCCGGACGCCCGTCGAAGCCCTCGGGTCGTTTCACTGCGCGCGGTCCCCGTCGCCGTCCTGGCGGAGCGCACCGAGGACCTGCGGGATGATCCGGTACACGTCACCGCAGCTCAGCGTCATGACGATGTCGCCGTCGCGGGCGACCTCGGCCGCACGGGCAGCGGCGTCGCCCCAGTCCGGCAGGAACTCGACCTTGGACTGGTCCGTGAAGCGCTCCTGGACGAGGGCGCCGGTGACGCCGGGCTCCGGGTCCTCACGGGCGCCGTAGACGTCGAGCACGACCGTGTGGTCGGCGAGCTCCTCGTAGACGCGGGCGAAGTCGCCGGCCATGAGCCGGGTGCGCGAGTAGAGGTGCGGCTGGTGGATCGCGATGATCCGGCCGTCACCGACGACGTTGCGTGCTGCGCGCAGCGCGGCCGCCACTTCGGTGGGGTGGTGTGCGTAGTCGTCGTACACCGAGACCCCGCGCTCGACGCCGTGCAGCTCGAAGCGTCGCTCGGTGCCGCCGAACGCCTCGATGCCGCGGATCGCGTCGGCGGGCTCGACACCCAGCCCGGTGAGCACCGCGAAGGCGCCCACGGCGTTGACGGCGTTGTGCCGACCGGGCACGCGGAGCGTCATGTGGTGGTGCTCACCGTCGGCGCGGAGGTCGACCTCGACGCTCGCCGCCTCGACGATGCGCTCGATGCGGACGTCGGCGTCGGCGGCCTCGCCGAACGTGACGATCTCCGGGGCGTCCTCGCGGGCCCGGACGCCCTCGGTCACGCGCTTCGCGCCGGCGTCGTCACTCGACACGACGATGCGCTCGCTCGCCTTGCCGGCGAACTCGACGAACGCGTCGATGAAGGCCTGCTCGCTGCCGTAGTGGTCGAGGTGGTCGGCGTCCACGTTCGTGATGAGCGCGACCGCGACGTCGTAGAGCAGGAAGGACCCGTCGGACTCGTCCGCCTCGACGACGAACAGGTCGCTGCCGCCGGGGGCCGAGCTCGTGCCGAGCGACTGGATGACACCGCCGTTGACGAAGCTCGGGTCGAGGCCGAGCTCGACCATGGCGGTGACGATCATCCCCGTCGAGGTCGTCTTGCCGTGCGCGCCGGCGACCGCGACCAGGCGGTGGTCGGCGATGAGCGCGGCGAGGGCCTGGGACCGGTGCAGGACCGGGAGCCCGCGGCGCTGCGCCTCGAGGAGCTCGGGGTTGTCCGGCCACAGGGCGCTCGTGACCACGACGGTGTCCGCGTCGCCGACGTTCGCGGCGTCGTGGCCGACGTGCACCTCGGCGCCGAGGTCACGCATCGTGCCGGTCGTCGCGGTCTCGCGGGAGTCGCTGCCCGTGACGCGGTGCCCTGCGGCCAGGAACATCCGCGCGATGCCGCTCATGCCGGAGCCGCCGATGCCGACGAAGTGGACCGTGCCGAGGTCGTCCGGGATCGGCTGGGTCAGGTCCGGCTTGATGGTCATCGTTCCTCCGTGGTGCTGGTGCTCGTGCGGTCCGCGCTCGTCTCGCCGCTGCGGTCCGTGCTCGATCCGCTGCTGCGGTCCGGGCGCGCTCCGCGGCTGCGGTCCGGGCGTGCTCCGCCGCTGCGCTCCGCCGCCGCGCGGACGAGGGCCGTCATCCGGTCCGCCCCGTCGCGGTGCCCGACGCTGCCGGCGCGGACCGCCATGTCGGCGATCCGGGCCCGGTCGCGCAGGATCGGCAGCAGCTGGAACGTCACCCACTCGTCGGTGAAGGCCGCGTCGTCGACGAGGACCGCTCCCCCGGCGCCGACGACGTCCGTCGCGTTGTGCCGCTGCTCGCCGTTGCCGACCGGGTACGGCACGAGCACGCTCGGCAGTCCGACCGCCGTGAGCTCGCAGACCATTCCGGCACCCGACCGCGACACCACGAAGTCGGACGCGGCGTACGCCAGGTCCATCCGGTCGCAGTACGGCAGCACGTGGTACCCGTCGAGGTCGCTCGGCCCGATGTCGGACTTGCCGCCGACGACGTGCAGGACCTGCCAGCCCGCGTCGACGATCGCCGTGGCCGAACGGTTCACCGTCGTGTTGATGCTCCGCGCGCCGGACGAGCCTCCCGTGACGAGCAGGACCGGACGGTCGGGGTCGAGGCCGAACTCGGCGAGGCCCTCGGCCCGCGATGCCCGGCGGTCGAGCGACTCGATCTCCCTGCGGAGCGGCATCCCGACCAGCCGGCCGTGGCGCAGGTGCGTGTTCGAGAAGGTCAGCCCCACGTGGCGGGTCAGCAGGGCGGCGAGCCGGTTCGCGAGCCCGGGCTTCGCGTTCTGCTCGTGCACGACGATCGGGGTGCCGGTCCGCTTCGCGGCGATGTACGCGGGAGCCGCCGCGTAGCCGCCGACGCCGAGGACCACCTCGACGTCGTGCTCGCGGATGAAGCGCTCGGTGCGCCGGACCGCGCCGAGGAAGCCACCGGGGAAGCGGAGGGCGCGCGCGTCGAGCTTCCGGGGAAGGGCAGGCGCGGGATTGTCAGCAGCTCGTAGCCGCGCATCGGGACGAGCCGTGCCTCGAGCCCCTCCGCGGTGCCGAGGACGAGCACCCGGGCGTCGGGGTCCTGCTCGGTCAGCCGGTCGGCGACCGCGAGCAGCGGGTTGACGTGGCCGGCGGTGCCCCCGCCGGCGAAGAGGTAGGTGCTCACCGGAGCACTCCGTTCTGTGGTGCAGAGCCACCGCGCGGCGCCGCTGGACGGCCCTTGCCCGGCAGCTCACGGGCGAAGGACAGCACGACGCCGATCGCCAGCAGGGTCATGATGAGGGCCGACCCACCGGCGGAGATGAGGGGCAACGGTACCCCGAGCACCGGCAGCAGACCCAGCACGACCGCGATGTTCACGAGGGCCTGGCCGATGATCCACGCCATGATGCCGCCGGTGACGGTGCGGACGAAGGGGTCGTCCGACTGCCGGATCACCTTGATCATGCTGACCGCGAGCACGATGAACAGGGCGAGCACGACGACGGCGCCGATGAGCCCCAGTTCCTCGCCGATGATCGCGAAGATGTAGTCGTTGTCGGCCTCTGGCAGCCACGACCACTTCGCCTTCGAGTTGCCGAGGCCGACGCCGAACACCCCGCCGGACGCCAGCGCCCACATGCCGTGCACGGGCTGCCAGCACAGGTCCTGGTACTGGTTCGAGTCCGTGCAGCCGGACAGCCACGCGTTGATGCGGTACTGCCGCGACGCCGACGCCATCGTGACGAACGGCAGCACGACCGCGACCGCCCCGAGGATGACGAGCAGGTGCTTGGCCCGCGCGCCCCCGATGAAGAGCGCACCCAGCAGCAGGATCAGCATGATCATCGCGGTGCCCTGGTCACCGCCGAGGAGCACCATGCCGAGGGGCAGGACCGTCGCGATGCCGACCGGGACGAACAGTTCCTTCCAGTCCCGCAGCCGGTCGCGCTTCACGTAGATGATCGCGCCGACGGCCAGGGCGATGCCGAGCTTGACGGCCTCGGACGGCTGGGCGCTGAACGAGCCGAGCTTGATCCAGTTCCGGTTGCCCTGGATCTCGATGCCGAGCGGCGTGTAGACGAGCAGCTGCAGGACGAGCGCCGCGGCGAGGATCCGCATGGCCCACTTCCGCCAGAGCCGTGCCGGCACGCGGCTGGCGACGAGCATGAGCGGGACGCCGAGCACCGCGTAGAGCCCCTGCTTCGACGCCGCGCCGAAGAAGTCGTGGGTGGCCGCGTACTGCTCGACGCTCGACGACGACAGGACCATCACCACGCCGAACACGACGAGGAAGAGCGTCACGCCCAGGATCGTGTAGAAGGTGCTCGACTCGGCGACGAAGACGTTCTTCACCGCGACGACGGCACCGCGCGCACGACGGGGCGCACCCGCGTGTCCGGTGCCGTCGTGTCCGGCGCCCGTCTGTCCGGCGCTGCCCGTCGTCCGGCCGCCGCTACGGCCGCTCGGGAGATCCGTGGTCGCCATCGGCTGTGCCTCCCAGGTGCTCGTGGACCGCCGCCGCGAACCGGCGCCCCCGGTCGGCGTAGGAGTCGAACTGGTCGAACGACGCGGCAGCCGGGGCGAGGAGGACCGTGTCGCCCGGTCGTGCGACCGAGGCGGCATGCCGGACCGCCTCGGGCATGACCTGATCAGTGTCCGTCGCCTCGACCTGCAGGACCGGGACCGCCGGCGCGTGTCGCGCGAATGCCTCGAGCACGGGCGTGCGGTCCGTGCCGATCACGACGACTGCTCGTGCGCCGGGGCCGAAGCGCTCGACGAGGCCGTCGATGTCGACGCCCTTGAACTGGCCGCCGACGACCCAGACGACGGTCTCGAACGCCGCGAGCGACGCGGTCGCCGCGTGCGGGTTGGTCGCCTTCGAGTCGTCGACCCATGCGATCCCGTCCGCGGTCGCGACGTGCTCGGTGCGGTGGTGGTCCGCGCGGAAGCCCTGCACCGCGGTGCGGATGTGCGCCGGCTCGACCGAGGCCGCGCGGGCGAGTGCGGCCGCGGCGAGCACGTTCATCGTCATGTGCGGGCTGGCGAGCCCGGCCTGTTCGAGGTCCGCCAGGGTGGCGAGCTCGAGCGCGCTGTTGCGGCGGTCCTCGGTGAAGGCGCGGTCGCAGAGCACGTCGTCCACGATCCCGACGTCACCCGGTGCGGGCACGCCGGGCGTGAAGCCGACCGCACGGCAGCCCTCGACGACGTCGGCTCCCTCGACCATCCGACGGGTCGCCTCGTCCGCGGTGTCGTAGACGCAGGCCATCACGGTGCGCTCGTAGACCTTGGCCTTGGCGGCCCGGTACGCCTCGGCGGAGCCGTGCCACTCGAGGTGGTCGTCGGCGATGTTGAGGCAGGTGCTCGCGAGCGGCACCACCGCGCCGTCACCCGTGGTGGGCATGTAGTGCAGCTGGTGGCTGGACAGCTCGACGACCAGGACGTCGAAGCCCTCCGGGTCGCGGACGACGTCGAGCACCGGCACGCCGATGTTCCCGCACGCGACCGCGCGGAGCCCGGCGGCGGCGAACATCGCGGTGGTCAGCTGCGTCGTGGTGGTCTTGCCGTTCGTGCCGGTGATGGTGACCCAGGGCGCGGCGACCGGGCCGCGGACGACCTTGTCACGCACGCGCCAGGCGAGCTCGATGTCGCCCCACACGGTGCTGTGCTCGACCGACCAGCGGACCGAGGCGTTGTGCGGGGGCAGGCCGGGCGACACGACCACGACGTCCGGGGCCTGCTGCTCGAGCGCGGCCGGGACGGTGTCGAGCGGGGTGCGCTCGAACCGCGCGCCGATGACGTCGAGCAGCTCCACCGTGTCGGCGGGGCCGTCGGGCGCGTAGACGACGACGTCGCTGCCGAGCTCCACGAGGGTGTCGGCGACCGAGAACCCGGTCGAGCCGAGGCCCAGGACCGCGACGCGCAGGCCCTTCCAGTCCTCGGCGTACCAGCTGTCGAGTCCTTCGAGGCGGGCGTCAGCCGACACGGGCGATCCACTCCAGGTAGAAGAGTCCGACACCGGCCGCGACGCAGAGCCCCGCGATGATCCAGAACCGGACGACGACGGTCACCTCGGCCCACCCCTTCAGCTCGAAGTGGTGGTGCAGCGGACTCATCCGGAAGATGCGCTTGCCGTGCGTGATCTTGAAGTAGGCGCGCTGCAGGATGACCGACCCGGTGACGATGAAGAACAGGCCGCCGATCAGGACGAGCAGCAGCTCGGTGCGGCTCAGGATCGCGAGGCCGGCCAGCGCGCCGCCGAGGCCGAGCGAGCCGGTGTCGCCGAGGAAGATCTGGGCGGGCGACGTGTTGTACCAGAGGAAGCCGATCAGGCCACCGCACACGGCAGCCGCCACGACCGCGAGGTCGAGCGGGTCCGACGTGCTGTAACAGGCGTGCCTGGTGCTCTCGTCGAGGCGGACACCGCCGCAGATCTGGTTCGACTGCCAGAAGCCGATGATGACGTACGAGCCGATCGCCAGGATGCTCGAACCGGTCGCGAGACCGTCCAGGCCGTCGGCGACGTTCACACCGTTCGACGTGGAGACGGTCAGCAGCACGATCCACGCGAGGTACAGGATGGTGCCGATCACGGTGCCGAGCACCATGAAGTCGAGCCACGGCACGTCGCGGATCGCCGAGATCATCGTCGATGCCGGGGGCTTGCCGTTGCCGGTCGGCACGACGAGCGCGATGGTGGCGAACACCACGCCGACGATGACCTGGCCGAGGACCTTGGCCCAGCCGCCGAGCCCGAGGCTCCGCTGCCGACGCACCTTCAGGAAGTCGTCGATGAACCCGACGAACCCGAGTCCCACCATCAGGAAGAGCACGAGCAGTCCGGACAGCGTGACCGAGTCGCGGCCCACCAGGTGCCCGACGAAGTAGCCGAGCACCGCGCCGATGATCAGGACGATGCCGCCCATGGTCGCGGTCCCGCGCTTGGTGTGGTGCGACTGCGGGCCGTCGTCACGGATGAACTGTCCCCAGCCGAGGCGGTGGAACAGCTTGATGAACAGCGGTGTGAGCAGCAGTGTGAACACCAGCGCCACGGCGCCGGCGACGAGGAGCGCGATCATTCGGTGACACCTCCGAGGCGGTCGCCGAGGAATCGCAGTTCGGCGGACTTCGAGGACTTGACGAGGACGACGTCGCCGGGGCGGACCATCTCCTGCAGGGCGTGGACGGCCGCGTCGACGTCCTCGATGTACACGGACTCGCCGTCCCACGATCCCTCGAGGGTGGCGGCCTGGTGGATCGGCGCGGCGCCGGGTCCGACGACCACGAGCTGTCCGATGCCGAGACGGACGACGAGCCGGCCGATGCGGTCGTGCTCCTCCGTCGAGAACTCCCCGAGCTCGGCCATCTCGCCGAGCACGGCGACCGAGCGCTCCCCCGGGCGCACGATCTGCGCGAGGGTCCGGAGGGCGGCGGCCGTCGAGTCGGGCGACGCGTTGTACGCGTCGTTGATGACGGTCACACCCTCCGGTCCGCCCTGGAGGAGCTCCATGCGCCAGCGCTCGGCCCGCGTCATCGACGCGAGCGCCTCCGCGCCGGCGGCGAGCGGGATGCCCCACAGGTGGGCCACGGTCAGGGCGGCCGACGCGTTCATCGCGTGGTGCTCGCCGAGGATGGCGAGGCGGACGTCGACGGTCTCGGGGAAGCGGGTGGTGCCTCCCGGCTGGTCCGTCGCGTCGGCGAGACCGTCGCCTCCGGGGCGGACGGCAGGCGCCGTGAGCGTGAAGCGCGTGCCGCTGCGGTCCGTCTCGATGCCGGATATGCGGTAGTCCGCCCCGGCGGACGTGCCGAACCCGACGACGGTCGCATCGGTGATCGCGCGCATGGACGCGACGCGGTCGTCGTCGACGTTGAGCAGGGCCGTCGCGGTGGCCGGCAGGTCGGTGACCATCTCCGACTTCGCGCGCTGCGTCGCCTCGATGCCGCCGAACTCACCGGCGTGCGCGAGTCCGACCTTGAGCACGACGCCCGTGTCCGGCTCCGCGATCGAGACGAGCTTGGCGATGTGGCCCTTGCCGCTCGCACCCATCTCCACCACGAGGAACCGGGTGTCGTGGGTGATGCGGAGCATCGACACGGGGGCGCCGACGTGGTTGTTGAACGACCCCTGCGGCGCCACGGTCGCACCGTGCTGCTCGAGGATCGTCCGGAGCATGTTCTTGGTGCTCGTCTTGCCGTTCGAGCCGGTGATGCCGACGACGCGGAGCGGCGCCGGGCGACCCTGGTCGTCCACACGGTCGACACTCGAGGCGCGGACACGGGCGACGACCTCGTGCGCGAGCGCGGCGAGTGCGGCATACCCGTCGGACACGACGACCTGCGCGGTGGCGGAGCCGTCCGGCAGCGCGACCGCGCGCTCGGTGACGACCAGGGCCGCACCGGCCTCGGCCGCGTTCGGCACGAAGCGGTGGCCGTCGGTCTCCTCGCCGAGCAGGGCGAAGAACACGCTGCCGGCGCCGACCAGGCGCGAGTCGGTCTCGACACTGCCGTCGACGACCTGCTCCGGGGCACCGCTGACGAGCTCGCCGCCGATCGCGGCGGCGATCTCGGCGAGGGTCAGGGCGATCATCGGATCTCCTCCGCCGGGCCGGAGTTCGGCTCCCAGCCGGCCTCGCGGAGGGCCTGCCGGGCCTCGTCGCGCGCCGAGTACGGCGTGCGGACGCCCTCGATGTCGCGGTAGTCCTGGTGGCCGGGGCCGGCCCAGAGGATCGAGTCGCCCTCGCCGAGCAGGCTCACGGCCTTGCGGATCGCGGCCTCGGGCGGGCTGACCTCGTAGGTCTCGTGGTCCGGGTAGGCCTCGCGCGCGGCGTCGACCAGGGTCTTCCGGATCGACGCGGCGTCCTCGAAGCGCGGGTGGTGGTCGGTGACGACGAGGATGTCGCTGCCCGCCGCGGCGACACGCGCCATGTCGCCGCGCTTGGTCTTGTCACGGTCACCGTCGGCGCCGAAGAGCATGAGGACCTTGCCGGGCGTGAACTGCCGGACCGCGGCGAGCGTGTTCTCGAACGCGTCGGCGCTGTGGCCGAAGTCGACGTAGACGCTCGGGCCCGAGTCGCCGGACACCCGCTCGGTGCGTCCGGGCAGGTAGCACTCGATCGCGCTGACCGGGTGCTCGTCGGTCTCGTCCGCGTAGCGGCGGTGGTTCGACCCGAGGGCGTGTGCGATGGCACCGAGCTCGAAGCCGCCCTCGACCAGCATCACGATCGCGAGTCCGGCGTTGGCCGCCATGTGCCAGCCGATCAGCGGGACGCGCGTCGTCAGCTCGCGGCCCTCCGGACCGGTCAGCCGGAACTCGGTGTAGGCCGCGTGCGCCTCGACGATGTCGACGTGCCACTCGGCCTCGACCTCGGGGTGCACCGTGATCGTCGTGACCGGGATGCGGGAGTCCTGCACCACGCGGTGGCCCCAGTCGGTGTCCAGCGAGACGACGCCACGACGGGCGTGCTCGGGCTGGAACAGCGGGAGCTTCGCCTGGTAGTACTCCTCCATGTCGGCGTAGTCGTCGAGGTGGTCGTGCGACAGGTTCGTGAACCCGGCGACGTCGAACACGATGCCGTCGACGCGGTGGCGGCTCAGGGCCTGGGCGCTGACCTCCACCGCGACCGCGCGGACCTCGGACTCGCGCATGCGGGCCAGGAGTGCGTGCATCTCGCTGGCCTCGGGCGTGGTCAGGCGGCTCGTCACGCTGAGCGAGCCGATGTGGCGCTCCGCGGTCGAGCTGAGGCCGGTGACCAGGCCGAGCTGCTTGAGGATGCCCTCGAGGATGTACGACGTGCTGGTCTTGCCGTTCGTGCCGGTCGTCGCGAAGAGCTGCGGCAGGTCGGTCGCCTCGTCCGGGTGGGTGCGGTAGACCCACGCCGAGACGTCGCCGAGTGCGGCGCGCGGGTCCTCGACCACGAGCACCGGCATGCCGGACGGCTCCGCGAGGGCGACCCCGTCGGCGTCGGTCAGCACCGCGACGGCACCGCGCTCGGCGGCCTCGGTCGCGAACTGGGCGCCGTGGCGGTTCGCGCCGTGCACACCGACGAAGAGGTCACCCGGCTGCACCTCGGCAGCACTCAGCGTGACGCCCGTCGTCTCGACGGCGTCGACGGAGCCGACCACGCGCATGCCGAACGCGTTCGCGAGCTCGGCCACGCTCCTCGGGGTCGGGTGTTCGGGTCGGAGGACCGGGGGGATCCGTGCGGACAAGTGCTCCTTCTTCCTCACCACGTGGACGGGTACAGCTGCGCCTCGGCCGTGGAGGGGGCTACTCGGTACTTCTCGAGCACCTGGGACATGAGTGTGCGGAACGCCGGAGCCGCTCCGCTGGACCACTTGTTGGTCTGCGGCTTCGTGAACGTCACCGTGACAACATACTGGGGGTCCTCGGCGGGTGCCATTCCGGCCACGGAGGTGATCCGCTGGCCGCCGTAGCCCTTGCTGCCCTCGGCGACCTCGGCGGTACCGGTCTTCGCCGCGATGTTGTAGCCGGAGATCGGCTTCATCCCGACCAGGGTGCCGCCGGTGACCACGCTCTGCAGCATCTTCACGGTCTGGTCGGCCGCCGCGGCGGACACGACGCGCGTGCCCTGCACGTCGGGCGCGTCGATCATCCCGCCGTCGGCGGTCTTGCAGCCCTTCACCATGTGGAGCGGGATCCGGACACCCTGGTTCGCCAGGGTCTGGAACACGCTGGCGACCTGGATCGCGGTCGTCGAGATGCCCTGCCCGAACATCGAGTTGATGTTCGTCTGGCTGCTCCAGTCGGGCGATGCGCCGTACTGCATGGCGGGTTGCCCCGGGTACTGGATCGCCGACTCGGGCTCGAACAGGCCGAACTTCTTCATGTAGTCGTACCGCTGTTGCTGCGAGAGCCGCTCGCCGAGCTCCGTGATGCCGACGTTCGACGAGTTCTGCAGGATGCCGGTCAGCGTCAGGTTCTCGGTCGGGTGGAACTCGGAGTCCTGGATCTTGCCGCCCCACGGGAAGGACCGCGAGTACGGCACGACCGCACGGTCGGTCGGGCTCGACTTGCCCTGGTCGATGAGCGCAGCGGCGATCGCGGCCTTGATGGTCGAGCCGGGCTCGTAGGTCGAGGTCAGCGCCCGGGAGCCGTACGCGCCCTTGTCCGTGGTCGCATCGACGTCGTTCGGGTCGACCGTGGGCCAGTCCGCGACGGCGAGGAGCTCACCGGTCTTGACGTCGACGACCGTCGCGGTCGCCGACTCCGCCTGCAGCGACTGGGCGGCCGAGGCGATCGTCTGCTGCGCCATGTACTGCAGGTCGCTGTCGATGGTCGTCTCGAGCGTGCCGCCGTCCTTGGCCTGCTCCGTCGTCCGGGTGCTCCCGGGGAGCTGCACGCCGTCCTCGCCGCGCTCGTAGGTCTCCGAGCCGTTCTTGCCCGCCAGGCACTGGTTGTACGAGTACTCGAGGCCGGCCTGGGCCCCGTCCGTGCCCATGAAGCCGGTCAGCGCACCGCCGGTCGCGCCCATCGGGTAGACGCGCGCCGACTGCTGCTCCTTGTAGACCCACGGGATGCCGAGGGCGACGACGGCCTCGTAGTGCTTCACGTCGAGGCCCTTGACCAGGTAGGCGAAGTCGGACTTCGGGTCGGCCTGGATCGCCTTCCGCATCGCCTGCGCGTCGCCGCCGGACGCCTTCGCCAGCGCCTGCAGGGCGTCGTCGACCGAGACCTTCTTCGTGCGTTCGCCGCCGAGCTTGCCGTCGAAGGCCGCCACCAGCCGCGGCGACGTGACGATGTTGTAGCGGTTCACGCTCTCGGCGAGCTCGGTGCCGTTGCGGTCGACGATCGCTCCGCGGTTGCCGTAGATGGTCACCGGGATGCTGCGCTTCGCCTTCGAGGCCTCGTTCAGGGACGCTGCCTCGACCACCTGGATGTCGACCAGGCGGATCACGAAGACCGCGACGAGGGCGATCACGGCGATGATCACCACGCTGTAGCGCAGTCGAGGGTTGCGGATCGTCTTCGTCACGCGGTGCGGTCCTTCCCGGGTGGTGCGGCAGTCCGATCCCGCCCGCAGGTCACCGGGTGGTGGGTGCCTGGAGCGGGTTCGCGTCGGACTCTACGTCGGTGGTCGAGCCCGTCCGGCCCGACTCGCTGGCGCCTGCGCTCTTCTCAGCGTCGGTGGCCGAGGAGCCACCGGCGGCGGTGCTCGTGCTGCCCCCGGTGCCGGACGTGCCGTCGGCCGTCGCGCTGCCGTCGGTCGTGCTCGTGCTGCCCGTGGCCGCGGTCGAGCCGGCGCCGCCCGCGGACGTGCCGCCGTCGGTCGCGCCGGCCTTCCCGGCGCTGGCGTCGGGCCCCGCGGCGAGCGGGACCGGGTCGAGCAGGGCGTTGGGGACCTGGTTGTCGCCACTCGCGGTCGCCTCGTCCGGGGCCGCCGGGGTCGGCGTGCCGTAGACGTGGCCGGTCTTCGGGTCGAGGTAGACCGGCGTCGAGTTCGCGATCATCCCGAGCGCCTTGGCGTTGCGCGCCAGGTTCTGCGGCGAGTCGAGCACCCGGAGCTCCTCGGACAGCGACTGCTGCGTCCGGGAGAGCTTCGTCTGCTCGGCCCCGAGGGAGTCGAGCGTGTACGCCCCCTGGCTGAGCACCATGCTGATGCCGAGCTGCGCGAGGAGGAGCACGCCGAGCGCGACGACCCCGACCACGGCGTAGGCGACCTTCGGCCGGGCCCGACGCTGCGCCTTCGACGGGGCGACCTCGACGAGCTCGGGGCGCGCCCGGCGGGGCGACTGCGGGGCACGCGACGGTGCGTCGACGGGGTCGACGAGTGCGAGGTTCGTGCTCATGTCACTTCCGGATCCGCTCGGCCGCGCGCAGGCGCACGGGGATGGCTCGGGGGTTGGCGGCGCGTTCGGCCTCGTCGGCCAGTTCCGCGCCCTTGACGACGAGGGAGTAGGTGGGAGCGTGCTCCGGCAGCTCGACCGGCAGGCCGGCCGGGGCGCTCGAGGTGGTGCGCTCGACGAGGGCCCGCTTCACGAGGCGGTCCTCGAGCGACTGGTACGACTCGACGACGATGCGGCCGCCGACGGCGATCGTGTCGAGCGCGGCCGGGATCGCCCGCTCGAGCACGGCGAGTTCGGCGTTCACCTCGATGCGGAGCGCCTGGAAGACGCGCTTCGCCGGGTGCCCCTGCCGCTGCACGGCGACGGGGGTGGCGTCGTGCAGGACCTGCACCAGGTCCCCGGACATCGCGAACGGGCGCTCGGCGCGGCGCTCGACGATGGCGCGGGCGTAGCGCCCGGCGAGCTTCTCCTCGCCGTAGCGCTGGAAGATCCGGCGCAGCTCGCCCTCGTCGTAGGTCGCGAGGACGTCGGCGGCGGTCTGCCCCTCGGTCCGGTCCATCCGCATGTCGAGCGGGGCGTCCTGGCTGTAGGCGAAGCCGCGCTCCGCACGGTCGAGCTGCAGGGAGCTGACGCCGAGGTCGAACAGCACGCCGTCGACCGCGTCGAACCCCTCGCCCTCGACCGCCTCGACGATCCCGTCGTACACGGTGTGGACGAGCCGCACGCGGTCGCCGAAGCGCGCGAGCCGCTCCCCCGCGATGCCGAGGGCGTCGGTGTCGCGGTCGAGCCCGATGAGCGTGAGCTCGGGGAAGCGCTCGAGCAGCGCCTCCGAGTGCCCGCCCATGCCGAGGGTGGCGTCGACGACGACCTTGCCCGGTCCGTCGAGCGCGGGCTCGAACAGGTTGACGATGCGCTGGAGCATCACCGGCGTGTGCGGGAACTTCGGCTGGTCTTCGGCCATGTGCAGCCCCTCTGGTCCTCCGGGCCACGCATCCGGATCCCCATCCATGCGACCTGACACCGGGGAAGGTGTGTCAGGGCACCACGGCTGGGAGTCCCGATCCGCGGATCAGAAGATCCCCGGGATCACCTCCTCGTCGTTGTCGGCGAAGCCCCTCTTCGACCTCGGCGTAGTAGGCCTCCCACGCGGGGGTCGACCAGATCTCGGCACGGTCACCGCTGCCGATGACCGTGAGGTCCCGCTCGAGCCCCGCGTACTCACGGAGGTTCTGCGGGATCGTCACGCGGTTCTGCTTGTCCGGGGTCTCCGCGCTCGCTCCGGAGAGGAACAGGCGCATGTAGTCCCGGGTGCGCTTCGACGTCATCGGGGCCGTCCGGATCCGTTCGTGCAGTTGCTCGAACGTGTCCGCGCTGAAGACCACGACGCAGCGCTCCTGCCCGCGGGTCATCACGAGTCCCCCGGACAGTTCGTCCCGGAACTTGGCGGGGAGGATCACGCGACCCTTCTCGTCGAGCTTCGGGGCATGGGTACCGAGCAGCACGTCGGGGCCTCCCCTCCGCTCCACCGGACCGTCGTGACCCCCACTTTACTCCACTTCGCTCCCCGCGGAACGGTCGGCACTCCCGAATTCCCCCGGATCCCCCGGACTGGGGCATCCAGGAGGGGTCTGGAGCGCGTCGGCGACCTGGCTGATCCGCGGAACGACGGGAATCTGGAACGCGATGGAGGTGGTGGAGGGAAGTGGAGGACTTTCGCAGCCTCGGGAGCCAGCGGGGGCGCGCCGGACGGGAGGCACGGCGCCTGCCCGCCCCGCGCCTCCCGTCCGATCGCACTCGCGCCGGCCGCCGTCGCGCCCGTTCCTTCCCACAACGCCCGCAATGGAAGGCGGAAACGGGCGAACCAGGTGGTTCCGTCCGACCAGGTACGCCCGATTCCGCCAGGTACGCCCGGTTCCGCGGGGTACGCCCGGTTCCGTCAGGTACGCCCGGTACCGCGAGGCACGCCCGGTTCCGCCGAGTACGCCCGGCTCCGCCAGGCACGTGCACTGCGCTCCGCCACAGCAACACGTGACGGACCCCGGACACGAGAACGGGGCCGGTCCCGAAGGACCGGCCCCGTGGAGGCGTGTGGAGGATCGAGCGGGCGGCTACTGCTGCCCGGGGTCGTTGCGCTTGTCCCAGCGCTCGTTCATGCGGTCCATGAACGATCCACCGGAGGACGAGCGCGGCGAGCGGCCGGCCGACGCCTTGCCGGCCTTCGGCGCCTTCGCCCCGGACTTCGGCATGCGCATGCCCGGGCGCAGCGCGTAGAGCACGCCGGCGAGCATCACGACGAAGCCCGGCAGTCCGAGCCACGGCTGCTTGACGACGAGCGCGACGATGACGATCGCGATCCCCGCGAGTGCGGCCAGGACCCCGAGCGTGATCGACGTGTAACTCGCGCGACCCTGGCGGCGCGTGACCCGCGCCACGAAGTCGGAGTCGTTCTGGTAGAGGCTCCGCTCCATCTCCTCGAGGAGTCGCTGCTCTTGCTCCGAGAGTGGCATCTCGTTTCCCTCTTGTTCCTGGGGATGCTGTCTGGGTGACCGCTGGTGTGCCGCGTTGCCGCCGGGTTGTGGCATCGCTGAAGTGGACCGATCCTACGTCTCAGCCGCTCCACTAGGGTAGGAGTCGTGGCTGAGAGTACGCGATTAGTGGACCTCGTTTCGGCACGGGTCGGTCGGGCCCTCGACGAGCAGCGTGACCGGCTCCTCGCGATCAGCCCCGACCTCGCGCCGTTCGACCGGTACGCCCGGGACCTGCTGTCCGGCGGCAAGCGCTTCCGGGCGCTGTTCTGCTACTGGGGGTGGCAGTCCGTCGCCGGCCGTTCCGGCTCGTTCGACCCCCTGGCCGAGGGCTCCCGCCAGACCACGGCCGAGGCGATCGTCACGGTGGCCGCGGCGCTCGAGATCTTCCACGCCGCGGCGCTGGTGCACGACGACATCATGGACCGGTCGGACACCCGCCGCGGGCGCCCCGCCGCACACCGGCGCTTCGAGTCCCTGCACGAGGAGTCCGGCTGGGTCGGCGACCGCGGCCTGTACGGCACGAACTCCGCGCTGCTGCTCGGCGACGTGCTGCTCTCGCTGAGCGATGCGGTCTTCGACGAGGGACTCGCGCTGCTCGACCCCGCGCGGGCACGGATCGTCCGCCAGGAGTTCCACACGATGCGGCTCGACGTGACCGCGGGGCAGTACCTCGACGTGCACGAGGAGACCGCCTGGCCGTCGATCGACGAGTCCGAGCACCTCGTGCGTGCGCAGCGCGTCATCGTCTTCAAGTCGGCGAAGTACTCGATCGAGGCTCCGCTCGTCATCGGGGCCCTGGTCGCCGGCGCATCGGAGGCGCAGCTCGAGGGTCTCCGCTCGTTCGGCCTGCCCCTCGGGGTCGCCTACCAGCTGCGCGACGACGTGCTCGGCGTCTTCGGCGACCCGGAGGTGACCGGCAAGCCCGCCGGTGACGACCTCCGCGAGGGCAAGCGCACCGTCCTCATCGCCTCCGCACGCAAGTCGCTGCCGGCAGGGCCCCGCCAGCTGCTCGACGAACTCCTCGGCGACCCGGACCTCACCGAGGAGCAGGTGCAGATGCTCCGCGCGACCCTCACCGAGTCCGGTGCGGTCGCCGCGGTGGAGCGCTCGATCGACCGGCACGTGCAGCGCGCCAAGGCAGCGCTCGAGGCCACCCCGCTCAGCCCGTCGGCCCGCAACCAGCTGCTCGCACTGGCCGACACGGTGAGCCGCCGCGTCGCGTAGCCGCGCACCCCACCGGACGGGAGGCCCGTGGCGACGCCGCCACGGGCCTCCCGTCCGGTGTCCGCTGTGTCGGTCGCGCGACCAGCGTCGTGCGGACCGTCGGTCGGCCCGGTGTCGCCAGGCAGGGAGTCGCTAGAGCAGGGACTGCGCGACGCGGCGCACCTCGGCCTTGCGGCCGGCGCGCAGTGCGGCGATCGGCGAGGTGCCGAGCGCCGGCTCCTCGGAGAGCATCCACCGGACGGCCTCGTCGTCGGAGAACCCGTTGTCGCCGAGGACGATCAGCGTGCCGCGCAGCTCCGGCAGCGGCTCGGCGTCGTCGAGGAACTCGCTCGGCACCCGCAGCACGCCGTCCACGCGGGCCGGCAGGAGCGTCTTCTGCTCGAACAGTCGGTGGATGCGACCGGGGGTGACCCCGAGCAGGTCCACGAGGTCGGGCACCGTCAGCCAGCGCTCGGAGAGGGTCGTGTCGTCGGTGGGTCCATCACTCACGCGCCCCATGTTGCCAGAGCGGCGGTCACTGTCGACGCCGCCCCGTTCGTCACACGAGTCACACGCGCAACACGCGACTCTCTGGTTGACTTGGGAATCACGCCATGTCAGCGTGGAGCCACCTGTGAGTGCGCGCCCGCGCGCACGGCTCACCCAGGACAGGAGACAACCCGTGGACAACGCCGCAGACGACGCCGCCCGGCGCGCTCGATCCGCCCGGTTCGCCACCATGCCGATCGTCCTCGCCGGCACGATCGCCGTCACCGCAGGCCTCACCGGCCCGGTGGCGCACGCCGAACCCCGACACGACGACGACGCCGCGAAGAAGCGGCACGTCGACGAGGACCGCAACGTCGGCGACCGACCGGTGTTCGGCACCGCCGTCGCCCGCCCCTCGACCACCACCGTCACCACGGTGGCCAGCGTGTCGAAGGCCCCGACCACCTACACGGTGCGCCAGGGCGACACCGTCTCCGGGATCGCCGCGCGGTTCGGGCTCTCCGCGCAGGAGGTCCTGGTGCGCAACGGCCTCGGCTGGAACACGATCATCCACCCCGGCCAGACCCTCCACCTGGCGTCCGCGCCCGCCGCCCCCGCCGCGGCCCCCGCATCGTCAGGCACGAGCGGCAGCTACCACGTGAAGTCCGGCGACACCGTGTCGAGCATCGCGGCGCGCAACGGCGTGTCGACGTCGGCGGTCCTCGCGGCCAACAACCTCTCGCAGCGCGCGCTGATCTACCCCGGTCAGACGCTGACGATCCCGCGCGCCGGGTCGACGCCCGCCGCGGCCGCACCGGCAACGTCCGCACCGGCCACCTCAGCTCCGGCACCGGCTCCCGCTGCTGCGACGAGCGTGAAGATCGCGACCGGTGACACGATCGGCGCCATCGCCGCGAAGCACGGGGTGTCGGTGAAGGCCCTCCTCGCCGCGAACGGCCTCAGCTACACGAGCACGATCTACGCCGGGAAGACCCTGGTGCTGCCGGCCGCGACCTCGAAGCCGACGACGACCCCGACCGGCGGCGCCGTGACGACCGCGGTCGGCAGCGTCAACGGCGTCGAGCTGACCGGCGAGCAGCGGCGCAACGCGGCGACCATCGTCAGCGTCGGGCGCACCCTCGGTGTCCCCGACCGCGGCATCGTCATCGCCCTGGCGGCCGCGCTGCAGGAGTCGAGCCTGCGCAACCTGTCACACGGCGACCGCGACTCCGTCGGCCTGTTCCAGCAGCGACCGAGCCAGGGCTGGGGCACGAAGGCCGCACTGCAGGACCCGGCCACCGCCGCCGAGCTGTTCTACGTCGGCAACCCCGGCAAGACCCGCGGGCTGCTCGGCGTGCGCGGCTGGTCGTCGATGGCCCTGACGGATGCCGCCCAGGCCGTCCAGGTCTCCGCGTACCCGAACGAGTACGCGAAGTGGGAGCAGACGGCGCGCGCGCTGCTGGCCTCGCTCTGACGCGCAGACGTGGTCGGCCGGTCAGCCGACTCATCCTCGAGATCGAGATTGGGTCACGGTCGGTGCGTCAGGTCGGGCCGCACGGGCAGCGCTTCGTAGAATGCCGCCGATGACCACGAACGCCGCCACGGACCCGATGATCGGTCGCATGATCGACCAGCGGTACCGCGTGCGCTCGCGCATCGCCCGCGGCGGCATGGCGACGGTGTACCTCGCCACCGACGTCCGCCTCGAGCGCCGCGTCGCGATCAAGATCATGCACGGGCACCTGGCCGACGACCAGGCCTTCCGGGAACGCTTCATCCAGGAGGCCCGGTCCGCCGCCCGGCTCTCCCACCCGAACCTGGTCGGGGTGTACGACCAGGGCGCCGAGGACGACACGGCGTACATCGTCATGGAGTACATCCCGGGCATCACGCTGCGGGACCTCCTGCAGGAGCACCGGGCCCTGACGCCCGAGCAGGCGACCGACATCCTGCGTGCCGTGCTCGCCGGTCTGGCGTCGGCGCACAAGGCCGGGATCGTCCACCGCGACCTCAAGCCCGAGAACGTGCTGCTCGCCGACGACGGCCGGATCAAGCTCGGCGACTTCGGCCTGGCGCGGGCGACGACCGCGAACACCGCGACCGGCGCGGCACTGCTCGGGACGATCGCCTACCTGTCCCCCGAGCTCGTCACGCGCGGGGCAGCGGACTCGCGCAGCGACATCTACGCGCTCGGCATCATGCTCTACGAGATGCTGACCGGCGAGCAGCCGTACAAGGGCGACCAGCCGATGCAGATCGCCTACCAGCACGCGAACGACACGGTCCCGGTGCCGAGCGCCACGGAACCCGGGGTCCCGCCGGAACTCGACGACCTGGTGGCCTGGGCGACCGCGCGCGACCCCGAGGACCGCCCCCGGGACGCCCGGGAGATGCTCGACCACATCTCGGGCAACCAGCAGCGCGCGACGGGCCAGTACCGCACCGCCGTGCTCCGCCCGGACAACGCGACCGCGATCCTGCCGGCCGGCAGCGCGGCGCCGTCCTCGGCGGACACCGGTCGACGCGACGACGGTGGACAGGACGACGCCACGCGGGTCATCGCGAGCTCGACCGGAGGCACTCCCGCAGCGCCCGGTCGTCGCGGCGCACCCGGCCCCCGCCGCACGGGCTCCCAGCCCGGCGCGCTCTCCCCCGCCGGGCAACGACTGGCCGACAAGTCCGCCAAGCGCCGGAAGCGCGGGTGGATCGTCCTGGCGGTCGTCGTCGTGCTCGCGGTGCTCGCCGGGGTGATCGGGTGGGCACTCGGCCCCGGCCCGTGGGGCAACGTCCGCATCCCCGAGGTCACCGGCAAGTCGGTGGCGCAGGCCAGGCAGCTGCTCCAGGCCCAGGGCCTCGAACCGACGGCCCGTACCGACAGCCGGTACGACGCCGTGGTGGCGAAGGGCCAGGTGTCGACGACGGAGCCCGCGGCTGCACGCGAGGTCCGCAAGGGCACGCCGGTGCAGATCGTCGTGTCGGACGGCCCACGGATGATCGCCCTGCCCGCGATCGTCGGACAGCCCCTGTCGACCGTCACGGCGGCGCTCGACGACGACTTCCAGCTGCAGGACGACCAGTACGAGTTCTCGGCCGACGCACCGAAGGACACCGTCATCGCGGCGAAGGGCCTCGGCACCGACGGGCAGACCGTGGACCTGGCGTCGGTCGGCGAGTACGCCGAGCGCGGTCCGGTCACGCTCACCGTGTCGCTCGGTGCGGTCCCCGACGTCACCGGCAAGACCCTCGACGCGGCGACCGCGGCTCTCGACGAGGTCGGCCTGGTGGTCGGGGCGCAGCAGGAGCGGTACAGCGACGACGTGCCGAAGGGCCAGGTCATCTCCTCGAGCGTCGAGGACTCCCCCGCCGTCCGTGGCTCGGCCGTCGACCTCGTGCTCTCGAAGGGCCCGACGCCGATCACGCTGCCGGACGTCGCCGGCAAGACCATCGACGAGGCGACCTCCACCCTCGAGAACCTCGGGCTCGACGTGGAGGTCCCCGACTGCACGAACGTGCTCTGCCGCTTCTACGACTGGAAGTCGGCGCTCCCGGTCACCGCGACGGACCCGGTCAAGGGGTCCACGGTGTACCGCGGCGACACGATCACGCTGTCCTACGAGCAGTAGGCGAGCCGGACGCGCGGCCGTTCCGGTGGCACGACGTGCCGTCGGCGGTCGTTCCGGTCGCACGACGCGCCGTCGCGACGGGACGTGAGCGGCAGGTCGTGCGACCAGGGCGGGCACGACGCCGAGCCGGGACGGACGGGAGGCGCGGTGCCAGCTGGCCCCGCGCCTCCCGTCCGTCCCGGCTGTCGCGGCTACGGCCGCTGGTACGGGTGGGCGCTGAGCTCCTCGGCCACCAGGAAGGCGAGCTCGAGCGACTGCATGTGGTTGAGACGCGGGTCGCACAGCGACTCGTACCGCGTCGCCAGGGTCGCCTCGTCGATCTGCTCGGAGCCACCGAGGCACTCGGTGACGTCGTCGCCGGTGAGCTCGACGTGCATGCCGCCCGGGTAGGTCCCGACCTGCCGGTGCGCCTCGAAGAACCCGAGGACCTCGTCCACGACGTCGTCGAAGCGACGGGTCTTGTAGCCGGTCGGCGTCGTGAGCCCGTTGCCGTGCATCGGGTCGGTGACCCACAGCGGGTTCGCGTCCATGCCCTTGATGGCCTCGAGCAGCTTCGGGAGTTCGTCACGGATCCTGCCGGCGCCCATGCGGGTGATGAACGTCAGGCGGCCGGGCTCGCGCTCGGGGTCGAGCGTGTCGACCAGGGCCTTCATGTCGTCGACGCTCGTGGTCGGGCCGAGCTTCACACCGATCGGGTTCCGCACGCGGGACAGGAAGTCGACGTGCGCGCCGTCGATGTCGCGCGTCCGCTCACCGATCCAGATGAAGTGCCCGGACGTGTCGTAGGCCTGGCCGGAGCGCGAGTCGATGCGGGTCATCGGGCGCTCGTAGTCCATGAGCAGCCCCTCGTGCGAGGCGTAGAACTCGGTGTGCTTGAGCGCTTCGAAGTCGGCACCGCAGGCGTCCATGAAGCGGATCGCGCGGTCGATCTCCTTCGCCAGGTGCTCGTACCGGGCGTTCGCCGGGTTCGACGCGAAGCCCTTGTTCCACGAGTGCACCTGCCGCAGGTCGGCGAACCCGCCCTGGGTGAAGGCACGGACGAGGTTCAGCGTCGAGGCGGCCGTGTGGTAGCCCTGCACGAGGCGCCGGGGGTCGGCCTGGCGGCTCTCCGGCGTGAAGTCGTAGCCGTTCACGATGTCGCCGCGGTACGCCGGCAGCGTCACGTCGCCGCGCGTCTCGAAGTCGCTCGACCGCGGCTTGGCGAACTGCCCCGCCATCCGGCCCATCTTGATGACCGGCATCGAGGCGCCGTAGGTCAGCACGACGGCCATCTGCAGGATCGTCTTGACGCGGTCGCGGATCGAGTCCGCGGTGGCACCGGCGAAGGTCTCGGCGCAGTCGCCGCCCTGCAGCAGGAACGCCCTGCCCTGCGCCGCGGCGGCGAGCCGGTCACGGAGCTTGTCGACCTCGCCCGCGAAGACGAGCGGCGGGAGCGTCGCGATCTCGGCGGAGGCCGCCTCGGCCGCGGCACGGTCGGGCCACGTCGGCTGCTGCTTGATCGGCAGGGTGCGCCAGTGGTCGAGGCCCTCGATCACGTCCGGATCCTGCAGGGCGACGACGTCGGTCGACTCGATCAAGGCGGTACCTCGGTGTTCTGGGTCGGGCGGGAGCGGATGGCCTGCGCGCAGGCCGGTCCGGCCGGGGCCGGAGTCCTCAGATCCTACCGTCCGGGCAGGACGCCCCGCTCCCGCGTGACGCGGCAGCGGTGGCGACGGTCGTCCGTCAGGCCGTGGGCGTCCGGCGGTCCTTCATGACCTGCTCGCGCGCACTGCTGGCACGCTCCTTGACGCTCGTCGCGTAGACGTCGACGTACTCCTGGCGGCTCACCCCGGCGAGCTCGTGCATGACCTCGTCGGTCACGCTGCGCAGGATGAAGCGGTCGGTCTCGAACCCCTCGAAGCGCGAGAAGTCGAGCGGCTTGCCGAAGACGACGCCGACGCGCTTGAACTTCGGGAACTTCTGCCCGATCTGCTGCACCTCGCGCGTCCCGATCATCGCGACCGGCACGACGGTCACCCGGCCCTCGAGGATCATCCGGGCGATGCCGGTGCGGCCGCGGTAGAGCTTGCCGTCCGGACTCCGGGTGCCCTCGGGGTAGATGCCGAGCTGCTCACCGCGCGCCAGGACCTGGAGCCCGGTGTGGAGCGAGGCCTCGGAGGCCTTGCCGCCCGAGCGGTCGATCGGCAGCTGTCCGATCGCGTTGAAGAACGTCTTCGTCGCCCAGCCCTTGAGGCCGCGGCCGGTGAAGTAGTCGCTCTTCGCCAGGAACGAGATCCGCCGGTCGAGCACCGCCGGCAGGATCACCGAGTCGATGAACGAGATGTGGTTCGACGCGAAGATCACCGGCCCCTTCGCGGGCACGTGCTCACGACCGACGACCCACGGCCGGAAGAGGGTGAGGATGAGCGGGCCGAGCAGGAAGTTCTTGAGCAGCCAGTAGGTCATCGTCGACTCCAGTTCGGGACGCGCGTACCGTCGGGGTGACCCTACGCCGTGCGGGCGTGGATGCGGGCGAGGTCGGCGGCGCCGACGACACCGGCGTCGTTCACGAGCTCGGCGATCACGAAGTCGGGCTCGGGGTGGTAGCCGCGCGCCGGCAGGTTGTTCAGGTACGCCTGCTTGATCGGCTCGAGCAGCCGGTCCCCCGCGCTCGCGACCCCGCCGCCGAAGACGAACAGCTGCGGGTCGAGGACGGCGGACAGCGAGGCGCACGCCTCGCCGAGGTGCCGACCGAGGCGACGGAGCGCCGCGAGGGCCCCCGGGTCGTCGGCCAGGATCAGGTCGCCGACGATCTTCCCGTCGAGCTGGCCGCCGTTCTGCTCGCGGGCGTCCGCGAGCGCCGAACCGATGCCGCCGGCGTCGGCGACGTCGTTCGCCATGCGCTGCAGGGCACGGCCGGAGCCGTACTGCTCGATGCAGCCGCGGGCGCCGCAGCCGCAGGGCAGGCCGTTCGGGACGATCCGCAGGTGGCCGATCTCGCCGCCCGTGCCGAAGCCGCCGCGGAAGAGCCGGTCCTCGGTGACGATCGCGCCGCCGACCCCGGTGCCGATCGTGAGCATGCTCATGTCGGACACGAGCCGCCCGGCACCGAAGCGGAACTCCGCCCAGCCGGCCGCGTTCGCGTCGTTGTCGACGGTGATGTGCAGGTCGCCGAGGCGCTCCTGGAGCTTCTGTCGCAGGGGCTCGTTCCGCCACCGGATGTTCGGCGTGTAGTAGACGATCGACTGCGAGGCGTCGATGAACCCGGGTGCCGCGACACCGACCGCTCCCACGTCGTGGGCGGCTCGCAGACGCGTGACCATCGTCACGACGTCGTCGAGCATGGCGTCCGGGTCCGCCGCGTTGGTGGCGACGCGGTCCTCGGCGAGGATCTCGCCGAGCTCCGAGACGACCGCTCCCGCGATCTTGGTGCCCCCGATGTCGATTCCGATGGCATGCACGAGCGTCGAGCCTACCGTCTCCGCGTCCCGCCGCCGAACGCCCGTCCGACGACCGAGCCGGTCGACGGCTCGGCCCTGGCGACCGGATCCGACGCGAGCCCGGCCCGCCCGACGGCTGACGAGGTGCTGCGAACCCGGCCGCTCCCCCTCCGTCCCGCGGTCCCGCGCCCGTATGCTGGCGGTGACGTCTCATCGTCGAGGCGTCCTCGTGTCGAACCGGCCGACGAGGGAGTCAACCGTGAACGATCAGCGGCAGTCCGCACCCATCCCCGCACCCGACCACGGCTCCGCCGCCCGGCTGCTCTCCGACCGGGCCCGTCGCTCGCCCGACCGGCCGATCCTCGCCCAGCGGCACGGCGACACGTGGACGACGGTCAGCGCCGCCGACACGCTCGCACGCGTCCGCGGCATCGCGAAGGGGTTCGTCGCCGCCGGGCTCGAGCCGGGCGCGCACGTCGCGATCCTGTCCCGCACCCGGATGGAGTGGACGCTGGTCGACTTCGCCGTCTGGACCGCCGGGCTCGTGTCCGTGCCCGTGTACGAGACGAGCTCGCCCGACCAGGTCCGCTGGATCCTGTCCGACTCCGAGACCGTGGCGATCGTGGTCGAGCAGGAGGAGCACGCCCGCCGGGTGGCCTCGGTCGCCCCGGACCTGCCGCACCTCGGCCAGCACTGGACGATCGACGGCGGCGGCCTCGACGACCTGGTCCGCCTCGGCGAGACCGTCACCGACGCCGAGCTCGACGCCCGCACCGCCGACGTGCACGGCCACGACGACGCGACGATCATCTACACCTCGGGCACGACCGGGCGTCCGAAGGGCTGCGTCCTCCGCCACGACAACTTCACCGGCACGGTCGAGGGCGCCACCGAGGCCATGCCCGAGGTCGTCGCCGACGGGTCCTCCACGCTGCTCTTCATCCCGATGGCCCACGTGTTCGCCCGGTTCATCGCGGTGATGTCGATCTCGACCGGCGTGCTGGTCGGCCACGAGCCGGACACCCGTGACCTGATGCGGGCGGTCTCCACGTTCCGACCGACCTTCCTGCTCGCCGTCCCCCGGGTGTTCGAGAAGATCTACAACTCGGCGGAGCAGAAGGCCGACCTGGGCGGCAAGGGGAAGGTCTTCCGGGCCGCCGCCGACGTCGCCGTCGCGCACTCCGAGGCCGTCGCCGCCGGCCGCGTGCCGCTCGGCCTGAAGCTCCGCTTCGCCCTGTTCGACAAGCTCGTCTACGCGAAGCTCCGCGACGCGATCGGCGGCCGGGTGCAGTACGCGATCAGCGGGTCCGCACCGCTCTCCCCCCGCCTCTCGCACTTCTTCCGCTCGATCGGCGTCCACATCCTCGAGGGCTACGGGCTGACCGAGACGACGGCCCCCGCGACCGTGAACCGGGCGCACGAGCTGCGGATCGGCACCGTGGGCCGGGCGCTGCCCGGGGTGGAGGTGCGCATCGCCGACGACGGCGAGGTCCTGATCCGCGGGGTCGACGTGTTCGACCGCTACTGGCACAACGACGAGGCGACGACCAAGGCCTTCGCCGACGGCTGGTTCCGCACCGGTGACCTCGGTCGGCTCGACGCCGACGGCGTGCTCACCGTGACCGGTCGGGCGAAGGAGCTCATCGTCACCGCGAGCGGCAAGAACGTCGCGCCGGCGCCGCTCGAGGACGGCATCCGCGAGCACCCGCTGGTCGGGCAGGTCGTGGTCGTCGGCGAGGGCAAACCGTTCGTCGCGGCACTCGTCACGCTCGACCGCGAGATGCTGCCCGGCTGGTGCGAGGCCCGCGGGATCTCCCCCGCGCTCACCCCACGCGCGGCAGCGTACGACGAGCGCGTGCACGCCGCCGTGCAGGAGGCCGTGGACACCGCCAACCAGCGCGTCTCCCGTGCCGAGTCGGTGCGGTCCTTCACGATCGTCGACACGGAGCTGACGGAGGCGTCGGGGCACCTCACCCCCAAGCTGACCATCAAGCGCGCGGTGGTCCTGCGGGACTTCGCCGCGGACGTCGAGCACATCTACTCGGGCTCGAAGGTCCAGACCACGGCCACCCCGGTGGTCGCGTCCCGACGACGGAACCGCGCGTAGGGAAGACGGACGGGAGGCCCGGCGCCGGTCCGACGGACCGACACCGGGCCTCCCGTGTGTCGTGTGCGCGCGGGGCGCGACCCGTCGTCGGGACGCGACCGTGCGCCGGCTCAGGCCTCCGGGGCCTGCTGCACCTCCGGTGCGTCGAGGACGGCGACCGACGACGTCGTCGGTGCGGGGTCCGGGCGGCGGTTGGTGCGGGTGCGGTGCGAGCTGAGCTCGTCGTTCTGAACGGTCATGCTGGGTGTCCTGAGGGTGTGGGATGCGCGTCGGTGGGAAGCCGACGCGGACACGGTACCTCGTGGTCGGGATGTCCGGACAATCCCTCGAAGGGGTGTCACGCCCTGTTCGCCGAGAGCGGCTCGCCCGGTTGCGTTCCGGAGCCCGGACGAGCAACCACGCCCCGGACCCGGGACGCTGCCCGCCGGACGCTCGCGCTCAGTGGAACCAGGCCTGCGCGCGGATGTCGCGGAGCGCCCCGCGGCGGACCTCGGGGTCGAGGGTCATCACGTAGACCGTGCCGTCGAGGTGGTCGACCTCGTGCTGCAGCGCCTCGGCCATCAGCCCGGTGCCCTCGAGCACGACCTCGGCCCCGTCGACGTCGACGCCGCGGACCTTCGCGTACGGGGAACGCGGTGTCGGGTAGGACAGGCCGGGGACCGACAGGCAGCCCTCGTCCATCAGTTCGACCTCGCCACGGACCTCGACGACCTCGGGGTTGAGCACGTACCCGACCTCGCCGTCGACGTTGTACGAGAACGCCCGCAGCCCGACCCCGATCTGCGGAGCGGCCACGCCGGCGCGGCCGGGTTCCCGCACGGTGTCGAGGAGGTCCTGCACGAGGTCGCGCACGCCCTGGGAGCCGAGCGCGCCGGGCGCGATCGGGTCTGCAGGGGAACGGAGGACGGGGTCGCCGAACAGGCGGATGGGACGGACGGTCACGTTACTGCAGCACCACCAGGAGGTCGGCGGCGTCCACCTGCTGGGACGCCGGGATCGCGGAACGGCCGACGGCGTCACCGACGGCTACCTCGGGCACCACCGCACCGGAGGACGGTGCGACACGGGATGCGTGCAGGGCGATCTCGCCACGGTTCGCGACCGAGATCTTGCTGGACACGACGTCCCTTTCAGCCCGGGTTGAGGTGTCACAACCCTACTGGCGGTAACGTGGCTCACCGTGCATGTACTCAGCGTGAGCTCCCTCAAGGGTGGTGTCGGCAAGACGACGGTGACGCTCGGCCTGACTTCGGCCGCGTTCGCCAAGGGACTGCGCACGCTGGTGGTGGACCTCGACCCGCAGTCCGACGTCTCCACGGGCCTCGACATCGACATCTCCGGCCACCTCAACGTCGCCGACGTCCTCGAGAACCCGAAGGAGAAGATCGTCCGCCAGGCGATCGCCCCGTCCGGGTGGACGAAGGGCTCGCAGGGCAAGGTCGACGTGCTCGTCGGCTCCCCCTCGGCGATCAACTTCGACGGGCCGCACCCCTCCATCCGGGACATCTGGAAGCTCGAGGAGGCGCTGGCCAACGTCGAGCAGGACTACGAGCTCGTGCTCATCGACTGCGCGCCGTCGTTGAACGCCCTCACCCGGACCGCCTGGGCAGCGTCGGACCGCGTGACCGTCGTCACCGAGCCGGGTCTGTTCTCCGTCGCCGCCGCCGATCGGGCCCTCCGCGCGATCGAGGAGATCCGTCGTGGCCTCTCCCCCGGCTGCAGCCGCTCGGCATCATCGTGAACCGGGCGCGCGTGCAGTCGCTCGAGCACCAGTTCCGCATCAAGGAGCTCCGGGACATGTTCGGGCCGCTCGTGCTCTCGCCGCAGCTGCCCGAGCGCACCTCGCTGCAGCAGGCGCAGGGTGCGGCGAAGCCCCTGCACGTGTGGCCGGGCGAGTCCGCGCAGGAGATGGCGAAGAACTTCGACCAGCTGCTCGAGCGCATCATGCGCACGGGCAAGATCGGCCCCTACGCCGAGGGCGGCGCCGCCTAGGCCCTGCCGGGTGGGCTGGCCTGCCTGGCGCAGGGCCCGGCCTGGCCTGCCTGGCCGGGGGCAGGGCCCCGGCTCGTTCTCGTCGCACGACATGCCGTCGAGTCGGAAGCTGAGCGGCAGGTCGTGCGACCCCAGCGCTCGCAGGCGGCATGTCGTGCAACCGGAACTGGCGACGAACCGGGCGTCGGCGGTCGGTCCGCGCCGGTCGATCGACGGTCGGCGATCGACCGTCGCTCACGCACTCGCGTCCTGGTCGTACGACATGCCGTCGCGTCGGAAGCTGAGCGGCAGGTCGTGCGACAACAGGGCTCGCGGGCGGCGTGTCATGCGACCACACAGCGGACGTTGACGGCGTGTCGTGCGACCGGAAGCGTCGACGATCCGGGCTTCGGAGGTCGACGTCTGGCGAACGGAAGTCGTCGGTCGTCGGACGGCGCCAGTTGATCGCCGGTCAGCGGCTGGCGGTCCCGCACTCGCGCTACCGCCCTGGTCGCACGACATGCCGTCGCACCGCAAGCTGAGCGGCAAGTCGTGCGACCTCAGCGGACGCAGGCGGCAGGTCGTGCGACCGGAGCTGGCGGTCTTCCGGACGCCGTCGGCGCGGCGCAGCGGCGTGCGGCGCAGCGGCGTGCGGCGCAGCGGCGTGCGGCGCAACGCGGCGCCCGGCGGTCCACATCGGCGGCAGCGCCGAGCGGGCAGGAAACGCCGCGCGTCGGACGCCGAGCGGGTGCGACCCGTCGTCGGAGGGCGCGAGCGTGACGGATCGTGCACGCTCGTGCGTGCGCGATGACGACGGCGCCGAACCACGGCGGACGCCGGGCGCCCGAGGAAGCAGGCCGAGCGGGCGGCTACGACGCCCGGGAGGCGCGGCGCGCGGCGAGCTCGTCGTCGGGGTCGGCCGCCGGGGTGGCGTCGAGCTCGACCAGGGAGCTCTCGACCTCGCGCAGGACCTTGCCGACGGCGATGCCGAAGACGCCCTGGCCGCGGGACACCAGGTCGATGACCTCGTCGTCGGAGGTGCACAGGTAGACCGACGCGCCGTCGGACATCAGCGTCGTCTGCGCCAGGTCGGACACCCCCGACTCGCGGAGCTGGTTCACGGCGGTACGGATCTGCTGCAGCGAGATGCCGGTGTCGAGGAGCCGCTTGACGAGCTTGAGGACGAGGATGTCGCGGAAGCCGTAGAGCCGCTGCGAGCCCGAGCCGGCAGCGCCACGGATGGTCGGCTGCACGAGCTCGGTCCGGGCCCAGTAGTCGAGCTGGCGGTAGGAGATGCCGGCTGCACGGGCGGCGACGGTGCCGCGGTAGCCGTTCTGCTCGTCGTGCTCGGGGAGGCCGTCGGTGAAGAGCAGGCCGAGGTCGTACCGAGTCATCTCGGACTCGGTACCGGGGGTGTCAGTCCCACTCATGTGCATGCCTTCCACGACGTTCGAGCTCCCACCAGAAGGTTCAACGACGGGTTGAGAGTTGTTCCGAGGTCCACGGTAGCGACTCGGGCACGGTCTGCCCGGCACATCCGCACCGGCGCGTCCGGCGTGTCGAGGATACGCCCCGACCACCGACGGCCGACAGGGGTCACCCGTGCTCCGGACGCCGACCGACGACGGGTCATCCGTCGAGGCGACCGATCGCCGCGCGGACCAGGTTGGATCGGACGACCTCGAGCTGACCGGCGATCTCCCGCGCGAGCTCCGTCGCCTTGGCACGCGACGTCGCGTCGCCCCGCCGGGACACCGGCATCAGTGCGGACTCGATCAAGCCGACCTCGCGCTCGACGACGCCACGCATGGTGCGCAGGTGTCGCGGCTCGATGCCGGTGCGCTGCAGTTCGACCAGGGCCTTGAGCACGGCCACGGCGTCGTCGCCGTACGTGTCTGCGGCGGGGAGCAGCGACGCCGAGACCGCATCGGTCAGGAGCATCGGCGAGGCGCCCGCGGCACGGACCGTCTCGTCGCGGGTGTACCGGCGCTCGCGACCGAGGATCGACGGCTTCGGCGCGTCACCACCACCAGGGAGGACCGGCTCGCGACCGGCGTCGAGGTCAGCGAGGTAGTCCTTGATGACCTTGAGCGGCAGGTAGTGGTCACGCTGCAGCCCGAGCACGATGCGCAGCCGCTCGACGTCGGCCGCCGAGAACTTCCGGTAGCCGCTGGCGGTCCGGATCGGCGTCACGAGCTCGCGTTCCTCGAGGAAGCGGAGCTTCGAGCTCGACAGGTCGGGGAACTCGGGCTTCAAGCGGGCGATGACCTGCCCGATCGTGAGCAGGTCCGGTACCGCAGCGCCGGCCCGTACTGCGGCGGACCGCGCAGCCACTACGCGGTCGCCAGGCGCGCCAGGTCGACCCGGGAGGCGTAGAACGTCAGGCGGAACTTGCCGACCTGCACCTCGGCACCGTCGGTGAGCAGCGCTTCGTCGATGCGGACGCCGTCGAAGTAGGTGCCGTTCAGGGAGCCGTTGTCCTTGACGCTGAAGGCCGTGCCGTGGCGCAGGAACTGGGCGTGCTTGCGGGAGACCGTGACGTCGTCGAGGAAGATGTCCGCGGCGGGGTGCCGCCCGGCCGTCGTGACGTCCGAGTCGAGGAGGAACCGGGCGCCGACGTTCGGGCCACGACGGACCACCAGCAACGCCGAACCGGAGGGCAGGGCGTTGATCGCCTCGCGCTCTTCCGTCGAGACACCGGACTCGGCCGTGAGGGCCGTCCCCATGTCCATGCTGAAGGTCAGGGTGGTGTCGACCAGCCGCTGTTCCGGAGTCTTCTGACCGCCCGGCTGCGGGGCCACTGGTTCTGGCATCGTGGACCTCCTCCTCTTGGCGCACCAGCGTATCGGAAACGGGTGACCTCGCGGGAGCCCCGAACGGGGCTGGGGAGAAGTCGCCAGCACGCGCACAGCGAACGCACCGAGGCGACCCAGCTGACGGACGGGAGGCGCGGGGCGGATCCGCACCGCGCCTCCAGACCGGAACAGGGTCACGTCGGTGCGTCCACTCACGGAGCCGGCGTCGCCGTCGCCGTCCCGGACGGGGCCGGCTCCCCGGAGGCGATCCCGTCGAGGATCCGGCGCACCTCGGCGTCCTTCAGCCGCACCCAGGGCGACCCGTCCGGGTCGCTCGTCGACGCTTCGGGGCTGTCGCCGGTGTTCCACCACTTCGACTGGTACGGGATCCCGTGGAAGAGGACGCGGGCACCCGTGTCGTACTGCGCCGTGCCGGACCACGCGGCGTAGGAGCCGGCGGGCAGGGTGAGCGGTTGCACCGGCTTCTCACCGGGCAGGACCGGCCCGATGATCTGCCACGGCGTCTCGTAGGCGCTGAGCACCGGGTCGTCCGGCAGGTCGCCCGAGGTCCACCACTTCGCCTCGTAGACGTTGTGGTGCCACACGACCTTCGTGCCCTCGAGGTACGAGGCGTCCTGGTCCCAGACCGGGTACGGGCTGGTCTTCGGGTCGTCGGTGGGCTGCTCGGTCGCCGACGGCTCGGCCTCGGTGACGTCGGACGCCGCCGCGACGATGCCGCCGGTGAAGCCCTTGCCGAGCACGTCGGCGAACAGCAGTCCGTGCTGGTCGACGCCGGAGCACGAGTTCGAGACGGTCGACAGGTTGACGTAGTTCGAGCCGCAGGTGGTGTCCCGGTTCAGCGACCACATCGACATCCGCCCCAGCCCGCGGTCACGCGCCCAGGCGTTGAGCTTCCGGGCGTCGCTCAGCGAGAAGACCTCGTCGCGGACGTCGTTCTGGCCGATCATCGGGGTCGCGCCGACCTTGTGCCAGAGCGTGCCGTCGCCGAGGGGTGTGCCCGCGCGCTGGTACAGGACGCCGAGCTGCCGCTGGACCTCCTGCAGCGCCTGCACCGAGGCCGAGTACATGCTCTGGCTGGAGCCCTTCGCCTCGCCGTAGTCCATCGTCATGGCGTTCACGCCGGCGAGGTCGACGCCCGCAGCGAGGAACTGCGACACGGCGGTCGTCCCGTCCTCGGTCAGGCCCGAGGGCGCGGCCGGCAGGGTGAGCCACACCGCGAGCGGGTGGCCGGCCGCCCGACGCTGCTCCTGCAGCGCCGCGACCGCCTTCGCCCGGCGCTCCCCGCGGTGCGGTTCGTCAGGTCGTCGCCCTCGACGTCGAAGTCGACGGTGGACAGGTCGTAGCGCTCCACGACCTGGCGGTAGGCGCCGAGCAGGTCGGACCCGTTCGTGCAGGTGGTGGCGAGCTCGTCGTTCGCCAGGCCGCCGAACGACACCCCGACCTCGCCGTGCTGCTGCTGCAGGCGGGCGACACGGCGGTCGAGGTCGAGCTGGTCCGCCGCACCCTGCAGCGAGTAGTAGGACCCCCACGTCGGCGAGCAGGCGTCGTCGTGGTCGGCGACGACGAAGGACAGCATGACGTTGCGACCCTTGGCCGACTTGACGTCCTCGAACGCGAAGGCCGGCGTCGCGGTGACGTCCGTGTAGGCGCCGAACCACGCGGGCTGCCGCTCGGTCGCCTGCGCGGCGTGCCAGCGGTCGAAGCCGGCGTACCCGGCGACCGCGACGGCGGCGGCGACCACGACCGCGATGGTGACCCGGACCGGGGAGAGTCGTCTCGTCGTCGACATCAGGCTGCGCTCCGTTCCTGCTGGGGGCCGGTCGTGCTGGCCCGGGTGGACGCGACCGGGCGGGCGCCGGTCGCACCGACGACGTCGGCGTCGTGGCGCACGGGCAGGTTGCCGCCGCCGTGGCCGAAGTAGAGGACCGCGTGCCAGTCCTCGGTGACCGGCTCCGGGACCGGGCCGACCCCGTGGCGACGACGTCCGTGCCGACGCTCCGCGCGGGCGGCGTGACGAGCGGCACGACGGGCCGCTCGCGCCGAGGGGTCGTAGTACATCCACCGGGTGGCCCACAGCCAGACGTCGACCACGGAGTTCCACACGCCGATGTAGGCGATGATCGCGTACGTGGCGAGGAGCGCGTTGAAGGCGGCGAAGACCGCGTTCCCCCAGTTCTGCGCGCCGTAGTCACGGACGAAGGTGAAGACCGAGAACGCCACGATCGCGTACGGCGCGAGCACGTAGAGCGCCGGCGACGCGGTGCGGTCCCGCACCTTGGGCGTCCGGGCGAACGGGATCTTCTTGGCCGTCAGGGCCTGCTGGATGCTCTTGAGCACGCCCGCCACGTTCACCGGGGTCAGGATGAGGTTGAAGCCGTAGATGCGGAGGACGTCGGTGCGCTTGTACCCGCAGTACTCCAGGTCGCTCGACAGCAGCCAGAAGTACGGCAGCGCGGCGAGGAGCACCATCGGGCTGAGCAGGCGCGAGTCGTACGGGTACGCGAGCAGGAAGACGAGCCCGAACGACGCCCAGGTGATCGACGCCATGTAGTTGACGCGCAGCGCCATCTCGACGAGACCGACCCGCTCGCCACGTGACCGGCGTTCGCGGACCTGCCGGACGTACTTCGGCAGGATGAGGAGACCGCCGTTCGCCCAGCGTCGGCGCTGGACGACGAGCGACCCGAAGTCCGGCGGCGTGGCGCTGTAGGACAGGCGCTCCGGGTAGTTGACGAGCGTCCAGCCGTGCATGCCCAGGTCGACGCTCGACTCGGTGTCCTCGATCACGGTGCGGTCCTGCACGTAGCGCTTCACCTCGAAGCCCCCGACGGTCTCGACCTCCTCGATGTCGCGGAGCGCCTGCGTGCGGATCACGGCGTTCGCCCCGACCCAGAAGGTGGCGTCGTAGCGGGACATCCCCTGGTGCAGGATGTGCTGGATGTCGGTGGTGGCGCCCGCGAGCCGTTCGATGCGCGTCGCGGCACCGCGGAAGGACGAGTACGGGGTCTGCGTCACCGCGACCCGGGCGTTCTCCGGCTGCTCGAGGAAGTAGACCAGGCGCAGGCAGTAGTCGCGCAGCAGGACGGAGTCGGCGTCGAGCGTCAGGAGGTAGTCCGAGGCCGGGACCACCAGGTCGGCGGCGGCCGGGTCGGCGACGGTGCGCAGGACGGTGCCGGACGCGGTCTCGTCGAACGCGTACGCCCCGCCCATCAGGCCGATGTACGCGTTGAGGTTCATCGCCTTGTTGGCCTCGTCGGACAGGTTCACGTACCGCTTGCGCTCGAAGGTCGTGAGCTCGGCCGTGAAGGTCCAGGCGAGACGGCGCTGCAGCTCGAGTGCCCGGGCGGAGGTCACCTCGCTGAAGTCCTGCCCGAGGGCGACGGCGTCGGCGATCGCGGCCTCGAGCGCCTCGGCGGTCAGGCGGAACTCGTCCGCGAGCCCGACGAGCACCTGGTCGTGGAAGAACCGGTCGACGTGGTCCGCGACCTCGTGCTCGCGGGCGTTCCGGCGGAGCCACGCGTCGGCCCAGCGGTGGTGCTCGACGAGGGTCCGGAGCGCGTGCGTGCTGGCGAACGGTGCCGCGTCCGCCTCGACCTCGGCGGAGAACAACGCCTCCTGGAACCGACGCGAGGGCGCCTCGAGCTGCGCCTGGATGCGGCCCGCGACCGCGCGGGTGCGCTCGAGCTTGTCGAGCGTCTCCGGGTCGGTCGGGAAGGGCGCATCGTCGACCAGCAGGACGACCCGCAGGGACGGGTACTCCTGGAGCGCCGCCGACCAGAGGGTGGTCGCGACGACGTCCGGCTCCTCGGCGTAGCTCGGCACGAGGACGGTCATCGGCGCGTCGTGGCCGGTCGCGAAGTGCCGGTCGAGCTCGGCGCGCGGGACCCGCACGTGGGCCGCGAAGCGCTCCATCGCGCCCTGGCGGGCGACCAGGTGCATGAGCGCCGAGAACGTGAGGAAGGTGACCACCACGAGGTACGAGATCGCCTCGGTGGTGAACCGGAAGCTCTCGGTGCCGTAGTCGAGGAACTGGCGGATCACGGTGTAGACGACGTACGCCAGCCAGAAGGCGATGGTCAGGATGATCGCCACCCGCCCGGAGACGAGCTTCCGGTCGGAGGGGCGGGCGTGCAGGGTGTCGAGCGGACGGGTCCGGCGCTCGGCACCCCACTGGCGACGGCGCGTCGGTGCACCGGCGGGCAGATCAGGCATGGCAGTCCTTCGTTCCTCACGGACCAGCGCTCCGTCGGGTCGGGCGCTGTCGGGTGTCCGGTCGGTCGGGACGACGGTACGAGGGATCGCGGCGGGCGCCGACACCCGAACGGGGGGTCGGGGCGGTTGTGTGCGGGATCGCGCAGCGCGGTGCGGCATCACGTGGGCCGCACGCGGCACCCCGCACGGGCCGCACGGGCCGCACGGGCCGCACGGCGCGACCGTGTCGAGGCCTGGACCGAGCGCTGCCGGGCGGCACGGAAGGACGCCACCATGCGCCGGACGGGAGGCGCGGCACCGGCCCGCCCCGCGCCTCCCGTCCGCCCGGACACCCGTTCCTTCCCAGAACGGCTGAGATGGGATGCGGAAGCGGGCGTACCTGGTGGATGAGGACGACCTGGTACGCCCGGAACGACCAGGTACACCCGGCAGGCCCAGGTACGCCCGGAACGACCAGGTACACCCGGCAGGCCCAGGCACGCCCGGGCTCGGGCGCGGTCGCTACCGGCCGCGCGCGAGCAGCCAGAGCAGGTACGGCGCCCCCACGACGCCCGTGACCACCCCGACCGGCAGCGCGTTGCCGGGGATCGCGAACTGCGCCACCAGGTCGCTCGCGAGCGTGACGACCGCACCGACCGCCGCGACCACACCGAGCGCGACGCGACCGTTGCCGACGAGACGGCGTGCGATCGGGGCGGCCATCAGCGCGACGAAGGCGACCGGTCCGGCGGTCGCGACGGCACCCGCGGTCAGCCCCACGGCGGTGAGCAGCAGGAGCACCTTCGCCCGGTCGGGCCGGAGGCCGAGGGCGGCCGCGACCTCGTCGCCGAGCGCGAGCACCGTCAGCCGCCGCGACTGTGCGAGGGCGGCGGCCAGGAGCACGACGACGGCGACGGCGAGGATGCCGACGAGCGTCCGGTCGACGGCGTTCAGGCTGCCGGAGAGCCAGAGGAGCGCGGTGCCGGCCTGCTGCACGGTGCCCGCGGTCAGCATCCACCCGGTGATGCTCAGGCAGATCGCGGCGACCCCGATGCCGACCAGGACGACCCGGTTGCCGGTGATCCCGCGGCGCCACGAGAGTGCCGCGATCACGACGGACACGAGCACGGCTCCGACCACGACGGACCCGAACAGCACCCCGCCGCTCGCGCCGAAGAGCACGATCGCGGTCAGGCCGGAGGCGCTCGCCCCCGAGGTGATGCCGATGACGTCCGGGCTCGCGATCGGGTTGCGCACGACGCTCTGCACGATGCCGCCGGCCGCACCGAGCGCGGCCCCGACGAGCAGCGCCCCGGCGACCCGCGGCCCGCGGAGCTGCCCGATCACGAAGTCCGAGACGGTGTCGCCGTGGCCCACCAGTGCGCCGGCGACCTGCAGCGGCGTGAGCGGGATCTCCCCCACCCCGAGTCCGACGAGCACGAGGGCGACCAGGAGCACGAGCACCGCGCCGAGGACGACGAGCTCGCGGCGGAGGGCGGTCACAGGCCGGTCACCACCCGCGACCGGACGAGCCAGATGAAGACCGGTGCGCCGATGAGCGCGGTCACGATGCCGACCTGCAGCTCCCCCGGGTACGCGACGACCCGTCCGACCACGTCGGCGACGAGCAGGAGCGCGGGTGCGACGAGGGCGGACAGGAGGATCGTCCAGCGCTGGTCGGGTCCGCTCAGTCGGCGGACGGCGTGCGGGACGGCGAGGCCGACGAACGCGATCGGTCCGGCGGCGGCCACCGCGGAGCCCGCGAGCAGGACCGTCACGACCCCGCCGACGACGCGGACGAGGACGACGCGCTGGCCGAGCGAGGCCGCCAGCTCGTCCCCGAGCGCGAGGGTGTTCAGGGAGCGGCCGAGTCCGGCGGCCACGACGAGCCCGACGAGCACCGGGGCCGCGACGACTCCGGCGGTGCCGAGGTCCTTGCCCGCGAGTGCGCCGACCTGCCAGAAGCGCAGCTGGTCGAGCAGGCTCTGGCTCGACACGAGGACCGCCGTCGTGATCGACGACAGCGCGGCGGCGACCACCGCTCCGGCGAGTGCGAGCCCGACCGGCGACAGGCCGCGGCGGGCGACGGCCGCGATGCCGTAGACGAGCAGCGCCGCGAGTCCGGCGCCGACGAAGGCGAAGGGCAGGTAGGCCGCCGTCCCGCTGATGCCGAACACCGCGATGCCGACGACGACGGCGAGGGCCGCTCCGGCGTTGATGCCGAGGATGCTCGGGTCGGCGAGCGGGTTCCGGGTCACACCCTGCATGACGGCACCGGCCACCCCGAGCGCGGCACCGGCGAGCAGCCCGACGATCGTCCGCGGGACGCGGTTGCCGAGGACGATCAGCCCGACGTCGTCGTTCCGGTCCGGGTGCAGGACGACGTCGACCACGGTGCCGAGCGGGATCGGGCGCGAGCCGAAGGCCACGGAGAGTGCGACGGCGACCACGAGCGCGGCGACCGCGAGCAGGGCCGCCCCGACGAGACGGGACCGCGAGGCGGGTGCCGGGCGGGGCCGGACGGCGGGGGTGACGGGTGAGGACGCGTGCATGGGAGGTGCGGCAAGCCTAATCCCGCACCTCGTACGGCGGCCCCCGAGCAAGCCCGGAGCAGCCACTGGGTCCGTTCATAGGGTCGTCATGGGTTCGGCTCCTGTACTGGTCTCCGTCGACGCCCGACCGGGTCGTCGAGGAACACACCGCCACCCCCGGGGTGGTCGAGGGACGACCGGAGAGCACCCATGAACGAGAACCCCGCCGACGACCAGCGCGCGACCGACCGCCCCGGCTGGGAGGCCCCGCACGCCGACCGCGACACCCTCCGCCCCGCCTACGCCTTCGACGGCAGCGGCCCGTGGCTGTACGGCACCGACGGCTCGGGGCCCTACGCCTACACGCCCGACGGCCGCGGCCCCTACCTGATCGGCAGCGCAGCCCTCGGCGGTACCTCGCTCGGCGGCACCTCCGGCCCGGGTGCGACCGCCTCCGGCGCGACCGCGTCCGGCACGACCGCCCACGGCGCGACGAACGCGGCTCCCACCGGCGGCTCCACGCCCTGGGGCTGGACCTCGGGTGCAGCGGCGGCGAACCACCCCGACACGAAGCGCCCGCGGCGGCTCGGGCTCGTCATCGGCTCGGGTGTCGCCGCACTGGCGATCATCGGCGCGGCCGGCGGCACCGCCCTCGGGCTGTCCTCCCACGGCACGACGACGACGTCGAGCCAGTCGCAGGGCTCGACGACGCTCCCCGGCGGCGGCTCCGGCACGAGCGGCGGGACCGGCGGCGGCACGAACGGCTTCACCGTCCCCGGGTACGGCAGCGGCTCGGGCAGCGACGGCAGCAGCGGGAGCGGGAGCAGCGGCAGCAGCAGCAGCGGCACGGGGACGCAGACCGCCGCGACCCCGGCGACGACCGCCCAGGAGAAGGGCGTCGTGACGATCGACACCGTGATGAACTACGACACCTCGTCGCAGGCAGCGGGGACCGGCATGATCCTCACCTCGGACGGCTTCGTCCTGACGAACAACCACGTGGTGCAGGGCGCCACGAGCATCACGGTCACCGACGAGACGACCGGCAAGCAGTACCAGGCAGAGGTCGTCGGCACCGACGCCACGCACGACGTCGCCGTCCTCAAGCTGCAGAACGCCTCCGGGCTGTCCACGGTGGCGCTCGACGACGACGGCGAACCGTCCACCGGTGACGCCGTGACCGACGTCGGCAACGCGGAGGGCACGGGCAACCTCGTCGCCGCCGCGGGCACCGTCACCGCACTCGACCAGGACATCCAGGTGCAGAGCGAGTCCGGCACCGGCACCGAGTCGCTGCAGGGCCTCATCCAGGTCGCCGCGCAGATCGTGCCGGGCGACTCGGGCGGCCCGGTCCTGGACAGCGAGGGCGAGGTCGTCGGCATGGCGACCGCGGCGTCGTCCGGCTCGGCCGAGGTCACCGGGTACGCCATCCCGATCACGACGGCGAAGGCGATCGCGGACAAGATCCTCGCCGGGGAGTCCTCGGACACCATCACGATCGGCCTGCCGGCGTTCCTCGGCGTCGAGGTGGCCTCGACGGCGACGTCGCAGACCACCGCGGGGGTCCCGGTCGCCGGGACCGTCGACGGCTCGGGTGCGGCGGCAGCGGGTCTGGTCGCCGGCGACACGATCACGAGCCTCGACGGCACCGCGGTCGCGAGCAACGACGCGCTGACGGCGGCGATCCGGGCCCACGCCGTGGGCGACCGCGTGCAGGTCGGCTACACCGACGCATCCGGCGCGGCGCACACCGTGACCGTGACGCTGACCGCGGGCCCCGCCGCCTAGCGAGCAGGGGCAGCGGCAGCAGCAGCAGCAGCGTCAGCCCAGCAGCGCCCGCACCAGGGACCGGTAGACGTTGGCCGGGGAGTCGGACCGGAAGGCCGTCTCCCCGGCCTCCGTGCGTCCGACCCGCGCGAACCCGATCCCCTCGGCGTGCACGACGACGACCGGCGCCGGCCGCCCCGGCCGACGGATCGACGAGACCGTCCACGGCGCCGCCCAGAAGCGTGCCAGGCGCGGGTCTGCCTCGGCGACGGCCGCCGGCAGGTCCGACGCGGTCGCGGCGGTCCCCGTCCTGCGGGACAGCAGGTCCGCGCCGACCGACCCCGTGCGGAACGGGAAGGTCCACGACGGGCGGATGCCGAGCCTCCCGGCCGCGAACGCGACCACGCGCTCGACCGGCAGCCGGGCGACGGTGCCGCCCGTCTCGTCCGTCCCGTCGACGACGGTCTCCGACCAGGCCTGGAGGCGCGTGGTCCGCCCGTCGGGCAGCCGCTGTTCGAGGGTGACCGGCTGGGTGTCGTCGGCCCAGGGCGCGAGGAGCTCCTGGGTGGCCTCGGGCAGCGTCCCGAGGCGGCCGACGAGCCCGGTCTGCACGAGTTCGCGGCCGGCGGGCGAGCGCAGGAGCATCGGGTCCCACCGGCGACCGGCCAGGCTGCGCAGGGTGGTCAGCGCGTCGGGCCCCAGGTGCGTCCCGTCGAGCTGCGGTTCCGGCGCGGCGACCGGGAGGGCCTCGAGCTCGCGCTGCGGTCGGGACGCTGCGGGCTCGGTGGCGCGGACGGACTCGAGCACGCTCGACACCAGGTCGTCGGTGGCGAGCATCCGGGTCAGCGGCCGCTCGACGGTGAGGTCGACGCGGTGCCGTCCGGTGACGAAGAGCAGGTGGCTGCCGGTGACGTCGCCCTCCTCGTCGGGGCGGACGTACTCGACCAGGCGGGCCGGCGCTCCGGCGGCGGTCCACGGATCGCAGCCGATGAGCCGGAGCCCCTCGACGGAGCCGGGCAGGCGTTCGAGCAGGCTGGTGTGCTCCTCGGCGATCGTGCGCTCGGAGGGACGGGAGCGGACGGTCAGCACCACGTCGTCGCCGGTCAGCCGGAGGTCGGCCTGCGGGGCGTCCTCGCGGCGCCAGCGGTCGGGACGGCGGAGGGTGAGGCGGGAGGTTCGGTCCTCGGTGCCGAGCGGGACGGGGACGGCCATGGGTCGAGGCTACGTGGCGGCCGCTGCGGGGACGGCGACGGCTCGCCGGTGACCGGCGGCGAGGGCTGCGGCGACGTCGCCGTCAGGGTCGACGCGGTCGGGGCGCGGGTGGCGGGGGCACGGGCTTCGCCGCGACGACGTCGGCGAGCCGGACGTCGAGGGCCCCCGGCGCGTCTCGATCGTCACCGTGTCGGCGGTGCGTGCGGTCAGCGTGCCGAGGGCGTCCTGCGCACCGTCCCCGTGCCGTGCCCGCACCACGAGCCGGTCACCGAGCGTCGCGTCGGACAGCACACCGAGCGCCAGTGCCCGGGCGAGGGCGTCCTGCTGCGGCGGTTCCTGCACGGGTCGAGCGTAGGGCCTGCTCGCAGGACCGGGCCGCCTAGGCTGGGCGGATGGAGAAGGCACGCGTCGACAGCTGGATCTGGGCGGTGCGGATCACGAAGACCCGCTCCGCGGCGACCAGCGCGTGCAAGGCCGGTCACGTCCGGGTGAACGGCGAGCGCGCGAAGCCGGCGCAGCCGATCGCCCCCGGGGACGAGGTCCGGGTCCGCCAGCACGGCTTCGACCGTGTGGTCGTCGTGCGGGGCATCATCCTCAAGCGCACGAGCGCGACCGAGGCGGCGAAGCACTTCGAGGACCGCACCCCGCCGCGGCTGCCCCGCGAGGAGGCCGGCTTCGTCCCGACGCGCGACCGCGGGGCAGGGCGTCCGAGCAAGCGGGAGCGCCGCGACCTCGAGAAGCTCCGCGGGTACTGAGTCCCGGGTCCGGGCGCCTCAGACGAAGCGGACGGTCTGCTGCAGGCGGTCGCGGATCTCGAACACGTCGACGGAGCCCTCCGGCGAGAACACCCCGTTCAGGACCTGCCCCAGGGCGCTCCGGCGGACCACGAGCGCGGTGGGCTTCCGCGCCGGGCCGACGACCTGGACGTCCTCGTCGACGGCGGCGTCCGGCACGACCATCAGTCGCCCGGTGAACTTCACGCGGGTCTGCTTCTGGACGGCCCGGGCGGCACGGACGAGCTCCTTGACCGGGCGCTCCCCCGGTGCCAGGGTCTCGCCGGCGATCTCACCGTGCTCGATGCGCACGGGCGCTCCCCAGTCGATCGACTCGACGGCCCAGAGCCCGCTCGGGGTGAGGACGGCGTGGTCGAGCTTGCCCTCGGCACCGGCGTCGAGGTCGTGCCAGACGCTCACGCCGATGCCCATGTCGGACACGATCGCGGCGGTCGCCTCCTCGGCCAGCGCCTCGGCGAGCAGGCGCCGGATGTGGCGCGGCGCCGACCGGACGAGTGCGGGGTCGTACGGGTCCTCGATCGGGTCGCCGAGGCCGACCCACTCGCGTTCGGCCTGCAGGAACACCTCGCGCGAGCGGCCGCCGGGGTGGCCGTGCGAGCGCGCCCGCGGCCGGGAGTCGCGTCGGGCGGTCGGGGGCGCGAAGCCGCCGCCGTCGTCGTGCGACCAGACGGACGAGCCGGACGGACCGGACGCCGTCCGCGGTGCCGATGCACGCGACCCCGCGTCGTACGCGCGCCGGGCGGCCGGGGTCCCGATGCGCTCCCACGCGATCTGCACCTGGCGGAAGCGCCGGGCGTCGCCGCCGAGGTCGGGGTGGGTCTCGCGGGCGGCCCGGCGGTAGGCGCGCCGGAGCTCGTCGTCGTCGGCGGTCGCGGGGACGCCGAGGACCTCGTACGGGGTGGCGTCGGCCGGGCTGTCGGTCATGGCCCTGCGACACTACCCGCTGCAGCATCGGAGTCCGCCGCGTACGCGCTGGGAGCTGCCGGGAGGCCCGGTGCACGTCCGTCGCGCGCGTCCCGTCCTCGGGACGCCGGGGTCAGCCTGCGGTGACCGCCTCGTGGATCGCGTCGGCGTGCGACTCGATCCACGTGACGTCCGCGCGGTACAGGTCCGCGTGCCCGTGCTCCAGGTCGCTGAGGAACTTCGGGTTCCCCGCCGCAGCCTCGGTCTCCATCGTCGTGACGAGCGCGACGAGCGACGCCGTCATGGTCTCGACGAGCACCCCGCGGGAGCGGTCGTCGAGCCCGTAGGCGCGGCAGAACTCCGCCGCCCGGTCGAGGCGTTCGTCGAGCCCCGGCGCGGTACTGCCCTCGACCAGGCCGGTGGTGAACGGCGCGAAGCGGTAGACGGCGCTCGCGACGTCCCACACCCGCGGCCCGGGGTGCGCGGTGTCGAAGTCGATGAGTCCGACGGCCGCGATGCCGTCGTAGACGCAGTTGTACGGCGCGAAGTCGCCGTGCACGATCGTCTCGACCGGCAGTCGTTCCGCCTGCGACCACACGTCGACCGTCGCGTCGCGCGGGTAGGTCGCCGCGACGTCGTGGTACTGGCGGAGCAGCCGCGCGGAGGTGACGAGGGCGGCCTCGCTCGCGATCTCGGTGCTCCACGGGTAGTTCCCCGCTGTGCCGGGCACGAAGCTCACCGTCTCGACCGCGCCGCCGACGGCGATCGGTTCCGGGGCCGCGACGAACCCCTGCTCGTGCAGGTGCGCGAGCAGCCGGTGGACCGTCGGCGTCCAGGGCCCCGCGGGGCGGTGGACGCGGTCGTCGGCTCTGGTGACACGCTCCATCGTGACCTCCTGATCGGTACGTCTCCGTTGACGTGAGGGTCAGCGTAGCGACGGTGGCCGGGGAATGTCTCGATCCGGTCACGAACCGTGTGTGACGTTCTCGCTCCGCACGGGATGCAAGGTTGCATGCAAGGCGTAGGATCGGCTGTCGTGAGCGACACCAGCACCGAGGCACCCGCGGCGGAACGGGCCTACGAGCACGTCAAGCGGGCGATCATCCGTGGCGACCTGCCCGGCGGCACGGCGATCAGCGAGAACGCCCTGTGCCAGGAGATCGGCGTCTCGCGGACACCCGTGCACGAGGCGTTCCTGCGGCTGGCGGCCGAGGAGCTCATCCTGCTCGGAGCCCGCCGGGGCGCCGTCGTGCGCCCGATGTCGCCGAACGAGGCGGCGGACGTGCTCGAGATGCGCGAGGCGATCGAGTCGACGGCGGCGACCCGCGTCGTCACCGACGGTCGCGCGCCGGAACTCGCACCGCGCCTCCGGGCCGAGCTGGCGGAGCAGGAGGCGGCGGTCGCGGACGGCGACGTGGACCGGTTCGTCGAGCGGGACGCGGCGTTCCACGCAGCCGTGATCGCGGGGTCACGGAACGCGATCGCGGTCCTGTTCGCCCGGACGCTCGCCGACCGGCAGCAGCGGCTCCGGCACCAGTTGATGCGGCTCCGGCCGGAGCAGCTGCAGGCGTCGCTCGACGACCACCGCGCACTCGCCGCCGCTCTCGACGACGGCGACGCCGAGCGGTACGCCGCGGTCCTCCGCGCCCACGTCGCCTCGCACCGGGGTGCGCTGTGAGCGGCGCGACCGGGAGCGTCCCGACCACCGGGTCGGTCGCAGCGCCGGCGAGCCGGGTGGCGCCGTGGGCGATGGTCTGGGGTGCGGTCTTCGTGTGCTCGTGGGGCGGCAACCAGTTCTCCCCGCTGCTGCTCATGTACGAGGAGCGGGCGCACTACTCGTCCCTGCTCGTCAACGCATTCCTCGGCGTCTACGTGCTCGGGCTCGCACCCGCGCTGCTCGTCGCCGGGTCGCTCTCCGACCGGCACGGGCGGAAGCCGCTCATGCTCGTCGGCATCGGCGCCGCGGTCGTCGGCAGCGGACTCCTGGCCCTCGGGCCGCTGGGTCCGGGGTTCCTGGCGGCCGGACGACTGTTCTCCGGGGTGACGGTCGGCATCGCGATGGCGGTCGGCAACAGCTGGGTGAAGGAGCTCTCGCAGGGCCGGTACGACCCGACCGCCGACACCGGCTCGGGTGCACGGCGGGCATCGCTGGCGTTCACGCTGGGGTCCGGGATCGGCGCGCTCGTCGCCGGCGGGATCGCGCAGTGGGGCCCCGTGCCCGAGGTCCTGCCGTTCCTCGTGCACGTCTGCGTCGCGGCGCCGTTCGCCCTCGTCGTGTGGCGGGCACCGGAGACCGCGGTGCACGGCGGCCTGGCCGGGCCGTGGTGGCGGCAGCTCGCGATCCCGAGTGCCGGGCACCGCCGGTTCACGCGGGTCGTCGTCGTCGCGGCGCCGTGGATCTTCGGATCGGCCGCGATCGGCTACGGGTACCTGCCGACGCGGCTCGCGGGGGCGACCGGCCCGTGGGGGCTCGTGTTCGCCACCGCCGCGACCGTCGTGGCGCTCGGGGTGTCGAGCGCCGTGCAGCCGTTCGCGAAGCGGGTGCACTCGGTGTCCTCGGCGCGCGGGCTCGTGACCGCGGTCGCGGTGGTGACCGTCGGGATCGGGATCGTGCTCCTGGCGATCGAGCTGCAGTCGGTGTGGGTCGGGCTCGCGGCGAACGTGGTGATCGGCGTCGGGATGGGGACCGCGCTGGTGTCCTCGTTGCTCGAGGTGCAGCGCATCGCCGGGTCGCGGGACCTGGCCGGGCTGACGGGGGCGTTCTACGCGGTGGCCTACAGCGGGTTCCTCGCGCCGGCGGTCATCGCGGCGGTCGTCGGCGGCGCCGGGGTGCCGGTGTCGGTGGTCCTGGCCGTCGTGGTCGGACTCGGCGTGGTGTCGTGGGTGGCGCTGCTGGTGTCGTCGAAGCGGTACGTGCCCGAGGCCTGACGCAGCGGCACGCCCGACACAGGTCGCGCCGGTGCTCGCGGTGGCGGCAGCGGCACGCCCGACACCGTGGCGCGCCGGTGGTCCCGGCGTCGGGCTACTGCTCGCGGAACCAGCCCGGCCCGCGCGCCTCGGCACCCAGGGCCTCGACGCGGGTCCGGAGCTCCCGGTCCGCCGTGACGACGACGACCGGTGCACGGCCGTCGGCGAGCGCCGTACGGACGGCCTCGACGATCGCGTCGTCGCCGGAGCCCTCGGCGCGGACGACCTCGACCGAGGCGCTGTCGGCCCCGGACCCAGTCGCGGCTGCGGCCCGCGCCTCGCCCTCGACCACCACCGTCCACCGAGGCCACCACCGCGCGAACGGCAGCCCGAGCTCGTTCGCGTCCAGCCCCCGTGCGGCGAGCGCCGCCACGGACGACAGCAGTCGCTCCGCCGCACCCGCGCGGTCCCGCCACCAGCCGTCCGGCACGCTGCCGACCACGTTCGCCGCGTCGACCACCACGTGCGGGGCGGTCTCGATCGCGGCTCGGAGCGCCGGCCACGAGGCACCGAAGCCCGGGTGCAGCGGCAGCGCGTCGACCTCGGCGACGGGCACCCACGACAGTGCGAGGCTCTCGCGGTCGGCGATCACCGGCTCGAACGGGGTCCGGGCCCGGCCGACGACGGTCGTGTAGGTCCAGAACCCGAGGTCGAGCACGGCGGCGTGCCGGAGGTCGATGCCGTCCTCGGGCACCCCCGCTTCCTCGGCGGACTCGCGGAGCGCCGCGGTGACGGCGTCCTCGTCCTGGTGCCGTGCTCCGCCGGGGATGCCCCAGGTCCCGCCGTGGTGGCTCCACTCCACGCGGTGCTGCAGGAGCACGCGTCCGGCGCCGTCGTCGACGAGCAGTCCGGCCGCGCCGAAGCGTCCCCAGGCCTTCGTGCCGTCCGGTCCGACGGCCCACGCGTCGCCGGGGTCTCGGGGTCCGGGCGGCGGTCCGGGAGGGGTCACGTCAGGCACCCGTCAACACTGGCACACCGCACCCCCGGTGTGCCCGGAGGACGTCGTCGGACGTCGTGTACGGTGTCGTCCGAGACACGGGGTGCCGCACCGAGCGGCTGAGATCACACCCGTCGAACCTGCTCGAGCTCGTACTCGCGAAGGGATCGTCCATGCACACTGCTGCGCCCGTACCCGGATCCGCCGGCGCCCCGTCCCCGGACTGGGCTGCCCGCACCGCCACGCTGCTCGAGGAGGTGCGCGCCCGCAGCCCCCTGGTGCAGTGCATCACGAACACGGTGGTGCAGAACGTGACGGCGAACGTCCTGCTCGCCCTCGGCGCCTCCGCCGCGATGGTCGACGTCACCACCGAGGCCGGCCCGTTCGCCCGGGTGGCCGACGCCCTGCTCGTCAACACCGGCACACCGCACCCCGAGCCGCGCGCGGCGTCGGTCGAGGCGGTCACCGCGGCGGTCGACGCCGGCACCCCGTGGGTCCTGGACCCCGTCGCCGTCGGCTCGCTGCCGGTCCGCACGGCACTCGCCCACGAGCTGCTCGCGCTCCGCCCGTCCGTGCTGCGCGGCAACGCCTCGGAGGTCCTCGCCCTGCTCGGTGCCGCCGACGGCGGCCGCGGGGTCGACAGCACCGCCGGGACGGACGAGGCGCGGGAGGCCGCACTCCGGGCGTCGGACGGGAGGCTCGTGGGCGCCGTCGCCGTGTCCGGTCCCGTCGACCTGCTGGTCGCGCCGGACACGGGCGTGGTGCGGGTCGCGAACGGGACACCGCTGCTCACGCGCATCACCGGGGGCGGCTGCGCGCTCGGCGCCGTGATCGCCGCCTTCGCGGCGGTGGTGCCGGAGGACCCCGGCACGGCCGCCGTCGCCGGCACCCTCGTCCACACGGTCGCCGCCGAGCTGGCCGCCCGGGACGCCGGCGGGCCCGGCACGTTCCAGCCACTCTTCCTCGACCGGTTGGCCGCGTTGACCCCCGAGGACGTCGTCCGGGTGGCACGCGTCACGACGGACGCCACGCCGCCGAGCACGGGGCCCGAGCCTGCGAGCACGGCACGGGCTGCCCTGCCCGCGGCGGTCCGGCCGTGAGCGCCCCGACGGACCTCGGCGTCTACCTGGTCACCGACCCCGTGCTCGTCGACCGGCACGGCAGGGGCGTGCTCGGCGTGGTCCGTGCCGCGGTCGACGCCGGCGTGCGGTTCGTGCAGGTGCGGGACAAGCAGGCGCCGGTCCGCGACCTCCTCGCCCTGACCGCCGCGGTGGCCGACGCCGTCGGGGACCGCGCGACCGTCGTGGTGGACGACCGGACCGACGTCGCGCTCGCCGCCCGACGCGCCGGCCACCGGGTCGCGGGCGTCCACCTCGGCCAGTCGGACCTGCCGGTCGCCGCCGCCCGGGCGCTCCTCGGGCCGGACGCCCACGTGGGGCTCACCGCGAACACCCCGGAGCACCTCGACGCCCTCGCGGAGCTGCCCCGCGGCACGGTGGACCTGCTCGGGGTGGGCGTCGTCCACCCCACCTCGACGAAGCCGGACCACCCGCCGGCGCTCGGCGTCGACGGCGTCGCCCGGATCACGCGTGCGGCTCGACCGCTCGGTGTCCCGTGCGTCGCGATCGGCGGGGTCACCCTCGACGACGTCGCCCCGCTGCGGGCGGCCGGTGCGGCGGGCGTCGCGGTGGTGTCCGGGATCTGCGCTGCCGCCGACCCGCACGCGGCGGCAGCGGCGTACGTCCGCGCGTGGAGCGGGGCATGACCGCCCCGGGCGCAGGCGCAGACACAGTCAGCGGCACCGGCACAACAGCGACGGAGCACACCGGGCCGACCACGGGGGCCCGACCGGGCGGGCTGCTCGTCCCGCGCGTCCTCAGCATCGCGGGCACCGACCCGACCGGCGGCGCGGGGCTGCAGGCGGACCTCAAGGCGATCGTGGCGCACGACGGCTACGGGATGGGCGTCGTCACGGCCCTCGTCGCGCAGAACACCCACGGGGTCCGGTCGGTGCACGTGCCCGACGTCGGGTTCCTCCGCGAGCAGCTCGACGCCGTGTCGGACGACGTGGTGGTCGACGCGGTCAAGGTCGGGATGCTCGGCACCGTCGAGGTCGTCCGCACGGTCAGCGACTGGCTCCGCGAGCACCGCCCGCCCGTGGTCGTCGTCGACCCGGTGATGGTCGCGACGAGCGGGGACCGGCTGCTCGACCCGCAGGCCGCGGCCGCGATGGGCGACCTGCTCGTCCTCGCCGACCTGGTGACCCCGAACCGCGCGGAGCTGACCGACCTCGTCGCGCTCGCCGGGGGCACCGCTGCGACACCCCTGGAGTCCGCACGTCTGGTGGCCCGCCGCTGGGACGTCCTGGTGCTCGCGAAGGGCGGCCACGACACCGGCCCGACGTCCGACGACGTGCTCGTCCGGCCCGACGGCTCCGCCCGGACCTTCCGGGGGCCGCGGGTCGCCACGAGCAACACGCACGGCACGGGGTGCTCGCTGTCGAGTGCGATCGCGACGCTGGCTGCACGCGACGGCGACTGGGAGCTCGCGGTCGGCGAGGCGAAGTCCTGGCTCACCGACGCGCTCCGGGGTGCCGACGCCCTGCACGTCGGGACGGGCAACGGCCCGGTCGACCACGGCGCCCGCACCCGTGCGGCCCTGCCCCCGGTGACCTGGACGGACCGGTGGTGGACGGACGTCGCGGAGACCCTCGACGCGACGCGCTCGTGCGCCTTCCTGGAGGGCCTGGCCGACGGCACGCTCGACCCGGACGTGTTCGCCGGGTACCTCGCGCAGGACGTCCACTACCTGCGAGCCTACGAGCAGCACCTCCGGCGGCTCGCCACGGCCACGGACGGGGACGATGCGCGGTCCTGGGCCTCGGCAGCCGAGGGCTGCGCGGACGAGGCACGCGACCTGCACCACCGCCGTCTGGCCGGCACCCACGCCGACGACCCGGTCCACCCGACCTGCGCGGGGTACCTCGCCCACCTGCAGGACGCGGCCGACAGCGGGTCGGTCGGGGTGCTCGCCGCCGCCGTGCTGCCGTGCTTCCGGGTCTACGCCTGGGTCGGGACGCAGCTCGGGCATGCTCCGGAGGGACACCCGTTCGCGGACTGGCTCGGTGCGTACGGGGACCCGACGTTCGCGGCGGCGAGCGCCGCGGCGACCGCACGGGTCGAGGCACTCGCCGCGGCTGCGGACCCGGCGGAGCGGGGGCGGATGGCGCGGGCGCACCGGCGGTCCACCGAGTGGGAGCTCGCGTTCTTCCGGATGCCCACGGAGCCGCCCGGCTGGCGCGGCTGACCGGACCACGGCGGTGGCACCCGCCACGGGACGGACAGGAGGCACGGGGCGGACACCAGCCGCGCCTCCCGTCCGGTGGGTCCGCGCGGTCCGTGCCCGCCGTCCCGACCGCTGCGTCGCGTCAGCGGGCTGCCGGGGGCAGGCGGACCGTCTCGACCGTCAGCGCGCGCCCGTCCACCGTGCCCCGCATCCAGGTGAAGTCGGGCTGTCGACGGCGGTCCGTCGGCGACCCGGGGTTGAGCAGGCGCATGCCTGAGGGCGCGACCGAGTCCCAGGGGATGTGCGAGTGCCCGAAGACGAGCACGTCGGTGTCCGGGTAGGCGGCGTCGGCCCGACGCTCGCGGCCCGTCGCGGCACCGGTCTCGTGCACCAGGGCGAACCGCAGGTCCTCGACGGTGAACCGCGCGACGAGCGGCAGTCGGTCGTCGAACTCGGGGCCGTCGTTGTTGCCGCGGACGCCCTCGGAGCGGCGGGACCGTCCCTGCACGGCGTCGAGGGTGGCGAGGTCCACCCAGTCCCCCGCGTGCACGACGAGGTCCGCGGCGTCGATGTCCGCCCAGAGCCCGGCGGGCAGGTCCTTCGCGCGCTTCGGCAGGTGGGTGTCGGAGAGCAGGACGAACGAGGTGGTCACGAGGCGGTGGGACCGTCGCGCCCGGGGTCGCCGTCGCCGCCGTGACCGGTGTCGGCGTCGGCGCCGTCGTCGGTCGCGCGCGCGGGCATGGGGAGACCGGCCTCGTCGGCGGCGCCGAGTCGTTCAAGCAGGCCGGCGAGGAGCGCGACGTCGTCGTCGGACCAGTCGGCGAGCCGCTCCTCGAGCGCGTCGCGGTGCAGGCGCACCGAGCGCTCGAGTGCGGCACGGCCGGCGTCGGTCGCCTCGAGCGGCTTCGCGTTGCCGGAGCCGCCGTCGGTGGTGCGGACGAGCCCCGCTGCGAGCAGGCCGGAGAGCTGTCGGGAGATCGTCGACCGGTTCAGCCGCAGGTAGCGGGCGATGTCGATCGCCATGCACCCGGGGTGCTGGACGACGAAGTCGACGAGGGACTGGTCGACGACGCTGAGCACGAGGTCGTCGCCGCGCGCCCGGATGCTCGCACGTCGGGTGATGCGGGAGAGTTCGGTGTAGGCGCGGCCGATGTCCGTGTTGCGGACGTCGTCGGTCGTGCGGCCGCCGCGGACGTCTGCACTCGGGCTGCTCATCGGGTCCTCCAGCCTGTGACCGGGTGCGCCGGTCTCCCGGCACTGGTGGGTCCCGCCACCCTACCGGCGGACACCCCGGCTCCTCGTCACCCGCCGGCCGCTGCGGCCTGCAGCGCCGGGATGTCGAGCTTGACCATGTCCTGCATCGCGCGGAACACCCGGGCGTTCGCCTCCGGGTCGCCGCCGCCGGTCATCAGGTCGCCCATCATCGACGGGGTCACCTGCCAGGTCAGCCCCCAGCGGTCGTGGAGCCATCCGCACGCGAGCGGCCGACCACCGTCGGCGAGGAGCGCGTCCCAGACCCGGTCGAGCTCCTCCTGGGTGTCGACGTCGACCTGGAAGGACACGGCGTCGGTGTGCGGGTGCCCCGGCCCGCCGTTCATCGCCCGGTACGGCTGGCCGAGCAGGGTGAACTCGACGACGAGGGCGGTGCCGTCCGGGGTCCGCGCAACGCGGTCGACCCGGCTGTCCGGGAAGAGCGACACGTAGGAGGTGGCTGCCTGCTCGGCCTGGTCGTCGAACCAGAGGAACGGGGTGATGGTGGGCACGGTGTCTCCGGGTGCTCGGGGCCGGCGGCGACGCTGCGACCGGACCGGGTGGTGCGTCAGTCCGCGGCGCCGCGGCTGAGCAGGTCGGCCTTCTCCGGGTGCTCGTCGAACCACTTGCCGACGAACCAGCACATCGGCACGATGCGCTTCGTGGTCCTGGCCTCGACGTCACCGACGGCGTGTGCGACGAGCTCCGCCGCGTAGCCGTGCCCGCGGTGCTTCGGGACCGTGTAGGTGTGCGGGAACGACACGGCGTCGTCCCCGGCCCGGTAGTCGAGGACGCTCACGAGCTCGCCGTCGACGTACATCGCGTAGCGGTCGCGGTCGGCTTCGTCGCGGAACTCCTGGGCCATGGCGCCATCATGCACCCGACGGACAGCGGCCGCACGGAGGTCCGCACCGGCCGGAGCGCACCGGCCGGGACGCACCGAGCACCGCGGCACGCGCCCGGGTGGGAATGCTCCGCACCGGACCGCGTTGCACGACCGCATGACAACGATCGGCATCATCGGAGCAGGCAACATCGGTTCTCAGCTCGCGCGCCTCGCCGTGCAGCACGGTCACGAGGTCGTGATCGCCAACTCGCGCGGGCCCGAGACCCTGCAGGACCTCGTCTCGGAGCTCGGCGAGCACGCCCGTGCGGCCACCCGCGACGAGGCTGCGGCCGCGGGCGACATCGTCGTCGTGACCACCCCGCTCGCGGCGATCGAGACGATCCCGGTCGAGCCCCTGGTCGGCAAGGTCGTCATCGACACGAACAACTACTACCCGCAACGGGACGGCCACATCGCGTCCCTCGACGACGAGACCACCACCACCGCGGAGCTCCTGCAGGACCACCTGCGCGGCGCCCGGGTGGTCAAGGCGTTCAACCACATCGCCGCCACGGCACTCACCGACGAGGCCACCCCCGCCGGCACCCCGGACCGCCGCGCCCTGGTGGTCGCGGGTGACGACGCCGAGGCCAAGCGCGTCGTGTCCGAGCTCATCGACCAGTTCGGGTTCGACGTCGTCGACGCCGGTCCGCTGGCCGAGGGCTGGCGGATCCAGCGGGACACACCCGGGTACGTCACGCGGTTCACGGCCGACGAGCTCCGTACGAAGCTCGCCGAGGCGAAGCGCTACCGCGACATGTAGTCACACCCGCCGCAAGACGCCACGAAGGCGGTTCCCCGCAGCGCTGCAGCCCTGCGCGGAGCCGCCTTCGTCGCGTTCTGCGGGGGCCTCCCGCGGGGCCTCCTGCGGGAAGTGGACCGCGCGACCCCGGAACTGGGGCTGCGCATGATCCATGCACGCGGATAGAAATGACGATGGATCAGAAGAGCGAGGGAGCACGAGTGGCGTCGCACCGCATGCTGGACCGAGACCGGCCGCGTCGAGCGGTCCCTGCGTGGGTCGTCGCGCCCCCGGAGGACAGCGTGAGCGGCCGGGAGGCACCACTCGCCCCCGCCGCGCACCCTGCCGTCGTCGACACGGGTGCGTCGGTCCCCGCGGCCGCTCCCGGCCCGCACGGCACCGCCGTCGCCGGGTCGCCCACCGCGACCGCGGTCGGGGCTGCCGCGGGCGCCGGAGCAGCCGCCGCGGGCTCGGTGTCGACGTCCGGCTCGGTGTCGCCGTCGGGCCCGGTGTCGACGTCGGCTCCGGTGTCGCTGTCGGCTCGGGCCGGGTCGCTGCCCGTCGGCGAGGTCGTCGTCCCGGACTACCCGCCGCAGGAACACCTGCTCCCGCCCGCTCCCACCTCGCCCGCCGTCCAGGTGCCGTCCTCCGACACCGCTCCCCTGCCGGTGTCGCCCGCCGACGCCGCGGAGGCGAACGGGCCCCTCACGCCTCCCGTCGACCCGACCCACAGCGCCCACGCCTCGGCACCGGTGCAACGCCCCACACCGGCCGTGCCGACCGTCGGGCAGCCCCGCTTCTCGGTGCCCGGCCTCGAGCACGTGGTGGTCGAGGGCACGGAACCCGAGCCCTCCGGTCCGATCGGGTACCGCACGCCAGCGCGCTTCGCCCGACAGCAGGCACCGCGGCCGGTCGTCGTCGAGCCCGCGCCGAGCGACTTCGACGCCGTGATCGCAGCACCCGCCCCGGCGTCGACGTCGACGCCGGCCCCGGCCCCGGCGCCGTCGGTCTTCCCCGGCACACTCCCCGCCGATGCCCGAGCCGCCACCGGCCCAACGGGCACGACGGCCGCGTCGGTCGTCCCCGCCGAACCGAGCACGGCCGGCGCTCCGGTGCGGCGCCGGGGGGCCGGGACCCGCGGGCGAGGCCATCGGTCGGAGCCGACCACGGTGCAGACCGGGGTCGACGCCGGAGTGGGCGAGGACGACGGGGGCGAGCGGAGCCTCCAGGCCGGGGACGCAGCGGTTCGGGACCGCAGCCGCACCGCGATCGGTGTGACGCCGGCGGCCGCGCTCGGGGCCGTGACCGGGGTCGCCACGATCGCCCTCGCCGCCTGGTGGTTCACGGCGCCGGCGACGGTGCACGCGACGGGACTGGTGCTCGGGGTGCTCGCCCTCGCACTGTCGGGGACGGCGTTGCGGAGTCCCGCGGCGACGTGGCAGCGACCGGTGGGGCTCCTCGGGGCGGTGCTCGGCGGGGTCGGGACGCTCGTGCTGCTCTGGGCGGTCGCCGCGGCGCTGCTGGCGCCGGCGGGTGTGGCGCTGCCCGACCTGACCGGCACGGGGACCACGCCGACCGTCGCGCCGTAGCGGGCCGCTCCCGGCCAGGCACGGCGCGGCGCGGTCCGGCGCGGCCTGCCCGGCGCGGCCAGGCGAGGCCCGATGCGGGTCAGTTCCGCGAAAGCGACAGTGCGCCGCGGAACATCGGCGGCAGCCTGTCGCTCTGGCGGGAGTGTCTGGCGGCAGGGCGGCAGGGCGGCCGGAGCGCTCAAACGGCGCGGACGACCCCGCGGGACAGGATCGCGCTCGTCAGGGCGTCGATCGGCTCGCGCTGCACCGTCGGGTTCGCGATGAGGACGTAGTCGACCGCCGGGAGGTCCGGCAGCGCGAGCCGCTGCGACACCTTCACGAGGTCCGCCGGGATGAGCGAGTGCGGGAACACCGCGACCCCGATCCCCGCGCGCACCGCGGCGAGCACCCCGTTCACGTCGCGGGTGTTGCAGGTGATCCGCCACGTGCGGCCGGCGGCCTCGAGCGCGTCGATCGCCATCTGCCGACTGATGCTCGGCGCCTGGTAGGCGATCAGCGGGACGGGCTCGTCGGCCTCGAGCGCGATGCCGTCCTGCGCCATCCACACCATCTGGTCGGTCGCGACGCGGGTGCCCTCGGCGGACTCCCCCGCGGTCTGCTTGATGAAGACGAGGTCGAGCTGCCCGGCGTGCACCCGACGGAGCAACGGCGCGGACTGGTTCACCGTCAACTCGAGGTTCACCTGCGGGTGCAGCCGGCGGAAGTCCCGCAGGATGCGCGGCAGCTGCGTGATCGCGAGGTCGTCGGCCGCCCCGAAGCGGAGCCGGCCGCGGGTCGCCGCTCCGGAGAAGTAGGCGTCGGCGGTCGCGTGCGCCGCGAGGATCGACCGGGCGAACCCGGCCATCGCGTCCCCGTTGTCGGTGAGCGCGACCCCGCGGGTGTCCCGCGCGACGAGCGTCCGGGCGACGGCGGTCTCGAGTCGGCGGACGTGCTGTGAAACCGTCGGCTGGCTGATCCCGAGCCGCTGGCCGGCGAGCGTGAAGCTGCCGGTCTCGGCGACGGCGAGGAACGTGCGGAGCAGCACCGGGTCGAGCACGTGACCTCCTCCGGCGGGCGGACCGCCGCCATTCGACATCGCAATGGAGTGATAGCCACCATAGGGGTGTCGAATGGGTCGTCGCCACGTAGTTTCGAACGGGTACCGAATCCACCCCCGACGATCCGGAGCCCCACGACCGTGAGTGCGTCATCGACGACCCTCCCTCCGCCCACCGAACCGCTGCCGATCCAGGCCGAGCGCCCGCCCTGGCGGCACACGCTCATCGCCCTCTCGGTGCCGAACTTCCGGCTCTTCACCGCGACGAACCTGGTCGCCATGACCGCCGGGTGGATGCAGCGGATCGCGCAGGACTGGCTCGTGCTGCAGCTCACCGGATCCGTCGCGCAGGTCGGCATCACCGTCGCGTGCCAGTTCGCGCCGATGCTGCTGTTCGGACTCTGGGGCGGTGTGCTCGTCGACCGCTTCTCGAAGCGCGCCCTGATGATGCTCACCCAGGGCGCCTTCGCGGTGCTCTCCGCGCTCCTCGCCGTCCTGACGCTCACCGGCGTGGTCGAGGCGTGGCACATCTGGGTGATCGCGTTCCTGGTCGGCATGGTGACCGTGATCGACAACCCGGCTCGGCAGGTGTTCGTCACCGAGATCGTCGGCCACCAGCACCTGCGCAACGCGATCAGCGTCAACTCCAGCGTGTTCCAGCTCGGCGGGATGATCGGTCCGGCGCTGTCCGGAGCGCTGCTCGTCGCCGTCGGGGCGGGGTGGTCGTTCGGGGTGAACGCGGTCGCCTGCGTCGCAGTGGTCGTCACGCTCGGGTTCCTCCGGACCTCGGAGCTCCACCGGACACCGCCGATGCCGCGCGCCAAGGGGCAGCTCGTCGAGGGCCTCCGCTACGCCGTCCGGAAGCCGACGATCCTGGTGCCGGTCGTGCTCATGGCGTTCTTCTCGGTGTTCGCCCTGACGATGCCGGTGCTGCTCTCGGCCTTCGCGTCCGAGGTCTACGACGTCGGCGCCGGCGGCTACGGCGTGTTCAACTCCGGCGTCGCGGTCGGCGCGCTGACGGGGGCGCTGCTCTCGACGAGGCGTGCGACGGTGCGGCTCCGCACGATCGTCGGCGGGGTGTTCTGGACGGGCGTGCTGCTCGTCGTGAGCGGCTCGATCCCGGTGATCGCGCCGTTCACGGTGGCACTCGTCGCGGTCGGGATGTCGCAGCTGCTGTTCATGACGGCGTCGAACTCGCTCGTGCAACTGTCGTCGAACGTCGCGATCCGCGGGCGCGTGATGTCGCTGTACGTGCTCGTGCTGCTCGGCGGTCAGGCGGTCGGCGGGCCGGTGATGGGCCAGGTCGTCGACCACTTCGGCGCGCACGTCGGCATGGTCGTCGCCGGGGGCGTCCCCGCGCTTGCCGCGGTCGTCGCCGGGGTCGTGCTCGCGCGGCGCGGCGGGCTGCACCTGGCGGTGCGGATGCGGCACCACGTGCCGCTGCCGGCGATCGAGGCGCGGTAGCGCGGCGCCGCGGCGGCACGCGCAGCGCCGCGCCGCGCCGCGCCGGGATCGAACCACGATTCCCACGTCGAACCGACCCGCCGGCCTGGTTCGATGTCGGCTCTGTGGTTCACCGCGAGGCAGGTGACGCGGCGGCGGCGGGTCGCGCGGCGGCGCGCCTCGCCGCGGCGCAACCGAAGGCACGTCGCGCCACGAGATGGCGTGGCGCGACGTGCTCCCCGTCGTGCGCGGGCACGTCGCACCACACGACGGACGGGAGGCGCGGTGCGAGCCCGCAGCGTGCCTCCCGTCCGTCAGCCGGTCCCGTCGGCCGGTCCGGCCGGCCGCTCGCGTCAGTACGCGACGCCGAAGCGCGCCCGGTGGTGCGCCGGGTGCTCGACCTCGTCGACGACCGCGATGGCGTAGTCCGCGCCGGAGATGTCCGAGTTGCCCTCGGCGTCCGTCAGGAGCAGGTCGTCGGTCGTACGGTAGGTCCCGCGACGCTCGCCGGGGTTCCAGCTACCGAAGGCCGCCGCCGGGCTCACGTAGAACCAGTCGACGTCACCGGTGTAGTCGCCCGCACGGAGCGCCTCGAGGATCTTGCCGTGGCTCTTCGCCTCGGGCTTGACCTCGTCCGGGAACGAGTCGGTGTCGACGAGTGCCGGGCCGCCCTCGGCGACGAGCAGCGAGCCCGCGCCGCCGACGATACCGAGCCGGGCACCCGCAGCGGTCGCCGCATCGACGAAGTGCTGGAACTTGTCCTTGAGCTCACTGCCGTCCGCCTGCACCGCGGACAGCGAGACGATGACGACGTCGGCGCCCTTCGTGACGTCCGCCACGAAGTCGGCGTCGAAGGCGTCGCCCTGCGCGAGGGTGAGTCCCTCGGCGGCGTCGAGCTTCGAGGTGTCGCGGGCGACGGCGGTGACGGCGATGCCGCGGGACAGGGCCTCGCGGACGATGGCGGAGCCGGCGTACCCGGTGCCGCCGAAGACGACGATGTTGGTCATGAGTGTCCTTCCGTGACTGGTGCACCCGACCGTACTCGCGTTACTCTCTTTCGGGAAGTAGGCACCTCACAGTGCGTAACGGAGGTCATGATGTCGGCGCTCGAGTACAGCCCCTACGCGGCGGACTGCCCCTCGCGGCAGCTGCTCGACCGGATCGGCGACCGGTGGAGCGTCCTGGTGATCGGGTCGCTCGTGGACGGACCGCGGCGGTACTCCGCCGTGGCCGACCGGGTGCAGGGCGTGTCGCAGAAGATGCTCACACAGACGCTCCGGGCGCTCGAGCGGGACGGGCTCGTGACGCGCACGGTGTTCCCCGAGATCCCGCCGCGGGTCGAGTACGAGCTCACCGAGCGGGGCCGATCGCTGCGGGCGGTGCTGGCACCGCTCGAGGACTGGGCGACGTCGCACATGGCCGACGTGCAGGAATCCCGCGACGCGTACGACGCGCGCTGAGCTGATACGCGCGGACGCGGCGCGCGCTGGCGGCAGGAGCCGAGCGCCGCGAGCAGGCGCCGCTCGCTGCGGGCTGTGACCGCGCGCGGAGCGACGCCCCGCAGAACGGCACGCGCCGGACACGCACGGGCGCCGCCGCTGACCGTCGCCAGGAAGACCCGGGGACCCCCGGTGGTTGCCTGGACACATGCGATCGATCGTCTACACGAAGCCCGGTGACAGCAGCGTCCTCGACCTGGTCGAGCGGGAGGTCCCCCAGCCCGGTCCCGGCGAGGTCCGCGTCCGCGTCGTCGTCTCCGGCGTGAACCCCACCGACTGGAAGGCCCGCGCCGGCGGCACCTACGGCGACGGCCTGCCCTTCCCCGAGATCACCCCGAACCAGGACGGCGCCGGCGTGGTCGACGCCGTCGGCGAGGGCGTCGACACCCTGCACGAGGGCGACCGCGTCTGGCTGTACATGGCCGCCGCCAGCCGCCCCACCGGCACCGCGCAGGAGTACACCGTCGTGCCGGCGTCGCGCGCGGTGGCGTTGCCCGAGGGCACGAGCCTCGACGTCGGCGCCTCGCTGGGCGTCCCCGCGATGACCGCGCACCGCGCCCTCACCACCCACGAGGACGGCCCGTCGCGGCTCACGCCCGGAGCGCTCGAGGGCCGCACCGTGCTGGTCGCCGGTGGCGCCGGGGCCGTCGGCCACGCCGCGATCCAGCTGGCCCGCTGGGCCGGCGCGACCGTCATCAGCACGATCAGCTCGGAGGAGAAGGCCGCCCTGGCGACCGCCGCCGGCGCCCACCACACCGTGAACTACCGCGACGAGGACGCTGCCGCGCGCATCCGCGAGATCGCTCCCGACGGCGTGGACATCGTCGTCGAGGTCTCGATCCCCCAGAACGCGCAGCTCGTCGCCGACGTCCTGGCGAACCACGGCGTCGTGTCGATCTACGCGAACAACGGCGGCGACGAGGCGACGCTCCCGATCCGTCCGAACATGTCGGTGAACGCCCGCTACCAGTTCCTGCTGCTCTACACGATCGGCGACCGCGCCCTGGCCGCCGCCGCCGAGGACGTCACCGCCGCGCTGCGCGACGGCGTGCTCTCCGTCGGCGAGGACGCCGGCCTGCCCCTGACACGCTTCGCGCTCGAGGACACCGCCGCCGCGCACGACGCCGTCGAGGGCGACGCGGTCGGCAAGGTCCTCATCGACGTCGCGGGCGAGTAGGGACGGGTCGCCGTCGCGACCGGGTGACGGCCGGGAGGCGCGACCCGCGACCCGACCACGGGCCGCCGTCGCGACCGGGTGACGGCCGGGAGGCGCGACCCGCGACCCGACCAGGCGTCACCGACGCGACCGGCTGACGGCCGGGAGGCGCGTGGCGGGTCCGCCCCGCGCCTCCCGGCCGTCGCGCGCCCACCTGGTACACAGGTCGCATGACGGATCTCGCGACGCCCACGCCCGGAACCAGAGCACTCGTCCTCGGCGGAGGCGGCGTCGCCGGCATCGCGTGGGAGGTCGGGGTGCTCTCCGCCCTGCAGGACGCCGGGGTCGACCTCGACGCCGCGGACCTCGTGGTCGGGACGAGCGCCGGCAGCGTCGTCGGCTCGTTCGTGCGCGCGGGCGCCGTGGCCCAGGCGTACGAGCAGCAGCACGCGCCGCTGCCGAGCACCTACGTCGAGCCGGAGCGGATCGCCGGCGAGGACTTCCAAGAGCGCCTGCTGCAGGTGCTGGCCGGGGCGACCTCGGAGCAGGACGCCCGCGCACGCCTCGGAGCCGTGGCGCAGCAGGTCGTCACCGGACAGTCCGACGAGGAACGCGTGGCGACGTTCAGCGAGACGCTGCCGTCGACCGAGTGGCCGGCGAAGCCGCTCGCACTGACCACGATCGACGCACTCGACGGCGCGTTCCGGGTGCTGACCGCCGAGTCGGGTGTGCCGCTCCCCCGCGCGGTCGCCGCGAGCTGCTCGGTGCCGTTCGTCTGGTCGCCCGTGCACATCGACGGCGTGCCGCACTACGACGGCGGGCTCCGCTCCGCCACGAACGCGGACGTCGCCGCCGGGTACGAGCGCGTGCTCGTCGTGGCGTGCGGGCCGGAGGGTCCCTCGCCGCTGGGGCCGTGGCTCGACCTGGCGGTGGAGTCCCTGCGGGCTGGCGGGAGCTCGGTGGAGACGATCGTGGCGGACAGCGGAGCGCAGCACGCGTTCGGGGACAACTCGTTGTCGCTGTCGACGCAGGCACCCTCGGCGACCGAGGGTCGACGGCAGGGCGAGGCGGCAGCGGAGGCGATCGCGGCGTTCTGGGCGTAGGCGGCGGTCGCGCGGGCCGGGTCGCGGTGCGCGGCGGTGCGCGGCGGTGCGCGGTACCGCTGGGTGGCCGCTCCGCTGGCGACATCGCGCGCGTCGATCGACGACTGCGTTGTCGCACGATGCGCACGCACCGGATACGGGCGCACGGATCGACGTCCCGCGTGTCGATCGACGCGTGCAACGTCGAAGGAGCGTGCGCTACGCCGGGGTCCCGCCCGTCCCAGCGCACCGCCGGTCACCGCTCAGACGAAGGCGGCCTGCCCCGTGATCGCCCGACCGACGATGAGCGTGTTCACCTCGCGCGTGCCCTCGTACGAGTAGATCGCCTCGGCGTCGGAGAAGAACCGCGCGACCCCCTTGTCGAGCACGATGCCGTTGCCGCCCTGGACCTCGCGGCACCAGCCGACCGTCTCGCGCATCTTCGCCGTCGCGAACGCCTTCGCCATCGCGGAGTGCTCGTCACCGCCGATCCCCTGGTCCTGCATCGCCGAGGCCTGCGTGCACAGGGCGATCGACGCGGTGATGTTCATGAGCGACCGGACGAGCAGGTCCTGCACCATCTGGTGCGCCGCGATCGGCTTGCCGAACTGGATGCGCTCGCGGGCGTAGTCGAGCGCTGCCTCGTAGGCCCCGATCGCGATGCCGATGGCCTGCCAGGCGACCTCGGTGCGGGTGAGCCGGAGCACCGCCGCCGTCGTGCGGAACGAGTCCGCGCGCTGCAGTCGGCGCGACTCGGGCACGCGGACGCCGTCGAGCACGATGTCGGCGTTCTGCACGGTGCGCAGGGCGATCTTGTCCTCGATCTTCGTGGCGGTGAAGCCCGGGGTGTCCGTCGTGACGAGGAAGCCCTTGACCTGCTCGTCGGCGACGTCCTTCGCCCAGATGACGACGACGTCCGCGAAGGTCGCGTTGCCGATCCACCGCTTCTCGCCGTCGAGCACCCACGTGTCGCCCTCGCGCCGAGCGGTGGTCCGGAGCCCGCGCGCGGAGTCGCTGCCGGACAGTGGCTCGGTCAGCCCGAAGGCCCCGACGACCTCGCCACGCGCCATCCGCGGCAGCCACTCCTGCTGCTGCTCGTCGCTGCCACCGACCGCGATCGAGTTCATCGCCAGGCCGGACTGCACCCCGATGAACGTCGAGACGCCGGCGTCGATCCGGCCGAGCTCGAGCGCCGCCCATCCGCGGTACACCGCCGAGTTCTCGAAGTGCCGCACGAGCGGGATGCTCGGGCCGTACATGCCGAGCTCCGCGAGCGGCGCGATCGTCTGCGTCGGGAACTCCGCCCGCGCCCAGTACTGGTCGGCGATCGGGCGCACCTCGGCCTCGAGGTACGCGCGCAGCTGCCCGAGCGACTCGCGCTCCCTGGGCGTGAGCCCCTCCTGGAACCGGTAGAAGTCGGATTCGAGCAGGGGCGTGTCGGTGATCGACGTTGACATGGCACCAACGATGCATCATTCTCGAAAACGTTGCAAGACCGGCGCCGGCACTCAGGGGGAACGGTGAGGAACGAACCACTCGGCACACTCGGATCGACGCTCGTCCCGAGCGCGCTGGCCGCCAGACTGGAGGCCCACGGCGACTCCCAGCGCGCGTTCCGTTCCGCACGGCGTGCGTTCATCGACGGGGCACGCATCGACATGGGCTCACTCGCCGCGTCGCTCGGTGTCGACCGGACGTCGCTGTTCCGCTGGGTCGGCAACCGCGACCAGCTGCTCTCCGAGATCCTGTGGTCGCTCGCCGTCCCGACGCTCGACGCGGCGGGGCGGGCGGCCGCACCCTCCGGCGCCGCGCGGATCGTCGACGTGCTCGACCACTTCACGGCGGACCTCATCCGGGCGCCGTACTTCCGCGCGTTCCTGACCCGGGAGCCGACCCGGGCGCTCCGTCTGCTCACCACGACCGACAGCGACGTGCAGCGCCGGTTCGTGGCCGTCATGACCGCGGTGATCGCGACCGAGCAGGAAGCCGGCGCGTTCGACCCGGCACCCCTGTCCGCCGAGGAGCTCGCACGGCTGCTCGTCCGGGTGTCGGAGTCGTTCACGTACGCAGACCTGATCTCCGGCGAGACGCCGGACCCCGAGCGCGCCCGGACGACGTTCGAGTACATCCTGCGGCCCTGACGCTCGGGGGCGACAGCCGTCCGGCCACCGTGTGCCACGAGGGCTGCGCGGCTACTTCTGCGCGGCGAGCTCCAGGTTGATGTCGTCCGGGTCCTGCACCGACAGGATGACCATGCCGGCGTCGCCGAGGTCGGTGACCTCGCCGTGCTCGATGCCGGCGGCGTCGAGACGCTCGGCAGCAGCGTGCAGATCGTCGACCGACCCGACGACGAAGCTCACGTGGTCGAGGCCGACCGTGTCCGGGTCGAAGCGCTGTCCGCTCGGGGCGACCGGGCGCAGCCCGAAGAGCTGGTCGCCGACCGGGAAGATCGCGCCGCCGTACAGGCGCTCGCGGTCCTCGGTGATCCCGGGCTCGTCGATGTGGTCACTGAAGTCCATCGCGGGTGCGGTGCCGAGCAGCTGCTCGTAGAAGGCCTTGCTGCGGTGGATGTCCGTGACGGTGACCCGGACGTGCGCGAGGCCGAGGGGCTTGACGATCTGTTCGCTCATGCCGTCGAGCCAACGCCGTCAGACTGGGCGGCCCCGGTCAGCGTGCGGCTACCGGCCAGCACGGCGCGAGCCGGCCGCTCGGGCGTCAGACGGTCGCGGTGCCGCGAGCTCGAGGTTGATGTCGTCCGGGTCCTGCAGCGACAGGATGACGAGGCCGAACGGTTCGAGGTCCGTGACCGCTCCGTGCACGATGCCCGCCTGGTCGAGCCGCTCGGTCGCGCGGTGGAGGTCGGCGACGGAGCCGACCCGGAGGCTGAGGTGGTCGAGACCGACCCGGTCGGGGTCGAAGCGATCGCCGGCCTGCGCCACCGGACGGAGCCCGAGCGTCTGCCCGTGGAAGGTGAACGAGCACCCGCCGTACGTCCGCCACGGGTCGTCGTGGATCGTCGGGTCGTCGATCTGGTCACTGAAGTCGCTCCCCGGCGGCATGCCGAACAGCTGCTGGTAGAAGGCCTTGCTCCGACGGATGTCCGTCACCGTGAGTCGGACGTGCGCGAACCCCTGCGGGTCGACGATCCCGCCGTCGGCGGTGCTCACCGGAAGCCGGCGGCGTCGAAGACGTGCCGAGGGAGTCCGTGGCCCGTGCAGCGGTCCCGGCGACGGACACCGCGGAAGACGTCGCGGACGTGCTCCCCGCAGCCGGTCCACGAGGTCTTGCCGCACACCGGGCACTGGACGGACTCACACATGAGCCCGACGGTACGCACCGCCACCGCCGGAGGGTACGGGGGCGGTGTCCCGCGCACGCTCGACGGTCCGGAACACGCACTCGGAGCTGCGTGCGCAGTGCTCAGTGCTCAGTGCTCAGTGCTCCGTGCTCAGTGCTCAGTGCTCAGTGCTCAGTGCTCCGAGCGGCACGCATCGAACCAGGAACACGACACCGAACCAGCGGGCGGTGCTGGTTCGACGTCGCTTCCGTGGTTCGATGCCCGAGGTCGCGGACAGCAGGTCGCGGGCGGCACGCGGCGCCGGGTAGAGCGCTCGCTGACGGTCAGATCAGCGCGTCGGTGAGGTGGTTCGGCGTGCCGAAGCGGTGCGCCGTGATCGACACCGCCTGCTCGCGGAGGAACGGCAGCAGCTCGATCCGCCCGGACTCGGTCACCGGTTCGCCGTACACCGCGACGTCCGGCCGTCCACCGATCGCGGTCGTCAGCCCCGCGGTGTCGCCGCCGATCAGCCGGACGCGCGTTGACGCACCACGCTCGACCCGCTTCGCGAACGCTTCGTCCGACTGTCCCTCGGCGACGGAGCGCACGTTCGGCAGCGCACGGATCGCCGATGCGACGTCGGACGGCAGCGCGGCCACGGCCGAGACGTCGATCGTCGTGCCGGCCCGGACAGCTGCGGCGACGACGCGCACGAGGTCGGCGACCGCGGACTCCTCCGCCGAGGCGAGACGGACGTGCACACCCGGGTACGGCAGGTACCGCGCGATGTTCCGCTCGGCCGAGAGCGCCGAGACGTCGACCGCCGCGCCGAAGAGCGCCGACCAGGCCCGCTCGTCGGACGCGATCGCCCGGTCGAGCGACTCCGACGGCACGCCTGCGGCCCGGACGAAGGAGCGCACCGGAGCCGACACGGGCGCACCGGCCGACGCCACCGAGGGCGACCACGACCCGAGCCCGAGCAGGTAGTTGAGCCCGCCGGCCTTGGTGCCGGCACCGACCGCGGACTTCTTCCACCCGCCGAACGGCTGCCGACGGACGATCGCGCCGGTGATCCCACGGTTGACGTAGAGGTTGCCCGCCTCGATCCGGTCGAGCCAGGTGCCGATCTCGGAGGCATCGAGGGAGTGCAGGCCCGAGGTCAGGCCGTAGTCGACCTCGTTGACGATGTCGATCGCCTCGTCGAGGGTCTTCGCCGTCATGATGCCGAGGATCGGGCCGAAGTACTCCGTCCGGTGGAACGCCGAGCCACGTCGGACGCCGTCACGGACACCGGGGCTCCAGAGCTTGCCCGTGTCGTCGAGGCGCTTCGGCGTGACGGCCCAGGACTCCCCCGCGCCCAGGGTCGTCAGCCCCTCGAGCAGCTTGCCGGCGGCGGGTTCGATGACCGGGCCCATCTGCGTCGTCGGGTCGGTCGGGTACCCGACGGTGAGCGACGACACCGCGTCGAGCAGCTGCGAGCGGAACCGGCGCGAGGTCGCCACGGAGCCCACGAGCACGACGAGTGAGGCGGCGGAGCACTTCTGCCCGGCGTGCCCGAACGCCGATGCCACGACGTCCTTCACCGCGAGGTCGAGGTCGGCCGACGGGGTGACGATGATCGCGTTCTTGCCCGAGGTCTCCGCGAGCAGCGGCAGGTCGGGGCGGAACGACCGGAACAGCTCGGCCGTCTCGTAGGCACCGGTCAGGATGACCCGGTCGACCTGCGGTGCGGCGATGAGCTGCTTGCCGAGGTCGTCCTCGGCGACCTGCACGAAGGCGAGGACGTCCGCGGGGACCCCGTGGGCGTCGAGTGCGGTCTCGATGATCGACGCCAGCACGGCGCCGCAGCGCTCGGCGGGCGGCGCGGGCTTGAGCACGACGGCCGACCCGGCGGCGAGCGCGGCGAGGGTCGAGCCGGCCGGGATCGCGACCGGGAAGTTCCACGGCGGCGTGACGAGGGTCAGGGCGGCAGGAGTGAAGGACGCGCCGTCGACGTCGTCGAGCTGCGCGGCGAGCTCACCGTAGAAGTGGGCGAAGTCGATCGCCTCGGACACCTCGGGGTCGGCTTGGTCGATGGTCTTGCCGGCCTCGGCCGCCATGACCTCGACGAGCGCCGCACGGTTCGCCTCGAGCGCGTCGCCGACGGCGTGCAGCACGGCGCCACGGGCGGCACCCGACCACGTGCCCCACTCGGTGCCGGCGGCGCGGACGCGACCCAGGACGGACTCGAGCTGCTCGGCGGAGGTGAGCCGGGCCTCCTGGACGGCACGTTCACCGAGCGTCGACGTGGCGACGCGCGACGTGATCGCCGCGCCCCACTCGCGGGTGGCCGCGACCGACGGGTCGCTGTCCGGCGTGTTGTCGAAGTGCCCGGGATGGGGTCGCTCGACCGCGGCGTACCGGTCGGCGACACGGTGCGGTGCCGGGGCGTCGAGCCCGCCGGGCTGCGCGAGCGGCAGCAGGGAGTCGCGGAAGCGTGCCTCTTCGCGCGCGAAGAGCTCGGGCGACGACGCCAGCGAGAACACCGCCGACATGAAGTTCTCCTGCGACGCGCCCTCTTCGAGCCGTCGGATCAGGTAGGCGATGGCGACGTCGAACTCGCCCGGGTGGACGACGGGCGTGTAGAGGAGCAACGAGCCGACGGTGCGACGGACTGCCTCGGCCTGCCCCTGCGCCATGCCGAGCAGCATCTCGAACTCGATGCCGTCGCGGACCCCGCGCTCCCCGGCGAGCAGCCAGGCGTGCGCGACGTCGAACAGGTTGTGCCCGGCGACACCGACGCGGACGTTCGCGATGCGCTCGGGCGTGAGCGCCCAGTCGAGCACGCGCTTGTAGTTCGTGTCGGAGTCCTGCTTGGTGTGCCAGGTGGCGAGCGGCCAGCCGTGCACCGAGGCCTCGACCTGCTCCATCGGCAGGTTCGCACCCTTGACGAGCCGGACCTTGATGTCGGCACCGCCGCGGGCGCGACGAGCCGCCGACCACTCCTGCAGGTGCTGCATCGCGGCGAGCGCGTCGGGCAGGTACGCCTGGAGGACGATGCCCGCCTCGAGGTCGGTGAACTCCGGCTCGTCGAGGAGCTTCGTGAAGACCGCGATCGTCAGGTCGAGGTCCTTGTACTCCTCCATGTCGAGGTTGATGAACTTGCGCGGCGAGCTCTGCACGGCGCGGCGGAAGAGCGGGCGGAGCTTGGCGATGATGTCCTCGACCGCGTGGTCGAACGCCCACGGCGAGTGCGGGTGGACCGTCGACGAGACCTTGATCGACACGTAGTCGACGTCGTCGCGTGCGAGCAGTCGCTGCGTGCCCTCGAGTCGACGCGAGGCCTCCTTCTCACCGAGCACGGCCTCACCGAGCAGGTTCACGTTGAGCCGGATCCCGTCGCGCTTGATCTTGGCGATCGCCGGGCCGAGCTTGGCGTCGGTCGCGTCGACGATGAGGTGCCCGACCATCTCACGGAGCACCCGGCGCGCGATCGGGACGACGACGCCCGGCAGGACCGGCGCCATGCCCCCGCCGAGGCGCACCAGCCCGCGGAGTGCTGCCGGCAGGAACCCCGGTGCACCCGGCGCGATCTGCCGGAGCTTCCGGGCGGCCACACCGAGGTCCTCGGGTCGGACCACGCCGTCGACGAACCCGACCGCGAAGTCGAGGCCGGCCGGGTCGGCGAGGACGCCGGCGAGCTGCTTCGCCGAGCCGTCGACCGGGTAGGTCTCGGCCTCGGCCAACCACTGCCGGACGAGCGCGACGGAGGCGTCGGTGAGGGCATCGGGAGCAGGCGTGGCGGACGCGTCGGTGCGCGGCTGGACGTCGGTCATGGCATCAGTGTGATGCCACACAATCGGTAGCGGAAGCAAGGAGTTCTGACGCATACCGTGAAGAAGAACTACTGTTCGAGCATGCTCGACGTCCGGCGCCTGGTCCTCCTCCGCGAACTCTCGATCCGCGGCACCGTCGCGGCCGTGGCGGAGGCCGTGAACCTCACGCCGTCGGCCGTGTCGCAGCAGCTCGGCGTGCTCGAACGCGAGGCCGGCGTGCAACTCGTCCGCCGGGTCGGGCGCCGGCTGCAGCTCACCCCGCAGGCCGAGGTGCTCGTGGCGGCGGCGGGCGACGTGCTCGACGTGCTCGAACGCGCGCAGTCGTCGGTCGAGTCGACGCTCACGAGCGTGCAGGGGCGGATCCGCGTCGCGGTGTTCCAGTCCGCGGCGCTCGCGCTCATGCCGACCGCGCTCCGCACCATGGCGATCGAGCACCCCGACGTCCGGGTCGAGATGGTGCAGCGCGAACCGGAGACCGCGCTCAACGAGACCTGGGCGCGGGACTTCGACATGGTGATCGCCGAGCAGTACCCGGCGCACGCTGCCCCGCGCTTCCCGGGGCTGGACCAGCGGGACCTGACCACGGACGCGGTGCGGCTCGCCCTGCCGCCGACGGTAACGAGCCTCCGCCCCCTGAGCGACGACGACCCGTCGGTCGCGCTGGTCGACGCGGCCGAGATGCCGTGGGTCATGGAGCCGCGCGGCGCGGCGTCCCGGCACTTCGCGGAGCAGACGTGCCGACGCGCCGGGTTCGAGCCCGACGTGCGCTACGAGACCGCCGACCTGCAGGCGCAGATCCGGCTGATCGAGTCGGGGAACGCCGTGGGCCTGATGCCCGACCTGGTCTGGGCGGGCCGCTCGACGTCCTGCCGACTGCTCGAGCTGCCGGACCCGGCTCGCCGCACGATCTTCACGGCGCAGCGGATGTCGGGCGCCGACTCCCCCGCGGTGACTGCGCTCCGGGCAGCCCTCGAGGACGCGGCCGCCGCGCAGCGGTGACGGGTGCGGCGAACCGTGACCGAGCCGTGACCTGATCGCCGTGAGGATCCGTCCGGTCGCGACACCACTCAGTGAGGGCACACCACGACGCCCGCCACCACGAGGGGAACCCATGCACCAGCACACCTGCCGAACCGCACTCCGCCGCACCGCTGCACTCGGCGCCGCCGCCGTCGTCGTCGCCGTCGGCTCGTCCGCCTTCGGCATCGGCGCCGCCACGGCCAGCGCCGCCGAACCGACGGGCACGGACGCGATCACGGCCGCGACGAAGCCGACGAACGCGGACCCGTCGAACGCGGACCCGTCGAACGCCGGCACGACGAACACCGGCACGACGTCCGCCACCGCTCCCGAGAGCGCCGGCGACACCGCAGCAGCCCCTGCCGCCGCCGCGCCGGCCTCCACGGACTCCGGGACGGCCGCGCCGCGCCCCACGGCGGACACATCGGCCGCAGCCGATGCGGCCAACGCCGACGCGGGCACCGCCGCTCCCACCGCCACCGCCCCGGTCACCGGCGGGAGGGGGACGACCTCCCCGGCTCCGACGGCCGCCGTCGATCAGCCGTCGGCCGCCGCCACGCCGGCTGGCACCGTGACCGTCAGCGGGAGCGTGAAGCGTCTCCGCACCCTGACCGCCGAGACCGCCGGGTGGCCCGCCGGCACCACGTTCACCTACCAGTGGCTCCACTCGTACGACGGCGGCCCTCTCGTCGAGCAGGTCGGCGCGACGACCGAGCGCACGTTCGTGATCGGCTCCGTGGAGGGGGCCCTCGACCGGTACGCCGTCCGCGTCACCGGCACCGCCCCCGGCGCGGAACCGACGACCGTCATCAGCGAGACGACCGCACCCGTGGACGAGGCGCCCGAGAACCGCTGGGGACTGCTCGGCTTCCGGAGCTTCGACCTGCGCGTCGGTGAGTCCAGCAGCATCTCCCTCGCCGCTTTCGACGGCGACGGGCTCGTCTACTCGGCGAGCGACTCGTGGGGCGGGGCGGGCAACACGTTCCAGCTGCCCGACGGTCTGCGGCTCGCCCCGGACGGCACCCTGTCCGGGACCCCGACGCGCGCCCAGGTGGTCGAGTTCTGGCTGCGCACGTCCTCCAGCATCCGGCCTGATGGCGGCGAAGCCTCTCGGGTCGAGCTCGTGATCACCCCGGGCCAGACCGAGTCCCTCAACGCGGTCGTGCGCGGCTCCGGGACGTGGCTGGTCCGGTCGGACGGCTCGACCGAGTACAGCCGCAGCCCCGAGGTGCAGGACGGGGACCCGACAACTCCCCTCCGCGTCCGCGACGGCGAGACGGTCGAGGTCGACCTCCTCACCCTGGACCGGAACGGTGACCTGAACGTCGATCCGCAGCGGCCGACGTGGTCGTCGTCCGCTGACGCCGACGTCCTCGAGACGACGAGCGCAGTCGGAACGCCGGTCATCTCCGCACGCTTCGTCGGGGCGGGCGACCACCGGATCACCGCTCGGCTCGGCGACCTCACGCTGACCTTCACGGTGCAGGTGGTGGACGCGCCGGCGACCAGCACGATCGACACGACGGGCACGACCGACACGACGGGCACGACTGCCGCGACCACCCACACCCAGCACCCCACCACGGGTTCCCTCGCCTACACCGGCGTCGAGACCGGGGCGCCGATCGGGTGGGCCCTCGGCCTTCTGGCTGCCGGCGGCGGCCTGCTCCTCCACCGCGCGCGCCGGCGCGCCTGACGACGATCCTGCTGCGCCGGGACGTGACCGACCCGGACGGTCGCGTCCCCCGCGCGGCGGGTGACCAGGGGACGGACGGGAGGCACGGTGCCGGACCGCACCGCGCCTCCCGTCCGCCGTCAGGTTGCGGGATCACGCAACCACACGCACGATTCCGGCACCCGACCCCCAAACCCAGGTCACATTTCGGGAACCGCGCCCCGGTCCGCGTTCCTGGGCCAGTACGATCCGAGCACGCCGAGATTCTCGGCAGATTCACACGATCCGGCACCCGACCGGACCTGACCCCTGGGGGGACCCGTGCACCGCAGCACCTCCTCGACCCGTCGCGCCTGCGCGCTCGGGACGACCGTCGCACTCATCGGCCTGACGACCGGACTCGGCGTCTTCACCTCGACCGCAGCGTTCGCCGCCGACGAGCCGACCTCGGCCGTCGCACCGGCCGACACGTCCTCGACGAGCGCTCCGTCGAGCGCAACGGACACCACCGGCACCGACACGACCGCGAAGGACGCCTCCGGCACGGCCACGCCGACGGATGCCACGACGACGCCGGCCACCACCGGCACGACGACGGATGCCACGACGGCACCGGCCACGACCGACGCCACGGCGCCCGCGCCGACGACCGCCTCGCCCGCGCCGAGCACGACGACGAAGGTCGCACCGACGGCCAGCTCGTCGGTGACCGTCGTCGGCTCGCCGAAGGTCGGTACGACGCTGTTCTACAAGACCACCGGCGTCGACGACCCCCGTGCCGTGTGGACCGTCGAGGGTGCCGCCCCCGTCGTCGCGTCCTCCTTCGAGGTCACCGCCGCCATGATCGGCAAGACGATCACGGTCACGGTCACGGGCTCGGCTCCGGGACAGACCGCGACCGCGACGACGGACGCCGTCACCGAGGACGTCGCGTTCGCGACCGAGACCTCGTACGACGCTCCGCGCACGATCGAGCTCACCGCGGGCGACACCCTCGACGAGGTCTTCGGCGTCAGCAAGGGCAGCGGCCCGGTCACCTACTCGATCGGCTACGCCGACCCGGAGAGCGTCGACCCGGAGACCGACACCCCGGAGTCCTACCTGCCCTACGACACGACGTTCGACGCCGCGACCGCGAGGCTGTCCGGCCGCGTGACGGTCGCCTCGGTCTTCGACTTCACCGTCGTCGCGACGAACGGCACCTCGACCGCGACGGAGTACGTCGAGGTCGTCGTCGAGCCGGCGAAGGCCGTCGGGGTCATGGCCCAGACAGTCAACACCTCGCCGACGGACCTGTTCGACGGCGAGCACCCCTTCACCGGGTGGCTCATCGAGCCGGACGGGCACATCACCACCTTCAAGTTCCCGGGTGACCCGGACCAGGAGCCGACCGTCACCGACGGTGGGCAGCCGACGGTGCAGCAGGGCCAGTCGCTCTGGATCAACGGCTCGCCGGTGGACGAGTTCGGCAACGACACGACCCGCTACGACGACGAGGGCAACGCCGACCCGGTCACCGTCACGAGCGACCACGCGACCGACCAGATCGCGTTCGACGAGGACTCGTTCTCGACGAAGGTCACGTTCCCGCACGCCTCGACCCACGTCCTGACCGTCGCCGCGCAGTCCGTCTCGGTCTCCTTCCCCGTGACGGTCGTCCCGACCGCGGCACCCGCCTCGACCGTGGGTTCCGTCACCCCGACCGTCGCCACCGCGCCGAAGGGTCAGCTCGCCTTCACCGGCGCCGACGAGACCGCCCCGATCGCCTGGGCCCTCGGGCTGATCGCCGCGGGTGCCGGTCTGGCGGGCGCCCGCTCCCTCCGCCGCCGACGCGCCCAGCGCTGACCGCACCGCCTGCGGTCCGTCGCGCTCCGGCGTGACGGACGGGAGGCACACCACGGCCCCGTCGCACCCCTCCCGGTGCGACGGGGCCGTCCCTGTTCCCCGCCGGCACGCCCCGGCCTCGGTAGCGTGGGCGCATGCCCACCCTGCTGCACATCGACTCCTCGGCCGACCTCGCCCACTCGCGCTCGCGCGCACTGACCGCCGCGTTCGCCGACGCCTGGCGCGCCCGCGGGCCGGAGTACACCGTGGTGCGCCGGGACCTGCACGTCGACCAGCTCCCGCACCTGGAGTCGTCCGCGCTGCACTGGGCAGCGGCAGACCGCACCCCCGAGGAGTCCGTCGCGCCCGAGGCCGAGGCACTCCGGCAGGAGGTCATCGACGAGCTCCTCGCGGCCGACGCCGTCGTCGTGGGCGCTCCGCTGTACAACTACACGGTGCCGTCGACGCTCAAGGCCTGGATCGACCGCATCCACGTCCCCGGGGTCCTGGCGGGTGACGTCCAGCCGCTCGCCGGTCGTCCCGTCGTGACCGTCGTCAGCCGCGGAGCCACCTACGACGCCGGCTCGCCGACCGAGACCTGGGACCACGGCTCGCCTGTGCTGCACCTCATCCTCGGGACGGCGCTCGGCATGAAGCTGTACCCGGTGACCGTCAGCGCCACGCTCGCCGACCGGATCCCGGACCTCGCCCCGCTCGCCGAGCACGCCTCCGCCGAGTTCGCGGACGCCCGCACGACGCTCGAACGCCTCGCAGCGACGGTCGTCTGACACCACCGGTCGCCCGACACCGCCGGGCGCCCGACACCGCCGGTGGTCCGGCACCGCCGGTCGTCGCCGGTGCTCAGGCGGGACGGATCTCGTCCGCCCGTCCGAGCAGGTCCGCGTGGAAGGCCGTCTGCGTCAGTGCGCTCGCGAGCAGGAACCCCGTCATCGCGTCGATCCCGCCGCTGAACGGCACGCGGGACGCCACCTCGAACAGGGTCGGTGCCGTCAGGGTGTCGAGCGCTGCGGCGACGTGCCGGGCGCGCTCCTCGCGGTGCCGGGCGAGCGTCCGAGCACGCGACACGACGTCCCGGAAGCGGTACTCGTGCCCGGGGCAGACCTCGAGGCCCGCGGACGGTTCGAGCCGCGCGAGCGAGGCCAGGTAATCGCCGAGCGGGTTCGTCGCGGTCCGGCCTCCGAGGCCGATGCCCGGGTTGATGCGCGGCAGCACGTGGTCGCCGGTGAACAGCAGCCCGTCGGACTCGTCGACGAGGCAGAGGTGCCCGGCGGTGTGCCCCGGTGTCCAGAGCGCCCGGACCGCGCGCCCGGCGATCGGCAGCACGTCGCCGTCCTCGACGAACACGTCGGCGAGCGGTTCCTCGGTCCGCCCGAGCCCCATCCGTCGCCCGCTCCCCCAGGTGGCGACCACGCCGGCGACCAGCGCGTCGGGCAGCCCCCACCGGGCGATGTCGGCGTCGTTCGCCGCGGCGTCCTCGCGCTCCCGGTGCAGGGCCTCGACCTCGAGCCGGTGCATCGCGACCCGGGCCCCGCTCGCACGTCGGAGCGCGGCGGCAGCGCCGAGGTGGTCGGCGTGCAGGTGCGTCACGACGACGAGGCCGACCTGGTCGACGGACCGCCCGATCGCCGCGAGCCCTGCCCGGAGCACCCCGAGGTCGTCGTCCTCGGCCCAGCCGGGGTCGACCACGGTGAGTGTCCCGTCCGTCCCCTCGAGCACGTAGGACAGGGTCGCGTCCGGCACACCTCCGCGGAACGGCACCGCGATCGTCCAGATGCCAGGGCGGACCTGCTCGACGGGCGGCAGCACGCCGGCGCGGAGCGCGGCGGCCTGCACGGGGCTGATCGGTTCCGGTGCCGGCGCTGCCGGCGGGGGCACGGTCGTCACGCGACCACCCTAGGGCCGGGCGGGCGTGCCGGGGCCTTGCCGCGCCTCCCGGCCGGACCACGAGCAGAGCGGAGCGGAGCTACCGAGCCGAGCCGCGCCTCCCGGCCGCCCACCGGAGCACCCGCGAGTAGACAGGCCGCATGGAGATCGCACCGATGCTCGCCAAGGCCGTCGCCACCGTGCCCGACCCGGACAGCGTCCGCGGCGGCCTGCGGTACGAGCCGAAGTGGGACGGCTTCCGCGGGATCGTCACGGTCGACGGCGACGACGTCACCATCGGCAGCCGCGGGTCGAAGCCGCTGACCCGGTACTTCCCGGAGCTCGTCGAGGCCTTCCGCGCGCAGTTCGGCGGACGCGAGCACCCGGTCGTGGTCGACGGCGAGGTGGTGCTGCGGAGCGGCGAGCGGGGCGCCGAGCACCTCGACTGGGAGGCCCTGTCGCAGCGCATCCACCCCGCCGAGTCGCGGATCCGGAAGCTCAGCGTCGAGACCCCGGCGCAGTTCGTCGCGTTCGACCTGCTGGCCGCCGACGGCGAGGAGCTCCTCGTCCTGCCGTTCGACGAACGGCGTGCGCGGCTCGAGGCCCTCGCGGACGGCATGACCGACCCGCTGTTCGTCACCCGGACCACGCTCGACGTCGACCTCGCCCGGGAGTGGCTCACCACGTTCGAGGGCGCCGGGCTCGACGGCGTCGTCGCGAAGCCGCGGGCGAAGGCCTACGAGCCGAACAAGCGCACCATGCTCAAGGTGAAGCACCACCGGACCGCCGACGTCGTCGCGATCGGGTACCGCGTGCACAAGAGCGGCAGCGGGGTCGGCTCGCTGCTCGTCGGGCTGTACGACGCGGACGGCGAGATCCGGCAGGTCGGCGGCGTCTCCGCCTTCACCGACCGTCGTCGCCAGCAGTTGGTCGAGGAACTCGAGCCCGTCGTGCTCCGCGATGCGGACGGGAGGCCCGTCACAGGTGACGGGGAACGGTCGCGGTTCTCGTCGGGTCGCGACACGTCGTTCGTCCGGCTCGAACCGTCGCGCGTGCTCGAGGTGCGGTACGACCAGATGGAGGGCGACCGGTTCCGGCACACAGTGCAGTTCGAGCGGTGGCGGCCGGATCGTGACGCGCGATCGTGCGGGTTCGAGCAGCTGGATGTCCCTTCTGCGTACGACCTCCGCGACGTCTTGTCCTAGCGCTTGCACCACCCGACGCTCGCCAATATGCTCGCAGTAGTTAGGCTAACTAGTGACTTCCGGACGGGGATCCGGAGGCGCGCAGGAGACGGGAGCGGGACATGATCATCGACGGCATCAGCGACGCCAACCGCGGCACCTGGTCCCGCCTGACGCGGCTGCACACGGCGAGCGTCACGCTCCCGATGCACACCAGCCGGGTCGCCAAGCCGGAGCAGCGCGCCGAGGACGTCGCCGCAGCCTGAACCGCTCAGGTGTCACGCCTTCTTCGCCCGTGACGGCTGCACGCGCGGCGGCTCACCGGGCATCTTCGGGAAGTCCGGCGGGAACGGCAGCTCGCCCAGTCCGTCCGCCAGGTCACGGTCCCACCACGCGAGCAGCGGGGCGAGGTCGCCCGGCTCCTCGTGCATGGTCTGCCACGGATCGCCGATGGTCGCCAGGCGCTCGGGCACCGTCCGCACCGTGAAGGTCGTCGGGTCCGCGCCGTCGAGCTCGTCCCAGGTGATCGGCGCCGACACACTGGCGTGGGCGAGGGCCCGCGGACTGTAGGCGCCGGCCATCGTGCGGTCGCGGTTCGCCTGGTTGAAGTCGACGAACACGCGCTGCCCGCGCTCCTCCTTCCACCACGCCGTCGTGACCCGGTCGGGCATCCGCCGCTCGAGCTCCCGCGCCGCCGCGATCACCGCGTGGCGGACGTCGAGGAACTCGTGGTCGGGGCGGATCGGGGCGAAGACGTGCAGGCCGCGGTTGCCGCTCGTCTTGATCCACGCCGTGAGCCCGACCTCGGCGAGCACCGTCCGGAGTTCGTGCGCGACCGGCACGGTGTCTCGGAAGTCCGTCCCCGGCTGCGGGTCGAGGTCGATGCGGAGCTGGTCCGGGTGGTCGCTGTCCTCGGCGCGGGAGGCCCACGGGTGGAACACGACGGTGTTCATCTGCACTGCCCAGACCGCGACCGCCGGCTCGTCGATCACGAGTTGCGGGTGCGACCGGCCGCTCGGGTAGGTCACCGTGACGTCGCGGACGTACCCGGGAGCGCCCTTCGGCGGGTTCTTCGAGAAGAACGACTCGCCGTCGATGCCCGAGCCGAACCGCTGCAGCGAGACCGGGCGGTCGCCGTTCGCCCGGACGAAGGGCTCACCCACGGCGACCAGGTACTCGGCGAGGTCGAGCTTCGTGATGCCCACCTCGGGGAAGAGGATGCGCGACGGGCTGCTGATCCGGACCTCCCGGTCGCCCTCTGGGCCCGGTACCGTCAGCGTCGTCGCCTCGCTCGCCATGCAGCGGACCGTACACGGCCGGCGCTCCGGTCGTCCCCGACTGCCGGCGCCGCCGTGCCTTGCCCCGCCCACCGTCGTCCCGCCGAGCGGGCCAGATCTGTCACGCTCGACGCCCCGGACCGACGAGTTCCGCCCGCTCGGCGCAGGACCGGCGACGTGTTCCACCCGCTCGGCGTCGGCGGACTGCCGCTCGGCGCGGCGAAGGGCCGTCGGTGACGGTCGTGGAGCCTCGACCGAGCGAGTCCGGGCACGATGGAGGGGTGACGGCGTACCTCGGGGTGGACCTGGCGTGGGGACTCGGCAGCGACCGGAAGCCCGCCAACGAGACCGGGCTCGTCGCGATGGACGACGACGGCACGATCACCGACGCCGGCTGGGCCCGCGGGGTCGAGGCTGTCACGGACTGGATCACCGCGCACCTCGGCCCTCGGACCCTGATCGCGGTCGACGCCTCCCTCGTGGTGACGAACCCCACCGGCATCCGCGAGGCCGAACGGCAGGTCGGACAGCGCTACGGCCGGTGGAAGGTCGCGGCGAACCCGACGAACCTGGCATCCGCGGCGAGCGCCGGCGCCCGGCTGCTCGACCGGCTGACGGATCTCGGCGTCGGGTACGTGTCCTCGACGGCGGCGATGCGGGAGCGCTCCGGACCGGCGGCGTTCGAGTGCTACCCGTACACGACGCTCGTGGGCGTCGAGGAGCTCGGCTACGACGAGGAGCGTCCACGGTACAAGCGCCTCGACCTGAAGCTCCCGGCCGCGGTCGCTCGGCAGCGGCGTGCCGAGGCCTTCGACGATCTGGTGCACCGGCTGCGCACGGCACCGCTCGACCCACCGCTGCTGCTCGACTCGCACCCGCTGACCGCCGGGCTCGCCGAACCCTCTGTGCTGCACGGGCCGACGCACAAGCACCGGGAGGACCTGCTCGACGGCGCCCTCTGTGCGTGGACCGCCGCGTTCTGGGAGCGGCACGGCGACGGGCGGGTGCAGGTGCTGGGAGGCGATCCGGGCCTCCCGTCCGACCCGCCGGACGAGGCGGGCCGCCGGCCCGCCGTGGTGGCGCCCGCCCGTGGGTCCCAGCGGCGGCCGCGCGGCTAGGCTCGACGCCGTGAGCACCACGACCGAACCCTTGCGCATCGGGCTGGTGTCGCTGCACACCTCCCCCGGCGACGAGCCCGGATCCGGCGAGGTCGGCGGCATGAACGTCGTCGTCCGGCACCAGGCCGAGGCCCTGGCCGACCGCGGCCACCAGGTCGAGATCATCACGCGGCGCTCGTCGCCGACCCAGCCGGACAGCGTGTCGCTCGTGCCGGGCGTGTGCCTGCGGTTCCTGTCCGCCGGACCCGCGCAGCCGGTGCCGAAGGGCGAGCACGACGCGTTCATCGAGCCGTTCCGGGTGGGTCTCGAGGAGCTCGGCCCGTACGACGTGCTGCACTCGCACCACTGGTTCTCCGGTGTCGCTGCACTGCCCTCGGCTCGCGAGCGGGGCATCCCGCACGTGCAGTCCTTCCACTCCATCGCCGCCGAGTCGGACACCCCGCTGTCCGAGGGCGAGCGTCCCGAGTCCGCCGGGCGTCCCGCCGGTGAGCGGATGCTGGCGCGCGAGTCCGACGCCGTGGTCGTGGTGTCGTCGGCCGAGGCAGCGACCGTCCGCACCCGCCTCGGCGGGGACGAGTCGCGCACCTGGATCGTCCCGCCGGGCGTGGACGGGTCCGTCTTCCGCCCCGCCGGCGCGGGTGCGCGCCGTGCCGAGACGCCCTACGTCGTCGCGGCAGCACGGGTGCAACCGCTGAAGGGGCTCGACCTGGCGATCGAGGCGGTCGCAGGCATCGGCCGGGAGGCCCGCCCCACCCTCGTCATCGCGGGCGACGCCTCGAGCGAGGCGGGCGACTACGTGGACGAACTGCGTCGGCTCGCCGCCGCGCACGGCATCGCCGACCGGGTGACGTTCATCGGCCCGCAGTCGCGTGCCGACCTGGCCTTCCTGTTCCGTGGCGCAGCGGCGGTGCTCGTGCCGTCGCACTCGGAGACGTACGGGCTCGTGGCGCTCGAGGGCTCCGCTTCCGGGGTGCCCGTCGTGGCAGCGGCTGCCGGTGGACTGCGCGAGGCCGTGGTCGACGGGGAGACCGGGGTCGTGCTCGAGTCGCGGGACCCGGGCGACTGGGCTGCGGAGATCGAGCGGATCCTGACCGACGACACCTACGCCGCCGGGCTCGCCGCCGCGGGTCGTGAGCACGCCGAGCGCCTGAGCTGGGAGCGCTCGGCCGCAGGACTCGAGGACGTCTACCGCCGGGTGCTCGGACGCTCGTGACGACGCTCGACCTCGGGGTCTTCTGGGCGGCACTCGATGCCGTCCCCGTGGCCGACGACGCCGAGGCGCTCTACACGACCGACTCGGCGGAGGGACGGCTGCGCCGGGCGAACCTGGCGTCCTACCTGGCGCACGTCGGCATCGGTGCCGACACGGTGCTCGTCGCCGAGGCCCCCGGCTGGCGCGGCATGACCAACACGGGCATCCCGTTCACGAGCATGCGGGAGCTCGGCACGCTCGGCTTCGACGTGCTGGTGCCGCCGGAGCCGACCGCGCCGTGGGAGGCCTCGTCGCGGGTCGTGCACGCGGCGCTGCAGGACTGGTCCGGGCCGCTCCCCCTGGCGTGGGCGATCTTCCCGCACCACCCGTTCGTCGCCGGCGACCGACTGACGAACCGGACGCCGAGGCCGGCCGAGGTGCGCTCGGGTGCTCCGGTCGCGCTCGCGCTGCTCGATGCCCTGGGTGCGGCTCGTGGCGCCGGACACCCGGTCCGGGTCGTCGCTGTCGGGCGGAAGGCCCAGGGTGCGCTCGCGCTGGCGGGCATCGACGCCGTGGGGGTGCGGCACCCGGCGCAGGGCGGTGCCGCGCAGTTCACCGAGCAGGTGCGGGCGCTGCAGCGGTAGGGCGGGGCACGCGGGCGCTGGGGGCAGCTCGTCCGCGCGCCGACATCGACATCGCACGTGTCGTTCGACGAGGACGATGTCGCACCGTACTCACGCATCCGGTGCGGGCGCATGGATCGACATTGCACGTGTCGTTCGTCGCGTGTGATGTTGCACGAGCTGTCGCTACCCGGGCGCACGGGCGCAGGATCAGGCGGAGCGGACCTCGACGCCCTTCGCAGCGAGGCGCTCGGTCACGTGCGCGGGCAGCGGCGCAGCGGCGTACACGGTCGTCAGCTCCGGGAGGTCGAGCACGTCGTCCCAGTTCTGCGGGTCGTACCGGTCGTCGGAACCGTCCCAGCCGGGGTGGACGTCCTGCAGGACCTCGAGGTCGGAGTCGACGGTGAGCTCCGTCACCAGCGCCAGGTGGGACGGCAACAGGTCGAGGTCGTCGTAGTACTCGCGGGCGCGGTCGTCCTGCCCCTCGACGTCGAGGTCCTCGCCGGCGTCCTCGTCCGCGTCACCGTCGTAGGGCTCGAGCACGTCGAGGTCGTAGCACAGGACGTCCAGCACGAGCAGCTTGGCGTTGAAGTCGGCGAACTCGACGGGTTCTTCGGTGGTGTCGGCATCGTCGTACATGTCCCGGAGCGTAGCGACCGGCGCCCGAGAGCGGCCGCGTGATCCGGGCAACGGGCGTGTTGCAGGCAGCGGCGATCTTCCTGTGAGAGTAGACAGAGTGCCATCCCTCGGGAAAGGCTGACGTATGACCACCACCAAGTCGGACGCGACGCAGCAGGAGCAACCCACGCTCAAGCGCGTCATCGGGCCCAAGCTGCTGCTGCTCTTCATCGTCGGCGACATCCTCGGGACGGGTGTCTACGCGTTGACCGGTCAGGTCGCCGCAGAGGTCGGCGGTGCCGCGTGGCTGCCCTTCCTCATCGCGTTCGCGGTCGCCCTGCTCACCGCGTTCTCGTACCTGGAGCTCGTGACGAAGTACCCGCAGACCGCGGGCGCCGCCCTCTACGTCCACAAGGCGTTCGGCATCCACTTCGTCACCTTCATCGTCACGTTCATCGTGATGTGCTCCGGCATCACGTCGGCGAGCACGGCGTCGCGGGCCTTCGCAGCCAACCTCGGCGCGGGCTTCGGTCTCGAACTGCCGAACGGCGTCGTGATGCTCATCGCGATGGGGTTCATGCTCGCGGTGATGGCGGTCAACTTCCGCGGTGTGAGCGAGAGCGTCAAGACGAACGTCGTGCTCACCCTGGTGGAGCTGTCCGGTCTGGTGATGGTGATCCTCATCGGGTTCTGGGCGATCGCCGGCGGCAACGCGGACTTCTCGCGTGTGGTGATGTTCGACACCCCCGAGGACAAGACACTGCTGCTGTCGGTGTCCACCGCGACCTCGCTGGCGTTCTTCGCGATGGTCGGCTTCGAGGACTCGGTGAACATGGCCGAGGAGACCAAGGACCCATCGCGGATCTTCCCGAAGGTGATGCTCACCGGCCTGGGCATCACGGCGGTCATCTACGTGCTCGTGTCGATCTGCGCCGTCGCCGTCGTGCCGATCGGCGAGCTCGCCGGCAACGAGACCCCGCTCGTCACGGTCGTGCAGACCGCGGCGCCGGACTTCCCCATCGCCGACCTGCTGCCGTTCATCTCGATGTTCGCGGTCGCCAACACGGCGCTGATCAACATGATGATGGCGTCCCGACTGCTGTACGGCATGAGCAAGCAGGGCGTGCTGCCCGGGTTCCTGTCGCGGGTCTCGCCGGCCCGTCGCACCCCCTCGACCGCGATCGTCTTCACCACCCTCATCTCGCTCCTGCTCATCGGGTGGGTCTCGCTCGACCCGGACTCCCCCATCGTTGTGGTCCTCGGCGGCACGACGTCGCTGCTCCTGCTCTCGGTCTTCGCGGTCGTGAACCTGTCGGTGCTCGTGCTCCGCCGCGATCACGTCGGGCACAAGCACTTCCGGGCCGGCGTCGTGATCCCGGTGATCGGCGTCGTGACCTGTCTCTGGCTGGTGCTGCCGTTCTCGTCCGGTCGTGACCCGCAGCAGTACCAGATCGCCGGCGCGCTGCTCGGACTCGGCGTCCTGCTGTGGCTCCTCACCTGGTTCACGCACGGTCGCAAGCAGACCCAGAAGGCACCGACCGGCCTGGTCACCGAGCCGACCGCGGTCATCCGACCGGGGACCGGACACCGCCACCACGAGGACGGGGACCGCACCGAGCGCGTCGACAGCGTCGACGGCGCCGAGCGCATCGACGGCCAGCACGACGGGCAGCACGACGGGCGGCGCGTCGACCGGCGGGACGGCTGATGGACGCGAGCGAGATCATCTTCGCGGTCTCCATCGGGACGATCGTCCTGATCTCGCTGTCGATGGCCTTCCGCGACGGGCGGAAGCGCGACTGAGCAGCGGACGAACGGGCCGACGTGCGGGGAGCCGAACGCAGGCGGGCAGCGGTCCCGGCCGCCGACACCCCCGATCGGGCGGCTGCGGTTCCCAGCCGGTGACCGTACGCTCGTCGTGCCCTGCACCCGTCCGTCCGGCTCTCCGGAGGGACCACCCGCCCGGAAGGACCCCGACATGCGCCGCGCCGGCATCACCATCGCCTCGGTGTTCGGGGCAGGCGTGGTCGCAGCCGTCATCGGGGTCGTCGTGGTCGTCGTCATCGCGGTGCACTCGCTGACCGGCGCCGCGAAGTCCGTCTCCGCCGAACCAGCGTGCCCCGACGTCGCCTCGCGGACGGTCGGCGGGATCGTGGTGCCCGCGGGCCCCGTCGCCGGCTTCTGCCAGGACCGCCTGGTGAACGCGGCCTACGTCATCGAGGCCGCACAGGCACTCGGCATCGGCCCGCACACCCAGGCCGTCGGCGTGATGACCGCGATCGGTGAGTCGAGCCTGGTGAACCTCGACCACGGGGACGCCGTCGGACCGGACAGCCGCGGGCTCTTCCAGCAGCGCGACAACGGCGCGTGGGGCACGTACGAGCAGCGGATGGACCCCTACACCGCCGCGACGATGTTCTACACGAAGCTCGTCAAGACGCCGGGGTGGAAGACCATGACCCCGACGCAGATGGCGCACGCGGTGCAGATCAACGCGGACCCGGACCACTACGCGAAGTTCTGGCCGGAGGCGAAGGCCGTCGTCGAGGGACTGACGGGGCAGACCGTGCCCGACACCGCTCCGCAGGGCTGAGGTCACCGCAGCACCGGCCCGAGTTCCTCGGCGTCGTGGAGCTCGACCATCGACGCTCCCGTGGCGTTCACCACGACCTGCCCGCGCAGGCGCACCGCCCGCTCCGCGAAGGCGCACGCGCAGGCGTCGATCCATTCCCAGTCGACCGGGAACAGCTGCGTCTCGCCCGGCCGTTCCCACGCCAGCACGACCTCGGCCGCGGCGTTGTCGACGCAGACCTCGGCGACGAGCGTGGCGAAGTCCTCGACGTGCTCGTCCGGCTGCAGCGGCAGATCGGACACGGGCAGCAGGAACGGCACCGGGACGGCCCGCTCGTCGAGGAAGAGCACCCAGCACTGCCTCCGGATCGGGCGTCCGACGACGCCGGAGACGAGCGCGACGACGTCGGCGTCGGTCCGGGCGGACGTGGTGAACAGCTGGTCGAGCAGATCGGTTCCTGACATGCTCCGAGCCTGCGGGACGAACTCGCTCGGCAGCAGCGCCGATCGATGATCTGTGGACGCACGCGCGGCGACGACTGCCTGTGCAGGAGGACGGTCAGAACCCGTGCTGGACCGCAGCGTCGACGAGCAGCAACGCGGCGAAGAACACGACGACCTGCGCCGCGATCCCGACGAGTGCCAGGGGCCAGGCGAGGCGTCGACGGACGAGCCGCAGCACGCATCCGACGACCATGCCGACGAGCACCAGGGCGACGAGGACCGGCCCGACGGTCACGACCCCGGTGCCGAGGCCGGCGTCGCAGGTGTTGCCCGGGGCGGCGCACGAGTGGAACGCCAGCGACAGGAACACGATGCCGCCACCGGCGGCCACCGACTCGACCGCGAGCAGGGCGAGCAGCAGCACCGTGGCGACCACGTCGACGACGTGACGGGGCGTGCGGGCGGCGAGTCGTGCCTCCCGGCCGGACGATGCCGGCGACGACACGGACGACGCAGACGCAGACGCAGACGCAGACGCAGACACACTCGACACTGGCGACCCCGACGACGAAGCCGACACCGACGACGAAGCCGACACCGCCGCAGCAGCCGATCCGGCCACGTCGACGGACCCGGACGTCACGTCCGGGTCCTGCGACGCAGCCGGGGCGGACATCAGCGGGACCCGGACCCTCGCGTCGACCAGAGCGCCGCCCAGATGAGCAGCGGCTGCCCGAACAAGCGGGCGACGCGCTTCTCGTCGGTGTCGAGCCCGAACGCGTCGCGGCGGTTGACCCACTGCGACAGGTTCCCCGGGAAGATCACCGTGAAGAACAGCGCCGCGATCGTCCCGACGGTCTTCCGGCGCCGACGCGGCGTGAACAGGAGCGCGCTCCCGAGCCCGATCTCCGCCACGCCCGAGGCCAGCACCGTCGTGTCCGTGTCGAGCGGCACGAAGTCCGGCACCTGGGCCCGGAAGTCGCGACGGGCGAAGGTGAGGTGGCTGGTGCCCGCGAAGACGAGCGCGGCACCGAGGAGGACACGGACGAAGGAACGCATGCCCCCATCGTGCTCGCTCGTTCGACAGCCGTCCGGCGCGTCGCAGAGCAGCGCGCAACGCGGCGGTCCACGTCGGCGCGCACGACGCACGTCACCTCGGTAGGTTCGGACCCATGGCAGCAGGCGCTCGCGACCACGAACCGCCCGCCGTCCTGGCGACCGTCGCCGTGCTGCTCGCTCCCCTCTCGCTCTGGATGGGGATCATCGTGCCTGCCGCCGACATGGCGCGGCACGTCACCCTCGAGCTCGTGTTCGGCGTCGTCTGCGTCCTCTGTGGTCTCCGTGCCGCGCACCTCGCCGGGCGCCGCCGCGCGGTGCGCGTCTGGGCGTGGATCGGCCTGGTGCTCGGGGCACTCGGCCTGGTGATGATGGGCTGGCAGCTGCTCACCTTCGCGACGGACGGGGCCTTCCCGCCGCCATTCTGGTCGCCCTACGCGCGCCGCTGACGGCGGCTGGGCACCGCTCGACGACGGCCTGGAGGACCGGGGCGCGTCCGCCCCGCCGGTCCGGCTCCGCTCGGCCCGACGCTGCTCCGTCCGACCCGGCGCGGTCCGGCGCGGGCCGGCGCGTGGTCACCAGCCGAGCGTGCCCGGCCCGCCCTTGAAGGGTCCGACCACCCGCGAGGTGATCCACCCGCCGTAGAAGTCACCCTCCTGCGCCTGCACGACCTCGCCGCCGACCTCGCACGAGTCCACCGCCGACGGGTAGATCGCCACCCGGTCGCGGAGGTCCTCGTACCCGGGCTCCGGCGTCGGGTAGTTCCACGCCGCCCGGGGCGCGACGACCCCGTCCCCGCCGACCACGTCGAAGTAGCGCGCACGCCCCTTGAACTCGCACATGCTCGACCCCTGCGCCGGACGCAGCTCGAGCCCCGCCATCGGGACGTAGTACACCGGCGGGTGCGAGGTCTCGAGCACCCGGACGGCGTCGGTCGTGTCGACCACGGCCCTCCCGCCGAGCCGCACGACGACGCGGTCGCGGACCGCCTCGACGGCAGGAGGACGCGGGTAGTCCCAGACGGACTCCTGGCCGGGACCGGGTTCGACACGAGCAGCTCGATGCATGCAGCCGGGTCTACCACCGCCGCCGCAGAAGGAGCAGAGTGGGCGCGTGACGACGACGACACAGGGGATCTTCCGGCGGAAGCCCATCGACACGATCGACGACGGGCCCGAGGGCGAGGGCGGTCTGAAACGGCACCTCGGCCTCTGGCAGCTCACGGCCATCGGCATCGGCGGCATCATCGGCGCGGGCATCTTCACCCTCGCCGGCACCGTCGCGAACGGCGTCGCCGGCCCCGCCGTCCTCATCAGCTTCCTCATCGCGGGGGTCGCCAGCGCCGCGGCTGCACTGTCGTACGCGGAGTTCGCCGGGCTCATCCCGAAGGCCGGCAGCGCCTACACGTACGGGTACGCCGTGCTCGGCGAGGTCGTCGGGTGGTTCATCGGCTGGGACCTGCTGCTCGAGTACACCGCGATCGTCGCCGTCGTCGCGATCGGCATCTCCGGCTACGTCGGGTTCCTGGTCGGGCAGTTCGGCGTCGACCTGCCCGCGTGGATGCTCGGCGCGCCAGGGACCGGGGACGGCCACGTCGTCGACGTGTTCGCGATCCTGCTCTGCCTGCTCACCGCGTTCGTCCTGACCCGGGGCATCCGCAGCGCCGCACGCTTCGAACTCGTCGCCGTCGCGATCAAGGTCGGCCTCGTCGTGCTCATCGTCGTGCTCGGGGTGTTCCACATCAACAGCGCGAACTACTCGCCGTACTTCCCGTTCGGCTTCGGCGGGGTGATGACCGGCGCCGCCACGGTGTTCTTCGCCGTGTTCGGCTACGACGCCATGTCGACCGCCGCCGAGGAGTCCACCGACGCGCGGAAGCACATGCCGAAGGCGATCCTGCTGTCGCTCGGCATCGCGATGGTGCTCTACGTCCTGGCGACGCTCGTGCTCACCGGCATGCAGAAGTACACCGACATCGACCCCGCCTCGGGGTTCTCGTCGGCGTTCGCGTCGGTCGGGCTCGGCGGGGTCGCGAACGTCATCGCAATCGGGGCCATCGTCGGCATCGTGACCGTGCTCGTGACGTTCATGCTCGGAGCCTCGCGCGTCTGGTTCTCGATGAGCCGCGACGGGCTCATGCCGAAGTGGTTCGCGAAGACCGACCCGAAGCGGCACGTGCCGACCCGGGTGACGTGGATCCTCGGCATCGCGTCGGCGGTGCTCGCGGGGGTGCTGCCGATCGGCGTCGTCGCGGAGCTGACGAACATCGGGATCCTGCTCGCGTTCGTGGTCGTCTGCTCGGCGGTGATCGTGCTGCGCTACCGGCAGCCCGACCTCGACCGGCAGTTCCGGCTCCCGTTCATGCCCGTCGTGCCGATCATCGGGGTCGTCGCCTCGCTGTGGCTCGTGACGTTCCTGCAGTGGGAGACGTGGGTGCGCTTCGCGATCTGGTTCGCCATCGGACTCGGGGTGTACTTCGGGTACTCGCGGAAGCACAGCAAGCTGGCTGTGGAGCAACGCTGAACCTCGCGCACAGAGGGCGACGGCGCGCGTCCTCTCGCCAGGAGAGCACGCGCGCCGCCGGGCTCTAGTCCAGCCAGCGGACCTCCTCCGGCTGGCGCACGAGTCCGTCCGCCCAGTCGACGTCCTTCGGCACCCCGTCGCCCGACGGGGCCGTGATGTCGGACACCCACGCCTCCGTCGCGAGCCACTGCGGCGTCTCGCCACCGAACAACGCCGAGTACTCCTGCAGTGGGTAGCGCCGACCGAGTACCGGACCACCTGGACGGTCGCGGTAGAGCACGACCGCGACGTCCGGACGCTGGACGCCGCCGGCGACCCACTCCATGCCGTCGCGCAGGAGGTCGCTGTCCTGGAAGCGGGCTCGCACAGCGGCCACGAACTCGTTCGCGAACGCCTCGTCGACCGTCTGGGAATCGCTCATCACTCCCCGTCCGGCGCTACTCCGCCACCACCCACACGTGCTGCGCCTGCCACCCCTCGGGCACCGTGTTCCGGTACGCCGCCAGCGCCGCCTCGTAGTTCGGCCCCGACGCCTCGTGCTCCCGCGTCTCCGTCGAGCGTGCGGTCGCCTTGATCGTGGTCTCCCCCGTCGCCTTGCTCTCGACCGCGTTCGTCTGCGTCAGCTCGAACCCGTCCAGGTCGAGTGCGGCGATCGCTGCCTCCTTGGCGGCCACGACGGAGTCGGCGTAGCCCTCGGCCTCACGCGTCTCGGTCGAGCGGATCATGCCTCGCAGTGTCGTCACCGGACCAGTATGGACCGACGACCCGCCGCCCCCGGACCAGCCGCTCCACCGGTGGTCAGCCCGACTCAGGCGTCACGCCGGTGCTTGCCCTTGGCCGCGGTCGGGTCCGCCATGGGGTGGTTCCGGAACCACCGCAGCAGCTCGCGGGGCCGGCTCTGGTCGGCGCTCTGGTCGCCCTGGTCGAGGAACGTGCTGAACCCTTCGGGCACCTCGACACCGTCGGTCTCGCGGTCGTACGCCATCGACCAATCCGGGAACCGCCGCGTGTGGATCGACTCCTCGACGAGCAGCCGGACCTCGTCGTGCCGCTCGTCCGCGACGATCCGCGCGTAGGTCGCCATCACGGCGTCGTACGGCCCCTCGAGCAGCTGCATGAACCGCCCACCACGGTGCACGAGCATGCCGGTCAGGCCGTCGGCGGTGTTCCGCGTCCGGGCGTGTTCGAGCACCGCCTCGAGCTCACCCTCGTCGAAGGGCTCGGTGGCGGAACTCATGTAGACCAGCGACTGCAGCACGCATCGATCCTGCACCTGAGCCGCTGTCAGCGACGCCCCCAGAACGGGACGCGGACACGCTCCGTCAGGCGAGCGGCGTCCAGTCGAGGACCTGGCCGTCCTCGCTGCACCACGTGGTCGTCGAGTCCCCGCCGCCGGTCTTCGACCAGGTCGGCGACCACCACGCAGCGTCAATCTCGTGCTGCTTGGGGAAGGTCCCGACGATGGTGCCCGCCGACGTGTCCGGTTCGCCGGGCACCGGCGCGACCTCGAGCGTGTCCGGGTCCAACCACCCGTAGGCCGTGCCGCTGATGCTGTCGAACTCGATGAGCATCGTGACGTGCTCGTCCTGCGCCGCGGTGCCGAGCTGCACCTGGTACTCCTGTCGCACCCCTTCATCGACCGTCGGCACGCCGGACCACTCGACGCGGTAGGCGTCCGCTGTCTCCTCGATCGACACCGAGCCGGTGCCGGAGGACAGGTCGCACGACGCCTTGCCGGGCGTCGCCGCCGTCGTTGCGGTCGCGCTCGGTGCCGGGGCCTCGGCCGACTGCGAACCCGTGCCCAGCACGCTGCACCCTGACAGGGCGACGACCGTCGCCACCGCCCCTGCCACCACGGCTCCGCCGCGCACTACGTTCCCCATGCGATCCCCTCGTGTCGCGCGCCGTCCGGCGCCCGCCCACGCTAGCAGCGGAGGGCCAGCAGCGGAGGTCGGTGGCGACTGGCAGCATGGTGACGTGCCCGCTGCCCCGATGATCGACGCCGTCGACGTCATCCGCTTCGTCGGGCCGCAGACCTTCGGCCGCGCCCGCGACGTCGTCCGCGCCGGTCTGGTCGAGGACGCCACCTGGCACGACGACGACGGCACGGTCACCGCGACCGTCTCCGGATCCGCCGACGACCCGTACGAGCTCCGCGTCGAGACGACCGTCGCCCGCGGCGAGTTCGTCCGCCCCGTCCGCAGCACCTGCTCCTGTCCCCTCGGCGGCGACTGCAAGCACGTCGCCGCCGCGCTCCTCACCATCAACGCGCGGGCCCTCGCCGCCGAGCCCCGGGCAGCGACGCCGCCGCCCGCTCCGCCCATCCCGGACTGGAGGCTCGACCTCGCCCGCCTCGCCGGTGACGACGACCAGGTGGTCGCCCCGCAGGGCACGCCGATGGGTCTGCAGTTCGAGTTGCGCGACGCGGTCCCCGCCGCGCTCGCCTCACGTGCGCGAGCAGCCGGTCGGGCGCTCCCGTCGCGCGCACGCAGCGTGCGGCTCGGCGTCCGACCGGTCACCCGCAGTGCCGCCGGCAACTGGGTCCGCGGGCAGCTCACCTGGGGCACGCTCCCCTACTCGATGAACCGACTCGGCATCGCGCCCGAGCAGCACGCCTGGTTCCTGCAGTTCTCCGCGCTGCACCGCGCCGGCCAGCTCGCGGGACTGCCGGGCGAGAGCGACTGGATCCACCTCGACGACTTCGGCAGCCCGCTGCTCTGGCCGCTCCTGCAGCAGGCGGCAGGCCTGGGCATCGCCTTCGTCACCGGCAAGCGCGAGGGCGGCGCGGTCCTCGGGGCCGAGGCCCGCGTGCTCCTCGACGCAGCCCGTCACGACGGGGCGCTGGTCATCGGCGCGAGCGCCGTCGTCGACGGACGTCCGGTGCCCGAGGGGTCGGCGCGCACGATCGGCGACCACGGCGTCTACGCCTTCCGCGAGAGCCCCGAGTTCCACGTCACCCTCGCGCCGACCGCCACGCCCGTCCCGGCGGACCAGCGCCGGATGCTCGTCGAGGGCGCGCGCATCACCGTCCCGCCGGAGTCGGTCGACGAGTTCCTGGCCGACTGGTCGCCGCGGCTCCGCGGCGCACTCGGCCTCGTCAGCTCCGACGGCTCGGTGGAGCTCCCCGAGCGGACCCCGCCCGAGCTCGTGCTGACGGCGACCTTCGAGCCCGCCCGGGCACCGCGCACCGACGACCGCCTGCACCTGCAGTGGCGGTGGCACGTCGACGGGCGGAAGGACCCGGTCGCCCTGCACGGCCCGCTCCCCGACCTGTCGGGCGTGCGTGCCGCGGACGACCCGGCCGAGCCCTCGACGCAGGCCGACGACGGCGGGCGATCCGCGCCTCCCGGCCCTGGTGGCGGTCTCGCCTGGTTCGAGGACGGCACGGTCGACGGTGCGGACGTCGCCGTCTTCGCGACGGAGCTGCTGCCGGCCCTGCCCGCGCACGGCGTCCGGACGGTCGTGCAGGGCGAACCGGGCGACCACGAGCGGCTGACCGGCCGGCCGCACATCCGCGTCACGACGATGCCGTCCGAGAAGCACGACTGGTTCGACCTCGGCATCTTCGTCACCGTGAACGGGCGGCAGATCCCGTTCACCCCGCTGCTCCGGGCGCTGGCGAAGCGCGACCGCCGCATGAAGCTCATCGACGGGTCGTACCTGTCGCTGGCCGACCCGACGTTCGACCGGCTCAAGGAGCTCATCGAGGAGGCGCGCGAACTCGACGAGTGGGAGCCCGACCAGGCCCTGACCGTGACCCCGCTGCAGGCCGGGCTGTGGTCCGAGTTCGACCAGCTCGCCGACGAGACCGAGCACGACGAGCGCTGGCAGCGGATCGCAGCGGGCCTGCTCGACGCTGCGCCGCCGGACGAGGTCCCCGTTCCCGAGACCGTGCACGCCGAGCTCCGGCCGTACCAGCACGCCGGCTACGCGTGGCTCCGGTTCCTGCGCGAGCACGGCATCGGTGGGGTGCTCGCGGACGACATGGGCCTCGGCAAGACCCTGCAGGTGCTCGCGATGATCGCCGCCGCCCGCGAGGCCGAGCCCGACGCACCGCCGTTCCTCGTCGTCGCGCCGACGTCGGTCGTCGGCAACTGGGCGGACGAGGCAGCACGCTTCACCCCGACGCTCCGCGTGACCACCGTCACGGCGACCTCGCTCAAGAACCACGCCCGGGTCGCCCGTGCCGCCGCAGCGTCGGACGTCGTCGTGACGTCCTACGCCCTGCTGCGCCTCGACGCGGCCGAGTACACCGGGTTGTCCTGGTCCGCACTCGTGCTCGACGAGGCGCAGTTCGTGAAGAACCCGCAATCGCAGACCCACCGCGTCGCGGCCGACCTGCCCGCGCCGGTGAAGTTCGCGATCACCGGCACGCCGCTCGAGAACGGGCTGACCGACCTCTGGGCATTGTTCCACGTCGTCGCGCCCGGACTGCTGTCGTCGTGGTCGCGCTTCGGAGACGACTACGTCAAGCCGCTCGGCTCCCCCGACCTCCGCGGGGACGCCCGCAAGGAACTCACGGCCCGACTGCGGCGTCGGATCCGCCCGCTCATGCTCCGGCGGACGAAGGAGAGCGTCGCCGCCGACCTGCCTCCGAAGCAGGAACAGGTCGTCCGGGTGACGCTCGACCCGGCGCACCGCGCGCTCTACGAGACGACCCTGAACCGGGAGCGCCTGAAGGTCCTCGACCTCATCGACGACCTGGCGCGCAACCGGATGATCGTCTTCCGGTCGCTGACGCTCCTCCGGATGCTCGCGCTCTCCCCGGCACTCGTGCACCAGGCGGACCAGGGCGCCGACGTCGCCGCCGCGCCCACGGAACAGATCCCCTCGGCGAAGCTCGACCTGCTACTCGACGAGCTCGAACAGCTCGCCGCCGAGGGCCGCCGCGCCCTGGTGTTCAGCCAGTTCACGACGTTCCTGCGGATGGTCGCCGAGGCGCTCGACGCCCGCGGCATCGGCTACGAGTACCTCGACGGGTCGACCCGGAAGCGCCCGCAGGTCATCGACCGCTTCCGGACCGGCAGCGCGCCCGCGTTCCTCATCTCGCTGAAGGCCGGCGGCTTCGGGCTGACCCTGACCGAGGCGGACACCGTCTTCGTGCTCGACCCGTGGTGGAACCCGGCCGCCGAGTCGCAGGCGGTGGACCGGACGCACCGCATCGGACAGACCCGGTCAGTGAACGTGCAGCGCTTCATCGCCGAGGACACCATCGAGGAGAAGGTCCTCGCCCTCGCGGCCAAGAAGGCAGAGCTCTTCGCGACCATGATCGACGACGACGCCCTGTTCGCCGACGACCTGACCGCCGAGGACATCCGGTCCCTGCTCACCTGAGCGGCGACATACGAACTCCTTCGTGACCGGGTGCCTGCGCCGGTACCGTCGCCGCATGTTCGTCGAACCCAGCCGCTCCGCTCAGCCGCGTCCCGCGCCGACGACCCCGGTCGTGGACCTCCTCCCACCGCCCCCTGCCGAGCCCGACAACGAGCCGGACGTCGGGTCCCACACCGATCTCGAGCCCCCGCGAACCGGAGTCGTCCGGCACGACCGCACCACGGCGACGTCCACGTTCCGCCTGCGCAACGGCGCCGAGATCAACCTCGGCGGGTCCTTCGGCGGCAGCCGAGGTGTCTGGTCGAACGGGCCGGAGAGACCCCGGCGAAGGCAACTGACAAGGTGATGGTCCTGGATGCGAACATCGTGATCGCGCTCCTCGACGAGGGTGACGGTCTGCACGAGCGGGCGTACGACCTGGTCGAAGAGTACGCGTGGGACGAGTTCTGCACCTCGGCCCTGACCCTCGCCGAGATGCTCGTGCGACCGGCCTCCCGCGGGCACGCCGATCGAGAGCGCGGCACCATCGAGCGACTCGGCGTGAGGATCGTCCCGGTCACGGGTCGTACCGCGCGCCGGGAAGCCGACGTCCGCGCCAGCTGCCGGCTCGGCATGCCAGATGCGGTCGTCCTCGTCACGGCGCAGGCCGTGCACGGCCAGCTCGCCACCTTCGACCGGAAACTCCGCCGCATCGCTCAGGCCGAGGGCGTCCACCTCGCCGAGCCGTACGACGACGGCGGGCCCTGGCCGTTCCCGACCTGAGCCCGCCGTCGAACGGGGATCAGCCGGCGAGGCCGTCAATCCGCGCGACCTCATCAGCGCTCAGCTCCAGGTGCGCCCCGAGCGCGTTCGACCGGATGCGCTCCGGGTTCGACGACTTCGGGATCACGACGAACCCGTGCGCGACGTGCCACGCGACGATGACCTGCGCGCTGTCGGCGTCGTGCGCCTGGGCGATCTCGACGAGCGTCGGGTCCTGCAGGTTGCTCGCCTTGAACGGGCTGTACCCCTCGAGCACCACGCCGCGCTCCTGCAGCCCGGCGGCGACCTCGGCGTCGTACTCGGCCGGGCTCCACCGGATCTGGTTCACGGCCGGGGTCGTCCCGGTCGCGTCGGTCAGCTCGTCGATCTGCGCGAGCGAGTAGTTGCTCACGCCGACGGCCCGGGTCAGCCCGTCCGCCTGCGCCTGGACGACCTGCTCCCACACGTCGGGTCGGGCCTCGCCGTTCGGGGGCCAGTGCACGAGCCAGAGGTCCAGGTGGTCGAGCCCGAGCTGGTCGAGGCTCTCCTCGATGGTCTGGCGGACCCGGTCGGCGTTGTCCGGCGGCAGCTTCGTCGTGACGAAGACGTCGTCGCGCGCCAGGCCGGAGTCGGCGAGCGCCTTCCCCACGCCGCGCTGGTTGGAGTAGCCCGTCGCGGTGTCGATGTGGCGGTAGCCGGCCTCGAGCGCGGCGCCCACGGCGGCGGGGGCGTCGGCGTCCGGGATCTGCCAGGTGCCGAAGCCGAGGAGCGGCATCGACCCACCGGTGACGGGCACGGAGGGGTTCGCGTGATCGGTCATGCCCCGTGTCTACGCCGTGCTCCGTCGGTGCTTCACGGGATGATCGACGACGGTCCACCCGGGTCCGTTCCACCGCTCCACCGCTCCACCGAAGGCTCTCCCCATGACGTCCCGTCGACGCCGTCCGCGTTCCACCCGTCCCACGTCCTCGCGCCGCACAGCCCGGACCTCACTCGCGTCGCTCGGGCTCATCGCTGTGGTCGCCCTGGCCGGCTGGCTGCTGCACACCACCGGCGTGACCGACGGCGACGCCGACGCGGCAACGGACCGAGCGCCCTCGTCGACGGCCGCACCGACCATCACCGCCGTCCCAACGACCGAGGCGACCAGCGCGACCGACGCAGGCAGCGCCTCCAGGCCGACCGCCGACGCGACCTACCCCACCAGGGCGACCAGCCCGACCGACGCGACCGCAGCCGCCACCGCCCGCAGCCAGCTCGCCGCCCTGCCGGTCAAGGGCAAGGCCCCCGCCACCGGCTACGACCGCGAGGCCCGCTTCGGCACCGCCTGGCTCGACGTCGACCACAACGGCTGCGACACCCGCAACGACGTCCTGGCCCGCGACCTCACCGACGTCGAACGGCAGGGGCCCTGCAAGGTCCTGCGCGGCACCCTCGTCTCCCCGTACACCGGCGACCGCGTCGACTTCGTGCGCGGCAACACGACCTCGACGCTCGTGCAGATCGACCACGTCGTCGCCCTCGAGAACGCGTGGCGCACCGGTGCGCAGCAGCTCAGCCAGGAGCAGCGGGAGGCCCTGGCGAACGACCCGGTGAACCTGTTCGCGGTCGACGGGCACTCGAACGCGCAGAAGCGCTCGGGCGACGCCGCGACCTGGCTGCCCGCGGACACGGCGTTCCGCTGCACGTACATCGAGCACCAGATCGCGGTGAAGACCACCTACCGGCTCTGGGTCGCGCCGGCCGAGCACGATGCGATGGAGCGGGTGCTCGCCCGCTGCTGAGCGTGGGTCGCGCCTGCTGAACGACAGGTGTAGCCTAAATGGCATCGATGCAGACGCATCGATCGGACTCGTCGCCCCACCGTTGGACCCGAGCCCTTCACCGTCGAAGACCGCAGGAGGCCATCCATGACATCCACCACCCGCTTCACCGACCGCGTCGTCCTCATCACCGGCGGTGGCTCCGGCCTCGGCCGCGCAACCGCCGTCCGTCTGGCCGCCGAGGGCGCGCAGCTCTCCCTCGTCGACGTCTCCGCCGAGGGACTCGAGGCCACGAAGTCCGCCGTCCTCGAGGCGACCCCCGACGCGCAGGTCCTGACGACCGTCGCCGACGTCTCCGACGAGGCCCAGGTCGACGCCTAGGTCGCCGCGACCACCGAGCGCTTCGGCCGCATCGACGGCTTCTTCAACAACGCCGGCATCGAGGGCAAGCAGAACCCCACCGAGGACTTCACCGCCGCCGAGTTCGACAAGGTCGTGTCGATCAACCTCCGGGGCGTGTTCCTCGGCCTCGAGAAGGTCCTCGGGGTGATGCGCGAGCAGGGCTCCGGCATGGTCGTGAACACCGCGAGCGTCGGCGGCATCCGCGGCATCGGCAACCAGTCGGGCTACGCCGCGGCCAAGCACGGCGTCGTCGGCCTCACCCGCAACTCCGCCGTCGAGTACGGCCAGTACGGCATCCGCATCAACGCCATCGCGCCGGGTGCGATCTGGACGCCGATGGTCGAGAACTCGATGAAGCAGCTCGACGCGGAGAACCCGCGGAAGGCCGCCGAGGAGTTCATCCAGGTCAACCCCACGAAGCGCTACGGTGAGGCCCCCGAGATCGCCGCCGTCGTCGCCTTCCTGCTGTCGGACGACGCCTCGTACGTCAACGCGACGGTCGTCCCGATCGACGGCGGGCAGTCGGCCAAGTACTGAACGTGGCCCGTCCGGCGCCCGGCCCACCCGGTGGGTCGGGCGCCGTCGTCGGTCTGGAGGCACGACCCACCTCCGTCGCGCTCCGCCCGTCGCGCAGGTGGCCGGGCTGTCAGACGCCCCGCTGGTCGAGCGACTGCCGCAGCCGTGGCTCGACGAGCGAGGCCGAGCCCGTCGGCGCGAGGATGCCCGTGAAGACACGGACCGCCTCGTCCTGGTCGGCACCGGTGCTCGTGAGGGCAGCCGCCATCGTCGAGGTCAGGTCCTCGAGCGCCCGGATGCAGGCGTACCGCACGAGCCGGCACTCGTCGAGCTCGACCGGGCCGTACCCGGCGCGGAAGGCCGCGAGCTGCTCCGGCGTCGCGGGCGTGAACAGCACGCTGAACTCGACCAGGTGCAGGTCGATCTCGCGGGGGCCGACCACGGCCTCGTCCCAGTCGACCAGCCGCAGCGACCCGTCCGACTCGACGAGCACGTTGCCGAGGTGCGGGTCGCCGTGGCACGGCACGAGCTCGCTCGGGGAACCGGCTGCGAGCGTCGTCCCACGCAGCAGCAGGTCGACCCGGTCGCGGGCGTCCCGCCACAGGTCGAGCACCGGGTCCGAGCCGGACACGGCCGCGGCGTCGAGCGCGCGGATCTCCGAGCGGTACCGGCGCCTGCGGCGGCGGATGCCCCGGCGCGCTCCCTGCCGGCGCGGCGGCACGGGGAAGGCGTGGGCGTGCACGTCCGCGAGGAGCGCGCCGTACGCACGCCATGCCTCCAGGCCGAGTCCGACGGTGGCCGCGTCCGCGCCGTCGGACCACCGGGTGAGCGCCAGCTTGCCGCCGGCCCGGCGGCTGCGGCGCCGACCGTCGGCGGTGGTGCGGGTGGCGGGCGTGCCCTCGAGGCCGGCGGCCGCCATCGACGAGACGAGCCGCGTGCCGGTACGGCTCGGACGGGTGGTCCACTTCGCCGCCCAGGCGATGCCCTCGCGGTCGATGACCCGCCAGACCGCGGCGGAGGTGTCGGTGCCGCCGGTGACCTCGTCGACGACGACCGCGTGCAGGCCGAAGTCCTCCGCGACCCAGCGCCGAACGTCGTCCGCCGTCGGACGGACACCCGGCGTCACCGCAGGCCGCTCCGCGACAGACCCTCGACGAAGTAGCGCTGGAAGGCGAGGAAGAGCGCGACGATCGGCAGGATCATGAGCAGGTTGACGGCCATGATCGCGCCGTAGTCCGACGTGTACTGCCCCTGCAGGGTCCCGACGATGCCGATCGGCACCGTGAACAGGTCCTGGTTGCCGGACAGCGCCACGAGCGGCCACCCGAACGCGTTCCACTCCCCCATGAACGTCAGCAGCACGAGCACGGCGAGGAGCGGTCGGCACTGCGGCAGCACGACGGACACGAACGTGCGGAAGCGTCCGGCGCCGTCGAGCTGCGCCGCCTCGATGAGCTCGTCGGGCACCGCGAGGAAGAACTGCCGCGCCAGGAACACCCCGAAGATCGCCGCCGCCTCGGGCAGGATCACCGCCCACAGCCCGCCGTACAGGTGCAGGCCGATCGAGATGAAGAACTGCGGCACGATGATCGCCTGCGGCGGGATCATCAGCGTCGACAGCAGCACGAGGAACAGGGCGTTGCGGCCGCGGAACCGCAGCTTCGCGAACGCGTACCCGGCGAGCAGGTTGCAGAACACCGTGATGACGGTGACGACGACCGCCACGAGCAGCGAGTTCGCGAACCACCGCCAGACCGGGAACTCCTGGAACGGCCGGACGAAGTTCTGCAGCGTCGGGTGCTGCGGCCAGAGCTGCAGCCCGGGTGCGTACAGGTCGGCGCGCGTCGAGAACGCCGTGAGCACCATCCAGTAGAGCGGGAACGCCATCACGACCGTGACGACCACCGCCACGGTCAGGCGCAGCCAGAGGAGCTTCCCGCCGCGCTTCCGGGGCGACCGGGTGGCGGTGGTGCTCGCAGCCGCGGCGGACCGACCCGAGGCCGCAGCGCCGGTGTCCCACGTCGATGAGGTCATCAGTCCGTCTGGTCCCGTCCGGCGTTGAAGCGCCACTGCAGTCCCGTGATGAGGAGCGTCACGAGGTAGATCACGATGCCGACCGCCGCGCCGTAGCCGAGCAGCTGCGGCCCGTGCTCGTCGAAGGCGACCCGGTAGGCGTAGGACACCACCGTCGTCGTGCCGTACCCGGGCCCGCCGCGGGTCATCGCCCACACGGTGTCGAACACCTGGAACGAGTAGATGAGGTTCATCACGAGCAAGAAGAACGTCGACGGGCCGAGCAGCGGGAACGTGATGAGCCGGAAGCGCTGCCAGCCGGTCGCACCGTCGGTCGACGCGGCCTCCTGCACCGCGGGGTCGACGCCCTGCAGCCCCGCCAGGTAGATGAGCATGTCGAAGCCGATGCGCTGCCAGAGCGTCATGAGGATGACCGCCGTCATCGCCCACCCACCGCTCGACTGCCAGTCCACCTGCGGCAGCCCGAGCGTCGCCAGGAACTTGTCGATGAACCCGTTGTTCTGGTCGAACATCCACGCCCCGAGCACGCCCGTGGCGACACCCGACACGACGAGCGGCAGGAAGATGATCGTCCGGAACACCGTCCGCCCCGGCAGCACGCCGTTCAGCAGCACCGCGATCCCCAGCCCGATCGCCATGCCGACCGGCACCGTGAACAGCGTGAAGACGCCGGTGTTCCACACCGACTGCCAGAACACCGGGTCGGTGACGAGCTTCACGTAGTTGCCGAGACCGGCCCAGCTCGTCCCGCCCAGCGAGTCGAGGTCCTGGAAGCTGATCACCAGCGCGTACACGAGCGGCAGCAGCGTGAAGACGACGATCAGGACGACGTTCGGCAGCAGGAACGCGGAGGCCGCCGCCGTACTGGAGGCACGGAAGACCCCGGCAGACCGCCGCGGTCCGCGCCGCACGGCTCCGCCCGCCGTGGCGCCTCCGATGCGCTCCGTCGCGCCCGTCACGCGGACACCGCCTGGTCGACCGCCGCGTCGATCGCGCGGACCGCTTGCTCGGTGCCCCGGCCGTGGAACGCGAGCTCGAGCTGGTCCTGCAGCGCGGTGTTGATCGACGCGAAGCCCGGCACCACGGTCTCGCGCACGGCCGTCTCGGTGATCGTCGTGGCCTGCTGCGTGAACACGCCCATCACGTCCGGGCGGACCGCGTAGTCGAGCGTCTGGTCCGCCAGGGTCTGCAGCGTCGGGAGCTCGTTGGCGAGCTGGCAGAAGTCGCGCATCTGGTCCTCCTCCACGAGGAACTTGAGGAACGCGGCCGCGAGTTCCGGGTTCTCGGTGTCCCGCGTCGCGACGATCGCGTTGCCGCCGAGGTCGGACGCCGCCGCCCGGTCCCGCGGCATGTAGGTCGTCGCCCACTCGCCGCCCTGGTACCCGTTCGCGCCGTCGGCGAGCTCGGGTACGAGGAAGTCCCCGATGAACGTCATCGCCACGGTCTGGTTGAGGAAGAAGTTGTCCGAGTAGACCGTCGTCTTGATGGTGTTGTTCGCCGGCACCCACTCCTCGTCGAAGAACCGCTGCGTGAACGCCATCGCCTTGCGCGCCGGGTCCCCGTCGACCGCGGAGTGCCGCAGGTCCTCCGTGAGCAGCGACCCGCCCGCCTGGTACAGGAAGCTCGCCCAACGGTAGGCGCCGGCGGCCGTCCAGTCGTAGGCGAACGGGTACTTGTCGTCGGGCAGGGTCTTCCGGAGCTTCGTGCTGACGTCGGAGAACTCCTCCCACGTCCACGCGTCCTCCAGCCGGTCGGGCACAGCGCCGATGCCCGCCTCGTCGAGGGCCTTCCGACTGAACGCGATCGCCGATGTGTCGGTCTGGTGCGGCACACCGTACGTCCGTCCCTCGAACCGCACGGCGTCGTACAGCGCCGGCAGGAAGCCCTTCGCCTCGGACGCGCTGAGGTACGGCGTCATGTCGAGCAGCACCCCGTGCGAGGTGTACTTCCCGATGCTCGTGTAGTCGACCCGGAACACGTCGGGCGCCGTGCGCGACAGGATGCCCCGGTCGATGCCCGAGAAGAACCCGTCGTACGGCAGCGTCTGCAACTCTATCGTCGCCTTCGGGTGCCGTTCCTCGAACCCGGCCTTGGCGCGCGCGAACCCGCTGTTCTCGCCGTCGCTGCCGCCCCAGAACGCGAAGCGCAGCGTCCCCTCGACTTCGCCGATGTCGGCCTTCGAGCCAGGCGCCGCAGTACTCGGCTGCGGCCCGTTGTTCGCGACGCACCCGCTCAGGGCGGTGGCCGCGCCGAGCCCGAGGGCGCCCGCGAGGAGCGACCGTCGGGTCAACTGCAGTGGTGGCACGGTGCTCCTGACCTGGAGGTGCGGACTTGCTCGGACTGTAGACGCGAGCGCCGACACCGGTGGCCCCAGTGCGCATTCGGTTCCGCTCCCGGGACGTGGGAGCATGGCCGGGCACACCACGGCGGAGGGAACCCCATGAGCAGCAGCGACACGAGCGGGTCGTCATTCGGCCCGGGTGCCGGCAAGACCGAGTCGCCCGCCGGAGCCCTGCGGCGCCGCATGGCGTCGTCGGCGCAGGGGTTCCTCGGCAGCGCCGCGTGGGTGCCGTGGAAGCCCGCTGGTGACCCCGAGGGCGGGAGCATCGCGCACGTGATGATCCGCGACCTGCCGTTCGTCCCGGTGTTCACCGACCCCGCGCAGCTCACGGAGGGGGTCCCCGGCACCGAGGCCCGCCCGGTCCGGATGGCCGAGCTCGTCACCGCCGTGCCCGAGGAGTTCGGCATCGTCGTCGATCCGACCAGCGCCGAGGACGCGAACTTCCTGCACGCGGACGTGCTCGCCGGGATCCGGGCGCAGATGCGCGGCGAGATCCCCGGTGACGACGCAGCCGAAGGCTCGGAGCCCGCTCAGGGCTAGTCCCGCCGGTCGTCCTGGGTCTCGCCACCCTGACAAGGGCGGGCGCCACCGACGTGGTGACCCACGATCCGCGGTGGACGATCCCGGTCCGCGATCCGCGGTGTCCGTGAACCGGGATCGTCACGGCCGCGCTCCGACGCAGGGTGTCAGCGGTGCAGCTCGACCAGCTCGATGAAACGCGACAGCAGCGACAGCCCGCCGATCGACGGGGGCAGCCCCGTGGTGAGTGCCGGCGAGTAGACGAGGTAGGCCGCCCACTGCGCCCGGGACAGCGCCACGTTGAGCCGGTTCGGCATGAGCAGGAAGTCGAGCCCGCGCGGGATGTCCGCCGCGCTCGAGGCCGCGAGCGACGTGATCGACACCACGGCCTCGCGACCTTGGAACATGTCGACCGTGCCGACCTGGGTCCCTCGGAGTCCGGCGCGGTCGAGGGCCTCGCGGATGAGCGCCCCCTGCGCGTTGTACGGCGCGACGACGATGACGTCCTCGTCCGTCAGCGCCCGCGACACGTCGCCGTCGACCCACCGGCGACCGATCAGGCTTCGCGCGAGTTCGACGACCCGTGCTGCCTCCTCCTCGGACGACGTCGTGTTCCCGCTGTGCACGACCGGCACGGGGTGGACGCCCGGGTCGAGGTCGTCGAAGTGCCGGCCGCTCACGATCGACGTCAACTGCCCGTCGTACGACAGGCCCGAGACCGATGCGGTCAGCGCGGGCTCCATCCGCCGGGTGTGCGCGAGGAAGTACCCGAACTCCGGCGGGAGCACGTGCTCGCCGTCCGCGAGCCACCCGAGCGCCGACTGGTCGACCGGTTCGGGGTGCGAGCCCTGCGACACCTGCGGGAGCTGCTGCGGGTCGCCGAGCAACAGCAGGCGCTCGGCGGCGATCGAGGACGCGATGGTCGGCGCGAGCGAGAACTGCCCGGCTTCATCGACCACGAGCAGGTCGAGGGATCGCCGCGGGATCGTGCCCTCGTTCGCGAAGGTCCACGCGGTGCCGCCGACGACTCCCCCGGTGCCGGTCTCCGCGCACGAGGACAGGAAGGCCGAGACGGCGGCGTTGTTCTTGACCGGGGTCCACGCGGCGGCCTCGAGCTCGTCCTCGGTCGCGCCGGACTTCGGCACCTTCACCACACGGTCGGCGGGTACCCCGGCGCGGACGACCGACGACAGGAAGTTCTCCGACGTCGCGTGCGACTGTCCGACGACCCCGACGCGCCAGCCGTGCTCGCGGACGAGCCGGGCGACGACGTTCGACCCGACGTAGGTCTTGCCCGTGCCGGGAGGGCCCTGGATCGCCAGGTACGACCGGTCGAGCCCGAGCAGGGTCGTGACGACGGCGGACACGGTGTCGTCACCGGCGACGGGAGCGAGCGCACCACGGGGTGGCACCCGGCGCAGCAGGTCGAGCGCCGGGTCGGGCAGCATCAACGGTAGGGCGTCGAGGACCTCCTGCCCCCACTCGGCGATCGCCTCGGGCTGCGGCTTCGCCCGCGGCGGGGCGGCCGGCGCGAGCGCGACCGGGAAGTCGTGGTGGGGCTCCCCGCCGCCGACCGGCAGGCTCTCCTTCACCAGGACCTCAAACGCGTCGCCGTTGTCGGCCGCTTCCAGCACGACGGCGCGAGCCGACGCGCCCTTCGATCCCGGCGCCGGAGCGGTGACCGACGGCGGGAGTGGGTCGTCGTAGACGAGGTGGGGCATGCCTCCCGGCCGGATGCGTGAGCCGGGCGCGAGCGTTCCTGACAGGCGGATCTCTCGTGACTGCGAGCGGGCACGCGGCAGCGTGTCCCAGTCCCGCTCGACGGAGGCACGCTCGACGACGAGGACGTCGCGCGTGTCCGCCCAGTCGTCGACGGGGTTGCGGAGGCGGTCGAAGTGGTCCTGCCAGAAGGTCTTGGCCTCGCGGCGGTGGTAGTCGATCGCGGCGGCCGCGAGCGCCAGGGCGGTCTGGTCCGCGTCGCGGTCGAGGGGGTCGACGTCAGCGATCTGCGCGGCAAGCGCCATGTACACCGGGTTCGGCTCGCGCTCGACGGGGATCGGCGGGAGGAGCGGCTCCTCGCTCGGCGCCTCCGCGCGCGGGGGCCGGAGCGACAGCAGCCAGTCGCGGAGCCTCAGCGTGGAGCGGCAGTCGTATGCGTTGTAGTCGGCGACCTGGTCGAGCATGCGCTGGCCGGTGGCGGGGTCGCCGTTCCGGTGTTCCTCGATCGCCTCGACGTAGGCGGTGATGCTGTCGGCGGCGTTCGTGACGTCGCTCAGGCGGAGGTCCTCGCCCATGTACAGCGGCTCGAGCTTCTTGATCGAGTAGCTGTGGCTGCCGACCACCAGGGCCTTGCGGACGATCGGGTACAGGTCGACGAGGACGCCGGCGCGGAGCAGGTCGTCGACGTCGTCCTCCCCCACGCCGTGTCGGGCGGCGAGGGACAGCAGGTGCGTCCGCTCGTACGCCGCGTAGTGGTACACGTGCATGCCCGGGTGCTGGGCCCGACGTTCCTTGACGAAGGCGAGGAAGTCGGTCAGCGCCTGCCGCTCGTCGCGGATGGTGTGCGCCCAGAAGGCGGTGAAGTCGGCGCGGTCGTCCACCAGGCCGAACAGGTAGTCGAGGCCCCAGTGCACGCCGTCCTCGGTGTGCAGAGGGTCGCCCTCGAAGTCGAAGAAGACGTCGCCCGGGTCGGGCTCGGGAATCGCGTCGAGGGCGCGGGGGTCGTGCAGCTCGAAGCGGGGCTTGGCCCTTTGTCTCGCTGCTTGGCTTGCTCGCTGCTCGGCTTCGGTCTCGGTCTGGAGGCGCGCCTGACGCACCAGCCTGTCTTGCGTGGACCGCGACAAGCCCGGAACGGCCGCGATGCGGTCCGCCAGGTCGTCGATCGTCCGCACCCCCTGCCGGATCAGCTTCGTGCGCTGGTCGAGGCGCATCCCGGCGACGAGGACCAGGTCGCGGTGCTGCTGCACCTGGGTCTGGCAGATCGTGCAGCGGCCGCAACTGGAGTAGCGGGGGTCGCCCCACTGGAGTGCCTCTTCGGCTGCGATGCGTTCGGCGATGACCCGCTCGAGCTCGGCGCGCTGCGTACGGTAGACCGGGGCGATGTCGGCGAGGTCGTGCGTGGTGGTCGTGCGGTCGCCGAGCACGAGGTGGACCTGCTCGCCGGTGGGGATGCCGTGCGCCCGCATCTGCTCGGCGTAGGCGGCGAGCTGGAGGAGGGCGCTGATCTTGGCGTGGCGGGCGAGCTTGGTGTCGTAGACCTCGTAGACGCCCTGATCGTTGCGGAGGATGAAGTCGGCGAAGCCGATGAAACCCGGGCGGTCGGGGGTGGGCGGCTCGTGGAAGGTCGGCTGGTACAGGACGTCGGCACCGTCCGCGAAGGCGGCTCGTGCTTCGGCTGCGGCGGTCGCGTAGTCCATCGGGGCAGGTCGCTCGAACTCGACCACCTGGCGGGTCTGCTTGAGGATCTCGAGGTAGTCGACCTCGTGCTGGTCGCCGAGGCGTGCGGTGCGCTCGAGCATGTCGTCGTGCTCGTCGGGCAGGGGGCCGCCGCGGCCGAGCTTGGCGTCGAGGCGGCGGAGGAACGCCCACTCGCAGGTCGCCCACGTGCTGAGGTCGCTCGGGCTGAGGAGGGCCTGCCCGTCGATGGTGATCTGCATGCGCTTCCCCGTCTCGTTCGGTGCCTTGCGAGCCTAAGGGCGGCCGATGACAGACGTGCCTTCGATCAGATCATCATCGATGCTTCTCATTGCGCTATCTCCAACTGAGAAGACAGTGTCGCCGCTGATGAGAGTAGGCGCGAGGAGATCACCAGATCGCGCCGTCCGGCTGCCGCACCTGACGCAGCGTTGTCGGCTTTCACGGCGAACACCGTCACCCGCGACGCGACTGAACGCCGCGGCGAATGGTGCTGATGTCGAGGCCTCCAGATCGTCCGGAGCCGGAGGCGCGCGCCTCGAGGAACGCCAAGTAGGCCTTCTGCGCAGATGCCGCCCAGCGGCGGAACGTTCTCTGCTCCCGCTCTCGCCGACGGCGCCTCGACCCGTGCAGGAGACAAGCTCTCAGCTGCCGCGCGTTGACATAGCAGGCAAGATGTAAGAGTGCCGCTCACTTCCCACTCCACGCTTCGGGACCGGCTCCTGACCTACCTAACTGGAATCGGGGGCTCTTCGACGAGAGCTCAAGCACTCGACGCACTCGAGTCGCTTTACGCCGGCCAATGGACGGAAGAGGACAACTCGCCGCAAAACACCAGACAGTTCGAGACGAAATGGCGGAATCGTGTCAGCTTCGAGCGGCAACGGCTGGTGGAGCGCGGGGTGTTGCAAGCGCGTTCGGACGGCATCTGGGCGCTCGCCGATGGCTTCGATCCCTCCCGTGTGGACCTTGAGCGACTCTCGGCTCGAAATGTCGAGATCCACCGTCGCGAGAACATTTGGCTCGCTGCCAAGGCTGCCGGCGCGCCGGACGATGTCCCTTCGAGGGAACTCGAATCACTACACCTGCGAGCCGGCGGGCGTGGCATCTACGTCGACGTGACGACAACGAAGAGCGCGATCGCGCCTGCTGGTGTCGCCGTGTCTTTCCTCGATCTTGGACAGGCATACGCCAACGAGCGCAACGTTCACGGCGTCACGTACAGACTGCCGCGAACCACGCGTGCAGGGAGGGACGAGGCAGAAATCGCGGCCACTGTCCGCGCTTATGAGTTGGCGATGCCGGTGTTCGTGATCCTTCCGGGTACCCGACGAACGTCCCGCGCGGTTCGCCGGGCGGTCGTCGAGGGCGTCGACCTTGCTCGTGGCTCGGTGCTCATCACCTTCCTGGATAACGATCCGCTGCCACCGGAGCCCGAGGACGATGAGAACAACGAATTCGAATTCATCATCGATGACGTCGAGACTCGTTGGCAGCGACGCAAGGCAAGACCGAATCAGGCGCGCTTCGCGTTCGCCGTTCTGCAGCGATACGGGGCCCGTTGCGCCGTCTGTGACCTTGACGCGGAGCCAGTCGTCGAAGCAGCTCATATTCGCGCGAAGGCGTTGCAAGGCTCTGACGATGCCCGCAACGGCCTTCCACTCTGCAGCAACCACCACCGGATGTACGACGCGGGATGGTACGCCTTTGAACCTACGACCACCAGCGTGGTGTTCAGGGCTCAGCGGGATCCAGGCCAGCTGCAGGTCGCCCGGAGCAACCTCAGCCATCTCCCGCTCCAACCCAGCAGGAAGGCTCTGGAGGACGCTTGGGAGCGATGGTCCACCAAGGCCTAGTGGGGCGTCACCCGATCGACGCGCCAGAAGCCGTTGAGCCACCGTTCTCTCACCACCTCGCATGGGTGGGCTTGCTTGCCCAACCCTCGGTCTCGAGGTCCAGCACTTCGCGAAGAATGATCGTGCTGGATGGCCCGCGCTCTGGCATCTCTCGCCAAAAGAGCTTCTCCCTCAACTAACCCCAGATGGGCTCACGAGACCTTGCGCGTCGAGGCCACTAAGCGGCGCCGCCCGGGCCGACGGCGCCGTCGTGGTCCGTTCACGGTGCTCGGCAGCCGGCTGAGCCGTGAACTAGCTACCGCAAGTCGCTTGTCGAGCGCCGTTGCACTTCCGTGCACCGCTGCGCCGCGCTGCTCTGATTGTTTGACACCTTCGTGTCCCCGCCCCGACCGGTGTGCCGCCAATGCAATCGGCCACCCGATGCTGGCTCCGCCGCGACAGCGCCACCGGGAGAATCGCAGCGTCGCGAGCAGCGAAAGGCCGTCAGCGAGGAAAAGCGAGCACATAACAGACTGAACGGCACCGATGTTCCGGCTCCTGAACGGACGGAGAGACCGCGCAAGACGTCGCTGATAGCGGCGAAAGCTGCACCAAGGCGCTGTAGGTCCGCTGCGGTAGGCGCCGGCGCGAGATGTTCCGACAGGGGCACCGACGACGGTTGCGAGCTTGTCCGAGACGTAGCGGCCCCTCCAAGGAGAAGCGTCATTTCGCTAGGCCCGGGCGCGGCCTGCGTAGTCCGCGAGGGTGGGCGGAACCACGGCGTGGATGGTCAGTGTCCAGAGCGAGATCAGCTGAGAAGCTGATGGACCGCGGTCACCAGGCCACCACCGAGGCTCAGGAGCCCTACGCCTACGACGGCACAGCCCGATTTCGCTGCCGCAGCTACTTGCTTCCTCCCGGCCACTGGCGCGGCTCCCGACGCTGTTCTCGCGGTCGCCTGCGTCCGTTGCGAAGACGCCGAGCGAGGTGGTCCAGTGTAGGCCGGTGGCACCGCATAACTGGCCGCGGGTGCAACCAGTCGCGCCATTGTCCGGGCGTCACCAATCAAGTACGAATTTTCGATTTCGCTGGCCTTCGAGGCCTGCAGCACGACCTCAGCGGCAAGAGCGGAGCCTTTGAGGTGTGCCCATGCTGCGACGGTGAGGCCCTTCGCCGCGTGGTGGTCAACGAGCGCGAAGTAGTGCCGAGACGACTGAGTGCTCATCTCCCCAACCCGCTGCCCGCTCACGCGTACCTCGATGAACTCGCGCTGCCCACCACGCGCTTTCTCCTCGCTTCCCCGATGCAGCGTCACCAGCAACAGAGACCGGTCCGCTTGGCCGGCGAATGGTGCGAGAACGTCAAAGTGCTTCTCTTCGCCTGTAACCTGCAGCCCTGACCCCCAGGGCAGGATCGAGTACGGCTCGGACGGGCCGTCGTTCAGCGGCACGATGAGGTGCGGTTCTGGAAGCGCTACCCGAACATTCGAGTGGAAGCGAGTTCCCTTGCCCTGCCAGTCATCGCGCAAGACGCCCCAGATGCGCGCGGGAACGACCGCAGTCACTCCCGACGCAGCCAGCCGGTGCAAGACCGGAGCGAATGTTTGGGCATCCTCGCGAGTCAGGTACCCCACCACCGCGCCCTGGATCCGCACACTTATGGCGCGCGGATCGTAAGGGTTATCGGGCTCTGGAACAAGGAGCGCCTCGGTCTGCAACTCCTTGTCCTGGTCCTTGGCCAGGCGCCCAAGTAGGGCACGGATGGACGCTTCGTACTGCGACTCCCCTGCCACCTCCAGGTTCGGCCACGTGGCGTTGGGGACGGCGTACAGGGAACTGCTCACGCCCTCACCATAGTGAGTGATGCCACCCTTCAGCAGCCCCCAGCATTGGTGGCTCGCGCTGTGGACGGCGTGCTGGGCCTACTCGTTCCGCATGACCGCTCGCATCCACTCGCGCAAAGCTGGGTCCACGACATAGAGGTAAGTGCCGAGCACTCCCCTCGTCATCAAGACCGCGTAGATGTTGGAGACGAAGCGGAGCACGTCGTCATCTGAGTACTCGATGCCCAGACGCGGATTGTTCTCCATACCCTTCTTGTCGAAGTAGTTCGTCCGATCGAACACGATCCGCTGTGTCTCCTGGTCGAAGCGCAGGTCCGGACCGATGATGACGCCCGCGTAGTTCAAGTCGTAGCCCTGCACAGTGTGGATCGAGCCGACCTGCTCCAAAGCGCCGTCTGACGTGATCCAGTCCTTCTGCGTCTGGTTCCACCTCAGCCGCTGCCCGTCGAGTTCGATGTCGTAGGCGCTCGCGTCGTTCTTGCTCTTCCACTCCCATGCATATCCAGCGACAAGGCGTGCGAGCCCCACCTCGGCATCTCGTGCACGGATTGCCTCGTGCATCTCCCCCAGGTCATCGAAGAGTCGCAGCTCGTAGTCGCCGAAGCCTGCTCGCTCGCGCTGCTCACCACGAAGCAGCCCGCGGACGAACGACACGTAGTCCGAGCCACCTCGTACTCGCATCTGTGTGAAGAGCCGGTAGTGGCGATCTGCTGCGCGAGCCCCAGCGACCAGTGCCCTCTGGGTGCTCTGCGGAAGGTCGGCCGGTCGGACACTCTGATCGGAGTCGATCAGGAAGATCTGATGCCGGCTCTGCTCGCGGATCCAGTCCGCCTGCGTCAGGTGGTCCGCGTCCTCCCCGAAGAGCTTGCGGTTGATCTCTCCGAAGTTCTTGTTCTGCACGCCTGATGCTTGGTTGGCTCGATGGTTCAACCGATGGGACTCGTCGACGACCAGCAGGTCCCATCGATCGTCGCTCTGACCGACCTCGAACGGTGTCAGAACCATTGCCTGGTTGAGCCCGGGGGTCTTCGCGAAGACCCGCTTGAGCGATGCCCGCAAGGCCTGCTGTGGCACGACGAGCCCGAGTCGCGCGCTGCTCAAGCGATCGCGATTCTCCTCGGTGAAGAAGTCGGAGAACAGCGCGTCGCTCTCGAGATCGTCGAAGCCCTTGCCATCACCGATGTCACGCAGGAGCTTGAGGAGGTAGACCGCGACGATGGTCTTACCCGTGCCAGGGTCGCCCTGCACCGCTATCGGCGCAGCTGCATCGAGCTCCCAGTCGTCGAAGAGGCCCTCGAGGATGTCCTCCATCACGACCGCCTGGTCACGATTGAGCGCCTTGAACGGGGACAATTTGAAGAGTTCCCGGTTCTCGATCTCCGGCAAGCTCCGCGTGAACACAGCCTGACGCCGCAGGGCTTCGAAGATCTCCCGGAACGTCTCGCGGTAGCGAGACCGGTCGTAGTACTCGGCGTCGACGATCCCCTTGTTGCTGTTCAGGACCGTGTACTTGCCGTCTGCGGCGAGCAGGGCGATGAGCTGCGATTCGAGGTCGAGACAGACGGACTTGTTGAAGGTGTCGTCGAGCACGAGGCGAACCGCCTTCAGCGCTCCGCGATCAGGTGAATCCAGGTGCTGACGCATGCGGGCGGCTGTGTTCAACGTCTCTCCGACGTAGACCCGTTTCCCGTCGTCGAGGATGTACACAACCGGCCAGTTGATGAAGCGTGGGTCAACGTCACGCCAGGACCGAAGATGCTCGGCAGTGAACGGCAACTTCTCGATGTCAAAGCTGGTCATACTTGGCGCTCCGCCCTCGAGCCCGCTCGACCGGGTACTTCGCCCGCGTCACGACGAGCTTCTCGCGGATGAGGGCTTCGGGCGAGACACCGAGCCTATCGGCCAAGAGGAAACAGTACGTGAGGACGTCCGCGAGCTCCCCGCGCACCCGCGAATCGTCACCCTCCGCTTCCCATTGGAAGCATTCAAGCAGCTCCGCCGCTTCGATCGAGATGCTCTTCGCAAGGTTCTCCGGCGTGTGGAACTTCGCCCATTCACGCTCTCGGACGAACGCGCGGAGTTCTTCCTGCAGTCCGTCTTCCGCCATGCCCCGACGGTAGCAGCGCGGTTGTCAAGAACGGCGTCTCCGTGGAGCCCCGGGGCGCAACGCGCTGCACCCCGAACGGGTACTGACCCCACATGCCCCTCATCCACGAGGATGGTTCAGCACCGTGCGCCCAGGGGACGACGCACGCTGCGACGCGAAGGATCCCCGGGGAACGCACCATGACGATGGCCGGGGAATCCGCAGGCCTCGAGGCCCGCCGCCAACGCGGCCTCGCCGACGCACACCGACGACAGGCCGACGACGCCGAACGACGAGCCGAGCGCTTCGAGATCGCCGAACGTACCGAGAGCGAGACGGCCCGGATCCTCGCCCCACTCGCCGGCATCGGCTATCACCTGCTCGCCGACCGACGGTGGCCCGGCAGCCGCACGGCACAGGTCGACATGGTCGTCGTCGGCCGCGGCGGTGTCTTCATCGTCGACACGAAGGCGTGGCGCGAGGTCGCGGTCCACGGCGACCGGATCACCCGCGGTCAGGAGGACGTCACCGACGACATAGCCCGGCTCGCGGACCTCGCCTACTCGACGGAGGCTGCCCTCGCTGACACGGGCCTCGCACCGAACGAGGTGCACGCGATCGCCGCCCTCGCCGGGCAGAAGCGGATGCACGCCCGGGTCGCGTCGGTCGACGTCCTCGGCGTGCACGACGTCATCGGGCACATCACCAAACGTGGTGCGCGGCTGTCAGCCTCGCGCGTCGACGACGTGCTCGCGGCGCTGCTGCAGCACTTCCCCGTGATCGGCGAGCAGCCGGACACCCCTCCGCAGGTCGTCGTACCGGCGCCGGTCCTCGCGCGCAGCACCCCACCAGTCATCCGAGGAGACGACCGAACCGACGACGACCACACCGACGAAGCGCACGACGACGAGCTCGCTGACAAGCTGCTCGACGGCGTCCTCGAGGCCCCCATCGAGGAGTGGATGGCGTTCCTCGACCCGGCGCAGGCGAAGCTCGTCCGCCGCAGCTTCAACGGTCCCGCTCGTATACGCGGTGCCGCCGGCACCGGCAAGACCGTTGTCGGCCTGCACCGCGCCGCCTACCTCGCGCGCGCCACCGGCAGTCGCGTCCTGTTCACGACGTACATCGCGACCCTCCCTGCCGTCCTCGAATCGCTCCTCGCGCGCCTCGCGCCCGACATGGTCGGCCGCGTCGACTTCATGGGCGTCCACGCGTTTTCGAAGCGCCTGTTGGACGAGCGTGGAATCGCATACCGCGTCCCCGGACGGGAGGCGCGACTCGCGTTCGACGACGCATGGAACGCGATCCATGCCTCCAGTCCGTTGCGCTCGGCGCGTTTCACGCGCCGGTACTGGGAGGACGAGGTCAAGCACGTCATCAAGGGACGCGGCCTGACGCGGTTCGAGGAGTACGCCGACCTGTCGCGTGTCGGACGTAAGCACGCGCTCCCGCTGGAAACACGGCAGGCGGCGTGGGACTTGTACGAGGCGTACGCGACAGGCCTGCGGAAGCGGGGCGGGACGGACTGGGAGGACGTCGTCCTCCTGGCGCGCGACGCCCTCCGTGATCGCCCGCTCGAACGGTACGGCGCGGTGATCGTCGACGAGGCCCAGGATCTGTCGTGCGCCATGGTGTCGATGCTGCACACGCTGGTCGGCGATCGGCAGGACGGCCTCACCTTGATCGGCGACGGGCAGCAGACGATCTACCCGGGCGGGTACACCCTCGGCGAACTCGGGATCAGCCTGGCCGGACGCGGTGTCGTGCTCGACGTCAACCACCGGAACACCGCCGAGGTCCTCGAGTTCGCGAAGCAGATGGTCGCCGATGACCAGTTCGTCGACATCGAGGGGGTCGACGGCGTGGGCGACGCGGTCTCTGCGGTGACCCGATCCGGGAGCGTGCCGACGGTACATCGGGCGACGAGCACCGGCGATCACGACGCGGCGATGGTCGCGCGAATCCGGCGTGTCCTGCACCTCGTCGGGACCGAGCACGGCGACGTCGGCGTGCTCACCTCGACGAACCAGCAGGCGGACGAGGTCTCAGCGGCGCTGCGCGCGGCAGGCATCCCGGTCGTGTCGTTGCAACGCTACGACGGCCGGACCCCGAAGGCAGTGAAGGTCGGGACGATCAAGCGCGCGAAGGGGCTCGAGTTCAAGCAGGTGCTGCTCGCTCACGTGCGTGGACGGCTCCTCGCCGAACAGACGGGCCAGCCGTCGGAGGCCGACCGGGAGCGGCGGGAGCTCGACCGCCGGGAGCTGTACGTCGGCATGACCCGGGCCCGTGACGGGCTGTGGGTCGGCGTCCATCGGTGACGGCACGCCGCTACGCTCTCCCCATGCCCGAGCGCATCATGTACGTCCAACTGAAGACCGGCCACGCCCTCGACGCCGGCCCCGCCTGGATCAGCCGCGTGCGCTTCACGAAGACTTGGAGGACCGCGTACTTCCACGGACCCACGCTTGCCCGCGAGCAGTCGTGGGACGCCAACTTCCGCGATGTCGACACCGACGAGTGGTTCTGGCTCTCCGGCCCGAAGCGTGACCGCAGCGACGCTCGGTACGGCCACGGCGCCCCCACCATCGACGATGATGCCCGCGCCGACTACGAGGCGTTCCTCGACGGCGCCCCGCTCCCCGGCCGCGAACACGGCTGACCTTCCCGCACACGCGCGGTCGCGGTGCGACGGGGTTCACCGGACCACCCACCGGGCGCGAGCCACCCACCACCCCGCCCCGCGCCTCCAGTCCGCCCCGCCCCCACCGCGACTACACCGCCGTCGCCAACGCGAGCTGCGCCCGCACCACCACCGCATCCGCCGCCGGCGGCCTCCCGTACGCCTCCCGGTAGTCCCGCGAGAAGTGCGACGCACTCCGGAACCCCACCGCAGCCGCAGCCTGCGCCGCCGTGTCCCCGTGCACGACCATCCGCCGCCGGGCCTCCCCCAGCCGCGTCCGCTTGAGGTACTGCGCCGGTGTCATCCCCGTCGCCTCCTTGAACCGCGCGAACAACGTCGACTCGCTCACCCGCAGCTCCCGCGCGAGCCGCTCCATCGACCACGCCTCAGACATCCGCCCGGTCAGCAGCGCCGTGGCTCCGGCGACCACCGAGACTCCGGTTCCGTCCAGCGCCGCCGTGATCCGCGGTGCCTGCTCCGTCTGGAGCAACCGCAGCACCACCTCCCGCGACACGAGCGGGAAGAGCACGGGGATGTCCTCCGGAGCGTCGAGCAGCCCGACCAGCCGGGCGAACGCGTCTGCGAGAGGCCCGGTCCAGCTCCCCAATCGAGGCAACGGCGACACCGCATCCGCACGCGACGAAGCCGAAGCAGCAGCACCCGTAGCGACCGCAGCACCGGCCGGCACCGTCATCGACGCCACGACCTCCCCGACCACTGCCGGGTCGAGCCGCCACACCACGGCGACGAAGCCGTCCTCGCCCGCGGCGTCCACCACCCCGGCGACGACCGGCAGGTCCACGGGAGTGATGATGAATCGCTCCCGCCCCCACACCTGGTCGTCGTCCCCCACGATCGATCGCTTCCGCCCACGCAGCACGACCGACATCGACGGCTCGTACCGCCGGTCGAACAACCCGGTCGGCTCGTGCACCTTCGACACGGTCAGCCCGAGCGTCTCCGCGTGGTGCGCCGACCCGACACGGGCGACGGCGTCCTGGCGGTCCCGCCCGGGGACCGCTGCGTGCGCGGACGCCGTGGCCGCCGCACGGTCGAGGTGCTGCGCGATCCGCTCGTCCACGCCGCCACGCTACCTACGCGCCAGCAACCCCGACAGCGCTCGGCCATTCCGCTGCGGGATCCGGCAAGCTCCTCGCGGATCCGGGCAAGCCGCAGCGACCGGGAGCGCCGGACCATCGACCCATGACCACGACACCCACCGCTCAGACCGAACCCCGAACCGCCCTCGTCACCGGTGCCTCGAGCGGCATCGGCGAGGCCATCGCACGCGAGCTCGCCGCCGCCGGACTCGTCGTCGCCGTGCACGGCCGCGACGAGCAGCGCACCCGCGCCGTCGCCGAGGACATCGAACGCCAGGGCGGCCGCGCCGTCGCCCTCACCGCCGACCTGTCGCAGGGCCCCGACGTCGTCCGCGCCCTCGCCACCGAGGCCCGCGCTCGGCTCGGCGGCCACGTCGACGTCCTCGTGAACAACGCCGGCGTCTACCCGGGAGGCCCGACCGAGTCCCTCGACGACGACACCGTCGACGCCCTGCTCGCCACGAACATCCGCGCACCCCACGTCCTCGTCGCCGCCCTCGCTCCCTGCATGGCCGAGCGCGGCAGTGGCCACATCGTCAACATCGGCTCGTGGATGGCCCGCGTCGGCGTCCCCTTCATGGCGCTCTACCCCGCCACGAAGGCCGCTGTCGAGCAGCTCACCCGCGCCTGGGCCGCCGAGTACGGGCACCGCGGCATCCGCGTCGTCACCGTCGCCCCGGGAGCGACGGCCACCCCGGGCAACGCCGACTCGGCCGACGTCCTCGCCGCGATGACGAAGGGCACCCCCGCGGGCGTCCCGGTGCAGCCGGTCGAAATCGCCCGCGCCGTCCGTTGGGTCGTCTCCGACCAGGCCGCGTTCGTCACCGGCGGCACCATCGACGTCGACGGCGGCATCGCCTCCACGCGGCTGGGCTGACGCAATCGGGGCTGACGGAGCCGACGCGCGGAAGGAACGGAACCACGTGACGGACGGGAGGCGCGGTGCCGGCTGGCACCGCGCCTCCCGTCCGTCACCGCTCAGGTCACCGCGCGATCGCCGCCGTCGGTCTCGAGGGTACGAGCCACGGCTCGGTCCGGATGAGTTGCTCCCACCCAGCGCCGAGCACGGCATCGATCTCCTCGATCGGCACGGGGAACAGCGTGCCGACGAACGCTTCCCATCGCTGTCCGTCGAGCTCACCGAAGCGCACCTCGTAGGGCTGCCACTCGTCCGGCACGAGTTCGAGGAGGTCCATTGCATCGTCACGCCGATCCGGCACGATCGACTTCGACGGCACGGCGTTCCCGGCCGTCCGTGAGAGCCGTACGACCCGTCCGATCGGTCCCCAGTCGGGAACAGGGTTCGTGAGCTCGATCTCAGCGGAGACCCTGCCGCTCTGGATGCCGTCGAGAACTGCCGTCTCGGCGTCGACAGCTGCAAACCACGTCTGCGCAGGAGCATCTGCGGCCCGGCGCTCGACGCCACCGGTCGGCTCAGCAACGAGGACGCCCTCGCGCCGGACGACGAACACCTCTCCCTCGTACCGGCTCATCACACCCATTGTTGCCGGTAGGTGTACAGCCACCAACGCCCGCACGGCTTGCGGCAGGAGATCGCCTGCACATCTGGGTAGTGCTGGAGGATCGCCCTGCCCCGGGCAAGGCAGGTCGCCTGCGAGGAGTAGTTCGTTCCGTCCCACCGCTGCCAGACGTACGACCACCGCCTCGGGGCAAAATCGGATGGGTCGTCATGCGCCGAGCTCGCTGGCGTTGCTTGCGCCGACGAGACAGGGCCCGCGACGATCCCGGCGACGGCGATGCCGGAAGCCAGTGTGGCCGCGACGAGGGATCGGAAGGTACAGGAGATCAGCCGTTTGATCATCGTCATGGTTCAATCCTGGAGAACCGAGCAACTGAAGTATCAAGCAGGGGTAACAAGCCTGTGAAGGACAGTTCATGACGAGTGCAAGCAAATTTGAGAAGCCACTCCTGACCACGGCGGAGGTGAGAACGCAATGAACGCTCTGCAGAGATACGGGTCGACGGCACTCGTCGTCTCAGCGGTGCTCCTCGCGGGCGGTTGCGCGCGCCAGTCAGCGTCGCCCCAGGCTGCACCGACGTCCACTCGATCGGAATCGCGCCCGACTCCGGCGCACGTCCGCAGCGAGAGCCTTGCTATCGTCGAGCAGCTCCGCGCACTGGACGAAGCGGCCCTGCCGGAGCTACGGCAGCCGACGGCGACCGAGTGCGGACCACGCTCCGACGAAGGAGTGCAGTTCAGCTGGTCGGTCGAGGGCGCGTCACCCTCCGACCCGCAGGACTACATCGACCGCGCCGAGGTCGTGCTCAAGGAGGACGGCTACTCCACCCACAAGACCACGACCTCGCTCAACGACGGCCGGCCGCTCCACTACCTCGGCGCCGACGGGGACGGACGCCCGAAGATCGGGCTGGGCTCGAGCGCCCTGAACACCGTCCTCCAACTCTCTTCGGACTGCGCCGAGGGCAACGCCAGCGACTTCGGGTGAGTGCCGCGCTGACGCACTCGTCCTGACGGTCGTCCGGCGCTCAGTCGAGGCGGACGAACCGCGGCCCCTCGTACCCGTCCCGCGACACGTGCGCGGTGAAGTCCGCGAGCGAACGCACCCAGTGACCCCGCTCGCCGTAGAGCGCCTGGTACACGACGACCGGTTCCTCGGTTTCGACGTCCTTCGCCACGAGGGCCACCTCGTACTCGCCGCCCTTGAAGTGCCGGTACCGCCCAGGGGTCACGTCGCTGCTCACCCGCACGATCGTAGGGCTCCTTCCCATCGCCATGAGCCATGACCACCCGTCGGACGGGAGGCACACAGCAGCCCGCCACCGCGCCTCCCGTCCGCCACCGTGTCGCGTCCCACCCGGCGGACCAGCACCGCGAGTCCTGCTTGACTGGACACACCAGGGGGAACGACGTCGGCGCGGCGCGCCGGCGCGCGACAGCTCGACAGCACGAGGGGGAACGACATGACCACGTTCAGCACACGGGAGCGGGACCGACGCGGCGGGCGCATCGTGCTCGCCGTCATCGCGCTCATCGCTGCGGCGGTCTCGGCCTGGCTGCACTTCCACACCGGCGCGATCCGCCCGTCGGTGTTCTGGGTGCCGACGTTGGTCGGGCTGGCGTACGGCACCGTGGTGTGGCCGATCGGGATGCGGCACGGCTCCGGGTGGTGGCCGAACCTCGTGTGGGTCGGGTTCCTCGGCGTCTTCTTCCTCCTGATCGCGACGAAGACCTTCTCGGCACCCGCCTGGTTCCTCGCGGTCATCGTCGGCGCGCTGCTCGCCGAGGCGGTCTTCCCCGCGAAGCGCGCTCCGGCGTCCTCGGTCGCGAAGCTGCCGCTCGACCAGGTCCGCCCCTGGTCAGGATCCGGCGTCACCGCGGCGGTCACGGAGCGCCCGTTCGGACGACCGAACGCGAAGCCCGCCGTCCTCGTGACCACGCAGGACGGCCGAACGGTGTTCCTCGTGATGGACCTCGCGGCGTTCTTCGACGGTGAGACCGGCATCGCGGAGTCCACGAACGGGGAACAGCTGACGTTCCTCACGCGCAAGGGCATCGCGTCGCGGTCGTCCGTGCTCGACGACGCGACACCGGGGTTGAAGGACGGCACGCTGTTCCTCTTCACCGGCCAGCGGGACGCTCGACCGTCCGCGGTCTTCAGCGACGAGGACGCGATCGCTTTCGAGCAGTGGGTCCGGACGATCCCCGAGGACTGAGCGGTCGAGCGACGAGCACGTTCGGTACGGTGGCCCGCGGAGGGGGAACGATGAGCGACAGCATCAACACGTGGGGTGGCACCGAGGCGAAGGCGGACGGGGAGCCGCTGTTCGTCGTCCAGCGGCCGAGGTTCCCGCAGCAGATCTTCATCGTGCTCGGCGGGGTCGTGGCCGTCTTCGGGCTGCTCGCAACCGTCATCGAGCAGTTGTCCGTCCCGGACGCAGACAGCACCGCGTTCGTGTTGACCGGCCTCCTGGGCGCTTTGTTCCTCCTGATTGGTCTCGCACTGGCAGCTGGACGTGTGACCGTGTTCGACCGGTACTACCTGGTGAAGTCCGGGTTCGGGAAGGCCCGTCGCCGCGAGGTCGACGACATCCACGTGCTCCGGTACAGCACGCAGTCGGCCGGCGGTGGTCCGACCTTCGTCGGCCTGAACGCCTGGAACGACCGCAAGAAGAAGCAGTTCATGGTCTTCACGAACTTCCGGGGGTACGACGAGTTCACCGTGTGGTTGGCGGAGCGGCGGCCCGAGCAGTGGGCAGAGTGCGAGCGGCTCGGGCTGCCCGAGTAAGCAGCGTCCCGGCTCCTCCTGCACATCCCGGCGAGCGGCGTTCCTCCCCCACGTCGTCATCGTCCGCGACCACGATCCCGCCTCGGCACGACAGGCTCGGATCGTGGAGCAGTGGGAAGCCGACGACGCACGCCGCCGACACATGGCGCGGTTCGGCCGACGGGACACCGCACCCGAGCTCGCCGTCCGACGTGAACTCCATCGCCGCGGCCGTCGGTTCTTCGTCGACCGGCAGGTGAGCCGACGCAGCCGGGTCCGCCCCGACCTCGTCTTCCCCCGCGCACGGGTGGCGGTGTTCGTGGACGGCTGCTTCTGGCACCTCTGCGAGGAGCACACCCACCTGCCGAAGGCGAACGCCGAGCTGTGGCGCCGGAAGCTGCTCGCGAACCGCGAACGCGACGCTCGGAACCAGGCCATCCTGACCGCCGAGGGCTGGCGCGTCGTCCGCTCGTGGGAACACGACGACCCCGCGATGGTCGCAGACCAGGTCGAGCACGAACTCGACCGCTGGAGCACCATCGTCACCGGGCACCCGGGGCGGAGGAGATCGTGACAGCGCCGTGTCGGAGACGTCCCGGCCCCAACCCTCAGCGAACATGTCAAAGGCCCGCAGGAGACCCCATCCGTCACACCAGGTCACGGTGTCGCGAGCGTCGCTGGTCAGGCGTACCGTCACCGCATGACCGTCGGAGCAGCGATCGCCGTCCTCGTGGGGGTGCTCGCCCTCGCGACCGTCCTCGGCCTGGTCCTCCGACGCCAGACGGGGCGTGCCCGCAGCACGGCTGCACTCGGAGCCGACGACCTCGCTGCCGCCGAGGACTACGGCACCACAGCGACGCTCGTCCAGTTCTCGACGCCCACCTGCGCACGCTGTCCCGCCACCAGGCGCCAACTCGACGTCCTCGTCGACCAGCACACGGGAGTCCGTCGCATCGAGGTCGACCTCGCCGAACGCCCCGACCTCGCGGAGCGCTTCGATGTCATGCAGACACCGACAGTCCTCCTCCTCGACGCGCAGCGAACCGTCCGGACGCGCTTCGGCGGTCCGCCTCGCCCCTCCGAACTCGCTGCCGCCCTCGACTCCGTCCTGACCGCCGACTCCCCGGAGACACGATGACCACCACGAACGACACCGCGCGCGGGATCGACCCCCGCTCCCCTCGCTTCGGCGCCGCGATCACGACGGTGCTCCTCGCCGCGACGATCATCCTCACCCTCGTCCCCGCGACGTGGTCCGTCGGCATCGTCCTGCTCGCCGTGATCGTCGTGCTCTTCGCGATCGGTGGCATCGCCGGGATCCGCCGCCACCCCTACGGTGCGATCTTCCGCCGCTTCGTCCGCCCGCGGCTCGGCCCGCCCACCGAACTCGAGGCGCCGGAACCCCCGACCTTCGCGCAGCGGGTCGGCCTGGTCATCACGGCGCTCGCCCTCGTGCTGGCACTGGTCGGCGTCCCCTACGCCGCACCGGTCGGTGCCGCGATCGCGCTCGTCGCTGCGTTCCTCAACGCCGTCTTCGACGTCTGCATCGGGTGCCTGATGTACGTGTGGCTCGTCAGGGTGGGCCTGTTCCGTGCGGGGCGACCAGCGGCCTGACGGCCGTGTGACGGACGGGAGGCGCGGTACCAGCCGGTACCGCGCCTCCCGTCCGTACTGAGCGTGTTCGCGACGTGTGGTCGCGACCGCGACCCGCCCTCACCAGGTGAGCACGAACCGCCCGCGTGTCCCACCGGCGGCCAGCCGCTCGTGCGCCTCCGCGGCGCGCGATGCGGGCAGCACCTCCGCCACCCGCGGCGTGAGGACCCCGTCCTCCACCGCCTGCCGCAGCTCCTCGAGCAGGTCGAACGACGTGTACTCCGAGAACACCATGATCCGCTCGAACCGGATGCCGCGAGCGCCGTTGCCCTCCCAACCCCGGACGTCCGCGAAGAACCCACCATCCCGCACCGCGTCGACGACCTCGTCACGCTGCACCGCGGCGTCGGCGAGCGCGTCGACCCCGTCGTGCACGATGCCCCGGACGGCTGCCGCGAACCCGTCACCGCGGCGCACCATGTGGTCCGGCCCGAGGGAACGCACGAGGTCCTCGTCCTTCGGCGCGGCGTCGGCGATGACCGTGATCCCCCGCTGCTTCGCGAGCTGCACGACGTAGTTCCCGAGCAGTCCGGCCGCTCCGGTGACGGCGAGCGTGTCGCCCTCGGAGAGCCCCGCGCGTGCGAGGATCTGCAGCGCGGTCAGCCCGTTCATCGGGACGGTCGCGGCCTCCTCGATCGACAGGCCCGCCGGGATCCGGGTGAAAGACCCGAGCGGTGCGACGAGGTGCTCGACGTAAGCGCCACCGTGCTCGGACAGCGGCAGGGCCATCGCCATGACCTGGTCGCCGACCTGCCAGTCCGTCACGTCGGGTCCGACCTCGTCGATCACCCCGGCGGCGTCCATCCCGGGAACGTACGGCGGCGAGGCCTCGGACGAGTCCCGCTGGCCCTCGCGGACCCCGGTGTCGGTGGGGTTCACGGCGAACGCCTGCACCTTGATGCGGACGGTGCCGGGGCCGGCGTGCGGCTCCGGGACCTCGTGGACGGCGAGGGCTTCGGGCCCTCCGAACGTTTCGACTCCGACGACCTTCATGCTCTCCGGTCTACGCGCCCCGGAGCGTGCGGACTCAGCGGACGTTGCAGGAGCGAACACACACGAAAGCGACCGCTACGACACGACATCGGCGAACTGGAGGACGAGCATCGGCAGGAGCGTGCAGACGCCCAGCAGCATGACGACCGCGCACACGGCCGGCACCGCATCGCCGGTCGGCCGGCCGAGCCGCTCTCCGCGCCGGACGCGCAGCAACCCCAGGGCGGGTACTCCGATGCCCATGAGCACGGCGATCACGCCCAGGAGGATCCTGCCGCCGTCGGGCCACTGGCTCGACGAGGGGCCCGACGTGGACAGGATCGACGCCAGTGCCAGCGACCACCCGATCAGGAGCGAGACGATGCTGCCCGCGATCCACCCGGTGCTCGCGAGGTCCTCGCCACCAGGCTGCGCCTCGCCCGGCTGCGCCTCGCTACCCGACTGGCCGACGTCCCCCGGCTGACCCTCACCCCTGGTCCCGCTGTCGTCCGTCGTCATGGTTCACTCCCCGCTGACAGCGTCCGGATCGACAGCACCCGGGTCGACGAGGCAGCCGCTCTCCATCAGCAGGTCCTCGGCGCGCTGCCCGACCGTCGCCCGACCGTGCCAGTCGTCCGGCACGTACAGGTGCCCACCGCCGCCGTCGAACCGCTGGTACAGCTCGTAGCCCTCGTCCTGCAGCAGGCGCAGCGCAGGCTCGCTCATCCGGGCACCCTCAGCGTCGGACACGGTCGCTGACGGCGAGGGGGTCGGCGCCCCGGTCGACGAACTGGCAGACCCGGTCGCAGCGGTCGCGGGAGCCGACGGCTTCCCGTCGCCGTACCACCAGGAGTAGCGGACCATCGTGCCCGCATCGTGGTTGTCCAACCGGCAGGTGTCCGTCACGACCTCGGCCGGCGGCGCCGAACTGTCCCGCCCCATCGCCGCGACGACCCGGTCACCGAGCGATCGCAGCTCCTCCTCCGCCTCCGCTACGGTCCGCGCCGTCTCCCCGTCCGTCGGCGGCTGCGCACGCTCGGCAGCGTCGGACGCCATGTGCGCCCCCTGGAAGAACGGCAGCGGCAGCAGCGTGACCCCGCCCAGGGCCGCGAGGAGCAGGCACACCGTGGGACCGACGATGCGCACCGAACGGCCGTCACGCCGCTCCCGGCGCAGGCTCACGAACCCCCAGATCGGAACGCCGAACCCGAGCGCCGCTGCGATCAGGTAGGCGAGGATCATCCCGCCGTCCGACCACCGGCCCGACCACCGGCCAGCCGTCGACAGGATGGAGGCCAGTGCCAACCACCAGCCGACGAACAGCGCGATCATGCTGCCCACGATCCATCCGCCGGCGCTCGCGCGGCCCTCGCCGTTCGGAGCGCCGCTGCCCCTGGTCCCGTCATCGTCCGTCGTCACGCTTCCCCCTCGTCCACAGCCCGACCCCTCAGTTCCACGTCCGCAGCGCCACGACCACCGCGACCGGCAGCGACACGGCGAGCACGATCCCCACGACGACCGCCAGCGTGCGTGCCACCCGGATCCCCTGCTGTCCGACCCAGATCAACAGCAGGATCGCCGTCAAGTAGAGCGGCGGCACGAACAGCAGCGGCACGAAGCCGAGACCGGTCCACTCCACGAGCGCTCCCGCGAGCAGCTCGTACACGGTGCAGGCCGCGGCAATGACGAGCGCGACCCAGACGCCGACGGGTGCCCGGCGCTCCTGCGGAACGACCGTCACATCCTCACTCATCCTCGTCGACCCCGTCGCCGGGCCCTCCGACCAGGCAGGTCGTCTCGAGCGACACGTCGCCCGAGACCTTCGTCACGCCCGCGTACGCTTCGTGCAGCCATCCGTCGCCGTACCCACGGACGTCCCACCCGAGTGGGTCGGCGTCGCGGAGGCCGGCATCGCGGAAGACCTCGCGCACCGGGGCGATGCGCTGTTCGAGCTCCGCCGCCGGCAGTTCGTCGGCCGCCCGCTCCGCGTCGGACCGCGGCTCGCCCTCCGGCACCGAGGACGCGGACCACTCCCACGTGTGCCGCGTGCCCTGCGCCAGGTTCGACAGCGAGCAAGCTCGGGTGTAGCGCCCGACCTCCCCGGAGCCGAGCTCTGCACCCAGCGCCGTCACCGCGCGTTGCCCCACGTCCGCGAGGTCCTGCTCAGCCTGCGCCTCCGTGCGACTCGTCTCGAGCGCGGTCGGGGGCTGCGCCCGCTGCTCCTCTTCCTCCGCCCAGGCCTGCGCGACTCTGACGGTCGGGTACCCGAGCGACACCGCAGCGAGGACCACGAACACCGCACAGCCCACCGGCCCGACCAGCGTCACCGCCCGGTCCCGTCGACGCTGCACCAGCAGCAGGACCATCCCGGCCAGCGGAACGGCGACACAGACGACCGTGACGACGGCACTGCCGATCGTCTGGTCCGCGAGCGAGTGGGTCGACATCCCGGCACCGTTGTACCCGGCGAGCGCGACGAGCAGCCACGTCACCCACCCGGCGGGCAGCAGCAGCCCGCTCGCCACGATCCACCAGATGCCGTTCCGCCGCCTCGGCGGCGACCACGCGACGTCGTCGACCATCGATCCCCCGTTCCCCACGACCACCGTACCGACCGACCGGCCGGGAGGCACGTGCCCAGCCCGCCCCGCGCCTCCCGTCCGCACGCGCCGGCCGGGAGGCACACTGTCGGCCCGCCCCGCGCCTCCCGTCCGCCTCGCGGTCGCCTCCGGAACACCGGCCGACGCTTCCGCCTACGCTCGAACGGATGCCCGCACCGCACCACGCTGCCGACCAGCCGCCGTCCCACGACGGGTTCATCCGCGTCCGCGGCGCCCGCGAGCACAACCTGCAGGACGTCGACGTCGACATCCCCCGCGACCGCATCGTCGCCTTCACGGGCGTCTCCGGTTCCGGCAAGTCGAGCCTGGCGTTCGGCACGGTGTTCGCCGAGGCACAGCGGCGGTTCCTCGAGTCCGTCGCCCCGTACGCCCGGCGCCTCATCGCGCAGGGCAGTACGCCACACGTTGACGAGATCACGGGCCTGCCGCCGGCCGTCGCCCTGCAGCAGCGCCGAGGAGCCCCGAGCACCCGTTCGACCGTCGGCACGCTGACGACCCTGAGCAACTCGGTCCGCATGCTGTACTCCCGCGCCGGCACCTACCCCGAGGGCGCCGAGCAGCTCTACTCCGACTCGTTCTCGCCGAACACCGTCGCCGGTGCGTGCCCGCGCTGCCACGGCCTCGGCACGGCACACGAGGTGACCGAGGCCTCGGCGGTGCACGACCCGTCGCTGTCCATCCGCGAGGGCGCGATCACCGCCTGGCCCGGCGCCTGGCAGGGCAAGAACCTGCGCGACGTGACGGCGGTGCTCGGCTACGACATCGACCGGCCGTGGCGGGAGCTCCCGCAGGAGGACCGCGACTGGCTCCTCTTCACCGAGGAGCAGCCGGTCGTCGAGGTCCACCCGAAGCGCGACCGCGTGGCTAAGCCGTACAAGGGCCGGTTCTGGAGCGCTCGGCAGTACACGCTGCACACCCTCGCCGACTCGCAGAGCGAGACCCAGCGGAACAAGGCCCTGCGCTTCGTCGAGTCCGGTCCGTGCCAGCTCTGCCACGGCTCGGGGCTGACCCGGGCCGCCCTTGCGGTGACGTTCGGCGGCCTCTCGATCGCGGAGTTCAACGCCCTGCCGCTGTCCGGTGTCGCCGCGGTCCTGCGCCCGGCAGCCGAGCTGACCGACCCGTCACCCGCACAGAGCCGGGTGACCTCCGGGGAGCGGTCCGAGGTCGCGAAGTCGATCGCCGCGGACCTGCTCGGCCGGGTCGAGGTGCTCGTCGCCCTCGGCCTCGGGTACCTCGGGCTCGACCGCGCGACGCCGACGCTCTCCCCCGGTGAGACGCAGCGCCTCCGGATCGCCACGCAACTCCGGTCGGGGTTGTTCGGCGTGGTCTACGTGCTCGACGAGCCGAGCGCGGGCCTGCACCCGGCCGACGCGGAGCCCCTCGTGCAGGTCCTCGACGACCTCCGCGCGAGCGGCAACAGCGTCTTCGTGGTCGAGCACGACATGGACATCGTCCGACGAGCGGACTGGATCGTGGACGTCGGCCCCGGTGCCGGGTCGGGCGGTGGACGCGTGCTGTACAGCGGCCCGCCCGAAGGACTCGCGGACGTCCCGGAGAGCGTCACCCGTCGGTACCTCCAGCCCCGGACCGAGCCCGTGCAGCACGAGCAGCGCGACCCCGTCGGCGTGCTCGAGCTCCGCGACGTGACGCTGCACAACCTGCGCGGCGCCGGCACCGGCACCGGCAGCGGCGGCACGACCGGCGGCGGACTCGACGTCGACCTGCCCCTCGGGGTGATGACCGCGGTGACGGGCGTCTCCGGCTCCGGCAAGTCCTCGCTCGTCGGCGGTGTCCTGCCGGCGGTCGCGACGCAGCACCCGCTCGTGACCCGCGTGGTCGAGGTCGACCAGAAGCCGATCGGCCGCACGCCCCGGTCGAACCTCGCGACCTACACCGGCATGTTCGACGCCGTCCGCCAGGCCTTCGCTGCGACCGACGACGCCCGGGAGCGCGGCTGGACCGCCGGCAGGTTCTCGTTCAACGTCGAGGGCGGCCGCTGCGAGGTCTGCCAGGGCGAGGGATCGGTCTCCGTCGAGCTCCTGTTCCTGCCGGGCAGCTGGGCGCCGTGCCCGGAGTGCCACGGCGCCCGGTACAACGCCGAAACGCTCGAGGTCCGACGCAACGGTTCGACCATCGCCGACGTGCTCGGCATGACCGTCGACGAGGCATCGGACGCCCTCGCCGACCTGCCCGCCGCCGCCCGCGCGCTGGACGCCCTGCGGAGCGTCGGCCTCGGCTACCTGCGGCTCGGGCAGCCAGCGCCCGAGCTCTCCGGCGGCGAGGCCCAGCGCATCAAGCTCGCGACCGAGCTCCAGCGTGCGAGGACGGGCCACACGCTCTACCTGCTCGATGAGCCGACCACGGGCCTGCACCCGGCGGACGTCGAACTCCTCACCATGCAGCTGCAGCGGCTCACCGACGCGGGCAACACCGTCGTCGTGGTCGAGCACGTGATGTCCGTCGTCGCGCAGGCGGACCACGTCATCGACATGGGCCCGGCAGGCGGTGACGAGGGCGGTCAGGTCGTGGTGTCGGGGACCCCGAGCGAGGTCGCGGCGTCCGCCACGAGCCGGACCGCGCCGTACCTGCGGGCCGCCCTCGGGTCCTGACCGCGCATCGGACGGGAGGCGCGGCACTGGCCCGCCCTGCGCCTCCCGTCCGCCTCGCAGCACGCTGAGCCGCTGCGGCATCCTCCGATCGGAGGATGCACGTCCACCCACTCCTCCGATCCGTCGGCGGCGCCGGCCGACGAGGCTGGAGCCATGACCAGCACACCGGCCGTCACGGTCGAGCACCTCACGAAGCAGTACCCCGACGGCAAGCGTGCCGTCGACGACGTCTCCTTCACGATCGAGCCGGGCGAGACCGTCGCCCTGCTCGGCCCGAACGGCGCGGGCAAGTCCACCACCGTCGAGATCCTCGAGGGGTTCCGCTCCCGCACCGGCGGCGAGGTCCGGGTCCTCGGACACGATCCCGCTCATGCCAGTCGCAGCCACAACGCTCGGGTCGGCATCGTCCTGCAGACCAGCGGCGAGTCCCCGAACGTCACCGTCGCTGAGCAGTTGCGGCACTTCCGCCACCTGTACCCGCGCAGCCGTCCGGTGGACGAACTCCTCGCCGCCACCGGACTCGAGGCCCAGCGCAACACCCGGATCAGTCGACTGTCCGGAGGGCAGCGCCGCCGCGTCGACGTCGCCCTCGGGATCATCGGCCGGCCCGAGGTCCTGTTCCTCGACGAGCCGACCACCGGCTTCGACCCCGAGGCCCGTCGGCAGTTCTGGCAGCTGATCCGCAGTGTCCGCGACGAGGGCACCACGGTCCTGCTCACCACGCACTACCTCGACGAGGCCGCGCACCTCGCAGACCGCGCTGCTGTGCTCGTCGGCGGTCGGTTGCTCGACGTCGCGCCGATCGACGCGATCGGCGGACCGGACGCACGAACACCGATCGTCCGGTGGCAGGACGACACCGGAGCACGGCACGAGCGCCGCACGACCGACCCGACCGCCCTGGTCCGGAGCACCACGACCCCGATGCACGCGCTCGAGGTCGTCCGCCCCTCGCTCGAGGACGTCTACCTCACCATGATCTCGGAGCACGCAGCATGAATCCCGCACTCGGCATCCGCCTCGGCGCCCACCGCATCGCGTACGAGCTCCGGTCGTACTTCCGCGCACCGGACTCGGTGTTCTTCACCTTCCTCTTCCCGATCGTCATGCTCGCGCTGTTCTCCGTGGCGTTCAGCAGCGCCGCCGACATCCAGGCGGGCCCGGGCGTCAGCGTGGACTACGCCACCTACTACCTGCCCGGACTCGTCGCCACTGGCTTCCTGCTCTCCGGCACGCAGGCCCTCGGCGTCGACATCGCCGGGGAGCGCAGCGACGGCACGCTCAAGCGTCTGGGCGGCACGCCGCTGCCGGTCGTGAGCTACTTCGTCGGCAAGATCGGCATGGTCCTCGTGACCTCGATCGTCCAGACCGCGCTGCTCCTCCTCGTCGCGGGCGTAGCCTTCGGCGTCGACCTGCCCACCGACGGCGGTGCATGGGCCCGGTTCGCCGGCCTCATGCTCCTGGGCGTCGCGACCGCGAGCGTCCTCGGCATCGCGATCTCGGCGCTCCCCCGCGAGGGTCGCCGCGCCACCGCCACGATCGTCCCCGTCGTCCTGGTCCTGCAGTTCATCTCCGGTGTGTACCTCCCCTTCACGCAGCTGCCCGACTGGCTGCAGACCGTCGCGAGCGTGTTCCCGCTGCGCTGGATGGCATCGGGGATGCGCTCGGTGTTCCTGCCGGACGCGTTCGCGTCCGCCGAGCCGGGAGGCGCGTGGCATCTCGGACTCGGAGCCCTCGTCCTGGCAGCATGGCTGGTCCTCGGCACCGTCGCGTGCCTCCTGACGTTCCGGTGGAACCGACGGGACTCCTGACCGTGCCTGTGGAGAACGCCCACGGCGCCACTCGTGGATGGGATGCTGAGGGCATGGACGACACTCCGATCACCGCGAGCCGGAACGCCTGGCTGCACGCGTTCTTCGCGGCGACCGTCGTCCTCACCGCCGTCATCGCGACGTTCGGCTGGTCACCGTGGCCGTCCCGCTGGCCCGCGTTCCTGGCGCTCGGGGTCTTCACCGCGGCCTACGCGGCGTACGGGTGGCGCGGCTACGACCGGCAGCGTGCAGCGGCGGCGTTCCTGCCGGTCGCCCTCGCGGTGGCGTTCGTGCTGCCGGCCGTCGCACCGACCACCGCGTTCGTGCAGTGCATCGTCTTCCCGCTCGTCTGGACCCAGGTCGAGCGCACCCGGAACGCCGTGCTGCTCTCCGGCGTCGTCGGGTTGCTCAGCGCCGCGGGCCTCCAGGTGTCCGGCGGGCCCGATGCCCTCACCGACACGGTGCTCATCGAGACCGTCAGCGTCGTCGGCGCCTGCGCGATGGGCATCTGGATGACGCGGGTCGCCACCCTGGCCGAGGAACGCCGACGCCTGCTCGACGAGCTCCGGGCGACGCAAGACTCCCTGGCCGAGGCCCACCGCAGCGCCGGGGTCACGAGCGAACGCGAACGCCTGGCCCGCGAGATCCACGACACCGTCGCGCAGGACCTCGCCGGCATCGTCATGCTCACCGAGCGGGCACGGGTCGATCTCGCTGCTGACCGTGTCGACCGGCTCGACGAGCGCCTCGCCGTGCTCGAGGATTCCGCCCGGACCACGCTCGAGGAATCGCGGGCCCTGGTCGCCGCCGGCGCCGCCGGGGTCGCCAGCGACGGCCTCGGCGCTGCGCTCCACCGGCTCGGTGAGCGCTTCACCCGCGAGACGGGGATCCCCGTCTCGGTGGACGCCCCGGACTGCGCGCTGGATCGCGATGCGCAGGTGGTCCTGCTCCGCGTCGGACAGGAGGCCCTGGCCAACGTCCGCACGCACGCCCGCGCGTCCTCGGTCCGCGTCGCACTGCACGCGGGCGGTCCGCGGGTCGTCCTCCGCATCGAGGACGACGGCATCGGGTTCGACGCCGCGGCTCCGACCGCCGGGCACGGCCTGCGCGGGCTCCACGACCGGCTCGCGCTGGCGGGCGGGACCTGCGCGGTGACGTCGGCACCGGGTGCCGGCACCGTGATCGAGGCGTCCGTGCCCAGCGGACCCGCGCCCGGTGAATTCGTGCCTGATGGAGCCGTGCCCAGCGGAACCGTGCCCGGCGGCGCCTTGCCCGCCGGAGCCGCTCCGAGCCTCCAGGCCGCCCCGGCGCACCCCTCCGTCACCGGAGCGGCACGGTGATCCGGGTCGTGGTGGCGGACGACCACCCGATCGTCCGCGCAGGCATCGTCGCCCTGCTGCAGGACGCTGACGACGTGCAGGTCGTCGGGCAGGCCAGCGATGGCGAGGGCGCCGTCGCAACGGCCCTCGCGGAGCGCCCGGACGTCGTGCTCATGGACCTGCGGATGCCCGGGTGCACCGGGGACGAGGCGACGGCGCGCATCCTCGCCCGCGAGCCCGACATCCGCGTGCTCATCCTCACCACGTACGAGTCCGACGACCAGATCCTCGCCGCGATCGAGGCCGGCGCGTCCGGATACCTGCTCAAGGCCGCTCCGGAGTCCGAGATCCTCGCCGGCCTGCGGGCGACCGCTCGGGGTGAGACGGCCCTCGCCCCCTCGGCGGTCGCGGCGCTCGTCCGCCGGACCACCGCGAAGGCCCCGGTCGGCCCGGCGCTGAGTCCACGTGAGCTCGAGGTGCTGCAGCTCGTCGCGCAGGGGAACTCGAACCCCGCCATCGGCCGCACGCTCTTCGTCAGCGAGACAACGGTGAAGACGCACCTCGGGCACGTGTTCGAGAAGCTCGGCGTGAACGACCGCACCCGTGCCGTGACCCGCGCGATGGAGCTCGGCATCCTGCGCTGAGCCGCGGCGGATGCCTGCGCTGAGGTGCGGCGGACGCCTGCGCTGAGGTGCGGCGGACGCTCGCGCTCAGGGCTGATCGCGTCGCTCGGTCGTCAGGAACCGGACCACGTCCCGCGCGAGCTCCGCTGGCGACGACGGACGCATCGTGAGCCTGCCGCCGCCGACCTCTCGATCGAACACCCCGATGCCCGGCACCACGATCGACAGCACGCCGTACTGACGTCGCTCGCCCCATCCGCGGACCGTCTGCCAGTCACGGACGCGCCACGCTGCCTGCATCCATCGGACGTTGCTCGGGCACGGGCCCTCACGGTCGTCCAGGCCAGCGAGCGGGACCGACACCGGCTCCGCTCCGGCGACCGCCCAGGTCGGGTCGACGTCGAGCCAGGCGAGCAGCTCCCGGACGAGTTGTCCGTCGGGGAGCACGCCCATCGTGCTTCCCCCGTCGCCGTCCTCGACGACGAGGGCGTCACCGTCCCGGAGCCACGCGCGCCACCGCCTCGAGACGACGTCGCGCGTCCGGCACTCGACGACGAGCAGGTCGTCCGGTCCGTGCGCCGGGCGGAGCAGTGCGGCCCCGGCGGCCGTCAGCGCGCCGAATCGTCCCGTGAGTCCCGCCGCGCGCGCAGCGCTGCCCACCTCGGATCGACGCAGCCGTCCGGGGACGATCCCGCGGTCCTCCACCTGCACGAGGTGCTCGAACAACCCGTTCGGGCCGCGCACCGTGAACGGAGCAGCCGCCCGGTCGCGCACCTTCGCTGCGGTGGGGCCGCTCGACGCGCTGACACTGATCCCGACACCGGTGTCGCGGGCGGTCTCCGAGTCCCCCGCTGTTCGCCGAGACGACGGGGACGACCACCGCGACCGCAGTACGCCGTCGACGACCTGCGTCACCGCCGGCCACTCGCGCACCCGACCGCGTGCGGTGATGCGCACCGCCGTGAGGCCGACCTCGGCGTACCGGACGTCCTGGAACGTGTCGCTACTTCCCAGGACGACGAGCCGGTCCGGAACGCCCTCCACGAGCAACGCGTCCGGGTCCTCCGCTGCCACGGCTGCGAACTCGAGCGCAGGATCGGCTCCGAGGGTGTCGACGGCGCGCAGCGTGATGGTCGACCCGGCACGTACGAGCTCGACCGCTCCCGAGCGTGCGACCGCCGTCCAGCCGTCCGGAACCTCGAGCACGAGACCACCGACGATCGCCAGACGATCCCACCGCACGTCCGGCCACGGCAGTTTCGGCTCCCCGTTGCTCACCGTCGTGTCCGATCGCGGTACCAGCGCGGGGTCGCCCATCGCAGCATGCCAAGCGAAAGACAGAGCCCGACGATGCCGGACACGACGAAGGCGGTCATGAAGACGCCGGCCAGCGCCAGGAAGGGTCCGTCGAACTGCGTCATCGCAACACCCAGGGACAGCACCGACAGCCCGAGCCAGCCCACTCCGAAGATCTGCGTCGAGGCGTTCCGTCGGATCCACGATCGCCAGAGCCCGGTGTACGCAAGCGCCCCCGCCACGGCACACACGGCCCCGACGCACATCACGATCACCAGTGCCCCCACAGACCCATTCTCTCCGCCGGCCGCCCGCGACTGCAAACACGCGACGAAGGTCTCAGCACGATGATCTCCGCCTGGAACGCAGGAAACCCCTGACCGGTCACGGTCAGGGGTTTCCTGGTGTTGCTGAAGTTGAGTCCGGCGGCGTCCTACTCTCCCACAAGGTCCCCCTTGCAGTACCATCGGCGCTGAGAGGCTTAGCTTCCGGGTTCGGAATGTGACCGGGCGTTTCCCTCTCGCTATGACCACCGGAACACTGTCGACCCAGATCCTGGATCAAACCATTGTTCCTTCAGAGCATTGCTGAAGTATTCAGTTTGATTCCCGATCGTCTGTCGGGAACCACAAAGTGGACGCGAGCCCCCCACCCACGAAGGGGTGACGGTAATAGTTGTGTTGTCAAGTCTTCGGCTTATTAGTACCGGTCAGCTCCACGGGTCGTTAGTCCCCGCTTCCACATCCGGCCTATCAACCCAGTAGTCTGCTGGGAGCCTCTCACACTCAAGGTGCATGGAAATCTCATCTCGAAGACGGCTTCCCGCTTAGATGCTTTCAGCGGTTATCCGGTCCGAACGTAGCTAATCAGCGGTGCCCTTGGCAGAACAACTGACACACCAGAGGTTCGTCCATCCCGGTCCTCTCGTACTAGGGATAGATCTTCTCAAATTTCCAACGCGCGCAGCGGATAGGGACCGAACTGTCTCACGACGTTCTAAACCCAGCTCGCGTACCGCTTTAATGGGCGAACAGCCCAACCCTTGGGACCTACTCCAGCCCCAGGATGCGACGAGCCGACATCGAGGTGCCAAACCATGCCGTCGATATGGACTCTTGGGCAAGATCAGCCTGTTATCCCCGAGGTACCTTTTATCCGTTGAGCGACAGCGCTTCCACAAGCCACTGCCGGATCACTAGTCCCGACTTTCGTCCCTGCTCGACCTGTCAGTCTCACAGTCAAGCTCCCTTGTGCACTTACACTCGCCACCTGATTGCCAACCAGGTTGAGGGAACCTTTGGGCGCCTCCGTTACTCTTTGGGAGGCAACCGCCCCAGTTAAACTACCCATCAGGCACTGTCCATGAACCCGATCAGGGTCCTACGTTAGACATCCAAAGTGACCAGAGTGGTATTTCAACAATGACTCCACGAACACTAGCGTGCCCGCTTCACAGTCTCCCACCTATCCTACACAAGCCACTCCGAACACCAATACCAAACTGTAGTAAAGGTCACGGGGTCTTTCCGTCCTGCTGCGCGTAACGAGCATCTTTACTCGTAGTGCAATTTCGCCGAGTTCGCGGTTGAGACAGCTGGGAAGTCGTTACGCCATTCGTGCAGGTCGGAACTTACCCGACAAGGAATTTCGCTACCTTAGGATGGTTATAGTTACCACCGCCGTTTACTGGGGCTTAAATTCAGAGCTTCGCCGCAAGGGCTAACCCTTCCTCTTAACCTTCCAGCACCGGGCAGGCGTCAGTCCGTATACATCGTCTTGCGACTTCGCACGGACCTGTGTTTTTAGTAAACAGTCGCTTCCCACTGGTCTCTGCGGCCTTCAACGCTCAACAACGAGAAGTCGTATCACGTGTCCGGCCCCCCTTCTCCCGAAGTTACGGGGGCATTTTGCCGAGTTCCTTAACCACGATTCTCTCGATCTCCTTGGTATTCTCTACCTGACCACCTGAGTCGGTTTCGGGTACGGGCGGCTGCAACCTCGCGTCGATGCTTTTCTCGGCAGCATAGGATCACTGATTTCCCCTTGACGGGTACGCGTCGGATCTCAGGCATGCAGACGACGGATTTGCCTATCGTCAGCCCTACATCCTTACACCAGGTTCACCTTACGGATACCATCGCCTGGCTCAGCTACCTTCCTGCGTCACACCTGTTCATACGCTAGCCGCACCAGCATGGGGTCGAGCGTTAGACCGGACACCATCACCCCGAAGGGATCCGGTAATCCGGGTTAGGACTCTTAGCACCACTGGATTAGCTTGGGCGGTTGTTCGCCGGTACGGGAATATCAACCCGTTGTCCATCGACTACGCCTGTCGGCCTCGCCTTAGGTCCCGACTTACCCAGGGCGGATTAACCTGGCCCTGGAACCCTTGGTCTTTCGGAGGACGGGTTTCTCACCCGTCTTTCGCTACTCATGCCTGCATTCTCACTCGTGTGGCGTCCACGGCTGGATTACTCCGCCGCTTCACTCGCCACACGACGCTCTCCTACCACTCCGCACGACTGAACCACGAAGGCTTGTCTGTGTGCGAAATCTACAACTTCGGCGGTGTGCTTGAGCCCCGTTACATTGTCGGCGCGGAATCACTTGACCAGTGAGCTATTACGCACTCTTTCAAGGGTGGCTGCTTCTAAGCCAACCTCCTGGTTGTCTGTGCAACTCCACATCCTTTCCCACTTAGCACACGCTTAGGGGCCTTAGTTGGTAGTCTGGGTTGTTTCCCTCTCGACGATGAAGCTTATCCCCCACCGTCTCACTGCTGCGCTCTCACTCACCGGCATTCGGAGTTTGGCTGACGTCAGTAACCTGTTGAGGCCCATCGGCCATCCAGTAGCTCTACCTCCGGCGAGAAACACGCAACGCTGCACCTAAATGCATTTCGGAGAGAACCAGCTATCACGAAGTTTGATTGGCCTTTCACCCCTATCCACAGCTCATCCCCTCCATTTTCAACTGAAGTGGGTTCGGTCCTCCACGACGTCTTACCGTCGCTTCAACCTGGCCATGGATAGATCACTTCGCTTCGGGTCTAGGACATGCGACTGAACCGCCCTATTCAGACTCGCTTTCGCTACGGCTGCCCCACACGGGTTAACCTCGCCACATATCACTAACTCGCAGGCTCATTCTTCAAAGGCACGCCGTCACCCCTACAAGGAGGCTCCGACGGTTTGTAAGCAAACGGTTTCAGGTACTATTTCACTCCCCTCCCGGGGTACTTTTCACCTTTCCCTCACGGTACTTGTCCGCTATCGGTCATCTGGGAGTATTTAGGCTTATCAGGTGGTCCTGACAGATTCACACGGGATTTCTCGGGCCCCGTGCTACTTGGGATACACATCCGGCCATAACACCATTTCGTCTACGGGGCTGGCACCCACTACGGCCCGGCTTTCAAACCGGTTCGACTATGATGCGCTGTAACCGCCCCAGTCCGGCAGAACTGAGCGACGTGTCCCACAACCCCGACCATGCAACGCCCGCCGGCTATCACACATGATCGGTTTAGCCTCATCCGCTTTCGCTCGCCACTACTCACGGAATCACATGTTGTTTTCTCTTCCTGTGGGTACTGAGATGTTTCACTTCCCCACGTTCCCTCTACCCGCCCTATATATTCAGGCGGGAGTCACCAGGTCGACAAGTCGCCTGGCGGGGTTTCCCCATTCGGAAATCCTCGGCTCACAGCTCGATTATCAGCTCCCCGAGGCTTATCGCAGATTTCTACGTCCTTCTTCGGCTCCAGATGCCAAGGCATCCACCGTTTGCTCTTAGAAACTTGACCACAAAGATTAAAATTGCGATCGACTCGACACCCGACCACCCCCGAAAGGAGATGATCATCGTCTCGAGCGATCTAAGATGCTCGCGTCCACTGTGTAGTTCTCAACATACGATCGGCACCACACTCCCCGAACCAACCAGTTCGCTTCATGCAGCCCACTCGAAGAACCAAGCGAACATCTGTCCGCCGGCTCAACCCCCGATCATCACGACCGGGAAGCCTGGTCCCTCAGGACCCAACAACGTGCACCAGCCGACCCGCTCACCCCGACCCGTTCCAACCAGCAAGCTGGCGTACTCAGGCCGGAAGCTGCGCTTCCGACTGCACTGTCAATGTTCCACCCATGAGCTACCGGCAACCACACTCGGGTTGCATCGGCGCCTGAACCGAACACCTGCAAGCAGGGCCGATCAGATGCTCCTTAGAAAGGAGGTGATCCAGCCGCACCTTCCGGTACGGCTACCTTGTTACGACTTAGTCCTAATCACCGATCCCACCTTCGACGGCTCCTTCCACAAGGGTTAGGCCACCGGCTTCGGGTGTTACCGACTTTCATGACTTGACGGGCGGTGTGTACAAGGCCCGGGAACGTATTCACCGCAGCGTTGCTGATCTGCGATTACTAGCGACTCCGACTTCATGAGGTCGAGTTGCAGACCTCAATCCGAACTGAGACCGGCTTTTTGGGATTCGCTCCACCTTACGGTATCGCAGCCCTTTGTACCGGCCATTGTAGCATGCGTGAAGCCCAAGACATAAGGGGCATGATGATTTGACGTCATCCCCACCTTCCTCCGAGTTGACCCCGGCAGTCTCCTATGAGTCCCCGCCATAACGCGCTGGCAACATAGAACGAGGGTTGCGCTCGTTGCGGGACTTAACCCAACATCTCACGACACGAGCTGACGACAACCATGCACCACCTGTACACCGACCACAAGGGGGCGACCATCTCTGGCCGTTTCCGGTGTATGTCAAGCCTTGGTAAGGTTCTTCGCGTTGCATCGAATTAATCCGCATGCTCCGCCGCTTGTGCGGGCCCCCGTCAATTCCTTTGAGTTTTAGCCTTGCGGCCGTACTCCCCAGGCGGGGCGCTTAATGCGTTAGCTACGACACAGAAACCGTGGAAAGGTCCCTACATCTAGCGCCCAACGTTTACGGCGTGGACTACCAGGGTATCTAATCCTGTTCGCTCCCCACGCTTTCGCTCCTCAGCGTCAGTTACGGCCCAGAGATCTGCCTTCGCCATCGGTGTTCCTCCTGATATCTGCGCATTCCACCGCTACACCAGGAATTCCAATCTCCCCTACCGCACTCTAGTCTGCCCGTACCCACTGCAAGCCCGAGGTTGAGCCTCGGAATTTCACAGCAGACGCGACAAACCGCCTACGAGCTCTTTACGCCCAATAATTCCGGACAACGCTTGCACCCTACGTATTACCGCGGCTGCTGGCACGTAGTTAGCCGGTGCTTTTTCTGCAGGTACCGTCACTTTCGCTTCTTCCCTACTAAAAGAGGTTTACAACCCGAAGGCCGTCATCCCTCACGCGGCGTTGCTGCATCAGGCTTTCGCCCATTGTGCAATATTCCCCACTGCTGCCTCCCGTAGGAGTCTGGGCCGTGTCTCAGTCCCAGTGTGGCCGGTCACCCTCTCAGGCCGGCTACCCGTCGTCGCCTTGGTGAGCCATTACCTCACCAACAAGCTGATAGGCCGCGAGTCCATCCCCAACCAAAAAATCTTTCCACCACCAGACCATGCGGCCGGCAGTCGTATCCAGTATTAGACGTCGTTTCCAACGCTTATCCCAGAGTCAGGGGCAGGTTACTCACGTGTTACTCACCCGTTCGCCACTAATCCACCCAGCAAGCTGGGCATCATCGTTCGACTTGCATGTGTTAAGCACGCCGCCAGCGTTCGTCCTGAGCCAGGATCAAACTCTCCGTAAAAAAATTACCAACCCACCACCGAAGCAGCAGGCCGAGTTGATCTTGACTGTAAAGACTGTCTACTGACAATCAATTCAATCCAAAAAGGAATTGTCTCCGACCCGGTCAGCAAGCCGACCAGGCACGGGGTCAAAATAATTGGCATTGACAATGTGCACGCTGTTGAGTTCTCAAGGACCAGACGCACCCCCCACTCAGCACCACACACGCGGTACCTCATCAGAGGGGCTGGAAGTTCGTTGCCGGGGAAGAACCGTGGCGGACAAGATCCCCAGGTGAACCCGGTGACCGTCTCGGCCGTTCCGTTCTCCGCCTCAGCGGCAACGTGATTACTCTACACACGCCCCAGCACCTCGGCCAACCGTGCCACCGCCCGGGCGTGTCGTCCCCCGACCTCCCCGAGAACTCGCGGAAGTCGGGGTACCGACGCCTGCCGAGGGCGACGGCCGGATCGGGTCTGACGCACCCCGGGAACGACGGGAGGCGCGGTGCGAACCCGCACCGCGCCTCCCGTCCGACCGAGCGGTCGTCCGATCGTCCGTCGACTCAGACGTCCGTCTCGTCGGCAGCGGCCAACTGCCCGCAGGCCCCGTCGATCTCCTTGCCGCGGGTGTCGCGGAGGGTCGTCGGGACGCCGGCGGCGTTGAGCCGGCGGACGAACTCGTCCTGCACGTGGGGCTCCGACGAGGTCCAGACCGAACCCGGCGTCGGGTTGAGCGGGATCGGGTTGACGTGCACCCAGCCCTTGCCGCGGGCGTTGAGCTTCTCGGCGAGCAGGTCGGCGCGCCACGCGTGGTCGTTCATGTCCTTGATGAGCGCGTACTCGATCGAGACCCGTCGGCCGGTCTTCGCGTAGTACTCGTACGCGGCGTCGATCGCCTCGTCGGCCTTCCACCGCGAGTTCACCGGGATGAGCTCGTCGCGCAGCTCGTCGTCGGGGGCGTGCAGCGACAGCGCGAAGGTGAGCGGGATGTCCTCGTCCGCGAGCTTCTTGATCGCCGGCACCAGACCGACGGTGGAGACCGTGATGCCGCGGGCACTCATCCCGAGGCCGTGCGGTTGCGGGGCGATCATCGTCCGGACCGCCTCGATCACGCGCTTGTAGTTCGCGAGCGGCTCCCCCATGCCCATGAACACGATGTTCGTGACGCGCTCGGCGTCGACGCGGTCCTGCCCACCCTTGCGCGGGTCGCCCCCGAGTTCACCGGCGGCGATCGCGGCGTTCGCCCGGACGATCTGCTCGACGATCTCGGCCGTGGACATGTTGCGCGTGAGCCCGGCCTGGCCGGTGGCGCAGAAGGGGCAGTTCATGCCGCAGCCGGCTTGCGACGAGACACAGAGCGTGATGCGTCCGGGGTAGCGCATGAGCACCGACTCGACCAGGGCGCCGTCGTGCAGCTTCCAGAGGAACTTGATCGTGTCGCCCTTGTCCGTCGCCAGGCGTCGGGTCTCGGTGAGGAGCGGCGGCAGCATCCCCGCCACGAGTTCCTCGCGCTGGGCCGCCGGCAGGTCGGTCATCGTCGCCGGATCCGACGAGTAGTGCGTGAAGTAGTGCGTCGACAGCTGCTTCGCACGGAAGCCGGGCAGGCCGAGCTCCTTGACCTTCTCGACGCGCTCCTCGACCGTCATGTCGGCGAGGTGCACGGGCGGCTTGCCGCGCTTCGGCGACGCGAACTGCAGGAGCGGACGCCCCTCGGAGTCCTGGGCCTGGGTCCACCCCTCGGTGCGCGGGCGCACCTGCGGACGAGCGGAGCGCTGCTCCTCGAAGGGGGTGCGGGTGTCGGTGGCCATCACTCCAGTTTACGGGAGGTGTGCAACTCCCCGTGGACGGGTCACTCCCCCGCGGGCAGGAGCCGCGCGAAGTGGTGTGCGTTCGGGTACACCGGCACGATGTCGACCGGGTCGCCGGGGTGCGGTGCCTGCAGCACGACGCCGTCGCCGAGGTAGATGCCGACGTGGTCCTCGTTGTCGAACACCACGAGGTCGCCGGGCAGGGCCTCGGACTGCGGGATCGTCGTGGCCACGGCGTCCTGCGACGGGACGTAGTGCACGAGCGGGATCCCGACGGCCGCGTACGCCACCATCGTCAGACCGGAGCAGTCGATGCCGGAGTGGCTCGCGCCGCCCTCGACGTACGGGTCGCCCATGTACTGCAGTGCCGTCGACACGATCGTGGCGCGCTTGCCGCCGGCGGAGAGCACCTTGGAGATGGCGGCCTCGGCCTGCTGCGTGGTGACGCCGTACTTCGTCACGATGGTCGGGTAGGACACGATCGTCGTCGTGGTCGTCATGCCGTCGGTCTGCACGACCGGCACCTCGACGTCGCGGGCGACCGTGAAGGACTGCGCGTCGTACGCGGCGATCGACGACGACGTGCCGTGCGACGTGGTCTGCGGAGCGGCGTCCGCGGGGACCGCGAGCGTCAGGGACGACGTGACCGCGATGGCCGGTGCGAGCAGGATCGCCGCCCGCTTGGCGTTCGCCGCGCGGCGGACGTGCCGCGGGTCGGCGGCGCGTTCGGCACGCAGGGCCGCGGACCGCGAGAGCACCGCAGCGCCGGCGACGGCGGTCGAGGCGACCGGACGCGGTGCGGCGAGCGCGACCGTGCGTGCGGGCTTCGCCGGCTGGACGAAGGAGGAACGGGCGACCGCGGGGCCGACGGCGGCCCGACGGCCACGGGGACGACGCGGCGCGGCCGTGTCCGCCACTGCCGGAGCAGCCACGGCGGGACCGGTCGGGGTCGCCGCCGTCCGAGTCGGCGCGGGAGCGACCGACTCGTGTGCGGTCGACGTGCTGCCGTCGGGGGCTGCGGGCAGGGCGTGACGTCCCATGGTTCCTTCCGGGTCGGCGACAGGATGATCCACCGACTCGGGAAGATAACGTATTGGTCACGAACCTGTGACCGGCTGGGCAGCGGCCCCGGTTCCCTGCGGTTCGTCACAGGCTCGGCGGCTGCGGTCAGCCCCGTGCGAGGTGGTCCCGCACCCGTGCCTGCACGGCGGCGGCGTCGTGGTGGTCCCAGAGTCCGAAGTGCGTGCCACCCGGCAGGGTGACGAGCTCGACGTCCGGCACGGCTACGGCGGCGCGGGCGCTGTGCTCCATCGGGACCTCGGTGTCCGCGTCGCCGTGCACCAGGAGCGTCGGCGCGCGGACGGCCCCGAGCTCGAGGTCCTCGACCGCGCCGAGCACCCGGACGTCGTTGTCCCACCCGGGTCGGTTGCGACCACCGGCGTTGCCGCTCGACGACAGGTCGAGCAGGACCCGGCGCCGCGGCCGGTCGTGCAGGACGTCCGCGACGTGTGCGGTGAGCGCGCGGCCACGCAGGGAGCTGACGCCGGCCTCGACGGTGCGGACGACGACGGACGGCAGGAGTCGCGCGGCGAACGCGGCGAGCGCCGCACCCGCGCGCGTGTAGGTGACCAGCCACTCCGCGAAGGACGGCGCGGGCGGCACCCACCGGGCCGAGAGACCGGCGACCACGACGAGCGCGCTGACCCGGTCCGGGTGACGGACCGCGAACCGGTAGGCGGTCGGGCCGCCTCCCGACCAGGCGAGGACCGCGACGCGGTCGATGCCGAGTTCGTCGAGGAGCGCCGCGTACCGGTCGGCCTCGTCGTCGAGCGACGGCTGGTCCGGCTCGAGGGTCGTGCCCGCGTAGCCCGGTCGGGCGAGCGTCACGACCCGGAAGCGGTCGGAGGGCAGGAAGCGCGCCATCGCCTCGGCGGCGGCGATGCCGCCGGGGGTGCCGTGCAGGACGAGGACCGGGGCGCCGGTGCCGCGCACGGCGACCGCGATCCCGCCGGTCCCGGTGCTCGGTGACGTCCGCTGCATCCCTGCACGCTACCCAGCGCACCATGGGGCGGTCCGGGGCTGCGCGATGGACGCGCCGAGTGCCTCCCGACCGACCTGCGGATCCGGACAGCCGACGGGCGGCGGCCCGCTCAGCCAGCGTGGGACCACCGTGTCCGGGCCGGGGTCCCCGCCACCGCGATCATCCGCCGTTGCCCCCGCAACGTCTCCCCCGGCGGTTCCCCGAAGCGCGCGGCGTACGCGCCGGCGAACCGCCCCATGTGCCGGAAGCCGCAGGAGGTCGCGACGGCCGCCACCGTGGTCTCATGAGCGTCGGCGAGCTGGAGCGCGAGCCGGGCCTTCTCGAGCCGGAGGTCCCGCAGGTAGGCGGTCGGCGTCGACTCCTCCTGCCGCTGGAAGGTCTCCTGGAGCGTCCGCACGCTGGTCTCGGCCGCGGCGGCGATCTCGGCGGCACTGAGCGGTCGGGCGAAGTGCGCGTACATGTAGGCCTTGGCGCGCTCGAGCGTCGCGACGGGCACGTCCGGGACCCCGCCGTCGGGGTCGGGGCGGAACGCCTCGAGGACGGCCTCGGCGAGGCGCAGGTCGAGCGCGGCCCGTGGACCGTCCACCACGTCGACGTCGAGCATCGGGGCGGCGAGCTCGCGCAGCGTGCGCTGCAGCGGCGCGAGTCGGGCGGTCGGGACGGCGACCGGGAAGGCCAGCGGCACGGGAGCGGCCGTCCCGCCGACGACCGCGACGGCCTCGAGGAAGTCCGCGTCGAAGTGCACCAGGTGCACCGTGCCGGGCGGCGCCGCCACCGTGAAGGGACGACCGGCCGGGCACATCACCGGGACACCCGGGCGGAGGGTGACGCCGTCCTCACGGTCCGGGTCGAGCACGATGCCGCCCTCGACCGACCACGCCAGCAGGTACTGCCGGCCGGGGGCGAGCACGCCGCCGTGGTGCGCCGAGACCGACGAGGTCCGGAGGCTGACCCGCCCGTCCCCGGTCGAGCGGTAGCGGTAGGAGAAGGGCGTGTCGCCGTCGGGACGGGACCACAGGTCGCGACCGTCGTACACGCCCTCGTGGAGGGCGCGGGCCTCGTCGGGTTCCGTGCCGCTGTGCACGACCTGGCGGACCGAGGTCCGGCGCTGTTCGATCGTCCGGTCCTCGGCGGGCGGGTCCTGGGTCGCGGTGATCACGTGCGGTCGCCGCGGCCGGGTCCGCGGACCCGCGCCAGGTCGGCGAGCGAGGGCGCCGGGGTGCCCTCCGGCACCGCCCAGCCGCGGCGTGCGGCACGGCGGAGGTGGCGGTAGGTGGTGACGCGGACCGGTTCGACCCGCTCGTCTGCCTGGTACGTCGACATGTCGTGCTCCCTGCATCACGACCGCCTGGCGTCCTGTGCCGTCCGGAGCGTCGGGGTGGCGCTGCCCACCCTGGTGGCTCCCGCGTGGCGTGGGTGCCGGACGATCTCGTCGTGTCGGCGACGGTACGCGCCGGTGCGCGGCGGCACGGTCACGGGACGCGCAGACCGCGCACTCTGGACGGAACGTCGTCGGGTGTGGGTCCGGTGTGCGACGGACGGGAGGCGCGGGGCGGACGGCCGTGTGCCTCCCGTCCGGTGGATGCTCGCGGTGGTCCGCGTTGCCGGTCCGGCAAGGATGCTTGCGGCGTGCGCCGCGGCGCGGTGCACTGGGCGCATGCACGCGCACGACGAGCCTGACCACTCCCACTCCGCCGCGCCCTCGGACGGCGCTCCCGTGGACGGGACGGCGCGCGAGTGGTGGGAGGCCCGGTACGCGGAACGGGACGGCATCTGGTCCGGCCGGGTGAACGCCGTGCTCGCCGACGTCGTCGCCGGACTGCCGGCCGGTGGCAGGCGGGCGCTCGACCTCGGGTGCGGTGAGGGCGGTGACGTCGTCTGGCTCGCGGAGCAGGGCTGGACCGTGACCGGAGTCGACCTCTCGAGGACGGCCGTCGAGCGCGGCGAGCGTGCGGCGCAGGTCGCCGGGGTGGCCGAGCGGACGCGGTTCGTCGCCGCCGACCTGGCGACCTGGGCCCCGGGTGCCGCGGAGCGGTTCGACCTGGTCACGGCGTCGTTCCTGCAGTCGTGGCCCGTCGAGATCCCGCGCGACACGATCCTGCACCGGGCGACCGCGGCCGTGGCCCCGGGCGGGCACCTGCTCGTCACGGCGCACGCCGCACCGCCGCACGGCGACCTGCCCGAGGAGATGCGGGCGTACCGCTTCCCCACGCCCGAGCAGGACCTCGCGGCACTGCAGCTCGACGACGGGTGGGACGTGGTGGTGGCCGAGGGACGTCCGCGGTCGAGCACGGGGCCGGACGGGGAGCGGCACGAGACCGTCGACAGCGTGGTGCTCGTACGGCGACGACCCGGTCAGGTCAGCGCGTAGCGTCGGACCGGTGGGGACGGACGGCGCGGCGGGAGCGGGCGGCACGCGCGGTGCGCCCGGGTCCCTCGAGGTCGCCGGGCGGCGAGTGGGCGAGGTGCTCGACGGTACGGACCTCCCCCGGGCATGGTCTCCACGACCGTTCGTGCACCCCGTGCGCACCCTGGGCGGCGTGGTGCTGACCGACCGGGGCCCCGACGACCACGCGTGGCACTCGGGCCTGGGGATCGCGTTGCCCGACGTCGACGGCGTCAACTGCTGGGGCGGGCCGACGTACGTGCCGGGTGCGGGCTACCGCTGGCAGGACGACCACGGCGTCGCCACGGTCGAGTCCGGGTTCGGGTCCGTCGCGTCCGGGTCCGGGTCCGTCGCGTCCGGGTCCGGGTCCGTCGCGTCCGGGTCCGGGTCCGTCGCGTCCGGGTCTGGGTCCGTCGCGTCCGGGTCCGTCGCGTCTGCGTCCGGGTCCGTCGCGTCTGCGTCCGTGGAGTGCGGCGCGTCGGACCGGTCCCGGCTGCGGGTGGGGATCGTCTGGCGCGGCCCGGGCGGTGACCCGCTGCTCCACGAGGACCGCACCCTCGCCTGGGGTCCGGCGCTCGAGGGGTGGCAGGTCACGTGGACCTCGTCGTTCCGCGCAGCCGGTGGCCGACGGGTGGTGCTCGGCAGTCCGGGCAGCCACGGCCGCACCGGGGCCGGGTACGGCGGCTGGTTCCTGCGCTTCGCGCGCTGTACGGACGTCGTGGTCCGGACACCCGACGGCTCGGGCGAGGACCAGGTGCATGGGTCGATCACGCCCTGGGTGTCGTGGACCGGGTCCTTCGACGGCGGACGGGCGCACGTGCTCGTCGAGGCGCTGGACCACCGCGACCCGTGGTTCGTCCGGGTCGCCGAGTACCCGGCCGTCGGATCGGCCCTGGCCTGGGACTTCCCCACCGTCGTCGCACCGGACGAGCCGCTCGTGCGGTCCTTCCGCGTGACGGTGTCGGACGCCTGACGGTCTGCGGCTGTCCTTCGCGTAGCCTCGCGGTGTGTTCCTGATCTTCGGTACCCGTGGCACCGACACCCTGCTCACCGTGGTCCGCTTCGTCTGCGGGGTGTGCGGGGTCCTGGCGGCGCAGCGGGTGGTGCGGCGGACGACGAAGCTCAGCCTGTTCTTCGTGCCGCTGATCCCGCTCTCGCGGTCCCACCGCAACGAGTGCGTCAACTGCGGTGCCGTGACCAGCATCACCGCGGAGCAGGCCGACCGCGCCGTGGCCTGGTCGGGCGACCAGCCGCGCGCCTGACGTCGGCGGGCTGTCGTCCGTGCCGGTCCGCGGTGCAGCTCAGCGGGCGCCGTCGAGCGGGAGCGCGTCGCTCGTCGTCCGCAGCCCCTCCTGCCGGAGCTCGAGCTGGGTGACGGCCAGGGCGGCGAGGTCGCGGAGGTTCGCCAGGTCGGCCTCGGACGCCTCGCGCGCGCGGACGTCGAGCACGGCGAGCGTCCCCACCGCGGTGCCGTCGTGCCGGAGCAGGGGGACGCTCACGTAGAACCGGATGCCGAGCGGCCCGGTGACGAGCGGACTCTGCCGCATCTCCGGGTGCACCGAACCGTCCGGGATCACCACGGGCACCGGCACCGGCGCGAAGCCGCTGCGGAAGCTGATGTTCCGAGCCGCCTCGTCGACGCCCTCGGCGATCCACGACTGCGACCACTCGCGGTCCTCGTCGAGCACGTCGACCAGGGCGATCGGGGCGTCGAAGAGCCGCGCAGCCATCGCGACCGTGCGCTGCAGCGACTCCTCGGGCAGCGCGTCGAGGGTGGCCGGACGGGACCCAGCCGGGGCCGCGTCGCCCGGGGCGGCGGTCGACGGTGCAGCGGTCGCAGCGGTGTCGGTCCTGGTGCCCGGGGTCGCGGCGTCGCCTTCCGCGCTCTCGGTGATCACGACGTCCCGCAGCATCGCGACGAGCTGCGCGCCGAGGGGCCGGTCCGCCGGGTCCTGAGCCGTCATGGCGCGGAGCAGGTGCTTCCAGTGCTCCGGGAGCGGCTCGGGGACGACGGGGTCCCGCGACAACCGGGCGATGGCGGACTCGACGAGCGAACCCGGGAACTCGCGACGCCGTGTGAAGCACTGGAGCAGCACGAGGCCGAGCGAGTACACGTCGCTGGCGGGTCCGACGTCGCCGCCGCGGGCCTGCTCCGGGCTGAGGTACGCGGCGGTGCCGGTCGTGACGCCGTCCGCGGTGAGCCGTTCGACCCCGGCGGCGAGGGCGATCCCGAAGTCGGTCAGCCGGGCCCGAGCCCGCTCGGAGCCGGTGCCGTAGTCCACGAGCAGGATGTTCGAGGGCTTGATGTCGCGGTGCACGACGCCGTGCGGGTGGATGTACTCGAGCGCCTCGGCCATGTCGTAGCCGATCTCGGCGATGTGCTTCGCGGAGAGCGGCCCGACCTCGAGCCGGGCCTCCAGGTCCTGGCCGACGACGAGCGACATCACGAGGAAGCGTCGCGGACCGCTCCCGACGACGTCGACCACTCCCGCGTCGAGCAGTCCGACCAGACCGTGGTGCTCGAGCGCCGCGAGGACGCCGAGCTCGGCCTCCTGCCGTGCCAGGTCGACGGAGCCCGGGTGGAAGAGCTTCACCGCGACCGGACGGTGCAGCACCTCGTCGGTCGCGCGGTACACGACGGACATCCCGCCCCGCCCGATCTCCTGCTCGAGCCGGTAGCGCCCGTCGAGGAGCGGCGCCGCGTCGTCGTGTCCCATGGGTTCCTCGTCGTCCTGTCGGTGGGCAACGATGCATCTTCGCATCCCGTCGCGCGTGCGTGCGGGAAGGCACGTTCCCCGGATGCTCGACCATGTCGGACCCGCGCTACGGTGACATCGTGACCGACTCCACGACCCCGCAGAACCGACCGTCCGACGCCGAGTGGGAGGACCGGGTCGCCGCGCTCTGGGCGGACGAGAGCATGGACGACCAGGTCCGGATCGACCGGATGCAGGAGCTCGCCGCCGAGGCGCCCCACCCGGCCCTCGGCGCCTTCGAGCTCGGCGGAGCGCACGACTCCGGCGGTCGCGAGGCCGAGGCGCACGAGCACTACGCGGCGGCGACGGCCTCCGGGTTGGCGGACGTCGACCCGGACCGCGCCGCGCAGCTCGTGGTGCAGCACGCGTCGACGCTCCGGAACCTCGGTCGCACGGACGACGCGATCGCGATGCTGCGGGACGCTCCCCTGCACCCCGCGACGGGCGCGGCACCGCGCGTCTTCCTCGCACTCGCGCTGCACAGCGCGGGCCGGGTGGACGAGGCGCTGCGGGTCGCGATCGAGGCCGTCGAGCCGACGCTCCCCCGGTACAACCGGTCGGTCCGTGCGTACGCCGCCGCGCTCACCGATCCCGACCGGTCGCAGTAGCAGCGAGACCGAGACGGACGGGAGGCGCGGTGCCAGCTGGCACCGCGCCTCCCGTCCGTCAGGCCGTCGGTCCGCGCTCAGCGCGAGGCGGCCTTCTCGATCTTCTTGCGGAGCTTCGCGCGCTGCTTCCGCGCGTGCGGGTCGTTCCAGGCCTTGCGGATGGTCTCGGCGGTGGTCGTCTTCTTGACGACCGGACGGTTCGACCGGGAGCCGATCCAGATGCCGACCAGGGCGATGAGCCCGATGACGATGATGCGGTTGCGCATGCTGTTCTCCTTCTCGCGGTGTGGCGTGGCCCGGCAGGGTCAGCCGGTGATGCGCCGACGGCCGCCGACGCGGACGATCAGGCCGGCGACGAGTGCGCCGACGATCGGCGCCACGATGAACACCCAGAGCTGCGCGAGCGGCGTGGCCCCACCGTAGACCGCGGCCGCGATGGAGCGTGCGGGGTTCACCGAGGTGTTGCTCACCGGGATGCTCACCAGGTGGATGAGGGTCAGGGTCAGGCCGATGCCGATGGGGGCGAGGGCCTGGTACTCCTGCTTGGCGGTGATCGACAGGATCACGGCGAGGAACACCCCGGTGAGCACCGCCTCGGTCAGGAAGACCGAGCCGAGGCCGTAGCCGCCCGGGCTGGCGCTGCCGTACCCGTTCGACGCGAAGCCGGCGTCGTGTGCAGCCTGGAACGCGCCGGTCTTGCCGGACAGCACGAGCGCGATGATGCTCGTCGCGGCGAGACCGCCGAGGACCTGGGAGACGATGTACCCGGGGACGTGCTTCAGGTCGGTGCGTCCGGCGGCGAGGAGGCCGAGGGTGACGGCCGGGTTGAAGTGTCCACCGGAGATGTGCCCGACGGCGGCGATGCCGGCGACCAGCGTCAGACCGAACGCGAGGGCGACGCCGAGGAACCCGACGCCGGACTGGTTGTCGGTGTCGCTCGGGAAGTTCGCGGCGAAGAGTGCCGTCCCGACGCCGCCGAGCACCAGCAGGAACGTACCGAAGAACTCGGACAGGTAGCGGGCGAGCGGCGACCAGTCGGCAGCGTCTTCACGACGCTGCTCCGAGGTCGACGCGCTGACGGGTTCGTGGTTCCGTGCCATGGGGTGCCTCCTTCAGGCGTCTGCGGACGGGAGGCTCGGGTCGCCTCCCGGGATCGTCTGCGGCCGTGCAGGCGGCCGCTTCCGGGCATGGGACGGCCGGGGGACGTCGGGCGTCCCCCGGCCGGTGGTGGTGCTGGTGGTGCGGTGGTGTTGGTGGTCCCGTTACTGGACGCGGGTGGTGCGTGCCAGTGCGGTGCGGGTGCCGCCGGTGAGGTGGACCAGGACCGGGATCTGCCGGCCGAGGGTGTGGTCCAGGGTGGTCAGGGCGTGGTCGACGGCGTCGAGGACGGTGACCGCGTCCCCGCCGCGGCGGACGTGGACCTTGATCCGTGCCGCGCGGGTCTTCTTCACCAGGTACGTGTCGACCTTCGAGGTGACGATGTCGTGGACACCGGTGAGTTCGTGGTCGATGACGTCCCGGACGAGGGCGACGTTCACGGTGACCTGGTCGTCGCCGGAGCGTTCCCGGACGGCGACGCTGGTGCCGCCGCCGCCGCGGGTGAAGACCACGATCACCGCCAGGACGATGACCACCGCGCAGACGGCGGCGATGATCCACAGGGCGGTGTCGGGGACGGCGACCTTCGTCGGCAGGGTCACGACCTGCCCGAGGGCGTCGCGGACGGGTTGCAGGACACCGGCGCCGATGACCGCACCGACGATGATGCTGATCAGGCCGATCAGGAACAGCAGCACCCGGTTGAAACCGCGGTTGGTGGTGGTCATGCCAGGGTTCCCTTCTGTTCCACGGTGACCTTCACGGACCGGCCGTGCTTGCCGCCGAGCCGGCCGAGCCGGTCCTGCACGGCCTGCTCGACCCGGGTGCGGTCGACGGGGATGCCGGACAGGGGCACCACGTGCACCTCGGTGTGGTGGCCGCGGGCGGACGCGGAGGTGTTGGACTCCGGGACGCCTGCTGCCAGGGCGGCGGCGTTCGCTGCGGTGGAGGCCAGGATGCGGGTGTCTATCACGACCGCGCCGCGGTCCCGGTCGATCCCGGACCGGGGCTGCCGGCCCGGCTTCACCGCCAACACGATCAGGATGATGCCGAGGATCACCAGGACGACGGCGATGACCTCGGCGATGGTCGTGAACGCCGCGTCGGGCTGCAGGGCGGTGTCGGCGACGGTCTGCGGGTCCGCCAGCAGCGGGCGCTGCCCGATGGCCTTGAGGACCGCTTCGGTGCCGATCCACGCCGCGACCAACACGACGATGATCAGGGTGATGGCCAGGGCGGTGGACCGGGACCGGTGGATGCTGCGACGACGCAGCCGCTTCTCGAGCTGTTCAGTGCTCATGATGGCTCCTCCTACCGGACCCGGCCCTCGTGCTCACGCACGATCCCGGTCAGTTCGATGTGGGTCCGACCCACGTGACGTCCCGACAACTCGCCCACCCTGCGTCCCACGGCGTCGGCGGCCGCAGTGGCCGCCCCGACGATGTCGGCCTGTTCGCGCACGGGTCCCGTGACGTCGAGGGCGATGGACCCCCGGTCGTCGTCGAGTCCCACGCGCAGGCGCTTCGCGGGCACGCCGAGCTGTTCGGCTGCGGCGGCCCGCGCCAGCGCCGTGAGCGCTCGTGAGGTGATCTCGACGCGGCCCGGGACGGCAGTCGCGTCGACTCCTACCGGGCCGGCGCTCACCGGGAGCTCCGGCGTCCGGTCAGCACGTCGGTCAGGGCGCCACGGTCGATCTTGCCCGTCGTGATCGCGGCCACGAGGGCACCGATCAGACCGAACACGATCACCAGGACGAAGCCCCAGAACCCGAACTGCAGTGCCACGACGGCGAGGATGGCGCCGATCAGCGCGCCGACGAGTGTGTTACTCAACGCGGGACTCCTTCTTGTCGTCGTCGTTGTCGTCGTCGCCCTCGATGTGGACGTCCTGGACGGTCACGTTGACCTCGGTGACCTCCATGCCGACGATCTGCTGGAGCGACCGCGTCACGGCCTGGCGGACGCCGTCGGCGACCTGCTGCAGCGGAGCCGGGTACTCGGCGACGATCGTGATGTCCGCGGCGACCTGCTTCTCGCCGACCTCGACCTTGACGCCCTGGCCGTGGTCGCGCTGGCCGATGGCGTCGCGGATCGCGCCGATGGCACGGGCGGCGCCGTTGCCGAGCGAGTAGACGCCGTTGACCTCGCGGGCGGCGATGCCTGCGACCTTCGAGACGACGGTGTCGTCGATCGTGGTCTTGCCCGAGGTCGAGCCGGACGCGTGGGTGCCGGTCGAGCGGGTCGCGGCCGAGGTGGTCGCGGGGGTGGTCGTGGTGGTGTCAGCCATTGGTTGCTCCCTTCGAGTGCCCGCCGGGACTCGTTCCCAGCGGTTGCTGTTCACGGATGAGACGGGCTGCCACCGAGGTTCGTCACGTCCCCCGTTCCACATCGGGCGTTTCCCCAGGAAACGGGCGTCAGGGGCCGTTCTTGTACCCCGATCGGCGCTCCGGAAGCGCGTTGTGGTGCGCAACCGGACAGCGGCGGTGCGCTCCGGTCGGTTGACGCACACCGACGACGGACGGGAGGCGTGGCACCGGACCGGTGCCGTGCCTCCCGTCCGTCAGGATCGCGTCGTGCGTCGTGCGTCGTGCTTCGTGCTTCGTGCTTCGTTCGCCGGTCAGTGGATGCGGAGCTGCGCGACCATCGGGCAGAAGAAGGGGTCGCGGGCGCTGAGACCCACGCGGTTCAGGTAGCGCACGACGATGCCGTACGAGCGCAGCAGCGTGGTCTCGGTGTACGGCACGTCGAGGGTGTCGCAGTGGTCCCGCACCAGCAGACGGGCCTGCTTCAGGGCCGGACGCGGCATCGAGGGGAACAGGTGGTGCTCGACCTGGTAGTTGAGGCCGCCCATCAGGAACGACACCCACCACCCGCCGCGGATGTTGCGCGAGGTCCGGACCTGGCGCGAGAAGAAGTCGACCTTCGCGTCGTGCGCGATCGTCGGCATGCCCTTGTGGTTCGGGGCGAACGAGGCGCCCATCATCACGCCGAAGACGGCGAGCTGCACCCCGAGGAACGCGCATGCCATGCCGAACGGCAGGAACCAGAAGACCACCGTGAGGTAGATGCCGAAGCGGGCGAGGAGCAGGACGCCCTCGAGCCAGCGGTGCCGGACGTCCGCCTTCGTGCCGGTGCCCGTCAGGATCGAGGTCACGGCGTACCGGTGCAGGTTGACGCCCTCGAGCGTCAGCAGCGGGAAGAACAGCCACCCCTGGAAGCGCAGGAACGTCCGCATCAGCGGGCCCTTCGCCGCCGCAGCGTCCTCGGGCAGGAACCGGATGCCGTCGGGGGCGATGTCCGGGTCCTTCCCGACGGTGTTCGGGTTGCCGTGGTGGCGGGTGTGCTTGTTCATCCACCACGAGTAGCTCAGGCCGACCAGGAACGTGCCGAGCCACCGCCCGGCGTGGTCGTTCCACTTCTGCGAAGCGAACACCTGACGGTGCGCGGCCTCGTGCGACAGGAACGCGAACTGTGTGAAGATGACGCCGAGCGCCCCGGCCACGATCAACTGGAACCACGAGTCACCGAGGAACGCGAACGCGACCCAGGCCAGCGCGAGTCCCGCGACCAGGCTGCCGAACAGGGACCAGTAGAAGCCGGTGCGGCGGCGGAGCAGGCCGCGCTCCTTCACCTGCGCCAGCAGGGCGGAGTAGGTCGACGTGCCGTTGCGGCTGCCCGGACCGGGACGGGTCCGCGTGAAACCGGGGGCGAGCGGGGTGGTCGTCATCGAGGACCGACCTTCTGTGGTGAGCGATCCTTCGACCGGTCCGGAGAGTTCACGCATCCGCGCTTCCGAGGACCGTAGGTCACGGAACCGGGAGAACGCCTGGACGGCGCGTGACCATCCGGGGAACGCACGGCCTGGCGGACGGGAGGCGCGGGGCGGCCCCGCCACGGACCTCGCGTCCGCTGGACCCAGACCGCGGCGTCAGGTGCGCGCTTCGGTCCGGACCGGCTTCAGGCGGTCCGGCGCGTCGGTGGCGGGTGTCCACTCGCAGGTGAAGGTCCCGCGGTAGCCGAACAGGAACCCGAACACGCGGTTGTGCACCTCGAGGTCGACGTGGAACGCCTGGTCCTCGTCCGACCACCACTCGTGCAGGGTGGCGCGTCCGCTCAGGAGCATCGGGAACCGGAACGAGACCGGTCCCTCGTGGAACCGCTGCGCATCGGAGGTCAGCACGAGACCGCCACGCTCGTCCACCGCGAGGTCGAGGTCGACCGCCAGGTGCTGGTGCGACCCGAGGTAGTCGAGCACCCGGCCGTCGACGAGCACCATCGTCGCGTCGAAGCGCGCGGTCCGGCCGGGCCTGGTCGTGTACGTCCGGACGAACGTCACGGTCTCGCGGCCGAGTGCGTCGCGGTACGGGTAGTTCTCGATCGTGAACGGGACGTCCTCGCCCACGTCGGGCACGAGGATGTTCCGGAGCCGTCCGATCTGCAGGAAGGGCACGGTCCACCACGGACCGCGCCGGATCGAGGACATGACCCCGCGTCCGGTGCAGGCCTCGCCGGCGTCGAGACCCACGCCGAAGCGTCGCCGCATCATCGGGTGGAGTCGTTGGAAGTCGGCGCCGAGCGCCTCCTCGAACACGGACGTCATCGGTCGCCCCTCGGGTCGGGCAGCGTCGCCAGCGTGGCCGGGGCGTCGTGCAGGTGGTCGGTCCGCCGGGTACCGCCGGCGGGTGCGCGGAGCGTCCTGGAGGCTCGTGGCCGGTCCCGACGCCACGGCTGCAGGACCGAGGTGAGCGGCCAGGCCTCCGGTGCGGGTCCGCCTTCGAGCCAGATCCGGAGGCGGTCGAAGCTCCACGCGGTCGCCCAGCCGAGGAGCGGTCGGACCACCACGTCCAGCGGCCCCCACCCGCTGTCGTAGTCGTAGCCGGTGATGAACCGGGTTCGTCCGTCGTCGGTCGGGACGTAGCGCCAGTAGCCGCGGCCGGCGCGGATCGGCGAGAGGCGGTCGACGGTGCCGAAGCGGAGCGCCGACGTCCGGGACCCGTCCGGGCGTCGGCGCTCCCCGATGCTCACGCCGGTGCCGTGCACGTCGTGCAGCGGCGAGCGTCGGACGTAGCGGAAGTGGGTCGGTGCGCCGTCCTCGGCACCCTCGGGCACGATCTCCGAGAACCGGACGTCCCAGCGGACGTGCTGCTCGGGGTCCTGCGTCGCGGCCCAGACGCGCTCGAGGTCGGCGTCGATGACGATCTCGACGTAGATGCCCCTGGTCCCCATGTGCCGACAGTAGCGCCTGCGCGGCGGCGACCGGCGTCGTTCCGCCGACGCGCTGTCGCGGCTGCGCCGGGGCGGGACGATCAGCTGTTCCAGGCGTCCAGCAGCGCGCGCTCCAGGTCGGTGCGGTCCGCTCCTCGCTCCTCCCCGTCGCGGAGCGGCTCGGCCGTCAGCTGCCCGTCGTGGAGCGTCAGGTCCGTCGTGCCGCCGGTGCCGCGGTCGGCGAGACGGACGTGCAGCCCGCTGCCCTCCGGCAGGACCGGTCGCACGGCCGCGACGAACGCCGGGACCTGGCCCGCGTCGGACAGCGTCGCCGCGACGGACTGGTTCGTGCTGAACTGCTCCGACGACGCCGGGAGGAACGCCCGCAGCGCCGTGCCGATCTGGATCGAGGCACTGAGCATCGCCGGGGAACCGTTCACCGACAGCCGGTTCGTGTCGTCCGCAGCGTCCCGGTCAGCGCCGTCGGCCCCGTTCGTGGTGTCGGCCTTCGGTCCGACCCGGATCGACGTCACCGGGTCGGCCGGAGCAGCGGCGGCGAGCGCCGTCGCCGTCGCGAGGACCGCGTCCGGGTCGGCGACCGTCACATCGACCCGGGTCGGCGTGAGCGACACCGCGGTGACGCCCGGCCGGACGGCGACCGCCGCGAGTCGGTCCGCCTCGGCGTAGTCGTCGGCGTCGGGCAGGTCGTCGTCACCCCGGGGCTCGTCCTTCGTGACGATGCCGCCGTCCACGATGACCTGCGCGTCCGGCGCTGCCTGCTGCGCGATCGCGGTCGCGTCCCTGACGTCGTCGAGGTCCGCCAGGTGCATCAGGAGCCGGCCCGGCGTGACGGAGGCACGGGTCACCTCGTGCGCGGCGCGCACCCGCTCGTACGCTGCGATCTCCGGCGTCGGGTCGCCGACGGTGTCGTCGGTGCCGGCGACGTCGTTCGCGATCCGCAGGTCCGGCGTCTGGTACGAGGGGAGGTCGTCCGGCTGGTCCGCCGACCAGGACGCCGTCGTCGAGGCCGTGTCCCAGCCCGGGATCGACGAAGCGGCTCCCCGGACGGCATCCCAGGCTGACACCAGGTCGTCGGCATCGCGGGCGGTGAGCGCGATGCGGCCTCCACCGGTGCCGGAGGCGGACGGGGCGTCCACGTCGCCACCGAGCCAGCGGTCGTCGCCGCGGAGCCGATCGACGACGGCGAGCAGTCGGTCGTTCTCGGACGCGCGTGCCCTGAGGGAGAACCGGAACCCGTCGGCCTCCATCGAGCCGCTGTAGGTCGTGCCGGGACCGGACTCGTCGTGGATCCACCGTCCGACCTCGTGGGTCACACGCCGGAGGTCGGCGTCGGACAGGTCGTCGTCGGCGGTCACCCTGACGGACACCTCTCCGGCGAAGGGCAGGTTGTTCGTACCCGAGCCGCGCACGGACTGCACGCCGTCGAGCACCGACAGCTCGCGCTCTGCCTTCTCGGCGCCCGCACTGCCCGCGTTGACGTGCGCCGAGCAGCCGGTCAGCAGCAGGACCGCGGTCAGCGTGGTGGCCGTGAGCGCGGTCGACCGCGTGCGTCGTCTCCCCCAGAGCATGGCGGGAGCGTAACGCAGCAACCTGCACCACCTGAGGCTGAACGCGACGAAGCCCCGACGAGGCAATGGCTTCGTCGGGGCTCCGTTCGGTTCGGTCGGGCTGACAGGATTTGAACCTGCGACCCCTTGACCCCCAGTCAAGTGCGCTACCAAGCTGCGCCACAGCCCGCGAGCTCCGAGGAGCTCGGAACCCCACCGGGGCTCCACCACCCGCGTCCGACCGGAGCGCGAGCAGCCCGTCAAGCATAGCGGACGCCGGACCCTGCTCGCGCCACGGCGCGTCGCCGCCGCGACCGGAGAGCGGTGGACCCGGTCGGTAGGCCCAGTCGGTCAGCCCCGCGGCGAGTGCGCCGGCGGCTGCACCACGTCCCGCTCCGCCGCCAACCACGGCAGCACGAGCCCCACCAGCAACCCGCCGAGGCCGTCCGCCGCCAGGTCACCGATCGTGTCGTCGTAGCCGACGTAGATCTTCGAGTCGACGAAGTTGTGCCCGAGCCACTCGCACATCTCCCACACCGCCCCGATGGCGAGCCCGAGGGTGAACACCAGCAGCGACACAGATATCCGCCCTGCATCCGGGGCGTGTGGTACGAGCCGCAGGTCCGCGGCGATCACGGCGAGCAGCGCCGCGAGCAGCCCGGTGAGCACGACGTGGACGAGCTTGTCCCAGAGGAACACCGACGTGTACCACTCGAGTGCGCTCGACCACCCGGCGACGAGCACGAGCACGCAGACCGCCAGGTCGAACGCCGGACGGAGCCCGAGCATCCGCGGAAGCACCACCCCGAACAGCGCGAGCGACATCACCGCGAACGACGTGCTCCCCCACCCGATCGTGGCGACGGGGATGCTGAGGAGCGTCAGGACCCGCACCACGTCGGCGGGCAGGAAGCGCCGGCGCAGGAACGTCAGCCCGAGTGAGCGCATCACGAGTCCCACCGCACGACCGCGTGCACGGCCGCGTGGTCGGACGGCCACACCCCGCCCGGCCGCCGCACGTTCACGGCGACCCGCTCGACGACGGCGTCCTCGGTCACGAGCACCCCGTCGATCCGCCGGCCGCCGACATGCGGCGCCCGGTAGTGCGGGTACGTCCCGTACGCCTCCCCCACCTGCCTGGAGGCGCTCCCCCAGCTGTCGACGACCCCCGCCTCCGCCAGGGCTCGCCAGGGCGCCGACCCGGCCGGGCAGTTCCAGTCGGCCATCACGACGGCCGGCAGCCCGCGCTCGCGGACGATGCGTCCGAGCAGCTGGGCTCCGCGCAGCCGCGCCCACGGCGAGACGACGTCGAGGTGCGTCGCGACGGCCAGGAACTGCTGCCCCGTGCCGCGGTCCGCGACGACGGCCCCGACCGCGTGCCGCGGGAAGGCCGTCGCCCACGCCCGCGAGCCCGGACGTGACGGCGTGCGGGACAACGCCCAGGTGCGCCGTTCGACGACGTCGAGGCGCTCGCGGTCGAGGAAGAGCCCGGTCGCCTCGCCACCGCCACGTGCTCCGCGACCGACGACCACGGGTTCCCAGCGCGACCCGAGACGGGCGGTGAGATCCGCGGTCTGGGTGGGGAGTGCCTCCTGGACGGCCAGCACCGTCGGTTCCTCGCTGGTGACGAGCGCGACGACGGCGTCGCGGCGGCGTTCCCACGCGTCGGGGTGACCGGCTGCGTGCGGCACCCGGCGTCTGAGGTTGAGGGTCGCGCAGTGCACCTCCGGGGCGACCACCGCCCCGATCGTCGGGTGGTCGTCCGGCGCAGCTGGCATGCACCCTGTCTACGAGACGACACCTGTTGCGCTCACAGGGTGTCGTGACGACCCCTCGTAGGGTGGCTCGGATGCGTTCCGCCCGTCCCATCCGTGTCCTGCTCGCGCTGTCGGTCTCCGGGCTCCTGCTCGGTGCCGCCGGCTGCACCACCCACGACGACGCGCCGACGGTCGCGCAACTGACGCGGTCCTCCGCCGACTCGGTCGCCGTGGCGGCCCAGCGGGACCCCTCGGCACGCTCCGTCGCCGTCAGCCGAGCACTGTTCGCGTCCGCTCCCGGTGCGGTCGTGGTGTCGGCGTCCGACGCGGACGCGCTACGTGACGCGGCGAGCGCCGCTCGAGCCGCCCACGTGCCGCTGCTGCTGGCGGACGACGACGGCGCTCCGACGGCGTCACCGACCGGCGGGACGAGCGGCGGCGGCGACCGGGTGGCCGCCGAGCTCCGTCGGCTCGGCGCCGACTGGTACCAGGCCGAGGGCGACGTGTCGGTCGACACCGACGTCCCCGAGCGGCACGCGCCGGAGCGGGGCGACGCACCCGAGGCGAGCGGGGCCTCCCGGACGGCGACCGTGGTCGTGGCGGACCGTCGGGCGGACGCCGCGGCCGTGGCGACGGCGGAGGCCGCCGGTGCCCGTGTGGTCACGATGCCGGACGGCGTGACCGACCCAGCTGCCGCCCCGGACGTCGTGTCCGCACTGCACGACCGCGCGGAGCACCCGACCGTGCTCGTCGGGTCGGCGTTCGGTGACCTGCCCGACCCCGACTGGACGGTGCGGGCGGCGGCGAGCGGGTGGCAGCTGCCGCACGGTGGACAGCGGCCGTTCGACGGGCACCGGTACGTCGCGCTGTACGGGGCGCCCGGTGCGCCCGTGCTCGGGGTGCTCGGCGAGCAGGACCCGGCGGCGACCGTGCGCCGGGCCGAGGGGATGGCGGCGGAGTACGACGGGCTCGGCGACGAGCCGGTGACGCCCGCGATGGAGGTCATCGCGACCGTCGCCGCCGGTGACGCCGGAGCCGACGGCGACTACTCGACCGAGCTGCCGGTGTCGACGCTCGAGCCCTACGTCGACGCGGCGACCGATGCCGGGATGCCGGTCGTCCTCGACCTGCAGCCGGGGCGGTCGGACTTCCTGTCGCAGGCGAAGCGGTACGAGTCGCTGCTGGCGAAGCCGAACGTGTGGCTCGCGCTCGACCCGGAGTGGCGGCTGACCGCGGACCAGGTGCCCCTGAAGCAGATCGGGAGCGTCTCGGCGTCCGAGGTGAACCAGGTCTCGTCGTGGCTCGCCGACCTGGTGCGGACGAAGGGGCTGCCGCCGAAGGCGTTCGTGCTGCACCAGTTCCGGCTGTCGATGATCCAGGACCGCTCGTCGCTCGAGTCGCACCCGGAGCTCGACGTGCTCATCCACGTCGACGGGCAGGGCTCGCAGCCGGACAAGCAGGCGACGTGGAAGGCGCTGCACCAGGGCGCATCGGAGGGGGTGCACTGGGGCTGGAAGAACTTCTTCGACGAGGACACGCCGATGCTGTCGCCGGAGCAGACCATGGCGGACGTGCAGCCGACGCCGTCGTTGATCACGTACCAGTAGGGGCGTCGGGTCGGGTCCTGTCGCGTCGCGTCGCGTCGCGGGTTCTCCACAGCCTGGAGGGGCGGGGCGCGTTCCGTCGGCGGCTGCTGACAGCATGGGGGCATGTCTGGTCTCGGTGTCGGTTCGTCCGTCGGCTCGCCTGCCCCCGCGGCGGCTCCGCCGTCCGCCGAGATCGCTGCGGAGGCACAGGCGGCCCTGGCCGCCCTGACCGGCCGTCCAGACGCGGTCTTCCACCCCGGCCAGCTCGAGGCGATCTCGGCCCTCGTCGAGCACCGGCAGCGCGCCCTCGTGGTGCAGCGCACCGGGTGGGGCAAGTCGGCCGTGTACTTCCTCGCGACCCTGCTGCTGCGCCGTCGCGGGGGCGGCCCGACCGTGCTCGTGTCGCCCTTGCTCGCCCTGATGCGCGACCAGGTCGCCGCGGCTGCACGGGCCGGGGTCCGCGCGGTGTCGATCAACTCGGCGAACGCGCACGAGTGGGCGGACACGCAGGCGGCCCTGGCGCGGGACGAGGTCGACGTGCTCCTCGTCTCCCCCGAGCGCCTCAACAACCCGCGGTTCCGCGACGAGCAGCTGCCGACGCTGATCGCCCGGATGGGCATGCTCGTGGTGGACGAGGCACACTGCATCTCCGACTGGGGGCACGACTTCCGCCCGGACTACCGACGGCTCGCCGAGCTCATCCGCTCGCTCCCCCAGGGCGTCCCCGTGCTCGCGACGACCGCGACCGCGAACGAGCGCGTGGTGAAGGACGTCGCCGAGCAGCTCACCGCCGGCCCGGACGCCCCGGTCTTCACCATCCGCGGGTCCCTGGCGCGGGCGTCGCTCCGGCTCGGTGTCCTGACCCTGCCGGACGCCCGGCAGCGCCTCGGCTGGTTGCTCGCCCACCTGGGCGACCTGCCCGGCAGCGGCATCATCTACACGCTGACCGTGTCCGGGGCCGAGGACATCGCCCGACTCCTGCGCGAGAACGGGTACGCCGTGCGCGCCTACACCGGGCGGACCGACACCGAGGAGCGCGAGCAGCTCGAGCAGCAGCTCAAGGGCAACGAACTCAAGGCGCTCGTGGCGACGAGCGCGCTCGGAATGGGGTTCGACAAGCCGGACCTCGGGTTCGTCGTGCACGTCGGTGCCCCCTCGTCGCCCGTCGCCTACTACCAGCAGATCGGCCGCGCCGGGCGTGCGACCGACAACGCCGACGTCCTGCTGCTGCCCGGGCGCGAGGACCGCGAGATCTGGCAGTACTTCGCGAGCGCGTCGATGCCGACCGAGGCCCGCGCCTCCGCCGTGCTCGGTGCGCTCTCCACCGACTCCGCGATGTCCACCGTGGCACTCGAGGGGCTCGTCGACATCAAGCGCTCGACCCTCGAGCTGCTGCTCAAGGTGCTCGACGTCGACGGCGCCGTCCGTCGGGTCGCCGGCGGCTGGGTGTCGACCGGGCAGCCGTGGCAGTACGACGCCGCGCGGTACGAGCGGGTCGCCGCGGCGCGCGAGGCCGAGGCCGCGTCGATGCTCGCCTACGAGTCCACCTCGGCGTGCCGCATGCAGCTGCTGCAGCAGGACCTCGACGACCCGTCCGCGGAGCCCTGCGGGCGCTGCGACAACTGCGCGGGCGTCTGGTACCCGACGTCGGTGTCGGACTCGGACGCCTCGGGTGCCGCCGCCGCGCTCGACAAGGTGGGCGTCGAGATCGCCCCACGCGCACAGTGGCCGTCCGGCATGAGCGCGCTCGGTGTGCCCGTGAAGGGGAAGATCCCGGCCGGGGAGCTCGTCGAGCCGGGTCGGGCCGTCGCCCGACTCACCGACCTCGGCTGGGGTGGGCCGCTCCGCGCGCTCTTCTCGACCACGACGCCGGACGGCCCCGTCTCACGCGAACTGGTCGACGGGTGCATCCGTGCTTTGAAGGACTGGCCCTGGGCCGAGCGTCCGACCGGGGTCGTGGCGATGTCGTCGCGGTCGCGACCGGAGCTCGTCGGCTCGTTGGCACAGGCGCTGGCGTCGATCGGGCGGCTGCAGTTCCTCGGGACGCTCGGGCGGAGCGGCGGGGAGCCTCGCGGGGACGGTGCGACGAACAGCGCCTACCGGCTGTCAGGGGTGTGGGACACCTTCGTGGTGGATCCGGCGCTCGCTACGGCGCTGGAGTCGCAGCAGGGCCCGGTGCTGCTCGTGGACGACCTGGTGGACAGCCGGTGGACGATGACCGTCGCCGGACGGGAGCTCCGGCGTGCGGGGGTTTCGGCCGTGCTGCCGTTCGCGCTCGCGACGGTGGCCTGACGACGGCGGTCGGTCGGGCCCTGGTCCGGAGGGTTCGGCGGGTCCGGCTCGTGGTTCGGGGTGCTCCCGCACAACCGGAAGCACGTGGCGCCAGAGACTTCCGTGGTGCGACGTGTTCCCGGTTGTGCGGGCGACGGAGCGTGCCGACTCCGACGTGAGACCGACCCGCGTGCTCCGCTCGGCTCAGGCGGCGCCGATCGCGTCCAACTCGCGGATCGCCTCGGCCGGCAGGGTGATGCCCGCTCCCTCGACGTTCTGCCGCAGGTGCTCGACGGACGACGTGCCGGGGATGAGCAGGATGTTGTCCGAGCGCTGGAGCAGCCACGCGAGGGCGACCGACAGGCGCGACTCCCCCAGCCGCTCCGCCACCTCGTCGAGCGCCTCCGACTGGATGGGCGAGAACCCGCCGAGCGGGAAGTACGGCACGTACGCGATGCCCTCGGCTGCCGTGAGGTCGACGAGGTCGTCGTCCCCACGCTGCGCCACGTTGTACATGTTCTGCACGCACACCACAGGCGCGATCCGGAGGGCCTCGACGAGCTGCGCGCCCGTCACCGTCGACAGTCCGAGGTGCCGGATCTTGCCCTGCTGCTGCAGTTCGGCGAGCGCCTCGAACTGCGGGGCGATGCTGCCCGGTTCGGGGGCATCGAAGCCGCCGACACGGAGGTTGACGACGTCGAGCTGCTCGAGACCGAGCCGGTCGAGGTTCGCGTGCACGTCCTCGACGAGCTGCTCGGGCTTCCGCGCAGGCGGCCACTGCCCCTTGTCGTTCCGGCGCGACCCGACCTTCGTGACGATGTGGACCTGCTCCGGGTACGGGTGCAAGGCTTCGCGGATGATCTCGTTCGTGACGTGCGGGCCGTAGAAGTCCGCCGTGTCGATGTGGGTGATGCCGAGCTCGACCGCCGTGCGCAGCACTCGGACGGCCTCGTCACGATCGGCCGGTGGACCGAAGACGTGCGGACCGGCGAGCTGCATCGCGCCGTAGCCGAAGCGGGTGACCTCGAGGTCGCCGAGGTCGTAGGTGCCACCGGGGAGGCTGTTCGTCGTCATGGTTCGACCTTGCTCCCGATCACTGCGGTGTGCCTGGCCCTGGTTGTCCCCTGGTCCGCGAGCCCCCGGTCGGTGTGCCTCGCGGCGCGTCGACGGGCCAGGTTCCGATCTGTTCGTCGAGGGATCGGCGGCCGAAGGTTGCCTGGTAGCCGATCTTCTCGCTGAGCTGCGGGTTCGACGGGAAGCCGACGTCCCGCCATCCCGAGTCCCGGGCGATGCGACCGATCTCGAGTTGCGGCTCGGTCCTGATCCGCAGGACGACGCCTGCGTCGGGCGTGTGTCCGCGGGTGGACCAGGCCAGGGGAAGGACCGCGTCGATCAGCTCTGCCACGTCCTCCTCCGAGCGCCCTGCTGCGGGGGCCGAAATGTCCACGGCGATCCGGTAGTGCGCCGAGAGGCCGTCCGTGGTCTTCTCCTCGTCGACCGTCGCAGTCGACACGTTGGGCAGGGCGTTGATGTTGGCTGCGACCGCCTCGCGCGAAGCAACCACTTCAGCGTCCGGGCCAGACGCCGAGCACCCGCTGACCGCGGGGATGAGCGACAGCAGGACGCCCGCCGCGATTAGCCTCCGCACAAGCTCACCCTGCACTGCATCGCCGTCGGTGCGGCAGCGCCCGGAGGACTCCGGTCATTGCCGACTCGCTGATCGTTGCGTTCGTGGACTCCGCTTCAAGGGTCAACATGACCGAACCGTGTTCGATTTCGTCATGTCGAGCCCACGCTGCCATCGCGCGATGGCTCTTCGAAGTCAGCAATTTGAACGGGTACTCAATCCGGCGGCCTTCCTGGCCATTCGCCCAGCGTCCGGCTCGCATCCCGAAAACTCAAGACAAATAGAGCCGGGTTCGGCTTACCTACGGTAACGAAATCCCAGCCCTTCTTTTTGAGAGCGAGTCCGTAGTTGACCTGCGGATATGTCTCGATGGTCACAGAGATGCCGCCCTCAGGCTTCTTGGAACCGACTGCCCAGGCGACTCGCGCTACTTGTTCCGCAAGGTGAGTGGGACTCCCGTTACCCGGTTCAGCTTCTACACGCACCCGCAGCACAGTCTGAGATGAAAGCGTCTGCTGCAATTCCGTGTACGTAAAAGCGGCGGATTGCACGCCAGGAATGGCTCGAAGGCGATCTTCACCCGCCTGAAAACTCGCGCCCTGCACTGCGCTGATGCAGCCCGCCATCGAGAGCAAAACGACCCCCGCAAGCGCGAGACTAGCGCCTAGTCGCATGATAATTCCGAACAGTGATTGGCGCACCTAGTGCCTGCCTGAGGCCTCGTCCCGCCGAGGGCAGTGTGGACGCACCGCTCAAAGCACCAGCCGCGCGATCCTCGATATCGCCGGCACCCCCCCCCTTCACACCAGACCGTGTATACAACGCACTTGGATGGATATGAACGGCAACACTCAAGTTGACGACAGATCAATACTCACGAGGAACGCCGAAGCTGTCGGGCAAGGCGAAGCACGGCGAGCCGGAATCGATGTCAATGACGGTACCGCCCTCCTGGGCGGTGACAAGGAGTTGCACGCCTTCAGCGTCGAGCAATTGATTGCGAGTCTTTCCAGTCGACGTTTTGTCCGTCGAAACGTCGAAACCTTCAGACGCTGCACTGCGCGCCAACAGTTCCCTCGCGTCGTCGCCAACTACGTTCGGCTTGAGCTGGACGCGAACATTGCCCGACCACTGGTACTCGCCCCCACCACATCGCAGAAAGGTGCCTGTGTCGAGTTGGCGCACTCCTTCCACGTCACCCTCCGGCAGGAGCCTTACGGCACGATTCTCCGCATCTTGCGTCAAGGCTTTCACCGCCTCAAGACGTTGTTGAGGGTCTTCCGGCAGGTCACTTTTCATTGCACATCCACTCAGGAGAACAGCCAAGGCGAGAAGGGAAAAGGTCTTGCCGATCATCGGGGAGCACCGGCTTCATTGATGAAGTCACGCATATCGTTCAGCAACGTCAGATTCCCCGGGGCGGTCGATGCGGCCAAGTTGTGCGACTCGATACCGCCGGCCGCTGCAAGAAGTGGATTCACGAGACCGTTACCTGGGAAGCTCTTCCAAGTGAGCGGGGCATCATAGTAATCTTCATGCGCAAAGCCCACTTCGCGCGGGTTACGGCCGCTCCAAACAGCCCCATGCTCACCAACTCGGATGTCTTGAGCAAATTGCAGTATGTCATCGTAGGAAAAATCTCGGTATTCCGTGGTCGGTGAGGGCGTCCAGTCTGCGGGAGCGCCTGCACCCGACAGTGAAACGACCTTGTCGTAGTGCGCACCTAATGCTTCAGACACCGTTATGTTCGCTACTCCCCAACTATGGCCGATTGCCACGGATTGCCGACCTTCGAGCAGAGGATCAGTGAACGCCGCCTGTTCGAAATCGGCGAGGTTCTGCGCGATACCTCGCGCGTACTGCTGATCGTTGGCTTCAGTCAATGGATTCTGGGGATATCGACCGTCCTTCACTACGAACGCCACCATCCCGTCCTCGTCACGCTTGTGCAACCAGTCTGCGATACTCTGCGTGTCTCCGCTGTAGAAGCCGTCGAGATTCGCCAGCGTCCCTGGCGTGTAGGTTACGACGCGCTTCGTCTCCGGCGACGGCGTGCCGATCATCTCGATGATCCGGTCGGCGTCCTTGTCGTAGAGGTAGAGCTGAACCGTGGGTGGTTCACTGACTGCGCCGCGCAAGTACTTGATCTCGTCCTCGAGGGCTGAGATCTGACTGGTGGCGTTGGTGAAGCTGCCAGGCTGAGCCGCTTGCCGCTTCCAATCCGCGAGCGTCCGTTCGATTGCTTCCAGACGATTCGCGGCATTGATTCGGTTCGCAGCCACACGCCCGAGCGCGGATACACCATTGAGCGATCCGATGATGTTTGGTAAACCCACGATGAACGTCTGTTGATGCTCCGCGTCGAGGGCGTTCCACCACGTCGCCACGTCCTGCGTCGACGCTGCCTGTAACTTCTCGGCGAGTTCCGGATGCGCGGCGAGGAGCACCTGGAGGTCGATTGCACTCAGTACTGACAGACGGTCGAGCAGGTCCCCAGGAGACGCCGCGCTGACAGCAGAACCGGAGAACGAAGAAACTGCACCGAGGATGTCTGCAGCTTCCAGCGCAGTCGAACAGCTCTGGTCAACACGCCGGCGATCAGCAACGAGAGCATCCCACTCGGACTCGATCGCGCGAAGGTCGGCCTGCGCAGCAGCAATCTTCGACTCAGCTGCTGCCCGTTGGCGAGCCTCTTCCTCAGCCTTGGCCTCGGCGGTGCTGTCCTCTTCTCCAGCGAGCACGAACGGGGCAGGCGTCGGCTCTGAGAACAAGCCACCAGGCATCATCGCGTTCGCCCTTGCCAGCGAGCTCTTCGCGCTCGCTCGACGCTGTTCGAGGATCCGCTGCCGATCCTTCAACTGCGAAAGCTGCCCTGCGTACTGCGTGAGCACTGCCGCTTGCTTCTCCATACCAACGGCGAGGAGTTCGACGTCTCCCGCTGTCTTCTGCACCTCGGCGGCGAAGGCGGTCTGGCTCTGTGCCTGCCACCCGACGCCGGCGTCTCCGCTCGCGGTCGTGAGAGTGTCCTGCGCCCGGCGGATCTCCTGGGCACGAGCCGTGCGGAGCTTGGCCAGGCCGAGGATCGCCGGAGGTTCGCCCTGACCAGGGTCGTCATCGGTCCATGTCACTTGGCCAGCGCTCCCGCTGCTCGCGAATCCGCGTCGGTGTACGCCTGACGGACTGCCAGCGGAAAGTTGCCGGCGGCGCGGAGTGCGTCAGCGGTGAGTTCGGCCCGCTGCACCTGCTGCCTCGTCGCGCGGCTCAGCGCCTGCGTGACGACGTCGCTCGCAAGATCAGTCGCCCCTTGCCCGGCGAAGATCTCGTTACCCGGCTCCACCTTGGTCGCCGCCCCCTTGATACGCGACGACAGCGATTCCAAGGCCGCGTAGGAAATCTCGAGCTTTCCACTCATCTATATCCCCCAAGAACTGAGTCGGCCCGCACGAGATGTGCTGGCCGACCCACGATCACAATGTCCGTCCGATCAGCGCCCGAGTCGCGACGCGAGCTGCTGGTCGACGTCGCCCAGCGTCTGCGCGGTCGTGCGGAGGAACTGCGCGAGGTCGTTCAGGCCACCGATGGTGTTCTGCGCGCCGCTCGTGAAGCGGTTGTAGGCCTCGTTGTACGCACCGGAGGAACGGTCCGTCTGGAACCCGGCCTGGGTGAGCGACGCGATCTGCGCCTGCAGCTTCGACAGGGTCGCGTTGATCTCGTCCCGCCCTGCGAGCAGACGGTCGGCGTTGCTGTTGAGCTCCTGGTAGGAGACGTTGATGTTGGCCACGTTGCACCCCTTCACGGTGGTCTGGATCGCCAGCCCCTCCGGCGACCGCGACAACGGTAACACCGGTCCAGAACAAATCACCCATGCGATGTCCACACCCCCGTTCGAGGGGGACGGGTGGGTCCCCGATCAGGAGGACACGGGGTCCAGAGCGACCTGCACGCGGGTGGTCGGCCTGGAGTCGACCGTGGTGCCGCGGCCGACGAGGAAGTCGGTCCTGGTCACGCGCGGCAGGCCCGTTGCGCTCAGTAGTTCAACGGCACGTCGAAGTCGCTCGGCAGGTCGAAACAGGGCGATCCCGAGTCGACGTTGAGGGCACTCCCGTCATTCCACACCGTGACGATCAGTTGGACGCGGTTGTCGTCGAACATCTCGTAACGGACGTCTCCGGACAACATCTCGTCCTTCGAGACCGAGAATCCGTGGTCCGACGCAGCGCGCGCAAGCGCATCACGTGCCTCGGTGGCTCGTGTGCCGGGCGCGAGTCCGATCCGGACGTTGCCGGACCACTGGTACTTGCTCCCGCACTGCAGGACGGCGCCGTCGTCGGGCTGCCGCACACTCTCGACCTCGTTCGCCGGGACGAGATCGAGCAGGGAACGTTCTGCCGCCCGCGTCGTGTCTTTCGCGGAGAGCAAGCGACGCTCGGGCGGGTCGTGACCTTCGGAACTCACAGCACATGCCGTCAACAGGAAGGCGGCCAGGACCGCGATCACGGTGCCGATCTTCTTCACTGCGTCAACCTCTCCGGAAGACCGCTCACAACGGGGATCGTCTCGTGGTCCCCTTCGTCCGTCGACGCAGCGATCTCGCGCAACTCGAGCACCCCAGGTCAGTACTCACCGGGAACGTCGAAGTCCCGCGGGAGAGCGAAGCAAGGCGAGGCAGAGTCGATGTCGATCGCGTTGCCCTCGACCCACTTCGTGAGCAGGAGTTGGACGCCTCGAGCGTCGACGAGTTCGAAACGCTTGCTCCCCGTGATCGTCTCGTCCTCATCGACCGTGAAGCCTCGACCTGCAGCGTCTCGGGCGATGTCATCTCTCACCTCTCCCGCGCGAACGCCGGCCGACAACTCCACACGCACGTTCCCCGTCCACCGGTACCCACCCCCGCAGCGGAGGATCGTCCCTTCCTCGAGTTGACGAACGTTCTCGACGGCGGACTCCGGAAGGAGTTCGATGATCGTGTCCTCAGCCCCCTGGGTCATGGTCTTCGCCGACGCGAGTCGGTCTTCCGGAGCGTCCGGCAACGCACTCTCCGTTGCGCATCCACTCAGCAGGACGACCGCGCACAGCACAGGCAGGATCTTCGAGAACATCATTCCTCTCCCCGATCACGAGGACCCGAGGTCCCGAGCGACCTGCACGCGGGTGATCCGCCCGGAGTCGACCATGATGCCGCGACCCACGGGGAAGTCGCTCCGGGTCACGCGCGGGAAGGCCGTCCGGAAGAGCGTCAGCCCGTCGGTCTCCTCCGGCTGCAGGGCGATCCCGGCACGTGCGGTCTTCAGCTCGGCGAAGAGCTGCCACGCGTTCGGCGCCGTCACCGTGTCGGCCTCGGCGAGCACGAACACCCCCGCACGGCGCGCAGCCTTGATGAGCCTGGCCACCTGGCTCTCGGCCGGCAGGCCCTCGAAGTCGCCGACGTTCTCGATCACGATCACCGGGTCCGGTCCGCTCGACACCCCGCTCTCGAGCGCGGTCGCGAGCTGTGACGCGATCGCCTCGGCATCGGTGGCGTCCTGCGCTGCGGACGCCCAGTCGGTCGCGTCCCGCAGCGTCGACCGGCGCCCGACCACCAGGTGCGCCGGCCGTTCCGGCCACGTCGCCCGCACGGACCGCAGCACGGTGCGCATGGTCGTCGAGCGACCGGACCCGAACGGCCCGGTGACAACGAACAGCCCGTCGGTCGGGACGCCCACCGGGCCGAGGGTGTCGTCCGCCAGCCCGATCGTCGGGCGCCCACCCACGGCGAGCGGCAGTGCAGCACGGTCGACGTCCTCGGGCAGACGGCGGATCGGCGGGGCGGCTGCGACCCCGCGGCGCACGAGGTCCGCTGCGAGCTCCTCGACCGCCGCGGCCTGCGCGACGAGGTCGGCGCTGCCGCCGGGCACCGCGACCTGGACCTCGTGCTCGTCGACGAGTCCCCTGCCGGGCACGGCGTCCTCGAGTACGTCTGCCGGCACGTCGGCGGCGTGGTACTCCATCTCGGTCGCCAGGCGGAGCACGATGCGCTCCCCGATCGCGGCCTGCAGGTTCGACGGGAAGGCCGCGGTGCGGTCCGCACTCATCACCAGGTGCACGCCCAGCGCACGTCCGGTCGCCGCGATCGCGACGAGCTGGTCGAAGACCGGCTGGGTACCGAGACGGAACTCGTACTCGTTGCGGAACGCTCCCATGCCGTCGACCAGGACGAGGATGCGCGGTTCGGCGGTGCCGGTCACGTCGCGGTACTCGGTGAGGTTCGCCGCCCGGGCGGCCGCGAACCGTGCGGAGCGGTCGGCGACGGTCGCCTCGAGGTCGGCCAGGAGGCGCGTGATCCGTTCGTCGTCCGGCCCGCTGATGACGGTGCCCACCGTCGGCAGCGCCTCGAGCATGCGCAGACCGCCACCGCCGAAGTCGAGCCCGGTGATCCGGACCGGGAACCGGTCCGCGACGGCGGAGGCCGCGACCGCTACGGCGCGGAGCGCCGCGGACTTGCCGGCTCCGCCGGCGCCGAGCACGGCCACGTTGCCGACCGCGTCGAGGTCGAGACGGAACGGGGTCTGCTGCTGCGACTCGGGCAGGTCGACCGTCCCGATGACGAGTGCCGACCCGTCGGAGGTGGGCAGGGCCTCCAGGCCGACGGCGTCAGGGAGCTGGTCGAGCCACGGCTTGCGCGGGACCTCGAGGCCCTGCCGGTCCGCGGCATGGACGATGGTGGCGGCGAGCCGCTCGATGTCGCGGGCCCGCGTGGAGTCCCGCGGCGCGCGCGGAGGACTCGGCCAGGTGCTGCCGGGGCCGAAGGGGAAGTCCTGCACGTCGACGTCCGGCTCGTGCACGACGTCGTCCGAACGGCCGCCGAGGTAGGCGGTCTGGAAGTCGAGCACGCGCCCCGGGCCGATCTTCGCGGCCGCACGACCGGGCGTACCCGGGTCGAAGAAGGCGGCGTCGGCCACGCCGAGGACGTCCTCGCTGTCGACCGGGTCGGCGACGCGAAGGGCGATGCGGAGGTTCGTGTTGGCGCGCAGGGAGTCCTTGATGACCCCGCTCGGGCGCTGGGTCGCCATCACGAGGTGCAGGCCGAGGGACCGACCGCGCTGGGCGACGTCGATGACGCCGTCGATGAACTCCGGGATCTCGGTGGCGAGGGCGGCGAACTCGTCGATCACGATGACGAGGACGGGCGGTGCCGCGGGGTCGCCGCGCTGTTCGAGGGTGACGAGGTCCTTCGCGCCGCGGTCGTTGAGCAGGTGCTCGCGGTACCGGAGCTCCGCCCGCAGCGAGGTCAGCGCGCGACGGACGAGGTGCGGGTTGAGGTCGGTGACGAGGCCGACGGTGTGCGGCAGGCCGACGCACTCGGCGAACGCGGCACCGCCCTTGTAGTCGACGAGCAGGAACGTGAGGCGGTCGGGCGCGTACTCCGTCGCCATGCCCATGATCCACGTCTGCAGGAACTCGCTCTTGCCGGCGCCCGTGGTCCCGCCGACGAGTGCGTGCGGTCCGTGGGCGCGCAGGTCGAGGGCCAGCGGCTCGCTCGGTCCCTGGCCGACGACGGCGCGCACCCCGCCGCTCTCACGCCCGGACCCCGGCTGCCACGCCGCGGTCAGGCTGTCGTTCTTCGACCACCGCTGGACGATCGCGGACGGGTCACCGGCGACGTCGCCCTCGTACAGGTCGACGAACGCCACGCTGTGCGGCAGGTCGGTCTCGTCGAGGACCCGCGCGCCGGAGTCCTGGATCGGCGCGATCGCCCGGGCGACCGTCGCCGCCTCGATGCTGTCCACACGGTCGAGCTCGTCGAGCACCACCGACTGCCCGGACCGGACGAAGCCGACCGTGGCGGTGCCGCTCGCCCGGTCGAGCACGATGTGCGTGCGGCACACCACGGGCAGCGCCTGCAGCGTGGGCGCGAGCCAGAGGACGTGCACGCCGAGGTCGGGTCCCTCCTCGGCCAAGGCGACGAGCCGGGCGCGGTCGGCGGGCGCCTCGGCGGTGACGAGTACCACGACGGCCGGCGTCGCCGGCAGGCGGTCCACCGACTCGCCGTGGTCCTCGTCGAGGGCGCGGGACTCGTCGATGCGCGACCGGACCTGCTCGCCGCGGCCCGAGCCGGCTGCACGACGGGTCGCCACGAGGCCCTCGAGCTCGGCCAGCAGTGTCGAGGCGCCGGCGAAGTCGTGCACGAGTCCTGTGGAGCGCAAGGGGCTGTAGGGCGAGTCCACGTGCGGCAGCCACTTGAGCCACGACCACTGGTCGGTGGTGGTGCCCCCGGCGAAGGCGGTGAGCACGAGGTCCGCCGGGCTGTGCAGCCCCGCGAGCTGCACCACGAGCGACCGGGCGACGTCGTCCGCCGCCAACCCGGTGCCGGCGACACCGATCGCGCCGGCGCGTTCGAACGTCTCGACCACGGGCACCGGCCCGACCGTGGCGTACTCGTCGGCGAGCGCCTCGGCGCGGTTCCAGTCGTCGACGCTGCCCGAGTTCTTCGACGGCAGGGTGACGGTGGAGCGCGACGGTTGCGTGCCGGCCCCGAAGCGGACCTCGAGGAAGGTGGTGTGCTCGGGCTTCCGGGTCCAGAGCAGCGCCGAGCGGTCGCGCATCGCCGCCGTCACGACCGCCGGGGCGGGTGACTCGGCCGTCCGCGCCTCGATCTCCGCGGCACGGGCGGCTGCGAGTCGTTCGCGGGAGTCGGCGAGCGACTCCTCGAAGCGCTGGCGTTCGTCGCGACGCCTCCGCCGGGCCTGCACACGCTGGTCGATCCACGTGCCGATCATGATGACCGGCGACAGCGCGATGAAGATCAGCGTGTACGGCTGCTTCGTGACGAGGAACAGGACCGCGCCGAGGATGATCGGCGCGATGATCGCGATCATCGGCAGCCGGGGCTTCTCGCCCGGCACCGGGATCTCGGGCAGGGTGAACTGACGGCCGCGGTGCGCCGGTTCGACGCGGGGCGAACGGCTGAAGTCCACCTCGGGGACCGCCGACGCGGAGGCGTCCGCGACCAGCGCGGACGGCGCGGTGGGCAGCGATCGGATGCGCAGCGTCGTGTCACCGATCCGGATCGTGGTGTCGGGATCGACGAAGGCACGCGCCACGAGCCGCCCGTCCACCTCGACCCCGTTCGCGGAGTTGAGGTCGACGACCTCGACGGTCTCGCCGACCGTCACGGTGGCGTGGCGTCGGGAGACCAGGTCGTCGCCCGCGAGCCAGACCTGTGCCATCGCGTCGCGACCGACGAGGTTGACCCCCTGGGACAGCGTGTACTCATTGCCGGCGTCCGGGCCGGAGAGCACCTGCGCGACCGCCGCCGGGGCGTCCTCGACGTCGTCGCCGCGCCGTCGGTCCGTCGCCGCGACGACCTCGACCCGGCAGCCGGACCGGAGCGACGACTCGTGCACCGTGGCCGACGGGTTGAGCAGGCGTGGCTGCGGTCGGTCGGGGAACCACACGCGCAGCGTCAGCGGCACGCCGTCGGCCGCGGTCCGCCCACGGGACAACCGGTCGGCAAGCGAGCCGATGGTCGCCGTCACGTCCGCCGTCACCACGACGTCGCGGTCTGCCCGCGGCCCCGCGATGGTCACCTTGAGTTTCACACACCACCCCCGTGCCCACCATCGTACGGGCGTCCTCCGACCACGGACGGCTCGGAGGTCACCCGGCGGACCGCTCCCGCCGTGGAGGCCGCGCCGGCTTCGGGAACGTGGTGCGCATGTGGTCGCTCGTCAGCACGTCGCCGATGCCGATCATCAGGAGCGAGAAGAGGATCTGCTCGATGACCATCCAGAACGGGTAGAGCCCGGGGATCGCTGCGACGACGAGGGTCACGACCGGGAAGATCCGGCTGAACAGCCGCAGGCGCTGGTAGGCCCAGTAGTAGCCGAGCTGTGCCCGCCACGCGAACACGTAGAGCGTCAGGGTGATGAGGAGCACCACGGTCGCCCGGAACCAGACGGCCCACGCGACGGTCTCCCCCGCGCGGGTGAGCAGCACCGCGACGACGATCGCCGCGAGTCCGACCGCGGTCTCGGCGACGAGCAGCCACCGTATCCACCGGAACGACCGCACGGTGTCGGGGTGGGCGAGCATGTCCTCGCGGATCACGTAGTCGGCCTGCCGACCGCCGGCCAGGCGGTCCAGGTGCAGCCGGCACCAGAGACGGTCGGCGAGGACGGGGAGACGCACGAGTCAATGGTGCCGCATCCGGCGCCCGTCGGAGGGCCGTGCCGCTCCGGTCCCGCTCAGTCCGCGGGGACGAGCAGCGCGACGCCGAGCACCGCGTCGGTCTCGTCGTCGACCAGGGCGGCGGAGCGGGTGTCGGCCTGGAGCGCCGAGGCACCGATGACGAGCGCGAAGCCCCCGGAAGTACTCCCGTCGATCGGGGCCGACACGATGGACGCGGCGTGCGCGAGGGCCTCGACGTCGGGCAGCGCGTCCGGTGCGAGGACGAGTCGGACCGATTGGGTCCCTGGCGGCAGGGACAGCCCGTCGACCCGGACCGTGACGGTGGACTCGTCGGACTCGTCGGACTCGTCGGCGCGTTCGATGCGGATGGTCGCCGCGAACCCGTCGACCAGCGGCGTCGCGGTGCCGGCGACGGGCAGGACCCGGTCGACCCAGTCCTCGACGCTCCGCGGGACGCCCTGTCGGACGCCGGCACCCGGGATCGGGGCACCGAGGGCGTTCGACACCGCGAGCGGACCGGACCGGTCGACGGGTCCGGACCGGTCGACGGGTCCGGATGCGTCCGCGGGCACAGACCCCTCCCTGGGGACGGTCTCACCCGCGCGCCCGGCTCCGTCGTCTCGCTCGGCCGTCCCGGCCACGTTCGGCCGGTCGCTGGGACGCCCGGCCCGGTCCCCGTCGTCGTCCCCGGTGACGAGCCATGCGGCGCCGAGCCCGGACACGACGACGGCGAGCGCCAGCAGGCCCGCCAGGGGTCCTCGCCGTGCTCGCCGTCCCACGTCGTCGTCCGACCGCTACGTGCGCTTGCGGCGCTCGCGCACCCGCATGTTGACGTTGATCGGGGTGCCCTCGAAGCCCCACACCTCGCGCAGACGACGCGTGATGAAGCGGCGGTACTGCGGGTCGAGGAACGCCGAGGTGAAGAGCACGAACGTCGGCGGCTGGCTCGACGCCTGCGTCCCGAACAGGATGCGGGGCTGCTTGCCACCGCGAACCGGGTGCGGGTGCTCCTGCACGAGCTCGGCGATGAAGGCGTTGACCTTGCCGGTCGGGATGCGGGTGTCCCACGACTCGAGCGCGGTCTCGAGCGCCGGCACGAGCTTCTCGAGGTGACGGCCCGTCCGGGCGGAGATGTTGACGCGCGGGGCCCAGGCGACGTGCGCCAGGTCCTGCTCGATCTCGCGCTCGAGGTAGCGACGTCGGTCGTCGTCGAGCAGGTCCCACTTGTTGTAGGCGAGGACGAGCGCGCGACCGGACTCGAGCACCAGGTCGATGATGCGGAGGTCCTGCGTCGAGATCGGCTCGGTCACGTCGAGCACGACGACGGCGACCTCGGCCTTCTCGAGCGCCGCGGTGGTGCGGAGCGAGGCGTAGAAGTCCGCGCCCTGCTGCAGGTGCACGCGCTTCCGGATGCCGGCGGTGTCGACGAAGCGCCACACGCGGCCGCCGAGCTCGATCTGCTCGTCCACCGGGTCACGGGTGGTCCCCGCGAGGTCGTTGACGACGACGCGCTCCTCGCCCGCGGCCTTGTTGAGCAGCGAGCTCTTGCCGACGTTCGGGCGGCCGAGGATCGCGACGCGACGGGGTCCGCCGACCTCCTGCTTGGCGACGGCCGACGTGTCGGGGAGCGTCTTGATGATGAGGTCCATCAGGTCCGCGACGCCGCGGCCGTGCAGCGCGGAGACCGGGTGCGGCTCGCCGAGCCCGAGGTTCCACAGCTCGTAGGCGTCCAGGTCACGGCGGTCGTCGTCGGCCTTGTTCGCGACGACGATGACCGGGCGGTCGGTCCCGCGGAGCATCTTCACGACGTGCTCGTCGGTGGCGGTGATGCCGACCGTGACGTCGACGACGAAGAGCACGGCGTCGGCGAGGTCGACCGCGACCTCGGCCTGGGCGGCGACCGAGGCGTTGATGCCGCGGGCGTCGGGCTCCCACCCGCCGGTGTCGACGAGCGTGAAGCGCTTGTCGTTCCACTCGGCCTTGTAGCTCACGCGGTCGCGGGTGACGCCGGGGACGTCCTGCACGACGGCCTCGCGACGGCCGATGATGCGGTTGACGAGCGCCGACTTGCCGACGTTCGGACGCCCGACGATCGCGAGCACCGGGTACGCGGGCAGGTAGTGGACGCCGTCCTCGCCGAGCTCACCGGCGTCGAGGAGCGCGACGTCCTCGTCGTCGAGCTCGTACTCGTCGAGTCCGGCGCGGAGCGCGTTCGCACGCTGGTCCGCCTCGGCGTCGTCGAGTCCGGCGAGCCGTTCGCCGAGCGCGTCGTCGTACTCCGGGAAGTCGTCGTTGTCGTGGCTGTCCTGCTGGGCCATGGTGGGTTTCCTCGTGTGCGACCGGGGTCGCGGTGTCGGTGGCCGGTGCCGGCCGGGCCGGTTCCCCGGCCGTGGTGACCGGGCGACCCGGTCGTGGTGACCGGACGGCGCCCGGTCGTGCGTCAGTGCGTGGCCGCTCGGGCCAGGTCGACGACCGCCTGGACGGTCTGGTCGAAGTCGAGGTCGGTGGAGTCGAGCGTCGTGACACCGTCCGCGGCGTTCATGAAGTCGACGACCTTCGCGTCCGCCGCGTCTCGGCGGGCGAGTGCGGCGGAGGTCTCGGCGGCCGACTGCGTGGTGACCTCTGCCGAGCGCCGAGCCATCCTAACCGACTCGTCGGCGGTCAGCAGGATGCGGACCTCGGCGTCGGGTGCGACGACCGTGGTGATGTCGCGACCCTCGGTGATGATGCCCTGCGCGTCGGCCTTCCGCATGACCTGCCGGAACAGCTGCACGAGCTTCTCGCGGACCCCGGGGAGCTTGGCGATGTGCGCGACCGCCGCGGTCACCTCGGGGGTGCGGATCGCTTCGGTCACGTCGGTGTCGCCGACGCGGACGAAGTAGTCGTCGGGGTCGGTGCCGATGGAGTAGTCGAAGGTGTCCCAGCTCGCCACGACCGCGGCGGCGTCGTCGAGGTCGACGCCCTGCTGCAGGGCATGCCATGCGAGTGCACGGTAGGCGGCGCCGGTGTCCTGGTACCCGAAGCCCAGGGCACGGGCGGCCGCGCGCGAGACGCTGGACTTGCCGCTGCCGGCGGGGCCGTCGACCGCGATGACGGTCTTCGCGACGAACGCGCCCTGCGGCAGGCCGGACGGCACGGGGGCGCTGGTCGACCCGGGCTCGCCGCCCGGGGTGCCGAGCCCACCTGCGGGCCCACCGAGCGCACCACCGTCGGCGCCGCCGGCCGCACCGTCGCCCGGGGTCGGGGTGGGCAGACCGGAGTCGGGCCCCTCGGGACCCCCGGTGACGCCGGAGTCGTCCGGCGTGACGTGCGTGTCGTCGTTCAGGCCCATGCTGCTGCGATCCTCCATCCGCGCCCCTCGAGTTCCTCGACGAGTCGCTGTTCCTGCTCGGGCACGACCGACACCTCGACGATGCCGATCGGTGCGCCCGGTGAGTGCTCGAGGCGCATGTCCTCGAGGTTGATGCCGATCTCCCCGATGAACTGCAGGAGCGCGGCGATCTGTCCCGGGGTGTCGTCGACGAGGACGACCACCTGGGCGAAGCGCTTGGTGGTGCCGTGCTTGCCGGGGAGCCGCTCGACCCCGCGGTTGCCTGCGGCGATGGTCTCCGCGATCGTCCGCGGCGATCCTTGCCCGTCGGGGTCGTCGAGCGCGGCGAGCACCCGGTCGAGGTCGTCGCGCAGGTCGGCGAGCACCGGCCGGATGTTGACCGCGTTCGCCCCGATGATCTGCACCCACAGGCCGGGGTCGCTCGCGGCGATGCGGGTCACGTCGCGCACGCCGCCACCGGCGAGGCCGAGCGACCCGTCAGGCGCTTCCTGCAGCCGCGCGGCCATCAGGGTCGACACGAGCTGCGGCGCGTGCGAGACGTACGCGACGGCGAGGTCGTGCGAGTCCGGCTCCATCGGCACCACGGTCGCGCCGACGTCGAGCGCCAGGTCCTCGACCACCGCGGCACGCTGGTACGAGATCGCGTCGTGCCCGGCGATGACCCAGGGGCGACCGACGAACAGGTCGGCCCGCGCTGCGGTCGGTCCGCTGCGCTCACGACCCGCCATCGGGTGCGAGCCGATGTACCGGCTGACGTCGGCACCGGATGCGCGCAGCCGGTCGAGCGGACCCGCCTTGACGCTCGCGACGTCGGTGACGACCGCGCGCGGGAAGGCAGTGAGCTCACGCTCGACGACCGTCGCGACCACGTCCGGCGGGACCGCCACCACGACGAGCTCCGGGTCGTCGCCGTCCGCCGGTCGCCGGCCCGCACCGTAGTCGACGGCGAGCGCCAGTGCGGCCGGCGAGACGTCGTCGAGCACGACGTCGACGCCCTTCTCGCGCAGGGCGAGTCCGATCGACGCGCCCAGCAGCCCGGCACCGACGACCCGCACGGGTCCGCGCAGCCGCCGGTCGATGTCCGGTTCGGCGAGCGGGGCGGGGGCGTCGGTCACGGGCCTCAGCCTACCGAGCGTCAGTCGGCAGTCTCCTCGTCGGTGTCGCCCTGTGCAGAGCCCTTCGCCTCGCGGGCGATGCGCAGGAGTGCACCGAGCTCGACGGTCGAGAGCTCACGTACCCTGCCGATCGGCAACGATCCGAGCTGCAGCGGCCCGAACGACCGCCGCACGAGCTCGAGCACCGGGTGGTCGACCGCGTCGAGCATGCGTCGCACGATCCGGTTGCGCCCCGAGTGCAGGGTGATCTCGACCAGGGACTCACCGCGGGCGGACTCGAGCAGGCGCACCTTGTCCGCGGCGATCGGTCCGTCCTCGAGCTCCACGCCGTCGAGCAGCCGCTGTACCGTCGCCGGGTTCACGTTGCCCGCGACCTTCGCGATGTAGGTCTTCGTCACGCCGAACGACGGGTGGGCCAGCACGTGCGCAAGGTCGCCGTCGTTCGTCAGGAGGAGCAGCCCGGACGTCTCGGCGTCGAGTCGACCGACGTTGAACAGGCGCTCCTCGTACCGGTCCACGAACTCCGACAGGTCCCGTCGACCGCGCTCGTCCTGCAGGCTCGACACGATCCCGACCGGCTTGTTGAGCAGCACGTACCGCCGCGAGGTGTCCACCTGCACCGGCACACCGTCCACCGCGATCTCATCCGACTCGGGGTCGACGCGGCGGCCGAGGGCCTCGACGACCTCGCCGTTCACCGTGACGCGCCCCTCGACGATCAGGTTCTCCGCGACCCGCCGGGACGCCACGCCCGCAGCGGCGATGACCTTCTGCAGCCGCTCACCGTCGGCCTGGAGGCTCGCCGCACCCCCGGCGGGCGACCCCGCCTCGTCCGCGTCCCAGTCCGGGATGATCGGCCGCTCGGGCGTGCCCTCCACCGGGATGCCGTGGTCGTCACGCGCACCCTCCGGGCGCGGCGTCGTCCCACGCTCGGCGCCGCTCGGGATGCGTCCGCGTCCGCCCGCACCCGGCCGATCGCCGTTGCGTGCAGTGGTCGTCCCGCCGACGTAGCGGCGACCGTTGTGCCAGACGGTGCTCGGTCGACCGTCGGGGGTGCGGCGGTCCTCGCGGGCGGGGTCGCGGCGGTCGTCACGGCGGTCGTCACGGCGCTCCGGTCGGCGCCCGGCGTCGCGGCGGTCGGTGCCGCGACGCTCGTCGTCGCGGCCGCGGTACCCACCACGGTCGCCGGCCGGACGCTCGTCACGCCCGCGGTAACCACCACGGTCACCACCCGGACGCTCGTCACGCCCGCGGTACCCACCACGGTCACCACCCGGACGCTCGTCACGCCCGCGGTACCCACCAAGACGCTCGCCGCCGCGGTCGTCGCGCCCGCGGTACCCACCACGGTCGCCGCCCTGCCGGTCGTCACGCCCGCGGTACCCGCCGGAGCGGTCGTCCTCGCGGCCGACGAACCCGCCGCGGTCGGTGCTGCGGCGGTCGGCGTCGCGGCTCACGAAGCGGCCGCGGTCCCCACCGGAGCGGTCGTCGCGCCCACGGTACCCACCACGGTCACCGCCGCGGTCGTCGCGCCCGCGGTACCCGCCCTGGTCAGGACCGGCGCGGTACCCACCACGGTCGCCACCCCGCTGGTCGTCACGTCCGCGGTACCCGCCCTGGTCCGACCCGCCGCGGTACCCGCCGCGCTCGCCACCGGACCGGTCGTCGCGGCCGCGGTACCCACCACGCTCACCGCCGCGGTCGTCCTGTCCGCGGTACCCACCACGCTCACCGCCGCGGTCGTCCTGTCCGCGGTACCCACCACGGTCGCCACCCCGTCGATCGTCACGCCCGCGGTACCCGCCCTGGTCCGACCCGCCGCGGTACCCACCACGCTCACCACCGGACCGATCGTCACGCCCGCGGTACCCACCACGGTCACCACCACCTGTCGGGCGCTCGTCGCGCCCGCGGTACCCGCCACGGTCCGCACCAGGCCGACCACCCGCGCGGCCGGAGCCGGCGGTGCGGTCGCGGGACGCGCCTCCAGGCCGATCGGAGCCGGACCGATCAGCACCGGACCGGTCAGCACCGGAGCGGTCGGAGCCGCGACCGTACCCACCGGAACGGCCGTCCGATCCCCCTCGGGACCCACCTCGTCGTTCGTTCTCATACGCGGCCATCGGGGATCCCTTCGTTGTGCCCGAAGCCGTCCGCGCCGTCCTCCAGCAGAGGCGAGATCAGCGGCAGTTCGTCGAGCGAGTTGATGCCGAGCTGCTGGAGCAGCAGGTCGGACGTGACGTAGTTGATGGCGCCGGTCTCGGCGTCGGTGAACGACTCTTCGATGAGGCCGCGCGCGACGAGCGTGCGGACGACGCCGTCGACGTTCACCGCCCGGATCGAGGCGATCTGCGAGCGGGTGATCGGCTGCTTGTAGGCGACCACCGCTAGGGTCTCGAGCGCGGCCTGCGACAGGCGCGCAGGCCGCTCGGCCTCGACGAACTGCTCGACGACGTCGTCGAGCTCGCGCCGCACGTAGAAGCGCCAGCCGCCGCCGACCTCGCGGAGTTCGAAGCCGCGGCGTACCGTGCCGTCGACACCGTCGAAGTCGGCGACGAGCCGCTCGATCGCCTGACGGACGGCGGGCACCGGCGCGCCCACCGCGGCACCGAGCGAGACGAGCGACTGCGGCTCGTCGGCGATCATCAGGATGGCCTCGAGCTGCCGGTCGACGGGCAGGTCCGGGTGCGCGGCCTGGCGGGCGTGCAGCTCGTGCTCGATCGCTCGGGCGTCGGCGACCTCGTCCGCTCCCCCGGGTTCGGCGCTCGATGCGGCGGCGCGTGCGTCATCCGTCATAGTCGGCTCCCAGGTTCGCGAGGCTCTCGTCGGACCAGTCCTCGGCGGTCCAGCGGAGTGTCAGCTCCCCCAGCGGTTCGAGCTGCTCGAACGAGATCGATGCGTTCCGGTACAGCTCCAGGATCGCCAGGAAGCGAGCCACAACGATACCCGTCTCCGAGACCCCGGCGACCAGCTCGCGGAACGACACGTCCTCGTCCGCCCGGGTGCGGAGGATCGACACCACGATCGCGGCCTGCTCGCGGATGCTCACGAGCGGGGCGTGCAGGTGGTCGAGCCCCACGGTCGGGATCTCCCGCGGCGCGAACGCCAGCGTCGCGATCGCGGCGAAGTCCTGCACCGAGAGGGTCCACACGAGCTCCGGGGTGCGGGCGCGGAAGCGCTCCTCGAGCCGGACCCGGCGGACGTGGCGGCGCGACTCCTGCTGCCACCGCTCCCCGAACCACTCGGCGGCCTGCTTGAACGCCCGGTACTGCAGGAGTCGTGCGAAGAGCAGGTCCCGGGCCTCGAGCAGGGCGACGTCCTCGGCGTCCACGAGTTCGCCCTGCGGGAGGAGTCCGGCGATCTTCAGGTCGAGCAGGGTGGCGGCGACCACGAGGAACTCGCTGGCCTCGTCGAGCTCGTCGGCGGACTCGGCCTGGCGGACGTACTGGATGAACTCGCCCGTGACCGCGCCGAGCGAGACCTCGGTGATGTCGAGCTCGTGCTTCGTGATGAGCGAGAGCAGGAGGTCGAACGGGCCGTCGAAGTTGCGCAGCCGGACCCGGAAGCCGGGCGCGGTCGTGGTCCCCGCCGGCGCGGACCCGGCGACGCCGTCGTCGTCGACCGGCGCTGTCGGGCCGGAGGAGGATGCGGACGGGTCAGGCGACGGCGCCACGCTCGACGAGCTCCCTGGCGAGCGCCCGGTAGGCGTGCGCCGCGGCGTGCTCCGGCGCCGTCTGCGTGATCGGCCGCGCCGACACCGTGGCGTCCGGGAACTTCACGGTCCGGCTGATCACCGTGTCGAGCACGTTCTCGTCGAACGTCTCCACGACGCGCTCCATGACCTCGCGCGAGTGCAGCGTCCGCGAGTCGTACATCGTCGCCAGGATGCCGTCGAGCCGCAGTGCCGGGTTGAGCCGGTCCCGCACCTTGTCGATCGTCTCGATCAGCAGCGCGACACCGCGCAGCGCGAAGAACTCGCACTCGAGCGGGATGAGCACGCCGTGCGCCGCGGTCAGGGCGTTGACCGTCAGCAGACCGAGGGACGGCTGGCAGTCGACCAGGATCAGGTCGTAGTCGTTCGACACCTTGCGCAGCACGCTCGCCAGGATCTGCTCGCGGGCGACCTCGTTGACGAGGTGGACCTCGGCGGCGGACAGGTCGATGTTCGCCGGGATGACGTCGAGCATCGGCACGTTCGTCTGGCGGATGACCTCGCGCGGGTCCTTCACGGAGCCCATCAGCAGGTCGTAGACGGTGGGGACGTCGTGCGTGCGGACCCCGAGCCCGGCGGACAGGGCGCCCTGCGGGTCGAAGTCGACGGCGAGGACCCGACGGCCGTACTCGGCGAGCGCGGCACCGAGGTTGATCGACGTCGTGGTCTTGCCGACGCCGCCCTTCTGGTTGCAGAGCGCGATGATGCGAGCGGGGCCGTGGCCGTCGAGCGGCGCGGGCACCGGGAACTGCCGGACGGGCCGACCGGTGGGGCCGACCGGGGTCTGCTCGGTGCCGGGGGTGGTCGTCGGGTTCGTGCTCACTCGGTCATCGTACCGGCGTGCCGCCAGGGGCCCCGGTCGCACCGCCGCGGCGGGCCGCAGCGCACGGGGCGGAGCTGCACCGTACCTCCCGGCCGTGTCACCCGTCCGCGAGTCGTGCGGCAGAGCGACAGTGTCCCCGCAACCGTCGGGCGGACACTGTCGCCTTCGCGGACCACTCGCACCACGCGCGACCGCACCGACGGCGTCAGGCGGGCCGCAGCGCGACGCGCATGCTGTCCACCCGGTCCGCGATGACCGCGTCCGCCGTCCACCGCTGCTGCAGCCGACCGACGAGCGCCTGGACGGCCGCCTGGTCGAGTCCCGGGTGCAGCGCCAGGCCGACCGTCAGCTCGGCGCCGGCGAACCGGCCGAGCGGGTCGCCCGGCGACAGCTCGACGCGTGCCACGGCAGGCTCGTCGGCGACCGAGGCGGCGAACGCCTGCCCGACCTCCGGGTCCTCGAAGCACGGGCTCCACGGCAGGTCCTGCCCGATCGCCCACACGGCGGGCCGACGGAGCACGAACTCGGTCGGAGCCGTCGGGTCGAGGACGACGAGCTGCGTCTCCTCGCTCGCCGCGGCCATCGCGACCCGACGCGAGTCCGCCGGCACCGGACGCGCGGTGGCGTCCCACGACCGCATCGCCTCGGCCGAGGTGAAGGCGGGCATCACGCTGCGCCCGTCCGGCCCCGCGACCGTGACGATCGACAGCTCCTGGGTCTTGTCGACGAGCTTGCCCTCGGCGGTGTGCCCGACGTCACCGGCCTCGGCGACGAGCGGGATGAGCAGCCGTGCGCCGCGCAGGGCATCGACGACCGCACGCTGCGACCCGCCCTGCTGCAGGGCCGTGATCGCCGCGACGAGCGTCGGGTCCGCCAGGCCGTCGTCGTCGGCGTAGGCGTCGTCGTGGGCGTCGAACGTCCGTCCGGCCCACGGGTTGCCCGCCGAGTCCGCGGCACCGCCCGGGGTGTGGGCGTCGTCGTGCGCGCCCGGCTCCGGAGCGTCGGGTCCGGTGCCGCGGCCGTTCGAGATGCCCGCCACGGGGCTACTCGGAGGCGATGTCGAGGGCGGCCGGCAGCGTGAAGGCGCCGGAGTACAGGGCCTTGCCGATGATCGCGCCTTCGAGGCCGTGCGGCACGAGCTCTCGGAGCGCACGGAGGTCGTCGAGCGTCGAGATCCCGCCGGAGGCCACGACGGGCTGGTCGGTGCGGTCGCAGACGGCGCGGAGCAGGTCGACGTTCGGCCCCTGCAGCGTGCCGTCCTTCGTCACGTCGGTGACCACGTAGCGGGCGCACCCGGCGGCCTCGAGCCGGTCGAGCACCTCCCACAGGTCACCGGCGTCCTCGGTCCACCCGCGGCTCGCCAGGGTCGTCCCGCGCACGTCGAGGCCGACCGCGATCTGCTCGCCGTACTCCCCGATCACCCGGGCGGCCCAGTCGGGCTTCTCGAGCGCGGCCGTGCCGAGGTTCACGCGGGCGGCGCCCGTGGCGAGCGCCGCTTCGAGGGACGCATCGTCGCGGATGCCGCCGGAGAGCTCGACGGACACGCCCTCGACCTCACGGATCGCCTTCGCGATCACCTCGCGGTTGTCCCCGCGCCCGAACGCCGCGTCGAGGTCGACGAGGTGGATCCACTCCGCGCCCTGGTCCCGCCAGGTGCGGGCCGCGGCGACCGGGTCGCCGTACGAGGTCTCGCTGCCGGCCTCGCCCTGGGTGAGGCGGACGGCCTGTCCGTCGACGACGTCGACGGCGGGCAGCAGGACGAGGGGCGGGGTCGCGGTGAGGTCGGTCATGGTCCTGTCGGTTCTCGGTGGGAGGTGGTGCGGTCGGTCCGGTGGCCGTCGTGGCCCGTGGCGGTCGCGGCTGGTGTGGCGGCAGCCGGTCGGGTTGCGGCTGGTCGGGTGTCGGCCGGTGCGGGGGCGGCTGGGGAGCGGCTGATCGGGTGGCGACCGATCTGGTGTCGGCCGGTGCGATGGCGGCCGGGAGGCGCGGCGCGCGTCCGTCCGCCCAGCCTGCGTCCGGTGGACGGCCGGGTCAGAGCGAGTCGACCCAGTTCCGCAGCAGCCGGATCCCCGGCTCCCCCGACTTCTCCGGGTGGAACTGCGTCGCCGTCAGCGGCCCGTTCTCGACCGCGGCGACGAACCGCTGCCCGTGCTCCGCCCAGGTCAGGCGCGGGGCACGGAACGGGCCGTAGGCGTCGAGCGGGAAGTCCGTCACGCCGTACGAGTGGACGAAGTAGAACCGCTCGTCGTGCAGGCCATCGAAGAGCACGGAGTCCTCGGGCGCCTCGACCCGGTTCCAGCCCATGTGCGGCAGGACCTCGGCCTGGATCTCCTCGACGACGCCCGGCCACTGGCCGAGACCCTCGACGTCGGCGCCGCGCTCGACGCCCCGGGCGAACATGACCTGCATGCCGACGCAGATGCCGAGCACCGGTCGTCCACCCGCCAGGCGGTGGTCGACGATCTCACCGCCGCGGACGCCCTCGAGCTGGTCGACGACCGCTGCGAACGCGCCGACGCCCGGGACGAGCAGTCCGTCCGCACGGAGCGCAGCCTGCTTGTCGGCGGTCAGGGTGACCTCGGCGCCCGCGCGCTCGAGGGCCTTGGCCGCCGAGTGGACGTTGCCCGATCCGTAGTCGAGGACGACGACGTTCGGCTTCGCGGTCACAGCTTCCCCTTCGTCGACGGGATGCCGTCGACCCGGGGGTCGAGCTCGACGGCGCGGCGCATCGCGCGGGCGAGGGCCTTGAACTCGGCCTCCGCGATGTGGTGCGGGTCACGGCCACCGAGCACGCGGACGTGCACGGTGATGCCGGCGTTGAACGTGACCGCCTCGAACACGTGGCGGACCATCGACCCGGTGAAGTGCCCGCCGATCCGGTGGAACGCGAAGCCCTCGGGCTCGCCGGAGTGCACGAGGTACGGACGACCGGACACGTCGACCACGGCCTGCGCCAGGGCTTCGTCGAGCGGCACGAGGGCGTCGCCGTAGCGGCCGATCCCCGCCCGGTCGCCGAGGGCCTGCCGCAGCGCCTGCCCGAGCACGATGCCGGTGTCCTCGACGGTGTGGTGCACGTCGATGTCGGTGTCGCCCGTCGAGCGCACGCGCAGGTCGATGAGCGAGTGCTTGCTGAAGGCCGTCAGCATGTGGTCGAAGAACGGCACGCTCGTCGAGATGTCGGACGAACCGGTGCCGTCCAGGTCGAGCGAGAGCTCGATGCTCGACTCGCTCGTGCTCCGGCTGATCGAGGCGGTGCGGGCGGTCATGCGTCAACCCTAACCGGCGGCTGGTCGGCGGCCACGCGGCGCATGGCATCGAGGAACGCGGTCGTCTCCTCCGCGGTCCCCGCGCTCACCCGCAGGTGGTTCGGGATGCCGAGGTCGCGGACGATGACGTCCTGGTCGAGCAGGGCCTCGAACGCGGCGTGCGGGTCGGCCACCCCGCCGAACAGCACGAAGTTCGACCAGGTCTCGTAGGTGCGGTACCCCATCGCCTGCAGCTCGGTGACCATGCGGTCGCGTTGCTGCTTGATGTCGTCGACCATCGCCAGCATGGCGGGGGCGTGCCGGAGCGCGGCGACGGCTGCCGCCTGGGTGAGGGCCGACAGGTGGTACGGCAGGCGCACCAGACGGAGCGCGTCGACGACGGCCGTATCCGCCGCCAGGTACCCGACGCGGGCGCCGGCGAAGGCGAAGGCCTTGCTCATGGTGCGGGACACCACGAGTCGCGGGCGGCCGGGCAGCAGGGTGATCGCACTCGGGGCGTCGGCCGGCATGAACTCCGCGTAGGCCTCGTCCACCATCACGATGCCGTCGGTCGCGTCGTAGGCGGCGCGGATGGTCTCGATGTCGAGCGGGGTGCCCGTCGGGTTGTTCGGACCGCACAGGAACACGATGTCGGGGCGGTGCTCCTCGATCGCCGCGACCACGGTCTCCGGCTCGATGCGGAACTCGTCGTCGCGCTGCGCCGGGATCCACCGTGTGCCGGTGCCGGACGCGAGGATCGAGTGCATCGAGTACGTGGGCGGGAACCCGAGCACCGACCGGCCCGGCCCACCGAAGGCCTGGAGCAGTTGCTGCAGGACCTCGTTCGACCCGTTCGCGGCCCAGAGCTGGGCGGGGGTGAGCTGCTGCTCGGCGGACAGTCCACCGTTGAGGTAGCCGGCGAGAGACTCGCGGAGTTCGGTGAACTCCCGGTCGGGGTAGCGGTTCACGGTCGTCAGGGCCTGCCGGATCGAGGCCACGATGTCCTCGGCGACGTCCGCGGGAACGGGATGCGTGTTCTCGTTGACGTTGAGCTGCACGCGCACGTGCTTCTGCGGGGCGCCGTACGGGCTCTGCCCGCGGAGGTCGTCACGGATCGGGAGGTCTTCGAGCGTGGTGTCCACCGATCCATCGTAGGCCGCGGCCCGCAAGGGACGACCGGCCGTCCGGACGGTGGCACGGCGGGCGGACGACCGGCCCGTGCCCCGGGAGCCACCCGGCGACCGTTGACCGCCGATCAGGTCAGTTGCCGGCGGTGTACTTGGCCGGGATGGCGATCTGCTCGCCGGCCTGCAGCGTCGAACCGTCGAGCGCGTTGAGGCTCACGACGTCCTGCACGAAGTCGCGGGGGTCGGCCTGCGGTGCGGTCTCCTCCGCCAGCTGCCACAGGGTCTCGCCCGGCTGCACCGTGACGGTCTCGAAGTGCACGGGTGCACCGGCACGCGAGGAGTCGCCGGCCGAGGCCTGTCCGCCGTTCAGCACGGAGAGGGCGACGACCAGGAAGACGGGGAGGGCCGCGAGCGTCGTCAGGACGATGCGGCCGCGACGCGTGATGCGCAGGCGCGTACGGACGGCGGGCGTCGCGGTGCGCTGGTCAGCGATGGCGATGGTGCTCATGTCGTTCTTGCCTTCCCGTTCGGAGGAACCGAAGTCGTGTACCGAACATAGTTTCGAATACCGCCCCGCACAAGTCCCAGGAAGGGATTCCTGCGGGATTTCTTGCCGACACGCTCGAACAGGTGTTTGTCCGGCCGGATGCGGTCGGATACTGTTTCGATCGACTGGGACGAGTCAAGCGGGGACCACCGACATTCCTGCCCGACCGCCCGGCACCGACGAAGGGCGGTACGACGTGGCGGACGATCTGCGGGTCCAGAAGCCGTTGACGGCGAAGCAGCAGGCGATCCTCGACGCGATCCGTGCGTCGATCGCCAGCCGGGGCTACCCGCCGAGCATGCGCGAGATCGGCGACGCCGCCGGACTCTCCTCGCTCTCCAGCGTCTCCCACCAACTCGGCCAGCTCGAGCTCGGCGGGTGGATCCGTCGCGACCCGAACCGCCCGCGGGCGCTCGAGGTCCTGGTCGACGAGCCGACCCCCGACGTCGAGACGCCGGACGTCGACGCCACGACCCTCGTCCCGCTCGTCGGACGCATCGCCGCCGGTGTCCCCATCACGGCCGAGCAGCACGTCGACGAGATCGTCCCGCTCCCCCGTCAGCTGGTCGGCACGGGCGACCTCTTCATGCTCAAGGTCGTCGGTGAGTCGATGATCGACGCGGCGATCTGCGACGGCGACTGGGTGGTCGTCCGGTCGCAGCAGACCGCGGACAACGGGGACATCGTCGCCGCGATGCTCGACGAAGAAGCGACGGTCAAGGTGTTCCGCCAGCGCGACGGCCACACGTGGCTGCTCCCCCGGAACTCGGCGTTCGAGCCGATCCTCGGCGACGCGGCCACCGTGCTCGGCAAGGTCGTCGCGGTGCTCCGCTCGATCTGACCCCTCCCGGGACCGCACGCCCGGTCCGCCGCCGTCCGGATCGGGAGGCATCCGAGGACGGCACCGACAGCACCGACGACACCGTCGACGGACGGGAGGCGCGGTGCCAGCCGGCACCGCGCCTCCCGTCCGTCCCGGTGCGGGTCCGGGGCCTAGACCGTCGCGACCGGCGCGACCACGTACGGGTCGAGCTCCGCGACCTGGCGCTGGAAGACGCGCACCCGCAGGCGCGTGCCGTCCTCGACGTAGTCGGTCGTCTCGACCGCGCCGGCGTCGTGCAGCGACGACACCAGGTCGCCGCGGTCGTACGGGATCACCACGGTGAGCTCGACGTCCGGCTCGGGCAGTCGGGCCTCGATCGCCGCGAGGAGCTCCGGGACGCCCTCGCCCGTGCGGGCGGACACGAAGACCGCGTCGGGGACGAGTCCGACCAGGACGAGCCGCTGTGCCTCGTCGATCAGGTCCGCCTTGTTGAACGCGACGACCTCGGGGATGTCGCGCGCGCCGACGTCGCCCATCACGTCGCGGACGGTCGCGAGCTGCGCAGCCGGGTCGGGGTGCGAGCCGTCGACCACGTGCACGATGACGTCGGCCTCACCGACCTCCTCGAGGGTGGAGCGGAAGGCCTCGACCAGCTGGTGCGGCAGGTTCCGCACGAACCCGACCGTGTCGACGAAGGTGAACTCGCGCCCGGCGCTGCTCTCGGTTCGGCGCACGGTGGCGTCGAGGGTGGCGAACAGCTGGTTCTGCACCAGGACGCCCGCGCTCGTCAGCCGGTTCAGCAGCGAGGACTTGCCGGCGTTCGTGTAGCCGGCGATCGCGACGCTCGGCACCTCGTTGCGGTGCCGGTCGGCGCGCTTGGCCTCGCGGGCCGGGCGGAACCCGGCGATCTGGCGACGGAGCTTCGACATCCGCGTGTTGATGCGACGACGGTCGAGCTCGATCTTCGTCTCACCGGGACCACGGGAACCCATGCCCGCACCGCCGGAGACCTGACCACCGGCCTGACGGGACATCGACTCACCCCAGCCACGCAGACGCGGCAGCAGGTACTGCAGCTGCGCGAGCTCGACCTGGGCCTTGCCCTCGCGGGTGGTGGCGTGCTGGCTGAAGATGTCGAGGATCACCGCGGTGCGGTCGATCACCTTCACCTTCACGACGTCCTCGAGCGCACGTCGCTGCGACGGGGCGAGCTCGGTGTCCGCGACGACCGTGTCGGCGCCGGTCGCCTTGACGACCATGGCGAGCTCCTCGGCCTTGCCCTTGCCGAGGTAGGTCGCCGGGTCGGGGGTGGGCCGACGCTGCAGGAGCCCGTCGAGCACCACGGCGCCCGCGGTCTCGGCCAGGGCGGCGAGCTCCCGTAGGGAGTTCTCGGCGTCCTGCGCGTCGCCCTGGGGGTACACGCCGATCAGGACGACCCGCTCGAGCCGGAGCTGCCGGTACTCGACCTCGGTGACGTCCTCGAGCTCGGTGGAGAGGCCGGTGACGCGGCGCAGCGCGGCGCGGTCCTCGCGCTCGTACTGGTCGCCGTCGCCGGACCAGCCGTGCTCGTCGACCGATCGTGTCTGGATGGCCTGGGCGGGAGCGAAGATCGCCGACGAGGCCCGGGTCTCGGCATTGCGGAGGACGCGCTCCACGACACCCTCGGCGCTGTCGTCGGATCGTCCGTCGTTCATGGTGGTTTCCGTCATCTTCTCCACAGGGTACCGCCGCCACGCCCGGGACACACGGGCTCCCCGCTACGGTTCTTCCATGGCGAACGAGCACTACTTCTCCGCGAACCCGTCCTCGGAGATCCGTGAGCGCCAGGTGCACGTCACGCTCGCCGGGCAACCGCTCACCCTGTCCACCGCGGCCGGGGTCTTCAGCCCGGACGGCGTCGACCGCGGCACGAAGGTGCTCCTCGGCTCGGTGCCGCCGCCCGCGTCCGACGGCGCGCTGCTCGACGTCGGGTGCGGATGGGGCCCGATCGCGATCACGATGGCGCTCGAGTCCCCGGACGCACAGGTGTGGGGCGTGGACGTGAACGAACGCGTCCTCGGGCTCGCGGCACGCAACGCCGTCGCGGCTGGGCTGTCGAACGTCACGGTCGGCCTGCCGGACGAGGTCCCCGCCGACCTGCGCTTCCGGACGATCTGGTCGAACCCGCCGATCCGGGTGGGCAAGGACGAGCTGCACACGATCCTGCTCACGTGGCTGCCCCGGCTCGAGGTCGGCGGCGACGCCTGGCTCGTGGTGTCGAAGGACCTCGGCGGGGACTCCCTGCAGCGGTGGCTCGCCGATGCGCTCGGCGACGGGTTCCAGGTCGCGCGGGCCTCGACGGACAAGGGCTTCCGGGTGATCCGGGTACGGCGGACCGCGGAGTAGGGGCCCTGCGGCGTCAGACCGTCAGGTCCCCTGAGAACACGAGCTCCGCAGGCCCGGCCAGCGCGACGTGCTCGCCGTCCTCGGCCGCGAACATCCGCACCGTGACGACCCCGCCCGGCACCCGCACCCGCCAGGTGTCCGGCGCCGAGGGGCCCGCCCAGTACCGCGTCGCAAGCGCTGCGGCGACCGCACCGGTGCCGCAGGACAGCGTCTCGCCGCTCCCCCGCTCGTGCACGCGCATGGTGATCTCCCCCACGCCGTCCTTGACGAGCGGGTCGCCGGGCAGGACGAACTCGACGTTCGCGCCCGCCTCCGGAGCCGGGTCGAGCACGGGGACGTACGTCAGGTCGACCTCGGCGAGCTCGTCCTCCGTCGCGACGGCCACGACGACGTGCGGGTTGCCGACGTCGATGCCGAGCCCCGGCCGCGCGCCGTCGAGCTCCTTCGCCCGGACGGTCACGTCGTTCGCCCCGCCACCCTCGATGCCGAGCCCCCAGCGCCCGAGGTCTGCTGAGAAGCCGTTCGTGGTGCGCTGCACGTCGACGAGTCCCTTGCGGCTACCGACCGTGAGCGTCTCGCCCGGTGCCAGGTCGACGAGCCCGGACTCGGTCAGGTAGCGGGCGAACACGCGGATGCCGTTGCCGCACATCTCCGCGACCGACCCGTCGGCGTTGTGGTAGTCCATGAACCACGTCGCCGCGGGTTCGACCGCCACGAGCGGACGTCCCTCGGGCAGCGCGTCCGAGCGCACGGCCCGGATGACCCCGTCGGCCCCGACACCGAAGCGTCGGTCGGCGATCGCGCGGATGCGCTCGGGGGTCAGGTCGACCGTGGCGTCCGGGTCGGCGAACAGGACGAAGTCGTTGCCCGTCCCCTGGCCCTTCGTGAAGTGCAGCTCGGTCACGGCACGATCCTACGGGCCTCGGCCTGCAGCCCAGCGACGTCGGCACCGCTGACGTCAACGACCTCGGCGTCGTACCGCTTGAACCACGACACCTGCCGCCTGGCGTACTTGCGGGTCGCGACCGCCGTGGCCTCGACCGCCTCAGCCGTCGACGCGCGGCCGTGCAGCACGTCGAGCGCCTGCGAGTACCCGATCGCCGCGCGCGCGGTGCGTCCCTGTTCGAGACCTTCGGCCCGGAGCGCCGCCACCTCGTCCACGAGCCCGTCGCGGAACATCCGCTCGGCCCGAGCGTGCAGCGCCGCGACGAGTCCGCTGCGCTCGCGGTGCAGGTGCAGCACCCGAGCGGGTCGCCACGCGCGGGGCGCGGACGGGAGGCGCGGGGTCACGACCTCGGACCGGCTCGCGATCTCCACGGCGCGGATCAGGCGACGGGGGTTGCGGGCGTCGACGTCGGCCGCGGCTGCCGGGTCCAGGGCGCGGAGGCGAGCGAGGAGGGCGTTCGGGCCCTGCTCGGCGTGCTCCCGCTCGAGTTCGGCGCGGAGCTCCGGGTCGGTCCCCGGGAACGCGAGGTCGAACAGGACGGCGGACACGTACAGCCCGCTGCCGCCGACGAGCACCGCGGTGCCGCCGTCCGCCGTGATCCGTTCGACGTCGGCGCGGGCGTCGCGCTGGTAGGCCGCGACGCTCGCCTCGTCGGTGACGGTGAGGACGTCGAGCTGGTGGTGCGGGATGCCCCGTCGTTCCTCGACCGAGAGCTTCGCGGTCCCGATGTCCATGCCGCGGTAGAGCTGCATGGCGTCGGCGTTCACGACCTCGGCGGGGCGACCGGACGCGCGCAGTCGTTCGGCCACGGCGAGACCGACCTCGGACTTCCCGGTGCCGGTCGCACCGACGACCGCGATCAGGTCCGGGATCGCGTCGGCGTCGCGCCCGGCTGCGGGGACCGCCGGGTCAGTTCCCGACACGGAGGCTCGGCAGTCCGAGCGAGACCGGACGCGGGCCCGCTCCACCGGCCGACGGCGTCGGCACGCCGCAGCTCTCGGCCTGCGCGCGGTCCCAGGCGTCGCCGGCGCGGGTCCGCCGGATGCGCAGGGGGCCCTCGTTGTCGGCGATCAGGAAGTGCGGGGCCGCGCGGGTGACCACGACCGTGACGACGTCGCCCGGACGCGGGACCTCGGAGCCGGCGGGCACGGCGAAGTGCACGAGGCGCGAGTCCTCGGCACGCCCGGACAGGCGGTGCGTGCTGTCGTCCTTCTTGCCCTCGCCGGTCGCGACGAGCACCTCGACGCTCCGACCGACCTGCTTCGCGTGCTCCTCCGCGGTGATGCGGTCCTGCAGCGCGATGAGCCGGTCGTACCGCTCCTGCACGACCGCCTTCGGCAGCTGGTCCGGCATCGTCGCAGCGGGCGTGCCGGGGCGGATCGAGTACTGGAACGTGAAGGCCGAGGCGAAGCGGGACTGCTCGACGACGCGCAGCGTGTCCTCGAAGTCCTCGTCGGTCTCGCCGGGGAACCCGACGATGATGTCGGTCGAGATCGCCGCGTGCGGGATCTTCGCCCGCACGCGGTCGAGGATGCCGAGGAAGCGCTCGCTGCGGTAGCTCCGGCGCATCGCCTTGAGCACCCGGTCCGAGCCGGACTGCAGCGGCATGTGCAGCTGCGGCATCACGTTCGGCGTCTCGGCCATCGCGTCGATGACGTCGTCGGTGAACGCGGCCGGGTGCGGGCTCGTGAAGCGGATGCGCTCGAGGCCCTCGATCTGCCCGGCAGCGCGGAGCAGCTTGCCGAACGCCTGGCGGTCGCCGAACTCGACCCCGTACGAGTTGACGTTCTGCCCGAGGAGCGTGACCTCGATCGCACCGTCGTCGACGAGCGCCTGGATCTCGGCGAGGACGTCGCCGGGGCGGCGGTCCTTCTCCTTGCCGCGGAGCGACGGCACGATGCAGAACGTGCAGGTGTTGTTGCACCCGACGGAGATCGACACCCAGCCGCTGTGCGTCGAGTCCCGCTTGGTGGGCAGGGTCGACGGGAAGACGTCGAGCGCCTCGAGGATCTCGATCTGCGCCTCGTCGTTGTGCCGCGCCCGCTCGAGCAGGGTCGGCAGTGACCCCATGTTGTGCGTGCCGAACACGACGTCCACCCACGGTGCCTTCTCGAGGATGACGTTCTTGTCCTTCTGCGCCAGGCACCCGCCGACGGCGATCTGCATGCCCGGGTGCTCGCGCTTGATCCCCCCGAGCTGCCCGAGGTTGCCGTAGAGCCGGTTGTCCGCGTTCTCGCGCACGGCGCAGGTGTTGATGACGACCACGTCGGCCTGGCCGCCGTCGGCTGCGACGTACCCGGCGGCCTGGAGCGATCCGCTCAGGCGCTCCGAGTCGTGGACGTTCATCTGACACCCGTGGGTGCGGACCTCGTAGGTTCTGGGGCGGTCTTCGACGGTGGCCATGATCGTCCCAGTGTAGGTCGACCGCGGCCCCCACGAGAGCGTCTGAGCAGACGCCTGGTCGGGACGCAGGACCGCGCGGCATGGGCCCCGGGCCGATGCTCGAACGGCACGGTGCGCGTGGCGCCCCGCTACTCGAACCGGACGGTCCCGCCGCCCGACGGCGAGCGACGCGGCGGCCCGTCGAGCGCCCGTTCCACGGCGACGCGGACGACGCCCGCGCCGTAGCCCTTGCGCATCAGGAAGCCGCTGAGGCGCCGTTCGGCAGTCACACGGTCGAGGCCGCGGAGCTGTCGTGCGCGCTTCTCGGCGAGTTCGTTCGCGCGGACGAACTCGTCGTCTGCGTCGTCCGCCGAAGCCTCGAGCGCGGCGTCGATCGCGGCCTGGTCGATCCCGCGCCGCCGCAGTTCGGCGACCACGCCCTGACGGCCGAGGCCCTTGCGCTCGTGCAGCCGGTCGACCAGGTCGGTCGCGAGGGCCACGTCGTCGAGCAGACCCACCCGCACCAACCGGGCGACCTCGTGCTCCACGACCTCGGTGTCGAGGTCCTGCTTCGTCAACAGCTGCCGCATCTCGGACTCGCTGACCCCCTTGCGACCGAGCGCCCGCATGCTGACGCGCTCGGCGTCGGCGCGCTGCTCGTCGAGCGGTCGCGGGGCGTCGGCCGGGTCGATCTCGTCACCGCTCGCGATGGCGAAGACGGAAGCCGTCGCGGCGTCCGCGGTGTCGTCGTCGTACCCGCGCTGCTCGGCACGGGCGCTCCGGCCCGAACCGTCGCCGACCACCGGGGACACCCACTCGGCGTCGGGCTGCTGCCCGCGGAGCGGGATCGCTGCGGGGCTGTCGTCCTCTGCCGGAGCACGGGTGGGCACGGGCCCGAAGCGCCGCTCGTCGTCACCGAGCAGCATCGAGTCGGGCGCCCAGTCGTCGTCGGACGGTCGGGACCGATCCCCTGCCACGTCAGGCTCGGTGACGGCGTCCGGGCCGATCGGATCCGGATCCCGGTCCGCCGGCGTCGTGCGTCGACCACGACGGGACCGCGCACCGAACAGGTCGGTGACCGGAGCGAGGCCCCCGTCGTGGTCGTCAGCGCCGGTCACGCGCCCTTGCGCTCCGCCAGCTTCGGTGCGATCGACTCGACCGGAGCCGCGTCGGCCTTGGCGCCACCGACGCCGAGCTTGGCGAGGATCTTGCCCTCGATCTCGGCCGCGATGTCCGGGTTCTGGATCAGGAAGGACCGCGAGTTCTCCTTGCCCTGCCCGAGCTGGTCCCCGTCGTAGGTGTACCAGGCACCTGACTTCTTCACGATGCCGTGGTCGACACCGAAGTCCAGCAGCGAGCCCTCTCGCGAGATGCCCGTGCCGTACAGGATGTCGAACTCGGCCTGCTTGAAGGGCGGCGCCATCTTGTTCTTGACGACCTTGACGCGGGTGCGGTTGCCGACGGCGTCGGTCCCGCTCTTCAGCGTCTCGATGCGACGGATGTCGAGGCGCACCGACGCGTAGAACTTCAGCGCCTTACCACCGGCGGTGGTCTCCGGGCTGCCGAAGAACACGCCGATCTTCTCGCGCAGCTGGTTGATGAAGATCATCGTGGTCTGCGTCTGGTTCAGCCCACCGGCGAGCTTGCGCAGGGCCTGGGACATGAGGCGCGCCTGGAGACCCACGTGCGAGTCACCCATCTCGCCCTCGATCTCGGCGCGGGGCACCAGGGCGGCGACCGAGTCGACGATGATCAGGTCGATCGAGCCCGAGCGGACGAGCATGTCGGCGATCTCGAGCGCCTGCTCACCGGTGTCGGGCTGCGAGACGAGCAGCGCGTCGATGTCGACGCCGAGCTTCTTCGCGTACTCGGGGTCGAGTGCGTGCTCCGCGTCGATGAACGCCGCGATGCCGCCGGCACGCTGGGCGTTGGCGATGGCGTGCAGGGTCAGCGTCGTCTTACCCGACGACTCCGGCCCGTAGATCTCGATGATGCGACCCCGCGGGAGCCCGCCGATGCCGAGTGCGACGTCGAGTGCGACGGACCCGGTCGGGATGGTGGCGACCGGTGCGCGCTCGTCCGAGCCGAGACGCATGACCGTCCCCTTGCCGAACTGCCGGTCGATCTGGGCGAGTGCGGTCTCGAGGGCCTTCTCGCGGTCTGCGGGTGATGGCATGGGGTGCTCCTTCGTGCTCGGTGTCGGCCGCCTGTAGGCTGTCGCGTCCACCCCAGCCGGTGGTGCAGGGCTGGTGTTCGGCGACAAGGCTTCGGGCTGTTCCCGATGACCTCGAACCTAGGGCGGGCCACCGACATCACTGCCTGCAGCCGCGCGATCTGTGGACGAGGATCCGGGACAGCGCCGTTGTGCAGGAACCTAGCACCGATCGAACACGCGTTCGAGCAACACGCCGAACACAGTTTCGGACGAGGATCTCAGTCGCGCGGCTCCGCCAGGCCCTTGCCGTGCCGCTTGTCGAGCGGCACGTCCTGCGAGTCGCACAGGGCCTCCCAGACCCGCCGCGCGTCGATGCCGGCGTCGATCGCGTCCGCCGCCGATCGCCCACCGAGCTCCTCGAGCACGACGTCGCGGGCCACCACGGCTCCGTAGGCCTCGCCGAACACCTGGTCGACGGCTCGCCAGAACTCACTCACGCGCATCAGACCAGCGTAACGACGAACGCCCCCGCCGGAGTCCGGCGAGGGCGTTCGAGGGGTGGTGCGTCAGCGCACCGCGAGGTCGTTGTCGAACTCGGCGACGAGCTCGTCGGGCAGCGTGTCGGGGACCGGGGTGAGTCCTTCGACGACTGCGAGACGGTCGCCGACCTCGCGCATGATGGTCGAGATCGGGGTGTCGAGGGCGTCGGCCACCGAAGCGAGGATCTCGGAGCTGGCTTCCTTCTGGCCGCGCTCCACCTCGCTCAGGTACCCGAGCGCCACACTGGCCTTGGACGCGACCTGACGGAGGGTCCGGCCCTTCTGCAAGCGGAAGTCTCGCAGGACATCGCCGATCTCCTGACGAACGAGAACCATGGGGACTCCTCCTCTCTGTCGTCTCCGCGCCCGCCTGGTCCGGGTGACCGGGGTCGGGTTCAGCAACAGTAGCGTTGCCGTTCGCAGCATGCTAACCACGTCGGCTGCCGCTCTGCTGGAGATTGCGTGGGATGTAACCCAGTGGCAACAGGGGCTATTCCCCGCTGTCGATCTCGATCGTCATCCGTGTCAGGAGTTCGGAGACGGTGGCGGACCGGATTGCTGCCCGGTCCCCCTCGAGGTGCAGCTCCGCGGCCACGCTGCGCTCCGCGGACGCGATGCCGACGAAGACGGTCCCCACCGGCTTGCCGTCCTGCGGGTCCGGTCCGGCGACACCGGTCGTGCTGATCCCCCACGTGGCGGGGCGACCGTCGACCGCCAGCGCGGTCCGGACGCCCGTGGCCATCTGGCGGGCGACCTCGGGGTCCACGGCGCCGTTCGCGGCGAGCAGGTCGGCGTCCACCCCGAGCACGGACGCCTTGACAGGGGTGGCGTACGCGACGACCCCGCCGTGCACCACGGCGCTCGCGCCCGGGACGCCGACGAGGGTCGACACCACGAGTCCGCCGGTCAGCGACTCGGCCACCGCGACCGTCTCCCCCCGGGCGGTGAGGGTGTGCACGACCCGCTGTGCGAGCTCCTCGACGGAGGACGACCTCGCCGGGTCGGGGCCAGCGGGCGTCACGCTGCGCTGCGGTTGTGCTTCCATGCCTGCCACAGGTAGTCCGCGCCGCTGAGCACCGTCGCCAGGAGTGCCGCCGTCATCAGGATGCCGTTCACCCAGTGCGCCAGGTCACCGACGACGTTCCACCACGGGAAGAGCGCGAGTGTGATCGCGACGGCTTGCAGCACGGTCTTGATCTTGCCGCCGCGGCTGGCCGGGATCACCCGGTCGGACAGCACGGCGAAGCGGAAGACGGTGATGCCGATCTCGCGGAGCATGATCAGCACGGTCACGATCCACGGCAGCTCCCCCAGGATCGACAGCGCCACGAGGGCACCGCCGATCAGGACCTTGTCCGCGATCGGGTCGACGAGCTTGCCGAAGTCCGTCACCAGGTTCTGGCGACGGGCGATGATGCCGTCCGCGCTGTCCGTCACGATCGCCACGACGAACACCACGGCTGCCCAGACACGCAGCGAGGTGTCCTGGCCGCCGTCGGCGAGCAGCATCACGAAGAACAGCGGTGCCATGAGGATGCGCACCACGGTGATGACGTTGGCGACGTTGGCGGTCGATGCCGGGCCGTCGCCCTTGCGCAGCAGCCGTCCGCGCCACGGGAACCGTGCCCCGTGTGTGGTCTCCGAGCTGGTCACGTCGCTCACTCCCTGCCCGTCAGTCCCCACGCGTCCTCGTCCGGTCCGTCGTCCTCGACCTCAGGGTACCCGCGGGTCATGTCCGCCACCGGGTCGGCGCCGTACCGGTCGTCGTCCTGCCCGCCCGAGCCGGACGCCGCGGGTGCGGCAGGAGCCCCGGAGCCGACCGCGGTCGGAGCCGGACCGGTCCCGTCGGCGGGTGCAGGGCCTCCTGGCCGGGACGGCGATGCGGCGTCGGCCGGCGGTTCCTCACCGCGGAGCTTCGCGAGCACGCCGGGGAGCTGGTCGGGCGTGACGAGCACGTCGCGGGCCTTCGAGCCCTCGGACGGACCGACGATGTCCCGCGACTCCATGAGGTCCATCAGGCGACCCGCCTTGGCGAAGCCGACGCGGAGCTTGCGCTGCAGCATCGACGTCGAGCCGAACTGGGTCGAGACGACCTGCTCGACGGCGGCGAGCAGCAGTTCGAGGTCGTCGCCGATGTCGGCGTCGATCTCCTTGCGCTCGACCACCGCCTGGACGTCCTGCCGGTACTCGGGCCGGGCCTGGCGCGTGACGTGCGCGACGACCTCGGCGACCTCGCTCTCCTGCACCCACGCACCCTGCACCCGGACGGCCTTCGACGACCCCATCGGCAGGAAGAGCCCGTCGCCCTGACCGATGAGCTTGTCCGCGCCCGGTTGGTCGAGGATGACGCGGGAGTCCGTGACGCTCGTCACCGCGAAGGCGACGCGCGACGGGACGTTGGCCTTGATGAGACCGGTGATGACGTCGACCGACGGACGCTGCGTGGCGAGCACGAGGTGGATGCCGGCGGCACGGGCGAGCTGGGTGATGCGGACGATCGACTCCTCGACGTCGCGCGGGGCGACGAGCATGAGGTCCGCGAGCTCGTCGACGACGACGAGCAGGTACGGGTACGGCTTGAGCTTCCGCTCGCTGCCGGCGGGCAGGACGATCTCGTCGTTCTGCACCGCCTTGTTGAAGTCGTCGACGTGCCGGAAGCCGAACGACGCCAGGTCGTCGTACCGCATGTCCATCTCCTTCACGACCCACTGCAGCGCTTCGGCGGCCTTCTTGGGGTTCGTGATGATGGGCGTGATGAGGTGCGGGACCCCGGCGTAGATCGACAGCTCGACGCGCTTCGGGTCGACGAGGACCATGCGGACCTCGGACGGCTTCGCGCGCATGAGCAGCGAGGTGATCATCGAGTTGATGAAGACCGACTTGCCGGAGCCCGTGGAGCCCGCGACGAGCAGGTGCGGCATCTTCGCCAGGTTGGCGACGACGAACCCGCCCTCGACGTCCTTGCCGACACCGATGGTCATCGGGTGCTTCGACTTGGTGGCCGCGCCGGAGCGCAGGACGTCGCCGAGGGAGACGATCTCGCGGTCCGTGTTCGGGATCTCGACGCCGATCGCGCTCTTGCCGGGGATCGGCGACAGGATGCGGACCTCGTTCGACGCGACGGCGTACGACAGGTTCTTCGACAGCGCGGTGACCCGCTCGACCTTGACGCCGGGGCCGAGCTCGATCTCGTACCGCGTGACGGTCGGTCCGCGGGAGAAGCCGGTGACCTTCGCGTCCACCTTGAACTCGGTGAGCACGCCGGTGATCGCCGCGACGATGTCGTCGTTCGCCTGGCTGCGGGCGACCGACGGGGTACCTGCGCTGAGGGTGGTCGCCGCGGGCAGCCGGTACGGGGCCGAGGGGTCCTCGTCCGCGGCGGTGGCGGCGGGCAGGCCGTCGCCGGCGGACTCGGACGCGGCCTCGGGCTCGGGCGCGGTCGGCGAGACGACCGGTGACACCCCGGCGTCGGGACGAGCGTCCGGACGTGCGACGGCCTCGGGCTGCTCCGGCACCGGGGTGCCGAAGTCGCGGAGGGCCTGCTCGGCCACGGCGAGGTCCTGCTCGACCTGCTGCTCGCCGTGCACGTCGTCGTGCTCGACCGAGTCGTTGAGGTTGACCGACGCCGGCACGGCGGGTGTGTGGTCCACGAGCCCGGCGGCTGCGCCGGCGTTCGGGCTCGCCGCGGGAGCACCCGGAGCCGCCTGGGTCGCCGACGCAGGCAGCACGGGGCTGTCGTACGCCGGGTCTTCTTCTCGTCCGGACTTGTTCCGCCGCCACCACGGGACGGTGCTCTCGGCCGCGTCGCCGTCGTCCGCGCGCTGCTCGTCCTCGAACCCGAGGTCCTCGAAGAGCGGGAAGTCGGTCTGGTCCTTCGTGCGGCGCTTGGACGTGCGTGCCCGCGGCGCGGCCGGCGGGGCGGCGGCCTCGGCGGCGACGTCGTCCTCGGCCGCCGGGGCCGGTGCCCCGAACAGGTACGCGTAGAGCTCGTGCAGGCGACGACCGGTCTTGTTCGGCGGGGTCTTCGTGATGATGAAGAGCGACAGCACGAGCAGCACCACCGCGACCGGTACCGCGACCCACACCGTGGCGACCGCGACGAGCCAGCTGATCACGACCCAACCGAGGACACCGCCCGCGGCAGCCAGGGCGACCATGCCGTCGGACGCGCTCGGCTGCCCGCCGAACACGTGGCAGAGCGATGCGATGGACACGAGCATCAGTCCGAGGCCGATGCCGATCCGGGTGTTGTCGTGCACCGACGCGGGGTGCCGGAAGAGCCAGCCGGCGAACACGATCATGATGACGGGGAGTGCGACCGCCAGCCGCCCGAACAGACCGCCGAACGTGTAGGCGTCGAGCGTGACGGACACCGGGTTCGTGGGGTTGAGCCACTCGACGACCCCGCCCGCGAGCGCGAGGACGAAGAGCAGGAACGGGAAGCCGTCGCGGCGTTCGTCCTTGGCGAGGGTCTCCTTGCCGAGCAGGCGGAACAGTGCGCCGACGCCGTGCGCCATCGCGAGCCAGGCGGTCACGACCGGGTTCTGCTCGCGGAACACCGGCGTGGGTGCGGCCTGCGGCAGCTTCTTCGTGGTGGCCTGCGTGCGCGACGTGCCGCGCGACCCGCTCCCGCGGGACGACGTGGACGCGCGCGAGCGCGTGGTCGACTTGGTGCCTCCGGCCATGCGACGGAGCCTAATCCCCGCTCGGGACATTCCGTGGATGCCCCGCCGCGACCCGGCGCCCGCCTGCTCAGTACCGGATCGCGTCGATGACCTTTACCCGCACCGCCACGATCGCCGGCAGGAACCCGGCGAGCGCCCCGACGAGCAGCGCCGAACCGACCCCGATCAGCGCTGCCTCGACCGGGAAGGGCGCTCCCCCGACGTCGACCCCGTTCGTGATCAGCCCGCGGACCGTCCCGTTGCCGAGCACCGCCGCGCCGATCATCACGCCGACACCACCGGCGACGAGCGTCCCGAGCACGTTCTCGAGCAGCACGGCCACGAAGATCCGTCCGGCGGTCGCACCCACGCCGCGACGGATGCCGATCTCGCGGATCCGCTGGCGCACGCTCACGAGCGACACGTTGAGGAGTCCGAGGCCACCGAGCACGAGGACCAGGACCGCGACGCCCGCGATCACCCACCGCAGTGCCCCGAGCGGGTCGCCGTCGACCGAGCCGGCCGCGTCGGAGCGCGTCGCGTCCACGGTCCACCCGGGACCGAGGGCACGCTCCGCATCCGAGGCGATCCGCTGCGCCACCGCCTTGCCGTCGTGCTCGGGCACCCAGACCTCGAAGAGCCGCTGCGACCCGTCGTCGGGCGAGGCCACGGCGTTCGCCGTCGCGACGGAGTCGGCGAGCTGGTAGAACATCGGCTCGGTGTCGTACTCCGATGACGCGTACCGGCCGATCACGACGGCGGTCACGTCCGGCGTCCCCGGCAGGCGCACGACCGGGTGGGTGACGACGTCCGGGCTGCCCAGGCGGTCCAGGAACGCCTGGTTGACGACGAGCGCCGGCGCGAGGCGCTCCCGGTCGTCCTCGGTGAACCACGAGCCGTCGTCGATCCGCACGCGGTGCATCTCGGCGTACGCGGGGTCGACGGTGACGCCCTGCGCCAGGGTGACCCCGTCCGGGAACTGCACCGGGCGCTGGGTGAAGGAGGCCTCGGTGGCGAAGCGGACGCGGTAGCGCTCGGCCCCGGCGCGGAGCTCCCGGTCGAGCGCGTCGGCGTCCGCGGCCGCTGCTGCGCCGGTGCCGTCACCAGCGGCGGACGAGGACCCGGTGACCTGGTACGTCGCCGGTCGGCCGCCGTACTGCTCGTTGAACGCCGCCGTCACCCGTTCCGCGAGCGCCCCGAAGCCGACGACGACCGCGAGCGACGCGACCGCGATGGTCACGCCGACCAGGCTGAGCACGACCCTGCCGCGGTGCACCCGGAGTTCCTGCCACGACTCGACGACCGTCCCGACGACCGTGGTGAGCAGCCGGTTCACGCCGCCACCACCCCGGTCGCCACGGCCGCCGGGTCGACGACGAGTCCGTGGTCGATGCGGTGCACGACGTCCGCGCGCGCCGCGACCGCCGCGTCGTGCGTGATCGTGACGAGGGCCGCACCCGTCTCGGCCGCGACGGTCTCGAGGAGCTCCATCACCACCCGGCCGGTGTCGACGTCGAGCGCCCCGGTCGGCTCGTCGGCCAGGATGAGCCGCGGCGAGCGGACGAGCGCCCGGGCGATCGCGACCCGCTGCTGCTCCCCGCCGGAGAGCCGGTGCGGCTGGGTGTCGGCCCGGTCGGCCAACCCCACACGGTCGAGCATCGCGAGGGCGAGCCGACGCCGCGACCAGAACGCGCGGCCGGTCGCGTAGAGCAGGGGGACCTCGACGTTCTCGAGGGCGGTCCGGCCCTGCAGCAGGTTGAACTGCTGGAACACGAAGCCGACGTCCGCTCCCCGCACGCGGTCGCGTCGGACGGATCCGGCGCGGCCGAGGTCCTGCCCGTCGAACTCGTGCAGTCCCTCGGTGGGGGTGTCGAGGAGACCGAGGACGTTGAGGAGCGTCGACTTGCCCGAACCCGAGCGGCCGACGATCGCGACACGGCTGTCCGCCTCGACGTCGAGGTCGACCCCGCGGAGGATCTCGAGCGTCGAGCCGTCCGGCAGGGCGACGGACTTCCGCAGGTCGCGGACGCGCACGAGGCTCATCCGCCCACCACCGTGCCGTCCTCGGCGGACCCGTCGTCGGGCTGCGCCTCCTTGCCCGGGACGAACTGCAGGACGGTGTCTCCCTCGGTCAGTCCGTCCTCGATCTCGACGTGCTCGCCGTCGTTCAGGCCGAGGGTGACCTGGCGCTCGGAGCGCTTCCCCTCGTCGTCGACCACGGTGACGACGCCGCGCTGCGCGGTTCCCTGCACCGCGGTGGTCGGCAGCGTGAGCACGCCCTGGGCCGAGCCCGCCGACACGGCGACCGTGACCTCGAGCCCGGGGAAGACCGTGACGTCCCCGGGGACGTCGCAGCGCAGTTGCGTCGCGCCACCGCCCGACGCCGAGCCGCCGTCCGTGCCGTCGGATCCCGCGCCGGACGCGCTGCTCGAGGCGGAGTCGGAGGCGGGGGCCGCGGAGCTGAGCGACAGGTTCGTGCAGGTGAACGGCGCCGGCCCGTCCGTGATCGTCACGGTCGCCTCCGACGGGCGCGAGGTCAACCGGTAGAGCTGCGCGGCCTTGAGCGTTGCGGTCACGCGGTACGCCTCGGGAGCGACGCGCGCGACGGTGTCCCCGATCGCGACGGGCTGCTTCGCCACGAGGTCGAGGCCGGAGACCGTGCCCGACGACGACGCGACGACGGTCGCGAACGTCACGACCGCGGGGAGCGGCTCACCGTCCTCGGTCGTCCCCGTCGCCGGCGTCTCGACCCGCAGGTCGATGATCGGCGCGCCCTGCTCGACGTGCGTGCCGTTCGTCACGAACACCTTGTTCACCGTGCCCTCGGCGGTCGACCGCACCGGTGTCGAGGCGACGGACTCGATCGTCCCGGTCGCCTCGACGTCGTTGACGACGTCGCCCGTCTCCACGGTGACGGTCGGGTCCTCGAGCTGCGCCGTCGGCAGCGTCTCGGCCTCGTCGGGCTGCGCCGCGAAGAAGGCGAGGCGGACGAGCGACACCGCGATGGCGGCGAAGACGAGGAACTTCAGGCCGGGCCACACCCAGCGACGCAGGACGGTCACCCTCGGACGGTATTGGCTGACATACCGAGCGAGCATCAGCCTGAGGGATGACGCAGGGTGGCCGCCCGGCCGGTTCCGGCCGGTCCCGGCCGGTCCCGGCGGACCGCCAGACCGGTCCCGGCGGACCGCCGGACCGGTCCCGGTGATCACGACGTCACCACGGGACGGGAACGGCCGGGAGGCACGGCGAGCGTTCCCGGGGAACGCTCGCCGTGCCTCCCGGCCGGTTGCCGCGCTGGTGCCTACGCCTCGATGACCACCGGGACGATCATCGGACGACGACGGTGCTTGGTGTTGACCCAGCGGCCGACGGTCCGGCGGACGACCTGGCTGAAGGCGTGCGCATCGCGCGTGCCGTTCGCCGCGGCCTCGGCGATCGCCTTGGCGATCTGCGGGCGGACGTCGTCGAAGACGGAGTCGTCCTCGGCGAAGCCGCGCGACTGGATCTCCGGCCCGACCACGCACTGGCCGGTCGTGAAGTCGACGGCGCAGAAGATCGAGATGAAGCCCTCCTCGGCCAGGACGCGGCGGTCCTTGAGGTCGGCGTCGGTGATCTCACCGACGGTCGAGCCGTCGACGTAGACGTACCCGATGTCGAGCTGTCCGGCGACGCTCGCGACGCCGTCCTTGAGGTCGACGACGATCCCGTCCTGCCCGAGGATGACGTTGCGCGGCGGGACACCCGTCTGGATCGCCAGGTCGGCGTTCGCGTACAGGTGGCGGTGCTCGCCGTGCACGGGCAGCACGTTCCGCGGACGCAGGATGTTGTAGCAGTACAGGAGCTCGCCGGCGGACGCGTGCCCGGAGACGTGCACCTTGGCGTTGCCCTTGTGCACGACCTTCGCGCCGAGCTTCGTCAGGCCGTCGATCACGCGGTAGACGGCGTTCTCGTTGCCCGGGATCAGGCTCGAGGCGAGGATGACGGTGTCGCCCTCGCCGATCTCGATCTGGTGCTCGAGGTTCGCCATGCGCGCCAGGACGGCCATCGGCTCACCCTGCGAGCCGGTCGACATGTAGACGATCTGGTCGTCGGGGACGTTCTTCGCCTTCTTCGTGTCGATGAGCACGTCGTCCGGCACCCGCAGGTAGCCGAGCTCGGCGGCGATGTTCATGTTGCGGATCATCGACCGGCCCATGAACGCGACCTTGCGGTTGGTCGCGGCGGCGGCGTCGAGGACCTGCTGCACGCGGTGCACGTGCGAGGAGAAGCTCGCGACGACGACCTTCTTGCGGGCGCGCGAGATGACGTTCTCGAGCACCGGTCCGATGTCGCGCTCGGGGGCGGTGAACCCCGGCACGTCGGCGTTCGTCGAGTCCGGCAGGAACAGGTCGACGCCCTGCTCGCCCAAACGGGCGAAGGCACGGAGGTCCGTGATCCGGTCGTCCAACGGGAGCTGGTCCATCTTGAAGTCGCCCGTGTGCAGGACACGACCGGCCGGCGTCGTGATGGCGACGGCGAGGGCGTCCGGGATCGAGTGGTTCACGGCGACGAACTCGAGGTGGAACGGGCCGAGCTGCTCGGTCTGGTCCTCCTGCACGACGAGCGTGTAGGGCTTGATCCGGTGCTCCTTGAGCTTCGCCTCGACGAGCGCGAGGGTCAGCGTCGAGCCGATCAGGGGGATGTCGGCCTTGAGCTTGAGCAGGTACGGGACGGCGCCGATGTGGTCCTCGTGCCCGTGCGTGAGCACGACACCGAGGACGTCGTCGAGGCGGTCCCGGATCGGCCCGAAGTCGGGGAGGATGAGGTCGACGCCCGGCTGGTGCTCCTCGGGGAAGAGTACGCCGGCGTCGACGATCAGCAGCTTGCCGTCGAACTCGTAGACGGTCATGTTGCGACCGATCTCGCCGAGGCCCCCGACGGGGATGACGCGGAGGGTGCCGGGTTCGAGCGGCTGCGGTGTGGAGATCTGGGTGGGCATTCGGTCCTGACTGTCGTGCGACGCGCTCCGGCGCCGCGGTCTTCCTAACGTGTGGTGCCTGGCACCTTCGGCAGTGCGCCGCCGGCCGCCGCGTTGCGGTCCGGGCGGAAGTTCGAGAAGTCGGCGCCGGGGATGTCCCGGACCGCTTCGAGTGAGGTCTCGATGGCGTAGGCCTCGGTGTCCTCGGGGCCGACGAGCGGGAGCCGGACGCGCGGGCTGCCGATGCGGCCGAGCCCGTGCAGGACGTACTTGGCCGCGACCGTGCCGGGGACGTGCGTCATGATCGCGCGGACGAGCGGCTCGACGCGCTTGTGCTCGGCGGTCGCGGTCGCCAGGTCGCCGCGGTTCACGGCGTCGACGATGGTGCGGTACGGGGTGCTCGTGATGTTCGCCGTCACGCCGATGAGGCCGGTCGCGCCGATCGACAGGTGCGGGAGCACGTTCGTGTCGTCGCCCGAGAAGTACATGAGGTCGGTGTTGTTGAGCACCCGTGAGACCTCGGCGAAGTCGCCCTTGGCGTCCTTCACCGCGAGGATGTTCGGGTGGTGCGACGCCCGCACGATGGTCTCGTACGTGATCGGGATGCCCGTGCGACCCGGGATGTCGTACAGGATCACCGGCAGGTCGGTGGCGTCGGCGATCATCCGGAAGTGCGTGAGGACGCCCGCCTGCGTCGGCTTGTTGTAGTACGGCGTGACGATCATCACGCCGTCGGCGCCAGCCTTCTCGCTCTGCTTGTACAGGTGGATGGCGTGCGCGGTCTCGTTCGACCCGCCGCCCGTGATGATCTTCGCGCGGCCCGCGGCGACGGACTTGCCGACCTCGACGAGCCGCAGCTTCTCGGGGTCGGTCAGGGTGCTCGTCTCGCCGGTCGTCCCGGTGACGACGATGCCGTCGGCGCCGGCGGTGATGCAGTCGTCGATGTGCTGCTCGACGCCGGGCCAGTCGACCTCGCCGTCGGCCGTGAACGGCGTCACGAGGGCGACGAGGACCTGACCGAAGGGATTCTCACGCGGGGACACGCCCTCCAGCGTACCGGGGATGCGCGCGGGGACCGCCGTCCGGTCGGACGGTGCGCGGCTCGCGGACGGCGTGCGGCCCACGGACGGTGCGCGGCTCGCGTCGGTCGCTCGGACGGGAGGCGCGGTGCACCTCCGCCGGGCGGCTCGCCGTCGGCGCGTGGTCGCGACCGGCTGGCGCGCCGCACGACCGGAGGCACGTCGCGCCGCGGAATCGCGTGGCGCGACGTGCTTCCGGTTGTGCGCGAGCACGTCGCACCGGCGGCTGCGTCGCGCCGCGTGCGGCCTGCGGCGCTCGCTACGCGCGGCGGCGCCACTCCAGGAAGCGGTAGCGGGTACCGTCGACGCGGGACTCCTGCCACGGGCCCTCGTCGACGAGCTCCCACGCGTCGTCGAGCGCCGGCGCGCGGGTGTCGCCCGGCACCTCGAGGTCGACGATCGTCTCCGAGACCCGGTCCGCGAAGGGCAGCGCGTCGGCGTAGACCGCTCCCCCGCCGATCACCCACACGGGTTCGTCGGTGTCGAGTGCCGTCGCCAGGTCGTGCACGACCTCGGCGCCCTCGGCCGACCACGAGGCGTCCCGCGTCAGCACGACGTTCCGCCGTCCGGGCAGCGGCCGGAACCGCGGCGGCAACGAGTCCCAGGTGCGCCGGCCCATCACGACGACGCCGTCGCCGGTGACCTGTCGGAAGTGCGCGAGGTCCTCCGGCACGTGCCACGGGATGCCCCCGTCGGCGCCGATGACCCCGGCCGCCGTGCGCGCCCAGACCATGCCGACCCCGCGGACGGGCTCGGCCCACGCGGCGTCGGAGGTGTCGGAGCCCATCAGACCGCGACCGCGGCCGCGATCGCCGGGTGGTGCTCGTACCCGACGACGGTGAGGTCCTCGTAGACGTAGTCGTCGATCGAGTCGCGCGGGGCGATCTCGAGCGTCGGGTACGGGTACGCCGTGCGGGACAGCTGCTCGCGGACCTGCTCGACGTGGTTGTCGTACACGTGGCAGTCGCCGCCGGTCCACACGAAGTCGCCGACCTCGAGCCCGGTCTGCGCAGCGATCATGTGGGTGAGCAGCGCGTACGAGGCGATGTTGAACGGCACGCCGAGGAACATGTCCGCGCTCCGCTGGTACAGCTGGCACGACAGCTTGCCGTCGACGACGTAGAACTGGAAGAACGCGTGGCACGGGGCGAGCGCCATCTCCGGCACGTCGGCGACGTTCCACGCCGACACGATCAGACGCCGCGAGTCGGGGTTCGTGCGGATCTGCTCGATGACCTGCGCGATCTGGTCGACGTGCTCGCCGGACGGGGTCGGCCACGAGCGCCACTGCACGCCGTACACCGGGCCGAGGTCGCCGTCCTCGTCCGCCCACTCGTTCCAGATGCGGACGCCGTGCTCCTGCAGCCAGCGGGCGTTGCCGTCGCCGCGCAGGAACCAGAGCAGCTCGTACGCCACCGACTTGAAGTGCACGCGCTTGGTCGTGACGAGCGGGAAGCCCTGCGACAGGTCGTAGCGGAGCTGCGCGCCGAAGATGCTGCGCGTTCCGGTGCCGGTGCGGTCGCCCTTCGGCGTGCCCTCCTCGAGCACCCGGCGCAACAGGTCCTCGTAGGGAGTGGGCACTGCCGGGGTGGGGACGGTGGGGTCGGGCTGCACGGTCTCGCTCACACGGAGAGCCTACGTCCACAAGGAGAACGCGGAGCGCGCTGAGTACCGTGGCCCCCATGTCGACCCAGCCGCTCTCGATCCTCGTCGCCGGTGCGTCCGGCTTCATCGGGACCCCCTCGTCCACGCCCTGCGCGAGGCCGGGCACCACGTCACCACGCTCACCCGCAGCGAACCCCGCACCGCGAGCGCGTTCCGCTGGTCCCCCGGCACCCGCCCGCTCGACCCGGCGGTGCTCGACGGTGCCGACGTCGTGATCAACCTCGCCGGGGCGAACATCGGCAAGCTGCCGTGGACCGAGTCGTACAAGCGCGAGATCCTCGACTCGCGGGTCCAGGCGACGGAGACCCTCGTCGAGGCGATGCGCCACGCCGCGGCGCCGCCGGCGCTCTTCCTGTCCGGGTCGGCCTCGGGCGTGTACGGCGACCGTCCCGTGGACGTCCTCGACGACGACGCCGATGCGGGCAGGGGCTTCCTCGCCGACGTCTGCACGAAGTGGGAGGCGGCTGCGACCGCCGCACCCGAGGGTGTCCGCGTCGTCCTGCTCCGCACCGGCATCGTGGTCGGCCAGGGCGGCGGCGCGCTCGCACCCCTCGTGCCGCTCACGAAGGCGGGCCTCGGCGGCAAGCTCGGCACCGGCGGGCAGTTCTGGCCGTGGATCGCGCTCGAGGACGAGGTCGGCGCGATCGTGCACCTCGCCACCAGCCCGGACGCCGCCGACGTGCGCGGTCCGGTGAACCTGGCCGGCCCGGAGGCCGCGGTGTCGAACCGCATCACCCGCCGCGTCGCCGAGGACCTGCACCGCCCCTACCTGTTCAGCATCCCGGCGTTCGCCCTGCGCACGCTGCTCCGCGAGGCCGCCGACGAGATGCTGCTCTCCAGCCAGCGCATGGTGCCGCGGAAGCTCACCGAGTCCGGCTACCGGTTCCGGCACGCGACCGCCGAGGACGCGGTCGACGCCGCCTTCTGACCCGACGGCGCGGCCAGACGGCCCGAGTTGACGTCCCGGCCCGACGGCCCGACGGCCCGACCCGGACCACACGACGGACGGGAGGCCCGTGGCGACACCGCCACGGGCCTCCCGTCCGTCACCGGGTCGCCGCAGCCTTCGCCAGTGCGGTCCGCATCGCCGCTCGCGCCCGCTTGCGGTCGCCTGCGGCGTCGTAGACGACGCCGAGCCGGTACCAGCCGCGCCAGTCCTCGGGGTCGGCCTCGACGGCGTCCCGGTACCGCGGGAACAGCTCGTCGGCCGCCTCGCGGGTCGGCCGACCGGACGGGCGGACCGGGACGACCTCGTCGGGGGTCGCGCCCTCCTGTTCGAGCCGCGCACCGAGCCGGGTGATGCGCACGCCGAAGCGGACCTCGAGCACGAGCAGCAGCGCACCGATCGCGGCGACGACGAACAGCGCGACGCCGATGCCGATGCCGATCGGCTGGCCGGTCTGCACGAACGCGACCGCACGCTGCCCGACGAGCCCGATGTAGAGCGCGAGCAGCAGGGTCATCAGTGCCGCGCCCCAGAACGGGGAGCGGAGGGACCGCCAGGTCGAGGTCACGGCTGTCCGATGCCGAGGACGCTGCCGAGGCCGACGGTCAGGCCGCGGGCGTCGACCACGGCGGACAGGGCGGCGCGGATGCCGGCGACGTACGCCACGTCGTCGTTCGTGTCGTGGCGGATCGTGACGGTCTCGCCGGGGCCGCTGAGCAGCACGTCCTGCACGGCCTTGACGCCGGGCAGGCGGAGCGAGTGGATCGGCACGCTCGCGACCTGCTGCCCACGGGCGCGCTGGTCGACGTGCGGGGCGTCCACGGGGCCGACCTCGCGCCGGGCGTCGGCGATGAGCTCGGCGGTCCGGACGGCGGTGCCCGACGGGCTGTCGATCTTGCCCGCGTGGTGGGTCTCGACGATCTCGACGGACGGGAACCACGGCGCGGCGATCGTGGCGAGGTGCGTCGCGAGCACCGAGCCGATCGAGAAGTTCGGGACGACCAGGGCGCCCTGGTCCGGTCGTGCCTCGAGTCCGGCGCGGAGCTTCGCGAGGCGGTCGAGCGACCAGCCCGAGGTCCCGACCAGGACGTTCGCGCCGCTGGCCAGCGCGTGCTCGACGATCGCGGGGCTGAGGGCGGGGACGGTGACGTCGACCACGACGGCCGCTCCCCCGAACACCGACGGCGGTGCCTCGTGCACGGCGTCCCGCGAGGACAGCGAGGCGACGAGCTCGAAGCCGTCGAGCGACTCCACGACGGAGGCCACGAGACCCCCGAGACGACCGGTGGCGCCGACGACGGCGACGGGAGTGACCATGGCTCCATCCTAGGATCGACGCATGCCGCTCCAGGTCAGGTCCGTGCCCGCCGACGCGCCCGAGGTCGACGCACTGCTCGACGCCTACCTCGACGAGCGCGAGGCGACGTTCCCGAGCGCGCAGGGCTCGTACTCGCGGAAGCGCACCCCGGCCGTCGAGTTCACGGCGCCGGACGGGGTCTTCGTCGTGGCGTACGAGACGGACGGCGACGCAACCGTCCCGGTCGGGTGCGGCGGCCTGCGGCGGATCCGGACCCCGCAGGCCGTCGACGACGACGTGTGGTTCGAGGTGAAGCACGTCTACGTCTCCCCCGACGGCCGCGGGCGGGGCGTGGCGACCGCGGTGATGGACGCGCTCGAACGGGCAGCGCGGGACCTCGGTGCGACGAGCGTCGTCCTCGACACCAACGACTCGCTCGTCGCCGCGGGGGCGATGTACCGGAGCCGCGGCTACCAGCGCGTCGCGGCGTTCAACGACAACCCGAACGCGACCGCCTGGTACCGCCTGCCGGTGCGCTGACCGAGGTCGCGCCTCCCGGTCGTCGCCGTCCCGCGGCCGTCGGCCGGTCGCTAGACGGGCTGGTCGACCGGCAGCCCCGTGCGGAGCTCCACCGGCAGGTGGGCCAGGTCGTTGAGGGTGACCACCTCGGCCGGCTTGGCCGACCGGATGCGGATGATCGTCAGTGCGGTGTGCGCCACGTTCGTGCCCATCCAGCGCCACTCCGGGGCCTGGAATGCCTCGCGCACGAACCAGCCGATCACGGCGTTGTGCGTGATGAGCAGGTCGTGGCGGTCCTCCCGCGCGGGCGTGAAGAACTCGGCCACGGCGTCGCCCATCTGGGCCTGACCCGCGACGATCTCCTCCTCGGTCACGCCGCCGTACCAGCCCTGGTAGGCGTGCGGCATGTCCGGAGTCGGACCGGACGGGATGCAGTCGAAGAGCAGCGTCGAGGGCTCGGGCTGGATCGACGGCAGGCGCTGCGCGAGGTACGCGGCGGTCTCGCTCGCGGCGTCGAGCGGCGAGTGGTACACGCCGTCGAAGGGCACCCCGCCGAGCCGGTCGGCGACGAGCACCGCCTGGCGCTTGCCGCGCTCGGACAGCTTGCCGTCGCGGAGGCCGTGCTCGGCGTCCTGGTGCTCACCGTGCCGGACGAGGTACAGGTAGTGCGACACGTCCGTCACCCCTCGACGCCGAGGGCCGCTGCGAGCTCGTCCCGCTGCACGGCACCGACCACCGAGGTGATGGTGGGGCGGGTCAGCAGGTCGCGCGCCAGGTCGAGCACGTCGCCGGCGGTGACCCGGTCGACCCGCTGCAGCGCGGTGCCGAGGTCGGTGAACTCCCCGGTGCCGAGCTCGGAGCGGCCGAGTCGGGTCATCCGGGCGTCGGAGTCCTCGAGCGAGAGCGTCAGGGCGCCCTCGATCTGCCCCTTGGCGCGGCGGAGTTCGTCCTCCGTGATGCCGTCGTCGACCATGCGCGCGAACTCGGCGTCGATGATCTCGACGACGCCCGCGACGTTGTCCGGGGCGCAGCCCGCGTAGACGCCGAACGCGCCGTTGTCGAGGTAGGCCGGAGCGAAGGACGACACGGCGTAGGCGAGGCCGCGGCGCTCGCGGACCTCCTGGAAGAGGCGCGAGCTCATGCCGCCGCCCAGGACGGCGTTCAGCACGCTGAGGACCGGACGGCGGTCGTCGCGCAGGTCGAGGCCCTGCGAGCCGCGGAGCATGCTGACCTGCTCGGTCGGACGGTGCGCGACCGCCAGGCGCGGGACGGCCGGGTCGGCCACCGTCTGCGGCGTGCGTCGGGCGAGCGGCGAGGCCTTCGGCGCGTCGCGGAAGACCCGCTCGACGAGCTCGCGGAAGCGGTCGTGGTCCACCGCTCCCGCGGCGGTGACGACGATGCCGTTCGGTGCGTAGTGCTCGCGGTAGTGGTCGAGGACCTGGTCACGGCCGACCGCGCGGATGCTCTCCGGGGTCCCCCCGATCGGACGGCCGAGGGGGTGTCCGTCGAAGGCGGCGGCGAAGAAGGCCTCGCCCGCGACGTCCGCGGGGTCGTCAGCGGCCATCGCGAGTTCCTCGAGGATGACGCCGCGCTCGACGGCGAAGGCGTCCTCGTCGAGCACCGAGCCGGTGACCATGTCGCCGATCACCTCGACCGCCATCGGGACGTCGGTGTCCCGGACGCGGGCGTAGTAGCAGGTGTACTCCTTGGCGGTCGCGGCGTTGTGCTCACCGCCCACGGAGTCGAAGGCGATGGCGATGTCGAGTGCGCTCCGACGTGCGGTGCCCTTGAACAGCAGGTGCTCGAGGAAGTGCGTGGACCCGAACTGCCCCTCGCGCTCGTCGCGGGAGCCGACGCCGACCCAGAAGCCGAGGCTGGTCGAGCTCGCCCCCGGGACCGATTCGGTCAGGACGCGGACACCGGACGGCAGCACGGATCGACGGACGAAGGCACCACCGGACGTCAGGAAGGACGTGTCCTGGGCCTCGAGCGGCAACGGCACTGGCTGGTTCATCGCAGGAGAGCCTACTGACCCGTCAGGGCCGATCATCCAGTTTCCACAGCCTCGCGGCGCGTGCCTCGAAGTGGGGTACGGCAGAGGAGGATAGAAAGACTCGTCTGTCTGTCCTCACTGTGGTACAGTCGTCACATCGGGTCGGAAGCCCCCCTAGATTCCGACCCGGTGGCTCGGGACATCAGTCCTGCGCGGCGGAGTCCCCCCACTCCCCCGCGGAGCCGATGAGTCCGAGGAGCAGCGCTGTGACGGTCGATTCCCCCCAACCGACCGTCCAGCGTCTCCCCGGCCCGAGCACGAACCTCGCGTCGCCGGACGGGTCGAGCGTCCCCCCGACTCCCCGCTCCGGCGGCGCGAAGGTCCGCATCCTCGAGACCGCGTCGAGGCTCTTCTACGAAGAGGGCATCCGCGGCGTGGGCGTCGACCGCCTGATCTCCGAGGCGAGCGTCACGAAGGCGACGTTCTACAAGCACTACGGATCCAAGGACAACCTGATCCTCGCCTACATCCGCGCGCAGGACGAGCGGGTGCAGCAGGCCTTCGGGCGCATCGTGGCCGAGGCGCCGACGCCGACCGACGCCGTCCGCGCCTGGGTCGCCGCCGTCTCCGACGACGTCGGCCGACCGGACTTCCGCGGCTGCGCCTTCCTGAACGCGGCAGCGGAGTACCACGACCCCCGCGACCCGGTCCGCCAGGTCGTCGCGGCGCACCGTGACTGGTACACCGAACAGCTCTTCGCGCTGCTGCAGCGTGCCGGGCACCCGATGCCGGGTGACGGCGCGGACGAGCTGATGCTCGCGCGCGACGGCGTCATGGCCGGTGCCTACGCCGGCGACGCCATCGCGGCCACCGCAGCGCTCGGGCGGGTCGTCGAGCGCGTCATCACGCGCTGACCGCGACGGACGGGAGTCACGGGGCGGCGCCGCCGCGTGCCTCCCGTCCGTCCCACCCGCGGACCAGGACGCGGGTGTTGGCTGGTCGCATGGCCAACGACCCCAACTGGAACCTCCCCGAGGTCCCCACGTTCACCCTGACGAGCCCCGACTTCACCGACGGCGACCGTCTGCCCGACTGGGCACGCGGCTCCGACGTGGGCGGCGAGGACCGCTCCCCCGCACTCGAGTGGTCCGGGGCGCCCGAGGGCACGCAGAGCTACGTCCTCACCGTGTACGACCCCGACGCCCCGACCGGCTCGGGCTTCTGGCACTGGAGCCTGAGCGACATCCCGGCGTCGGCCACCTCGCTGCCGCAGGGTGCCGGTACCGACGACGCCCTGCTGCCCGCCGAGGCACTGCGTCGTCGCAACGAGTACGGCACGGACACGTTCCTCGGCGCCGCACCGCCCGCGGGCCACGGCCCGCACCGCTACGTCTTCACCGTCAGCGCGCTCGACGTGCCGGTGCTCGAGGCACCCGCCGACGCCACCCCGGCCGTCGTCGGCTTCCTGCTCCGCGAGCACCTGCTCGGTCGCGCGCAGCTCACCGGCACGCAGGAGACCCCCGCCTCCTGACGCCTCCGTACCGACGGCGACGGCCGCCACTCCAGCAGGAGTGGCGGCCGTTGCGGTCTCAGCAGCGCGAGGCGCCGGGGATCAACCCTCGGCGGGGTCCTCGGTGTGCTTCTCGTGGCCCTCGCGGCCCTCGGTGTCGACCTCGTCCGCGACGACCGGCGCGAGCGACAGCTTGCCGCGGTCGTCCACCTTGGTGACCTCGACCAGGATCTTCTGGCCGACGCCCAGGACGTCCTCGACGTTCTCCACGCGCTTGCCACCGGCGAGCTTGCGGACCTCGGAGACGTGGAGCAGACCGTCGCGGCCCGGGAGCAGCGACACGAACGCACCGAACGTCGCGATCTTGACGACCGTGCCGAGGAACTGGTCCCCGATCTCCGGGTTCGTCGGGTTCGCGATCGCGTTGACCTGGGCGCGGGCGGCCTCGGCCGACGGGCCGTCGACGGCGCCGATGTAGACCGTGCCGTCGTCCTCGATCGAGATGTCGGCGCCGGTCTCGTCCTGGATCCCGTTGATCGTCTTGCCCTTCGGGCCGATCAGCTCGCCGATCTTGTCGACGGGGATCTGCACCGAGATGACGCGCGGAGCGGTGTCCGCCATCTCGTCGGGGGCGTCGATCGCCTCGGTCAGCACGCCGAGGATGGCCGAGCGGGCCTCCTTGGCCTGCTTCAGCGCGGCGTCGAGGACCGACGACGGGATGCCGTCGAGCTTCGTGTCGAGCTGGATGGCGGTGACGAACTCCGAGGTACCGGCGACCTTGAAGTCCATGTCGCCGAGGGCGTCCTCGGCACCGAGGATGTCGGTCAGCGCCGCGTAGCGGGTCTGGCCGTCGACGGTGTCGGAGACGAGACCCATCGCGATGCCCGCGACCGGGGCGCGCAGCGGCACACCGGCGTTGAGGAGCGACAGGGTCGAGGCGCAGACGGAGCCCATCGACGTCGAGCCGTTGGAGCCGAGGGCCTCGGACACCTGACGGATCGCGTAGGGGAACTCCTCACGCGACGGCAGCACCGGCACGAGGGCGCGCTCGGCGAGGAAGCCGTGGCCGATCTCGCGACGCTTCGGCGAACCGACGCGACCGGTCTCACCCGTCGAGTACGGCGGGAAGTTGTAGTGGTGCAGGTAGCGCTTCTTCGTGACGGGCGACAGCGAGTCGATCTGCTGCTCCATCTTGAGCATGTTCAGCGTGGTGACGCCGAGGATCTGCGTCTCGCCGCGCTGGAAGATCGCCGAACCGTGGACGCGCGGAATCACGGCGACCTCGGCGTCGAGCGGACGGATGTCGGCGAGGCCGCGACCGTCCATGCGGACCTGCTCGGTCAGGATGCGGCCGCGGACGACCTTCTTCGTGACCGACTTGTAGGCGGCGCTGACCTGGCCGTTCGCGGACTCGGGGAGCTCCCCGGCCTCGACCTTGGCAGCGACGGCCTCCTTCACGCGGGCCTTGAGGGCGTCGTCCTTGTCCTGACGCTCGAGCTTGCCGGCGATCTGGTAGACGTCCTTGAGCTCGTCGAGGGCGATCGCCTCGACGGCGGAGTAGACCTCGGGCGCGTACGGCGGGAAGACCGGGTAGTCCTGGATCTCCTTGGCCGACTGCGCGGCCATCTTCGCCTGCGCCTCGACGAGGACCTTGAGGAACGGCTTCGCCGCCTCGAGGCCCTGGGCGACGATCGCCTCGTCGGGCTTGGTGGCGCCGCCCTGGATGAGGCCCCAGGCGTGCTCGGTCGCCTCGGCCTCGACCATCATGATCGCGACGTCCTCGTTGCCCTGGTCGTCGGTGACGACGCGGCCGGCGACCGTGAGGTCGAAGACCGCTTCCTCGAGCTGCGAGGCCTTCGGGAACGCGACCCACTGGTCACCGATCAGCGCGAGGCGCACACCGGCGATCGGGCCGGAGAACGGCAGACCGGAGATCTGCGTCGACGCGGACGCCGCGTTGATCGCGAGCGCGTCGTAGAACTCGTCCGGCGCGATGCTCAGGACGGTGATGACGATCTGGACCTCGTTGCGCAGGCCGTCGACGAACGACGGACGCAGCGGCCGGTCGATGAGGCGGCAGACGAGGATCGCCTCGGTGCTGGGACGGCCCTCACGACGGAAGAACGAGCCGGGGATCTTGCCGGCGGCGTACGAGCGCTCCTCGACGTCGACCGTCAGCGGGAAGAAGTCGAAGCCCTCGCGCGGGTGCTTGCCGGCGCTGGTGGCCGAGAGGAGCATGGTCTCCTCGTCGAGGTACGCGGCGACCGCGCCCTGGGCCTGCTGTGCGAGGCGGCCGGTCTCGAACCGGACGACGCGCTTGCCGAACTTGCCGTTGTCGATGACGGCTTCGGCGAACTTGATCTCGGGACCCTCCAAAGGGGTGCCTCCTTGACGTGTTCGGCAGACCTGGGCGACGGCACCCGTGGTGCGTGCACGCCGAGGGGTCGGGGCGCATGTCTGGCCAGCAGTAGAAGCACTCGGGACTCCGAACGGCCCGCGAGCCACCACCGATGACCAGCTCCGTGCCCGGTCTGCGCAGTGTTGTGTGCCAGCCCCGCGAGTGTGACAGCGGGGCGTGACGTCCGGAGAACGGTCCCCGGACGATGAGGACTTTACCAGTCCTCAGGCGTCCGGCGGGTGTTGCTCCCGGCGAACGGGCGTGTCCCCGGTAGCCTGCCGCCATGCGCACCAGCCCTTCCCGGCGCGTGCTCGTCGCGGCCGCCGTGGTCGTGGGCGCGCTCGTCGCACCGGTCGTCACCGCCCTGCCCGCGAGCGCCGCGACGACGCAGTACCCGACGTGGCAGGACGTGCAGCAGGCGAAGGGCAACGAGCAGGCCGCCGCCGCCGAGGTGACGAAGGTGCAGGCCGCGCTGCAGTCGGTGCAGGCCGACGCCGCCGCGAAGTCGCAGCGCGCACTCGACGCCTCCGCAGCAGCCGACCGGGCCGAGGCGGACCTCGCCGCGGCGACGCAGACCGCATCCACCCTCCGCACCCAGGCGGACGACGCCGAGCGCACCGCCGCCCAGGCGCAGGACCGCGCCGGGCAGCTCGCCGCGACCCTGTACCGCGACGGCAGCCAGAACGCCATGACGACGCGGATCGCCACGACGCACGACCCGGACCAGCTGCTCTACCAGCTCGGCGCGGTCGACCAGCTCTCGAGCACGTGGGAGGGCGTGCTCGAGGACGCCTCGGTCGCCGGCCGCACCGCGGAGTCGCTGCACGACCAGGCCGAGCGTGCGGAGTCCGAGCGGAGCACCCTCGCCGCCGCCGCCGAGGACCGCTCCGCGTCGGCCCGCACCGCGTCCGACGCCGCCGCGCGGGCCGTCGCGGACACGCAGCAGCACAGCGACGAGCTCTACGCGCAGCTGGCCGCCCTGAAGGACACCACCGCCACGACCGAGCAGCAGTACGAGCTCGGCGTGCAGGTGGCCGCGCAGCAGGCCGCCCAGCAGCGGGCCCGTGAGCGAGCGGCCGCAGCAGCGGAGCAGCAGGCGGCGGCCGCCGCCGCCGTACCGTCGTCCCCGGCGCCGGTCGCGACGAGCGGCGGCTCGGGGACGAGCTACCCGAGCACCGGCGGCGTCACCGTCGACCCGGCAGGCGCGCAGGCGTACGCCCGCAGCGCGATCGGCGCCTACGGCTGGGGCGGCGACCAGTTCTCCTGCCTGGTGTCCCTCTGGACCCAGGAGTCCGGCTGGCGGGCCAACGCCCTCAACGCCTCGAGCGGCGCGTACGGCATCCCGCAGTCACTGCCCGCGAACAAGATGGCGGTCGCCGGTGCGGACTGGCGGACGAACGCGGCGACGCAGATCAACTGGGGGCTCGCCTACATCCACGACGCCTACGGCTCCCCTGCGCGGCGTGGAACCACGAGATGAGCGTCAACCCGCACTGGTACTGAGCGCCCGGTCGGGCGGCCCGGTCAGTGGCCGAGGCCGCCGAGCAGGGACGCGAAGTCGGTCGGCGCGGCGAGCGTCTCCTGCTGCGGGCTCCGCCGGGAGGCGCGGATCGCCCAGGCGAGGTCGACCCCGGCCCGTCGGATGCGGGCGTCGAGCGCGGCCGAGTCCGCCTCACTCCCCCAGTCGTCGGTCGCCGCGAAGACGCCGGTCGGCACCACCGCTGCGCGGAGGTACGCGAACACCGGGCGCAGGGCGTGGTCGATCGCGAGCGAGTGCCGTGCGGTCCCCCCGGTGGCGGCGAGCAGCACCGGCAGGTCGGTCACGCCGTCCTTGTCGAGCACGTCGAGGAACGACTTCGCCAGACCGCTGACCCCCGCGGTGAAGACCGGGGTGACGAAGACGAGCGCGTCGGCCTCGAGCACGGTGCGCTGGGCGGCGGCGAGGCCGGGTGCGGCGAACCCGGTGAGCATCGCGTCGACGATTTCGTGCGCGATCGGACGCAGCTCGACGTGGCGGACGTCCACCGCGCCTCCCGGCTGGTCGGCCGAGACGGCGGCGACCGCGGAGGCGGCGAGCCGGTCTGCGAGCAGGCGGGTGGAGCTGGGCTCGGAGAGCCCGGCGGAGACGACGACGATGGTGGTCATGGCAGTTCCCGACTTTCGATGCGTTTGCATGAACACCCTACCGAACCGAGCTGCCGGCGCAACCATTCCCGGTCCCTGTCGGCCGGCGACCCAGTCCTCTGCGACCGGGGAACGAGGAACGCCCCGGTCCTCACGAGGAGGACCGGGGCGTCCGGTCACGCAGTGTCTGCGAGTCGACTAGCGGCGCAGGCCGAGGCGCTCGATGAGCGCACGGTAGCGGTTGATGTCGACGTCGGAGAGGTAACCGAGGAGACGGCGACGCTGACCGACCATGAGCAGCAGACCACGACGCGAGTGGTGGTCGTGCTTGTGCTCCTTGAGGTGCTCGTTCAGGTCGTTGATGCGACGCGTCAGAACGGCGACCTGGACCTCGGGGGATCCGGTGTCGCCCGGGTGGGTCGCGTACTCTTCGATGATCTCCTGCTTGACCTTCGCGTCAAGTGCCATGGATGATCCCCTTTCCTGTCCGTTGCGCGGTGCCCGTACCTGATGCACGAGCGCTCTTGATCCGCGGCCGTTCGACGGCAACCGGACGAGACTACCAGAGATCAGGCGGTGCGGGCACGCAGGCGCTGCCGTCGCGGCACCGGGAGCAGGCTCCGGACGAGCCCGACGAGGGTTGCCCCGAGCAGTCCGCCGAGGCCGTTCGAGAGCACGTCCCGAGGGTCGGCGACGCGGTACGGCAGGAACCGGGCCTGCGCGAGCTCGATCCCGACCGACAGCACGACCGCGATCACCGCTCCCGCCAGCCACCAGCGGCGCGGCAGCCAGAGCGCCGCGATCATCCCGACGGGCACGAACATCCCGATGTTCGCGAGGAACTCGACCCGGTCGTAGGTGAACCAGGCGCCGTGCGGGAGCTGCTGCAGCCAGGCGATGGCGTGCAGCACGAGCTCGTCCTGCGCGTGCGTGAAGACCCGCGGCGTCAACGTCGTCCGCCAGATCACCCAGGCGTAGCCGGCGGTGAGGGCGAGCAGCAGGAGCTTCCGGAACATCCGGTCAGTATCGCTGCCGGGTCCTGGCAGGCGGCCGCACTCCACCTGGGCGGACGCCGGGCCACCCTGGCGGGACGCCGTGGACTGCTGCCAGCATGGACGCATGCCGGAGCAGGGGACGCGCGGCCGCACCAGGGGCAGCGGACGACGACAGTGGGCTGTGCTCGCCGTCGGTGGCGTCGTCGCGGTGGCCGTGGTCGCGCTCGTGCTCGCCACGGTGACCGGACCCGACGGCGGCGGGCGCGGAGGTGCCGGGACGGACCGGCCCGTCGCCGGTCGCGAATCGGCCGCGGCGGCGTTCCCGGGCGGCCTCGCCCGGCAACCGGAACAGGACAACCAGGCGGCGCGCCGCGCGGCGGACGCCCGGGCGGACGGCGACCGCACCACCGCCGACCGGATCGACGTGATCGCGGACCAGCCGGTGGCGACCTGGCTCGCTGACCCCTCCGAGTCCGCCACCCGCCAGGTCGTCCGGCGGGTCGTCCGGAGCGCCGAGCAGCAGCACCGCACGCCGGTGTTCGTCCTGTACGCGATCCCGGACCGCGACTGCGGCAGCTACTCCGCGGGCGGTACCGCCGAGGACGCCTACCTGCCGTGGGTCCGGTCGGCCGTGCGCGCGATGGCGGGTTCGCACGCGGTCGTGCTCGTCGAACCGGACTCGATCGCGCAGATCCACGTGTGCGAACGCCTCGGGCAGGACCGGCTGCGTCTGCTCGACCGCGCGGTGGACGAGCTCACCGGGCACGGACTGACGGTGTACCTCGACGGCGGCAACGAGGACCGGGTCCCCGTCGCCACGATGGCGCGCTGGCTGCGGGAGGCCGGGGTCGACCGGACGCAGGGCTTCGCGACGAACGTCTCGAACTTCTACCGGGTCGACACCGAGCGTGCGTACGCGGACCGGCTGGCGGACGCGATCGGCGGCGACCCGCACTTCGTGATCGACGTCTCGCGGAACGGGCAGGGTTGGCGCGGGACCTGGTGCAACCCCGAGGGTGCGGGACTCGGACAGGCGCCCCACGTCACCGCGGGGTCCTCCCGGCTCGACGCCCTGCTCTGGGTGAAGACCCCCGGGCTCAGCGACGGCACGTGCAACGGCGGCCCGGCGGCCGGACAGTGGTGGGAGTCGTACGCGCTGGCGCTCGTGGAGCACCGCCGCCAGGACTGACCCCGGCGCGGCCCGTCGTCGGTCGTCGGTGGTTCCATGGCGCCATGACCGCCATCCGTCGCCACTCCGTCGTCCCGCCGTACCTGCTGCGCGCCGTCGCCGCCGCTTCGGAGCACCCCCGAGCAGCCTCGGCGGCCCGGACCGCCCTCGCCGAGCTGGAGGTCGTCGCCGCACCGAAGCACGAGCACCGCGTCCGGCCGCAGGGCATCAGCGGCACGGTCGACCGGTCGCCGCAGCGCACGATCTCCGACGCGCGCGGAACGACGACCCTGCCGGGCGAGGTCGTCCGGCGGGAGGGCGACGCGGACTCGGGCGACGCCGCGGTGGACGAGGCGTACGCCGGCCTCGGCGCGACGCACGCGTTCTGGCTCGACGTGTTCGGTCGGGTGTCGATCGACGGCGCAGGGCTCCCCCTGGACGCCACGGTGCACTACGGCCAGGACTACGACAACGCCTACTGGGACGGCCAGCGGATGGTGTTCGGCGACGGGGACGACGAGGTGTTCCGACGCTTCACGATCGCGCTCGACGTGATCGGCCACGAGCTCGCGCACGGTGTCACGCAGTACACGGCCGACCTCACCTACCAGGGGCAGTCGGGTGCGCTGAACGAGTCCGTGAGCGACGTCTTCGGCTCGCTCGTCGCGCAGTACGCCGCCGGGCAGACCGCCGACCAGGCGACCTGGCTCATCGGCGAGGGGCTCTTCACCGACGCCGTGCACGGTGTGGCGCTCCGGTCGATGCGGGCGCCGGGGACCGCGTACGACGACCCGGTGCTCGGGAAGGACCCGCAGCCGGCGACCATGGCCGACTACGTCGAGACCACCGAGGACTCCGGCGGCGTGCACCTGAACTCGGGCATCCCGAACCACGCCTTCTTCCTCGCCGCGACGGCGATCGGCGGGTTCGCGTGGCAGGGCGCCGGAGCCGTCTGGTGGGACTCCCTTACCTCGCCGGAGACGTCCGAGGACATCGACTTCGCCGGCTTCGCACGCGTCACCGTCGACGCCGCCGCGGCGCGCTTCGGGCAGGGCTCGACGGAGCACACCGCGGTCGCGGACGCCTGGCGGACCGTGGGCGTGCTCACCGGTCCGTGACGGCGTACAACCGGAGCATGCACATCGTCGTCCGCCGCAGTGGTGGGTTCGCCGGTCTCTCGCGCGGCTGGCGGATCGACACCGCCTCGTGCGACGACCCTGGCGCATGGGACGACCTGGTCGGCGCGCTCCCGCGCGAGGCGCCCGTCCGGCACCGGCACACGGTGCCCGACGACTTCACCTGGACCGTGACGGTCGCCCGCACCACCGTCGAGATCCCCGGCAGTCAGCTCGACGGCCCGTGGGCGGCCCTCGTCACGCGGGTGCGCGACGAGGGCGAGCCGATCAGCCGGTGACGTCGATCAGTTGCTGACGTCGATCACGACCAGGCGACGCGTCGGGCGGGTCATCGCGACGTAGACGGCGGCTGCGGCCCGCGCCGCGTCGGCGCCGACCCGGTCCGGGTCGACGAGCAGGACACCATCGAACTCGAGGCCCTTCGCGTCCGCACCCGTCAGGACCGTCACCGACCCGGGCCGCGGCGAGCCGAGCCCGCGGACGTCCGCGTCGGTCCGCGCCAGGCGCTCGCGGACCGCGGCGACGTCGTCCTCGGGCACGATGACCCCGATGGTGCCGGAGCCGATCCGCCCGCGCTCGGCCTCGACGCGCCCGGCGACCGTGTCGAGGAGCGCCGCGCGGGGCACCGCCACGCGGTCGACGGGGTCCCCGTCGCGGACGGCCTCGGTCCTGGTGACCGCCAACCCGGCGGCGTCGGCGAACGCACCGGCGGCCTGCACGATGGACCGCGGGGTGCGGTAGTTGACCGTCAGCTCCTCGATCCGGTGGTCGAGCGGCACCACGGGCGCACGCCCGCGACGACGGCGTGCGAGCGCACCGACGACGTCGTCCCACGTGCGGGCGGCGGCGGGCGAGGAGCCCTGCGCCATGTCCCCGACGATCGTGAACGACCGGAGGGGGTTCCGGCGGGCGAGGACCCGCCACTGCATCGGCGAGAGCTCCTGCGCCTCGTCGACGACGATGTGGCCGTAGGTCCACTCGCGGTCCTCGGCGGCGCGCTCCGCCGTGGTGCGGGGGTCACCGCCCTCGGCGAAGGACCCGGCGACCTGCTCCGCGGTGACGATGCCCTCGACGCCCATGTTCTCGATCGCCTGGCGGGCGTTCTCGATGTCGCGGTTCCGGCTGGCCTTCGCGGCACGCTTCGCCGCGCCGCCGGTGGGGTCGAACGGCCCGAGCAGCTCGGCGGCCTCGTCGAGCAGCGGGACGTCCTCGATCGTGAACCCGGCACCGCGGGGTCGCTGCAGCAGGGCGCGGCGAGCCGGGGTCCAGTCGGGGGTCAGCGAGGCCAGCCAGTTCGGCCGGGCGTACAGGTCCTCGAGGAACTTCTCCGGCGGGAGCGGCAGCCAGGCGGTGTTGAGCAGGACCCGGGCGTCGTACGAGCTGCGGATGTCCTCGCGCAGGACCTTCTCGTCGGCCTCGTCCACCGTGGTCCCACGGGCACGGAGCTGGTCGGCGAGCAGCCGCGTCATCGCGTCGAGGGCGATCTTGTTGAAGGTGACCCGGGCGACGTTGTGGGGCTTCCCGCGGTCCTGCGCCCGCTTCAGTGCGTCGGCGACGAGCTGCGGCGGCACCGTGAGCCGCTCCCCCTCGACGTCGAGCACGACCGACTCGGTGGGGACGACCTGGCGGGACCGCACGGCGCGGCGGAGCAACGACGCCATCTGCGCCGACCCCTTCACCGCGGCGACGTCCCCGTGGTCGTGCGTCGTGGCGTGCACGCCCGGGTAGAGCGAGCCGAGCGAGGCCATCACCACACCGGTCTCGCCGAGGGACGGCAGCACCTGCTCGATGTAGGTCAGGAACGCCGAGGACGGCCCGACCATGAGCACGCCCGAGCCGCGGAGCCGGTCGCGGTGCGTGTAGAGCAGGTAGGCGGCGCGGTGCAGCGCCACGGCGGTCTTGCCCGTCCCGGGGCCGCCCTGCACGATCAGGACGCCCTCGAGCGGGGAGCGGATGATGCGGTCCTGCTCGCCCTGGATCGTCGCGACGATGTCCGTCATCCGACCGGTGCGCTCGGCGGTGACGGCCGCGAGGAGCGCTCCCTCGCCCTGCAGGTGCGTGCGGTCGTCGTCGTAGAGCGACGCGTCGAAGACCTCGTCCTCGACGTTCACGACGGACCGGCCGTCGAGCGTCAGGTGCCGGCGGGCGCGCATGCCCATCGGGTGCGCTGCGGTCGCCTGGTAGAACGCGCTCGCCCCGGGGACCCGCCAGTCGAGCAGGAGCGGGCGGTGCTCGACGTCGCGGAGCCCGACGCGGCCGATGTAGCGGAAGGCGTCGTCGGCCTCGTCCGGCTCGGAGACCTCGAGCCGTCCGAACACCAGACGGTCACCGACGCGCTCGAGCGTCGCGATGGTGTCCTCGTAGAGGCGGGCGTACGCGTCACGTTCGCTGCGGCTCTGGTGGTTCCCGCCGACCGCCTGACGGCGGGTCTCGGCGAGGCGCTGCTCGGCCTCGGCCGTCAGCTCGTCGAGGCGGGTGAAGAGGCCGTCCACGTACGCACGCTCACGGTCGATCTCGGTCGGTTCGGACACACGCCACCCTTCGGGAAACAGGGGTGTCCAGTGTAGTCCCGCCGTGCGACCACCGGAGGCGACGTGACGCACGGGTGACAGGAGGACGGACTGGAGGCGCGTGGCGGACCCGCCACGCGCCTCCCGTCCGTCAGGGCGTCAGCCCCTACATCTCCTCGTGCGAGTCCGGGTCGCCGTCCCAGAGGCGACCGCGCTCGAGCCCGGAGATCGCCCGGACCTCGTCGTCGGACAGTTCGAAGCCGAACACGTCGAGGTTCTCGCGCTGCCGCTGCGGGTCGCCGGACTTCGGCACCGGTACGGCACCGAGCTGGACGTGCCAGCGGAGCACGACCTGGCCGGGCGTCACGCCGTGTGCGGCCGCCGCGTCGAGCACGGGCTGCTCGGTGAGCAGCTCGGACTGCTTCGCGAGCGGGCTCCAGCTCTCGGTGACGATGCCGTACTCGGCGTGCACCTTGCGGAGCTCGGCCTGCGGGAAGTACGGGTGCAGCTCCACCTGGTTCACGGCCGGGGCGACACCGGTGGCGTCGATGATGGCCTTCAAGTGCTCCGGCGTGAAGTTCGAGACGCCGATCGAGCGGACCTTGCCGCTGTCGCGGAGGTCGACGAACGCCTTCCAGGTGTCGACGAACTTCCCGACCGATGGGTTCGGCCAGTGGATGAGGTACAGGTCGACGCGGTCCAGCCCGAGGTTGCCGAGCGTCTCGTCGATCGAGCGGTGCGCCTCGTCGTAGCCGTGGTGCCGGCCGGGGAGCTTCGAGGTGACGACGAAGTCCTCGCGGTCGACCTCGGCCTCGCGGACCGCACGGCCGACGGCGTCCTCGTTGCCGTAGTTCAGCGCGGTGTCGAGCAGCCGGTAGCCGCTCGAGATCGCCGCGCCGACCGCCGCGGTGCCCTCGTCGCCGTTCAGCCCGTACGTGCCGAGGCCGAGCTCCGGGAAGCGGTGGCCGTCGTTCAGCTCGACGGTGGGCGCGCCGACCTGCATCAGCGGACCCCGAGCAGGTCGATGATGAAGATCAGGGTCTTGCCGGACAGGAAGTGGCCGCCGCCGGCCGGGCCGTAGGCGAGCTCCGGCGGGACGGTCAGCTTGCGGCGTCCGCCGACCTTCATGCCGGGGATGCCCTCCTGCCAGCCGCGGACGAGCGCCGCGAGGGGGAAGTCGATCGGCTCGCCGCGGTTCCACGAGCTGTCGAACTCCTCGCCGGACTCGTACTCGACGCCGGCGTAGTGCACCTTGACGGTCGAGCCGGGCTGCGCGACGTCGCCGTCGCCCTCGACGATGTCGGTGATCACGAGCTCGGTGGGGGCCGGGCCCTCGGGAGCGTCGAACTCGGGCTTGCTGTTGAGGTCAGTCATGGTCGTCAGTCAACCAGGTGGGGTGCGGGGGCATCCCCGGCGGCACGGACGTCTCGCTCCCCGCGAACGGGCACGATCCGTCACGCTCGGCGGACGAACGCGACGGATCCCGCCCGCTCGTGCCCGCGATGGTGCCGGTTCTGCCCGCTCGCGCCCGGCAACCCGCAGAATGGTTCCACCGTGACACGACCTGACACCGCACCCCGACGCCGCCTGCTCGCCGACCTCACCCCGCTCCGCCGCTCCCCCGCGTTCGCCCGACTGTGGGCCGGCACGGCGATCGCCGGCATCGGCACGCAGATGACCACCGTCGCGGTCGGCCTCGAGGTGTACGAGATCACCCGCTCGACCTTCGCGGTCGCACTCGTCGGCGTCATCGCCCTCGTCCCGATGATCGTCGCGGGGCTCTACGGCGGGATGCTCGCCGACGCGTTCGACCGGCGGCTCGTGGCCCTGGTCTCGGCGATCGTCGCCTGGGTCGCGGTCGCGCTCATCGCCACGCACGCCTGGCTCGGACTGCAGAGCGTGGCGTTGCTCTACGTCCTGGCGACGGTGAACGCCGTGGCCGCGACCGTGAGCAACGCCTCGCGATCGGCGATCGTCCCCCGGCTCGTCGGGACCGACCTGCTCCCCGCGGCGAGCGCCCTCGGCGGCATCGCGTCCGGGTTCCAGGTGACCGTGGGTCCGGCGATCGCCGGAGTCCTGATCGCGAGCGTCGGGTTCGCGCCGACCTACACGATCGACGTCGTGCTCTTCACCTTCGCGTTCCTCGGCGTCTTCACCCTGCCCCGGATGGCGGCGGACCGCGACGCCCTGCGCCCCGGACTGAGCTCGCTGATCGAGGGCGCGCGCTTCCTCAAGCGGTCCCGCAACATCACCATGACGTTCGTGCTCGACATCGTCGCGATGACGTTCGGGCAGCCCCGTGTGCTCTTCCCAGCGATCGGCGCGCTCGTCATCGGCGGCGGTTCGATCACGGTCGGCACCCTGACCGCCGCCTACGCCATCGGTGCCCTGCTCTCGAGCGTGTTCTCCGGTCCGCTCGGGCACGTGCGCCGCCAGGGCGAGGCCGTCGGCTGGGCGATCACCGCGTACGGCGGGGCGATCGCGGCGTTCGGTGTCGTCATCGCGGTGGCGCACCTGCTCGGCGGTCGGTCCGGCGAGGCGTTCGGCGTCGAGATCCTGCCCGCGCTCGGGCTCGCGGCGCTGTTCCTGGCCGCGGCGGGCGGCGCGGACAACGTCAGCTCGGTGTTCCGGAACACGATCCTGCAGGCCGCGTCGCCCGACGGGATGCGCGGCCGGCTGCAGGGCATCTTCATCGTGGTCGTCACGGGTGGCCCGCGCCTCGGCGACCTGTACGCCGGTCTCGTCGTGGCGGCCGGCATCGCCTACCCGCCGATCATCGGCGGCGTGCTGATCATCGGCCTCGTCGCGCTGCTGCTCCGGCTGGTGCCGTCCTTCCGCCGCTACGACGCGCTCGACCCGCACGCGAACTGACCGGCGGCGCGGCGACACCACGCGCTCAGCGACACCTCACGGCGCGGGGCGCCCGTGAACTGTCGCTGAGCGCGAAGAACTGGATGGACCCCACGGGACGCGACCGGATGACGGACGGGAGGCGCGTAGCGGCGGTGCACCGCGCCTCCAGGCCGTCACGGGGTCGGGTACCGTACATCGCATGCCCGACAGCGCCTCGCGCGACCTGCAGCGGACCGGTGTCCGCGCGGTCGTCCGGCGCACCTACCACTCGGTGATCCGGCACCGCGTCGTCGACGCCGCGGCCTCGCTGACGTTCTTCGCGCTGCTGACGGTGTTCCCGGCGGCGCTCGCGGTCGTCTCTGCGCTGTCCGTCGTCGACCGGCAGGGCGACAGCCTGACCGACATCGTCCAGGTGCTCGGGTTCATCGTCCGACCGGAGACCGCGCAGCACCTCGAGGGACCGCTGCGCCAGCTCCTGACGCTCGACAACCCGTGGGTCGGGTTCTCGATCGGGCTCGTCCTGACGCTGTGGTCGCTCTCCGGCTACGCGACCGCGTTCGGTCGTGCGATGAACACCGCGTACGAGGTCGAGGAGGGTCGCCGGATCTGGAAGTTCCGCAGCATGATGCTCCTCGTCACGCTGCTCGTGATGGTGGGCGGGGCGATCGCGATCATCATCCTGCTCGGCACCCCCACGATCTCGGCGGCGATCGTCCGGCAGCTCGGGTGGGCGCCGTGGATCGACGACCTGTGGAACGTGGCGAAGTGGCCCGTGCTCGCCGTCGTCCTCGTGGTGATGGTCGCGGTGCTGTACTACGCGACCCCGAACGTGAAGACCCCGCAGCTGCGGTGGGTGTCCGCCGGAGCGGCGTTCGCCATCGTGACCTGGGCGCTGGCGACGGTCGGCTTCTCGGTGTACGTCGAGACGGTCGGCAGCGGCGGGAACCGGGCCTACGGCTGGCTCGGCGGCGCGATCCTGCTGCTCGTGTACCTGTACATCTCGAACTTCGTCCTCGTGGTCGGCGGGGAGCTCGACTCCGAGGTGATCCGGATGCGGCAGCTGCTCGCGGGCATCGAAGCGGACGAGTCGATCCGGCTGCCGCTCCGCGACGTCACGCGGAACTTCACGCTCGCGCGGTGGCGTGACCAGGACATCGCGGCGGCGCACCGGGTGCGGATCGCCGCGCAGCAGCGTGCGGAGGACGCGGAGCCCTCGCCGACGGAGGAGCACCTGCGGGCGATGTCCCGCCAGGTGCGGGTCGGCGAGCCCCCGCTGCCCTAGTGCCCGGCGGCGGCTCAGCGCTCGCGCGCGACCCGCTCGGCCTCGGCGTCGAGCATGGCCTCGGTGACGACCGGGATCGCCCCCGTCGCGAGCTCGATGCCCGACAGACGCGCCGGCGAGAGCACGCGCTGCACCTGGTCCTCGTCCATCAGTCCGGCAGCGGTGACGAGCGTCGCGATCGGCGTCGAGGTCGTCAACGCCGTGTGCGCGATCGACGCAGCGGCCGCGTACCCGATGTACGGCGTCAGGGCGGTCACGACGCCGACGTTGGTGTCGACCTGCGCGGCGAGCTTCGCCTCGTTCGCCTCGATCCCCGTCACGCAGTTCACCCGGAGCGTGGCGCACCCGCTCGCCATCCACTGCAGCGACTGCAGGATCGAGTGCGTGATGATCGGCTCGAACGCGTTGAGCTGCAGCTGCCCGCCCTCGGCCGCCATCGTCACCGTGGTGTCGGCGCCGGCGACGGCGAACGCGATCTGGTTGACGACCTCGGGGATCACCGGGTTCACCTTGCCGGGCATGATCGACGAGCCGGCCTGGCGTGCGGGCAGCGTGATCTCGCCGAGTCCCGCCTGCGGCCCCGAGGCGAGGAGGCGCAGGTCGTTGCAGATCTTCGAGAGCTTCGCGGCGCTGCGCTTCACCGTGCCCGACAGCGTCATGAAGGCACCGGCGTCGCTCGTCGCCTCGATCAGGTCGGGCGCGGTGACGATGTCGAGCCCACTCGCGACCTGGAGCTGCCGACGCACCTCGTCGCGGTACTGCGGGTCGGCCGTGATGCCCGTGCCGATCGCGGTGGCACCGAGGTTCGTCTCCGCGAGCAGCGGCGAGACGGTACGGAGGAGCAGGACGTCCTCCTGGATGGTGTGCGCGAACCCGGTGAACTCCTGCCCGAGGGTCATCGGCACGGCGTCCTGCAGCTGCGTGCGGCCGATCTTCAGCACGTCCTGGAACGCGCGGCCCCGCTCGGCGAAGGCGTCCGACAGCCGCTCGAGCTCACCGGTGAGCCGCCGGACGCCCAGGATCATCGCCAGCTTGATGCTCGTCGGGTAGGTGTCGTTCGTCGACTGGCTGCGGTTCACGTGGTCGATCGGGTGCAGGTACGCGTAGTCGCCCTTCTCGCGCCCGAGGAGCTCGAGGGCCCGGTTCGCGAGCACCTCGTTCGTGTTCATGTTCGTCGAGGTCCCCGCCCCGCCCTGCACGATGTCGACGACGAACTGGTCGCGCAGGGCCCCGTCGCGGACCTCCTGCGCCGCCTGGTCGATGGCGTCCGCACGCTCGGCGTCGAGCACGCCGATGGCCTTGTTCGCCCGGGCGGCGGCCTGCTTCACGGTCGCGAGCGCCTCGATGAGGTCCGGGTACACCGCGATCGGCACCGACGTGATCGGGAAGTTCTCGAGCGCCCGCAGGGTGTTGATGCCCCAGTAGGCGTCGATCGGGACCTCGCGGGATCCCAGGGAATCGGTCTCGGTGCGCGTTCGTGGTGCTTCGTTGCCGGTCACCCGTCCGAGGCTAGCCCGTCCGGCCGGTCGGGGCCGGCAGGCGGATGCGCGTGGTGGGCGGACGACACGGACGGGAGGCCGGGTCGCCGACGTCAGTGGAACTGCGGGACGATCAGGTAGATGCCGTAGAGCACGGCCAGGCCGCAGACGGCGAAGCACGCCACCGCGAGCGCGCGGAACGCGCGGACACCGGGCTGGACGACGCCGGGCTGCGGGAAGCCCATCGTGGCCGGACCGACCGTGCCGTCGTCCTTCACCGTGTACTTGCCGGCGCGGGTGTCGGCGGCGCTCCACAGGCGCAGGCCGATCGAGTAGACGAGCACCACGAAGCATGCAGAGACCACCGCGACGATCGCGACCGTCAGGAATGCGAACCAGTCGATGCCCATCAGCGGGTCCCTCCGATCAGGAAGGCGAAGCAGCGCGAGTCAGTGGCGATGCGCATCAGCGGGTCCCTCCGATCAGGAAGGCGAAGCAGCGCGAGTCAGTGGCGATGCCCATCAGCGGCGTCCTCCGTTCCGTCCGGCCATGCGGCGCAGGGTGCGCTCGCGGCTCAGCTCCGCGCGGCGCTCGGCCACCTGGGCGGCACGCTTCTTGCGCTGCAGGTCGCGGAGCTCCTTGCGGGTGTAGACCGCGTTGGCGGCCACGTCGACCTCGATGGCCGCGGCCTGCTCGTGCGGCTTGCGGAGCGACCACAGGTACAGCCCGAGGATCACGGCCGCGCCGACGACCGCGTCGACGACGAGACCGCCGACACCGAGCCGGGCGATGCCGGAGGCGATCGCGCCCACGGCTGCCGCGGCCGGCAGGGTGATGAACCAGGCGATGACGATCTTGCCCGCGGTCGACCACTGGATCTTCGAGCCGCGTCGGCCGAGACCAGCACCGATGATCGAGCCCGACGACACCTGCGTGGTCGAGAGCGCGAAGCCGAGGTGGCTCGACGCCAGGATGGTCGCGGCGGTGGAGGCCTCGGCCGCGAAGCCCTGCGTCGCACGGATCTCGGTGATGCCCGAGCCCAGGGTCCGGATGATGCGCCAACCGCCGGTGTACGTGCCGAGGGCGATCGCGAGCGCACAGGCGACGACGACCCAGAACTGCACGCCCTGGTCGGCGGACTGCGCACCCGACGCGATGAGCGTCAGCGTGATCACGCCCATGGTCTTCTGCGCGTCGTTCGTGCCGTGCGCGAGCGACACCATCGAGCTCGTGAACACCTGGCCGATCCGGAAGCCGCCGCGTTCGTTCGGGAACACCGGCCGACGGGTGACGCGGTACGCGATCCGGGTCGCCAGGAGCGACACCAGCGCGGCGATCACCGGCGACAGGAACGCCGGGATGATCACGACGGTCAGCAGTGCCGCGTAGTTGACGGACCCGAACCCGGCGCCGACGATCGCAGCGCCGATGAGCCCGCCGAACAGCGCGTGCGAGGACGACGACGGCAGACCGCGCAGCCACGTGATCATGTTCCACACGACCGCGCCGATGAGGCCCGCGAAGATCATCTCCGGGGTGATCGCGACGCCGCCGGGGCCCTCGTTGATCAGCCCGTGCGAGATCGACGTCGCCACGGCGGTGCTGAGGAACGCACCGACGAGGTTGAGCACCGCGGCGACCGTGACGGCCACCTTCGGCTTCATGGCACCCGTGGCGATCGGGGTCGCCATCGCGTTGGCGGTGTCATGGAATCCGTTTGTGAAGTCGAAGAAGAGGGCCAACGCGATGACCAGGACGACTATGAGTGTGATGTCCACCGCGGGCAAGTGTCCCAGGCCCGACCGCTGAGCACAAACCCTGTCGTTCACCCGCCGTTCACCCCGCCTGCGCAGTCGTTCAGGTTCGGAACCATCCGGATGGGAGGATTGCTCCCATGGACACCGCGGAACTCCTCATCCTGTTGATCGGTTCACTCGCGGTGACCGGGTTCGCGCGGGCGAAGGGACTCCCCGCTCCGCTGCTCGTGACGGCCGTGGCCCTCGCGGCGTCGTTCCTGCCCGGTCTGCCGGAGATGGAGATCGACTCCGAGGTGATCCTCACGGTCATCCTCCCGCCGCTGCTGTACTCGGCGGCGCTCGACGTGTCGTGGCAGAGCTTCCGGCAGTCCATCAAGCAGATCCGCCGACTCGGCATCTTCCTCGTCATCGTGACCGCCCTCGCGGTGGCGGTCGCGGCGTACGTGCTCATCCCCGACATGGACTGGCCGGCGGCCATCCTGCTCGGCGCCGTCGTCGCGCCGCCGGACGCCGTGTCGGCCGCGGCCATCGGCCGGAAGCTCGGACTCCCCCGCCGGGTGATGACGGTGCTGTCCGGCGAGAGCCTCATCAACGACGCGGCGTCGCTGACCCTCGTGCGGGTCTTCACGCTGATCGCGGCGGGGACCTCGCTGACGATCTGGCAGGACCTCGGGATCTTCGGGCTCGCGATCGGCGTCGGCCTCGCGGTCGGGATCGTGCTCGGCGTCGCGGTGCACTGGATCCGGATGCGCATCAACGACCCCGTCGTCGAGACGATCATGAGCATCCTGCTGCCGTTCGTCGCGTACATCGTCGCCGAGGACCTGTCCGGCTCCGGGGTCATCGCGGTCGTCACCGCCGGCCTGTACATCGGCTACAACTCGCCGAAGGAGGGCTACGCGACGCGGCTGCAGGAGCGCCCGCTGTGGACGAGCATCGACGTCATCCTCGAGGGCTTCGTCTTCGCCCTGATCGGCCTGCAGCTGAAGACCGTCGTGCAGGACCTGGTGGAGAGCGACCGGAGCCTGACCCAGACGCTCACCGCGGCGGCCGTCGTGCTGGTCGTCGTGATCCTGGTCCGGCCGCTCTTCGTGTTCGAGTCCTACGTGCGGAACCGCATCAACGGCCGGTGGCTCCGACCGCTGCGCGTCCGACTGTCCCGTGGGCACCCGTCGCTCCGCTGGCTCCGCGGTTCCGCGGAACCGAAGCTCAACTGGCGGGAGCTCACGGTCATCTCCTGGACCGGCATGCGCGGGGTGGTGACCCTCGCCGCGGCGGTGTCGGTCGTCGGCAACTCGGTCCAGATCAAGGCGCAGGACACCATCTTCGTGATCGCCTTCGTGGTGACGGTCGGAACGCTCCTGCTGCAGGGCCTGACCCTGCCCTTCGTGATCCGCGCGCTGAAGGTGCAGGACCCGGCCGAGGGCGAGGAGGACGTCCGCAGCGAGATGCGCCTCAACCAGCGGACGACCGAGGCCGCGATCGCGCTGCTCGAGCGGCGGCGGCCGGCGTGGGCCGAGCAGTACGGCGCCGAGGCATCGGACAGCGTCGTGAACCGGCTGAAGGCACGACTCGAGCGGCAGGCCGAGACCTTCCGTCGCGATGCGGAGGAGGAAGAGGTCGAGGACCGGAACGCTCCCCTCCGGCTCCGCGGGGCGCAGATCCAGGACATCCGGCGCGAACTGCTCGACCGGCGGCGCGAGATCGTGCTCGAGGAGCGCGAGAAGGGCAACCTCGACGAGGAGGTCATGCGGCGCGTGCTCGTGACGCTCGACGCCGAGGAGCTCGCGATGGACTCGGCGCAGGCGTCCCGCAGCCGGAGCTGAGCTGCCGGCGTCCACGGCCGGGGCTGCGCTGCTCTCGGCGCGCGGTGAGCGCGCGCGGCGTACCGTGATGCTCCGACCAGCAGAAGGAGCAGAGCGCCGAGTGAGCGAGCCGCGGAACGACGTCCCCAGGAACAGCGACCTCCCCGATCGCGACGGAGCGCCGCGGTCCTCCACGCCGAAGCCCCGCCAGACGCGACCCTCGACGCGCAGCGGCTCGCGACCCCGTCGTGGCGCACCCGTCGCCGGCAGCCGCGGCGGCGGGCACCGCGCAGCACGTGTCCGCCAGGCACCCGTGCCGGAACCGCAGAAGATCAGTCGCTACCGCCGCTGGTACGGCACGCTCCACCCGTCCCTGCAGCTCATCGGCCTGCAGCTCTGGATGCCGTTGTTCTTCATCGTCGGCTTCTGCCTCTGCTACGTCTTCGCCTTCCACGCCCCGCACCCGCACGACGTCCCCGTCGCCCTGGTCGGCAGCGACCCGACGCTCGTCGCCGCCGTCGACAAGGCCCTGCCCGGCGAGTACGTCTTCCACACCTACGACTCGCTCGCCCGCGCGAAGCAGGACGTCCTCGCCGGCGCGATGGCCGTCGCGTACGACCCGTCCGCCAACGAGGTCTTCAAGGCCAGCGCTCACCAGTTCCAGGTCGCCTCGCTCGTCCCGGCCACGTTGAGCTCCGTGCTCACCGGCATCGGCGTCGCCGCTCCGACCGTCACCGAGCTCGCACCGCTGCCCGCGTACGACGAGTACGGCACCGTCGCGATGTACGTCATGCTCGCGTGGTGCATCGGCGGCTACATGGTCGCGATGTTCATCGGCATCATGGGCGGCCCGCTGCGGCACCGCACCCGCATGACCGTGATCGTGGTCGGCGGCCTCGTGATCTCCCTCATCACGAACACACTGGCCGGCCCCGTCGTCGGTGCGATCCGGGGGCACTGGATCGAACTCGTCCTCATCGCGTGGGGCTGGATCGTCGCGATCGGTCTCGCCGTCAACGGACTGAGCTACTTCGTCGGCCGCTTCATCGCCGCACCCGCCATGATCTGCTTCGTCTTCCTGTCGATGCCGTCCTCCGGCGGGGCGTACCCGAAGTGGTTCATGCCGGAGCCGTTCGCCTGGCTCAACCACGTCGTGGTCGGCTCGAGCATGGTCGACATGATCAAGCACGAGATCTACGGGGTCGGTCCCGGGTTCGGCCGCGGCCTGATCACCATGGGCTGCTACGCCGCGGCCGGGCTCGTGCTCATGTTCTTCGGCAAGCAGTGGTGGGAACGCCGCCGGATCTCCGCGATCGTGAACAACCGCACGACGATGTTCCAGGACGCGCAGAACGCGAACCGCGAGTTCCTCGGCAAGCAGCGGGACGCCGAGCTCGAGCGCCACGGCTTGACCTCGACCGAGACCGGCACGCTGAGCGTCCTGCGCGACGACGACTGGGAGGACGACCGGGTCTCCGGCGACGTCTTCACCGGCGGCCGCGACGGCCTCGAGCAGGAGACCACCCCCACCGGACGCATCCCCGTGGTGCGGCAGGCGGACCGGTCCGGTCCCGGTCGACCGGGAGGCCCGTCCAGCGGCCCGCGCACCCGTCCCGTCCCGCGCGTGGACGCAACCGGTCGGCGCCCGGCCCCGGCGGGATCGCGCACGACGCGCACCGGTGCGCCCGAGGGGCGCGAGCGTGAGCGCGAGCACGGACGGCACGCCGAGCGCTGACGCGCGCGTATCCTGGTCCGCATGCACCCGCGCACCGCCTGGCACCGCGTCCTCGTCACCGCCGTCGTCGCGTTCCTCGTGCTCGCGGCCGCGTTGTACGCCGCGAGCGTGTTCCTCGCGCCCGCCGACGGCCGGAACACCGCAGGCCTCTTCGTCGGCTGGGCGATGTTCGCCGTGCTCGGCGCGATCGCCGCGGGCATCGTCGACTTCTTCGTCCGCCCGCTCGGTGGCCGCAGCGGGGACGCGGACGTCCTGGCCGCGGCCGAGGAAGCACGCACCGGCAGCACCCGGGTGCAGCAGGGCCGCGCCGGCGTCCGCTAGACGCCCGCGCCGCTGAAGCCCGACACCGTCGCGTTGTCCTCCGCGAACGTGAAGCGAGCGTGGACGCTCCCACCGGCCAGTACGCCCGGCAACCAGTAGCGGGCGTCGTCCCACATGGCGTCGTACGGCACCGTGTCGACCGGGATCCAGCGCGGCTCGAGCTCGTCGCTGCCGGACGGTTCGCCCTGCCACCGGCGGCAGACGAAGACGTCCGAGACCTGTGACCAGGACGGGCGGAACGGGAACCGGTAGTCCAACGTGCCACGTGCCTCCAGGTCGTCCGTGTCGAGGCGCAGGCCGACCTCCTCCGCCACCTCGCGGACCGCTGCCGCCACCGGCGGCTCCCCCGGCTCCCGCTTGCCGCCGGGACCGACCACCCGACCGGCACCGAGCCCGCGACGCTTCTCGCCGAGCAGCACCTCGGGGCCGTCGACGCCGTCGCGGAGCAGGTAGACGACCACGACCGGGGCGTGCTGGGACTTCGTCTCGTCGCGTGCGGTCACGGTCCCCAGTCTGGCGGACGTGTCCGGTGGACGCTCCGTGCTGGCGTACGATCGCAGGCATGGCAGGCGTGCTGCGGGGGCACCATGGCTGAGCCCCGCAGGACCGGGCGCAGCCTCGAAGTGCTGCGCGCCGAGGCCGCCGAGGAGATCTCGATGATCGTCGAGCACCGGAGCCGCGCGGGCGAGGACCCGTGGGAGTTCATGCCGACGCTGCCGACCGTGGACGAGCAGGTCGTGCTCATCCTGCGCGCGGACGCCGTCGAGCTCGACGCGGCGATCGGGCAGCGGAGCGCGCACTGGGCCGGGCACCCGGCGTCCGGGCAGCGCACCGAGCTCGGCGAGGAGTACCACCGGCTGCGTCGCATCGCCCTGCAGCACCCTGAGCTGACGCCCGCGGTGTGGAAGCTCATGGGGTCGCTCCCCGGCCGCGACTGACGCCCGCCCACCCGGCGCTGCGGTTGGATGGACGCATGACCGACACCGTCCTCGCCGTCCTCAATCAGCCCTCGCGCGACGCAGCCCCGCACGACCCGGAGGCCGACGCCTTCACGTGGGCGACGCCGCTCGAGGAGCACCTGCAGGTGCAGGACCTCGGCGCGATCCGCGGCGACGGGGTGTTCGAGACCATCACGGTCGTCGACGGTCGGCCGCAGGCACTCGAGCCGCACCTGGCGCGGTTCGTCCGGTCGGCGGCGATGCTCGACCTCCCCGCGCCGGACCTCGACGCGTGGCGGCAGGCGATCGAGGCCGCGTGCGCCCGGCTCGACCCGGTGCACGAGGCCTTCGCGAAGACCGTCATGACCCGCGGCGTCGAGGGGTCGGGTCGCCCGACCGGCTGGGTGTACGCGGCGCCGTCCGGTGACCAGACCCCCGCACGCACCGAGGGCATCGCCGTCGTGACGCTCGACCGCGGCTACCGGCACGACGTGGAGCGGACCTCGCCGTGGCTGCTGCAGGGCGCGAAGACGCTGTCGTACGCGGTGAACATGGCGGCGCTCCGCGAGGCCGAGCGGCGCGGCGCCGACGACGCACTCTTCGTCTCCTCGGACGGCTACGTGCTCGAGGGCACGCGTGCGAACCTCGTGGCGTCCGTGGACGGACGGTTCGTGACGCCGCGGACCGACATCGGGATCCTGGCCGGGACGACGCAGGCCGACGTGTTCCGGTTCGCCGAGGGCGAGGGCATCGAGACGTCGTACGAGCTGCTCACCTTGGCCGACCTCGAGGCTGCGGACGCCCTCTGGCTGCTGTCGAGCGTCCGCCAGGCCGCACCGATCCGCTCGGTGAACGGCGTCGCCCGGTCGATGGACCTGCCGATGACGGAGCGCATCAACGACTTCCTGCTCTCCCGCGACCAGTAGCCGGACGGGAGGCCCGTGGCGGGTCGCCACGGGCCTCCCGTCCGCCACCGGGTCACCAGCGCGGGGTGGTGACGCCCGTCCCGTCGGCCCACTCGTAGACGGACGCGCCCTCGATCCAGACGCGTGTCGCGCGACTGGTCGCGGCGAGCGGGTCGCCGTCCCACAGGACCAGGTCGGCGTCGAATCCCGGCGCGATGCGGCCGACGCGGTCGCCGAAGCCCAGGAAGTCCGCCGGGTTGGTGGTGAGGGCCTCGAGCGCGGTCTGCCAGGGCAGGCCCTCCTTGACCGCGGCGGCGGCCTGGTCGACGAGCATCGCGATCGGCACGACCGGTGCGTCCGTCGTGATCGCCACCCGGACACCGGCGGCGGCGAGCGCCACGACGTTCGGGATGCCGCGGTCGCGGAGCTCGACCTTCGAACGGCTCGTGAACAGCGGGCCGTAGATGACCGGCACGTCGCGTTCGGCGAGCAGGTCCGCCAGCTTGTGCGCCTCGGTGCCGTGGTTCACGACGAGCCGGTAGCCGAACTCGTCCGCCAGGCGGAGTGCGGTCGCGAGGTCGTCGTGCCGGTGCACGTGCTGGTCCCAGGCGAGCTCGCCGTCGAGCACCCGGACGAGCGTCTCCTTCGTCAGGTCGCGGGTGAAGGGCTCCCCCTTCGCAGCCGCGGCGTCACGGGCGGCGCGGTGGTCCTGCGCGGCGACGAAGGCCTCGCGGATGACCTTCGCGACGCCGAGCCGCGTCGACGGCGTCCTCCCCTTCTCGCCGTACACCCGCTTCGGGTTCTCGCCGAGGGCACTCTTCACGCTCACGGCGTCCGAGATGAGCTGCTCGTCGATCGTCCGACCGCCCCAGGTCTTGATCGCGACGGTCTGCCCACCGATCGGGTTGCCCGAGCCGGGCTTCACGACGATGCTCGTGATGCCGCCGGACAGCGCGTCGCGGAAGCCCTCGTCGTCGATGTCGACGGCGTCGATCGCCCGGACCGCGGCCTGGTTCGGGTCGGTCATCTCGTTCGTGTCGTTGCCGGCCCAGCCGTTCGCCTCCTCGTGGATGCCGACGTGGCCGTGCGACTCGACGAAGCCGGGGACGAGCCAGGCACCGGCGGCGTCGACCACGGGCAGGCCCCGGGGCGGCGTGACGTCGGGACCGACCGCGGTGATGCGGCCGTCCTCGACGACGACGGCACCGCCGTCGAAGGGCGGAGCGGTGACGGGGACGACGTGCGCCCCGGTGACGACGAAGGAGTTGCGCATGCCACCACGGTACGGCGGCCCGGTGACGCCGCTCGCGAGATGCGGATTCCTGGTACCAGCGGGGCGGATCGTCCTAGCGTCTCGGCACCGACGACCCACCCAGGAGGCCCCGTGACCCGACCCCGACCCCGCTGGCCCGTCCACGGCACGGTCGTCTGTCCCTGGCGCAGCGCCGTCCGCGGTGACCGGACCGTCCGCCGGACCACGACCGTCACCGCCTCGGTCCCGCCCCGGATCGCCGACGCCTGCTGGGAGCCCGATCCGACGACCGCCGCCCTGCTCGACCGCAGCCTCGACGCACTCCGGGCCCTCGACGACGGCGACGGCGGTGCCGCTCCCCTGCACCGGCTGCTCACCCGGACCGAGGCGGTCGCGACCTCGCGCATCGAGCACGAGGACGCCACCGCCGAGGACGTCGCACGCGCCCTGGTGGGCATGCGGGCGAACACGAGCGCCACGGCGATGGTGCAGGCCGGCGACGCCCTCGAGCGCCTGGTGCGCGCGGCCGGGGCCGGACGCCTGGACGAGACCGCACTGCTCGACGCCCACCGTGGTCTGCTCCGGGGCGACCCGGTGGACGGCCCGTACGCCGGCCGCTACCGGACGGTGCAGAACTGGATCGGCGGCGGACGCACACCGGGTGACGCCGACCACGTCCCGCCGCCGCCCGGACTCGTGCCCGGCCTGATGGCCGACCTCTTCGCCTTCCTCGAGCGCGACGACCTGCACCCGGTGGCCCAGGCGGCGATCGCACACGCGCAGTTCGAGTCGATCCACCCGTTCACGGACGGCAACGGTCGGACGGGGCGGGCGCTCGTGGCCGCGGTGCTGCGCGCTCGGGGCGCGTCACGGCGAGCGAACCCGCCGGTCTCGACGGTCCTGGTCGCCGAGCGAGCGCGGTACTTCGCCCACCTGGCTCGGTACCGCGACGGCTTCGTCGACGAGTGGGTCCGCGACGTGGCGATCGCCGTGGGCGCCGGCTCGGACGAGGCGCTCGTGACGGGTCTGCTGCTCGACGAGGTCGCACAGGACCGCGCGGCGACGGTCTGTGCTCCCGGTCCGCACGCGGTGCTCGTACGGGCGCTCGAGCAGGACGCCGTCCTGACGGAGGAGCACGCCGAGGACCTCCTCCGCCGCGCGATCAGGCAGGGCGTCGTCGGGGGCGCGGTCGAGCCGTTGCTCGAGACCACGATCGTCGACCTCTGCCGGGCCGGGGTCCTCCGGCCGGTGACCACGCGTCGACGACGCCGCGCGTGGATCGCACCCGCGGTCGTGGTCGAGCTCGACGCGTTCACCGAGCGCGTGCGGGCGGGCGTCGAGGCCCGGGCGCATAGGGTGGCGTGGTGAGCAGTGAGCACGCCCAGGCCACCCCGCCGACCGCCGCGAAGCGGCCCGTCACGCGGACCCACCACGGCATCGACTTCGTCGACGACTACGAGTGGCTGCGGGACAAGGAGTCACCGGAGACCCTCGCCCACCTCGAGGCCGAGAACGCTTGGACCGAGGCGCGGACGGCGCACCTCGCCGGACTCCGCGACCGCATCTTCGCCGAGGTGAAGAACCGCGTGCAGGAGACCGACCTCTCCGTGCCGGTGCGGATGGGCGACTGGTGGTACTTCACGCGCACGGCCGAAGGCAGCCAGTACGGCGTGCACTGCCGCGCGCCGATCAGCGGCCCGGACGACTGGACGCCGCCCGCGGTCGACGAGGGCGCAGCGGCCCTGCCCGGGGAGCAGGTCGTCCTCGACGGCAACGCCCTGGCCGAGGGACACGACTTCTTCTCGCTCGGCAGCTACGACATCAGTGACGACGGCACCCGCCTGCTGTACGGCGTCGACGTCGAGGGCGACGAGCGCTACACGCTGCACGTGCGGGACCTCACGACCGGCACGGACCTCGGTGACGAGATCCCGGACACCGGCTCCGGCGCCACCTTCGACCCGTCCGGGCAGTACGTGTTCTACCCGACGGTCGACGAGTCCTGGCGTCCTGACCGCATCTGGCGGCACGCCGTCGGCAGCGCCACGGGCGATGACGTCGTCGTGTTCGAGGAGTCCGACGACCGCTACTGGGTCGGCGTCGGGGTCACCCGCTCGTCGCAGTACATCGTCATCGAGCTCGGGTCGAAGATCACGTCCGAGGCGCTGGTGCTCGACGCGGCCGACCCGACCGGTGAGTTCCGCGTCGTGTGGCCGCGGCGCGACGGTGTCGAGTACGAGATCGAGCACGCCATCGTCGGTGGGAGCGACCGCTTCCTGGTGCTGCACAACGACGGCGCCGAGAACTTCGAACTCGTCGACGTGCCCGCCGATGACCCCACCTCGGAGCACGACCGGCGGGTCGTCGTCGCGCACCACCCCGAGCGTCGCATCGAGTCCGTGGATGCCTTCGCCGGGCACCTCGCGCTCGAGTACCGGGCAGAGGCGCTCCCCCGCGTCGCCGTCATCCCGATCGAGGGCGACGGGTACGGCGACGCGCACGAGGTCCCCTTCGACGAAGCGCTGTTCTCGGCGGGGCTCGGCGGCAACCCCGAGTGGGAGCAGCCGACCCTGCGCATCGGGTACACGTCGTTCGTCACCCCGTCCGAGGTGAGCGACCTCGACCTGGCGACCGGCGAGGTCACGGTCCTCAAGCGCCAGCCGGTCCTCGGCGGCTACGACCCGGCCGACTACGTGCAGGAACGGGACTGGGCCACAGCCGAGGACGGCACGAAGGTGCCGATCTCGCTCGTCTGGCGTCGCGACGCGGTCGACGCCGACACCCCTTCGCCGCTGCACCTGTACGGCTACGGGTCGTACGAGCACTCGATCGACCCGGGCTTCAGCGTCATGCGCCTGTCGATGCTCGACCGAGGGGTCGTCTTCGCGGTCGCCCACGTGCGGGGCGGCGGTGAGATGGGCCGCCACTGGTACGAGGACGGCAAGACGCTGACGAAGAAGAACACCTTCACCGACTTCGTCGCGGTCGCGGAGCACCTGATCGAGAGCGGCCGGACGAGCGCCGACCGCCTGGTGGCCGAGGGCGGCAGCGCCGGTGGCCTGCTCATGGGTGCCGTCGCCAACCTGGCGCCCGAGCGCTTCGCCGGCATCCTGGCCGCCGTCCCGTTCGTCGACGCGCTGACCAGCATCCTCGACCCGGACCTGCCCCTCACGGTGATCGAGTGGGACGAGTGGGGCGACCCGCTGCACGACGCCGAGGTCTACCGGTACATGAGCGAGTACTCGCCGTACGAGAACGTGCGCGACGACGTGCAGTACCCGCAGATCCTCGCCGTGACATCGATCAACGACACGCGCGTGCTCTACGTCGAGCCCGCGAAGTGGACGGCGAAGCTCCGTGAGGTCGGCGCTCCGGTGCTGCTGAAGACCGAGATGGCCGCGGGACACGGCGGTGTGAGCGGCCGGTACGACTCCTGGCGTGAGCGGGCGTTCGAACTCGCGTGGCTGCTCGACGTGCTCGGTCTGGCCGACGTCAACCCGGCGGCCGCCACGGCGGAGCCCATCGCCGCCGGCTGAGCGCGGAGCGGCTGCCGGGCTGCCGCGCTGGGCGCTGGGCGCTCGCCGCTGGCCGCTCGCCGCTCGCCGCTCGCCGCTGGCCGCTGGCCGCTGCCGATCGTCCCGCGACAGCGACAGGACTCCGCCGAACATCGGCGGAGTCCTGTCGCTGTCGCGGAACACCTGCGCGCAGCACGCGGGCTGGGCGCCCGGCCGCCACGGGCTCACACGCGGTTGAGCGCGTGCACCGCCTGGTCGTAGGAGTCCTCGGCGAGCCGCACGCGGTCCCCCGCGAGCACGCCGTACCCGAACGTCCCCTCTCCACCGCGCTCGGCGATGCCGGAGTGCACCCGCAGCACGTCGAGGGCGTGCAGGGAGCGCACCCGCTCGGTGAGCACGTCCGCGGCGTCCCCGATGCGCTTCCACAGCGCGTGCGGGAAGGCGTCGTCGCCCAGCACGTCCATCGCGGCGCGGGCACGGGTCGCCGCACGCCAGGCCTGCTCGGTCGCGGCACGGTCGGCGGCCTCGCGGTCCACGAGCCCGACGCTCTCGTCGTCGTCCCCGACGGCGTTGCGGACGAGCTCGCGGACGCGCGGCTTCTCGACGGCCGAGACGTCCTGCGCCACGTGCTTCGGGGAGCGCAGCGCCCACGCCGTCGGAGCCGGCCGTTCGACGGCGTCGTCGAGGGCGTCGAGGAGCTCGAGGTACGGCTCCGAGTGCAGGAACGCCGTGACCTCGCCGACCGCGACGGCGCGGCGCTCGCGGGTTGCGGCGAGGACGCGCTCGCGGGTCATGGCGTCGACGAGCAGGTCCTGCGCCGGCGTCGACGCGTTCGGCAGCCGCTCCACCAGGTAGTCGGCCAGTGCGGCACGTGCCGTCACGGCGGCCAGGGCGTCCGCTGCCTCGGCGGCGCGGTCGGCGGCCGGTGTGGCGGGGAAGGCCGGCCGGTAGGAGCCCAGCACCGCGGCGGTGTCGAGGGCGGTCCGCGCGGTGGCTCGGAGGTCGACGTCGCCGCCGGTCCGCAGCTCGGCGTCCGCTGCCAGGAGCGCGGCCCGGAGCTTGCGCAGGCGCTTCGTCAGCGCACGTGCGGCGGTGTGCTTCTCGGGCTTCTCGGCCGTCCGGAGCCGCGCGGCGGGGGCGCCCTCGAGTCCCCGTGCGAGCTTCGAGGTGACCGCCGCGGGGTGGGCGCCGATGTCGGCGAACCGACCGTCGAGCGCTGCGAAGAGCTCGTGCGCCACCTGCTCGTCGACACCTTCGACCGTCTCGACCTCGACCTCGCGCCAGGTACGCGGGGTCGCGGGCGCCTGGTCGTCGAGGCGCTGGGCGACCACGCGGTCGTCGGCGAGTTCGGCGACCTGGTCGTCGTCCTCGTCGAGCAGCCGGGTGACCGCCCGCGTGGTGGTGATCCGGACGACCGGGCGCAGGCCGCGGCCCCGACGCTCGGTGAAGAGCGCGCCGAGGACCGCGTCGGGCACGGTGTCGGCGTCGTCGGTCAGGGGGAAGTGCTGCTCGTGCCGGACGGTGTCCGACGCGGCTCGCTTGATGTGCCACCCGGCGTCCGGGCCGCCCGTGCGCCGTCGGACGGTCACCCGCGACGCGACGAGGTCGTACCGCTCGGTGTCCCAGTAGGTGGCGTCGAGCTCGAACTGCTCCTGGTGCTCCGTCCGGGCGATGCTACCGACCCCGATGAGGTCCGGCAGGGCGTCGCCCTCGGGCATGTCGTACGTACGCTCGATCTCGAGGTGGGTGTCCGTCACGCGCTCCTGTCTACCAGGGGTCACCGGGGTTCCCCGACCCGACGGGGTTAGCCTGGTGCCCATGAGCGAGACAGTCACCCGAGACGCGTTCGTGCCCGAGGCCGGCGGCGTCACGATGTTCACGACGACCTGGTGCGGCTACTGCGCCCGGCTGAAGAACCAGATGACGAAGGCCGGCGTGCCCTTCCGCGAGGTCGACATCGAGCAGACCCCGGGCACGGCCGAGCTCGTCGCCGAGGTCAACGGCGGCAACCAGACCGTGCCGACGCTCGTGTTCCCGGACGGCAGCACCGCGACGAACCCGTCCCTGGCCGAGGTGCAGTCGCGCATCTGACGCTGCGCACCCCGCTCAGGCGCTGCGCACAACAGGAAGCGGCTCGAACCACGGAATTCCGTGGTTCGAGCCGCTTCCTGTTGTGCGTGAGCACGTCGCGCCACAGCGCGGCGCCGCCGCCGATGCGCCCGGCGGTCAGCCCCCGAGCGCCTCCGTCAGCAGCGCCACCATCGCGTCGAGCTGGATGTCGCCCGAGTCGTCGACCTCCTCGTCGGAGCCGTCGAGCGCGCGGGCGGCCAGGGACGCCTTCGAGTCGATGAGCTCGGCGATCTTGGTGTCGATCGTCTGCGCGGCGATGATGCGCCACGCGGTGACGGGTTCCTCCTGCCCGATCCGGTGCACGCGGTCGATCGCCTGTGTCTGCTCGGCCGAGGTCCACGACAGCTCGGCGAGCACGACGTTCGAGGCCACCTGCAGGTTCAGGCCGACGCCCGCAGCGGTGAGCGAGCAGACGATCACGGCAACGTCGGGGTCGTTCACGAACGCGTCGATCTCGGCGGTGCGCTGCGCGGGCGTCTGGTCGCCACGGACGGTCGCGGTCTTCAGGTGCCGACGGGCGAAGACCTCCTCCGCCTGGTCCATCACGTCGAGGTGCTTCGCGAAGAACACGACCTTGCCGACGTTCGAGGCGAGCTGCGCCGCGTAGTCCGCCGCGAGCTGCGCCTTGGCGCGACCGATCCGCCGGACCATGGAGAACACGTTCTCGCCGGTCGACGAGGCGTCCTGGTCCTCGAGCTCCCACCGGGCGACCTGGCGGACGAGCTTGTGGTCGATGCCGACGACGGGGTCCTGCCCGGTGCGGGCGTCGAGTGCCTGGTGGTAGCGCCGGACGAGCTTCGCGGTGAGCTCGCGCTCGGCGTCGCGGATCGAACGGCCCTCTTCCCCGTCGAGCTCGACCGGGATGTCGGCGATGCGTCGGGCGGGGATGTCCGCGGCGACGTCCACCTTGCGGCGGCGGACGATGCCCTGGTCGATGACGGCCTTGCGCGCCTCGACGAAGAAGCCGGGGTCCGCGGGGGTGAGCCCGATGTCCTCGAGCTCGTTCATGAGCTTCGCGCGGGGCTTCTTGTCGTCGATCCAGCCGAGGAACTCCCAGATGGTGCGGAAGTCCTCGACCGAGTTGATCAGCGGGGTACCGGTCAGCGCCATGAACAGCGGCGAGGACACCCGCGAGCGGATCTGCTCGGCGAGCTGCAGCACGAACCGGGAGCGCTGCGACTCCTTGTTCTTGATGAAGTGCGCCTCGTCGACGACCATGCCCTTGAACCCGAAGGACCCGAGCCACCCGGCGTGCCGGTCGAGGATCTCGTAGTTCACGATGACGATGTCGGCGAAGCCGTCCAGGTCGTCCCCGTCGCCGTGGATGACGGTCGCGGTCCGGTTCGGCACCCAGCGCTCGGCCTCGCGCGCCCAGTTCGTCTTGACGACGTTCGGCACCACGACGAGCAGCGGGAAGGCGTTCGCGGCGTCGGCGGCGAGCAGCGACTGCGCGGTCTTGCCGAGGCCGGGCTCGTCGGCGAGCAGGAAGGTGCGGTGCCCGTGCGACGCGGCGGCGACGAGCTCCGCCTGGTGCTTCATCAGCGTGGTGCCGGACCGCGAGTGCAGCGACGTCGGCTCGGGCAGCGGCATCGACGCCGCTCCCCCGCCCGCGCCGTACTCGAACGACTTGAACAGCGGACCGAAGAGCTCCCAGTTCGCCAGGCGACGCGGGTGCGCGACGGGCTGGTCGGCGAGGGCGAAGTCCGGCGGCAGGAACGGGTTGGCGAGCTGCCGCTGCACGACTGCCTGCGGGACGACCGCCCGCACGGGCGACTCGACCACCGGCGAGGGCTCCGCCGCGATGACGAGCTCCTCGGGCTGCAGCTCCATGCCACCGGCGATCATCATGTCGCGCTTGACCGTCCGCGTCGCCTCGCTCACCGAGGCCTCCTCGGTCAGCAGCTGGATCACGCTGGTGTCCCGCGCCGCGGTCTTCGCCAGGATGGTGGCGACGCCGTCGAGCCGCTTCAGCTGCTCGGCGCGCTGCGCGTCGGTGAGCTCCGGGTCGGCCTTGACCCGCGCACGCTCCTCGCGCATCAGCAGGGCCACCGCCTGGAACTTCGACCGGTTGGACGCCTTGAGCGGTCCGCGCTGCGCTGCCGCCTCGACCTCGCGCACCGCGCGGGCGAGCACCGGGATGACGCCGTCGTTGTCCAGCGGCCGGGTGCGGCGCGACGCGGTCCGCGTCCCGCCGGCTGCTCGCCGGGTGCCTGATCGAGCCAACGCTCCTCCTCCTTGCGCCCGTTCCGCACGGGCGAGCCGCCGTCGTGGCGGGAAGTCCTCGACCGGCGTCTGGCGCGACCCCGGTCCACGGGCCACCCTGGCCCGCTCGTGCGCCGGTCCCGTCGAGGGACGTCCGGTGGACTCCCGCGGCCCGCGCGGCCGGCACACTCGGGTGCTCGGCACGACGATCCGCGCCGGGACCCGGCGCCGTCGCACGCACGTGGTGCCCGTCGGACGCCCACGGATCCGGTCCCCACGTCGGTTCGGTGACCGACAGCCGCGTCCGGAAACGACGCGGCACGCGACGACACGGTGCGTGCTGCGCACAGTTTACTCCCGCACCCCCGACGGAGGCGACTCGACAGGACCCGCGCGCGTCGTGCCTCCCGTCCGGTCGTCGGGCGGTCGGGACGGGCGTCGGCCGGGAGGCGCGGCTCCCCTCCACCTGCCCGTCCGTTCCCGGCGGACGGCCGGGTCAGGCCTGCGGTGCGGACCGCGGACGGAACACGCCGTCCGAGGGCACGGTCGGCGCCGCCTCGGCGAGCGCGGCGCGCGTCGCCGCCAGCAGCTGCCGGGCGGTCCGGATCCCGTTCTCCGAGCCGGTCGTGGCCTGTCCGCCCGCGTGGGCGAGGAGCTGCGCGCCGATGGCGGGGCCGATGCGGTCGGCCTCACCGGGGTTGCGCGCGACCCAGTCGCGGGCGACGGCGTCGGCGAGCCGCTCGGCAGCGGCCCCGCGCTCGGCGTCCCCGCGCGACCGGTGCCACAGCCCGGTGACGACCAGGTGGGCGACGACCGCACCGACGTCGCGGACCGGGAACCCCCAGCCGGCGGTGTCGATGTCGAGCAGGCCGGAGATGCGCCACGGCTCGTCCTCGTCGACGAAGACCTGCTCGAGGTGCAGGTCACCGTGCACCACCTGCTTCGTGGCGGCGCCCCAGCCGACCGACCGTCGACCGATGGCGTCGTAGAGCTCGTCGACCTCGGCGGCGTCCTGCGGCAGTGCGGCGACGAGCGTGCGGCGGTGCCAGTCCGCGTGGTCCATCGCGTCGGCCCGTGCCTGCTGCGTCATCGGGACGGTCGCGATGCGACCGGTCAGGGCGGCGAGCGACGCGACGAAGCGCGGGTCGTCGGCGATCTCGGTGATCCGGCTGCCCGCGGGCATGCCCCGGATGCGCTCGAGGACGAGCAGTCCGTCGCCCCGGCTCGACAGCACCCGCGGGACCGGCAGTCCGGCGGCCACGAACTGCTCGTGGGTCTCGACGATCGGCGCGACGCGGTGCGGGCGGACGATCTTCAGGAAGAGCACCCGCTCCGGGGCGTCGACGCGGACGACCGCCCGCTTGCCCGGGCGGTAGGCGGCCACCGACAGCACCGGGTCGGTGACCGGCATCCCGATGCCCGCGAGGAGTTCGGCGACGGCGTCGCGGTACGTCACCTGCGGCAGCACCGGCAGCCCGGGGTCGTTCGGGTAGGCCCAGACCGAGACCGGCTCACCGGTGGCCGGGTCGGTGACGATCGCGCTGTTCTGGTCGTGGGCGCCACCGGTGTCGACGTAGGTCAGGACGGTGGCGCGCTGACCGGTCCGGTCGACGGTGTCGACCTCGTAGCCGTACAGGTAGCCGTTGCCCGACGGCTCGACCGAGTGCGCGCGTGCGGCCACGACGGAGGTCCCGGAGCCGGCGAAGGCCTGCGGGATGACGCGCTCGTGGTTGGGCCACACGGGACCAGTCAACCGTGCCGCGGCGGTTTCGTCGCCATCGTGCACGGCTCGGCGTGCGGCTTGTGGCTACCGTGGTCGTCGTGAACCCGGTCGCACGTCTCCGCAGTTCCAGCCGCACACCGTTCCTGCAGGTCGTGAAGACGGCGGTGGCGGTGGTCGCCGCAGTGCTGCTCTGCCGGGTCCTCATCGACGGCCCCTTCCCGACCTTCGCCGCGATCGCCGCGCTCCTCGTCGTGCAGCCCAGCATCAACCAGTCGTTCGTGAAGGGTCTCGAGCGCAGCGCCGGCGTGGTGCTCGGCGTGGTGCTCGCGACCGCGTTCCACCTGCTGCTCGGCGACTCGGTGTGGGTCGTGCTCGTCGTCATCGTCCTGGCGATCCTGCTGAGCTGGGCGCTCCGCCTGACCCCGACCTCCGCCACCCAGGTCGGCATCAGCGGCATGCTCGTGCTCACCGCCGGGGTCGTCACGCCGAACTACTCGGCCGACCGGATCCTCGAGACGGTGGTCGGCGCGGTCGTGGCGCTTGCGGTGAACGCCGTGGTCGTGCCGCCGGTCCTGCTCGAGCCGGCACACCTCGCGGTCGCCCGACTGGCCCGCGACACCGCTGCCGCGTTCGAGCGGATCGCGATCGGCCTCACTGAGGGCTGGGACGCCGCCCGGTGGGACGAGGCCCTGCGGCAGGCGCGGGCGCTCCGACAGCAGCACGCCCGTGCCGAGGCCTCGCTCACCGCTGCGGGCGAGTCGCTCACGATGAACCCCCGCGGTGGCCGGCACCGGACGATCCTGCAGCGCGACACGGCGATCGCCGAGCACCTGCGCGTGCTCGTCACCCGTGTCACGGGGATGACCCGGGCGATCCGGGACAACACCGCACCGGACCTCCGGTCGGACCCGGTGGTGGGGAGCATCGCGACCGAGGTCGCCCGGATCGGTGCGGACGTCCGGGCGCTGAGCGCGCGGGTCGAGGCGACGCGGCTGCACCACGTCGAGCGGGACGGCTTCACCGGCACCGGTGGCGAGGACACGACGGCCACGGACCACGCGTTGACGGCGCCGCTCGAGGTCGTCCGACCGAACTCGCGGCACTGGGTGCTGATCGGCGCCCTGCTCGAGGACATCCGACGCGTGCGCGAGGAACTCCTCGGCGAGGACGACTGAGGTCCGCGGGCGGTCGTGCCGGTGCCCGGTCAGGCCGTGGCGTGCTGCTCCGCGCGGTCGTACGCTCCTGCTGGCCCGGTGGCGGCGGACTCGTCGGCGGCGGCGACCGCCTCGAACGCGGTGAGCACGAGCCGGTCCCACAGCGCCGTCGCCGACTCGTGGTCGTCGGCCCGGCTCCCCTCGAAGCGCCGGATGGTGGCCACCGCCCGGTCCGAGCCGGCCTCGTACGCCGCGCGGCTCGCGACGTCCGGCACGGCGCTGAGCAGCTCCGCGACGACCCGCTCGCGCCGGTCGGTCTCCAGCTCGCCGAGCACGCCGATGCCGTCCCGTGCCGCGTCGAGCTCCGCCTGCAACCGGACGATCGCCGGGTGGTCGCTGTCGTCCGGACGGTACGGACGGTTCTCCTGATCCTGCATGGTGCCCCCTCGGGACACTGCGTCGGGTACGCCGTGTCCGGTGCGGAGCCTAGCAACGCGGCGCTCCTCGGGCCGATACCCCCCTCCGTGGGACAGGGCGTTCTGCCCTCGTCCGGGTGACGGACCCACCGCGCCGCGCGCACCGCGGTCGGACCGCGGTCACTGTGACGAGATTCAGCGACTTCCCACCGGGAATGGCCCACCGGCGCCCGTTCCCTGCCACGATGGGGGCCGAGGAGGTCGATCATGCGCCTGTTGGTGGTCGAGGACGACGACGAGATGCGCGCGCTCATGGAGCGTGGTCTCGCGGCAGAGGGGTACCGCGTCACGGCGGTCGAGAACGGTGTCGAGGCGCTCATCGCCCTCGGCGAGCAGGCCTTCGACCTGGCGGTCGTCGACGTCATGATGCCGGGCATGTCCGGCTTCGAGCTCGCCCGCCGGATCCGCGAGCGCGAGGACCCCGTCCGCATCCTGCTCGTCACCGCACGCGACGCCGTCGACGACCGGGTCTTCGGGCTCGACGCCGGTGCGGACGACTACCTCACGAAGCCCTTCGCCTTCGCCGAGCTGACCGCTCGCCTCCGTGCGCTCGGTCGCCGCGAGTCGGCTGCCGGGCAGCGGGTCATCGAGGTCGGCGACGTCGCCATCGACTCCGAGGCCCGACGCGTCGCGATCAAGGGCCAGCGCGTCGCCGTCAGTCCGACCGAGTTCGCCCTGCTCCGGCTGCTCGCCCGTTCCGTGGGCACGGTCGTCGACCGTCCGAAGATCCTCGAGGAGGTCTGGGACGGCTCGCAGCACGTCGACCCGAACGTCGTCGAGCAGTACATCTCCTACCTGCGCAAGAAGCTGACCTCGCACGAGGCGACGGTCGCCATCGCGACGGTCCGGGGCCGCGGCTACCGGCTCGACCTGCTCGGGGCGTGACCGGGACGGCACCCACGACCGGGACGGCCCGCGGCGGACGCGGCCTGCCCCGGCCCCTCCGGGTGCTCTCGCTCCGCGCGCGCATCACCATCGGCTCGACGGCCATCGCCGCGGTCGTGATCCTGCTGCTCGTGCTCGTCATGCGCTTCCAGGTCGTCAGCGTGGTCGCGAGCGCCACCAGGACCCTGCTCGACGCCGACGTCGACCCGTACGTGGCGACGCTCGAGGTCGACAGCGACCCGGACCTGTCCGCGCCGGGGAACGCCCAGCTCGTCGCCGTCGTGGCACCCTCCGGCCAGATCCGGCTGTCGACCATGCCACCGCGGGTCGAACGGGCGCTCGGCAGCCTGGCGTCCACCGAGGCGGGCACGTCGCTCATCACCGTCTCCGGGTCGGAGTACCGCGTCGTCATCGAGCACCCGGTCAACGCCGCCGGGCGCTGGACCGTCGTCGCGGCGCGCAACTCGCAGGCGGAGGCGATCGTCGTCGACGACCTCACGACGACCCTGTCGCTCACCGGCCTCGCGATCCTCATCGCGTTCGGCATCGCGTCCTGGGCCCTCGCGACCGCCGCCCTCCGCCCGGTGAACCGGATGCGCCGCGAGGCCGAACGGCTCTCCGTCGCTCCCGAGCGCGCCGAGCTGCCGGTCGGTCCGGCGCAGGACGAACTGGCCTCGCTCGCCACCACGCTGAACGCGTTCCTCGCCCGCACGCGCCAGGTCACCGAGCGCGAGCGCCAGATGGTCTCCGACGCCAGCCACGAACTCCGCACGCCGCTGGCGATCCTCACCACCCAGCTCGACCTGGCGTCGCTCGACGGTGACGACGCGGCGGCGCTCGCCGCGCACATCGACCGCGCCAAGCGGAGCGTCGCGCGGCTCTCGCGGCTCGCGAACGACCTGCTCACGCTGTCGCGCATCGAGGACGCCGAGGAGCGCGAGCAGGACGGCGCCCACCCGACCACCACCTGGAGCGACCTGGGCGACGAGGTCATGGCCGCCGTCGACCGCGTGCGTCTCATCGCGTCGGCGAAGGACATCACAGTGGACTTCGACCTCGAGCGGAGCGAGGACTCGTCCGAGGCGTCGGAGCCGCGATTCCGCCTCGACACCGGCGGCATGGCACAGCTCGTCACGAACACCGCGAGCAACGCGGTCGCGGCACTCCCCGCGGCGGCGGCGTCTTCGTGTCGTGGCGGGTCGAGGGCGACGAGGGCGTCCTGCAGGTCACGGACGACGGCCCCGGTGTCCCGGAGTCGTTCATCCCGGTCGCGTTCGACCGTTTCACCCGCCCGGACGAGGCCCGGACCTCGCGCCGCGACCCGGACCCGGCGACGGGCGGCGTCCCGGTACCGGGCGGCTCGGGCCTCGGGCTCGCGATCGTGCGCGCGATCGCGGAACGGTCGGGAGGCACGGCTGCCCTCCGCAACGTCCGCTCCGGTGGGCTCGAGGTCACCGTGCGCATCCCCGCGGTGCGCGAGCAGACCGGGTCCTGACCCGGCACTGCCGGGCACGGCCGGTCGCGGCCGGCCCCGGTCCGACACGGCCGGTCGCAGCCGGTCCCGGTCCGTCACGGCCGGTCGCAGCCGGTCCCGGTCGGTCACGTCCGTCACGGCCGGTCACTGGAAGTCCCGCGACCGGGTCCGCACTGCCAACGGCAGGTGCTCGATGCGGTCCGCCACGAGGTTCACCACGCCGTCCGGCGACCGCTCCAGGATCCCCCGCACCACCACGGCCGGCGACTCCCGCGCCACCCGTCGGTACCGGCCCCACACGCCCACGCTGCAGATGACGTTCACGAGCCCGGTCTCGTCCTCGACGTTCAGGAACGTGATGCCCGACGCCGTCGCCGGCCGCTGCCGGTGCGTCACGATGCCGCCCACCTCGACCCGGCGTCCGGTCTCCGCCGTCGCGGTGTCCTGCACGCTGAGCACCCCGCGGGCCCGCAGCCGCGGTCGGACGTGGTGCACCGGGTGGTCGTCGGTCGACATGCCCGTCGACCACATGTCCGCGATCAGGACGTCGCCGCTCGTCATCTGCCCGAACAGCGGCGGCTGCACCGTGACCTGGGTGTCGGGCAGCTGGTCTGGGCGTTCCGCCGCGGCCTGCGCCGCCGACCACATGCCGCTGCGCCGGTCGATGCCGAGCCCGGCGAAGGCGTCCGCCGCCGCCAGGGCCTCGAGCTGCGCCGTCGTCAGCCGGACCCGGCGGGCCAGGTCGGACATGTCGGCGAAGGGTCCGTGCGCCTCGCGCTCCGCGACGATCGCCTCGGCGCTCCGCCGGCCGAGCGAGGCGACCTCGACCAGCCCCAGGCGGACGGCGAAGGCACCGTCGCGGCGGTGGTCAGCGGTGTCGTCGGGCGACGAACCGTCGAACGGCAGCACGGGGGGTTGTTCCTCGGCCAGGCAGGCGTCGGCGCCCGTCGGACCGGCCTCGCCGTCGGACAGCGGCTCCAGTGTCGCGTCGACCGCCGACCGCAGGACGTCCGGCCGCAGCACCCGCACCCCGTGCCGTCGGGCGTCGGCGACCAGGGTCTGCGGCGAGTAGAACCCCATCGGCTGCGCCCGGAGCAGTGCCGCCAGGAACGCGCCCGGGTAGTGCAGCCGCATCCAGGCGCTCGCGTAGACGATGAGCGCGAAGCTGATCGAGTGGCTCTCCGCGAACCCGAAGTTCGCGAACGCCTGGATCTTGGCGTAGATCGCATCCGCGTCCTCGCCGTGGATGTCGTTCGCCGCCATCCCCGCGTAGAGCTTCTCGCGCAGCCGCTCGATCTTCTCGAGGCCGCGCTTGGAGCCCATCGCCCGCCGGAGCAGGTCCGCGTCGTCCCCGGAGCACCCGCCGACGGCGATCGCCATCTGCATGAGCTGCTCCTGGAACAGCGGCACCCCGAGGGTCCGCTCGAGCACGGGTTCGAGCGACGGGTGGATGTACGTGATCGGTTCCTCGCCCGTCCGACGTCGGATGTACGGGTGCACGGCACCGCCCTGGATCGGGCCCGGACGGACGAGCGCGACCTCGATCACCAGGTCGTAGAACCGTCGGGGCAGCAACCGCGGGAGCGTGCCCATCTGCGCGCGGGACTCCACCTGGAACACCCCGATCGTGTCCGCGCGGCAGAGCTGGTCGTAGACGCCCTGTTCCTCCTTCGGGATCGAGTGCATGTCCCAGCGCTCCCCGCAGTGCTCGTCGGCCAGGTCGAACGAGTACTGCAGCGCCGCGAGCATCCCGAGCCCGAGCATGTCGAACTTCACGAGTCCCATGAAGGCGCAGTCGTCCTTGTCCCACTGCAGCACGGTCCGGCCGTCCATGCGGGCGTGCTCGATGGGCACGACCTCGCCCACGGGTCGGTCGGTGAGCACCATGCCCCCGGAGTGGATGCCGAGGTGCCGCGGGAAGCCGAGCACCTGCTGCGCCATGTCGACCACGGTGTCCGGGATGTCGTGGTCCTGGCTCTCGGTGACCGACCCCCACCGCTCGACCTGCTTCGACCAGGCGTCCTGCTGCCCGGGACTGTGCCCGAGGGCCTTCGCCATGTCCCGCACGGCCCCCTTCGGCCGGTAGGTGATGACGTTCGCCACCTGCGCCGCGTTGAACCGTCCGTACTTCTCGTAGACGTACTGGATCACCTCTTCGCGACGGTCCGAGTCGAAGTCGACGTCGATGTCGGGTTCCTCGTCGCGCATCGCCGACAGGAACCGCTCGAAGGGCAGTCCGTACCGGATCGAGTCGACCGCGGTGATCTCGAGCAGGTAGCAGACGGCCGAGTTCGCCGCCGAGCCGCGCCCCTGGCACAGGATGCCCCGCTGCCGGGCGTACTGCACCATGTCCCGCACGATCAGGAAGTACCCCGGGAAGTCCTTGTCCGCGATGACGGAGAGCTCGCGCTCGATCCGCTCGCGCTTCTGCGGGTCGACCCCGTCGGCACTGCCCGGGTAGAACCGCCGGGCGCCCCGCCAGGTGAGCTCCCGCAGCCACGACATCGTCGTGTGCCCCTCGGGGACCTCGACGTCGGGCAACCCGGGCTTGGCGGTCCGGAGGCGGAAGCCGAGCTCGTCTGCCAGCTCCACGCTCGTCTCGACCGCACCCGGCCACCGCGCGAAGCGCCTGGCCATCTCGGCGCCCGACCGCAGGTGGGCGGTCGGGGCCGCCGGCAGCCAGCCGTCGATCTCGTCGAGGCTGCGCCGGGCCCGCACGGCCGCCAGCGCGGTCGCCACGGGGAAGCGGTCCGGGGTCGCGTAGTGCACGTTCCCGGTCGCCACGACGGGCAGGGCGTGCCGCGCCGCGAGCGTTGCGAGGACGTCGTTCCTGGCGGTGTCGAGCGGTTCGCCCTGGTCGGTCAGCTCGACGACGACACCGGCCGTGCCGAACCGGTCGAGCAGTGCCCGCAGGGCCTCGTCCGCCGCCGACTCCCCGCCGCGCTCGAGGGCCTGGCGCACGGTGCCCTTCCGGCAGCCGGTGAGGACCCGCCAGTGCCCGTCGGCCTGCGCCGCGAGCTCGTCGAGGTCGTACTGCGGCCGCCCCTTCTCGGCGCCAGCGGCCAGGTTCGCCCGCGTGACGGCGGCCGCGAGCCGGTGGTAGCCGTCCTGCCCGTCGGCGAGGAGCAGCAGGTGCGTGCCCTCCGGGTCGGGGACGCCGTTCTGCGGCTCGGTCAGCCCGAGGGACAGCTCGGTGCCGTACACGGTCGTCACGGTCGGGTACGCCTCGGCCACCTCGGCCATCCGGGCAGCGCCGTAGAACCCGTCGTGGTCGGTCAGCGCCAAGCCGTGCAGGTGCAGTCGTGCGGCCTCCTCGACCAGGTGCTCCGGGCCGCTGGCACCGTCGAGGAAGCTGAAGGTCGAGTGCGCGTGCAGCTCGGCGTACGGCACGACGGGGACGTCGTCGTCGGCCGCGGGTGTCGGTGGGACGTACCGGGACCGCTTGCGCGACCAGGCCGGGCTGTCCCCGCCGTCACCGGCGTGCGCGCTGTCCGGGCGCCCGTCCGACAGCGCACGCTCGAACTGCGACCACGGGATCGGTGGATTGCTGTAGCCCATCAGGTCTCCTTCACGTCGCGACCGCCTCGGCCCACCACCGGTGGTCGGCGAGCACCAGGTACCAGGCCCGGCCGTCGTCGTCGACGAGCTGCAGTCGGTGCAGGCGTCGTCCGCCGGCCTCCCACCAGCGCACCACGAGCGGCCAGGGCCCCGCCCACGCGGTCACGGGTGCGAACCTGCCGCCCCGCTCGCCCTCGGCCCGGAACCGCTCCGGCACCCCGGTCAGTGCGCCGCGCTCGTCGACGTCGACGGTGTCGCCGCCCGCCGCCACGACGTCCACCGGACGGGGCCGCTCGAGCACGGTCGCCGGCGGCGGGCCCGGCAGCCTGCCCGGCCACGGTCGGTCGCGCACCGTGGCGAGCGCCCGCTCGCCACCGACGGGGGTGTCGCCCCACGGCACGAGCACGACCCGCTCGGCCAGCGTCCGGCCGCCACCGATCCGCGGGGTGACCACACCCTCGTGCCCCACGAGCCCCTGCACCCGGGCGAGGGCGTGGTGCACCCGTTCGTCGGGCCCGGTCCCCCAGAGCCCGCGCTCGTGGTTCGACGCGTCGTCGACCGCGACCGGCTCGAGCACCACCTGGACCACGGGTGCCTCGAGCCCGGAGGGGTCGACGCCGCCCGCGAGCTGCCAGCGCACGCGGTCGACCACGTCGGCCGCGTCGAACCAGCGCGGGTGCACCCAGGTCCGTTCGAGCAGCAGGTCGCGTTCGTCGACGATGCCGACCCGGATCGTGGTCGCGACGAGCCCGGCGGCGCGCAGCCGGGCGGCGAAGTCGTCGGCCGACCGGCGGAAGGCGAACGCGACCTGGTCGGCGCGGTCGAGCGGCGGCTCGAAGGACGCCTCGACCCGGAGCTCCGGCGGGACCGCCCGCGCGGCGACCTCGCGCGGGTCGCGGCCGCCCGCCAGCCGGTGCAGGAACGCGCCGGCGACCCCGAACCGGTCGCGCACCTGTTCGTCGCCGAGTGCGGCGAAGTCGCCGAGCGTGGCGATGCCGAGCCGCCCGAGCACCATCGCCAGGTCGGGGTCGCCGAGCACCCCGAGCGGCAGGTCCGCCAGGAACGCCGCCGATCCCCCGACCGGCACGATGCGCACCCGCTCCCCCGGCCGCACCGGGCGCGCCCGCGCTGCCTGCTCCGCCGCGAACGGGGTGTCCGCCACCCCGGCACGGACGCCGGGGGCCCCGTGGTCGGCGGCGATGCCGGCCAACGTCGCCGCAGCCGCCCGCTCGCCGCCGTAGTACCGCGCCGGCCCGCGGGAACGCAGGGCGACTGTGCCGGGACGCAGGACCTCGACCCCGGGGACCGCCCCCTCGATCGCACGGATGACCGGCTCGAACGCACGGTGGTCGAGCGCGTCGTCGTAGGGCTCGACCACGAGCTCCGGACAGCGTGCCTGGGCCTCGCGCACGCGGAGGCCACGGACCACCCCCTGCTGCCGGGCACTGGCCGAGCTGGCGAACACCAGCCCCTTGGCCACCAGCGCGAAGGGGTGCTCGGGCGGTGACCCCGCTGCCCGGGCGGCCGCGATCACCGGCCAGTCCGGGCACCAGAGCACGATCGTGCGCGCGGGTGGCGGTTCCGGCAGGGCACCACCGCGCGCCAGCGCGTCGGCACGGACGACCCCGGCACCCGGCACCCCTGCCCCGGCGGTGCCCCGGATCGCGCCGCGCGGCGAGGCGGCACGTGCTCGTCCTCGGGGACTCACGACGCCACCGCGACCGGACGCAGCACGCGGGACGTCCCGGCGCCGTCCGCCGGTGCGGCACCGGGGACGACCGGGGTGGTACCGGGTCCACCGGTGACACCCGTGTCGGTCCCGCCCGCCCGGGTGACGAGGGGCGCAGCGGGTCGCACCGCACCGTCCGCCGCCGGCAGCAGCAGGTCGGCGCTGACGCCCCGCCCCGCCCCCGCGCGGCCGGACGCCGTCACCGTGGCCCGGCGCTCCGCCAGGTACCCGTGCCCATCGCCGATGCCGGTCCACACCGAGCCGCTCACCCGCAGGGTGACGTCGGCGCCCGGCCACGACCCGAGTGCGACGAGTGCCCCACCGCGCTGCCGCAACCGCGCGGACAGCCGGGAGACGTCACCGGGCACGACCCGACCGAGCGGCCGCGTCAGGACGATCTGCGCCACGTCGGCGAGGGCCGCGGTCACGGTGAGCCACTGGTCGCCCGGGTCGGGCACGAGCACGAGCCGCTCGAGGTCGATGCCCATCGCCGCAGCCGCCTCGACCCCGAAGGACGGCACCCCGACCACGGCGCACCACGCACCCTCGGCCGAGGCCGCCTGCAGCATGGTCATCGCGAGCAGCACGGACTCCTGCACGGCGTAGGACCCGCCGACCCGGATCGCGCCACCGGGCAGCAGCGGCTGCAGGGCGTCGGCGGTGGGGAGCCCCTGGACGTCGACGCGGGGGGCCTCCATCTCGGACACCCGGGAGCGCAGCGCCGTGATGCGTTCGAGCGCCGTCCGGGCATCCCCCAGGTGGTCGACGCGCCGGGTCGGGCGGGTCGTTCCCGACCGGCCACCGGAGCGGCCGGGCCCGTCGGGACGAGCGGGCCCGTCGGGACGAGCAGGCCCGTCGTGCCCGGTCGCCCCCTCGGGTCCGGGCGACAGGAGTGCCGCCGCCGTCTGCATGCCCTCATATTCGAACATGTGTTCGATGATGTCAACCGGGTCCGACATCCGGTGGACACCGGATCGAACACTCGTTCGACACGCCCGGTGGCTCACGACCAGGAGCCCGCCTCCGTCCGGGTCACCAGCTGGCCGTGACCCCCAGCGCCCCGAACACCGACCGTGTCTTCGTCTCGACCTCGTCCGCCTCGTCCGACGCGACCGAGGACCACGTCACCGCACCGCCGGCCCCGAACGTCCGCGAGCGTTCCGCTCCCCGGTCGTCCAGCACCGTCACCAGTGTGCGGATGGCCACCGACAGGTCGACCGAACCGTCCGCCGAGAAGTACCCGACGACCCCCGAGTACACGCCGCGGGGCGCCCCCTCGAGCCGGTCGGCGATCGCCATCGCGCTGATCTTCGGCGCCCCGGTCATCGACCCCGGCGGGAACGCTGCACGCACCACCGCCGCTCGCGACGCCCCGGCCGGCAGCACGGCGGACACCGTCGACACGAGCTGGTGCACGGTCGCGTACGTCTCGACGTCGCAGAGCCGCTCGACGTGCACCGACCCGGGCACCGCCGTGCGCAGCAGGTCGTTCCGCAGCAGGTCGACGATCATGACGTTCTCCGCGCGGTCCTTCGAGCTCGCCGCGAGCGCCGACCGGGCGACGGCGTCCCGTGCCGGGTCCGCGTCGCGCGGCCGCGTGCCCTTGATCGGCTCCGCGACCACCGTGCCGTCGGCGTCCACCCGCAGGAACCGCTCCGGCGACCGACTGGCGATCCGCAGCGGGCCGAGCCGCAGCCAGGCACCGAACGGGACGGGGTCCGCGCGGCGCAGTCGCAGGTACTCGACCAGGTGCGGGTCGGTGGCGGGCGCGAGCAGGGCCTCCCGTCCGGACGCGCCCACCGCGAAGGCGGTCGTGAGGCACACCTGGAACGCGTTCCCGTCGCGGATCTCGGCGCGGCACGCCTCGACCGCGCCCTCGTACGCGGTGCGGGACACGCGACCGACGGCGACGGCCGGGAGGCCCGTGGCGCCGTCCGGCACGTCGACCGGCGGCCGTCCCGTGTGCGGTCCGTCGAGCCACGCGCGGTTCGCAGCGCTGGCCGCCGGTTCGTCGTCGGTCACCAGGGCGAGCGCCCAGGCGCGGCCGTCGGCGTGCACCAGGACCGCGCGGTCCGCGAAGCGCAGGTCGGCGTCCGCGTGCGCCGCGGTGCTGTCCGGGCCGCCGGACTCCCGGCCGAGCTCGTGGCCGAGGAACCCGACCCAGCCGAGCGCGAAGCCGCAGCCGGGCACCGGGGTGTCGAGCGCGGGTGTCCGCGAGAGCAGGTCGTCGAGCACGGCGAACGCCGGGCGGTCCTCGGAACGCGACGTCCCGAACCACCGGCGGGCCGCGGGCGGGACCTCGAGCTCCGCGCGTCGGTCCTCGTGCCGGAACCGGGTCGCGAACGGTCCGTCCGTGTGCGCGAGGAGCGACCACCGGGCGCGTCCGCGAGCGGCCTCCGGCGCACCCTCCGGCAGTCCGGAGTCGAGCCAGACGACGTCGGACCCGGTGGCCGCCGCCAGCGCGCCGAGGTCGGGCGCGACGTCGAGCCGTCGCGTGAGGACCCGCGCTCGGGTCAGACCGCGGCGATCGTCCACGAGGCGGCGTGCGCGGCACCGGGGGCGAGCACGACGAGGCCGGCCTCCTCGCCCGCGTTGAAGGCGTCCGGTGCGCAGGTCATCGGCTCGACCGCGAGGCCGACACGGTGGTACTCCGGCACGACGTGGTCGGCGGTGTGCACCTGCGCCCAGCCGCACTCCGGCCCGAAGGACACCCGCACGCCGCGGCCGTCCGCCGCGGTGAGCTCGATCGTGGCCAGTCCCTCGGCGTCGCGGTCGAACCCGGTGAACGCGTGGTCGATGAACCGGTCGCCGATCGGGGTCGCCGTGCGCAGGTCGAACTCGTCGTGCACGGGCGCCAGGCCGGTCGGCACGAGGCGGTCCTCGGTGACCTCGAGCACCTCGGCGGCGGGCAGGGTCAGCGTCCAGTCGTCGACACGGCCCGCGCCGGCGACGAGGTACGGGTGCGGACCGGTCCCCCACGGCGCGGCGTCCCCACCCGTGTTCGTCCCGGTGACGGTCGTGTGCAGGCCGTCGGCGTCCACGCGGTACTCGACGAGCACCTCGACGCGGTACGGGTACCCCTCCTGCGCGGGCACCGTCGTGGCGAGCACCGCACGGTCGGGCTCGTGGGCGACGACACGGAAGTCCGTCCAGGCGACGAGACCGTGCAGTGCGTGGTGCCGCTTCGGCTCGGTCAGCGCGAGCTCGTGGTCCTGCCCGCCGAAGGCGTACCGGCCGTCGACGACACGGTTCGGCCAGGGCGCCAGCACGGCCCCGCGGAAGGCCGGACGGACCTCGTCGGCGGAGAACGGGACGACCAGGTCACGTCCCTCGGCGCGGAGGGTCCGGAGCGATGCCCCGACCGAGGCGATCTCGGCGGTGTACCCGCCTGCGGTGATCGTCAGGGCGGATCCGGACAGCGGGGCTCCGGCGAGGGGCGCGTCGTTGCTCATGCGCAACAGCGTAGTGGGACCTGGGAGCCCGGACGGCCTCGGTCACCGATGGTCGCGCCGCCTGTCGGGGCCGGACCTGCGGAACGACGAAGCCCCGCCGGAGGTCCGGCGGGGCTTCGTCTCGTGGGTGGATCTGAGGGGACTCGAACCCCTGACCCCCTGCATGCCATGCAGGTGCGCTACCAGCTGCGCCACAGACCCATGTTCACTTCTTCGCTGTGTTCCCCGTTCCCGGAGGCACCATGGAAGCGTACACCACGCGAACGCCCGGTGACGAAATCGACTCCGTCACCCGGGCGCGTCGCGTCTACGCCGTGTGGTCGACGGGCAGCTCGAGCGGGATCGTCGGGCAGTCCGACCAGAGGCGCTCGAGCGAGTAGTACTGGCGGTCTTCCTCGTGGAAGACGTGCACGACGATGTCACCGAAGTCGATGAGGACCCAGCGGCCCTCGGTCCGGCCCTCGCGACGGAGCGGCTTGGCCCCGGCTGCGATCAGGCGTTCCTCGACCTCGTCCGCGATGGCGAGCACGTTGCGCTCGTTCCGACCGGTCGCGAGCAGGAACACGTCGGTGAGCTGCAGCGGCCCGGTCACGTCGAGGGCGACGAGGTCTTCGGCCTGCTTCGCGTCGGCCGCCTGGGCGGCGATCTGTACGAGTTCCACTGCGCGTGAGGAGGCGGTCACGGAGTCCTTCCGGTCGTCGGCACCGCACTCTGCGGGTCCGTGTGATGGGTCCTGATCATAGGCCACCCCGCCGACAGCGGCCAGGCCGGTGGGCCGGGACGGACGACGGGGCGGTCGGATGCGAGGGGTCCGGCGGGCGGTCAGCCGCCGAAGTGGGTGGTGAGCAGGGCGACGATGATGACCCCTGCGGCAGCCAGGCCGACGGCCCCGACGGTGACGCCGAGGATGACCGGCGTCCGGGACTCCTTCGGCTTCGCGGCGGCGAGCACGACCTGACGCGTGGACGTGTGGCTCGAGATCGCTCGGCTCGCTCGGACGGGACTCGCGTCGGTCTCCGGCTGCTCGTCGTGCTGCTCGAGCAACCGATCGACCTCGGCCCCGTCGATCGGTCGGTGCGACCCGGTGGACGACAGCGAGGCCGGCAGGTCGATCGAGCCGGTCAGGATCACCTCGCCGGTGGCATTCAGGGCGCCGGTCGGGTCGGCCAGCGCGGAGTTCGGCAGCACGATCGAGTTGGTGTCCTGCACGGCGACGCGGCGGGTGCCCGTCACGTCGTGCACCTCGGCGTCGTCGGTGTCCCGGGCCTGCTGGGTCCAGTGGCCAGCCGGGGGCTCGAAGGCCGTCGTGACGGGCTTCGGCTCGGGGCTGCGCCGGAAGGCCGCCGGGACGCGCGGTGCATCGGCATCCGCGTCGTCGCCCCGACCGGCACCGTCGTCGGACCGACGAGCGGTCGCGGGCGTCGGGAGCTGGATCGGGACCTCGTTGGTGTCGTCGTCGAGCGACAACGGGAACACGACGGGGGTCGACGCCGTCGGCGCCGGTGCGGACGCCCGGGCGGCGTCCTCGGACTCGGGTGTCTCGGTGTCGTCGGTCTCCGGCGGGGCCCAGGTCGTCCGGTGGCGCCGGGGCTCCTCGGCGTGGGCTGCGGCCTCGCTCAGGGGCTCGATCGCGTCCGGGGACCCGTCCGCCTCGGTCGCCTGCGCCACCGCAGCCGGGTCGAGCAGTTCGGACTCGGCCGACGGCTCGTCTGCCGGTGCCTCGCGCTCCGGGGCCTGCTCTGCCGCACCGGTCCGGTCGTCGCGGTCGCCCGACGCCTCGGACGCGTCGACGACCGGGGTCGGGGCGAGCGGGAACTGTGCGGAACGAGCCGGGTCCTGCGCCGACGTCGGACGCTCGGCCGGAGCCGGGACCGGACGGTCGTCGGCCGGACGTGCCTGGGCGTGCGACCACGCGGCGGTCGGCGCCGAGCGCGGACGCTCGGCGTCCTGGTCGAGGTGGTCGACCGACCCGATGACGTCCTGCACGGTGCGGTCGGACGACTGCGGGGTCGGTGCCTGCAGCGGAACGGGCTGCACGGCCTGCCCCTCGGCCTCGCGCATCAGGCGGAGCTGGCGACGGGTGAGGCCACCGGTCCCCGGCACGATCTCGGTCGCCGAGGCCGGCGCCGGTGCGAGGGGGAAGACCGGCCCGGGCTGCTGCTCCGGCTCAGTGCCGCCGGAGGTCGGACGGGCGGCCGACCGCGCGGGGCCGCTCGGCGAGGGCGCGACGTGCGAGCCCGGCCGGCGGCGGGCGTCGGACCGGTCGGACGGTGCGGCGACGGTCGGCGGCGGGGTGACGGGCTGCCCGCCGGCTGCGGCGGCACGCTCCCGCTCGCGCGCCTCACGCCGCGAGAGTGGCGGCTGCGCGTCGGACGAACTCATGCAACGCTCCGATACAGGTGGTGCTTGGAGATGTACTGGACGACCCCGTCCGGCACGAGGTACCACACGGGGTGACCGCGCCTGACCCGGTCGCGGCAATCGGTCGAGGATATCGCCAGTGCGGGGACTTCGAGCAAGCTCACGTCTCGCTCGGGGAGTCCGGTGATGCTCAGGTCGTGGCCCGGACGGGTGACCGCGACGAAGTGCGCGAGGTCCCAGAGACCATCGTGGTCCTTCCAGTCGAGGATCTGCTGAACGGCATCCGCGCCGGAGATGAAGACGAGCTGCGCATCCGGTCGCTGGTCGCGCAGGTCGCGCAACGTGTCCACCGTGTAGGTGGGCCCGGGACGGTCGATGTCCACCCGACTGACCGTGAACATCGGGTTCGACGCGGTGGCGACCACCGTCATCAGGTACCGGTGTTCGGCGTCGGTGACGTCCGACTTCATGTACGGCTGGCCGGTGGGGACGAAGACGACCTCGTCCAGGTCGAACGCACGGGCGACCTCCGACGCCGCCACGAGGTGCCCGTGGTGGATCGGGTCGAACGTGCCGCCCATCACGCCGATGCGTGGGCGCCCCGTGCTCTCGAGCATCGAGCGGCGTGTCAGAGCTTGGTGTGACCGAACTCGTCGACACCCGTCTCGTGGTGGCGGGTGGCCTCGAACTTGTGCGAGTGACGGTACGCGACGTCGCGGAAGCTCCAGGTCACGAACCCGAGGAAGGTGAAGAACAGCGCGCCGCACATCGGGAAGACGAACGCGGGCACTCCGGAGGCGTGCTCAGCGGCTTCAGCGAGGAAGGTCATCGGTCCGGTGCTCCGTTCGATCGGGTGGGAAGTCGCCGCCCAGTCTAGCCGCGGATCTGTCCGTGCCCGCGCACGATCCACTTGGTACTGGTCAGTTCGGGGAGCCCCATCGGCCCGCGCGCGTGCAGCTTCTGCGTCGAGATGCCGACCTCGGCCCCGAAGCCGAACTCGCCGCCGTCGGTGAACCGGGTCGACGCGTTCGCCATGACGACTGCCGAGTCGACCTCGGCCAGGAAGCGCTCGGCGGTGTCGACGTCGTCCGTCACGATGGACTCCGTGTGGTGCGTCGACCACCGCGCGATGTGCGCCATCGCGGCGTCGACGTCCGGCACCACGCGGATCGACAGGTCGAGGTCCATCGACTCCGTCGCCCAGTCCGCCTCGGTCACTCGGAGCACGCCGGGCACGATGGTCCGCGTGGCATCGTCCCCGCGCAGGGTCACCCCGGCCGCGCGGAGGCGGTCGGCCAGGACCGGCAGCAACCGTTCCGCCGCCCGTTCGTGCACGAGCAGCGTCTCGAGGGCGTTGCAGACGCTCGGCCGCTGCACCTTGCTGTTCAGCACGATGTCGATCGAGCGCTCGAGCGGCGCCGACGCATCGAGGTACACGTGCACCACACCGGCGCCCGTCTCGATCACGGGCACCTGCGACTCCGTCACCACAATCTGGATCAGCGATGCGCTCCCCCGCGGCACGAGCACGTCGACGAGTCCGCGCGCGCGCATCAGGTCGGTCGCGCCCTGGCGGCCGAACTCGTCGATCGTCTGCACGAGGTCCGCCGGCAGCCCCACCGAGGCCACCGCCCCGCGGATGCGCTCGACGAGCTCGGCGTTCGTGCGCTTTGCCGCCGAGCCGCCGCGGAGCACGACGGCGTTGCCGCTCTTCAACGCGAGCGCCGCGATGTCGACGGTGACGTTCGGACGTGCCTCGTAGATGGCGCCGACCACCCCGAACGGCACGCGGACCTGGGTGAGCTGGAGTCCGTTGGGCAGCCGGGACCCGCGAACGAGGTCACCGACCGGGTCCGGCAGTCCGACGACGTGCTCGACCGCGGCCGCGAGGGCGTCGATCCGCGCGGCGTCCAGTCGCAGGCGGTCGAGCAGACCTGAGGACAGCCCGCTGTCCTCGCCCGCGACGAGGTCTCCGTGGTTCGCCGCCACGATGGCGTCCGTGCCGTCGCGCAGTGCGGCCGCGACCGCTCGGAGCGCCTGGTCCTTGACCGCGGTCGTGGCGGTGGCGAGCGCCGTGGAGGCAGCACGCGACGCGACCAACTTGTCGGTGAGCGAGGGGGCGGTGACCGTCGACGACATGGTCCGATACTAGGTCGGCCGCCCCGCGCATGACGCTGACCGCGTCACTCCTGTGGACACGTCCTGGAGGCGCCGCTCGTGTGCAGGAGTTCGTCCGCGGCCGCCCGGGGTCCGACTCGGGTCCGGTGCCGTGGCGTGGTCCGCGCACCGCGTCGGGCCATCGTGGGACGCCACCGTCCGAGCGAGACGCCCCGGTCCCACCGAGACGGGCCCGGTTGCGGCGGCGTCTCGCGCCCGTCAGGGCGTCTGGCACTGACGCCGGCGTCCCGAGCGCACGTCGGCGTCTCGGACGCACGCCGGGGTCTGGAGCGCACGCCGGCGTCTCGGACGAACCCCGGCGCCGCGAGTGCCCGCGGCAGGCCCGACCGCACGCGGCCTCGTGCCGACGCTGCGGACCGGCACCGCGTCTCCCGGCCGCCCCTCACGTCGACCGCAGGCCGACCTGCCGGACCGGCGCCGCGCCTCCAGGCCGACAGCAGGCCCGTCAGCCCCGGGGCGCCGCCTGGAACCAGGTGCCCACGTGCTCGCCGGCCAGCGCCCGGTCGACGAGCGCGGTACCGGTCACGAGGACCGACGTCCCGGCCTCGGCCGCGAGTCGGGCAGCGGCGACCTTCGTCCCCGCTCCCCCGGTGCCGACGCCGGCCGAGCCGACCGACCCGAAGGTGACACCGGCGAGCTCGTCGCCGAACGGGACCTCGTCGATCGGTTCCGCGTCCGGGTGCTCCGGCGGACGGGTGTAGAGCGACTCGACGTCGGACAGCAGCACGAGCGCGTCGGCGCCGAGGAGCCGTGCGACGAGCGCCGCGAGCCGGTCGTTGTCGCCGAAGCGGATCTCGTGCGTCGCGACCGTGTCGTTCTCGTTCACGATGGGGAGCACGCGCAGCGCGAGCAGCCGGTCGACGGCCCGCTGTGCGTTCACCCGGTGCGTCGGGTTCTGCATGTCGCCCGCGGTGAGCAGGACCTGGGCAGCGACGATGCCGTGCCGGTCGAGCTCCTTCTGGTACCGGAACATGAGCACGTTCTGCCCGGTCGCCGCGGCCGCCTGCTGCGTCGCGAGGTCCTCGGGGCGTCCCTCGAGCCCGAGGAACGGGAAGCCGGTCGCGATGGCGCCGGAGGACACCAGGACGACCTCGGTCCCACGTGCGTGCGCGGCGGCCAGGGCGTCGACGAGCGCGGCGATCTGTCCGGTGTTGTCACCGCTGACCGACGACGACCCGACCTTCACGACGAGCCGACGCGCACGCGGCACGTCCTGCCGCCGTTCGACGGGGCCGAGGTCGGTGCGCGCGTGCGTGTCGGTCATGCGTGGATCAGTCCTGGTCGTCGCGGTCGTCGTCGGCCCACAGGCCGGACACGCGCTCCTGCTCGAGCTCGGCGCGCGCGGCGGCCTTGGCGTCCATGCGCTCGAAGTACTCCTCGCGGCGCTCGTTGCGGGTCGGACGCGACGATCCACCGACGCGGGCGTCCGTGCCGCGGGCGCTCGTGATGAGCTCCGCGGTCGAGGTCAGCGTCGGCTCCCAGTCGAAGACCATGCCGCCGTCGCCACCGATGACCACGGTGGACCCGGCGACGGCGCCGGCCTTGAACAGACCGTCCTCGACGCCGAGCTTCGCCAGACGGTCGGCCAGGTAGCCGATGGCTTCCTCGTTGGTGAAGTCGGTCTGCACGACCCAGCGCTCGGGCTTCGCGCCGCGGACCCGGTAGAAGCGGTGCTCCTCGCCGCCCTCCGCGCGCACCGTGAAGGGCTTCTCGTCGACGGCCTTCGGGCGGAGCACGATGCGCTCCTGCTCGGGCGCGGCGGGACGGTCGGCGCGGGCCTGCTCGACGACCTCGGCCAGGGCGAACGTCAGCTCCCGGAGACCCTTGCGGGACGCGGTCGAGATCGGGAAGACGCGGTAGCCGCGCTCCTCGAGCTCGGCGGTGACGAACTCGGCGAGTTCGGCAGCCTCGGGCACGTCGACCTTGTTCAGCGCGACGAGCTGCGGACGCTCGAGCAGCGGGGTCTGCCCCTCCGGCACCGGGTAGCGCTCGAGCTCGCCCAGGATGACGTCGAGGTCGCTGATCGGATCGCGGCCGGGGTCGAGCGTGGCGCAGTCGATGACGTGCAGGAGCGCCTCGCAACGCTCGACGTGACGGAGGAACTCGAGGCCGAGGCCCTTGCCCTCCGACGCGCCCTCGATCAGACCGGGCACGTCGGCGACGGTGAAGCGGACCTCACCCGACTCGACGACGCCGAGGTTCGGCGTCAGGGTCGTGAACGGGTAGTCGGCGATCTTCGGCTTCGCGGCGGAGATCGCGGCGATGAGCGAGGACTTGCCGGCACTCGGGAACCCGACCAGGGCGACGTCGGCGATCGTCTTCAGCTCGAGGCTGACGTCGCCGGTCCACCCCGGGGTGCCGAGGAGCGCGAAGCCGGGGGCCTTGCGCTTGGTGGTCGCGAGGGCCGCGTTGCCGAGACCGCCCTGGCCGCCTGGTGCCACGACGACCCGCATGCCGGGCTCGGTCATGTCCGCCAGGACCTCGCCGTCCTCGTCGTGCACCACCGTGCCGATCGGGACGGGCAGCTCGAGCGTCTCGCCGCTCACACCGCTGCGCATGTCGCCCATGCCGGGCTGGCCGTTGCGCGACGAGCGGTGGGGCGAGCGGTGGTACCCGAGCAGGGTCGTCACCTGCGGGTCGGCGACCAGGACGATGTCGCCCCCGTCGCCACCGTTGCCGCCGTCGGGGCCGGCGAGCGGCTTGAACTTCTCACGGCGGACCGACACGCAGCCGTTGCCGCCGTTCCCCGCGGTGAGGTGCAGGGTCACGCGGTCGACGAAGGTCGCCATGGTTCCACTCCTGGTTCTGACTCGGGTGCGCGGACGGTACCGCGACGCTCGAGGTCGTGCACGAAAGAACGGGAGGGGCGGGCACGTGGCCCGCCCCTCCCGCAGAGTCTGTCGTCGCTGGTGTTACGCGTTGACGATGTTGACGACCTTGCGGCCGCCCTTGGTGCCGAACTCGACCGAACCGGCCGAGAGGGCGAACAGCGTGTCGTCGCCACCGCGGCCGACGTTGGCGCCCGGGTGGAAGTGGGTGCCACGCTGGCGGAGGATGATCTCGCCGGCGTTGACGACCTCGCCACCGAAGCGCTTCACGCCGAGGCGCTGTGCGTTCGAGTCACGACCGTTGCGAGTGGAGCTCGCACCCTTCTTGTGTGCCATCTTCTACTCCCGCCTTACGCGATCGAGGTGATCTTGACGCGGGTGAGCTCAGCGCGGAAGCCCTGACGCTTCTTGTACCCGGTCTTGTTCTTGAACTTCTGGATGACGACCTTGGGGCCGCGGAGGTCCTCGAGCACCTGGGCGGTGACGGTCACGTTCGCGAGCTCGGAAGCCGCCGACGTGATCGTGTCACCGTCCACGAGGAGCACCGGGGCGAGGTCGATGTTGCCCTTGTCGTCGGCCTTGGCACGGTCGATCGTGAGGATCGTGCCGACCTCGACCTTCTCCTGACGGCCGCCGGCGCGCACTACTGCGTAAACCACGTGGAATTCCTTACGTACTCTGCTTGAGGGAAGTCTCGGGTGCCCACTTCTGCACGAGCGGCTCCCGGAGGCCGGGCCCGATCGGCGACGCAGGCAGAACGGCCCGCTGACACCAGGGATCGAGAATACTCGATGCCCCCGGGTCCGGTCAAACGGCGACACACGTACGATGTCCCGCGTGACCGTGTTGATCGACCCGCCGACGTGGCCCGCCCACGACACCGTCTGGTCGCACCTCGTCAGTGACGCATCCTACGACGAGCTCCACGCGTTCGCCGAACGGGCCGGCATCCCTCGCCGTGCGTTCGACCACGACCACTACGACGTGCCGCGCTCCCGCTACGACGACCTCGTCGCCGCGGGCGCGACGGCGGTCACCGGTCGCGAGCTGGTGCTCCGGCTCATCGCCAGCGGCCTTCGGGTGCCGCAGCGTGACAAGCGCGGGAAGGGCCGACGCGCGCACTGAGGTCCCGCCCGGGTCGCGCGGCGGGGTGCCCGTACCGAGTGCGCTGCGGCGCTCCCCGTGGGGCGGCCGTCGGACCGCGTGCGGGTGACCTCCGGCGGCCGACCGGGAGGCACGACCCACCGCCGCCACGCCCCGCACCTCGCGTGCGTTGCCGGCCGGGAGGCGCACCCCACCGCTGCCACACCGGGTCGCGCCGGCACACGGCCGATCGGACCAGCGGGGTCCGTCGCGCGTGCTCGGCGCTCGGCGCGTTCCGCCCGGCACGCTCGGCCCGCCAGGCCGCGCAGCTGCCGGGCCGCCCGGCAGGCGAGCCGCCCGGCAGGCGTGCTGGCGGGCCGCTCGGCAGTCGGGCCGGCGGGCAGGTGCGCCCGTGCACCGTCCGCACGACGGCGAGCACGTCGCGCCACGGCGATCCATGGTGCGACGTGCTCGCCGTCGTGCCGCGGCAGCTCGAACCACGCGGCCGCCGGTCACCGGTCACCGGTCAGCGATCACCGGTCACTGGTCAGCGGGGCGGCGCACCGGCCGCCGCGACGTCAGCGCGTGGGCGGCGCCCACCGGTCGTCGGGGCGCTGTGCGGGCTGCTCGCCCGCCGCCGGACGCGCGCCGAACCGCTGACCGTACGGTTGCTGCTGCTGGCCGTACGGCTGCTGCTGCTGCTGCGTACCGTGCGGCTGCGGAGCGGGGTGCACCGTCGACGGCGGGATCGCATCGGCGGGACGCACCGTGCCAGGTCGTCCCCCGGCGGTCCCCTGCGCCGCGCGCCCGCCACGCGGACGCCCGAGCCACAGCCACGCGGCCGTCGAGGTCGCGAGGAGCATGAGGGTGAACGGGATCCCGTTCTGCAGGGGCCCGGTGAGCACGTCGATCACGAGCCGCGCCCCCGATCCGGTGCTGACCGCCGCGTAGGACCCCGTGAAGACCCCGACGAGCGCCAGGGCGACGGTTCCCGCGGCACCGGCGAGCACGGCACGCAGGAGCACCGTCGGCAGCGGGCTGCGTCGTGCGATCGGCGTGAGGAACGCCAGGGCCAGGAACGCCCCCGCGTAGAACGGGAACGGCGCGGCGAACACGCCGGACACGAAGCTGCCGAGCAGGCTCGCGCCCGTGCCGTACGTCGCGAAGGGGTGCACCACGAGGGACGTGCCGAGCAGCCCGAGGACGCCGGAGACCACCTCGACGAGCACGATCGACACGACGGCGATCAGGGCACCGGTGGTGTTGGCCAGCGACGCTCCCGGCGCGAACGCCCGTCGCGGGTCCGGCGTCCTCGAGGCGCGCGCCCGGAGCCGGCCCTGGTCACCGGACGGCTGCTGCGACTGGCCGTACTGCGGCGGCTGCTGCTGGCCGTACTGCTGCTGGCCGTACTGCTGCTGCCCGTACTGCTGCTGCGGCTGGCCGTACGGCTGCTGCCCGAACTGCGGCTGCTGGCCGGGCCACGCCTGCCCACCGGGCTGCCCGGCCGCGGGCGGTGCGGGCTGCGACCAGCCCGCACCGTAGTACCCGCGGTCCTGCTGCCGACCGTGCGGGTCGCCCCCGTCGGACACGTCAGTTCCCCACGATCACGGAGCCGTCGTCCTGCCCGTCGCCGTCCGACGACGCCGGTGCGCTGATGCTCGGCGACGACACACGGCGCGACCGCGAACGGCCCTGCCCCGGCTGCTTCGGCTCCGGCAGCGCTTGCAGCACGGAGTCGAGCAGCGACTCGGCGTCGCCGCGGGACGGTCGCGGCTCGCGCTTGGTCACGGCCACCGGGATGTCGAGGATCGCGACGGTGTTCTCGGTCGGGGTGACGGGGGCACTCGAGCTCACGCGGCGACGGGCCGGCGCGGTCTTCGCGGGAGCCGGGTCCTGCTCGGGCGCCTCGGGAGCGGACCCCCGCGCCGGAGCCGCCCCGGACGCCGAGGTCCCGGCACGAGCGTCGCGGTCCGTCACGGCGGCGTCGGACGCGCGCGCGACGGCACGCTCCTCGGCGCCGCGCTCGGTTCCGTGCTCGTCAGCACCGCGCTCGTCGGCCCCGCGCTGTTCGGGTGCAGCACTACCGGCACCACGACCACCACGGCGGCGACGACGCTTGGAGCCGGACGGCTGCTCGCCGTCACGGTCTCCCGCGCCGGTGGCGCCCTCCGACCCGCGCTCGGGCGCGGAGACCGGGGAGGCGCTCGACGCGGGTGCGTCGGCAGCCGAGGACACCCCGGCCTCGGCCTCCGGCGTCGCGGCACCGCCGCGTGGCGACGCCACACCGGTCACCGGTGCGCCGGACGACGCCTCGTCGTGCGGCAGCGTCGAGGCCGCGATGCGGGACAGCGCGTTCTTGACGTCCTCGGTGATCTGGTGGGCCTGCGACGACTGACCGGCCGACCCGTTGCCGGAGCCGCCGTTGCCGACGTGCCCGGTGCCTCCCTGGCCGTTGCCGTTGCCGCCCGTGGAGCCGTTGCCGCCACGGCCCTTGCGACGCGACTTCGAGGGGCCGGGGTCCGCGTTGTTGTCGTTGACCTTGGCGTTCACCTCGTCGAGCGACTCGCGCAGCCCGACACCGATCTTCTTGCGGGTCATCTGCACGAGGCCGAGCGAGGTGACCTCGGCCACCTGGTGCTTCGTGCGGTCGCGGCTCAGGCACTCGACGAGTCGACGGAGCACCAGGTCGCGGTTCGACTCGAGCACCATGTCGATGAAGTCGATGACGATGATGCCGCCGATGTCGCGCAGGCGGAGCTGTCGGACGATCTCCTCGGCCGCCTCGAGGTTGTTCTTGGTGACGGTCTCCTCGAGGTTGCCGCCCGAGCCGACGAACTTGCCCGTGTTGACGTCGACGACCGTCATGGCCTCGGTGCGGTCGATCACGAGCGACCCACCCGAGGGCAGCCAGACCTTGCGGTCCAGGGCCTTCTCGATCTGCTCGTTGAGGCGGTACTCCTCGAACGAGTCCGGGCCGTCGTAGATCTCGACGCGGTCCTTGAGGTCGGGCGCGACGGCGTCGAGGTAGTCCTCGATCGTCCCTCGGGCCGCGTCGCCGTCGATGATGAGCTTCGTGAAGTCCTCGTTGAAGACGTCACGGACGATCTTGACGAGCAGGTCCGGCTCCGAGTGCAGCATGACCGGGGCGTGCCCGTTCTGCACCTTCTTCTGGATCGCCTCCCACTGGCTGGTGAGGCGCTGCACGTCGCGGGTGAGCTGCTCCTCGGTCGCGCCCTCCGCCGCGGTGCGGACGATGACGCCCGCGTGCTCCGGCAGGACCTCCTTGAGGATCTTCTTCAGGCGCGCGCGCTCGGTGTCGGGCAGCTTGCGCGAGATGCCGTTCATCGAGCCGTTCGGCACGTAGACGAGGTAGCGGCCCGGCAGGGAGACCTGCGAGGTCAGGCGCGCACCCTTGTGCCCGACCGGGTCCTTCGTGACCTGCACGAGGACCTTGTCGCCCGGCTTGAGCGCGGCCTCGATGCGACGGCCGTGGTTGCCGGTGTCGACCGAGTTCCAGTCGACCTCGCCGGCGTACAGCACGGCGTTGCGACCGCGGCCGATGTCGACGAACGCCGCCTCCATCGAGGGCAGCACGTTCTGCACCTTGCCGAGGTAGACGTTCCCGATGAGCGAGACGTTGTGCGACTTGGTGACGTAGTGCTCGGCGAGGACGTTGTCCTCGAGCACGCCGATCTCGATCTTCGACGAGCTCGAGCGCACGATCATCTGGCGGTCGACGCTCTCGCGACGGGCGAGGAACTCGTCCTCGGTGATCACGGTGCGGCGGCGACCGGCGTCACGGCCGTCGCGACGACGCTGCTTCTTCGCCTCGAGTCGGGTCGACCCCTTGATGCGCTGCGGCTCGGTGATGAGCTCCGGCTCACGGCGACGCGGCTCCTGGTGGTCGCGCGGCTCACGGACGCCGCGCTCCTGGCGGTCGGCGCTGCTGCCACGACGACGCGAGCGACGGCGGCTGCCGCCCTGCTCGTCGTCCTCGTCGTCGTCCTCGTCACGCGCGGCGCGCACCGGCAGGTCCGGCAGGACCGGCGCGTGGAAGATCAGGCTGAGGGTGCTGGTCGCCTTCGGCACGAAGGGCTCGTCCGCCTCGGGCGCGGAGGCGGGCTCCGGCCGGGAGGCACCGCTCGCCTCGTCCGCGTCCGTCGCCACCGCGGTGGCGGGCTCGGACGCGGTGGTTGCCTCGTCCGCGGCGGCCACCGCGGGCGCGCCGGCTACCTCGGTGACACCCTCGTCCGTCGATGCCGCGGCGCCCGTCTCCTCGACGACGGGCTGACTGCCCGTGACCGTCGACACGTCCTGGGGCTCCGCAGCGGCGGCCGGGACCTGCTCGACCGCGACCTCGACGGTGCCGTCCGACGGCGCGGTGCTCTCCGCGACCGGTGCGTCGTCGTCCGACGCGACTGTCTCGACACCCGAGGTGTCGGTGTCGACGTCACCACGGGCCTCCTGGCCGGTGGACCGGGCGCGACGGCTGCCGAACAGGCGGCCTCGGCGCTTCGGTGCGACTTCTTCGTTGTTCGGGTTGTCGGTGTTCTGCTCCACCATGGATCTGGTGCACTCCTCGGCCCCACTCGCGTCCTGTCGGACGGCGGGAATTCTGTGGTTGTCACGGGTGGCGTCCACGCCCCCGCGTTCGTTCTCGTGACCGTGGGATCCTGCGTGCGGTCCGGTGTCGTTCCGCGTCGGGCACCCGGCCCGACCGGCTCGGCACCAGAGGTGACGCGAGTCCCGGTCACGGCGCGCTCTCACCGCGCCTGATCGTCCGGGCTGCGCCCGGAAAGCTCTCTCGCCGCACGGATCGGCCGCGCGACTGCTGTCATTGTCGCACGAGGTGCCAGGAAAGGCCCGGAACGCTCGTGCGATGATGACGCCGTGAGCACGAGCGCAACCACGCCCCGCCGCCCGGTCGCGATGGCGGTCTTCCTCATCGTCACCGGAGCAGTCGGCCTCTTCGCCGCGTTCAACCTGGTGCTCGACGAGTTCGCGAAGTACGAGAACCCCTCGAAGGCGCTCAGCTGCGACGTCAGCCCGTTCGTGAACTGCTCGCAGGTGATGACGAGTTGGCAGGGCTCCCTGTTCGGCTTCCCGAACCCGCTGCTCGGCGTGATGGGCTTCGTCGCCCCGATCGCCGTCGGCGTGATGCTGCTCGCCGGCATGCGCAACGGGCACCGATGGTTCTGGGTGCTGTTCAACGCCGGGGTGTTCCTGGCGTGGGTGTTCGTCACCTGGCTGTTCACGCAGACCGTCTGGGTGATCGGGTACCTCTGCCCCTGGTGCCTGCTGGTGTGGAGCGTGACGATCCCGATGTTCTGGATCTTCACGACGTGGAACGCGGCGCAGGGTCGCTTCGGCGCCGGACCCCAGCGGCTCGGGCGCACGCTGCTGCCCTACTCGTGGGCGTTCGTGCTGGCGAACTACGCGGTGATCGTGGTCTGCATCCTCATCGTCTTCCCGCGGGTCCTCACGACGCTGCCGTTCTGACGCCGGAGCGCTGATCGCCCCGGCGCGCTGATCTGCCCGGCGCGCGGATCTGCCCGGCGCGCTGATCGGCCCCGCCCGCTCGCGCGCCGAGCGGGCCGGATCCGTCACGCTCGACGGCTGCCGAAGACTCCGCAGTGTGCCCGTTCCTTCCCATGACACGTGCAGTGCCGTGTGGGAACGGGCATCCCTGGTGGGACCGACGGATCAGGTACGCCCGGTTCCACTCGGTGTGCCCGGAACGCACAGATTTCCTGCCGCCAGGGGACGTGCACGGGCCCGGTCAGGGCCCGCCCCGGGACAGCACGCGGCCCCGCGCTCCCGGGGAGGGAACGCGGGGCCGCGTGGGGCGGGACCGACTACTTCGCGGCGGCCTCGATGGTCGGGACGACGTCGGTGAGGGTGCTCACACGCTGCCCGTTCACCAGGATCGTCGGCGTGCCGAAGCCCTGGGGACCGGCGACCGCGGGGTCCGAGGTCACCTGGTTCGTGATCTTCGTCACCCAGCCCTTGTACGTCTCGTTCGACAGGCACTCGGACACGTCGGAGCCGGTCGCTCCCCCGGCCTTCACCAGGTCGGCGATCTCGGCGTTGGTCAGGCCCTTCGTGCCCTCTTCCGGCTGCTTCTCGAAGAACTGCGTCTGCACGTCGAGGAACTTGTCCGGCGCGTAGTTCGCGACGCACATCGCGGCGTTCGCGGCACGGCTGGCGTAGCGCGAGCCGAGGTAGCTGCGGTCGAGGATCGACACCGGGTGGATCTCGAGCGTCGCCTGCCCGTTCTTCACGAAGTCGGTGATCTGGTCGGCGTAGGCGCCCTCGAACTGCTTGCAGACCGGGCAGGCCCAGTCGACGTACTCGACGACCTTGACCTTGCCGTCGCTGTCGGCGGTCGCGACCGGCGACGGGGTGCCGTCCGCCGAGACCGCTCCGGTCGTGACGGGCGTGATCTTGCCGTCGCCGCCGGTGAACTGGATGCCCCCGGTGACCATGTTCTTCGGGCCGGCAGCCGACGTGGTCCCGCCGCTGTTCACGTTCACCACGACGATCGCGATGATCGCCGCGACGGCCACGATACCCAGGCCGATGCCGCCCTGCAGGAACCACTTGTTGCGGCGCTTGCGGCGCTTCTCGGCGTCGGCCCGCTGCCGGGCGACCTCACGGGCGTGCTGGCGACGCTCGTTCTTGGTGGGACGGTCGTTGTTCGTCATCGCGTCTGTGCTCCGCTTCCGTCGATCAGGCGAACCAGAGCGCGAGCTCGCGGGCGGCCGACTCCGGGGAGTCCGAGCCGTGCACGAGGTTCTGCTGCACCTTCAGGCCCCAGTCGCGACCGAGGTCACCACGGATGGTGCCGGGCGCGGCCGAGGTCGGGTCCGTGGTGCCGGCGAGCGAGCGGAAGCCCGCGATGACACCGTTGCCGGCGACGCGCACGGCGACGACGGGGCCGGACTGCATGAACTCGACGAGCGGCTCGAAGAACGGCTTGCCCTGGTGCTCCTCGTAGTGCTGGTCGAGCAGCTCGCGCGACGCCGTCACCATCTTCAGGTCGACGATCTCGTAGCCCTTGGTCTCGATGCGACGGAGGACCTCTCCGGTGAGCTGGCGGGCGACGCCGTCGGGCTTGACGAGGACGAGGGTCTCTTCGAGGTCGGACACGCAGTTCTCCTGTGGTTCGGTGGTGGTCAGTCCTCGGCCTGGGCGGCCCGGAACGCGGCGTTCTGCCGGTCGAGCTGACCGCCCTTGACGAAGCAGAACACCCACAGCGCCAGGAACACCGCGCCGACCGCGAACATGAACGGTTCGATGAACCCGGTGGCGAGGATGGCCGCCTGCAGCAGCCACCCGAACCATACACCGGCCGGCTTGCCCGTCAGGCGTGAGGCAGCTGCGAGGACGATGATCGCCAGGATGCCCCCGCCGAACGCCGCGAGGGGCGGCAGCGTGCCCTTCCCGTAGACGACGAGCATCGGGAAGAAGAACATCACGGCCTCGAGTCCGAGGGTGATCGAGAGCAGGCTCTCGCGGGCTCCGCGCTGCGGGCGCGGCTTCCGCACGCGCGGCTGTCGGCCCGGCCGGGAGGCCCGTGGTGCGTCCGTCACGCTGCCCCGCCTTCCGCGTGGACCAGGTCCATGACCTTCCCCACCATGACGATGGAGCCCGCGACGAGCACGAGGGCGTCCTCGGCGTCCGCCTCGTCCGCCAGGTCGCGTGCCTCCTGCAGTGCCTGCTCGAGCGACGGCTCGACGACGACGCGGTCCTCGCCGACCTCGGCCACGACGATCCGCGCGAACGCGTCCGCGTCGAGTGCCCGGTCCCCCGGCGGCTGCGTCACGACGAAGGTGTCCACCGTGTCCGCGAGCGCCCGGACGAAGCCACGGGCGTCCTTGTCGCCGAGGATCCCGACGACGCCGACGACGTGCTCCGACGGGAACGCGACCGGCAGTGCCTCGGCCAGCGCGCGTGCGCCGTGCGGGTTGTGCGCGGCGTCGACCACGATGGTCGGCTCCTGCGCGATCGGCTGCAGTCGCCCGGGGCTGGTCGCGCTGGCGAGCCCCTCGGACAGGACGTCCTCGTCGAGTGCCTGGGACCCGCGCCCGAGGAACGACTCGACCGCGGCGATCGCGACGGCGGCGTTGTGCGCCTGGTGCTGGCCGAAGAGCGGCACGAAGAGGTCGTCGTAGCGCCCGGCGATGCCCTGCACGGTGACGAGCTGCCCGCCGACCGCCGGGGTGTCGGACACGACGGAGAACCCGGTGCCCTCGACCGCGAGCGTCGACTCGGTCAGCTCGGCCGCGCGCTGGAGCTCGGCGAACGCCTCGGGCGTCTGCGCGCTCGACACGACCGACGAGGACGGCTTGATGATCCCCGACTTGGTGCGGGCGATCTCGGCCACCGTGCTGCCGAGCTGCTTGGCGTGGTCGATCGCGATCGGGGTGAACACCGCGACCTGGCTCTGCACGACGTTGGTGGAGTCCCACTCACCGCCCATGCCGACCTCGATGACGGCGACGTCCACCGGCGCCTCGGCGAAGCACGCGAGCGCGAGGACGGTGAGCGCCTCGAAGAAGGTCAGCGGCAGCTCGCCCTTGGCGGTGAGCTCCTGGTCCGTCATCTCGAGGATCGGCGTGATGTCGTCCCAGTTCTCCACGAAGCGGTCCGCGGCGATCGGCTCGCCGTCGATCACGATCCGCTCCCGGATGGACACCAGGTGCGGGCTCGTCATGAGGCCGGTGCGGAGCCCGTGGGCACGGACGATGCTCTCCGTCATGCGCGCCGTCGAGGTCTTGCCGTTCGTCCCGGTGACGTGGATGACCGGGTAGGCCAGGTGCGGGTCACCCAGGAGCTCGACCGCGCGGCGTGTGGCGGTCAGCCGGCGCTCGGGCGCCTGCTCGCCGATGCGGGCGTACAGGGCTGCCTCGACCCGGCGGACCTCGTCGTCGTCCCCACCGTAGGGCAGTGCCTCGGTCGGGGCCTGGTCGCCGGACGGTCCGACCGGGATGCGGACCCCGGCCGTGTCGTCGAGCGGACCGAGGTCCTCGATGCCGTCGTGGTCGTCGTACTGCTCGCTGTCGCTCATGCGCGTGCCACCTCCACGGACACCTTCGCACCGTCGCCGACGTCCGAGCCCTCGCCGGGAGCGAACGTCGTCGTGCTCACCTCGACGCTCGTCGCCAGGGTCTCCCCCGCGATGAGCTGCTCGTGCGTGCGGACCGCGCCCTCCGCGTCGGCGGACACCCGGAGCGTCAGGCCGATGCGGTCACTGACGTCGAGGTCGGCGTCGCGACGGGCCTGCTGCACGGCTCGGACGACGTCACGCGCCAGCCCCTCGGCCTCGAGCACGGGGGTCGTCACGGTGTCGAGCACCGCGAAGCCGCCGCCGTCGAGGAACGCCACCGCGACGGACGGGTCCGCCACGGTGAGGTCGAGCGTGTACTCGCCCTCGACGAGGTCGACGCCGCCGACGGTCACGCCGGACTCGGTCGCGACCCAGTCGCCCTTCTTGGCTGCCGGGATCACCTGCTGCACCTGCCCGCCGATGCGCGGACCGGCTGCACGGGCGTTCACGGTGAGCTTCCGCTCGATGCCGTAGCGGCCGAGCGAGGACTCCTCCTGCTGCTCGAGCACGACCCGCTTGACGTTGAGCTCGTCGCGGAGGATGTCGGCGAAGGGCTCGATCGCCGACGGGTCGGGCACCACGAGGGTCAGCGTCGCGAGCGGCAGGCGGACACGACGGCCGGTGGCCTTGCGGAGCGCGAGCCCCTTCGAGGCGACGTCGCGCACGCGGTCCATCGCGCCGACGAGGGCGTCGTCCTCGGGGAACTCGTCGGCGTCCGGGAAGTCCTCCAGGTGCACGCTGCGCCCACCGGTCAGGCCCTTCCAGACCTCCTCGGTCACGAGCGGCGCGAGGGGGGCGGCGACGCGGGTGAGCGTCTCGAGCACGGTGTACAGCGTGTCGAACGCGGCGCGGGCCTCGGGCGACGACTCCGCGCCGAGCCAGAACTTGTCACGCGACCGACGGACGTACCAGTTCGTCAGCACGTCGGCGAAGTCGCGGACGGCCTGCGCCGCGAGCGGGGTGTCGAGTGCGTCGAGGTGCTGCTGGACGTCCGCCACGAGCACGCGGGTCTTCGCGAGCAGGTACCGGTCGAGCACGTCGGTGCTCGCCGTGCTGCGGGATGCCTGGTACCCGGTCTCACCCGACGCGTTCGCGTAGAGGGTGAAGAAGTAGTACGTCGACCACAGCGGCAGCAGGAACTCGCGGACGCCCTGGCGGATCCCCTCCTCGGTGACGACGAGGTTGCCGCCGCGGATCACCGACGACGACATGAGGAACCAGCGCATCGCGTCGGCGCCGTCGCGGTCGAACACCTCGGACACGTCCGGGTAGTTCCGGAGTGACTTCGACATCTTCTGGCCGTCCGAGCCGAGCACGATGCCGTGGCTGATGACGTTCCGGAAGGCCGGGCGGTCGAACAGCGCGGTCGACAGCGCGTGCATGACGTAGAACCAGCCGCGGGTCTGCCCGATGTACTCGACGATGAAGTCGGCCGGGCTGTGCTCCTCGAACCACTCGCGGTTCTCGAAGGGGTAGTGCACCTGGGCGTACGGCATCGAGCCGGAGTCGAACCAGACGTCGAACACGTCCGAGATGCGGCGCATGGTCGACTGCCCCGTGGGGTCGTCGGGGTTCGGGCGGGTCAGCTCGTCGATGAACGGACGGTGCAGGTCGACCTCGCCGTCGGCGTTCACCGGCAGGCGGCCGAAGTCACGCTCGAGCTCCTCGAGCGAACCGTAGACGTCCTGGCGCGGGTACGCCGGGTCGTCGGACACCCACACCGGGATCGGGGTGCCGAAGTAGCGGTTGCGGGACACGGACCAGTCGATGGCGTTCCCGACCCACCTGCCGAACTGGCCGTCCTTGACGTTGTCCGGTACCCAGTTGACGTCCTGGTTGAGCTCGCCCATCCGGTCGCGGAACTCGGTGACGCGGACGAACCACGACGAGACCGCCTTGTAGATGAGCGGCTTGCGGCAGCGCCAGCAGTGCGGGTAGCTGTGCTCGTAGGAGGCCTGGCGGAGCAGTCGGCCCTGCTCGCGCACGGCCCTGGTGAGCGGCTTGTTCGCGTCCGACCAGAGCATGCCGGCGACCTCGCCGAACTGCGCGGTGAAGAGGCCGCCCTCGTCGAGGGAGAGCACGACGGGGATGCCCGCGGCCGCGCAGACCTCCTGGTCGTCGGCACCGTACGCCGGCGCCTGGTGCACGATGCCGGTGCCCTCGCCCGTCTCGACGTACTCCGCGACGAGGATGCGCCAGGCGTGCTCGTAGCCCTCGGTCTCCGCCAGGAAGTCGAACAGGCGCTCGTACTCGACGCCGTCGAGTTCGGCGCCGGCGACCGTGCGCAGCACGGCGGCGGTCGCGTCGTCGGCGCTGTCGTAGCCGAGGTCCTTCGCGTGGGCGGCCACGGTGTCGGACGCGAGCAGGTACGTGGCGGAACCGGCGGCGCCACCGTCAGCCGCGCCTCCCGGCCCGGCCGGCACGACCGCGTACGCGATCTCCGGACCGACCGCGAGCGCGGCGTTCGTCGGCAGGGTCCAGGGGGTCGTCGTCCAGGCGAGCGCGCGGACACCCGTCAGGTCGAGCGATGCAGCGCGCGACCCCTGCAGCGGGAAGGCGACCGTGACCGACTGGTCCTGACGCGTCTTGTAGACGTCGTCGTCCATGCGGAGCTCGTGGTTCGACAGCGGCGTCTGGTCGTTCCAGCAGTACGGCAGGACCCGGAAGCCCTCGTACGCCAGGCCCTTGTCCCAGAGCTGCTTCCAGGCCCACAGGACGCTCTCCATGAAGGTGACGTCGAGGGTCTTGTAGTCGTCCTCGAAGTCGACCCAGCGCGCCTGGCGGGTGACGTACGCCTGCCACTCGTCGGTGTACTGCAGCACGCTCTTCTTGGCGGCCGCGTTGAAGACGTCGACGCCCATGTCGTCGATCTCGTGCTTCTCGGTGATGCCGAGCTGGCGCATGGCCTCGAGCTCGGCGGGCAGGCCGTGGGTGTCCCAGCCGAACCGGCGGTGCACCTGCTTGCCGCGCATGGTCTGGTAGCGCGGGAAGACGTCCTTGGCGTAGCCGGTCAGCAGGTGGCCGTAGTGCGGCAGGCCGTTCGCGAAGGGCGGGCCGTCGTAGAACGTCCACTCGGGGCAGCCCTCGCGCTGGTCGATCGACGCCTGGAAGGTGTCGTCGCCCTTCCAGAAGGCGAGGATCCCCTGCTCGACGGCGGGGAAGCTCGGCGAGGGCGTGACGCCGTCGGCGTTCGAGTTCAAGGGGTAGCGCACCGCATGGCTCCTGTGGTCGGGGTTCTCTGCCACGAGGACGGAGCGTGCTCCGCGGTACCACCTCGCTTGCCGTTCACTGCTCACGCTGCGACCGACCGCTCGTTCGCCGGAAGGGGGTGCGGTCCGGTCCGCCCGGTTCTACTGACGGCGGTGGGGCTGCCGCGTTCTTCCGGAGGCTCGCCGGTGATGGCCGGGTCGACGCCTGATGGGACGAGTCTACAAGAGTCGGAGCATGCTGGAGCGATGCCCTCGTCCGAGAAGCAGGACCGTCCGGAGTCCCTGCTCACCGTCGTCATCGCCTTCGCCGCCAACCTGCTCGTCGCCGTCGCCAAGACCGTCGCCTCCCTGATCTCGGGCTCGGCGTCGATGACCGCCGAGGCCGCGCACTCGTGGGCCGACACGGGCAACGAGATCTTCCTGCTCGTGGCGGAGCGGCGGGGTGCGAAGGAGCGGGACCGGAAGCACCCGCTCGGGTACGGCCGCGAGACCTACATCTGGTCGATGTTCGCCGCGTTCGGCCTCTTCACCGCGGGTGCCGTCGTGTCGATCTGGCACGGCATCACCGAGCTCGGCGAGACCGGGCCGGCCGAGGACGTCGTGCTCAACTACGTCGTGCTCGGGATCGCGTTCCTGCTCGAGGGCACGAGCTTCCTGCAGGCCTACCGCCAGGCGCACGGAGCCGCGACGAAGCGCCGCGTCCCGGTGCTCCGGCACGTGCTGCAGTCGTCGAACCCCACGCTCCGGGCGGTCTTCGCCGAGGACGCCGCCGCGCTGATCGGGCTCGTGATCGCGTTCCTCGGCGTGCTCCTGCACCAGCTGACCGGTCTCGCCGTGTTCGACGCGATCGGCTCCATCGCTGTCGGCCTCCTGCTCGGTGTCGTCGCGATCGTGCTCATCGAGCGGAACCGCCGGTTCCTGGTCGGCGAGGCGACGTCACCCGAGCTCGAGGACGCCGTGCTGACCGAGCTACTCCGCCGCGACGAGGTCGAACGCGTGACCTACCTGCACCTGGAGTTCGTCGGGCCGTCGCGGGTGTTCCTCGTCGCCGCGGTCGACCTGACCGGCAACGAGCTCGAGGACCACGTCGCGGTGCGGCTCCGCCGGGTCGAGGCCTCGCTCGAGGAGAGCCAGTACATCGAGGAGGCCGTGCTCACGCTGAGCATCCCGGGCGACGCATCGCTCGTCGCCCGTCGTGACGGCGAGGTGCCGGCGACCGTCCGGGACGGCACGGTCGAGGACGTCGCGGCCGGCGGCGCGGGGACGCTCCGCACCGAGTGAGCTCCGCCGACGACGGCCAGGGGCCGCGCCGACCCGTCAGGACCAGCGCGCTCACGCCCGGGCAAGCGCGCCTGCGCCCCGGTCAGCGCGTCTGCGCCCGGGTCAGCGCTCGATCGTCAGGGTCGACCCGGAGACCACGACGTCGCCGCCGCCCCGCGGGACCCACACACGCAGGTCGTCGACCCGGAAGGACTCGAGCGCGTCCGCCTCGTCCTGCGTGAACGCCCGCACCGCTCCGGGCACCGGGAACCGTCCGTCGGTCCCCTGCACGATCGCGGCGTAGCGTCCGTCGACCAGCACGTCGGACCCGCGCTGCGCGAAGTAGGGCCGCCAGGCCGGGGCGCCGTACGACGTGAACAGGATCGTCCCGCCGTCGACCCCGTGCGCGCGGAGCTCGGTGTCGAGCACCGCGATGCCCGCCGGCCGGACGTGCGCGACGGCCACGGCGAGCGCCGCGGTGGTCGACGCAGATGCGACGACGCCGGCCGCGACGAGCGCGACGAGCGCAACACCGAGCACCGGCACCCTTCCGGGACGACCGGGACGGCCGGCTCGTCGCCGGGCACCGGAGTCGTCGCGACGACCGGCCCGTCGGCGCGCCAGCTCGTCCCGGGCGAGCACGCCCAGCCGCGTCCACCCGACGGCGGCGAGCGCGAGCACGAACGGCATCCAGGCGTCGTAGTAGTGCGGCAGCGACACCGTGGACAGTGCGAGGAACACCATGAGCGGGACGAACGCGGCGACGAGGGTGAGGACCAGCCGGTCCGGGCGGACGACGACCGCAGCGACCGCGCCGACGAGGACCACCGCCACGAGGACCGGGCCGGTGCCCTGCGTGGCCCACCAGAACTGCGTCCACCAGGGAGCGAACCGGTAGGTCGTGCCGCCGAGGTCGACGAGGTGTCCTCCGTCGTCGTGCCGGGTCTGGAAGGCGATCATGTACGACACCGCGGAGACGAGCCCGAGTGGTGCGTAAGCGAGGCAGAAGGTCACGATCGCCGACACGGCGGCGATGGCCCCTCCGGTGAGCAGGTCCCACCACCGGCGGAAGAGCACCGGGAGCAGCACGATCGCGAGCACGACGAACGCCGCGGTCACCTTCGACGTGACGGCGAGGCCCAGCGCGGTGCCGGCGAGCCCGGCCCACCACCACCGACGTCGACCGTCCGTGGTCATCCACGCCCACCCGGCGGCGATCGCGACGACGGCGAACAGCACCATCACCGGTTCGAGCAGCGCGATGCGGTCGACGCGGACGGGCGTCGCCGACGCGGGGTCGAAGGCGTCGAGACCGGCGGCTCGAGGGGTGAGCCACCAGAGTCCGGCGGCGAACAGGGCGCCCCAGTGCCCGAGCGGGCGGCGCAGCCAGACGAAGAGGACGAGTCCGGTCAGGAGGACGGCGGCGGCGGCCACGAGGCGTGGGGCGAGGACCCCCTGCCCGAACAGGACCTGCGCGAGCCCGTAGAGGTACTTCGCGGTCGGTGGGTGCTCGAGGTTCGCGGTCACCGTGCCGTGGACGTACTCCCAGCCGGCCTGCACGTAGACGAGCTCGTCGACGTTGATGCCCTGGCGGCCGAGGTGCCAGCAGCAGGTCCACACCGCGAGCAGCGCCACCGCGCCGAACGCACTCCACTGGACCAGACCCGACCGTCGACGCACCGGACGATCCTCGCACAGCGGACCACGACGAGGGAGTGCCCGGGTCCGTCAGCGGTGCGCGTCGAGCCCGACGGCCACCGGGGTGAGCGCAGCACCGACGTACTCGACGAGGGTGCGCCGCCCGACCCCGTCCGCCACCCAGACCCCGAACGCCGCAGCCGCCGCACCGAGCATCGCCCCGGACACGGTCTGCGGCCAGAGGGACATCGGGTGCTCGCCGGTCCGCGACCCGACGAACGCGGCGACGGCGCCGTGCTGCGCCATCACCCGGGCCGCCACGCTCGCCACGAGCTCGGAACCGATGTCCATCACCTCGGCCTGGGCGATGGCCCACGGGACCTGCTCCGGGTCGTGCGCCCGCGCCGCGGCGAGGAGCGCCTCCTCGACGGCCCGCACGGACGAGGGCTCCGTCGATGCGGCGAGGAACGCGGGCAGGTCGGCGACCGCGGCGTCGAGCTCCAGCCAGAGCACGTCCGACTTCGCCCCGAAGTAGTTGAAGAACGTCGCCCGGCTCACCCCGGCCCGTGCTGCGATCTGGTCGACGGTCGTGCGCGCGTAGCCCTGCTCGAGGAACAGTTCGGCGGCGGCGTCGGCGAGGACCTCGGCGCTCGACCGTCGGGGGCGGCCACCGCGGCGCATCGTCTCGTCCATGTGCTCAGTAAACCGCTAGACTCGATCCGCCATGATCTTGGACCGAGTACAGAAAACACGCGCCCGCGCACTCCTCACCGCCGCGGGTGCCACCGCGGTCCTGCTGGCCCTGACCGCCTGCACCGGCGGCGGCACCGCCACGGACGCGAGCACGCCCGTCAGGGGTGGCACGCTCACCTACGCCTCCGGCGACGCCGAGCCGACCTGCCTCGACCCGCACGTCGGTGGGAACTACCCGCAGGCGCTGCTGTCGACGCAGTACATCGAGATGCTCACCGGCCTCGACCGCGATGGGCAGCCGACGCCGGCCCTTGCGACGCGGTGGACGACGAGCGACGACGGCAAGACCCTGACGCTCGACCTGCGCACGGACGTCCGGTTCTCCGACGGCACCCCGTTCGACGCGGACGCCGTGGTCGCGAACATCGAGCACGTCCAGGACCCGACGACGGCGTCGAGCACGGGCTACCTCGCCCTGCAGTCGATCACGAAGGCCACGGCGACCGACGACCACACGGTCACGCTGACGCTGAGCCGTCCGGACAGCGCGCTGCTCGAGTCGTTCTCGCAGCCCTGGGTCGGCATGGAGTCGCCGAAGGCCCTCCAGCGCCCGCAGGCCACGAACTGCGCTGCCCCGGTCGGCACCGGCCCCTTCACCGTGACCCAGTGGCAGCGCGGTGACCGCATCACGCTGGCGAAGAACGACGACTACACGCCGCTGTCCGGCTCGACGAAGCCCCGCCTCGACGGCATCACCTGGCGCTTCCTGCCCGACTCGACGTCGCGGTACGCGGCGCTCCAGGCCGGCCAGGTCGACGTCATCGACAACGCCCAGCCCGACCAGCTGAAGAGTGCCTCGACCAAGGGCACCATCCGCGACCTCGACGCCCCGCGTCCCGGCGCCTCGAACCGTCTCGAGCTGAACTCCGGGCACGGTGTGTTCCGCGACGAGGCCGTGCGCAAGGCCTTCATCGCCGGTGCCGAGATCGACCCGGGCCTGCAGAGCCTGTTCCTCGGCACCGCGAAGCGCTCGTACTCGGTGCTCTCCAGCGTCGAGCCGGACGGGTACTCCGACCCCGCGCTCTTCGAGTACTCGCCGAGCACGGCGAAGCGGCTGCTCGACGAGGCCGGCTGGAAGGTCGGCAGCGACGGCGTCCGCGAGAAGGACGGGCAGCGGCTCACGGTCACCTTCCCGGTGTCGACGAACCAGTCGGTGCCGGCGGAGCGCAGCCTGTTCCAGCAGGTCCAGGCCTCCGAGAAGGCCGTCGGCTTCGACGTCCGGCTCGAGGAGCTCGACCTGTCGAGCTGGTACGCCGCGCTCGCCGCGAACGAGTACGACGTCGTGAGCGCGCCGTACACGAAGGTCGGCCCGGACGTCCTCCGCATCCTCTACGACAGCGCGAGCATCGAGCCCGCCCCCTCCGGTTACTTCGCGAACCTCGCGCAGCTGGACGACCCGACGGTCGACGAGCTGGTGGAGCGGGCGGCGCGCACGTCGGACGCCGACGAGCGCCGTGCCCTGTACCGACAGGCGCAGCAGCGGATCCTGGCCAGCGGCACCGTCCTGCCGCTCTACGACCAGCAGAACCACTTCCTGTACCGCTCGTCGGTCCACGGCATCGAGACCACGTCGGTCTCCACCCCGTGGTTCGGCACCGCGTGGATCGCGCGCTGACGGGCGACCCGGCCGGGAGGCCCGCCCCACCCCCGCGACGCGCCGTCACCCGTCGCGGGTGGTCGGTCTGGGTCCTGTGGGGACTCCGTCGACTGGCCGGCGGTGTCGGGGTGCTGTGGGCGGTCGCCACGATCGTCTTCGTCGCGATCCGGCTGATCCCCGGTGACCCGGCGCTGGCGATCCTCGGCGGCCCCGGGTCGCAGGCCTCGGCCGCGGCGGTCGAGTCGGTCCGCCGCGAGTACGGGCTCGACCAGCCGGTGCTCGTGCAGTACGCGGTGTTCCTCGGGCGCCTGGCGACCGGGCACCTCGGCGACTCGTACGCGTTCCGCACACCCGTGTCCGAGCTCCTCGCGCAGCAGGTCCCGGTGACGCTGACGCTCGCCGTCGCCGGGCTCGTCGTCGCCTGGGTCCTGGCGATCGGCGCCGCGTGGTGGTCGACGCAGCGGGGTCGGATCGCCGCGGCGCTCACGGGAGCGATCACCGTCACCGCGAGCGTCGTGCCGCACTTCTGGCTCGGCAGCGTGCTCATCGTGGTCTTCGCGAGCGCCCTCGGGTGGGTGCCGGCGGTGTCGGACGGCAGCCTGCGCGGGTGGGTCCTGCCCGTGCTCACCGTCGCCGTGCCGGTCGCCGGGTACCTCGCCGAGACGGTCCGCGACGGCGTGGTCGACGCCCAGCGCTCCGCGTTCGCCCTGGCGGCGCGCGGTCGTGGCGAGTCCCGGGTCGGGCTGTTCGGGCGGCACCTGCTCCGGCACGCCGCACTCCCCGGCATCGCCCTGTCCGCCTGGGCCTTCGGGTCGCTGGTGTCCGGCGCCGTGGTCGTCGAGTCGGTCTTCGCGCTGCCCGGGATCGGTCGCGCCCTGGTCACCGCGGTCACCCAGCGGGACATGCCGCTCGTGGCCGGGATCGCGCTGGTGTCCGCCGCGGCCTACGTCGTCGTGCTCGCGGTCGCGGACCTCGTCGAGCAGGCGGTGGACCCGCGCACCCGCGGACGAGCGCGGAGTGGACGAGCGCGGACCGGACGGACGCGGCGAGGGCACGTCGGCATGGGGAAGCAGCACGGGGCGGACGCACGGTGAGCGGGGTGCTCGACCCGGGCCTCCAGGCCGGTGCACCAGGACGACGGGCCCGGCGATCCGAGCGGTTCCGTGGGGGGACGCTCGGCCCGGCGGGAACGATCGCGGCGATCGTCGTCGCGGTGGCCGTGGTGGCCGCGGTGTGGCCGGCGCTGCTCGGCGGCGGCGACCCCCTCGCGGTGCACCCGACGGACGCGCTGGCGCCACCCGGTGCGGCGCACCCGTTCGGCACGGACGAGTCCGGGCGCGATGTGCTCACGCGTGTCGTCGCGGGGACGCGGGCCTCGCTGCTGGTCGGGGTGGCCGCGACGCTCGTCGGCGGGGCCACCGGGGTCCTGCTCGGCACGCTCGCCGGGCTCGGCGGACGGCTCGTGGACGCGGTCGTCGGTCGGGTGACCGAGGTGGCCTTCGCGCTGCCGCTGCTGCTCGTCGCACTCGTCGTCATCGCGGTCACCGGACCCGGACCGGTGCCGGCGACCCTGGCGGTGGGGTTCGCGACCGCGCCCGGGTACGCCCGGATCGTCCGCGGCCTGGTGCGCAGCGCCCGGTCGTCGCAGGTGGTCGAGACCGCCGTGCTGCAGGGCCGCTCCCCCGGCCGGATCCTGGTCCGCCACGTGCTGCCCGCGGCACTCTGGCCCGTCGTCGCGGTCGCCACGCTCGGGGTCGGGCAGGCGATCGTGTGGGCGTCCGCGCTCAGCTACCTCGGCGTCGGGACCCCGCCGCCCGCACCGGAGTGGGGCGCGATGCTCGCGGACGGACGGACCTACCTGCTGACCGCGCCGTGGATGAGCACCTTCCCCGGTCTCGCGATCGTCGTCCTGGCGACCGCCGTGACGGTGCTCGGTCGCGCCCTGCGTCGGACGGGGGCTGCACGGTGACGCGCGCGGACCGGGCGCCGGGCGGGGTCCCGACGCCGTCCGGTGCCCTCCCGACCACGGGGACCCGCGTGCTCGACGTCCGGGGGCTCTCGGTGTCGATCGACGGCACGACGGTGGTGCACGACGTCGACCTGCACGTCGACGCCGGCGAGTGCGTCGCCCTCGTCGGGGCGTCCGGCTCCGGCAAGACCGTGACCGCCCGGGCGGTGCTCGGCCTCTCCGCCGCGGGTGCCGACGTCACCGCCGACCGGCTCGACCTCGTCGGCGCGGACGTCCGCGGCCTCCCCGAGCGTCGCTGGCGTCGACTCCGCGGGCGGTCCGTCGGCTACGTCGGCCAGGAGGCCCTCGGCGCCCTCGACCCGTTGCGCCCGGTCGGCCGCGAGGTCGCCGACGCCCTGCGCCTGCACACCGACCTGCGCGCAGCCGAACGGGTCGACGCCGTCCGCGCGGCCCTGTCCGGCGTGGGACTCGACCCGGCGATGGCGACCGACGGCCGACGCTCCGGCACGCTCTCCGGTGGGATGCGGCAGCGGGCGCTCATCGCGGCGGCGACCGTGGCCTCCCCCGCCCTCGTGGTGGCGGACGAGCCGACCACGGCGCTCGACGCGGTCGTGGCGGTCACGGTGATGGAGCAGCTCCGGGCAGTGCAGGAGCGCGGCGCCGGGCTCCTCGTCATCACCCACGACCTCGGGCTCGTGGCCGGCTGGGCCGACCGCGTGCTGGTCGTCGACGACGGCACGGTGGTCGAGCACGGACCGGTCGCCGACGTCCTCGGCGCGCCCGGTCACCCCGTCACGCAGGCGCTCGTGCGCGCGGCTCGGGCGGGCGACGAGCGGCACTCCGCTGCCGGCGCCGGTGCCGGTGCGGTGTCGACGGTCCTCGATCCGGCGCCCGGGCCGCCGCCGCTGCTGCACGGGGTCGGGATCTCGCGGTCGTTCGACGGGGTACCCGCGGTCGACGACGTCTCGATCGCCGTCCACCCCGGCCGGGTCGTCGGCGTGATCGGCGCGTCCGGGTCCGGCAAGACCACGGTGGCGCGGATGCTGCTCGGGCTCGAGACGCCCGACGACGGGACCGTCACGCTCGACGGGCAGCCGTGGGTCCCGCTGCCCGAGCGCGACCGCCGGGGCAGACGGCACCGGGTGGCGGCCGTCGTGCAGGACCCCGCCGCGACGTTCGACGAACGGTGGACGGTCGACCGGGTGCTCGCCGACGCCCTGACCGACGGTCGGGAACGTCGCGCGCTGGGTCGGCTGGCCGCAGAGGTCGACGCCGCGCTCCGGCAGGTGGGACTCGATCCTGCGCTGCGGTCACGGGCACCGCGCACGCTCTCCGGCGGGCAGCGGCAGCGGCTGGCGATCGCCCGGGCGCTGGCGACCTCGCCCGAGGTGGTCGTGCTCGACGAGCCCGTGACGGCACTCGACGCGACCGTGCAGGACGCGGTGCTCACGCTGCTCGAAGGGCTGCGCGACGAGACCGACGTGGCGATGGTGTTCGTCTCGCACGACCTGCGTGCCGTCCGGCGGATGGCCGACGACGTGCTCGTCGTCGACCGGGGCCGCGTGGTCGAGCAGGGGCCGGCGGAGCGGGTGCTCGGCGCGCCGGAGCACCCCGCGACGGCACGCCTGGTCGACGCCGCCGCCCGGCTCGCCCGCGGCGCCTGAGCGCGGCGCGCTTCGGGCTCCGGGTTGTTCCGCGAGAGCGACAGTTCTCGGCCGAACGACGGCGGAACACTGTCGCTCTCGCGGAACTGACAGGAGGCACGGTGCGCGTCCGCGACGGACGTGCACCGTGCCTCCTGGCCGACAGCGGTGACTACGGGCCCGCGGGCTCCCTGTCGGCGCCCGGCGTCGGGGCGTCGCCCGAGATGATCGGGATCTCGCTCGTCGAGAAGTCCTTCGCCCAGTCGGACTGCGCGAGCTCCGACGTCGGGTCGTTGTAGTCCTCGATGACGCCCGCGACCTCGTCCTCGTGGGCGACCGTCGGGCCCGAGCCCATGAGCGGGGTCGCAGCGGTCTCCTTGGTGAAGAACACGGCGACGAGGCCGATCACGGCGGCGAGCATCAGGTAGAAGGCGGGGATGTCCTCGGCCCACGACAGGCCCGCGTCCTTCGCACCGGCGATGAGCGCCTGCGTGGCGAGCGGGGTCGTGCCACCGAACAGCGAGACCGACACGTTGAACGCGATCGCCAGGGCACCGTAGCGGATGATCGTCGGGAACAGCGCGGGGAGGGTCGACGGCATGGTCGAGGTGAACGTGACGAGCACGAGACCGAGGATCAGCAGGCCGAAGAAGACGCCCGCGCCGCTGCCGGTCTGGACGAGCTTGAGCGCCGGCCAGGACAGCACGATGAACCCGATGCAGCCCGCGGCGAGGACCGGTCGACGGCCGAACTTGTCGGACAGGCGACCACCGAAGGTGATGACGACCATCATGAGGATCATCACGATGACGATGAGGATCAGGCCGAACGTGGCGTTCTGCCCGAGGTTCGTCTCGAGGTAGGTCGGCATGTACGACAGCAGCATGTAGTCGGTCACGTTGAACACGAGGACCAGGCCGATGCAGATGAGGAGCGAGCGCCAGTTCTCGGCGAACAGCTTGAGGAACGGGGTCTTCTGCGACTCGCGCTCGGCGGCCTGCTCCTGCTGCTTCTGGAACGCCGGGGTCTCCTCGAGCTTGAGGCGGAGGTAGAGGCCGATGAGGCCGAGCGGACCAGCGATCATGAACGGGATGCGCCAGCCCCAGCTGAGCAGGGTGTCCTCGGGCATCGCGTACTGCAGGACCGTGACGATCGAGGCACCGAGCACGTAGCCGGCGAGCGTGCCGAACTCGAGCCACGAGCCCATGAACCCGCGGCGCTTGTCCGGCGAGTACTCGGCGATGAAGGTCGCGGCGCCGCCGTACTCACCACCCGTCGAGAAGCCCTGCACGAAGCGGGCGACGAGGAGCAGCACCGGCGCCCAGAAGCCGATCGTCGCGTACGACGGGATCAGGCCGATCATGAGCGTGCCGGCGGCCATCAGGATCATCGTCAGCGCGAGGACCTTCTGTCGGCCGATCTTGTCGCCGATCGGACCGAAGACGGCGCCGCCGATCGGACGCACGATGAACGCGGCCGCGAAGAACCCGAAGGTCGCGACGAGGTTCGAGGTCGGGTCGCCCGCCGGCAGGAACACCTTCGAGATGGTGACCGTCAGGTAGGCGAAGATGCCGAAGTCGAACCACTCCATCGCGTTGCCGAGGGCCGCCGCGGCGACGGCACGCTTGAGCAGCGACTCCTCGACGACGGTGACGTCGTCCTCGGTCAGCTTGCGGCGCGCGCGCTTGGCCTGGGCCTTCGTGCGCAACGGCCGGTCGCCGTGCTGGTGTGCTTCGTTCGGTGCCACGTTCGTTCCTCCGGTAGTGCTGTGTCTTGCCTTCGGGCATCCGGCGGAGAGCGACTGTGCAGTCCCTGCGAACACCGCGTCCGCCGGACAAACTCCGACAGCCTACCAGATGGAGCGCTCCCACGCGGTGGGCCGCTACGATGAGACCACCGCGTACTGTACGCGCGACACTCAGGCACCTCACCACGGACTCGGTGCCGCACACATCGATCGAAAGGCCCCGCCATGACGAAGCCCATGCCCGACAAGCCCACGGTGGACGGCCTCGAGGACGTCTGGGGTCCGGTCTGGGAGCAGGACGGCACCTACCGCTTCGACCGCGACAGCGCCACGAAGGACGCCGTCTACTCGATCGACACCCCGCCGCCGACCGCCTCGGGCTCGCTGCACATCGGCCACGTCTTCTCGTACACGCACACCGACCTCAAGGCCCGGTACGAGCGCATGCGCGGCAAGCACGTCTTCTACCCGATGGGCTGGGACGACAACGGCCTGCCGACCGAGCGCCGCGTGCAGAACTACTACGGGGTCCGCTGCGACCCGCAGCTCCCCTACGACCCGGCATTCGTCCCGCCGTTCGAGGGCGGCGACGGCAAGTCGAGCAAGGCCGGCGACCAGCTGCCGATCTCGCGTCGCAACTTCATCGAGCTGTGCGAGCGCCTCACCGTGCAGGACGAGCAGCAGTTCGAGCACCTCTTCCGCACGCTCGGCCTGTCGGTCGACTGGACGCAGTCGTACCGCACCATCGACGACACCTCGCGGGCGAGCGCGCAGCGTGCGTTCCTTCGCAACCTCGAGCGCGGCGAGGCGTACCAGGCCGACGCCCCGACGCTCTGGGACGTCACCTTCCGCACCGCCGTCGCCCAGGCCGAGCTCGAGGACAAGGAGATGCCGGGCGCGTACCACGGACTGGCGTTCCACCGCACCGACGGCGGTGACGACGTCGTGATCCAGACCACCCGCCCCGAGCTGCTGCCGGCCTGTGTCGCCCTCGTCGCGCACCCGGACGACGAGCGCTTCCAGGACCTGTTCGGGAAGACCGTCCGCTCCCCCCTGTTCGACGTCGAGGTCCCGGTGCTCGCGCACCACCTCGCGCAGCAGGACAAGGGCGCCGGGATCGCGATGGTCTGCACCTTCGGGGACACCACCGACGTGGTCTGGTGGCGCGAGCTGCAGCTGCCGAACCGCGCGATCATCGGGTTCGACGGTCGCGTGCGCTCCGACGAGCCCGCGTGGATCGAGTCGGCCCGCGGCCGGGAGCTCTACGCCGAGATGGCCGGCAAGACGGTGTTCTCGGCGAAGAAGGTCCTCGTGGACGCCCTCACCGAGTCCGGCGAGCTGGTCGGTGACGTGAAGACGATCAACCACCCGGTGAAGTTCTTCGAGAAGGGCGACAAGCCGCTCGAGATCGTCTCGACCCGCCAGTGGTACATCGTGAACGGTGCGCGTGACGAGCAGCTCAAGGAGACCCTGCGGAAGCGCGGCGAGGAGATCGCCTTCCACCCGGACTTCATGCGCGTCCGCTACGACAACTGGGTCGGTGGCCTGTCCGGCGACTGGCTCATCTCGCGCCAGCGCTTCTTCGGTGTGCCGATCCCGGTCTGGTACCCGCTCGACGCCGACGGCAACCCGGTCTTCGACCAGCCGATCGTCCCGACCGAGGCCCAGCTGCCCGTCGACCCGGCGTCCGAGCCGGCCCCCGGCTACATGGAGGACCAGCGCGGCGTCGCCGGCGGGTTCCAGGGCGAGCTCGACGTGATGGACACGTGGGCGACCTCGTCGCTGACCCCGCAGCTCGCCGGCAAGTGGGAGACCGACCCGGCGCTGTACGACCTGGTGTTCCCGTACGACGTCCGCCCGCAGGCGCAGGACATCATCCGCACGTGGCTCTTCACGACGGCACTGCGCAGCCAGCTCGAGGCCGACGTCGCGCCGTGGAAGCACGCGAGCATCTCGGGCTTCATCGTCGACCCCGACCGCAAGAAGATGTCGAAGTCGAAGGGCAACGTCGTCACGCCGCTGTCGATCCTCGAGCAGCACGGCGCCGACGCGGTCCGCTACTGGGCGGCCTCGTCGAAGCTCGGCACCGACGCGGCCTTCGACCCGCAGAACCCGAAGCAGATCAAGGTCGGTCGTCGTCTGGCGATCAAGGTGCTCAACGCGGCGAAGTTCGTCTACGGCTTCGAGCTGCCGAGCGGCGCGACGAGCGTCACCGAGCCCCTCGACGTCGACGTGCTGGCCGAGCTCGGCTCCGTGATCGAGCAGGCGACCGCGGCGTTCGACGGGTTCGACCACGCGCGTGCGCTCGAGGTCACCGAGCGGTTCTTCTGGACGTTCTGCGACGACTACCTCGAACTCGTCAAGGAGCGCGCCTACGGCACCGCACCGGACGCGACGCACGAGACCCAGGCGAGCGCGGTCCTGGCGCTGCGTGCCGCGATCGACGCGCTGCTCCGTCTGCTGGCACCGTTCCTCCCGTTCGCGACGGAGGAGGTGTGGGCCTGGACCCACGACACGAGCGTGCACACGGCGGCGTGGCCGACGGTCGCGGAGCTGCCGACCCAGGCCGAGCCGACCGGGCTGCTCGCGGCCGTCGGCCAGGCGTTGATCGGGATCCGCGGTGCGAAGACCGCCGCCAAGGCGTCCCAGAAGACGCCGGTGACCCGGGCCGTCGTCGCCGCTCCGGCCGACCAGCGCGCGCTGATCGAGCGTGCGGCGGTCGACCTGGCGGCCGTCGGGCGCATCGAGAACCTGTCGTTCACCGACGGCGAGGAGCTCGCGGTGACCGAGATCGAGCTCGCCGAGCAGCAGGCGTAGCGTCGCCCCCGGCGGGCCGGGTCGCGCGTGCGCCCGGCCCGCCGGCACGTGTTCGAGCACGAACACCTGCACGAGCACGAGCACGAGCACGAGTTCGAGTACGAGCACGTGTTCGAGTACGAGCACGGATCACGAGTCGGCAACGGAGGCACGGATGCAGTTGGGCACACGCTGGAACGTCGGCGGACAGCCGCCCGAGCGGCTCCCCGACGCGGTGGTCGTCGCCGTCCGGGGCGTCGAGGACGAGCTGGCGACGGAGTCGGTCGACGCGTCGACCTGGCGCTGGACGCTGACCTACCTGGAGGGCAAGCCCGTCGTCGAGCTCGACGACGGTACGGCGATCCACCTCGACCCAGCCGGACGGGCACAGGTGACGAACCCGGACGACGCGCCGGAGGAGGACTGACCGGTCCCCGCTCGACGGCACCCCGACCCACGGAACGGCGTGGACCGGGGTGCCGTCGTACGGGCGGGCCTCCCGAGGCGCCGCCGCATCGCCGGGGGATCAGGGCCCGGCGAGCACGAGCCGGCGAGAACGATCGTTCTCTCCGACTGCGGCCTACACTAGAGAACGCCGGTTCCCGCCGCAAGTCGGAACCGGCGGACACACAGGGAACAAGGGGACGCATGGCCACCACGAGCAGCACCGTGGACCCGGAGGTCCGGTCGCGGATCGTCGACGCCGCGGACGCACTGTTCTACGCCCGCGGGTTCCAGTCGGTGGGCATGGACGAGATCCGGACGGCCGCCGGCGTCTCGCTGAAGAAGCTGTACTCGGTGTTCCCCGGCAAGGAGCAGCTCGTCGCGGCGGTGCTCGGCGGCCGACACGCGTACTGGGAGCGCGGCATCGAGCAGGCCGTCGCCGCCGCCGACACGCCTCGCGACCGGTTGCTCGCGATGTACGACTTCCTGGAGCAGTGGTTCGGCGACGACACCTTCCGCGGCTGCGGCTTCATCAACGCGTTCGGCGAGCTCGGCGCGACGTCGCCCGCGGTGGCCGAGATCGCCCGCGAGCACAAGGACTCGTTCCAGCGCTACGTCGCCGAGCTCGCTGCCGCAGCGGTGCCCGACGCAGACACCGCCGAGGAGCTCGCCGCGCAGCTCGCCCTGCTCGCAGAGGGAGCGCAGACGACCGCGGCGATCGCCGGAGACACTGCGCCGGCCCGCCACGCGCGTCGCGCGGCGGAGACGCTCATCGACGCGGCGACGCGCCACGCCACCCGTCGGGAGCGCTGACCGGACCACACGGCGGACGGGAGGCTCGTGGCCGTACCCGCCACGAGCCTCCCGTCCGGCATCCGGCCCGGTCCGTAGGGTGGGGCCATGGACACCCCGTTCGACCAGCCGAGCACCCTCCCCTACGCCCTGCCGCCGTTCGACGACGTCCGGCTCGAGCACTTCCGTCCCGCGTTCGACGCCGGCATCGCCGAGCAGCGCGCCGAGGTCGAGGCCATCAGTGCCGACCCCGACGGCCCGACGTTCGAGAACACCCTGGTGGCGCTCGAACGCTCCGGGCAGCTGCTGACCCGGGTCTCGCACGTCTTCTTCACCCTGTCCTCCGCGGACTCGACGCCGGAGCTCCACGACCTCGAGGCCGAGGTGTCACCGCTCCTCGCCGCCCATCGCGACGCGATCACCCTCGACGCACGCCTGTACGCGCGGGTGGACGCGGTCCGTTCCTCGCTCGGTGAGCGGACGGACCTGACCGACGAGGACCGACGGCTCGTCGAGCGCGTGCACACCGAGATGACGCTCGCGGGGGCCGGCCTCGACGACACCGGCAAGGAGCGCCTGACCGCGATCAACCAGGAGCTCTCCACGCTCACCACGACCTTCGAGCGGAACCTGCTCGAGGACACGAACGACCTGGCGGTGCACGTCACCGACGAGGCCGAGCTCGCCGGGCTCGACGACGGGGCGAAGTCGGCCGCCGCAGCAGCTGCGCAGGACCGCGGGCTCGACGGCTGGCTCGTGACGCTGCCGCTGTACACCGGGCACCCGTGGCTGGCCTCGCTGCACGACCGCGGGCTCCGCGAGCGGATCATGCGCGCGTCCCTGTCCCGCGGCCGTCGTGGGAACGCGTACGACAACCGCGAGGTGCTCCTGCGCATCGTGCGCCTACGGGCCGAGCGGGCGGAACTGCTCGGGTTCCCGAACCACGCCGCCGTGGTCACCGCCGACGAGACCGCGGGTACGCCCGAGGCCGTCGACGGGCTGCTCTCGTCGCTCGTGCCCGCCGCCGCAGCGAACGCCGAGGACGAGCGTGCCGTGCGCTCCCGCACCGTCGGCTTCGACGTCGAGGCCTGGGACTGGGCCTACGCCACCGAGGTCCTGCGCGGCGAACAGTTCGCCGCCGACAGCTCGGCACTGCGCCCCTACTTCGAGGCCGACCGTGTGCTGCACGACGGGGTGTTCCACGCCGCCGGCGCCCTGTACGGCCTGACCTTCACCGAGCGCCAGGACCTGCACGGCTACAACGGCGAGGTCCGGGTCTTCGAGGTGCGCGACGAGGACGGCGCCGAGGTCGGGCTGTACCTGCTCGACCTGTACACGCGGGACGGCAAGCGTGGCGGCGCGTGGATGAACCCCGTCGTCGAGCAGTCGCACCTGCTCGGCACGCTGCCCGTCGTCGTGAACAACCTCAACGTCGCCAAGCCCGCCACCGGTTCGCCCACGCTGCTGATCCAGGACGAGGTCGAGACGCTCTTCCACGAGTTCGGGCACGCGCTGCACGGGCTCATCGCTCGGACCACCTACCCGCGGTTCTCCGGCACGAACGTCGAACGGGACTTCGTGGAGTTCCCGTCGCAGGTGAACGAGATGTGGGTGACCTGGCCCTCCGTGCTGGCGAACTACGCGAAGCACCACGAGACCGGCGAGCCGCTGCCGCCGGAGCTCGTCCTCGGGCTGAGCGACTCCGCCGGTTTCAACGAGGGCTTCTCGACGACGGAGTACCTCGCCGCGGCGCTGCTCGACCAGGCGTGGCACCGCCTGTCGGCCGCCGAGGCCGCCGCGGTGACCGACGTCGAGGCGTTCGAGCGCGACGCCCTCGCAGCCGCTGGTGTCGACGTCGCTGCGGTCCCGCCGCGCTACTCGTCGACGTACTTCGCGCACACGTTCTCCGGCGGGTACGACGCGGGGTACTACGGGTACATCTGGTCGGAGGTGCTCGACGCCGACACCGTCGAGTGGTTCCGCGAGCACGGCGGCCTGTCGCGCGAGGCCGGGCAGCGCTTCGCGTCGCTCGTGCTCGGGGTGGGCGGCGCGCAGGACCCCCTCGAGGCCTACCGGGCGTTCCGCGGCCGCGATGCGGAGGTCGGCCCGCTGCTGCGGCGCCGCGGGCTCGAGTAGCGCGGCGACGGCCCGGCCCCGCACGGAGACCGGGCCGTCGATCGGCGGGCGTCGGACGCTACGCCGACTTCTCCACACGCTTCGCCCGCGGGCGCGGCACGATCGTCGGCGCCGCGTTCTCGAGCACGGACTCGCGGGTGATCACCACGCGGGCGACGTCGTCGTCCGAGGGCACGTCGAACATGACCGGGCCGAGGACCTCCTCGAGGATCGCCCGGAGTCCGCGGGCACCGGTCTGGCGCAGCACCGCGAGGTCCGCGATCGCCTCGAGCGCACCACGATCGAACTCCAGCTCGACACCGTCGATCGCGAACATCCGCTGGTACTGCTTCACGAGCGCGTTCTTCGGCTCGGTGAGGATCTGCATGAGCGCTGCCTGGTCGAGCTGCGACACGGTCGTGACGACCGGCAGGCGTCCGATGAACTCCGGGATGAGCCCGAACTTGTGCAGGTCCTCGGGCAGGACGTCGGCGAACAGGTCCTGCTGGTCGAGCGGGCTGTGCAGTGGAGCACCGAAGCCGATCCCGCGCTTGCCGACGCGCGACGACACGATGTCCTCGAGCCCGGCGAACGCACCGGCCACGATGAACAGCACGTTCGTCGTGTCGATCTGGATGAACTCCTGGTGCGGGTGCTTCCGGCCGCCCTGCGGTGGGACCGAGGCCGTCGTGCCCTCGAGGATCTTGAGCAGCGCCTGCTGCACACCCTCGCCCGAGACGTCGCGGGTGATCGACGGGTTCTCCGCCTTGCGCGCGATCTTGTCGACCTCGTCGATGTAGATGATGCCGGTCTCGGCGCGCTTGACGTCGTAGTCCGCGGCCTGGATCAGCTTGAGCAGGATGTTCTCGACGTCCTCGCCCACGTAGCCGGCCTCGGTCAGCGCGGTGGCGTCGGCGACGGCGAACGGCACGTTGAGCCGCTTGGCCAGGGTCTGCGCCAGGTAGGTCTTGCCGCAGCCGGTCGGGCCGATGAGCAGGATGTTCGACTTCGCGATCTCGACGTCGTCACGATCCTCGGCAGCGGTGATCTGCCCCTGCGCCCGGATGCGCTTGTAGTGGTTGTAGACGGCCACGGCCAGGGCGCGCTTCGCCGGGTCCTGCCCGATCACGTACTCCTGCAGGAAGTCGAAGATCTCCCGGGGCTTGGGCAGCTCGAAGTCGCCGCTCGTCGTGTCCTCGCCCGCCTCGGCGAGGCGCTCCTCGATGATCTCGTTGCACAGCTCGACGCACTCGTCGCAGATGTACACGCCCGGTCCGGCGATCAACTGCTGGACCTGCTTCTGGCTCTTGCCGCAGAAGGAGCACTTCAGCAGGTCAGCGCTCTCCCCGATGCGTGCCATGTCGATGCCCTCCTTGGATGACCGGTGCGTTCGACCGATGCAGGCTGGTGACCCGCCCGATGTGATCGACTCTAACCGCATCCGGTGACAGCCACCGCGACGCCGCCCGGCCTGTCCCCGCCCGTTCGCCCAGGGCGTGCACACCTGGTACCGTTGCCCCGTTCCTCTACAAGTTGTAGAGAACCGGAAGGACCCCATGACGAAGCGCCTCGCCCTCCTCGGCACCGGAACCCTCGGCGTCACCGCCGCGATCGTCCTCGGCACCGCGGCGGCCGCCAGCGCGCACGTCGAGGCCGATGCGACCTCGACCGCGGCGAACTCGTACACCACGGCGACCTTCTCGGTCCCGCACGGCTGCGACGGCTCCCCCACGACGAAGCTCGTCTTCCAGGTGCCCGAGTCCGTCATCGAGGTCACGCCGACCGTGAACCCGAACTGGACCATCACGAAGGCCACCGAGCCGTACACCGCCCCGTCGAGCAGCGCCGCGAGCGACGAGGAGTCGGAGGCCGGCGCCGAGCGCGTGACGAGCGTCACCTACACGGCGAAGACGCCGCTCCCCGCCGACGAGCGCGACACCTTCTCGCTGTCCTTCGCACTGCCCGACGGCAAGCCCGGCGACCGCGTCTCCTTCCCGGTCGTGCAGACCTGCGAGCAGGGCTCGACCGACTGGGACCAGGTCCAGGAGAGCGGGAAGGCCGAGCCCGAGCACCCCGCGCCGTCCATCGTCCTGACCGCCGCCAGCTCGGCGAACGGTGACGACGACGACGCCACCACCGCGACCGCGACCGACACCACGACCACCGCGGCGCAGCCTGACCTCGTCGGCCGGTTCCTCGGCCTCGGCGGCCTCGTGGTCGGCGCGGTCGGCCTGGTCGTCGCCGTCGCCGCCACCCGCCGCCGGGACGCCGCGAAGTGACCCGTCGCGCACGTCCGACGGGCGGCCGTCGGTCCGACGCGTCCCGCCGCTCGGCCTGGAGGCCCGTGGCCGCGACCGCCGCGACCCTCGCCGTGGCGGGCGGTGCGGTCCTCGGGCTCGCTGCGCCCGCCAGCGCGCACAACTACCTGGTGTCCTCGACCCCGCCGGTCGGTGGGACCCTGACCGAGCTGCCTGACCGCTTCGACATCACCACGAACGACCGGCTGCTGGCGATCGGCGGATCGGACTCGGGGTTCGCCTTCCGGGTGATCGGCCCCGACGGGCGCTACCACGAGGACGGCTGCGTCTCCGTCGACGGTCCGTCGATGACCACGAAGGCGGCCCTCGGCGAGTCGGGGAAGTACGAGGTCGAGTGGCAGATCGTGTCCGCCGACGGCCACACCGTCTCCGACCGGTACGACTTCACGTGGAAGGCGCCGACGGGCTTCTCCCCCGACCGCGGCACGGCGGAGCCGGCGACCTGCACGACCGGCGACGGGGGCGGCTCGGAGTCCGGCGCGGCGTCAGGCGCGGGGTCCGGCGCCCACGACGGCGCAGCCGGTGACACCGGCGGCGACTCGAGCGCGACCGACGCCCTGTTCATCGGTGCCGGCGGCGTCGTGCTCGCCGGTGTCGTCGTAGCGGTCCTGCTGCTGCTCCGACGCCGCCCGGCCACACCGGCGACCGACGACCACGACGAGGACTGACGGCGTCCCACCGGACCGGCACCGCGCCTCCCGGCCGGGGATGCCCGTCCGAGCGGACACGACGAAGGCCCCGCACCGATCGGTGCGGGGCCTTCGCGCGTGCAGCGCTACTTGACGAGCGCCGGCAGGTTCTTGCGGCTCGTGAGGACCTGGTCGATCAGGCCGTACTCGAGCGCCTCTTCGGCGGACATGATCTTGTCGCGCTCGATGTCGTTGTTGACCTGCTCCGGAGTGCGGTTCGAGTGCTTCGACAGCGTCTCCTCGAGCCAGGTGCGCATGCGGAGGATCTCCGCCGCCTGGATCTCGATGTCCGACGCCTGACCGCCACCCTGCTGGGTCGCCGGCTGGTGGATGAGCACGCGGGCGTTCGGCAGGGCCAGACGCTTGCCGGGGGTACCGGCAGCGAGGAGCACCGACGCCGCCGAGGCAGCCTGACCGAGGCAGACCGTCTGGATCTGCGGACGGATGTACTGCATCGTGTCGTAGATCGCCGTCATCGCGGTGAACGAGCCACCGGGCGAGTTGATGTACATCACGATGTCGCGGTCCGGGTCCATCGACTCGAGCACGAGCAGCTGAGCCATGACGTCGTCGGCCGACGCGTCGTCGACCTGCACGCCGAGGAACACGATGCGGTCCTCGAAGAGCTTCGCGTACGGGTCCTGCCGCTTGAAGCCGTAGGCCGTGCGCTCCTCGAAGCTGGGGAGGATGTAGCGATCGGACGGAGCCGGGACGTTCTGCGCGCCACCGAGCATGGGGAGGTGCATTCTCGTTTCCTTCTCTTCGGTGGTGGTCAGTTGGACTCGGGCTCGGCTGCCGTGGTCGGCGTCTCGCCGTCGCCCACGGTGCCGCCGCCGCCGACGACCTCGTTCGAGGACGCACGGAGGTGGTCGACGAAGCCGTACTCGAGCGCTTCCTGCGCCGTGAACCAGTTGTCGCGGTCGTTGTCCTTGAGGATCTGCTCGATCGACTTGCCGGTCTGCTCGGCCGTGAGCTCCGCCATGCGCTGCTTCATGTCGAGGATGACCTTGGCCTGCGTCTGGATGTCGGCAGCGGTGCCGCCGAAGCCACCGGACGGCTGGTGCAGGAGCACGCGGGCGTTCGGGGTGATGTAGCGCTTGCCCGGCGTACCCGACGAGAGCAGGAACTGCCCCATCGAGGCGGCGAGGCCGATGCCCACGGTGACGATGTCGTTCGGCACGAACTGCATCGTGTCGTAGATCGCCATGCCCGCGGTGATCGAGCCACCGGGCGAGTTGATGTAGAGGTAGATGTCCTTCTCAGGGTCCTCGGCGGCGAGCATCAGCAGCTTCGCTGCGATCTCGTTCGAGTTCTCGTCGCGGACCTCAGAGCCGAGCCACACGATCCGGTCTCTCAGAAGGCGGTCAAAAACACTGGGGTTCAGTGTCGCTTCGGCCATGGAAAAGCTCCCGTTCAGTTGTCGCTTGATGTCGAACTTATCGGGTGCAACGCGGCTGTTCGCGCCTGTTCGCTCTGGGCGGTGCGCGGGCGCGGAAACCGCGTGCACGACGAACGGGAGGCACGGTGCCAGCTGGCACCGTGCCTCCCGTCCGTCAGCGCGTCGCGTTACTTCGCGTCGGCCTCCGTGGCCTCGTCGGCGTCGGCCGACTCGTCGTCAGCCGACTCCTGCGCCACACCGGCGGTGAAGGCGGAGAGGTCGACGACGTCACCGTTGGTGTCCTTGACGGTCACCTTCGACAGGACGGTCGCGACCGCCTTGGAACGGGCGACCTCGCCGACCATGCCGGGGATCTGGCCGTTCTGGTCGATGACCTTGATGAACTCGGCCGGCTCCATGCCGTACTGCGCCGCCGCCTGGATGAGGTACTGCGTGAGTTCCTCCTGGGAGACCTGGATCTCCTCCTTCTCGGCGATGGCGTCGAGGAGCAGCTGCGAGCGGAAGGCCTTCTCGCTGGACTCGGAGACCTCCTTGCGGTGCTCGTCGTCCTCGAGGCGGTTCTCCTGCTCGAGGTGACGGTGCACCTCGTCCTCGATGAGCTGCTCCGAGATCGGGATGTTGACGTCCTCGATGAGCTTCTCGACGAGCTTGTCGCGAGCCGCGGCGCCCTGACCGAAGGTCTTGGACTTCGCGATCTGCTCCTTGAGGTCGCCCTTGAGCTCGTCGATGGTGTCGAACTGGCTGGCGATCTGCGCGAACTCGTCGTCGGCCTCGGGGAGCTCGCGCTCCTTGACGGCGGTGACGGTGACGGCGATCTGCGCGGTCTCGCCCTCGCGGTCGCCACCGACCAGCGTGGACTCGAACGTGGTCGACTCGCCGGCGGTGAGCGACTCGAGCGCCTCGTCGATGCCCTCGAGCAGGTCGCCCGAGCCGATCTCGTAGGAGACGCCGGTGGCCGAGTCGACCTCGTCGTCACCGATGGTGGCGGTCAGGTCGATCTGGGCGAAGTCACCGGTCTTCGCCGGACGGTCGACCGTCACGAGCGTGCCGAAGCGGGTGCGCAGGTTCTGCAGCTCCTCCTCGACCTCGTCGTCGGAGACCTCGACGGCGTCGACCGTGAGCTCGTACTCGTCGTACTTCGGCAGGTCGAACTCCGGACGGACGTCCACCTCGAAGGTGAGGACGAGGTCGCCCGAGAAGTCCTTGACGTTCGGGAGCTCGGCGACGTCGGCCTCGGCACGGCCGAGGATGCGCAGCTCCTGCTCCTCCACCGCCTGGCGGTAGAAGGTGTCGATGGCGTCACCGACGGCGTGGTTCAGGACCTCGCCGCGGCCGACGCGCTGGTCGACGATCGCCGGCGGGACCTTGCCCTTGCGGAAGCCGGGGATGTTGATCTGCTCGGCGATGTGCTTGTAGGCGTGGTCGATGCTCGGCTTGAGATCGTCCGGCGTCACGTTCACGGTGAGCTTGACGCGGGTGTCGCTCACCTTGTCGACGGTGCTGGTGGCCAAGGGATGTACTCCTGTTGGTTGACGTTCGAGTGGACCTGGTCGGGGCGACAGGATTCGAACCTGCGACCTCCCGCTCCCAAAGCGGGCGCTCTACCAAGCTGAGCTACGCCCCGTGACTGGGCCAGGTGGCCGCGCACGCCCGAGGGCACGCACGACCGCGACGAGTCTAGCGGTCCCGCGGTGGCTGCTTCCCGGGAGGCGTGCCGGGTGTGGACGGTTCCTGTCCGGCGTCGCGCCGGAGACCCTGCCGCCACCGCACCCCGACGACGACCTGCACCCCGAGCGCGGCGACCATCAGCGCGACGCCGAGGACGATCCGCCAGACGTGCAGCAGGGCGTGCCAGGGCTGGGCCTGCGGGTCGCCGAAGGCCTCGGGACGGAGCGAGAACACCACGGCGGCGACGGCGAGGAGCACGAACGAGAGCACCCGGGAGCGCTTGATGCGGCGCGTGTCGGAGCCGTCCGGCTGCGGCAGCACGTTCGATGGCATGTCGGGGGCCGTTCGTCCGCTACGATAGTGGCGCTGCGGACTCGTGCCGCAGCGCGGGGATGTAGCTCAATGGTAGAGCCCCAGTCTTCCAAACTGGCCACGCGGGTTCGATTCCCGTCATCCCCTCCACCACCTCGACGGTCCTCCAACTGGCACTGCGCCGATGCTCGACTCCCGTCATCCCCTCCACGCCCTCAGGGGGCGTCGACGGTCAGGGTCACGTGGACGACGTCGCCGACCTCGACGGCCGCGCGACAACGCTCCGCCGTGCGCAGGGGTACGAGGTAGCCGCCGTCCTTCGGGAAGAGCGAGGTCGTCCAGCGCACGCCGCGGATCGTCACCCCGGCCGGTACGACGCCCCACCCGTAGGTCACCTCGGACGCGAGGTCGTGGACGAGGTCGACCACGTCCGGCGGCACCACGGCGAAGACGTACGGCGCAGGTCCGCGCCACTCGATCACCTCGGCGTCGAACTCGATGTCCACGCGGGCATCGTAGGGCTCAGGCGGTGGTCTTCGTCAGGCCGTGCTCCGTCTTCTCCCAGTAGTGCGGCCGGGTGATCAGCTGCCACAGCCCCTTGTACGCGGCGACCGAGTGCAGGATCCAGTAGAGCGGGTTGACCAGCGCCCAGCCCATCAGGTCGAACCGCCCGCGCTTGTACGGTCCCATCATCGTCAGGTAGATCATCGTGGCGTTGCCGAGCAGGAAGTCGAGCACGCACAGCCACAGCACCGGTGCCGGGAACAGCGGCGCGGTCCAGTCCGCCGGCAGCACGAGCGTCGCGATCGTGACGACGACGCCGGGCAGCATCCCGAGGAACGTCAGCGGCGTCCCGGCGATGAGCAGGGCGAACGCGGCGGCCCGACGCGGCCCGATCTCCCGGACGAGCGCCCGCGGACGCCGTGCGTGCACGAGTGCCGTCTGCATGTACCCCTTGATCCAGCGGGAGCGCTGCCGGACGAAGTTCGGGATCGAGGTGTTCGCCTCCTCCATCGTCGTCGAGTTGACGACGGCGACCCGGTACCCGACGGCGGACGCCCGGATGCCGAGGTCGGCATCCTCGGTGACGTTGTACGGGTCCCATCCGCCGAGCTCGCGGAGCAGGTCGGTGCGGAAGTGGTTCGACGTGCCACCCAGCGGGATCGGGAGCTGTCGGGCGTCGAGTCCGGCGAGCATGTAGTCGAACCAGTACGAGTACTCGAGCGTGAACATGCGCGTGAGTGCGTTCTCGTCGGCGTTGAAGTAGCTCAGCGCCGCCTGCACGCACACGGTGTCGTCCCCCGCGCGGTCGAAGGTCAGGAACACCTTCTTCAGCTGGTCGGGGTCCGGACGGTCCTCGGCGTCGTAGATGACGACGTACTCCCCCTGCGCGATCGCCAGTCCGACGTTGCACGCGCGGGGCTTCGTCTGCGGTGACCCCGGTGGCACGATGACGATGCGCATCCACTCCGGTGGTGCCGCGTCGATGACGGCCTCGCGGGTCTCGTGGTCCTCGGCCTCGACGAGCACCAGGACCTCGAGCCGGTCCTTCGGCCAGTCGAGCACCTCGAGGTTCCGGACGAGGTCGTGCACGATGTTCGCCTCGCGGAAGACGGGCACGAGCACGGTGTACGTCGGCAGGGCGTCGTCGTCCAGTGCGGCGACGTCCTCGGCCGAGACCTGCTCGACCAGGTCGAAGCGCGCGCCGACCATCGACACCCAGAACTTGAAGAGGATGCCGGCGAGGAAGCCGAGCGAGAGCACCGCCGTCGCGACCGCCACCGTGCTGCCCGGGGCGAGGACGAGACACGCCGCGAACACGAGCAGGGCGACCACGCCACCGACCTGCTGCCCGCGGGAGAGGACGGTCCGGGCGGACAGCGCCGGGTTCGTCCGGGCGAGGCCGTGGGCCGCGAGGTCCGCGACCTCCTCCTCGAGCTCGTACGCGACCCGTTGTCGCACGTCCGCCTCGGACGCGCTGCGGAGGACGACGGGCTCGCCGAACTCCTCGGTGAGCGCTGCGCGGAGGACGTCGGGGTCCGACCGGCCGCTCGTCAGGACGAGGACGCCCTCGCGGATCCGGGCGGACGCGACCCAGCCCTCGTCGACGTGCCGCTGCACGGAGCAGCGGTGCCGCGGTCGCCAGTCGGTCTCCTCGCCGCGGTGCCGACCACCGGTTGCGACTGCGGTCAGAGGTCCGGGCGCGGTCACCGGAGCACCACCGCGGTGACGGCGTGCATCCACTCGACGACGACCTGACGTTCGGACGCCGCGGCCCACGCGAGGGGCACCTGCAGGACGGCGAGGACGACGACGAGGGCACTCGTGACGCGGCCCTCGACGGGCGGCAGGATCGCGATCGCCACGCTGAGCATGGTGACGAAGACGTTGCCGGCCGTCGCGACCGGCACGAGCCCGATCGCGTACCCGCCCATGGCCCCGATGAAGAGCGCCGCGACGAGGGCGATCGCACCGGGCCGACGGACGAGCAGTGCCAGGGTCGCGCCGGCGACGAGCATCGCCACGAGGAGCAGGCCGTCCGCGGTGGCGAACAGGTGGCGCAGGGCGTCGAGTCGTTGCTCGGACACGTTGATCGTCCCGCGCAGCGCCGCGAACGGGTCGTGGAGCACCATCAGGTCGAGGACGGCGGTCGACAGTGCGACCGCGAGGCTCGGGAACACGAGGACGAGCACGTTCGCCCGACGGATCCCCCGCTGGTCGTGCCGCGCCAGGTCGAGCAGCGGTGCGGCGAGCGCCGCGATGCCGACGTAGACGAAGCCCATCGGGTCGACCAGCGTGGAGAGCATGAGCGCGAGTCCAGCGCGGAACCCCGCCTGCGTGTCCCCCCACGCGAAGAACCGGACCATGTCGACGACGGCCAGGGCGAAGAGGGCGATGCCGAGGAACGCCTGCAGGTCGTCGAGTGCGATGAAGGCGTACAGCGGGTTGGCGCCGAGGGCGATCGTGAACGCGACGACCTCGCGCATCCGCAGGCCGCGTCGCAGCATGTCCTGTGCGAGGAGCTGGAGCAGCACGCCGGCGACGATCGCACCGAGCACCGCGGCACCCTGCACGCCGAACGGCATGAACCGGAGCAGCACCCCGGAGAGCAGCGGCCAGAGCTGCCCGATGGCCTGGACCACGCCACCGTCGAGTGCGGCCGTCGCCCGGTCGAACGTGACCTGGTTGCCGGTGAGTCCGAGCGATGGCGTCGGTGTGCCGCGCGCCGCGACCAGTGCGAGGACGACGTACGGCAGCGCGAAGGCGGCGCGGAGGGACCACCGGACGGCGACGGGCGGCAGCGGGCGCAGCGGTGCGGGTGCCGGCACCGCACCGGTCGGTACCGGGTGCGGGCGGGAGAGCGTGACGGTCATGCGGCTCCTCCGGGTGAAGCACGCAGGGGGTGTCCTGCACGGTCCATTCCACCCCGTGTCCACAGGACGCGACAGCCCGCGAACGGGGTACAAACGGGTCCCCCTCGTGGTGGACCTGCCGCGACCGGTGGCGCGTCAGCCCCCGTCGACCGCGATGAGCTGCAGCTGCGTCAGCACCACGGGGGTCGCGGCCTCGAGCGTGAGGGTCCCGTCGGTGACCGCGCCACCGTCGAACCGGAAGACGCGGGTCTGCCCGGTCCAGCTGAACGCCGCGTCGTGTTCCTCGACGTCGTGCACGACGCTGCCGTCCGCGTCGCGGAGCACCGCACGCCACGACGCGGTGACCGGCTCCGCCACCGTGACTGCGACCAGTGACGTCCTCGGGGCGGTGATCGGCACGGAGACCGACTCCCCCGCGGCGAGCGCCACCCGCCTCAGCCCGGTGTCGTCGGTGAGCGGGGATGCCCCGACGGGCAGGACGTCGTCCGGGGTGTCCCGGAAGCCGTGCAGCTCGGACGCGGAGACCGGTCGGGTGTCGGATGCCCACCCGGTGGCGGTCGCCGACAGCTCCACCACGATCGACGATGCCCCGACGACGACCGCGTGCGGGATGCTGATCGACGTCCACGGCTCGCCGTCGACCGTGACGGAGGCGATGAACCGCCCGTCGCCGGCGGTCTCGATGACGGTGGTCGCGCCTCCAGGCCGCCGCAGGACCGTCCGCCGGACCGACGGCGGGACGAGCACGTAGGTCCCGGTCGACGGCGCCAGCGGGTACAGACCGATCGTGGCGAAGACGTACCAGGCGCTCATCTCGCCGTTGTCCTCGTCGCCGGGGTATCCCTGCCCGAGGTCGGACCCGACGAAGAGTCGGTCGAGGCACTCGCGGACGATGCGGTGCGCGTCGTCGTGCCGTCCGGTGAACATGGGGAAGAACGGGATGTGGTGCGCCGGCTGGTTCGACATGCCGAGCATCCCCATCCGGACGTCGCGCGCCTCGGTCATCTCGTGGATGGCGAACCCGTAGGAACCGGAGCGGTCGGTGGCACCGGTCTCGGGTCGCCGCAGGAACCGAGCGACGGCGTCGTCGAAGCCGACCGGTCCGCCGTGCAGGTCGACGACGCCGGCACCGTCGTGCGGGGCGGTGAACATCGTCCCCCAGGCGTTGGTCTCGGTGTAGTCGCTCCCCCAGACGTCGGGGTCGAAGTCGTCGCCCGCTCGCCAGGCGCCGTCGGGTGTGCGGCCGATGAAGAACCCGCGCTCCCGGTCGAAGACGTTCCGGTACCGCAAGGAGCGGCGTGCGAACCACTCGTGCTCCGCCCGGTACCGTCGCTCGCCGTCCGGGTCGCCGGCAGCCGCGGCTCGGGCCGCCATCGCGTCCGCCAGGACGGCGACACCCCAGTCGTTGATCGCGGCGTCGAGGGTCCAGGACATCCCCTCGCCGGTCGCCGTGTCGACGTACCCGCGGAGGTCGCCCGGGAGGCTCCCCTTCCGTCCGACGCGTCGGTCCGGCGACGGGACGGTCGCGTTGCGCACCGCGGACCGGTAGGCCTCACCGATGTCGAACCCGTCGATCCCCTTGACCACGAGGTCGGCGAACACGGTGTCGCTCGTCGTGCCGGTCATGACGTCCTCGGCGCCGGGTGCACTCCAGCGCGGAGTCCACCCACCGTCGGTGAAGTGCCCGACGACCCCCTCGGCGAGGTCCGCCGCGGTGTCCGGCGTGAGGAGCGCGAGCAGCGGCCACGCGGTCCGGTAGGTGTCCCAGAACCCGTTCGTGGTGGTGAGCGGGCCGTCGACGACCTCGGGTCCTGGTTCGTCGCGGATCGGCTCGGTCAGGACGTCCCCGTACGGCGAGCGGTGTCGCGGTGCACCCGTCAGCGCGGTCTCCCCCGCGCGCGTCGGGTACAGGAAGACCCGGTACAACCCGGAGTACAGCGAGACGAGCTGGTCCTCGGTGGCGCCCTCGACCTGCAGCGTGTCGAGTTCGGTGGTCCAGCGTTCCTCGGCGTGCTGCCGCATCGCGTCGTGGTCGCCGGCGGCGGCGAGGTTCGCTGCGGCGTCGGCGGCCGAGACGGTCGAGATCCCGAGGAGCACGTCGGTGTCCCCGCTGACCGCGACCCAGCCGCGGAGTTCCCCGTCGACGAACGTCGTGCGGTCGGCCACGGCGTTCGCGATGCGCACGTGCACGTGGTGCGGCGGTGTCTCCGCGCGGTCGTCGAGCAACGCGTCCACGATCGCCGTCTCGTCCTCGAGACGGACCGTGCACGAGCGGAGGACGCCGTGGTGGTCGAGCACGACGCTGCGGACCCCGGTGAAGCGCCACCCGAGGGCGAACTCCCCCGCGGTCATCTCGGCGGTGACGCCGTCGTCGAGGGCGACCCGGTAGCGGTGCGGTCCGTCGGCCTCGTCGACCCGGTCGAAGCCGAGCGCGCGGGCGGTCCGGTCGACGTCGGGGTCGGCGAGCGGCGACGGCATCACCTGGAAGACCCCGCGGTCGCCCATCCAGGGTGAGGGCAGGTGGCTCGTCGCGAACGCCTGGATCGCGGGCCGGTCGTCGCTCGGTCGGTTGTGCTCCTGGTAGGCGTACGGCCACCGGCTGTCGGAGGCGTCGGTCATCGGCAGGCCGAAGACGCCCCCGTGCGGAAGCCCGACGAGGGGCGCGGTGTTGCCGCGCGAGAACGTGCCGGACGAGTGGGTGCCGCGCGTGGTGCGGACGTGGTCGAGCGATCGGGCACCCTCCGGCAGCTGGCCGGTTGCGCGCCCGGCGGGTCCGATCCGGACGTCGTCGAGCCAGCCGCGGACGGCGGAGCCGGTGTCGTCATCGGGCGCGGGCCGGTCCGCCCGGCCGAGCCGCGCCTCCAGACGGTCCACCGTCCGGCCGGCGTGCGCCGACAGGTCGACGGTCCGCCCGTTCCACTGGTCGACCCACTGCTTGCGGGCGTCGTCCTGCGCCTGGGGCGTGACGGGGTCGCCGTACTGGTCGCGGGCACCGCCCGCGCTGAGTCGGGTGCCGTCGGTGAAGACGACGTCGAGCGCGAACGCCGTGGCGGCCCAGAACCGGTCGAGGTCCGCGACCGTCGGCTCGATCCGCCCGTCGGGCAGCGACCGTTCCGGGAACCAGACCCAGGTCAGGACGTCGGTCGGGCCGACGTCCTGACCGTGGAACCCGTCGAGGACCTGCACGGTCCCGGTGGGGTCGGTCTGCTCGACCAGCGTCGCCCGGTGCGCGACGAACCCGACCCCGTTGCGGGCCGCGACCGCGGTCTCGGGGCCGGTCGGGCCGCCACGGCGTTCAGCACTCATTGATCGTCGTCCTCACTCGTGGGTCGTGGTCTGGCCGTAGAGCACGTTCGTGAACCCGGAGACGTACGAGCTCACGTCGCCGTCGGGCAGGTTGTACGTCATGAAGACGCCGTACCCGTCGGCCTTCGAACGCTGCGCGAGCGAGACCGCCGTCGACCGCGGGGTGTTCTGGATGTCGACCGCCGCCGCCGAGAGCCGGTCCTTGCCGAGCCCCGGGATCGAGGGCGCCGAGTACGTGCCGTAGTACGGGTTCCAGGCGTAGTCGAGCTGCGACCCGATCGTGCTGCTCGACGACGACAGGGCGTCGGATGCCGGGCCGATGTCGTAGAACGAGATGAGCTTGTCGGGCATGTCGGCGCGCAGGGCACTGACGAGCCAGCCGATCGACTGCTGGTTCGGCTGCGGGGTGCCGTCCGTGCCGTAGTCGGAGTACTCGTCGTCGAGGTCGACCCCGTCGAGGCCGTACTCCGCGACGGTCGCGGAGACCTGGGCCGCGAAGTCCTCGGCGGCGGCCTGCGTCGGCAAGTTCGCGATGCCGGTGCCCTGGTGGTTGCCGAGGATCGACAGCGACACCTTGATGCCCTTCGCCTGCAGCGGCCGGATCTGCGTGGCGGCGTCGTCGAGCGTGCGCTGCACGTTCTCGTTGGCGTACAGCAGTGCGTTGCCGTCCGCGTCGCGGTTGATGTTCGCGGCGAAGATGATCGCGACGTCGAAGGCGTTCGCACCGTTGGCGAGCCGGTAGTGGCCGACGTTCGCGAGCTGGTCGTTGTTGACCTCGACGTAGGCGATGCTCGTCGGGCCGGACTTCGTCGCGGACGCGGTGGACGGTGCGGCGGATGCTGCCGCCGGGATCATCGGGGCTGCGAGCACCGCGGCGAGCGCCGCCACGATGCCGATCTGCGTCTTCTTCTGCATGACACTCCTCATCGAGTGGTGGGCCGGACGGCTGCTGCCGCCCAGCACCGGACGGCTGCTGCCGTCCGGCTCCGGACGGCACGAGCCGTCCGGCTCCGCCGCCGGGACACCCGAGCGTCCCGGCGGCGGGGTCTCAGCCGCGCGGGTAGCGGAAGGTCCGGACCTCGTACGCGTCCACCGGGAACGCGGCGACACCGTCCGTGACCGCTGCGACACCCGGCAGTGCGTCGTCAGCCTCCTCGAGCAGGGTCACCTCGGCCGGTTCGCCGAACGGCCCGTCGACGGCGATGCCGCCGGTCCCCCGTCGCCCGCTCGGCTCGTAGACGCGGACGACCAGGTCGCCCGAGCGGTCGTCGGCGAGCTTGACGCTCGACAGCACGACGTCCCCCGACACCTGCACGAGCGGCTCGAACCCGTGGGCGCCCGTGACGCGCCGCGCCGGGGCGTTCATCACGATGCCGGCCGCGGTCGCACCGAGCTGGTCCGTCCCGACGACGATGCCGTACCGGTGCGTCTGCACGCCCTGGTCGGTCTCCGGGTCGGGGAACCGCGGCGCGCGGAGCAGCGAGAGCCGCACGGTCGTGGTGACGTGGCCGTCGACGGCGTCCCGGGTGGTGTCGAACCCGTGGATCGAGGAGTTCACGAGCGCGACACCGAACCCGGGCTCCTCCACCAGCACGTAGCGGTGCATCGACGTCTCGAACTTCGCGGCCTCCCACGACGTGTTCGTGTGCGTGACACGCTTCTGTGCGCCGAACTGCGTCTCGGCGCTCGTGTGCTCGGCGCGGACGTCGAGCGGGAACGCCACCTTGAGGAACTTCTCGGTCTCGTGCCAGTCGGTCGTCTGGTCGAACTCGAGGGTGCGGGAACCGGGCGCGAGCACGATCTCCTGTGTGACGGAGGAGTCACCGAACGAGCGCGACACGACGACGCGAGCAACTCCGGCGGCGTCCACCGATGCGTCGAGCGAGTCGACGACGACCAGGTCCTCGACCCGGTTCCGGTAGTACCGGTCGACGTCCCACGCGTCCCACATGTTCGGGAAGTCCTGGTGCAGCTGCAGCAGGTTGGCGGCCTGCTCCGGGGCGATCGCGTCGCGCCCGGTGGTCAGGTCGACGGCGCTCGTCACGAGGCCCTGCGCGGTGACGACGACCCGCACCAGGTCGTTGGTGAGCACGTACCCGCCGTCCTGCTGGGTCAGCGAGACCGGCTCAGCGGTGGGCACGTCGCCCGCCGGGACCGCGCCCTGCGCGGGCGCACCGGCCTGGAGGACCGGGGCCGGGTTCACGACGACGGTCGCGTCGCCCTCCCCGGCCAGTGCCGACAGGGACCGCTCGATGATCGCGGTCAGCGCTGCGGCCGTCTCGGCGTACTTCGCCACCGCTTCGCGGTGCACCCACGCGATCGACGTGCCGGGCAGGATGTCGTGGAACTGCTGCAGCAGGACCTGCTGCCAGAGCGTGTCGAGCTCGTCGTACGGGTAGGCGGATCCGGTCCGGGCGGCGGCGGTCGCCGCCCACAGCTCGGCCTCGATGAGCAGCTGCTCGCACCGGCGGTTGCCCTGCTTCGTCTGGTGCTGGCTCGTCAGGGTCGCCCGGTGCAGCTCCAGGTACAGCTCCCCCACCCAGACCGGCGGGTTCGACAGCTCCGACTTCGCCCGGTCGAAGAACGCGTCCGGGTGCTCCCACCGGACCTTCGCGCTGCCCTCGAGGTCCGCGAGCCGAGCGGCCGTGCCGGTCATCTCGCGCGTGGTGCCACCACCGCCGTCACCCCAGCCGACCGGAGCGATCGACCCCGTGGCGAGGCGGTTCTCCCGGAACTGCCGGGAGGCCTTCGCCACCTCTTCCCCGGAGAGCCGGGAGTTGTACGTGTCCATCGACGGGAAGTGCGAGAACACCCGCGACCCGTCGATGCCCTCCCAGAGGAAGGTGTGGTGCGGGAACTTGTTCACCTGGTTCCACGAGATCTTCTGGGTGAAGAACCACTCGAAGCCCGCGCGGCGCATGAGCTGCGGCAGTGCCGGCGAGTACCCGAAGCTGTCCGGCAGCCAGACACCCTTCGGCCGGATGCCGAACTCCCGCTCGAAGAAGCGCTGCCCCTGCGAGAACTGCCGCACGAGGCTCTCGCCCGTCGGCATCACCGTGTCCGACTCGACCCACATGCCGCCGAGCGGCAGGAAGCGACCGGCCTCGACCGCGGCACGCACCCGGGCGTACACCTCGGGCCGGTGCTCCTTGATCCAGGCGTACTGCTGCGCACTCGACATGCCGTAGAGGAAGTCGTCGGTCTGGTCGATGAGCTCGGTCATCGTCGAGGTCGTCCTGGCGACCTTCCGGATCGTCTCGCGGACGGGCCACAACCAGGCGGAGTCGATGTGGGCATGACCGATTGCCGAGATCGTGTGCGCCGAGGCGTCGGCGGGCGCCGCGAGCACGTCGGCGAGCGCAGCGCGGGCGTCCCCTGCCGTCTCGGCGATGTGCTGCAGGTCGAGCCGGTCGAGGGCGTCGTCGAGCGCCTGCAGGATCCGCATCCGCCGCGGGCCGTCCGCCAGCTGCGCCTGCAGTTCGAGGAGCACCTCGAGGTCGAGCGACAGCTCGTGCACCTCGGACGCGAACACCGCGAGGTCCATGCGGCGGCTCGTGTACAGCCGCTTCGACGACGAGGTCTGCACGTCGCCCTCCTGCGTCGGCAGGAAGGGGTGGTAGTCGAGGAGCACCGGGTTCGACGCGGCCTCGACGAACAGCTCGACGGTCTCGCCGCCCTCGGCCCGCTCCGTGACGAGCACCCACTGGTTCCGCGGGTTGATCGACTTCACCGGCGTGCCGTCGGCCAGGTACACGAGCCCCTCGCACTGGAACCCGGGCATGTTCTTGTCGAAGCCGAGGTCGATCACCGCCTCCACGCGCTGCCCGGCGTACTCCTGCGGGACCGTGCCGGACAGCCGGAACCACGTCGTGCCCCAGGCAGCTCCCCACGCCGTCCCCACCTCGTACGGAGTGAAGTCGAGCTGCAGACCGTCGGCGGGCGGGACCGGCTCCCCGGGCAGCTCGTGCCAGGCGGCCGTGAGCGGCACCGCGGTCGCGTGCACCGCGGGCAGGATCCGCTCGTCGAGGACCCGTCGGGCCCGTCCGGTGGTGAGGGGGATGTCGTCGTGCATGGGGTCCTTCCGGTTGGACGGATCGGGGCATGGTCGGGCGGGCGCGGTCGGCCGGGGTCAGGGCATGGTCGCGGGGTGCGCGACCGAGAGCGCGGTGCCGGCGAGGTCGTCGGGCACCTCCACGGTGCTCCTGATGCCCCGGGCCACGGTGTGCGCGGTGTCGGACAGTCGGGAACGCAGGACGACCTGGGGTCCGCGGCCGTCCGCCGAGGACTCGGCGCAGGCGAGCCACGCGGCCGCGAATCGGCCACCCGGGGCACAGTCGGCACGGACGCCGTACCGGGGTGAGCCGTCGGGCAGCACGTCGTCCAGCACGACCGCGATGGACGGCGGTGCAGCCGGTGTGGGCATTCTGGACCGCGCGAGCGCGGCGAACGCCTCGCCCGCGGGCTTCAGCCGTCCGTCGTTCGTGAACAGTCCGAGGTCGTACTCGAGCTCCGGGAAGTCGGCGAGCGACCGTGCGACGTCGTGCGAGCACCACCAGGTCACCCCGAGCAGGTCCTGGGCGCCGGCGACGTGCCGGATGGTCCGGTCGGTGAACGCGGCGGCGTCGGCCGGGTCGACGACGTTCGTCGGCGCGCCGACCTCCTGCAGCCAGTTCGGCCGACCGGGCGCACGGTTCCAGGCCGCGGCGAGCTGGAGCAGGTACTCCCCGTGCCGCACCGACCCGGCGCCGAGTGCACCGTGCAGGGCCGCGGCCCCGTTGAACACCCACGAGTGCGTGACCGTGGCGTCACCGTGGTCCGCCGCGTGCTCGGGACCGAACGGCTGCGCGTCGTCGTACCAGGCCGCGTCGTACTGCGCGACGGTGACCAGCGGGGCGGAGCCGCGCCGTGCCTCCCTGCCGGACGTGTCCCGCGCTCCGGTCAGGCCTCGCCGGGCGGCGGCGACCATCGCTGCCGCCCACGCGTGCCCCTGCTCCGCCGTGGTGTCGTGCGGAGCGGGGTGCGGTGCGTGCGCGAACTGGTTGACCTCGTTGCCGATCGAGATGCCGAGCAGGTTGGGCTTGTCGGCGACCGCCGCGGCGAGCGCCTCGACGTAGGCCGCTGTCGACGCGACCACCTCCGGGTCGGTGAACATGTTCCGCCGGTGCCAGCTGTCGAGCCACGACGGCACGAAGTCGAAGCTCGACAGGTGCCCCTGCAGCGCGTCGACGTTGACGTCGAGACCGAACGACCCGGCGATGTCGACGACGGTCGCGACGTCGTCGAGCGCGGCCCGCCGGATGAGCGTCCGGTTCGGCTGGACGACCGGCCACAGCGGGAAGACCCGCACGTGGTCGGCACCGAGCGACGCGATCTGCTCCATGTCCCGCGCGGTGTCCGACGGCGAGAAGTCGAGCCACGAGTGGAACCAGCCGACCGACGGGGTGTGGTTGACACCGAAGCGCATCAGCCCTTCACCCCGCCCTCTTCGACGCCCTTGAAGAAGAAGCGCTGCAGGACGGCGAAGATCACGGCGATCGGGATGAACGCGATCATCGTGCCGGCCGCGATCATCCGTTGGTCGGTGGCGAACGTGCCCTGCAGGTACTGCAGCCCGACCGTCAGGGTGAGGTTCTCCGGCGACTGCAGGACGATGAGCGGCCAGAGGAAGTCGTCCCACGCGCCGATGAACGAGAAGATCGCGATCACCGCGATGGTCCCCTGCACCGCGGGCAGTGCGATGTACCGCAGCCGTTGCACCGCGTTCGCGCCGTCGACGACCGCCGCCTGGTCGATCTCCTCGGGGATCTGCCGGAAGGCGTTGAACATGAGCAGGACGTTGAGCGCGGCGATCATGCCGGGCAGTGCGACACCGACCAGGTTGTCGGCGAGGCCGAGGTCCTTGACCGTCACGAACTGACTGATGATCGTCGCCTCGCCCGGCAGCACCAGGGTGGCGAGGAAGAGCCCGAGCACGACCCTGCGGAAGCGCCACTGCAGGCGGGCGAGGGCGAACCCGGCGAGGGTCGCGAACACGATGTTGCCGAACACGTCGATCGCCGCGACGAGCAGCGAGTTGCCGATGTACCGCCACACCGGGATCGCCGCCGCCACCTTCAGGTAGTTCTCGATGGTCGGCTCGCTCGGGATGAACGACGGGTTCGCGGTGTAGATGTCCTCGCCCGCGCCCTTGAGCGAGGTGGACAGCTGCCAGAGGAACGGGCCGATCGTGATGAAGAGGACCACCACGAGCAGGACGTAGCGGACGACCTTCTCACGGGTGGACATGACGCCCCAGACCTGGCGGCGCTTCCGCGGTGTCGGACCGGAGGCGCGTCCGCGTGCCGTCGCGCCGGTCACGTCCGGTGCGGGTGCGGCGACGCCGGCGGCGCCCCCGATCACGGGTTCCGTGGTGCTGGTCGTGTTCGTCACTTGTCCGCCTTGCTGTTCATGCGCGCCAGGGCGAGCATCGGCACCAGCGTCACCACGAAGAGCAGCAGGCTGAGCGCGGACGCGTAGCCGAGGTTGCCGGTGAAGCCGCGGGCGTACTGCTGGATGAGCATGACGAGCGAGTTGTCCTGCCCGCCGGGTCCGCCGGTGCCGTTGGTGAGGATGTAGAGCTCGCTGAACACGCGGAGCGCGCTGACGCACACCAGGATCCCGACGAGGGTCATCGTGCCGCGCACGCCCGGCATGGTGACCGACCAGAACCGACGAACCGCTCCGGCGCCGTCGAGCGCCGCGGCCTCGTGCAGGTCCTTCCCGACGTTCCCGAGCGCCGCGAGGAAGATGATCATGTAGTAGCCGAGGCCCTTCCAGACCGTCAGGCTGATCGCGCTGATGAGCAGCAGCCACCGGTCGGTGAGGAACGGGATGCCCGCGCCACCGAGCGCCTTCACGATCTCGTTCACCACGCCGCGGTCGTCGAGGATCCACGTCCAGATGAGCCCGACCACGACGGCCGAGGCGATCACGGGCGTGTAGTACGCCGTACGGAAGAACGCGATCCCGGGGAGCTTCTGCTGCACGAGCACCGCGATGAGCAGCGGCAGGACGGTGAGCAGCGGCAGGCAGATCGCCATGTAGATGACGCTGTTGAGCAGCGCCTCCCACACCTGCGGGTCGGCGAGCAGGGTCTGGAAGTTGCGGACGCCCACCCACTGGCTCACGCCCCCGAGCGGGCTGGCGTTCGTGAACGACAACCGGACGGTGTTGATCGACGGCCAGAGGCTGAACGCGAGGAGCCAGACGAGTGCCGGCAGGACGAGCAGCCAGGGCGTGAACCAGCGGTTGGCGCGCATCAGCCGTTTGCCAAGAGCGAGTTCATCTTGTCCTGCGCAGTCTGCAGGGCCTTCTCCGGCGAGACCTGCCCCTTCATGGCGAGGGCGATCTGCTGGTCGAGGAAGTCCGTCATCGCGGAGTTCGCCTCGACCGGGTTGAGGACCTTCGCCTCCTTGAGCGCCTCGTTCGCGAGCACGCGGGCCTTGCCGTTCACGGTGCCGTCGTCCTTCGAGAAGTACGGGTCGGACTGCGACGAGACGGTCGACGGGAAGATGTTCACCTGGTGGGCGAACGCCTCCTGGTTCTTCGCGTTCGTCATGTACTGCGCGAACGCCTCGGCGGTGGCGAGGTGCTTCGACTTGCTGGACACCGACAGGCCCTGCACGTACAGCGGCGGGGTGTCGAGCGCCGGGCTGACGGTGACGTTGCCCTTGAGCGACGGATTGCTCTTCTCCATGTCGGCGAGCGCGGTCGCACCACCGGTGGTCCAGGCGACCTTGCCTTGCGTGAAGAGCGTCGAGTTGCCGAGGTAGTCGCTGTTGAGGACGTTCGACGGCATGTAGCCGTCCTGGTACGCCGTCCTGTAACGATCGATCAGGTCGACGGCCTTCGACGAGTCCGCGAACGTGAACTTCGTACCGTCCCCGTTGACCACCTTCACGCCGGCGAGCGTGAAGTCACCGAGCCCGGGCTTCCGGCTCATCAGGTAGTCGTCCGGGCAGTTCTCGTGCATCGTCTTCGCCTGGGTGAACAGGTCGTCGGTGGTCTTCGGCGGTTCGTTCGCGTCGAGCCCGCACTTCGCGAACATCGACGAGTTCCAGTAGTCGACGTCGGTGTTGAGGTACCACGGGTAGCCGTAGGTGCCGTCGAGTCCCTTGTACTTGTAGGAGTCCAATGCGCCGGCGACGTACGTGCCGCTCAGCTTGCTGTCGTCCTTCGAGACGTCCTGCAGGAACCCGCGCTTCGCGAGCGGCAGCGCGATGTCCGGGGGCAGGTTGATGACGTCCGGCAGCGAGTTCGACGACGCCTGGCTGAGCACCTTGTCCGCGTAGCCGTCGCCCGGCTGGTCCTGCAGCTTCACCTTCGCGTCGGGGTGTTCCTGCTCGAAGCCGTCGATGACGCCCTGCAGGTAGTCCGTGTAGGTCGGCGTGAGCGCCCAGGTCTGCAGGGTGATGGTGCCCTCGACCTTGCCGTTCCCTCCGCCGGTCGCGCCGCTGCTGCCGCTCGAGCAGCCGGTCAGGACGAGGGCGGTGGCCGCCGCGGTCGCGAGCAGCGCTGCCGCGCGGCCCCTCGTCGGTCGTGGTGTGGTCCTCATGGCGTTGTGACTCCTTCGTCATCCTGCTCAAGCGGTTCAGCTGTCGTGTGCTGCAACCGGGGTTGCGTGCCACTGTGCGGGACTAAAGCGTTATAGTCAACCCCGTGCAACCACACCGTCGGACGACCATCGCCGACATCGCCGCCCGCGCCGGGGTCTCCATCAGCGCGGTGTCGTTCGCGCTCAACGACCGACCGGGGGTCTCTGCGGAGACCCGTCGACGGATCCAGGAGATCGCCCGCGAGCTCGACTGGCAACCGCACACCGCGGCACGCGCCCTCGGCGGCGCCCGGGCGGGCTCGATCGGGTTCGTGCTGAACCGACCGGCACGGACCCTCGGCACGGAGTCGTTCTTCGGTGACCTGATCTCCGGCATCCAGCTCGGCCTCGCGGGTACGCACGTCGGCATGACCCTGCTCGTGGCGCGCGATGCCGAGGAGGAACTGCAGACCTACCGGGACTGGTGGCGCGGACACCGGGTCGACGGCGTCGTCGTGATCGACCCGCGTCGGCACGACGACCGACTGTCCCTGCTCGCCGAGCTCGGGATGCCGGCCGTCGTCGTCGGGTCCCACCCCTCACCGGAGGGAACGGCACCGAGCGTCTGGATCGACGACTCCGACGCCACGGAGACCGTGCTGCGCTACCTGCATGCGCTCGGTCACCGGCGGCTCGCCCACGTGGCCGGGCCACCCGAGTTCGAGCACACGGCGATGCGCACCGCCCGCGTCCGCACCTTCACCGAGGCCGAGGGGCTCGAGCAGCCGATTACCGTCCCGACGGACTACTCCGCCGAGGCCGGCGCCCGCGCGACACGGACGCTCCTGTCGGGGCCCGACCGCCCCACCGCGATCGTGTACGACAACGACGTCCTGGCGGTCGCGGGCCTCGGCGTCGCGAGCGAGATGGGCGTCGCGGTCCCCCGCGCCGTGTCCCTCGTGTCGTTCGACGACTCGGCGATGATCCGCCTCGTGCGGCCCGCGATCACGTCCCTGACCCGCGACACCGTCGAGCTCGGGCAGCGCGCGGCCGTGCTCCTGCGCGAGCAGATCGACGCCGGTGCGGTGCTGCCGTCCCGCCCCGGACCCGCACTGACGCTCAGCGTGCGCGACTCGACCGGTCGGGCACCGACACGCCCGCCGCGGGGCCGCTCCACGCACTGACCGCGCGGGCGACTTGACGACGGTTCGAACACACGTTCGAATACCCGTGTGGGACGGCGTCGCGAGAACCGGTGGCAGCCCCCGGAACACCCGGAGGTCGAACGCCCGCGCGCCTACTCCCTGTCGGAGGACGCCCGCGGGCCCGACGTCTGCCACGCCGTCACACCCGCCCCTGTGTGGGCCTGGATCCAGTTCCCCACCTTCCACATCCGGGTGAAGGGCTTCGCGAAGAGCTGGACCCGCGACGCCGTGCTCGTCGAGTGGGCGCAGTTCGGCCAGCAGGCCGACGCGTGGGTCTGGCGGTCCGCCGTGAAGCACCGCACGCTGCGGGCCGACCGCGCAGATCGGCATCCAGGGAACGCACCGCATTGACTTCCACCCCGATCCCGAGGATCGTTCCCCACACACCGGTTCGACGAACTACTCGATCATCGAGAAGTTCGTCTGCCACAACCCGACGACACGACCCGATGGAAGGAGGCACGATGAAGAAGAACGAGGTGCCGTCCTGGGTCGCGCACGTGCTCACCCCGCCGGAGGTCATCGCGGCCTACGTCGAGCGTCGGGTCAACGACCCGGCGCTGCTGTCGGGTGTGCAGGCCGAACCCACGTACGCGGACTTCCTGCGCGCCGAGTAGGCGGTCGGCCGGGAGGCACGGCGGACGTCCCCGACGTCAGGGAACCTGCCCCGCGCCTCCCGTCCGTCCCGCGTCCGGTCGCGCGCGACCGCGTCGCGCCGACAGGGTGACCCCGATGCTCGCGACGCTCACGCACGCGAGGGCGACGACCTCCTGGGCCGCCAGCCCCTCGTGCAGCACCACCAGGCCCGCGAGGGCCGCGATCGCCGGGCCCAGGCTCTGCAGCACCCCGAACACCCGCGTCGGCATCCGACGCAGGGCGAGCATCTCGAGGGCGTACGGCAGCACCGTCGACAGCAGGGCCACGCCCGCGAACACGAGCAGCAGCGACGGGTCCCCCGCCACCCCCGCGACCGCCGGACGCAGCCCGCTCGGCAGGGACACGAGCATCGCGACGACCATCGACACCGCGAGGCCGTCGACCCCCGGGATCGCGGCACCGACGCGCCGGTTCATCACGATGTAGCCGGCCCAGCACGCGGCGGCGGCGATCGCGGCGAGGACGCCGGCGACCGCGGTGACCGCAGCCGGACCGACGCCGAGCAGGACGACCCCGGCGAGCGCGAGGGCCGCCCAGGTCACGTCGCGCCAGCGGCGGGTGTGCGCGAGCGACAGGGCGAGCGGCCCGAGGAACTCGATGGTCACCGCGACGCCGATCGGGATGCTCGCGAAGGCGACGTAGATGAAGACGTTCATCCCGCCGAGCGCCAGGCCGAGCAGCACCGCGGCCGTCCACTGCGCACGGGTCCAGTGCCGGACGCGCGGGCGGACGACGAGCACGAGCACGAGCGCGCCGATGACGAGCCGGAGCGCGGCGGCGCCGACGGACCCGACCTCGTCGAAGCGGGTCTTCGCGAGCGCGGCGCCGATCTGCACCGAGAGCATCGCGGTGAGCGCCAGGAGCGGCGCGGGGACCCGGGTCACGGTGCGGTCGCCAAGCGTCGGGTCACCCGAGGTACGCGAGCACGGCGAGGACGCGGCGGTGGTCCTCGCCGGTGTCCTCGAGGGCGAGCTTGCCGAAGATGCTCGACACGTGCTTCTCGACCGCGCCGGTACCGATCACGAGGGCGCGGGCGATCGCGGCGTTCGTGCGGCCCTCTGCCATCAGCCCGAGGACCTCGCGCTCGCGGGGCGTCAGGGCGGCGAGCGGGTCCCGGCGACGGCCCATCAGCTGCGTGACGACCTCGGGGTCGAGCACCGTGCCGCCGGCGGCGATGCGGCGGACGGCGTCGTCGATCTCCTCGAGCCGGGTCACGCGGTCCTTGAGCAGGTAGCCGATGCCCGTCGCCCCGGCGGCCAGGACGTCCTCGGCGTAGGTGGCCTCGACGTACTGGGACAGCAGCAGGACACCGGTGCGGGGTGCCACGCGGCGGGTCTCGACGGCGGCGCGGACCCCCTCGTCGGTGAAGGTCGGCGGCATCCGGACGTCCATCACGACCACGTCGGGGGCGTCGTGCGGCAGCGTGGCGAGGAACGAGTCGGCGTCGGCGTACTGACCGACGACGTCGATGCCGGCCTCGTCGAGCACCCGGGCGAGCCCCTCGCGCAGGAGCACGGCGTCGTCGACGACGACGGCCCGGATGCGTGCTGCACCCGGGCCGTCGCTCATGCCGACCAGCCTAGTGGGAGCGGTCGCGCCGGCCGTGGCGTCCGACCGCTCCCGGATCGTCACCCGCGGGCGACGGGGACACCGTTCAGGGCGCCGAGCGGGATCCGGGCGGTGGCCTCGGTCGGCCCGCCCTCGGGGCTGTTCACGACGAGCTCGCCGTCGAGGGCGCGCATCCGACCCATCAGGCCCTCGATGCCGTGGCCCTCCTGCGGTCGAGCACCGCCGCGGCCGTCGTCGGTGACGCTCACCGTCAGGTACCAGAGGCCCGAGGCGTCGACGATCAGGCCGAGGTACACACCGGCCGTCGTGGCGCCGGCGTGCTTCGTGGTGTTCGTCAGGAGCTCGCTCACCGTGAAGTACACGTTGCGCTGGATCTCGGTCGCGAGCTCGAGTCCCTCGGGCAGGCGGACGTCGAGCCCGACGGGGATCGGGGTGCGGGCGACGAGGGCCTCGAGCGCGGCGACCAGACCGCGGTCGAGCAGGATCGGGGGCGCGAAGCCCCGGGACAGGGCGCGGAGCTCGTCGAGGGCGTCCTGGGCGTGCTTGGTCGCCTCGCCGATGAGCTGCTTCGCCTTCTCCGGGTCGCGGTCGAGGGCACGCTCGGCGGCCGCGAGGTCCATCCGCAGCCGGACGAGTCGCTGCTGGGGCCCGTCGTGCAGGTCGCGCTCGATCTGCCGGAGTGCCTGCCCCTCGGCGGTCACGGCACCGGCGCGGGATGCCTGCAGCCCGGCGACGCGCTGCTCGAGCTGCTCGGCACGGAAACCGCCGAGCAGGCCGAAGTCGATCCAGTAGTGCGCGAGCACGGAGCCACGTGCCCAGAGCGGCAGGAGCAGGACGGACGCGGCCATCGACAGCAGACCGAGGAGCGCGACACCTCCCACGAAGCCGGTGTCCGAGCTCGGGAAGTACAGGCCCCCGACGCCGCCCAGGCTCCACGCCGCGGCGACTGCGAGGGGCCACGCGAAGCCGACGGCGAGCAGGGCTCCGGCCCCGACGGTCACCAGGGCCGCGAGCGGGTAGACCACGGCCGCGTGCAGCAGGTACAGCCAGTAGTGCGGGTTGGCAACCGCGGATCCGGTGCGCGTCCACCAGTTCTGCTGCCACCGCGGTGTCCAGTCCACGGGACGGATCGGACGGGGGTCGGCCCAGCCGATGCGGAGCTTCTCGAACTGACCGAGCCACCGTGCCACGAACAGCGCGATGAAGAACATCAGGAGCACGAACGGGTTGAACAGGTCCCGGAGGCCGCGTCCGAACAGCGCCGCGGGGAACGCCGCGTAGAGCGTGCAGAGGAGCACGGCCGTCAGCGCCATGTACCCGAAGTCGCGCGGCAGGCGGCGCCAGGCCTCGCGGTAGAACCGGCCGGCGGTCATGCCCGAGCCCGTGCCGCCACCGCCGGTCGGCACACCGGCCGTCGGGGCGCCCACCGCCGGCGCGCTCGCCGCCGGCGTGGCTCCCCAGCCCGACGACGCGGTCGGCGGACCGGAGGCGGGCGGCTGGGGCTGCTCGGGCATCGGCTTCGTGGCTCCCTGGGGCACGGCACCGTCCAGCGGGACGGTCTGTGCGCGATCGGCGGCGTGGTCGTCCAGCGGGACGGTCTGGGCCTGGTCGAGGCGGTCGGTGTCGGTCATGGGTCTAGCCTCTCGGAGCCCGTCCCCGCATCCCATCCTGCCGTCTCCCGGATCGGGGGTGGGGTTGTCCCCACCCCGGATCGCCCTCCCCAGTTCGTCCGGCGCTGCCCCGAAGGCGACCCGGAGGTGCCACGGTGGCCTCGTGGATGCGCTCGCCTGCCTGCTCGACACGGTCGGACTCGATGTCCGGGACGGCCGCGAGATCGTCTCCGCGACGCCGGACTGGACCCTCGACCTCGGGCCGAGCGACGGGTACGTGTGGGTCGCATCGCGGGAGACGACCGTGTGGGTGTGGCCAGGGCGCGACCCCGAGGGGGTCCGCGCCGGCAGCGCCCTGCTCGTGCGCGCCGCGGCCCCGATCAGGATCGGCACGAGCCCGGACCGCCACGAGCCACCCGACGGCTCGCCGTCCGACCCCTTCGACGCGACGGGCGTCCACCTCGGTACCGCACGCTTCGGCCCCCTCGCTGCGGAGGCACTCCACCTGCCGGACATCCTGCGGACCCGTCCCCGCGACGCGCTGTCGGACGACGTGCTCCGCTCCCTCGGGCACCTCGACTCCCTGACCGTTGCCCGTCGAGCGTCCGCGCACCGCGACGCACTGGCGCGCACGATCGTGCTGACGGTGCTGCGCGACGAGCAGCCGCCGTTCCTCGCGGACGGCAGCATCGCGCGGTGCATCGACGCGTTGTTCGCGGCAGAGCCGAGTCGGACGACCGGCGACGTCGTGTCGGCGACGAAGCGGTGCTCGCGTCGCACGGCCGAGCGTCGGTTCCGCGAGAGCACGGGCCGGACCCCGGACGAGCTCCGTCGCTGGTACCGCTCGCTGCAGGCCCGGCAGGCGATCGTCGACGGCGCGGACGAGCACGAGGTCGCGCGCCGTTCCGCCTTCGCGGGCGTCGGGTCGCTCCGCCGAGCACTCGCCCGCGCACGCCCCCCGATCACGGCAGATGCGCACGATCCCCTCGCGTCGTGACGATCCCGGTGCGCGCGAGCCGACAGTCGTGCACCGAGATCGTCACGGCGGGCACCGAACCCGACGGTCGAACGCGAGCACGCGTGCCACGACAGATCCGGTGCTCCGCGGTCGCGCCGTCGATCGTCCGCCGCGCCCGATCCCCCGGGACACCGAAACGGGTTCGGTTCTGCACGGTTGCGCCGTCGATCGTCCGACCGCGCTCGGCCACCCGGAACGGCACGGCGGCCGACCGACACGGCCGGCGGACCAGCACGATCACTCCGTGCCGTGACGATCCTGGTGCTCCGACACCGGGATTCGTGCACCGCGATCGTCACGGCGCAGATCTGGATCCGCCTCGGCTACCGGTCGACAACGACGAGCGCTCGGCGTACGGTGTTTCACATGCAGAGTCGCGCTCAGGAAGGTCTCGTCGTCGGAGGCGCGGTGCTCGCCGCCCTGCTCCCCGCACTCGCCGGAGTGGTCCGTGCACTCCCGGTCGTCCCGGTCGACGTCTCGCCGCGGACCCTGGTGGTCGGTGCCGTGGTCTCGGGCATCGCCGCCCTGGTCGTGCTGGGGCTGGGGGTCCGACGGCGCGACCCCGTACGGACGGCCGTCGCCCTGTCGGCGCTCGCCCTCGCGGCGTCGTGGTTCGCCGCCGGGGTGTTCGTCGTCGTGCTCGTGGCGGTCGCCCAGGCTGCACTGCTCGCCGCGGGCGTGCTGGCTCGTCGAGCGCACCGCACCGGGCAGGCGCGGTCCGGACAGCGGACGCTCGGGCTGCTCCTGGCCGTGCTCGCCGCCCTGTGGTTCGTCGCCCTGCTGGCCACGTCCAGCGTGCCACTCGGAACGGACTCGCAGGCCGTGCTCCTCACCTGGTTCTCTGCACCGAACGTGTTCCAGGCGGCCGCCTACCTCGTCGCGGTCGTCCTGGTCTCCCGACCGGTCTGGACGCGGATCGGCCGGGGCGTCCGGTACCTCCGCGAGTCGGCCGAGGTGCGTTGAGACGGATCGCGCCGCGCGACCCCGGCCGCTGCCGCGCCGTCCCGGTCAGACCAGGGCGGCGGCGACCTCCGGCGACTCCTCGGGCACCGACCACGGACGGTGCGTCATGCCGCTGTCACCGCGGAACGAGACCGCCCGACCGGAGTCGTCGCGCGTGTAGGTGATCCGCTCGTCCACCGACCCGAAGCGGTTTCCCGCGGCCATCACGAGCGTGTCCTCGTCGACGACCCGGAGGCGCACCGGCGACTCGGTCGGCACCGGCTGCGTCGGATCGATCGCGAGCAGCCGGTCCCCGACCCGAGCGATGTCGGTGATGCCCTCGAAGGTCGTGAACCGTCCCGCGTACCGGCTGGTGTCGACGCCCTCGGGCAGCTCGGGACCGGGAGCCTGCTCGTCGGCCGCGGCGTCGAGCAGGTGCACGATGCCCGTGGCGAGCATGCCCGCGGGACCGGTCGCGCTGCTCGTCAGGACGGACACGACGAGCGACGACGCCGGGTCGAACACCGTCTGGGTGATCTGGCCGGGGAAGCCGCCGGAGTGGCCGCGCACCTCGCGCCCGCCGATCCGGTCGACGATGAACCCCGCACCGTAGCCGCGCGCTGCCGGGTCGGTGTCCAGCGCGCTCCAGGCCTTCCGCTGCGCCAGGCGCTTCGCGTGGTCGGACAGCAGCGAGCCCCGGCCGGGCACGTGCGCCGAGAAGTAGCGGACGAGGTCGGACGCGGTGCCGTGGAACCCCGTCGCGGCGGCGAGGGCCCCGGTCGTGACGTGCGGGACGCGCTGGCGGGTGCGGGCGGCGTGCAGACTCGTGTAGCCGACGACGAACTCGCCCTCGCGGGCCGGGTCGAACTCCGGCCCGGTCCCCGTCAGGCCGAGCGGCTCGACGATCGCGCTCCGGACGTGCTCGGCGTAGGTCGTGCCAGTTACGGCCTCGATCACGAGTCCGAGCAGGCCGTAGCCGAGGTTCGAGTAGTTGAAGGCCGAGCCGACGGGTACCTTCGCGCCACCCTCGACCACGAGCGCGACGAGCTGGTCGGCGTCCGGGAACGGGTGGTCGAGCGCCCAGTGGTCGCCGTCGGCACCGTCGCGGACGACCCCGGCCCCCATCTCCATCAGCTCGCGGACGGTCGCGTCGGCGACCGGCGACCCGGCCTCGACCAGGGCGGGGACGAACGACCCGACGGTGTCGTCGAGCCGCAGCGCCCCGGCGTCGGCGAGCTGCAGCAGCGCGGTCGCGGTGAACGTCTTCGAGTGCGACGCGATCCGGAACAGGTCCGTGGTCGTCAGGCGGCGGCCGGCCTCGACGTCGGCGTAGCCCCAGGCCTCGGAGAACAGCACCTCGTCCTCGAAGCCGATCGCGACCTGCACGCCCGGGAGCCGGAGCTGCCACACCTTGTAGTCGATCCACTCACGGACGTAGGGCAGGACGGACTCGTACGCGGCGCGCTTCTCCATGCCGACCAGCCTGGCATGTGCCACGCTCGTCGCATGCGCCACACACCCCACTTCCTGATGACCGACGTCGACGAGGTGCGACGCCTGATCGACGGGCACCCGTGGGCCACGATCGTGTCGCACACCGCCGCCGGGCTCGTCGCCTCGCACTACCCGTTCCTGCTCGAGGCACCCGGGCCGGACGAGGACCCCGACCAGATCGTCCTCGTGTCGCACGTCGGCCGGCCGGACGAGGTCGCGCACGAGCTCGGGCAGCACGAGGTCCTCGTGGTGTTCCAGGGCCCGCACGGCTACGTCTCCCCCGCCTGGTACCCGCCGGAGCAGTTCGTCCCGACCTGGAACCACGTGACGGCGCACTGCTGGGGGACGCCGGAGATCCTGTCCGACGAGGAGAACTTCCGCGTGCTCGGCGAGCTGGTCGACCACTTCGAGCGGGTCATGCCGGAGCCCGTGTCCCTCGAGGTCGACGAGGACACGGCACGGCGCGCGGCGAAGGGCACCGTCGGCATCCGCATCCGGGTCGCCCGGTTCGACGCCCGCGCCAAGCTCTCGCAGAACAAGGCTCCCGAGGTGGTCGAGCGGATCGTCGCGGGGCTCCGCGGCGACGGCCCCTACGCGTCGCCGGCGCTCGCCGACGCCGTCGAGCGCGCGCAGGTGGACCGCGCGGTCGGCCGGGAGGCATCGTGACCGACCTCCTGCTCCGCACCGTCCGCCGGGTGGGCACCTCCGGCGCTCCGTGCGACGTCCGCATCGTCGGCGGCCGCATCGAGGCGGTCGCCCCCGCCGGCACCCTGGACCCGGCCCCGGGCGCCGACGCCGACGTCGTCGAGACCGACGGCGCGTGGCTCGGTCCTGGCCTCGTCGACCACCACGTGCACTTCGACCAGTGGGCCCTCGTCCGCCGACGCGTCGATGTCTCCGCCTGCACGTCGGCGGAGGCGACCGCCGACGCGCTCGCCGCGGTCGCGCGCACCGGGGTGGCGGACCTGGTGCTCGTCGGTCACGGCTACCGCGACGGCACCTGGCCCCGCCCTGCACGACGCGAGCTGCTCGACCGGGCCGCACCGGGCCTCCCGGTCGTCGTCATCAGCGCGGATCTGCACGCCGTGTGGTGCAACGCCCTCGCGCTCGCCCACTGCTCGGCGCTCCTCGGACGGCAGCTCGACGCGGGTGACGACGGGGTCCTGCGCGAGCAGGACGCCTTCGACGTGACCGCGGTGCTGTCCCGGGTGCCGGACGACGTGCTCGACGGCTGGGTGGCCGAGGCGGTCGACGCGGCGGCGGCCCGCGGCGTGACCCGCGTCGTCGACCTCGAGATGGTCTTCGGAATCGACCGCTGGAACCGGCGGGTGCACGCAGGGACGGACGGGCTGCGGGTCGACTCCGGCGTGTACCCGGGCGAGCTCGACGTGGCGATCGCCCGTGGCCTGCGCACCGGCGACGTCGTGGACGGCACCCGCGGGCTGGTCCGGATGGGCCCGTTCAAGGTGATCACCGACGGCTCGCTCGGTACGCGCACCGCCGCGATGACGTCGGGTGAGGGCGTGCTCGCGTACCCGTTCGCGGACCTCGTGGCGATGGTCCGGCGCGCGGTCGACGCCGGGCTCGTACCGGCCGTGCACGCGATCGGCGACCGGGCGAACACCCTGGCGCTCGACGTGTTCGAGGCCGTCGGTGCCCGGGGCAGCATCGAGCACGCGCAGTTGCTCGTCGACACCGACGTCGACCGGTTCGCCCGGCTCGGGGTCGCGGCGTCGGTGCAGCCGGAGCACGCGATGGACGACCGGGACATCGCCGACCGGTACTGGGCGGACGTGACGGACCGGGCCTTCCCGTTCGCGTCGCTGCACCGGGCGGGGGCCGAGCTCCGGCTCGGGTCGGACGCTCCCGTGGCGCCGCTCGACCCGTGGGTGTCGATGGCGGCCGCGGTCGGGCGGGACCGCGACGGCCGTGCGCCGTGGCACCCCGCGGAGCGGTTGTCCGCGCTGTCCGCGTGGCGCGGCTCGACCGAGGGCGGGCGCGTCGGCGTCGCGGTGGGCGATGTGGCGGACGTGGTGCTGCTCGCTGCGGACCCGCTGGCGGTCGCCGACTCGGCGGCGCTGCGGCACGCTGAGGTGCTCGGGACCGCGATCGCGGGGCGGTTCACGCACCGCGACCTGTAGCCGACGCCCCTACTTCTGGTCCTTCGGGCACCAGTAGAGCTTGCGTCCGGCCATGTCCGCCATCCGGATCTCGGTGCCGCACACCCGGCAGGGCTCCCCCTCGCGGTGGTACACCCAGTGGCGGTCCTTCCGCGAGCGCACGGCCTTGGCGTGGTCGGCCTCGGACAGGTCGTCCATGGTCAGCATGAGGCCGTCACGGACCCCCGCGTGCAGCAGCTTCGACCAGTCCTGCCACAGCGCCTTCGCCTGCTTGACGGTGATCTTCTTGCCGGGCTTGTACGGGTCGATGCGCTGGCGGAAGAGCAGCTCGGCGCGGTAGATGTTCCCGATGCCCGCGACCACGGCCTGGTCCATGAGCAGCTGCCCGATGGCGACGTTCCGCTTCCGGACGTTGTCGACGAAGGTCTGCTCGGCCTCGGGCCCGTCGTCGTTGATCGGGTCCGGCCCGAGCTTGTCGAGCGCCCGCTGCACGCCGGCCGGGTCCTCGACCACGCAGGCGGTCGGGCCGCGGAGATCCGCGACCGTGTCCTCGGTCAGGATGCGGACGCGCACCTGGCCGACGGGGTCCGGCGGGAAGGACTCGATCGGGTCCTCGGACTTCTCCTGCTCGGCCATCCGGTAGCGGGCGAGCCGCGGAGCCCCGATCGACGACAGGGACTCCTCGCCGTCGCCGTCCTCGGACAGTGCCTCGGCGGAGGAGATCACACCCGCGAAGTCCCATGCACCGTAGAGTCCGAGGTGGACGCGGAGGAACAGGTCGTCCTCGAACTCGAGGAACATCTGCTTCGCCACGGCCCGCGCGGCGACCATGCGCTTGCCGTCGAGCTGCGCAGCTCCGGCGGCGAACCGCCCCTGCGGGCTGGAGACCTCGCACCGCTTGCCGACGAAGTGCCGGGAGAACTGGTTCGCGATGCGGTGGACGGAGTGACCTTCGGGCATCGGTCCTGTCTACCCGGCCTACTCGTCGATCTGCCGACCGGCGATGTGCCCCGTCGTCTCGTACTCCGCCAGCTGCGCGATGCGGCGGGCGTGCCGCTCCTCGCCCGAGAACGGCTCGGCGACGAACAGATCGACGAAGTGGATCGCCTCGTCCTCGGTGTGCTGGCGCGCGCCGATCGAGATGACGTTCGCGTCGTTGTGCTGTCGGGCGAGCAGCGCGGTGGACTCGTTCCAGACGAGCGCGGCGCGGATGCCCTCGACCTTGTTCGCGGCGATCTGCTCGCCGTTGCCGGAACCGCCGAACACGACACCGAGGGCCTCGACCCCGGCGCGCTGGTCCTGCACGACCGCGTGTGCGGCGTTGATGCAGAACGAGGGGTAGTCGTCCAGCGCGTCGTACTCGGTCGGCCCGTGGTCGACGACCTCGTGCCCCGCCTCGGTGAGGTGCTGGGCGAGGGTCTTGGTGAACTCGAGGCCGGCGTGGTCCGTTCCGAGGTGGATGCGCATGGCTCCGATCCTATTCCCGGCCCCGAGGCGCCCGGACCACCACCACGACGTACCGCACGGGCTCCGCGCCGGGGTTCCGGTAGACGACGTCCGCCGGGTCCCCGAGCTCGATGCGGTCGCCGGCGCCGAGGCGCGTCGACTCACCGCCGACGACGACCTCGAGCACGCCGTCGACCACCCAGATGCAGTGCCGGAGGAACGCGTAGGCGGACGCCGGGTAGGCCACCTGCTCACCGGCCGGGAGGCGCACCTCGGTGACGTCCGCGGGGAAGTCCGCGCTCGAGACCGGACGCCGGCGGTACCCGGTCTCGGGATCGGTCCAGGAGTCCGCGGTCACGCCGCGCTGGACCCCCCTGGCCTGGTCGGGATCGGTCGCCCTGGGCACCTCGTGCTCGAGCGCCTCGTCGAGGAGCTGCGAGATCGTGAGGCCGAAGGCACCGGACAGCCGACCGAGGATGGTCGCGGTCGGACTCGACACCCCGCGCTCGACGCGGTTGATCATCGCGCGGGAGACGCCGGACTCCTCGGCGAGCTCGGTCAGGCTCCACTTGCGTTCGGTCCGCAGTCGCTGCAACCGCTCCCCCAGGCGGCGCTGGTCGGCGTCGTCCGAGTGATCGACTCCGGGTTCCGTCGCCGCCGTGGCGTCGTCTACGATCTGAGACATGGCGACAGCATATGCGACGGAGGAAGCATCTCCGGTCACGGTCCGGGACTGCGAGCCGCGCGACCTGGACGTCGTCCACGCCCTGCACGTCGACGCCGTCCTGCACTCGACGGCGATCTGGCAGGAGGAACCGCACCCGCGGGAGTACTTCGACGGCTGGCTCGCCGAGCGTCGCGCCGCCGGGCTGCCCGTGCTGGTCGCCGAGGTCGACGGGACGGTGGCGGGCTACGTCACCTACAGCGCGTTCCGGCCGCACCAGGGCTACCGCCACACGGTCGAGCACAGCGTCTACGTCGTGCCGGCGTTCCGTGGCCGGGGCATCGCGACCGTGCTGATGGACGCCCTCGTCGCACACGCCCGGGCGGCGGACGTGCACGTCGTGATGGCCGGCATCTGCTCGTCCAACACCGGCTCGATCGCGCTGCACGAGCGGCTCGGCTTCACCACCGTCGGCGTGCTGCCCGAGGTCGGTCGGAAGTTCGACCGCTGGCTGGACCTGACGCTGATGCGGTTGCCGCTGTCCTGAACCGGCGGACCCTGCGCTCCGGAGGCACGGGGCGGGCCCGCCCCGTGCCTCCAGACCGTCCACGGAACGGGTCGGGGACGCTTGCCGGGCTACGCGACCGTGTCGAAGATCGGGCCGACCGTGCGCGAGCGCTTGAGCTCGAAGAAGCCGGGGACCTTCGCGACCGCGACGACGCCGTCCCACAGGTCGAGCGCCTCCTGGCCCTTCGGGGCCGGGGAGATCACGGGGCCGAAGAACGCGGTGCCCTCGACCGCGATGACCGGCGTGCCGACGTCCTGCCCGACGCGGTCGATGCCGTCCTGGTGGCTCGCGCGGACGGCCTGGTCGACCTCGTCGGTCCAGGCGTACTCGAGCAGGTCCTCGTCGAGGTCGAGCTCGCGGAGCACGGCGGGGACGACCTGGTCGGGGTCGGACTCCTGGCGGTGGTGGACGTGCTCGCCGAGCGCGTCGTACAGCGGCTTGACGATCTCCTGACCGTGGCGGAGCAGCGCGGCGGTCACGATGCGCGGGTAGACCTGCCCCTTGTGGATGCGCTCCCGGTACTCCTCCGGGATGTCCTGGTCCTCGTTGAGGACGAACAGGCTCATCACCCGCCAGGTCACGTCGATCGGGCGCTGCCGCTCGACCTCGCCGACCCAGCGGCTGGTCATCCAGGCCCACGGGCAGTTCGGGTCGAACCAGAACTCCACGGCGGTACGGGCGGTCTCGGTGTTGTCCACAGCAGTCTCGGTCACGATGCGAGCGTACGCGCGCTCGCTAGGCTGATCCCATCGTCCCGACGGCGCACGACGCCTGCCGGGAACCCCCTCACCGCGGACATCGATCGTCCGCGCCGCAAGCGAAGTTGGAGCGTCCGTGCCCGGAGAGAACCTCACCAGAACCGAAGCCCAGGAACGTGCCGCGATCGTCGACGTGCAGACGTACGACGTCGAGCTGGACCTGACCCGCGGTGCCGAGACCTTCGGCAGCACCACGCGCGTCCGGTTCTCCGCGACGCAGGGTGCCTCGACCTTCATCGACGCGATCACGAAGACCGTGCACTCGATCACGCTGAACGGCACGGCACTCGACGTCGCGGCCGTGAACGACGGCGTGCGGATCCAGCTCGACGACCTGCAGGAGCAGAACGAGCTCGTCGTGGTCGCCGACGCGATGTACACCAACACGGGCGAGGGCCTGCACCGCTTCGTCGACCCCGTCGACGACGAGGTCTACCTGTACTCCCAGTTCGAGGTCCCGGACTCGCGGCGCATGTTCGCGGTGTTCGAGCAGCCCGACCTCAAGGCCGAGTTCACGTTCACGGTCACCGCGCCGTCGCGCTGGCAGGTCGTCTCGAACTCCCCGACCCCCGAGCCGCACGTCGACGGCGAGGTCGCGACGTGGTCGTTCAGCCCGACCGCGAAGATCTCGAGCTACATCACCGCGCTCGTCGCCGGCCCGTACGAGGTCGTGCGCGACGAGCTCACGAGCCGCGACGGTCGGACCATCCCGCTCGGTGTGTTCGCGCGCCGCTCGCTCGCCGAGTACCTCGACCCCGAGTACGTGTTCGAGACGACGAAGAAGGGCTTCGCCTACTACGAGGAGAAGTTCGACGTCCCGTACCCGTTCGAGAAGTACGACCAGCTCTTCGTGCCGGAGTTCAACGCCGGCGCGATGGAGAACGCGGGCTGCGTGACCTTCACCGAGACCTACGTGTTCCGGTCCAAGGTCACCGACGCGATCAAGGAACGCCGGGTCGTCACGATCCTGCACGAGCTCGCGCACATGTGGTTCGGCGACCTCGTCACCATGAAGTGGTGGAACGACCTGTGGCTGAACGAGTCGTTCGCCGAGTGGGCGTCGACCATCGCCACGGCCGAGGCCACCGAGTGGACCGAGGCCTGGACCACGTTCCAGGCGATGGAGAAGTCCTGGGCCTACCGCCAGGACCAGCTCCCCTCGACGCACCCGATCGTCGCGACGATCAACGACCTCGAGGACGTCCAGGTCAACTTCGACGGCATCACCTACGCCAAGGGCGGCTCCGTCCTGAAGCAGCTCGTGGCGTGGGTCGGCATCGACGCGTTCTTCGCGGGCGTCTCGCAGTACTTCAAGAAGCACCACCACGGCAACACCGAGCTCCGCGACCTGCTCGTCGAGCTCGAGGCGACCAGCGGCCGCGACCTGTCCGAGTGGTCGGGGCTGTGGCTCGAGACCGCCGGCGTGAACACGCTGCGTCCCGAGATCGAGGTCGACGAGTCCGGTGTGATCACCTCGTTCGCCGTGCTGCAGGAGGCCCCCGCCGACCACCCGACGCTCCGCCCGCACCGCCTGGCGATCGGCGTCTACGGGTTCACGACGGACGAGTCTGCGCCGTTCGGCGCGGACACCGCGTCGGCCGGCGGCAAGCTCGAGCGCACGCACCGCGTCGAGATCGACGTCGACGGCGCCCGCACCGAGGTCCCCGAGCTCGTCGGCGTGCACCGCGGCGACCTCGTCCTCCTCAACGACGACGACCTGGCGTACGCCAAGATCCGGCTCGACGAGCAGTCCCGGCGCACCGCGATCGAGCACCTCGCCGCGATCGCGAACCCGCTGGCCCGCTCGATCGTCTGGGGTGCGATGTGGGACGCCACGCGCGACGCCGAGTCGCCCGCGAGCGACTACGTCCGCCTGGTGCTCGGCAACATCGCGACCGAGACCGAGTCGACGACGATCCGCACGACGCTGTCGCAGCTCCTCCTGACCGCGCGCAGCTACGTCGCGCCGGCGAAGGTCGACGCCACGGTCCGCACCGTCGGCGACACCCTCTGGCAGCTGGCGTCCTCGGCCGAGGCCGGATCCGACGCCCAGTTCCAGTTCGTGAAGTTCTTCGCGCAGATCGCGTCGACGCCGGAGCACGTGGCGACGCTGCACGGCCTGCGCGACGGTTCCGTCACGCTGCAGGGCCTGGAGATCGACACCGACCTGCGCTGGGAGCTGCTCGAGGGCCTCGTGCTCGCCGGTGCCGCCGGTGACGCCGAGGTGGACGCCGAGCTCGCGGCCGACAAGACCGCCTCCGGGGAACAGGCCGCCGCTCGTGCGCGCGCGACGATCCCGACCGCCGAGGGCAAGCTCGCGGCGTTCTCGTCGCTCGTCGACTCGTCCGAGGCGCCCAATGCCATCGTCCGGCAGACCACCGTCGGGTTCCAGCACACCAACAGCCCGGTGGTGCTCGAGGGGCTCGTGTCGAAGTACTTCGACGTGCTGACGCGCATCTGGGCCGAGCGGAGCTACCACATCGCCGACACGATCGTCAGCGGCCTCTACCCGGCGCCGCTCGCGTCGGTCGCGCTGCGCGACGCCGCGAACGCGTGGCTCGAGGCGCACCCGGAGACGCCCGCGCTCCGTCGCATCGTCACCGAGAACCTCGCGGGCACCGAGCGCGCGCTGCGGGTCCAGGCGGCCGACGCCTGACACCGGTCGGACGACCACGCAGGGGCGGGGCCTCGGTGATCCTCAAGGGTCACCGAGGCCCCGCCCTCTAGCATCGTTCGGATCATGTACCTGGCTGCGAACACGACCGACGACGTCTCGAAGTGGGCGTCGAACGCATTCACCCAGTTCGTCGACACCTGGCACATCCCGATCACGATCGTCATCACGATCATCGCCGCGATCATCCTGCGGCTGATCCTGCGCAGGGTGATCAAGGGTGTCGTCGACCAGGTGGTGACCGGCGCGAAGCGTCGACAGAACGTCGACGACACCCAGGCGCTCATCGCCTCACCCGTGCAGACCGCCCGCGTGGTGCAGCGGACCCGGACGCTCGGCAGTGTGCTCGAGAACCTGGCGACGGTGGTGGTCGCGATCATCGCGCTCGCCGTCATCATCTCCACGTCGTTCCCGACGGCCGCGGTCGGCATCGTCGGCGGTGCCTCGGTCGTCGCCGCGGGTCTCGCCGTCGGTGCGCAGAGCATCGTGAAGGACCTGCTCTCCGGCGTCTTCATGATCCTCGAGGACCAGGCGGGCGTCGGTGACGTCGTCGACACCGGGCCGGCCACGGGCGTCGTCGAGAACGTCGGTCTGCGCGTCATGCAGATCCGCGACGTGAACGGCATCCTCTGGTTCGTGCCGAACGGGCAGATCCTGCGCGTCGGCAACCTTTCGCAGGGCTGGTCGCGTGTCCTCGTCGACATCACCGTGCCCTACGACACGGACATCGACGCTGTGCAGGATGCCCTGCTCCGTGCCGCCGTCACGATGTCGCAGGAGCCTCGCTGGCGTCAGCGGATCGTCGAGAAGCCGGAGATCTGGGGCCTGCAGTCCATCACCGACACGGGGATGGTGTTCCGCCTGGTGGTGAAGACCCGGGCCTCGGAGCTCGACGTCGTCGGACGGGAGATGCGGGTGCGGCTGAAGCGTGCCGTCGACGAGCTCGGGGTCACGCTGCCCGCGATGGCGATGATCATGCCCGAGGGGTGGGAGAACGCCACGTCGATCAACGGCCTCCGCACCGTGCGGACGCAGCCGACCCCGGCGCCCACGAAGTCCCGCGGCGGGAAGCGTGGGAACCTGTTCGGACGGGCGATCCGGACGGACGACCCGGGGCGCGACGAGGACCGCGGGCAGCAGCCCGGGAAGGACCACCAGTGAGCGACACCACCCCTCCGTCACGCGGCGCCGTGCCCGCGCAGCCGATCACGCTCCGAGTGGGTGTCGGCGGCGCCGCTGCCACCGGGTCGCTGTACGAGCGGATCGGCGGGGCACCGACCTTCGACCGGCTCGTCCGCCGCTTCTACGAGGGTGTGCAGCAGGACGAGGTGATCTGGCCGATGTACCCGGCGGACGACCTCGAGGGTGCGATCTGGCGGCTGTCGGCGTTCCTGCAGCAGTACTGGGGCGGCCCGGGCACCTACAGCGAGGAGCGTGGGCACCCCCGCCTGCGCATGCGCCACAACCCGTTCCGGATCACGTCCGAGGCCCGGGAGCGCTGGCTGCACCACATGCACGAGGCCGTCGAGTCCCTGGACCTGGCGCCCCTCGACGAGGCCGAGCTCTGGGCGTACCTCGACCGAGCGGCCCACGCGATGACGAACACGTTCGACTGACGGACGGGAGGCGCGTGGCGCAACCGCCTCGCGCCTCCCGTCCTCCGTTCGTCGCCTGCCGTCCGTCGTTCGTCGTCCGTCGTTCGTCGTCCGTCGTCCGTCGCCCGGCGCCCGCCGTCCGTCGCCCGCCGCCTGCCGCCTACCGCCTGCCGCTCACCGCTCACCGCTCGCCGCTCGCCGGACTACTCGACGGGTGAACCAGCCGCCAGGTCCTCGACCAGGGACGGCCGGGTCGGTTCCCAGCCGAAGGCGGCGCGTGCGTGCGCGCCGGACGCCTCCTGGTGCAGCAACAACGCGTCCGCGAAGGCGCGGCCGAGCCGCTCGCGACTGTCGTCGACGCTCTCTGCGACGACGGGCGACCCGTGGGCGCCCGCCTCGGCGATCTCGCGGACAGTGGGGTTGTCGCCGGTCGCAGCGACGACGTAGCCGTCCTGCTCGCCGCGCTGCAGGGCGAGGACGTACAGCTCGGCCAGGTCGTCGACGTGCACCGTCGTCCACCGCTGCGATCCGTCCCCGACCAGCCGGACCTCGTGCTCGCCGTCCCCGACGAACATCGTCGGGATGCCCGCGCCGCGGCCGTACACGATGCCCGGGGCGACGATGGTGGTCCGGGCCGCACTCGCGCGGACCCGCGCCTCGATCGGGGCGCGCCACGCGGTGAGTTCCGGCGGGGAGACGGGCGACTGCTCAGAGATGTCGGTCGAGTCTCCGAACGTGAAGATGCCGCCGGTGTGCACGAACGGCTTCGGGGTCTCGGAGAAGGCCTGTGTGACCGTCGCCGTGAAGTCCGGGTCGACGGACTCGGCCGAGGCGGTGTGCACGACGGCATCGCTCTCGTGGGCCAGGCGTCGGACGAGGTCCGTGTCGGTCAGCTCGCCGACGATCGCGTCTCCCCCGGCGTCGCGCACCGCCTCGGCCTTCTGGTCGGAACGGACGACCGCCGTCACCCGGTGCCCGTGGGCGACGAGTGCGCGGAGGACTGAGGACCCGATGTACCCGGATGCGCCGGTGAGGAAGACGTTCATGGTGCAACCCAACCACGCCGGTCACGGTGCCGGGTGCGCATCCTCAGGGCCTGTGGACGACGGCGTTGACCTGGCCCGCCGTGCAGGGACGGACCGTGCCGGAGCTACCGGTCGAGGTTCCAGCTGCGCCGCTTCACCAGGATGTGCCCGCGCGACGACGTCAACCGGCTCCACGGACCCGTCTCGAACAGCCGTACCGGGTCGTGCCCGAGGAACCCGAGGCTCTCCCCCGCGAACCCGGCAGCAGCCGGGACGTGCTCGATCCCGGGGACGGGTCGGCCCCAGACCTCGGCGCGGATGCGACGGACGATCGCCTCGCCGGCGTTCGACGGGACGGCGTCCGCGACCTCGGCGATGCCGTCCCGTGCGGCGCGGCGGAGCAGCTCCGGGGAGACGTCTGGCAGCGGTACCCAGCCACCGCGCGGCGGCGAGATCGCGGCCCACGTGACGGTGTTGACCTCGTGCGGGAGCTCGACCTCGATCGGGGTCGGCCGCGTCGGATCGGCGCCATCGGCCCCGGCGGCGTCGTGCTCCTCGGAAAGCACGCGCAGTCGCTCCTGCAGCGACGCGAGCGGCACGACCGCGTCGATCGTCGCCGGCTCGGTGAGCGAGAAGGTGCGCAGACCGAGCACCGTCGGGAGTTCGTCGAGCAGTCCGATCGGGTACAGGATCGCCGTGTAGACCGCCAGGACGCCCGAGTCGGCGATGAGCCGCACGGAGCCGTCCTCGATCCGGGCAGCGCGTCCGAGGTAGGTGCGGAGGTCGCCGAGCGAGGCGGCGTCGGGAAGCGTGAACGTGGTGCCCATGTCGACACCGATCCTACCGGTGGCGGGTTCGTAGACTGCGGGGGTGAACGGCGAACCCGACTTCCTCAGCACCCTCCGCCTGCAGGACACCGGCGCGAGCACGGGCGAGACGATCCTCACCGGCGCGAGCCACTGGTCTCCCGGTGGACGGGTCTTCGGCGGGCAGGTGCTCGCGCAGTGCATCGTCGCCGCGCAGCACACCATCGAGGACCGCGTGATCCACTCGATGCACGGGTACTTCCTCCGGCCCGGCGACATCGACGTGCCGATCACGTTCGCCGCCGAGCGCATCCACGACGGACGGTCCTTCGCCACGCGGCGCGTCCAGGCCTACCAGCGCGGTGTCCCGATCTTCTCGATGATCGCGTCCTTCCAGCGGCCGGACGACGGACTCGAGCACCAGGACTCGTTCCCCGTCGACACCCCGGAGCCGGAGTCGCTGCCCTCGGCCGCGTCGATCCTGTCGCGGATCGACCACCCCGTGGCGCAGGCCTGGGCCGAGCGGTCGATCGACCTGCGGCACGTCGAGGGTCCGGTGTTCGTCGACGTGCAGGGCGAGCGGGTCCCGCACCAGGCCGTGTGGTTCCGCGTCGACGGCGACCTGCCGGAGGACGCAGCGCTCCACCGCGCCGTGCTCGGGTACGCGAGCGACCTGTCGATCCTCGAGCCGATCATGCGTCGGCACGGTGTCGCCTGGGGGACGCCGGGTGTGAAGAGCGCGAGCCTCGACCACGCGATGTGGTGGCACCGCGACGGTCGCGCGGACGACTGGGTGCTCTACACGCAGGAGTCGCCGAGCGCGCAGGGCGGCCGAGGACTCGCGTTCGGCCGGATGTTCTCCCGCGACGGCCGTCTGCTGGCATCGGTCGCGCAGGAGGGCATGATGCGCGTCCCGCGCTGACGCTCCGCGCTACGGGCGGGAGAACTGCACCGCGGGTTCGACGAACGGCCCACAGGCGGCGCGCTCGCCCTCGGACAGGCGCCGGGGACGGTTCGTGGCCGCGTCCACCATCACCAGGGCGGTCGTCGCGCGGGTGTAGAGCACCTGCGGCTCGACACCCGCCGGCGACCAGATCTCGTAGGACACGTCGATGCTCGCGCCACCGATGCGCCCGATCCACATCTGCACGTCGAGCGGTCGCCGGAGGTACGGGATCGACGCGAGGTACTCGAGACGCTGCGCGGCGATCACCGTCATCGTGCCCGAACCGGGGCGGCCGTCGATGATCGGGTCCGGCAGGTCGTCCTCGGGTGCGACGTCGGCGGGGTCGTTGCCCCAGAACCCCGCGATGCGCGCCTCCTCCAGGAGACGCAGCATCGCGGAGTTGTTGACGTGGCCGTACGCGTCGATGTCGCTCCACCGGATGCGGACGGGGACGTGCAGCCTCGTCACGGGTCAGTCGCGCGTGAGCTTGCGGTACGTCGAGCGCCCAGGCTTGTTCGCGTCCGGGCCGAGGCGAACGAGCTTGTTCTCCTCGTAGGCCTCGAAGTTGCCCTCGAACCAGTACCAGTTCGGGGTGCCGTCCTCGTTCAGGCCCTCCCACGCGAGGATGTGCGTCGCGATCCGGTCGAGGAACCAGCGGTCGTGGGTGATCACGACGGCGCAGCCGGGGAACTCGAGCAGGGCGTTCTCGAGGCTGCCCAGCGTCTCGACGTCGAGGTCGTTCGTGGGCTCGTCGAGCAGCAGCAGGTTGCCGCCCTGCTTGAGCGTGAGCGCGAGGTTCAGGCGGTTGCGCTCGCCGCCGGAGAGCACGCCGGCCTTCTTCTGCTGGTCCGGTCCCTTGAAGCCGAACTGCGACACGTAGGCGCGGGACGGGATCTCGGTCTTGCCGACCTGGATGAAGTCCAGGCCGTCGGAGACGACCTCCCAGAGGTTCTTGTTCGGGTCGATGCCGCCACGGCTCTGGTCGACGTACGAGATGTCGACCGTCTCGCCGACCTTCAGCTGCCCGCCGTCGAGCGGCTCGAGACCGACGATGGTCTTGAACAGCGTGGTCTTGCCGACGCCGTTCGGGCCGATGACCCCGACGATGCCGTTGCGCGGCAGGGTGAAGGACAGGCCGTCGATGATGACGCGCTCGCCGAACTGCTTGCGGAGCTTCTCGGCGTCGATCACCTGGGAGCCCAGACGCGGGCCGACCGGGATCACGATCTCCTCGAAGTCGAGCTTCCGCGTGCGCTCGGCCTCGGCAGCCATCTCCTCGTAGCGGGCCAGACGCGCCTTCGACTTCGCCTGGCGACCCTTCGAGTTGCTCCGGACCCACTCGAGCTCGCTGGACAGACGCTTCGCGAGCTTTGCGTCCTTCTTCCCCTGGACCTCGAGTCGCTCGCGCTTCTTCTCGAGGTAGGTCGAGTAGTTGCCCTCGTACGGGTAGAGACGGCCGCGGTCGACCTCGGCGATCCACTGCGCGACGTGGTCGAGGAAGTACCGGTCGTGGGTGACGGCGAGCACGGCGCCGGGGTACTTCGACAGGTGCTGCTCGAGCCAGAGCACGGACTCGGCGTCGAGGTGGTTGGTCGGCTCGTCGAGGAGGAGCAGGTCGGGCTTCTCGAGGAGCAGCTTGCAGAGCGCGACACGGCGCTTCTCACCACCCGAGAGGTTGGCGATCTGCGCGTCCGCCGGCGGGCACTGCAGTGCGTCCATGGCCTGCTCGAGCTGGGAGTCGAGGTCCCACGCGTCGGCAGCGTCGATCTCCTCCTGCAGGGTGCCCATCTCGGCGAGGAGCGCGTCGAAGTCGGCGTCCGGCTCGGCCATCAGCGCGGAGATCTCGTTGAAGCGGTCGAGCTTGCCCTTGATCGCGCCGACGCCCATCTGGACGTTCTCGAGCACGGTCTTGGACTCGTCGAGCTCGGGCTCCTGCATGAGGATGCCGACGGAGAAGCCGGGGGTCAGCTTCGCCTCGCCGTTGGACGGCTGGTCGAGACCCGCCATGATCTTCAGGATCGTCGACTTGCCCGCACCGTTCGGCCCGACGACGCCGATCTTGGCACCGGGGAGGAACGACATCGTGACGTCGTCGAGGATCAGCTTGTCGCCGACCGTCTTGCGGGCGCGGACCATCTGGTAGATGTACTCAGCCATATCGGCGCAAGTCTACTGACCCCCGCGTGCCACCGCTGCCCCTGCGCCGCCACCGGACGGTCCGGGTGGAGCTCGGGGCCGGAGCCGGAGCCGGAGACGAGGCCGGGGCCGGAGCCGGAGCCGGGGCCGGAGCCGGGAGCACCCGATCCCGTCGTGCGACCGGTCCTGCGGCGGTCCGCTCACGCGACGGCACGCGGTCCCTCGCCGGGGAAGGACTCCCGCAGCGCGGTGGCGGCCGCGTCGTCCCCGTCACCCGCTGGCGCGTCGCGTGGTTCCACGCCGTCGTGCTCCACCCTGTCGAGCGGCAGCGCCGAGCCGTCGGCAGGACCGGGCACCGCGTCATCGCCGTCCGTTCCGGGGACGGTCGCCAGGTGGTCGTCCTCCGGGAGCGTTCCCGTGACCTCTCCCGTGTCCGGGTTCACCGTCGGCACCCCCGGCGGGACCCCGGGACCAGCGTTCGAGTCGCCGACGTGCCGCGGGACACGGATCCAGTTGCTGATGCCCCATGCGAGGTCGTGCCCGATGCCGTCGGCGTCGATCTCGACGGAGGTGCCACCCCGTCCGTCGCGCTCCCACGCCCGGATCCGCACGCGCCCCGTCACGACGATCCGGTCACCCTTCTTCAGGGACTTGTGGACGTTGGCGGCGAGGGAGCGGAACGCGGTGACGGTGTACCAGTTGGTCGGGCCGTTGGTCCAGGACGAGGTACTGCGCTCCCATCGTCGCGAGGGGGACGCCAGGCGCAGGCTCGAGATGGCGATGCCGGTGTCGGTGACGAGGTGCCGGGGTTCGGTCGCGACGATGCCGCAGACGGTGATCGTGTCGTTCATGACTCGATCGTGCGCGAGCCCCGGGACGCGGACGCGGCCCGGGGCTCGATCTGTGACTCGCCGTCTCGTCCAGGTGGGTTGTGGAGGAAGAGTCCCCCGAGCCTCCCGTCCGACCCGATCAGTGCGCGCGGAACTCGGGACGATCCGCGAGGGGTCCGAGGGCCGCGTGCACCGCGCCCTTCGCGGACTCGAGGGACGGGTACGTCCCGCCCCTGCCGCGCCGACCGTAGAGCTCGACCTGGAACCCGTCCGGTGCGCGGCGGATGCTGCCGACCGCGCCCGCCGGACCGACGGCCACCCAGGTCCCGGTGTTGTCCATCATCGTTCGACCACCTCCTCGTGGCCCCGGCGCCCGCGTCTCAGGACGCCAGGATGTACTGACTGTAGGCCCTGCGGACCTTGTTCACCTTGGGCAGCGCGACCGCGAGGCAGTAGCCCTGTCCGGGGTTCTTGGCGAAGAAGTCCTGGTGGTACTCCTCCGCACGGAAGAACGTACCGAGCGGCTCGATCGTCGTCACGATGCCGCCGTCCCAGATGTCCGTGGCGCGCTGGACAGCCCGCTCGAACAGGACTCGCTGCTCGTCGTCCGCCGGGAACATCGCCGAGCGGTACTGGGTGCCGACGTCCGCGCCCTGACGGTTCAGCTGCCGCGGGTCGTGGAGCGTGAAGAAGACGTCGAGCACGACGTCGGCGGGGATGACCGACTCGTAGAAGGTCACCGCGACCGCCTCGGCGTGACCGGTCGTCCCGGTGCACACGGCCTCGTACGTCGGATCGTCCGTCGCGCCGCCGGTGTACCCGGAGACCACGTCCTGCACGCCCTGCAGGGTCCGGTACACGGCGTCGAGGCACCAGAAGCATCCGCCGGCGAGCACGAAGGTCGTCATGCGCGACACCGTACCCTCCGTCGCTCCGGACGCGCCGGCGGGGTACGACTCCTGCACAGGAACGTGTCCACGTCGTCCGTCCCCGGACGGTCCAGCACCCTCCTGCCCTGTCGGTGGTCGGTCGTACCGTCGAGGCAACGAGACCACGACAGACCAGCAGGAGGCACCCGTGCAGACGAGCACCGCACCAGCGTTCCGGATCCGTTCCACGCCGGTGGCACGCAGCCGAGGGGACCTCCGCGTGCTCGACGTGCGGGACGATCTGAGCCGGGTCACCCGCGCCAACGGCGAGATCGTCGGGTACGTCGACCGGGTGGACGTCGCCGGCGGCACGGCGTACCGCGCGCGTCGGTACGTCGCGACGGAGCGTCGGTTCGTCGAGCTGCCGAACGTCTGGTCCGCCGACGACGCTGTCGACTGCCTCCGCTGGGGCTGACCCGCCGGGGTCTGCCGGCCGGAGTCCGACCAGGCCAGGTCTGACCCGCCGGCGTCCGGCCCGGCGAGGTCCCCCGCCGGAGACGGACCCGTCGGAGACCACTGGAGCGGCTCGCCGGACCGTCCGGCGGACACGGCTCGACGGAACGCCGATCGGCCTCCGCGGATCCGGGCCGAGCGCTGCGTAGGGTTCGCCCATGGACTGGTGGAACGACCTGACCGACTGGAGCGCATCCGACGAGGGCTGGCGCGTGCTGTCCGGCGCGATCATCCCCTTCGTCGCGATCGTCGTCGCCGGAGTGATCGCCGCGCTCATCGGGCGTGCGGCAGCGAAGCGCGTCGTCGCGCTCCACGATCGAGAGAGCCGCAACTCGGCGGTCGCGGGCGTGGTCAGCGCGGCGCGCAAGGCCTCGCGCTGGGGAGCGCTCGGACACGAGGAACGTGCCTACGCCGATCACCTCGCCGAGGACGCCGACGTCCGACTGCGCCTCCTGCCGGTGAGCGGTGCCCCGCTGGCCGCCGACTGGGTGCAGCACGAGATCGCCGACATCAAGCGGAACTCCTCCACCTTCACGTCGCAGGCGGACCAGTCCCTCGCCGAGCTCCGCGACCGGCTGCTCGAGTGGAACGCCCGACCCGGTCGCGCCAAGAAGCTGTTCAAGGCCGACCTCGAGCGGTGGAAGTTCGACTCGCCGGATCCGGACGCCGAGCTCATCGCCCGCCAGCAGGACTGGAACGCCGGTCAGCAGCAGCGGGCGACCGACGCCACGCCGTCACGCGCGACGCCGACCACGACCTCGCTCCGCCCGGCACCGCAGCAGTCCGGCGCTCCCGCCGGAGCCGCGGCTCCCGGGAGCTCGGCGCCGGGGAGTCCGGCACCGTGGTCGTCGGGCGCGGCCACGGTCTCGACGACCGATCAGGACGCCACCACCCCGATCGACGACGTGCGTGGTTCGTCCGACAACCGCACGCGGCCCTACGGCGACCGTGAGACCGTGCCGCTCGACGGCACGCCCGTGCGCCCGCAGCTGGGCTCGCCGATCGCGTCCGGACGCCCGGGCACCGGCACGGTGTCGACCTCCCGGAACGACCTCGGCACACGCGGCGTGGACGCCTCCGACCCCGGCGAGGTCGACCCGACCGACCGTGACCAGGGAGAGCGATCCGACGACCGACCGGCTGCAGCGCCGGGCGTCGCGAGCCCGACCTCCGCCGACGCGCACGTGAACCGTGCCTCCGCTTCGGCGAGCGGGCTCGACCGTTCACCGGCGTCGACGACGTCGGCGGGCGCGCGAACGGACGAGGACGAGGACGGGCACGAGGACGCCTCGCCCTACACGCAGCCGATCAGCGCGAGTGAGCTCCGACGTCGGGCATCCGACGACGATTGACCGTCCGACGACCCGACCACCAGAGGCCGCCATCCCGGGGATGGCGGCCTCTCGTCGTGTGTGCCCCCGGCAGGAATCGAACCCGCGACACGGAGGGTAGAAACCACCTGCTCTATCCACTGAGCTACGGAGGCGAGCGGCGACGATTCTACCGCCGTCGGTCGGCGAGGCGCTGCACCGGGCCGTCGGCACCGAGGACGACCGGCGAGCAGCAGGTCGCACAGCCTGCCCGAGCGGGCGGAACCGGCAGCGCCCGACCGGCAGGGCAGCAGAGAACGCCCGCTCGGGTGTCCCCGACCTCGCGCGTGCGGACGCGCGCCGGGGTAGACGGGGTCGAGCCTGCCCGAGCGGGCGGAACCGGCAGCGCCCGACCGGCAGGGCAGCAGGGAACGCCCGCTCGCGGAGCGACGTTCTCCCGCTCGCGTCCGGTCGGGTCGGGTCGGGTCGGGTGGTCGGGTCGCACAGCGTTCGGCGCCCGTCTCCCTGTCGTTCGTCTCAGGGTCACCGCTCCTCCGTACGGTCCGGGACATGCACTCCCGCGGAGCAGGACCAGGACCAGGACCCGGCCCCGTCGTGGCGATCGTCCCGGCCCGCGCGGGGTCGAAGGGCATCCCGGGGAAGAACCTCCGCACCGTCGGCGGTCGCTCGCTGGTCCGGCGCGCGGTGGATGCCGCCCGCGCGACCCCGACGATCGACGCCGTGGTGGTCTCGACCGACGGTGACGCCATCGCCGACGCGGCCCGCGACGCCGGCGCACTCGTCGTCCGGCGTCCGCCTGAGCTCGCCGGCGACGAGGCCTCCTCGGAGTCCGCGCTCCTGCACGTGCTCGACGCCATGACCGCGGACGGCCGGGCTCCCGAGGTCGTGGTGTTCCTGCAGGCGACCTCCCCGTTCATCGACCCCGTCGACCTCGACCACGCGGTCCGACGTGTGCAGAACGGCGCCGCGGACGTGGTGTTCGCGGCCACCCCGTCGCACGCCTTCCTCTGGCGCACCGCTCCGGACGGCGGCGCGCACGCCGTGAACCACGACGCCGCCACCCGACCGCGCCGCCAGGACCGCGAGCCGGAGTACCGCGAGACGGGCGCCTTCTACGTCCTCCGTGCTGCGGCCCTGCGCGCACACGGTCACCGCTTCCACGGCCGGGTGGAGCTCGCCGTCGTCGACCCACGGACGGCGATCGACATCGACGACCTCCACGACCTCGAACTCGCCGACGCCCTCGCGACCGAGCGCGACGCGACCCGCGCGCACGAGCACGAGCACGAGCACGAGCACGAGCACGAGCACGAGCACGAGCCGACACCCACGCTTGCATCCCAGCGCACGACCGCACACGCACCGAACGGAGCACCATGACCGTCACCATCGGCACGTCGACCATCGGCGCCGGCAACCCCGCCTACCTGATCGGCGAGATCGGGCTCAACCACAACGGTGACGTCGACATCGCGAAGCGACTCATCGACGTCGCCGCCGACGCCGGCCTGCAGGCGGTGAAGTTCCAGAAGCGCACGCCGGAGATCGCCACGCCGGAGCACATGAAGGCCACCCCGCGGAGCACCCCCTGGGGCGAGATGACCTACCTGGAGTACCGGTACCGCGTCGAGTTCGACCGCGAGCAGTACATCGAGATCGGCGACCACGCCACGCTCCGCGGCCTCGACTGGTTCGCGTCGCCGTGGGACGAGCCGAGCGTCGACTTCCTCGAGGACCTCAACGTCGTCGCGTACAAGATCGCCTCGGCGTCGGTCACCGACATCGGCCTCCTTCGCGCCGTCGCGGCGACCGGCAAGCCGGTGATCCTGTCGACCGGGATGTCCACGCTGGAGCAGATCGACCGCGCGGTCGAGACCCTCGGAACGGCCCGACTCGTCCTCATGCACGCCACGTCGACCTACCCGATGCCCACAGAGGAGGCCAACCTCCGCATGATCGACACCCTCGCCCTGCGCTACGCCGGTGTGCCGGTCGGCTACTCCGGGCACGAGCCGGGTCTGCAGATCTCGCTCGCCGCGGTCGCCCTCGGCGCCTCGGCCGTCGAGCGGCACATCACCCTCGACCGCACCATGTGGGGGTCGGACCACGCGGCCTCCCTCGAGCCGCACGGACTGCAGACCCTGGCCCGGGACGTGCGTGTCATCGAGACCGCGCTGGGCGACGGGATCAAGCGGATCTTCCCCGGCGAGCAGGCCCCGATGGCGAAGCTCCGCCGCGTCGGCGCCTGACTCGTCGCGTGCACGAGCGGGCGGAAGCGGCGGAGGCCGCACCCACGCGACCGGACGGAACCGACGAGCGGACGGAAGCGGCGGGGATGACACCCACGCGAGCGGACCAGATCGGCGAGCGAGCGGAACCGGCGGAGAGCGCACCCACGCGAGCGGACCGGACCGACGAGCGGGCGGAACCGGCGGGGACCGGTCGTCGCGGGTCGACGGTCGGACGGGAGGCGCGCCTCCCGTCCGACCCGCCGCCCCGCGCCCGTCGCGTGGTCGGCCTGGTCGACACGGACTCCTTCGCGAAGTGGGGTGCGCACCTGCTCGCCACGGCTCCGGCGCACTGGCGCCTCGAACTCCTCGTCGTGGCGACTCCGCGGTCCGCGAGCCGCACGCAGCTGACGGCGGCCTTCCGTGGGCTCGATGCGCGGCTGCGACACCTCGCCGCACGACCTCCCGAGCCGGTGCCGGTCGACGCGATCGTCCGACTGCTTCGGGACGACCCGCCGGACGCCGTCCTCGTGGCGTGCATCGGGCCGGTCGCCGAACTCGTGATCGACGAGGTGCACCGACGGGTACGGCGCCGGCCGGTGCTGTTGACCGGGCTGCCGGGGATCTCGTTCCCGGCGAAGTGGAAGGGCGTGTTCTTCCGCGCCCGGGCCGACCTCTTCGTGCTGCACAGCCACCGCGAGGTACGTGCCTACCGCGACCTCGCGCGAGCGGGCGGAACCGAACCCCACTTCGCGCTCGCGACGCTCCCGTTCGCCCGCTCGACGGGTGCCGGTCCGGGCGACGGGGCAGCGGCCGACGTCGCAGCGGGTGACGGGACGGCCCACGACACGGACGGCGCGCGGGACGCGGTGGTCTTCGCCGCGCAGCCGAGCGTCCCCGCGGACGAGCACGACCGACGTCGGGTCGTCGGCTGGCTCGTGGAGACGGCGCTGCGGCACCCGGAGTGGCGCGTGGTCGTGAAGGTCCGGGCGGCGTCGGGCGAACACCAGACCCACCGCGAGCAGTACCCGTACCCGGCGCTGCTCCCCGCCGACGCTCCGCCGAACCTCGTGGTCGCGAGCGGGCCGATGGCGCAGCACCTCGACCGTGCGGTCGCCCTGGTCACGGTGAGCTCGACCGCAGTGCTCGAGGCCGTGGCCCGCGGCGTGCCGGCGCTCACCCTGACGGATTTCGGCGTCTCGAGGATGCTCATCAACGAGGTCTTCGTGGACAGCGGCCTCGAGGGCGACGCCGACGACCTCGTGGCGGGGCGCTTCGGCACCGTCCGACCCGAGTGGCGACACGACAACCACTTCCACCCGCTCACCGACGACGACTGGGCCGACCGGGCGGAATCGCTCATGCGCGCCCGGGACGACGGGACGCTCGTGGACCGACCGGCCGCTCGGCGGAGCCGGGGTGGGGCGCTCCGTCGGGCCTGGGAGCGCAAGAACGCCCTCGGGTCGGACGATCGTTCCGTGCTCGGCGTGGTCGCGCTCGGCCTCGGGACCCCGGTGCGGGCGGTGAAGCGCGTCGTCCGGCGGCTGCGCGGACTGGTCCGGCCGGCACCGGTGTCGACGGCGGTCGTCGGGCCGCCGCGGTCGCAGCGCGACGAAGTGCCGGCCGGGCCGTCCCACCGGGAGTGACGCGCGCCTCGCGCCCAGCACCACGAAGACGCCGAGGCACCGGCTGTGCAGCGAGCACCCGGGCGAGCACACGGGCGAGCGCCGCGGCGGACGCGCCCGGCGCCTCCCGGCCGGCGACGGCACCAGCGCGACGGGCGGGGCGGAGGGGGCCGCGCCTCCAGTCCGGGTCAGAGCGCCTTCGCGACCGCCACCAGCAGCTGGTCCCGCGACGGGACGCCCGGCGAACGGAAGACCTCGGCACCGTCGTCGCGCCGCACGATGATCGTGGGGGTCGAGCGGATGCCGAGGTCCTCTGCGGTGTCGGGGTCAGCCGCGACGTCGCGCTCCGTGACCCGGAGCCCGGGGACGAGCGCCGCTGCCTCACCGGTCACGCGGCGGGCGGCTGCACACGGGGCGCAGAAGGCGGAGGTCCAGAGATCGAGCTGCACGGGACGGTGCAACGTGCGCGGCGCGGGGTCTACTCCCGGTCGAACTCGCCGCTGCGGTCGCCGCGCTCCTGCAGGTCGTCGACCGGGTCGGAGTCCGCGGCGTCGTACTCGTACTCGACGGAGGTCTGGTCGAGCACCTGCCGGGTCTTCGTGGCCTTGTAGGTGAAGGCCGTCTGCAGCCCCTCGACGTCCGCGTACACCGTGACCTCGTCGTCGACCGCGTCGCTCGTGGCGGTGCGGGTGTCGGTCGTGCCGTCGAAGGGACCGCCGTGGAAGATCGCGGTGTACTCGTCGCCCTCGTGGATGGTGATGTCGCTCATGCGTCCCTTGTACCAGGGGCGCCCTGTTGACGGATGCATAGCACCGCTATATAGTTCAGCTATGGAACCAACACGGGCGCAGACGCTGGAGACGCTCGTCGTCTCCGTCAACCGACTGGTCCGCGCTGCGGCACGGGCCTCCGGCGACGCGACCTCGGCCGCGGTCTGGCGCACGCTCGGCATCCTCGAGACCGAGCAGCCGCTGCGGCTCGGGGAACTCGCAGCCGCGTCACGCGTGGCGCAGCCCACCATGACCCGGATCGTCTCCGGGATGCTCGCCGACGGACTGCTCTCGCGCACCGTCGACCCCGACGACTCCCGCGGCCAGCTCATCGAGCTCACCGACACCGGGCGCGAGCGGCTCCTCACCTGGCGCGCGACCATCGCCGACTCGGTCGGGGCGGTCTTCGCCGACCTCGACGACGACGACTGGGACGTCCTGCGTCACGCCGCCGCCATCATCGCCTCGCGCACCAGCACGAACCCCACCAGAACGGAGATCCCCGCGTGAACGCCCACGCACCCGCTGCGTCCGGCAGCATCCTCAAGCAGTCGTCCGCGGTCTGGGCGATCGCGTTCGCCTGCGTCGTCGCCTTCATGGGCATCGGCCTCGTCGACCCGATCCTCCCCGCCATCGCCAGCTCACTCAAGGCGACGGCAGCGCAGACCGAGCTGCTCTTCACGAGCTACCTCGCCGTCACCGGCGTCGCGATGTTCTTCACCAGCTGGGTGTCGAGCCGCATCGGCGCGAAGAACACGCTGCTCATCGGGCTCGCGCTCATCGTCGTGTTCTCCGTGCTCGCGGCGACCTCGGGCAGCGTCTGGAACATCATCGGCTTCCGCGCCGGATGGGGCCTGGGCAACGCGCTCTTCATCTCCACCGCGCTCGCGACCATCGTCGGTGCAGCATCGGGCGGAACGGCCTCGGCGATCATCCTGTACGAGGCCGCGCTCGGCCTGGGCATCGCCGTGGGTCCGCTCGTCGGCGGCCTGCTCGGGTCGGTGAGCTGGCGGGGTCCGTTCTTCGGCGTCACGACGCTGATGGCCATCGCGTTCATCGCCGTCGTCACGCTGCTCAAGTCCTCGGGACTCGAGAAGCCGACGCCGACCACGCTCTCGGCGCCCTTCCGCGCACTCGGACGGCCGGCACTCGCCGCCCTCGCGGTGACCGCGCTGTTCTACAACATCGGCTTCTTCGTGCTCCTCGCCTACACGCCGTTCCCGCTCGGCTTCGGCGCGCTCGGCATCGGGTTCACGTTCTTCGGCTGGGGTGTCGGCCTCGCCGTCACCTCGGTGTGGGTGGCACCGATGCTCACCGCACGGCTGCGCCGCACGACCGTCCTGAAGATCGCGCTGCCGCTGCTCGCCCTCGACCTGTTCGCCGCGGCGGTCGTCGTGACCTCGCAGGTCGGGCTGATCATCTGCGTGGTCATCGGTGGACTCGTGCTCGGTGTCCTCAACACGGTGCTCACCGAGTGCGTCATGGAGGCCACCGACCTCCCCCGCTCGGTCGCGTCCAGCGCTTACTCGGCGGTGCGCTTCATCGGTGGTGCGATCGCTCCGCCCGTGGCGACGCTGCTGGCGGACGCGTTCTCACCTTCGGCGGCGTACGTGTTCGCCGGCGTGTCCGTGGCGATCGCGTTCGTGGTCGTGGTGCTGACCACGAAGGTGCTGCGGCGGGTCGACGACGGCGCGGAGCCGGAGCGCGTCGAGGCCGAGGCGATCTCGGCGGGCGAGATGGTCTGAGCGCTCCCCGCTCTCGCTCTGGGCGGGAACTGCGGACGGACTCCGGTCCGGTCGTGGTTCCCGCCCGTTCGTCGTGTGTGGCGGGCGGATCGGAATCCGTCCGGCGGGGTGGGCGAGCGCGGGCCCGGCGCTGGGGCCGTGTCCGGGCTGGGCTGGCGCTGGGCTGGGCTCGGCTGGGCTGGGCCGGCGTAGGGGCTGAGTCGGCACGAGGAGCACCGGTCGGGCACGTGCCGGCGAGCGTGCGGATTCCCCGGGACGGGACGGGACGGGACGGCACGGCGCGTGTGGGCGAGCGGGCGGAATCGGAAGGGTGCGGCGGCCCGCGCGACCGGTTCCGCCCACTCGACCAGCCCGAGGGCGTCGCGGGAGGACCGCCGGACCGTTGGCGGGCCTCCAGTCCGAGTGGAGCGCCGACGGCGGGATCGGGGCTGCGCGCGGGACGCCCGCGACGGCGAGCGGGCGGATCCCGCACTCGGGACGTCCTGTCCGAACCTGTTCCGCCCGCTCGCGGCCCGGAGCGGACCGCCCGGACCGGAACTGCTTGGAGGCACGGATCACCCCCGCTGCGCGAGCCCGGTCGCGAACGGGCGGAACCGGACCCCTCTGCGGCTCACGCTCGCAGGTTCCGCCCGCTCACGGCGCGCGCTCGTTCCTTCCGCTCGCAGGACCGGACCGGATCGGACCGGTCTGGAGGCACGGATCACCCCCGCTGGACGAGTGTGGTCGCGAACGGGCGGAACCGGGCACCTCTGCGGCGCTCGCTTGCATGTTCCGCCCACTCACGGCCGCCGGGCGGACAGCACTCCCGTCCCATCTCGCCCCTCCACAGCCGCACACGGAGGGGCGGGAGCGTCACCGGGCCGGAATAGGATCGGGGGCATGGCAACTGCGAACGACCGCCTCGTCTGGATCGACTGCGAGATGACGGGCCTCGACCTCGGGGTCGACGAGCTCGTCGAGGTGGCCGTCGTCATCACCGACTTCGACCTCGTCCCCGTGCACCCGGGCTTCGACATCGTGATCAAGCCGGACCAGTCCGCGCTCGACAACATGAACGAGTTCGTGACGAACATGCACACGACGTCAGGCCTGCTCGAGGAGATCCCGCACGGCGTCTCCCTGGCGGACGCCGAGTACCAGGTGCTCGAGTACATCCTCCAGCACGTCCCGGCCGAGGGCAGCGCTCCGCTGGCGGGCAACACGATCGGGACGGACCGCGCGTTCCTGTCGAAGTACATGCCCCGCGTGGACGGGCACCTGCACTACCGCAGCGTGGACGTGTCGAGCATCAAGGAGCTCTGCCGTCGCTGGTTCCCGCGCGTGTACTTCAACGCGCCGGAGAAGCACGGCGGCCACCGCGCCCTCGCGGACATCCTCGAGTCGATCCGTGAGCTCGAGTACTACCGTCGCGCGGGCTTCGTCGCAGAGCCCGGCCCGACCACCGAGGACGTCCGCGCCGTCGCGGCCGAGGTCGTCGAGCGGTGGGAGCCCCGACTCGCACAGCCGGCCGCAGAATAGCCACGGGCGCTGCCACCCAGCGGTGGTGCGCCGACGAGTCAGCACCGAGGCGACGGCGACACGCCTGGTCGGAGGAGCCTCCGGCATGTACTACTATTGAGTGGTCGCGCCGGTCCGCCAGCGTGTACATGGTGGGTATAGCTCAGTTGGTAGAGCGCCTGGTTGTGGTCTAGGAGGTCGCGGGTTCGAGACCCGTTACTCACCCCAGTTCGTGAAGGCCCCGTCCGAGAGGACGGGGCCTTCGTCGTTCTCCGATGCCGGTGTGCCACGATCGACGTCGTGATGGAGATGTCCGCCGACGCGTTCGAGCAGCTCGTGTCCGACGAGCTCGACCTGCTGCCCGACGAGATGGTCGACGGGCTCGACAACGTGGTGTTCGTCGTCGAGGACGAACCCGAGGACGGCTCCGACCTGTTCGGCGTCTACGAGGGGGTCGCCGCGACCGAGCGCGGGCAGTACGGGTTCGGCGAGCTGCCGGACCGGATCGTGGTGTTCCGGAAGCAGCACCTGGAGGAGTGCGACACCGTCGAGGAACTCCGCGACGAGGTGCACACCACGCTCGTCCACGAGATCGGGCACTTCTACGGCATCGACGACGCCCGGCTTCACGAACTCGGCTGGGCGTAGCGCAGCGCAGCACTGCGCCGCCCCGCCCCGCCCTCAGAACCGCGTCGGCCCCACCTCGTGGTACCGCTCCCACGCGTCGACCGGCCCCCGCCCGTGCAGCACGTACTCGCCCACGAGCCGTTCCTTGTACACGGCCGGGTTGTGCGACGCCACGACCCGGGCGTTCCGCCAGTGCCGGTCGAGCGCCCGGGTCCGATCCGCCGCCGAGGCCCCGCCGACCTCGAACAACTCCGTGGCCGCCCGCAGCACCCGCGGCCCGACCTCGACCTGCGCCTGGTAGACGGCGTTCTCGGCCGCGTCGAGCAGCGCGTGGTCGACGCCGGCCCCCGGCACGTTCGTCGCCACGACCCCGTCGAGCAGTCCGGCCGCCGCAGCGACGAGCGACCGGGCCATGAACGCTCCGGCCGACAGCCGCCCGAGCACGGCGAGCACCTGCGGGTCGTCCCCCGGCACGGCGGCGTTCGCGTGGATGTACGTCCGGGTCCGCGGTCGGACGAACGCCACCGCATCGTCGACGACCGCCTGCCCGATCCCCGCGAGGACCGCCAGCAGGTACAGCTGGTAGAAGGCCTGGATGTGCGACAACGGTGCGTCCCGGTACGCCGAGATCACGGACTCGTCGACCGCGACGCCGGAGAACACGGTCGTCCCCGAGGCGGTGAGCCGCTGTCCGAACCCGTCCCAGTCGTCGATCCCGGTGACACCCGGGGCACCAGTGGGCACCGCGAACGTCACCCGCTCGCCGTCGCGGTCGGCCGCCAGGTAGATCCAGTCGGCGTAGAGCGTGCCGGTCGAGTAGAACTTCCGTCCGTCGAGTCGCCACGTCCCGTCGGCATCTGGCGCGACGGTCGTCGAGATGTCGGCGAGCGTGGTTCCGGTCCGTTCCGAGGTCGCGTTCCCCACGACCGCCCCGTCGACGATCCGCTGCAGCCACTCGTCGCGAACGGGCGAATCCGGACGCAGGAGCACGAGTTCGGTGTACCCGAAGTGCCCGCGCCACAGGTGCGCGATGTTCGAGTCCGCCGCCGCGAGGTCCGCCACCAGGTGCGCCAGCTCCACGAGCGTCACACCGGACCCGCCGCGGTCCTCGGGCACGCGGAGGCGACCGAAGCCCGCCTCCGCCAGCGCCCGCACCTCGGCGTGCGGCAGTTCCCGCTCCCCCGGCGTCCCGGACGCCAGCTCGCGTCCGACGGCCCCCTCGCGGATGCGGTCGAAGACCGGGGCGAAGTGGTCCCGCAGTGCCGCGAGTCGGTCGGTCTGGAGGCGCGGAGCAGCCCCGTCGGTCGTCGTCGCGTCGGTCACGCGGTCACCTCGACTGCGTCGCGCCCGCCGTCCGCGCCCGTCGCGGCGCCGGACGCGCCGGACCCGCCAGTCACGCCAGTCACGCCAGACCCGCCGGACCCGCCGGACCCGCTCGACCCGCCGGAGAACGCCCCGCGCCACCGCCTGGCCGGGTGCGAGTCCGGGAGCTGCGGATGGCCGAAGAGCTTCTCGCGGAGGGTGCCCTCCCGGTACTCGGACTGCATGAGTCCGCGCTGTTGCAAGGTCGGCGCGACGTGGTCGACGAACTCCTCGTAGGAGCCGGGCAGCGTCCAGTTGATGACGTTCACCCCGTCGACACCGACGCGCTGCCAGGCGGCGAGCTCGTCGGCGATCTGCTCCGGTGTCCCGACGACGCGGGCGCGGAGCTTGGCGGACAGCCGGGCCAGGTCGGCGATGGTCGGCTCGCGGTCGCCGGCGGCCTCCCGGAGCCACTGGAGGTGCGACTGCCCGGCGTGCGTCCGGACCTCGGACAGGGGCGTCGCCGGGTCGAGCGGTTCGCCGGTGTCGGGGTCGAAGCCGAGGTTCGAGTGCACGAGGAAGCCGTCGGCCGCGAGGTACTCGTCGATCTCGGCCTCCTTCGCCTTTGCCTCGGCCTCGGTGGACCCGGTGACGAAGGTCAGGCCGAGGAAGAACGCGATGTCCTCGCGGCGTCGGCCGGCTGCGGCGGCGAGGTCGCGGGTCTCACGGATGAGCTGCTCGGTGGCGTCGCGGTTCGAGGTCAGGATGAACTGGGCCTCGGCGTTCCGCGCGGCGAAGGCCCGACCGGCCGGCGAGGACCCGGCCTGGAACAGCACCGGCGTTCGCTGTGGCGAGGGAGCGCTGAGGTGCGGCCCCTGCACGTCGTACCGCTTCCCGTGGTGGTCGATGCGGTGCACCTTCTCCGGGTCGGCGTACCCGCGCTCCGGGTCCTTGAGCACGGCACCGTCGTCCCACGACCCCTCCCAGAGCTTCGCGCAGACCTCGAGGTACTCCTCGGCCCAGGCGTAGCGCTCGTCGTGCTCCTCGAGCCGGTCAGCCCCGAAGTTCCGGGCGGCGCTGTCGAGGGCGCTCGTGACGACGTTCCAGCCGATGCGGCCACGGGTGATGTGGTCGAGCGTGGAGACCTTGCGGGCGAAGTCGAACGGGTGCGCCTGGATGACGCTCGACGTGAACGCCAGGCCGAGGTGCTCCGTGGACACGGCGAGCGCGGAGAGCAGCACGGACGGGTCGTTCGAGGGGATCTGCAGGCCCTCGCGGAGGTTCGTCGCGTAGTCGCCGCGGGCGGGCCCGTACGTACCGACGACGTCGGCGAAGAACATCGCGTCGAACCTGCCCCGTTCGAGCGTCCTGGCCAGGTCGGTCCACAGGGTGACGTCGTCGAAGTCGGCCTGCCGGGCGTCGGGGTGCCGCCAGAGGCCGTGCTGGATGTGCGACGTCGTGTTCATGACGAAGGCCGCGAAGCGCAGCGGACGGGTCGGTGCATCGCTCATGGACCCATGGTGTCGACCGACGTCGCGCTGGCGACGTGACGTGACCTCGCGTTACGGGCGGTGTTCCGTCGCGGCCCGGTGGCGACCATGCTCCAGGGTCATGCCGACCCAGACGACCGCAGCCGCGCCTCCCGTCCGTCCCGCCGATCCGTCGACGAACGCGACCCGACGTCGCGTCGCCCTCGCGTCGTTCGTCGGGACGACCGTCGAGTACTACGACTTCTACCTGTACGCGACGGCCTCGGCGCTCGTGTTCGCGCCCACCTTCTTCCCGTCGGTGACGCCCGCCGTCGGTGTGATCGCGTCGTTCGCGACCTACGGCGTCGGGTTCGTGGCGCGGCCGCTCGGCGGGATCGTGGCGGGGCACCTGGGTGACCGGATCGGGCGGAAGAAGCTGCTCGTCGCGTCGCTCGTGCTCATGGGGATCGCGTCGACGCTCATCGGAGTCATCCCCTCCGCCGCGACGATCGGGGTCGGCGCCGTCGTGGCGCTCGTGGTCCTCCGGCTGCTGCAGGGTGTCGCCGCGGGTGCCGAGTGGGGCGGGTCGGCGCTGCTGTCGGTCGAGCACGCACCGGTGCGGCACCGGGGGCTGTTCGGGGCGTTCACCCAGATGGGGTCCGCGTGCGGGATGCTCCTGGCGACCGGGGTGTTCACCCTCGTGCGGACGGTGCTCGGCAACGACGCGTTCCTGGCGTGGGGCTGGCGACTGCCGTTCCTGTTCTCGGCGGTGATCGTCGCGGTCGGACTCGTCATCCGGCTCGGTGTCCAGGACGCCCCGGTGTTCCAGGAGCTGCGCGCATCCGGTGGTGTCGAGCGGTTCCCGGTGTGGCAGGCGATCCGCCGGCACCCGCGGTCGATCCTGGTGACCGCCGGGCTGCGGCTCGTGCAGCCGGCGCTGTACTCGATCCTGACGACGTACTCGCTGACCTACCTCGGGGCGAAGCGCGGCGAGGAGGGGTCGGCAGCAGGTCTGCAGGCGGTGCTCGTGATCTCGGCGGTGTCGCTCGTGTCGACGCCGTTCTGGGGGTGGCTGTCGGACCGGGTCGGGCGCCGGCCGCTCGCGATGGGGTCGGCTATCGGGATCGCGGTGCTGATCTGGCCGTTCTTCGCGTTCCTCGACGCCGGGCCCCTCGTGCTGCTGCCCCTCGTGGCGCTGATCGGCATGAGCGTGTTCCACGACAGCATCTACGGGCCGCAGGCGGCGTGGTTCGCGGAGCAGTTCCCGACCGGGCGCCGGTACTCGGGGATGAGCCTCGGGTACCAGATCGGGTCGATCTTCTCGGTGGGGCTGACGCCGTTGCTCGCGGCGGTGTTCGTCGAGGTGGGCGGGGGTTCGCCGTGGATCCTGTGCGCGTACCTCGGGGTGTACGCGGTGCTCTCGGTCGTGGCCGCGGTGTTCGCGGTGGACCCGGTGCGCGACGCGCGGCGGGCGGACGGCGGTCCGCGCGGCGGCGCCGGTCGCGCCGAGTGACTCCACGCGCTCAGCGACACTTCACGGGTCCCGACGGGCGTGAGGTGTCGCTGGGCGCGTGAACTCGCCGGACGAGTCGCCGCCGGCCCGCCCCTCCCTACGTCCGGACGACCACGTCCGCCAGCGCTGCCGGCCCCTCGGCGGCGATGAACGCCCGCTCCTGCGCGGCCCAGCGCTCCCACTCGCGGGCGAACACCTCGCCGTCGCGGCCGATCGCCCGGTCGCGTCGGACCTCGTCGTCGGCCTCGAGCCACACCCGGAGCGTCGCGAGCGGAGCGGACGCCCGGGAGACCGCGCCGCACCCCTCGACCACCAGCGGCGCGTCCGGCTCGATCGTCACCCACTCCGTCGGCTCGGACCGCTCCCAGTCCCAGCGCCGGTACCCCGACGGCGGCCCGAGCAGGTCCGAAACCACCGCATCGGAAGCCGCCCGCAGCCCGTCCCACCCGGGGTAGACGTCGTCGAGGTGCACGACCCCGGCGCCGAGCCGTGCCGCGAGGGCATCGCCGAGCGTGGTCTTCCCGGTCCCCGAGCGTCCGTCGACCAGGACGACGAGCCGCCGTCCCGTGGCGGCAGCAGCCCCGGCCGCGGCAGCGGCGAGCCCCTCGACGAGCGCCGCGTCGGGCGCCGTGCGCCCGTCGGGCTGCGTTTCCTGCGCCGCGGGTCCGCCGGGCGCCGAGCCGCGAGCCGCGGACCCGGAAGGCAGCGCGCCGGGCGTCGCGGACCCGGAAGGCAGCGCGCCGGACATCGGGGGCCCGCTGGCTCCGGCGGGCGCGGGCCGCCCGACGTCAGGCACGCCAGGTCCCGAGGGCCACGGCAACGGCGATCGACACGACACCGATGCCCACCAGCACGGCGAGCACCGCCCACTCCGGTCCCGCGAACCGTGCCGGCCGCGCCCACGTCCGTGGACCGGGAGCGCCGAACCCGCGCGACTCCATCGCCACCGCCAGGGTGGTCGCCCGTCGGAGCGCGAGCACGAGCAGGGCGAACGCCATCGACGCCCCGCGCCGCAGCCGTCCGTGGTCGGCGAGCCCCCGAGCTCGTCGCGCCATCGCGAGCTGGCGCCAGTCCTCGCCGAGCAGGGTCGTCATCCGGACCGCGGCGAGGGCCCCCAGCACGAACCGCGCCGGCAGCCGCAGCAGCTGTGCGAGCCCGTCGGCCAGGTCGGTCGGGTCGACCCCGACGAAGAGCAGGACCGCCGGCAGCCCGACCGCGAGGACGCGCAGCGCGGTCGCCAGCGCGAGCGTCAGCGACCCGTCGGTGACGTGCGCGAAGCCGAGGTCGAACCACTCCCGCCCGGAGGGCCGTCCGTACAGCGCGATGCTCAGCGCGGTCAGGGGTACGGCGACGAGCACCGGCGACGCGCGCAGCAGCAGGGTCCGCGGTGGGATCCGGAGCACCGGCAGGAGCAGCAGCTCCAGCGCGAGCGCGACCGTCGCGGACACGACGTCGAGGCTCGTCACGAGGCACACGCCGAGCGCGAGCACGCCGAGCATCGCCGCCACGGGCTGGGTGCCGGCGATCCCGCGTCGGGTCCGGCCGGGAGGCACGGCTCGGCCGCCGTCGTCGGCCCGCGTGGTCGCGGTGGTCACCGGGGCACCTCCGTGGTCGGTCGGTCCAGGTCGGCGCCGCCGCTCGTCACGGGTTCGGCCCGTGCGTCCGCCGACGACGCGTCGCCGCCGCTCGTCGTCGACACGGGGTGTGCGCCGTCTGCGGCGAGCACCACCTCGTCGGCGTCGAGCGCGCGGACGAGGTCACGGTCGTGCGTCACCACGACGAGTGCCGTCCCGGCGTCCGCCGTCGCCCCGAGCAGGTCGACCACGGCCTGCCAGGTCGCGCGGTCCTGCCCCGAGGTCGGCTCGTCCAGCACGACCACCGGCGGCCTCGATGCGACGACGGCGCCGATCGCGAGCCGCCGCTGCTCGCCCCCGGACAGCGTGAACGGGTTGGCGTCGGCGAGGTGCCGCAACCCGAACAGGTCGAGGAGGTCCTCCACCCGTTCGTCGGCGTCCGGCAGGCCGAGCACGCGCGGACCGGCGGCGAGTTCCTCGCGGACGCTCCGTGCGACGAACTGGTGCCCGGGGTCCTGGAACACCGTGCCGATCCGGGACGCGAGCTGTCGGCTCGTCCAGCGGTACGGCGCAGCACCGACGTCCCCGGCCAGCGCCGGCATCGCCTCGAGCGTGCCGCCCGCGGGTCGCAGGAGTCCGGCGAGGGTGAGGCCGAGCGTCGACTTGCCGATGCCGTTCGGACCGGTGACCGCGAGGACCCGGCCGCGCCGCACCCCGAGGTCGATGTCGCTGCCGACGCGGGTGCCGCCGGTGCGTCGGAGGATGCTCCCGCGCGCGGTCGCGAGTCCCAGCGCCTCGAGCAGCACCGCTCCCCCGTCGAGCGGGCGGGACGTGCCCTCGGCGCGCGGTGCACCCGGTGCGGTTCCGCCCGCTCGGGACGGACGGCGGTCGGCCCATGACGGAGCGCCGTCCCCGCGGGACGCGACCCCGCTTCCGCGCGACGCGCCATCGCCCCCTCGCGACGCGACCCCGCCCCCCTCGCGATGCGCCGCCGGCCGCTCGCGACGGACCGCCGGCCGCTCGGGACGAGCCCCGGGCCGGACCGGCGCCCGGCACCCAGACGCCGGCCGCGGTCAGGGCAGCCCCGTGCTCGGCGAGCACCGTCGCCGGAGCGCCGTCCGCCACGACACCGCCGCCCGGCTCGAGCAGCACGAGGCGGTCGACCAGGTCGAGCCAGGTGCCGATCCGGTGCTCGACCACGAGCATGGTCGCGCCGGTCGTGTCGAGCAACGCCCGGACGGAGTCGTGGACCTGCGCCACCCCCTCGGGATCGAGGTTGGCGCAGGGCTCGTCGAGCACGAGCACGCCCGGACGCATCGCGAGCACGCCCGCGAGCGCCAGACGCTGCCGCTGCCCGCCGGAGAGCCGGCTCGTGGAACGGTCGAGCGGCAGGTCGAGTCCGACGACCCCGAGTGCGTGCCGGACCCGTTCCCAGGTCTCGGCTCGGGGCACCCCGGTGTTCTCGCACCCGAACGCGACGTCGTCGCCGATGCGTGACATCACCGTGTGGGCCTCGGGGTCCTGCATGACGAGGCCGACGCGCCCGCGGACCGCGCGGGGATCGACGTCATCGACCAGGACCGAGCCCTGCACGGCGGCCGCGGTGTCGTCGTCGGGGTCGGGCTCGTCGGCCAGGACCGCCGCCACCGCGCGGAGCACCGTCGACTTGCCGGCGCCCGAGGGACCGACGACCGCGACACGCTCACCCGGCTCGACGACGAGGTCCAGGCCACGGACCGCCCAGGCGTCCCGCCCGGCGTACCGCCAGCCCCAGTCACGGAAGGCGACGCGCGCCGCCCCCGAGGACGACACGGTCGTCACCGGGTGGCGCGGGACCCGCGCTCGGCCTGCTCGGCGGCAGGCGTCGTGGTGTCGGTGGCCACTGCGTCCGCCGAGGTCGTCCCCGGGGCCTGCGACCGTCGCGCGTGCTCACGTCCGGCGGCGAACGAGGAGAGCACCCCGGTCGCGGCGAGCGCCCGCACGAGCAGCCACGAGCCGAGCCCGGCGATCACGGCGCCGGACACCACGGCGGACACGACGTAGACGGTCTTGAACGCAGCGTCGAGCCCCGGGTACCAGAGCACCGTGTCGTTGATGCCGAGGGCGAGGCCGGCGGCGGCTCCGGCGAGCACGACGACCGGCAGGCGGTAGGCGCGGTACAGGAACAGCGCGAGCACGAGCTCGGCGCCGAGGCCCTGCACGAGGCCGGCCTCGAGCGTCAGCCACCCCCACTGCGTGCCGAGCAGCGCCTCGACGCTGGCGGCGACCATCTCGGCGTAGAGTGCGGCGCCGGGCTTCCGGACGACGATCGCGACGACCGGTCCGGCGAGCAGCCAGACCCCGCCGAAGAGCGCCTGGGTGCCCGGCAGGACCAGACCGGCCACGGCGCTGATCGGCTCGTAGCCGAACTCCCAGAGCTTGAAGACGACACCGATCGCGACGGCGAGGACGCTGGCGACGACGATGTCGACGACCCGCCAGCGCAGCGAGCGCTTCGGGGCGGTGGACGGTACTGCGGACTGCGTGGTTGCAGGCATGGTTGCTGACTCCTCCCTGCGCCGGCATGACCCGGATCAGGTTCGACGGTCGGAGCGCCGTTCGCTCCCTCTCAGCCCGGCGGTCCCGGACTCCCGTGTGTGTGGCAGCAGTCTAGACGCGGTCGCGACGTGTGACGCGCCCACGTGACGGACGGGAGGCCCGTGGCGGCGTCGCCACGGGCCTCCCGTCCGGTGGGTCACTTCTTCAGGGCGCGGATCACCTTGCTCAGGGCCTTGCCGGTCACCCAGATGGTGGGGATGCTCACGGCGAGCAGCGAGATGAGGTTGGGCTCGAACTGCAGGTCCTGGCCGGGTCGACGCACGTAGGCGCCGACGGGGATCGAGGCGCCGCCACCGCCGCCACCGCCGTTCTCGTCGTCCCCGCCGGCGCCGAAGCCGAACCAGCCGATCGACACCGGGATCAGGGTCTGGTCGCCGACCTCGACCGGCTCCCCGTAGTTCGTCGAGACGCCCACCGGGCGCACCTTGTCTGCGATCTGACTCACGATGTTGGCCATGCGCGCGAGGCTACTCGGCGGTTCCTCCACAGGGCGGGATCGGGCCCACGGTGTCCACGGCTGTGGCTTGTCTGCGGACGCCGGAGGCTCGCGCCGATATGTTGACGAAACCCACACCTGGAGGACCGTTTGCACACCTGGCCCGGCAACCCGTACCCCCTCGGGGCGACCTACGACGGCAGCGGCACGAACTTCGCCCTGTTCAGCGAGGTCGCCGACCGTGTGGAACTGTGCCTCTTCGACGACGCGGGGAACGAGGAGTGCGTCGACCTGGTCGAGGTGGACGCCCACGTCTGGCACGCGTACCTGCCGAACGTCGCCCCGGGGCAGGAGTACGGCTTCCGCGTGCACGCCCCGTACGACCCGGCGAACGGGCTGCGCGGCAACCCGAACAAGCTGCTCCTCGACCCGTACGCCAAGGCGACGAGCGGCGACATCGACTGGGACCAGGCGCTGTTCTCGTACACGTTCGGCGACCCGGACTCGACCGACGACCAGGACTCGGCGTCCCACATGATGAAGGGCGTCGTCATCAACCCGTTCTTCGACTGGCAGGGCGACCGGGCTCCCCGGATCCCCTATGGCGAGACGGTCATCTACGAGGCGCACGTCAAGGGCCTCACCGAGACGCACCCCGACGTGCCCGAGGAGCAGCGCGGCACCTACGCCGGCGTCGCCCACCCAGCCGTCATCGAGCACCTCAAGCGGCTCGGGATCACGACGCTCGAGCTCATGCCCGTGCACCAGTTCGTCAACGACTCGACGCTGCAGGAGAAGGGGCTGTCGAACTACTGGGGCTACAACACCATCGGGTTCTTCGCCCCGCACTCGCACTACTCGTCCTCCGGCGACCGCGGCCAGCAGGTGCAGGAGTTCAAGGCGATGGTCCGCGAGCTCCACCGCGCGGGCATCGAGGTGGTCCTCGACGTCGTCTACAACCACACGGCAGAGGGCAACCACCTCGGCCCGACGCTGTCGTTCCGCGGCATCGACAACGCCGCCTACTACCGCCTGGTCGAGGACGACAAGCGGTACTACATGGACACGACCGGCACGGGCAACTCGCTCAACGTCGGCCACCCACACTCGCTGCAGCTCATCATGGACTCCCTGCGCTACTGGGTCACCGAGATGCACGTCGACGGGTTCCGCTTCGACCTCGCCGCGGCGCTCGCCCGCGAGTTCTACGAGGTCGACCGGCTCGCGGCCTTCTTCGAACTGGTGCAGCAGGACCCGATCGTGTCGCAGGTGAAGCTCATCGCCGAGCCGTGGGACGTCGGCCCCGGCGGGTACCAGGTCGGCAACTTCCCGCCGCAGTGGTCGGAGTGGAACGGCAAGTACCGCGACACGGTGCGCGACTTCTGGCGGGGCGAGCCGTCGACCCTCGGTGAGTTCGCCTCGCGCATCTCCGGGTCGGCGGACCTGTACGAGCACGACGGCCGGACGCCCAAGGCCAGCATCAACTTCATCACCGCGCACGACGGCTTCACCCTGTACGACCTCGTCGCCTACAACGAGAAGCACAACGAGGCCAACGGCGAGGACAACAACGACGGCGAGAGCCACAACCGGTCCTGGAACTCCGGGGTCGAGGGGCCGACGGACGACCCCGACGTCGCGGCACTCCGGCTCCAGCGTCGGCGGAACTTCCTCGCCACGCTGTTGCTGAGCCAGGGCGTGCCGATGATCGCCCACGGCGACGAACTCGGCCGGACGCAGCACGGCAACAACAACGTGTACGCGCAGGACTCCGCGATCAGCTGGATCGACTGGGAGCACGCCGACGACGAACTCGTGCAGTTCACCGCCGACGTCGTGAAGCTCCGGCACGACCACCCGACCTTCCGCCGCACCCGCTACTTCAACGGCCGCCCGGTGCGTCGAGGCGAGGGCGAGCCCCTGCCCGACGTCGTGTGGCTGACCCCCTCCGGCGACGCGATGGACCCGGAGGACTGGGACTCCGGCTTCGGCAAGAGCGTCGGCATGTACCTGAACGGCGAGGGCATCCGCGGGCGCGACCGCTGGGGCGAGCGCGTCACCGACGTGGCGTTCCTGACCTACTACAACGCCCACGACGACGTCGTGACCTTCACGCTGCCGCCCGAGGAGTACTCCCCCGGGTGGACCGTGCGCATCGACACGGCTGAACCCGGGGCGCGCGAGACCGTGCTCGACGCGGGGACCCCGCTCGACGTGCCGGCGCGGTCGATGATCGTGCTCCGCGCGGAGCCCGACCACGAGGTCACCACCACCGAGGTCGAGTCGGTCGAGGGCGGGCGGCAGTCCACCCCGACGAACCCGGCGGCGTCGACCGCCGCGTCCGCGACCGATCCCGGGTCCACCGCTGCCCCGTCGTCCCCCTCCGCACCCGCCGCGGACCCCGACTCCACCGACACCGACTCGCCCGACACCGAACCCGAACCCACAGGAGCCACCGCGTGAGCGCTCGCCGCGTCCCCACGTCCACCTACCGGCTGCAGGTCACCGCCGACTTCGACCTCGCCGCCGCCCGGGGCGTGGTCGACCACATCCGCACCCTCGGTGCGGACTGGGTCTACCTCTCCCCCGTGCTGCAGGCCGAACCCGGTTCCCAGCACGGCTACGACGTCGTCGACCACTCGCACGTCGACACCGAGCGTGGCGGCGACGCCGCGCTCCGGGCGCTCGCCGAGGCTGCGCACGCCGCCGGTCTGGGCGTGCTCGTCGACATCGTGCCGAACCACGTCGGCGTCGCCACCCCCGAGGCGAACCCCTGGTGGTGGTCGCTGCTCGAGTCCGGCCAGGGCTCGCCCGTCGCGTGGGCCTTCGACGTCGACTGGCAGGCCGGCGACGGGCGAATCCGCATCCCGGTGCTCGACGACCGGCTCCTCGATGCGGTCGAGCTCCGCGACGGTCGGCTGTACGTCGGTGAGACCGCCTACCCGACCGCCGAAGGCACCGTGCAGGACGGCGACGACGTCGAGACCGTGCACGCCCGCCAGCACTACGAGTTCGTGCACTGGAAGCGAGCCGACCACGACCTCAACTACCGCCGGTTCTTCGCGGTGAACACCCTCGCCGCCATCCGGGTCGAGGAGCCCGAGGTGTTCGCGTCCTCACACGCGACGATCGGCGGATGGTTCCGCGACGGGCTCGTGGACGGCCTGCGCATCGACCACCCGGACGGCCTGTACGACCCCGCCGGGTACCTGCAGGACCTGCACGAGCTGACCGGCGGTGCGTACACGCTCGTCGAGAAGATCCTCGAGCCCGGCGAGCAGCTCCCGTCGTCGTGGCCCGTCGACGGCACCACCGGGTACGACGCCCTCGCGGTGGTCGACCGGGTGTTCGTCGACCCCGCCGGCGAGCAGCCGCTCACGGCCGCCTCCGGCGCCGAGCCGACCGACTGGCAGCAGCTCACGCACGACACCCGACGCGGGATCGCGGACGGCATCCTCGGCAGCGAGGTCCGTCGGCTCGCCCGGCTCCTCGCCCCCGTGGCGCCCGACGTGCCCGAGGACCGGATCGTGGACGCGGTCGCCGAGATCGTCGCCTCGTTCGAGGTCTACCGGACGTACCTGCCCGAGGGGGTCCACCACCTCATCGACGCCCTCGAGCGCGCTGCCGAGGCCCGTCCGGACCTCGACGACGTGATCGACCGCATCGCACCGGCGCTCGTCGATCCGGCTCACGCGGCGGCCGTCCGACTGCAGCAGACGTCGGGCATGGTGATGGCGAAGGGCGTCGAGGACACCGCGTTCTACCGCACGTCGCGCCTCACCACCCTGAGCGAGGTCGGCGCGGACCCGAGCCTGTTCGCCGTGTCCGTCGAGGACTTCCACCAGGCACAGCGCGACCGTCAGGGCAGCTGGCCGCACACCATGACCACGCTCACCACGCACGACACCAAGCGCAGCGAGGACACCCGCGCACGCATCACCGTGCTCGCCGAGCTCGGCTCCGAGTGGACCGATGCACTCGAGCGCCTGCAGTCGCTCGTCCCGCTCGACGACGCCGCGTTCGCCGACCTGCTCTGGCAGGCGATCGTCGGTGCGCGGCCCGCCAGCCGCGAGCGCCTGCACGCCTACGCCGAGAAGGCCTCGCGCGAAGCCGGCGACAGCACGACGTGGACCGAGCCGGACGAGGCGTTCGAGGCGCAGATGCACGCCCTGGTCGACGCGTCGTTCGACGACCCCGAGGTCGTGGCGGTGCTCGACGAGCTCGACCGGGTGGTGGACGAGGCCGGGTGGTCGAACGGCCTGGGCCAGAAGCTCGTGCAGCTGACGATGCCCGGCGTGCCGGACGTCTACCAGGGCACCGAGGGCTGGGACCGATCGCTCGTCGACCCGGACAACCGTCGACCGGTCGACTACACGGAGCTCCGCCACGTGCTCGCCGGGCTCGACGGCCCCGAGGACGACGGCCCGGAGCACCTGCCGGCCATCGGGCTCGACGGTGCCGTGAAGACCCTCGTGGTCAGCCGTGCCCTGCGCCTGCGCCGTGACCACCCCGAGCTGTTCACCCGCTACCTCGGGCTCGAGGCCTCGGGGAGTGCCGCCGACCACGTGCTGGCGTTCGACCGCGGCGGTGCCGTGACCGTCGCGACCCGTCTGCCGGTCGGGCTCGAGCGGGTCGGGGGCTGGGGCGACACGCTCGTGCACCCGGTGCCGCTCGACCGCGTCGACCTGCTCACCGGCCGACACTTCCCGGCGTCGCGCGGCATCGCGCTCGCGGAACTGCTCGCCGACCTTCCGGTCGCGCTGCTCGTCCCCGCCGACCTCACCGACACCACGACGGCGGACGGTGCGGCAGCCGCCGCCTCGTCCACGTCGTCGACCACACCCGCGGCCGCCGGGTCCGACGGCACCGCCGTCTCCGACCAGCAGGCCGAGATCGAGATCCTGGAGGGTCACGCATGACCGTTCCCGCCCGCTACGCCGTCTGGGCGCCGAACCCGGAGCGCGTGCGCCTGGTCGTCGACGACGTCGAGTACGCGCTGACCCGCGGTGACGACGACTGGTGGAGCACCGACGAGATCGCTCCGGTGGTCGGTGCACGCTACGGCTTCCGCATCGACGACGACGAGGACGTCCGGCCGGACCCCCGCAGCCGCTACCAGCCGGACGGCGTGCACGGCACGTCCGAGGTCGTCGACCCCGAGCGGTTCGCGTGGACGGACGAGGCGTGGACCGGTCGTCCGGCGCGCGGGGCCGTCATCTACGAGATGCACGTCGGCACGTACACCCCCGAGGGCACGCTCGACGCTGCCGCCGCCAAGCTCGACCACCTCGTCGAGCTCGGCGTGGAGTTCGTCGAGCTCCTGCCGGTGAACGCCGTCAACGGCGAGTGGAACTGGGGCTACGACGGGGTCGGCTGGTTCGCGGTGCACCACCCGTACGGCGGCCCGGACGCCTACGACCGGTTCGTCGACACCGCCCATGCGCTGGGCCTCGGGGTCATCCAGGACGTCGTCTACAACCACCTCGGTCCGAGCGGCAACTACCTGCCGCTGTACGGTCCGTACCTGCTGCAGGGACTGGGTAACACGTGGGGTGATTCGGTCAACGTCGAGCACCCTGAGGTCCGTCGGTACGTGTTGGACAACGTCCGGATGTGGTTCCGCGACCACCACGTCGACGGGCTCCGGCTCGATGCCGTGCACGCGATCCGGGACACCACCCGCCCGCACGTGCTGCAGGTCATGGCGTCGGAGACCGAGGCCTACAGCGAGTTCGTCGGCCGCCCGCTGTCGCTGATCGCCGAGTCCGACCTCAACGACCCGGTCATGTTCCGTCCGCAGGAGGCCTCGGGCTACGGCCTCACCGGCCAGTGGTCGGACGACTTCCACCACGCCGTCCACGTGGCCGTGACCGGTGAGACGAACGGCTACTACGCCGACTTCGAACCGCTCTCGGCGCTGGCGAAGGTCCTGGAGCACGGGTTCTTCCACGACGGCACGTGGTCGTCGTTCCGGGGGAAGCGACACGGACGACCGATCGACCGCGGCACCTCGCCCGCGACGGCGCTCGTCGTCGCGAACCAGAACCACGACCAGATCGGCAACCGCGCGGCGGGCGACCGCCTCGCCGCGACGCTCGACGACGAATCGCTCGTCATCGCCGCGGCGCTGACGCTGCTCGGCCCCTTCACCCCGATGCTGTTCATGGGCGAGGAGTTCGCGGCGACCACGCCGTGGCAGTTCTTCACCTCGCACCCGGAGAAGGCCCTGGGCGAGATCACCGCGAAGGGCCGCATCGCCGAATTCGCGGAGCACGGGTGGGACGAGTCGGTCGTGCCCGACCCGCAGGACCCGACCACGTTCACGAACTCGAAGCTCGACTGGGCGGACGTCACCTCCGACCGGGGAGCGCGCATCCTCCGGGCCTACCGCGTGCTCGTCGCGCTGCGCCGGACCGAGCAGGCGTTCGTCGACCACCGCTACGAGGCGAACGCCGTCCGCTTCGACGGGGACGACCGGTGGCTGGTGCTCACCCGCGGTCTGCTCGGTCCCGACGCGAAGCCGGTGCACGTCGTGGTGAACTTCACCGACGACGCGGCCGAGGTGCCCGTACCCGACTCGACCGGCGAGGAGCTCTACCGCTTCGGCGAGGCATCCGTCGAGGCGGGGGTCGTGCAGTTCTCGTCGCGGGGCGTGGTCGTCCTGCGCTGACGCCCGCTCCGCGACGGTCGTCCTCGACCCGTCCGGGAACGCGACAGTCCCCCGTGGAACTTCCACGGGGGACTGTCGCGTTCGCGGATCAGACCGGGCACAAAGACCGCGTGTCGCGCCGCCCGGTCAGCGCGACCGGGCACGGAGCAACCGGCTCAGGCCGACTGGTCCGCCACGGCGTGCGCGTTCTTCCGGACCGACGGCAGGCGGCGGTGGTTCTTGATCACCGACCGGACCTCGCGCAGACGACGGTCGATGCCCCACTTCGTGACCAGGGTCAGGCTCTCGCGGACGATGTTGCCGCTCATCTTCGAGACGCCGAACTCGCGCTCGGTGAAGGTGATGGGCGTCTCGACGACGCGGAGGCCGGCCTCGAGAGCACGCCAGCACAGGTCGACCTGGAAGCAGTAGCCCTTCGACGCGACCCCGGCCAGGTCGATGCGCTCGAAGGCCGACGACGTGAAGACCCGGAAGCCGCCGGTCGCGTCGCGGACCGCGATGCCGAGGGCCATCCGCGTGTAGAGGTTGCCGCCGCGCGAGAGCAACTCGCGGTACCACGGCCAGTTCTCGACCTCGCCGCCCTTGATCCAGCGGGACCCGAGGACGAGGTCGTTCGAGTCGGCGAGCTCGAGCATCCACGGCAGGTACTCCGGGTGGTGCGAGCCGTCGGCGTCCATCTCCACGAGCTTGTCGTAGCCGTGCTCGAGACCCCACGCGAAGCCCGCGAGGTACGCGCCGCCGAGTCCGTCCTTGACCGTGCGGTGCATCACGTGCACACGGTCGGTCTCGCGCGCGATCTCGTCCGCGATGTCACCGGTGCCGTCCGGGGAGTTGTCGTCCACGACGAGGACGTGGACGCTGTCGTCGGTGGCAGCCAGGGTGCGTGCGACGATCGGGCGGACGTTCTCCGCCTCGTCGTAGGTCGGGATGATGACCAGGGACGTGCTCATGGTGCTCCTTGCGCTTCGCATCGAAGGGTATCGGGTCGCTCCTGCGTCAGTCCGACGAGAGGTCTGCGAACACGATCAGATTGTCGGTGTAGTGCCCGGTGGCGGTGTCGAACGTGCCGTCGCAGGTGATCAGCCGGAGCTGCGGCGTGGGGGCGCTGCCGTAGACGTCGCTCGTGGGGAACGCCGACTTCGCGGCGCGCTCCGACCGGTCGACCGTGAAGGTGCGGGTCGTGCCGTCCGACATGACCACGCGGATCTCGTCCCCGGCCACGAGTTCGTCGAGGCGGAAGAACACCGCGGCGCTCGTGGGGCTGTCGACGTGCCCGGCGATCACGGCCGGTCCGACCTGACCCGGCACGATGCCGTCGGCGAACCACCCGGCGCTGTCCCAGTCCTTCGGCGGGTCGAGCTCGCCGGCCGCTCCGCGTCCGAGGTCCTCGAGCCCCGAGGAGACCCCGATCGCCGGTATCTCCACCCGCACGGGGGTTGCTGACGAGCGAGCCGCCGGCGCTGCCGGATCCTGGAAGCCCGACGTGTCCCCGGCGCCGGAGCCGTTCGCGGCCGCAGCGGGATCGGTCGACGCGGACGCGCTGCTGCCCGCTGCCGGTCGTGCGACCCGGTCGCCGTTTCCCGTGGTCGCGACGGCCACCCCGGCGATGCCGCCGCCGACCAGCACCGCTGCGAGCACCCCGCCGACGACCGCACCGCGGCGGCCGGACCACCAGCGGGTCGGTCCGGTCGCGGCGCGACGCCCGGTCACGAGGCACCTCCCGCCTCGGTCGCGCAGCCACCGAGGACGTCCGACGTGAGCATGGTCGCGCCGAGCGCCGCCCACGCATCGCCGTAGTAGGTCGGCGTGGTCGCCGCCGTCCGGTCCATCCGGCGCAGGTCGGCGGCAGCAGCCGAGGACGAGCCCGCTGCGTGCTCCGCGGCTGCCCGGGCCGCGTAGGCCAGGCCGCTCGTGTCCCCGGTCACGGCGGTCCCGCCGAGGTCGAGCTGCGCCGCGAGCTGCGTGGTCCGCGCGAGCGTCGGCGCGACGGAGCCGGCGAGGGCACGGTCGTCCGCGGAGCAGGCCTCGGCGTAGCGCAGCGGCAGGCGCATGGCCTCCCACCCGTAGACGACGCTCCCCTGGTCGCCCGTGGCCGGCATCGGGTCGACCGAGCCGTCCGCGTGCACCTGCGACCAGTCGCTCGGCAGGTCGCTCTCGTCGAGCACGGCGGCGGTCGCGGCCGACGAGCCCCGCTCGAGCTCGGTCCAGCGCCGGTCACCGGTGGCCCGCTCGAGGATCCGGAACGCCGCCGGCGACGCGTACGAGGCGTTGTACCGGTACGGCTCGCTGTCCGCCCACGGCCCCGGCAGCAGGATCGTGCCGAGGTCGGTCGTCGCGGTCTCGTGCTCGAGGATCGCCGACGCCAGGGCCTTGCCCGCCGTCGTGTAGCGCTCGTCGTCCCAGTGCTCCCCCGCGAGCACGAGGGCCCGGGCCGCATCGAGGTCGGCGTCGCTCGCGGACTGCCCGTCGGCGACGCCGTCCTGGGGCGTCCACCGCCAGGCGAGGAGGTCGTCCTCGGTCACCAGGTGTCGCTTCGTCCACGACCAGATCTCCCCGAAGGTCTCCCGGTCGTCGTTGGCGTACGCGATGAGCAGGCCGTACGCCTGCCCCTCGCTGACGGTGTCGCCGCCCTGGTCGGTGCGGACGACACGGCCTTCCCGGACGTAGTCGTCGAGGAAGTCCGTGCGGAGCTGTGCCGGGCTGCGGTCGACGTCAGGTGCCGTCGACGAGGTCGCGCTCGACGTCGCCCCGGCCTGCGGCACGGTGTCGCTCCACGGGCGGACGGCGACGAGGGCGACGCCCACGGCGACGACGAGGGCCGCCGCGGCGGTGATGGGGATCCAGGTCCTGCGGGTCATGCCGGCACCTCTTCCGGGGTGGTCGGGGACGGTCGGACGGGAGGCGCGGTGCACGTGGGCGGACCGGCCGCGGTGATCCGCGCCTCCAGGCCGGGCCCGACGGGTCACGCGACCCGTCGGCGGCCCGTCGGTCAGTGGAACAGCGAGCGGAACGCCGCGACGACCGCGTGCGTGAACTCGGTGAAGGGACGGTCGGCGGCCGCGCCGCCGCCACCGGTCTGGACGCCGCCGGACGGCGTCGCTGCGGTAGCGGCCGCGTCGGTGACGGGCACGACGGTCAGGTCGCCCTTGCTGTCGTCGAGGACGAAGAGCGTGGAGACGGTGTTGCCGGCGAGGTCGACCTCGGCGGTCCCGCGCTGGCCGCTGCCCGAGACGTCGAGGTCCCACTTGCCGGCGCCGACCGTGGCGTACTGCGTCGCGGTGCCGAAGGCGGCGTCCTCGGCGATGGCGGTGCCGTCGGTGGTGCTGACGTCGACCTCCTTCGCGGTCGTCGCAGCCTGCACGAGCCGGAGCTTGGCCTTGCCGTCGCCGGGCTGCTGCAGGTCGTCGGTGAACGCCGTGGTCTTGAGGTCGGCGTTCTTGCCGTAGGCGACGACGGTGTTCGCGTTGCCCTCCTGCACCTGGACGTCGGTCGAGATCACCGGGGTGGAGTCGGGGGCGTCGGCGGCGCGCATCGACAGGACGTAGGTGCCGACCGGGAGTTCCTGGTACGGGCTGACCTGGCCGTAGGTGACGTCGTCGAGCTCGAAGACCGTCTTGCCGCCGGACAGGCTCGTGAGCTCGACGTCGACGCCCTTGGTGTCCGGTGACAGGTGGCCGACGCGGAGCCAGCCCTCGTCGGTGCCGGTCGCGGCCGAAGCGGTCTGCGGTGCGGCGAGGCCGACGGTGGCGGCGACGACGGCCGCGGCGATCCCGGCGACGACGACCGGGCGGCGGGCCGTGCGGCGGGCGGTGGTGCGGGCGGTGGTGCGGGTGTCGTTCGGGACGGAGGTGCGTGCGTGCATCGTGGTGCTCCTTCGGTTCGGGAAGTGCTGCGTGGTGCTGGCTCGGGTGCTGCGTGGCTGGTGTCGGCTCGGGCTGCTGGTCGGCTCGGGTGCTGGTCGACGTCGGCGGCTGTTGCGCGAGCGGGCGGTTCCTGCTCGGGCTCGGGGCCCGCGCTGCCGGTTCCGCCCGCTCGGCCCCGGACGAGGTACGGGAGCGCGGGCCGGTCCCGCGAGCGGGCGGTTCCTGCTCGGGCTCGGGGCCCGCGCTGCCGGTTCCGCCCGCTCGGACGGGGTCCGGGTCAGGACGTGCTGGTCGGAGTCGTCGTGGGGTCAGCCGGGGCGTACGTCACGACGACGCGATCGCCGTCACGCTCCACGTCGGCCGGGCGGATCCCGTCGCTCATCGACTCGAACGTGGCCGCGGCACGAGCAGCATCTGCCCGATCGGTGGTCTGCAGGACGAGTCGGCGGAAGGGCTGGCCGTCCTCACCCGTGAGTGGGCGGAATCGTTCGACCGTCACGGACCGGTCCGCGAGCACCTGGCCGAGGGCGAGCATCGCGCGCGAGTCGACCTGTCCGGCGCGGAACTGCGACCTCGTTCCCGCGTCAGCCCGCAGCGCCGGGTTCTGCGCGAGCTCGGTGCCCATCGTCTTCCGCCCGTTCGCCGACGCGGAGATGGACTCGTCGGCGGCAGCGAGTCCCTCGGCGTGGATGCGCCGGACGTCGACCTGCTGGTCGCCGGTGCCGAACGTGGCCACGCTCGTCGAGTTCCGGATGGCCTGCGTCACGTCCTGCGAGGAGTTCCCGCCGGTGCGCATCGAGTCCGTCGTGACGACGTAGTCCGAGTCCTTCCACCCGTTCGGCGACTGACGCTGCACGGCGGCGTCGGTGTCGAGCTTGTAGTACCAGATCACGTTGTTCCTGGCGAAGCCGTCGCGCACGAGGTCGACCCACATGGCGTCGTCCACGAGCAGCCGCGAGGACTTCGGGACGTTGTCGCCCACCCACTGCTCGGCCTGCTGCATCGGCAGGTCGAGGTTGCTCGCCAGGAACCCGCGGAGTTGTGTGCCCCACAGCGGGACGGCGACCACGAGTGCTGCGGCGGTCACCACGGCCCACGTCGCCCCGAGGCCCCGACGGGCGACGCCGCGGACGCGGGTCCGTGCGTTGCTGCGCGTCCGACCGACCAGAGCGAGGACCGCCCGCTCGGCGGTGTACGCGACGAGCAGAGCCGCGAAGGGCACGAGCATGATCACGTACGGCACGGGCAGGTACCCGTTCGGTCGGAACATCATCGCAAGCAGGAACACGAGCATCGCGGCGATCGGGCGGACCCGGCGCAGGAAGAGCCCGACGACCGCGGCGACCGAGCCGAGCACGATGAACACGGGGTCGAGCGCCCACCACTGGGCGGCGGCCTGGTTCGCCAGGCTGCCGGCGTCGAACACCGAGCCGGACGCGGTGCGCGACCCGAGCTGGTAGGTGATGCCCTCGAGCAGGCTGACGCGGCCGGCGCCGGGCAGGAGCTCACCCTTCACGGCGGCGAGCAGCAGGTACCCACCGCCGATCACGACGAGCACGGCCCCGGCGACGCTGAGCGTGTAGCGCCGGGTGCTCCGGTCGGCGCGACGGACCGCGATCCAGATGAGGAACGGCAGCGCCAGCAGGTACGTCTCCTTGGAGAGCACCGCGATGCCGAGGCAGGCAGCGGCACCGGCGAACCCGGCGAGTTGCTGCCGACGACTGAGCACGAGGACGAACGCGGCGAGGAGCCAGGGCGTCGCGACGTTGTCGATGTAGACCGTGCGGTGGTACTGCAGGGCCAACGGCGAGAGGGCGAAGACGAGCCCCGCCACCGCTGCCGTCGCGCGACCTGCGCCCAGTCGGCGCGCGAGCACGAAGAGCAGCAGGCTCGAGACGGCGGCGAAGAACACCATCGCCTCACGGGCTGCCTCGACCGCGAACGGGTAGCGCGTGAACGCTCCGGTCAGCGCGGTGTAGGCCGCGATCTGGATCCACCCCAGCGGCGGGTGGTCGTACCAGTACGTGTAGTGGGTGATCTCGCCGAGGTTCGTGATCGCCCACGCCTGGGCGGTGTAGGTCCCCTCGTCGTCGATGCGCTGCGGCGTGCCGGACATGTTCCAGAGCTGCACCATGACGGTGACGGCGAGGACGGGCAGCAGCCATCCGAGACTTGCGGCGTGCACGCGGAACCAGCCGCGCACGCCGGAGAGCGATCCGGCGCCCCGGACCGGGATCCCGGTGGTGTGGGTGAGGCTGGCGGTCATCGGGTACCCCCGGTGGTCGAGCCGGCGAGCTCACGCTCGGACGACGAGGACGAAGAAGACGATGAAGACGAGGCGGACGAAGCCGCGGACGCCGAGCCGGTCAGCTCGGATGCGAACCCGACGACCTCGGACTGGCCGCCGCCGGTGCGGTGCTGCCCGGTGTGCTCGGTCTTCTCCCACCCGTTCTGCCCCTTCACGTGGCGGACGACGGCACGGACGGCTGCGGCGGCGAGGAACACCTGGTACGGCACGAGGCCGAGGACGAGCTTCACGTAGTCGCGGATGCGGACCTTCTCCTTGTAGATGCGGCCGAACTCGTTGAGCCCGACGACCTCGACGGCGAGCAGCATGAGCGTCGGCGCCACCGGGATGAACGAGATGAGCGCGACCGGGGTCGGCACCTTGACGAAGAGGATCATCAGGACGCTGAGTGGGATCAGCAGGCCGGTCGCAGCCTGGATGAACGGCATGGTGAGCATGTAGCGGGCGAAGAAGCGCTGACGGAAGGACGGCAGCTTCTTCCACTCCCCCTTGCCGAGGACCTGCAGGAACCCCTGGTTCCACCGGGTCCGCTGCTTGAGCAGGGACGCGAAGGTGGGCGGGGTCTCCTCGCGGGTGACGGCCTCGGGGCTGTAGGCCACGACGACCTTCGCCCCGTCGGCGGAGAGCCGGACGCCGAGCTCGCAGTCCTCGGCGAGGCAGTGGGCGTCCCAGCCGTTCGACCACTCGAGCCGCTCGCGGGTCACGAAGACGGTGTTGCCGCCGAGCGGGATGAACTTCGAGCCGGCGTGGAAGTGGAGGCGCGAACGGAACCAGAAGTAGTACTCGAGCACGTTGCGCAGCGACCACCAGCTCGACTTGAAGTTCATCAGCTGCACGCCGCCCTGCACGACGTCGGCGCCGGTCTCCTGGAAGCGCGAGTCGACGAGCGACAGGAGCTTCGGGTACACCTCGTCCTCGGCGTCGAACACCCCGACGACGTCACCGGTGGCGTACTGCAGCGCGAGGTTCATCGCCTTCGGCTTGTTCTTCGGCGCGGTGTCGTCGACGACCACGCGGATGAGCTCGGGGTGGCGGGCGGCGGCGGCGCGGACGACCGCGTCGGTCTCCGGGTCGTCCTCGCCGACGATCGCGATGATCTCGAAGTCGGGGTGGTCCTGCTTCGCGAGCATGTCGAGCGTCTCGCCCATGACGTCCTGCTCGTGCCGACCGGGCACCAGCAGAGTGAAGCGGTGCGCCGCCGGCAGCGGCGTCTGGCTGAAGCTCGTCGACTTGAGCGCGTCGCGCGACCGCCAGGCGTGCAGCATCCACCAGAGCGTGGTGAGTGCGATCACCGTGAGCAGCACGGAGACGGCGATGAGCGCGGAGTACCCGATCCACTCACCCAGCGACCAGGCGACCTGCGGGGCCTGCCCCGAGCCTCCCGTCGGGACGTCCGTGGTCCCGCGGTTCGGGAGGTTCCCGGCGGGCCCGGTCCCCTCGTTCGGCTGCAGCAGCGGCCCGGCGGCCGTCAGCAGCGTGGCGGTGATGGTCATGCGGCGTGCTCCTTCGCGTGAGCGTCGGTGGAACGGAAGACGAGGGCCTTGTACGCGACGAACCGGAAGACCGTGCCGAGGACGAGGCCCACCCCGTTGCCGGCGACGTTGTCGGCGAGGGTCGAGGTGAAGCCGAGGACGTAGTGCGAGACGAACAGGCAGGCCGCGGAGATGCCGAGGCCGACGACGTTCGTGACGGCGAAGAGGAGCGCCTCGCGGAGGGTCTCCTTCCGGCCGACCTGCCGCTGCGAGCGGAACGTGATGGAGCGGTTCGCCAACCAGGCGACCGCGGTGGCGACGACGGCGGAGACGATCTTCGCGACGATCGGACCGTCGGGCAGGACGGTCGCGCGGAGCAGGTTGTAGACGCCGAGGTCGATGAGGAAGCAGACGGCGCCGATGGTGCCGAAGGAGGCGAGTTGCGTTGCCGTGGCGCGCATGCGGGAGGCGACTGTCGGTCGGGCCACGGTCACCGCAGGGCCGGCGGGCGCCGCTGGGTGGGCGGCGCGTGCAGCGGGGACTGCAACGGGGGTCGGCACCGACCCGGTGCCGGGTGGCACCAGAACGGGGGTGTCGGTTCGGGTCATGCCCCCTCTTCGGGGGCATGCAACGGGGTGGTTTGGGTGGGGTACAGGGTCTGCCAGGACCCTGCCAGTTCCGCGACACCTGCTGTTCATCAGTGAACATCCGTCAGTGTTTTGGCCGATCAGGGCTCAAGTCCCCCGTCCGTCCGGACGGTCACGGGGGCTGCGTGGTGACCGGACGACGGACGGGAGGCGCGGTACCAGCTGGCACCGCGCCTCCCGTCCGTCGGTCGGTCGCGTCCTACGCGGGGCGCTTCTCCGGGCTGACCGTCTTGCTGGCATCGCGCTCCGGGATGTCGCCGAGCGCGTCGTCGATCGCGGCGAGCGCGTCGGCGTCGAGCGTGACGCCCGCTGCCTTGACGTTGTCCGTGACCTGCTCCGGGCGGGACGCACCGACGATCGCGGAGGCGACGTTCGGGTTCTGCAGCGTCCACGCGATCGCGAGCTGGGCGAGCGTCAGGCCGGCCTGGTCGGCGACCGGCTGCAGGCGCTGCACTGCCTCGAGGACCTCGTCGCGCATGAACCGCTTGATCATGTCCGCGCCGCCCTTCTCGTCCGTGGCGCGGGAGCCCTCGGGGGCCGGCTGGCCCGGCTTGTACTTGCCCGTGAGGACGCCCTGGGCGATCGGGGACCAGACGATCTGGCTGAGGCCGAGCTGCTTCGAGGCGGGGACGACCTCGCCCTCGATGACGCGCCACAGCATCGAGTACTGCGGCTGGTTCGAGATGAGCTGGAAGCCGAGCTCCTTCGCCAGTGCGGCGCCGGCGCGGATCTGCTCGGCGTTCCACTCGCTGACGCCGATGTAGAGCGCCTTGCCCTGGCGGACGACGTCCGCGAAGGCCTGCATGGTCTCCTCGAGCGGGGTCTCGTGGTCGTAGCGGTGCGCCTGGTAGAGGTCGACGTAGTCGGTCTGGAGGCGCTCGAGCGAGCCGTCGATCGACTCCATGATGTGCTTGCGGGAGAGGCCGACGTCGTTGTGCCCCTTCGGCCCGGTCGGCCAGTAGACCTTCGTGAAGATCTCGAGCGACTGGCGGCGCTCGGCCTTGAGCGCCTCGCCGAGGACCGTCTCCGCCGCGGTGTTGGCGTACGTGTCCGCGGTGTCGAACGTGGTGATGCCCGCGTCGAGCGCTGCCCGCACGCACTGGGTGGCGACGTCGTTCTCGACCTGCGAGCCGTGCGTCAGCCAGTTGCCGTAGGTGATCTCGGAGATCTTGAGTCCGGAGTTGCCCAGGTACCTGAATTCCATGGTCCTGACGCTAGTGGAGTGAGCGCTCTCGTGAGGGGGTGTGGGAGTACCTGTGGACAGCGAGCGGGCGGATCGGGCGGGGCGGGTCTCCTGGCGGGGCCGGTTCCGCCCGCTCGTCCGGACCTCCGCCGCTCGTCCGTGGGGATGCCGTCGCTCGTCCGTACTTCCGTCGCTCGTCCGCGGGGATGCTGCGTGTCGTCACCACCCCGTCCGCGTGAGAGGGCGGATTCGGGGCCACGCGCGGCCCGGCCCTGGCCGGGTCCGCCCGCTCGCGCGAGCGGGCGGAACGTTCATCATCCGCGGCCCGGCCCTGGCCGGTTCCGCCCGCTCGCATGAGCGGGCGGAACGTTCATCACCCGCCGCCCGCCCCTGTCCGGATCCGCCCGCTCGCATGAGCGGGCGGAACGTTCATCACCCACTGCCCGCCCCTGTCCGGATCCGCCCGCTCGCATGAGCGGGCGGAACGTTCGTCACCCACTGGCCGCTCCTGTCCGTATCCGCCCGCTCGGGATCGCGCTTCCCGTGGCAGCGACACCCAACCCCGGTCCTGCACAGCGCGCTCCGCCCTGCACCTGTCCACACTCGAGCAGCTCGCGTCCCGACTGACGGGAGGACGCTGCCACGCTCGCCGCATGCCCATCCCCGACCGCTTCCCACCGGCCCTCCGCGGACGCCCGTTCCGCGTCCGTGAGGCACTGCGCCGCGGCGTCCCGGCCAGCAGACTCCGCTCGAGACGGCTCTACCGCCCGTTCCACGGCACACGCTGCTGGACCCCTCCCGCCTCCCCCACGGAACGTGCACGAGCAGTCGCCCCGCGGCTCCGGCACGACCAGGCCTTCAGCCACACCACGGCCGCGCAGCTCCTCGGCGTCCCGCTCCCCCGCAGGCTCGAGGCCGACCAGCGCGTCCACGTGACGACCATCGGGAAGGACCAGGCGCTCCGCGTGCGCGGGACCGTCGGGCACCGCACGCGCGCACACTTGGCGAGCGTAGTGCGGTCCGGGACGACACACATCGTGGATCCGGCGACCACCTTCGTCATGCTGGCGGCGTTCCTCACCGTCGACGAGCTCGTCATCGCCGGCGACGCCCTGGTCGGCTGGTTGAACTGGTGCACGGTCGACGAGCTCGCAGCCGTCGTCGATCGACACCGTGGCGGGAGGCACATCCGGAAGGCGCGCGCTGCCCTCATCGAGGTGCGACCGGGTTCACGGAGTCCCGGAGAGACACGCCTCCGACTGGCCCTGGTCCGGCGTGGACTCCCCGAGCCGACACTGAACCACGACGTGGTGGTCGCCGAAAGGTGGATCGCGTGCGTCGACCTCGCGTACCCCGAGGCCCGGGTGGCGATCGAGTACGAGAGCGACCTGCACCGATCCGACCCGCGGACGTTCCGCAAGGACCTGACACGAGGCGAGCACCTGAAGGACGTCGACTGGTGGCTCGTGCGTGCGACCGCGGAAGACGTCGGCCCGATGACCGACGCCTTCGCGCAACGCATCCGGAGGCTGCTCACGACCGGCACGGCCGGGAGGCACGACACGCGTACGCGACATCTCCTGGCGTCGATCTCGTGAACATTGGTTGACGCTTCAACCAATGGGGTGCAGAATGGGCTACAGTTCAGATCGATGCAGGCGCATGCAGTTGCTCGCCTGCTCGGGGACAGCAGACCAACGCTCTCGTAAGGAGTCACCATGACGCTCACCGCCTCCGCCATCCCGGGCTACCAGACCGGTACCTGGAAGATCGACCCGACCCACTCCGAGGTCACCTTCTCGGTCCGCCACCTCGCGATCAGCAAGGTGAAGGGCTCGTTCGAGCGCTTCGACGCGACGCTCGTCACCGCAGACAACCCCCTCGACTCGACGCTCGAGGCCTCCATCGACGTCGCGAGCATCAACACCAACCAGGCGCAGCGCGACCAGCACCTCGCCACCGGTGACTTCTTCCTCACCGAGGAGCACCCGCAGATGGTCTTCAAGTCGACCGGCATCCGCGAGGACGGCGACGACATGCTCATCGACGGCACGCTGACCCTGCGCGGCGTCACCAAGGACGTCACCCTGAAGACCGAATTCGGTGGCGTGACCACCGACGGCTACGGCCAGGTCAAGCTCGGTGCCGAGGCGACCACGAAGATCGACCGCACCGAGTTCGGCGTGAACTGGAACGCTGCGCTCGAGGCCGGCGGCTTCACGCTCGGCAACGACGTCACGATCAACCTCGACGTGCAGTTCGTCCTCCAGGCGGCCTGACCTCCGAGTCCCTGACCCGCGGTCGTCGTCCCACCCGCGAGCGGGAGCGACCGCGGACACCGAACGAAGTACCTGCAGTACCCGGCGAACGGCCCGGCTCCTCCCCCACGGAGCCGGGCCGTTCCGCGTCCCGGGGTGCGTTCGCTGAGAGTGCAGAGTCGGACGTCGGCCGAGGCGCAGGCTCGATCTGCCGACGCGCGACCACGAGCGGGCCTGTTCCGCGCGCATGGTGCCTGTCCCGCGCAGGTTCCGCCCGCTCCAGCGCGAGCGAAGCTCCTCGTGCCCCCTTGCTCCACGTCGTCCTCTGCCGACCCGACGCGCCGGGCACGAGCGGGCATTCCCTGCGGATGACACCGCCGCTGACGTCTTCCTCTGCCCGATCGCCAGCTCTTCCACCTCGTCTCGATCGGACCGCGTCCCGGGGCGAGGCGGCGTCCGCGCGTGCTGATCCCGAGCGGGCGTACCTTGTCCCCTGTCACATCACGGGAATCGCCCACTCGCCAGTCCCGTTGCACCCCGCACCCGTACCGACCGAAGAGGAGCACCACCATGGCCACCGACTGGATCCGGCTGCAGTCGCTCGCCGTCGCCGAGTTCGGCCGCCGCGTCGCCGCCGTGACCGACTGGGATGCATCGACGCCCGACTCCGAGTGGACTACGCGCGACCTAGTCACGCACGTCATCGACGAGCAGCGCTGGATCCCGAAGCTCCTCACGGGGTGCGACTACGCCCAGGCCGAAGCCGACCTCGAACCGATCGGCCACGACCTGGCGAGCGAGTGGGCGAAGTTCGCAACCGCGGCATCCAACGCGTGGCAGAACGCGCCCGCTGACACCCCCGTGCACCTCAGCACTGACGTCGTCCGCGCCGACCAGTACCTCACCGAGCAGACGAGTGACATCACCATCCACACGTGGGACCTCGCACGTGCCACCGGCACAGACGAAGCACTGCCCGACGAGCTCGTCCGAGCCGTCTGGGAGTACTTCGAGCCGCAGATCCACGACCTCGCGGCGACCGGGCTCTACGCCGCCCCCGTCGAGGTCGACGAGGATGCGCCGCTCCAGGTCCGCCTGCTCGCGGTCACAGGTCGCGATGCCAGGGTGAACGCCTGACGCCCGACCTCTCCGTCTGATGTCGGCGGGCAGATTCGGAACCGGGCACTCCGGGAACGAGCAGGTTCCGCCCGCCCGACACCCGGCGGGCGAAACCGGCGTCGGACCCACCGCCCACCAGCAGGAACCGCCCGCCCGACATCCGGCGGGCGAAACCGGCGTCGGACCCACCGTCAACCAGCAGGAACCGCCCGCCCGACACCCGGCGGGCGAAACCGGCGTCGGACCGACCGTCCACCAGCAGGAACCGCCCGCCCGACATCCGGCGGGCGGAAACGATGAGGGAGCCATCACGGACACGACAGACAACGCCCGCCCGACCAGCGCGGGCGCAGCAGACAACGCCCGCTCGAACCACGCCGACGCCGACAGTGACGCCACGGCCGCACCCTCGGTCGGCACCACCCGCCTCGGGCGCACCGGCCTCGAGATCAGCCGGATCGTCCTCGGCATGATGTCCTACGGCAAGCCGGACCAGGGCGCCCACCCGTGGAGCGTCGACATCGACGACGCCCGCCCGTTCGTCCGCCGCGCCTACGAGGCCGGCATCACCGCGTTCGACACCGCCAACGTCTACTCCGCGGGCTCGAGCGAAGAGATCACCGGTCGGCTCCTCAAGGAGATCGCCCCGCGCGAGGAGGTCCAGGTCTTCACGAAGGTCTTCAACCGGATGCGCCCCGGCCCCAACGGCGCCGGGCTCTCCCGCGCCGCGATCATGCACGAGATCGACGCGTCGCTCACCCGGCTCGGCACGGACTACGTCGACCTGTACCAGATCCACCGGTTCGACCCGCACACGCCGATCGAGGAGACGATGGAGGCCCTCCACGACGTCGTCAAGGCCGGCAAGGCGCGCTACATCGGTGCGAGCAGCATGTGGACGTGGCAGTTCGCGCAGATGCAGCACGTCGCCGAGCTGCACGGGTGGACGCCGTTCGTCAGCATGCAGGACCAGTACAACCTCCTCGAACGCGAGGAGGAGCGCGAGATGCACCCGTTCGCCCATGCGACCGGCGTCGGCGTGATCCCGTGGAGCCCGCTCGCCCGCGGCAAGGTCACCCGCCCCTGGGACGCGCAGGGCTCGGGCAGCCGCTCGGACACCGACGAGTTCGGCAAGACGCTCTACCGTCAGGACGAGGACGCGAACCGCGCCATCGTCGACGCGGTCCAGCAGGTCGCCGAGGGCCGCGGCGCGAGCATGGCTCAGGTCGCCCTGGCGTGGGTGGCCGGCAAGCCCGCGGTCACCGCGCCGATCATCGGCGCGACGAAGGAGCACCACATCGACGACGCGGTCGCCGCGTCCGCGATGGAGCTCACCGACGACGAGGTGTCGCGACTCGAGTCCGCCTACACGCCCCGGGTACCGTCCGGATTCTGACGCGACCAGGCGACGGACGGGAGGCGCGGTGCCGGCTGGCACCGCGCCTCCCGTCCGTCCCCGGGTCACGTCGCGGACACGGGCGCACGTCGCGTGACACGGCCGCACGTCACGGGACACGGCCGCAGGTCACGGGACACGGGCGCACGTCGCCTACGACGGTCGATCACCGCAGACGGACCACCCGCCAGCTGACCACCGGACCGGTCGGGCGCCCGGCCAAGGTCAGGCAGTGGCGTCCTGCCGCGACTCCTGCTCCAACCGGGCGATCCGCACGAGGGCCGCGCGCTCGGTACCCGGGGTCGTCCCGAGCACCGCCCCGATCCCGTCGAGCACGACCCCCGCGACCTGGCGGACCGGCAGCTGCACCGGACCGACCCCCGGTGTCCGCAGCCCGAGCATCGACCGGTGCCGCGGGTCGAGCGACGCGACCGCCCCGTCGAAGAGCGCGCGGTAGCCCGGTCGGAGGAGCCTGGCGAGGGGCGGGTCCTTGATGAACCGGACCACGTCGTGCGTCCTGGCGTCGGCCTTGAGCTCCCCGCGGTCGAGGTACCCGTTCATCTGCGCGCGGAGCTCGGCGTCCGACTCCGGAGCGTCGTCGACCCCCATGAGCCGTCCCGCGATCGCCCATTCGCGCACGTAGGCGTCGGCTCCGCCCGGGATCGGCTTGCCCCACACCTGGGCGCTCCGCAGGAAGGCGTCCGTGAACGCGAGGTGCACCCACCGCGCCAGGTCGGGGTCGTTCGCCGCGTACGGTTTCGTCACACCGTGCCCGTCGACGTACTCGCCCACGACGCGCTCGTGCAGCTTGCGGACCCACTGGCTGGCGTGCGTGGCCTGCTGCGTGTCACCGTGCGACACCGTGTAGATCCACCGGATCGTGCCGGCCAGGCGACCGAACGGGTCCTCGCGGTAGCGGGAGTGGTCGGCGACGCCGGCGAGTGCTCCGGGGTGGAGTGCCTGCACGAGCAGCGCACGGACGCCGGCGAGCACGGTGTGGTTACCGCCGTGCACGGCCCAGGTCGCGGAGCCGGGACCGAAGAAGCCCGCGTCGGAGCCCTGTTCGAGCTCGTCGATCCAGGCGGGACGCTCGGTCGCGCCGTTGGTGAAGGTGTCGTTGAGGCGGGAGCGGAACGCGTCGGACACGGAAGGCATGCACCCATCGTCCGTCGTGCCCCTGACAGTGGGCCCTGACAGTCGGCCCTGACAACGAGCACGGCTCCGCCGGTAGGTTGGCCGGGTGAGCATCGACACGCCTCGTCCCTGGCTTGCCTCGTACGCCCCGGGGGTCCCGCACGACATCGACGAGCCCACGGGCTCGCTCGCCGACATCGTGGAGCAGTCCGCGGACCGCTTCCCGGGGAAGGTGGCGCTCGAGTTCTTCGGAAGAACGACGTCGTACGCCGACCTGCAGGAGCAGATCCTCCGCGCCGCCAACGGCCTGCGGAAGCTCGGCGTCGGCGCCGGTGACCGCGTGGCGATCGTGCTGCCGAACTGCCCGCAGCACGTCGTCGCCTTCTACGCGGTGCTCCGGCTCGGCGCGATCGTCGTCGAGCACAACCCGCTCTACACGGCGCGCGAGCTCCGCCACCAGTTCGAGGACCACGGCGCGAAGGTCGCGATCGCCTGGGACAAGTCGGTGGCCACGCTGCAGGACTTCCCCGCGGACCTGCGCCTCGACGCGATCGTGTCCGTCGACCTGACCCGCGCGATGCCCCGCGCCACCCGCCTCGCCCTGGCGCTGCCGGTGGCGAAGGCCCGGGAGTCCCGCGCGAAGCTGACCACGAGCGTCCGGGGCACGACGAAGTGGGACGACCTCGTCTCCACCCGGAAGCTGTCGAAGCGGCACCCGCGCCCGGCGACGACCGACGTCGCGCTCATCCAGTACACCTCGGGCACCACGGGGGTGCCGAAGGGCGCCGTCCTCAGCCACCGGAACCTCCTGGCCAACGCTGCGCAGGCCCGCGCATGGGTGCCGACGATCCGCCGTGGGGACAACACCGTGTACGCGGTCCTGCCGATGTTCCACGCCTACGGGCTGACGCTGTGCCTGACCTTCGCGATGAGCATGGCCTCGCGGCTCGTGCTCTTCCCGGCCTTCGACCCGGCACTCGTCCTCAAGGCGATGAAGAAGCACCCGCCGACGTTCCTGCCGGCCGTGCCGCCGATCTACACGCGACTGCAGCACGCGGCGGACTCGGCGAAGGTGTCCTTGCAGGGCATCGAGATCGGGATCTCCGGCGCGATGCCGCTGTCGCAGGACGTCGTCGAGCCGTGGGAGGCGCGCACGGGCGGCTACCTGGTCGAGGGCTACGGCCTGTCCGAGTGCTCCCCGGTCCTGATGGCGAACCCGGTCTCCCCCGAGCGCCGGCTCGGCGCCATCGGCCTGCCGCTCTCGTCCACCGAGGCCCGCGTGGTCGACCCGGACGACCAGACGAAGGTGCTCGGCACGGGCGAGCCCGGCGAACTGCAGGTCAAGGGCCCGCAGGTGTTCCGCGGCTACTGGGGCAAGGCCGAGGCCACCGACGAGGTGTTCACGCCCGACGGCTGGTTCCGCACCGGCGACGTCGTGTCGATCGACGCGGACGGCTTCGTCAGCATCGTCGACCGACTCAAGGAACTCATCATCACCGGCGGCTTCAACGTCTCACCGTCCGAGGTCGAGGACGCCCTGCTCAAGCACCCCAGCGTGCGCGAGGTCGCCGTCGTCGGCATCACGCAGGGCGGCAACGAGCAGGTCGTCGCCGCGGTCGTGCCGAAGGACCCGAAGACCTTCGACGCCGAGGCTCTCCGTGCGTGGTCTCGGGACCAGCTCGCTGCCTACAAGGTGCCGCGACGCATCGCCGTGGTCGAGGACCTGCCGCGCTCGATGATCGGCAAGGTGCTGCGCCGCAAGGTCCGGGACCAGATCACGGCGAAGTAGCGACCGCAGGACCAGCTCACGACCGAGCAGGACCGCGGCCCCGGCGCACGGCGCACGACGGAGCACGACCGAGCAGGACCGCGGCCCCAGCTCACGACCGAGCAGGACCGCGGCGCCGTCGCGGGAGCGGGAGCCCGAGCAGCGCGAGGCCGACGACGACGAGCACGATGCCGGACCATCCGGCCGGACCGAGGTGCTCGCCGACCACGAGCACGGCGAGCACCGCGGCGACCACGGGCTCGAACAGCGACAGCAGCGTCGCGACCGAGGCGCTCACCCGCCGGAGTCCGACGGCGTACAGCGAGTGCCCGAGCACCGTCGGCACGAGCGCGAGGTAGACGAACACGGGCCAGTTCGCCCCGACCGTCAGGGCGTCCCCGCCGGCGACCAGCGCGAGCACGACGAGCGGGAGGGCTGCCAGCCCGAACACGGCACCGACGACACCGCGCCCAGCTGCTGCTCCACTCGTGGTGCCGGACGCCGAGCCCGACGGCGGACCCGACAACGGAACCGACAGGGGCGTCGCCACAGGTACCGGCACGGGCCGGGCCGCCAGGTGCATGCCCCGCGCGACCGCCCACGAGTACGTCGCGTACGTCAGCCCGGCCACGAGGGCCGCCCCCAGGCCGAGCGGCAGCGACCCGCTCCCGGACGCCTCGGACCGCGCGAGCGTGACGACGACCATGCCGGCCACGCTGACCAGCGTCGCGACGACCCACCGACCCGTGACGCGCCTCCCGTCCGCCACCCACTCCACGAGCCCCGCGAACACCGGCGACGACCCGATGGCCACCGTCGTGCCGAGCGCGACCCCCGCGTCCGCGAGCGCCGCGTAGAACGCGACCGCGTACACGACGAGCGAGACCGCTCCGACCAGCACCCACCGCCGGGAACCGGGACCGACGACGGCGCGCACCGCGGCACGTCCGCTCGTCGCGGCGAGCACGAGCCCGCCGAGACCGAACGTCACCGCACCGAACACGAACGCCGGCACCCCGGGCGCGAAGTGCGTCGCGGTCCCCGTCGTGCCCCACACGGCGGCGGCGACGAGGACCGCGACCGCCCCACCGACCGGCGAGGAGGCTCGTTCCTCGACCGCACCGCGCGTCACGACACGTGGACGGTCGGCCGCCGGTGCACGTCCGGCTCGGCCTCGCGCAGGACCTCACGCGTCACCGGTGCGACGTCACCGACCCCGGTGAAGACGAACCGCAGGGCGTTCTGGATCGGGCTGCCCTCGTTCCACTCGAAGTAGATGCTCGGCACGACACCCGCGATGTCACGAACGGCGAGCAGCGTCGACGCGATGGTGTTCGGCACGTTGCCCGACCGCACGCGCAGCACCCGGTGCCCCTGCACGACGTGCCCCTCGACGACCAGGTCCTCCTCGAAGTCGGACGAGTCGGCGGGCAGCACCTCGAGGAACATCGTCGGCACCCGGGCGGGGATGCCGGAGTCGCGGCGTTCCTCGCGCCCCTTGGACCGGTACGCCTCGGCCGTGCCGGCACCCGGCTCGTTCGCGATGATGCAGACCGAACTGAACTGGTCGGCGTCGGCCTCGATGAACTGCCGGGCGGTGGCGTCCAGCTCGATCGACGACGCGCGGAGCTCGAACGACCGCCGCACGCGGGACACCAGGGACACGACGACGATCGCGATGATGAACACGCCCGCGATCCGCACGCCGTCCGGTCGCTCGATGACGTTCGCGACCGTGGTGTAGACGAACACCACCGCGATGACGCCGAACCCGATCGTCCGCTTCTTCTGCTGCTTGCGGCGCGCGGACAGCGTCACCGCCACGGCCGCGCTCGTGATGAGCACGAGGACACCCGTCGCGTAGGCACCGCCCTGCGCGTCGACGTTCGCCTCGAAGATGATCGTGATCGCGAAGGCGATGAGCGTGAAGATGATCACGAGGGGCCGGGTCGCACGGGCCCACTGCGGTGCCATCCCGTAGCGCGGCAGGAACCGCGGCACCAGGTTCAGCAGGCCGGCCATCGCGCTCGCACCCGCGAACCACAGGATCGCCACCGTCGAGACGTCGTAGACCGAACCGAAGACGTTGCCGAGGTACTCGTGCGCCAGGAACGCCAGCGCGCGCCCGTTGGCCCCGCCGCCCGGCTGGAACTCATGCTGCGGGATGAGGAAGGTCGTGGCGATCGAGGACGTGATGAGGAACGTGCTCATGATGATCGCCGCGGTCGTCAGCAGGCGCTTCGTCCCGCGGATCCGGCCCTCGGGCCGGCCCTTCGGGTCGTCACCGGCGTCACCGCGCACCTGCGGCATGACCGCGACACCCGTCTCAAAGCCGGACAGACCGAGGGCGAGCTTCGGGAACACGACCAGCGCGATCCCGATCATCACGAGCGGGTTGCTGTGCTGCGCCGTGAGGTTCGACCACCAGTCCGTCGCGACCACCGGACGTTCGAACACGTGCCAGAGCGCCACCACGACGACGACCGCGTTGAGCAGGAGGAACACCGCGACGAGCCCGACCGCGATGCCGATCGCCTCCTTGAAGCCACGGAGGAACACGATGCCGAGCAGGAGCAGCAGCACGAGCGTGATCGGCACCGGGATCTCGGTGAACCAGTGCGGCGTGAAGGGGTTCTCGGCGATGTGCGCGGTCGCGTCGGCCGCCGACAGCGTCATCGTGATCATGAAGTCGGTCACGGCGAACCCGAGCAGGACGAGCACGAAGAGCTTGCCGGCCCACCAGGGCAGCAGCTTCTCGAGCATCATGATCGAGCCGGCACCCTTGAAGCTGTCCTGCGCGACCCGACGGTAGACGGGCAGGGCGCCGAACAGGGTCACGAGCACGAGCACGATCGTCGCGATCGGTGACAGCAACCCTGCGGCGAGCGCCGCGATGGCGGGCTGGTAGCCAAGAGTCGAGAAGTAGTCGACGCCGGTGAGGCACATCACGCGCCACCACGAGTGGGTCTTCTCGACCTCGACCTGGTGGGGGCCCTGGTGCGAGGCACCCTGATCGGCTCCGTGCAGCATCCAGCGGCGCAGTCGCACGCTGCGGTCGGAGGGTCGCCCACTGGCGCCGCGCTGGGCGGCACGCTCGGCTTCGGTCGCGGTCACGAGAGTCGATGGTAAGCGGTCCCGGCGACGCTCGGGGACGCCGCGTCCCGGTCTGTGGGAAGCGGCTCAGCCCGCACTGATCCGTGTGTACTTCCGCACCGCCAGCGGCACGAACACGACGAGCATCACCGCGATGCCGACGAGCACGGTCGCGACCGGGTGCTGCATCGTCCACACGTCGGGCACGGGCGCGCTGCCGGCGTTGCCGAACAGCTCCCGCGCGGCCTGCACGAGCGACGACACCGGGTTCCACTCCGCGAACACGCGCAGCACCAGCGGCATGGTCTCGCTCGGCACGAACGCGTTCGAGATGAACGTCAGCGGAAACAGCACCATGAAGGACGCGTTGTTGATGACCTCAGGCGTCCGGACGCTCATCCCGAGCAGCGCCATCACCCAGCTGAACGCGTAGCTGAACAGCAGGAGCAGCCCCACCCCGGCCAGGAACTCGTGCGGCGCCGACCCGACCCGCCACCCGACCGCGAGCCCGGTGAGCATCATGATCACCATCGAGATGGCGTTGAGCACCAGGTCCGAGTTCGTCCGCCCGACCAGCACCGCCGATGCGGACATCGGCAGCGTCCGGAAGCGGTCGATCAGGCCCTCCTTCAGGTCCTGCGCCATCGCGGACCCCGAGAACGTCGCACCGAACACGACCGTCTGCGCGAAGATCCCCGCCATCAGGAACTGCGTGTAGTCGGTCCCCCGCACCTGGATGGCCCCGCCGTAGACCTGGCTGAACAACAGCACGAACATGATCGGCTGCAGCACCGCGAAGACGAGCATGTCCGGGGACCGCTTGATCTTCGTCAGGTTCCGCTTCGTCACGGTCCAGCCGTCCTCGAACCAGATCGCGACGGGCGACGTCACGACGACCGGCAGCTGCTGCCGGGGTGCGCCCACGGCGGTCACCGGACACGCTCCGGAGCACTGTCGGTCGCGTCGCCGGCCGCCGGTACCGGGTCACGGCGACCCGGCCTGGAGGCCCTGCCCGCGCCCGCCCCGCCGCCGCCGTCCCCCGCGTCCTCGTCGCCCGCCGTGGCGGCGTGTCCCGTGAGGCGCAGGAAGACGTCGTCGAGCGTCGGCCGGCGCATGCCCGCGTCGTGCAGCCGGATCCCCGCCTCGCCCAGGTCGGCGAGCACCCGCTGGAGCGCCTGCGGCCCCGCCTCGACCGCGATGCCGGAGGTGCGCCCGTCGGCCGAGGTCTCCACGTCCCCGACGCCGTACCGGCGCAGGGCGGTGACCACGGCCTCCCGGTCGTCCCCGTCCACGAGGGTGACGACGACCCGGTGGCCGCCCACCTGCGCCTTGAGCTGGTCGGCGGTGCCCTCGGCGATCACCCGGCCGTCGTCGATCACCGCGATGTCGTCGGCGAGCTGGTCCGCCTCTTCCAGGTACTGGGTCGTGAGCAGCACCGTGGCGCCGTCACCGACCAGGCCCTCGATGATCCCCCACAGCGCGAGACGGCTCCGGGGGTCGAGGCCGGTGGTCGGCTCGTCGAGGAAGAGCACCCGCGGGTTCGTCACGAGGGCACCGGCGAGGTCGATGCGACGCCGCATGCCGCCGGAGAAGCCCTTGACGGGCCGGTCACCCGCCTCGGCCAGGTCGAACACCTCGATGAGCTCGCGGGCCCGCTGCCGCGCCGCCCGACGGCCGAGGTGGTACAGCCGACCGATCATCTCGAGGTTCTCGGCGCCGGTGAGGTTCTCGTCGACCGCGGCGTACTGCCCGGAGACCCCGATGGACCGCCGCGTCGTCTGCGGGTCGGCGACCACGTCGACGCCGTCGATCGTCGCCCGTCCGGCGTCCGGGGTGACGAGTGTCGTCAGGACCTTGACGGTCGTGGTCTTGCCGGCACCGTTCGGCCCGAGCAGCGCCGTGACGGTGCCCTCGGGGACGGACAGGTCGAGCCCGGCGAGCGCGTGCACCGGGCCCGAGCGCGATCGGAAGGTCTTGGTCAGCCCGGAGGCCTCGATGATGGCCATGTCGCTCCCTCGTCGGCCACGTCGGTGTGGTGTGGGATCGGCGGGAGCGACGACGTCACTCAGACGTCGAAGTCACCGCCGAAGTCGCCGAAGCCGCCGCCGCCGAAGTCACCGCCGCCGTCGTCCCAGCCCGCGTTCTCGTACCCGCCGCCGTCGGACGCGCCCGCATCGGACGCTCCGCCGTCACCGGAGTCGGCACCAGTGTCCTCCGAACCGCCGTCGCCCGCAGCATCGGTACCGCCGTCGAACGATCCGGCGTCGGGCAGGAAGGCGCTCATGATCGCCGAACCGATGACGTACCCGGCGACCGTACCGAGGATCGATGCGCCGATCATCCGGCCGAACGAGGGACCGCCGCGCTGCCCCATCGCACCCGCGCCGCCGTTCATCCCGCCGAGCGACCGCTCCATGAAGCCGGGCTGGCGGATCTCCGAGCGGGTCGCCGCCTGGGCCAGGGACCGCGGGTCGTCGCCGCGAGGAGCCTCGCCGTCGGGCGCGCTGCGGGTGAACTCCTCGTAGACCATCCGGCGCTGCTCGGGCGTCAGGGTCGCGAAGGCCTCGGCGTGGACCGCCTCGATGCGCTCCGGCGGTGCCGTGCGGAGCAGGTAGCGGTAGCGCTCGACGGCGCGCTCGTCCTCGGTCGAGGCCGCACCCTGCTGACCGCCCGGCTGCTGGCCACCGGGCTGGCCCGGACCCCACTGCGGGGTGCCGTACTGCTGGCCGCCGAACTGCTGAGCTGGCTGCGCCCCGTACTGCTGACCGCTGTACTGCTGACCGCCGTCCTGCTGGACCGGCGGCACCTGGTACGACTGCTGCCCGTACCGGTACCCCTGCTGGGCCGGCTGCTGGGGCTGCTGCGGCTGACCCCACCCGCCCTGCTGGTCGCGGTCACGGTCGGGACGGCCGAGCAGTCGGTCGAGGAATCCCATGTCGTTGCTCCTTCGGTGCGGTCCGCCCGGGTCGGGAGGGTCCGTCGCAGCCACACTAGGCAGCGCCGACGACCGCTGACTGTACGACCGCACAGAACCAGCCGAGAGCGGCCTCAGCGCTCGGCGTCAGCGCTCGGCGCCAGCGCCGGTGGTCAGCGAGCATCGAGCGCCGTCGACCAGATCGCGAAGAGCTCGTCGGCCGCACCGGGATGCGCGACGAGGACGGGCTCCCCGGCTCGCGGGAACCCGTCGACGGGTCCGTCGAGCGTGAGGACCACTCCCCCGGCCTCCTGCACCAGCAGCACCGCCGCGCCGTGGTCCACGAGATCGAACGACGGCACGCAGCCGCCCGCCCCGCGACCGGCGGCGACCTGCGCGAGCGTCAGCGTGCTGGAACCCATCACGCGCACGGCGCAGGAGCGCTCTGCCAGCGCGGCCACGAGCCTCCCGAGACCGTCCCACGCCCCGAGTCCGCCGAACTCGGCCGCCACGACGGCCCCGGCGAGCGGCCGCGGCGCGTCGTCGAGCCGCAGCGGTGTGTCGCGGAGCACCGCACCGCGACCGCGCCGGGCTTCGAGCACCTCGCCCCGCCACGGGTCGGCCACGACCCCGACGAGGGGCTGCCCGCCGCGGGTCAGGCAGAGCGACATCGCCGTCCAGGGAACCCCGTTGACCAGGTTCGTCGTGCCGTCGACCGGGTCGAGCCACCAGTGGTGTCGGTCGCCGGGCGCCGTGCCGTACTCCTCGCCCGTGAACCCGTGCGTGGGGAAGGCCGCACGGACGCGGGACCGGACGAGTCGCTCGACGGCACGGTCGACCTCGGTGACCGGATCGCCGTCGCCGTGCTTCGTCGCGACCTGCCCGATCGGGTGCTCGCGGGTGAACGCGACGACCTCGTGCGCGATGCGGTGGGCGAGCGCCTGAGCGCGCGTGCCCACCTCGTCCTCGGTCGGTCCGCGCTCGGACAGCGCCCAGCCGTCCCGCTCCCCTCCGGCCAAGACGGCTCGGACGGAGGCGACGTCCTCCGTGGCCACGAGGTCCGCACCCGTGCGCGCCGCCCACCGGACCGGTTCCGGCTCGTCGACGGTCCGCACCGCCACCGCGAGACCGAGGTCGTGCGCCGCCGCGACCGTGTCCGGCGTCAGGAACACGTCGTCGAGCACCAGCGTCGACGGCCGGAGACCGGCCGTGTCCGCGGCGGTGGGGACGTCGAGCGACTCCCACGGCAGCCACGTGTCGGCGGTCGGCAGCGCTGCCCGGACCGCGGCGAGCGCCGGCGGCGTGCCCGTCCACGCCACCGCGGTGTCCCAGGTCGACGAGGCGACGGTGCGGGTCGCGACGAGGGCGTCCGCGGGGTCGACGACGTGGAGCAGCAGGGCGGCCCGGCAGCCGTCGAGCCGTTCGAGCACGGCGTCGAGGCGCGGGATGCGGTCGAGCCCGTTGCCGAGCCGGGCGACCTCGCACCACGAGACCTCGGCGACGCGACGCGGATCGCCCCAGAGCCGGCCGAGGGTCTCGTCGTGCAGCAGGACCGCGACACCGTCGGCGGTCCGGCGGACATCGACCTCGACGACGTCGGCACCGAGGGCCTCGGCGACGGCGATGGAGGGCAGGGTGTCCTCGCGCCGGACCCGGGGCGCGCCGCGACGGGCCACGAGTCGCGGGAGGGTCCTCGCTGCACGGCCGTCGTGGTCGTGGCCGACGGCGGCGTGGTCGAGGGTCGTCATCCTGGTATGTTCCCCGCAGCGGGTGGCGGGTGGGTGACCGGCGGGTGAACGGGAGCGGCGGTGCGGCGGTGCGCTCGTGTGCCCGTGCGGCGGTGCGGCTGCCTCGCGGCGTGCGCTCGTGCGGCGATGCGGCTGCGTCGCGGCGGGTGGACCGGCGGCCGATCGTCCGACCCCGTGGTGTCGCCGGGCGGACGTCCGGTCAGGCGCGCCCGCGACCCCGGCGACCGACGCGGAGGACGAGCCCGGCGACGGTACGCCACCCCAGCAGGAAGACCGCCAGGACGATCGTCGCGACGATGACGAACGACAGCGGCAGCGGGTCGCCCGCGACGTCGCCCTGCCCGGTCAGCACCCGGAGCAGCATGCCGATCGCGACCGTGGCGACCCACACGACCACGCCCGTCGGCCACACGCGCAGGGGACGACGCCACCCGAGGACGACCAGCCAGCCGACGAGCCAACCTGCCAGGAACGGGTAGGCCGTGGTCCAGGTGCCGGCGAGCGACGTGGCCTCGGCGTGCGAGGACCGCCCGACGAGCGCGAACACGACGATGAGGACGATGTCGACGACGGCTGCGATCCAGCCCCAGGTGCGAGTCACCCGCCCATTCTCCCGCGATCCGACCACCACGGGTGACGGGCCGGCACCCGCGGGGCCGCCGTCAGAAGAGCCCGGGGCGGCCGGGTTCCTCCGGTCCGTCGAAGCCGCGGAACATGTCGGACACCAGCGCCGCGATCTGTGGTTCCACGAGACGCTCGACCGCCTCGGCGATGCGCGGACGGTGCTCGACGAGGGCCAGGCACACGGCCGTCCCCGTCGCCCGAGCACACTCGTCGGACAGGGCGATCTCGTGCCGCAGTGCCGCCTTCGCCTCGTCGGACAGCGGCTCGCGCGGGGTCTGCTCGCCCGCACCCGTGCCGGTCATCTCGTCGAGGGTGAAGAGGAACGGCTCCCCCGGCGAGGGCTCCGGGTCCACGTCGAGGCCCTGGAACTCCGGCGACAGGCCCTCGGTCGGCTGGTAGCCCGCGTGCCGCTTCCGGGCGGCGGCCCGTTCGAGCTCCCGCTGGAGCAGCGGGAGGTTCTTCGCGGTGTACTCGTCGACGGCGTCCTCGACGATGGTCGAGATCCGACCGATCAACGCGTGCTGGACCGCGTGCGGCACGTCCGGACCGAACCCCGCGGCGGAGGCGATCGGCGACCCGGTGCACTTCCGGCAAATCCGCGTCCGAGGTCGGGCGGTCCCGATCTGCCACCGCGGCAGCCACCGCAACCACACGTCGACCGCGCCCCGCACGCGACCGTCGATGCCGTCCATCCCTCAACAGTAGGCCGCGCGGCGCGCTTCCCCCGGAGCACGCCCGAGCGGGCGGAAACGCACCGCGTCCGCGGCGGCGCGTGCCACTTCCGCCCGCTCACCACCGCACGACCGGCACCCACCCCCCAGACTCCGTGAACGGGCGGAAACGAAAGCGAGACCCGGACCGGAGGCGCGACTTCCGCCCGCTCACCGGCCCACGCCCGGCACCCACCCGCCAGACGCCGTGAACGGGCGGAAACGGAAGCGAGACCCGGACCGGAGGCGCGACTTCCGCCCGCTCACCGGCCCACGCCCGGCACCCACCCGCCAGACGCCGTGAACGGGCGGAAACGGAGGCGAGACCCGGACCGGAGGCGCGACTTCCGCCCGCTCACCGGCCCACGCCCGACATCCACCCCCAAGGGATCACGAGCGGGCAAAATCGGAAGCGAGACCCGGACCGGAGGCGCGACTTCCGCCCGCTCACCGGCCCACGCCCGACACCCACCCGCCAGACGCCGTGAACGGGCGGAAACGGAAGCGAGACCCGGACCGGAGGCGCGACTTCCGCCCGCTCACCGGCCCACGCCCGACACCCACCCGCCAGACGCCGTGAACGGGCGGAAACGGAAGCGAGACCCGGACCGGAGGCGCGACTTCCGCCCGCTCACCGGCCCACGCCCGACACCCACCCGCCAACGGCCGCGAGGGGGCGGGAACGGGGACGCTCCCGCCCCACGACGAGCGCCGGCAGGGTGGCCGAACGGGTCAGGCCCGCGGCTCGGTCACGAAGTCGATGAGCTCCTCGACGCGCCCGAGCAGCTGCGGCTCCAGGTCGGCGAAGGTCCGGACCTGCCCGAGGATCCGCTGCCACGCGCGGGCGATGTCGGCCTGTTCCTCGGCGGGCCACCCGAGGTGCTGGCAGATGCCCTTCTTCCACTCGATCGACCGCGGGATCGTGGGCCACGCCTGCAGCCCGAGCCGCGACGGCTTCACGGACTGCCAGACGTCGACGAACGGGTGCCCGACGACGAGCACGTGCGCGCCCCACTTCCCGCGCATCACGGCGTCGGCGAAGCGGGACTCCTTCGACCCGGGCACGAGGTGGTCGACCAGGACCCCGACTCGGCGGTCCCTGGTCGGGCGGAACTCCTCGAGGACGTCCGCCAGGTTGTCGACGCCGGAGAGCTCCTCGACGACCACTCCCTCGACACGCAGGTCGGCTCCCCAGACCTTCTCGACGAGTTCGGCGTCGTGCTTGCCCTCGACCATGATCCGGGAGGGCAGCGCCACGCGAGCCCGCTGCTGCTCGACGGCGAACGAGCCGGACGCGGTGCGGAGACGACCACCGTCGGAGGCGTGCCGGACCGCCGGAGCCGCACCGGGCCTCCCGGCCGTCCCCACGGACCGCGCGGGTGGCGCCGCCGCAGCCGATCGGCCCACCGGAGCCTGCGGACGACCGAGGGTGACGAGCTCGCCCTCGAGCAGGAACTGCCCGGTGAAGGGGAAGGCGCGGGTGCGACCCTTCCAGTCCTCCAGGGTGACGTTGCCCGCCTCGAGCCCGACGACGGCGCCCGCCCAGCCGGAGTCCGGGTCCTCGAGCACCATGTCGCGTTCGAGCGGCACCTGCCGCACCTTCTTGACGCCCTTCGAGCGCCAGTCGCCCGAGAGCACGTCACTGCCGTAGCGGTCGTCGTCCACCCGGGAAGCGTAGTGTCGACGGGTCCCGCAACGGCGCCGGCACCCTGGCGCGTCACGGTACGCGCCGCGTCCACCCCCACGATCGGAAGGCCACACCGTGCGCGCAACCGTCATCCACGCCCCTCGCGACATCCGCGTCGAGGAGCGCGACACCCCCGTCCTCATCGACCCCACCGACGCCGTCGTCAAGGTGACCGCGTCCTGCGTCTGCGGGTCCGACCTCTGGCCCTACCGCGGCGTCCGCGGGACCGAGCAGGCCCACACCATCGGGCACGAGTTCGTCGGCGTCGTCGAGTCCGTCGGTGCCGACGTCGCCGACCTCGCCGCGGGCGACTTCGTCATCGCGCCGTTCACCACCAACGACGGCACCTGCCAGGCCTGCACCCACGGCATGACGAGTGGCTGCGAGCACAGCTCGATCTTCGGCGGCACGACCGACGCGTACGGCCACCCGATCGGCGGTGCGCAGTCGGAGTACGTGCGCGTGCCCGACGCCGCGGCGACCCTCGTGAAGGTCCCCGGCCCGGTGGACGACGACCTCGTGCCGTCGCTCCTCACGCTGTCCGACGTGTTCTCGACCGGGCACCACGCGGCCGTGTCCGCCGAGGTCGGCCCCGGCAAGACCGTCGTGGTCGTCGGGGACGGCGCCGTCGGGCTGTCCGCGGTGCTCGCAGCGTCGCGCCTGGGTGCCGAACGCATCATCGCGATGAGCCGGCACGCCGACCGTCAGGCGCTGGCGCGGGAGTTCGGGGCGACCGACGTCGTCGAGACCCGCGGTGAGGAGGGCATCGCCGCCGTGCGCGAGCTGCTCGGCGGAGAGCTCGCCGACTGCGCCCTCGAGGCCGTCGGCACCGCGGAGAGCATGGACCAGGCGCTGCGGGTCGTCCGCCCGGGCGGCAACGTCGGCTACGTCGGTGTCCCCGCGGGTGACCCGGAGCTGCCGATGCCGTTCCTGTTCGCGAAGAACATCACCGTGGGCGGCGGCATGGCCCCGGCACGCGCGTACATCGAGGAGCTGCTCCCGGACGTGCTGTCGCGGACGATCGAGCCCGGCAAGGTGTTCGACCTCGAGCTGCCCCTCGACCAGGCAGCCGAGGCGTACGCGGCGATGGACGAGCGGCGTGCCATCAAGGTGCTGCTGCGTCCGTAGCGCCGCCACGCCGCCGCCCGCGCGCGGCTCACGAGCGGACGGTCGGGCCCACGCGGACCGGCGGGTCTGCCCGAGACTCGGCCCCGCGGACACGTTCGCAGCACGACGTGCGCGGACCCGTCCGAAGGGCCGAGTCCCGTGCGCACGGCGGCGCCGATGCGCGCGGTGCCGCCGCCATGTGCACGGCGGCGCCGATGCGCGGGCCGGGGCCCGTCAGGCGTCCCGCACCGCGAGCACCCGGTGCGGTGCCGCCCGCTCGGCGGTCCATCCCGCAGGCAGCACCTCCTGCAGCTCGGGGACCGTGAACGACCGACGGATCGAGCGGAGCCCGTCCACCCGGACGAACGTGCCGGCGGACACGAGCGGCGACGCCAGCGCGTACGCCCGGTAGGCCTGTCGCGACCGCCGGATGTCGGAGTGCAGGCTCCGCCCGGTGGCCAGCCGCTCGGAGTCAGCGAGGAACGCTGCCCTGGCGTCGTCGTCCAGGTGGTGCAGCACGTGGTTCGAGACGACGACGTCGAACCGCTCCCCCGCCGCGACGAGGTCCGTGCTCGATGCCTGACGGAAGGTCACCCCCCGGGCGGTCGACCGGCGAGCCGCGGTGATCGCTCGCTCGTCGGGGTCGACCCCGACGACCTCGAGCGAGAAGCCGTCACTGCCCGCCCACCGCACGAGCGAGCGCGCGAGGTCCCCGCCGCCGCACCCGAGGTCGAGCACGCGGGCGCGACCGCTCGGCGGCAGCGCCGGGACGACGTGCGTGCGCCACACCGCCCGCCACCCGCTGACCAGCGCGTTCACCACGGCGAATCGTCGGAACGTCCGGTCGAGCACGCGCGGGTCGCACCCCGGGTCGTCCATCAGCTCCTGCAACCGTGTGTCCCGCTGCCGCAGGTCCACGGCACGGAGTCCGGGCTCGCGGCCGTCGCCCGCGCCGCGAACGGACCAGGTCCGGTCGTTCACGCCCCGACCGCCGTGAGCCTCGCGCTCTCCACCGTCAGCCCGGGTCCGAAGGCGACGGCCGCGACCGGGGATCCCGGTGCGAGCCCCTGCTCGACGGCGTCCCGGAGCACGAACAGCACCGTCGCGCTCGACATGTTGCCGTGGTCCCGGAGCACGGCGCGACTGGAGGCGACGGCGCCGTCGGGCAGCGCGAGGGCGTCCTGGGCGCGGTCGAGGATCGCGCGTCCGCCGGGGTGCACCGCCCACACCGGCAGGTCGGCGAAGGTCTCGCCCTCGCCGAGCAACGCGGTGACGGCAGCGGGCACGTGCACGCCGACGAGCTTCGGGACCGCGGTCGAGAGCACCATCTCGAAGCCCTCGTCGCCGATGTTCCAGGCCATCTCCGACGCCCCCTCGGGCACCGTCGCGGTGGCGAAGCGCTCGATGCGCAGGCCCGGTCCGCCCGAGGTCACGACCGCCGCGGCGGCACCGTCCCCGAAGACGCTGTTCGCGACGATCTGGTCCGGGTCGTCCGACGCGCGGACGTGGAGCGTGCAGAGCTCGGCGCAGACGACCAGCACGACGGCGTCGGGGTCCGCCTCGGCGAAGGCCGCTGCAATCCGGAGCGCCGGGAACGCCGCGCAGCACCCCATGAAGCCGATGTGGTGCCGGAAGACCCCCGCCGGCAGCCCGAGCTGGTCGACGACGTCGATGTCCGGCCCGGGTTGCGTGAACCCCGTGCACGAGACCGTGACCAGGTGGGTAACGCGGTCCGGTGCGATCGCGGCACGCTCGACGGCGTCCCGAGCGGCCGCGACGAACAGCGCCGGGGCGAGGTCGCGGTAGCGGTCGTTCCGGGTGCCGGTGGACGGCGACACGAGCGCACCGGACTCCTGTCGGAAGAGTCCGCCGGGCCGCGCGGCGTCGAGCTCCTCGATGACGGTGTGCCGGTGTTCGACGGCGGATGCGTCGAAGGCCGCCGGGACGATCCGCGCGCCCAACCGACCGAGGTCCGGCTGTCCGGCGAACAGGTCACGCACCGCACCCTGGTCGAGGGTGGTGTCGGGGACGGCGGTCCCGATGGCGCGGATCGTTGCGGTCACTCCTCATCCTGTCACCGGGTCGCTGACGCGTCCCCAGGATCGCGGACCGGCCGAGCACGAGCCGGCACGAGGGCTCGCCGGCACGAGCACGGGTCGGCACGACGACAGACCGGCCGCATGACGGACGGGAGGCACGTGGCGGACCCGCCACCCCTCCCTCGCAGGCTCGGTCGGCGCGCCCCGCGCAACGCTCCGCATTGCCGCTGAGCGGGGCGCGCCCGTCCGTCGTCGTGGTCGCGCTACGACTGCTGCGCGCGCTCCAGCACGAGCTCACGGACGCGCGCGGCGTCGGCCTGGCCCTGCATGGCCTTCATGACCGCACCGATGATCGCGCCCGCGGCCTGGACCTTGCCGTCACGGATCTTGGCGAGCACGTCCGGCTGGGCCGCGAGTGCCTGGTCGACCGCGGCGGTGAGGGCGGAGTCGTCCGAAACGACCTTCAGCCCACGGGCCTCGACGACCTGCGCCGGCGAACCCTCGCCCGCGATGACGCCCTCGAGCACCTGGCGCGCCAGGCGGTCGGTCAGGTCGCCGGACTCGACGAGTGCGATGGTCTCGGCGACGTGCTGCGGCGAGACGAGGTCCCCAGGGGTGGTGTCCTGCGCGTTCGCGACGCGGCTGATCTCACCCGTCCACCACTTGCGGGCGGCCTGCGGCGACGCACCCGCGGCCACGGTCGCCTCGACCTCGTCGAGCAGACCGCCGTTGACGACGTCCTGGAACTCGAGGTCGCTGAAGCCCCACTCGCCCTTCAGGCGACGGCGACGGGCGACGGGCGCCTCGGGCAGGGACGCCCGGAGCTCCTCGACCACGGCCGGGTCCGGCACGACCGGCAGCAGGTCGGGCTCCGGGAAGTACCGGTAGTCGTCCGCGTCCGACTTCGGACGACCGGCCGAGGTGCGACCGGTGTCCTCGTGCCAGTGACGCGTCTCCTGCGTGATCGTGCCGCCCGCGGCGAGGATCGCGGCCTGCCGTTGGATCTCGTAGCGGATGGCGCGCTCGACCGCGCGGAACGAGTTGACGTTCTTCGTCTCGGTCCGGGTACCGAGCTCCTCCTGCCCCCAGGGACGCAGCGAGATGTTCGCGTCGCAGCGCAGGTTCCCGCGCTCCATCCGGGCCTCGGAGACGCCCAGCGCGCGGACGAGGTCACGGATGACCTGCACGTACGCGGCGCCGAGCTCCGGGGCGCGGTCCTTCGCGCCGAAGATCGGCTTCGTGACGATCTCGACCAGCGGGACACCGGCGCGGTTGTAGTCGACGAGCGAGTACTCGGCACCCTGGATGCGGCCGGTGGCACCGCCGACGTGCGTCAGCTTGCCGGCGTCCTCCTCCATGTGGGCGCGCTCGATCGGCACCTGGAAGATCGTCCCGTCGGCCAGTTCGACCTCGACCTCGCCCTCGAACGCGATCGGCTCGTCGTACTGCGAGATCTGGTAGTTCTTCGGGTTGTCCGGGTAGTAGTAGTTCTTCCGGGCGAACCGCGAGGACTCGGCGATCGAGCAGCCGAGCGCGAGCCCGAGCTGGATCGAGTAGCGCACGGCCTGCTCGTTCACGACCGGCAGCGACCCGGGCAGCCCGAGGTCGACCGGGGTCACGTTCGTGTTGGGCTCGCCGCCGAAGAAGTTCGGGGCGTCCGAGAACATCTTGGTCTTCGTCGCGAGCTCGACGTGGACCTCGAAGCCGAGCACCGGCTCGAAGCGCTCGAGCGCCTCGTCGAAGTCCATCAGCGCGTCCTTCTGCGCCATCAGATCACACCTTCCTGCGCAGCGGACTGCTGAGACTGGTCGAGGTCCGGGATGCTGTCGATGAGCGGGCGACCCCACTGCTGCTCGAGCAGGCGCTCGAGCGCGGCACCGTACCGGTACAGACGGGCGTCCTCGCGCTGCGGGGCCATGAGCTGCACACCGGTCGGCAGGGAGTCCTCGGGCGCGAGGCCGTTCGGGATGCTCATGCCGGGGACACCGGCGAGGTTCGCCGGGATCGTCGTGAGGTCGTTGAGGTACATCGACAGCGGGTCGTCGAGGCGCTCCCCGAGCGGGAACGCCGTCGTCGGCGCCGACGGGCTGATGAGCAGGTCGACCTGGTCGAACGCGGCCGCGAAGTCGCGCTGCACCAGCGTGCGGACCTTCTGCGCGGAGCCGTAGTACGCGTCGTAGTACCCGGCGCTGAGCGCGTAGGTGCCGAGGATGATGCGTCGCTTCACCTCGGGACCGAACCCGGCCTCGCGCGTGGCGGCCATGACGTCCTCGACCGTGGCGCCGCCCTCGGGCGTGACGCGCAGGCCGAAGCGCACCGAGTCGAACTTCGCGAGGTTCGACGAGGCCTCTGCCGGCAGGATCAGGTAGTACGCGCTGATGGCGTAGGCGAACGACGGTGCGTCGATCTCGACGACCTCGGCTCCCGCCTGCTCGAGGATCGCCACCGTCTCCTGGAATCGCTGCGTGACGCCGGCCTGGAAGCCCTCGCCCCCCGCGAGCTCCTTGACGATGCCGACCTTGAGCCCACGGAGCGTGTCTGCCTGCAGGCCCTCGCGCGCAGCGGCGGCCATCGACGGCCAGGCGTCCGGGATCGAGGTCGAGTCCTTCGGGTCGTGTCCGCCGATGACGTCGTGCAGGAGCGCGGCGTCGAGGACCGTGCGGGACACGGGGCCGATCTGGTCGAGCGACGACGCGAGCGCGATCGCACCGTACCGGCTGACCCCGCCGTAGGTCGGCTTCACGCCGACCGTGCCGGTGACCGCACCGGGCTGGCGGATCGAGCCACCGGTGTCGGAACCGAGGGCGAAGGGTGCCTCGTGCGCGGCGACCGCGGCGGCCGAACCACCGCCGGACCCGCCGGGGATCCGGTCGAGGTCCCACGGGTTCCGCGTCGGGCCGTACGCCGAGAACTCGGTCGTCGAGCCCATCGCGAACTCGTCCATGTTGGTCTTGCCGAGCGGCACCAGGCCGGCGGCGCGGAGCTTGGCGACCGGGGTGGCGTCGTAGGGCGGTCGCCAGCCCTCGAGGATCTTCGACCCCGAGGTCGTCGGCATGTCCTGCGTGCACAGGACGTCCTTGATCGCGATCGGGACGCCGGCGAGCGCGCCGAGGTCGTCGCCCGCGGCACGGCGCGAGTCGATCGACTTCGCCGCCGCCAGGGCGTTCTCGTTGACGTGCAGGAACGCGTGCACGTCGCCGTCGACCGCTGCGATCCGGTCGAGGTGGGCCCGGGTGGCCTCGACGCTCGAGACGTCGCGCGCGACGAGGGCGTCGGCGAGGGCGGCCGCGCTGAGGCGGGTCAGGTCGTCGGTCACTGCTCTTCTCCCAGGATGGCCGTCACACGGAACCGTTCGCCGTCGGAGTCGGGCGCACCGGAGAGCGCCTGCTCCTGGGTCAGCGTCTGCCCCACCACGTCGGGTCGGGTGACGTTGCCGAGCGGCACCGGGTGGCTCGTCGCCGGGACGTCGTCGGTCGCGACCTCGGCGACCTTGGCGACGCTCTCGACGATGTGCGACAGCTCCCCGGTCAGCTTCTCGATCTCGTCGGGCGTGAGTGCGATACGTGCGAGGTTCGCCAGGTGGGCGACCTGCTCGCTCGTGATGTCAGGCATGGTGCTCCGTCGATCGGTTCGTGGAATGCGCACCAGTCTATTGGCCGCGTCCGGCGGCGGCGCCACGGTGGGCGGGGCTGTGGAGAACCGGTCTGGAGGCCCGGTGCCGGTCATCCGGACCGGCACCGCGCCTCCAGACCGTCACCTCCTGGTCGTCGTCACTCAGCCGTGCGACGGCGGCTGCTGGGCCGTCCCGCCCGTCGACGTCCCCTGGGCGCCACCCGTCCCGGTCGACGTCCCGCCGGCGCCAGTGCCCGGTTGCGACCCGGATCCGGCGGCGGCGCCCTGGGCGGGCGTGCCCGCCGTCGTTCCCGTGCCGGAGGACCCCGGAGCTGCCTGTCCCTGGGCCGGCTGTCCCTGGGCAGCCTGCCCCTGGGCCGGCTGTCCCTGGTCACTCGTCCCCGGCGCCGACGGGTCCCCGCCGGTCGCAGCACCCGACGCCGTCCCGTCGGTGGACCGCGGAGCGGAACCGATCATCGCCGGGTCGGGCTCGGGCAGCGCTCCCCCGCCGTACCGCTGGTCGAGCCAGGACATCATCGACCGTCCCACGCCGAACTTCGCGCTGTACCCGGTCGTGCCGTGCGGGAAGGAGACGTCCGCCAGGCCGACCAGTCCGGTGACGTTGCCGATCCACGTCGCGTTCGTCCACTTGGTGCTCGACGTGACGAGCCAGTTCTGCGTGTCGGCGTCGGTCGTGCCGGTCTTGGCGAACTTCGGGGTGGCGTCACCCGGGTTCGCCGAGGCCGCCGTGCCGTTGCCGGTCAGGACGCCCTGCAGCGCGTAGTCGACCGTCCCGGCGACCTCGGCGGAGACGCCCCGGGTGCAGCTCGAGGGGCTCGGCGTGATCGTGGTGCCGTCGGCCTCGCGCACCGAGTCGATGACGGTCGGCGTGCACACGACGCCGCCGTTCGCGAAGCCCGCGTACGCCTCGGCCAGGTCGATCGGCGAGAGCGGGTTGGTGCCGAGCACGGACGCCGGGTTCGACGCCGGAGCCGACCCGTCCGCCTGGTGGATGCCCATCGCCTGCGCCAGGCCCTTGATCTTGCAGAGGTCGAGCTGCTTCGCCATCGCGCCGAACGCGGTGTTGATCGACTCCGAGGTCGCGGCCTGGACGCTCATGCTCGCCGGGACGGCCTCGGCGTTCGAGACCGGCCAGGGGGAGCCGCCGAGGGCCTCGCACGAGTTCGTGAACTCGGACTGCTGGAACAGGTGCTCGCCCGTCGGCACCGACTCCGACAGGGTGTGTCCGGAGGCGAGCCACTCGGCCAGCGTGAACACCTTGTAGGTCGATCCGGTCTGGAAGCCTCCGGAGTTGCCGTAGGCGGAGTCGGCGTTGTAGTCGATCGCGGTCGCGCCGGGGCCGGCGTTGTCGCTCTGCGTGTACGTGGTGTTCTGCACCATGGAGAGCACACGGCCCGTTCCCGGCTCGACGGTGACGTTCGTGCCGCCGAGGTCGACGCCCGCCATCGTCGTCGGCACGTACGACGAGAGCGCGGATTGTGCCTGGGCCTGCAGGTCGAGGTCGAGCGACGTGTGGATCTCGAGGCCCATCGTGTCGAGGGTCTCGATGCGCTCCGCCGCGGTCTTCCCGAACGCCGGGTCCTGCAGCACCTGGTCGCGGACGTAGTCGCAGAAGTACCCGGCGTCGTAGGCACTCGCCGCCGCCGAGCACCCGTTCGCGGTGTCGGTGACGTGCGGCGTGATCGGGGTGGCCTTCGCCTGGTCGAGCTGCGCCTTCGAGATGTCGTGGTGGACGTACATCCGCTGCAGGACGTAGTCCCGTCGGGTCTTCGTCGCGGCGTAGCCGTTCGCCGCGCCGTTGTCCTTGTCGTCCGGCTCGTCGATGCGCAGGTTCGCGGGGTTGTTCAGGATGGCGACGAGGGTCGCCGACTGCGGGAGCGACAGGTCCTTCGCGTGCACGCCGAAGTAGTACTCGGCCCCCGCCTCGGCGCCGTAGACGCGGCCGCCGAGCCCGACGAGGTTCAGGTAGCCGGTGAGGATCTGGTCCTTCGTGTACTTCTTGTCGACCGCGATCGCGTAGCGCATCTCCTGCAGCTTGCGCTGCGGCGTCACCCCCGCGGCGTCCTGGTAGCACGCCGCGACCTTCGCCTTCGTGGCGGCCGCGTCCGCGCCGGTGAGCTGCTCGCACTGCTGCACGAGGACGTTCTTCACGTACTGCTGCGTGATGCTCGAACCGCCCTGCACGTCGCCGCCGACGACGGTCGCCGCGACGCCGCGGACGGTCCCGAGGACGTCGATGCCGCCCTCGTCCTCGAAGCGGGGGTCCTCGGTGTCGATCGCGGCGCGCTTGAGGGAGTCGGCCATCGCGTTCGATGCGACGTCGGTGCGGTTCTCCGCGTAGAAGGAAGCGATCTTGACCTGCTGCCCGTCCTTCGTCGCGTAGACCGACGACACCTGCTGCGGGGTCTGGATGTCGAGGTAGCTCGGCAGGTCCTCGAAGAACGACACCGCACCGGAGGCGCCCTCGCCCGCGACGGCGACCGCAGGGGTCACCGCGACCGCCACCAGCAGGCCCGCGAGGCCGGACATGGCGACGAAGGTCGTGAGGGCACCGGTCCACCGCATCGCACGCATGGCGGCACGGTACGGGTCGGGACTGGGGTCGTTCTGCCGTGGAACGGTCGGGGGCTGCGGCGGCGCACAGGAACGTCCACAGGGACGCCAACGGGGACGTGGGCAGGGACGAGCGCTGTGCGGAACGGGCTGGGTCGCCCCCCTGCCGGCCCCGGCCGCGACGGACCCCGCCGGGTCAGTCGCGGGGGTGCAGGTCCTGAGGACGCAGGAGGTACATGTCGGGCAGGGACTGCGCACCGCCGTCGCCGCCCTGGCCGCGTCGCGCCTGGTGCCGGACGAGGTCTCCGCGTCCGATGCCGATGAGGGCGACGTCGTGCAGCGAGGCGGTGCCGGGCTTCAGGTAGTCGTTGTGACCGATGGGCCGGCGGAACGCGCCTGCGTCCGTCCCGACGGTGTCCGCCGACAGGTCGAGGAGCGTCGACCCGAACCCCGCGGACCCCGGGTCGGTCCCGAAGTACCCCGAGCCGGCGATCGGGTCGCTGTGCGCGTCGCCGACGTAGACCTGGCCGGTCCGGACCGCGAGGTCCGCGGCGGACTGCACGTCGCTGCCCGGCGAGCCGAGCACCGTGAGGGAGTCCGCCTGCATGCGCCCGGACGACAGGGCCATCAGCGCCGTCGTCGACCCGTAGGAGTGCGCGACGACGTTCAACCGGGGTCGGTCGGCACCGCGGACGGCGTCGAGGCCGTCGACGACACGTTCGAGTCGGTCTGCCCCGGTGCGCGCGAGTCCGAGCGACAGGATGTTGGACATGTCCGGTGTGCGGTAGCCCATCCACGCGAGCACCGCCGTGCCCTCCGTCGAGTCGTCCGCTGCGACCCGACCGGTCCCCGTCGCGGCGAGTGCCGACACCGCCGTCTGCTCGTCGTACAGGTCGCTCGCGGTGTCCGTGAAGTCGTGCATCTGCCCGGTCACGGTGAAGAACATCCCTGGGACGACCACCGTGACGTCCCGTGCGCTCGCCAGGTCCCCGACCGCGATCGCCGCGCGCCCGGTGCCCCGGGTGTCGAGGACGACCAGGTGCCGCGGACCCTGGCCGGGCTCCTGGTGCAGGGCGTCCCGGACCTGCTCGAGCAGCGCGGTGCGGGTGGTGGTCCGACCCTCGTCGTCGGTCAGCTCGTCGTCGAGGGTGCTCCGGTTGGCACGGTCACGGACGTCGTACGGCACCCCGTCCAGGTTGCCCACGACCGCCGGGGCGAACGCGACCAGACGATCCTGGGCCGCAGCACTCAGCGCTTCCCACCACCGTTCGACCGAGACGGCCGTCGGTGGTCGGTCCTGGGCCGTCGCGAGCACCTGCTCGTCGGAGTCGGCGCGCACCAGGTCGTCCGGGCTGGCCGAGCCGAGCGCGTCGAGGAATGCTGCACCCCGCGCCACTGCCAGCGCGTCGACGTCGGCGGCGTGGGCACCGACCGGGGCCGACGGGACCTCGCGCAGGACGACCTGCGAGGCCGTGTGCGCACCATGCGGTTCCGGACCGGGCACGTCGGGGGCCTCGACCACTCCCATCGAGTGCATCGAGGCGGTGAGTAGCAGGGCCGCGGCGATGAGCAGCAATCAGGTCTCCCCGGGAAGGCCGTGTCGTCGACCCCCTCAGGCGACGATTGATGCCCTTTCGAGTGTAAGGAGAATGTGCTCGCGAGGGGATGCGTCCTGCAACTTGTCCCTCGAACTGGGTGCGCACTGCGGCTGCTCGCCTGCGGTCAGCGGCGCGTCGCTCACGGCGAGCCGCGACCCGCCGTGCTGCTCGACCGCGCGTTCAGTCCGCGTCCGACGACTCCGCTCCGTCCGTCTCGTCCGCTCCCAGTGCCCCGGGCCCCTCCGTCACGAGCAGCCGGAACTGCTCGGCGTCGATGATCCGCAACCCGAGCTGCTCGGCCTTGGTGAGCTTCGACCCCGCACCGGGCCCCGCTGCGACGAAGTCCGTCTTCTTGCTGACGCTCGACGCGGCCTTGCCGCCGGCGGCGATGATCGCCTCCTGCGCCCCCTCGCGGGTGTAGCCCTCGAGCGAGCCGGTCGCCACGACCGTGACCCCGCTGAGGACGCCCCCTTCGACAGCGGCACCGGGACCCGGGTGGTCCGGTGTGGTGAACTGCACACCGGCCGCGGTCCAGCGGTCGATGATCTCGCGGTGCCAGTCGACGGCGAACCAGTCGAGCAGTGCGTCGGCGATGATCCCGCCCACGCCGTCGACGGCCGCGAGCTCCTCGCGCGAGGCGTTCCGGATCCGGTCGAGCGACCCGAAGTGGTTCGCGAGCGCCCGAGCGGCGACCGGCCCGACGTGGCGGATGCTCAGCCCGACCATGATGCGCCAGAGGGGCTTCGTCTTCGCGGCGTCGATGTTCGCCAGCATCTCGAACGCGTTCTTCGACGGGTAGCGGCTCGGCTCCCCGGTGTACTCGGCGCCGCGCGCGTCGGGGTCGAACGGCGGGTCGGTCTTCTTGCGGGCACGGCTGAACGGCGTCACGCGCTTCGGGGTGCCGTCGTCGTCGGACTTCTCCATGCCCGTCTCGGCGTCCCGCACGATCACCTCGATGGGGACGATGTCCTCCATCGTCAGGTCGAACAGGCCGGCCTCGGTGACGAGCGGTGGCTGTTCCGGACGTAGTGGCTGGGTCAGCGCCGCGGCGGCGACCTCGCCCAGGCCCTCGATGTCGAGCGAGCCGCGCGAGGCGATGTGCTCGACCCGACCGCGGACCTGCGCGGGGCAGCTCCGGGCGTTCGGGCAGCGGAGGTCCTTGTCGCCCTCCTTCGCCGGGGCGAGGGGCGTGCCGCACTCCGGGCACTCGGCGGGCATCACGAACTCGCGCTCGGAACCGTCACGCAGTTCGACGACCGGACCGAGCACCTCGGGGATGACGTCGCCGGCCTTCCGGAGCACCACGGTGTCGCCGATCAGGACGCCCTTCGCCTTGACGACGTCCTGGTTGTGCAGGGTGGCCTGGCGCACGACCGAGCCCGCCACCTCGGCCGGCTGCATGACGGCGAACGGCGTCGCGCGACCGGTCCGGCCGACGCTCACGACGATGTCGAGGAGCTTCGTGTGGACCTCTTCCGGCGGGTACTTGTACGCGATCGCCCAGCGCGGTGCCCGTGAGGTCGACCCGAGCTCCTCGTGCAGGGCCAGGTCGTCGACCTTCACCACGACGCCGTCGATCTGGTGCTCGACCGACGCGCGACGCTCACCCGTGGACCGGACGAAGCCGAGCACCTCGTCCACGGTGTCGAAGACCCGGTAGTGCGAACTCGTCGGGAGGCCCCACGTCTGCAGCAACTCGTACACCTCGGACTGGGAGTGCACCTCGGTGTCGCGCTCGAGCTCGCGGACCGGCCAGGCGCCGATGCCGTGCACGAGCATGCGGAGGCGTCGCAGGCGGTCGACCATGAGCGCGCGCTTCGCCTCGGACTTGCCCTCCTCCTTCTGGCGCAACGACCCGGCGGCGGCGTTCCGCGGGTTCGCGAACACCCGTTCCCCCGCCTCGCGCTGCCGGGCGTTCAGCTCGTCGAACTGCGCGACGGGGAAGAAGATCTCGCCGCGGACCTCGACGATCGCGGGGTGCCCCTCGCCGGAGAGTCGATCCGGGATGGTCCCCATCGTCCGCACGTTCCCGGTGACGTCCTCGCCCACGACGCCGTCACCGCGGGTCGCCGCCGAGACGAGCCGTCCGTGCTCGTACCGCAGGTTGATCGCGAGCCCGTCGATCTTCAGCTCGGTCAGGAAGCGGACCCGCTCGGACCCGGCGTCGCGCTGGACCTTGTCGGCCCACTCGGTCAGCTCCTCGGGGCTGAAGACGTTGTCCAGGCTGAGCATCCGCTCGGCGTGCTCGACCGGCGCGAACTGCACGGTCTGGGCCTGGCCGCCGACGGTCTGCGTCGGGCTGTCCGGGGTGAGCAGGTCCGGGAAGCGCTGCTCGATCGCGTCGAGGCGACGCACCATCGCGTCGTACTCGCCGTCGGACACCGTCGAGCCGTTGCCCTCGTAGTACTGGTCGCGCAGCTCGTTGACGCGGACCCGCAGACGGTCGACCTCCTGCTGGGCCTGCGCGGCGTCGAGGTCGGCCGGGGCCAGCGTCTCGAACGTCGAGTCGGCGGAGTCGGGGGTCGTGTCGCTCATGCCTCAGTTCTACCGTGCACCGCCGACCCCGGACGCAGCGGGCAGCAGCACCCCGACGCAGCGCGCAGCAGCAGCCCGCCGCAGCACCCCGCCGCAGCAGCCGCAGCCCTCGGGCCGCACGCTCGGGGCGGGGCCGGCTCAGACGGCCGCGGGCACCGCCGACACCGTCCGGTCGATCGTGCACTGTCCGAGCACCCGGGTGCCGACGTAGACCACCGCGGTCTGCCCGGGAGCGACCCCCGACAACGGCTCGTCGACGTCGATCACGAGCTCGCCGTCGGCCACCCGCGCCGTCGCCGACACCGGGTCGGCGTGGGCCCGGATCTGCACGTCGCAGGCGAAGGACTCGGCCGGGTCGACCGGCGCCGTGCCCGCCCAGGTGAAGCGGGACCCGGCCATCGACCGGACGTCGAGGGCCTCCTTCGGTCCGACGACGACGGTGTTGTCCTTCGGCCGGATCTCGAGCACGAAGCGCGGCTTGCCGTCCGGTGCGGGGCGTCCGAGGTGCAATCCGCGCCGCTGGCCGACCGTGTAGCCCGTCGCGCCCTCGTGCTCGCCGACGACGGTGCCATCGCGCTCCACGACCGACCCCGGCTCGGCACCGACGCGGTCGGCCAGCCACCCGCGGGTGTCCCCGTCCGGGATGAAGCAGATGTCGTACGAGTCGGGCTTCTGCGCCACCGTGAGTCCGCGCGCCGCGGCCTCGGCACGGACCTCGTCCTTCGACGGGGTCGCACCGAGCGGGAACATCGCGTGCTCGAGCTGCTCGGCCGTCAGCACGCCGAGCACGTACGACTGGTCCTTCGCCCACGCCGCCGAGCGGTGCAGCTCACGCGCGCCGTCGGCCCCGGTCACGATCGAGGCGTAGTGGCCCGTGCAGACGGCGTCGAACCCGAGGGCGAGCGCCTTCTCGAGCAGCGCGGCGAACTTGATCCGCTCGTTGCACCGCATGCAGGGGTTCGGGGTCCGACCGGCCTGGTACTCCGCGACGAAGTCGTCGACGACGTCCTCCTTGAACCGCGCCGAGAAGTCCCACACGTAGTACGGGATCCCGAGCGCCGAGGCCGCCCGCTGCGCGTCCATCGAGTCCTCGATCGTGCAGCAGCCGCGGCTGCCGGTCCGCAGCGTGCCGGGCATCCGGCTCAGAGCCAGGTGCACGCCGACCACGTCGTGCCCGGCGTCCACGGCCCGCGCCGCGGCCACCGCCGAGTCGACCCCACCGCTCATCGCCGCAAGTACACGCATGCATCCAGGGTAAGCGCATCCCCCGACCGGGCCAGGCGTACCGTTGCTCGACGATGACCAGCACCACGAACGACGCCTTCGACCGCCGCGGCGTCCTGCTCTCCGGCTTCCTGCCCGCGGCGCTCTTCGCGATCGGCGAGGGGGCGATCATCCCGATCATCCCGATCGCCGCGGACTCCCTCGGCGCGAGCCTGGCGTTCGCGGGCTTCGTCGCGGCGCTCATCCTGGTCGGCGAGCTCATCGGCGACGTGCCCTCCGGCGTCGTGGTCGGACGGATCGGCGAGCGCAACGCGATGATCGGCGCCGCGGTGGTGTCGGTCGTCGGTCTGCTCGTCTGCGTCGTGTCGCCGAACGCCTGGGTGCTCGCGGTCGGGGTGTTCCTGGTCGGTGTCTCGACCGCGGTCTTCGCGCTCGCCCGGCACGCGTACATGACGACCGCGATCCCCCTGCGGATCCGGGCGCGCGCCCTGTCGAGCCTGGGCGGGGTGTTCCGGTTCGGCTACTTCGTCGGCCCGTTCGTCTCCGCCGGCGTGGTCCACCTGACCGGGACGACGCAGAGCGCCTTCTGGATCCACGTGGTCTGCTGCCTGGCGGCTGCGGTGGTGCTCCTCGTCCTGCGCGACCCCGCGACGGGCGCACGCGGTCTGCGGTTGCCGAGCCGGGCCTCCAGACCGGACGCACCGAACGCGACCGACACGACGGCCGCGCCGGACGCACCGGACGCAACCGACGAGACGCACGCGACCGATGCGCGCACCGCACCCGCGCCGCACCCGGACGAGCCGCCGACCGACACCGGCGCGCAGTTCGTCGAGCGCGAGGCACACGGCCTCTTCCGCACCATCCGCGAGAACCGGGCCGTCCTCGCCCGGCTCGGCAGCGGCGCGGCGCTCATCGGCGCGCTCCGTGCGGGACGCCAGGTGATCCTGCCGCTCTGGGCGGTCAGCGTCGGCCTCGACGACGCCTCGGCCGCGCTCGTCATCGGCATCGCCGGAGCCGTCGACTTCGCACTGTTCTACACGAGCGGGCAGATCATGGACCGCTGGGGCCGCCTCGCGAGCGCCCTCCCGTGCATGCTCGGGCTGGCGGTGTCCTACTTCCTGCTCGCGTGGAGCGGTCACCTCGACGCACGGGTCGGCTGGTTCGTCGCCATCGCGATCGGCATGTCGCTCGCGAACGGGGTCGGCAGCGGCATCCTCATGACGCTCGGCGCGGACCTCGCGCCCCGCGGGAACCCGGCGCCGTTCCTCGGCGCCTGGCGCTTCACGGGCGACTTCGGGTCCGCGGCGGCACCGCTGCTGATCTCCGGTGTCACCGCGGTCGCGTCGCTCGCATTGGCGAGCGGGGTGATGGGCGTGCTCGGTCTGGTCGGTGCAGGGGTGCTGCTGCGGTACGTGCCGCGGTACCTGCCCCGCCGGTTGCGCTGACGCCATCGGGTCCCGTCGGTCGCGTCGGTGTCGTCGGCGCGGCCGGGAGGCGCGGCTCACGTCCGCCCGCACGTCGCGCTCGGTAGACTGCCGCTGCTCGCGGGAGTGGTGGAATCGGTAGACACGCAGGATTTAGGTTCCTGTGCCCCAGGCGTGAGGGTTCGAGTCCCTCCTTCCGCACAGTCGTCCCCGATGCTGGGGGAAGTCACACCGCAGGGGGATGGGCCGACGCGCCCCGGGCGGTACCCTCGTCACGCGGGAGTCCCCCGTGACCTCGCCCGTCCACGACCGGAAGAACCATGCACTCCGTCGCACTCGCCCTGATCCCGTGGCTCGACCCGCAGTACATCCTCGACCACTTCGGGGCCATCGCCGTGCTCGTGGTCTGCGCCATCGTCTTCGCCGAGACCGGCCTGCTCATCGGCTTCATCTTCCCCGGCGACAGCCTGCTCGTCATCACGGGCCTGTTCGCCTTCGACCGCGGGGGCCAGATCGGCGGGATCCCCATCTGGGTGGCCGCGCTCATGATCGGCGCCGCGGCGTTCCTGGGCGGTGAGCTCGGGTACTACATCGGCAAGAAGGCCGGCCCCCCGATCTTCGAGCGCAAGGAGAGCGGACTGTTCTCGAAGGAGAACGTCGACCGCACGAACGCGTTCTTCCACCGCTTCGGCCCGCTCGCCGTCATCCTCGCGCGGTTCGTCCCCGTGGTCCGCACCTTCCTGCCGATCGCGGCTGGCGTCGGACGCATGAACTACAAGAAGTACTCGCTCTACAACGCGATCGGCGCGGTCGTCTGGGGCGTCGGTGTGACCTTCCTCGGGTTCTTCCTCGGCTACATCCCCCCGATCGCCTACATCGTGCGGAACTACATCGACGTGATCCTCATCCTCGCGGTGCTCGTCACGGTCGTGCCCGCGGGGCTGCACTACTGGCGGACGGCGCGGAAGGCGAAGCACGCCGCCGAGGCCGAGCAGGCAGCGGGCCAGCGCCCGGCCGACGGCCCCGCCTGGCCCACCGAGCGCTAGACGCGGGGCGAGGCGCTTGCCGCGTCGCGGCGCGTCGCGTCCGTGCAGGTTCGTCGCACAACGGGAAGCACCCCGTGCCGCGGAGTTCCGTGGCACGGGGTGCTTCCCGTTGTGCCGTCGTCGGATCGTGCCGCCAGACCCCTGCCGGCCCCAGACCCCTGTCGGCGTCGGACCCCTGGTGGCGTCAGACGCCGAAGTACTCCCGCACGATCGGCGCGATCCCGCGGAAGGCCTTCGACCGGTGCGACAGCGCGTTCTTCTCGTCGCGGGTGAGCTGCGCCGCGGACCGGTCGGCGTCGTCGGGCTGGAACACCGGGTCGTACCCGTGGCCGCCGTCCCCCACCGGCTCCGTCAGGACCTCACCGTTCCAGACCGCCTCGAACAGGTGCTCGGTGCCGTCCGGCGTGACGAAGGCCGCCGCGCAGACGAAGGCGGCGGTCCGCTCGACGACCCCGTCGAGGTTCGTCAGGAGCAGCGCGATGTTGTCCGCGTCCACGCGGGTGCCGGCGTACCGGGCCGAGTGGATTCCGGGCGCACCACCGAGGGCGTCGACCGCGATGCCGGAGTCGTCGGCGAGCGCCGGCAAACCGGTGTGCGCCACGGCCGCGCGCGCCTTGATGAGCGCGTTCGCCGCGTAGGTGTCCCCGTCCTCGACGGGCTCCGGACCGTCGTACCCGACGAGCTCGACGCCCTGTCCGAGCGCCTCGCCGAGGATCCCGCGCAGCTCGACGACCTTGCCCTGGTTGTGCGTCGCCAGGACGACGGTGTGCCCGGTCACGCCAGGCCCAGCACGTCGCGCTGGATGGCCGCGAGCGAGCGGTTGCCCGCGAGGCCGAGGTCGAGCAGCGTGTCCAGCTCGTCGCGGTCGAACGGCGCGTGCTCGGCGGTGCCCTGCACCTCGATGAACTTCCCGGAGCCGGTCGTGACGATGTTCATGTCGGTGTCCGCCGCGGAGTCCTCGGTGTAGGCGAGGTCGAGCATCGGCTCCCCCCCGACGATGCCGACCGAGATGGCCTGCACGCTGTCGGTGAGCGGCGTGGCCTTCTTCGCGATGAAGCCCTTGTCACGGCCCCACTCGATCGCGTCGGCCATCGCGACGTAGGCGCCGGTGATCGACGCGGTGCGGGTCCCGCCGTCGGCCTGCAGCACGTCGCAGTCGAGGACGAGGGTGTTCTCGCCGAGGCCCTTCATGTCGACGACCGCGCGCAGGGAGCGGCCGATCAGCCTCGAGATCTCGTGGGTGCGTCCGCCGACCTTGCCCTTGATCGACTCGCGCTGCATGCGCTCGTTCGTCGACCGCGGCAGCATCGAGTACTCGGCCGTCACCCAGCCGGTGCCCTTGCCGGCCATCCAGCGCGGGACGCCGTTCGTGAAGGACGCCGTGCACAGCACCTTCGTGTTGCCGAACGAGATGAGCGCGCTGCCCTCGGCCTGCGTGCTCCACCCCCGCTCGATGCTGACCGGACGGTGGTCGGAGGCGCTGCGGCCGTCGATGCGGGTGCTCATGGGGTCCTTTCGGTTCGGGGCAGCGTGATCGCCCCGGTCTGGAGGTGTCCGACGCTCGAGACCTCGGGACCGAGGAAGCGCCGGGCGAGCCGGATGAAGCCGTTCTTGTCGTCGCCGGTGGCCTCGAACGCGTAGGTCGGCGGCTCCGGGGTGGTGCGCTCGAGCCCGTGCTCGACGAGCCGGCGGTACACGTCGTTCGCGGTCTCCTCGGCGCTCGACACGAGCGTGACGTCCGGACCCATCACGTACTGGATCGCCGCGGACATCAGCGGGTAGTGGGTGCAGCCGAGCACGAGCGTGTCGACGTCGGCCTCGCGGATCGGGGCGAGGTACTGCGCTGCGACCTCGCGGAGTGCCGGCGACGAGGTGTCCCCCGCCTCGACGAACTCGACGAAGCGCGGACACGCGGCGAGTGCCAGGGTGACGTCGGCGGCAACGGCGAAGGCGTCCTCGTACGCCCGCGAGGCGATGGTCCCCACGGTCCCGATCACCCCGATGCGCCCGGTCCGGGTCTGCTTGACGGCAGCGCGGGCGGCCGGCTGGATCACCTCGACGACCGGGATGCCGTACGCCTGCTCGTAGCGTTCGCGGGCGTCGCGGAGCACGGCGGAGGACGCGGTGTTGCACGCGATGACGAGCGCCTTCACGCCCTGGTCGACGAGGTCGTCCATCACCTCGAGCGCGTACCGCCGGACGTCGGCGATCGGCTTCGGACCGTAGGGCGAGTGCACGGTGTCCCCGACGTACCGGATGCTCTCGCGCGGCAGCTGGTCGATGATCGCCCGCGCGACCGTCAGCCCACCGACCCCGCTGTCGAAGACTCCGATCGGTGCATCCGTCACCCCACCAGCGTACCGAGCCGCTCCCGCTCCGCCCGCCCGCTCCGCGCGCCCGCCCGCTCCGCCCGTCCGCACCCCGACGTCACTAGTGTCGGAGGCGTGACCAGCGCGCTCCTCACGGACCAGTACGAACTCACCATGGTGGACGCCGCCCTCAAGGACGGCACCGCCGATCGACGCTGCGTGTTCGAGGTGTTCGCCCGCCGCCTGCCCGACGGCCGTCGCTACGGCGTCGCCGCGGGCCTGGGGCGCTTCCTCACCGCGCTGACGGAGTTCCGCTTCGGCGACGAGGAGATCGGGTTCCTCCGCGACCGCGGCGTCATCGACGAGGGCACGGCCCGCTGGCTCGCCGACTACCGCTTCACGGGCGACGTCCGCGCCTACCGCGAGGGCGAGGTGTTCTTCCCGAACTCCCCCGTGCTGCAGGTCGAGGGCACCTTCGCCGAGTCGGTCGTCCTCGAGACCCTCGCGCTGAGCACCTTCAACGCCGACTCCGCGATCGCCGGTGCCGCCGCCCGTATGGTGTCCGCCGCCGACGGTCGACCGCTCGCCGAGATGGGCTCGCGTCGCACCGGTGAGTGGAACGCCGTCGCCGCCGCCCGCGCCGCGTACATCGCGGGCTTCGGCGCGACGAGCAACCTCGAGGCCGGCCGCACCTGGGGCATCCCGACGATGGGCACCGCCGCGCACGCGTTCACGCTCCTGCACGACTCCGAGGAGGCCGCGTTCCGCTCCCAGCTCGACGCCCTCGGTGACGGGACGACGCTGCTCGTCGACACCTACGACATCGAGGCAGCGGTGGAGACCGCCGTCCGTCTGACGAACGGCCGACTCGGCGCGGTCCGCATCGACAGCGGCGACCTGCCGAGCGTCGTCGCCGCCGTGCGCGCCCAGCTCGACCGGCTCGGCGCGCCGGCGACGAAGATCACCGTGACGAACGACCTGGACGAGTACACGATCGCCGCACTCCGTGCCGCTCCGGTCGACTCCTACGGCGTCGGCACGAGCGTCGTCTCGGGGTCGGGCCACCCGGCAGCGGGCATGGTGTTCAAGCTCGTCGCGCACCAGACCCCGGCGGGCGACGAGTGGGTCCCCGTCGCGAAGAAGTCCGCGGACAAGGTGTCGACCGGCGGCCGCAAGGAGGCCGGACGACGACTCCGCAACGGCATCGCGACCGCCGAGGTGGTCCTGACCTCGGGCCGGGTCGGTCCGGACGAGCGTCCCCTGCTCGTCCCGGTGGTCGAGCACGGCGAGGTCGACCCCGCGTTCCTCGGGGTCGCCGGCGTCGAGGCCGCGCGGGCCCACCACAAGCGGGCGAAGGCCGAGCTGCCGGTGGACGCGTCCCGCATCGGCCGCGGCGACCCGGCGATCCCGACCCTGGTGATCTAGCGGCCTACTCGGCCTTCATCTTCTCGTAGATGGCCTTGCAGTCCGGGCACACCGGGAACTTCTCCGGATCGCGGCCGGGCACCCACTTCTTGCCGCACAGCGCCTTGACCGGCTTGCCGGACAGGGCGGACTGCAGGATCTTGTCCTTCTTCACGTAGTGCGAGAACCGCTCGTGGTCGCCGGGCTCGATCGCCTCTTCCTCGAGGAGCTTCTCGAGCTCGCGGTCCATCACGTCGAGGCCGCCGCCGGGTTCCGTCATGCTCATGCCTCCAGGGTACGACGATGCGGCCGACGCCGCGACGGACGGGAGGCACGGGCAGGCCCCGCCGCACGGCCCACCGCACGCGCGCGGACGGGAGGCACGGGGCGGTCCCGACACGCGCCTCCCGTCCGACGGCGCATCCGGACCGGAGCCGACGCGACCGCGTGGTCACGTGCCTCCTGTCCGGCAGTCGGTCAGTTGCGCTGCGCCGCAGCGAGCAGGTCGGGACCGCGCCGGTCGAAGAACCGACCGCCGACGGCCACGCCGACCACGAGCACGACGACGCCCACGGCGACGCCGACGACGAGCGTCGCGGTCGCCCAGGGCTCCTGACCGTCCACGGCGGTGAGCACCGCGAGCCACACCGCGGGGACGAGCGACGCCAGGATGCCGACGATCATCGTCGTCTGCGCGACCGCAGCCGTCGTGCCGGCGGCCTGCGGCTGCTGGAACGGGTGGTCGCCCGGGCGGACCGTCGGGTACGGCAGCAGGACGGAGACGACGCTCGACAGTCCGAGACCGGCCAGCAGGGCGCCGACCGCGATGCCGGTCAGCACCGGGAAGGCCACGGGGTCGCCGAAGAGCGCGGCGGAGACGGCGGCACCGGCCACCACGAGCGGCAGTCCCACGACGAGCAACGGCACGAGACGGCCGAGTCGGTCGCTCCACCCCGGAGCGCCCGAGGCGACGTGCAGCCAGACCGCGGTGTTGTCGTAGGAGACGTCGTTGTGCGGCAGGAACCCGGCGATGAGCGCCATGAGCGGCAGCGGGACGAGCGCGGTCCAGTGCCACGGCACGCCGGCCACCCCGAGCGGGAGCACGACGATCGGCACGAACAGGATGACGAGGTAGGACATCCGGTACCGCGGGTCGCGGCCCCAGTAGGTCAGTGCGCGTGCGGCGACCGCGCCCACCGGGGTGGAACCGAGCCCGGCGAACCAGCCCAGCCCGCGGTAGCGCCGGGAACCGGTACGGCCGTCGGCTGCCTCGAGCGCCCGACCAACGAGCGCCCACCACGCCAGTGCGAGCAGTGCGACGGTGACCAGGGCGACCAGGAGCTTCAGGACCCCCTCGCCGACACGACCGCTGGCGACGTCCGCCGGGACGGCCCAGGCGGCACCCCACGGGGTCCACCCGGCGACGTCGGCGACCCGCTGCAGCTCGGCGCTGGCCGGGTCGAGCCAGTCGCTCCGGAGCAGCAGCGACGCCACCGGCAGCCCGAGGACGACGATGACCAGGGCGGCGAGCCAGCCGGCGTCGCGCGACCGGTGCGGACCGACGAAGGTCGCACCGACGGCGCTGCCGACCCGGAGCAGCAGTGCGCAGGTCAGGGTGCCGAGCAGTGCGGCGACGACCGCGAGCACCGCAGTGCCCCCCGTGCGCGACCAGGCACCGACCTGGCCGACCGCGACGATCGCGACCGCGAGCACCGGGATCCCGACGAGACCGGCGACCCCGAGCCCGACGGCGAGCCGACGACGGTCGATGCCGTACACGGCGAACCGTCGTGGGTCGAACTGGTCGGTCCGGCCCACGACGAGCGGGACGAGGGTGAGCGCGAGGGAGACGAAGGTGCCGACGGGGACCGCGACGGAGCGGGCGACCTCGACGGGCGCCGACCGGAGCGCGAGGAGCTCCCCCGCGACCACGACCGCGGCGACCAGGCCGAGCAGGGACCCGAGCACGACGAGGACCGACCGTCGGGCTCCTCCGCGGACCTCGCCCGCGAGCAGGTCGACCCTCAGTCGGAGAAGCTGTGCAACCATTCCATGCTCTCTGCCACGACGCGGCCGCCCGCGAGTTCGACGAACTTGTCCTCGAGGCTCTTGCGCCCGCGGACCTGCGCCATCGTGCCGGAGGCGAGGACCTTGCCGCCGACGATGATCGCGACCGAGTCGCAGGTGCGCTGGACGAGCTCCATGGAGTGGCTGGAGAGCACCACGGTCCCGCCGCCGCGGGTGTAGCGCCGCAGGATGTCCGTGATGGTCGCCGCGCTCACCGGGTCGACCGACTCGAACGGCTCGTCGAGCACGAGCACGCGCGGCGAGTGGATCAGGGTCGCTGCGAGCGCGATCTTCTTCGCCATCCCGACGGAGTAGTCGGCGACCTGGCGCCCGAGCGCCTCGCCCAGGCCGAACGCCTCGGCCAGGTCGGCACTGCGCTTCCGGGCGGTCGCGCCGTCGAGGCCGCGGAGGGTGGCCGAGTAGTGCAGCAGCTGCGCGCCGGTGAGCCGGTCGAAGAGCCGGAGGCGGTCGGGCAGCACGCCGAGGGCACGCTTCGCCGCAGTCGGGTCCGACCAGACGTCGTGGTCGAGGACGGTGACGGTGCCGGCGTCGGGACGGAGGAGACCGGTGACCATCGAGAGCGTCGTGGTCTTGCCGGCGCCGTTCGGGCCGACGACCCCGAAGATCGAGCCCTGGCGGATCTCGAGGTCGACCTCGTCGGCGGCGAGGGTCTGGCCGTACCGCTTGACCAAGCCGCTCGCGCGGAGCACGACGGGCTGCTGCGCCTGCGCGGTCTGCGTCGCGGCAGCGGTGGCGGTCGGCTGGCGACCGGGAGTGCGCTTCTTCTTCGTCGAGGGGGTCTTCGCGGTCGAGGTCGTGCTCGCGTCAGGGGTGGTGGTCGTCCCCCGGTCGTCGGCGGCGACGGTCGGACTGCCGGTGGTGACACCCCCGGGGGCTCCTGCGGCGAGGGCGCCGCCGGTCGTCGCCGGGGTCGCCGACGCGGGCGTGCCGGGGCCTCCGGGACGGGTGGCGCGACCCTTGCCCTTGCCCTTGCCCTTGCCCTTGCGGGGCGTGCGGTCCGTCGGAGCCGTCGTCGCCGCGGTGGTCGCTGCGACGGCGGTCGCGCCGGCGCCCGTCGCAGCAGCCGGACCGTCGGAGCGCTCACCCTGGTCGACCGCGACGGCCGTCGTGCTCGCGTCGTCGGTCATCTCGTCATCATCGGAGGCGTCGTGCGCATCCCCGTCCCCCGTGTCGTCGTCGGCCGCGTCACCGGGCGGTTCGTCCGCCTCGGCCAGCCAGGCGGCGTCGGACGTCGCGTACACGTCGTCGTCATCAGCTGCAGCCACCGCCCCACCGTACCAACGCGTCGGACGCCCCCGACCCCGACCGTCGGCGCGTCCGCCCGGGCTCCGGTACCGAACCGGTCACAGGGTCACGAATTGAGCACGAAGCGCGCACCGGTGTACCCCGCAGCGGACTCGTTCCGTATCATTCACCAGGGCACGACGGAGTGTTCACCACACGGAAACCTGCTCGGACGGGCTCCGCCGTGGCCGCTCGTCCCCCTCGAGAAGGTGCAGGATGCGCACGCTCACGGCGAACTCCGAACCGGTGCGAGCACACTCGACGAGGCCCGCCCGTGCCCCACGCGGCGCGCGGGCGGACACCAGAAGGGACCAGCATGACCACGCAGATCGTCATCCTCGCAGCGGGGATGGGCAGCCGGCTCGGCCGCAGCCTGCCGAAGCCGCTCACCGAACTCAGCGACGGCCGCACCATCATGCAGCAGCAGTTCGACAACATCCGCGCGGCGTTCGGCTCGAGCGCGCGCGTCACGATCGTCGTCGGATACAAGTCGGAGTACATCGTCGAGGCGTTCCCCGAGGCGAACTTCGTCTACAACGAGTCCTACGACTCCACGAACACGTCGAAGAGCCTGCTGCGTGCGCTGAAGGCCACGGGCAAGAGCGGTGTCCTCTGGATGAACGGCGACGTCGTCTTCGACCCGCGTGCCCTCGTCCGCGCCGCCGACATGATGGACCAGGACCGCTCCTTCGTCAGCGTCAACACCGAGAAGGTGTCCGACGAAGAGGTCAAGTACACGGTCGACGCCCAGGGCTGCATCAAGGAGCTCTCGAAGCGGGTCGTGGGTGGCCTGGGCGAGGCCGTCGGCATCAACTACGTCTCCTCGCGTGACAAGCAGGCGCTCATCCGTCAGCTCGGCCGTGTCGACGACCAGGAGTACTTCGAAGGCGGCATCGAGGCTGCCATCGCCGAGGACGGGCTACGCTGGTCGCCGATCGACATCTCCGACCTGTACGCGGTCGAGATCGACTTCGCCGAGGACCTCGAGCGCGCGAACGACCTGTTCGCCTGAACCGCCGTCAGGACCCCCTCGGCGGATCCGCCCGGAGGGAAGCCGTGACCACAGCGAGTGCGCCGACCGCGCCCGCGACGACCGCATCGACGGCGTCCCGGAGCGCCGGTCGGCGCTACCGTCAGGCGCTCTGGCTGCTGACGGTGCGCGACCTGCGCGTCCGGTACTCGACGTCGGCGCTCGGGTACCTCTGGTCGATCCTCGACCCGCTGGTGATGTCGGCGATCTACTGGTTCGTCTTCACCCAGGTGTTCCACCGTGGGTCGGTCGGTGAGGAACCGTACATCGTCTTCCTGCTGTCGGCGCTGCTGCCGTGGATGTGGTTCACCGGGGCCGTCTCGGACTCGACGCGCGCCTTCACCAAGGAAGCGAAGCTGATCCGGTCGACGACGATCCCGCGGAGCATCTGGGTCGCCCGGGTCAACGCCTCGAAGGGCATCGAGTTCCTGCTGAGCCTGCCGGTGCTCGCCGTGTTCGCGATCGCCACCGGTGCGCACCTGCACTGGGAACTCGCGCTCTACCCCCTGGCCATCGTGCTGCAGGGGGCACTGGTCTACGGACTCGGCCTGATCGTCGCCCCGCTGGTGGTCTTCTTCCGTGACCTGGAACGCGCCGTGAAGCTCGTGCTGCGCTTCCTCTTCTACGCGTCGCCGATCATCTACGGCACGCAGGCGCTGCCGGACCGGCTGCACGACATCGCCGCGCTGAACCCGCTCAGTGGCATCTTCGGCATCTACCGCTCCGCGTTCTTCCCCGGTCAGCTCGACTGGAGAGAGGTCGGCGTGTCGGTCCTCGTCACCGCCGTGGTGCTCGGGGTCGGACTGGTCGTGTTCCGCCGGAGCGAGCACCGTGTCCTGAAGGAGCTGTGATGACCGCCACCGACTCCACCGCGCCGTCGACGACCGTGGCCCCCGTGATCTCGGTCCGGGACGCCGGCATCCGCTTCAAGCGCAACCGCCGGGCGAGCCGGAGCTTCAAGGACCTGTTCGCCGGCAGCAACCGGCGGAAGCGCGCGGACGAGTTCTGGGCGCTCCGCAACGTGTCCTTCGATGTGCGTCCGGGCGAGGCGATCGGCGTCGTCGGGCGCAACGGTCAGGGCAAGTCCACCCTGCTCAAGCTCGTCGCGCAGGTCATGCTGCCGGACGAGGGCCGCGTCCGCGTGAACGCCGGGGTCGCGCCGCTCATCGAGATCACCGGCGGCTTCGTCGGTGACCTCACAGTCCGGGACAACGTGTACCTGACGGCCGGCCTGCACGGGATGTCCCGGTCGGAGATCCGCGACGCGTTCGACGAGATCATCGACTTCGCGGAGATCGGGGACTTCGTCGACACCCCGTACAAGCACCTGTCGAGCGGCATGAAGGTGCGCATCGCCTTCGCCGTGATCTCCCGGTTGGACGAACCCGTCATCCTGGTCGACGAGGTACTGGCGGTGGGTGACAAGAGCTTCCGCGAGAAGTGCTACAAGCGCATCGAGGAACTGCTGGCCGGCGGTCGGACGCTGTTCTTCGTCTCGCACAGCGACAAGGACCTGCGCCGGTTCTGCGACCGCGGGCTCTACCTCGACAAGGGGCGGCTGCAGCTCGACGACACGATCGAGGCAGCGCTCGCGCGGTACGAGGCGGACCACGGGGCCTGAGCCCCTCCTCCACACCAGGGGCCCGCCGTCCCCTCCTCCACAAGCAGTCGTCCCGGACGGCTCCCCCGGGCCCCCGACGTCGGCCCCTCCCCCTACCGTGACCCGCATGCACCACCCACCAACGGCCTACGCAGTCCCGTTCACCGTCGACCGCTCCGGAGCACCACGTCGCTACGACCTGGTGAACACCGGCGCCGAGCCCCTGCACGCGATCTCCTTGACGCACCTCGGCAGCGGCTACTGCCCGCCGCTCGCGGTGAACCGTCTCGACCCGGGGCGGTCCCTGTCGATCGCGGTGTTCGGCGCCGATCCCGAGCAGACCGGCATCGTGGTCGTCCGGTGGCGGCGCCCCGACCGGTCGGAGTACCTGTGGCGGATGGCACTGGTCGGCGACCGCCTCGTCGGGCTCGCGTCGTGACAGCGCCCGCCGGGTCAGGCCTCGCCGCGCTCCGCGGCGACCTCGTGCCAGCGCGTCACGAGTCGGTCCACGGCGGCGTGCAGCCGACTCGTCGCGACACCCGGCGTGGTGTCACCGAAGTACCGCTCGACCCAGTGCCGGAGCTTCGCGAGCTGCTCGGCGTCGTTCGCCGCGGCGTCGACCCGGGCGACGATGTCCACGGCGTCCTCGGCGAGCAGCCAGTTCGCGTCGCCGAGGTACCCGCGCTCGTCCACGTCCGCGTCGGGCGCTGCCGGACGCGTCACGATCAGGGGCTTGCCGACGGCCAGCCGGTCGTAGATCATCGCGCTGATGTCGGTGACCGCGACGTCGGCGTCCGCGAGCTGCCACCCGAGCTGCGGTCCGTCGTCGTACACGTGGTGGGCGGACGGGTCGGCGGCGTTCGCGGCGGCGATGGCGGCGACGATGCGCTCGTGCGCCGACCGGTAGTCCTGGTCGAGCACGCCGCTCCGGGGGTGCGGGCGGTACACCAACCGGTGCCGACCCGTGGCGAGCAGGCGCTCGGCGAGGACGACCCCGTGCGACGCGATCGACCCGTACGCGGCAGCGGCGCGGTCGCCCTCCCACGTCGGCGCGTAGAGCACCACGGTGCGGTCGTCCTGCGGGTACGGCACCGCACCGGCGAAGTGGTCGGCCTGCGGACGGCCGATGGCGATGGTCCGGCGGTCGACGTCGTAGTCCCAGAGCGCTGCACGCAGGCGGTCCCGTGCCGCATCACCCGCGATCAGCGCGTAGTCGTACGCCTTGAACTGGTTGGTCGTCATGTACATCTTGTCGCTCTCGCCGTGGTTGACGAAGACGTGCCACATGCGCCCGTACCGCATCATCTGGAAGTTGCGGGCGTTCTGGTTGACGTACAGGACGATCTTCGGTGCCTGCTCCTCGACGAATCGCTCGAGGTCGACGACCTGACGGGCGTACACCGCGGGCACGGGCGACTCGTCGAGCAGCGTCGTCATCGTGCCGGGGCTGCGCGAGACGATCGCGACGGGGTGCTCGCGGGCGAGTTCCGCCAGGGGCGCGTACCACTGGCGGAGCTGGTACATGTTGACCGCGCCGTCCGCGAAGTAGACCGCCACCTCGATCGACCCCGGCGACAGCCGTGGCGCCTCGGGCAGGCGGCGGGCGAGTTCCCGTCGGTTCCGGCGCGAACGCAGCAGGCGGCGGGCGAGACGGATCGCGGTCCGGACGTCCTTGGTGATCGGCATGGTGGTCCTCAGGCTACGGGCGGTTGCTGTGCGGGTTGCTCGACGGCACGGTCGGCGGCGGGAGCGCCCTCGAGCGCTGCGACACCGACGCCGGAGACGACGGTCCTGGTCCGGGAGCGCGGCGGGGTCAGACGACCGGCGGACGACCGGCGAGCGTCATCCGGGCGATCGTCAGCCACCCCATGGTCCGTGTCGGACCGCAGTCAGCCGTCCAGCCCTCGCGGACGCCGGCGAACCAGGTCCGCAGACGCAGCGGGTGCCGCCACCACCGAGCGACCTGGATCGCGGCCCACGATGCGACGTAGAGCGGTCGCAGCGCCACCGGCAGGTTGCGCCGTGCCAGGAACACGCGGTTGCGCGCGTTCAGGCGGATGTACTCGGTGTGCCGGGCGGGATCGATCGCCGGGTGGTGCGCGACGAGGTCGCCTGCGTACCACGCACGTCGACCGGCGTCCCACACGCGCCACGCGAGCTCGATGCCCTCGTGCGCGTAGAAGTACGGCGCTCCCCAGCCGCCGACGGCACGGTAGACGTCCATCGGCAGGAGCACGGCGCCCTCCCACACCGAGAACACCGGCGACGAGTCCGTCGCGGAGCCCTTGCGGATCCGCGGCACCCAGCGGCGGGGGTTCGCGGAACCGCTCGGGTCGACGACCCGCGGCTGCACGAGCCCGAGCGACGGGTCGCCGTCGAGCAGCGCCACGGCGTCGCGCAGGAAGGTCGGCGACGGGATCGACGCGTCGTCGTCGAGGAAGAACACGTGGTCGCCGTCGACGACCTCGGCCCCGGCGTTCCGACCGGCGGGGATCCCGACGTTCTCCGGCAGGGCGAGCGCACGCACGCCCTCCGGCAGCCCGGTCGGTGCCCAGCCGTTGCCGACGCACACCACGTCGAGCTCGACGTCCTCCTGCGCGAGCACGCTGTCGAGGCCCCGGCGGAGGTCGTCCGGCCGGGTGCCCTGGGACAGGCTCACCACGGCGATGCGCGGTCGCGATCGGCGCATCGGCGCGTTCCGTCGAGCGGTGCCCGGGGTCACGGCCGAACGCTGGCCCTGCGGCACGTCGGGGGCCGGCCCGGTCATGCGCGCACCCGCTTCGACGAGATGATGGCGACGAAGTGACCGGCCGTGGCCAGGACCGCGAGCGGCAGCAGCACCCCGACCAGGATCCGGTCTGCCAGCGGGTCGCCGATCAGGAGCCCGAGCAGGGCGAGGACGAACGCCAGGATCGTGAGCTCGACCGAGTGGTACAGCCGGTGGAAGGGCAGGAAGCGCGCGGCACGGCGGAGTGTCGCCAGGCGTCGACCGGACGGCGCGGTGCCCGCGTCACGACGGTCGACGAGCTTCTCGAGGCCCGCGTTGGCCCGGGCGACGTGGACCATGTCGTTGAGCGCCTTGTTGAGCACGATCACGAGGCCGAGCGCACAGCCGATCGTCGTCCACATCCAGTCCGCGCCGTGGATCGGCCAGGTCGCCGCACGGACCCCGAGGGCGATCGGGATGAGCCCCTCGGTGGTGTAGTGCCCGACCTTGTCGAGGAACACCCCGGCCGGCGACCGGGTGCCGCGCCAACGGGCCACTTCACCGTCGCAACAGTCGACGAGCATCTGCAGTTGGCCGAGCACGAGTGCGAGCAGCGCACCCCAGATGCCGGGGATCAGCAGGGCCGCGGCGACGCTCCACCCGACCAGGATCATCAGGCCGGTCACCTGGTTCGCCGACACGCGGGTCTTCAGCAGCAGCCAGGTCAGGTACGGCGAGACGTCGCGCAGGTAGAGGGACGCCGTCCAGTGCTCGGCGTTCGCGCGCGAGCGGACCTCGTCGGGTTGGGCGACCGCGCGGAGCTCCGCGATGGAGGTCGGTCGGGTCGTGCCGCGGCCGGTGGTGTCGTCGGTCAAGGGGTCAGGTCACCGTCCCGTGTGCGTGGTCAGCTCGGAGGTCCGGGTCAGGAACCCGATGATGAAGCCGATGCCCCAGCCGACGTGGATGCACGGCAGCACCACGATCAGCCACAGCATGGTGGACAGCCCGGAGCGCCGCGCCACGGCGACGGCACCGAGCACGACGAAGAGCAGGTAGACCGCGGGGACGACGAAGCCGAGGGTGGTCCAGGCGACCGGCGAGCCGAGTGCGGCGCCGACGATGCCGACGAGGCCCGCGACGATCCCGAGCGCCATCGCCACGACCATCGCCGGCGGGACGAAGTACCGCACGCCGTTGTTCGCGGGGAACCGGCGCGCGAGCTCACCGCGCCACAGACCCGTCGCGACGAACTGCCGGACGAGTCGGCGCAGGCTCGGGCGCGGACGGTAGGTGACCACGAGCTCCGGGGTGAACCACACCGTGCCGCCGGTCTGGCGCAGCCGACGGTTCAGCTCCCAGTCCTGACCGCGCTTGATGCCCTCGTCGAAGAGCCCGACCTCGAAGAGCCGGTCGCGTCGGAACACCCCGAGGTACGCCGTCTCGGCTGGCCCTGCCTTGCCACCGACGTGGTGCGGTGTCCCACCGAGACCGACCCGGCTGCCGTAGGCGTGCGCGACGGCACGCTCGAACGGTGTCCGTCCCTCGGCGTGCATGATCCCGCCGACGTTGTCCGCGCCGGACTCGAGCAGCACCCGCACGGCGATCCGCGTGTAGTCGGACGGCAGGACCGAGTGGGCGTCGACACGGATCACGATCGGGTGCACCGAAGCGCGGATGGCGACGTTCAGCCCGGCGGGCGTGGACCCGACGGGGTTCTCGATCGCCCGCACCCGCGGATCGGCGGCGCTCATCTCGGCGACCAGTTCGTTCGTCCCGTCGATCGACGGACCGAGCGCGAGGATGACCTCGAACGGCCCCTCGTAGTCCTGGTCGAGCAGGCTCCCGACCGCGGCACGCACCTCGGTGACCTCGTTGAGCACCGGCATCACGTACGAGACCCCCGGAAGGGGCTGTCCGTCTGTCTGCATGCGGTCCTCGGGGTCGTGGCTGGTGCGCGGAGCGCACCGCGGACCGGCACCGCCCCGGAGAGCAGCCATGAGCCTATCAAGCGGCAGGAGCGCCCACCTGCGTCGTGACCGTGCCGCCGGACGCGCCCGGAGGTGGACGACCACCGCACGACGGACGGGAGGCGCGGTACCAGCCGGCACCGCGCCTCCCGTCCGTCGTCCGTCGCGTCAGCTCTTGTACGTCCCGAGCGTGACGTCGGCCTCGCGCGTCTGACCGTCGCGGATGTAGGTGATCGTCGTCTTCGCACCGCCGGCGAAGAAGCGGACCTGCGCGGTCAGGTCGGTGGCGTCCGCCACCGAGGCCGAGCCGATCTTCGTCACGACGTCGCCCTTCTGCAGACCGGCGTCCGCCGCCGCCCCACCGGACGACACCGACTTGATGAGCGCGCCCGTCTGGGTGGCGTTCGCGTCCTCGGAGGCGTCACCGACGGTGGCACCGAGCAGGCCGTGCGTCGCGGAACCGTTCTCACGGATCTCGTTCGCGACGCGCTCCACCAGGTTCGACGGGATGGCGAAGCCGACGCCGATGCTGCCGGACTGCGCGTCCGACGACTGCGAGCTGCCGGCGCTCGCGATGGCGACGTTGATGCCGATCAGCTTGCCCTTCGAGTCGAGCAGGGCACCACCCGAGTTGCCGGGGTTGATCGATGCGTCGGTCTGGATCACGGGCAGCGAGACCGTCGTCGAGGTGGACGACCCTCCGTTGCCCGGGAACTCGAAGGGGCTGTCGCCGTTGCCGCCCTCGTTCGAGTCGCCGCCCTGGTTGGGGGCGCTCGAGGCGACCTGGATGCTGCGGTTCAGGGTCGAGACGATGCCGTCGGTGACGGTGTTCGACAGGCCGAGCGGCGCACCGATCGCGACGGCGGTGTCCCCGACGTTGAGGTCGGACGAGTCCGCGAACGAGATCGGCTTCGTGCCGGTCGCGTCGATCTTGATGACCGCGAGGTCCACCGTCGGGTCCGTGCCGACGAGCTTCGCCGGGTAGATCCTGCCGTCGGACGTCGTCACCGTGATGGTGCCGTTCGAGCTGTCGCCGTCGAGCGTCACCACGTGGGTGTTCGTGACGATGTAGCCGTCCTTGGTGAAGAAGACACCGGAACCGGTGCCGCCCGCGGAACCGGACGACACGTTGATCGTCACGACCGACGGCGTGGCCTGCGCGGCGACGGCGGTGACGACGGTGGCGTTGTTGTAGTCGTTGACCGTGAGGTTGCCGCCGCTCTGCGACGAGCCCGAGCCGATCACGGTCGTGCCGGTCTGGGACGCTCCCGCGGCCCAGCCCGCACCGCCACCCACCAGGCCGGCGAGCACCAGGCCCGCGACGATCGGCAGGACGAGCTTGTTGCGGCCGTTCCTGCCGTCGGTGCTCGTGGCGGCGGCTCTGCCGGTCGCTGCGCCGGCGGCAGCGCCGCCGAAGTAGTGGCCGTTGCGCTGGTTCGAGCCGTCGACGTCACCGAAGGCGCTGGCGGACGAGGGCGCCTGAGCGGAGCCGGGGTACGACGCGCTCTGCGGGGCGGCGTACTGCGACGTTCCCTGTGCGTACTCGCCGTAGCGGGGACGGTCGTACTGGCCCTGGCCGTACTGGTTCTGGCTCTGGCCGTACTGGCCCTGTCCGTACTGGTCCTGGCCGTGCTGGCTCTGGCCGTACTGGCTCTGGCCGTACTGGCCCTGTTCCTGGCCGTACTGGCCCTGTTCCGGGCCGTACGGGCTCTGGCCCTGGCCGTACGGGCTCTGGCCCTGGCCGTACGGGCCCTGGCCCTGGCCGTACTGGCCCTGGCCCTGGCCCTGGCCGTACTGGCTCTGCCCGTAGTGGCTCTGGCTCTGGCCGTACTGGCCCTGGCCGTACTCGCCGTGGCTCTGGCCGTACTGGCTCTGGCTGTACTGGCCCTGACCGGAGGCGCTCGTCGCCGCCTGCCCGTGGTGCGCGTTGTCGGAGCCGTAGGGGCTGGACTGATGGTCGGACCCACTGCTGTCACCGTCGATGGTCGGATACGGGGCGGTGTAGCGGTCCGTCGCGGTGTCGGTCCCCGTGGGGATGACGTCGGTCTCGCCGGCGTGAGTGTGGTCGATCACGTCGGTGTGGTCGTGGTCCGCTCGGCGGTCGGCGGGCTGTCCGGAGACGTCCTGCGTCGACGTGCCCTCACCGGAGGTGTCGCGCGAGGCGTCCTCGGCTGCGGCCCGGTGGTCGGTGTCCTGGGGGCGGTTCTCGTCGCCCTGGCCGTGTGGCGTGGTGTCGGTCATGCTGGACGTGCTCCTTTCAAGCTCCTGCAGTCTTCCGCGTCCACCTGTGCGGTGCTCCTGCTGGGGCTGCAAGCGACCTATGGCGATCTTATGCGTGGGCTGTGGGCGTTCTCCCGGTCCCGCGACGGATCGTGACGTGCCGGGGGCGGGCCGCTGCTCCGTCCTACTAGGTTGGGGTCCTCCAGGGCGTCGATCTGCGCCCAGCGCACCGGAGGGACCCACCATGCACCGCACCGGACCCTGGCTCCGCGCAGCCGAGGGGGCGATGCTGCTCGGCTCCGACGGCGTCCCCGCCCCGACGGTCTTCGCCGAGATGAGCGCACTCGCTGCGGCGACCGGAGCGATCAACCTCGGACAGGGGTTCCCCGACCAGGACGGCCCGGTCGAGGTGCTCGACGCCGCGGTCGAGGCCATCCGCCGCGGGGTGAACCAGTACCCGCCCGGCCGTGGGGCGCCCGAGCTCCGGGAGGCGATCGCGGACCACCAGGCCCACTGGTACGGCCTGTCGGTCGACCCGGGCCGCGAGGTCCTCGTCACCGCGGGCGCGACCGAGGCCCTCGCCGCGACGCTGCTCGCGTTCGTCGAACCCGGCGACGAGGTGATCACCTTCGAACCCTTCTACGACGCCTACGGCGCGCTGATCCGCCTCGCCGGGGGCACGCACGTGACGGTCCCCCTCACTGCTCCGGACTTCCTGCCGGACGAGGACACCCTCCGTGCCGCCTTCTCCGACCGCACCCGGATCGTGCTCGTGAACACGCCCCACAACCCCACCGGCCGGGTGCTCCCCCGCGAGGTCCTGGCGGCCGTGCTCGAGCTCGCCGAGCGCCACGACGCCCTCGTCGTCACGGACGAGGTCTACGAACACCTGACCTTCGGCACTCCGCACGTCCCCGTCGCGACCCTGCCCGGCGCCGGGGACCGGACGATCACGATCTCGAGTGCTGGCAAGACCTTCAGCACCACCGGCTGGAAGGTCGGTTGGCTCACGGCTGCCCCCGCGCTCGTCGAGGCCGTGGTCTCGGTCAAGCAGTACCTGACGTTCGTGAACGGTGCCCCCTTCCAGCCCGCGGTCGCGACCGGACTCCGACTGCCCGACGAGGTCTTCCACGGCATCGCCCGCGAGCTCTCCGAGAAGCACGACCTGCTCGCGGCCGGCCTCCGTTCCGCTGGCTTCGACGTGATGCGTCCCGACGGTGGCTACTTCGTCCTGGCGGACACCGCACCGCTCGGGTACGACGACGCCCGCGCCTTCTGCCTCCGCCTCCCCGAGCTCGCCGGCGTGGTGGGCGTCCCGGTGTCGGCGTTCGTCCGGCCCGAGCGAGCGGCGGGCTACCGGTCGCTCGTGCGCTTCGCCTTCTGCAAGCGTCGGGACGTGCTCTCCGAGGCCGCGGCCCGGCTCGCGGCGCTCTCCCTCGCACGCTGACCCCGGCTGCCTCGAGCGGACACGGGTCCGACGCCCCGGGAGCCCGTCCGAGCGCCTGCGACGCTGCGAGGCTGCGAGGCTGCGAGACTGCGACCCATCCGAGCCGCAGCTCCTGCCGTCCCCGCGAGCGGGCCTTTCCCGTGCTGATCAGACGGTCGCCCTGCCCGCTTCCGCCCGCTCCTGCCCGCTCGTCGCTCTTTCGAGGTCCCGCCCTCCTGCCCGGCCCCCGAGCGGGCACGACCTGCTCCCCGCGCCTCCCTCGAGCACCGATTCCACCCGCCCGACGACCGAACGACCAGCCGGACCGAGCAGCACCACCACGAACGGGCGGAACCGACTCGAGAAGGACGATCCACCTGCGCCTTCCGCCCGCCCGACCACACCCCGACCAGCCGGACCGACCAGCACCACCACGAACGGGCGGAACCGACTCGAAAAGGACGATCCACCTGCGCCTTCCGCCCGCCCGACCACACCCCGACCAGCCGGACCGACCAGCACCACCACGAACGGGCGGAACCGACTCGAAAAGGACGATCCACCTGCGCCTTCCGCCCGCCCGACCACACCCCGACCAGCCGGACCGACCAGCACCACCACGAACGGGCGAAACCGGCTCGGGACGGACGAACCCTGCGCCTTCCGCCCGCCCGGCGACACCCCGACCAGCCGGACGGACCAGCACCACCACGAACGGGCGGAACCGGCTCGGGTCGGACGGCCGGCCTGCGTCTTCCGCCCGCTCGCGACAGGGACGGGGACGGGAACGGGGAACGGGGGACGGGAACGGGGACGGTTCCGCGCACGGGGACCGCAGCGCGGGCGGGAACGGCGGCGAGCGCGCGGCGGTTCAGCGCGGGTGGACGTCGAACCGACGGAGCGCGAGCGAGGGGTTGACCGCTCGCACCGCCTCGGTGGTCCCGGTGTCGATCGTCGCGACGACGGTCCCCGCACTCGCCCCGGCAGCGGCGACCGCGACGCCCGACGGGTCGATCACGACGGACCCGCCGATGCCGATCGGTCCGGTCTGTCCGACCCCGACGACCCAGACGGTGTTCTCGATCGCACGGGCCGTCAGCAGCGTGCGCCAGTGGTGTTCCTTCCCGGGACCGCGCACCCACTCCGCCGGCAGCACGACGACGTCCGCTGCGCCGGCCTCCGGTGCGGCGAGTCGCCGGGTGACCTCGGGGAACCGCAGGTCGTAGCAGGTCTCGAGTCCGATGCGCAGCCCGCCGAGCTCGAAGACCGGCAGCTGGTCGGCGTCACCGGACTCGATGCGGTCGGACTCCCTCGAGCCGAACGCGTCGTACAGGTGCACCTTTCGGTAGGTCGCGGCGATCGAGCCGTCGGGCAGCACCGCGACCAGGGTGTTCCGGAACCGCCCGCTCGTCTCCGCGGTCTCGGCGACGCCGACCACGAGTCCGATCGCGTGCTGCCGCGCGATCTCTCGCAGACCGCTGACGAAGGGCCCGTCGAGCGGCTCCGCTGCGGCGACGAAGTCGTCGTCGAGTTCCGCGCTGAAGTACGAGGTGTACTCGGGCGTCACGAGCAGGTCGGCACCGCGCTCAGCGGCGTCCTCGGCAGCCGACTGCACGGTCCGGAGGTTGGCCGCGGTGTCGTCCACGGGTGCGAACTGGGCGGCGGCGACGGTGAGGGTTGCCATGCTCCGAGCGTAGCCACGCATCGACACGGCACGACTCGGCGCACACGAACGACGAAGGCCCCGGTCCGACTGGACCGGGGCCTTCGTTGTGACGCTTGGTTGCGGGGGCAGGATTTGAACCTACGACCTCTGGGTTATGAGCCCAGCGAGCTACCGAACTGCTCCACCCCGCGGCACATCCAATAGCCTACACACCCCCGTGGCGGGGCACAAATCGAGTGCCCCGCCACGGCGTGTCAGTTGCCGTTCTCGGCTTCGGTCGCAGCCTGGATCGCATCCTGCAGGCGCTTGTCCGCCTCGGCCGCGGCGACCAGGTCGTTCTCGGCGTAGGCCTGCTGGCGGTCCTGCAGCGCACTGCGCGCCTCGGCCAGCGCCTGCTCGAGCGCCTGGTTCCCCGACCCGCTCGACGAGCCGGCCGACCCACCGGACGCAGAGCCCGAGTCGCCCGACGACGCCGAACCCGACGAGCCCGAGTCGGACGAGCCCGAGCCCGAGTCGGACGAGCCCGAACCGGAGTCGGACGAACCGGTCGAACCCGACCCGTCCGCGGCACCCTGGTCACCGGCGGCGGCACCGGAGTTGCCGTCGAACAGCTCGTTGAGCGCCTGGTCGAGGGTGTCCTCGAACGCGATCTTGTCGCCGAAGGCCACGAGCACCTTCTGCAGCAGCGGGTACGAACCACTCGAGGTCGACTGGACGTAGACCGGCTGCACGTAGAGGAACCCGCCACCGACCGGCAGCGTGAGCAGGTTGCCCTGCTTCACGGTCGAGTTGCCGCGCTTCAGGATGTTCAGCTCCTGCGACACGGTGGTGTCACCGTTGAAGAGGCTCTGCACCTGCGCCGGGCCGGGGATGTTGTCGGTCTTCGGCATCGTCAGCAGCGTGAGCTTGCCGTAGTTCGCCGCCTTCTCGCCCTTGCCGGCACCGCCCGCGTCGGAGTCGACCGCCAGGTAGCCGGTCAGCACGTTGCGGTTGTTCGCTCCCGCCGACTGCTGCGGGATGTACGTCGTGTACAGCGAGTACGCGGTGTCCTGCCCCGGCACCTTCATCGTCAGGTAGTACGGGTCCTGCAGGTTGCCCTGTGACGGCGTGGTCCTCGTACCGAGCGCGTTCGTCGTCGTCTGCGAGACCGTGTCGGAGTTCGCCTCGGAGTCGGTCGTGCCCGTGGTCGTCTCCTGCGGCGTGTTCCACGCGTCGTCACCCGAGTAGAACGAGTTCGCGTTGGTCACGTGGTACGTACCGAGGATCGCACGCTGCACCTTGAACAGGTCGGTCGGGTAGCGCACGTGGTCGAGCAGCTCGGCACTCATCTGCGACACCGGCTCGGTCGTCGACGGGAAGATCTTCTGCCACGTCTTGAGCACCGGGTCCTGCGTGTCCCACGCGTAGAGCGTCACCTTGCCCGTGTACGCGTCGACGGTCGCCTTGACCGAGTTGCGCATGTAGTTCACCTGGTCGGTGCTGAACGCCGACGAGTCGGTGCCCGCGACCGTGTCCGACAGGCTCTGGCTCTGCGAGTACGGGTACGCGTCGCTGGTCGTGTAGCCGTCGACGATCCACTGGATGCGGTGGTCGACGATCGCCGGGTACGCGTCACTGTCGAGCTTCAGGTACGGGGCGACCTTCTGCACGCGCTGGATCGGGTCGCGGTCGTAGAGGATCTGCGAGTCGCGGTTCACGGCGTCCGACAGGAGGATCTGCTCGGACTGGAACTTCGCGGCGTAGACGAGGCGGTTGAAGAACCCGCCGAGGCTCGGTCCGCCGTTGCCCTGGTACGTCGTCGTGGCGTTGCCGCCGTCGCTGTCGTCCGAGCCGGCGGGGTAGTCGAGCTCGATGTTCTTCGAGCCCTCGGGCGCACCGACGATCGAGTAGGGCGGCGAGGTCTCGCCGAAGTACACGCGCTCCTGGTAGTTGCCGAGCTTCCCGTTGGAGGGGATGCCCGACTCGAGGAACACCGGCTTGCCGTCGCTCGCCCGCTGGTTGCCGTACGCCGCGGTGACGCCGAAGCCGTGGGTGTAGACGAAGGTCCGGTTGTACTGGGTGTTCGCCTGTGAGCTGAGGCCGGCGAGGTCGATGTCGCGGACCGCGATCACCGTGTCCTCGGTCTGGCCGTCGATGTCGTAGCGGTCGACGTCCAGCTGGTCCGGGAACTGGTAGTACTGCCGGTACTGCTGCAGCTGGCTGAAGGTGTCCGAGACGATCTTCGGGTCGATCAGACGGATGTTCGCCGTGGTCTGGGCGTCCTGTGCCAGGGCACCCGAGCTCGCCTCGGTCGTCGCGTCGTAGTTCTGCTCCTCGACCCCGCTCACGCCGTAGGCGTCGCGGGTTGCCTTGATGTTCCGCTCGATGTACGCGGACTCGTACGTGCGCTCGGAGGGCTTCACCTGGATGCGCTGGATGATCCACGGGTAGACGCCACCGATGACGATCGCCGCGACGAGCAGCAGCCCGGTGCCGACGATCGAGATGCGCCAGCGGCCGATGACCGCGGTGACGATGAACAGGACCGCGACGATCGCCGCGATGCCGGCCATGATCTCGCGCCCGGGGATGACGGCGTTGACGTCGGTGTACTGCGCACCCGTGATGAGCGGGTTGTCCTTCGTCAGCGCGGCGTACTGGTCGAGCCACAGGCTCACGGCCTGCAGCGCCACGTAGACGGCCGCGGTGACGGCGAGCTGGATGCGCGCGGCCTTGGAGATGCGGACCTCGCGCCCGCCGAAGCGCAGGGCCCCGTAGAGGTAGGTCGCGGCGAGCGCGGCGATCCCGGCGATGAGCACGACCGCCGACGAGTACGCCACGATCGAGCGCCAGAACGGCAGCTCGAACACGTAGAACCCGATGTCGAGGCCGAACTGCGGGTCCTTCTTGCCGAACGACGTCCGGTTGAAGTACTCGAGCACCATGCTCCAACGGCCCGCGGTCGCGAGCCCGGCGAACAGGCCGAGGACGACCGGGATGCCGATCATCACCGCGCGGCGCAGCGGCTCGATGACCTGCTGGTAGCGGTCGAGCTGCGAGTTGAGCTTCGCGTAGACGGGCCGGAACCGGAAGGCGAGCGCGATGCTCACGTACACCGGGACGGCCATGCCGAGGAACCCGGCCACGAACATGAGCGTGCCCGCGATCCAGCGCGTGGTGAGGACCTGCTGGAAGCCGAGCTGCGCGAACCACGCGTAGTCGGTGTACAGGCTGGCGAAGATGAAGAAGCCGATCACCAGTGCGGCCAGCACGATGATCGTGACCACGATCGGGACCCGCGGCGAACGCCGCCCAGCAGGGCCCGAGGTGGACGAGGTTGTCGTCACTTGATGTGCTCCAGACGTGTCGGACCGGCGGGCCCGGCACGGCGGGCCGTCAGTGCACCGATCCTATTGGTCCGGACCGACAGCGAAACTGTGCGGGGACTCAGGAAGGCGGGCCCTGCCTCCAGACAGCTCAGCCTGGAGGAAGGACCCGCGACGTGCGCGCACGTCGCGACACCGGGTCGGCCGGCTCAGGAGCCGCAGCGCGCCAGTCCGGCGGTGCTCTTCCCCGAAGCGATCGTCTGCAGGTCGGTGACGGCCTGGTCGAGCGTGGCGACCTTGTAGACGTCGAGTCCGTCCGGGACGTGCCCGACGACCTCGTCGCAGTTGTCGGCCGGTGCGAGGAAGACGGTCGCGCCGGCGTCCTTCGCGCCGTAGAGCTTCTGCCGGATCCCACCGATCGGACCGACCTCGCCGTCGGCGGTGATCGTGCCGGTCCCCGCCACGTGCTTCCCACCGTTGAGCTTCCCCGGTGTCAGCTCGTCGATGATCCCGAGTGCGAACATCATGCCGGCCGAGGGGCCGCCGACGTCCTGCAGCGCGATCTTCACCTCGAAGGGGAAGTCGTACCGCTCGGTGACGCCGACGCCGAGGAGCGGGGTGCCCTGCTCCTCGCGCGGGGTGACCTCGACCTGGCGGCTCGTGCCGTCCCGCTCGATCGTCACGGTCGCGGGCGACGAGGTGCCGTGCTTCGCGACGGCAGCGCGCAGGGTGCCGGCATCGACGTTCGTCGTGAGCTGCTCACCGTCGAACGCCGTGATGACGTCGCCCTTCCGGATGGTGCCGTCCGCTGCGGACCCGGGCTGCACGGAGCCGACCTCGAGCCGGGTCGGGAGCTCCTCGCCCTGGTGGATGAGCGCCGCGGCGACCGCCGACTGCTGCGAGGACTGCATGTCCGCGGCGTCCTGCTGGTTCACCTGCTCGGTGGTGGTGCCCTCGGGGTAGATCGCACTCGCCGGGATCACCGCTTCCGAGCGCGAGAACAGCGCACGGATCACGCTCCCCCACGACGGTCGGTTCGTCGCGTCCCCCTGGATGCCGACGGTCAGCATGTCGAGGGCACCGGAGGTCGGGTACGTCTCGGCTCCGTCGATCTGGATGAGTTCGACGTCCTTCGCGTCCTTCCCCTGGCCCTGCCGCTGCGTGCCGATCGTGTTGTAGACCGGTCCCGGTACCTCGATCAGGTACGGGCTGGGCAGGAAGCTGGCCAGGAGCGCGAGCACCACGGCCCCGGTGACGAACGCCCAGCCCACCGTGCGTGAACGGGAGCGGCGGCGGGGCGCGGGGGCGAAGAGGGTCACGGACGTCCTTCCACGGGGCGGTTCGCCCGCGTGTTCGCGGGCTGTTCGCCCTCGGCGCAGCGGTCCTGGTGTCCCCTCGGGAGCATCCCAGGCGCGGCCCCGTGAGCAGCGGTTAGCGTAGTCGTCATGCCTGATCAACCGCAGCCGGGGCCGGACGACGACTTCCAGGAGATGCTGCGCAAGCTGCTCTCCGGAGAGGGACAGATCGACCCGTCGCAGCTCGCGGGCGCCGCCGGACTGCCGAACGACCCGGCGTTCGTGGCGAACCTGATGAGCCAGCTGCAGCGGGCGGCGCAGTCGGGCGGGGACGGCATCGACTTCTCGGTCGCGTCCGAGCGGGCCACTGCGATCGCCCGCGACGGCGGCCACCCGGTGGACCCCGCGACCGCCCAGGCCTCCGACCAGGCCTTCCAGGTCGCCGCGCTGTGGCTGGACGAGGCCACCAGCGTCCCCGAGCTGACGGCGACACCGAGCCTCTACACGCGCGAGCAGTGGGCGAAGGCAACGACCCCGGTGTGGGCGCAGATCGCCGAGCCGGTGGCACTGAGCATCTCGAACGCCCTCACCGAGGCGATCGAGCAGCGCGCACCGGAGCAGCTCAAGGCGATGCTCGGCGACGTCTCGAAGGCGATGCGCGGCGTCGGCGGCGCCCTCTTCGCCATCCAGCTCGGGCAGGTGGTCGGACAACTGTCGAAGGAGGTCGTCTCCGGCGGCGACGTCGGCGTGCCGCTCCTCGACGAGCAGGTCGCGGCGCTGCTGCCGCAGAACGTGGCGGAGTTCGCCGAGGGCCTCGACGTCCCCGAGGACGAGGTCCGCATCTACCTGGCCGTCCGCGAGCTCGCGCACGCCCGGCTGTTCCGCTCCGCGCGGTGGCTGCGACTGCACATCATCTCGTCGATCACCGACTACGCACGGGGCATCCACATCCCGTTCGACCGGGTCGAGGAGCTCGCGTCGGAGATCGACCCGACGAACCAGGAGCAGCTCCGCGACGCGCTCGCGTCCGGCGCGCTCATCCCGCCGCGGACCCCCGAGCAGGAGGCCGCGCTCGGTCGGCTCGAGACCGTGCTCGCGCTCGTCGAGGGCTGGGTCGACACGGTCACCGCAGCCGCGACCGCGCGGTTGCCGAAGTCCGACGCGATCGCCGAGATGGTGCGCCGTCGCCGTGCGGCGGGTGGTCCGGCGGAGTCCGCCTTCGCCACCCTCGTCGGCCTCGAGCTCCGTCCCCGCCGGCTGCGTGAGGCCGCGGCGCTCTGGCAGCGGGTCACCGAGGAGCTCGGCGCCGAGGAGCGCGACGCTCTCTGGTCGCACTTCGACGCCGTACCGACCTCCGAGGACGTCGACGACCCGGACGCCTTCGTGCTGCGGCTGCGCAACCCCGGTCGCTCGGCCGACGACGACGCGTTCGACAAGGCCCTCGAGGACCTGCTCAACGACGCCTCCGGTGACCGTCCGCGCGAGGACGAGCACGGCGGGATCGAGGACGAGGGCGACGGCCCCACGGGCGACGGCCCCGCGGACGACGGCGCGGGTGACGGCTCCCCCGGTGCCGGGCCCCGCTAGTTCTCCACAGATCGCGGTGACCGGTCCCACGCGGCCGGTCGCCTGCGACACGGTGGGTGCATGGGCATCCGCATCGACCCCACGCTCGAGTTCGTCTGGCGTGACCCGGGGACCGTCCAGCTCGGCGTCGACCCTCCACGTGCAGTCGTCCCGGTGCCGACCGTGGCCGAGGAACGCTTCCTCTGCGCGCTGCGGCGGGAGACCAGCCGCGACGCGCTGACCGCCCTCGCCGCGACGACCGGGTGCCGGCCCGAGGTCGCGGCCCGCGTGCTCGGGGATGCCTCCCCAGCGGTCGTCGACGTCCTGCCCGAGCCGCTCGCCCGGGTCGAGGTCCACGGGGACGGGACCCTCGCCGACGTGGTCGCCGACATGCTCTCGGGCGAGGGCGTCACCGTCGCCCGGACCGCCGCACCCCGCGGTGGGCCGATCGTCCTGCCCGATCCGCCGCCGTCGATCGCTGTGGTCGTCGCCGACCACGTCGTCGACCCGGCGCTCCGGTCGGCGTGGGCGCGGCGGGGGACCCCGCACCTGTCGCTCGTCGTCGGCGACGGACGGGTCCGGCTCGGACCCGTGGTCGTCCCGGGCGACGGCCCGTGCCTGCAGTGCATCGAGTACGCCCGCGTGGACGAGGACCCGGCGTGGCCGACGCTCGCCGCGCAGGTCTGGGGCCGCCCCGCCGCGCCGCTGTCGCCGTGGCGTCTCGCCGCGATCGCGTCCGCCGCGGTGCGGGTGCTCGTACAGCGCCTGCCCCTGCGGACGCAGCAGCCCGGGACCGACCAGGTCGTGTTCGACCGGGACGACCTCGCGGTCAGCCTGCGACCGGTGGCACCGCACCCGAGGTGTGCGTGTCGAGCGCTGCCAGGAACCGACTCGGCGCCCGGGCACCCCCGCGCGTGGAACCCTGCCGTGACCACGTGACGGTGACCGAGCGGCGCGCGCGGGTCAGTCCGACGTAGAACAGCCGGCGTTCCTCGTCGACCTCGGCATCGGTCGTGGCGTGCGAGATGGGCAGGAGCCCCTCGGCAGCGCCGACGACGACGACGTGCGGCCACTCGAGGCCCTTCGACGAGTGCAGCGTGGCCAGGGTGACGGCGTCGAGCTCCGGCTCGTGGTGGGTCGCCGCACGGTCGACCAGGTCCTGCGTGAACTGCTGCATGGTCGTCCCGGCGGGCGATGCCTCGGCCAGGCCCATGATCGCCTGCAGCGCCTCCCACTGGTCGCGGACCGCGCCGGTGCCGTCCGGTGGCGTCGGGGTCCAGCCGCTCAGCTGGAGCACGAGCCCGACGCGACGGGTGAGTTCGTCGTCGGTCTGCCGCACGGCCTCGCCGCGCATGTGGTGCACCGCGAGCTTCACCTCGGGCCGGTCGAAGAACCGCGTGCCGCCCTGCACCCGGTACGGGATGGAGGCGCGGCCGAGCGCGGACTCCAGCGCGGCGGACTGCGCTCCGACGCGGTACAGCACCGCGCAGTCGCCGAACGTCGCTCCCGCCGCCACGAGTCCGCCGATGTGCCGGGCCACGGTCTGGGCCTCGTCGCCGTCGTGCACGCAGGCCAGCACCTCCGGCTCGGGGCCCCGGTCGGCGGACTGCGCCACGAGGTCGAGCGCGCCGGGCTGCCCGCGCATCAGGGTGTTCGCGGCGTGCACGACCTCGGGTGTCGAGCGGTAGTTGCGCTCGAGTCGCAGCACGGATCCGCGCGGGAACTCCGAACCGAAGCCCAGCAGGTACCGGCTCGACGCGCCCGCGAACGAGTAGATCGTCTGGCTGGCGTCGCCGACCACGCAGACGTCGTCGCGGCCGCCGAGCCACGCGCGGAGCAGGTCGTGCTGCACCGGTGAGACGTCCTGGTACTCGTCCACGACGAAGAACCGGTACTGCTGCCGGACGTACGAGGCGACCCGCGGTTCGGACTCGACCATGCCGAGCGTCGCGAGCAGGACGTCCTCGAAGTCGAGCTGCCGGCGGTCGTCCTTGAGCTGCTCGTACGCCTTCATCAGGTCGACCACGCGCCGGGGCGGGGTGTCGCGCGGCATCACCCGGTCGGACGCGGCGGCCTCGTACTCGTCGTAGGTGAGCATCTGCACCTTGCGCCACTCGACCTCGGCGGCGAGGTCGCGGAGCACCGGGGTGTCGACGTGGATCCCGACCGTGTCGGCGGCGTGCGCGATGACCCGGCCCTTCGACTCGACGATCCGGGGCGCGTGTCCGCCGACGGTGTCCGGCCAGAAGTAGCTGAGCTGCGCCATGGCCGCGGCGTGGAAGGTGCGCGCCTGGACCGTCCCGGCACCGAGGGCGCGCAGTCGTGACCGGAGCTCGCCGGCTGCACGGGTCGTGAAGGTCAGCGCGAGGACGTGGCTGGGCGAGTACGTGCCCGTCGCGACCCCGTACGCGATCCGGTGGGTGATCGCCCGGGTCTTGCCGGTCCCCGCGCCCGCGAGCACCGCGACGGGGCCGAGCAGCGTCCGGGCGACGGTCTGCTGCTCGGCGTCGAGCGCCGCCAGCAGCTCATCCGGCGACGGCGGCCGCACGGGCGGGGCCCCCGTCCCCGCACCGGGGCCTGTCCCGGCACCGGGGCCCGTCCCGGCGCGCGGGTCGGTCACGGCACGCGGATCGCTCACGGCACGTCCAGCGGCCCGCCGTACCACTCCTCGATGATCGCGCGGGCGATCGACGTGCGGCCGGGCAGCAGCAGGGTGTCACCCGCGCGCTCACGGACCTCGTCGCGCGAGAACCACCGGACGTCGAGGATCTCCACGCCGTCGGGCCGGGCGGTCGAGGGGTCCCCGTCCACCGCTCGGGCACGGAAGCCGAGCATGAGCGAGGCGGGGAACGGCCAGGGCTGCGACCCGAGGTACTCGGGCTCCTCGACCCGGACGCCGGACTCCTCCCAGACCTCACGGCGGACGGCGTCCTCCAGCGACTCCCCCGGCTCGACGAAGCCGGCGAGCAGGGAGTAGCGGTCGGCGTCCCAGGCCGCGTTGGACCCGAGCAGGATGCGGTCGTCGGCGTCCGTGACCCCGACGATGATCGCCGCGTCGGTGCGCGGGAAGAGCTCGTGGCCCTCGGGGTCGCGGCGGACCCACCCACCGCTGACGACCTCGGCCGGGGATCCGGTGCGCGGGGAGAACCCGTGCACGGCGTGCCAGTTCGCCATCGCGACGGCCTCGACCGCGAGGCCCTGGTCGCGGGCGGACAGCTCCGTGCCGAACATGCGGAGGCTGACCCAGGCGTCGTCGTCCGGCTCGATCCCGGCTGCGGCGGAGGCGTCGAGCAGCGCCGCGACGAAGCGGGTGCCCGCCGGGGCGTCCGGCGCGTCCGCGACCGCGCGGCCCAGGTACAGCGTCACCGCGTCCTCCGGCACCGCCGCTGCATCGACGAAGCGCAGCGCGCCGCCGTCCTCGCGCAGGAGCTCGGCACCGCGCACTGGCAACCACCGCACCGACGGGTCGGCGCGCAGGACACGGTCGAGGTCGGGCGTCGTCCGGAACTCCGCGTCGCGGTCGAGTTCGTTGCGGGACAGCGGGAGTCTGGCGGCGAACTCGACGGTCACGGCGGGGTGCTCCTCGATCGGGACGGGCTTCTCGGCGGGACCCTGTGGACGGTGCCCGGGCTTGCACAGGCCAGCGTGGCGTGCGCTCCGGCACCGGACCCGGACCTACCCTGAAGGGCATGGCGGGATCCCAGTTCACTCTAGCCGCGTTGGCGACCACGGCCGTTCCCGGTCTGGTCCTGACCGGCACGCGCACGCTCGGCTCGGCCGCCTCCGGGGACTACGAGTCGGCGGTCCTGCGCGACGCGGACGGCACGCTCAGCGCGATCCGCCGGCCGCGCAACCAGCGGGCCGAGGCCCGGCAGTCCGCCGACCTGGTCGCGATCCGTGCCCTCAGCGCCGGCATCCGCTCGCGACTCCCGTTCGCCGTGGCCGAGTACCGCGGTCAGGCACCGATCGGCTCGACCAGGGCCATCGTCACCACCTACGTCCCCGGCACCCACCCGACGCTGCGCGACCTGGGCGAGCGACCCGAGCTCGCGACCTCCGTCGGCCGGGCGGTCGCCGCCGTGCACCAGCTCCCGACGAGCTTCGTCACCGACGCCGGTCTGCCGTCGCTCACCCCGTTCGAGGTCCTGCGCTCTGCCGTCTCGGTGATGGACCGCGCGGTCGCGACGAAGCTCGTGCCCGCCGCCCTGGTCGAGCGGTGGGAGGGCGCCGCGCGCGACCAGCAGCTCTGGCAGTTCACGCCCACGGTCGTGCACGGCGCGCTCGGCACCGGGGTCGTCCTGGTGGACGGCGACGCCGTCACCGGCATCCTCGACTGGGGCGAGCTCCGGCTCGGGGACCCCGCGAAGGACCTCGCGTGGGTGCTGGCCGGTCGTCGTGACGGCTTCGACACCGTCCTCAGCGCGTACGAGGCGAACGGCGGCGGCCGTGACCGGCAGCTCGCCCAGCGGGCCCGCGTGTACCACGAGCTCGAGACCGCGCAGTGGCTGCTGCACGGTGTGCAGGCGAAGAGCACCGAGGTCGTCGACGACGCGGTCGCGATGATGCACCGTCTGGTCGACGCGGTACAGACGCCGAGTGCCGAACCGCTGCAGTCGGTCTCCCCCGACACGATGGAGATCGGCGAGGTCGAGCAGTTCCTGTCGTCGACCGAGCGTCGACACGGCTGACCCTCCTCCCCGGACGCGGTCCCGGGCGAGCGCCCCCGGACGGACGCGTCACGGTTCCGTCGACCGTCCCGCGCCCGTCGCGACCATCCACCGGTCTGGAGGCGCGGCGCGGCCCCACACCGCGCCTCCCGTCCGTCCGTCACGCTGTCCGCACCGGCGGCGCCTCCCAGCCCCGCGCGTCCGGTGCGTCCGTCACGCCGTCCGCACCGGCGGCGCCTCCCCGCCCCGCGCCTCCCGTCCGTCGCGGCATCCGCACCGAGGGCGCAGGCTCAGCCGAGCGCGTCCTGCCACGCGCGCTCGAGACCGGCACGGTCGAGCAGTGCGGTGGGCCGGACCTCGAGGTCGTCGGCGACGAAGTAGAAGACCGCGTCGACCTCGTCGACCGGTCGCCCGGTGAACTCGGCGTACGCCACCCGGTAGAGCGCGAGCTGCAGCTGCCGCGCAGCCAGGTCGTCCGCGCCGGTGGGAGCCTTGCCGGTCTTCCAGTCGACCACCTCGGCGCGACCGCCGATCTCGTACACGGCATCGAGCTTGCACACCACGCTGTGGCCGAGGAACGGGATGTGGATCTCGCGTTCGACCTCGACCGGGGTCAGGTCGGCCCAGCGTGACCGCGCGAACGTCGCCTGGAACGCCGCCAGTCGCCGCGCGTCGTCGTCGGTGACCGGTGCGTCGGTCGAAGCGTCCACGGCCTCGTCGGCGTCGAGGTCACGTTCGTCGTCCCACAGGTCGAGGGTCTCGAGCGAGCCGCCGCTGCGCGCACGCTGCTCGACCCACTGGTGGAAGAGCGTGCCGAGCCTGGTCGCGCGGTACGGCCGCTCCGGCATGGGTCGGCGCAGGCGTTCGGCGACCGCATCCGGCCTCCCGACGTAGTCCTTGAACCCCGAGGCCGGCACGCGGTGCGGGATCGCGACGCGGTGCCGCGCGGACCGCGCGGCCTGCCGCTCCGCGAGCAGGAGGTCGATGTCCGCTGCGAAGCGCCCGGCCGCGCCGGGGTTCGCGTTCCGCACCCGGTCGGCGGCGGCGAGGACGCGTGCGCCCCGCTGCCCGAACGGCACGTGCGGCCACGTCTGGGTCGCGCCGTCCCCGCCGAGCGGGTTCTCCTCGTGCGCGGTGCCGTCGGGCACGGCGTCCGCGGGGACGACCCCCGCCTCGACCAGGTCGTGCAGGTACCGGCTCGGAGCGGTCGGCTTGACGCCACCGGCCCACGACGACCCGGACACGAGCAGGTCGTGCCGGGCCCGCGTCAGCGCCACGTAGGTCAGCCGGCGTTCCTCGTCCTCGTTGCGGGCCTTCACCTGCTCCTTGTACGCCTCGATCGCGTCGACGACGCCCTTCTGGTCCTCGTGGCCGCGCCAGTCGAGCCGCGGGAGCTCCTCGGCGTCCCCGCGGAACTCGTACGGCAACCGGCCGAAGCCGAGCCACCCCGAGGACCCCTCCTGCGGTCGGGCCGGCAGGGCGCCCTCCACGAGCCGCGGCACGGCGACCGCGTCCCACTCGAGCCCCTTCGAGCCGTGGATCGTCAGGATCTGCACCGTGCCGGCCTCGGGCTCCTCGGACCGCGGACCCATGTCGTCTCGGCGCGCGGCGGCGTCGATCCAGCCGAGGAACGCCCCGAGGTCCGCGCGGTCGTCGGTGGTCACGAAGCCGGCGAGCTCGTCGACGAACGCGTCGAGGAACGCGGCGCTGCCCTGCTCGTGCGCGGCGACCTCGACGTCGAGTCGCATCTCCTGAACCACCAGCGTGACGAAGTCGACGAGGTCACCGGCCGCGCGTGACCGGAGCGCGGCGAGCTGCTGCCCGAGGTCGCGCATCCGCTGTCGGCCGGCGGGACTGATGCCGTCGAGGGCGCCGTGGTCGTCCGGGGCGCTCGCGACGAAGTCGAGGGCGTCGACGATCGACCCGTGCTCCCCGGCGGCGACCGAGGCCCGGAAGGCCGCGGTCAGCTCGTCGTCGAGGCGCTGCTGGGTGTGGTCGCGGCGGAACAGCCAGCGGGCGAGCTCGTGCAGTGCGGCGATGTCCGCCGCCCCGACGCGCCATCGTGCTCCGGCGAGCAGGCGGATGAGGTCGTTGCCCGCTGCCGGGTCGTGCAGGACCCGGAGGCACGCCACCAGGTCGACGATCTCGGGCCGCTGCAGCAGACCACCGGTCCCGAGCACGTGGAACGGCACCCGGTGGGCGCCGAGCGCCGCGGTGAACGCCGACAGGTCCTTCCGCGAACGCAGCAGCAGTGCCATCGAGCCCTCCGGCGCGGCGCTCCGGCGCTCCGCGAACCAGCGGGCGACGGCGTCTGCCTCCTCCGGCAGGGTCTCCGGGAAGACGGCGGTCACCGTGCCCCGATCCGCTCCCGGCCGTGGCGCGAGGCGCTCCACCGCCACCTCGGAGGCCGCCGAGAGCGGGTCGACGACGGCGTTCGCCCCGGCGAGCACGTCCACCGGGTTGCGCCAGCTCGTGGACAGGGCGAAGGTGACCGGCGCCACGGCCGACGCGCCGCTGTCCGTCCGTCCGCCGCTGTCCGTCCGTCCGCCGAAGTCGCGCGGGAAGCGTGCCAGGTTCGCTGCACTCGCGCCCCGGAAGCCGTAGATCGACTGGTGCGGGTCCCCCACGGCCATCACCGGGTGGCCCCGGAAGAGCCGGGCGAGGAACCGCGTCTGCACGACCGACGTGTCCTGGTACTCGTCGAGGAGCACCACGCGGAAGCGGCTCCGCAGGTCGTCGACCACCCGCGGAGCGGACTCGGCCGCGGCGAGCGCGAGGGCGATCTGGTCGGAGAACTCCACGAAACCGCGGTCGACCTTCTGCCGCCGGAACTCCTCGACCAGGTCCACCAGCGGTTCCAGGGCCCCGATCGCGGCCACGGCGTCCGTCACCGCCTTGTAGGGGTTCCCCCTCGCGTTCCCCGGCAGCTCGAGCAGGGCGCCGAAGTCGATCGCGAACCGCCGCAGGTCGGCAGGGTCGACGAGGTGCTCGGACACCGCGCCGGCGAGCGACACGACGGCGGCCGTCACGGTGTCGACGTCGCGGTCGAGTCCCGCGAGCCGGTCGTCCCGCGCGCCGACGACCACGCGCCGGGCGAGCTGCCAGGCGGAGGGCTCGGTCAGCACCTGCGATTCGCCGTCGCGCCCGACGAGCAGGGCGTTCTCGCGGAACACGGCGTTGGCGAAGGCGTTGTAGGTCGAGACCGTCGGCGCCTCGAAGGCATCGCCCGCGGCCAGGAGCCCGACGTCCTCGAGCGCCCGGATGCGGTCGTTGATGCGCACGGACAGCTCGCCCGCGGCCTTGCGGGTGAACGTCAGGCCGAGGACCTCGGCCGGGCGGACGAAGCCGTTGGCGAGCAGCCACACCACCCGCGACGCCATGGTCTCGGTCTTGCCGCTGCCGGCACCGGCGACGACGAGCGCCGGGGTGAGCGGCGACTCGATGACCGCGCGCTGCTGGTCCGTCGGACGGGGGCGGCCGAGGGCGTCGGCGATCGCGTCGGCGTCGTGGGCGGCGGCGGACACGTCGGGGACGACGCGCGCCGCGGACGCGACCTGCACGTCGGACCCCGACTCGGACTGCGTGTCGGTCTCGGTCGTCACCAGGTCACCTCTCCCACGACGTGGATGCGGCACTCGACACCCGTGCGGGCCCGGTCGCAGTGGTCGTCGACGTTCGCCAGGAACGTCCGTCCGGCCATCCCCCGCGCGACCCCGTGCAGCCGCTCGCGGTAGGCCTCGCGCGCCTCGTCGTCGAAGGCGTGCTGCGTCCGTTCGGAGAACGCTCGTCCGGCACGGGGGTTCTGCACGAAGACGAGTCGGGCGTCGGCCATCGGGGCCCCGGCCGGGACACCGTCGACCGCACCGTCCTCGACCGCGAGCTGGTACGCGCCGAGCTGCGGGTGCTCGGGCATGTCGTTCTTCTCGCTCGGCATCGACCGTCCGGTCTTCAGGTCGACGACGCTCACCCGCCCGTCCGGGTCCACCTCGATCCGGTCGATGCTGCCGCGCATCCGGGCAGGACCGGTGACGAGTGCGAACGACGTCTCGGCACCGAGCAGCCGTCGCCCGGCGCTGGCGAACGTGCGCAGGTAGTCGCTGAGCCCCTCGATCATCCGCCGGGTCCTGGCCCGTTCGCGGTCCGCGACCCACGGCGACTCGAAGGTCAGCTCGTCCCACCGGCCCTCCACGTGCTCCCACAGCGACTCGACGTCCACCGCGGTGGCCTGCTCCATCGCCTCGTGCACGATCGTCCCGATGCCCATCGCCGGACTCGGAGCGCCGCCGCCGAACGTCTGCACGAACCAGTGCACCGGGCACTCCTCGAACGTCCCGATGCGCGAGGGCGACACGGCCACCGTCGGGGCGACCGGCTCGCCGCCCTCGTGCTCGGGTGCCGGCGGGGCGTCGAGGTCGACGAGCGGGTCCTCGGTCGTCGGCTCGGCAGTCCCGTACCACTCGTCCGGTGACGCTCCGGCGACGCCGGCCTCGGCGAGCCGCGCGAGGGCGGATGCTGCCTCGTGGTCACCCGTGGTCACCACCCGGCGGCGGAGCGACCCGGCCATCCCCCGGAGCGACAGCGGGTGCACGGTCGGTTGCCGGTCCGGCGGCACCGGGACGAGTCGGACGAAGGGCGACGGGGCCTCGTCGTCGTTGGCGACCGTGCAGATGACGACCTGCGTCGTGGCACGGGAGACAGCGCGGGCGAACAGCCGGAGTTCGTCCGCGATCACCGCTGCCCGGTCGTCGACCGTCCGGTCGTCGACACCGGCCGCGGCGCGGACCAGTCCGTCCGGGTCGAGCAGGCTCCCCCGCACCCGGGTGTTCGGCCAGACGCCGTCCTGCAGCCCGAGCACGACGACCACGTCGCACTCGAGCCCGATGGTGGCCGACGGGGTGAGCACCCGCACGCGGCCGGCCGTGCGGTCGGGGCCGATCGAGTCCTCGGGCAGGTCGGCGCCGAGCAGGTCGTCGACGAACACCCGTGCGGGCGCGTCGGGCGTCCGCTCGACGAAGCGCTTCGCGGCGGTGAAGAGTCCGACGACGGCGTCGAGGTGCCGGTCGGCCTCGGCGGCGCCCACCCCGCCTGCCGCCGACTGTGCACCCCACGTCGTCGCCAGCCCGCTGCGCTCCCAGAGCCCCCAGAGGATCTCCTCGATGCTGGCGTCGGCCGCGGCGTCCGCCCGCGCCTGCACGAGACTGCGCGCGAGCCGGGTGGCGCGACGGGCGAACCCGGCGTCGACGGTGGCGAGCCGCTCGGGCGCACCGAGCGCCTCGACGAGCAGCTCGTCGGCGGTGCGGGTCCCGCCGCCCGCGAGCTCCTCGCGCCGCAGGGCGAGCCGGAGCCGTCGCATCGCCAGGGTGTCCAGTCCGCCGAGGGGTCCGGTCGCGAACGACGTGGCGAGGTCGGCGTCGAGCGGGAGCACCCCGAGGGCGACCGCGGCCGCGTCGAGCAGCGACCGGGCGGCGCTGTCGTCCCGTGGTCGGACCGGAGCGGCGCCCGCCGTCGCGGGAACCTCGGCGACGGACAGCGCCCGGACGAGCTCGGGGATCGCCGCACCGCTGCGGGTGACGACCGCCATCCGGTGCCAGGGGACGCCGTCGAGCAGCCGGTGCTCGCGGAGGCGTCGGGCGACCGCCACGACGAGCGCCGGACGACTGCCGGCCTCGAGGTGCAGCACGGCGTCGCTGCGGGCGTCCGTCGTCGACGCCACCGCGGTCCGCTGCCGCCCGGCTGCGGCGGCTCCGATCCGTGCCGTCACCGCCCCGACGAGCGTCCGGATCGGAGCCGCGTGCCGGTGCACCGTGCCGAGCACGACCTCGTCGACGCGCTCCACCCCGAGCCGGACGGCCAGTCGCCCGAGCACGTCCGGCTCGGCGCCGCGGAACGCCGAGGCCGCGATGTCCGGGTCGCCGAACGCGACGACCTGCACGCCGGACCGGGCGAGCGCCCCGAGCAGGGCGATCTCGCCCTCGACGAGCTCCTGGGTGTCGTCGACCACGAGCAGGCGCAGCGCCGCGATGCTCGCGGGGACCTCGTGGCGCAGCACCGCGGCGGTCGCGAACGCGACCAGCTCGGCGGCGTCGAGACTGCTGCCGCGGAAGGCGGTCACCGACGCCCGGTAGTCGTCCACGAAGTCGCCGACCGCGCGCCACTCGGGGCGTCCCCGCTCATCGGCGAGCTCGCGCATGTCGTCCGGTTCGACCCCGGCGGCGACCGCGCGCATCATGACGTCGCGGAGCGCCGTGCGGAACCCGGCGCGCTCCCGCACCACGGCGGTGATCGGTGCCGGCCACGCGGGGCCGCCGCCGTCGGCCTCGTGCCCCTCGAGCAGGTCGGCGATGATGCGGTCCTGCTCCCCACCGGTCAGGAGCGTCGGTGCCTCCTGCCCCTGCAGCGCCGCGGCGTGCGCGACGACCTGGAAGGCGAGGGAGTTGACGGTCCGGGCGAGCGCCCCCGGGACGACCCGGTCGACCGCCGCGGCCAGGCGGTCGCGGAGCGCGGTCGCCGCGGTGCGGGCCGAGGTCAGCGCGAGCACCGTGGCGTGTCCGTCCGCCGACACTGCGTCCGGACGGGCGAGCCGGTCGGCGACCAGCCGGGTGAGCGTGGTGGTCTTGCCGGTGCCCGGAGCGCCGAGCACCGCGGCGTGCCGACGATCGGGCAGGGCCAGGACGGCGTCCTGCGCCGGGTCGGCGACGAGCGCGCGGGCGACCCCGACGTCCTCGGGGAGGGTCGTCAGCGTGGTCCTGGGCACGCGGACACGCTACCGACCACGGCCGACAGCAGCGGTCGACGCACCGTCGTCGGCGCCGCGTCGCGCCGTGGGCCGACGCCGCACCGACACCGCTGCCACCGCCGCGGTGCGCCTCGGGCGAACGCCCGGTGCCGGCAGGTGCCGCTCGGATACGCTGTGCTCGTGGACATCAAGATCGGCATCATCAACAGCCCGCGCGAGATCGCCTTCGAGACCGCCCAGAGCGCCGAGGAGATCGAGCAGGCCGTGGCCGCGGCCCTCGAGGCGCAGTCGACCCACCTCTCCCTCAAGGACGAGAAGGGCCGGCGCTTCATCGTGCCGGTCGCCTCGCTCGCCTACGTCGAGGTCGGCGCAGAGGAGTCGCGCCGCATCGGCTTCGTCGCCTGACGTGGAGCTGCTCTTCGCCGTGCTCGGCGGCCTCATCGCCGGGGCCGTCGCGCACGTCGTCGTGCCGTGGCGCTCCACCCGCGGGGCGCTGCTGGGCCCGGCCGTCGGTGGCATCGTGGCCGCCGTCCTGTGGGAAGCGCTGACCTGGGCCGGCTGGCCGTACGACGGCGGGTGGATCTGGGTGGTCGCCCTGGTCGGCGCCGGCGTCGTCGCGGTCGTGACCGAGTGGGTCCTGGGGCGCCGTCGTACCGCTGCGGACGAGGACTTCTTCGAGCGGGCGCGCACCGAGCGCGCCTGAGTGCAGAGGACGCGCGCGCCTGACCGACGAGGACAGGGCCGCACCGTGCACGACCGAGCCGCTCAGATCGACCCGGCCGCCGCCCCGGTGCCGCCGGACGTCAGGCGGTCAGCCCGAGGGCGTCCATCCGCCGGGTGTGCGCCGCGATGAGCTCCGTCCACACCGGCTCGAGCTTCTCCTGGTCCTCCCGCGCGTGGACCGCCAGCGCCGACCGTGCCACGAGCAACGTGTCCCCCACGAGTCGACGACCCCACATCGCCAGGCGCGATCCGATGCGCGGGTCCTGCTCGATGTGCGACGCCAGCTCCTGCACGACCGCCGGTTCCTCGCGCGCGTCGAACACCGACCGGAGACGCTGGCGGACGTCGAGCGGCAGCGACCGGAGCATGTTGCCGAACAGGTCGTTGAGGATGCCCGCCGTCACGTACCCGGTGAGCATCGACTCGTACCAGTCGGCACCGCTGGTGCGCAGCAGGAAGCGGTCGATCGCCTCGCGGTGCGGCTCCATCAGCGTCGCCGGCTCGCCGCCGGTCCGCTCGATCTCGGCCACGATCGTGCGGTGCCGTTCGAGTGCCGTCGTCGCGAGCACGCCCGTGACGAGGCGTCCGGACATCGTCGGCGCCGCGGCACCGGCACGCCCCATCGTCTCGTAGAGCGACAGCTGCAGGTACGCGGCCTGCCCGAGGTAGACGTCGAGCTCCGGGCTCACGTCGTCCAGCTGCAGGCGCTCCACGGGCGAGGCGTTCCGCGGGTTGCGCGAGGCCAGCCACGCGGCGGCGAGCTGCGCAGCGCGCTTCCGGTTCCACCACGACACCACGCCCCAAGCATACGGGCCGCGGGCCCTGCTCCCGCCCGGCGGGCGCTGCCGTCGCCGGCCGTCGGTAGACTGTCGTCGACCTCCACCAGGACTAAGGTGCTTCTTTGACTTTCGCAGACCTCACCATCGAGCAGGACATCGTCGACGCGCTCGCGACGAAGGGCATCACCGAGCCCTTCCCGATCCAGCAGCAGACGATCCCGCTCGCCCTCACCGGCCAGGACATCATCGGCCAGGCCAAGACGGGTACCGGCAAGACCTTCGGCTTCGGCCTCCCCCTGATCCAGCGCCTCGGTGCCGCTCCGGAGCCGGGGGGTCAAGGCGCTCGTCGTCGTCCCGACCCGCGAGCTCGCGGTGCAGGTGACCGAGGACCTCGAGCTCGCCACGTCGAACCGGCCGACCACGATCGTGTCGATCTACGGCGGCAAGGCGTACGAGGGCCAGATCGAGCAGCTCAAGGCCGGCGCCCAGATCGTCGTCGGCACGCCGGGTCGCCTCATCGACCTGCAGCGCCAGCGCCTGCTCGACCTGTCCAAGGTGCAGGAGGTCGTGCTCGACGAGGCCGACCGCATGCTCGACCTCGGCTTCCTGTCGGACATCGAGCGCATCTTCCAGGCCGTCCCCGCGGTGCGCCACACGATGCTGTTCTCGGCGACGATGCCGGCTCCGATCGTCGCGCTGGCCCGTCGCTTCATGACCCGCCCGGTGCACATCCGCGCGACGGACCCGGACGAGGGCCTGACGCAGGCGAACATCAAGCACGTCATCTACCGTGCGCACTCGCTCGACAAGGACGAGGTCATCGCCCGCATCCTGCAGGCCGAGGGCCGCGGCAAGACCGTGATCTTCACCCGCACCAAGCGCGCCGCGGCGAAGCTCGTCGAGGAGCTGAAGGACCGCGGCTTCAACGCCGCCGCCGTCCACGGCGACCTCAACCAGGAGCAGCGCGAGCGCGCGATGGCGGCGTTCAAGGCCGGCAAGCGCGACGTGCTCATCGCGACCGACGTCGCCGCCCGTGGCATCGACGTCGACGACGTGACGCACGTCATCAACCACACGATCCCGGACGACCCGGACACCTACCTGCACCGGGCCGGCCGCACCGGCCGTGCCGGCAAGACGGGCATCGCGGTCACCTTCGTGGACTGGGACGACCTGCACAAGTGGACGCTCATCGACAAGGCCCTCGAGTTCGGCATCCCCGAGCCCGTCGAGACCTACTCGTCGTCGCCGCACCTGTTCACCGACCTCGACATCCCCGCAGGGACGAAGGGCCGCCTGCCCGGCGCGTCCTCGCACGCGGCCGAGGCCGGCGCCGCACCGAAGCGTGGCGAGCGCGGCGGTGACCGTCAGGGCGGCGAGCGCAGCGGCTCCCGTTCGCGGTCCCGCACGCGCACCCGGTCGGGAGGCCCGCAGCAGTCCGACACGTCGGCCCCCGCCGAGCAGACCACCGGTACCGACGCCGCGCAGCCGTCCGCCGAGGGCGCGACCGGCGCCGCCTCCACCGACGGCGCCGCGAAGCGCCGTCGCCGTCGCCGTCGTCGCAGCGGCGGCAGCGGCTCCGCCGAGGCGACCGCCTCGGCACCGCAGGGCACCGGCGAGGGCGAGTAGCGCCTCCCGTCCGTTCGGAGGCCCCGTCACGGACGTGACGGGGCCTCCGTCGTCCGCACGCGCGGGAAGGTGGCACCGAGTCTCGGACGCAGCGACGGTCCGCGCGTCCGTCTGCGCGAAGTTCGTCGCGCAGGCTGGGACGCGGGGCGAGCCGCGGGCTCAGCAGCCTGGTCAGGCCAGGCGGGAACCCGGGCCGTGGACCGGGGCGCTGCCGGTGGCCTGGTCGACGATCGCGTCGAACGACGCGCGCGCGGTCCGGTGCTCGCCGAAGCGGTTCGGCTTGCCGGTGCCGTGGTAGTCGCTCGACCCCGTGACGAAGAGGTCGTAGCGCTCCGCCCAGTCGAGCAGGGTGCGCTTGCCGTGCGCGAGGTTCTCGCGGTGGTCGACCTCGAGCCCGCCCAGGCCGGTGTCGACGAGCTCGCGGAGCATCGGCTCGTCGATCACGATCCCGCGTGAGGACGCCGCCGGGTGCGCGATGACCGGCACCCCGCCCGCGCCGCGGATCAGCTCGACCCCGCGGAGGGGCGTCGGCGCCTCGTGCGGCTCGTAGTAGCCGGAGGCCGGGTGCAGGATCCCGCGGAAGGCCGCGCTGCGGTCCGGTTCCAGGCCCCGGGCGACCAGGGCGTCGGCGATGTGCGGGCGGCCGATCGTGGCGCCGTCGCGCGCCTGCGCGAGGACGTCGTCCCAGGTGATCGGGTGGTCGCGGCCGATGCGCTCGACCATGCGCCGTGCGCGCGCGAAGCGGCCGTCGCGGATCCGGGCGGTCTCCGCGACCAGGGCGTCGTCCGTCGGGTCGACCAGGTAGCCGAGGACGTGGACGCTGCGGTGGCCGACCCGGGTGCTCAGCTCGAGCCCGGGGAGCAGCGACATCGGTCGGTCGCGGACGGCGGCGATCGCCTCGTCCCACCCCGCCGTGGTGTCGTGGTCCGTCAGGGCGACGCCGTCGAGGCCGGCAGCGGCGGCCGCGGCGACGAGGTCCGCCGGCCGCTCGGTGCCGTCGGACACGCTCGAGTGGGCGTGCAGGTCGATGAACGGATCGGGCACGTCCTCCATGCTACCGACAGGTGAACGGCCGCTCAGGCCGGAGGGTCAGCTCGGTGCGATGATGGGTGACATGGCCGACACCACTCCCCGTGCGACGAGCAACCGATCCACCACCCCCGGGTCCTCGACCTTCAAGGACCACATCGCGTCGCAGTGGGCGGACCGTGCACGGCCGACCCCCGAGCCCCGCGAGCAGGCGGCCTTCGCCGCCGAGCGCCGCGCGCGGATCTCGGAGCTGCACCCTGGGCGCACGATCGTGGTGCCCGCCGGCCAGGCGAAGGTCCGCTCGAACGACTGCGACTACCCGTTCCGTCCGCACTCGACCTTCGCGCACCTGACGGGCTGGGGCACCGACACGGTCGTCGGCTCCGTGCTCGTGATGACCCCGAACGGATCCGGGCACGACGCCACGCTGTACTTCCGCGCCACCGCCGGCCGCGACTCGGAGGAGTTCTACGCGAACCCCGAGATCGGTGAGTTCTGGGTCGGCCCCCGCCCCTCGCTCGGCGAGGTCGCCGCCGACCTCGGGCTCGCGACGGCCGACCTCGGCGCCTTCGCCGAGGTCGCGGACGGCCTCGACGCGTCGGTCCTGCTCGTCCGTGACGCCGACACCGAGCTCACCCGTGCGATCGACTCCCGCCTCGGCACCACCGTCGGCGGAGCGGAGGCCGCGGACGAGACCCCCGCGACCGACGACCTGCTCTCCCGCGACCTGTCCGAGCTCCGGCTCGTGAAGGACGCCTACGAGGTGAACGAGCTCCGCAAGGCAGTCGAGGCCACGAAGTCCGGCTTCGACGACGTCATCGCCGACTTCGACGCCGTCCTCGCGCACCCCCGCGGCGAGCGCATCGTCGAGGGCACGTTCAACCGGCGTGCGCGGGCCGACGGCAACACGGTGGGCTACGACACCATCGCCGCGTCCGGCCACCACGCCTGCATCCTGCACTGGACCCGCAACGACGGTGCCGTGCAGCCGGGCGACCTGATCCTCATCGACGCCGGCGTCGAGGTCGACTCGTTCTACACCGCCGACATCACCCGGACCCTGCCGGTGAGCGGGACCTTCACCGACGTGCAGCGCATGGTCTACGAGGCCGTGCTCGAGGCCGCGGACGCCGCGTTCGCGATCGTGAAGCCGGGCATCACGTTCCGCGAGGTGCACGCCACCGCGATGGAGGTCATCGCGCGGAAGACCGCCGAGTGGGGCTTCCTGCCCGGCACCGCCGAGGAGTCGCTGCAGCCGGACAACCAGTTCCACCGCCGGTACATGGTGCACGGCACGAGCCACCACCTCGGGCTCGACGTCCACGACTGCGCCAAGGCCCGCCGCGAGATGTACATCGACGGCGTCGTGCAGCCGGGCATGGTGTTCACGATCGAACCCGGCCTGTACTTCCAGCAGGACGACCTGACCGTGCCCGAGGAGTTCCGCGGCATCGGCGTCCGCATCGAGGACGACATCCTGGTCACCGAGGACGGCGCCGAGAACCTGTCCGTCGGCATCCCGCGGACCCCCTCGGAAGTGGAGGGGTGGATCGCCCGCACCGGCCGCTAGCCTGAGGACGTGACGACGACGCCGGAGACCTCCCCCAGCACGACCGCTCCCCAGCCGGACACCCGGACCGGGACGACCGAGCCCCGTGGACTCGTGATCGACGTCGAGCACTTCGACTCCCCCCGACGCGCAGCGGCTCCGTGCCGCGCAACGACTGGAGATCGACCGGGCCTACGGCGGGGACACGGAACCGGGCGAGAAGCCGACGGCGGACTCGATCGCGGTGTTCTTCCTCGCGCGGGACGAGGACGGCACCCCGCTCGGGTGCGGCGGCCTGCGACTGGTGCAGGACGGCATCGCCGAGGTGAAGCGCATGTACGTGCGACCGGAGTCCCGCGGGGCCGGGGTGTCCAGCGCGATCCTCCGTCGGCTCGAGGAGGCTGCGATCGACCTCGGCTCCCCGGCGCTCGTGCTCGAGACCGGCGACGAGCAGAAGCGCGCCATCGGGTTCTACGAGCGTGAGGGTTTCCGGCGGATCGCGCAGTTCGGGCCGTACGTCGGCGCGGCCCGGTCGATCTGCTACTCGAAGGTGCTCTGACGCACCGAGGGGCTCTGGTGCACCGCTGAGGGCCCTGACGCGGAACGCCCGCGCCGACCATCGTCGGCGCGGGCGTTCCGCATCTGTCGGGGTGTCAGCCTCGGTCGCCGTCGCGACGGGCCTCGGGCGCCGACCCGGGACGCTGGTCCGCACCGTCGGCGCCCTGGACGCGCTCCCCGTACTGCGGGGGCTGGCCGGGCCGGGACTGCGGGAGGCGCGGGTCCGACGACGGCGCGGGCTGCTGAGCCGTCTGCGGAGTCTCGCCGTAGCGCGGCCCGTCGTTCGTGCCGTAGCGGGGACCGCTGTTCGTGCCGTACCGGGGACCGGCACCGGGGTCGGACGTTCCCGACTGCGGACCGCCGGCCGACGGACCGGACTGCTGCGGGCCTCCCTGGCGGGACTGCTGCTGCGGCTGGTGCGGCGTGGCGTGCCCGCCGTAGGGCGACCCCTGCTGCGGACCCGGGCGCCAGGGCTCCTGCCCCTGGAACGGACGGGCCTGGGAGCCGGGCGCGCCCGGCTGCGGTGCGTCGTTCCAGTGCGTGGACGGCGTCGCGCCGTGCTGTCCGAGGATCCGCTGCGCCTGACCGGTGAGCTGCGGGTCGACGACGATCTGGTAGTTCGTGGCGAGCACCTGGTGCACGCTCGTGAAGTCGCGCTGCCGCTTGGTGATGGCGAACGACACGATGCCGTACAGCATGCCGAACGCGGCGCCGATGATGGCGGCGGCGATGATGAGGCCACCGGCGGTCGGCGAGAACAGGGTCAGCACGATGCCGAAGAAGATGCCGAGCCAGAGGCCGGACAGGGCGCCGGCGATCGCCGCGCGGCCGTAGGTCATCTTGCCGGTGACCCGCTCGACCGTCTTCAGGTCGTTGCCGACGATCGAGATCTTCGCGACGGGGAAGTCCGCCTCGGCGAGCTTCGCGACGACGCGCTGGGCGTCCGGGTAGCTGTCGTAGGTGCCGAGGACGTCCCCGCGCGGCAGCGTCGGGAAGGCCTGGGCGGTGCGTCCGGCGAACGGGCTCTGGTTGCTCACCCAGCCATCATCCACCGGGCACCTTGCGATCGCACGTGCGCCTCCCGGGAACCTCCGGGGCACCGGCGCGCGAGCCCCCGGGACGACCGGTGCAGAGATCCCCGGCACGACCGGAGCAGTGTCTCAGGGTGGGCCGGGGCCGCACGACCCCGGCCCCTGCGGCAGCGACTACGCTGGACGGGTGAGCGCCACGAAGGTCTTCGTCGCCCGCCTCGCCGGGTGCTCCGTCTTCGACCCCGCGGGCGACCGCGTGGGCCGCGTCCGGGACGTCCTGGTCGTCTACCGTCGCGTCGACCCTCCCCACGTGGTCGGGCTCATCGTCGAGGTGCCCGGCAAGCGCCGCATCTTCCTGAGCATCGGCCGCGTCACGTCGATCGGTGCGGGACAGGTCATCACCACCGGCATCGTCAACATGCGGCGCTTCGAGCAGCGCGGGGGCGAGGTCCGGGTCATCGCGGAGATGCTCGGCCGCAAGGTCCTGCTCACCCGTGACCGCATCCGCGCGACGATCGAGGACGTCGCGATCGAGGACCGCGGCCAGGGCGACTGGGAGGTGTCGCAGCTCTTCCTCCGGAAGCCGAAGACGACCCCGTCGCCGTTCGGCAAGGGCCCGACGACGTTCGCCACGTGGAACGAGGTCACCGAGGACGAGCTCCCCGGCGAGGCCCAGTCCGCTGAGCACGTCATCGCCGCGTACTCCGACCTGCTGCCGGCCGACCTGGCCTCGACGCTGCTCGACCTGCCCGAGGAGCGCCGGTTCGAGGTCGCCGAGGAGCTCCCCGACGACCGGCTCGCCGACGTGCTCGAGGAGATGCCCGACCAGGAGCGCATCGACATCCTCACCCGACTCGAGGACGCCCGCGCCGCCGACGTCCTCGACCAGATGCAGCCCGACGACGCCGCTGACGTGCTCGCGCAGTTCCCCGACGACCGGAGCGAGGCCCTGCTGCAGCTCATGGAGCCGGAGGAGGCGCAGGACGTCCGCATGCTCCTGGAGTACGAGCCGGACACCGCCGGTGGTCTCATGACGACGGAGCCCGTCATCGTGTCGGCCGACGCGACCGTGGCCGAGGGCCTGGCCCTCATCCGCCGGCACGAGCTCGCCCCGGCGCTCGGCGCGAGCGTCTGCGTCGTCCTGCCGCCGTACGAACCGCCGACCGGGCGCTTCCTCGGGCTCGTGCACTTCCAGCGCATGCTCCGCTACCCGCCGAACGAGCGCCTCGGCACGCTCATCGACCAGCAGACCGAACCGGTCCGCGTGGACGCCAGCGCCGCCGAGGTCACCCGGGTCATGGCGACCTACAACCTCGTCTCCGTCCCCGTGGTCGACGACGCCCACCGCCTGGTCGGGGTGGTGACGATCGACGATGTCCTCGACCACGTCCTGCCGGACGACTGGCGAAGTCAGGGCGAGGGGGATGCCCCCTCGCGACTCCGCCAACGCCAGCGCAAGACGCCCGTGACGACGGGAAGGAGGACCACCCGTGGCCCGAACGGATGATGCCCGCCAGGAGCGGCTCGACTCCCCCAAGGGCATGCGCACGCGCGTGCTCCCCACCCGCCGCCGTGGTCGCGGGGACACCTTCGGTCGTGCGACCGAGGGCATCGCCCGCGCGATGGGCACGCCCTGGTTCCTGGTCGGCCTGACGCTCTTCTGCGCAGTGTGGATGGGCTACAACACGCTCGCGCCGAAGCCGTGGCAGTTCGACTCGGCGGCGATCGGCTTCACCGCGCTCACCCTGGTGCTGTCGCTGCAGGCCTCGTACGCGGCGCCGCTCATCCTGCTCGCCCAGAACCGGCAGGACGACCGCGACCGCGTGCAGTTCGAGCAGGACCGGCAGCGGGCCGAGCGCAACCTCGCGGACACCGAGTACCTCGCCCGCGAGGTCGTGGCCCTGCGCCTGGCGATGCGGGAGATGGCGTCGAAGGACTTCATCCGCGCGGAGATCCGCTCGCTGCTCGAGGAGCTCGACCGCCGCGACCAGGAGGAGGCCGCACTGCGCGCCGACGCGCTCGACGACAGCGAGGGAGCGACGAGCGCGCGTGGCTGACGACTCCCCCGCGGCGACCGACGAGCAGCTCGGTGCCGCGGTCCTCGCTGCGCTCGGCCGCGTGGTCGACCCCGAGATCCGCCGCCCCGTCACGGAGCTCGACATGATCCGCGGGGTGGACGTGCAGCCGCAGGGACGGGTGCGCGTCGACCTGCAGCTCACGATCGTCGGGTGCCCCGCCGCCGACACGATCGAGCGCGACGTGCGCTCGGCCGCCGGTTCGGTGGACGGCGTGCAGCACGTCGACGTCGACGTCTCCGTGATGAGCCCGGCGACCCGCGCCGCGCTGACCGAGCGACTCCGCGCCGGCCGACCCCGCGGTGTGCAGTTCACCCCGGACTCGCTCACCCGGGTCATCGCCGTCACCAGCGGCAAGGGCGGCGTCGGCAAGTCGACGGTCACGGTGAACCTGGCGGTCGCCCTGGCCGCGGCCGGACAGCGGGTCGGGATCGTCGACGTCGACGTGCACGGCTTCAGCGTGCCCGGCCTGATGGGTCTGACCGACGAGCACGGTGTGGCACCCCGTCCGACCCGCGTCGACAGCATGATCCTGCCGCCGGTCGCCCACGAGGTGAAGGTCGTCTCGATCGGCATGTTCGTCGACGACGTCTCCACCGCGGTGTCCTGGCGCGGGCCGATGCTGCACCGCACGGTCGCGCAGTTCCTGACCGACGTGTGGTTCGGCGACCTCGACGTGCTCCTGCTCGACCTGCCGCCCGGCACCGGCGACGTCGCGATCTCGGTCGGGCAGCTGCTCCCCCACGCCGAGGTGCTCGTCGTCACGACGCCCCAGGCCGCGGCGGCCGACGTGGCCGAGCGGAGCGGTGTCGTCGCACGGCAGACCGGGCAGCGGGTCATCGGCGTCGTCGAGAACATGGCGGGGCTCGTGCAGCCGGACGGCGGCGTGCTGCACCTGTTCGGCGAGGGCGGCGGCGACGAGACCGCCGCTCGGCTGTCCCGCGGGCAGGACTCCCCCGTGCCGCTGCTCGGCCGCGTGCCGCTCTCGGTGCCGCTGCGCGAAGGGGGTGACACCGGGCTCCCGGTCGTCCTCGGCGCGCCGGACGACCCCGCCGCCCTCGCCCTGCGGTCAGTCGCAGACGCCGTCACCACCATGGGTCGGGGCCTGGCGGGACGGAAGCTCGGGATCAGCCTGTCCTGAGCGCTCCTCGCGCGGGTGCGGGCTCCCCCGCTACCGTGGCCGCATGGACAGCACCGACCACGTCACCGTCGACTGGGACGCCGCCCGCGACACGAACCGCGCGAACTGGGACGACCGGGTGCCCATCCACGAGGGCGCGTACGACGTCGCCGCGCTCGACGACCCGGAGCACCGGTCGGACGTCGTCCGCGATGACCTGCCCGCGCTCCGGCCGTGGCTGCCGTCGGGGACGCTCGAGGGCCTGGACGTCTGCCACCTGCAGTGCCACATCGGCACCGACACGGTCTCGCTCGCGCGTGAGGGGGCCCGCCTGACCGGGGTCGACTTCTCGGCACCGGCGCTCGCGTCCGCAGCAGCTCTGGCCGAGCGCCTCGGCCTCGACGTGACGTGGGTGGAGACCGACGTCCTCGACGCCCGAGCAGCCGTCACGGGTGACTTCGACGTCGTCTACACGAGCATCGGCACGATCTGCTGGCTGGACGACCTCCACCGCTGGGCCGCGCAGGTCGCGGGGCTCCTCCGGCCGGGCGGGGTGTTCTTCATCCGCGACGGCCACCCGGCGCTGTACGCGCTGGACGAGGACGCACCGGAGCTCGTGACGCGCCACCGGTACTTCCCCGACGGGACGGCGCAGCAGTGGGAGGACGCGGGCACGTACGTCGGCGAGGGCACCGTCGCGAACACCCGCACGTACGAGTGGCCGCACCCACTGTCCGAGGTCGTGAACGCGCTGCTCGGCGCAGGCCTGCGCCTGCGCAGACTCGACGAGGGGCGCACGCTGCCGTGGCGCTTCAGCCCCCGCATGGAGGAGGACGGGCACGGCTCGTGGGTCTGGCCCGTCGCCGACCGCGACCGGATGCCGACGACGTTCACGATCGTCGCGACGCGGGACTGACGGACGGGAGGCGCGGTGCCGGCCGGCACCGCGCCTCCAGGCCGTCACCGGGTCACGGAGCGGGCCTCAGGTCGCCTCGTGTGGGTCGGGTCGCCGCGTGTGGATCAGGTCGCCGCGTGTGGGTCAGGTTGCTTCGGTGTCGAAGGGGGCGGGCTCGCCCTCGGCGAGCGGCACCACCGGTGCCGTCGCCCGCACCTTCGACGCGGTGACCTGCGCGGTCTCGACGGCCGCCATGCTGCCGGCGGTCGTGCCGCCGGAATCGAGCAGTGCGTCGCGGATGATGCGGCGGGGGTCGTACTGCCGCGGGTCGAGCTTCTGCCAGTCGACGTCGTCGAACTCGGGGCCCATCTCCTCGCGCATGCGGTCCTTCGCGGTGTCGGCGAAGCGGCGGACCGCCTTGACGAACTCGGCGAGCTTCTGCGCGTACATCGGCAGGCGCTGCGGCCCGAGCAGCAGCACCGCGATGATCCCGATGATCAGGATCTTGTTGAAGTCGATGGACACGGCAACGAGCGTAACCCGTCCCACTGCGCCACACCCGTAGAGTTGTCTCCCGAACGGAGTGTGCGTGTCAGAGAAAGAGTCGAACTGGAAGTTCGCCGAGGACATCGTCTCGGAGCCCGAGGTGATCGCCCGAGCGCGAGAGCACTCCCTCGAACTCGGGGTCGAAGCAATCTCCCCCGCGATCGGCGCCCAGATCGCCGTGGTCGCCGCGGCGTCGCACGCCACGAGCATGATCGAGATCGGCACCGGGCTCGGCGTCTCCGGGCTCTGGCTGCTGCGCGGTGCACCCGATGCGACCCTGACGACGATCGACGTCGAGGTCGACCACCAGCAGTACGCCCGTGACGCCTTCATCGCGGCCGGCACCGCTCCGTCGCGGGTCCGGCTCATCCCGGGTCGGGCGAACCAGGTGCTGCCGCGGATGAACGAGGCCTCGTACGACGTCGTCCTCGTCGACGCCGACCCCGAGCACGTCATCGAGTACGTGGAGCACGGGCTCCGGCTCGCGCGCGTCGGCGGTACGGTGCTCGTGCCGCACGCGCTCTGGCGAGGTCGGGTCGCGGATCCGGTGCGTCGGGACCGCGCGACGACCGACTTCCGGCTGCTGCTCACCGAGGTGTCCACCTCGGGCGCGGTCCGGAGCGCGCTCTCCCCCGCCGGGGACGGGCTGCTGCAGATGACGAAGGTCTCCGCCTGACCCGTCGGACGGCCTGGCAGCCCCGACCTGTCGGCGAAGCCGGCCGCGGGATGCACAGGAGGCCCGGAGCGTACGCGCTCCGGGCCTCCTGTCGTGGTGCGTCGACGGACTAGGCGGAGACGACCTCTGCCAGTGCGTCGTGGAGTTCCTTGGCCTCGGCGTCGTTGACCGAGACCACCAGGCGGCCTCCACCTTCGAGCGGAACCCGCACGATGATGAGTCGACCCTCCTTGACAGCCTCCATCGGCCCGTCACCGGTCCTCGGCTTCATCGCTGCCATCAGATGTCCCCTTTCGTGCAGAAGATGCTCGCCCATTATCCCGTACCGAGGGGGCAACTGCGAAACCGCCCAGGTTGGGGGTGTCGGAATGCGACGTTCTCGCGGCTCGAGGTGGTCACCTTTGCGTATGCCGAACATCCGCTCCATGCTGCGTCCACAGGCCGACCCGGTCGCAGAGGCCGTGCCGACGGGCATGCGCATCGCCGGTGCGTTCTCGTGGCGGTTCCTCGTGACGGTCGCCGCCCTGGCCGTCGTCGTCGCCCTCGTGGTCCTGCTGCAGGACATCGTGGTGCCGTTCCTGGTCGGCCTGCTCGTCTGCGCGCTGCTCGCACCGTTCTCGGCGTTCCTGCAACGGCACCGGTGGCCGAAGTGGCTCTCGGTGCTGACGGCGTGCCTCGCGGTCGTGGTCTTCCTCGGTGTCCTGGCGCTCGTCGTCACGGCACAGATCCGTTACGACCTGCCGACCCTCGAACGTCGACTCTCGAGCAACGTGCAGACCTTCCAGACCCTCCTCGCGTCCGAGCCCTTCGGCATCACCTCGGCGCAGGTCACGAAGTACCTGGCGGAGGCGACGAAGTTCCTGCAGACCCACGTCGCGTCCATCCTGTCCGGCGCGGCCGAGGCGGGCAGCGGCCTGGTGCACGCGCTCGAGGGGCTGTTCATCGTGGTGTTCACGACGATCTTCGTGCTGATCGACGGACGCCGGATCTGGTCGTGGGTGGTCCGCATCTTCCCCCGACGCTCCCGCGGACGGATCGACGCGGCCGGTCAGGCGGGGTGGAAGACCCTCACGAGCTTCATCCGCGTGCAGCTGGTCGTCGCAGTGACCGACGCGCTCGGCATCGTCATCGGCGCACTCGCGCTCGGACTGCCGCTCGCGGTGCCGATCGGCGTGATCGTGTTCTTCGGTGCCTTCGTACCGGTGGTCGGCGCGATCGTCGCAGGCACGGTCGCCGTGGTCATCGCCCTGGTCTTCAACGGGTTGGTGCCGGCGCTCGTCATGCTCGCCGTGGTGGTGGCCGTGCAGCAGCTCGAGAGCCACGTCCTGCACCCGTTCCTGACCGGATCGGCCGTGCGCGTCCACCCGCTCGGCGTCGTGCTCGGCGTCACCGCGGGCACGACGATCGCGGGGGTCGTCGGGGCGTTCTTCGCGGTGCCGTTCATCGCGACCGTGAACGCGATGGTGCACGCCGCGGCCGACTGGCGCCCCGGTGAGGACCCGTCGGACACGCCCTCCGCAGCCGGGTCAGCCGACCGCGAGGTCGATCGGGGCGACGTCGACCACCGCCGCGCCGATCACGGTGGCGTCCAGTCGTAGCCGTCGACCCACCAGCACGTGTACAGCCAGACGAACTGCAGACCGAGGCACACCGCGACCACGAGCGCCCGGTACACCCGTGACCGCGGCAGGGCGACGATGCCGAGCAGCGGTGCGATCGGCAGCAGGATCCGCCAGGTGCTCGACTGCGGGAAGAACACCGCGAGCAGGTAGACCACGTAGGCGACGCCCCACAGGCGGAGTTCGAGGCCGACACGACGCGCTGCCGGGTGGAAGACGAAGACCGTGAAGGCGAGGACCGCGACCGCGAGCAGGATCCCGCCCGCCGGCTGCCCGAACCACCACCCGGCGCCCTGGATCCACGGTGCGAAGGGCACGAGCTCCTTCCACCCGATGTACGACGACCGCCACGCGAGCTCGGTGTCCGTGTAGGCCTTCGGCACCCCGGTCACCGCCCACGCGATCGCCGGCCACGCGAGCCCGACGAGCCCCGACACCGCGCCCACGACGAGCGGCGGCAGCGCGGCGCGCAGGGTCGGCCGCTCCGACTCGCGCACCCAGGACGGTCGGATCGTCCAGGCGGCCAGGAACAGCACCACGAGGAGCGCGAACGCCAGGCCGGTCGGCCGCGTCATGCCGAGCAGCAGCACGACGGGCAGCATCGTCCACCAGCGCCGGTCGACCAGCAGCAGCAGGGCGACGAGCAGCAGGAAGAGACCCATCGCCTCGGCGTACGCGACCTGGAACACGGCGGACACCGGGGCGACGCAGAACAGCACCGTGGCGAAGGTCGCCCGGCCGTCGTCGAGGAAGCGGCCCATCAGCCGCCGGAACACCAGCGCGGCCCCCCAGCCCGCGACCAGGGACACCGTGACGGCGACCGCCTCGAACGACGCGCCCGTGAGCACCATCAGCCCGCGCACGAGGAACGGGTACGCGGGCATGAACGCCCAGGCGTTCTCGGTGACGTGCCCGGCAGCGTCCACCGGCAGGACGGAGGGGTACCCGTTCGATGCGATCACCCGGTACCAGGCGCCGTCCCAGATGGCCGCGAACGACAGGTACGACGGGTGCGCGGCGGTGAACGAGTTCGCGGTCTGCACGCGGGCGAAGGCCAGGAGCATCGCCCCGGTCACGAGCCGTGCCGCGACGTAGACCACCGTGACCCGGAGCCACCAGGGCACGAGTCGGTAGCGGGCCCGCCAGCGCCCGGCGGGCAGCTGCCCCGCGACTGGCGCGGGGCCCGTCGTCACGCCGTCAGCCACCGACGCAGGCCGTCCTCGACCGCGGTGATCTGGTCGACGGGCACCTGCTCGTCGTCGTGGTGCGCGAAGACGGGCTCGCCCGGGCCGTAGTTGACCGCCGGGACGCCGAGCGCCGAGAAGCGGGCGACGTCGGTCCAGCCGTACTTCGGGCGGGGGGCGGGGCCGCCGACCGCTGCGACGAACTGCTGCGCGAGCGGGGCGTCGAGCCCGGGACGCGCTCCTGCGGCGAGGTCGACGATCTGCACGTCGTACCCGTCGAACAGCTCGCGGATGTGCGCGACCGCCTCGTCCGCGCTGCGCGACGGCGCGAAGCGGTAGTTCACGTGCACCATCGCCTCGTCCGGGATGACGTTGCCGGCGATGCCGCCGGAGATGCCCACGGCGTTCAGGCCCTCGCGGTACTCGAGCCCGTCGACCGTGACGGTGCGCGGCTCGTACGCGGCGAGGGTCGCGAGGATCGGAGCCGTCTTGTGGATCGCGTTGTCGCCGATCCAGCTGCGTGCACTGTGGGAGCGCTTGCCGAAGGTCCGGACCTTCGCACGGAGGTTGCCGTTGCAGCCGCCCTCGATCTGCGCGCCCGACGGCTCCCCGAGGATCGCGAAGTCGCCGGCGAGCAGCTCGGGACGGGTCCGCGCCAGGCGGCCGAGGCCGTTGAGGGAGTCGCTGACCTCTTCGTGGTCGTAGAACACCCAGGTGACGTCGACGTTCGGCTCGGTGAGGTCGTGTGCGAGCTTCAGCTGCACCGCGCAGCCGGCCTTCATGTCGACCGTCCCGCGGCCCCAGAGGATCTCGGTGCCGTCGTCCGCGGTGCGGAACTCGGTCGGGAGGTTGCCGTTGAGCGGCACGGTGTCGATGTGCCCGGCGATCACGACCCGGCGGTCGCGGCCGAGCTGCGTCCGCGCGACGATCGCGTCGCCGTCGCGCACCACCTCGAGGTGGGGCAGGGCGGACAACGCCGCCTCGATCGCGTCGGCGAGGGGCCCTTCGTTCCCGGACACCGACTCGATGTCGCAGATGGCACGCGTGATGTCGATGGACGAGGCGGTGAGGTCGAGCTGCTCCGGCATGCGGTCAGCGTACCGGCCGTGTCCCACAGCGATCCGTGCGGCGACCACCTGTGGACGGGAGCCGTCCGTCCACAGGTGGTCGTGCCTCCACACCGGTCGGGTCGCTGGCGGGAGCGTTCTCCACAGACCGTCTCCCTGGACGGGTCGCCGCCCGGCCCGCTCGCTACCCTGGTGGCGTGACCGACGCGACCGCTGCCACCGACCGACCCACGCACGCCTGGGGCCACGGCCTCGCGACCGTCGCCGCGGACGGCACCACGCTCGACACGTGGTACCCGGAGACGCACCTCGGGGAGCGCCCGGCCGACGCGGTGTTCCCGCCCGAGCTCGAGGCGCACGTCGGCGACGACCCGCGGCGCGACGTCCGGGTCGAGGCCGTGACGACCGAGATCGTCGTCGACGACGCACCGGCCAGCACGCCCGACGCCTACCTGCGCCTGCACCTGCTCAGCCACCTGCACGTGCGGCCGAACGAGATCTCGCTCGACGGCGTCTTCGGCCACCTGCCGATCGTCGCCTGGACGAACGCCGGCCCCGTCCACCCCGAGGCCCTGACGCGTCTGCGTCCCGTGCTGCAGCGCGCGGGCATCGCGGTGCACGCGGTCGACAAGTTCCCCCGCCTGCTCGACTACGTGGTCCCGGACCGCGTGCGCATCGGCGACGCGAACCGGGTCCGGCTCGGTGCACACCTCGCCCCCGGCACGACGGTCATGCACGAGGGCTTCGTCAACTTCAACGCCGGCACCCTCGGCGACGCCATGATCGAGGGCCGGGTCTCGCAGGGTGTGGTCGTGGGCAACGGCACCGACATCGGCGGCGGCGCGTCCATCATGGGCACACTGTCCGGCGGCGGGACGCACCGGGTGTCGCTCGGGGAACGCGCGCTGCTGGGCGCGAACGCCGGCCTCGGCATCTCCCTCGGCGACGACTCCGTGGTCGAGGCCGGGCTCTACGTCACGGCGGGCACCAAGGTCGTCCTCGTGGGCGCCGCGCCGAGCCCCGACGGCACGCCGCGCACCGTGAAGGCCGCGGAGCTGTCCGGGGTGCCGAACGTGCTGTTCCGGCGCAACTCGCTGTCCGGCGCGGTCGAGGCCCTGCAGCGTCAGGGTCAGGGCATCCAGCTCAACACGGCGCTGCACGCGTAGCGCGGGGCGGTCCGCTGCGCGTGCGTGTGCGCGCTGCCGCCCGCGCGCTGCCGCCCGCGCACACCAGGAGCGCGCGCAGCACGACCGCTCGCTGCCCGCGCGCTCGAGGCGCGCCCAGCGGCGGGGCGGCTGTGTGCGGCCGCGCCCCGGCACCGCCCGGCAGGCCCGCGGCGTGCCGAGCGTACGCGCGTACTTCGCTCACTCGGCACGACCGGGCGTACATCCGCTCACTCGGCAGGACCGGGCGTACGTCCGCTCACTCGGCAGGACCGGGCGTACCTGGTCGGATCGGGCGTACCTGATCTGCCGGAACGACCAGGAACGCCCGTTCCCATCTGCCATGACGCTCGCGATGGGAAGGAACGGGCGGACTGACGGACGGGAGGCGCGGTGCCAGCCCGCACCGTGCCTCCCGTCCGACGCCGCTCGCGTCGTCCCCGCGATAGCGTCCGCCGTCATCGAGCGGGCACGACACACCGTGCGCACATCGGTGGACGGGCGAGGACCGTCGCCAGGAGCCGCCGAGCGTGACAGAAGAGGCCCGCTCGCGCGATGCGAGCGGGCCCTTCGACGGCACCGACGTGCTGCGTCCGACGTCAGCGAGCGGGCAGGTCCCGCTCCGGGTGCCCCACGTAGAGCTGCTGCGGGCGGCCGATCTTGTTCAGGGGATCGTTGTTCAGCTCGCGCCACTGGGCGATCCAGCCCGGCAGGCGACCGATGGCGAACAGCACGGTGAACATCCGCGGCGGGAAGCCCATCGCGCGGTAGATGATGCCCGTGTAGAAGTCCACGTTCGGGTAGAGCTTCCGGCTGACGAAGTACTCGTCCTCGAGCGCGATCTGCTCGAGCTCCATGGCGATGTCGAGCAGGTCGTCCTGCACGCCGAGCGACTGCAGGACCTCGTGCGCGGACTCCTTCACGAGCTTCGCGCGCGGGTCGTAGTTCTTGTACACACGGTGTCCGAAGCCCATGAGCTTCACGCCGCGTTCCTTGTTCTTCACCCGCTCGACGAAGCGCGACACCGGCTCGCCGGAGTCCTTGATCTGCTGGAGCATCTCGAGCACGGCCTCGTTCGCACCACCGTGCAGTGGACCGTACAGCGCGTTGATGCCCGCCGAGATGGACGCGAACATGTTCGCCTTGGTCGAGCCGACCAGGCGGACCGTCGACGTCGACGCGTTCTGCTCGTGGTCCTCGTGCAGGATGAGGAGTCGTTCGAGCGCCTTGGACAGCACCGGATTCGGCTTGTACGGCTCGGCCATGGTGCCGAAGTTCAACCGGAGGAAGTTGTCGACGAACGACAGCGTGTTGTCCGGGTAGAGGAACGCCTGACCGATCGCCTTCTTGTGCGCGTAGGCGGCGATCACCGGGAGCTTGGCGAGGAGCCGCACGGTCTGCAGCTCGACCTTCTCGGGGTCGTCGACGTCCATGTCGTCCTCGTAGTACGTGGAGAGCGCACTGACGGCGCTGGACAGGACGGACATCGGGTGCGCCGAGTGCGGGAGGGCGTCGAACAGGCGTCGGAGGTCCTCGTGCAGCAGCGTGTGCCGACGGATTCGGGCGTCGAAGCCCTCGAGCTCCTCGGCGGTGGGGAGCTCGCCGTAGATGAGCAGCCACGCGACCTCGAGGTACGTGCAACCCGAGGCGACCTGGTCGATGGGGTACCCGCGGTAGCGCAGGATGCCCTGGTCGCCGTCGATGTACGTGATCGCGCTCTTCGTCGCGCCGGTGTTGACGAAGCCGTAGTCGAGCGTGTTGAGCCCGGTCTGCTTCTTCAGCGAGGAGATGTCGATGGCGGACGCGCCGTCGACGCTCGGCAGGATCGGGAACTCCGCCGTGCCCCCCGGGAACGTCAGCATTGCCGTCTCCGTCGACTCGGCGGCGGCGGGGCTGACGGGGACGGGCGTGGTGGGCGGTGTGGCCGTCTTCTGAGCATCGTTGGCAGTGTCAGTCACGGTGACAGCCTAACTGCGCCGACTGTCGGTCGTGCACCACCGGAAGGCGGAGATCTGGTGGATTCCACGGATTGCGCGGCGGGCGGAACAGCCGCGGGCCCGGTCGTGGACCGCGCCGCGCGACTGCTCCGCCAGCCCGCGTCATCAGCTGAAGTCGTACTGGTACGTCGTGGCGGCAGAGGAGACGCCGTTCACCGACTGTGAGAGTTCGATGTCGTTCGCTGCACGCTCGAAGGTCACGTCGAAGCTGACGCGTCCGCGGCTGTCGGCCTGCTTCGTCTGGGCGACCCCGTTCACCGAGTAGGTGACCTGGGCGCCGGGCGTGGCCTCGACGAGGATGCTCGTCGCGCCGGAGCCGCCGAAGAGCAGGTCGTAGTAGACGTCCTCGAGCTGTTCGTAGCTCGTGGTGTCGCGCGGCGCGTGCGGCGCTGCCGACGTGACCTCGGAGACCGAGGACGTGTCGGCCGGAGCCGCGTTCGCAGCGATCGGGGTGAGTGCCAGGCCGAGGCCGAGTGCGACGGCGGTGGTGATGAGAGCGGGACGCTTCACGGTGTTCCTTCCTGTCGGACCGCGGGGCGCGGTGCGACAGGAAGGAGTTCTAGCGGACCAGTCTGGCGGTATTTCGTATGTCAGGAGAATCCGGGCGGCCGGTCAGGAGGCCGCGAGCCGACGAGTGCTCGCCAGGCGCTGCGCCGCGGCCGCGATCCGGTCGTCGCTCGCCGTGAGTGCCACACGCACGTGCTCAGCGCCGGCCGCCCCGTAGAACGTGCCGGGCGCGACGAGGATGCCACGGTCCGCCAGCCAGCCGACGGTGTCGAGCGCGGGCTCGCCACGGGTCGCCCAGAGGTACAGACCCGCCTGGCTGTGGTCGATCCGGAAGCCGGCTCCCTCGAGTGCCCGTCGGAGCATGTTCCGTCGAGCGCGGTACCGGGACTTCTGCTGCTGCACGTGGGTGTCGTCGGCCAGGGCGACGATCATCGCCTCCTGCACGGGCAGCGGCGGCATCATGCCGGTGTGCTTCCGCACCGCCAGGACGTCGGCCAGGATCCGGGCATCACCTGCCACGAACGCGGCTCGGTAGCCCGCGAGGTTCGACTGCTTCGACAGCGAGTAGACGCTGAGCACGCCGTCGACCCGGTCACCCACGACCCGCGGGTCGAGGATCGAGGGCGTCGGAGCACTGTCGTACGGCGGCTCCCACCCGAGCTCGGCGTAGCACTCGTCACCGACGACGACCGCGCCGAGCTCCCGCGCCCGGGCGACGGCGACGCGCAGCTGCTCGACGGAGAGCACGCGACCGTCCGGGTTGCCCGGCGAGTTCAACCACACGAGCTTCGTGCTCTCCGGCCACGCGGCAGGGTCGTCCGACGCCAGGGCCTCGGCACGCACGAGGGCGGCGCCGAGCTCGTAGGTCGGGTACGCGGCCTCCGGGAACACGACGGTGTCCCCCGGACCGATGCCGAGCCAGAGCGCGAGCCCGGCGATGAACTCCTTCGACCCGATCGTCGGCAGGACCTGCTCCGGGGTCAGCGCGATGCCCTGCCGGCGGCCGTACCAGTCGGCGATCGCCTCACGGAGTGCGGGCGTCCCGGCGACCTGCGGGTAGGCGTGCGCATCGGTCGCCCGGGCTAGGGCCCGTCGGACGACCTCGGGGGTCGGGTCGACGGGCGAGCCGACGCTGAGGTCGACGATGCCGCCCTCGTACGCCGCTGCGCGCTGCTTGAACGGGACGAGCTGGTCCCAGGGGAAGTCGGGGAGGTCGAGCGCCACGGATCGATCCGGGTCAGCCGCGCGGGGGCTCGGCCATGACCACCGGGTGATCCTTGTGGATCACGCCGACCTTGGCGGCGCCGCCGGGCGAGCCGACCTCTTCGAAGAACTCGACGTTGGCCTTGTAGTAGTCGGCCCACTCGTCCGGCAGGTCGTCCTCGTAGTAGATCGCCTCGACCGGGCAGACCGGCTCGCACGCACCGCAGTCGACGCACTCGTCGGGGTGGATGTAGAGCGACCGGTCACCCTCGTAGATGCAGTCGACCGGGCATTCGTCGATGCAGGCGCGGTCCTTGACGTCGACACAGGGCTGGGCGATCACGTAGGTCACGGTGCGGGTGCTCCCTTCGGACTGAGCGTGGTCGAGTCTACTCGCGGCGTCCGGGAGCCCCGGACGCCGCGGGGTCCGAGGACGACGCAGGAGCCGACGCCGTCGCTCCGGCACCGGCCTCGGCCGACGCCGACGCCGACGCCGCTGCCGCGCGGGCACGCAGACCCGACAGGTCCGGCCACGCGAGGGTGAACGCCGCGATCACCGCCGGAGCGAAGGTCCACACGTACCCGGCGAGGTTCGCGAGCACGAGCGGTGACGACGCACCGCCGACGCTCACCAGCACCTGGGTGGCGACGATGATCGCGACGCCGGCCGCGGTGACCATCGCCCGTGAGCGGTACAGGAGCCGCAGGCCGACGACCAGTCCGAGCACGATGAGCGTCGTGAGCACCATGCCGACCGGGAAACCCCCGAGCCGCTGCTGGTGGGTGACGGTCCCGAGGGCGCCCACGACGAGTCCTGCGACCGCGGCGACGACGACCGCCGTCACCTTGCCCTGACGGGTGAGCTCGGCGAAGGTCTGCGGTGCCGGCGGCACCGGGTCGGCGTCGTGTCGGAAGGCCTCGACCGCGGGCGCCTCCTGTCGGACGCCGTGCGGCATCACCCAGGTCAGGCGCTGCGGGTCGGACGGGTCGACGGGATCGACCGTGACCTGCGACCGGTACTGCTCAACGGCTGCGCGCACCTTCGCCCGGACGGGGAGGACGTCGACGGTCAGGTCGACCTCGTCGGAGTCCGCGGGCACGATCATCGAGAACGGGACCTCCTCGGCACGGGCGGCGTACCGGGCGGCGTGGTGCACCCGCACGTGGTCCGGGTGGCCGTACCCACCGTCGTCGGCGTAGCTCACCACGGCGTCCGCACCCGTCGAGCGGATCGCTGCGCGGACGTCGTCGACGACCTCGCCGAGGTCGGCCGCCGTGAGCGAGTCGGCCGGGGCGTCGTCGGCGGCGATGGCCCGTCCGTCGGGTCCCCACTGCATGCCGGAGTCGCTGTACCGACGCTCGGGCAGGTCCGTGGGGCGCGCTCCCCCGCTGCCGAGCCACAGGTGCGCCGGACCCCCGAGGGCGGCCAGCGCGGCGGCGATCTCGGTCTCACGGTGCGCGGCGACCCGGGGTCCGTCGCCGAAGAGCGGCGCGAGGGCCTCGGTGAGCATCTCGCCGCGCTCGCCCCGGGTCGCGGTGAGCACGGTCACCTCGGCGCCGAGCTCGAGCAGGGTGGCGATGGTGCCGCCGGACGACAGCGTCTCGTCGTCGGGGTGGGCGTGCACGAACAGGACGCGCTCGGGACGCGGTGCGGGAGCCTTGGACATCGCGTCCCAGGGTACTTCGCTACCGCGGCGTGACGATGTACGTCGCGGTGACGCCGTCCTTCGACCCGGACACCGTCAGCACCACGCGGTGCGTCTCGCTGCGGAACAGCCCGAAGGCGCTCGACGCGTCCTCGCGCTTCGCGGACTCGGTGTACCCGGCCGCTGCGAGCTGCTCGGCCGCGGCCTGGAAGTCGTCGACCGACGCCACCCGGACCTGCACCACCCACCCGGAGCCGTTCGGGCCGGCCCCGCCGCCGAGGACGGTGCCGTCGACGAGCGGGACGTCAGCGGTCGGGAACCCGTCCGGCACCTTGCCGTCGCTCGTCACCCCGGTGCCCGAGAGCGCCGCGTCGAGGGCGCCGTCGATGCCACCGGCGACCGAGGCCATGCCGTCCTGGATCGCCTTGCCGTCGATCCCCTGCACGGTCTCGCTGACGTTCGAGGCGACCGACGAACCGAGGTCGGTGGCCTGCTGCACCGCGTCGGCGGAGCAGCCGGTCAGGCCCGCCAGGGCGATGCCCGCGGTGACGGCGGCGATGAGGGTCCGGGTCGTGCGCATGCGGACACCCTAGGTGGACTGCCGGGAGGCGCGGCGTGCGTTCCCTGGGAAGTCTCCCGCCCGCCGCGCCCCGCGGAACGCAACGACGGCGACTGCTCGCAGCGCTGTGGCGCTGCGCGCTGCCGCCGGAGTCGCGTTCCGCGGAAGGGGTCGCGTCAGGACAGCCAGGCGCGGGCGGCCGCCGTCAGGGCGTCGACGCCGACGGGGATCGCCGTCTCGGCCAGCGGTGCGTAGAACGGCGAGTGGTTGCTCGGGATCTCCTCGCCGCGGCGGAACAGCTCCGGGTCGGTGATGCCGGTGAACCAGTACACGAGGGGCACGCCCGCCGCGGTCGCGAGCTGCCCGACGTCCTCCGACGCCATCGCCAGCCCGATCTCCAGGTCACGGGCGTCCGGCACGGCACCGCGGAGCGCCTCCAGCACCCGCGACGCGGCGTCGGCGTCGTTCACGGTGACCTCGGCGCCCGGAGCGCGCTCGATCGTCGGGGCGTCGAGGCCGCCCGCTTCGCTCTCGGCACGGACGATACGCTCGATCGACGCGATGATGCGCTCGCGGGTCTCCTCGTTCCGGGCCCGCGTCGAGATCTCGATGACCGCCTGGTCCGGGATGATGTTCGGACGGGTGCCGGCGTGGAAGCTCCCGACGGTGACGACGCCCGCGTCGGAGGGCGAGACCTCGCGCGAGACGACGGTCTGCAGGCGCACGACGGCGCTCGCGGCGGTGACGATCGGGTCGAGCGAGGCCTGCGGCGCCGATCCGTGCGCACCGCGGCCGTTGAAGGTGACGGTCAGGCGGTCGCTCGACGCCATCACGGGTCCTGAGCCGACCGCGACGATGCCGACCGGAGCCGGGGCCGAGTGCTGCCCGAGCACGACGTCCGGCTCCGGGAAGCGCTCGACCAGGCCGTCCTCGAGCATCGCGCGGGCACCGGAGATCACCTCTTCCGCGGGCTGGAACACGGCGACGACCGTGCCGTGCCAGGCCCCACGGTCGTCGACGAGCCGCTCGAGCGTGCCGAGCAGCCACGTCACGTGGATGTCGTGCCCGCAGGCGTGCATCGTCGGGACGTCGGCGCCCTCGTCGTCGCGACCGGTTTGGGTGCTCGCGTACGGCAGCCCGGTGCGCTCCTGCACGGGCAGGCCGTCCATGTCGGCGCGGAGCCAGACGACCGGCCCGTCGCCGTTGGTCAGGACGCCGACGACGCCCGTGCCGCCGACGCCCGTGGTGACCTCGATCCCGCCGATCTCGGCGAGCCGGTCGGCGACGACACCGGCGGTGCGGTGCTCCTGGAAGCCGAGCTCCGGGTGGGCGTGCAGGTCCTGGTACAGGGAGAGGAGGTCGAGGGTCACGCGCTCCACCGTATCCCCAGCGACCGACGGCCCGGCCACCTCGTCGAGGTGACCGGGCCGTCGGACGGAGGCACTGCCTCCAGGCTGTCGCTGCTTACGCGTCCTGGCGCTTCAGGCGGGCGTAGGCGCGCTGGCGGGCCTGCGCGTCGAGCTCGACCTTGCGGATGCGGACGTTGTCGGGGGTGACCTCGACGCACTCGTCCTCGCGCGCGAACTCCAGGCACTCCTCGAGGGAGAGCTGGCGCGACGGCGTCATCGACTCGAAGGAGTCGGCGTTCGCCGAACGCATGTTCGTGAGCTTCTTCTCCTTGGTGATGTTCACGTCCATGTCGTCGGCGCGCGAGTTCTCGCCGATGACCATGCCCTCGTAGACCTCCTCCGTCGGGTTGACGAAGAACGTCATGCGCTCCTGCAGGTTCGTGATGGCGAACGGCGTGACGACACCGGCGCGGTCGGAGACGATCGAGCCGTTGATGCGGGTCTGGATCGGGCCGGCCCACTCGTCGTAGCCGTGCGCGATCGCGTTCGCGATGCCGGTGCCGCGCGTCTCGGTGAGGAACGACGTGCGGAAGCCGATGAGCCCACGCGACGGCACGATGAACTCCATGCGGATCCAGCCGGTGCCGTGGTTCGTCATGTTCTCCATGCGACCCTTGCGCGCGGCCATGAGCTGCGTGATCGCGCCGAGGTGCTCCTCCGGCGTGTCGATCGTCATGTGCTCGTAGGGCTCGAGGAGCTTGCCGTTCTCGTCACGCTTCGTGACGACCTGCGGCTTGCCGACGGTGAGCTCGAAGCCCTCACGGCGCATCTGCTCGACCAGGATGGCGAGCGCCAGCTCACCGCGGCCCTGGACCTCCCAGGTGTCCGGGCGGCCGATGTCCTGCACCTTGAGCGAGACGTTGCCGATGAGCTCGCGGTCCAGGCGGTCCTTCACCATGCGGGCCGTGAGCTTGTGGCCCTTGACCTTGCCGACGAGCGGCGAGGTGTTCGTGCCGATGGTCATCGAGATCGCCGGGTCGTCGACCGTGATGGTCGGCAGCGGACGGACGTCCTCGGGGTCGGACAGCGTCTCACCGATGGTGATCGTGTCGAAGCCGGCGACGGCCACGATGTCACCGGGGCCCGCGGACTCGGCCGGGTAGCGGTCGAGCGCCTTCGTGATGAGCAGCTCGGTGATGCGGGCGTTCGCGACGGTGCCGTCGTGCTTGACCCACGCGACCGTCTGGCCCTTCTTCATCGTGCCGTGGAAGATGCGGAGCAGCGCGAGGCGGCCGAGGAACGGCGAGGCGTCGAGGTTCGTGACGTGCGCCTGCAGCGGGTGCTCGTCGTCGTACTTCGGGGCCGGGACGTGCTGCAGGATCGCCTCGAACAGCGGCTCGAGGTCGTCGTTGTCGGGCAGCGAGCCGTCCTCGGGCTTGTTGCGCGACGCGGCGCCGGCACGACCGGACGCGTAGACGACGGGCACGTCGAGGATCGCGTCGAGGTCGAGGTCGTCGACCTCGTCCGCCAGGTCGGAGGCCAGGCCGAGGAGCAGGTCCTGCGACTCGGAGACGACCTCGTCGATGCGGGAGTCCGGGCGGTCCGTCTTGTTGACGAGCAGGATCACCGGGAGCTTCGCGGCGAGCGCCTTGCGGAGCACGAAGCGGGTCTGGGGCAGCGGGCCCTCGGACGCGTCGACGAGCAGCACGACACCGTCGACCATGGAGAGGCCGCGCTCGACCTCACCACCGAAGTCGGCGTGGCCGGGGGTGTCGATCACGTTGATCGTGATGCGACCACCGGGGTTGAACTCCTCGGCGTGCTTCCCGTTGTAGAGCACCGAGGTGTTCTTCGCGAGGATGGTGATGCCCTTCTCGCGCTCGAGGTCGTTCGAGTCCATCATCCGGTCTTCGCCCTCGAAGTGGGCGTCGAACGAGTTGGTCTGCGTGAGCATCGCGTCGACGAGGGTGGTCTTGCCGTGGTCGACGTGTGCCACGATGGCGACGTTGCGCAGGTCGGACCGGGTGGCGAGCGCCATACAGGACATCCTTCAAGTGTTCGGAGAAGATCGGGCGGCCGGTCGTCGTGGACACGTGGCACCCGCGGGCAGAACGCCCGACACGCCAGTCTACCGGTAGTTCGCAACCCTGAGGAGTACAGCGCATGAGCCGACGGCGGACGTGGATCGAGATCACGATCGTCCTCATGCTCTCGCTGGGCGGCAGCGCGCTGTACTCGGTCCTGCAGATCATCGACGACCTGTCGCAGACGACACCGCTCGGGCAGCAGTCCACCGCGCTGAACACGTCCACCACGACGGTGCAGTACGTGGACCTCGCCCGGCAGCTCCTCGGGATCGCGGTCGACCTCGCCCCGGTGGCGCTGGTCTGCTACCTCCTCTGGAGCGCCCGCCGCCCGCACCTGCACCGCCTCGGCATCGACCGGTTCCGAGTGCGACCGGACCTCGGGGGCGCGGCGCTCATCGCACTCGGCATCGGCATCCCGGGGCTCGCCCTGTACTTCACCGGGCGCGCGCTCGGGTTCACCGTGGCCGTCGACCCCGCGGCGCTGAACACCTACTGGTGGACGATCCCGGTCCTGCTCCTGTCGGCCGTCCGGTCCGGACTGCAGGAGGAGGTCATCGTCGTCGGGTACCTGTACGAGCGGCTCGGTGGGCTCGGGTGGGGTCGCTGGCAGGTGATCCTGTCGACCGCCGTGCTGCGCGGGAGCTACCACCTGTACCAGGGGTTCGGGGCGTTCGTGGGGAACGCGGTGATGGGCGTCGTGTTCGGGTGGATCTACACGAGGTGGGGGCGGCTGCTCCCCCTCGTCATCACGCACTGCCTGCTCGACGGCGTCGTCTTCGTGGGCTACCCCTTCGTCGCCCAGGCGTTCCCGGGGCTGTTCCGGTGAGCGCACCGAGGTGGGGTCGGCTGCCCGGTGGACTGCGCGACCTGACGGCCGCCGACGGCGTCGCCATCGCGGCGGCCTACCGCGACGACGAGATCTGCCGCTGGCTCCCGGTCCCGCGGGGCCTGCCGCCCGAGGCGTACGGAGCCTGGGCCGACGAGGCCGCGGCGCTCCGCGCATCCGGCGACGGCCTCCGTCTCGCCATCGAGTGGGCGGGTGGTCTGGCCGGGTCGATCGAGGTCAGACGTGTCGACCGCCGGGCCCGCAGCTGCGAACTCAGCTACTGGTCGGTGCCCGGTCGGCGCCGCACCGGTGGGACCGCGGCAGCCGTCCGCACCCTGGCGGACCACCTCGTCACGTCGGCGGACTTCCGTCGCGTGGAGCTGCGGATCGCACCGGGCAACGCTGCGTCCCTCGCCCTCGCGCGCCGAGCCGGTTTCGTCCCCGAGGGGACGCTGCGGCGCGCCGGGTTCCTCGGTGACGGGTCGGTGGTCGACCTCACCGTGTGGTCGCGCACCGACCGGGACGTGGGCCGGTGACGGACGGGAGGCGCGGTACCGACCGGCACCGCGCCTCCCGTCCGTCGGCTGGTCACGCGACCAGCTGCGGCACCTGCTCCGGGTAGTGGCACGCCGCACGGTGGTCGCGCTCCGCGCCGGCGCGCGGCGCCTTCTCGGGCACCTCGTCGCGGCACCGCGCCTGCTGCGCCTCGGGCAGCATCGCGTAGAGCGGGCAGCGCGAGCGGAACCGGCAGCCGGTCGGGCGCTCGGTCGGGCTGGGCGGGTCCCCCGGCAGCAGGATCGTCCGCCGTGCGCGCTCCACGACGGGATCCGGCACGGGGACCGCCGACATGAGCGCAGCCGTGTACGGGTGCATCGGGCGCTCGAAGACCTCGTCGACCGCACCCTCCTCGACGGTGCGGCCCAGGTACATCACGCTCACCCGGTCCGCGACGTGCCGGATCACCGACAGGTCGTGCGACACGAACAGGTACGACAACCCGAGTCGTGCCTTGAGGTCGGCGAGCAGGTTGAGCACCCCGGCCTGGATCGACACGTCGAGCGCGGAGACCGGCTCGTCGAGCACGATGAGCTCCGGCTCGGTCGCGAGCGCCCGAGCGATCGAGATGCGCTGCCGCTGCCCGCCGGAGAACTCGTGCGGGTAGCGGTCGGCCTCGGCGGCACGGAGCCCCACGAGCCCGAGGAGCTCCGGCACCCGCTCGGCGATGCGGTCCGACGAGGCGCCGATGGCCCGGAGCGGTTCGGCGACGACGTCGTACACGGACATGCGCGGGTCGAGGCTCGCTGCGGGGTCCTGGAACACCATCGAGATGCGCTGCCGCAGCTGCTTCGACGCCGTGACCGGCTGTCCGAAGAGCTCGACCGTGCCGTGCTCGGGCCGCTCGAGGTCCATCAGCTGGTGCAGGGTCGTCGACTTGCCGGACCCCGACTCCCCGACCAGCCCGAGCGTCTCGCCCGTGCGGATGTCGAGGTCGACGCCGTCCACCGCGTAGACCTCGCCGACCTTGCGCTTGAACACCGATCCCTTGACGAGCGGGAACGTCTTCGTCAGCCCCTCGACCTGGACGACGGCGGGGCGCTGCTCGCGGGCGGCGGGTGTGGTGACCGCGACGCCGGTGTCCGGGATCTCGGGCAGCCGGAAGATCGCGCCGGCGTCGGCGTGGGCCTCGGCGGCCTCCTCGTACCGGTGGCAGGCGACCGCGTGGGGTACCGAGGTGTCGACCGGCCCTTCTCCGGGGACACCGGCCGCCACGTCGACCGCGGCGAGCGGCGGTTCCGACCCACGGCAGACGGCGGCGGCGAGCGGGCACCGGTCGGCGAACGGGCAGGCGTCGGGCAGCCCGATGAGCGACGGCGGCGACCCGGGGATCGGGACCAGCGGCTCGCCGCTCGACTCGTCAAGCCGGGGCAGCGCGCCGATGAGGCCGATCGTGTAGGGCATGCGTGGTCGGGCGAACAGCTCGTCCGCACTCGCGGTCTCGACGATCCGCCCGGCGTACATCACGGCGATGCGGTCGGCGATGCCGGCGATCACCCCGAGGTCGTGGCTGACGAACACCAGGGCGGCACCGGTCTCGCGCTGCGCGGTGCGGAGCACGTCGATGATCTGGGCCTGGATCGTCACGTCCAGTGCCGTGGTCGGTTCGTCCGCCAGGATCACGTCCGGGTCGTTCGCCATGGCCATCGCGATCATCGCGCGCTGCCGCATGCCACCGGAGAACTCGTGCGGGAAGGCGTCCACGCGCTGCGCGGCCTGCGGGATGCCGACGAGCTCGAGCAGCTCGATCGCCCGGGCGCGTGCGTCCTGCTTCGATGCACCCCGGTGCACGCGGACGGTCTCGGCAATCTGCTCACCGATCGTGTACACGGGCGTGAAGGCGGACAGCGGGTCCTGGAAGACCATGGCGACCTTGGCTCCGCGCAGCTTGCTCAGCTGCTTGTCGCTGCGGCCGAGGAGCTCCTGCCCCTCGAGCGCGATCGACCCCGTGACCTTCGTGGTCTCCGGCAGCAGTCCGAGGATCGCCATGCTCGTGACGGACTTGCCCGAACCGGACTCGCCGACGATGCCGAGGACCTCGCCCCGCCGGAGCTCGAGGTCGACCCCCCGGACGGCGTGCACGACGCCGCGCGGGGTCGGGAACCGGACGTCGAGGTCGCGGACGCGGAGCAGCGGTTCGGTCGTGGTGGTCGTCGTGGTGGTGGTGCTCATGCGCCGGCCCCTGCCTGCGTGGTGATGGTCGCGGCGTCGACCGCTGCCTGGTTCTGGTCGCGCTTCCGACCGGTCCGCTTCTGCTTCTTGCCGGTCGCGGACGTCGGGTCGAGCGCGTCGCGCAGCCCGTCGCCGAGCAGATTCGCCGCGATCGCGAAGACCACGAGGGCACCGGCGGCGAAGAAGAACAGCCACGGGCTGGTGAGCGCCGCGTCCTGGTTCTGGGCGATGAGCGTGCCGAGCGAGACGTCCGGTGGCTGCACCCCGAAGCCGAAGTAGCTGAGGCTGGTCTCCGCGAGCACGGCCGCACCGACCTGGATCGTGCCGTCGATGATGAGGAACGACGCCACGTTCGGCAGGATGTGCCGGACGATGATCCGGAAGGGTCCGATGCCCATGTACCGGGCCGCGCGGACGAACTCCCGCTCCTTCACCGACAGCGTCATCGAGCGGACGACCCGGGCGGTCACCATCCAGCCGAACGCCGCGATGAGCACCACCAGGACGATCCAGCCGGAGTCCTGGATGCGCGGGCTGATGATCGCGATGATCAGGAACGACGGCAGCACGAGCAGCATGTCGACGAAGAACATCACGATCCGGTCGACCCAGCCGCCGAAGTAGCCGGCGGCGGCACCGGTCAGGGCTGCGAGGGCGGTGGAGAACAAAGCGACGAGTAGTCCGATGAGCAGGCTCTTCTGCATGGCGCGCGCCGTCTGGGCGAAGACGTCCTGACCAATGCCGTTCGTCCCGAACCAATGCGAGCCGCTCGGCGGCTGCGAAAACGCGGTGTAGTCGATCTGCGAGTAGCCGTACGGGCTGACGAACGGGCCGATGAACGCGAAGGCGAAGAGCAGCACGATCACCACGAGGCCGATCCCGGCCCCCCGGTTCATGAAGACGCGGACGACGGTCTGGACGAAGCGGTTGCGCTGCTTGCCGCCGGGCTTCGGGCTGCCGGGCAGCGGCGTGTCCGACCGGCCGACGGTCGTCCCGTCGACGGGCTCGATGCGGGTGTCGGTCATCTCAGCTCCTCCGCACGCGGGGGTCGAGGGCGGCGGTGAGGACGTCGGCGAGGAACCCGGCGATGAGCACCACGACCGACGCGAAGAGCGTGTACGCGGTCACGGCGTTCACGTCGTTGTTCTGCACGGAGTCGATGAACCACGCGCCGAGGCCGTTCCACCCGAAGATCTTCTCGGTGAACGTGGCGCCGGTGAGGATGCCGAGGAAGCCGTAGGCGAAGAGCGTCGTCATCGGGATGAGCGCCGTGCGGAGCCCGTGCTTGAAGGTGGCCTGTCGCTTCGTCAGGCCCTTCGCCCGGGCTGTCCGCAGGAAGTCCGAACCGAGCACGTCGAGCATCGTCGCCCGCTGGTACCGGCTGTAGATCGCGATGAGCCCGAGCGCGATCGAGATCGTCGGCAGGAGCAGGTGGACCCCACGGTCGACGAACAGGTCCCACGAGCTGCCGGTCAGCCCCGGGGTCGCCTCACCGGTGAAGTTGATGAGCTGCGTGCCGGTGTCCTGGTTGAGCTTCGTCGCCCCGATCTTCAGGAACACCGCGGTCAGGAACACCGGTGTCGAGATGAGCACGATCGAGATGACCGCGCTCACCCGGTCCGAGATCCGGTACTGCCGGATGGCGTTCCAGACGCCGAGCAGCACCCCGAGCAGGATGCCGAGCAGGGAGCCGACGACCAGTAGCCGCAGGCTCACCCCCAGGCGCGGCCAGAACGCATCGTTGACGCTGCGGTCCTGGATGGTCTTGCCCAGGTCGCCCTGCACGGCGTCGCCGAGCCAGTGCCCGTAGCGCACGACGATCGGCGTCTTGTCGTTCACGCCGATGTCGTCGAGCTTCTTGTCGATGGTGGCCGCCGGCGGTGCCGGGTTGCGCTCGGCGTAGACGGATCGGGGGCTGAACGTCGCCGAGGCCAGGAAGTACGTCAGCGAGGTGGCGAGGAACACGAGCACGACGTAGTACACGAGTCGACGCGCCAGGAAGCGGGTCATGCGGAACACCATACGACCCGATTTGTTTCCGGGAGATCACATCCCCGCACTCGGTACGTAACGAATTGGTGTTTGCAACAGAACGGGTCGACTGCCCCCGCCAGGGGGTCGTATGGTGATCCACAACTTCACGAGGGGAAGACCATGAAGCACAGGAAAGTCCTGGCGTTGACGGCGGCACTCGCCGGCTTCGCTCTCGTCGCGACCGGCTGCTCGAGCGGATCCAACGGTGGGTCCGGCGGCGGCTCCGACGACTCGGGCAAGAAGACCCTGCCCACCTCGGCCCAGATCAACGAGCAGCCCGTCTCGGACCTGCAGGACGGTGGCACGCTTCGTCTGCCGATCTCGCAGTGGATCACGCAGTGGAACTACAACCAGGTCGACGGTGCCCTGGTCGACGCCTCCGGGATCGAACAGGCGACGATGCCGTTCATCTACGTGATCGACGGCAAGGGCGCCCCGCAGCTCGACACCGACTACGTGTCGAAGGCCGAGGCCACGAGCGACGACCCGCTCACGATCGAGTACGAGATCAACCCGAAGGCGAAGTGGAACGACGGGTCCCCCATCACGTGGAAGGACTTCGAGAACGAGTGGAAGGCCCTGAACGGGTCGAACAAGGACTACCTGGTCGGTTCGACCACCGGGTACGAGGACATCGCCTCGGTGACGAAGGGCTCGTCCGACCAGGACGTCAAGGTCGTCTTCGACAAGCCGTTCTCCGACTGGAAGTCGCTCTTCAGCCCGCTCTACCCGGCCAGCCAGACCGGCACCCCCGAGCAGTTCAACGAGGCGTACAAGGGCAAGGTCCCGCTGTCGTCCGGCCCGTACAAGGTGTCGAAGCTCGACGAGACAGCCGGCACCGTGACGATCGTCCCCGACGAGAACTGGTGGGGTGAGAAGCCGAAGCTCGACCAGGTCATCTTCCGGTCGCTCGACGGCAACGCCGACGTCGACGCCTACCTCAACAAGGAGATCGACTCGGTCCTGACGACGACCTCGGAGCGCTTCGACCGCGTCAAGGACGCCAAGGACTCGAAGATCTACGCCTCGACCTCGGCGCAGTACACGCACGTCGACTTCTCGTCCAAGGGCATCCTCAAGGACAAGCAGCTCCGCCTGGCGATCCAGCACGCGGTGAACCGTGAGGCGCTGGCGCAGGTCATCGGTGGCACCCTGCCGTACAAGCTCGGCACGCTCGACAACCACATCTTCCTGTCGACCGACGACGGCTACCAGGCGAACACCGACCCGAACGGCACCTTCGACGTCGAGAAGGCGAAGAAGATCCTGGACGACGACGGCTGGAAGACCGACGGCCAGTACCGCAAGAAGGGCGGCGAGACGCTCTCGCTGTCCATCACGATCCCGTCGGGTGCGACCGCGTCGCAGAAGCTCTCCGAGGTCATGCAGCAGCAGCTCAAGGACGTCGGCATCGAGCTCAAGCTCAAGTCCGTCGCGGTCGACGACTTCTTCGAGCAGTACGTCACGCCGGGCAACTACGACATGACGATCTTCGTCTGGGGCGGCACCGGCTTCCACTCGGGCGGCGCGTCGATCTACCAGACCGGCGACACCGGCCAGAACTACGGCCGCATCGGTGACGAGTCGATCGACAAGCTCATCGCGCAGGCCATCGCCGAGCCGGACACCGACAAGGCGAACGCCATCTGGAACAAGGTCGACAAGCAGGTCTGGGCGATCGGGCACTCCATGCCGATCACCGCGAAGCCGGCCCTCGTCGCGCAGAACCCGAAGCTCGCCAACTACGGCGCGTTCGCGGGTGCGCAGAACATCGACTGGACCAAGGTCGGGTTCACGAAGTAGCAGCACGACACCAGGACGGGCCCGGTCGCACCACGCGACCGGGCCCGTCCGCTGTCCGCGCGTCCGTCCGAGCCCGCCGGGGCGCTCTCGTTCCTGAAGATCACGGCCGGGGTGTTGACACCCGAACGGGGTGTGCCGACCATGGACGGACGAGGTCCGCAACGGACCCGCCTCCCCGGGGAACCGGGTCGCCCGGCGGTACGCGCAGGTGTGTCACACCCGCTCCCGGGCGTCCCCGGGGAGGCGCTCTCGACCTGTCCGGCTCGCCTACGATGGCCTGGATGAGCACCGTCGTCGCGCCCCGGATGCGCCTGTTCGCCGTCGTCCTGTGGGCCGTCGCGCTCGTGCTGGTACCCCTCGCGCTGCTGACCGGCGGCAACCCGTGGCTGGTCCCCGTCCCGAGCGTCTTCACCGCGTTCCTCGCCTGGGCCGTCCTGTGGCGGCCGCGCTTCGAGGTGACCGACGAGGCTCTCACGATCATCGACGTCCGTCGCACCAGCACCTACCCCTGGCGCCGCGTGCAGGAGGTCCGGACGAAGTACGGCATCGAGGTCGTCACGACCGAGGGCGTGCGCCGCACCTGGCTCGCCACGCGGCCGACCGCTGCGCTCGGCATCCGTCACGCCGGGGGCGGCGCGACCACGGCTGCGGACGTCCGGCAGGTCGCAGACGTCCTCCGCGCGCACGTCCCGGCGCCCGTGGTGCACGACGGGCCGCCGCCGGCGACGGTCGCAGCGGCGACCATCACCCACCGTGTGCACGGCTGGTCCGTCACGGCGATGATCGTGCTCGGTGTCGCCGCGTCGATGGCGGCAGCACAGCTCTAGACCGGTCCCGCCCCGGACGGGAGGCGCGCGGCGGGACCGCGCCGAGCCTCCCGACCGATGTCTGCTCGGTCCCGAGGCGCGGCGGGACCGCGCCGAACCCCCCGACCGACGTGGGCGCAGTCCGGACGCGCGCGGCGGGACCGCGCCGTGCCTCTTGTCCGCCCCGTCGTGCGGCGGAACCGTCCGTCGGTCAGGCCGCGAACGCGACCGCGGAGACGACCAGCAGGACCGCGACCGCTGCTCCGGACACGACCGCCGGGCGGTCCCACTCGCGGCGGACGGCGATGTCGGCGGGGCTCGACGCACGATGCGAGTGCCAGCGGCGCCGGATCATCCGCAGCTCCTCGGGCTCGTCCGGCACGGAGAGCGCCCCGCGTTGGCCCGGACGGGACCCGCGGATCGACGGCCCGCCTCGGCAGGTGACGGTGTTCCCCTCAGCGGTCTGCACGACGATCTGCCAGCGCAGGCGGACGTCGGCGACGGCCGACCACGGGATGCGGGTCGTGCGCAACGGGTTCACGACCGTGAGGGCGTCGTCGTCGAGCCGGACGACGGGCCGGACCGTGAGCAGCCAGAGCGCCCACACGACCGCGGCGACCGGACCGACCGCCGACCAGACGACGTCCCAGCTCCCCCGCACCGCCGCGTCGACGAGCAGGAAGAGTCCCAGGACGGCGACGAGGCCGGACGCCACCGCCCCTCCGCGACCTGCGCGGAGGACGACGGGACGTCCGGCCTCGGGGTGGTGCAGTGGGATCAGCGCCCGAACTCGAACCCGGCACCCGGGATCGCGGCGAGCAGGTCCTTCGTGTACTGCTCCTTCGGGTCGGCGAAGACCTCGTCGGTCGTCGCCTTCTCGACGATCTGCCCCTTCCGCATGACGCACACGTTGTCCGCGACGAGGCGGACGACCGCGAGGTCGTGCGTGATGAAGAGGTACGTCAGGTCCAGCTCGGTCTGCAGCTCGGTGAGCAGGTCGAGGATCTGGCCCTGGACGAGCACGTCGAGTGCGGAGACCGCCTCGTCGAGCACGATGACCTCGGGCTTGAGCGCCAGCGCACGCGCGACGGCGATGCGCTGCCGCTGCCCACCGGACAGCTCGTTCGGGTAGCGGTTCACCATCGACTTCGGCAGCGCGACCTGGTCGAGCAGCTCGAGCACGCGGGCCCGGCGGCTGGCCTTGTCGCCGACCTTGTGCGTGGCGAGGGGCTCGGCGATCGTGTTCCCGACGTTGTACATCGGGTCCAGCGAGCCGTACGGGTCCTGGAACACCGGCTGCACGCGGCGGCGGAAGTCGAACAGGTCCTTGCCCTTGAGCGCACCGATGTCGATGCCGTCGAACGTCACCGAACCGCCGGTGATCGACTCGAGCTGCAGCACCAGCTTCGCCACGGTCGACTTGCCCGAACCGGACTCGCCGACGAGCGCCGTGGTGGTGCCCTTCGGGATCGCGAACGACACGTCGTCGACGGCCTTCAGCTCGCGCGACTGCAGGTTCTTGCCGCGGAGCTTGTAGACCTTCTGCAGGTTCTTCACGACGATGAGGTCCTGCGCCGGACGGTGCTCGCGCTCCTGGGCGCGGGCGAGCAGCTCGTCGTCCTCGCTGCCGGCGTCGGCGATGTCGACCCGCTGGTGCTGCACCTTCGACTGGATGCGACGGCTCGCGAGCGAGGGCGCCGCGGCGACGAGGCGCTGCGTGTACGGGTGCTGCGGGTTCGCCAGGATCTCCTTGGACGGACCCGACTCGACGACCTGGCCCTTGTACATCACGACGAGCTTCTCGGCGCGCTCAGCGGCGAGGCCGAGGTCGTGCGTGATGAACAGGACCGAGGTGCCGAAGTCGCGGGTCAGCGTCTCGAGGTGGTCGAGGATGATCCGCTGCACGGTGACGTCGAGCGCGGAGGTCGGCTCGTCGGCGATGAGCAGCTGCGGACGGCTCGACAGGCCGATGCCGATGAGCACGCGCTGGCGCATGCCGCCGGAGAACTCGTGCGGGAACTGCTTCAGGCGGGTCGCGGCGTCGCCGAGGCCGGCCTCCTGCAGCACCTCGACCGCGCGGGCGCGGATCGCGTGCTTGCCGGTCGCCATGCCGTTGGCCTTGATCGCCTCTTCCACCTGGAAGCCGATCGACCACAGCGGGTTGAGGTTCGACATCGGGTCCTGCGGGACGTAGCCGATCTCCTTCCCGCGGATGCCGGCCATCTCCTTGTCGGACAGCCCGACGAGCTCGCGCCCGTTGAACTTGATCGACCCGCCGGTGACCTCGCCGGTGCCGGCGAGGAGCTTGATGATCGCCTGGGCGCTGGTCGACTTGCCCGAACCGGACTCGCCGACGATCGCCAGGCGCTCGCCCTGCTCGAGGGTGAAGTCCACGCCGCGGACGGCCTGGACCATGCCGCTCTGGGTGCGGAACCCGACCTGCAGGCCCGAGACCTCGAGCAGCGGGGCGCCGGAACCGGCCGGACGACGGGTGGTGGGATCGGTGAGCGTCTCGGTCATCGACGGGCCCTCGCCTTCGGGTCGAGCGCGTCGCGGACCACGTCGCCGAGGAGCAGGAACGCGAGCACGGTGATGGACAGGGCGGCGGACGGCCAGAAGATCGTCGACGGGTTGGTGCGGATCGACGTCTGCGCCGTGCCGATGTCGAGGCCCCAGCTGAGCGCCGACGGCGGCAGACCGATGCCGAGGAACGACAGGGTGGCCTCGGCGACGATGAACGAGCCGAGCGACACCGTCGCGATGACGATGACGGGGGCGATCGCGTTCGGGATCACGTGGCGCACGAGCGTGGTGAAGCGGCTGACACCGAGCGCCGCCGAGGCGGTGACGTAGTCGGACTGCTTCGCGCTGAGGACGGCACCACGCATGATGCGGGCGATCTGCGGCCACGCGAACGCGGCGAGCACGAGCGCCACCGTGAACGCGTTGCGCGCTGGGATGACCGACATGATCACGATCGCGCCGAGGATGGTCGGGATCGAGAAGAAGATGTCACCGATGCGGGAGACGATCGTGTCGAGCCAGCCGCCGTAGAAGCCGGCGAGGGCGCCGATGACGATGCCGACGAGCGACACCAGGATCGTCGCGACCAGGCCGACGATGACCGAGCTGCGCGCACCCCAGATGACTCGGGCGTACACGTCGTAGCCCTGGCGGTTGTACCCGAGCGGGTGGCCCGGACGGGCGCCCTCGTCACTGAAGTCGAGGTTCGCCGCGCGCGGGTCGACGTGCGTGAACAGGCCGGGGAAGATCGCGACGACGAGCACGAGCAGGATCAGGATCGACGAGATCCAGAAGGTTGGGCGGACGCGCATGGAGTCCCACGCGTCGGTCCAGGTCGAGCGCGTCTTCTCCGTCTCGTCGACCTGGTCGACCGCCTGGAGCGGCGTCTCCTCGATCGGCGCGACGTAGTGCGTCGCGGAGCGGGGTTCGGCGTTACTTGGCATAGCGGATCCTCGGGTCCAGGACGGCGTAGAGCAGGTCGACCAGGAGGTTGGCGAGCATGAAGATGATGACCATCACGGCGACGAACGAGACGACCGTGGGGCCCTCGCCGAGCTTGACGGCGCGGAACACCGTGCCGCCGACACCGTTGATGTTGAAGATGCCCTCGGTCACGACCGCGCCGACCATCAGGTTGCCGATGTCGACACCGAGGTAGGTCACCACGGGGATGAGCGAGTTGCGGAAGATGTGCACCCCGACCACGCGACGACGGGGCAGGCCCTTCGCGGTGGCGGTCCGGACGAAGTCGGCGCTCATGTTCTCGGCGACGCTGGCACGCGTCAGACGGACGATGTACGCGAACGACACGGTCGCGAGCACGATCGCCGGGAGCACGAGCTCCGACCATGGCGCCTGACCCGACACGGTGACACGGAACAGCCCGAGCTGGATGCCGAAGACGTACTGCAGCAGGAAGCCGACGACGAAGGTCGGCACCGAGATGAGCAGGAGCGAGACGACGAGCGCGGTGGTGTCGAACCACTTGCCCTTCTTGAGGCCCGCGATGACACCGACGACGATGCCGGCGACGGCCTCGAACAGCAGCGAGAGGAGCGCCAGGCGCGCGGTGATCGGGAAGGCCGACGCGAGCTGCTGCGACACCGGCAGGCCCGAGTAGGTGACGCCGAGGTCACCCTTGAAGACACCGCCGATCCAGAGCAGGTACTGGACGAGGAACGGCTTGTCCAGGTTGTACTGCTGTCGGAGCTGCTCGATCACCTGCGGCGACGGCTGGCGGTCGCCGAACAGCGCGGCGATCGGGTCGCCGGGCAGCGAGAAGACCATGAAGTAGATGAGGAACGTGGCCCCGAAGAAGACGGGGATGAGTTGCAGGAGGCGCTTGCCGAGGTACCAGAGCATCAGATCGCTCGGTCCTGCGCAGCGGCGCGCGTGTCGTTCTGGTTCATGTCGTGAGGGGTGGACGGCTCGCGGGTCGGCACGGGTGTCCGGTGCGGGCGGCGGCGCCCGCGGTGGTGGGGGTTGTGTTGCCGCCGAGGTACGGGGGCCCGGAGACCGTGTGGTCTCCGGACCCCCGTCCGGTGGCCGCGGAGCAGGATACCTGCTCGCGGTGTGTCCCAGCGGTACTGGACCGCAGTGGGACCGGTGTTACTTGGTGACCTCGATGTCGTAGTACAGCGGAACGGAGTCCCAACCGAACTTGACGTTCTTGACGTTGTCAGCCGACCAGACGCCGGTCACGTTGGAGTACCACAGCGGGATCTCCGGCAGGTCCTTGAACAGGAGTTCCTGGGCCTGGTCGAAGTACTTGTTGCCCTCTTCGACGGTCGCAGCCGAACGGCCCTTGGCGAGCAGGTCGTTGTACTCGGTCGAGTCGTAGCGCGCGTAGTTGCTGGACGAGCCCTCACCCATGGTCGGGCCGAGGAAGTTGTACAGCGACGGGTAGTCGGCCTGCCAACCGGTGCGGCTACCGCCCGTGAGCTTGTCCTGCGTCTGCGTGTCCAGGGCCTCCTGGAACGTCGGCACGGCCTTGCCCTCGGCCTTGATCCCGAGCGTGTTCGAGATCGAGTTGGTGACCGCGGTCACCCATGCCTCGTGGCCACCATCGGCGTTGTACTGGATGGTGAGGGTCTCGTCGTACGGCGAGATCTCGTTGGCCTGGGCCCAGAGCTTCTTGGCCTCGGTCGGGTTGTAGTCGAGGACGTCCGACCCGTCGAGCTTGTCGTTCCAGCCGGAGATCACCGGGGAGGTGAAGTCCTTGGCCGGGGTGCGGGTGCCGTCGAAGATCTTCTCGGTGATCTGCTTGCGGTTCACCGACAGCGACAGGGCCTCGCGACGGAGCTTGCCCTCCTCGCCGCTCCAGTGCTGCAGGTAGTACGGCATGTAGAACGCCTGGAAGATCGCAGCCGGCTGGTTGACGTTCGAGTCCGGGAAGTCCGACTTGTAGGTCTGGAAGGCGCTGTCCGGGATCGCGTCGAGCACGTCGAGGTTGCCACCCTGCACGTCCGCGTAGGCGGTGTCCTGCGAGGTGTAGAACGTGATCGTCAGACCACCGTTCTTCGGCTTGCGCTTGCCGGCGTAGTCCTCGTTGGTGACGAGCTTGATCGACTGGTTGTGCGTCCAGGCGCCCTTGCCGTCGAGCTTGTACGGGCCGTTGCCGATCGGGTTCTCACCGAAGGCCTTGGTGTCCTTGTAGAACTCCGACGGGAGCGGCATGAAGGCCGAGTAGCCGAGCGACAGCGGGAAGTCCGACTGCGCCGACTTCAGCGTCACGGTGAACTCGTCGTCGCTGACGACCTTGAGGCCGGTGAGCTCCGAGTCCGCGTCGGCGTTGTAGCCCTCGATGTTCTCGAAGAAGTAGCTCGCGCCCTGCGCGTTCGACTTCTGGGCAGCCCAGTTCCACGCCTTCGTGAAGGACTCGGCCGTGACCTTCTCACCGTTGGTGAAGGTGTAGCCCGTGTTGAGCTTGATGTCGTAGGTCTTGGAGTCATCGGTGTCGATGCTCTTCGCGACCTCGTCGACCGGCTTGCCGTCGGCGTCGTACGAGACGAGACCCTCAAAGATCGACGTGATGATCTTGCCGCCACCGGTCTCGGTGGAGTTCGAGGGGATGAGCGGGTTCTGGGGCTCGGAGCCGTTCGTGGTGACGATCCCGGACGCGTTCGTCGAGCCCGAGTCACCGCCGTTGCCGCTTCCGTTGCTGGAGCAGCCGGTCAGGGCGATTGCTGTGGCCCCGAGCACGGCGAGGGCAGAGAGCCCAGCGCGCTTCTTGATCAAGGTTCCTCCTGGTGCATGGGACACGCCAGGCACAGAGGTGCTGCCGGGCGTGTTTGTCCTTGCACTGTAGGCAGTGCTCCGACCGCCGACCAAACCCTGCGGCCATCGGTTACAAACCGGAAACCAAGTTGCAGGATCATTGCGGGAGGATGCAAGATTCGGGCGCTCTGACGAGGCCGGAGCGGGTTTGTTGCTTCTGCAACGAAGTTGTTGCACGAGCGCACACCGATGGGCTAGCCGAACAGCTCTCGCTGGGACGTGGAGCGCTCCGACGTCGGCCTGCTCGTCGGCCCCGCACGGACGCCTGACGCACGTGTGCCCTGCCCGGGGCTCCGGACAGGGCACACGCTACGCGCTCAGCGCTCGGATCGCCGCCGTGTGACACGGGCGGCGGGTCGGATCAGGCGAACGCCTCGATCGGCGGGCACGCGCAGACCAGGTTGCGGTCGCCGTACGCCTGGTCGATCCGGCGCACCGGCGGCCAGTACTTCCGCGCACTGATGCCCGGCAGCGGGTAGACGCCCTGCTCACGCGTGTAGGCGTGCTCCCACTCGCCGGAGATCACGGAGGCAGCCGTGTGCGGGGCGTGCACGAGCGGGTTGTCGTCCGCCGGCCACTCCCCCCGCTCGACGGCCGCGGCCTCGGCACGGATGGCGAGCATCGCGTCGACGAACCGGTCGAGCTCGGCGAGGTCCTCGCTCTCGGTCGGCTCGACCATGAGCGTCCCGGCGACCGGGAACGACATGGTCGGCGCGTGGAAGCCGTAGTCGACCAGCCGCTTGGCGACGTCGTCCACGGTGATGCCGGAGGACTCGCGCAGGGGCCGGAGGTCGAGGATGCACTCGTGGGCGACCAGGCCGGACTCCCCGGTGTAGAGGACCGGGAACGCCTCGCGGAGCCGTGCGGCGATGTAGTTCGCTCCGAGCACGGCCGCCTCGGTCGCTCGGGTCAGCCCCTCGAGCCCCATCATCCGCACGTAGGTCCAGGTGATCGGCAGGATGCTCGGGCTGCCGTACGGCGCTGCGCTGACCGGGCCGCCCGCGTGGGCGAGCCGACCGTCGGCGTCGTCCGACGCGGCCGCCGACGACCCGGGCCGCCGGTCTGCCTGCTGCGCCATCGGGTGCGCGGGCAGGAAGGGCGCGAGGTGCGCCTTCGCCGCGACCGGCCCGACACCGGGGCCACCTCCGCCGTGCGGGATGCAGAAGGTCTTGTGCAGGTTGAGGTGCGAGACGTCGCCGCCGAAGTCGCCGAACCGGGCGTGCCCGAGCAGCGCGTTGAGGTTCGCGCCGTCGACGTACACCTGGCCGCCGGCCTCGTGCACCGCATCGCAGACGTCGCGGACGTCGTGCTCGTAGACCCCGTGGGTCGACGGGTACGTGATCATCAGCGCGGCGAGGGTCTCCGCGTGCTGAGCCGTCTTCGCGCGGAGGTCGGCGAGGTCGACGTTGCCGTCCTCGTCGCAGGCCACGACGACGACCTGCATGCCGGCGAGCACGGCCGACGCGGCGTTCGTGCCGTGCGCGCTCGACGGGATCAGGCACACCGTGCGGTCCAGGTCGCCGCGGGACCGGTGGTACCCGCGGATCGCGAGGAGACCCGCGAGCTCGCCCTGGCTGCCGGCGTTCGGCTGCAGCGACACCGTGTCGTACCCGGTGACCTCGGCCAGCCACGACTCGAGGTCGCCGATCATGTCGAGGTACCCCTCGACGTCATCGCGCGGGGCGAACGGGTGCACGTTCGCGAACTCCGGCCAGGTCACCGCTGCCATCTCGGTCGCGGCGTTGAGCTTCATGGTGCAGCTGCCGAGCGGGATCATGCCGCGGTCGAGCGCGTAGTCCTTGTCCGACAGGTGCTTGAGGTACCGCATCATGCGGGTCTCGCTGCGGTGCGCGCTGAACACGGGGTGTGTCAGGTACTCGCTGCTGCGCAGCAGGTCGGACGGGAGGCCCGTGGCCGCGTCGCGCACGGCGCCCTCGGTCGCCGGGACGGTCACGTCCACCGCCCCGAACACGCCGGCGAGCGCCGTCACGTCCTCCGGCGTGGTCGTCTCGTCCACCGACAGCTGCAGGGTGTCGGCGTCGACCAGGTGGAGCAGGCGGTCCGCGTCGCGCGCCGCGTCGACGATCTCCGCCGCACGACCGGGAGCCCGGAGCGTGAGCGTGTCGAACCAGTGCTCGTGCAGGACCTCGAGCCCCGCCGATCGGGCGACGTCGGCGAGCGCCGAGGTCGTCCGTGCCACCCGGTCCGCGATGAAACGCAGGCCCTCCGGTCCGTGGTAGACGGCGTACATCGACGCCATCACGGCGAGCAGGACCTGCGCGGTGCAGATGTTGCTCGTCGCCTTCTCACGACGGATGTGCTGTTCACGGGTCTGCAGGCTCAGGCGGTAGGCCAGCTGTCCGTCGGCGTCGAACGAGACACCGACCAGGCGGCCCGGCAGCTGGCGCTCGAGGCCGGCGCGGACCGCGAGGTACCCGGCGTGCGGGCCGCCGAAGCCGAGCGGGACGCCGAAGCGCTGGCTCGTGCCCACGGCGACGTCGGCACCCAGGTCGCCCGGGCTCGCCAGCAGCGTCATCGCGAGCAGGTCGGCCGCGACCACGGCGATCCCGCCGCCGGCGTGCACGCGCTCGATCGTGGCCGACGGGTCGACCACGCGTCCCGACGCACCGGGGTACTGCAGGATCACGCCGAAGGCGCCCTCGAGGTCGGCGACGCTCGGCCCCGTGACGGCGTCGAACTCCCGCAGCGTGATGCCCACGGCGTCCGCGCGGTGGTCGAGGAGCGCCCGGGTCTGCGGCAGCAGGTCGGCGTCCACGAGGAACGCGTCGCCCTTGACCTTCGACGCACGACGGGCCAGGAGCATGCCCTCGACCACGGCGGTGCCCTCGTCGAGCATCGACGCCCCGGCGGTGGCCATGCCGGTCAGGTCGGACACCATCGTCTGGAAGTTGATGAGCGCCTCGAGCCGGCCCTGCGAGATCTCCGGCTGGTAGGGGGTGTACGCCGTGTACCAGCTCGGGTTCTCGAGCACGTTCCGCTGGATCACCGCGGGCGTGTGGGTGCCGTGGTAGCCGAGGCCGATCATGGCGCGGCGGACGGTGTTCCGCCCGGCCTTCGCCCGGAGCTCGGCGAGCGCCTCGGTCTCGCCGACCGCGGCCGGGATCACCGAGTCGGTGACCGGGGCGGCGTGGATCGACTCCGGGATCGCCGCGCGGACGAGCGCGTCGAGGGACGGCTGCCCGACGGCGTCGAGCATGACCTGCTGGTCGGCGCTCGTCGTGCCGATGTGGCGGTCGGCGAAGGACGTCTGGAGGTTCTGCTGCGCGCCGGTCATGCGAGGGACGCCCGGTACGTGTCGTGGTCCATGAGGTCCTCGGGGAACGAGGTGCCGTCGACCTTGAGCTTGACGAGCCAGCCGGCGCCGAACGGGTCCTGGTTGACGGTGTCGGGGGCGTCGACCACGGCGTCGTTGATCGCGACGACCTCGCCCTCGATCGGGGCGAACAGCTCGCCGACGCTCTTGGTCGACTCGATCTCGCCCATCTGCGCGCCGGCGGTCGTGGTGGTGCCGACGGCGGGGAGCTCGACGTAGACGACGTCACCGAGCTGCTCGGCGGCGTGGTCGGTGATGCCGACGGTCACGGTGTCGCCCTCGACGAGGACCCACTCGTGGTCGGCGGTGTACTGCAGTGCGGTCTGGTCGGTCACGGGATCAGCCTCTCGGAGTGCGGCGGTAGAAGGGGAACGAGGTGACGGTGCTGGGGACGGCGGTGCCGCGGACGTCGATGTGGAGGACCTGTCCCCCGTCGGCCACGGTGGCGAGCGCCGACGGGTCGACGAAGGCCATCGCGACCGGGTGGCCGAGCGTCGGCGACAGCGCGCCGGACGTGACGGTGCCCACCACGGTGCCGTCGAGCACGACGTCGTAGCCGGCGCGCGGGGCACGGCGACCCTCGGTGACGAGTCCGACGAGCACGCGGGCGTCGGGGGCCGGCTGCACACCGGCGTCGCCGACGAACGAGCCTGAGGTCGCGACGACCCGACCGAGCCCGGCCTGGGCGGGCCGGACGTCGGTGGAGAGCTCGTGCCCGTAGAGCGGCATGCCGGCCTCGAGGCGCAGGGTGTCCCGCGCGGCGAGACCGGCGGGGACGACACCCCGGTCGGCACCGGTCTCGAGCAGGGCGTCCCAGATGGACGACGCGACCTCGGTGCCGCTGTAGATCTCGAAGCCGTCCTCGCCGGTGTACCCGGTGCGGGCGACCAGGACCTCGGCGCCGTCGAACAGGGCGTGCAGGACGCGGTAGTAGCGGAGCTCGTCGAGCGGGGTCTCCGGCTGCAGGCGGTCGGCCACGACCAGGGCGTCGAGCGTGCCCGCGGCGGCCGGACCCTGGATCGCGACGAGGGCGGTCGTGTCGGAGTCGTCGGACACCTCGACGTCGTACCCGGCGCTGCGGTCCTGCAGCGCCGAGACCGCGACGGATCGGTTGGCCGCGTTCGCCACCACGAGGAAGACGTCCTCGCCGGTGCGGTACACGACGAGGTCGTCGAGGATCCCGCCGTCCTCGGCCAGCAGCAGCGAGTACTTGGCACGGCCGACGGGCATCGCGCCGAAGGACCCGGCGAGCGCGTGGTCGAGGAACGGCACGGCGTCCGGGCCGACGACGCCGACCTCGGCCATGTGGGACAGGTCGAAGACACCGGCCGCCTGGCGCACCGCGTGGTGCTCGGCGAGGTCGGACGAGTACCGCACGGGCATCCGGTAGCCGGCGAAGTCGGTGAAGGTGGCGCCCGCAGCCTCGTGCGCGGGTTCGAGTGGGGAGGAACGCATGACGGAGTTCTCCTGGCATCGGCAGGACCCGACGGCCGTCGTCGGGTGGGAACTCCCCCTCTGTCATGGGCCTGAGAGTTTCACCGCGGCCCGTGAGGTCCGGCGGCTTTCACCGTGGGCGAGACACCGCGCGGGCCCGGCGGGGACGCGTGTCTGCTTTTCAGAGTGGCCTGTCCGCTGCGGTGTGGGACCTGAGAGATTGACGGGGAGGTTGCTCCTTCGGTGCCGTGCGCGTGCGCTCGGCTCTCCCGCGGCGGGTGTGCGGCCGGTGTTGAGTTGTGCAGGCCCGAGCATACCGACCCCGCGTTTCGGGCATGTGTCGCGGCACCGTCTTCGACGTCTCGTAGAATGCGGGGATGGCAGGACAGCGATCGCGCCCCCGTGGGCAGCTCGAGCAGGCGGTCCTCGAGACCCTGCGCGCCGCGGCCGACCGCGGCATCGTCGACGGGTGCACGGCCCGCCAGGTGCTGGACGCCTTCCCCGAGCCCCGACCCGCACTGACGACGGTGCTGACCGTGCTCGACCGGCTCGGCCGCAAGGGCCAGGTCGAGCGGCAGGAGCACGACGACGCCCCGCTGACCTTCCGCGCCGTGCACAGTCGCGAGCAGCAGACCGCGTCGCTGATGTCGAGCGCGCTCGCCGCCGCGTCGGACCGCGAGGCCGCCCTGCTGCAGTTCACCGGAGCGCTCGCCTCGGACGACCTCGACGTCCTGCGTCGCGCCCTCGACGCCCGAGCCCAGTCCTGAGGAGACCGGTCGCGTGGTCGTCGCCGGAGTCGTCCTCATCGCACTCGCCCTCGTCGTCGTGGTGGTCGCCCCGCGCGTCCTGACCCGGTCCGCCTGGACGATCGACCACCCGCGCACCGCACTGGTGTCGTGGTCCGTCGCGGTCCTGCTCGGTGTCGTCGGCTTCGTCGTCGGCACCACGCTGGTGGTCGTCGCGGACCGGCCGCTCACGGACCCGTTCGGGCTGGGTGAGTCGCCGACGCACGGGTTCGACATCGGCGTGGCGCTGCTCGCCGTGCTCGCCTTCGTGGTCGCCGTGCGGGTCCGTCCCGGCCCGGAGCACGAGGCCGTCCGCGAGGCCATGCGCTCGGGCGCCGCGCCGCACCGGCAGATCGACGGAACGACCGTCGCCCTGGTCGAGGCGGACCACGCGCTCGCCTGCGCGGTCCCCGGCCGGTCCGGCGGGGTGCTCGTCAGCACCGGGCTGGCGGACCTGCTGCGGACCGACGAACTGGAGGCCGTGGTCGCCCACGAACGCGCCCACCTGACCCAGCGCCACGCGGTGGCCGTCGCGGTCGCCGAGTCGATCGAGCGCGCGGTCCCCTGGGTGCCGGGCGCGCGCGCCATGGCGCGGTCGACGCGCGTCCTCGTCGAGTTCGCCGCCGACGACGCGGCGGCCCGTCGCGTCGGACGTGACGCCCTGCGGCGGGCGGTGCTCGTGGCGGACGGGACGAGCGCGCTCGGGGCGGTGCGTGCCTCCCGGCTGGGCTGAACCGGCCGGACGCGCCTGTCGGCGGCGAGGCATAGGCTTGCGGGCACCGTGAAGCCACTGACCGAAGCAGACATCCGTTCGTCGTTCGTGAACGCCACCCCTGACGAGCTCGAGCAGCTCCCGATCCCTGGGCTGCACGAGATGCTGTGGGACGAGCGCGAGTTCCTGGGCTGGCGCGATCCCCAGGCCGCCCGCCGCGGCTACATCGTGTCGTGGATCGACGACCGCCCGGTGGGCATCGTCGTCCGCTCCGCCGGTGGCTCCCTGCGCCCGGGCATCGCTGCGATGTGCTCGTTCTGCCACTCGCCGCAGCCGGCCACGCAGGTCCGGCTGTTCTCGGCCGCCCGCGCCGGTGAGTCCGGTCGCAACGGCAACACCATCGGCTCCTACATCTGCGAGGACCTCGGTTGCTCGATGCTCATCCGCACCGCGCCGCCGCACCTCAACCCGCCGGCGACGATCGCGATGCGCGGCGAGGCGCTGCTGCAGCGCGTGCGGAACTTCACCGAGGACGTCTCGAAGACCGCGTGAGCCGGTTCGACACCGCACGCTGGGCCGTCGTCGAGGAGTCCGGCGACGGCCGGTGGCGGCTGAGCATCCGCGACGAGGCCGACGACGAGCTCGGGGCCCTCGGCCTCGGTGTCGAGGGGGTGTGGGACCCCGACGTCGAGCCGCACGTGGCGTTCGTGCTCGTGCAGCTCGGGCTGACACTGCGCGGCGCCCGACCGTGGCACGAGGACGAGCTCGGCGACCAGCGGGCTCCGGTGCTGCCGCTGGGATGAGCGGCGGATGCTGCGCTCAGGGCTCGGTCGCGGCGATGAAGTTGCGGAGGATCTCGCGGTCGTCGTCGGCTCGGACGGCCCAGACGAGCGCACTGCGGGCGGGGTCGTCCTGCAGGGGCAGCAGCACCACCGTGTCGGGTGCCGCGAGGGTCGCGCTCTTCGGGGCGATCGTCACACCGAGCCCTGCTCCGACCAGGTGCAGCACGGTGGCCCACGTCGTGGCCTCCTGCACGATCTCGGGCCGACGGCCGTCGACGACCACGGGAGCGAGGTTGCGTTCGGTCGCGACCGCACCGGCGACGGCGGGGAAGAACACGAACGGGTCGTCGATGAGCTCGGTCCCCCGGATAGCCGTCCGCTCCGCGAGCCGGTGCCCGTGCGGGACCGCCGCGACGAACCGCTCCCTCCGGAACGGCAGGAAGCGCACGGCCGGGTGTGGGTCGGGGTCGCGCAGGACGGCCAGGTCGAGCTCGCCGCGGGCGATGCGGGCGAGGAGCGACGACGAGTAGCCCTCCGTCAACTCGACGCGGACGAGCGGGTACCGCTGCCGGAAGGCCTGGACGCGCTCGATCGGACCGAGGGGCAGTGCCGAGACCACGAACCCGACGTCAAGTCGCCCCGCCTCTCCGCGTCCGACCCGCACGACCTCGTCGAGGTCACGCTGCGCCTGGTCGAGCAGCGAGCGCGCTCGACCCTGCAGCACCCGCCCGGCTGCGGTCAGTGCGACGCTCCGCGAGGTCCGGACGAACAGGTCCACCCCGAGGTCCCGCTCGGTCCGTCGGATCTGCTGCGAGAGCGCGGGTTGGGCGATCCGCAGTCGCTCGGCGGCCCGCCCGAAGTGCAGCTCGTCGGCGACGGCGAGGAACGCCCGGAGCTGTCGCAGATCGACATCCATGCACGCAGCTTATCGATCCGAACGAACGAGTATTGGACGTGATCGAAGCGCCGTTCCAGGATGGGTCCATGCCGGAAACGACCCCCACGCTCGCCATCGCCGAACTCGAGACCGCCACGGACGCCGTGGCGTTCCGTACCCTCAACGAGGCGTGGATCGAGCGGTACTTCACGCTCGAGGACGAGGACCGCGCGATCCTCGGGGACCCGACCGGCCGGATCGTCGAGCCCGGAGGCGCGGTGTTCGTCGCGCGGCTCGACGACGAGGTCATCGGCTGCATCGGGATCATGCCGGTCGGCGACCGCGTGTTCGAGCTCGTCAAGATGGCGGTCTCACCGGCGCACCAGGGACACGGCACCGGCCGGAAGCTCATCGCCGCCGCGCTCGACCGCGCCCGTGCCCTCGGCGCGCAGCGGGTTGCACTCGAGAGCAACAGTGCCCTGGCGAGCGCGGTGCACCTGTACGAGGCGTTCGGCTTCCGCCACCTGGAGCACGACGAGATCGCGCCGAGCCCGTACGTGCGCGCCGACGTCCACATGGTGCTCGACCTGGTGTGACAACGAGCCGGTAGCGTCGCGGTCGTGCACATCCGCCCGCGCAGCCACGACGACCTGCAGCAGTTGGTCGAGGTGCTGCGGCGCACGCACGACCAGGACGGCTACCCGGCGCACTGGCCGAACGATCCCGCGTCGTGGCTCACACCACCCGGGCACCTGGCCGCCTGGACGGCGTGGTCGCCCGATGCCGGCGTCGTCGGGCACGTCGGGCTCGCCGCTCCCGACGCCGTCGCGCCACCGCTCGTCACCCGGCTCGTCGTCCATCCGGACCACCGCGGGCGCGGGACCGCCGACGCCCTGCTCGCGACCGCCGAGACGGCCGCCGCAGCCGCCGCAGGAGCGAGCGCTGACGCTGTCGGAAGTGCCCCCGTCCTCCGGCTCGACGTGACCGAGGAGACGCCCGGCGCGTGGCGGCTCTACGAACGCCGCGGCTGGCGGCTGACGCACCGCGCCCCCGCGGACTGGGCGAAGCCGGACGGGACCGTGCCGACGATGCGGTGGTACGAGAAGCACCTGGTGTGACCGCAGCCCGGTACGCTCACCGCATGGCGACGTACGAGGTGCAGGCCGTCCGTGAGCGCGGCGTGTGGCAGGTGTTCATCGAGGGGACCCCGATCACCGAGGTCCTGCGGTGGTCGTCCGTCGGTCCGGTCGCGCGGGAGTTCCTCGCCATGGACCGCGACGACGACCTCCGCATCCGCGTCGTCGGGCGCAACCAGTACGTCGACGTCCCGTCCGACTGAGGCCAGCGCCGCGACCAGCTCGTGCGCTCGCTGGTGCGAGACTCGGGCTGACCGACGCCCCTCGCGTCCGCGGGGCCGAGACGGGTCGCTGAGCGCGAGCTTCGCAGCACGCGGCCGGCCCGCGTCTCCAGGCCGACAGCTCGTCACCCGCCGCTCACGCGACGTGCCAGACCAACCCCTCCTGCGCACTCGACGGGTAGGCCGCCGCGATGCGGTGCACCGCCTCGCGCAGGGTCTCCGGCGAACACGCCAGGTTCAGCCGCGCGAACCCACGACCCTGCGCGCCGAACCCCAGCCCGGAGTTGAGCGCGACGTAGGCGTGCTCGCGGAGCGGCACCGCCGGATCGTCCCCCAGACCGATCCCCCGGAAGTCGAGCCACGCCAGGTACCCGGCTCGTGGTCGCGTGTAGACCACGCCGGGCAGGTGCTCGGCGAGCAACGAGCCGAGCAACCGCTCGTTCGCGACGATCCGGGCGACGACGTCGTCGAGCCAGTCCGTGGCGAGCGTGAACGCCGCGAGGTTCGCGTGCAGCCCGAGGATGCTCGTCCGGCAGGCCACTTCCTCCCACAGGGTGTCGAGGAGCGCCTCGGTCCGGTCGTCCCCCGCCACGATCACCGAGCACTTCACCCCCGCGAGGTTCCACCCCTTGCTCGCACTCGTCACGCAGACGCTGCGGGCACCGGTGGCCTCGGCGACCATCGCGAACGGGGTGAAGCGGACGCCGGGGTGCGTCAGCGGTGCGTGGATCTCGTCGCTGATGACGAGCACGTCGTACCGGGCGGCGAGTTCGGCGAGCGCGAGCAGGTCGGCCCGGTCGTGCACGAGCCCCATCGGGTTGTGCGGGTTGCAGAGCAGGAACACCCGGACGCCGTCGGCGAAGGCACGCTCGAGCCCGTCGAGGTCGAGCCGGTAGACGCCCCACTGCTCGGTGAGCGGGACCTCCTCGACCTGACATCGCGCCTCTTCCACGAGCTCGAAGAACGGCGGGTACACCGGCGGGGTGATCGCGACGCGTCCACCGTCCGGCAGCGCGAGCCGCAGCGACTCGACGATCCCCACGCTGACGTCGGTGGCGAGGTGCACCCGCGCCGGGTCGACGGCCCAGCCCCACCGGTCGCGCGCGAACTGCGCGAACGCCGGCGCGAGCGGTCCGGGGCCGTCGAGGTACCCGAGGTCGGACTGCTGCACCCGCTCGACCAGCGCCTGGCGGATCGCCGGAGCGACGTCGTGGTCCATCTCGGCGACGAACAGGGGCAGCACGTCGGGCGCGTAGCGCGTCCACTTGATGCTCGTGCGGACCCCACGGAGCGTGCCGACCGGGTCCTGTTCGTCGTCAGCCATGCGTCCCAGCATGCATCGACCGGGAGGCGCGGTGCGAGTCCGGACGTCATCGCGCGTCGTCTGCCGGTCCGGTCACGGTCGCGCCACACGTCCGCCGCATAGGTTCGGCACCATGAGCACGAGCACCGCCGACAAGGCGACCATCCTCAAGCAGCTGCACGAAGCCCCCGAGATCCTGCGCGTCGTGAACGTGTGGGACGCGATCAGCGCGAAGGTCGTCAGCGACCTGCCGGAGACGAAGGCCATCGCGACGGCCGGGCACTCCATCGCCGCGAGCCACGGCTACGACGACGGTGGGATGCCGCTCGACGTCGCCCTCGCGGGCGCCGCGACCGTCGCCGCCGCCACGGACCTGCCCGTCACGGCGGACCTGGACGACGGGTACGAGGACCCGGCCGAGACGATCCGCCGCGCGATCGCCGCCGGGATCGTCGGCGCCAACGTCGAGGACCGCCTCCGCCCCTTCGACGAGGCCGTGGCCCGGGTCGCCGCGATCACCGCTGCCGTCGAGGCCGAGGGCATCGACTTCCAGCTGAACGCCCGCACCGACGCGATCGCGCGCGGTGGTGACCGTCCGATCGACGAGAGCATCGAGGACGCCATCGCCCGCGGGAAGGCGTTCCTCGACGTCGGAGCGCCGCTCGTCTTCGTGCCGGGTGCGATCCAGCGCGACGTGGTCGAGCGGCTCGTCGACGGGCTCGGCCGCGGCAAGCTCTCGGTGATCGGGCTGCCGGGTGCCCTGTCCGCCGCCGAGTACCAAGAACTCGGCGTCGCGCGCATCTCCTACGGCCCGCTGACGCAGCGCGTGGCGCTTCGCGCGCTGCGCGACCTGGCGACCGACCTGTACGGCGACGGCGTCGTGCCGGAGGACACCCCCGCCCTCAACTGAGCCCGGTGACGGACGGGAGGCCCGTGGCGGTGTCGCCACGGGCCTCCCGTCCGTCTCGTGGTCCGTCAGGACCGTCCGGCTCAGCCGAGCGGACCGTACAGCGCCGGCGCGGTGCGCGCCTTCGTGGCCTGCTCGAAGGAGTACCCGAGCCCGATCAGCGTGCCCTCGTCGAAGGACCGCCCGAGGAACTCGAGGTTGACGCCACCGCCGGTGACCGTGCCGTCGGCAGCGGCCGCCTGGCCCATCGGGACCGTCAGCGCCGGCATGCCGGTGTTCGGGCTGAGCCGCATGTTCGTCGACTGGGTGCCGTACGGCGTGCCCGACGGGTAGACGAGGGCGTCGAGGTCCTGGCCGTCGAGCATCTGCGTCACGAGCGCCTTGCCGGCCGCGAGCTGCGTCGTGTGCGATCCGGTCGGGCCGGCCCACGCCTGGTACTGCGCGTCGGTGATCGCGTTCCGGCTCTCGTAGGTCGACTTCCGGCTCGGCACGTACTGGCCGGAGTCGAGGATGCCCTGCAGCGACCGTGCGGTCACGTCGGGGTCGAGGTGCTTCGCGACGTACTCGTCGAGGTCGTGCTTGAACTCGTTCGTGCTGCCGCTGCCCTCGGAGAGCACCCGGTTGAACGCCGTCGTCGGGGCGATCGGGACGACCGTGGCGCCGGCCGCCGTGAGCTTCGCCACGGACTCGTCGAACAGGCGCTTCGTCGTGGCGTTCGTGCCGACCATGCTCGTGACGTACCCGATCCGTGCGCCCTGCAGCGACGTCGGGTCGAGCGACGAGGTGTACGACGTCGGGACCTTGCCGGACTGTGCGCTCGTCACCGGGTCCGCGGCGTCGACGCCGGTGACGGCGTCGAGTGCGACCGCGGCGTCGGTCACCGACCGGGCGATCGGGCCGCCGGTGTCCTGCGAGAGCGCGAGCGGGATGATGCCGTCACGACTCGTCAGACCGACCGTCGGACGGATGCCGACGAGCTGGTTGTAGGTCGACGGGATGCGGATCGAACCGCCCGTGTCCGTGCCGAACCCGATCCCGGCCAGGTTCGCCGCGATCGCCGCACCGGTGCCGCCGCTGGAGCCTCCGGCGCTCTGCGACGTCACGTACGGGCTCGCGACGAGGAGCGAGGAACCGGCCGGCTGTCCGGTCGAGAACTCGGAGACGAAGCCGTAGGCGAACTCGTCGAGGCTCGCCTTGGCGAGGATGACCGCACCGGCGTCGCGGAGGCCGGCGACCATCGTCGCGTCGGTGTCGGTCTGGTTCGCGCTCCAGCACGAGCAGCCGCCCGTGGTCGGCATGTCCTTCGTGTCGTAGTTGTCCTTCACCGCGATCGGCACGCCGAGCAGCATGCTCGTCATGCCGTGTTCCGCCCGCTCGGTGTCGGCGGCCTTCGCCGCGGTCAGTGCGGCGGCGTTCGTGGTGATGATCGAGTTGAGCGGCCTGCCGTTCGCGGTGGTGTCGACCGTCGTCCGGTCGTAGGCGGCGATCCGGTCGAGGTACTCCTGCGTGATGGCGACGGAGGTCGTGACCCCCGCGTTCATCGCCGCCTGCATGTCGATCGTGGAGGCCTCGACGAGCTCGAACGGGCCGTCGTCGTAGATGATGCGCTGGGACAGCGCTGCGAGGTCGGCGACGGTGATGGTGCCGTCCCCGTCCGTGTCGGCGACGGCGACCGCGTCCCACTCCGGGTCGGTGCCCGTTGCCGGTCGCGATACCCCGAGGTGGTCGCCCAGCTCGGCGAGGTCGTCCTCGGTCACCTGCGCGTCGCCGGTGAGGTCGAGCTCCGTGTAGTACGGCGCGAGCATCGCGGCGGGGCGGGCGTCCACCGAGGGTGCGGCGGCAGCGGTCAGGCTCGGGACGGCGACGATGCCCGCGCCGACGAGGGCGACCAACGAGGCACCGGTGACGGCCGTGCGTCGACGCGCTCCGGTCCGGACAGCGCTGCGGCCTTCACTCTGGTAACGGGCGGTCATGCGGCGTCTCCGTTGCGCTCGCGGCGCGCACGTCGGGCGCGCAGGGTGACGAGGGTGGTGCCGAGTGCGAGCAGCGCCAGCGAGGCGGCAGCCCACGGCGCGACGTCCGCACCGGTCCAGGCGAGCGCTCCGCCGGCGGGACGGCCGGGTGCTCCCCCGGCACCGGCCGGGACCGCCGTCGCGGTGCTGCCGGGGGTCGGGGTGGTGGACGTGCTCGGTGTCGGGTCGGGTGCGTCGGTCGGGTCCGGCGTCGCGGTCGGTGCCGGGGTCGGGACGGCAGCGATGCTGACGGTGGTCGACGCCGGATCGGTCAGGGTCGTCGAGCTGCCGTCGGAGCCGACGAGCACGACGCTCGACACCGTCAGGTCGGTGTCACCGGCAGCCGTCGGCGTCAGCGCCACCGAGGTGGCCAGGTCGCCGCTCAACGCCGGTGAGGTGCCGAGCCGGGAGTGCACGATCGTGATGGTGTCGGCGTCCTGTTCGACGCGGTCGAAGCCGCCGTCGGGGCCGGTGACGCTGCCGTCGACGACCGCGAGGGCGTCCTCGTCGGTGTCGATCGTGATCTCGTAGGCGTAGACGTCGGTCGTCGCGGGGATCGTGACCTCGAGGTCGAACGGTTCGCCGATCGTCGCGCTCGACGGCGCCGCGATGCGGACGGTGGTGGCGGTGGGCGCCGCGGCCGCGGGCGTCGCGGCGAGGACGGTGAGGCCGATGACCCCGGCCACGATCGTCGCAGGGACGACCGCGGCTCGAGGGCACCGCAGGGTTCGGTGCTGCATCCGAGCAGGTCCTTCGGGAAGGGGTGGGAGGGAGGGAGTCTGAGCGGGTACTCAGTGGTCCGCACGCTAACGGCGCACTGTTTCGCGCACCGACGTCGTGCGTTTCCGCGGCGTTACGTGCCGACGACCCTGGACGTCAGGCCGGGAGCGACGTATACTGTTCAGCTGGTGCACTGCAGCGAACCCATCTGACTCGCGCACACCAGCCCGTCTCGACACCGACCCGCCGGGTCGCATTCCACCGAGACCACCGCTCAGTCCGACCGGACGAGCTGCACGTCGAGACACGACGTGCGCGCCCGCAGCCGATGCGTCGCGCCGGACCACGAAGTCCGCCGACCACGGCACGACCGGGCGCCGAACGACCAGGAAGTACCGCACCACCATGACCAGCAACGACCGCATCACCATCACCGGGACCGCACTCGCGGCACCCACCGTCTCCCCCGACCGCATCGCCGAGTTCCCCGTGCGCGACGACCGCTCGCAGCGCGAGTACCTCGTCCGCATCCCGGCCGACGACCTGCGCCTCTTCGTCACACGTGACGCACGCGTGGACGTCGACGGCGAGGCCGGGTGGACCGTCCCCGGCCGCTCCTGGCGGGGCGAGTCGAGCCGGACCATCCTGCTCGCGCGCCGCATCGGCAGGAGCGAGCTCGCCCTGGCCGCCTAGGGGCCCGAACTGGACCGCTCGCTCGGCCCCCTGACCACACGGACGCCGTCGGCTCGATGCCGGCGGCGTTCGTCGCGTCCGGCGCCGGCGGCGCTGGTCGGTGCTGGTCGGTGCTGGTCGGTGCCTCAGGCCCGGTCGTACGAGGACGGCTGTTCGGCACCGCGGAAGCGCACCCCGCCGTCGGCGTTCACCGGGAGCGCCGGACCCGCCCGTCGTGCCGCATCACGGAGCCGACGGATGAAGGCCGGGTCCTCGGGCTCGAGCTCGTCGTCCGGGGCGACCGTCACGCAGAGCTCACTCGCCGGGCCGACCAGCAGGATCGACGTCGACACCGAGCCGTCGTCGCCCACGCTCGGCACCGTGATCGTGTCGGTGCGCGCGTTGGCTCCGAGGACGGCCGCGTAGTCGGCGACCGCGTCCGCGATCAGGTCCCCCGTGAGGATCAGGCTCGCGTCGTAGTGGATGTACTTCACGTGTCCTCCTCGTCTCGTCCTCGACGGTAGGTTCCGCCTGTGCAAGGAGGTTCGGAGTGTGCGTTCCGCGGCCACTCTCAGCGGCCAGAGGACGTCGTCAGACCTGGGGCGGGTCCGTGCGCAGGCGCTTCGCCTCGGGCTCGTCGGAGTGCGACGACGCGGCGTCAGAGAAACGACCGCCACCGACGGCCGTCGTACGACGTGCGAGCTCGTTGACGAGGTCCTCGTCCTCCGGCTCCAGCTCGTCGTCCGGAGCCACCTCGACCATGATCTGCGAGGCCGGGCCGAGCAGCACCTCCGCCGTGGTTCCGTAGCCCTCGGCGTCAGCCGTCGGGATCTCGACGATGTCCGTCGTCCCGTTCTCGCCGAGCGCAGCGGCGTAGGCGAGCACCGCCTCGGCGATCGCATCGCCGGTCATCACTCGGTTCTCTCCGTAGACCACGTACTTCACCAGTTCAGTCAACGCCCCACCTGGACCGTGCGCTCAGCTTGGCCCCCCCCGTCGGGGGACGCGCTGCTCGCCCGCCACGCCGGCCCTGCACGACTGCGCGGATCGGCTCTTCCCAGTTCTGGGGACTGGTCAGGGCAGTGGCGACGTACTGGACTGGACCCATGCGACCGTTCCAACCCCTCGACACGTCAGCGCTGCTGCGGGTCGAGATCGTCGATGCCATGATCCGCGTGCTCCGCGCCAACGCCCTGCACGAGGTCTCGTACGAGCACGTGGCCACCGAGGCCGGACGACCGCTCGACGTCGTGACCGAGGTCTTCCCGACATGGGACGGGCTGCTGCTCGCCACGATCGACCAGTGGAACGACCAGCGGACCTCCGAACTGCTGCCGATCGCCGAGCGAAGTGGCACGATCGTGTTCCTCCGCGCCATCGTCCGGGCGAACGTCGCCGACCCGTCGCTCATGCGGTTCCTGACCTCGATGCTCAACATCGCCGCGACGCCGCACCACCCGCTCGCGCCGATGCTCCACCTGCGCTGGCGCCGCTTCCACGCCTTCGTGCTCGCGGCCCTGCAGCGCGACGTCGAGCTCGGCCGGGAGCCGCGCACGATGGAGCCGGCCCGTGGTGCCGAACAGCTGCTCGCGACCTACGAGGGGCTGCAGCTGCAGTCGATGGTCCGACCGGAGATGGACCTGCTCGAGTCGTTCGACCGCGCAGTCACCCGGCTCCGCGAGGGCTGGTCGCGCGAGTACGTGCCGCCGGTGTGGGACCTCGAGGTGGTCGGCGGCGTCTGACGGACGGCAGCGCCCGCGCAGCCGACGGCTGCACGGGCGCTCCTGGCAACGGCACTCAGTTGTTGAAGCGGAACTCCACCACGTCGCCGTCCTGCATGACGTAGTCCTTGCCCTCGATGCGGGCCTTGCCGTGCGCACGTGCCTCGGCGATCGAGCCGGCCTCCATGAGGTCCTCGAACGAGATGACCTCGGCCTTGATGAAGCCCTTCTCGAAGTCGGTGTGGATGACGCCGGCAGCCTGGGGAGCCTTCCAGCCCTTGCCGATCGTCCACGCCCGTGCTTCCTTCGGCCCGGCGGTCAGGTAGGTCTGCAGCCCGAGGGTGTCGAACCCGATGCGGGCGAGCTGGTCGAGGCCCGACTCCGTCTGCCCGGTCGACTCGAGGAGCTCCGCGGCGTCCTCGGGGTCGAGGTCGATGAGCTCGGACTCGATCTTCGCGTCGAGGAACACGGCCTGCGCGGGAGCGACCAGGGCGGAGAGCTCGGCCTTCCGCGACTCGTCGGTCAGGATCGACTCGTCGACGTTGAAGACGAAGATGAACGGCTTGGCGCTGAGCAGCCCGAGCTCGGCGATCGGCGCCAGGTCGATCGAGGTCGCGGACAGCAGGGTGCCCTGCTCGAGTGCGGCCTTGGCCTCCTTCGCGGTCTCGAGGACGATCGGCTCGGCCTGCTTGAGCTTCACGGTCTTCTCGTACCGCGGCAGGGCCTTCTCGATTGTCTCGAGGTCGGCGAGGATCAGCTCGGTGTTGATCACCTCGAGGTCGTCCTTCGGCGAGACCTTGTTCGCCACGTGCACGACGTCGTCGTCCGCGAAGCCGCGGACGACCTGCGCGATGGCGTCGGCCTCGCGGATGTTCGCGAGGAACTTGTTGCCGAGGCCCTCGCCCTCGCTCGCACCCTTGACGATGCCGGCGATGTCGACGAACGACACCGGCGCCGGGACGGTCTTCTCGGAGTTGAAGAGCGTCGCGAGCTGGTCGAGCCGCGGGTCGGGCAGGTTCACCACGCCGACGTTCGGTTCGATCGTCGCGAACGGGTAGTTCGCGGCGAGGACCTGGTTCTTGGTCAGGGCGTTGAACAGGGTCGACTTGCCGACGTTCGGGAGACCGACGATTCCGATGGTGAGAGCCACGGGAGGACAGCCTACCGGCGGCGGCCCGCCGGGGCCGACCCGCGCCTCCAGGCCGGTGCGGTCAGGACGGCCAGATGCCGAACAGGAAGCGCAGCAACGTGAGCAGCACGCCCTGCGCGATCCCCACGACGATGCAGGCGACTAGCCCCGCCGTCGCGAGCAGCGTCACGCCCAGACCGACCCCGCGACGCACCGTGTGCGGCCTTGCGTCGACGCGGTCAGCGCCCGCCAGCAGCTCGTCCAGGTCCCTCGACTCCCCCATGCGCCGACTGTACGTCGCACCGGTTCACTGCACCAGCGTCGCGATGCGCTCCTCGACCAGCCCCAGGACGCCGGTCTGGAGGCGCTGGGAACGCCGCCAGTCACCGCGCACCTCGAGCGCGTGGTCGGCTCCGTCGACGGTGTGCAGCCCGGCACGTGTGGTCCCGACCGCGGACGGCAGCCACATGTCGTCGGCGGACCCGCCGATCGCGATCGACCCCGCCCCGGTCGCGGCGAGCGCCTCGACCACCGCGGGATGCGACAGGACGGGCGTGAGCCACACACCGTCGATGCCGAGCCGGACCGCCCAGGGCAGGGCGAAGCACCCGAACGACTTCGCGACGACGAGGTCGGGGCGGCGACCGTCGAGTGCGTGTGTGACCTGCCGCTCGACGAAGGCCACGGGGTCCGCCTTCGCCGCGGCGTCGACCAGCCAGGCCGGCGCGACGACCTCGACACCGTGCTGCTCGGCGATCGCGCGCGTCCACCAGAGCAGGGGCGCCTGCTGGCCGTAGCCGGCACCGGGCAGGACGAGGACGAGCGGCTGGGAGGTCGGAGCTGGCACGCCTCGGACGCTACCGCGCAGGGCCGCAACGCCGGGGCCGCGCACGGGTGATGTCGGAACCCCGTGCGAGCATCGAGGGCGTGCCGTTGAACTTCACCGCGATCGACTTCGAGACCGCGAACAGCTCCCCCGCGAGCGCCTGCTCCGTCGGACTCGTCAAGGTCCGCGGCGGCCGCGTGGTCGAGCGGGCCTCCTGGTTCATCCAGCCGCCGGTCGGGCACGACGCCTTCCTCGAGTGGAACACGCGCATCCACGGCATCGTCGCGTCCGACGTCGTCGGGGCCAAGGGCTGGGCCGAGCAGTACCGCGACATCGTGGCGTTCGCCGAGGGGGACGTCCTCGTCGCCCACAACGCCCGGTTCGACATGGGTGTGATCGCCGGCGGGTGCTCGGCGACCGGTACCGAGCTCGCCGAGCACCACTCGCTGTGCTCGCTCCAGGTGGCGCGGAAGACGTACACGCTCGACTCGTACCGCCTGCCGTTGGCTGCGCGCGCGGCCGGGTACGAGGGGTTCCAGCACCACGACGCCGCCGCCGACGCCGAGGCCTGCGCCGCGATCGTCGTGCACGCAGCGGGGCAGCACGGGTGCGACACGGTCGAGGCGCTCGGTGCAGCGACCCGCGTGCACATCGCGCCGGTGCGGCCGCGGACGGAGCAGCCCCGCGCGGCAGCCCAGCCGCGGCTGTCGAACCGTCCGATGATCTTCGCCGACTGACGGCGCGGGCCCGCCCGGGTGCGTGGGAACCCCGGTGGTATTGTCACGACATTGCCGCTCGGGCACCGCTGTCGGTGCCGTCTCCCCCGAAGGACCGCGATGACCAACGAAGGCCAGCTGCCGTCCGACCTGTTCATGGACCTGGACCGGTCGGGGCCGATGCCCCTGTACTTCCAGGTCGCCTCGCGCATCGAGGAGGCGATCCGCTCCGGCGCGATGCCGCCCGGTGCCCGGCTCGAGAACGAGATCGCGCTCGGTGAGCGGCTCGGGCTGTCCCGCCCGACGATCCGTCGAGCGATCCAGGACCTCGTCGACAAGGGCCTGCTCGTCCGTCGTCGCGGCATCGGCACGCAGGTCGTGCACGGCCCGGTGACGCGCAAGGTCGAGCTGACGAGCCTGTACGACGACCTGGCGCAGGGCGCGCAGACACCGGCGACGAAGCTGCTGCGACGCGACGACGTCCCCGCGAGCGACGTCGTCGCCGAGGCCCTCGGGATCGCCCCGGGGACCACCGTCGCGCACATCCGTCGGGTCCGCTTCGCCGAGGACGTGCCGATGGCGATCCTCGAGAACTTCCTGCCGCCCGAGTTCGCCGACATCACCGATGACGACCTGCAGGCGCACGGGCTCTACCAGCTGCTGCGCGGACGTGGCGTGACGATGCGGGTCGCGAAGCAGCGGATCGGGGCGCGGGCGGTCACGGACGACGAGGCCTCGCTGCTCGAGATCGAGGACGGTGACCCGGTGCTGACGATGAGCCGCACCGCGTACGACGCGTCGGGCCGGGCGGTGGAGTACGGCGTGCACTGCTACCGCCCGGACCGCTACTCGTTCGAGGTCACCCTCGTCGACAAGTAGGCGCGGTTCAGCTCGCGGAGGGCACGCCGAGTTCCCCGGTCAGGTACTGGGCGCGGCCGAAGCCGAAGGACCAGTCCTGCGGCCCGTTCTCGACGTAGCCGATGAAGACGTCCTCGGATGCGACGCCGACCTCGGTCAGCCGGTCGTGCACGGCGCGGTAGAGCCCCTGCTTCGCCTCGTCGCTGCGCCCGCCCTGAGTGAAGACCTGGATGACGACGACGCCGTCGGTGCGCTCGAAGCCGAGGCCGGCGTCCTCGGCGATGATCTGCTGCGCCGGGTGCTCGGTGATCACCTGGAACCGGTCGCGCTCGGGGATGCCGTACTCGGCGACGATGGCGGCGTGGATCGCGTCGGCGACGGCGCGCACCTGCTCCGGCGTGCGGCCGGTGGCGAGGTCGATACGGACGAGCGGCATGGTGCCTCCTGGTTCGAAACTTTGTCATTACATCCTAACAAGCGCCGCTCCGGAAGTCTCCCCGTGACGGACGGGAGGCGCGGTGCCAGCCTGCACCGCGCCTCCAGACCGCCTCACGGTGCGTCTACAGCACCGGTGCCGCCGCGTCCGTCGTCAGCCGTCCGTCCACCCGCGCCACGTCGTGCCACGCGCCGTCGACGAGCGACGCCTCCGCCGCCTCCACGATGGACGCGGCCGCGAGCCCGTCGGCGACCGACGGCGCGAGCTGCTCACCGCGCAGCACGCTCGCGACGAACTGGGCCGCCTCGATCGTCTTGAGGTCGTCGTACCCCATCGCGGTCCCGGCACCGGGCTGGAAGCGCGCGAAGTGGCCGTCTCCCGGCGCGACGAGGTGCGTGACGTACCCGTCGACCTCCTGCCCGTCGAGCGCGACCTGCAGCTCGTTCAGCCGCTGGAAGTCCCACCGGACCGACCCCCGCGTGCCGTAGACCTCGAGGGTGTACTCGGCGTGGGGGCCGCGCATCACGCGGCTCGAGTCCATCGTGCCGACCGCGCCGCCCTCGAAGCGGAACAGCAGGGCGGCGTAGTCCTCGTTCTCGACCGGGCCGTGTTCGCCCGTCGCCGCTGCCGACCGGTCGACGATCCCCGCCCCGGGCTTCGGCCGGGTCTCGATGAAGGTCTCCGCGAGCGCCGTCACGCCGGCGATCCTGCCGACCAGGTACTGGGCGAGATCGAGGCCGTGCGACAACAGGTCCCCCAAGACGCCCGAACCCGCCCGCTCGCGCTCGAAGCGCCAGGTGAGCGGGGCGTCCGGGTCGGACGAGTAGTCGGCGAGGAGCGACCCGCGCACGTTCGTGATGCGTCCGAGGCGCCCGCTCCGGACGAGTTCGCGAGCGCGCTGGACCGCCGGGGCGTGCCGGTAGTTGAAGCCGACGCTCGTCACGAGTCCCGCCCGCTCGACGGCCTCGTGGATCGCGCGGGAGTCGCTGGCGTACCGACCCATCGGCTTCTCGATCCAGAACGGCTTGCCGGCCTCGGCAGCCGCGACCGCCATCTCGCGGTGCAGGAAGTTCGGCGAGCAGATCGAGACGACGTCGATCGCGGGGTCGGCGAGGACCTCGTGGAAGTCGGCGACCGCACGCTCGTACCCGAGGCGTCCGACGGCCTGGTCGCGGGCCTCGGGCACCGGGTCGGCCGCGACGACGAGGCGCGGGCGGACGCCGAGCTCCGGGAAGTGGTCGGGCAGTGCGCGGTAGGCGCGGGAGTGCAGCCGCCCCATCCACCCGACCGAGACGAGTCCGACGCCGAGGGTGTCCACGGTCATGCTGCGGGGACGATGACGTCGCGCACCAGGGCGTCGAGCTTCGCGTCGGCGTCGAGGAACTGGCGCAGCGTGGTGACGGTCGCACCGAAGCGGTCGAACTCGTCGATCGTCATGCCGTCGACGTCGTAGCCCCGGGCGAACTCCGGCGTGGCTGCACGGAGGGCGTCGAGGACGTGCGCGGGGACCTCGTCGTCGATCGCGTCCGGGCGGAACGGGTACGCGTTGTCGTTGATGTCCTTCGACCACTGGAACGGTGGCGAGACGACGAGGTCGCCGCCCTGGAACTCCGACCACTGCAGCGGGTTCCGGAACGCGGCGACGAGCACCCGCGAACGGAACCCGCGCTCGCGGAAGACCCGGTACGCCTGCTTCACCGCGGCGACGCCCGCCCACTCCAGGTGCCCGGGGTCGATCATCACGTGGTCGCGCTCGACCACCGTCTTGAGCCAGTCGTCGAAGCGACCGGCCATCAGCGTGACGACGTGCCCGAACTCCTGCTCCGGCAGCCCCTCGGCAGCGCGGCGGTCGAGTGCGCGCTCGATCGCCTCGCCGACCGCGACGACCTGCGGCACGGTGAAGGACACCGTCGCGTTGATCGACACGCCCCGGAAGGCGGCCTCCTCGATCGCCGCGATGCCGACCTTCGTGGCGGGGATCTTCACGATGACGTTCGGCGCGAGCTGCGAGAAGCGGGCGGCCTGTTCGACGAGGGCGTCGGCGTCGCGGTGCAGGCGGGGGTCGGTCTGCATCGAGAGTCGACCGTTGCGGCCGCCCGAGGCCTCGAACGCCGGCAGCAGCTGTGCGGCTGCGGCGACGGAGAGCTCCTCGACCGCCTTCCAGCCGATCCAGGACTCCCCCGCGGTCGGGTGCTCGGCGGCGATCTCGCGGATGCGCGGGACCCACGTCTCCGGATCCTGCTGGATGCACGTGTAGGCGATCACCGGGTTGCACGTGGCCCCGACGGCGCCGTACTCCTGGATCGCGGTGGCGAGCTCCCGCGGGTCGGCGGAGTCGTTCCAGAGCGCCGTGGGCGTCTGCTCCGCCGCTCGCCGGGTGACCGGGCGGGTGTCGGCGCCGGTCGTCGCCGACGTCTCGAGGGCCTCGGTGGTCGGCGCAGTGGTCATCGGGTGAGTCCCTTCCTGATGGCGTCGAGCTGGAAGCGGGACACCTCGTCGGCGTTCTCGTCCTCGGCGAACACGCTCGAGACCGCCACGGTGTCCTCGCGAGCCGTGAAGCCCACGCGGTCGAGTGCTGCCCAGAAGGCGTCGAAGTCGACGTCGGCCTGGCCGACCGGCAGGTGCTGGTGCACGCGTGCCGTGTTGCCCGGTGGGTTGGAGATGTAGCGCAGGCCGTGCGACCGCCGGTGGTCGTAGGCGTCGGCGACGTGGACCAACTGCAGCGAGTCACCGGCGGCGTCGATGATCTCGTCCAGGTTGCCGCCGTAGTGGAACGTGTGGCAGGCGACGTAGACGAAGCCGACCTGCTTCGAGTTGAGGCCGCGGATGACGCGGAGCGCCTCGAGCCCGTCCTCGACGAAGTCGTCGGGGTGCGGGTCGATGAGCACGCGGATGTCCGACGCCTCGATGATCGGCAGGAGTTCCTCCATCGACCGGTAGAACGCGTCCTCGGACTCCTCCGCCCGTTCGGGACGGCCGGAGAACTCGGTGTTGATGGTGTCGACGCCGAGCCGCTTCGTGATCTCGATCACGCGCTTCCACTTCGTCACCGCGGCCTCGCGGGCGTCGCGGTCGGGACCGGACCACCGCAGGACCGGCAGCACGCTGGCGATGCCGACGCCAGCGTCACGGCAGGCCGCGGCGAAGGCGTCGACGAGGTCGTCGTCGGCCTTCGGGTGTCGGTGGAAGGGGATGAAGTCCCGGTGCGGCGTGAGCTGCAGGTGGTCGTACCCGAGGTCGGCGACCTTCCGCGGGAACTCGAGCAGCGACAGGTCGTGGTGGAACGGCGTCGGGTCGAGGGCGATCTTCGGCATGCGTCAGGCTCCGGCGAGCGCGCTCGCGGCGGCGTCCGTCGTCGTTCCGTAGAACGCGGGCTTCGCCGTGGCGTAGGTCACCTGCTCGAGGGCGCCGGACTGCTGCGCTCGCACGGCGACCTCGGCGACCACCGACGCCGTGTAACCGTCCCACGCGCTCGGTCCGTCGATCCCACCGGTGCGGGCAGCGTCGACCCAGCGCTGGACCTCCTCGTCGTACGCGGCGCCGAAGCGCTCGACGAAGGACGGCGTGACGCCCTGGCCCGAGACACCGGCTGACACGACGTTCATCGTCGTCTCGCGCCCGATGTACGCGACGCCCGACTCGAACACCGCGTCGGTCGTCACCTGGTACCCGAACTGCGCGTTGACGTTGATCTCGACGATCGCCATCGTCCCCGACTCGGTGGTGAACAGCACGAACTGCGGCTCGGGCAAGTCGGCCGGCGCGAGCGAGTTCCGGCGGGGCTTCTTCACCTCGACCGCGACGATCGGCTCGCCGGTCAGGAAGGGGATGATGTCGATCTCGTGGATCACCGAGTCGTGGATGAGCATCGACTCGCTGAAGTTCGGTGGCGTCGTCGGGTTGCGGTGCGCGTGGTGCAGGGCGAGCAGCGCCCCGTTCGCGCCGGACTCGCGGAGTGCCCGGAGCTCCTGGTAGCCCTTGTCGAAGCGGCGCATGAAGCCGACCTGGATCCGCGGGCGCTCGGACGACGCCTGTTCGAGTTCGACGATGCGCAGGGAGTCCTCGGCGCTCGTCGTGAGGGGCTTCTCGCACAGCACGGCGAGTCTGCGCTCGATCGCCGGCACGAGGACGGGCTCGTGCAGGAACCCGGGGGTCGCGACGATGACCGCGTCGATCGGCGTCGCGTCGAGGGCGTCCTCGAACGATGCGGCGGTGATGGCGCCAGGAGCCCGCTCGGCCGCGGCCGTGGCGCGTGCCGTGTCCGGGTCGACGACGGCGACGACGTCGGCGCCGGCGATCGTGGACGTGATGCGACGGACGTGGTCGCTGCCCATCGCGCCGGCACCGACGACGGCGACGCGGAGGTTCTCGGTGGTGCTCATGGGGTTCTCCTGGGGTTGCGGGTCAGCGGACGCGAGCGGCAGAGGTCGAGCCGAAGATGTGCTGGAAGGTGCGTTCGGCGATCGGGCCGGGGGTGTCGACCGAGCACCCGTACATGTCCTGCTCGACGATCCCGAAGACGTCCGGGTTGATCCGGGCGACGGCCTCGATGATCGGGGCGAGCTCGGGGGTGCCGTGCGGCGGCTCGGTCATGATCCCCTGCGCCACGGCGGTGGCGAACGGGACGTCGTTCTTCAGCACGTCGAACAGCAGCTCGGTGTCGACCTGCTTGAGGTGCAGGTAGCCGATGCGTTCCGGGTGCTCGGCGATCATGCGGAGGTTGTCGCCGCCGTAGTAGGCGAAGTGCCCGGTGTCCAGGCAGAGGTTCGTGTACTGCGGGTCGGTCACCTCGAGGAACCGCACGGTCTCGCGGAAGGTCCCGACGTGGCTGTCCGCGTGGGTGTGGAACTGCTGGTGGACGCCGTACTCCTCGAGCAGCGCCTTGCCCAGCTGGTCGTGCCCCTTCCCGAGGCGTTCCCACTGCTCGTCGGTCAGGGTGCGGGACTCGAGGACCTCGTTCGTCGCGTCCGACCGCCAGAGGTCCGGGATGGTGACGAGGTGCTCGGCGCCGAGCGCCGACGCGAGCCCGGCCACCGCGACCGCCTGGTCCCACGCCCGCTGGAACTGGTCGTCGCCCTTGTGGAACCCGGTGAACACCGTGCCGGCGGACAGCTTGAGACCGCGGGACGCGAGCTCGTCGGCGAGCTGCGACGGGTCGGTGGGCAGGTAGCCGTAGGGGCCGAGTTCGATCCGCTCGTACCCGGCGGCGGCGGCCTCGTCGAGGAATCGCTGCCACGGCACCTGGCCGGGATCGTCCGGGAACCAGACGCCCCAGGAGTCGGGGGCGGTACCGATGCGGATCGAGGCGGGGGCGGCCGCTGCGTCGGTGGCGGCGGTGGCGGCGGTCTGGGTGTGGGTCATGACGTCGTCGTCCTTCGTGGGGTGGGTTCGTTCAGCCGAGCAGGGGGCGCTGCGACGCGACCTGCTGCTCGTACTCGGCTCGGGCCTGTCGGGTGCTGGGCAGGGTCGAGGTCTGGGCGACCGGGACGTCCCACCAGCCGTCGCCCTCGGGGGCGTAGACGAGCGGGTCCGAGTGCACGTGCACCAGCGTGGTGTGGTCGTTCGCCTTCGCCCGCCGCACCGCCGCGGTCAGGTCCGCGATCGCGTCCGGCCCGGGCTGGACCTCGATCACGTCGACGCCGTACGAGCGCGCGTTCGCCGCCAGGTCGACGGGCAGCACCTCGTCGTTCTCGAACGACCCGGTGTCGTCCCGGTAGCGGTACTTCGTGCCGTAGCGCTCGGATCCGACGGTCTCGGACAGGTGCCCGATCGACGCGTACCCGTTGTTCTGGATCAGCACGACGACGATCTTGATGCCCTCGGCGACGGCCGTGACGAGCTCGGTGTGCAGCATGAGGTAGGAGCCGTCGCCGACCATGACGATCGCGTCGCGGTCCGGCGCGCCACGGCGGACGCCGATGCCGCCGGCGATCTCGTAGCCCATGCACGAGAAGGCGTACTCGACGTGGTACCCGAGCGGATCGCGGACGCGCCAGAGCTTGTGCAGGTCGCCCGGCAGTGAACCGGCCGCCTGGATCACGACGTCCCGCGGGTCGGTCGCCGCCTGCACCGCGCCGATGATCTCGGACTGCCCGGGGACCGCGAGGCCGGACGGCGCGAACGCGGCGTCGACGACCTGGTCCCACTCCTGCTTCCGCTGCGCGATCTCGGCTGCGTAGCCGGCGTCGACGGCGTACGACGACTCGGTCGTGAGCGACGCGGTCAAGGCGACCAGTGCCTCCCGGGCGTCCGCGACCAGCGGCAGCTGCGAACCGTGCTTGTGGGCGTCGAAGGCGGCGACGTTCACGTTGACGAAGGTCACGTCGGGGTCCTGGAACGCGGTTCGCGACGCCGTCGTGAAGTCGCTGTACCGCGTACCGATGCCGATCACGACGTCGGCCTGCGCAGCGATGGCATTCGCTGCCGCGGTGCCCGTCGCACCGACACCGCCGAGGTACTGCGGGTGGTCCCAGAGGAGCGACCCACCGCCGGCCTGCGAGGTCCCGACGGGGATCCCGGTCGCCTCGACGAAGGCCGCGAGCTCGTCCTCGGCCCCCGAGTACAGCACGCCGCCGCCGGCCACGATCATCGGACGCTTCGCCGCACGGATCGCCGACACCGCACGAGCCAGGGGACCGTGCTCCGGCAGCGGACGCCGGACGTGCCACTCGCGCTGCTGGAGGAACGCCACCGGCACGTCGAGCGCCTCGGCCTGCACGTCCTCCGGCAGGGCGATCGTCACGGCGCCGGTCTCGGCCGGGTCCGTCAGCACGCGCATCGCGGCGAGCGCGATCGAGAACAGCTGCTCGGGCCGTTCGACGCGGTCGAAGAAGCGGGACAGCGGCCGGAACGCGTCGGTCACCTGCAGCGAGGTGTCGTGCGGCATCTCGATCTGCTGGAGCACCGGGTCGGTCGTCCGGGTGGCGAACGTGTCCGAGGGCAGCAGGAGTGCGGGCAGCCGGTTCGTCGTGGCGAGCGCCGCCGCGGTGAGCATGTTCGCCGCACCGGGGCCGACCGACGCCGTCGACGCGAAGGTCGCGCGCCGACGGTGCATGCGGGCGAAGCCGACGGCCTCGTGCACCATCGCCTGCTCGTTCCGGGCCTGGTGGTACGGCAGCAGGCCGGGCTGCTCGACGTGCAACTGCTTGATCGCCTGACCGAGGCCGGCGACGTTGCCGTGCCCGAAGATGCCGAAGATCCCCGGGATCGTGCGCTCGCGGACGTCGCCGTCGACGGTCCACTGGTTCGCCAGGAACTCGACGAGCGCCTGTCCGACGGTCATCCGACGGGTCTGCTCCGGGCCGGTGTGCTGGCTCATCGGGAGGACTCCTTCTCGTAGGGCAGGCGTGGGTCGATCGACTCCGAGGTCCACGTCTGACGGACCCACCCGTGGGCGGGGTCGTCGGTGATGTTCCAGACGCGCTCCGGGTCGGGCCCGGCCATCACGTTGAGGTAGTACATGTCGTAGCCGGGGGCAGCGGCGGCGGGACCGTGCCAGCCGTACGGCACGAGGGCGACGTCACCGGTCCGCACCTGGCGGAATTCGTCGATCGGCCGGTCGTCGGACGCGTAGGTCCGGTGCAGTGCGAACGGGTCGGCCTCGGGCGGGGCGGGCACGCCGCGGGCGACGGCGCACTCGTAGTAGTAGATCTCCTCGAGGTCCGACTCCTGCCCGGGCACGAGCGTGTCGTGCTTGTGCGGCGGGTACGACGACCAGTTGCCGGCCGGCGTGATCACCTCGCAGACGATGAAGCCCACCGCGTCGAGCGCGGCCGGGGTCCCGAAGTTGTGCACCTGTCGGCTCGACCGTCCGGCGCCACGCAGTTCGACGGGCACGTCGTCGCGGCCGACGTACACGCTCGGCTTGACCGTCCCGGTGGGCGCCTCGGCGACGGCGACACGGCCGGCACCGGTGATCGTCGCGGCGGTGCCGGAGCCGAGGTAGAGGACGTCCGTCGGCCCCTCGAACACGCTGGCGCGTCCGTCGAGGGTCTGCGTGGTGCCGTCGTACGACACGGTGAAGCTGCCGGCGAGCGGCACGACGAGTCGTTCGACCGCGTCGGCCGGGAGGCGCAGCTCGCCCCCGTCACGGACGGAGCCGGTCCGCAGACCGGTGTGCGTCCACCCCTCGATCCGCCCGTCGACGACGTCCGTCCAGCCCGCCTCGGGGCGGGACCCGGCCGGGACGAACCAGCGGTCGTGCTGCTGCTCTTCGTTCGTCATGCTGCGGGTCAGCCGTTCGACGGGAAGCCGAGGTCGACGCCGCCGTGCGTGGCCGGGTCGAGCCAGCGCGACGTGATCGCCTTCTGCCGGGTGAAGAAGCTGACGCCGTCGGCGCCGTACGCCTTGTGGTCGCCGAACAGCGAGTTCTTCCACCCGCCGAACGAGTAGTACGCCACGGGTACCGGGATCGGGACGTTGATGCCGATCATCCCGACCTGCACGTCGCGCTGGAACCGACGAGCCGCGCCGCCGTCGTTCGTGAAGATCGCGGTGCCGTTGCCGAACGCGCCGGAGTTGATGAGCTCGAGACCCTCGTCGTAGGACTGCACCCGGACCACCGACAGCACCGGGCCGAAGATCTCCTCGGTGTAGACGCGGCTCGTCGTCGGCACCCGGTCGATCAGGGTCGGGCCGAGCCAGAAGCCGTTCTCGTCGCCGTCGGGCCGGACGGTGCGGCCGTCCACCACGACCTCGGCGCCGTCCTGCTCGGCGACCTCGATGTACGAGGCGACCTTGTCGCGGTGCTGCTCGGTGACGAGCGGACCCATGTCGCAGCCGCGGCGTCCGTCACCGATGCGCAGCGTCGCCGCGCGCTCGCGGATCTTCGCGACGAGCTCGTCGGCCACCGGCTCGACGGCGACGACGACCGAGATCGCCATGCAGCGCTCGCCGGCGGAGCCGAAGCCCGCGTTGATCGCGTTGTCCGCGACGAGGTCGAGGTCGGCGTCCGGCAGCACGAGCATGTGGTTCTTCGCCCCGCCGAGGGCCTGCACGCGCTTGCCGTGCTTCGTCCCGGTCTCGTACACGTACTGGGCGATCGGGGTCGAGCCGACGAACGAGATCGACTCGACGTCCGGGCTCGTGAGGAGTCCGTCGACCGCGGCCTTGTCACCGTTCAGCACGGTGAAGACGCCGTCGGGCAGGCCCGCCTCCTGGAACTTCGCGGCCAGCCAGATCGCGGCGGACGGGTCCTTCTCGCTCGGCTTGAGCACGACGGTGTTGCCGGCCGCGATCGCGATCGGCAGGAACCAGAGCGGCACCATCGCCGGGAAGTTGAACGGCGAGATGATTCCCACGACGCCGAGCGGCTGGCGGATCGAGTACACGTCGATGCCGGTCGAGACCTGGTCGGAGAACTCGCCCTTCATCAGCGACGGGATGTTCGTCGCGAGCTCGACGACCTCCTGCCCGCGGGCGATCTCCCCCAGGGCGTCGTCGATGACCTTGCCGTGCTCGCTCGTGATGATCTCGGCGAGCTCGGCCTTGTCGCGGTTCAGGACCTCGCGGAACGCGAAGAGGATCTGCTGCCGCTTGGCGAGCGAGAGGTTGCTCCACGCCGGGAACGCCGCCTTGGCACTCGCGATCGCCCGCTGGATCTCGGCCTCGTCGGCGAGGGCGACCTGCTTCGTGGCGACGCCGAGCGCCGGGTCGTAGACCGGCGCCGTCCGGCCGGAGGCCGACGCGACGTGCTCGCCGTCGATCCAGTGTCCGACCGTCGTCGTGCCGGTGTCGGTGCCGGGGCCGGTCTCGGTGCCGCTGCTGGTCTCGGTGCTGGTGGTCATGCGTTGCTTCCTTCCGGGACGGACGTGTCCAGGGTGGCGGACGGGGCAGGCGAGTCGGGGTGATCGCGAGTCGGTGTGGAGGACTCGTCCCGTGCCTCCCGGCTGTGGACGAGTGCGGACGCGACGTCGACCGCGGTGGCGACGTCACCGTCCTGCGGGTAGAGCAGCGTGCGGCCGACGACGAGTCCGCGGACCCCCGGCAGGGCGAGCGCGTCGGCCCACGTGGCGTACGTCTCGTCGGGGCTGCCCGACGGGTCGCCGCCGAGCAGGAGCGTCGGCAGGGTGGTCGCGGCCATCACCCGCGCCATGTCGTCGACGACCGGGATCTTCAGCCAGCTGTAGGCGCTCGACTCCCCCAGGCCCGCGGCGATCGCCATCGAGGTGATCACGGCGTCGGCGCTCAGGTCGTTGACGACCCGGCCGTCGCGCCACGAGGACATGAACGGTTCGAGCATGACCGGCAGCTGCAGCGCGGCCGCCTCGGTCACGGCGCGCGCGGTCGCCTCGAGCGTCGGGGCGGTGCCGGCGTCGTCGAGCGCGACCCGGACGAGCAGCTTCGCGAAGTCGAGCCCGGCGTCCTTGATCGCCCGGGCGGAGTACGCGGTGTAGCGGTCGTCGAGCTCGAACGAGGCACCGCGCAGGCCGCCGCGGTTCATCGAGCCGACGACGACCTTGCCGTCGAGCGCCCCGAGGAGCGCCAGGTCCTCGAGGACGTCCGGCGTGCCGAGGACCCCGTCGACGCCCGGCCTGCCGAGGGCCGTGACGAGGCGCTCGAGCAGGTCGTAGCGGTCGGCCATCGCCGAGGCGTCGTCGCGGACGGCGAGCGCACCACGGGCGGGGTGGTCGGCGGCCACGATGAACAGCTTGCCGTCGTCGGCGAGCAGCGGGCGGCGGGTCCGGGTCCGCAGGACCTCGGCGACCCGCTCCGGCGACCCGGCGCGCAGGTCCCGCAGCCGGGCGAAGTCGGCGGGGCTGATCTCAGGCATCGATGCCCTCCTTCGTCGTCGCCTGCGCCGGGTTCGTGCGCAGGAACTCGTCGATCTCGTCGCTCGTCGGCATCGCGGTCGAGCACTCGAACCGGGTGGCGACGATGGCGCCGGCCGCGTTCGCGAAGGCGAGGGTGCGGTCGAGGCTCCAGCCCTGCAGCAGGCCGTGCACGAGCGCCCCGCCGAACCCGTCCCCGGAGCCGAGCCCGTTGACGACGTCGATGGTGTGCGGCCGGTACTCGACCGTCTCGTCGCGGGTCTTCGCCAGGACGCCCTTCGGCCCCTGCTTGACGATCGCCACCTCGACACCGCGGTCGAGCAGGGCGTCTGCGGCGCGGACGGGGTCGGTCTCCCCCACCGCGACCTCGCACTCCTCGCGGTTGCCGACGGCGACGGTGGCGTGCTCGAGGGCGACGGCGACCTCGCGCGTCGCCGCTGCGGGGTTCGACCAGAACACGGCCCGGTAGTCGAGGTCGAGCACGGTGTGCGACCTCGTGGCGGCCTTCGATGCGCTCCGTGCCGCGTACGCCGCGTGGTGGGCACTGCGGCTCGGCTCCTCGCTGAGTCCCGTGACGGTGGTCCAGAACACCCGGGTCCGCTCGATCGCGTGGAGCGGCAGGGACTTCGTCGTGATCATCAGGTCCGGCGCCTTCGGGGCCCGGTAGAAGTAGAGCGGGAAGTCGTCCGGCGGGAAGACCTCGCAGAAGGCCACGGGGGTGTTCAGCCCCTCGACCGTCTCGACGAACTCGTTCGCGACGCCGAACTCCGGCAGGGTGCGCGCGATGTACCGGCCGAACGGGTCGTTCCCCGTGCGGGTGACCACCGCTGCGTCGGCGCCGTGCCGGGCCGCGGCGATCGCGACGTTGGTCGCACTGCCCCCGACCGACTTCGAGAAGGTCGTGACGTCCTCGAGCGGGCCGGTCTGCTGCGGGTAGACGTCGACGCTGACGCGTCCCATCGTGATCACGTCGTGGACGTGGGGAGCTTCGTTGGTCATGCGACGCGAGGACCTTCCGTGCGGCTTCATCGGCGGACGAGCACGACTGTACACGGAGTTTGCCCTAATGTCAGTACATGGATCGGCCCCCGGTCGGACTCCGGCCGGGAGGCGCGTGTCGGTGGGACCTGCCACAGTCACGACATGCAGATCCTCGCCCTGGTCATCGGCCTCGTGCTCGGCATCGCCGTCGGTGCCGTCGTCGCGTGGTCGCTCGCCCGTTCGCGCGCCGGCGTCGACGCCGCCGCCGCCCGAGCGACCGCCGACGCGCTGCGTGCACAGCTCGACTCCGTGCGCGCCGACGCCGAGGAACGGCTCGACGCCCAGGACGCGCAGTACCGCCGCCAGGTCGACTCCCTCGAGCGTCGGGCCGCCGAGCTCGAGCACCTCGTGCAGCGCATGCACGGCGCCGACGCGGCACGGACCCAGGGCGAGTCGAAGGTGCTGTCGGCGCTCAGCCCCGTCGCGCAGACGCTCGACCAGATGCGGGCGAAGATCGCCGAGCTCGAGCAGTCGCGGACCGAGCAGTACGGCGCACTGTCCGCCCAGCTGCGGTCCGCCGCCGAGTCCGAGGAACGACTCCGCGCCACGGCCGACACGCTCGCGAGCGCCCTGTCGTCGAACAGCACCCGCGGCGTGTGGGGCGAGACGCAGCTGCGGAACGTGGTCGAGGCCGCCGGGCTCCTCGAGCGCGTCGACTTCGACGTGCAGTCCTCGGTGACGACGGCCGCCGGCACCGCCCGACCGGACATGGTCGTGCACCTGCCCGGGGGCAAGACGATCGCGGTCGACGCGAAGGTCCCCTTCAGCGCCTACCTGCAGGCGGCGGAGATCCCGGCGAGCGCGACCGGGGCCGAGGGTGCCCGGCGCGACCAGCTCATCGCGCAGCACGTCAAGGCGCTCCGCGCGCACGTCGATGCCCTGGCCGCGCGGGAGTACTGGACGGGCTACGACGCCTCGCCCGAGCTGACGATCGCGTTCATCCCGTCCGAGTCGCTGATCTCGAGCGCGCTCGCCGCCGACCCGGGCCTGCTCGACCACGCCTTCCGGAAGCGGATCGCCCTGGCGTCACCGGTCACGCTGTGGTCGGTGCTCAAGACGGTGGCGTTCTCGTGGCAGCAGGACGTCGTCACCGCCGAGGCCCGGGAGCTCTTCCGGGTGTCGCGCGAGCTCTACGGGCGCCTGGCGACCCTCGGCGGACACGTCGACAAGCTCGGCCGGGCGATCCGCGGGTCCGTCGTCGACTACAACCGGTTCGTCGGGTCGCTCGAGCGCCAGGTGCTGCCGAGCGCCCGACGCCTGTCGCTGCTCGACGAGTCGAAGGTGCTCGCCGACCCGGGGACGATCGACGACGAGCCGCGGCTGCTCAGCGCGCCCGAGCTCGTCGGCGCCCTCGACGACGACTGAGCGAGGCGCGGCACACAGCGGCGCGAGGCCGGGCCGTCGAACCACGGATCCGACATCGAACCGATCGGTAGACCTGGTTCGATGTCGAATCCGTGGTTCCGTCCCGCTGTCAGCACCGCGGCGGACGTCAGCACACCGGCTGAATCAGAACCACTTCTCGGCGCGGTGGTCGGCCTGGATACGGCGGATCGTGTTCGAGCGCGAGCGGAGCACGAGCGAGTCGGTGTGGATGACACCACGCGAGCGGCGGACACCGTCCACGAGCACGCCGTCGGTGACACCGGTCGCGACGAAGAACGTGTTGTCGCCCGTCACCAGGTCGTCCTGGTCGAGGACCGCGTCCAGGTCGTGGCCGGCGTCGAGGGCCTTCTGGCGCTCCTCGTCGTCCTTCGGCTGGAGCTTGCCGAGGATCACGCCGCCGAGCGCCTTGATCGCGCACGCGGTGATGATGCCCTCCGGAGTGCCGCCGACGCCGACGCACATGTCGATCTTCGAGCCGGGCAGCGCGGCCGAGATGCCACCGGCGACGTCACCGTCGAGCAGCAGGCGCGTGCCGGCACCCGTGGCACGGATCGCGCGGATCAGCTCGTCGTGGCGCGGGCGGTCGAGGACGGCGATCTGCATGTCCTCGATGTCCTTGTGCTTCGCCTTGGCGAGCGCGCGGATGTTCTCGCCGATCGGCTTCTCGAGGTCGAGGACCCCGCGGCCCTCGGGACCCGCGGCGATCTTGTCCATGTAGAACACGGCCGACGGGTCGTACATCGACCCGCGGTCCGAGACGGCCATCACGGAGATGGCGTTCTGGCGGCCGGCAGCGGTGAGCGAGGTGCCGTCGATCGGGTCGACCGCGATGTCGCAGGCCGGGCCGTGCCCGTTGCCCACGTGCTCACCGTTGAAGAGCATCGGGGCGTCGTCCTTCTCGCCCTCGCCGATGACGACCACGCCGTCGAAGTTCACCGTGCCGAGGAACTTCCGCATGGCGTCGACGGCGGCACCGTCGGCGAGGTTCTTCTCGCCCCGACCGACCCACGGCTGGGCACGGATCGCGGCGGCCTCCGTCGCACGCACGAGCTCGAGCGCCAGGTTGCGGTCGGGCTGGAGGAACAGGGAGCCGGTTTCCGTAGTGGGAGTCACGACCAGAGCCTACCGATCGGGCTCCGGCGCGGCCGAACGGGTGCACGGACGTGCACGCTGTAACCCGTCGAGGAGCCCTGACTAGGCTCGGCGGGGAACCACCAGTCGAAGGAGATCGCAGTGCCCATCGCAACGCCGGAACAGTACGCCGAGATGCTCGAACGAGCGAAGGCCGGCAAGTTCGCCTACCCCGCGGTGAACGTGTCCTCCTCCCAGACGATCAACGCGGTCCTCCAGGGCCTGCAGGAGGCCGGCTCGGACGGCATCCTCCAGGTCACGACCGGTGGCGCCGACTACTTCGCCGGGCACACCGTGAAGAACCGCGCCGCCGGCGCCCTCGCGATGGCCCGCTTCGCGCACGAGGTCGCGAAGAACTACGACGTCACCGTCGCACTGCACACCGACCACTGCCCGAAGGACGCCCTCGACGGCTTCGTCATGCCCCTCATCGCCGCGAGCGAGGAGGAGGTCCGCCAGGGCCGCAACCCGATCTTCCAGTCGCACATGTGGGACGGCTCGGCCGTGCCGCTCGACGAGAACATCGAGATCGCGAAGACGATGATCCAGAAGACGCGCAACATCAACGCGATCCTCGAGGTCGAGATCGGCGTCGTCGGCGGAGAAGAGGACGGCGTCCAGCACGAGGGCACCAACGACGCGCTGTACACGACCCCGAACGACGTCGAGAAGGTCGTCGACGCGCTCGGCCTGGGCGACCAGGGTCGCTGGATCGCGGCCCTGACGTTCGGCAACGTGCACGGCGTCTACAAGCCGGGCAACGTCAAGCTGCGTCCGGAGCTCCTCGGCGAGATCCAGCGGTCCGTCGCCGAGAAGCACGGCACCGGCGAGAACCCGCTCGACCTCGTCTTCCACGGCGGCTCCGGCTCGACCGACGACGAGATCCACGAGGCCGTCCGCAACGGCGTCATCAAGATGAACATCGACACGGACACGCAGTACGCGTTCACCCGCTCGATCGCCGACTCGATGTTCCGGAACTACGAGGGCGTGCTGAAGATCGACGGCGAGGTCGGCAACAAGAAGCAGTACGACCCGCGCGCATGGGGCAAGGTCGCCGAGACCGCCATGGCGGCCCGCGTCGTCGAGGCCGCGAAGGTCCTCGGCTCGGCCGGCAACAGCAAGGGCTGATCGCAGGCCACCAGCCGGGAGGAACGGGGCGCGTCCGACGGACGCGCCCCGTTCCGCGTCCGGTCGCCACCACCGCCCGTGCCACGATGGGCAGGTGACCTCCGACGCCATCGCCTCCTCGTTCGCCCAGTACGTCACCGAGTCGCCCACCGCGTTCCACGCGGCTGCGGTCGCGCGGGACCAGCTCGTCGCGGCGGGGTTCACGGAGCTGTCGGAGCTCGACGCCTGGCCGACCGAGGCGGGAGCGTACGTGGTCGTCCGCGACGGCGCGGTCATCGCGTGGCGTCTGCCCTCGGGTGCCACCCCGACCACCCCGTTCCGCATCCTCGGCGCTCACACGGACTCCCCCGGCTTCCGCATCAAGCCGAACCCGGCCGTGCGTGTCGGCGGGTGGGAGCAGCTCAACGTCGAGGTCTACGGCGGGGCGCTCCTGTCGACGTGGTTCGACCGCGACCTCCGCATCGCCGGGCGCGTGGTCGACGCCGACGGCTCGGTGCGCCTCGTGTCGACCGACGCCGTCGCCCGGATCCCGAACCTCGCGATCCACCTCGACCGCGGGGTGAACGACGGCAAGGAGATCGACCGGCAGCGCCACACCCTGCCGGTCGTCGGCACGGACGGCACCGCCGGCGGCACCGACGTGCTCGCGTGGCTGCGCGGCCGCCTCGGGGAGGACGCGGTGTCGTGGGACCTCTTCCTCGCGGACACGCAGGCGCCGGCACGGATCGGCATCGACCGGGAGTTCCTCGCCTCCGGTCGGATGGACAACCTGACGAGCGTGCACGCAGGGCTCCGCGGGATCATCGATGCACCAGTCGACGGCGACCACGTGCCGGTGTTCGCGGCGTTCGACCACGAGGAGATCGGCTCGTCGACCCCGTCCGGCGCCGGCGGGCCGTTCCTCGAGGACGTCCTCGGCCGCGTGCAGGAGGGGCTCGGCGCCACGCGGTCCGAGGCAGCTCGGGCGTTCCGCGCGTCGTGGCTGCTCTCGAGCGACGCCGGGCACCTGGTGCACCCGAACCAGCCCGAGAAGCACGACCCGACGAACCGCCCGCGTCCGGGCGGCGGCCCGCTCCTGAAGATCAGCGCGAACCAGCGCTACATGACCGAGGCGAAGGGCGAGGCCGTCTGGTCCGCCGCGTGCGACGCCGCCGGGGTGTCCTGGCAGCCGTTCGTCAACGTCAACACGATCCCCGGCGGCTCGACGATCGGCCCGATCGCCGCGACGCGACTCGGCATCCCGACGATCGACATCGGCGTCGGCCTGCTGTCGATGCACTCGGTCCGCGAGCTCGTGCACGTGGACGACCTCGCCGCGCTGCACGGCGCCGTCGCGGCCTTCCTCGCCGGGTAGGCGACGGCGCGGTCTCGCCGAATGGGCGACGGCGCGCTCCGGCGCCTACCCGCCGGACGCCCGACGGATCGCCTCCTGCACGGCGGGGTCCTGGAACACCACGACGAGCATCGGCACGGCACCGAGCGCGCTCGCGACGACCCCGCCGACCAACGGCACCCAGAACGTCCAGCGGCGGGCACGGAGGCGTCGGACCGACCACCAGGCGACCAGGGCGAAGACCACTGCGAGGATCACCACGCGGACGACCGCGGCGGAGGACAGGGCAGCGGGCGAGGACATCTCGCCGAACTGCCCCGCCACGTACTCGCGGGTGACACTCGCGACCATGCCGGTGGACAGCGCGCCGAAGACGGACCAGAGGCCGACGAACAGCAGCCCGACGGTGAGCACGAAGTCGAGCCGCGAGGCGCCGTAGGGGCTCGTCGACGCAGACGTGGGAGCGGCACTCGACCCACGAGGGGACCCGGGTTCGTGCGTCCGTCGGACGTCACGCCCGTCGGGACCCGGCCGGGTCGGATCAGGTGCGCGACGCGTGACGGCGTCCTGCCGCTGCGCGTCGTCCCGACGTCGGTCCTCGGCCGCCTGCCGCTCCTGCTCGACCAGGACCGGGTTCACCCAGCCCTCGGGGGCGTACTCGCCGTACTCGGGTGCCGGTGTGCCGTGGACCCGGCCGTCCCGTCGACCGGTGGCCGACGAGGCGGACGCGGGGCGGGCCTCCCGGCCGAGCGCGGTCTCGTCCACGTGACCCGGCTCGCGGGCCGGTGCCGACGACCAGTCGCCGCTCACGAGCGCCGCCCGCCGAGCGCGCGGGTGGGGTTGCCCGAGGCGTCGGTGCGGAGTTCCTTGGGGAGCGAGAACATCAGGTCCTCGTGCGCCGTCACCACCTCTTCCACCGTGCCGTAGCCGGCGTCCGCGAGCTGCTCGAGGACCTCGGTGACGAGTTCCTCGGGCACCGAGGCGCCGCTGGTCACGCCCACCGTCCGGACGCCGTCGAGCCAGTCCTGGCGGATCTCCTCGGCGTAGTCGACGCGGTGCGCGGCCGCTGCACCGTACTCGAGGGCGACGTCGACGAGTCGCACGCTGTTCGAGGAGTTCGCCGAGCCGACCACGATGACCAGGTCCGCGTCCGGCGCGACCTTCTTCACCGCGACCTGGCGGTTCTGTGTGGCGTAGCAGATGTCGTCCGACGGCGGGTTCTCGATCGACGGGAACCGCTCGCGGAGCAGCCGGACGGTCTCCATCGTCTCGTCGACGCTCAGCGTGGTCTGCGAGAGCCAGACGAGGTTGTCGGGGTCGGGGACCTCGAGCGCGGCGACCTCCTCGGGGCCGTTGACCAGGATCGTGCGCTCGGGGGCGTGGCCCATGGTGCCCTCGACCTCCTCGTGGCCGGCGTGACCGATGAGGATGATCGTGCGGTCCGCCTTCGCGAAGCGGGTCGCCTCGCGGTGGACCTTGGTGACGAGGGGGCAGGTCGCATCGATGGCGTGCAGGTCGCGCTCGGCGGCGCCGGCCACGACGGCGGGCGAGACGCCGTGGGCGCTGAAGACGACGTGCGCGCCGCGCGGGACCTCGGCGACGTCGTCGACGAACACCGCACCGCGCTGCTCGAGCGTGGAGACGACGTGGACGTTGTGCACGATCTGCTTCCGCACGTAGACGGGCTCGCCGTACTGTTCGAGTGCCTTCTCGACCGCGACCACGGCGCGGTCGACGCCCGCGCAGTACCCGCGTGGGGCGGCGAGCAGGACCTTCTTGGTGCCGGCGACCGGCTCGTCCCGCAGGCGACCGCGCGCTGCGTGCACCCTCGGCGGGGCGAGCGGGACCGTGCGGCCGTTGGTGATCGTCACGCCCCCGATGATAGGTGCCGGGCACCCGCGGGGCCTGGGTGCGCCGGCGTCGGGTGCGGAGCCCGGCGGGGGGCAGGACCCGGGCGCAGCGCGGCGGTCCGGAGCGCGGGCGCGGCGCGCCGTCCGGCACGTGCGTGCGGCACCGCCGCAGCTCGGCGGTCCGGAGCGCGGGCGCGGCGCGCCGTCCGGCACTAGCGTGCGGCACCACGGGTCGGCGCTGTCGCCGGCATGCGGCACGATGGTGGGCATGGCGATCGAACAGGGCCCGCCGACGGCCGACAACCCGTGGCCCGTCGCCCTGCTCGGCGCGAAGCTCCGCGACTGGATCGACCGGCTCGGCACCGCCTGGGTCGAGGGTGAGATCACCCAGTGGAACGTCGCCGGCGGCAACGTGTACGGCAAGCTCAAGGACGTCGAGGTCGACGCGACCGTGTCGTTCTCGATCTGGTCGAGCGTGCGGTCGCGGGTGCCGGCTGACCTGGGGCAGGGCGCCCGGGTCGTCGCCGCGGTCAAGCCGAACTACTGGGTCAAGGGCGGCTCGCTGACGATGCAGATCGTCGAGATGAAGCACGTCGGGCTCGGTGACCTGCTCGAACGGCTGGAGCGGCTCCGCCGGACCCTGGCGGAGGAGGGGCTGTTCGACCCCTCCCGCAAGAAGCGTCTGCCGTTCCTGCCCCACCGCATCGGCCTCATCACGGGCAAGGACTCCGACGCCGAGAAGGACGTCAAGCGGAACGCGCAGCTGCGTTGGCCGCAGGTCGAGTTCCGCACCGTGCACACGGCGGTGCAGGGCGAACGCGCCGTCGGCGAGGTCACCGCGGCGATCGTCGAGCTCGACGCCGACCCAGAGGTCGACGTCATCATCGTGGCCCGGGGTGGCGGCGACTTCCAGAACCTGCTCGGCTTCAGCGACGAGGGGCTCGTCCGGACCGCCGCTTCCGCCACCACCCCGATCGTCTCGGCGATCGGGCACGAGGCAGACCGCCCGATCCTCGACGAGGTCGCCGACCTGCGTGCGTCGACCCCGACGGACGCCGCGAAGCGCGTGGTGCCCGACGTGGCCGAGGAACTCGCCAACGTGCGGCAGGCCCGGGCGCGGCTCGGACTCCGGCTCTCGCACACCCTGTCGGTCGAGGCCGACCGGATCGCAGCGCTCCGGTCGCGCCCGGCGCTGGCGTCGACCGCGTGGCTCGTCGACACCCGGGCAGAGGAGGTCGCCCGTGACCTGTCCCGTGCCCGCGAGCTGCTCGACCGACGGCTCGAACGCTCGCACAGCGAGGTCGGGCACCTGACCGGACGGCTCCGCGCGCTCTCGCCGCGGGACACCCTGCGTCGCGGGTACGCGATCGTGCAGCGGACGGACGGCGGTGTCGTGCGCGGCACCGAGGACCTCGACGGCGCGACGCCGGTGCACGTCACGCTCGGTGCCGGCACGGCGACGGGCACGCTGGAGCCGGAGGGGCCCGGACCGGACGGCTCCGGCGCGTAGCCGGTCAGGGCTTCGCCCGTCCTCCTCGGGCTGGGGCGTCGCCGGTCCTCCACGGGCTGGACGTCGCCGGTCCTCCACACCGTCGGGCGCGGTCGGCCGCGTCGGAGGGTGCTCGGTAGGATCGGGGTGTGTCATCCCAGCAGGAACCCGTGCCGTCCGACGTGCAGTCGCTGAGCTACGAGGCAGCGCGCGACGAACTCGTGCGCGTCGTCGGCGAGCTGGAGCAGGGGTCCGCGACACTCGAGCGTTCGCTCGCCCTCTGGGAGCGTGGCGAAGCACTCGCTGCCCGCTGCGAGGAGTGGCTCGTCGGCGCACGTGCCCGCCTGGACGCCGCCCGCGCCGCGTCGACCGGCGAGGGCACGCCGGACGCCCCGACGGACCAGGACGGAGCGGCACGGTGACCGACCCCGACGGACGCCCCATCGTCGCCGAGCTCGGTCGCCCGGAGACCCCCGAGGAGACCTGGGCCCGCAAGGACGCCGCGCGCCGCACCCGTCGCGAGCACCAGACCGCCTTCAACCTCGTCCTCGCGCTCATCGCCTCGCTCGGCATCGTCCTCTTCCTGGTCGCCGTGGTCGTCCGGCCCGACCAGACCGTCGACCGCTCCGTCGACTACCAGCAGGTGGCCGCCGGCGCGGACGTGCCCGGCGTGACGCTCGCGGCACCGGATCTGCCCGACGGCTTCACCTCGAACCGCGCCGACTTCCAGGACAAGACGTCGGACGGCGTCCGGGTCTGGACCGTCGGCCTCGTCACCCCGGACCGCCAGTACATCGGCCTGCAGCAGGGGATCGACGCGAACGCGTCGTGGGTGGCGAACCAGCTCGACCAGAAGCCCGCCACGGGCGACCGCACGATCGACGGCACGAAGTGGACCGTGTACGACCGCCGTGACGAGGGCAAGGACGCCGGCAACCACGCGTACTCGCTCGTCCACACCTTCGGTCGCGACACCATCGTCCTGTCCGGCACCGCCGACGACTCGTCGTTCACGACCGTCGCGAAGGCCGTCACCGAGCAACTCGCGAACTGACCCCACCCGACCGAACCCGAAGCACGAGGAAGACCATGCCCGACCGCGCCGCATCCACCCCGTCCGACGCCCTCCGCCTGCTCGTCGAGGGCAACGCCCGCTTCGCCGCTGACAAGCGCCGCACCGGCCGGATCGACCCGGACCGCCGTGGTGAGCTCACCGGCTCGCAGGCACCCTTCGCGACGGTGCTCGGCTGCTCGGACTCGCGCGTGCCGTTCGAGCACGTCTTCGACGCCGGCATCGGTGACCTGTTCGCGATCCGGAACGCCGGTCAGATCGTCGACGACGTCGTGCTCGGCTCGATCGAGTTCGCGGTCGTCGCCCTCGGCACCCCGCTCGTCGTCGTGCTGCGGCACACGAAGTGCGGTGCCGTGGCCGCTGCCCGTTCCGGCGAGCCCGTGCCCGCGCCGCACCTGCAGGCGCTCGTCGACGCGATCGCACCGAGCGTCGAGCAGGTCCGCGCGACCGACGCCGAGCTCCCGCAGGAGGCCGTCGGCGCCGCGCACCTCGAGGCCACGCTCCGCCAGGTGATCGAGCGTTCCGGTGTCGTCTCCGACGCGATCGCCGAGGGCCGGCTCGCCGTCGTCGGCGCGACCTACGACCTGGGGACCGGAGAGGTCTCCGTCGACACCGTCGTCGGCGAGGCCTGACCGGCACCGACGACGACCGTCCCGACACCGACGGGACACCACGACCGCACCGACGCGACCGCGCCGGCGCACCACAGGAAGGACCACGACGACGTGACCGACACCACCGCGACCACAGCCACGAACGGCGCTCCCGAGGGCGAGTACCGCATCGAGCACGACACGATGGGCGAGGTCCGGGTCCCGGCATCGGCCCTGTACCGTGCCCAGACCCAGCGCGCCGTCGAGAACTTCCCGATCTCGGGCAGCGGCCTCGAGCCGGCGCAGATCGTCGCCCTCGCGCGGATCAAGCGGGCCGCGGCGGTCGTCAACGGGTCCCTGGGGATCGTCGACCCGGCCGTCGCCGACGCCATCGCGCAGGCGGCGGACGCGATCATCGGCGGCGAGCACCACGACCAGTTCCCGGTCGACGTCTACCAGACCGGCAGCGGCACCTCGTCGAACATGAACATGAACGAGGTCCTGGCGACCCTGGCCACCCGCATCGCCGGCACGGACGTCCACCCGAACGACCACGTGAACGCGTCGCAGTCGTCGAACGACGTGTTCCCGACCTCCGTGCACGTCGCCGTGACCGAGGCCCTCATCCGCACGCTCGTCCCCGCACTCGAGCACCTGGCGGAGTCGCTCGAGGCCAAGGCGACGCTCTGGGCCGACGCCGTGAAGTCCGGGCGCACCCACCTGATGGACGCGACCCCGGTCACCCTCGGCCAGGAGTTCGGCGGGTACGCCCGCCAGGTCCGGCTCGGCATCGAGCGCGTGCAGGCCACGCTCCCCCGCGTCGCCGAGGTCCCGCTCGGTGGTACCGCGGTCGGCACCGGGATCAACACACCGAAGGGCTTCCCGCAGCAGGTCATCGCCCGCCTGGCCGAGGACACGGGGCTGCCGATCACCGAGGCGCTCGACCACTTCGAGGCGCAGGGCGCGCGGGATGCCCTGGTCGAGGCGTCTGGTGCCCTCAAGGTCATCGCGGTCAGCCTGACGAAGATCAACAACGACCTGCGCTGGATGGGCTCGGGGCCGAACACGGGCCTCGGCGAACTGCACATCCCGGACCTGCAGCCAGGCTCGTCGATCATGCCCGGCAAGGTGAACCCGGTCATCCCCGAGGCCACGCTCATGGTCGCGGCACGGGTCATCGGCAACGACGCGACCGTCGCCTGGGCCGGCGCGTCGGGAGCCTTCGAGCTCAACGTCGCCATCCCGGTGATGGGCACGGCGCTGCTCGAGTCGATCCGTCTGCTCGCGAACAGCTCGCGGGTGCTGGCCGACAAGACCATCGACGGGCTGCAGGCGAACCTCGAGCGCGCGCGGGCGTTCGCCGAGTCGTCGCCGTCGATCGTCACGCCGCTCAACCGTGTCATCGGCTACGAGGCCGCGGCGAAGGTCGCCAAGTACGCCGTCGCCGAGGGCATCACCGTCCGCGAGGCCGTCGTCGCCCTGGGCCACGTGGAGCGCGGCGAGGTCACCGAGGAGCAGCTGGACAGCGCTCTCGACGTGCTGTCCATGACGCACCCGAACTGACGGACGCCACCCACTGACGGACGGGAGGCGCGGTGCCGGCTGGCACCGCGCCTCCCGTCCGTCGTGCTGGTCGCGTGCGGCGCCGTCCGCGCCGGTCAGTACCGCGAGAGCGACAGACCGCCGCCAACCGTTCGCAGCGATCTGTCGCTTTCGCGGACAGAACAGGACGAGACCGGGCCCGCGCTAGCCCAGGTCGGGCGAGTCGAGCAACTCGGTGACGAGCGCCGCGATCGCGGACCGCTCCGAGCGGGTCAGCGTGACGTGGGCGAACAGCGGGTGCCCCTTGAGCCGCTCGATGACGCTCGCGATGCCGTCGTGCCGACCGACGCGCAGGTTGTCCCGCTGCGCCACGTCGTGCGTCAGGACCACGCGGGAGTTCTGCCCGATCCGGGACAGCATGGTGAGCAGCACGTTCCGCTCGAGGGACTGCGCCTCGTCGACGATCACGAACGCGTCGTGCAGGGAACGCCCGCGGATGTGCGTCAGCGGCAGGACCTCGAGCATGCCGCGCTCGACGACCTCGTCGAGGACGTTGTCGGACACCAGCGCGCCGAGGGTGTCGAAGACCGCCTGCGCCCACGGGTTCATCTTCTCGGCGGCGTCCCCGGGCAGGTAGCCGAGTTCCTGACCGCCGACGGCGTAGAGCGGGCGGAAGACCATGATCTTCTTGTGCTGCTGTCGTTCGAGCACGGCCTCGAGTCCGGCGCAGAGCGCGAGCGCCGACTTGCCGGTACCCGCGGAGCCGCCGAGCGACACGATGCCGATCTCGGGGTCGAGCAGGGCGTCGATCGCGAGCCGCTGCTCGGCGGAGCGGCCGCGCAGACCGAAGACCTCGCGGTCGCCGCGGACGAGCGACACGGCCCCGGCCTCGTGCACGCGTCCGAGGGCCGACCCGCGCTCCGAGTGGATGACGACACCGGTGTTCACCGGGACGCCGTCGAGTCGCGACGACCGGATCTCCTCGTGCTCGTACAGGTCGCTCATCTGCTCGCCGGACACCTGCAGGTCGGTGATGCCCGTGTAGCCCGAGTCGACGGCGAGCTCGGCGCGGTACTCCTCGGCCGCCATGCCGATCGACGAGGCCTTCACCCGCAAGGGCAGGTCCTTCGACACGACGACGACGTCGAGTCCGTCGTTCGCCAGGTTCGACGCGACCGCCAGGATGCGCGAGTCGTTGTCGCCGAGCTGCAGCCCCGACGGCAGGACGGACTGGTTCGAGTGGTTCAGTTCGACGCGGAACGACCCGCCGTCGTCGAGTGCGATGGGGAAGTCGAGTCGCTCGTGCTCGATGCGCAGTTCGTCGAGCAGCCGCACGGCCTGCCGCGCGAAGTACCCGATCTCCGGGTCGTTGCGCTTGGACTCGAGCTCGCTGACGACGACCACGGGCAGCACCACGGCGTGCTCGGCGAAGCGGAACAGGGCCCGCGGATCGCTGAGGAGCACCGAGGTGTCGAGCACGTACGTGCGTTGGGCGACCGATGTGGACGAGTCCGCGGTGGGCCGCTGGGCGGGTTCGCGAGAGACGTTGCGAGAGGTCACGACCACTCCATCCCCGGGCCGCGCTCGGCCCGGTCACTGTCCTCGACGCGGCCGTTGAGCGGTCCCGAAGCACCGTTGCCTGGCCGCTTCGACCGGGCACTGTGCCCGATGGGGCCAAGCTACGACCGGCCCCCGACACGCGCACCGCGACACGCGGTTCCGCAGGTTACGGTCGCGTGAACGCGCACCGCGGCGGCCGGGAGGCGCGGTGCGGGCCCGCCACGCGCCTCCCGTCCGGCCCGGGCCACGCTCGGCCGCACGCCTCCCGCTCCCGCCCGCTCGCTCGGTTCATTCCGCGAAAGCGACAGGCTGCCGCGGACGGTGCGCGGCAGCCTGTCGCCTTCGCGGCACAGACCACGCGGCAGCAGGGCGCAGGCCGCGCGGCAGCGGGGCGCAGGCCACGCGGGGGCTACTGCATGGTGGCGTAGGACAGGCAGGCGTCGCGGAACATGTCGAGCGTCGCGTCCGTGGTGGACGCGAACACCGACACCCGTGCGACCCCGAGCCGCGTCGTTGCGGTGACCCCGTGGTTGTGCAGCGCGGCGGACAGCGCGGTGAGCCGGCCCTGCGGCGGACGCAGCACGACGATGCCGGCACGCTCGCGCGGGTCGCGGCTCGACTCGACCGACAGGCCGAACTCGTCCGCGATGTCGAGCACCCGCTCGACCCGGTCGGCGACCCGCTCCTGCACGGCCCCGACCCCGACGGACACGAGGCGTTCGAGCGACACGGCCATGCGGGCCTGAGCGACCGGGTCGACGCGCGTCATCTGGTAGCCCGCGGCTCCCGGCTTCACCGACGGCACCTCAGTCGGCCACCCGGTCGTGCCGTGCGGGCCGGACAGCGCTGGACGCAGGCGGTTCAGGGCCCGGTCGCTGAACGCGACGAAGCCCGTGCCCCACCCGGCGTGCAGCCACTTCTGCCCGCCGGTGGCGACGACGTCGGCGACCTCGTACGGGGCGTCGACGACGCCGAATCCCTGGATGGCGTCGACGACGAGCAGGCGGTCACCGATGATCTCGCGGATCGCGGCGAGGTCGGCGAGGTACCCGGTCTGCCAGTCGACCAGCGACACGGCGACCGCGGTGACGTCGTCGGTCAGGCGCTCCCGGACGAGTGACGGGGTCATCCAGCCGGCACCGGACTCGACCACGACGGGCTGCACGCGACCACCGGTGGCCGACGCGGCGCTCGCGAGTGCGAGCGGCAGGGACGGGTACTCGTCGGCGGCGACGAGGACCCCACCGGTCAGGCCGAACGCGGTGTGCAGCAGTCCGGGGGTCGTCGCGGTCTGCGAGACGACCTGGTCCTCGCGGCGGCCGACGAGCCGGGCGGCGACGGTGCGCACCCGGGCGTCCTGCTCGTCGAGCGTCTCCATGGCACCGAAGCGCATGCGCTCCTGGATCGTGCCGAGGACGCGCTGCTCCTCGAGCACGGCGGTCTGCACGGGCCCGAAGGCGGCGTGGTCGAGGTAGCCGGACTCCTCGTCGAAGCCCGCCGCGTACTCGGCGATGTTCACAGGCGCAACCTTCCGTGGGACGAAAACCCTGTGAGCCTACTGGGACCGACCCCGCGCGGGCGAACCTGGGCCACTCGACGCACTCGCATCAGCACCCCGATGCGTCCCCGCTCGGGGCGCCGGAGTGTCGGAGCGGGCGACGATCAGCCGCCGAAGCGCCGCGACCGCAGACCGAAGTCGCGGACGGCGCGGAGGAAGTCGACCTCGCGCAGGTCCGGGTAGAAGGCCTCGACGAAGTAGAACTCGCTGTGCGCGCTCTGCCACAGCATGAAGTCCGAGAGCCGTTGCTCCCCCGAGGTCCGGATCACCAGGTCGGGGTCGGGCTGGCCCTGCGTGTACAGGTGGTCCCCGATGAGCTCGGGCGTCAGCACCTCGGCCAGGGTGTCGAGCGTGCCGCCGCCCTCGCCGTGTGCCCGGACGATGCTGCGCATGGCGTCCGCGATCTCCCGTCGGCCGCCGTAGCCCACCGCGAGGTTCACGTGCAGGCCGGTGTGGGCCGCGCTTCGTGCCTCCGCGTCGGCGAGCGCACCGAGCAGCCCCGCGGGCAGCCCCTCGTCGGAACCGACGTGCTGCACCCGCCAGTCGCGGTGTCCGGCGAGCGTCCCGGCGAGGTCGCCGATGATCCCGACGAGCTGCTCGAGCTCCTCGCCCCCGCGGCCGGTCAGGTTGTCGGCGGACAGCAGGTAGAGCGTCACGACCTCGATGCCGAGGTCGTCGCACCAGTCGAGGAACTCCGGGATCTTCGCGGCGCCCGCGCGGTGCCCGTGGGCGGCCGACTCGAGCCCGAGCTGCTTCGCCCAGCGACGGTTGCCGTCCACGATCATGGCGACGTGCTTCGGGATCGCCTGGCCGTCGATCTGCCGGCGGATACGACGCTGGTAGGCACGGTAGAGGACGCCGCGCCCTGCCCATCCCACCCTGCCGGTCACGCCACGACTGTAGTGCACCGCAGCCCCGACCGTGCCGAGCCGTGCACTCCCTGCTCCCGTTCGGCCAGGGGCCCTACTGTCACCCCATGCAGGACGAGACCGCCACGCTCCCCCACGTCCCGTTCACCGAGGAAGCGGCCAGCAACGAGCCGCCGCGCCCCGCCTGGCGCGGGTGGATCCACCTCGGCACGTTCCCGTTCGCCGTCGCCATGGGCGTCGTGCTGATCTGCCTCGCCGACAGCGCGGCGGCGAAGGCCGGCAGCGCCGTGTTCATGGCGACGTCCCTGCTCATGTTCGGGGTGTCCGCGACCTACCACCGCTTCCCGTGGGGCCCGACGGTCAAGAAGATCCTCAAGCGGATCGACCACACGAACATCCTGCTGCTCATCGCCGGCACCTACACGCCGATCGCGATCTGTGCCCTGCCGCACACGCTCATGGTCGTCGTGCTCTGGGTGATGTGGTCGGGTGCCGCGCTCGGCATCGCCTTCCGCGTCCTGTGGATCGGGGCGCCGCGCTGGCTCTACGTGCCGATCTACCTGGTGCTCGGCTGCGCCGCACTCGGCCTGCTCCCGCAGTTCTTCGCCGCGAGCATCCCGATGACGGTCCTCGTGCTCTCCGGCGGTCTGGCGTACGTCCTCGGCGCGCTGGTCTACGGCTTCAAGCGCCCGGATCCCGCGCCCTCCGTGTTCGGCTTCCACGAGGTCTTCCACGCCCTGACCGTCGTCGCGTTCGGCGCGCAGTGGGTCGGCGTGCTCATCGTCGCGCTGCACCCGGTGCGCTGACCGCGACCGCCGCGGACGGCCGGACCCGGACGGTCGGGGTGACCGGACGACGGACGGGAGGCCGTGGCTCACTCGCCACGGGCCTCCCGTCCGTCTGCTGGTGCCGTTCTCGGCGCGGGTGTCGTCGGGGACGTCAGCCGCGTTCGGTGTCGTCGCCCAGGTCGATCCGGCCGTCCTCGTCGGCGCGACGCGCCGGCTCGTCCGTCGTCGCGCTGCCGGCGTCGGACTCGAGCCGCTGGCGGATCTCCGCGCGGTAGCGGGTGCGACGGATGCGTCGGGTCATGTCGACCACGAGCAGGATCGTCACGACCGCGACCACCGCGATCGCCACGAAGCCGGCCACCCCGGGGGTGACGTCGACGTCGGGCACGACGGTCGGGCTCGGGCTGGGGGCGGCGGCAGCGATGGCCGTCAGGATGGTGCTCACGCGGTGGTGTCCTCGTCGTCAGGGAGCCCCGCGAACAGGTCGGACTCCGGCAGGTCGGTGGCCACGCGTGCCTCGACGAGCTGGTAGTCCTCGGTGGGCCACACCGTCGCGAGGAGGTCGTTCGGCCAGGAGAAGAAGAAGCTGTCCGGCGGCACCTGGCTGGCGTGCGCGTGCAGGGCGGCGTCGCGCGCGTCGAAGTACGCGCTGACGTCGACGTGCGTCGTCGCGAGGTCGGGTCGGTCGGAGAAGCGCTCGACCCACTCGCGGAGCTGCTCGATCGCCGGGCTGTCCGGGTCGCGCTCGCGCAGTGCGTCGTAGATCGTGCGGAAGCGGCGGGGGTTCATCGTGCGCTCGTAGTAGAGCTTGCTGACCGCCCACGGCTCCCCCGCGGCCGGGTACTTCGTCGGGTCGGCGGCGTCGCGCCACGCGGCCACGGAGACCTCGTGCGTGCGGATGTGGTCGGGGTGGGGGTAGCCGCCGTTCTCGTCGTAGGTGACGAGCACGTGCGGGCGGAAGCGGCGGACCACGCGGACGAGCGCCTCCGTCGAGTACTCCAGCGGGACGGTCGAGAACGTGCCCGGCCGGACCGACTCGCCCTGCTCGGCGTCCGGCAGCCCGGAGTCGTGGTAGCCGAGCCACACGTGCTCGATGCCGAGCGCCGCCTGCGCCGCGGCCATCTCGGACCGGCGGTAGCCGGCCATGTCGCGGTGCGCACGGCTCGTCGCGGGCTCGCCGAGCTGGTCGTTGAGGATGTCCCCGGCCTCGCCGCCCGTGCACGAGACGACCATCACCTGGTGGCCCTCGGCGACGTACCGGGCGGACGTCCCGGCACCCTTGCTCGACTCGTCGTCGGGGTGGGCGTGGACGGCCAACAGGCGGAACGGCACGAGGATCCTCACGGGAGCGGGTCGAGCGGGGCGCGCACGCGTCGACCGCGGGCGTGGGGGCAGCGCACAGCGGGGCGTGAACTACCCTGGGACCAGGATAATCACCCCGGGAGCCCCCAACTGTCCGAACCGCTGCACCCCACCGTCACCGCTCCGACCGCTGCCCCGGGCACGGCCGCGTCGCTGGACGATCGGTACGGGCGTACGCCGGACCGCCGGCGCCGCAGCAGGCTGTTCGGCATCGTCGCCGCGATCGCCGTCGTGCTGGTCTTCGTGGCCTGGGTGGTGTGGGCCGGGCTCGACCAGGAGTCGCACGGCCTCGACAACACCGAGCTCGGCTACACCGTGGTGTCCGACCACCGCACGGTCGTGCACTCGCAGGTCTCGGCCGACCCGGGCACCGAGGTCCGCTGCGCCGTGCAGGTGCTCGACAAGTCGTACTCGATCGTCGGGTGGAAGGAGGTGACGCTGCCGGCATCCGAGCAGCGCACCCGCTCGATCTCGACCGCGGTGAACACCACGACCCGCGGCGTGACCGGCTTGATCCACGACTGCTGGGTTCCCTAGACTCGACTGATTCGCGGACGAGACCGGCCACACCGGCCGGTCTCGTCCTTTGTCGAAAGGGAGACCGATGAGCAACGACACGCAGACCACCTGGCTGACCCAGGAGGCGCACGACCGTCTCACGGCCGAGCTCGAGCAGCTGTCGGGCCCGGCCCGCAAGGAGATCGCGGACCGCATCGAGGCGGCGCGTGAAGAGGGCGACCTCAAGGAGAACGGCGGCTACCACGCCGCGAAGGACGAGCAGGGCAAGATCGAGGCCCGCATCCGCCAGCTCACCGAGCTGCTCAAGCACGCCACGGTGGGCGAAGCCGACTTCGACGGCACCGTGGAGCCCGGCACCGTCGTCACCGCGGTCATCGCTGGCGACGAGTCGACCTTCCTCGTGGGCAACCGCGAGATCGTGGCCGAGGGCTCGGACCTGACCGTGTACAGCCCGGTCAGCCCGGTCGGTGCCGCGATCCTCGGGCTGCGCGAGGGCGAGGAGACGACCTACACCGCGCCGAACGGCAAGGAGATCAGCGTCGAGGTGACGAAGGTCGAGCGCTACCAGCCGTAGGCGCTGCGCGGCCGTGCGCGCTGCGCTGCTGCGCTGCTGCGCTGCTGCGCTGCTGCGCTGCTGCGCCGGATCGAACCACGCAACCGACGTGGAACCAGGCAACGACCCTGGTTCCACGTCGGTTTCCTGGTTCCACGACGGCCGCCGGGGGCAGCGTCAGCGCGGGACGACGTCGCGGTGCGCGAGCGGCCGGACGCACGGGAAGCACACGAGGTCCCCGACCCGGACATCAGCGGGCAGCAGCACCTCGTGCCCGGCCGTCCCGGTCGTGTTCGTCGCGAGCGTCACCTCGGCCACGGGAGCGACGCTGCGCCGGCCGATCAGTCGCACCTCGGTGAGCACGGCACAGTCGGGCACCGCTGCGTCGAGCTCGACGAAGACCACGCCCCACGGCCGCCGGACACGGGTGACCGTGGCCACGGTGACGCAGACGTCGGCGGGGTGCCAGTCGCGCGGACGGTACCGCGGGGGTGCCTGCTCCGCGGTGTGCACGCACGGGGTCCCGGCCACCGCGGCCAGACGCTGCATCGACACCGCGCGGACCCGCACGTCGTCGACGGTCGCCTCGGTGCGCGCCGGCCAGACGGTCGGGTCGAGCGGGTCGGGCAGCGAGGCGCGGAGTGAGGGCAGGATCGACGTGAGGGTCATGACGGGAGCATCACGCGCCTCCCGGCCGTTCGAGGCGTCGCTCACGCGACCCTGACGCCCGCGCGACCATCCCGTGCGCGCCGCTGACGCCGGACCTCCGTGACCGCGTCCGCGACCGGCGAAGACGGCGTCCTCGACGCACCGACGCGCGCCGGGGTGCCCGGGTCAGTTCTCGAGCAGTTCCGGGCGGAAGCCGACCTCGTGGAGGCGCTGGATGACCTCCTGCGCGTGCTCGGGACCGCGGGCCTCGATCGACAGGTCCAGGGCGACCTCGTTGATGACCAGGCCCTGCCCGTGCCGGGTGTGCAGCACCTCGACGACGTTGGCGCCGGCGTCCGAGATGACCTGCGCGACGCGGGCGAGCTGGCCGGGGCGGTCGGGCAGCATGATCCGGATGCCGATGTAGCGCGACGCGGCGACGAGACCACGGGTGATGATGCGCTCCATCATCAGCGGGTCGATGTTCCCGCCGCTCAGCAGCACGACCGTCCGACCGGTGTCGCGGACGGCGCCGGACATGATCGCGGCGACACCGACGGCGCCGGCAGCCTCGACCACGAGCTTCGCGCGCTCGAGCAGCACGAGCAGGGCGCGGGCGGTGTCGTCGTCGGACACGGTGACGATGTCGTCGACCAGGTCGCGGATGATCGGGAAGTTCAGGTCGCCGGGTCGAGCGACGGCGATGCCGTCCGAGATCGTCGGCTTCGTCGTGATCGTGACCGGCTCGCCGGCGGTGATCGACGACGGGTAGGCCGCGGCGTTCTCCGCCTGCACCCCGATCACCCGGATCGGGCGGCCCAGGCGCTCGGCCATCCCCTTCACCGCGAGGGCGATGCCGGAGATGACCCCGCCGCCGCCGATCGGCACGACCACGGTGTCGACGTCCGGCACCTGGTCGATGATCTCGAGCCCGAGCGTGCCCTGGCCGGCGATGACGTCGGGGTGGTCGAAGGGCGGGATGAACACCGCTCCGGTGTGGGCGGCGAAGTCCTTGGCGGCGCTCAGGGCCTCTTCCACGGAGTGGCCGCGCAGGACCACGTCGGCGCCGTAGTGGCGCGTCGCCTGGAGCTTCGGCAGCGCCACCCCACCGGGGTGAAGATCGTGGCCGGGATGCCGAGCTCGCGGGCCGCCAGGGCGACACCCTGCGCGTGGTTGCCGGCGCTCGCGGCGACGACACCGGCCGCACGCTGCTCGGGGCTGAGCGCGGCCAGACGGTTGTAGGCACCGCGCACCTTGTACGCGCCCGTCCGCTGCAGGTTCTCGCACTTCAGGTGCACCGGCGAGCCGAGCAGTTCGGCGAGGAACTGCGAGGTCTCCATCGGGGTGACGCGTGCGACGCCCGCGATCGTCCGCTGCGCGGCCTCGATGGCCGCCAGCGAGGGGAACGCCGCGGTCTGCTGCTGGGGCACGGAGGTGTCGGTCACGGTCCCATCATCGTCCGTCCCGGCCACAACGGCGAACTCGTGACGATCCGTCGGTGCGTGCCCGCTCAGCCGGCGGTGCCCTTCGTGGCGGTGGGCTGCTCGTCACTGCCCGGTGCCGGCACGCCCTCGGGGTGGCGCTTCCGCCAGCGGCGGCGCTTCTTGGCCTCGACGCTCGCGTGGTGGTCGCGCTGCTTGGCCTCGAGCACGTGGTCGGAGTCGAGGCCCTTCCACCGGCCGCTGGCGATCGTCGTCACCATCGAGTTCACGGTCGCGATGAGCGGCACGGCGAAGAACGCGCCGGCGATGCCCGCGAGTCCGGAGGCCGCAGTGACGCCGAGCACGACGGCGAGCGGGTGCACCTTGACGGCGCTGCCCATGACCAGGGGCTGCAGGATGTGCCCCTCGACCTGCTGCACGACCAGGATCACGCCGAGCATGATGAGCGCCGCGACCCAGCCGTTGAAGATGAGCGCGATGAAGACCGCGAGGAAGCCCGTCACGATGGCGCCGACGACCGGGATGAACGCGCCGAGGAAGACGAACACGGCGATCGGGATGACGAGCGGGAGCTGGAGCGCGGCTGCCCCGATGCCGATGCCCACGGCGTCGACGAAGGCCACGAAGATCTGCACACGGATGAAGCTCGTCAGCGTCGTCCACCCGGCGACCCCGGCGCCGTCGATGGCGGGTCGGGCCTTCTTCGGGAACAGCCGGACCGTCCAGCGCCAGACGTTCTTGCCGTCGATGAGCAGGAAGATCACCGTGAAGATGACCACGAACAGCCCGGTGAGCAGGTGGGTCAGCGAGGATCCCGCGCTCGCGACGCCGGACAGGATCGAGCCGGAGTTGCTCGACAGCCAGTCGGTCGCCTGGTTCAGGTAGTTGTTGAGGTCGGACTGGCTGATGCCGAGCCCGGAGTTGAGCACGAACTCGCGGATCGTGTCGTACTGCGAGAGCGTCCGGTCACGCAGCGAGGGGTAGGCCGCCGCGATCTGGTCGACCACGAGCCAGATGAGCCCACCGACGGCCGCGAGCCCCCCGACCAGGCTGACCACGACGGCGATCCACTTCGGCACGTGGTGGCGCTGCATCCAGTTCGACAGCGGCACGAGCAGGGCCGCTACGACGATCCCGATGAGGAACGGGATGAGGACCTCGCTGAAGAGCGTGACGAGGTAGATGAAGACCGCGACGACGCCGATGACGACGAGCACGCGCCACGACCAGGCGCCTGCGATCCGCATGCCCGTCGGCACGACCTGCTCGACGACGGGATCCGGATGCGTCTTCTTTCCCCAGGCCATGCGGCGAGTGTACCGACGGGTACCGGAGCGTGTTCCAGATGCGGCATACGTCCGTCCGACGTGGGTGTCGGCGCGGATCGGTAGCGTCGTGCCATGGTCAGGTCCACGCTCTCCGCCGCCGAGGCCCGCCGCGTCACCCTGGCGGCCCAGGGCTTCGGCGCTCCCGCCCGTGACGTGGTCGGCACCCGCACGCTGACGAGCACGATCGGCCGGCTCGGGCTCCTGCAGATCGACTCGGTGAACGTCTTCGAGCGGAGCCACTACCTGCCGCTCTTCGCCCGCCTCGGCTCCTACGACAAGACCGTGCTGGACCGACTCACCATGCGCCGCTCCGGCCCGTACGCCGAGTACTGGGCGCACGAGGCCGCGTTCCTGGCGCGCGCCGACCTCCCCCTCTTCCGCTGGCGCATGGACGCGTACCGCGACCGCGACGCCCGACCGAACCGGCTCGCGGGCGTCGAACGCACCGCGGACGTCCGCCGGGAGCTCCGCGCCCTGCTCGCCGCCGAGGGCCCCCTGCCCGCGAGCGCCGTCGAGCACGAGGCGAACGTCCGCCGCGGGCCGTGGTGGGGCTGGAGCGACGTGAAGGCCGGGCTCGAGCAGATGTTCCGCTGGGGCGAGGTGGTCAGCGCCGGCCGCGCCGGGTTCGAGCGCGTGTACGCCCTGCCCGACCAGGTGCTGCCGCCGGGCACGCTCGAGGGCGCTCCGGACCGGCACACCGCCGTCACGGAGCTGGTCCGGCGCGCCGCACGCGCGTCCGGTGTCGGGACCCGTGCGGACCTCGCCGACTACTTCCGTCTGCGCGCAGACGACACGACTGCCGCGATCGCCGAGCTCGAGGAGCGCGGCGAGGTCGTACCGGTCCGGGTGGAGGGGTGGAGCGACCGCGCGTGGATGCACGTCGACGCCCGGGTCCCGCGGCACGTCACGGCCGACGCGGTGCTCAGCCCGTTCGACCCGGTCGTGTGGTTCCGTCGCCGCGCGGAGCGCATGTACGACTTCCACTACCGGATCGAGATCTACACGCCGGCGCCGAAGCGGGTGTTCGGCTACTACGTGCTGCCCGTCCTGCAGGACGACCGCCTGACCGGACGCGTCGACCTGAAGAGCGACCGGCAGCGGGGCGTGCTCCGGGTGCGGACCGCCTGGCAGGAGCCGGGCGAGCGCCTGGACGCGGAGCGCCTCGCCGAGACCCTGCGGCGGGCGGCGGCGTGGCAGGGACTCGACGGTGTCGAGGTCACCGACCGTGGCACCGCGGCCGCAGCGGTCGCCGCGGCGCTCGGGGTCGCGCTCGTCCCGCACGAGGCGGCGGACGACGCCGATGCGGCTCCGGGCGACGACGCGGTCGCCTGAGGTCCGGCCAGGAGGCACGGTGCACCTCCGCCACGCCGGCCCTGCCCGGCCCTGTCCGGCCCGGTGGTCGCGCTGGCGCGCCGTGCTCGCGAGGCGCCGCGACGCAGGCGAGACGCCGCGATCCGCGCGAGACGCCGCGAGATCCGGGGGCGTCTCGCCGCGACGAGGCCGTCCCGCACCGACGTCGGCGTCTCGACGCGACGAGGTCGTTCCTCCGGACGCCGGCGTCTCGCCGCGACGAGGCCGACTCGCACCGACGCCGGCGTCTCGACGCCCGCACGTCAGAAGCGGTCCAGGCTCCCCCGCAGTCGAGCGACCCGGTCCGGCAGCGGCGGGTGGGTGGAGAACAGCCGGTCCATCACACCGGGACGCATCGGGTCGGCGATCCACAAGTGCGCCATCGACGAGTTCTGCGTGCGGGTCGGGCGGCCGTACGCCTGGAGCTTCTCGAGCGCACGGGCGAGTCCCTCGGGGTACCGCGTCGTCATCGCACCCGTGGCGTCCGCGAGGTACTCGCGCTGCCGGGAGACAGCCGCCTGCACCGCTGCGGCGGCGATCGGCGCGACGAGCACCGCCACGATCCCGGCGATGATCAGGATCGGGTTGCCGCCGCCGTTGTTGTCGTTGTTCCGTCCGCGACCGCTCAACCCGCTGAAGATCGAGATGCGCAGGAGCACGTCAGCCAGGAACCCGACCGCGACCACCAGGCCGAACACGATCGTCGAGACGCGGATGTCGTAGTTCTTGACGTGTCCGAGTTCGTGGGCCATGACGCCCTGCAGTTCGCTGTCGTCCATGATCGCCAGCAGCCCGGTCGTCGCCGCGACGATGGCGTGCTCCGGGTCACGGCCCGTGGCGAAGGCGTTGGGCGCGGGGTCCTCGATGACGAACACCCGGGGCATCGGCATGCCGTTCGTGATCGCCAGGTTCTCGACCGTCCGCCAGAGCCGCGGCTCCGTGGTGCGGTCGATCTCGATGCCGCCCGCGATCGCCGTCGCCTGTCGACCAGCCAGGAAGTACTGGAGCAGCGCGTACCCGAGTGCGACGACGAGGACGATCACCCCGACCGAGACGTTGCCCGCGAGGTAGCCGCCCAGGAACCCGAGCGCTCCGACGACGAGCAGGAACACCAGGATGATGACGACGGTGTTGCGCTTGTTCCGCGCGATGGCGCTGTACACGGGTCAGGCCGCCCCCGCCGCGGTCAGAACTGGACGCGCGGCGGTTCGGCGATCGCCGCGGGTTCTGCCGTCTCGAAGAACGACGCCTCGGTGAACCCCTTGCTCTTCGCGAACGTCGAGTTGGGGAAGACGCGGATCTTCGTGTTCAGCTCGCGCACGCCGCCGTTGTAGAAGCGTCGGGCGGCCTGGATCTTGTCCTCGGTGTCGACGAGCTCGGACTGCAGCTGCAGGAAGTTCTGGCTCGACTGCAGCTGCGGGTAGCCCTCGGCGACGGCGAACACGCTCTTCAGGGCCTTCTGCATGTGCCCCTCGGCCACCGAGGCGGTCGAGGCGTCACCGGCACCGAGGGTCTCGGCGCGGGCGCGCGTCACCGACTCGAACACGGCCTTCTCGTGCGCGGCGTACCCCTTCACCGTGTCGACGATGGTGGGGATGAGGTCTGCGCGGCGCTTCAACTGCACCGTGATGTCGCTCCACGCCTCGTCCACGCGCAGCTTCAGCGTGACGAGCGAGTTGTAGGTCACCCAGAGGTAGATCCCGATCACGACGAGCAGGACCACCACCACTCCGACGACGATCAGCGTCGTGACGAGTCCGGTGTCCATCTGGGCGTACTCCTTTGCGCGTCGGGTCCGGCGCGGTGGGACTGCGACCGGTGCGTGGCCGTGGGACGACCGTCCACGAGTGTACCGAGGCGCACCGGGACGACCCGTTCCCGCAGTGTGGTTCACGGGTGATTCCCGAGTGGCGTCCACCCGCCGTCCGGCGACCGCCGTCGCAGGGAGGCTGCGGGCGCACGTCGTGGGACACATCATCCGGGTGGCGGATTGACCCGGGCCGGATCATCACGTGTGATGGAACCGGTGGACACGCTCGGGGACAACGTGCAGCAGGGGACCGTCGGGGACGGCGGTCCCGTCGGTCGACCCCGATCCCGCTCCGGACTGCTGACCGCGGGCCTGGCGATCGCGATGACGGCCGGCGCGTTCCTGCTCGGGCCGTCGCCCGCCTCCGCGACGACGACCTCGACGACCTCGACGACCACCACGACCACCACCACCGCAGCTGCGTCCGAGCACACAGCAGAGCCCCCGAGCATGGGTACCGCGACCACCGCCAGCACCGGCGGCGAGCCGCAGCAGGACGACGACGCGGCCCGGACGGCCTCCCCGACGCCCTTCCCCCAGTTCGGCACGCTGCCACCCGACACCGGGTCCCCATCGCCGTCGCCGACCGAGCGCCCCGCCGTCCGTCCGACCATCGCCGACCCGGGCGACGTCACGACCGCGACCGTCCGGCTCCACGGCAGTGGTACCCCTGGGCACCGGGTACGCGTCGCCGGACCCGCCGTGACCGGCTCGACCGGATGCACGGCGACTGTGTCCACGGACGGGTCGTGGGCGTGCATCGCCACCGTCCGGTCGGGCCCGCAGCAGGTCTTCACGGTGGTCGACGAGACGGACACCGCGCTCGGGTCCTCCCGCGCGCCGGCGTCCGACGTCGTGGTCCCTCCGGTCGTCACCACTGATCGCCCGACGTCGGGCCCCGTGTCCGGCACCGGTCTGCCCGGGGCGACGGTCGCCGTGTCCGTCTCCGGCACGCCGGCCGACCGGACCGCTCGGGTGGACGCCAGCGGCCACTGGACCGTCGCGCTCCCCGGCAGCTCCCGTGACGGCCGCGTCACGGTCTCCGCGGCCCAGACCGCGAGCACCGGCAACGGCTTCCGCTCCGACCTGCGGAGTGCCCCCTCCGCTCCACGCACGGTCGTCGTCGACCGGACCGCGCCGGCAGCGCCGGTCGTCACGGCACCGGGAGCCGACGAGCGCGTCCGCTCCCAACCGTTCACGGTGCGCGGGACCGGCGAGGCCGGCGCGGTCCTGACGGTGTACCTCGACCGCTCACCGGTGTGCCGGACCGACGTGGGTCCGGACGGCCGGTGGTCGTGCACGACGACCGGCACGACCGCAGCCGCCGGGACCCGGACCGTGAGCGCGATGCAACAGGACGCCGCGGGCAACTCGTCGCCGTCGTCGGCCGGCGTCCGGGTGGCACTGTCCGGCTCGACGCCCACCGGGGGCTCGAGCGCGAGTGCCTCCGGCCCGGCGGTCGGACCAACGTCGTCGTCCGCAACGCCGGGCTCGCCCGGAGCACCGGGGGCGACCGCGGGTGGCGGCGGCGATCCGACCGGCACCGACCCGACGGGCACCGCGTCGTCCGGCACCGGCACGGGCGGTGGCACGACCGGGGCGGCAGGCTCCGGCGCCGGCGGCACCACGACGGGCGTCCCGGACTGGTCCGGCCCCGCCGGCGACTGGACCGCCGGCACGGCCTACGACCGCGGTGTCCGGTCCGTCCAGGCGTCGTTCTCGTGGGGCACCGTCCTGCTCGCGACGGGGGTGGCAGCCGGGTTCCTCGTGCTCGTCGCGGTCCCGCTCGCGATGGTCGGCGCCGCCGTCCGCGGTCGTCTCCGCAACCCGTTCACCGCCCTGCTCGGCCGCAACCGCTCGCGGCGGGACCGCCGGCTCGGCGACGAGGTCCTGCCGACGTGGGCAGCGGCGGCCCTCGGCGTCGGGATCGTCGTCGTGACGACGCTCCTCGGCGTCGGCACCTCGCTCGAGGCCCGCTACGTCCGCCTCGCGCTCGGGGTGCTGTTCGGCTCGGCCGTCACGACCGCGGCCGTCGTCCTCGCCACCCGCTGGGCCGCCGGCCGGGACCGCACCGCCGTCGGCTTCCGCGTCTCGCCGTGGCTCGTGCTCGCCGCCGTCGCGGGGTGCGCCCTGACCCGGGTCGCCGACCTCTCCCCCGCCCTGGTCGTCGGCGCCGTACTCGTGCCCGTCGGACGACCGGGCGCCGACACCGCCGCCCTGCGTCTCGGGTCGAGCGTCGCCCGCGGGGTCCGGAGCGCCACCGCCCGCTCGGTCGCGCTGCTCGGGGTCGCCGCCACCGGCTGGGTCCTGCACTCGCTCGTCGGCGGCTCGGGGTTCTGGACGACGCTCACGGCCGAGTTCGCCACCACGCTGTGCGTCGGGGCGGTCGGCGCGCTCGTGGTCACCCTGCTGCCGTTCCCCGGGTCGGCGGGCGCGGCGCTCGTCACCGGGGCACGAGCCCGCTGGGTCGCGCTCACGGCCGGCGCGGTCGCGCTGGCGGCACTCGCCACGGGCGCACCCGCCCCCGCGGTCCCCTCGCCGACGGAGACCGCGGTCGCCGGCGGCCTCTGTGCCCTCGCGGTCGCCTGCTGCTGGGTCTGGGTGCGCAGGTCGCGCGCGGCGGCCGCGCCGCAGCGCTGACGGACGAGGGCCCCGCCGCCCCGACGCGACGCACGGGACACGCGCGGTGCGTCCGTCACGCACCGCCGGGCTCGCCGCCGACCGGACGAGGGCACGTCACCGGACCCGCCACGCACCTCCCGGCTCACGCGTACCGGACGGGAGGCACGTCACCGGACCCGCCACGCGCCTCCCGGCCCGCGCATCCCCGAGACGGCGCGCACGACCGGCCGTCACGCACCTCCCGACCGCACGCCGTCAGGCACCGGCCGCCGGCCGCCGGACCGGCTCAGGCCGCGTGGTGCGGGGCGTTCCGCCGGAACAACCCGGGCAGCAGCCCGCCGATCTTCGTGCCGATGCAGAGGCTGACGAACGTCGCGAGCGGGGTGCCGAGGGCGACCGGGTCGAAGGTGGTGACCGCGACGAGCCCCACGGTGCCCGGCACGAGGAGCAGGAACGCGGGGAAGAACGACACCGTCGCCGGGATCACCGGCACGAGGCGCTCGAGCAGGCGCGTCGCGACGAACAGCAGTGCGGCCGCAGCGCCCGTGGCGACGACGCTCCCCCAGACGGGCGTGGTGCCGCTGACGACCGCGTAGGCGCTCGTCATGACGGCGACGGACACCAGAGTGAGCCGCCAACCGGAGCGGAACACCAGCCCGAGGCCGACGGCCAGACCGACCACCGCGACCCAGGACACCCAGTAGGACGGCACGGCCTCCCACCCGCCGCGGAGGGTGCCGACGCCGGCGACCTCGCCGACGAGCGCCGCGGACGACGGGTCCACCCGCAGCCCGGTCAGCGCGCTGCCCGCGGCGATGCCCGCTGCCATGAACCCGAGCGTGATGAGTCCCTGCACGAGCCGCGAGGCACCGGTCACGATGTCGGCAGCGGTGAGCTCGAGCAGCGCGTTGGTGATGAGCGCGCCGGGCACGAACACCGCCACGGGTGCACAGACGGCGAACAGCGGCACGTGGTCGAACCCGGTCCCGGCGGCGACGAGGCCGACGACGCTCGTCGACATGAAGGCGGCGAGGAACGGGATGATCGCGACGGCCTCACGGAAGCGACGGAGCAGCAGGCTGAGCCCACCGACCAGGGCGCCGACGACGAGCGCGAGCACGATCGCCCACCACGGGCAGCGGAACACGACCGCCAGTCCGACCGAGGTCAGGGCGTTGCCGGCGATCCAGGGCAGCGCCGGCGGCGGGACGGTGCCCGATCGGATGGCGCGCACACGGGCGGGGATCTCGGCGAGGGCGATCGACCCGCGCTCCAGGCCGAGCACCAGGCGGTTCGCGCGTGCTGCCTGCCGGGAGGAGAGCTCGACGCCCTCGGCGTTCACGATCGTGGCGGCGCCGGTGGCGACCTCGCTGACCATGACGAGCGCGGGCAGGACCCCCACGGCGAGCGTGCGGCCGACCCCAGCGGCGTCGCGGGCCTTCTCGAGTGCGGAGCGGACGTCGGTCACGGAGCTGCCGGCGTCGAGCAGCAGCGCCCCGAGGGTGCCGAGCAGCATGCCCGTGGGGACCGTCTCGCCGTCGACGACCTCGACGTGCGCCTCGGGTCGGTTGAGGGCGTTGCGCAGGTTCGCGAGGGCGCTTCCGAGTCCGACCACGGGACGATCGTAGGGGCCACGCGAGGGCTCCGCGAAAGCGACAGTTCGCCCCCGACTGTCGGGCGAACACTGTCGCTCTGGGAGAACGACCGCGCCGCCGTCGGTACCCCCGGTGGGACTCGAACCCACAACTCGGCGATTTTAAGTCGCATGCCTCTACCGATTGGGCCACGGGGGCGGGCCGCAACAGCCTACCGACGCGACGACGGCCGCCGCCCCACGCGAGGGCGACGGCCGTCGGTCGTCTGGTGCCGGTGCTACTTGGCGTCGGCCGGAGCTGCGACCGGCGCAGCGTCCTTCGAGACGTCCTCCGCCGGGGTGGCGTACGCCGGGCCGGCGGCGTCGGCGGGCTTGCCCTCCTCCGGAGCCGGGGCTGCGACGGCCTTCGGCTCCTCGGCAGCAGCGGGCTTCGGCCGCGACGCGAAGGCCTCGAACGCGGCACGCGGGGTCTCGCGGTCGTCGAGCGACGCGATGTCACGGCCCAGGAAGAAGCCGCCCACCCAGTCGCCGATGACGCGCCACTTGCGCTCCCACGACGGCATCGCGAGACCGTGGTAGCCACGGTGCGCGCCCCAGGCCAGGAAGCCCTTCATCGCGAACTTGCCGGACTGGAACACACCGGTACCGAGACCGAGGCCCGCGACGGCGCCGAGGTTCTCGTGCTTGTAGTCGTTCGTCGCCTCGCCGCGGATCACCGCGACCAGGTTCTTCGCGAGCTGCTTCGCCTGGCGCACGGCGTGCTGGGCGTTCGGCACGCAGAAGCCGCCGACACCGCCGCCGGTCAGGTCCGGGACCGCCGCGACGTCACCGCAGGCCCACGCGTCGGCGATCACGCCGTTGTCGTCGACCACGCGGAGGTCGGGCTGCACCCGGATGCGACCGCGCTGCTCGAGCGGGAAGTCGGTGCCCTTGACCATCGGGTTCGCCATGACGCCGGCGGTCCAGATGATGAGGTCGGACTCGATCGTCTGGATCGACTCGTCCTTGGCCTTGAGCTGGCAGACGCCGCCCTCGGCCGAGGCCAGCTGGGTCTCGAGGTGCACCGTGGCACCGCGGGACGCGAGGTTCTCGAGCACCCAGTGCGAGGTCTCGAGCGACACCTCGGGCATGATGCGGCCCATCGCCTCGACCAGGTGGAAGTGCGTGTCGTCGAAGGACAGCTGCGGGAAGCTCTTCAGCAGGTCGGACGCGAAGGAGCGGAGCTCGGCGAAGACCTCGATGCCGGCGAAGCCACCGCCGACCACGACGACGGTGAGCAGGCGGTCACGCTCGGGACCGGCCGGCAGGTTCGCCGCCTTGTGGAAGTTCGTGAGGATCTTGTCGCGGATCGCCGCGGCCTCCTCGATGGTCTTCAGGCCGATGGCCTCGTCCGCGACACCCGGGATCGGGAAGGTGCGCGAGACGGCACCGGCGGTCATCACGATCTGGTCGTAGGACTCCTCCCACGCCTCGCCCTCGGCCGGGGTGATCGTCGCGGTCTTCGTGGCGTGGTCGACCTTCGTGACCTTCGCCGTGACGACGCGCGTCTTCTTCAGGTGACGACGGTGCGAGACGATCGCGTGACGCGGCTCGATCGAACCGGCGGCGACCTCGGGCAGGAACGGCTGGTACGTCATGTACGGGAGCGGGTCCACCATGGTGACCTCGGCTTCACCCTGACGCAGGTGCTTCTCGAGCTTCCAGGCGGTGTAGAAACCGGCGTAGCCGCCGCCGACGACGAGGATCTTGGGCACGGGGGATGATCTCCTTGGAGTGGGGTGGTTGCTTGCCGGGAGGCTGGTCAGACTTCGCCGCCACCCGCCCCGACTCCAGCGTCTGCGATGCCATCATACGCCCGGCACTCACACCGGGAGGGCGACCAGTCCACGCGCTCGAGCGCGAGGTCGCCGATGGGGTTGACGCCGGGTCCGGCAGCGAGGGCGTGGCCGACGAGGGCGTGCAGGCACTTCACACGGGTGGGCATGCCACCGGCGCTGATGCCGTCGATCTCGTCGACGTGCTCGATCGACTCGCGGTCCGCCAGGTAGGACTCGTGGGCCGCGCGGTACTGCGCCTCGACGGTCTCGTCCTCGAGCAGGGCGGCGAGCTCGGGCATGACGTGGTTCGCCTCGAGCGTGCTCACGGCCGCGGTGGCGGCGGGGTGGCACAGGTAGTAGAACGTCGGGAACGGGGTGCCGTTCGCGAGCCGGGGCTTCGTCGACACGACGGTGGGGTTGCCGCACACGCACCGTGCCGCGATCCCGACGACGTCGCGGGCCGGTCGCCCGAGCTGCGCCGAGACGACCTGGATGTCGCGGTCGGACGGCGGGTCGAAGGGAGGGGTCGTCACGGGCACGTGAGCCTACCCGAGTCCCGCCCGCGGGCCTACTTCGTGTCGGCGGTGGCGGCGCCGGTCGGGTCCCCGGTGCCCGAGACGTCGGGAGCGACGAGCTGCTCGGTGGTCTTCTCCGTCAGGCCGGACTGCAGCACGCTGGAGAGCATCGCCTGCACCCAGTCGACCTTCGGCGTCTGCACGGTCGAGCTGACCGGGCTGCCGGAGTCCGTCTCGGCACGGTCGGACCCCTTCGCCTGCTCGGCGCCCATCACGAGGTAGCTCTCCTCGCCCGGGTACACGTAGAGCAGCCGGTCACGGGCCTGCGCCTCGATGTAGGCCGGGTCGTCCCACCGTGCGACGTCCTGCTTCTTCTGGCTGACGTCCGCCTTCTGCGCCGCCACCTCGCGCTGCTGCTGCGCGATCTGCTCCTGCTGCTGGATCAGTGTGCGCAGCGAGGGAGCGAGCACGACGACGAACAGCACGATGATGGCCAGCATGAGCAGGCTGAACCCCGAGAACCGGATCGACCGGTACCAGGGCTGCTCGTGCGCGCCGGACTCCGGCACGGCCACGGGGATGCGGCGGACGCGGGGCTTCTGGCTGGGCACGGCTCGACGATAACCGGCCGGCGTCGGTCGCGTGGCCCGGCACGCGGGCCGGCACGCGTCGCTCGGTACCCTCCCAGCGGACGGGAGGCGCGGCGCACGGCCGCCACGCGCCTCCCGTCCGACGCTCGGTCCGGCCGCACGCCCGCCCCGGCCCCGTGTTCGCCGTCCAGGCGCGGTTCCCGTCGCAGGACTCGCCGCCCGCTGACGTCCTGGTCGCACGACATGCCGTCGGCTCCGGAGTCGAGCGGCAGGTCGTGCGACCGGAACCCGGGCCGGCGGCAGTGACCCGGAACCGGACCCGCCGCCAGCGGGGGCAGCGCCCGGGAACGGCGAGACGCCGTCCTCCCGAAAAGGAGGACGGCGTCTCGGGCCGTGCGGCGTGCGACCTAGAGCGCGGCGGCGCGGGGGAACGCGGTGCGGCCGGCGTAGACGGCGGCGTCGCCCAGTTCCTCCTCGATGCGGAGCAGCTGGTTGTACTTCGCGACGCGGTCCGAACGAGCCGGGGCGCCGGTCTTGATCTGACCACCGTCGACGGCCACCGCGATGTCGGCGATGGTGGTGTCCTCGGTCTCACCCGAGCGGTGCGACAGGATCGCGGTCATGCCGTGGCGGTGTGCCAGGGAGACGGCGTCGAGGGTCTCGGTCAGCGTGCCGATCTGGTTCACCTTGACCAGGATCGAGTTGCCGGCCTGCTCGTCGATGCCCCGCTGGAGACGCTTCGGGTTCGTGACGTACAGGTCGTCGCCGACGAGCTGGAGCTTCGAGCCGAGCTCGGCGGTGAGGTGCTTCCAACCCTCCCAGTCGTCCTCGGCCAGGGCGTCCTCGATGGTGACGAGCGGGTAGTTCGCGACGAGGTCCGAGAAGTACCCGGTGAACTCCTCGCTCGAGAGCTGCTTGCCCTCGAACGCGTACTTTCCGTCGTGGAAGAACTCGGTCGCGGCGACGTCGAGGCCGAGTGCGATGTCCTTGCCGGGGGTGAAGCCGGCCTTCTCGATCGCGGCGAGCAGGAAGTCGAGCGCCGCGCGGTTCGAGGCGAGCTCGGGGGCGAAGCCGCCCTCGTCGCCCAGGCCGGTCGCCAGGCCCTGCTTCTTCAGCTCCCCCTTGAGGGCGTGGTAGGTCTCGACGCCCCAGCGCAGGGCCTCGGAGAAGCTCTCGGCGCCGTAGGGCACCAGGAAGAACTCCTGGATGTCGACGTTGGTGTCGGCGTGCGCGCCACCGTTGACGACGTTCATGAGCGGGACGGGCAGCGTGTGCGCGTTCGGGCCACCGAGGTAGCGGAACAGCGGCAGGTCGGCCGAGTCGGCTGCGGCGCGGGCGACGGCGAGGGACGCGCCGAGGATCGCGTTGGCACCCAGGCGGGACTTGTTCTCGGTGCCGTCGAGCTCGATGAGCGCGGCGTCGACGAGGCGCTGGTCGGTGGCGTCGAAGCCCTCGAGCGCCGGGCCGATCTCGTCGAGGACGGCGTCGACGGCCTTGAGGACGCCCTTGCCGCCGTAGCGGTTCGCGTCGCCGTCGCGGAGCTCGTACGCCTCGAACGCACCGGTGGAGGCACCGGACGGGACGAGCGCGCGCGAGACCACGCCGTCGTCGAGGAGGACCTCGACCTCGACCGTCGGGTTGCCTCGGGAATCGAGGACTTCGCGTGCGCCTACGGCATCGATCTGGGCCACGGGGTACTCCCTACGAGTTCGGTTGTGGTGGACAGCGGGTCGATCCTACCGAGGCGCGGTGGACGCCTCGCCGCGGATGACGTCGGGTGTGGAGGAGTTCACGCCAGCGGGCGGAACTCGACACCTTCCAGGGTCTCGGTGTCGGCGCGCACGCTGGCGAAGGCCGCGAAGCCCTGCTCGGCGAGCCCGGCGAGCAGGTTCTTGGTGTTCTTCGGCCGGCGCTCGAGGCGCACGCGGCGGTGCGACCTGAGGGCCTCGGACTTGAGCGCCGCGAGACGGATCGGGTCGACGTCCTTGTCGTACAGGAGCACGACCGCGTCGGACTCCGCCGACTCGGGCAGCGTGACGAGGTCGACGAGCCGCTCGAACCCGAGCGAGAACCCGACCGCGGGGACGTCCTGCCCGAGGAAGCGTCCGATCATGCCGTCGTAGCGACCGCCGCCGCCCAGGCTGTACCCGAAGTCCGGGTGAGCGACCTCGAAGATCGTCCCGGTGTAGTAGCCCATGCCGCGCACGAGCGTCGGGTCGAAGCGCAGGTCGACGCCGGGAAGGGCCTCGCGCAGCCGGAGCAGGTCGGCGAAGGCCTCGGCGTCGAGCCACGCCGCGCCCTCGACCGAGTCCCAGCCCGCTGCCTCGAGCGCGCGGATGGTGTCCTCGAGGCCGGGCAGGTCGGCACCGATCGTCGACCGGAGCTCGGCGGCCACGCCGTCGGCACCGATCTTGTCGAGCTTGTCGACCGTGATCAGGGCCCGGTCCGCAGAGCCGGGGTCGGTGATCCCCCACGAGGCGAGCAGCGCCAGCAGGATCCGCCGGTCGTTGATGCGGATCGTGGTGTCCGCGATGCCGAGCGCGTCGAGCGCTGCGGTGGTCGCGCGGATGAGCTCGATCTCCGCGAGCTGCCCCGGCTCGCCGAGGATGTCGATGTCGCACTGGACGAACTGCCGGTAACGCCCCTTCTGCGGACGCTCGGCACGCCAGACCGGTGCGATCTGCACGGCGCGGAACACCGACGGCAGCTCGGCACGGTGCGAGGCGTAGAAGCGGGCGAGCGGGACGGTCAGGTCGAAGCGGAGCCCGAGGTCCGCGAGGTCGAGCGGTGCACCCGCCTGCTGCAGGTCCTCGGTCGTGAGCCCGCGGCGCATCACCGCGAACGCGAGCTTCTCGTTGTCGCCACCCAGGCCCGAGTGCAGCCGTGCGGCGTCCTCGACGACGGGGGTCTCGATCTCGTCGAACCCGTGTCGCGCGTAGACGTCGCGGACGACCCCGAGGACGTGCTCGCGACGGGCCTTCTCCGCCGGGAGGAAGTCACGCATGCCACGGGGAGCCGTCACGGTCGTTGCCATGCGCCAATCCTGCCAGAGCGGGCGGCGGCGCTTGCACGCGCTGTGGCCGACTGATACTCTACATTCAGAACCTCGGTCTGGTGGTCTCCTGATCCGATCACCAGATCGTTCGCGGGGACGGTGTGCTGCAACGGCGCCCCGCGGTTCGAGCGGGTGTCCCTGTCGACGCAACTTCCCTGGTGCGTCGCACCCGCTCGCGGGCACCCTCCTTTTTCGGGTTGGGAGGGTGCCCGCTCTCTCACTCGTCTGCCCGATCCGGTCCGGATAGGAGGCACGACTCACTCCCCGACGCGCGCCTCGGTCTCCAGCCGGGTCACCGCAGCCCGCAGGCTCGCCACGACGTCGACGCCCGCCTCCCGCGCCGCCGCGACCTCGGCGAGCATCCCCCCACCCCACCGTTCGTCGACCTCGTGTCCCGACCCGCTCGCACCCGCCGATCCGTCCGCGCCCGCGCTCGCCTGCTCCGGTGCGCGCACGACGGCGGCGACGACCGTCGCGGCGTCCCCACGCTCCTCCAGGCGTTCGAGCAGCTTCACGGCACGCTCCAGCGGCGGCATCGCCCGCGGGACCCCGTCGACCACGCTCGTCCGCGCCGCCTTCTCCGCTGCCTTCGCCGCCCGCCACACGCGGACGACCTCCGCCTCGGTGTCCGCCCGCTCCGCTCCGAACACGTGGGGGTGCCGACGGACCATCTTGTCCCGGGCACCGGCGGCGACGTCCTCGAGGTCGAAGCGTCCCTCCGTCGCAGCGAGACCCGCGTGCAGGACGACCTGGTAGAGCACGTCGCCGAGTTCCTCGCGCAGTTCGTCGTCGTCCCCGGAGTCGATCGCGTCGACGAGCTCGTACGACTCCTCGACGGCGTACCGGGCGAGCGAGGCATGGGTCTGCGCGCGGTTCCACACGCAGCCGCCCTCGGGTGCGAGCAGGCGGTCGACGACTTCGACGAGGTCCGTGACGGCGGTCATGGCGCCATGCTCGCACGCAGGGCACTCCGGTACGATGGCACGTGGTGTGTCGGGAAGTCTGGTCGACGGTCACCCGCCCGTACCCGCACACCGTCGGAGATCCATGTCGGCACTCGTCCGCTCCCCCCGCTTCAGCGCCGTCGCGCTCCTGACCGCCGCCGTGCTCGGCCTGCTCGTGGCGAACTCGCCGCTCGGGCCCGGCCTCGAACGAGCCCTCGACGCGCACACGCCGTGGGGAGCGATCGGCCTCGACCTGTCGGTGTCGCACTGGATCAGCGACGGGCTGCTCGCGGTCTTCTTCCTGCTCGTCGCGATCGAGCTGAAGCAGGAGCTCCTCGACGGCGAGCTCTCGAACCCGAGGACCGCGGTCATCCCGGCGATCGCGGCCGTCGGCGGTGTGCTCGTGCCGGCCGGGATCTTCCTCCTCGTCACCTCCGGCACGCCGTACCAGCACGGCTGGCCCATCCCGACGGCGACCGACATCGCGTTCGCACTCGGCGTCCTCGCGATGTTCGGCCGGGGGCTGCCCTCGACGATCCGCGTGTTCCTCCTCGCGCTCGCGGTGCTCGACGACCTCATCGCGATCGTCATCATCGCCGTCGTCTTCGCGCACAGCACGGACTTCGTCGCACTCGCCGGCGCCGTCGTCGCGCTCGCGGTCTTCGCCGTGCTCGGTCGTCTGCTGCGCCCCGGTCGGACCGGTCAGGCGTGGATCATCGCCGCGATGGTGCTGGTCGGGCTCGTCACGTGGTGGCTCGTGTACCACTCGGGCGTGCACGCCACCATCGCCGGCGTCGCGCTCGGTCTCGTGCTGCCCCGCCGTCCGGGGCACACGCTGCACGAGGACGTCGAGCCGTGGTCGAACGCGATCGTCCTGCCGGTGTTCGCGTTCGCGTCGGCCGCGGTCGTGATCCCGGCCGTCGGCATCGGCGAGCTCTCCCCCACGTTCTGGGCCGTCGTGCTCGCGCTGCCGGTGGGCAAGGTGATCGGCATCACGCTCTTCGGCGCCGTCGCGACGCGCGTCTTCCGTGCACCGGGCCGTTCGACGCTGTCGTTCTGGTCGATCGTGACCGTCGGGGTGCTCGGCGGGATCGGCTTCACCGTCTCACTGCTCATGAACGAGCTGGCGTTCGCTCGGAACGAGGAGATCCTCGACGAGGGCGTCCTCGCCGTGCTCGTCGGCTCGGGCATCGCGATCGTGGCCTCGGCCGTCGTCGTCAGCCTGCGCGCGCGTCGCTACCGTGCGCGGCGCGAGCTCTCCGAGGCCGAGGCGACCGAGTAGCGCGCGACGCGACGGCGCTGCCGTTCCGCGCGACTGCGTCATTGCACGCGTCGATCGACGTGTGCGATGTCGCTCCGTGCGCCTACATCTGTTGCGCACGCATCGAGCGACATCGCACCTGTTGGACGACCGGTGCGATGTCGGACGACAGCGGATCCGTCGTTCCGTAGCGACGCGGACGGAACCGCACCACCGGACCGACGGGAGGCGCGGTGCCAGCCGACACCGCGCCTCCAGACAGTCACGTGGTCGCGCGTCAGCCCGCGGGCGTCTCCGCAGGCGCCTTCGAGGCCCCGTAGACCGCCGTCAGGATGCTCTCCACCCACTGGATGAGCCCGTCGTCGGGCAGCGTCTCGCCGTGCGGCTTCGGCAGCGGGATGCTCGCGGCATCCTGCTGGGGGAACCAGCGCGCGCCGGGGAACATGCGCTTCAGCCGGACCTGGGCCGAGTCGGCGAGCTCCTTGCCCGCGATCCGCAGGTTCGAGCCCATCACGACGACGTCGGACAGACCGACCTGCTGGGCCATGCGGCGGAGGCGCGAGACCTCGACCAGGGTGAGCACCGGCTGCGGGGGCTGGCCGTAGCGGTCGGTCAGCTCGTCGAGCACCATGTCGATCGCCTCGGGCTGCGCCGCCGGGGCCGAGGCCGCCGAGAGCTTCTGGTACGCCTCGAGTCGGAGCCGCTCGGACTCGACGTAGTCCTCCGGGATGTGCGCGTCGACCGGGATCTCGAGCCGGAGCTCCGTCTGCCCCTCGGCCACGTCACCGCGGAACTGGGACACGGCCTCGCCGATCATGCGCAGGTACAGGTCGAACCCGACACCGGCGATGTGGCCGGACTGCTCGCCACCGAGCAGGTTGCCGGCGCCGCGGATCTCGAGGTCCTTCATCGCGACCTGCATGCCGGCGCCGAGCTCGTTGTTCGCGGCGATGGTCTCGAGGCGGTCCTGCGCGGTCTCGGAGAGCGGCTTGTCGGCGTCGTAGAGGAAGTACGCGTACCCGCGCTCCCGACCACGACCGACACGGCCGCGCAGCTGGTGGAGCTGCGACAGTCCGTACTTGTCGGCCTTGTCGATGATGAGCGTGTTCGCGTTCGCGATGTCGAGGCCGGTCTCGACGATGGTCGTCGAGACGAGCACGTCGAACTTGCGCTCCCAGAAGTCGACCATGACCTGCTCGAGGGTGCCCTCGGACATCTGCCCGTGCGCGACCTGGATCCGGGCCTCGGGCACGATCTCGGCGAGGTGCGACGCCACCGACTGGATGTCCTTCACGCGGTTGTGCACGTAGAACACCTGGCCCTCGCGCAGGAGCTCACGCCGGATCGCGGCGGCGACCTGCAGGTCGGACTGCGGCCCGACGAACGTCAGGATCGGGTGGCGGTCCTCCGGCGGGGTCGCGAGCGTGGACATCTCGCGGATGCCCGTGACCGCCATCTCGAGGGAGCGCGGGATCGGCGTCGCGGACATCGCCAGGACGTCGACGTTCGTCTTGAGCTTCTTGAGCTGGTCCTTGTGCTCGACGCCGAAGCGCTGCTCCTCGTCGATGATGACGAGCCCGACGTCCTTGAACTGGATGTTCTGCGACAGGATGCGGTGCGTCCCGATGACGATGTCGACCGTGCCGTCGGCGAGGCCGGCGATGGTCTCCTTCGACTCCTTCTCGGTCTGGAACCGGCTCAGGGCGCGCAGGTGCACGGGGAAGCCGGCGAAGCGCTCCTGGAACGTCTCCATGTGCTGGCGCACGAGCAGTGTCGTCGGGACGAGCACGGCGACCTGCTTGCCGTCCTGGACGGCCTTGAACGCCGCGCGGATCGCCACCTCGGTCTTGCCGTAGCCGACGTCGCCGGAGAGCAGCCGGTCCATCGGGATCGGGCTCTCCATGTCGCGCTTGATCTCGTCGATGGTGGTGAGCTGGTCGGCGGTCTCCGCGAACGGGAAGGCCTCTTCCAGCTCACGCTGCCACGGGGTGTCCGGGCCGAACGCGTGCCCCTTCGACGCCATGCGCGCCGAGTACAGCTTCACCAGGTCGACGGCGATGTCGCGGACGGCCTTGCGGGCCTTCGACTTCGCCGCGGACCAGTCCGAGCCGCCCATCTTCGACAGCGTCGGGTTCTCGCCGCCGACGTAGCGGGACAGCTGGTCGAGCTGGTCGGTGGGCACGAAGAGCTTGTCGCCCGGGTAGTTCCGCTTCGACGGGGCGTACTCGAGCACGAGGTACTCGCGCTGCGTCTTCACGGCGTTGCGACCGCCGGAGCTGACCTCGCGCGAGACGAGCTCGACGAACTTGCCGATGCCGTGGGTGTTGTGCACGACGACGTCGCCCGGCTTGAGCTGCAGCGGGTCGACGACGTTCTTGCGGCGCCCGGCGAGCTTCTTCACGGTGCGTGCGCCCTGCTGCACGCTGCGGCCGTAGAACTCGGCCTCGCTCAGGACGGCGATCCGCGGGTCGGCGATCGCGAAGCCGGCCTCGACGGTGGCGGTCGTGACGATCGTCATCCCCGGCTCCGGCGGGGCGGTGAGGTCGTCGGCCCGAGCGGCGACCCCCGCGTCGGCGAGGACCTGGACCGCGCGCTCGACGAGGCCCTTGCCCTGCGCGGTGACGACCACGGCCCAGCCGTCGGCCACGAGCTGCCCGACGTGCGCCACGGCGCCGTCGGCGCTGCCCGTGAAGCTCGGGATCGACTCGGCCCGGACGCGGATGTACTCGCCGGCCTCGGCGGCCGCCTCGGCGTCGGTGAGGACGCGCTCGCGGTCGCCCTCGTCGAGTCCGGAGTCGAACGGCGTGACGGTCCACCAGGTGCGCTGCCCACGACCGTTCTTCAGCTGCTGCACGGTGAGGAAGTTGCCGGCGTCGAGGTCGATCGGCGCCTGTGCCCCGGCGACCGCAGCGCTCCAGGCCGCCTGCAGGAACTCGGTGTTCGTCTCGGCCAGGCTGTGCGCGCGGCCGGCGACCCGCTCCGGGGAGAGCACGGCGATCGTCGCGGCCTCGGGCAGGTAGCTCGTGATCGGGACGAGGTCCTGCACGAGGGCCGGCGCGAGGGACTCCATGCCCTCGACCGGGATGCCCTCGGCGATCTTCGCGAGCATCTGCGACAGGTTCGGGAACTCGTGCAGCATCTCGCGCGCACGCTGCCGCACGTCGTCGCTCAGCAGGAGTTCGCGCGAGGCCGTCAGCTCGACCGAGCCGAGGTCGTCGTCGGTGGTGCGCTGGTCGGCGACCGAGAAGGCCTTGATCGCCTCGATCTCGTCGCCGAAGAAGTCGACGCGCACCGGGTGGTCGGCCCCCGGCGGGAAGACGTCGAGGATGCCACCGCGCACCGCGAACTCGCCGCGGCGGGTGACGAGGTCGACCCGGGCGTACGCCAGGTCGACGAGCTGCGACGCGATCGCCGCGAGGTCGTTGCCGCGCGAGCCGGTGACCAGTGCGACCGGCGCGAGCGAGGTCAGGTTCCCCGCGATCGGCTGCAGCGCGGCGCGGACGCTCGCCACGACGACGGTCGTGCGGCGGTCGGCCGCGTCGGCGTCCTGCCACGCCGCGAGCTTCCGGAGCGTCGCGATGCGGGTGCCGACCGTCTGGGCACTCGGGCTCAGACGCTCGTGCGGCAGGGTCTCCCACGCGGGGAACTCGAGCACCTCGGCGTCGGGGACGGTGCAGGTGAAGGCACCGCGGACCGCCTCGGCCTCGCGCCCGGTGGCGGTGACGACGAAGAGGCACTGGGGACCGTTGCGCTCGGCGAGCAGGGCACCGAGCAGCGGGACGCGCAGGCCGTCGACGACGGAGAAGTCCGCGTCACGCCCGGCAGCGCGGAGGACGCGATCGAACGCGGAGGCGCGCGAGAGCGCAGGGATGATGCCCGAGATCGTCACTCAGACGATGGTACCGGCGGCGTCCGACACCCGCCCCGGCGTGCGCGGGCGGCGAACACGGGTCAGCTCCGGCGACGACGCGCGTGACGGCCGAGGAGCAGACCGCCCGCGACGAGGGCCGCGGCGGTGACGACCGCGGGCAGGACCGGGCCGGTGCCGGTCCAGGCGAGGGACCCCTGCTGCCCCTCGGCCGGAGCGTCGGACAGCGGTGCGTCGGTCACCGGTGCGTCGGTCAGCGGTCGGCCGGGAGGCGCGGTGTCGTCACCGGGTACCGCCGCCGTCATCGAGGGGGTCGCCTCCGGTCCCGGGGCCGTCGTCGGCGCAGCCGTCGGCTCCATCGTCGACTCGGGCACCGGCAGACCCGTCGGCGCGCTCGTCGGCTCAGCCGTCGGTCCGCTCGTCGGTCCGGCCGTCGGTCCGCTCGTCGCCACGATCGTCGGCTCAGCAGTCGGTCCGCTCGTCGGTCCGGCCGTCGGGTCGCTCGTCGGCATGCTCGTCGGGTCCCTCGTCGGCTCAGCCGTCGGCATGCTCGTGGGCGCGCTCGTCGGCTCCGCCGTCGGTCCGTCCGTCGGCTCAGCCGTCGGCTCGCTCGTCGGCTCGGACGTCGGCTCGACGGTCGGCTCGGACGTCGGTGCGCTCGTCGGCTCGGCCGTCGGTCCGACCGTCGGCTCCGCGGTCGTCGGCGTGGGGCCGGGGACCACCACGGCGCGACCCGACGACGCGGCCGTCACGACGCGCTGCCGGTTGTAGTCCGCCACGACGAGGCTCCGTCCGGGCCCGACCGACACCGCCGTCGGGTTCACCAGCGGCGAGCCGTCCGGTGCGCTCGAGAAGGCTTGCGTCCACGCACCTCCGGCCAGCGCCCAGACCGCTCCGCCCCCGTTGTCCACCACGAAGACGTCACCGTCGTCGACGGCGACTCCCCGGGGCCGGGTCTGCGCATCGCCCGGGAACCCGAGCGATGTCACCGCGCCCGAGGAGCGGTCGACCTGCCACACCTGGTCGGCGCCGGCGTCGGACACCGTGAGCGTCCCGCCGTCGTCGGACAGCGCGACACCGCTCGGGTCCGTCCACGGACCGGACACCGCCGTCCAGGACCCGCTCCCGAGCTCGGTCGTGAACAAGGCGCCGCTGCCGGGGACCGCGGCCCAGACGGTCGAACCGGCGACGGCGAGCTCCGACACCGCACGTCGTGTCGGCGGAGCGGTCCGCGAGAGGACGGTGCCGTCCGCGTCGAGGACGGTGACGGACGGGCGGCCCGCCTCGGCCACGAGGATCCGGCCGTCGCTGGTGGTGGTCACCGCCGACGGGTTCCACATGTCGCCCGGCCCGGTACCGAACGGTGCGACCACGCTCCACCGGCCGTCGACCGCCCGCCGCAGCAGCCCGTTCGCCGAGAAGTCGGCCACGAGCAGCGCACCGTCGGCCTCGTGGTGGACGTCGTTCGGCGCGCCGAAGGTCGAGGCGACCGGAGGCGCGGAGGACTCGGCGGCCGACGGCGTCCAGGTCTCCGTCGCCGCGACGGCACCGTCCTGCGTGAGGAGCGACCCGATGCCCACGGCGATCACCACGATCGCGGCCGGGACGACGGCGACCACCGTCCGGAGCCCGCCCGTCCGTCGTGCTCGGTGCGCTGCTCGTCCCACGGTCGTCCCCCCTCGTCGTCGGGGATGGTCCCCCGTGGCGAACGTACCGATCACCGGGGTACGTGAGAGTCCCCCAGTTCGGGGACCGGACGCCTTCCGGACAGCGACGAGGCGGACGCGGGGCGCGCCTCCAGGCCGAGAGGGGGGTGCGGAGCGCCCGCGCGACGTGCTCGACGGGTCAGGACGGGGCGTGCACGCGCTGCTGCGCGGCGAGGAGGCCGAGCTCCGCGATCGCCTCGACGGCGTCGGCGCCGTCGGCGAGCAGGTTCGGCAGTGTCTTCTTCTCGGTCGGCGAGAAGTCACGGAGCACGTAGTCGGCGGGGTCCTGGCGTCCAGGGGGTCGGCCGATGCCGATCCGCACCCGGGTGAACTCGTTCGTGCCGGTCGCCTTGATGATGTCGCGGAGCCCGTTGTGGCCGCCGTGCCCGCCGCTGCCCTTGAGGCGGACGGTGTCGTACGGCAGGTCGAGCTCGTCGTGCACGACGATCAGGTCCTCCGGGGTCGCGCTGTAGAACCCGAGCACGCTTGAGACCGGGCCACCGGAGGTGTTCATGAAGGATCCCGGCTTCGCCAGGACCAGCTTCGGTCCGCCGGGCACCAGGCGCCCCTCGGCGACCTGGTTCGGCGTCTTGTGCTTCTTGAACGTCGCTCCCATGCGGGCAGCGAGTTCGTCGAGGACCATCTGGCCGACGTTGTGACGGTTCCCCGCGTAGCCGGGCCCGGGGTTCCCGAGCCCGACCACGACGAGGGTCGTTCCTGTCATCAGCGTCGGCCAGACGATCCGCGAGCGGGGTGTTACTCGGAGTCGACCGGGGCGGAGCCGCCCTCGGCACCAGCCTCGGCGCCAGCCTCGGCAGCGGCCTCGTCGGCAGCGTCGTCGTCAGCCGTGCCACGCGGGGTGACGATCTGGACGACGAGCGCCTCGGCGTCGGTCTCGAGCTCGGCGCCCGACGGCAGCTGCAGCTGCGACGCCAGGACCTGAGCGCCGTCCTCGAGGCCCTCGACGTCGACGGTCACGTGCTCCGGGATGTCGGTCGCCTCGACGAGGAGCGAGACCGAAGCGAGGTCCTGGACGTGGATCGTGCCGGAGAAGGACTCGCCCTCGACGACGACGGGGACGTCGACGGTGACCTTCTCGCCACGGCGCACGACGACGAGGTCGATGTGCTCGATGATCTGGCGCACCGGGTCGCGCTGGACGTCCTTGACGAGGGCGAGCTGCGCCGCACCCTCGATGTCGAGGTCGACGACCGCGTTCGCGGTACGGACGAGCAGCATGGTCTCGTGACCCGGGAGGGTGATGTGCTGCGGCTCGGTGCCGTGGCCGTAGACGACCGCGGGGATCTTGTCGGCGGCGCGGAGCTTGCGCGCAGCGCCCTTGCCGAACTTGGTGCGGGTCTCCGCTGCGAGCTTGGTGTAGTCGGCCATGGTGCCTCCTGGTGTCGGGGTCGACGCCGGGGTGCCGGCATCGGGGGGTCTGTGGTGTTGCAACTCGAACGCGTGCACGCGTGAGGAACGCTCCCAGGACTGGGCCGGGTCTCCCTACCGCGTCGATCACGGCCGCGCGCAGCGCGGCCCTCGCCGAAGTCGGTTTGTGAGTCTAGCAGGGGACGTCGGGCGTGTCGCACCGGCCCCAGCGACCCACGTCGGAGGGGGAGGCCCGTGGCGGTACCGCCACGTGCCTCCCGTCCGTCCCTGCTCGCGGTCGCGGGCCGGTCCCCCCAGGACCACCTGCCCACGACCGCGGGTCTGTCGGCGAGGCGCGTCAGTCGACGCCCTCGGGTGCCTCCGGAGCCAGCTGCTCGATCGTCGTCGCGACGCGCTCGGCGACGGCGAGCTGGTCGGGGCGGGCCGCGGCCAGCGCGGCGGCGTCGGTGGCGGTCACGTGGAGGAGCCGGGACCACTGCGCGTCGTAGAGCGCCGCACGGTACCCGGACGTCTCCTGGCAGGACAGGTCCTGCTCGGCGAGGGCGATCTCGGCCTTCGTGACCTCGCCCTCGCGGAAGCTCAGGCCGTGGTCCATCAGCATCGACTGCGACGGCAGGTCGCTCGGCGCAGCGGGCAGGTCGACCAGACCGGCGGTGCCCATGCATCGGTGCCACGCGCCCGTCGTCGCCGTGACCGAGGGGTCTCGCCGGGCGTCGACGGCGGCGAGGAAGGTGAGCCGCTCGGCGACCTCGGTGGCCTGCTCGACACGGCGACCGTCCGTCCCGAGCGCCTCGCGAGCACGACGCCAGCAGGCGTCGACGGCCTTCCCGGGTGCTGCCGCGATCGCCGCCGCGCGGTCGGGCGAGCCGGCCCACGACCGCCGCGCCGCGACGTTCGCGCCGATGGTCGAACTCGCGTGGTAGCCGCGGCGTTCGACCAGGGCGGGCAGCAGCGGCTTCGTCGTCGCGAGCGCCGGTGCGGTGTTGCCACGGACCGCCGGGTCGTCCGCCTCGCTCACGGCCTGCAGTCCCGACACGGTCGCCCACGGCGGAGTCCCGTCGATGCCGAGCCGTTCGAGGCACGGTCCCGCGACGAGCTCCTCGGCGTAGGACGTCTCGTCGGCCGGTGGCTGCACGTACCCGTCGAGCGGCATCGACCACGTGTCGGTGTCCCGCTCAACGGTCGGCCGGACCGCGTGGTCGGCGGGCTCCGGAAGGCTGTGCAGGACCGCTCCCCCGAGGCCCGCGAGGACGAGGACGAAGGCGCCGGACTTCGCGGCGCGCTGGGTGATGCGCATGTTGTTCCCCCTAGGCGCGGACGAGGCCGCGTTCGTGTGCCGTGATGACGACCTGGATCCGGTTCCGGAGTCCGAGCTTCGTCAGCACGGCGCGGACGTGCGTCTTGACCGTGGCCTCACTGAGGAAGACGGTCGCGGCGATCTCCTGGTTGCTGAGGCCCTTCGCGACGAGCAGGAACACCTCGCGCTCGCGGGCGGTGAGGACGTCGAGCACCTCGTCCGGGCGCGGGGTCTCGACGAGCGTCCCGTCGGCGCGGAGCAGCTCGAGGGCCTCGGTCTCGGTCGGCGCCGGGCGGCCCTCGTGCACGTCGCGGATCGTGGCGAGCACGACCTCGGGCAGCGCGTCCTTCGTCAGGAACGCAGCAGCGCCGGCTCGCAGGGCGGCGAGCACGGCCTCGTCACGACGGATCGTGGTCAGGACCACGACCCGCGGTCGGTCGCCGCCACGATCGGCCAGGCGTGCGGTGGTCTCGATGCCGTTCAGCACGGGCATGCGGAGGTCCAGGAGCAGGACGTCGGGTTCCTCGTCGCTGCAGAGTTCGAGCGCTGCGACACCGTCGGCTGCCGTGCCGACGCAGGTCATGTCGTCCTGGGCCTCGACGAGCATCCGCATGCCGGAGGCGAAGAGGTGCTGGTCGTCGACCACGGCGACGCGGATCGTGGTCACCGGGCGTCCTCGGTGGGTACCCAGCCGGTCACGACGAACTCGTCGGGGTCGTCACCCCGACCGGCGCGGAGCCACCCTCCGGCGAGCCGCGCGCGCTCCCGCATGCCCTCGATGCCCGAACCCGCGCCGTCGAGGTGCACCAGGGGTTCGTCGCCCCGCGAGGTGACCACGATGCCGAGCCCGGGTCCGCGCCAGTCGAGCACGACCAGGGCCGAGGCCGTCCGACCCTGGTGCTTCAGGACGTTCGTCAGGCTCTCCTGCACGATGCGGTGCACCGCGCCCCCGGTCGCCGTGCCGACGGTCGTCGGTTCGCCGTGCTGCTCGAACGACGCCTGCATGCCGAGCTCGCACATGTCCTCCACCAGGTCCGGGACGTCCGTGAGGCCGTGCACCGCCGCCGGTCCGGTGCCCTGGATCCGCTCGACCAGCGCGCGCACGTCGCCGAGGGCGCTCCGGCTCACGTCGGCGATGTCGCGCAGGGTCGTGGCAGCGGGTGCACCGGGGCCGGCGATCGCCGCGGCGCCCTGGGCCTGCGAGACGACCACCGCGAGCGAGTGTGCGAGCGAGTCGTGCACGTCGCGGGCGATCCGGGCGCGTTCCTGCTCCGCCCGGAGTTCGGCGGTCGTGACCTCGGTCTCCCGTTCGGCTGCGACGACGCGGGTCCGGGCGAGGGTGGTGCGCCAGGCTGCGCCGATCGCGACACCGACGGCCCATGCGATCCCGCTCGCACCGGCGATCGCCAGCGACAGGAGCACGAGGTCGCTGCGCGTCCCGGAGTGCGTCCCGGTCCAGCTCCCCCACACGTCGGGGTCGGCGACCGTCGGCACCGCCATCGCCCAGGCGGCGGCGACGCTCGCGACACCGAGCACGGGGACGGCGAGCCAGCGGAGCAGCCCCGAGCGACCGGCGCCGACCACGGCGACGACGATCGCGATCGCCAGGTACTCCGGCCACGTCGTGGCCCGCGGCCGGTCGAGCAGGTGCAGTGCCTGCAGGACCGGCACGACCACCACGAGGCCGAGCGCCGTCGCCGGCATCCACTCCGCCAGGCCGATCGCGACGGCGAACGCGGCGACGACGAGCACGTGGCCGGTCAGGTCGGAGCGTCCGGCCTCGGCGACGATCCAGAGCACCAGGTACACGGCGCCGACGACGGGGGGCAGCAGGTGCCGGGCTCGGCGTCGCACGAAGGAGGTCATGTCGGCGAGCGTAGGGCGAGCGCTGACGCGGCTGCGAGCGTCAGCGTCGGCTTTCATCCGAGGGGATGAGCACTGCGGACGTCAGCGACCGACGTCGCGGCGGTGGTGCTGTGCGGCGCGCAGGAGGTCCCGCGCGCGGTCGCTCGCCTCCTCTGCCTGGTCGCGCGCGCGTTCGGCACGTTCGACCTCGGCGCTGGCCTCGGCGAGCTGCCGTTCGAGGTCGGCTCGGCGGCCCTCGGCGGCCTCGAGGTCCTGCTCCGCGGCGTCCAGTGCCGCGTCGGCATCGCGTGACTCGGCGCGCGCTGCGGCCTCCGCGTCACGCGCGGCACGGCGCTCGGCAGCCGGGTCGACGCGAGGCTCGGGCTCCTGCTCCGGCTCCGTCTCCGGCTCCGGCTCCGGCCTGGAGGCACGGCGCCCCTTCCGCGATCGGCGCGCGCTGGTGATCGGGATGGGTTCTGCGTCGGTGCCGGACCACGCGTCCGGCACGGCATCGGGGTCGGCCAGCGCTCCGTCGAGGTCGACGGCGTCGAACCCCGCGCTCTCGAGCGGTCGGACGAGCAGCCCCGACCGGACGGCGGCACCGGCGTGCTGGTCGGCCATGGCGGCCTCGATCGTGGCGCGGACCTGGTCGAGCACCGCTGGCGTCACCGGATGCCCGGCATCGGACGCCAGATCAGCGCCGGCCTGGGCCAGCGCTGCGACGACCTCCGAGCGCTGGCGGCGGAGCCGCTTGATCTCGTCCGGGTCCGCGTCCGCCTGGGCCCGGCGGATCGCCGGTCCGAGCTCGACCGCCTCGTCGACCGACCCGTCGTGCGCGAGCAGGTCGATCACCCAGGCTGCGGGCGCGGGCTTGCGCAGGCCGCCGATCCGGGTCGCGAGGGCGCGGTCGTCCTTGCGGACCGACCGCTGCCGCGCAGTCCGTTCCCGCACGAAGTTCGTGGGCGCGACGATGAGCAGTTCCCTCGCCTCGTCCGCGAACTCCACGGTCCCAGCATGCCCGCCGGCGCATCCCCGCTCTCGCTGGCTCGAACGCGACCGGGCACGACACGCCGCGCGTCGTCCGCCGAGCGGGCAACATCCGTCACGGTCGTGCGCGACCGTGACAGATGTCGCCCGCTCGGCGCTGGGCCGGGCCGGGCCGGGCCGGGGCCGGGGCCGGGACCGGGGCTGGGGGCCGGGACTACCAGTCGTGGACGGTGCCGTCGGCCAGGCGGTTGAACGGCAGGTACGCCTGCTCGTACGGGTACTTCCCCGCCTCGTCGAGGTCGAGCGTCACGCCGAGGCCCGGCTCGTCGCCCGGGTGCAGGTAGCCGTCCGTGAAGGTGAAGGTCTGCCGGAACACCTGGTTCGTCCGGGGTCCGTGCTGCATGTACTCCTGGATGCCGAAGTTGTGGATCGCCATGCCCAGGTGCATCTGCGCCGCGAGGCCGACGGGCGAGATGTCGGTCGGCCCGTGGAACCCGGACTTGATCTGGTACATCGCCGCGTAGTCCATCGTCTTGCGCAGCGGGGTGACGCCGCCCATGTGGGTCACGGCGCCGCGCACGTAGTCGATGAGCTGGTCGCGGATGATGTCCTTGAAGTCCCAGATCGTGTTGAATACCTCACCGATCGCGAGCGGCGTCGTGGTGTGCTGCCGGACGAGCTTGAGCGCCTCCTGGTTCTCGGCGGGGGTGCAGTCCTCGAGCCAGAACAGGTCGTACGGTTCCAGGCTCTTGCCGAGCTTCGCGGCCTGCAGCGGGGTCATCCGGTGGTGGCCGTCGTGCAGCAGCGGCAGCTCCGGGCCGAACTCGTTGCGGACGGCCTCGAACACGGTGGGCACGTGCCGCAGGTAGGCCCGGGTGTCCCAGTCCTCCATCGCCGGGAACGCCCCGCGCTGCGCCGGCTCGAAGTCGTACCGGACGCCGGCGTTGCCCTCGGTCGTCTTGTTCGACGCGATGCCGTAGATGCTCTCGAGCCCGGGCACACCGGTCTGCACGCGGATCGACCGGTACCCCTCGGCCTGGTGCTCGCGGATCGAGTCGAACAGCTCGGGCAACTCCTTGCCGGAGGCGTGCCCGTACGCCATCAGTCCGGTGCGCGACGCCCCACCGAGCAGCTGGTAGAGCGGCATCCCGGCGACCTTGGCCTTGATGTCCCACAGCGCCATGTCGACGGCGGCGATCGCGGCCATGGTCACCGGCCCCCGGCGCCAGTACGACGAGCGGTAGAGGAACTGCCAGGCATCCTCGATGCGGCTGGCATCCCGCCCTGCGAGCAGCGGCACGACGTGCTCGGACAGGTACGCGGCGACGGCGAGCTCGCGGCCGTTGAGCGTGGCGTCGCCGAGGCCAGTGACGCCGTCGACGGTGGTGATCTTCAGGGTCACGAAGTTCCGGTCCGGGCTCGTCACGACGACCTCGGCCCGGTCGATGAGCTGCCCGCGGTCCGCCGACGCCCAGGTGTCCGGACGGCCGGCGGTCGGGTCCGTCGCGGCGCCGCCGTCGGCCGCCCCGGGGACGGGCGCTGCCGGGTTCGTGGTGTCGGTGTCGGTCATGCGTGGACTCCTTCGTCGACGGTGCCGCGTTCGGATCCCGCGGCGGTGCGGATGCGATCGGCGGCCGCGGTGACGGCGGCCACCACGGGGGTGCTGTCGAGGTCGGGCGCGACGACCCCCAGGACGTCGTGCACGTCCGAGTCTGGCCCGGGCGCTCCGGCGTCGTCCACCAGCTCCGGCTGCGTGGTGCAGTGCAGCCACCAGGCGGCGAGCAGGGTCGCTGCTCCCGGACCGACGCCGGCACCCGGGTCGCGCTCGAGTCGCCGACGCAGGACGTCGACGACGCGGACGGGCAGCTTCTGCGAGCCGCCGGACGCGATCTGGCGCAGGGTGTGCCGGATGCGCGGGTTCGCGAACCGCTCGACGAGTGCGGCCCGGGCGGCGGCGACCTCGTCGTCGGGCAGCGGGAGCTCGGCGGCGGCCTCGTCCCAGAGCTGCTCGACGGCGCTCCGGCTCCGGGGGTCGTCCATCGCTGCGGCGACGGTCTCGTGGCCGAGGAGCAGCCCGAGGTAGGCCAGGAGCGAGTGCGAGCCGTTGAGCAGCCAGAGCTTCCGCTGCTCGTACGGGGTGACGTCGGGCACCAGTCGGACGCCGGCGGTCTCCCACGCGGGACGGTCGATGCCGTCGAAGGCGTCCTCGAGCACCCACTCGGCGAAGGGCTCGGTGACGACGGGGATGCGATCCCCCGCCAGGGCACCGGGCAGGGCGGCGAGCTCCTCGACGTCGGCGTCCGTGGTGGCGGGGGTGATCCGGTCGACCATCGACGACGGGAACGCGACCGTCGACGCGATCCACGACCGGAGCGCCGGGTCGTCCGTCGCCTCGAGCACGGCGTCGCGCAGGACCGCGCCGTTGTGCGTCAGGTTGTCGAGCGACACCAGGGCGATCCGGCCGCCGCCGGCGGCCCGTCGGGCGGCGAGCCCGTCGACGAGCCGGGCCGGGACGGCCGAGTCGGCGCGGTAGCCGGCCTCGGTGACCGTCAGCGTGACGACGGTCGTCTCCGGGGACGCGACCAGGTGCCTCCAGGCCGTGTCGTCACTGCCGGGGCGGGCCGCCACGATCGTGTCGACCACCTCGGCGGTGTCGCCGTCGGCCGCGCGGGTCACGAGCGTGTACCGGCAGTCCTGCGCCGACAGGGCCTCGGCCGCCGACGGCGACCGACCGGTGAAGGCCGTGATGCCCCAGGTCTCGCCGTCGACGCGGTGGGTGTACCAGGCGAGGTGGGCGCGCGCGAACGCCCCGATGCCGAGGTGCACGATCCCGGGACGACGGCTCATGCCGTCACCGGGACCAGCGAGCGCAGGTAGGCGAGGTTGTCGGCGGTGCGCTCGGCGAGCGGCAGGTCGGTGGAGAAGTCCTCGATGGTGACCCAGCCGTCGTACCCGTGCTGCCGTAGGGCGTCGAGGTACTCGGACACCGATGCCTGACCGTCACGGAGCGGTGCCCACTCGTTCCGCCAGATCCGGCTGCCGTCGGCGCGGGTCTCGCCGGTGTCGACCCAGCGGGCGTTCTTGACGTGCGCGTGGGCGAGGTAGGGGCCGAGGAGTTCGAACGCGGCCAGGTGGTCCTCCTGCCCCTCGATCACGAGGTTGCCGAGGTCGTGGATGACGCCGACGTGCTCGGGGTCGAGGCCGTCCACGAGCCGGCGTGCGGCGGACGCCGACGGGGTGATCGTCATGTGGTGCAGCTCGACGAGTGCCTTGACGCCGAGGTCGGCCGCACGTCCGGCGGCCCACTCGAGGTCGGCGCGCGTGCGGTCGAAGAGCTCACCGTAGGTGGCTCCCGTCCGCTCGCGCTCGCGCCGGTACCAGGGCATGGTGACGCGCACCTGGCGGGCGTCCAACTCGCTCGTCACGCGGAGCATGGTCTCGACCCCCTCGTGGTCGGACACCGGCTGGTACCCGCCGATGCCGGAGTACTCGAGACCGGCCGCCTCGGTGGTGCGGGCGATCTCGCCGACCCGGGTCGCGATGCCGGTGTACTGCCAGGTCGACCGGTTGCCGGCCCAGAAGCCGGACGAGCCGTCCTCGGTACGGTCGTCGACGATGCGCCACTCGATGCCGTCCCAGCCCTGCTCGGCCAGCATGGACGCCGCCTGCGACGGGGTCCAGTCGGGTGTGGACGCGGTGAACACGGAGAACTTCATCGGGTGACCCCTTCGGTGACGGCGGCGGTGGACGGGGCAGCGACAGCCGGTTCGACGTCGTCGTACTCCCCCTCGATGACGTCGTCGATCCGGACCGGCCGGCCGAGCGTCGCGCTGACGTAGAGGCCGCGGACGGTGGCGAGGGACACGAGGGCGTCGTCGACCGTGACGCCCGGGTCGCGGCCTTCGCGGATCGCGGCGACGACGTCGGTGTACTGGCGGGCGTGTCCCGCGGCGAAGTGGTCGGGCTCCGCCGGGCCGCCGACGACGTGCTCCGGCGGGACGACGTCGTGCTTCTGGTCGACGGCGTCGGCGACTGCGGTGGCGTTGGCCGTGGTCGACGCCGACTCCAGCGTCGTGGCGTCCGGTGCGACGTGGAAGTACGCGAGCCGGTCGTCGTCGACGATCGCCGAGCCGTGGGTGCCGTACACGGCGTAGCGCGCCGAGAGTCCCGGGTACGCCGCGGTCGTGCAGTGGATCACCCCGAGGGCGCCGTTCCGGAACCGGACGGTGGCGACCGCGGTGTCCTCGACCTCGATGCGGTCGTGCGCCAGGAGCCCGACCTGCGCCGAGATCTCCTCCGGACGACCGAGTGCCCAGACGAGCAGGTCGACGGTGTGCACGCCCTGGTTCATCACCGCGCCGCCGCCGTCGAGCACCCAGGTGCCGCGCCAGTCACCCGAGTCGTAGTAGCCCTGCGATCGGTACCAGGCGACGCTGGCGACGCCGGACGTCACCGTGCCGAAGTCGCCGCCGTGCGCGGCTCCCGCGACGGCGACCGACGCCGGGTCGAAACGGTGCTGGCTGATCACGCTCGTGACGAGCCCACGCGATCGGGCGTCCGCGGCGAGCGCCGCGATCTGGCGGGCCCGGGGCATCGTGGTGTCGAGCGGCTTCTCGATGACGACGTGCTTGCCGGCGGCGAGCGCCGCCTCGGCCAGCTGGACGTGCATGCCGGAGGGTGAGCAGATCGCGACGACGTCGATGTCGGTCTGCGCGATGGCGTCCTCGATGGTCGCGGTGGTGATCGGGCGGTCGGCGCCCGCGGCCTCGAGCTCGTCGGCGGCGCCGGTGGCGGCCGCCGGGACGGCGTCGACGAGGGCGACGACCCGCAGGTCCGGGTGCTGCAGCGCGACGCGGGCGTGGTGGCGTCCGATGACGCCGGCGCCGACGACCGCCAACTTCAGTGGGGTGCTCATCGCAGGGTGACTCCGATCTGGTCGGTGAGGGAGCGGAGGGCTCGTCCGGCACGGCCGAACGCCGCGGGGCCGGAGAACCCGCCGAGGGAGGTGACGTCGCTCAGGTGTGGTTCGAGGGAGGCGTAGCCGGAGTACCCGGCATCGCGGAGCGCGGTGAGGGTCTCGAGGAGTTCCCCGTCGCCCTCCCCCGCCGGGACCACCGAGGCGTCCGCGGCGAGGGCGTCCTTGACCTGCAGGTAGTCGACGTACGGTGCGAGCTGCGCCCAACCGTCGGTGAACGGTCGGACGCCGCACTGCACGTAGTTCGCGTTGTCCCAGGCGAGCCGGAGCGCGCTCGACCCGACGCTCTCGACGATGTCGAGCACACGCTCGGGCACGTCGCCGTAGATGTCCTTCTCGTTCTCGTGCAGCAGGGTGACGCCCTCGCGCTCGGCGAGGTCGGCGAGCGCCCGCATCCGGACCATGACGTCGTCGCGCACCTCGTCCGCGGTGCGGCCGTCGAAGTAGAACGAGAAGATCCGGATGTTCGTCGTGCCGAGGGCGTGCGCGGCCGCGATCGCGCGACCGAGCCGTTCGACCTCGTGCTCGACGGGCCGGTCGACGACGACCTTGCCGATCGGCGAGGCGATCGCGGAGACGGTCTGTCCGCGCTCCTCGAACAGGCGGTGCAGCCCGGCGAGCTGGTCGTCGTCGAGGTCGACGACGTTCGTCCCCCACGCGCTCCGCACCTCGATCGCGCTGGCGCCGAGCGCCTGCAGCACCGCGACCTGGACGACCGGGTCGGCGTCGATCTCGTCGCCGAAGCCGGAGAGCTCCCACGTTGGCTGGGTCATCGTGTTCCTTCCTTTTCGGACGGGAGGCGCGTGGCGGGCCGGCACCGCGCCTCCCGTCCGTCGTGTGGTTGCGTTCGTCGTCACTTGACGGAGCCGGCGGTCAGCCCGCCGACCAGGTAGCGCTGGAAGATCAGGTAGAGCGCCACGACGGGGACGGCGCAGACGATCGAGGCAGCCATCATCTGGCCGTAGATCGGGACGGCGCCGCCCTCCTGGGCGGTGCCGAGCACCTGCAGCACCACGGCGACCGTGCGGGTGTTCGGGGTCGTCATGATCGTGCTGAAGAGCACGTCGTTCCAGCCGAGCAGGAAGGCGAAGATCGCCGAGACCACGATGCCGGGCCACGAGAGCGGCAGCACGACGCTCCGCAGGATGCGGGTGCTCGAGGCGCCGTCGATGCGTGCCGCCTCCTCGAGCTCCTTGGGCAGGCCCCGCAGGTAGGTGACCATGACCCACGTCGAGAACGGCAGGGCGAACGTCAGGTAGGTGACGAAGAGGCCCCAGCGGGTCCCGATGACCTGGACGCCCGTCGCACTCGCGATGTTCGCGAAGACGACGAAGACGGGCAGGAGCAGCAGCGTGCCGGGGATCGACTGCAGGGCGAGCAGCCCCCGGAGGATCGTCAGGCGGCCGAGGAACCGGAACCGGACGAGCACGTACGCGGTGGACACGGCGAGGGCGGCACTCGCGACGGCGACGGCGCCGGCGGTGAGCAGCGAGTTCACCAGGCCCTGCCCGAGCGCGACCGTGTCCCAGATGGCGACGTAGTTCGACAGCGTGAACTCGGACGGGAAGTACTCGCCGCGTGCGACCGCGACGTCCGAGTTCACCGAGCCGAACAGGATGTAGAGCACCGGGACGGCGATGAACGCGACGAGCAGCACGATCACGGTCACCAGCAGCCACCGGGGCAGCAGCCGGGTGACGTCGGTGTCGTAGGGACGCTTCGGGCGTTTCGCGCCGCCGGCGGTGATGCTCTCGGTGAGCGTCGCGGTGGGGCGGGTGCGGGTCTGGCTGAAGGCGCTCATGCGCGCGCTCCCTCGATGTCGGCGGCGGCCGGGGCGGCGAGCACGGCGCGGTCGGCGCGCCGCTGCTTCCGGGTGGGGCCCGCGTCGTCGCCGGTGTCGAGCTTGACCGCCCGCAGGTAGACGAAGAGCGGGATCGCGACGATCACCAGCGAGCAGATCGCCATCGCCGCGGACAGGCCGAAGCGGAACGACTGGAAGCTCGCGATGTACGTCAGGACGGGCATCACCTCGACGCTCGACGGGAGCGGGTTCCCGAACAGCACGAACGGCAGCGTGAAGTTGTTGATGTTGTGCAGGATCGAGATGATGATCGCCAGGCTCAGCGGGCCGCGCAGGTACGGGAAGACGATGTACCGGAGCTTCGCCCACCACGTGACACCGTCGAGTGCCGCCGCCTCGTGCACCTCGTTGTCGACCGCCTGCAGCCCGGCGAGCGAGAGCAGGTAGACGAACGGCCAGCTCGTCCACACCATGACGCCCGCGAGCGCCCAGTACGACGCGGAGCCGTTCAGCCAGAGGACGTCGGTGCCGAGCACGGTGTTCACCACGCCCTGCGGCTGGAGCATCGTGCGGAAGAACGTCCCGACGACGAACGCCGGCAGCACGTAGGGCACGAGGTAGATCGACCGGACGAGTCCGCGACCGGGGAACCGGTTCTGCGTCGAGACCGCTGCGGCGACACCGATCGGCACGGTCACCGCGGTGACGAGCACCGACAGGGACACCGAGATCCAGATCGAGTGCAGGAGCGGCGAGTCGGTGAAGGCCTCGGCGAAGTTCGCGAACCCGACGAAGGGGGCGCTGAACCACTGGCGGAGGGTGTACTGGTCGAGGTCGAGCATCGCGATGTACACGCCGACGAGCAGCGGGACGACGATGACGGCGAGCATGAGGACGCCGCCGGGCAGGAGCATCCAGAGCGGACGTTCGCGCTTGTACAGCGGGGTCTTCCCGTGCGGGCGGACCTCGCGCGGGGTCTCCTGGCGGGGCCGGGCCTGGGTGGTGGTCATCACAGCCCTCCGTTCTTCTGGCGGTCGAGCGTTGCCTGGGCGTCCCGCTGCGCCGCTGCGAGGCGCTTCCGGAGCTGGTCGTCGCTGACCTCGCCGCTCTTCAACGACGGGATCGACTGCACGACGACGTCGACGAGCGAGAGCTGCACGTCCGACCACGCGCCGGTGAAGGCGGTGGGCTTCGACAGTTCGCCGGCGCGGACGATGGGGGCGAGGTCGGGGTTCTGCTCGGCGATGCGGTCGGCGGCGACGGTGTTCGTCGGCAGCTGCCCGAACAGCTCGAAGTAGCGTTCCTGCGCCTCGGGCGACGACACCTGCTTCACGAACGCGAACGACAGGTCCTGCTTCGAGCCGTAGTCGGCGACGACGAGGTTGTCCCCGGACAGGATGCTCGCCGCCTCGATGCCGTCGGCGGGGCGCTCGGTCGCACCCGGCGGCACGGTCGGCAGCAGGGCGTACTCGAACTTGCCGTCCACGGCGGAGCCCTTCAGCGAGTTGAGCGACGTCGTCGTCGTCATCGGGAAGAACGCGGCCTTGCCGTCGGCGAACTGCGCGAGGGCCTGCGGGTTGTTCCAGCCGATCGCCGCGGGGTCGACCACGCCGTCCTTCGTCACCCAGTCGAAGTAGGTGCGGTAGGCCTGCTCGACCGCGGGGGCGTCGATCTCGGCCTTCCCGCCGTCGACGATCGTGTTGCCGGCGTTCTGCGCCATGCCCCACACGAACTTCCACGGGTCGAAGCCGTCGGCGTAGGCGATCGCCATGCCGTAGGTGCCGTCACCGGTGGTCTTCCGGGCGTCCTCGGTGAGCTGGTCCCACGTGGTCGGCAGGTCGGTGATCCCGGCGCGTGCGAGGAGTTCGGTGTTCACGGCCATCACGAACGGCCGACTGGCGAACGGGATCCCGATCTGCTTCGACGTGCTCGGTCCGGAGATGCCGAGCGACGCCGGTGCGAACTGGTCCTTGCCGCCGACCGCGTCCCACTGCTCCGCGCCCATCTCGACGAAGGCGCCGGTGGCGTAGGCCGTTGGGGTGAAGGTCGTCCCGATCGCGTACACGTCGGGACCCTGCCCGGAGATGACGCTGGTCTGGATCGCGGTCAGTTCCTCTTGCGGGGTCGAGTAGGTCTCCCACTGGATGTCGGCACCCGTGGTGCGCTCGAACTCGGCGGCGGTCTCCCGCTGCCACTGCGCCCGCTCCTTCGGGTAGGTCGTGTCCGCGCCCATCATCACGCGGAGGGTGTCCGGGTCGTCGCCGCTGCCGTCCACGATCGCGCAGCCCTGCAGCGAGAGGGCGGCGACGGCGACGACGGCGGCACCGACCAGGACGCGGGTCCTGCGTCTTCCTGTGCTCATGCGGGGGTGTCCTCCTCGACATCTCCCCCGGGCGACGGTGCCCGGGACGGCGGCTGCGCTGCCGACGTGCCACCACTGTCCCGTCCGTGGCAACAACCGGCAACCGGTTGCCACTTGTTGCCAACCCGGCCTAGCTTCGCCTCGTGAGCAGCGCAGACACGGACACCTCGCGGCGGGTGACCATCCGGGACATCGCCGACGCCACGGGGGTGGCGCCGTCCACCGTCTCGCGCGCGCTGTCGCTGCCGGACCGCGTCAACCACGCGACGCAGCAGCGGATCCAGCAGGCAGCGCGGGAGCTCGGCTACGTCCCGAACTCGCAGGCCCGGGCACTGACCTCCGGGCGCACCCGGGCGGTCGCCGTCCTGGTGTCCGACATCACGAACCCGTTCTACTTCGACGTCATCCGCGGCACGCAGCACCAGCTCTCCGCCGCCGGGTGGACGCAGCTGCTCGTCGACACCGAGGAGTCCGCCGAGGCCGAGGTCGCCGCGCTCAGCGCCGTCGCCGGCAAGGCCGACGGCGCCGTGCTCACCGCATCCCGCCTGTCCGACGCGCAGATCGCCCGGTTCGCCGAGCGCACGCCGCTCGTCGTCGTGAACCGGCGCCCGCCCGGGGTGCCGTCGGTGCTCATCGACACCCCCGGCGGCGTCGAGCAGGCCGTGCAGCACCTCGTCTCCCTCGGACACCGCGACGTGCTGTACGTCGCCGGGCCGGACAGCTCGTGGTCGAACGAGCGGCGGTGGCGGGCCCTCGTGCGCGTCGCGAAGCGCCTGGGGGTGCGGGTCGCCCGGATCGGTCCGCACGCACCGTTCGTGGACTCGGGAGCAGCGGCCGCCGACGCCGCCGTGCACGCCGGTGCGACGGCCTGCATCGCGTTCAACGACCTCATCGCGATCGGGATGCTCACCCGACTCCGGGAGCGCGGCATCCGGGTGCCGGAGGACATGAGCGTCGTCGGATGCGACGACATCTTCGGTGCCGACTTCTGCAACCCGCCGCTCACCACGATGACCTCGCCGATCGAGCGTGCCGGACGGGTGGCGATCCGGATGCTGCTCGGACGGCTCGACGCCCTGCCCGCTGACGAGGTGCCGGGCGAGCACGCGTCCGGCGCCGTCGCGCTGCCCACCCACCTGACCGTCCGGGGGTCGACGGGACCGGCGCCCGCGCACCCGCGCTGACGCCGACCGCGCCCGTCCGACCCCACGCCGCCCGTCCCGCCTCGCCTCGCCCGTCCCGCCCGTCCCGCCCGAAGGAGCCGATGATGTCCTCCACCAGCACCACCACGCCGCTCGCACCGCACCCCGACCGGCTGTTCCCGGCCGACCCGGGCGCCCGCGCCGTCGCGCGCACGGTGTACGACGCGGTCCGCGACCTGCCGATCATCTCGCCGCACGGGCACGTCGACGCGGCGCTCATCGCGGACGACCAGCCCTTCCCGGACCCCGCCGCGCTGCTGGTGACACCGGACCACTACGTCCTGCGCCTCCTGCACGCGAACGGCGTCGGGCTGCAGGACCTCGGACGCCCCGACCACTCTGGCGCGCACCCGCTCCCCGACGGGCGCGAGGTCTGGCGCCGCCTCGCCGAGCACTGGGACGACTTCGCCGGCACGCCGGTCCGCTACTGGTTCGAGACGGAGCTGTACGACGTCTTCGGCCTGACCGAGCACCCGTCGGCCACCAACGCCGACGAGCAGTACGACCGCATCGCCGCGGCGTTGGCGACGCCGGCACTCCGCCCCCGCGCGTTGTTCGACTCCTTCGGCATCGAGGTCCTCGCCACCACCGACGGTCCCGCCGACGACCTCGCCGCGCACGCGCGGCTCGCCGCCGACCCGTCCTTCACCGGGCGGGTGCTCCCCACGTTCCGCGCCGACGCCGTGTTCGACCCGTCGCGTCCGGACTGGAGGCGCGTGGTCGCGTCGATCGGCGAGGCGTCCGGCATCGACACGGGCACCCACGACGGGCTGCTGGCAGCACTGCGGGACCGGCGCCGGTACTTCATCGAGCACGGTGCGACCGCGACCGACACCGGGGTGCTCGACGCGGGGTCGACGCCGCTGTCCGCGACGGAGCGCGCGCGCATCCACGCGGCGGCGCAGCAGGGGCCGTCGGGTGTCACCGCGGCCGAGGCCGTCGCCTACCGTCACGACATGCTCTTCCGGTGGGCCGAGATGAGCGTCGAGGACGGCCTCGTCATGCAGCTGCACCCGGGGGTGGTCCGGAACCACCACGCGCCCACGCTCGAGCGCTTCGGCCCGGACACCGGACACGACCTGCCCGCGGTCGGCGCGTTCACCGAACCGCTCCGCCCGCTGCTCGAGGCCTTCGGGACCACACCGGGCTTCCACCTCGTGCTCTTCACGGTGGACGAGACGGTGTTCTCGCGGGAGATCGGGCCGCTCGCCGGCTTCTACCCGGCGGTGTACGCGGGAGCCCCGTGGTGGTTCATCGACACCCCGGCGGCGATCGGGCGGTACCGGGCGGCGGTGACGGACTCGGCCGGGTTCACGAAGACCTCCGGGTTCATCGACGACACCAGGGCGTACTGCTCGATCCCGGCCCGGCACGACATGGCCCGTCGGGCCGACGCGGCCTACCTGGCGTCGCTCGTGGTGACGCACCAGCTCGGTGAGGAGGACGCGGTGCACACCGCGCGACGGATCGTGTCGGACATCCCGCGGGCCACGTTCAAGCTGTGATCGGGGTCGTTCGTATGTGACATTCCGAGTGTTGGGCAGTGCGGGCAGCGGTGGCACAGGGTAGGGCGTCCGTCGTCCACCCTCATCCCGACCGAGGAGCACCGTGTCTCGTCGTCCGTCGCCAGAACACCACCCCTCACCGAACCCTCGTCATCCGTCCGCTCGTCGTGGCCCGTCGGTCCGTCGCGACCGATCCCGCCGCGCGGGCGGTGCGCTGGGTGCGGTCGCCCTGGCGGTCCCCGCCGTCCTGCTCGGGCCGACCGGTGCTGTCGCTGCGGTGCCCGCACCGGAGTCGGTGGTCGGCCTGGCCGTCGAGGTCGCTGCCGACGGCCACGGCCCCTTCACCCCCGAGGACGGTCCCGGCGCCGACCGGGGTCCCACGAACGGCGTGGTCCGGACCCGCGACGCCGTGACCTACCGCGTCACCGTGAACGCCGGCGACGGCACCGCGCACCACGAGCGCTTCGTGCTCGACGCCCCGACGGGTACGAGCTGGGCGGGCGTCCCGCTCGCGTGCACCGGCTCCGGGTCCGGGGTCGAGGGCCAGCGGCTCACCTGTGACCTCGGCGACGTCGCGTCCGGGCACGCCGTCGCCGTCCCCGCCGTGCTCGACCTCTCCGGCGACCTGGAGAACGGCGACCGGATCGCCGTGACCGGCACCGCCTCCGCGGACGACGCCGGACCGACCGCACCGGTCACCTCGGCCACGACCGTGGTGTCGGCAGCGCCGCGGTACAACCTCAGCAAGGCCGTGGTCGGCTCGACCCTGCGCACCGACGTCCCCGGCCCGGACGGCAGCCCCGGGGTGCAGCTGATCTACCCGATGACCGTCGACTGGCAGTCCCCCGTCCCCGGACAGGGCCTGCTCGGCTTCGAACGGAGCACGGGGGCCATGCACTTCGCCGACGACCTGTCCCACCTGCTCGGGGACCGTCCCTCGCACGCGGTGCTGTGGAACGGCGGTCGACCCGCCTGCGGCCGGAACGGCGAGGACGGTGTGCGGTTCGGCGGTCTGCCGGGTGGCCGCGGCGGAGGCGACCGCGCCGTGGTCGACTCCGGCACCATCACCTGCACGCAGGCGGAGCCGGGCGGGGACGTCGACGTGACGATCGCCGGCGCCGTGACGGACGCCGCGCGGATGCCCGTGCGGAACATCGGCGGCGGCCCGATCAGCGGCGGCGCGAAGCCGTACGTCGTGAGCGGGTGGATCGCGCTGTGGATGCCCACGCCGTCCGCCCCGACGTCCGTCGAGTCGGTGAACACCTTCACGCCGCTGCAGACGACGTCCGTCGGCGGGACGCCGAACTTCACGGGCGGTACGGAACCGACCACCGACAACAGCGCGCGGCGGAACCTCGTCGAACTCGGACCGGGCACCGCGGGCAAGCGACTCTGGCGACTCGGCAGCGACGGCACGAGCGTGGTCGCGGGATCGGCGAAGGACGGTGACCCGTGGGCCACCGCCGGCGCGCGGCTCCGCAGTGACGTCACCATGTCGAACCCCGGGCTCGCGCCCTTCCGCGACGCGGCCCTGTGCGACACGTTCGACCGTCGCACGCAGCGTCTGACGGCGGTCGACGGGCGAGCACCCGCCTGGGCGAGCGGCTTCGCACACGCCCGAGTGCAGTTCGCCGCGTACGACATGGTGTCACCCGCCGCGGGACAGGTGCGCACGTGCGACGACGACGACGGCCCCTGGTACGACGACCCGGCGGACGTCCCGGGCGGAGCCGCCGCGGTCGGCGCGGTCCGCGTGACCGGTGACCTGGCCGGCGGTGCCTCCGCCGGCCTGTACTCCACCGTGACGACCGAGCGGGCTCCCGACGGGACCCGAGCGCGGGACTTCGGACACGCCCGCTTCGGGGACCACCAGCCCGGGTGGGTGCACGACCAGCAGGACCCCGAGCTCGCCGCCGGCGGGCTGGCCGACAGCGTGGTCCTCACCGAGGACCTGGTCCGCGTCGGCAAGGTGGTCGTCGACCCCGGGCACGATGCCGCGGACACCCCTGACCTGACGAGCGCGGTCGTGCCCGGGAACACCGTCGACTACGCGCTGCGACCGACCCTGACGAACGGCTTCGCCGACGGACGCCCGACCACCGTCACCGTCCGCGACGTCCTGCCGCCGCACACGTCCTACGTCGAGGACAGCGCCTCCGTCACGCCGGAGGTCGACACCGTGCAGGGCGAGGACGGCCAGCAGCACCAGCGCCTGACCTGGACCCTGCACGACGTCGACCCGAACAGCCGCATCGCCCCGATCACCTACTCGGCGCGGGTCGACCGTTCGGCTCCGGGTGGGCGCATCACCAACACCGTGACCGTCGCGTCACCGGCCGACCGGTCCGACGAACGCTGGCGCACCGCCCAGCGCGGACTCGAGGTCGTGACCACCGGCGGTGTCGGGGTCGAGAAGCGCACACCGGCTCCCGTCGTCGTGACCGGCGACCGCCCCGAGTGGGACCTCGACGTCACGAACACCGACGACACCCCGATCAGCGGCCTCGACCTGATCGACGTGCTGCCGCACCGAGGTGACACACGGGGTTCGGACTTCCACGGCAGCGTCGGTCTCGCGGAGCCGGTCGCCACGGACCCCGCCGGGGACGAGGTCGTGCGGTACACCGACGCCGATTCCGCCGATGTCTCCCTGGACGGCGCAGACCCGAGCAACCAGTCCGGCGGAGCGACCCGGTGGTGCACCGAGGACGAGTTCGGGGCGAGCGGCTGCCCGGACGCGCTCGCGCAGGTGACCGCGGTCCGGGTCGAACGGCGGGCGCCGGTCGCGGCCGGTGACACGGTCACGCACCGGCTCACCCTCGCGACGAGTGGAGAGCACGACGGCGACCGCTACGTGAACCGCTTCGGACTCAGGACGGCCGATCTCGCGCTGCCGGTGCAGTCCAACCCCTCGACCGTCCGGGTCGTCGCCGGAGCGATCGGCGACCGGGTCTGGGACGACCGGAACGACGATGGTCTGCAGGACGACGACGAGCCCGGTGTCGGCGGTGTCCCCGTCGCGCTCTCCGGGACGGACGACCGCGGTGACGAGGTCGAGCGCCGGACGACCACCGACGAGCAGGGCGAGTACCGGTTCGACGGGCTGCGTCCAGGCGACTACCGCGTGCGCTTCACGGCGCCCGACGGCACGCACATCACCGAGGAGCACGTCGGTGACGATCCGGCGCTCGACTCCGACGCCGGTCCGGACGGCGAGACCGCGCCGGTCGCGATCGATCGGGTCAGGAGCGCGACCGGTGCGCTCGAGGGGGTGCGCCGGGACACGACCGTCGACGCCGGACTGGTCGCTGCAGGTCCCGGAGACGGGGGCGACGGCGGTGACGACGGCGGGTCGGATCCCGGACCCGGAGGCGACCCGGGCGACCCGGGCAGTGCCGACGACGGTGCCGGCGGAACCTCCGGAAGCGGAGGCGACACGTCGACGGGCGGCGGAGACGCAGCTCCTGCAGCGGCGGACGCTCCGACGGCTGGGCGGCTCGCCTGGACGGGCACGACCGTCGGTGCCGCCGTGGCCCTGGCGCTCGCGCTCCTCGTGCCCGGGCTGACCCTGCTGCTGGGCCGTCGTCGGTCCCGGGCGTCGTCCGACTGACGTCGGTCGGACACCGCGCACGGCGGAGTCGGGTCGCTGCCGGGCGGCCCGACCTCGCCGTCGTGTGCCCGGCCCGGGGTCGAGCGCGGACTCGACAGGTCGGGACCGATGGGGCGGCGCGGCCACGTCGGCGCGGCCACGTCAGTGTGGGCACGTCGGTGCGGTCACGTCGGTGCCCGTCGGTACCGTCGAGCTGTGCAGCACCCATGGACGACCGCGGCAAGCGCAACGAACGCGGCGGGCGCACCGCCCCACGGCGTCGACCACGTCGTGGCCGCCTACGGAGATCGAGCGGACGAGTACGCCGAGGTCCTCGGATCGATGAGCGCCGTCCACGCCGAGGACCGGGCGCTCGTCGAAGCATGGGCGGATGCGACACCCGGGCCGCTGCTCGACGCGGGGTGCGGCCCCGGACACTGGACCGCGCACCTCCACCGTCGCGGTCACCTGGTCACGGGCATCGAGCCCGTCCCACGGTTCGGCGCACTCGCTCGTGCTGCTGCTCCCGAGGTCGACTTCCGACGCGGGACCATGGAGTCGATCGGCCTGCCCGACGGCGCTGTCGGCGGTGTGCTCTCCTGGTACTCGCTCGTGCACCACGAACCGAACGAGGTCCCGGCGGCGCTCGCCGAGGTCCACCGCATCCTCGCCCCGGGCGGATCGCTGCTCGTCGGGTTCTTCGAGGGGCCGACCCTCGAGCCGTTCGACCACGCGGTGACGACGGCGTACCGCTGGCCCGTCGAGCGGATGGTCCCCGTGCTGCAGAACGCCGGCTTCACGGTCGACGCGGTGCACCGACGGACCGACCTCGGTGCGCGTCCCCACGCTGCCGTCGTCGCGCACCGATCCTGATCACGGCTGCCACCCCGGCGTCACGAGACCCGTCTCGTAGGCGAAGACCACGAGCTGGGCGCGGTCCCGGGCGCCGAGCTTGATCATGGCGCGCGAGACGTGGGTCTTGGTGGTCATCGGACTGATGAAGAGCCGCTCGGCGATCTCCGTGTTGGTCAGGCCGAGGGCGACGAGCTGCATCACCTGACGCTCGCGTTCGGTGAGCACGTCGAGCGCGGGGGCCAGTGCCGACGGCTTGGCGTGCGTCGCGTAGGCGGCGACCAGGGACCTGGTCGGCCCCGGCGACAGCAGGGACTCCCCCGCGTGCACCGTGCGGACCGCGCGGAGCAGTTCAGCGGGTTCGGTGTCCTTGACGAGGAACCCGGCCGCACCGCCGCGGATCGCCTCGAACACGTACGAGTCCTCCTCGAAGGTCGTGAGGATCACCACGTGCACGCCGTCGAGGTCCGCATCGGCCGAGATGCGCTGCGTCGCGACCAGTCCGTCCGTCCCCGGCATGCGGATGTCCATCAGCACGACGTCGGGGCGTTCCCGTCGAACGGTCGCGACGGCTTCGTCGCCGTCACCGGCCTCACCCACCACGGTCATGCCGGGTTCGGCGTCGACCAGTGCCCGCAACCCGGCGCGGATGAGCACCTGGTCGTCCACGAGCACGACGCGGATCGGGTCATCGGCGGGGGTCACGGTCGCTCCTCGGTCTCGGCCAGACGGGACGGGGACGCAGCCGCAGCCGCAGCCGCAGCCGACGGCAGTCGAGCGGCGACGCGCCATCCCCCGTCGGGCGTCGGTCCGGCGGACAGGGTGCCGCCGACGGACGTCGCTCGCTCGCGCATCCCGATGACGCCGTTGCCCGACGGACCGAGCAGCGGCGTCGGCCGATCCGCGGTCACAGTGCGCCCCGGGGAGGGGGTGTCCTGCACCGTCAGCTCGAGGACGTCCGGCTCGACTCGCACGGCGATGCGCGCACGGTGCTCGGGAGCGTGCTTCATCACGTTCGTCAGGGACTCCTGCACGATGCGGAACGCTGAGCGGTCGACGGTGCGGTCCAGCTGCGCGAGGTCGCCCTCGACGTCGGCCGTGACGTCCACACCGGCTGCACGTGCCCGTTCGACCAGGTCGGCCAGGCGGTCGAGTCCGGGCACGGGGTTGCGCTCCGGAGCGGCGGGAGGCATCGCCCCGACGACGGATCCTCGGTGGGACGACGCATCCTGCGACGACCCGCTGTCGCGCGACCCGCTGTCGCGCGACTCGCTTCCCGCGTCACGCGACCCGTCCGCATCGGGGTCTCGGGGTCCGTCGACCGACCGCAGGACCCCGAGGATCGTCCGGAGCTCGACCAGGGCCTCGCGGCTGGTGTCGCGGATGTCGGCGAGCGAGCTGCGTGTCTGCTCGGGGAGCTCGGACCCCAGGTGGAGCGCCACGCCCGCCTGCAGGTTGATGAGCGACATGCTGTGCGCGACGGAGTCGTGGAGTTCCCGGGCGATGCGGACGCGCTCGTCACGCGCACGGTCCCGCTCCGCAGCCGCACGTCGGCGACGACGTTCCGCGACGCGCTCGAGTCGGACCCGGACGAGCTCTGCGACGGCCAACGTCACGACGGCCCACGCCACGGCGAGGAACACCGCGTCGAGGTCCCGCGCGGGTGTCCGTCCGAGGAACTCGTCGGCGGTCGGCAGCACGGCGACCGCCACCCCGAGCGCTATCCCCGTGATGGTGCGGCGCCCACGGAGCCACGCGTTCACCGCGGCCATCGTCAGCGCGGCCACGAACGGTCCTCGAGGGCTGACCAGCAGGGCGTAGCCGATCGTCGTCGCGAGGGTGACCAGCAGGACGGCCGTCGGCCACCGCCACCGCCACGGGAGGACGAGCACCCCGGCGACGAGCAGCACGACCGCGAGCGGACCCGGGAACGCCGGGTCCGCGATCGAGGACCCGAGGACGTGGGACGCCCACGGCGGGCCGCCGTGAGGGCCGACGGTGGAACCGTCGGCCGGACCGCTCGGCAAGCGCGCCGCCAGCAACGTCCCCGCGATCTGCACGAGTGCGACCGGCAGCACCCGACCGACCCGGGCGAAGCGGCGGACGCCGTCCCGCTGGTCGTCGGTCGCCTCGGCGGAGGCGGTGGGAGTGCGGTGCATGGTCCGAGCCTAGGGTCGGCCGGACACGACGGCATCGGGCCGTGGCAGGAGCTGTGGACTACTCCCCGGGGAGTAGCCGGGTGTGCAGGAGGGACGGCGCTACGGCTGCGGGAGCAGGCGGGAGTGGGCCCTCGTGGCGGACGCGGGACGAGCCTCCAGGCCGGACGCTTGGAACGTCGCCCGACCGGGCGGCACGATCCGCACAGGAGGCAACCGTGCACACCGCTCTCTCGACCATCGCAGCCGTCGGCCCGTACGGGCACGGCGGCCCGCCCTTCTTCCTGTTCCCGGCGTTCTTCCTGCTCGTGCTCCTGGCCGTCGCCGTCGTGTTCGGCGTCCTGCGCCGCGGCGGCTGGCGCGCGCGGTCCGACGCCAGGGCGGTCCTCGCCGACCGGTTCGCGCGCGGCGACATCGACGCGGACGAGTACCGCTCGCGGCTCGCGGAGCTCAGCCGGAAGTGACCGACAGCGCCGACGTGATCGTCGCCACGGTGTCGTCGACCGATCCCTCGATCGACACGGCGACGGCGGTCTCGTCGGGCTGCGGCCGCTCGAGGGTGGCGAACTGCGAGTCGAGCAGCGACGACGGCATGTACTCGTGGTGCCGGTGCGACTGGCGCTCGGCGATGAGGTCGTACGACCCGTCGAGGAACGCGATGACCAGATCGGGCGCCGAGCTGCGGAGCCGGTCGCGGTAGACCCGCTTCAGCGCGGAGTTCGCCATCACGCACCGGTGCCCGGACGCCTGCACCTCGGCGATGCGCGCCGCGCAGGCGTCCAGCCAGGGCCAGCGGTCCTCGTCGGTCAGCGGCGTGCCCTGCCGCATCTTCTCCTTGTTGGCGGCCGGGTGCAGGTCGTCGGCGTCCACGAACGCGCTCGGCTGGCCCTGCTCGGCGAGGGCGTCCGCGAGCGCCTGGCCGATCGTGGACTTGCCCGAGCCGGAGACACCCATCACGAGCACGGGCGGGAGGACGTCGTGGTCGGTCATCCCTCCACACTACGGGTCGTCCGCTTCCCGTCCCCAGTTGCCGGCACACCCGTGCCGACCCAAGGTGTCGGTCGTACGGTGGGCCGCGACACGTCAGGACGAAGGAGACTCAGGTGGCGGACAACGAACAGCACGACGGCGGCACGGCGAACATCGGTGTCGTCGGTCTGGCGGTGATGGGCTCGAACCTGGCCCGCAACCTCGCGTCGCGCGAGGGCAACACGGTCGCGGTCTACAACCGCACCTACGCACGGACCCAGGAGCTCATGGACGAGCACGGCGACATGGGGTTCATCGCGTCCGAGGACATCGACGGCTTCGTCGCCTCGCTGTCGAAGCCGCGCACCGCGATCATCATGGTGCAGGCCGGCAAGGGCACCGACGCCGTGATCGAGCAGCTCGCCGACCGCTTCGAGGAAGGCGACATCATCGTCGACGGCGGCAACGCGAACTTCCACGACACCATCCGCCGCGAGCACGACCTGCGCGAGAAGGGCCTGAACTTCGTCGGAACCGGCATCTCGGGCGGCGAGGAGGGCGCGCTGAAGGGCCCGTCGATCATGCCCGGCGGCTCGGACGAGGCGTGGGAGACCCTCGGACCGATCCTGAAGTCGATCGCCGCCGTGGCGGAGGGCGAACCGTGCGTGACGCACATCGGCACCGACGGCGCCGGCCACTTCGTCAAGATGGTCCACAACGGCATCGAGTACGCGGACATGCAGCTCATCGCCGAGTCCTACGACCTGCTCCGTCGCGCCGGCGGACACTCGGTCGACGAGCTCGTGCAGATCTACGAGAAGTGGAACGAGGGCGACCTCGAGTCGTACCTGATCGAGATCACGGGCGAGGTCCTCAAGCAGCAGGACGCCGACACCGGCAAGCCGCTCGTCGACGTCATCCGCGACGAGGCCGGCTCCAAGGGCACCGGCGTCTGGACCGTGCAGAACGCGGTCGGCCTCGGGATCCCCGTCTCCGGTATCGGAGAGGCGGTCTTCGCCCGCGCGGTGTCCTCGAAGCCCACGCAGCGCGCCGCCGTGCAGCGCTCGGTCACGAGCCGTCCGGACGTCGTCGACGTGCCCGACACCTTCGAGGACGACGTCCGCGCGGCGCTGTACGCGTCGAAGGTCGTCGCGTACGCGCAGGGCTTCGACCTCATCATCGCCGGGGCGAAGGAGTACGACTGGGACATCAACCTGGGCGACATCGCGAAGATCTGGCGCGGCGGTTGCATCATCCGCGCCCAGTTCCTGAACCGCATCGTCGAGGCGTACGACAAGAACCCCTCGCTCGAGAGCCTGCTGGTCGACCCGTACTTCGCCGACGCCGTCGCCGAGGGCGAGGCAGCCTGGCGCCGCATCGTCGGCATCGCCGCGGCGTCGGGCATCCCCGCCCCGGGGTTCTCGTCCGCGCTCGCGTACTTCGACTCGCTCGCCTCGGACCGCCTGCCGGCGGCGCTCATCCAGGGGCAGCGCGACTTCTTCGGCGCGCACACCTACCAGCGCGTCGACAAGGACGGCACCTTCCACACGCTGTGGTCGGAGGACGGCCGCCGCGAGGTCGAGCAGGAACCCTCCACGCACTGACCCGACCACGCACTGACCCGACCGCGCAGCGGGCCCCGTCGATCGACGGGGCCCGCTGCGTACCCGGCGGTCCGATCCACCGCCCGCGCTCCCGCCGGCGGCCGTCGGCTGCAGGTCAGGCGACGATGCGCTCCCTCGCCAGGTCGGCGACGAGCCGCTCGAGCCGGGGTCCACGTCCGAGCAGTCGACGGGACCCGGGGGACGAGCGGACGAAGAAGGTCGCGACGGCGGCGGTGTCGTCCGGGCGGACGTAGTGCACGGCCACGGCGCTGGCGTTCCGCTCCCCCAGGACGTCCTCGACGCCGATGTGCACCATCCGGCTCCAGCGGATCACGAGCAGCCGGGTCGCCCGGCGCTCCTCGAGCTCCCACAGCGACGCCTCGGTCGCTCCGAACGCCCAGGTCACCCGCTCGCCCAGCGTGGCCTCGGGTCGGGCACGCTGCACGTCCTGCCGCAGCTCCGGTGTCGGCGCTGCCGGGACCAGCCAGACGGTCGGGTCGATGCGGCGGATCGCGAGCGCGAGCGCCTCGTCCGCACGACGACGGCGGATCGCCCGGGCGCGCACGACGGCGAGGACGACGCCGGCCACCCCGACGGTGATCGCGACGAGCTCGGCGATGCCGAAGAACGTCAGGTCGGTCTGCGGCGCGGTCGAGACCACGACGATCCGGCCGACCAGGAGCGCGGTCCAGATGCCGACGATGCTCCAGCGCAGGACCGCGAAGCGCCGTTCGATCGTCCACGCGGTGCGCGACCGCCGCGCACGACCGCGGCGGGGCACGCGGTCTGGTCGGTCCAACACGCTCCCGATCCTCGCACGGGTCCGGTCGGCCGCGCTGTCCGCGAGCGGTGAACGGTCGACGAATCCGGCAGGGTGACGATCCCTGCACAGCTCCGCAGTGGACGCTCGTCGTCCACGAGCACGCGGTTGTCAGCCCCTCCGCGGTGACGTCGACCTACGCTGCACGGGTGAGCACGACAGCGACACCGACCGCCGAGCAGGCACCGACTCCCACACGGGTCCGGCGTCCGGCCCTGCTCGCGGCCGTGTGCGGTGTGATCGCGATCGCCGCGTTCCTGGCGGTCGCCGAGTTCGGCGCGCTGCTGCTCGGCGGGGCGGGCAGTCCGCTCGTGGCCGTCGGCTCCGCCGTGATCGACCTCGCTCCCCCGGCGGCGAAGGACGTGATGGTCGGGCTGTTCGGAACCGGGGACAAGATCGCCCTCTTCGCGCTGATGGCCGTCATCACGGCAGCGATCAGCGCGGGTGCGGGCGTGGTCGAGCGTGCCCGGCCTCCGTTCGGGGCGCTCGTCCTCGCGGCGGGCGCGGTCCTCGCGCTGGTCGCCGTCACCACCCGCTCGGGCAGCGGCACCTGGGACGGCGCCCCGACGGTGCTCGGGATCGCCGCAGCGATCGTCGTGCTCCGCGTGCTCCTGCGTCGACTCCGCCGGTGGGAGGCCGCGGCCGCCGTGCCATCGGCCTCGCCGCGCCCCGCTGCGACCGAACGACGCGCCTTCCTGGTGTGGAGCGCGACGGCTGCCGCTGCGGCGATCGTCGTCGGCGGCGCGTCGCGAGCCGGAACGGCGGCGATGCAGGCTGCGGCGGCCGCACGACGCGCTGTCCGACTCCCCCGCGCCGCGACGACCGCTCCGGCCGTCCCCTCCGGGGCGTCGCTCGATGTCGACGGGATCACGCCCTACGTCACCCCGAACACCGACTTCTACCGCATCGACACGGCGCTCCGGGTCCCGTCGATCGATCCGGCCGACTGGTCGCTCCGCATCCACGGCGCCGTGGACCGCGAGGTCGAGCTGACCTGGGACGAGCTGCTCGCACTGCCCCTGCAGGAGCACATGGCCACGCTCAGCTGCGTGTCGAACGAGGTCGGCGGCGACCTCATCGGCAACGCGCTGTGGCTGGGCTACCCGATCCGGGAACTGCTCGCCCGAGCGGGGGTGCAGGACGGCGCCGACATGGTGCTCTCCCGCAGCATCGACGGGTTCTCCGCGGGGACTCCGCTCGACGTGCTGCAGGACGAGGGCACGGCCGCACTGCTGGCCATCGGGATGAACGGGGAACCGCTCCCCGCCGAGCACGGTTTCCCGGTGCGGATGGTGGTCCCCGGACTCTTCGGCTACGTCTCCGCGACGAAGTGGGTCACCGAACTCGAGGTCACCCGCTTCGCCGACGCCCAGGGGTACTGGACCCCACGCGGCTGGTCGGAACGCGGACCGGTGAAGCTCGAGTCACGGATCGACACCCCTCGGGGCGGTGCCTCGCTGACCGCCGGACAGCCGGTCGCCGTGGCCGGCGTCGCATGGCAGCCGCACACCGGGGTCAAGGCGGTGCAGGTGCGCTTCGATGACGGCGAGTGGCAGGACGCAGAGCTCGCGGACTCCGTCTCGGCAGACACCTGGCGGCAGTGGGTGGTCCGCTGGACGCCGGACGCCGGATCGCACACGATCCGGGTCCGGGCGGTCAGTGCCGACGGCCAGGTGCAGACGAGCGTCGAGCGGCCGCCGGCCCCGAACGGCGCCACCGGGTGGCACACGGTGCAGGTCAGCGCCGGCTGACCGGGTCGCCGCCGTCGCAGCCGCCGTCGCCGCTGCCACCACCGCCGATGCCGCTCGCGCCGCCGTCGCCCTGGACACCGGTCGCCGACGTCGCGACGACCGGGTCGAGGTCCATGCCCGGTCCGTCCTCGTGCCGGCGGACGAAGCCGTGCTGTTCGTAGAAGGAGGCTCGCCCCCGAGCCGCGAAGAGCTGCACGTCCTCGACACCGCGTCGTCGTGCCTCGGCGACGAGCCGAGCGAGGACCTCGCCGCCGACACCCCGCCCGCGAACGCCCTCCGACACGATCATCTCGGTGACGAAGGCGTGCAGGGCGCCGTCGCTGATGAGACGCCCGATCCCGACCAGACGATCTGCCTCGTCCCGCGCGCTGCACACCACCCAGCTGCCGGCCAGGGCCCGGTCGAACCGCTCGAGGTCCCACGCACCCCACCCGGTCTCGTCGTACAGGGCCTGGAACTCCGCTGCGGTCGGTGGTGTGAACGAGTACTGCACGCCGTGACGGTACCGCGGCGCAGGCGTCAGACGGGCAGCTCCGCCACGATGCACGTCCCGTCGACCTCTGCGTCGGACGCGATCGTCACGGTGAAGCCGGCACCCTCGAACACCGCAGCCGACACCGGCGCCTGGTCGGACGACACCTCGATGACGACCGCGCCGCCCGGCCGGAGCCACTCCCCCGCTCCCGCCGCCACCCGTCGGTGCACGTCGAGCCCGTCGGGCCCGCCGTCCAGTGCGACGAGCCGCTCGTGCTCCCGCGCCTCGGCCGGCATCGTCGACAGTGCCCCGGACGGCACGTACGGCGCGTTCACCGCGACGATGTCGACGGCTCCGCGGAGACGCTCCGGCAACGGTGCGAAGAGGTCACCCAGGACGACGATCCCCCGGTCACCGATGTTCTCGGCTGCGACGTCCACCGCGTCGGGGTCGACGTCTGCTGCGACCAGGTCGAGCGCCCCGACGCGGCCGAGCAACGCCACCGAGATCGCGCCGACCCCGCAGCACAGGTCGACGACCCGGTCGTAGCGGTGCAGCCTCCGCGCGGCCTGCTCCACCACGACGGTGGTCCGGGTCCGTGGGACGAACACACCCGGTGCGACCCGGACACGGTGCCCGTCGAAGGCGGCCCAGCCGAGCACGACCTCGAGCGGCTCGCCGCCGAGCCGTCGCTGCACGAGCCCGCGCAGCTTCACGGGGTCGCCGTCACCGGCCTCGAGCAGCAGGTCCGCCTCGTCCTCGGCGAAGACACTGCCCGCCGAACGCAGTCGGGCGGCCAGTGCGGCGCGCGCCGGGTGGACGGGAGGCACGGCTCAGCGCCCCCGACGGGTCACGCTGAGCACGTGGCCGGTCCGGCTACGCGGCACCGTCGAACATCGACGTCACGGAACCGTCGTCGAAGACCTCGTGGATCGCGCGCGCGATGAGCGGCGCGATCGGCAGGACCTCGAGGCGGTCCCACCGCTTGTCCTCGGGCAGCGGCAGCGTGTCGGTGACCACGACGCGGTCGATGAACTCGCTCTGCAGCAGCTCGGTCGCCGGGTCGGAGAACACGGCGTGCGTCGCCGCGACGACGACGCCGGTCGCGCCGTTCGCCTTCAGAGCCTCGGCCGCCTTGGCGATGGTGCGGCCGGTGTCGATGAGGTCGTCGACGAGCAGGCAGACCCGGCCGGACACGTCGCCGACGATCTCGTGCACGGACACCTGGTTCGGCACGAGCGGGTCGCGGCGCTTGTGGATGATCGCCAGCGGAGCGCCGAGCTTCTCGGACCAGATGTCGGCGACGCGCACGCGACCCATGTCGGGCGACACGACGGTCAGGGTCTCCGGGTCGAGGATCTGCTGGAACCGCTCGAGCAGGACGGGCATCGCGAACAGGTGGTCGACCGGGCCGTCGAAGAAGCCCTGGATCTGTGCGGCGTGCAGGTCGACGCTCATGATGCGGTGGGCACCGGCAGCCTTGAACAGGTCGGCGACGAGCCGGGCCGAGATGGGCTCGCGGCCGCGGCCCTTCTTGTCCTGGCGGGCGTAGGGGTAGAAGGGCGCGACGACGGTGATGCGCTTCGCCGACGCACGCTTGAGGGCGTCGACCATGATGAGCTGCTCCATGAGCCACTCGTTGATCGGCGCGGTGTGCGACTGGATGACGAAGGCGTCGCAGCCGCGGACCGACTCGTCGAAGCGGGCGTAGAGCTCACCGTTCGCGAAGGTCCGGGCGTCGGTGGGGACGAGGTCGACCCCGAGTTCCTCGGCGATCTGCGCCGAGAGCTCCGGGTGCGCCCGGCCCGACACGAGGACGAGTCGTTTCTGGCCCGTGGTCTTGATTCCGGACAAGTGCGGTGCTCACTCCCTGACCCGCTCGGGGTCGTCTCGATCGACCCGACCGCCGTCAGATCTGTTCGCCGTGCGCGCGCCGAGCCGCCTCGGCCGCCGGCGAACCGGGTCGGTGTTCCTCGACCCATCCGTCGGTGTTGCGCTGCGGGGCGTAGCTGATCGCCAGCGACCCGGCCGGTACGTCCTTGCGGACGGTCGTACCCGCGCCGGTGTACGCCCCGTCACCAATCCTAACCGGGGCGACGAACACGTTGTGCGAGCCCGTGCGGACGTGCGACCCGACCTCGGTGCGGTGCTTGTGCACGCCGTCGTAGTTCGCCGTGATCGTGTTGGCCCCGATGTTCGAGTCCTCGCCGACCTCGGCGTCGCCGATGTACGACAGGTGCGGGACCTTGCTGCCGCGGCCGATTACCGCGTTCTTCGTCTCGACGAACGTGCCGATCTTGCCCCGCTCGCCCAGGATCGTGCCCGGTCGGAGGTAGGCGAAGGGGCCGACCGTGGCACCGTCGCCGACGACCGCCAGGGTGGCGTCCACGCGGTTCACGACCGCGCCGACGCCGACCTCGGTGTCGCGCAGCGTGGTGTCCGGTCCGACCACCGCGCCCGCTGCGACCGCCGTCGCCCCGACGAGCTGCGTGCCGGGCAGGATCTCCGCGTCGGGCTCGATCGTGACGTCGACGTCGATCCAGGTGGTCGCCGGGTCCTGCACGGTGACGCCCGCGAGCTGGTGTCGACGAACGATGCGGGCGTTGAGCTCACGCGCGGCGTCGGCGAGCTGGGCGCGGTCGTTGATGCCGGCGACGAGCCAGGGGTCGGTCAGCGTCACGACGTCGATGGTCCCACCCCGGGCGGCGACGAGCGACGGGACGTCGGTGACGTACTTCTCGCCCTGCGCGTTGGCCGTGGTCAGCGACGGGAGCACCGCGCGGAGGTGGGTGACGTCGAACGCGTAGATGCCGGCGTTCGCCTCGGTGATGGCCCGCTCGTCCTCGGTGGCGTCCTTGTGCTCGACGACGCGGACGAACGCCCCGTCGGCGTCGCGGACGACCCGGCCGAGTCCGGTGGGGTCGGGGGCGATCGCGCTGACCAGGGTCACGGCGTTGCCCGCGTGTGCGTCCACGAGGCGCCGGAGGGAGGCCGTGTCGAGCAGCGGCACGTCGCCGGAGAGCACCACGACCGAGCCGTCGAAGTCCGCCGGGAGGGCCTGGACGGCGACCTCGACGGCACGCCCGGTGCCGGGCACGTCGTCCTGGTCCACCACGATCGCGTCGGGGGCACGCTCGGCGACCTCGGCCGCGACGCGCTCGCGCTCGTGCCGCACGACGACGGCGACGTGCTCCGGCTCGATCGAGGACGCCGTGCGCAGCACGTGCGCCAGCAGGGGCAGGCCGGCGAGGCGGTGCAGCACCTTCGGAGTGGACGACTTCATGCGCGTGCCCTGCCCGGCGGCGAGGACGACGACGGCGATCCGCTGGTCGGTCATGCCCCCATCCTGGCGCATGCGCCCCGACCGGGCGCTCCGCGAGCACCGGGAGCGCAGACCCGGAGCGGCCCCGGCACCCCGACCGGAGCGCTACGCGCGCGCGGGTTCCCGCTGCACGAACGCCATGAGCACGAGCCCCGCGACGAGCACCACGACCACGCCGATGATCCCGAACCGCGTCGACCCGCCGATCGTCACCGCGATGCCGAACAGCGCCGGCGCCAGGAAGGACGCCGCCCGACCGGTCGTCGCGTAGAGGCCGAACAGCTCGCCCTCGCGACCCGGGGTGGCGAGCCGCGCCAGGTACGCCCTGGACGACGACTGCACGGGCCCGACGAAGATCGCGAGCGTGAGGCCGAGCACCCAGAACCCGGCCGTGGCGTTCCCGATGAGGAACACGCCGATGCCGGTGAGCGCGAGCCCGACGAGCGACACGGTGATGACCGCCCGCGAACCGAAGCGGTCGTCGAGCCGCCCGGAGGCGAAGGTCGCGACGCCGGCCACGACGTTCGCCGCGATCGCGAAGAGGATCACCTGCGACGGGCTGAACCCGAAGACCTGCGCGGCGACGATGCCGCCGAAGGTGAACACCGCGCCGACGCCGTCGCGGAACACCGCGCTCGCGAGCAGGAAGACCAGGACGTTCCGACGCTCGCGCCAGAGCCGGGCGACGTGCCGGACGAGGTCGCGGTAGGCGCCGAGGAGCCCGCCGGTGCGGGAGCGGTCCGGCGCCGCCTCGGGCACGGTCAGGAAGAGCGGGACCGAGCTGACCGCGAGCCACACCGCGGCGATCCCGATCGCGACCCGGACGTCCCACGACCCGTCAGCCACGGTCGACGGCAGCTGCAGGAGTCCGGCGACCCCCTCGGTGCCGAAGTCCTGGATGCAGAGCAGGAGCAGGACGACGAGCAGCACGATCCCGCCGAAGTACCCGGCAGCCCAGCCGACCGCCGAGACCCGCCCGGTCTGCGGTCCGGACGCCACCTGGCCGAGCATCGCGTTGTAGCCGACGGTGGCGACCTCGTACGCGACGGTCCCGATGCCGAGGAGCGCCGCGCCGAGCACCAGGTACGGCTGCTGCGGCGCGACGAACACCATCGCCCCGATCGACAGGGCGACGCCGATCGTGCCGATGAGCACGGACCGACGGCGGTGGCCGGACGAGTCCGCGAGCCTGCCCACCGCGGGTGCGACGAGTGCGACGACGATCCCGGCGAGCGTCAACGCCGTCGAGACGGTCGCCGCGTTGTGCGCGAGCTCCCGCTCGACCGCCTGCGCAGCGGCCGACGACGAGTCCTCGGCGGCGACGAGCCGCGGGTCGACGAACGCACGGCTCGCCAGGTAGGTGCTGAAGACGAACGTGGTGACGACCGCGGTGAACGCCGAGGACCCCCAGTCCCAGAGCGCCCAGGAAACGAGTGCTCTCCGGTCGGTGCGCTGCGGCACTGCCGCCGCCGGTGTCGCGGTCATGGCCGAACCGTAGCGCGTCCGGGTGACGGGGCGGTGGCGCCGTCCCGTCCCGCGCTCGGTGCCCGGTCCGGCAGGGATCGACGTGAACCGCACGTGGTGCCCACGCGACACCGGTACGGACCACGCGACGGACGGGAGGCTCGGCACCCGCCGGCACCGCGCCTCCCGTCCGTCGACCGGTCACCCGACGGCGCGACCAGCGTCGCGCACGTCGGCCCACGGCATCACTCGCCCGCGGGGACCCCGTTCGGGTAGACCACCGACTTGAGCGAGGCCGGGTCGGTGTCGCTCTCGAGGGCCTCGCGGACCTCGTCGAGGCCGAAGCGCCCGGTGACGAGCGCGTCGAGGTCGACCTGGCCGGACGCGACCAGGCCGATCGCGACCGGCCACGTGTTCGTGTAGCGGAAGATGCCGGTGACCGTCACCTCGAGGTTCTGGATGTGCTCGACCGGCAGCACCATCTCGGAGTTGCCGAGCCCGACGAGCACGGCGGCACCCGCAGGCCCGACCGCCTTGATGCCGTCGGACACGGCGCGGGGCGCGCCGCTGGCGTCGATGAACGCGTCGACGGGGACGATGTCCGACGTGACGTCCACCGCGACGGGGTCGACGACCTCGGTCGCACCGAAGGACAGCGCCCGTTCACGGCGCTCGGGGACGAGGTCGCTGACGACCACGCGCGTGGCGCCGAAGGCACGGGCGACCTGGGCGCAGATCACGCCGATCGGACCGGCACCGGCGATGAGGACGCTGGAGCCGGGGACGATGCCGGCCTTGCGCGCGGCGGCGATGCCGACCGACAGCGGCTCGAGCAGCGCGCCGGCCTCGAAGGACACCGTGTCGGGCAGGGTGTGCGCGAACTCGGATTCGATCGTGACGTACTCGGCGAACGCGCCGTCGACCGGGGGCGTCGCGTAGAAGCGCATGTGCGGGCAGAGGTTGTAGCGGCCGGCCAGGCACTGCGCGCAGCGGTGGCAGGGGCGCTGGGGTTCGACGGCGACGCGTTCCCCGACCCGGCCGGGGTCGACGCCCTCGCCGACGGCGGCGATCGTGCCGGAGAGCTCGTGGCCGAGGACGAGGGGCTCCTCGACGACGAAGTCGCCGATGCGGCCGTGCCGGTAGTAGTGCACGTCGGAGCCGCACACGCCGACGGCTGCGACGCGGACGAGGACGTCGCCCGGCTCGACCTCGGGGACGGGGCGGTCCTCGATCGTCAGGTCCTCGGTGCCGAGCAGGACGCTCGCTCGCTGGGTGTCGGAGGTGGTGCTCATGCGGTTCTCGCTTCCTCGACCGCGTCCTCGCGGTCGGTCGTGGTCTGGTCGGTGTCGGTCGTCGTCGGCAGGGCGCCGTCGCGGAGCAGGTCGGCGAACCCCAGCTCGGCGGCACCGCGCACCAGGACGTCCCGCCCGAGCTCCGCGGGCACGATGCGGAGCCGGTCGGTCATCGCCGCCATCGTCTGCGCCCGCACGTCGTCCTCGACGCGGCCCCCGACGTACCCGAGCAGCACGCCGAGGAACCCGCCGAGCACGACCACCTCGGGGTCGACGGTGTGGATGGCGTTCCGGATCGCCGTCGCGAGCGCGGTCACCTGGCGGTCGACGACGCGTTCGACCGCGTCGTGCCCCTCGGCGAGCGCCGCGGCGAGGGCGTCGAGGTCGTCGGGAGCGGTGCCGGTCACGGCGGTCAGGGCACCGCGGGAGGCCTCGGTCTCCAGGCACCCGACGGCACCGCAGTGGCAGCGGATGCCGTTCGCCGCGACGAAGGTGTGCCCGAGCTCGCCCGCGTACCCGTCCGCTCCGCTGAACGGTCGGCCGGCACTGACGATCCCGCCGCCGATGCCGCTCGCGCCGCCGTTCAGGTACACGAGGTCGTCGACGCCGCGCGCGCTGCCGTAGAGCCGCTCGGCCCACGCGCCGAGGTTCGCGTCGTTCGCCGCACGGACCGGCAGCCCGAGACGCTCGGCGAGGGGACCGGCGAAGGGCTCGTCCCGCCACCCGAGGTGCGGGGCGTCGCGGACGAGCCCGTCCTCGACCCGGACGATGCCGGGGACGGCGACGCCGACCCCGACGAGCCGCAGGTCCGGAGCGGCCCGCCCGGTCAGGACACCGAGCAGCCGCGCGACGGCGTCGATCGCCGCGGCCGCGGTCGGGACGCTCGACTGCGGCTCGACGAGCCGGTCGCGCACCGTGCCGTCGAGGGCGACGAGCGCCACCGCGACGGTGTCGATCTCCACCGTGACCGCGGCGGCCACGACGTCGGCGGAGGCCCGGACGACGGCGCTCGGCCGGCCGACCCCGGCGGGACGGTCGGCAGCGGCGGCTCCGGCGGTCGGGAACTCCTCGTGCACGAGGCCCCGTTCGACGAGTTCCCCGACGAGGGCGAGCACCGTCGACCGGTTGAGTCCGGTGCTCCTGGTGAGCTCGGCGCGGGTGACGGGTCCACCCTCGTGCACGATGCGGAGGACGCGCGCGACGTTGCCGGGCGTGGTCGTGGCCGGTCGGGCCATGGGTCCTCCTCGTGGGGTGGTCGTGGTGTGGGGCGTACGGAGTTTCCCAGAACGCTTGCGATGGGAGACGGGAACGGGCGTACCTGGTCGTTCCGGAAGGCCGAGGTCGCCCGTTCCGACCCGGTACGCCCGGAAGCACCCGGTGCCGACGCGCGCGGAGCACGCGCGGGGACGCTCAGCGCGAGCGGGAGAACGCGGCGTCGAAGGCGGCGTCGGGCGGGGCGATCGTGCCGAGTCGGCGGACGAACGCCAGCGCCTCGGGGCCGCCGACGAGCCGGTCCATGCCGGCGTCCTCCCACTCGACGCTCGTCGGGCCGTCGTACCCGATGTGGTTCAGCACGCGGAACACCCGCTCCCACGGCACGTCCCCGTGCCCGGCGGACACGAAGTCCCACCCGCGGCGGGGGTCGCCCCACGGCAGGTGGGACCCGAGTCGACCGTTCCGCCCGTCGAGCTGCTTCACCGACTCCTTGCAGTGCACGTGGTACACCCGGTCGGCGAAGTCGAGCAGGAACGCGGCGGGGTCGAGGTCCTGCCACACGAAGTGCGACGGGTCGAAGTTGAACCCGAACGACGGCCGGTCGGCGAACACCTCCAGCGCCCGCTTCGCCGTCCAGTAGTCGTAGGCGATCTCGGAGGGGTGCACCTCGAGCGCGAAGCGGACGCCGACCTCCTCGAACACGTCGAGGATCGGCGACCAGCGGTCGTGGAAGTCCTGGTACCCGGCCTCGATCATGCTCGCCGGGACCGGTGGGAACCCGGCGACGGTCTTCCAGATCGACGACCCGGAGAAGCCCGTCACGGTGTCGACGCCGAGTGCCCTGGCCGCCCGCGCGGTCCACTGCAGCTCCTCGGCCGCACGCTGCCGCACGCCCTCGGGATCGCCGTCACCCCACACGTGCGGCGCGAGGATGTCCTCGTGCCGCTGGTCGATCGGGTCGTCGCACACGGCCTGGCCGGTCAGGTGGTTGGCGATCGTCCAGACCTGCAGCCCGTTCCGTTCGAGGACGGCCTTCCGGTCCGCCACGTACTCCGGGTCCGTCGCGGCGCGGCGTACGTCCAGGTGGTCACCCCAGCAGGCGATCTCCAGCCCGTCGTAGCCCCACTCGCCCGCCAGGCGTGCGACCTCCTCGAAGGGCAGGTCCGCCCACTGCCCGGTGAACAGGGTCACCGGTCGGTTCGACCGGGCACCACCGTCCGGCCTGGAGGCGCTGCCCACCTCGGTCTCGCCGGTTCCGTCCGTCGTCGTCATCGTCGTCGTCCTTCCTCGCCTGTCGTGTGTCGTCTCGCGTCGTGCTGCTGCCGACTCGTGCTGCTGCCGACTCGTGCTGCTGCCGAGTCTGGCTCACCAGGACCCGGGTGTGGCACCCGCCGGGACGGTGTCGGGCCGCTCGACCCGCGACCGGACCTCGACCACCGTGTGCTCCCGGGCCGCGGTCGACACCGCCTCCATCACCTCGAGCACGTGGAACGCGAGCTCCCCGGACGCCCGGTGCGGACGGTCGGTCGCGATCGCGTGAGCCATGTCGGCGAGCCCGTACCCGCGCCCGGCGTCGGCGTACCCGGCACTCGTCGGCAGGTCCCGCCACTCGCGGGTGTCGGCATCCGCGATCGACACCGTGTCGGAGAACCGGTTCGGGTCGGGGACGCCGAGCGTGCCCGCGGTGCCGTACACCTCGAACAGCGGCGCGCGGGTCGCCCAGACCTCGAACGACACCGTGACCGTGGAGACGACGCCGTCCGCGTGCTCGAGGACGGCGACGACGTGCGTGTCGATGTCCACCCGGAGCGGGGTGCCCGCCGCCGGCCCCGTCGCGATGGTGCGCTCGCGGTCCGACCGGGTCGAGGCACCGCTGACCCGGACGACCGGGCCGAAGAACGACACGAGGCTCGTCAGGTAGTACGGCCCCATGTCGAGCAGCGGGCCGCCGCCCGGCTGGTAGTAGAACGCGGGCGCCGGGTGCCAGAGCTCGTGCCCGGGTGCCGACCACGACACCGCGGCCCCGACCGGGGTGCCGATCGCACCGCTGTCGAGCGCCTGGCGGGCGGTCTGGATCCCGGTGCCGAGCACGGTGTCCGGCGCGCTGCCGACCCGCAGGCCGGACCGCCGGGCGAGGTCGAGCACGGGCTGCGCCTCGGCCGTCGACATCGCGAGCGGCTTCTCGCCGTAGACGTGCTTGCCGGCCTCGAGCGCCCGCGTGGCGATCTCGGCGTGCGCGGCCGGGATCGTCAGGTTGAGCACGACGTCGACGTCGTCCGCGGCGATGAGCTCGTCGACGCTCGTCCCCCGCACGCCCTGGGCCTCGCCCACGGCTCGTGCCCGGTCGACGTCGATGTCCGCGACGGCGGTGAGCTCGAGCCCGGGCAGCGCCGGGAAGTGCTCGAAGTACTGCTGGCTGATGACGCCGACACCGACGACCCCCACCCGCGACGGACGGTCGTTCACCGGGCTGCCCACAGGAGTCCCCTCTCGATGATCGTGCGGAGCGGCTGCGACTCGACGACCTCGAGCCGGTGCCCGGGCGCCGAGACGAACACGCGCCCCTGCCCCCACTGCCGGGTCCAGATCGCGGGCGCGGTGACCGGGCGGTTCCAGGCGTCGAAGTCCCGGGCCTCCTGCGTGGTCGTCGCCAGCACGTCGTTGTACTCGTCGGAGAGCACCCAGTACTGCTCGGTCACGAGGTCGAAGTCCTCGATGCCCCGCGTGATCGGGTGCTCGTGCCCCGCTTCGGTGATGTGCACCGTGTACGGGATGTAGTTGTCGGACTGCTCGCCGGTGCGCTCCGAGGGGTGCTTGCCCGCGTGGTGCGCGAACTGCCCGCCGATCATGTGCAGGTAGTCGGCGGTGTTCCGGAAGGCGTCCGCGATCCCACCGTGCCACCCGGCGAGTCCGGCGCCGCCGAGCACCGCCCGCTGCAGTCCGGCGAACTCGTCGTCCGCGATCGTCGACATCGTGACGATCTGCACGATCAGGTCGACGTCGGCCATGGCGGCCTTGTCGGCGTAGACGGCGGTGCCCTCCTCGACGCGCACGTCGAAGCCGTTGTCACGCAGGAACGGGACGAACAGGTCGGTGGTCTCGACGGGCATGTGCCCGTCCCACCCGCCGCGCACGACGAGGGCCTTCTTGTCCGGAGCCATCAGATCACCGTCCAGGCGCTGCCGTCGGCCGCACTGCGCTCGACCGCGTCGAGGACCCGCTGCACGTGGAGGCCGTCCGCGAACGAGGGCTGCGGGTCGGTGCCCGCGACGATCGCCCGCACGAAGTCGGTGACCTGGTGACTGAAGGTGTGCTCGTACCCGATGAGGTGCCCGGTCGGCCACCACGCGGCCATCCACGGGTGCTCCGGCTCGGTGACGAGGATGCGGCGGAAGCCCTGCTCCCCCGCGGGCGCCGACGACTCGTACAGGCGCAGCTCGTTCATCGACTCGAGGTCGAACTGGATCGCGCCCTCGGACCCGCTGACCTCGAGCGTCAGCCCGTTCTTCCGGCCGGTCGCGTAGCGCGTGGCCTCGAAGGTGCCGATCGCACCGTCGGCAGCGCCGCCGGAGAGCCGACCGAGGAAGAACGCGGCGTCGTCGACGGTGACCTGCCCGCGTTCGCTCGACGCGGTGCCGGAGAGCCCGACGCCCTCGGCCATCAGCGGGCGCTCGTGCACGAAGGTCTCGAGCGTGCCGGACACGGTCGACAGCTGTGCGCCCGTGACGTGCTCGACGAGGTCGATCGCGTGCGCACCGATGTCGCCGAGCGAGCCGGAGCCGGCGAGCGCCTTGTCCAGGCGCCACGTCATCGGACCGTCCTCGTCGGCCAACCAGTCCTGCAGGTAGAGCGCGCGGACCTGGCGGACCGTCCCGATCCTCCCGTCCGCGACCAGCTGCCGGGCGAACGCGATGGCGGGGACGCGGCGGTAGCTGAAGCCGACCATCGCCCGGACGCCGCGCTCGGCGGCGGCCTGCGCGGCGGCGGTCATCGCCTCGGCTTCCTCGACGGTGTTGGCGAGGGGCTTCTCGCACAGGACGTGCTTGCCGGCCTCGAGTGCGGCGATCGCGACCTCGACGTGCGAGGACCCGGGCGACACCACGTCGACGACATCGATGTCCGGATCGGCGACGACATGCCGCCAGTCGGTCGACGCGGCCTGCCAGCCGTACTGCCGTCGCGCCGCCTCGGTGCGCTCGGCGTCACGGCCGACGACCACGGCCATCTCGGGCTCCACGCCGAGGTCGAAGAACCGCGGTGCGGTCCGCCACGCCTGGGAGTGCGCCGCTCCCATGAAGCCGTGCCCGACCATGGCGACGCGCAGTCGTCCCGGTCCGTGTCCGTCCTGTGCCATCCACTCGCTCCTTTGCGATCCGGTGTTGCCAGGATCCACCCTACCGCTTATGTTGGGCGCGGCAACATTTTGTTTCGACGACGAACGGTGATCCACCATGGCAACGACGCCCACCCGCGACGACAAGTTCTCCTTCGGTCTCTGGACCATCGGCTACAACGGCTCCGACCCGTTCGGCGGCCCGACCCGTCCCGCGCTGGACGTGGTCGAGGCGGTCGAGAAGCTCGACGAGCTCGGCGCCTACGGCCTGACCTTCCACGACGACGACCTGTTCGCGTTCGGTTCGACCGACGCCGAGCGCCAGGCGCAGATCGAGCGCCTCAAGGGCGCGCTCGACTCCACCGGGATCATCGTGCCGATGGTCACGACGAACCTGTTCTCGGCGCCCGTCTTCAAGGACGGCGGCTTCACCTCGAACGACCGAGCCGTCCGTCGCTTCGCGCTCCGCAAGGTCCTCCGCAACCTCGACCTCGCCGCAGAGCTCGGCGCGAAGACCTTCGTCATGTGGGGTGGCCGCGAGGGCTCCGAGTACGACTCCGCCAAGGACGTGCAGGCCGCGCTCGAGCGCTACCGCGAGGCCGTCAACCTGCTCGCCCAGTACGTCACCGACAAGGGCTACGACATCCGCTTCGCCATCGAGCCGAAGCCGAACGAGCCCCGCGGCGACATCCTCCTGCCGACCCTCGGCCACGCGATCGCCTTCACCGAGACGCTCGAGCGTCCGGAGCTGTTCGGCATCAACCCCGAGGTCGGCCACGAGCAGATGGCGGGCCTGAACTTCACCGCCGGCATCGCACAGGCGCTCTACCAGGGCAAGCTCTTCCACATCGACCTCAACGGCCAGCGCGGCATCAAGTACGACCAGGACCTCGTCTTCGGCCACGGTGACCTGCAGAACGCCTTCTCGCTCGTCGACCTGCTCGAGCACGGTGCCCCGCAGGGCGGCCCGGCGTACGACGGCCCCCGTCACTTCGACTACAAGCCGAGCCGTACCGAGGACATCACCGGCGTCTGGGACTCGGCGAAGGCGAACATGCGCATGTACCTGCTCCTCAAGGAGCGCGCGCAGGCGTTCCGCGCCGACCCCGAGGTGCAGGAGGCCCTGTCCGCCGCGAAGGTCGACGAGCTGAGCACCCCGACGCTGAACAGCGGCGAGTCGTACGACGACTTCCTCGCCGACCGCTCGGCGTACGAGGACTTCGACGCCGACGCGTACTTCGGCGGCAAGGGCTTCGGCTTCGTGCGCCTGCAGCAGCTCGCGATCGAGCACCTCATGGGCGCTCGTGGCTGAGTCCGCCGACGGGCGCCGTCTCGTCGCGGGCGTCGACTCGTCGACGCAGTCCTGCAAGGTCACCATCCGTGACGCCGACACCGGTGCGGTCGTCCGGGAGGGGCGCGCGTCCCACCCGGACGGCACCTCCGTCGACCCCCGCCACTGGTGGGACGCGCTCGGCACCGCGATCGCGGACGCCGGCGGGTTCGACGACGTCGCCGCCGTCGCGATCGCCGGGCAGCAGCACGGCATGGTCGCGCTCGACGCCGACGGCCACGTGGTCCGCGACGCGCTCCTCTGGAACGACGTCCGCAGCGCCGACGCGGCCGCGCAGCTGGTCGAGGAACTCGGCCGGGAGGCATGGGTCGCCCGCACGGGTCTGGTCCCGGTGGCGTCGTTCACCGGCACCAAGCTGCGGTGGCTCCGCGACGCCGAGACCGAGAACGCGGCGCGGGTCGCGGCCGTCGCGCTCCCCCACGACTGGTTGTCGTGGCGGCTGCGCGGGTACGGCCCGACGGACGAGAGCCCGCTCGGCCCCGACCTCGACGCCCTGGCGACGGACGGCTCGGACGCCAGCGGCACCGGGTACTGGGACCCGGTGCGCCGGGAGTACGACCCCGAGCTGTTTGAGGCCGCACTCGGCAAGCCGATGCGTCCCGCTCGCAGTGCGGACGACACGACCCGAGGGGACGACGACGCGGTCGTGGTCCCCCGGGTCGTGGCCCCGGACGAGGCGATGGGCACCCTCGAGGGCGACGTCGAACTGCCCGGCGGCACCGTCGCCCGTGCGGGACTCGTCGTCGGCCCTGGGCTCGGCGACAACGCCGGGGCCGCACTCGGCCTCGGGCTCGGCCCGGGCGACGTCGCGGTGTCCCTCGGCACCAGCGGGACGGTCTTCGGCGTCACCGACACCGAGGTCGCCGACCCGAGCGGGACCGTGGCGGGCTTCGCCGACGGGACCGGTTCGCGCCTCCCGATCGTCACCACGCTCAACGCGGCCCGCGTGCTCGAGGTGATCGGCGGACTCCTCTCCGTCGACCACGGCGAGCTCGGCGAGCTCGCACTGCAGGCGCCGGCGGGGGCGGACGGGCTCGTGCTCGTGCCGTACTTCGTCGGTGAGCGCACCCCGAACCGGCCGGACGCGACCGCATCGCTGGTCGGCATGACCCCCGCGACGACGGACCGGGCACACCTCGCCCGCGCCGCCGTCGAGGGCATGCTCTGCGCGCTGGCCGACGGGCTCGCCGCGGTCGAGGACACCGGCGTGCACGTGTCGCGGCTGCTGCTCATCGGCGGGGCAGCGCGGAACGAGGCCGTCCGCGCCGTCGCCGCGCAGGTGTTCGGTCGTGACGTGTCGATCCCGGAGCCCGGCGAGTACGTCGCCTCGGGCGCCGCACGACAGGCCGCGTGGGTGCTGACCGGGAGCCTGCCGTCGTGGGAGGTCTCCGCGACGGTCGTGCCCGCGGACCCGCACCCCGAGGTGCTCGAGCAGTACCGCGCCGCCGCACGCTGACCCGACGGTCGCGCAGCAGCCGCGTACCTGGTGGAATCGGGCGTACCTGGTCGGGAGTTCCGACCAGGTACGCCCGTTCCGACCGGGTACGCCCGGAACGACCCACCACCACTGAGGACCCCATGCCGCTCACCGACCTGCCCCTGGACCAGCTCCGCGCCTACCGCCCCTCCGTGCGGCAGCCGGACGACCTCGACGCGTTCTGGGCGGACACGATCGCCGGGGCCCGGGCGGCCGGCAGTGGGACCGAGCCCGTGCTCGTCCCCGCGACGACCCCGGTCACCGCGCTCGACGTGCAGGACCTGACGTTCCCGGGCTTCGCCGGCGACCCGGTCCGTGCATGGGTCTCGCGTCCGGCCGGCGCGACGGGCGACCTGCCCGCCGTCGTCGAGTTCATCGGGTACGGCGGCGGTCGGGGTCTCCCGGGCGAGCGGGTGTCGTGGGCCCTCGCCGGGTACGTGCACGTGGTGATGGACACCCGCGGGCAGGGCAGCGGCTGGGGCTCCGGCGGCGACACCCCGGACCCGCACGGCTCCGGCCCGAACGGCGGCGGCTGGATGGCGAGCGGCATCGCCTCGCCCGCCGAGCACTACTACCGACGCGTCTACACGGACGCCGTCCGGCTCGTCGACGCGGTCCGCACGCTGCCCGGTGTCGACCGGGACCGCATCGCGCTGACCGGCGGCAGCCAGGGCGGGGGCATCGCGATCGCCGCAGCCGCCCTGGTCGAGGCGCACACCGCTTCGCTCGTCGCCGTGATGCCCGACGTCGCGTTCCTTTCCGACTGGGAGCACGGCACCGACGTCGCCGTGGGCGGCCCCTACCTCGAGCTCGCCCAGTACCTCGCCGTGCACCGGGACGCGGTCGACACCGTGTGGGACACCACGGCGTACTTCGACGGTGTGAACCTGGCCGCGCGGATCACGGCTCCCGCGCTCTTCTCCGTCGCGCTGATGGACGACGTGGTGCCCCCGCGCACGACCTTCGCGGCGTACAACGCGCTCGCGTCGGCGGACAAGCACATCGAGGTCTACCCCTACAACGGCCACGAGGGCGGCGGCCACCGGCACTGGGAGCGGCAGGCGGCATTCCTGGCCGATCGGCTCGCCTAGGGCCAGATCTTGTTAAGTTTATCGGCGCACCTGCGGACTTGATAAAGTTAACAGGTGCGCTCCCCGGTCACGAATCCGTTCCAGCCCGGCTCCGACATCGTCCCTGATGTCTGGGCCGGGCGGGTCGAACAGCTCTCCGACTGGCGTGACGTCGTCCGTCCACGTCGGCGTGCCGGTCTCTACGAGACCGGTCGAACGATCCTCGGCGAGCCGGGGACGGGCAAGTCCAGTCTCGTCCGTCGGATCGCCCGTCACGCCATCGATTCCGGTGACTGGGTCACGCCGCAGCTCCGGATGCCCGCGGGAGCCGATCCGCTCCGCATCGTTGCTGCGGCGCTCCTCCGTCTCGCGGACTCCGCCGGACTCCGGTCCTCGGCGCGGCAGGGCCTGCTCGACCTCTTCACGCGGGTCGAGCAGCTCGCCGTCTCGGGGTTCTCGGTCACCGTCCGCCAGGGTCAGGGCCCGGAGGCGTTCACCAGTCTCTTCGAGCTGCTCGTGGAGATCGGGCAGGCAGCGATCGAGCAGGACAAGGTCGTCCTCGTCCACATCGACGAGGTGCAGAACATCTCGGACGAGGCGGCCCTCTCACAGCTGCTCATCGCTCTCGGCGACGCCCTCGCCCACCAGGTCGACGTCGTCGCTCCCGGTGGGGTGGTGATCGAACGTTTCCTCCCGATCGCCGTCTACCTGACCGGGCTGCCCGACTTCGAGGACATGGCCGGGGCGCGCAAGGGTGCCACCTTCGCGCGACGCTTCCGCACCGTCACCCTCACCTCGATCGACGAGCCCGACCTCGCCCAGGCGCTCCAGCCCTTCGTGATCGACGGGTGGACGACCCCGGCCGCAGACGGATCGACCGAGGTGGTCCACATGACCCCGGACGCGGTCCGCGCCCTGATCGCGCTGTGCTGCGGTGAACCGTTCCTCTTCCAGCTCGCGGGCCAGCGGGCGTGGAACGCGAGCACCTCCCCGGTGATCACGGACGACGACGTCCGGAGCGGCTGGCAGGGTGCAGAGGGCGAGGCCTCCGCTCACGTCGAGCGCATCCTCAACCGGTTGCCGTCGCGTGAGCGGGAGTTCGTGGAGGCGATGGCCGCACTCGATCCCTCGGAACGGACCCTGACCACCATCGCCGAACGGATGGGCCTCCCGTCGGCCGCGAACGTCGGCCCGTTCTCGCAGCGGTTGGACACCGTGCGGGGCATCATCGTCCGCGGCAAGCCCTACTCGTTCCGCAACCGGGCCGTCGAGGCCTACCTGTCCACGGACTGGCCGCACGTGCGCTGAGCCGCGACGGCGGACGGAACGCCGCGACGCGCACTGCACCACGGGTTCCCGGCGGCGAGGCGCAGACTGGGTCGCGCATGCGTACCGATCTCCGAACCCCCACCGCCACTGCGACCGAGCACCACGGCACCGTGGTCGACGACGCCGTGGAACTGTTCGAGGGCGTCTACAGCAGTCACGACATCAACATCGGACGGGCGGTGTCCGAGGGGTTCTCCTACCGCTACCGCGCGGTCGGCGACGACCGGGTCACCACTGCGACGTCGGCGGTCGCCGCGCACCGGTGGGGCACGATCAACCCCGGACGCCAGTACACCCTGGCCTGGGCCACCGGACCCGGCATGGTGCTCGACGCCGACCGCCGCGACCCGATCACGATGCAGCCGAACGTCCCCGTCACCTACCCGGCGGGGCGCCCCTTCGTGTTCGACGCCGCGCCGGCGGTCCAGCACGTGGTCCGCTTCGACGCCGACTTCCTCGAGTCGGTCTCGGCCGCGCTCCGCGGTGACCTCCCCGGCCCGCTCGACCTCCGGACGACCGCCGCCCAGGACGCGCTGCCCGCGCTGCGCCGCACGATCGCCGGTGCCGCCGCGACGCTGTGGGACCCGGCCGCCCCGCCGTCCGTCCGCGACACGCAGCACCGGAGGATCGCCGAAGCCGTCCTCGCGGCCTTCGACCAGACCCCGCCGTCGGGAGTCGCGGCAGCCGGGCACGGAGCGGTCCGGGCCGCCCAGGAGTGGATCGCCGCGAACGCCCACCGCCCGCTGACGACCGCCGACGTCTGCCGTGTGACCGGCCTCAGCGCCCGGGGCCTGCAGGCGGCCTTCCACCGGGCGGGTGCGACGAGCCCGATGCAGTTCCTGCGTGACGTCCGCCTCCACCGCATCCGCACCACACTCGAGGCCGCGGACCCGACGACCACCACGGTCGCCGAGGTCGCGAGGGCCTGGGGCTTCGCCCACCTCGGCCGCTTCGCGGGCACCTACGCCGGTGCCTTCGGCGAGCGCCCCTCGGCCACCCTGCAGCGACGCGTGACGCCGCGGACGGATCAGCCCCCGAGCAGCGCTCCGACGGCGTCCACCACGACCTGACGGCGACGTTGCGGCACCACCGCGGCGACCGACGCGGCGGCCTCCAGCGGGAGCGTCGGCCAGACCCGGGCGAGCTGGACGACGAGTCCGTACAGCACCGCGGGACGGAAGCGTCGCGGGAGCACGCCGGCGCGCTGGGCTCGCTCGACCTCGGCGACCGCGTCGGCGTACTGCTCCGCGAGCGCCTCGACCGGCACGTCCGGCCGCTCGAGCCGGTGCCACGTCGCGAGGCGTTCCACCCACGGACGTTCGACCAGGACGTCGTGCAGGCGGCCGGCCCACGCGGCCAGGTCGGCGGTGTCGAGCGGCGCGGCGTCGTGCACGGCCGTCAGCTCGCTCGTCAGCAGCGCGTCGAAGAGCCCGTCCTTGCCGCCGAAGTAGTGGAAGACCTGCGCCTTGTTGCTGCCGGCCTCGGCGGCGAGGCGCTCGACCCGCGCCCCGGCCAGTCCGTGGGCGGCGAACTCGTCGCGGGCGGCGGCGAGCAGGGTCGCGCGCATCGCGTCGGCAGCGGGGGGCGTGAAGCGGGCCATGCCGGACACGGTACCGACCCACGTTGCGGTCCCGACGACGACGCGGCGATCCCGGGACGGACGGGAGGCCCGTGGCGGCGTCGCCACGGGCCTCCCGTCCGTTCGTGCTCGGGTGGGCTACTCCGCCGTCTCGTCGTCCTCTTCGGGGTTGAAGTGCGAGTCGTCCCCGGCGAAGCCGGCGGCGACGCCCTCGGGGTGCGCGGGGATGGTGCCGTCCTCGCCGAGGCCGTCGGGCTTCTCGGTGCCCTCGGGGTCGTTGACGGTGTCGCGCGGGTCGTGTGCGTCGGACATGGCGTGCTCCTTCACGGTGTGAGGAGGGCCACGCTACCCACGCTCCCCCGGCCGTTCCCGGGACGGCGTCGGATCCCGGACCTCCCGGTGCGGTCCCCGGCCGTGTAGCCTCACGACCACCGGGACCAGGAGGGGCGTCATGGGGGAACAGGACCGCGACCGACCGTGGGGCGACGACGCGTTCGAGCACCCGCGGAAGCGCGGCTGGTTCGCGACGGCCGTGAGCATCGTGACGCGCTCCGTCACCGCCGTGGGCGCGGCGCGGAACTGCGGGCAGACACCGCGGCAGTTGCCGCTCGACCCGCCGCCGGGCCGGTACGACCACCGCCCCTGACGTTCGCGGGGCCGGGGCGTAGCCTGACGCGTGCCTGCAACCGTGTTCTTCGACGTCAACGAGACCCTGTCCGACACCGCTCCGGTCCTGCCCGTGCTGCACGAGCTGGGTGCGCACGGCACCACGCCGTCGAGCTGGCTCGCGGCCACGCTCCGCGACGGCTTCGCGCTGAGCACGACCACCGGGGCGCGCCCGTTCCCCGAGGTCGCCCGGCAGACGTTGACCGAGCTGCTCGCCGCTGAGCCGGACCTCGACGGACCGGTCGATGCCGCCGTCGGACGGGTGATGTCGGTCTTCGGGGACCTCCCCGTCCACGAGGACGTCGTCGGCGGCGTGCGTCGACTCGTCGCTGCGGACCACCGGCTGGTCGCCCTGTCGAACGGCACGGCGGACTACGCCGGGTCGCTGCTGCGCCGCGCCGGCATCGCCGACGCCTTCCACGCGGTCCTGTCGGTGGACGCGGTCGGGGCGTGGAAGCCGGACCGTCGGACCTACGAACACGCCGCGTCCGTGACGGGCACCGCTCCCGCCGACGCCGTCCTCGTCGCGGTGCACCCGTGGGACCTGCACGGGGCCCGGGCCGCGGGCTTCCGGACGGTCCACGTCGACCGGTCGAGGACGCCGTGGCCCCGGGTCTTCGACGCTCCGGACGCCACGGTCCGTTCGCTCGCCGACCTGGCCACGGTCCTGCACGTCCTCTGATCGGGGGACCGCCGGGTTGCGCACGGCTCCCGTCGTCCTCCCAGCCGAGGGGCGAACCGTGGCGATCGGCCCCGCGTTCCGCGGACACGATCGAACAGGAGCAGCGTTGAGCGACGACAGCACGACCGGCACGGACGACACCGGCCAGCAGCACGACGGCCACCACGACACCGCGACCCCGCAGGGGGCCTCCTTCCACGGCAGCCACGCCCGTGACGCCGACGGCACGGACACCTGCAGCTTCCACATGGCCGGCTCGCTGCCCGCCGGCGGCGACCACCTCGGCGGCACGTTCGGCCAGGCGCCGTCGTCGCTCGAGGGTTGGTACCCGCAGCGGCTCCGCGTCGAGCTGCTGCACCGCAACGGGGTCGACGCCGACCCGCTCGGTGCGGACTTCGACTACGCGGCGGCCTTCGCCACGATCGACCTCGAGGAGCTCAAGCGCGACATCAAGCAGCTGCTCACGACCTCGGTCGACTGGTGGCCCGCCGACTACGGCAACTACGGCCCGCAGATGATCCGCATGGCCTGGCACGCCGCCGGCACCTACCGGATCGCGGACGGCCGCGGCGGCGCGGGCACCGCGATGCAGCGCTTCGCCCCGATCAGCAGCTGGTGGGACAACGGCAACACCGACAAGTCGCGCCGCCTGCTCCAGCCGATCAAGCACAAGTACGGTGCCGCGCTGTCGTGGGCCGACCTCATGGTCCTCACCGGCAACTGCTCGCTCGAGCTGATGGGCCTGCCGACGTACGGCTTCGGCGGCGGTCGCCTCGACGCCTGGGAGCCGGACGAGGGCACCTGGTGGGGTCCAGAGGTCTGGGACCCGCACCACGTCGAGAGCTACGACGACATGGTGCAGCGCGACGAGCGGTGGCACGGCGAGAACGGCGACGCCGACTACGACCTGCAGAGCCCCCTCGCCGCATCGCACCAGGCGCTCATCTACGTCAACCCCGAGGGCCCGTACGCGAACGGCGACCCGATGGGCTCGGCGCGGGACATCCGCATCACCTTCAGCCGGATGGCGATGAACGACGAGGAGACCGTCGCCCTGATCGCCGGTGGCCACGCGTTCGGCAAGAGCCACGGACAGGTACCGGCAGCCCAGATCGGCCCGCCCCCGGAGATCGCCCCGATCGAGGCGATGGGGCTCGGCTGGCACAACCCGCAGGGTGCCGGCAACGGCAAGGACACCATGACGAACGGCATCGAGGGCAGCTGGACCCAGGACCCGACCCGCTGGGACAACAGCTACCTGGAGAACCTGTTCGGCCACGAGTGGGAGCAGACGAAGAGCCCCGCCGGCGCCCTGCAGTGGACACCGGCGGACCCCGACGCCCCGCGCACCCCGGACGCCCACGTGCCCGGCGAGACGCACGCGCTCATGATGATGACCTCGGACATCGCGCTGAAGGTCGACCCGGCCTACCGCGAGGTGTGCGAGCGCTTCCTCGCCGACTTCGACCTGTTCACGACGGCGTTCTCGAAGGCCTGGTACAAGCTGACGCACCGCGACATGGGGCCGAAGCACCGCTACCTCGGCCCGGAGACGACGATCTCGGACGACCTGCTCTGGCAGGACCCGCTGCCCGACGCGGTCGGCGAGCCCCTGACGGACGCGGACGTCGACGCGCTCCGGCAGGCGATCCGCGCGACCGGCACGCCGGTGTCCGACCTGGTCGTCACCGCGTACTCGGCCGCCTCGACCTACCGCGACAGCGACAAGCGCGGCGGTGCGAACGGCGGGCGGATCGCGCTCGCTCCGCAGAAGGACTGGCCGATCAACCAGCGCACCGTCCCCGTCGTCGAGACGCTGCGCGGCGTCAAGGCGACGTTCGAGCAGGGCGGGAAGCACGTCTCCCTCGCCGACCTCGTGGTCCTGGCGGGCTGCGTCGGGGTCGAGGACGCCGCGCGCGCCGCCGGCGTCGAGGTCACGGTGCCGTTCACCCCGGGCCGCGTCGACGCCTCGCAGGAGCAGACCGACATCGAGATGTTCGAGTGGCTCCGGCCCATCGCCGACGGGTTCCGGAACCACGTGTCCGAGCGCTTCGCGGACTTCGCCCCCGGTGTCGCGCCGGAGGCCGTGTTCCTGGACCGTGCGAACCTCATGACGCTGACCGCGCCGGAGTGGACCGTGCTCACCGGCGGGCTGCGGGTGCTCGGCGCGAACTGGGACGGCTCGTCCACGGGTGTCCTGACCGAGCGGGTCGGTGCGCTGACGACGGACTTCTTCGTCAACCTGACGGACACCGACCTGGTGTGGAAGAAGACCGACGACACCGAGACGACCTTCACCGGGACCGTGCAGGCCACCGGCGAGGAGCGCTGGACGGCGTCGCGGAACGACCTGGTGTTCGGCTCGAACGCGCAGCTCCGCTCGATCGTCGACGTCTACGCCGGCAGCGACGGACAGGAGCGCTTCGTGCGGGACTTCGTCGCCGCGTGGGACAAGGTCATGATGCTCGACCGCTACGACGTGAAGGGGCACCGCCGGTACGGCCCGATGGCCGCCTGACCAGGGCGGCTCCGCGCGCGGTCAGGCGCGGCCGAGGACGACGACCGTGACGTCGTCCTCGGCCCGCTCGGCCGCGCGGAGTCGCACCGTCTCGAGGAACGCGTCGATGCCGGACGCCGCGCGCAGGGTGCGCGCCAGGTCGAGGAGCGTGTCGATCGTGCCGTCGCCCAGGTCGAGTGCGCCGTCGCTCACGACCACGAGGGCGTCGCCGGGCGCCAGGACCGTGCTCGACGCGTGCCGTGGGGTCCCCTCGGGGTGCAGCCCGAGCGGCAGGCCGCGCGACCGGAGCACCCTCGGCGCCCCGTCCGCCGGGACGTGCACCGCCAGACCATGGCCCGCGTCCACCACCTCGACGACCCCGCTGACCGGGTCGAGCCGGGCGTGGAACAGGGTGGCGAAGGCGCTCGCGCGGCCGAGGTCCTCGGCGAGGGCGGGTTCGACGGCGGCGACCGCGGCGACGGGCGCGACGGTCCGGTGCTGGCGGAGGGCTGCGCGGATGCCCGCCGCGAGCAGCGCGGCCGGCTGTTCCTTGCCCATGACGTCGGCGAGGGTCAGCACGAGGTCGCCGTCGACCACGGACCAGTCGTGCAGGTCGCCGCTGAGGTCCCCGTAGGGCACCGTGACCGCCGCGATGCGGTACCCCGCGGGCGCGACGGTGCTCGGCGCGAGTGCGGTGGCGACCTCGAGCAGACGGTCGTGGTGCAGCCCCTGCCCGAGGGCGCGCTCCGCCCAGTGCCCGAGGTCGATGAGCGCTGCGGTGTCCTGGGGGGAGAACGCCCGTGGTCGGGTGTCCATCAGGCAGAGGGTCCCGACGGGCTCCCCGCCGGCGATGGTGAGCGGCACGCCCGCGTAGAACCGGATGCCGCGCCGCGTGACACCCGGCAGGTCGGCGGTCCGGGGGTCGGCCGTGGTGTCCGGGACGATCGTCGGCTCCACCTGCTGCACCGTCAGCTGGCAGAAGGACCACCCCACCGGCCCGGAGACGATCTCGTCGGGCACGTTCGGGGTGAGGGTGTGCAGCAGGTCGTCGTCGAGCACGTTGACGTAGGACAGCGGCACGTCGAAGACCTCGCGCGCGACCCGGACGATGCGCTCGAACCGCTCCGACGGTGCCGCGTCGACGACGTCGAGCGCCGCCACGAGCGCACTGCGCACGCGTGCCTGGTCGTCGGTGCTCACGGGTGTCGTCCTCCTCCTGGTCCACCGGGGCCGCGGTGCGTGGTGGCACACCGTGGGACGCGGTCCCCGTGGAAGACTCGTTCCACCGTACCGGCCCGACGTCGGCGGGCATGCGGGTGCCGCCGCGGAGGACCCTGATCCGGACACTCCGCGGCGGCGCCCGCCGCTCAGACGGTCGTCCAGGTGACGACCCTCCGGTCGGCCGGCGTGACCTCGTGCACCGTACCCGTAACCCGCACGACCGCGCGGTCCGTCGCGGACCGGGGGAACTCGTGCCGGACCGGCCCGTCGCCCGACGCGACGATCCCGCCGGTCTCGAGCGGGCCTCCCGGCAGGGACGCCCCCGCATCGGACGCGACCCACACCTCGACGTCACCCGGCTCGACCACCTTCCGCATCGCGCGGTCGGTGAACGCGAACCGAGCCAGCGGCACGTCGAACCGGACCGTCACGGACTCCCCCGCCGCCACGGCGACCCGCGCGTACCCGAGCAGCTGCGCGACCGGTCGGGTGACGGACGCGTGCGGGTCGTGCCCGTAGAGCTGGACGACCTCGACGCCGTCCCGGTCACCGGTGTTCCGGACGGTGACCGACGCCGTGAGCGCCCCCTCCGTGGTCGCGGTCCCGTCCACGGTCAGGTCCTCGTACGCGAAGGACGTCCACGTCAGGCCGAAGCCGAACGGTCGGACCGGGGTGGAGTCCGTCGCCGTGACGTCGGACGGACCACCGAGGCGCGGGTGCAGGTACGAGTACGGCTGCGCCCCGGCGGACCGCGGCAGCGAGACCGGCAGTCGGCCCGTCGGTGCGGCCGCACCGGTGAGCAGGTCGGCGATCGCGGTGCCGCCCTCCTCGCCCGGGAAGAACGCCTGCACGAGGGCCGCGGGCTTCGGGCCGTCGCCGTCGAGCGCCCAACCGATCGCGTACGGACGACCGGTGAGCAGCACGACGACGGTCGGGGTGCCGGTGGCCACGACGGCCTCGACGAGCTCGCGCTGCACGCCGGGCAGGTCGAGGGACTCGGAGTCGTTGCCCTCGCCGACGGTGCCACGGCCGAACAGGCCGGCCTGGTCGCCGACCACGACGACGGCGACGGCCGACTCCTGCGCGGCAGCGACGGCCTCGGCGAAGCCGGAGCGGTCGTCGCCCTCGACCTCGGCACCGCGGGCGTACCGGACGGCGTCAGGGCCGAGCGACTCCTGCAGCGCCTCGAGCACGGTCGGGATGGCGAAGCCGAGGTCCAGACCCGGGTGGGTGGCGAGCACGTGGTTCGCGAACGAGTAGCAGCCCTGCAGGGCCTCGGCGCGGTGGGCGTTCGGGCCGATCACCGCGACCGGGCCCTGCAGGACGGCGCCCGGGGGAACGGGGGCGGACGCACCAGCAGCGCCGTCGACACCGCCAGCAGCACCGCCGCCGGCAGCGGCGAGCGGCAGCACGCCGTCGTTGGACAGCAGCACCAGCGACTCGGCGGCCAGCCGCTTCGCGAGCGCACGGTGCTCCGGAGAGTCGAGGTCGATGCCCGTCGGCGGCTCGTCCTCGAAGGCGTCCGGGTCGAGCAGGCCGAGCCGCTCCTTCTGTCGGAGCACCCGGAGCACGGCACGGTCCACGAGTGCCTCGTCGACGAGCCCGCTGCGGACCCGCTCGACGAGCGGCGCCAGGTAGGCGTCGCCGGTCGGCAGCTCGACGTCGATCCCGGCCGCGAGCGCGGTCGCGGCCGCCTCGCCGCGGTCGCGGGCGACGCCGTGCATCACCTCGAGGAACGCGACGGAGAAGTAGTCCGCCACGACCGTGCCGTCGAACCCGAGCCGGTCGCGCAGCAGGTCGGTCAGCAGCGCGGGGTCCGCCGCGACGGGCACGCCGTCGATCTCGGCGTACGAGTTCATGACGCTCCGGGCACCGCCGTCGACGAGCGCCATCTCGAACGGCGGCAGGAAGACGTCGGCGACCTCGCGCGGTCCGGCGTGGACCGGCGCGTGGTTGCGTCCGGCACGCGAGGCCGAGTAGCCGAGGAAGTGCTTGAGCGTCGCGTCGACGCCGGCGCTCTGCACGCCGCGCACGTAGGCGGTGCCGACGGTGCCGACGAGGTACGGGTCCTCGCCGATGCACTCGTCGACCCGGCCCCAGCGGGGGTCGCGGACGACGTCGAGCACGGGTGCGAGGCCCTGGTGCACGCCGAGCTCCCGCATCGAGCGGCCGATCACGGCGCCGACCTGCTCGACGAGTTCGGGGTCGAAGGACGCCCCCCACGCCAGCGGCGTCGGGAACGTCGCCGCCTTCCACGCCGCGAGGCCGGTCAGGCACTCCTCGTGCACGAGCGCCGGGATGCCGAGCCGCGTCTCGCGCTTCAGCCGGCGCTGCTCCGCCCACAGCCAGGCGGCACGCTCGTCGGGCTCGACGGGCCGGGTGCCGTAGACGCGGGTGTACTGGCCGAGGCCGTGCCGCGTGACGTCGGCGAGCGTCGTCCCCTGCTGAGCCGCGGCCATCTCGCCCTGCATCGGGGCGACGACGCCGTTCTGGTCGAGCCAGTACCCGACCAGCTGCGCGGTCTTCTCCTCGAGGGTCATCGCGGCCAGCAGCGCAGTGACGCGGTCCGGTGCGGTCCCGTCCGTGACGTGCCCCGGGTCGGACGGGAGGCCCGTTGCGGCGCCGCCTGGCGCCTCCCGTCCGTCATGACCGGCGGACGGGACCGGTGCTGCGGACGCGCCGCGCGCCTCCTGGCCGTCGGTGGTGACGGCGTGGTCGAGCGTGGTCACCCCTTCACCGCCCCGGTCAGGCCGCCGACGATGCGCTTTTGGAAGATCGCGAAGAACACGAGGGCGGGGATCATCGACAGCGACGTGAACGCGAGCACCCGCGCGGTGTCCACGGAGTACTGCGACGAGAACGCCTGCACGCCGAGCGGCAGCGTGTAGGCCGACGCGTCGTTGAGGATGAAGAGCGGGAGGATGTAGCTGTTCCAGCTGCCGATGAACGCGAGGATGCCGACGGTGACGACACCGGGCAGCGACAGCGGCACGACCATGCGGAAGAAGAAGCCGAGCCGGCTCGCGCCGTCGATCGCCGCGGCCTCCTCGAGCTCGTCGGGGATGGCCCGGAGGAACGGCACCAGGATGATGACGGTCGTGGGCAGGGCGAACGCGATCTGCGGCAGGATCACACCGGCCAGGCTGTTCGTGAGCCCGAGGTCCTTGACGAGCAGGTACAGCGGCGTGATGGCGACCGTGATCGGGAACATCAGACCGGCGGCGAACAGCGAGTAGAGCGCACCCTGGCCGCGGAACCGGTAGCGGGCGAGCACGAAGCTCACCATGAGTCCGAGCACGACGACGCCGACGGTGGTGGTCACGCCCGCGATCACGGAGTTGCCGAGCTGCTGCCAGAAGACGCCGCTCGTCAGGACCGAGACGTAGTTGCCGATCTGCCACGGGTTCGGCAGGCCCGCCGGGCTCGCGGTGATCTGCGAGTTCGTACGGAAGCCGCCGAGGATGATGTACGCCACCGGCGCGACGCAGACCGCGATGAAGACCAGCGCGATGAAGTAGGTGCCGAGGTTGCGTTCCTTGCGGACCGGTCCGCGGTCACGGGACCGGCGCCGGTTCGGCGCGACGATGGAGGCGGTGGCGGTCATCGGTCGCCCTTCTCGGTGAGTGCGCCGGCGGTGTCGCGACGCAGGACGAACCGCTGGTAGACGAGGGCGACGACCAGCGAGATGAGGAAGATGACGACGGCGACGGCGTTGCCGTACCCGTAGTTGCCGGAGAGTCGACCGTTGGCGACCATGTACGTCGCCATCGTCGAGGTGCCGGCGGTCGCCGCGATGTACTGACCCCAGATGATGTAGACGAGGTCGAACAGCTGGAGCGAGCCGATGATGGACAGGAACGCCCAGATCCGGATGGTCGGACCGAGCAGCGGCAGCGTGATGCGCCGCTGGATCTGCCAGTAGCTCGCGCCGTCGAGCTGCGCGGCCTCGAACAGCTCCTCCGGGATGCTCTGCAGACCGGCGAGGAACAGGATCACCGCGAAGCCGATGTACTTCCACGAGATGATCGCCAGGAGCGTCCAGATCGCGATGTCGGGGTTCGACAGCCAGTCGTTGCGCAGCCCCCCGAGCCCGACCGCCTGCAGCAGGTCGTTCACGGCGCCGCTCGACTGGAGCATGAGGCTCCAGCCCGTGCCGACGATGACCTCGGAGATCACGTACGGCACGAAGATGAGGACGCGGATCAGGCCGCGCCCGCGGATGCGCTGGTTGAGCAGCAGCGCGAGGACGATCGCGATCGGCCCCTGCACGACGAGCGACCCGACGACGATGAACAGGTTGTGCCAGAGCACGCCCCGGAAGTCCGGGTCGGTGAAGATGATCGTGTAGTTCTGCAGACCGACGAAGTCGGTCGGGGTGCCGTACCCCTGCCACTTGTAGAAGCCGTAGTACGCGGCCAGCACGACGGGCAGGATGACGAACCCGACGAACATGATCGTGGCGGGGCCGGCGAGGACGGCGATCTCGACCCGGGTGCGGACGTCGTTGCCCTTGCGGGCCCGACGGGCCGGGGCCGACGGCGAACCGTCGGCCCCGCCCGTGCGACGCGACGCCCCGGACCGCGCTGCCCCGGACTGGTCCGTGGAGCGACTGGTGACGGAGGTGGTCATCGGTTCGTCAGCCCTTCGCTGCTGCCTGGTTGACGGTCGAGACGATGTCCGACACCGACCCCTTGCCGGCGAGCAGGTTGACGACGCTCGTGTTGAGGGCGTTGCCGACGTTCTGGCCGTAGACCGTGTCGAGGTAGTTCGAGACGAACGGCGCCTTGTTGTACGCCTCGAGGACGCTCTTCAGGTAGGGCTCCGTGACGACCGACTGGGCCGACTTGTTCGCGGGGATCGCGTTGAAGGCCTTGTAGTAGGCCTCCTGCACGGGCTTCTCGGTCATGTAGTTGAGGAAGTCGGTGCACGCCTTCTTCGGGGCCTTCGCCGAGCAGGAGTACCCGTCGACGGCGCCCATCATCGATCCCGGTGCGCCCTTGCCGCCGGAGACCTCCGGGAAGGGGAAGAAGCCGAGGTCGGACAGCGGCTTGCCGTCCGGGGTCAGCGAGGAGATCACGCCCGGGTCCCACGCGCCCATGAGTTCCATGGCCGCCTTGTGGTTCGCGACGAGGCCGGCCGAGCTGCCGGCGCCCTGCTGCGCGGCGGTGGTCAGGTAGCCGTCGTTGAAGGGCTTCGTGTCGAAGAACGCCTTGGTGTCCTCGCCCGCCTGCTTCCAGCACGAGTTGTCGAACTTGAGGTCCTGCGCGGTCTTGTTGAGCACGCTCTCGGGGCAGGCGCGGAGCGCGAAGTTGTAGTACCAGTGCGCGGCCGGCCAGGCGTCCTTCGCGCCGACGGCGACCGGCTGGATGCCGGCGTCCTTGAGCTTCTGGATGTCGGCGTTGAGCTCCTCCATCGTGGTGGGCGTGCCCTCGATCCCGGCCTGCTCGAACAGGTCCTGGCTGTACCAGATGCCCTCGGGGTTGACGTCGACCGGCATGGCCCACGTCTTGCCGTCCTGCTGGTAGCCCTTGAACGACCCCTCGCTGATCTCGGACTTCGCGGTCGAGCCGATCGAGTCGGAGATGTCGAGCAGCTGGCCGGCGTTGACCATCGCGGCCATCTTGCCGCCACCGCGCTGCAGGAAGACGTCCGGCGCGGAGCCCGAGTTGAGCGCGGTCTGGAGCTTGCCGTCCAGGTCCTCGTTCTGGATCGCCTGGACCTTGATGGTGACGTTCGGGTTCTTCGCCTCGAAGTCCTTGACCGTCTGGTCCCAGAACGCCTTGCCGGGGCCGGTGGTCGAGTTGTGCCAGAAGGTCATCGTGACCTTCCCGCCGTCGCTCGAAGGGTCGGCGTTGCCGCCGGCTGAGCAGCCCGCCGCGGTCAGGGCGGTCGCCCCGATCAGCGCGATGGCCGCCGCGGCACGGATCTTCCTCGTCATCGTGGAACTCCTCGGTGTCGTCGTTGACGTGCGCGGCAGTCGATGCCGCTGCGGAGAGCGTGCCAGGTGCTCCGCAGCCTTGTCAATCGTTATCGATAACGTTTTCTAACCGTCGTGCGCCGGCTGGCGGAACACGGCTCCGGCGGTACGGTGAGCACATGCAGACCGCCGTCGACCCCGTGCCCGGACCAGGGCGGGTCACGATCGCGGACGTCGCTCGCGCCGCGGGCGTCTCGATCCCGACCGTGTCGAAGGTGGTCAACAACCGCGACGGCGTCGCACCGGCGACCATGCTGCGCGTGCAGGAGGTCGTCGAGCGGCTCGGCTACGAGACCTCACTCGTCGCCAGGAGCCTGCGGAGCACACGGACGAACGTGATCGGGATCCTGGTCACCGAGTTCGAGCCGTTCTCGACCGAGCTGCTGCGCGGCATCTCCGCCGCGACGACGGGCACCGGGTACGAGCTGCTCGCCTACGCGGGCCTGCTCACCGGGTCGAGCCGACCGGGGTGGGAGCGGCGGTCGCTCTCCCGCCTCTCCGGCACGCTCATCGACGGTGCGATCGTCGTCACCCCGTCCGAGGCGATGTCCGCCGCGTCGATCCCCGTCGTGGCGATCGACCCGCACACCGGGCCGGAGGGCCACGCCACCGTCGACACCGACAACGTCGCCGGGGCGCGGGACGCCGTGGAGCACCTGCTCGGTCTCGGGCACACGCGCATCGCCCACGTGCAGGGCCGTGGGGACCTGGCGTCGTCGCAGCTCCGCGAGACCGGGTACCGGGACGCCCTCGCCGCCGCAGGCATCGCGGTCGACGAACGGCTCGTGCGGGCCGGTGACTACCAGGAGGAACGCTCGGCGGCCGTGGCGCACGACCTCCTGACGCTGCCGGACCGGCCGACGGCGGTGTTCGCGGCGAACGACTCGTCCGCCATCGGCGTGCTGCACGCCGCCGAGGCACTGGGCCTCCGGGTCCCCGAGGACCTGTCGGTGGTCGGGTTCGACGACGTCCCGCAGGCGTCGACGACCACCCCGCCGCTCACCACCGTGGCCCAGCCGCTCGCCGACCTCGGCGCGAGCGCGGTCACGATGCTCCTCGCGATGCTCCGCGGCGAGCCCACGAGCGACCACGTCCGGCTGCGCTCGACGCTGCGCGTCCGCAGCAGCACGGCGCCGGCGCGCGCCTGACGTCCGCCGCGCGTCGCACTCGCGCCCCCGCCCACGACGCCGCCAGCGCGGCGCCGCACGACGAGCGGGCCACATCTGTCACGCTCGGCGCCACTGGAAGCCGATCGCACCCGCTCGGCGAACGGCTGCGGCGTGTCGCGCGCGCTCGGGTGTCGTGACGGGTCTGCGGACGGGAGGCGCGCGGTCACCCCGCACCGCGCCTCCCGTCCGGCGGCAGACGCCTGCTGCAGGGCGGCGCGAGTCGTCCGCGGAAGCGACAGAGCGCCGCCGACGGGAGACGGAGGCGTGTCGCTCTCGCGGCACCGAGCTGTGCGGCCGCCGCGCCCGCGGCGCCCGCGGCAGGAATGAACCACGTTCCCGACGTCGAACCAGCCGAGCCGCCTGGTTCGACGTCGGGAACCTGGTTCGACGCAGGACAGTGCCGCCGCGCGCCGCGTCGCCGCGCGGCCGCGCGCGGCGCGTCAGCGTCGCAGCGTCTGCTTCGGGTACTCGCCGAACCGCTCCGCGTACGACGCCGAGAACCGCCCGAGGTGCGCGAACCCCCACCGCCGCGCGATGTCCCCCACGGCACCGGCCTGCGGCCCTGCCTCGAGCAACTCCTCGTGCACGCGGTCGAGCCGCACCTGGCGCAGGTAGGTCAGCGGGGAGACGTCGAACACCCGCCGGAAGGACTCCTGGACGGACCGGACGCTGAGCCCGGCAGCCTCGGACAGGTCGACGATCGACACGGGCTCGGCAGCGTGCGCGTGGATGTACTCCACGGCGGCACGGAGCCGAGCGTTCCGCGGCTGTTCGAGCACGTCCGGCAGGCTGTCGCTCTGCGGCGGGAACATGTCGAGGAAGACCTCGGCGGCGGTCATCTTGGCGTCCTGCCAGACGTCGGAGTCCGGCCCGCCCGTGCGGAGCGCGCGGGAGAGCGCCGTCAGGGCACCCTGCCACCGGTGCCCGAGCGACTCGTCGGCACCGCGTCGCGGGTCGAAGCGCAGCGGTCGATCAGCGACCTCCGCCCGCATCGCGGCCACCCGCCGGACGAACTCGCGGTCGAAGTGCACGAGCCGCTGGTCGTAGTCCGCGGTCACGAAGCTGTACTCGTCGTCCGCGGGGAACATCACCGGCACGTCCAGGAGCATCGGCCAGCGCTCCCCGCGCATCTCGAGCTCACCCGTGCCCGAGCTGATCCACGTGACGACGTAGTCCGCGGAGCCCGCGGGCATCCACCCTCGGATCTCGCCGTGCATCTGCGATCGACGGATGGTGACCTCGCTGTCACCGATCGCCGTGTACCGGTAGTCGAACCGCCCGCGGGAGGGCACGGCGCTCCACCGCTCCCCCGCGTAGATGCCGCCGAGGTCGCGGACGGCGGCGTCCGGCCGCGTCCCGGAGACCTCGAACCGCACCGGGGCGATCGTCTCCTCGGCGCCGAACGCCTCGATCAGGGGATCAGCCACGACGATCCCGTCCGTTGCCACCTGTCCACATGGCGCATGCTTCCTCGTTATACGGATACGGTCTTGGGGTGGGTGCGGCGTAGTGTCGCGCTCGACCGACCCGCACGGAGGGGGCGACCACGTGAGTGAGATCGACCTGACCGCCGCCTTGACCCGGCTCGAAGCCGCCATGGGCGCGCTGCGCGGTCGGCTGCGCGAACGGCTCTCCGTGTCCGGCTCGGACCTGACGGTCCTGCAGTTCGTCGCGCGGGCCGCTGCCGCTGACCGCACGGTCCGGGTGAAGGACCTCGTGGCGCACCTCGGACTCACCAGCCCGGCGGTGACCGGGACGGTCGACCGACTCGAGCGCGCGGGGCACCTGTGCCGCGTCCCGAACCCGGAGGACGGCCGCAGCCGGTACATCGAACTGACCCCGGAGACCCAGCGGGCCTACGCCGCCGCGATGGACAGCACGAACGAGCACCTGCACGAGCTCCTGTCCTCCTTCTCCGAGCGAGAGACCACGCGGTACGTCCGCGTGATCGACCGTGTGGTCGAGGCGCTCGAGTACGGCGCTCCGACCCCCTGACGGCAGGCTACGGGCGGCTGGGGACGCCGCTCGAACGTTTGTCCAACAAGCGCAGTTAGGTAACTTCCCTACCTACATCGGCGGACGTGGGACAGCGTGCCACGTACCGTCACCCCTGGGTACCCCCGCACGGGGGTGGATCAGGGAAACGGGAGGGACCATGGGTTCGTACGAGTCCGAGCCGGGCATCGACCCGGTGCGCATCGAGACGTTCCGTCGGATGCGGAAGCGCTGGAAGTACGGCGAACTGCAGGACGTGAACGGCCTGTACGCCGACTTCTTCACGGACACCGCCCGCGACCGACGTCGCTGACGGCACGACACCTGGCCGGGCCGCCACGGGCGGGAACCGCACCGGTGACGGACGGGAGGCCCGTGGCGGGTTCGCCACGGGCCTCCCGTCCGTCCGTGGCATCGGTGACCACTCCGTGGTCACCGATGCCACGGACGTCACCCCTTCACCGCGCCGCTGGTGAGCCCCGAGACGATCGACCGGCGGAACACCAGCACGAGGATGACGATCGGGATCGTCGCCGCCACGCTCGCCGCGAAGATCTGCGCGAACGGCACCGTGAACTGCGTGCCGAACAGGGCGATGCCGACGGGGATGGTCCGGAACGAGTTCTCGCTGTTGAACGTCAGCGCCATGAGGAACTCGCTCCACGAGGCCGTGAAGGTGAAGACGCCGACCGTGAACAACCCGGGCTTCGCCATCGGCAGGATCACCGACAGGACGGTGCGCCAGGCACCGGCGCCGTCGATCTCGGAGGCCTCCTCGATGGTCGAGGGGATCCCCTGCAGGTAGTTGCGCATGATCCAGATGGCGAACGGCAGGTTGAACGCGACGTACGGCACGATCAGGCCCGGGTACGAGTTGAGCAGCCCGAGGTTGCGCTCGAGCAGGTACAGCGGCGTCAGGACCGCGATCGCCGGGAACACCGACAGCATGAGCAGCGACGTCATGATCGCCGTCCGGCCCCTGATCCACCTGCCCGCCAGCGCGTACCCGGCGAGGAACGACAGCGCGAGCACGATCACCGTGGTGGACACCGCGACCACGACGCTGTTCACCATGTACTGCCCGAGGGCGTTGTCGCGGAACGCCACGACGAAGTTGTCGAACGTCAGCGACTGCGGGAACGCGGTCGGCGGCGACTGCGCGATCTCCGACGACGGCTTGAGCGACGTGGAGACGAGCCAGTAGAGCGGCAGCGCGGTGAGCACGGCGATGACGACACCGCTGACGTTCACGGTGTTGACCCACTTCCGCCAGCCCTTGCGGACACGTTGACGGGGCATCAGGCATCCCCTCCCTTCGCCTGGTTCCGGAACGCCCGCAGGAAGAGCAGGCACCCGACGGCCACGATGACCGCGGTGCTCGTCGCGATCGCGGCGCCCGGTCCGATGTTGATGTCCTGGAAGAGCACCTTGTAGCCCATGATCGCGAGCGACTGGGTGGCGGTGCCCGGCCCGCCGTTCGTCAGCACGAACGGCAGGTCGAAGACGCCGAACGCCTGCAGGATGCGGAAGAGCACCGCGATCGTCAGCGTCGGGGTGAGCTGCGGGAGCACCACGCGCCAGAACGTCTGCCACGTGCTCGCGCCGTCGAGCTCGGCCGCCTCGTAGTGGTCTTCGGATATCTGCACGAGTCCGGCCAGCAGGATGATCGCGACGAACGGTGTCGTCTTCCAGATGTCCGCGACCATCAGGCCGGTGATCGCCGGGACGGGTTCACCGAGGATCACCGGGGCGTCGCCGAACAGGCCGAAGAACCAGGTCGCGACGCCGTACGTCGAGTCGTAGATGTACTTCCACAGTTGTGCGTTGACGATCGTGACGAGCGACCACGGCACGAGGAGCAGCGCGAGCATCCACCCGCGGGTGACGCCGAGCCGTTCGAGCACCAGGGCGACGAGCATGCCGAGCACGAGCTCGACGAACACCGTGACGACCGTGTAGAGCACCGTGAAGCCGAGCGCCCGGTACCAGTCGGCGCTCTGCAGCAGCGCCGCGTAGTTGCCGAGGCCGAAGCCCTGGATCGAGAAGCCGTCGTAGCCGATCTCGACGTCCGCGAAGCTCAGGACGATCGAGTACACGACCGGGAAGATCGTGACCGCTGCGACGACCAGGAGCGCCGGGGCCGCGAAGCCCCACGCGCCACGGGCCCGCACGCGCTCCATCCGCGACCGGGCGCTCGTCGGGCGGTACCCGTCGGGCTTCCCCGTGCCCGGCACACGCGTCGCCGGGCGCGCGGCGGTGCCGGCGCTCACAGCGCGTCCCCGGTCAGGGCGAGCGAGATCGCCGAGGCCATCGAGCGGGTACCGCCGTCGACCGAGGCCTGGCCGCCGAGGATGCTGTTGCCGTTCTGGTAGACGCCCTGCGAGACCTTCGGGTAGTAGGCCGTCGAGGTCGGTCGCGGCACGAGCGTGATGCCCGCCGCGGTGTCGTAGGTCGGCCGGTTCTGCCGCTTCGCGTCGTCGCTGACCAGGCTCGCGCTGCGGGCCGGCAGGACGCCGCCCTCGCGGGTGAGGAACTGCTGCGCCGTCTCGCTCGACATCCACGCCGCGAAGGTCAGCGCCGCGGCGGGCTGCTGGGTGTGCGGGTTGATGTAGTTCCCCCACCCGCCGATCGTCGAGTGGTGCTCGTCCGTGCCGTCGAACGTGGGGCGGGCCGCGAGCCCGACCTTGCCCGCGACGGCCGAGTCCGGGCCGTTCGCGATGCCCCAGGCGTACGACCAGTTGCGCAGGAACGCGGCACGACCGCCCGCGAAGGCGTCGTTGGTGTCCTGCTCCTGGTACGTCAGGGTCGCGCGGGGTGCGGCGCCGTCGGTGATGAGCGAGCGCATGAACTCGAACGCGCGCTTGGTCTCCGAGCTCGTCGTCGCAGGCGCCGTCAGGTCGTCGTTGAGCAGCGACCCGCCGGCGTCCGCGACGAACTCGGTCACGTTGCAGGTCAGGCCCTCGTACACGTCGCCCTGGAACGCGAGCCCGTAGTCCACGTCGCCCGTGTCCACGAGCTTCTCCGCGGTGTCCTTGACCTCCTCCCACGAGCGCGGGACCTGGAACCCGTGCTTGTCGAGCAGGTCCTGCCGGTACAGGAAGAACGACTCGTCGATGTAGAGCGGGAACATGTAGTAGGTCCCGTCGACGCTCGCGGCCAGGCGGAGGCCCTCCGGGAACTGCTCGAAGAAGTCCTCGCCGACGAGCTGGTTCACCGGGGTCGCGAGCTTGTTCTTCGCGAACTGCCCGGGCCACGCGACGTCGCCGAGGTACACGTCCGGCGTCGGACTCCCGGCGGCGATCTGCGTCGTCAGGCTGGTGCGGTTCGTGTCGGTGTCGCTCGGGGCACTGACGATCCGCACGCGGATGTTCGGGTGCTCCTTCTGGAACTCGGCGATGAGCCGGCGGCGCAGGTCACCGCCGTCCTTCGATGCGACCTGCCCCGCCCACCAGCTGATCGTGACGTCGCCCTCGGGCGGGTCGGTGGGCCACTCCTCGACGGTGGTGCGCTCCGGCCGGGTGGAGCAGCCGGCGAGCAGCAGCACCCCCGCGCCCCCGAGCAGGAAGAGCCTGCGGTCGATTGCCATCCGTCCTCCTCGACGAAGGGTGCGTGCGCACCCGGCGATCACGTTGCCCCACAGAACCAAGCGCTCCTGAGCGACCGCACAGGGAACGTGAGTACGCGTCGGACGGGAGGCGCGGTCCGGGCCCGCCACGGCCCTCCCGTCCAGTGGATGGCAGGGCACACGAGACGCACAATGCGCGACCGTTCTCGCGGCTCGCGCCCCGAGGGGTGTCGCTGGGCGCGAGACCCGCGGTGGGTGGCGCGTCAGCGCGGGTCAGCGCGTGGGCGCGGCGGCCACCGATTCGGCGGGGCGGAGCACGCAGGGCAACAGGAAGTGCGGGAGCTCGGTCGACGTGCCGTCGAGGCGGTCGATCAGCGCGTCCGCGGCACGGACGCCGAGCTCGCGACCGGGCGCGATCATCGTCGACAGCCGAGGGTGGTGCTGGTCCCCCGCTGCGGCGGAGGACGCGATGCTCAGCACCGAGACGTCGTCCGGCACGCGTCGACCCGCGGCGTACAGACCGACCAGCAGGCCCGCAGACGAGTCGTCCTTCATGACGAGCACCGCGGTGACGTCGGGGTCCGCCTCGAGCAGGCGCCGAGCCGCGTCGCGGCCACCCTCGCTGCCGGGGCCGGCGTACACGACGGTGCCCGCGCAGCCACGCTCGACCACCGAGCGGCGGAAGGTGTCCTCGACCCGCAGGTGCGGCGCGTACCCGGCCATCGGTGTGTCCTCGAGGTTCTCGAGCACGAGCCCGAACCGCCGGTGCCCGAGGCCCTGCAGGTGGTCGAGGCCGTCCTCGATCGTGGTCTCGAAGTCGATGTCGACGTACGGCAGCTCGGCGGCGTCGCGCGTCCGGCCGATCAGGGTGAACGGGACCCCGAGCTCCGACAGCTTGACGACGCGCGGGTCGTCCATCCGCACCTCCATGAGCACGACGCCGTCGACGAGGCCGCCGGAGACCAGGTCGTCGAGGTCGTCGCCTGCCGGGTCGACCGGCCAGAGCACCAGGTGGTACCCACGCTCGGAGGCCCGCTCGGCGGCGTTCATGAAGAACTCCGACGTGGTCGGGCTGAACCGGTTGCCCGTGGTCGGGAACAGCAGCGCGACGATCCGGGTCCGTCGACTCGCGAGCGCCCGCGCCACGACGTTGCCGCGGAACTTCAGCTCGCGCATCGCCGCGGTGACCTTCGCCGTGGTCGCCGGCGTGACGTACTTCGTGCCGTTCACCACGAACGACACCGTCGCGATGGAGACGCCGGCACGGTCGGCGACCTGCTGCATCGTGGCCATCGGAGCCTCCTGATCGATCGGTACCGCCTGAGCATAGTCCCGCAGCGAAAGCAGAAAAGCGCTTTACAGGTAAAGCGCTTTCCTGCTAGCTTCTCGCCCCAGGACCACCGCGACGACGACGTCAGTGGAGTCGACGCACCGTGTCCTTCCCCGCATCCGCGAAGAGAAGAGCAGTGCAATGAAGCCTGGTTTCCGCTCCACGTCCCGCCGGGGCCGCGCCCTCGTCGGCGCCGCCGCGATCGTCGCGACGGTCCCCCTCGTCCTGACCGGGTGCTCCGGCGCCGGCAACGCGTCGTCGTCCGGCGGCGGTGGGAAGACCCTCACGATCGAGGACTACTACGACGCGAACTACGACCCCGTGTACCAGCAGTGCGCGAAGGACGTCGGCGTCGAGGTGAAGATCAACCACGTCGCCGGTGCCGGCCTCATCTCGAAGGTCCTGCAGCAGGCGTCGTCGCGCACCCTGCCCGACGTCCTCATGCTCGACAACCCCGACGTGCAGCAGATCGCCGCCTCGGGCGCACTGTCCGACCTCGCCGACTACGGCCTCGACGCGGACGACGACGTCCCCGGCGTCAAGGGCGCGAACACCTACGAGGGCAAGCTCTACGGGCTGCAGCCGAACACGAACTCCATCGCGCTGTACTACAACAAGAAGCTGCTCGCGGACGCCGGCGTCCAGCCACCCAAGACGTGGGACGAGCTCAAGGAAGCGGCGAAGAAGCTCACGAACGGGTCGACCTACGGCTTCGCGATGAGCAACATCAACACCTACGAGGGCACCTGGCAGTTCCTGCCCTTCTTCTGGTCGAACGGCGGCGACGAGAAGGACATCGCGACGCCCGAGGCCGCACAGGCGCTGCAGCTCGTGCAGGACCTGCAGGACGACGGCTCCATGTCGAAGAGCTCGATCAACTGGGCCCAGGCCGACGTCAACAACCAGTTCATCGCCGGCAAGGCCGCGATGATGATCAACGGTCCGTGGCAGCTGCCCGCCCTGAAGAAGGCGAAGGACCTGGAGTTCGACAGCGTCCCGATCCCGACCCGCACCGGCTCCGAGACCGTCGCGCCGCTCGGTGGCGAGGCGTTCACCGTCCCGCAGACGGGCAACGAGGACACCATGCAGCTCGCCGGCAAGTTCGTCGGCTGCCTGAACAGCGACAAGATGCAGGCCGTCCTCGCCGGGGTCAGCGGCAACGTGCCGACCAACCTCGAGGTCGGCAAGCAGTGGGCCGCCGACCACGCCGACGTCGCGTCCTTCGTCACCACGGTGCAGACGGCCCGCGCCCGCACCGGCGAGCTCGGACCGGACTGGCCCAAGGCCGCCACGAAGATCTACACCGCCGTCCAGCTCGCGCTGACCGGCAAGGCCGACCCCGAGCAGGCGCTCGAGCAGGCGCAGTCGCAGAACCAGTAGCGGATCCGGGGAGCCGGTCGCGCGACCGGCTCCCCGCCCCCGACGGAAGGACCTGACATGAGCGCCTCCACACAGATCCGGTCCCGGGCGACGACGCCCGCGGCCCCCGCCCGCCCCGGACAGCGCCGCGCGCGCCTCCGGTCGTCGATCACCCGCTGGCTGTTCGTCGTGCCGGCCGCGGTGTTCGTCGCCGTCTTCTTCGGCTACCCCGTGGTGAAGAACGTCCTGATGTCGTTCCAGGACTACACGACGAAGACCTTCTTCACCGGCGAGGCCCCCTGGGTGGGTCTCGCCAACTACGTGTCGGTGTTCACGAGCGCCGTCTTCACCACGAGCGTCGTCAACACCGCGCTGTTCACCGCGGGCTCGATCGTCCTGCAGTTCGTGCTGGGCCTCGGCCTCGCGCTGTTCTTCCGGCGGCACTTCCCGCTGTCGGGCTTCCTGCGCGGCCTGCTCCTCCTGCCGTGGCTGCTCCCCCCTCATCGCCTCGAGCGCGGTGTGGAAGTGGCTGCTCGACCAGGACAGCGGCGCCCTCAACCAGCTGCTCGGCGTCGTCGGCATCGGCCCGGTCCCGTGGCTGGTGAGCCCGAGCCTCGCGCTCATCGCGGTCATCGGCGTGAACGTCTGGCTCGGCATCCCCTTCAACACGACCATCCTGTACAGCGGGCTGCAGTCGGTCCCACCGGAGCTCTACGAAGCGGGTGCCCTCGACGGCGCGACCGGCTTCAAGGCCTTCTGGTACATCACCTGGCCGAGCATCCGTTCGGTCGTCAGCGTGGTCATCGTGCTCGGGGTGGTCTACACGTTGAAGGTCGTCGACATCATCCTCGGCCTGACCGGCGGCGGACCCGCGAACTCGACGCAGACCCTCGCCACGAACGCCTACCACCAGTCGTTCATCAACTTCCAGTTCGGCATCGGAGCCGCGGTGAGCAACGTGCTCATCGTCGTCTCGTTCGTGTTCGCGATGGTCTACATCGCCATCTCCCGGAAGGCGGTCGACGAATGAGCGTCGGACTCGCGAACCAGACCGTCACCGTCACCCGTGCGATCACGACGAAGCGGAGCGCACGAGCACCCCGGCCTCGCCGGACCGCCGGGGGTCTGCCGTTCACCATCCTCGGGATCGTCTTCCTGGCGATCATGGTCTTCCCCGTCTACTGGATGGTGAACACCAGCCTGCAGGCCACCTCGGGCGCCGCCACCGCCACGTGGTTCCCGTGGAACCCGACGTTCGCCGGGTACCGCACCGCCTTCGCCCAGCAGGGGCAGAACTTCGTGTCGAGCATGATCATCGGGCTCGGCACCGTGGTCCTGACGCTGGCGATCGCCACCCCGGCCGCGTACGGTCTGGCGCGGTTCCGGATGCGCGGCACGAAGGTGTTCCTGCTCGTGCTGCTCATCACCCAGATGATCCCCGGCATCGTCATCGCGAACGCGCTCTACACGCTGTTCAACAACGTCGGCCTGCTCAACAGCTACGTCGGGCTGATCCTGGCCGACAGCGCCGTGCAGGTGCCGTTCGCGATCCTGCTCATGCGGGCGTTCATGGAGTCGATCCCGCCGAGCCTGGTCGAGGCCGCGCTCGTCGACGGCGCGAACGACCTGCGCGCGTTCATCTCGATCGTGCTCCCGATCAGCCGCAACGCGATCGTCACCGCGGCACTGTTCACGTTCCTCGGCGCGTGGGGCGACTTCCTCATCGCCCTCACGCTCACCTCGACCGACGCGGTCCGCCCGATCACGCTCGGCATCTACAACTACATCGGCTCGAACGTCACCGACTGGGGGCCCGTGATGGCCACGTCGGTCCTCGCGTCACTGCCCGCGGCCGTGCTCCTCATCGTCGCCCAGCGCTACATCTCCGCCGGTGCCCTCGGCGGCGCGGTCAAGTGACCACCGTCCACGCCGAGCACCCCGCCACCCCTCCAGGAAGGCCCACACCATGACCACCACCCCGCTACGCATCACCGTCTGGGGCGAGAACGTCCACGAGCAGGTCGAGCAGCACGTCGCCGAGCGCTACCCCGACGGCATGCACGGCGCGATCGCCGACGGCATCCGCGAGAACCTGCCCGACGCCGTCGTCCGCACCGCCACCATGCAGGAGCCCGAGCACGGGCTGTCCGAGGCCGTGCTCGCCGAGACCGACGTCCTGACCTGGTGGGGGCACGCCGCCCACGCCGACGTCGACGACGCCGTGGTCGACCGCGTCCACAAGCACGTGCTGTCCGGCATGGGCCTGGTCGTCCTGCACTCCGGCCACTGGTCGAAGATCTTCGGCAAGCTCATGGGCACCACCTGCACCCTGCGCTGGCGGAGCGAGCACGACCAGGAGCTCGTCTGGACGGTCAACCCGCAGCACCCCATCACGCGGGGCGTGCCGAACCCGATCGTCATCCCCGAACAGGAGATGTACGGCGAGTACTTCGACGTGCCGACGCCCGACGAGCTCATCTTCATCTCCGGGTTCACCGGTGGCGAGGTCTTCCGCAGCGGCATGACCTACCGCCGCGGCCTCGGGAAGATCTTCTACTTCTCGCCCGGCGACCAGGACTTCCCCGTGTACCACCACCCGGACGTACGACGCGTCGTCGCGAACGGGGCCGAGTGGGCGCGACCGGAGCGCGAGCGTGAACTCCCGACCCTGCGCCGCTACGACCTCGGCGAGTACTTCGAGGGGCAGCACTACCGCGGCCCGTTCGATGACGCCCCCGAGGACGGGGCGACGACCGACGCCCCCGAGGACGAGGCGACCGCCGCGACCGCCGAGGCCCGCGCATGACCGAGCACGCCCCGCTGCGGGTCGTGCAGGTCGGCGCCGGCGGGATGGGCCGCGCCTGGCTCGGCACCGTCGCCGCCGACCCGGACGTCGAACTCGTCGGCGTCGTCGACCTCGACCTCGACGCCGCACATGCCGGGGCCGAGCTCGCCGGCGCCCCGACCGTCCCCGTCGGCCGTGACCTGCCCGCGCTCCTGGCGGAGACCGGTGCCGAGGCCGTGCTCGACATCACGGTGCCGGTCTCCCACCACCCGGTCACGATGGACGCCCTGCACGCCGGGCTGCCCGTCCTCGGTGAGAAGCCCGCGGCGCAGACCGTCGCCGAGGCCCTCTCCCTGGCCGCAGCCGCCGAGGCCACCGGGCAGCTGTTCATGGTGTCGCAGTCGCGTCGGTACAACGACCAGCTCGTCGCCTTCCGGCAGCACGTGCGCGCGCTCGGCGGGGTCGGCAGCCTGAACACCCGCTTCGCGAAGGCCCCGCACTTCGGCGGCTTCCGCGAGGAGATGGACGACGTGCTGCTCCTCGACATGGCGATCCACGCGTTCGACTCCGCCCGGTACGTGCTCGAGCGTGAACCCGTGTCGGTGTACTGCGAGTCGTGGAACCCGTCGTGGTCCTGGTACCGGGGGGACGCGAACGCCGCCGCGGTCTTCACCTTCGAGGACGACGTCCGCTACGTCTACGACGGCTCGTGGTGCGCACCGGGCGACGAGACGTCGTGGAACGGCGACTGGCGGGCGACCGGTGCGTCGGGCTCGGCGGCGTGGGACGGCGACCACGACCCGTCGAGCGTGATCGACGACGCCCCCGGCACGCCGGCAGGTGCGCCGGGTGTCGGTACCGAGATCGCCGGGGCGCTCGCGTCCTTCGTCCGGGCGGTCCGTACCGGGACGACGCCCGACGGCGAGGTCCACGGCAACGTGATGAGCCTGGTCATGGTCGACGCGGCGATCGCCTCGGCGCGCTCGGGACAGCGGGTCGTGGTCGACGACGTGCTCGAGCAGGCGCACGCGACGGCGCTCGAGGTCGAGCGGGACGACGCGGTCCGCGAGCGGCTCGCCGCGTGGGGGTCGGTCCGGCAGGCGCTCGCCTCCGCGCCGGACCGGACGCCAGCGGGCTGACGCGAGCACGCGTCGGATCGCGGCGCGGGCCCGGACGGGATCGGGCGTACCGGGCAGAACCGCGCGTACCGGGCGGGATCGGACGTACTCGGTGGGATCGGGCGTACTCGGTGGGATCGGGCGTACCGAACAGAACCGCGCTTACCAGGTCGTTCGTTCCGACCAGGTATGCGCGATTCCGCTTTCCACTCCATGCGTGATGGGAAGGATCGGGCACGCGACGCAGCACCCGCCGGCCCCGCAGCCGCTGTGCATCACCCCGCGCTGACCCGACCGGCCGCACGCCCGGACGCCCGGACGCATCCGGGAAAGCGACAGGATCGCGCGAACGGTTCGCGGGATCCTGTCGCTGTCGGGGAACGGACGACCGGGGCCGCAGCCGCGCGCACGGTGAGCGGCGGTCAGCGCGGGATGACCGAGAACATGAACCGCTTCCGGATCATGTACGAGACGAGCAGGATCAGGACGGTGTGCGCCGCGAAGCCGATCCACCCGTTGAACCAGTCGACGCCCGGGATGGACGCGATGGCCAGCGCGAAGAACACCTGCCAGACGAAGACGTAGAGGCTCGCCTGGCCGATCGGGATCCACAGCCACCCGATGACGGCGTTGATCGGCTTCCAGAACACGGTGAGGATCGCGTACGACACGATCGCGAAGAACGCGATGTCGACCAGACGTCCCCACTGGAGGTCGACGCGCTGGTAGGCCGTGTTGTACAGGTCGTCGTACATCGACGCCGGGAAGGGCGCCGGGGTGAAGCCGAAGTGGTCCCCGGCCCAGACGTAGACCAGGAACAACGCGTAGCCGGTGACGCCGATGCCGATCAGCACCTTGCCGAGCCGGCCGGTCAGCGCGCCGATGACCTGCCGCCGGTAGTAGCCGAGGACGAGCCCGTGCGTGAAGACGACCTGCCAGGTGAGCAGCGGGAACACCGACTCGAACTGCGAGTTCAGCGGCCGGAGCTCGGGCACCAGGGCCTGGAGCACGTACAGCCCCCAGCTCACGACGAGCAGCGCCCACCAGAAGCCCCGCTTGATCACCCACATGCAGAGCGGGATGAACAGGCTGAGCACCACGAAGAGGCCCATGATGTTGAACGGCCACGGCCCCATCTCGAGCAGCAGGAACTGCCGGATCGCGAACCAGGGCGGCGGGTACGCCAGGAGCTGCATCGCATTCGGGTACAGGTCGTAGACGCGGCCCTCGGCCCCGACGCCCCCGGTGCCGGTCCCCCGGTCGGTGAAGGTCGTGATCGCGTCCGTGTTCAGGAACGGCACGAAGCTCAGCGCGAAGACGACCAGGATCACCGCCAGGGTGACGAGGTACTGCTTCCGTGCTCGCTTCCACGCGCCGACCGCAGCGACCCACTCGCCGAACTTCTTGATCGCGAAGGGGTAGGTCATGCCGAGGACCATGCCGGACAGGAACACGAACATCTCCGCGCCGGTGATCGCACCCGTCGCGTGCAGCGTGATGTACGAGTACGGCCCACCGATCTCGATGTGCGTGATCACGACGGCCAGGATGATGAAGCCGCGGAACAGGTCGAGGCGCAGGTCGCGCCCGGGCTTGCCGTCGTCGGGGTAGCGCCAGCTCGGCAGCAACCGCCCGACGAGTCCGCTGAGCAGGAACGCTGCCGCGAGACCGAACGCGCACCAGACGATCCACGCCATCTGGTCGCCGCCGGTCTCGTACTGCTGGCTGATCGCCGCCGCGCCCTCCTGCTGCGTGACGCGTTCGGTCACGGGCCCGAAGACGAAGTCCCCTGCCTGTTCGAGGTCCGTCCGGAAGGACCCGGCGATCCCGGGATCGGCCGTGTCCCGCCAGTCGGCGACACGGTTGCCGGCCTCGGGCTCGCGACGGTTCGTCTCGAGGAACGTCACGCCGCGGACCTCGGGGTGGTCCTGCACCGCGGCGATGACCTGCCGCCACCACGCCTGCTTCACCGACAGCTCGGCGGCACCACGCAGCGAGTGGTCGTACAGGGCGCCGGTGTCGAGCAGCATCGGGCGGTCCTCGCCCTGCGCGAAGCGCTCGGTGAAGGTGCCCTCGGTCTGCGGCTGCTCGTAGCCCCAGGTCTCGTCGAAGCGTGCGGCGACCTCGCCGTCCTGCGGGACCTCGTTGCTCGTCAGCGGGACGTCGCGACCGGCGGCCTCGGTCGCCTTGCCCTTGCCGAAGGAGAACATCGACAACCCGACCCAGTCGACGCTCGCAGCGCCCGGCCAGTACGGGCCGTAGGGGTCGTCGGCCGCGGTGAGTCGACCGTCGCCGTTCGTGTCGAGCTTGGCGACGTCGGTGTCCGACAGGTCCTGCAGCCGTCCGGCGGACTCGCCGAACGGGTAGCCGGCGCCGTACGAGGGCGACCAGACCATCGCCGCCGCGGAGTCGCCGGCGTGCACGGCCGCGGCGAGCGTCCGGAACGCCGACACGTACGCGGTCGGCTGCTGCCCCCACCGCACCCACGTACCGTTCATCTGCGGCGCGAAGCGCACGAGCAGCTGGGTGTCGTACTGCCGGTGGACCTCCTCGAACAGCCGGTTCGCCGCGGTGGCGTCGGCCTTCGTGAGGGAGCGCAGCGAGCGCGAGGGCTCCAGGCTCACGGCGAGCACCGCACCCTGCGTCGCGGCGGCCCGGGTCGCGCGGAGGAACTCGTCCCGCGCGCTGCGGTCGAAGGGGTACTCGATCTCGACGCCGTAGACCGACGGTGTCGCGCCGAGTCGGCCCTCGTAGCCGTCCGGGGCGTCGCTCCCCCAGTCGAGGTCGGGGCCGAACCAGACGCGCCCGTCGGACGGCGTCTCGCCCGCGCGGCTCGGGGCGGAGACGGCCGACGCCGGCAGCGCACCACCGAGCAGCAGCGTCCCCACGACGACGAGGAACGCGACGGCCTTCGCCAGCGCGCCCCTCACCGGTTGCACGCCAGGGTCCAGACGTTCCGTCCACCGGTGTGCTCGTGCTCGAGGCGGTCGAGCGCGGCGAGCGCGAGCGCGAGACCGCGACCGCTCTCCTCGTCGGGGTCGGCCATCGTCACCGCGGACAGGTCGACGTCCGCAGGGCGTCCGTTGTCAGCGAGCACCGCGACGAGTTCGCGGTCGGTCGCCGAGAGCGTGACCGAGTACCCGCGCCCCGCCTCGACGTCGGTGCGGCGCGTGTGTTCGACGATGTTCGCGGCGATCTCGGCCAGGGCGGTCTCGAGCGAGAAGCGGAGCCGGACGTCGTCGATTGCCAGTGAGTCCCACCAGGCGCCGAAGCGGTCCTGCACGACGTCGAGCGACTCCGTGACGGCCGGGACCTCGAAGGTCAGGTGGTGGTCGGTCACAGGGGGCCTCCTGCCGTCGAGGACACGTGCTCGGACTGCGCCGTCCCCGCCTCGGGTCCGCGGTAGAGCACCGCGCGGACGACGATGCTGAAGATGAAGAGGTCGAACACCACCCACGCGGTGTTCACGAGCGGCGCAATGCCGTCGGCCTGTCCGGTCGCGTAGCGGATCGCGATCAGCACGAGGGCGGCGACGAGCGCTCCCATCGCGTACAGCTGCGGCTTGACGAGGTCCCACCGCGGTCGCTGGTCCGACTCCTCGCGCACCTTCGGCGTCACCCGGAAGCCGAGGGGCTTGCCACGGAAGACGTTCTCGAACGCGCTCGTGACGGACTCGATCCAGACCGGGAAGAGCGCGAGCGAGTACTGCTGGCCGCGCCACGTCGGTCTGCCCGCCGCCACCACCCAGAACAGCAGTTGGTTGAGCACGAGGAACGGGATGAGCCGCACGAAGAAGTCCACGCTGTAGGCCTGCACCGGCACCACGCCGAACGACAGGCAGAGCACCGGTGCCGCGATGTAGACGATCGCCGCGAAGCCCGACAGGTAGCTCCACATCGTGGAGAAGTACATGAGGCGCTGGCCCCACGACAGGCCCTTCTGCACCAGGGGGTTCTCGCGGAAGAACACCTGCATGGTGCCCTGCGCCCAACGGAGACGCTGCACGAGCATGGTCGGCAGGTCCTCGGGCGCCAGGCCCTTCGCCAGGATCTCGTCGTGGTAGGCCGACCGCCAGCCGAGCCCGTGCAGGCGCATCGCGGTGGCCATGTCCTCGGTCACGGAGATCGTGGCGAGCGGCATGATCGGCTGCGCCTCGTCGTCGCGGTTGACGTCGAGCGCGCGGGCCAGCACCGCGATCGACTCGATGGCGGCCACGGGCGAGGCCTCGCGGCGGCCCAGCACGTCGAGGGCCGCGTCGTCGAGCCCCGCGAACGTGTCCGCCTCGGTCGACATCGCGGCGAGCTCCTGCAGGTCGCGACGCACCGACTCGAGGTCGGCGGCCGCGAACCGGTACGCGATCGCGTCGATACCGCGCTGGAAGTCGTAGGTGACGTCGCCGAGCGGTTCACCGCGGTCGATCTGGTCACGGGCCCGGTCGACGACCTGCTCGGCACCGTCGAGCGCGTCGAGCACCCGCGGGTCGGTCTCGGTCTCGCGGGCGCGTGCGAGCAGCTTCCGCGAGGTCTTGATCGTCCGCTCGACCGACTCCTCGACCTCGCGCACGTACCGGGTCACGCCGAGCTGCATGAGCGCCTCGCGCCGCAGGATCGCGTTCGAGCCGCAGAAGAACGCGGCGTTCCAGCCGTCCTTCGACTGCTGGATCGGACCGTAGAACAGGGGCGCCTGGCTGCCGAGCAGGTCGGCCTCCGGCACGTTCTCGAACCACTGCGGCGTCTGGACGAGCGCCATCCGCTCGTCCTTGAAGTAGCCGAGGGTGCGGTCGAGGATCGACGGCTCGGGGACCTGGTCGGCGTCGAGGATGAGCAGGAACTCGCCCTGGGTGGCGAGCAGCGCGTTGTTGAGGTTGCCGGCCTTTGCGTGGCGCGGCCGGTCGACCCAGTCGGCGCCGCGTGTGATGACCCCGATGCCGAGCGACTCGGCGGCGGCGCGCATCTCCGGCCGGTTGCCGTCGTCGAGGATCCAGGTCTGGTGCGGGTGCGTGATCGCCTTCGCGGCCCGGGCGGTGCGGACGACCAGGTCCACCGGCTCGTTGTAGGTCGTGATGAAGACGTCGACGGTGACGTCACCGGCGGGCTTCGTCGGCGGTTCCCCGCGCTCGCGGAGCCGCCACGCCCCGAAGGCGAACAGGAGCGAGTCGATCACGCTGTAGGTCTCGGCGAGGATCAGCGGCACCGCGATCCACCACGAGTGCCAGTTCACCGACGCGGCCCACCGCCAGACGATGTAGTTCACGCCGGCGATCGACGCGAGCAGCGCGACGGTGCGCACGGTCACGAGCCGCCTGGTCGCGGTGCCGGTGGTGAGTCGGCGACGGTCCTGACGGCTGACGTCGAGCGCGGTCATCGGCGTCCTTCCTGCTGCAGCCGGCCAGCGCTGGGTGAGTGCGCCGTACCGCCCTGTCTACCGCAGGCGGCCGTCGCTGTCAGCCAGACGCCCCGATCGGGGGATGAGAACGGCTCAGCGGGGGTCCGCCAGCCCCAGGTCGTGCGCCAGGCGGACGACGACCTCGTCGAAGTAGGCCTGCGGATCGGTCACCGAGCCGACCGCGTGGCCGAAGAGCTCGAACGACAGGACGCCGAACACCGTCGTCCAGGCCATCAGGGTCCGCAGGACGACCTCGGGCGACGGGTCGTCGTGGAAGCCGCGCGCCCGCGTGTAGGCGACCGCGTCGGCGACGGAACCGGGCGCCCCGGGTCGTGCGCCGATCGACGGGCCGGCACCGAGCCTCCAGTCCGGCGGCAGCTCCGACCCGGCGACGTCCGCCCACGCGTCGGTGACCACGCGGACGAGCACGTGTGTGGTGCGCGAGGCGGGCTCGATCGTGTCCTGCGGCGCGACGTAGCCCGGGACGGGCGAGCCGTACAGGAGCGCGAAGTCGCCGGGGTGGCCGATCGCCCACTGCCGGACGGCGCGGCAGGCGGCGACCCACCGGCCGACGTGGTCGGCACGGTCGACCGGCGCCTCGGCCGCCTCGACCGCGGCACCGAGCTCGTCGTAGTCGAGCACGAGCAGAGCGGTCAGCAGGTCGTCGCGGCTCGGGAAGTACCGGTACACGGCAGAGGACACCAGGCCGACGTCCCGCGCGACGGCCCGCAGGCTCAGCTGCGCCGGCCCCTCCTCGGTGAGGCGGGCGCGCGCAGCCGTGAGGATGCTCGCGTGCACGGCCTCCCGTGCCAGGGACCGCGCGGTCCTCGCCTGCTCCGCCATGTCTCCAGCGTGCCACGGGAGAGCACCGACCACAAACGAGAGCACTGCTCTTGCAATGGTCGCGGCAAGGCCGCATGATGACTTCCGAGAGCAGTGCTCTCCCGAACTCAGGAGGAACCATGTCCCGTCACCACGTCGTCGTCGGAGCCGGCCCGGTCGGCCGCCACACCGCGGCGCTGCTGTCCGAGCGCGGCGACGAGGTCGTCGTCGTCACCCGCTCCGGACGCGACACCGGACTGCCCGGCGTCCGGCACGTCGCACTCGACGCCGCCGACGCGGACGCGCTGACCACCGTCACGGACGGCGCCGCCGCACTCCACAACTGCGCCAACCCGGGCGACTACACGCAGTGGGAGCGGGTGTGGCCGCCGCTGGCGTCCTCGCTCCTCACCACCGCCGAGCGGACGGGCGCCGTGTACGCGATCACCGGGAACCTGTACCCGTACGGCCCGGTCGACGGTCCGATGCACGCCGACCTGCCCGACGCCGCGACCGACCACAAGGGCGTCCTGCGGGCGCGGATGTGGGCCGATGCCCTGGCGGCGCACGAGGCCGGTCGCGTCCGCACTGTGGAGGTCCGCGGCGCCGACTACGTGGGCCCGGGCACCGGGGACAACGGGCACGTCACCCGCGTGCTGCCGACCGCGATGCGCGGGAAGCCCGTCACCGTGATCGGGCGGTCCGACCAGCCGCACTCGTACACCGACGTCGGCGACGTCGCGCGGCTCCTCGTCGCCGCCGCGGACGACGAGCGGGCGCACGGCCGGACCTGGATCGTGCCGACCAACGCGCCGCGGACCCAGGAGCAGGTCCTGACCGACGTGCTCCGGACGGCCGGTCGACCTGCCGTCCGGGTGCGCTCGCTGCCGATCGGTCTGCTCCGCACCGTCGGCACGGTGGTCCCCTTCATGCGTGAGGTCGCGCAGCTCGGGTACCAGTGGTCGGCGCCCTACGTCGTCGACGACGCCGCGACGCGGGCGCACTTCGGGTTCGGTCCGACGCCGTGGGACGAGGTCTGCCGGCGCACGGTCGACGGACTGGCTGCCTGAGCAGGCCGGACGGGAGGCGCGACCCGCCCCCGGCAGGTCGGCGCACGCCCACCCGTGGCCGGCCGCAGGACCGAGCCGGTCACGCGGTCGCGTCACGGAGCCACCGGGTCGACCTCCTCCGCAACCGTGCGTGGCGCGGTTCGCGCGCCGCGCGGCCGTCAGTGGCGCGGCGCGCGCCGGGCGGCCGTCAGTGGCGCGGCTTGCGCGCCGGGCGGCCGTCAGTGGCGCGGCTTGCGCGCCGGGCGGTCGTCGTCGTAGCGAGGACGGTCGTCGCGCCGGTCGTCACGGCGCGGACGGTCGTCGTCGCGACGCGGACCACGGTCGTCTCGACGAGGGCCACGCGGACCACGGTCGTCGCGGTCGTACCGGCGGGCACCACCGCGGCGGTCCGGCTTGATCTCGATGAGCTTCCCGCTGATCCGGGTGTCCGACAGACGGTCGAGCACGCCGGGGTCCATGCTCTCGGGCAGCTCGACGATCGAGAAGTCCGGTCGGATCTGGATCGCGCCGAAGTCGTCGCGGCGCAGTCCGCCCTCGTTCGCGAGCGCGCCGACGATCTGGCGCGGCTCGACCCGGTGCCGTCGACCGACCTCGATGCGGTACGCGGTCATCGGCTGCGAACGGCGCGGCCCGCGGTCCTCGCGGCCACCACGGTCGTCGTCCCGGTCACGGCGCTCACCACGACGACCGTCGCGGTCGACCTGGTTGCGGAGCTGGTCCTCGTTCGGGTCGAGCAGCAGCGGCGAGTCGCCCTGTGCCACCACCGCGAGCGCAGCCGAGACGTCCTCTGCCGGGACGTCGTGGTTGCGGACGTAGTGCGCGATGACGTCGCGGAACTTCTCGATGCGGTCCTGCTGCTCGAGCGCCGCGGTGATCGCGTCGTCGAAGCGGCTCAGGCGCGTCTCGTTGACGTCCTCGATCGTCGGGAGCTGCATCTGCGTGAGCGGCTGCTTGGTGTGGCGCTCGATGGCCGAGAGCAGCCGGCGCTCGCGCGGGGTGACGAAGCTGATCGAGTCGCCCTTGCGACCCGCGCGACCGGTGCGGCCGATGCGGTGGACGTAGGACTCGATGTCGACGGGGATGTCGAAGTTCACGACGTGGGTGATGCGGTCGACGTCGAGACCACGAGCGGCGACGTCGGTGGCGACGAGGATGTCGAGCTTGCCGGACTTGAGCTGGTTGACCGTGCGCTCGCGCTGCGCCTGGGCGACGTCACCGCTGATGGCCGCGGCTGCGTACCCGCGGGCACGCAGCTTCTCGGCCAGGGTCTCGGTCTCGCTCTTGGTGCGGACGAAGATGATCATGCCCTCGAAGTCCTCGACCTCGAGGATGCGGGTGAGCGCGTCGACCTTCTGCGGGTACGACACCATCAGGTACCGCTGCGTGATGTTCGCAGCGGTCTTCGTCTTGGTCTTGACCGTGATCTCGGACGGGTCGGTCAGGTACTGCTGCGAGATGCGACGGATCTGCGCGGGCATCGTCGCCGAGAACAGTGCGACCTGCTTGTCGTCGGGCGTCTCGGCGAGGATCGTCTCGACGTCCTCGGCGAAGCCCATCTTGAGCATCTCGTCGGCCTCGTCGAGCACGAGGTACTTCAGCTCGGACAGGTCGAGCGTGCCCTTGGCGATGTGGTCCATGATGCGACCGGGCGTGCCGACGACGACGTCGACGCCGCGGCGCAGCGCGGACAGCTGGACGCCGTACGCCTGGCCGCCGTAGACGGGCAGGACGTGCACGTGCTTCATGTGCGACGCGAACTGCTCGAACGCCTCGCACACCTGCAGCGCGAGCTCGCGGGTGGGCGACAGCACGAGCGCCTGCGGCACCTTGCTGCCCGACTCCATGCGGGACAGGATCGGCAGCGCGAACGCCGCGGTCTTGCCGGTACCGGTCTGCGCGAGGCCGACGACGTCGCGCCCCTCGAGCAGCGTCGGGATCGTCGCTTCCTGGATGGCGGAGGGGGTCTCGTAGCCGATGTCCTTGACGGCCTTGAGCACCGGGTCGCTCAGGCCGAGGTCGGCGAAGGTCACCACGGGCCCCTCGTCGGTGGTCTCGGTGGTGGTGGCGGTGTCCGTGCTCATGCGGAAACGGTACCTCGGACAGCGGACGTCCGCTGACGCAGACAGGTGCGCAGTGGACGGACGGGAGGCGCCTGGCGGGGCCGCCACGCGCCTCCCGTCCGACCCGTATTTAGTTGCAATCCGGAACCATCAGATGTATCGTTGCGCGGTCTGCAAAGTTACACAGTACGAAAAAGGAGTTCGATGACCGCCACCGCACCCGTCTCGGTGCAGCCCGGCCGCCACGGCGCCGGGGCCGACGCGGCACCCGGAGTGTCCGGAGCACCCGGCCAGCAGCCGCTCATGACGCACCGCCAGATCCTCCTGGTGATCTACGGCCTGATGGCGGGCATGTTCCTGTCGTCCCTCGGCCAGACGGTGTTCGGCACGGCGATCCGCACCATCGGCGACGACCTGCACGGTCTCGACCAGCAGGCGTGGGTGACCACCGCCTACCTGATCACGTCGACCATCGCGACGCCGATCTACGGCAAGCTCTCCGACATCTTCGGCCGTCGACCGCTCTACATCTTCGGCATCGTCGTGTTCATCCTCGGCGCCGTGCTGTCCTCGATGTCCACCTCGATGCTCATGCTCGCGGCCTTCCGCGCCGTGCAGGGCATCGGCGCCGGCGCACTCATGTCGCTGCCGCTGGCGATCATGGGCGACATCCTCGCTCCCCGCGAGCGCGCGAAGTACCAGGGGTACTTCCTCGCGGTCTTCGGCATCTCCTCGGTCATCGGCCCGCTCATCGGCGGTCTGCTCGCCGGCTCGTCCGAGATCCTCTGGATCACCGGCTGGCGCTGGGTGCTCCTCATCAACGTCCCGATCGGCGTCGCCGCGCTGATCATGGTGATCGTCTTCCTGCACCTGCCGAAGGTGCACGGCACGGGCGACAAGCCGAAGGTCGACTGGTGGGGCGCCGCCGCGGTCATCGTCACCCTCGTGCCGCTGCTGCTCGTCGCCGAGCAGGGCCGCACCTGGGGCTGGGGCTCCCCCGCCGCGATCGCGAGCTACGTGATCGGCGCGCTCGGGCTCGTCGCACTGCTGCTCGTCGAGTCGAAGATGGGCGACGCGGCGATCATCCCGCTGAAGCTCTTCCGCTCGGGCACGTTCTCGATGGCGACCGTCATCGGCTTCCTGGTCGGCTTCGCGATGTTCGGCGCCATGCTGACCATCCCGCTGTACCTGCAGATCGTCGTCGGCCTGACCCCGACCGAGTCCGGCTTCGCCACGCTGCCGCTCGTCGGTGGCCTGATGATCGCGTCGATCACCTCGGGTCAGATCGTCGCCCGGGTCGGCCGCTACCGGATCTTCCCGGTCATCGGCACCTTCCTGGTGTCGGCCGGCTACGTCGTCCTGACCTTCATGACGATCGACAAGCCGCTCTGGTTCCTCATGATCGGCATGTTCCTCATCGGGCTCGGGCTCGGCTCGGTCATGCAGTCCCTGACCCTGGCCTCCCAGGGCTCGGTCGAGGCCCGGGACATGGGCGTCGCCACGTCGTCGGCCACGTTCTTCCGGCAGATCGGCGGCACGCTCGGCACGGCCGTCCTGCTGTCGGTCCTGTTCTCGGTGATGCCGAACAACATCCTGAGCGCCACCGCGAACCAGGCCGACCTGAAGCCGGCGCTGTCCGCGGCACTCGACCCGTCCGTCGCGAGCAAGCCGGCGAACCAGGGCGCGATCGAGAAGATCTGGGCGCCGATCACCACCCCGCTCCAGCAGACCGTGCAGTCGCAGCTCGACGACGCGTCGGCACAGGCGAAGCAGGCGGCCGACCAGGCCGTCACGCAGCAGGTCACCGCAGCCGTGCAGCAGCAGGTCGCCGCGGGCACCGTGCCCGCAGCAGCCGCGCAGGGCGTCATCGACCAGCAGGTCGCGTCGGCCACCCCGGGCGCCGAGTCCGCTGCCCTCGAAGCAGTGGCGGAGCAGGCCCACGCGAGTGTGCAGGACGGCACCGTGTCCGTCGACTGGTCGAACGCCTCGCAGCGGTCGTACTGGGTGGACGAGCTCACGCCGGCGCTCGCGAAGAAGATCGACGACGGTGCCAGCTCGGACTCCGCGGCGACCAGCACGAACGACACCTCGTTCCTCACCGGCGCCGACAGCCGCCTCACCCGGCCGTTCATGGCGGGCTTCAACGCCTCGTCCGTGACGATCTACTGGGTCGGACTCGGCGTGATCCTGCTCGCCTTCGTGCTCACGTGGTTCTTCCGGGTGCCGCCGCTCCGCCAGCGCTCGGCGCTGCAGGAGCAGCACGATGCCGCCAACGGGTCGTCGTCCGGCGACGAGGACGGTTCCGCGCCCTCGGCCGAGGCCGACCTCGAGGCCCGTGCCGGACTCGCCGCAGCCGAGGCCGGATCGTTCACCGGGCCGATGACCGGCTCCACGCCGACCCAGCGTCGGTGACCCCCGGCCGCCCGCACCCCGCGCCGGGGTGCGGGCGGCCTCCCCGCGTCGGGCCCGTCCGGCGCAGACGACCCGGCCCCGGTGGACACGGCGGCCGCCCAGCACCCCAGGAGTGCACGTGAGCACCACAGCAGCACCGGAGCCGGCCACCGCGCCGTGCACGCTGCGCGAGCGGAAGAAGCAGCAGACCCGGCAGGCGCTCCACGACGCCGCCCTCACGCTCGTGTCCGAGCACGGCCTCGACGGCGTCACCGTCGAGCAGATATGCAGCGACGCCGACGTCTCTCCGCGGACGTTCTTCAACTACTTCACGTCGAAGGCGCACGCCGCGCTCGGCCTCGACACCGTCGAGGTGCCGGAGTGGGCGGCGACGCGCTTCGCCGAGGCGGACGGTCGGCTCGTCGACGACCTGTGCGTCCTGATCGCCGCGACCGTCCCGCTGTCCCAGGACCGCCGCCGGATGAAGGAGCTCCTCGTCCTCCGTCCGGAGATGGCGCCGATGGTCATGCAGTGGATGGCCGAGTCGCGGCAGTCACTCCTGGCCACGGTGTCGGCGCGCACCGACGAGCAGACCGCGCGAACGGCCGTCGGGCTCGTGCTGTCGGCACTGTCCGAGGTCGCACACCGGGACACCGTCGGCGACAGCGACGAGCTCGCGGCGAAGCTCCGGTCCGTCGTCGCCGAGATGGGCGCGATCGCCGCCGGCTGAGACGGGCCCCTCGATCCGAGACGCCGCGGAGGGCTCCAGACGCAGCCGCGCGCTCGAGCCGCCGACGCTTCCGACGGCGTCTCGGTCGTCCGGAGGTGTCTCGACGTTCGAGGGACATCTCGGCCGGTCCGGCGGTAGCGTCGGCGCATGGACGGCACCGCCCCCACCCCGTACCTCTTGCTCCCCGGCACCGCTCGCACGGCGCTCGCCCGCTGGCAGCAGGTCTTCGGTGGCGCGGTCCGGATCGCCTCGTACGAGGACGCCGGCCGCGAGGACGGTCCACCGGAGGCCGTGGCGCACGGCGAACTCGACGGCCCCGTCCGGCTCTTCGCCGCCGACGCCGGGCCCGACGACGCCCCGTTCACAGCCTCCGGCCTGCTGCTCGCGCTGCTCGGGACCGCCGCCCCCGAGGCGCTCCGCCGCTGGTTCACCGACCTGGCGACGGACGGGACGGTCGTCGACGACCTGCAGGAACGGCCGTGGGGCGACTGGGACGGCACGGTGCGCGACGCGTTCGGCCTCACCTGGCTGATCGGCTTCGAACGCTCCGCGATCGACCCGCAGGGCTGAGCCGGCTCAGCCCGCCGCGGGCCCGTCGGAACCGAGTGGCAGCAGCGGTGCCCAGAAGGCATCTGCCCCGTCGGCGACCACGGCGTCGGACTCGAAGCGGAAGCCGTACTCCCGCACGAAGTCGAGCGCTGCGGCCTGCTCGTCCTCGGCGTCGTCGGACGCCGCGTCGAACAGGTACACGCCGTGCCCCATCCGCACACCGGAGTCGCTGATCACGGTCAGGTCCCACCGACCCTCCTCCGCACGCTCGATGCGGACGACGGCGGCCTGTGCAGCGGTGAAGTCAGCCATGCAGCGGAGCCTACGGACCACCACCGGAGCGCGTTCAGGGTGGCGCGCGCCGTTACCCTGACCGCATGGACACCCCGCAGCCGTCCGGCACGACGAAGCGCCGGATCACCCTCGACCTCGACCGTCCGCTGCTGACGTGGGGCGCCCGACCGACGGTGACGATCGACGGCGTCGGTCACCCCGCCCAGTGGGGCACCGGCACCTGGGCGGTCGCCGACGACGGCTCCACCCGGATCGGGGTCTCCTGCTTCAACCGCCTGTGGCGCTTCGGCGCCGCCAGCAGCACGGTCGGCGACGCGGACGGGTTCGCCTACCGCAGTGGGCTGCTGCCACTCGGAGCGGGTCGGCTGACCACCCGACGCACCACGGACTGAGCCGGGAGGCCCGCTGCCGGTGCGCTGATCCGCTCACCGGTACCGCGCCTCCCGTCAGTCGTAGATCGCGATCCAGTCGACGCTCACGTGCCCGGAGGCGGTCGCCAGCACCCGCGTGCCCGTGTCGGTCTCGGCCTGCAGCGTGACCCGCATCGGCTGCGTCGGCACGGCCTTCGTCGTCGACGCGACGAGCACGTCGTCCCAGTAGAAGCGGACGACGTCGTCGTCCCACTCCGTCGTGGCGACGTGCCAGCTGCTCGTGTCGGTCGGCGCGAAGGTCTCGCGCTCCGGCTGGAACGTCATGGCGCCGTTCCGCAGGCTGCCCGGGATCGCCGACGCCGGACGGGGCTTCGCGCCGAGCGTGGCCTCCGGCCAGTCGATCTCCCCCTGGTCCCAGTCGTCGCTCGACGGCCAGAGGATCACGCTGAACTTGTAGCCCGGGGTCGCCGTCGTCTTGTAGCGGATCGACACCCGGCCGGTACGGTGCGGTGCGTACCCATCGGGCATCACCGCCGCCGAGAGCGGCTGCCCGCGGTCGGACCGGAGCCAGAAGTCGAGCACGCCGTCGTGCACGCTCAACACCTTCGACGGCACGTACCGCCCCTGCCCGCTCGTGTCGGAGAACCCGTCGTACAGACCGATGCGCGGGTACTTCATCCGGAAGGTGCCGGCGGGCGCGGACCGGAAGAAGTCCTGCACGGCGGTCTGCTTCCACGTCCGTCCGTTCGACACGACGTCGCCCGACGGCGCGAGGGTCGTGCCGCTCGACGTGTCCGCAGCGGACGCGGGGACGGGGGTCGAGACACCGGCGACCGCGCCGGCCGCGAGCACGGCGACGGTGAGGGCCGCGACGATCGGGGACTGCATGGGGCGCTCCTGCCTGGGGACGACGACGTGGGTGGCGTCGACGCACCGTGGTGGTGGTGCTCGGTGTGCCCAGCTGTGTCGGCTCGGGAAGGGCTGCCGTCAGTGAACCCACCCCGAGCTGTCAGGGAAGGCGCGGCGATGTCCCCCGATCACACGGGCAGAACGGTCTGTCCCTGACCGGTCCGGGCTCCGGGGACCGCTCCAGTAGGGTGAGCGGCATGTCAGTCGGGTTGCTCGCCGTGGTGGACGACATCCTCTCCGCGGCCCTCAAGGCCAGCGCGAAGACCGCGGGGGTCGTGATCGACGACGCGGCGGTCACGCCGCAGTACGTCCAGGGGCTGCAACCGGCCCGCGAGCTCCCGGTGGTCGGACGCATCGCGCTCGGCAGCCTGTTCAACAAGTTCGTCATCATCATCCCGCTGGCGCTGCTGCTGTCGGCGTTCGCCCCGTGGGTGCTCCCGTGGTTGCTCGTCATCGGTGGGACGTACCTGTGCTTCGAAGGGGCCGAGAAGGTCACCGAGTGGTTCGGGGTGCACCACGAAACCGCCGGCGACGCGCAGCCCACCACGGAGCCGAAGCTCGTCTTCGGCGCGGTCCGCACGGACCTCATCCTGAGCACCGAGATCATGCTCATCGCCCTGTCGAGCCTGGACGCCGGGCTCGCCTTCTGGCCGAAGGTCGGCGCCCTCGCGCTCATCGGGCTCGGGATGACGGCCCTGGTCTACGGCGCCGTCGCACTGCTGGTGAAGGTCGACGACATCGGTCTGCAGATGATGAAGAACGACTCGCGACGGACCCGCCGTGCGGGAGCGCGGATCGTGCGCGCGATGCCGACGGTCTTCCGCGTCATCAGCATCGTGGGGACGGTCGCGATGCTCTGGGTCGGTGGGCACCTGGTGATCGCGAACCTGGCCGAGACGTTCTGGGCCGGACCGGAGCACCTGCTGCACGCGATCGAGCACGCGGTCGAGGCCGCCGGCCCGGTCGTCACGTGGATCGTCGACACCGCCGTGTCGGCCGTGTTCGGGCTCGTGCTCGGCATGGTCGTCGTCGGCGTCGTCCTCGGCATCGGCCGGCTGCGCGGTCGCACCCACTGATCGCCGGGCCGAGGCTCGTCCGTCCCCGGACGGCGGTGGACTCAGGCGTCCGGATCGGTGGTCGTCGCCCAGAGGTACCAGGCCTCGAGCTGCGCCTGAGCGCTGCCGAGCGCGCTGTGGGAGCCGCGGACCGTGCCGTCCTGCGAGACGAGTTCGTACTGTCGGTCGTGCGTGATCCGCGCGACCGGGCGACCGTCCGCCCAGGCCGACCAGGAGTCGTCGCCGTCCTGCTGCCAGATGAGGTCGTTCCGGTGTGCCATGGGGGGCGGCTTCCGCTCGGTGCCGCAGGAGCCCGGTTGGCGGAACGACCCGTCGGACGCTACGCCGTCCACCTGGACGGTGGGTCGAGCGCGACCAGGGTCAGAGCTCGACGTCGCTGCCCATCGTCACCGTGCGCTGGGCCGGCAGGCCGAACCGGGCCGCGGGATCGGCCGCGTTGTGCGCCAGGCCGACGAAGAGCTTCTTGCGCCACCGCGCCATGCCCCGGTTGCCCGGCTGCGGCCGGAGGGCGCCGCGCGAGATGAAGTACGACGCCTTCGCGATCTCGTCCGGGTCGATGTCGAGCACCTCGGCCAGACAGGCGGCGTGCAGGGCGCGCGGCAGGTCCTGGTCGTCGGAGAACCCGAACTTCACGGTGATGTGGTCGATGCCGTCGTCCTCGTAGCCGAGGTCGTCGCGGAAGAACGCCTTCGCATGCGGCACGTGCGGCACGTTCGCGGTGAGCACCGAGACGATGAGCACGGTCCGGTGCACCACGTGGTTGTGCTCGACGTTCGCCCGGAGCGCCAGCGGGGTCGTCTCCTTGTTCGGGTGCGGGAAGATCGCGATCCCCTCGACCCGCGGGATGTGCTTCGTGTTGATGCGCTCGATGAAGTCGGCGAGCGACCCCTCGCGTTCCTTGCGTTCCTCCTGCACGAGCTGCCGTCCACGGCGCCACGTGGTCATCAGCGTGATCACCGCGAGGGCGATGAGCAGCGGGACCCAGCCGCCGTGCACGATCTTCGACAGGTTGCCGGCGAGGAAGGTCAGCTCGAGGCCGCCGAAGACCACGGCGGCCAGCACGAGCTTCCACGTCGCCCAGTGCCAGAGCGGCTTGACGACCAGGAGCAGCAGCAGCGTGTCCACGACCAGCGCGCCGGTGACCGACACCCCGTACGCCGTCGCCAGGCTCGCGGACGACCGGAAGGCGAGCATGATCGCCAGCACGCCGATGAAGAGCAGCAGGTTGACCGCCGGCAGGTAGATCTGGCCGCCCTCCTCACGTGAGGTCTGGCGGATCGTGAGCGGCGGCAGCAACCCGAGCTGGATCGCCTGGCGCGTGAGCGAGAACGCGCCGGAGATGACGGCCTGGCTCGCGATCACCGTGGCCATCGTCGCGAGCACCACGACCGGGATCTGCAGGGCGTCCGGGAAGAGCAGGAAGAACGGGTCCTTCGCCGCCGACGGGTCCTCGAGCACGAGCGACGCCTGCCCGAGGTAGTTGAGCACGAGCGCCGGGAACACGACGAAGAACCAGGCGCGCAGGATCGCCGGACGACCGAAGTGGCCCATGTCCGCGTACAGCGCCTCGGCCCCGGTGATGACGAGCACGACGGCGCCCATCGCCACGAAGGTGATGTACGGGTGGGCGACGAGGAAGGCGATGGCCCACGTCGGCGACAGCCCCTGCAGGACACCGGGGTGCGCCACGATGTGCGGTACGCCGGCGACGGCGATGACGACGAACCAGAGCAGCATCACCGGCCCGAACAGGTTGCCGACCTTGCCGGTGCCGAACCGCTGCACCAGGAACAGCAGCACCAGGATGACCGCCGCGATCGGCACGATGAGGTGGTCGAGCGACGGTGCTGCGGTCGACAACCCCTCGACCGCGGAGAGGACGGACACGGCCGGCGTGATCACGGAGTCGCCGTAGAACAGCGAGACGCCGATGATGCCGATGACCAGGAAGACCGTCGCTCCCCCGCGGCGCTTCGCGTACAGGCGCCGGGCCAGGGCGGCGAGGGCCATCACCCCGCCCTCGCCGTCGTTGTCGGCGCGCATGAGCACGAGCACGTACTTGATCGACACGACGATCGTGACGCTCCAGAACATGATCGAGATGACGCCGTACACGTCCTCCTGGTTCGCCTTGACGATGCCGCCGTCGATGGTGAACACCGTGCGGAGGGCGTAGAGGGGGCTCGTGCCGATGTCCCCGAACACGACGCCCAGCGCGGCGAGCGCCAGGGCGGCGACGCCCTTGGCGGGTCCGTGGGCGCCGTCGTCGGCCGCGTCGGTCGTCGGCGACTGGGAGCGGGTCTCGGTCACGCTCGTCTCTTCCGTCGGGGTCGTCCGGGCGACGACCGCGGATCATCCTTGCACCGCTCGCGGTCCGGCGTTCTCGGCGGACACCCATCCGTGCACGACTGTGCGGAGACCGGCTGGTGTGCAGGACTCGTACCCCGTCCCCTCGACGCGTACAGGAACCGCGTCCTACCGTTCGGGGCGACGCGAGCGCGGACGTCCCGCGCACGGAAGGAGTGCACCATGAACCTCGACGGGTTCGAGCCGGCCCAGCTGATCGTCTTCGTGATCGCGGTCGTCCTGGTGTTCGGCGGCCTGCTGGCCAGCCGCAGGCGTCGCTGAGCCGAGCCGGTCACCGGCTGCACGTGCCCGCGAGTGCGCCGAGCAGGCCACCAGCTGCGCCGGTCTGCGAGTGCGCCGAGCCGGTCACCAGCTGCGCCGGTCCGCGGGACCGGCGCGGCGGAACGGGGCGGGCGACCGGCGGACGGGAGGCGCGGGGCCGACGGGTGCCACGCCTCCCGTCCGCCGGTCGGCACCGACCGTCGCCTCAGGCCGCCAGGTCGAGCAGCACGTCGTGCGCCACGCGCGCGGCGCGCGCCGATGCGTCGTCGAGGTGTTCGCGGAACTCGTCGCCGTCGGGCGCGCACAGGTCGCTGATGCCCCGGATCGACAGGAACGGCATGTCGTGCACGTGCGCGAACTGTGCGATCGCGGCCGACTCCATGTCCACCGCCGCGACCGCCGGGAAGACCTCGCGCAGGGTGCGGGCGCGGCCCTCGGTCACGAAGACCTCGCTCGACCCGATCGTCGCGGATCGGATGCGGTACGGGGTCTGCGCGGCCGCGGCGCGGGCGAGCATCCGCGAGTCGGGTGCGTACTGCGGCGGCATCCCCGGGACCTGCCCGAGCGCGTAGCCGAAGGCCGTCGCGTCCGCGTTGATGTTGACGTAGTGCTCACCGACGACGACGTCGCCGATCTCGACGCCGCGCATCAGGCCCCCGGCGGTCCCGACACTGAGCACGGGGACGGCACCGAAGTCGTGGTAGCAGTGCGCGACGGCCGCCGTGGCGTTCGTGAACCCGATGCCGCTGCGTCGCAGGGCGACCACCGAGCCGTCCACGTCGAGCAGGTGGTGTTCGTCGTGCCCGCCGACCGGGCCGTCGTCGATGACCACGCCCCCGAGCAGGGCGGCGACGGCGGACAGTTCCTCGGTCATCGCGGCGATGACGACGGCGACGGGCGTTGCTTGCACCGATCGATCCTCGCACGCGCGTGGGCCCGCCGCCGTCACCGGACCTCGACGGCGTACGTCGAGTAGCCGTACGGCGTCGCCCGGTCGACACCCTGCAGACGGAGCTGTCGCCAGCTGCCGGACAGCGGGACCCGGTCGGTGCCGCCGTCGCCGTCCGTGACCGTCGCGATCGTCGTCCACGCGCCGGTCGTCCCGTCCCGCCCCTCGATGCGGTACGCGCGGCCGTACGCAGCCTCCCACCGGATCGTCGCCTCGTGCACCTCGTGCCGCGCACCGAGGTCGACGTCGAGCCGGGCGTCGTCCCGGTGCTCGCTCGCCCACCGCGTGCCCGGGTCCCCGTCGACGGCGTTGCGCGCCGGGACCCCCGCCGACTCGTCGCCGGACGACGACACCGCGGCGCGGCGGGCGAGGTCCGGCGTCGGTGCACCCTCGGTGGAGAACACCCGGAACGACCACACGGAGACGCCGTACTGCGTGGTGCGCGTGTCGGCGACCAGGCGCACGAAGCGCGCGCGGACGCCGTCGAGGACGTGCGTCTCGGTCCCGCCCCTGCCGTCGGTCGTCGTCGCGACCGTGCGCCACGGGTCCGATGCCCGGTCGCGCACCTCGACGTGGTCGGACGCGGCCGCTGCCGCCTCCCAGACGACCTCGGCGCGGTCGAGCGGCAGCACCGAACCGAGGTCGACGGCGAGCCACTCCCCGTCGCGGGCGGTGCTCGACCAGCGGGTCGTGTCGTCGTCGTCGACCGCCGCGTCGCCGGACAGGTCGCCGCGCTCGTCCGACGAGGTCGTCACCGGCTTGCCGACGGCGACGTCGCGGGACACGGCCGGTGCCCCGCCCTGGTCGAGCGTCCTGAGGACGGCCTGCCCGGTCGCGGCACCGCGCGCGGCACGGACGGTGGTGGTGACGCCGCCGCGGTCCGGCACGGTCACGGCGCCCGAGGCACTCACCGTCGTGCCCTCGTCGGCGGTCCAAGCGGGCTGGGCACCACCGGTCAGCAGCCCGCCGTACCCGTCCGCGTCGAACCCGTACGCCGCGAGCCGGATGGACGAGCCGGGCAGCACCGTGGCGCTGCGCGGGGCGACCACCACGTCGCGGACGTCCACGTCGGACGCGGTCGGCGTCCCGGTCACCTGCACGTCCCACACCGAGTAGCCGTACTGGGTGAGCCGGTCGGTCAGGTGCAGCCGGACGAAGCGGGCCGTCGCACCGACCGGCACGGTGTCGACCGAGGCGTCCGTGTTCGTCACGCTGCGGACGTCCCGCCAGGGGCCGTCGTCCGTGTCGGACACCTGCACGACGTACCGTGCCGCAGCCGCGTTCTCCCACGTGACCCGGACGGAGTCGACGTCCCGCGCGGAACCGAGGTCGAGCGTCAGGTCCACCGTGTCGACGCCGTGCGCGCTCTCCCAACGGGTGGCGGGGTCCCCGTCGACGGCCTTCGCCGCGGTGTTGCCCCCGTCCGTCGAGCTCGCCACGGCCGAGGTCCCCACGACGACCGGTACCGACGCGATCGACGAGACGACGGCGCTGCCCTCGACCCCGCCCGCCGTTGCCACGACGTACCCGGAGCCGGGCGCGGACGTGGTGAGGGTGCCGTCGGCGGTGATCGTCCCGGGTCCGGTGGTGCTCCAGGCGACGTCGCCGGGCAGCGGGGCGGGGTCGCCGTACTGGTCGTGCCCGGTCGCCGAGAAGGTCGTCTGCTCGCCGACCACGACGCGCGTGACGTCGGGCGTCACCGTGATGCCGGTGAGCACCGGCGCCGGTGCGACGCGGAAGTCGTACGAGTCGGAGACCGTGCCGACGGTCGCGGTGACGGACACCTCGTCCGCCGCCGCTCCCGCGTGCAGGGTGCCGTCCTGGTCGATGGTCCCCGCGCTGGTCGACCACCGCACGTCGTCGAGCGGCATCGTCGCGCCGTACTGGTCGTAGCCGGTCGCGGTGAACGCGGTCGTGCTGCCCGGGGTGAGCGTGCGCGGGTCGCCCTCGGTCCCGACGACGACCTTCGCCAGCCGGGCGTCGAGGTGCGACGTGATCTGCGTCCGGGCGGGCACCGCGATCTGCCCGATGACCCGTTGGCCCTCGAACACGTCGTACGTGCGCTGGACGTCGTCGATGTTGTCGATCACGTAGGAGTACGTGCCGTCGGCGGCGCGGAACACCTGGCTCAGCGGGTTCGTCGTGTGGCGGTCGGTGGCCTCGTGGCCGACGGTGCGGTTCGACATCGCCTGGTGGTAGACCATCCCGGCCATCGACCGACCGGTCACGGCCGGGTCCTGCGCCTCCCACAGTGCCGCGTGGACGTCGGCGTACGTGTCCGGGTCGTACTGCGCGAGGAACCCGAGGACGACGTTGCCGAGCGCGTCACCCATCTCGCTGAACACCGCGGCCGCGTGCGCGGTGTCCGTCCCCGGGCGGTGGTCGGTGAGGTCGACGCCGTACAGCCGGTCGATCGTGGCGGGGTCCGCGCGGTAGTCGGTGACCAGGAACGGCAGGAGCGGCGACGGTGTCGGCCAGTCCCCCGGCTGCCGGTCTGCCGTGGGGCCGTCGAGCTGCGCGGGCACGAGTGCCGCCGGCAGGGTCTCGGGTGTCCAGTACCGGGACGGGAACACGACGGAGCCGTCGTCGTCGACCGAGACGTACAGCGTGTCCGTCGACCGGTCGTACAGGGGGTTGGACGCGGTCTTCGCCGTCACGTAGCCGGGGTGGTTCCGCTCGACCGCGCGGACCGCGTCCTGCAGCTCGCCGATGGCGGCGACCCGGTCCCGCGTGATCACGACGTCTCCGTAGGTGCCGACGCCCCACCACTTCTTCGTGAGCATCTGCACGTGCCCGGCGTTGCCGTTCACGACGCCGTCCTGCCCGACGACCTCGCCCCTGGCGGCCATCATCTGCCGCATGATCGCCTTCGAGAAGTCCGGGTCCCACCCGAAGTACGTGAACCACGGCGCGGTCGGCATCCACTGGATCCCGTAGATCCACGCGGGGTCGCCGGAGAAGTACGTCGCCTCGGCCTGACCGGAGTCGAACAGGATGCCCGCCTGGCCGGCGTCGTAGGCCTCGGGGAACGCACCGTTCCCGTCGTACGAGGCCGACGCCGGGTTGCCGTGGGCGTTCTGGTAGTAGTCGCGCACGGCTGCGCGCTCGGTGACGTACTGCACCGCGCCCGCTGCCTGCATGTCGCGGTCGCCCAGCACGGTGCCGAGCAGGAACAGCCCGGCCTCGGACTGGATCGCCTCGGACGACGACTCCTGGTTGTTGCCGCCGGGCGACGACACCCCGCCGGCGTTGGAGTGGCCGGTCCACACACCGAAGGTGCGGAAGTGCGGGAAGCGTTCGTCGTCCCGGTCCCAGTTCGCGTACTGCTTCGCGACCAGGGTCGCCATGTCGCCGTACCGCTGGGCCCACTCCGGGTCGGCCCGTCCGAGCAGTGCGGTCGCGAGCGTGAAGTAGCCGTAGTGGAAGTGGTTGTCGTTGAACTGTGCGGACCCGTACGAGTCGCCGAAGCCGATCAGGGCTTTCCACGTCGGGTACATCGCGAAGAAGTGCTCCCGCTCGCCCTGGCTGTACGTGTACCAGTCGGTGAGCGCGCGCTCGAGGGTCGCCCGCATCCGGTCGGCGTCCTCGGTGTCCCCGATCTGGTCCGCCACGCTCATGTACGCGCCGAGCTGCTGCAGGTCCTTGCCGCCCCAGTAGGTGTCGCCGCCGTAGGTCGTCTTCTCGGCGTACTCCGACAGGTACTGCCGCATGACGTCCTCGCGGTACGGGTCGTCGCCCGTGCTCGTCGGCTCGGCACCGATCGGGGTCAGCCCGCTGAAGGCGTACCGGAGCGTCCACCCGTCGTGCCCGACGGTCGTCTTCATCGTGCCGCGCGGTGTCGCGTAGGTCGCACCGGTGAAGTCGAGGTCGTGCGTCGCTTCCGAGTACTGGTGCTGCAACCACCCCTGGACGGTGTCGTGGTCCGTGCCCTGCAGCACGTCGGTCTGCAGCGACCACCGCTGCTCGACCTGTCCGGCCGCGGGGTCGTACGAGTAGTCCATCCGGGTGTCCCGCGGCACGGCGAAGGCCGTGCGGTGCAGGTCGTCCAGCGTCAGCCCCCGCTCCGGCACGGCGCTGAGGACGAGGAAGGGCGTTCCCGCGGACGCCTCGAGCACGTTGCCCGACCGGGTGAAGGTCGTCCCGGTGGGTGCGTGCACGCCGAACACGTGCCCGTCCTGCCGGATCTCGAACCGGTCCGTCGTGATCGTTCCCGCCAGTTCGGCACCGGCACCGTCGGTGAGCACGGCACCGCCCTGCAGCGTGATCCGCGGGGTCATCCCGTGGAACTCGAACCACTCGTACGGCGACCCCTGTACGCTCGTCACGTCCATGTACTGGCCACCCGAGCCCGCCTGCGGCATCCGCCAGCTGACGTTCCAATCGCCCCAGCGCAGGGCGTCGGCTCGATCGGCGGAGAACGCCGTGGTGAACCGCTGCGCGATGCCGTCCGGGGCGTCGGTGAGCAGCACCTGGTCGACCAGGACGTGCGCCCACCCGGCGCGGAGCGAGTCGACGACCCGGAGCTGCGCTGTCGCACCGCGGTACGCACTGACGTCCCACGACGTCCAGCGCAGCTCCTCGCTGTCCGCACCGGTGGCCTCCTCGACGACCTCGCCGTCGACGAGGAGCTGCACCGCCTCGGCACCGGGGTGCCGACCCCCGCCGACCAGGAACGCCAGGGTGGACCGGTCGACGGTGAACCCGGGCGAGGTGAGCGTGCCGGTCGCGCCGTCGCCGTCGCGGTCGGTGAACGAGTCGACGAACCCACGGCCGAGCCACCCGGACACCGCGCTCTGTCCGGACGCCGTCCCGGAGGCGGTCCCGCCGAAGGCGTCGCCGGTGGTGGTCCACCCGTCGGGCAGTCCGTCCTCGAAGTCGGCGAGCACGCGGTCCGACGCGTCCGGCGTCGGGTCGACCGTGCCTCCGACCGTGACCGGGGCGTCGAGCCGCATCGCGGTGCCGTCGGCGTTCCAGGCAGTCGGGTACGTGAGCTTCGTCCCCTTCGCGCTGTTCGAGGACACGAACGGGTACGCCCACATGTCGCCGGAGTACCTGCTGACGAGCAGGTCGGTCCACCACTGGTTCGTGGGGACGGGCTTCCCCTGCTGCGACGGGTCGATGTACAGGTGCTGGTCGACGGTCTTCCGCACGTCGGCGATGGACGCGATCTCGGCCGGGGGCGTCGGCGCGTACGACCCGTCCCCGACCCGAACGCCGTCGACGCTCGGCGCGGCCGCGTCGGCAGCGGTCGCCGCGAGCCGCTCCGCCGGCGGGTGCGCAGGATCGGCGGTTCCCGACCCGGCGGCCGAGGTGGCCGCGGGGTCCGGCGGCGGGGTGGCCGCGGACGCGGCATCCACGGTGACGACGGGCGCGAGCGAGAGCGCGCCGAGCAGGAGCGTGACGACGACGGTGCGGACCAGGTGCACGGAGGGGTCCCTTCCGGGGGGCGGAGGTTCGGCGGCGGTGCGTGCGTCGGGTCGCACGGGCCACTGTCGGCAGCCTCGACCCCGACGTCAGCAGAAGTGAGGATCCGTCCCGGAAGCGTGGTCATGCGTGACCTCCGTCCGCGTGCGCCGAGCCCCGACGCGCACCCTGCCGCCGCCCAGGTCCGGCGGGGCTACCGTCGGACCGGTGACGGACGAACGACGCCGCGAGGTCGGCGACAGCGACGCCCCGGTCGAGGACGAGATCGAGGAGTCCTTCGACGCGGTGGTCGACGAGGGCGCCGAGCGGCTGCAGCGCACGACCCGGGTCGTCCTGGCGACGGGGTTCGCGGGCGGCCTGGAGATCGGCCTCGGCGTGATGGGCTACCTCGCCGTGCTGCACGAGACCGACAGCCACCTGCTCGCGGGCATCGCCTTCAGCATCGGCCTCGTGGCGCTGTACCTGGCGCACAGCGAGCTCTTCACGGAGAACTTCCTGATGCCGATCGTGGCGCTCGTCGCCCGCGAGGGCACGGTCCGGCAGCTCCTCCGGCTCTGGCTCGGCACGCTGGTCAGCAACCTCGCCGGCGGCTGGGTCGTGATGTGGCTCGTCGTGCAGGCGTTCCCGCAGTGGCACACCGTGCTCGAGGAGTCCGCCCGGCACTACGTCGACGCGCCCTTCGGGCTGCAGACCGCGGTGCTCGCCGTGCTCGGCGGCAGCACCATCACCCTGGTGACGCGGATGCAGCAGGGCACGGACTCGGACCCGGCGAAGCTCGTCGCGGCGGTCGCCGGCGGCTTCCTGCTGGCCGGCCTGCAGCTCTTCCACTCGATCCTGGACTCGCTGCTGGTCTTCGGCGCGATCCAGGCCGGCGCGGCGATCACCTACGGCCAGTGGGCCGCCTGGTTCGGCTACGTCCTCCTGTTCAACGTCCTGGGCGGGGTCGTGCTGGTGACGTCGCTGCGGATCATACGGTCGGCGGACCTGCTGCGCGGGCGGCGGCGCGACGCGCCGGACGCACCGGACCGCGGGACCGGCGAGCAGGAGCGGGGCACCGCGCGCTGACCGGCACGGACGGCGGACGGGAGGCTCGTGGCGGCGTCGCCACGGGCCTCCCGTCCGTCGTCGGATCGCCTCAGTCGGCCGTCGATCCGGCCGGCTGGTCCACCGACACCGCACCGTCGGGTCCGACCGACGCGGTGACCGTGACCGCGTGCGGACCGGGGTCCACCAGCAGGCGGCGCCTGCCGTCGGTCGCCGACCCGGCGAGCAGCGCCGTCATCGAGCCGGTACCGCCACCGGACGAGACCTCGACCGACGACTCGTCGAACCACAGGGTGAGCGCCACGCGGTCGCCGTCGGGTCGGACCGTCACGGCGACGTGCCGCTCGAACGCCGCGGGGAGCCCGTCGGCGGCGGGCCGGTCGAGTCGGAGCGAGGCGTCCGCGGCGTCGTACCGGAGCCCGAGCCGTCGGCGGCCGTCGGCGTCGTCGACGTCCAGCCGCACCTCGCCCGCCGCCTCGCGCAACGTGATCGCGACCTCGACGCGGACCACACCGGGGAGCTCGTGCGTGCTGGCCGGGTCGTCCTCCTGGCGCAGCAGCTCCTCCGCTCCGCCCGCCGGTCCCACGATCCGCTGCACCAGTTCGAGGCGTCCGTCCCGCTCGGTCAGGCCGAGGACCCGCGCGGCGGTCATCGCGCCGCGCCACGGCCGGGTCGGCAGCTCCTTCGCGTAGTCCCAGTTGTCCATCCAGGCGACGAGGGTCCGGTCCGGTCCCTCGGTGCCCGAGAAGGTGACGCCGGCGTACGCATCCGGACCGTGGTCGAGCCACCGGTACGTCGCGAGCTCCTCGGTGGACTGCTGCCGCCACGAGCCGTCCGGCAGCCGGGTCTCGGCCGGCAGCGGCTCGTCGGGGACGAACCGCTCGCCGTCGAACTGCCCGAGCACGACGTGGGTGCCGGACCCACCCGCGACCCCGCCGGGGTTGAGGCTGATCAGCAGCACCCAGACCACGCGGTCCGGGTCGCCGTCGACGGTCAGCGGGAACAGGTCCGGGCACTCCCACACCCCGCCGACCGGACCGGCGGGGCCGTAGGTCGACACGAGCGTCCATGAGCGCAGGTCGGTCGAGCGGTGCACGAGCACCTGGCGGTCCTGGGCCTCGACCGCGACCATGATCCAGCAGGGGCCGTCGGCGCCCTCGTACCGGAACACCTTCGGGTCGCGGAAGTCGGCGGACCCACGGCGCAGCACCGGGTTGCCCGGGTGCTTCCGCCACCGGTACCCACCGTCCGTGCTGGACGCCAGGGCCTGCGACTGCTCGGTCTCCGCCGCCTGCGTCCAGATCGCGACCAGGGGCGGGTGCTCCGCCGATCCGAGCCCGCTCGTGTTCTCCGCGTCGAGGACGACGGAGCCCGAGAAGACCTGGCCGTCCTCGTCGGCCTCGAGTGCGACCTCGTGCTCGGTCCAGGTCAGCAGGTCGGTGCTCGACGCGTGCCCCCAGCCGACCGTGCCGTGGTCGATGCCGTTCGGGTTGTGCTGGAAGTACAGGTGCCACCGGCCGTCGTGGCGGACGAGCCCGTTCGGGTCGTTCATCCAGTTCCGGGCGGGGGTGAAGTGCACCCGGGGGCGCCGGAGCACCGTGGTCTCCGTCTCCGCCACCGTGCTCACTTGACCGACCCGGCGGTCAGGCCGCGGACGAAGAACCGCTGGAGCGACAGGAACACCACGAGGGGCACGATCAGCACGATGAACGACCCGGCGGCGACCAGGTTCCAGCCCGATCCGTACTGTCCGAGCAGGCCGAGCAGGCCCTGCTGCAGCACCGGGTTCGTGTTGCCGATGAAGATGTACGCGACGAGGTAGTCGTTCCACACCCAGAGGAACTGGAAGATCGCGAACGACGCCAGCGCCGGCAGGGACATCGGGACCGCGAGCCGCCAGAAGATCTGGAAGTGCGACGCACCGTCGACGCGGGCGGCCTCGATCAGCGCGACCGGCAGCGTCGACATGTAGTTCCGCAGGATGTAGATGCACAGCGGCAGCGCGAACGCCGAGTGCACGATCCAGGCCGCGGGGAAGGTCCCGGTGATCTGCAGCCCGGTCGCCTGCGTGATCGACTTGTAGAGCTGCAGGACCGGGATGAGCGAGATCTGCACCGGCACCACGAGCAGGCCGACGATGACCGCGAAGTAGAACTCCTTGAACCGGAACTGCAGGAACGTGAACGCGTAGGCCGCGAACGCCGAGATCATCAGCGGCAGGATCGTGGCCGGCACCGCGACCGCGACGCTGTTCAGGAACTCGGCCGCCAGGCTCTGCCCGGTGCCGGAGGTCGCCCCGGTCAGGGCGTTCGAGTAGTTGTCGAGGGTCCACTCGGTGCCGAACAGGTTGCCGAAGACGGTCCACCACCCGGTGCTCTGGGCGGCGGTCGTGGTGCGGAAGCTCGTGATGAGCAGACCGATCGCGGGCACCATCCAGAGCACGGCGATGATGCCCATCACGATGCTGAGCAGGACGCGGGGACGCTGCACGGCGCTGGTCTTCGTGACCCGCTCGCGCTTCGTCGCGACGAGCTTCGGGGCACCGGCCACCGGGACGATCTCGGTCATCGGAGGGCCTCCTGTTCACGGTAGGTGCGCACCTGGTACACGATGACCGGCACCACGGCGAGGATGAGGATGACGACCACGGCGGACGCCTTCCCGGGGTTGTTGAAGGCGAAGAACTGCGAGTAGAACTCGACGCCGAGCACGTTCGTGTCGAACTGCCCGTTGGTCATCGCGAAGACGATGTCGAAGATCTTCATCACCGTGATGAGCACCGTGATGCCGACGGCGATGATGGTCGTGCGGATCTGGGGTGCGATCACGCGGAAGAACGCCTGGCGCTCGCTCGCACCGTCGATGCGTGCCGCCTCGATCGTCTCCTCGGGCACGGCCTTGATCGCTGCGGACAGCAGGACCATCGCGTAGCCGGCGTTGAGCCAGATCACGACCGCCATGAGCAGGAAGCTGTTCATCCGCAGGAAGTCGTTCTGCAGCCACGGGATCGGGTTCTGGTGCGTGATCGCGGTCCAGATGCCGTTGAGCAGGCCGACCTGCGGCTGGCCCGGAGCGTTGTACGCGTACACGAACGACCACATCGACGCGGCGGCGATGAAGCTCACCGACATCGGCAGGAAGATCAGGGACTTGAAGGTCTTCTCGCGCTTCGGGCCGAGGCGGTCCGCCAGGGTGGCCACGAGCAGGCCGATCACGACCACGACCGCCGGGACGACGATGATCCAGAGCAGGTTGTTGAGCAGGGTCGACAGGAACGACGGCGTCGAGAAGAGCGACACGTAGTTGTCGAGTCCGCCGAAGGACGTCAACCCGTACTGGTCGGTCTTCTGCAGGCTCTGGATGACGGTCTGCACCGTCGGGACGACCAGGAAGACGAGCAGGAGGAGCAGGACCGGGCCGATGAACACGTAGGGCAGCAGGCGACCGTGCCACTTGCCGTGCGTCTTCGAGACCAGGAAGTTGAGCCCGAGGTAGATCAGGAACGAGACGGCCAGTCCGCCGATGACGGAGACGAGGACGCTGAGGACTTGCTGCACGAGGGGTCACCTCACTTCGTTGTCGGGGTGTGCTGTCGCGGCGTGCAGGCGCCGAGGGCCGTGGCGGTGCCCGGTGGGCACCGCCACGGCGAGGTGGGGGTGTTACTGGGACGGCCAGGAGTCGTCGATGGCCTTGAGGGTCTGGTCGAGGGACTGCTGTCCCGCCGTCCAGGCCGTCAGGTTCGTCCACTCGGTACCGGCACCGACGGCGCCGGGCATCTGGTCGGAGGCGTCGAATCCGAAGACCTTCGAGTCCTTCACGGCCTGCTGGGCGACCTTCTGGAACGGGCTGGTGTACTCCGAGGCCGGGAAGTCGTTGTGCGGCGAGAGCGCGGCGGACCAGTTCTTGGCGTAGCCGTTCGTGCCGAACTCCTTGCCGACCAGGTAGTCCACGACCTTCTTGGTGTCGTCGTCCGTCTTGAACGCGGCGACCAGGTCACCACCGCCGAGCGTGCCGGACGTCGCGGCGCCCTCCGGGGTCGGGAGCGGGAAGGCGTTCACGTTCGTCGTGTCGCCCTTCGCGATCTGCTGCTGGATCGTCTCCGGGAAGTTGCCCGTGATGAACGTGCCCTGGCGCATCATGTAGCACTGGCCGGCCGACTTGCCGCCGTCGACGAACAGGTTGTTGCCCGCAGCGCCGAAGTCGGTCGAGGCCATGGCCTTGCCGCCGCCGTTGACCGCGCCGTCGGCGAAGATCATCGACTCGACCTTGCCCGCGGCCTTCTTGACCAGTGGGGAGTCGAACTTCACCTTGTGGGTGATCCAGTCGTCGTACTTCTCGAGGCCGCCGTAGCGGAGCACGTACTCCTCGAGCCAGTCCGTCATCGGCCAGCCGTTCGAGCCCTGCGACGCGATGCCGACGCACCACGGGTAGCCGGAGCCGTCCTGGATGATCTTGTCCTGCAGCGCCATGAGCTCGGCGTCCGTCTTCGGGACCTCGTACCCCTTCGCCTTGAAGGCCGCCGGGTCGTACCAGACGAGCGACTTCACGTTGATGTTGTAGGGCAGGCCGTAGGTCTTGCCGTTCACCTTCGCGATGTCGGCGAGACCGTTCGCCTCGTCCGCCGTGACGCTCTTGACGTCGATCAGGTCGTCGAGCGGCTGGATGCCCTGGCTGATGAGCGACTTCAGCACACCGGGCTGGGGGAAGATCGCGATGTCGGGGGCCTGGCCGCCCTTCACCTGGGTGACGATCGACGTCTGGAAGCTGTCGCTGCCCGAGTACTTGACCGTGATGCCCTGGCTCTTGGCCCACGTGTCCAGGTCCTTCTGGAACGCCGTGGCCTGTGCACCGGTGAACCCACCGGAGATCGTGACTGTGCCGTCCGACGACGACCCGGATCCGCCGGCGCTGCAGCCGGTCAGCGTCAAGCCGGTCCCGACCGCGAGCGCGGCGGCGACGGCGATGCCCTTACGAAGCCTCATTACTTCGACCTTTCACTCGCACAAACCCAAATCGTTTTGTGTCGAGGAAGAGCATCACACAGGGCGCAACCGCTCGCCACGGGCGGAGGTCACGAACGAGTAACGGTTGCCGATCCGATCGAGTCGCGGACGACGAGCTCGCCGCGGAGCCGCTCGACCCCGGCACGCGGTGCCTGCGGCGCGGGCAGCGCCCCGGTCTGCTCGAGCGCGCGACGGACGGCGGCGCGCCCCATCTGCTCGTGCGGGAGCGCCACGGTGGTCAGGCCCGGGCGCAGGGCTGCGGCGACGAGCTGCAGGTCGTCGATGCCGACGACCGACAGGTCCCGGCCGATGCGCATCCCGCGCTCCTCGGCGACCTGGTAGACCCCCATCGCCATCTGGTCGTTGAAGGCGAACACCGCGGTCGGGCGCTCGGCGTCGTGCCGGTCGGCCGCTCCCGGCGACACCGGCCCGAACAGCTCCGTCGCCGCCCGGTGACCGGCCGCGGCGTCCGCGACCTCACCGCCCGCGCGGACGACCACGGGGGTGCCGCCGGCCGCGACCAGGGTTCGCTCGTACCCCTCGACGCGGCCCGTCACGGCGGGACCGGCACCCTCGACCGTCAGGTGCGCGATCCGGCGGTGGCCGGCGTCGAGCAACGCCCGGACCGCCGTCGCGGCGATGTCCTGCTCGTCGGGCACCACGGACGGTACCGGGGCCGCCGGGTCGAAGGCGTCGAGCAGCACGGTCCGGGCCGGGTCGAGCGACCGCGGCAGGCGGATGACCCGGTTCGACGCCGAGGCGAACACCACCGCGTCGACCTGGCGCTGGATCAGGGCGTCGATGCGCGGGTCGTCGAACGCCCCCGCCGCGATGTCGACGATCATCAGGACGTGGTCGTGCGCGGCGGCCTCGGCCTGTGCCCCGACGATGATCTTGCCGGCGTACGGGGTCGATGCGATCTCCTCGGACACGAAGCCCAGCACCGCGCGACGGTCGGTACGCATGGCGCGGGCGATGGGGTTCGGGGCGTACCCGAGCCGCTCCACCGCCTCCTCGACCCGCAGGCGCGTCCGGGCGCTCACGGTGCCCTTGCCGCTCAGGGCGTGCGACACCGTCGTGATCGACACCCCGGCCTCTGCCGCCACGTCGCGGATGCTCGTCGATCGCGCCACGTGGTCTCCTGCCCTCTGCCGGTCCGGCTCGACGGCCCTGCCGGGAACCACCCGCGGACCGCACGTGCTGAGCCTAGTCACGCAGTCGGCGGACGCGGGGCCCTCGACGGGCTACCGCTGCGCAGGCGCTCCCACGGCGAGCGCCGACGCCAGGGTCGCGATGAGGCCGAGGCGGGCGAAGTACGGCCGCGCCCCCACGGGGAGCAGCGCGATCAGGGCGAAGGCGTTCGCTGCCGTGTCCGCGAGCCGGTCCTGCTCGGTCGCCGACAGCGGCACCCCGGCGGCGACGAGGGTCGCCCAGCCGACGATCTCCGCGCTCGGCAGCTCGGGGTCGCAGGCGCTGGCACGGTCCACGCCGTCGGGCAGCGGGGTGACGCGGTGTGCCTGCAGGACCGCCTCGAGCTCTTCTCGCATCGGTCCACCGTAGAGAGTCGCTCGGCCCGGGTCACAGGGAACCGGGGGACGGCTCGGCCCCGTCGCCGGGTGGGTTCTCGGCTCGCCCGGGTTGAGTGGACCGGTGCAGTCCTCATCCGAACCGACGCAGAACCCGGCCGACGGCACCCTGCTGTCCCTCGTCTACGCCAGCCGCGCGGTCGTCGGGTTCGGGCTCGACGACCTCGACGAGCTGCTGGAGCACGCCCGCACCGCGAACGCCCGCGTCGGGGTGACCGGTCTGCTGCTCTTCCGTGACCACCGGTTCCTGCAGCTGCTCGAGGGGCCCACGGCGGCGGTGCGCGAGAAGATGGCGTTCATCGCCGAGGACCCTCGGCACGACCAGGTCACCGTGCTGCTCGAGGAGCACGTCCCCGCACGGCAGTTCCCCGACTGGTCGATGGGCTACGCCGCTGAGACGACCCTGCAGCGCGCTGCGGTGCCCGGGCACCGCACCACCTTCGACGACCTCGACTTCCTGCCGGACGACCACGGTGGGGCGCCGGACCTGGGGGCGGTGCGGGAGCTGCTGCAGTGGTTCCGGCAGGACCGCGACGGCAGCGGGGCGGACGCCGGCACGGCCCGCGCGCGCTGACTCCACCCACGCGACACGACGCCGGACGGGAGGCACGGCACCGGCCCGCACCGCGCCTCCCGTCCGGCGGAACGCACGTCCGCGGTGTGTCCCGACGTCCCGCGCCGCGCCTCCCGTCCGCCCCGTGACGGTTCCGCAGCGCACCGCTCACCGCAACCAGCGGTACTCGTACTCCGGACGGCCCTGCCCGCGGTGGCGGACGTCCTTGCCGACCTGCCCGGCGGCGGCCAGGTGCTCGAGGTACCGCCGCGCGGTCACCCGCGACAACCCGGTGGCTTCGGCGACCTCGGAGGCCGACCCGCCGTCCGGCCGCTCGAGCAGTACGTCGCGGACCAGCCCGAGCGTCTCGGGCGCGATGCCCTTCTCGTGGTCGGTCGGCGCGACCGGGCGCAGCGTCCGGAGCCGCTGGTCGATGTCGGCCTGCGTGAGCGCCCGACGGTCCTCGAACCCGCGCCGGAACTCGCGGTACGACGTCATCCGGTCGGCGAACGACCGGAAGCTGAACGGCTTGACGAGGTACTGCACGACCCCGAGGGCGATCGCGTTCCGCACCGCGCGGACGTCGTGTGCGGCGGTGACGGCGATGACGTCGACGGCGGAACCGGCACTGCGCAGGGCGCGGACCAGCTGCAGGCCGTGGGCGTCCGGCAGGTTGAGGTCGAGCAGCACGAGGTCCGGTCGCTCCGTCGCGACCGTCGCGAGCATCTCCCGACCGGTGCCCACGGTGCCGACCACCGTGAAGCCGTCGAGGCGCGCGACGTACGCCGCGTGCGCCTCTGCGGTCAGGGGCTCGTCCTCGACGACGAGGACCCGGATGGGCGCGGTCACGACGGCACGTTCCCCGCGGTCAGGTCCACTGTGAAGGTGCTGCCGTCCGGCCCGGTCGTCACGTCCACGGTGCCGCCGGTGCGGGTGAGGGTGGAGCGGACGAGGTCGAGGCCGATGCCCCGCCCCTCCGGCCCGGCCGGCTTCGTCGACCAGCCGCGCTGGTAGACGGCGCCGACGTCGGCGATGCCGGGTCCGTCGTCGCGGACGACGAGCCGGACGTGTCCATCGATCTCGGCGACCGTTACGTCGACGCGGCCCCGGTCCCGGTCCCGGCCCGGTCCGGTGGCCGATCGGGCTCCAGCGACGGCGTCGACGGCGTTGTCGACGAGGTTCCCGACCACGGTGATGACGTCGCCGGGCGCGGCCGGGACGGCACGGAACAGGCCGCGCGTGTCGGCGACGAGGTCGACGCCGCGCTCGGCGGCCTGTGCGCGCTTGGCGGCGAGGAGGGCGTCGAGCACCTCGGGAGCAGTCCGGGCGGGGCCGTCGGGGCGGTCGTCAGTGCGGTCGTCGGGGCGGTCGTCCGCACCGGGTCCGTCGGTCTCCGTGCGCCCGACCGCACGGTGGCGCTCGACCTCGCTGTGCCGGTCGATCTCGTCGGACGCGAACCGGATCGCCTCGTCGACCCGGCCGAGCTCCATGAGCGCGACCACCGCGTGCAGTCGGTTGGCGAACTCGTGCGTCTGCGAGCGGAGCGCATCGGTGAGCGTCCGGGTGGCCGCGAGTTCCCCGGACAGGTGCAGCAGGTCCGTCTGGTCGCGGATCGTCGCCACGGTGCCGATGGGCTTCGTCGACCCACGCGGGAACGCCATCTCCTGGTTCACGACGAGCACCCGGTCGCTCGTGGCGTACGTCTCGTCGACGGCCCGGTCGCCCGACGCGAGCAGGGTGCGCAGGGCGTCCGGCACGTCGAGCGCCGCGAGCGGGACCGGCTCCTGGTGCTCCCCCGGCACGGGCAGGTGGAGCAGTTCCGCGGCGCGGTCGTTGTGCAGCACCACGGCGCCGGACCGGTCGACCACCACGAGTCCCTCGTGCACCGAGTGGAGCACGCCCTCGTAGGACGCGAAGACGCGGGCGAGCTCCTCCGGCCCCCGCCCGGCGGTGACGCGACCGAGGTACCGGCTCAGCAGCCACGAGAAGAGCGCGGCCACCGCGACGACCGCCAGGGCGAGCAGGACGACCGAGGTGAGCCGGGGCACCAGGGCGGTCGAGATGTTCGCCACGGTGACACCCGCGGCGACGAGTCCGACCACGCGCCCGTCGGCGTCGGTGATCGGTGTCACGGCCCGCACCGAGGGGCCGAGCGTCCCGGAGAACGTCTCGGTGAAGGTCCGTCCCTCGAGCGCCGGCTGCACCGTGCCGCGGAACGGCCGGCCGATCTCCGACCGGTCGGGGTGGGTCCACCGGGTGCGGTCGGGCGCCATGATCGTGATGAAGTCCGTGTGGGTGCGCCGCATCAGGTCGAGGGCGTACGGCTCGAGGCGCTCCGAGGGGTCGGCGGTGTCGACCTGGTCGAGCACGAACGGGTTGCGGGCGATGGACACCGCGACCGCGGTGGACTTCTCGGCCGCGTCCGCCTCGAGGTCGGCCCGCGCGGACGCCCAGCTCCAGGCACCGCCGACGGCGACCCCGACCACGACGAACAGCAGCTGCAGCGCGAAGAGGCGCGCGGCGATGCTCCACCGACGGGGTACCACTGTGCTGCCTCCTCGCTCCGTTGCGGGACGACCATCCTCGCGCACGAGAGCCCCTCCGCGCAGCACGCCGTGAACGTTGTGAACACAAGTCGATCCCGTGGGCCGGTCCGAGCGAGGGTGTGTGGCGTTCCCCCGAGGACGAGCCGACCGGAGCGACGCCGCCCCGGTCCTGACGACAAGGAAGTCTCATGGCATCGACGCACCCGACCACCGCCCGCCCCCGGCGCCGCGGTCTGGATCGCTCGCACTGGCTCTACATCGCGGTCATCGTGGCCGTGCTCGCCGGCATCGTGGTCGGCCTCACGGTCCCCGACTTCGCCGTCGGACTCAAGCCGATCGGCGACGGCTTCATCGCCCTGATCAAGATGATGATCGCCCCGGTCATCTTCTGCACGATCGTGCTCGGCGTCGGCTCCATCGCCAAGGCGGCGACGGTCGGCAAGGTCGGCGGCCTGGCGCTCGGCTACTTCATCGCCATGTCGACCTTCGCCCTGGCGATCGGCCTCGTGGTCGGCAACCTGATCCACCCGGGCGACCACCTCGACATGTCGAAGGCCACGTACGAGCTGCCGGCCGGCACCGAGGAGAACGCGTCGTCCACCTCCGGGTTCCTGCTCGGCATCATCCCCGCGACCCTCGTGTCGTCCCTGACCAGCGGCAGCATCCTGCAGACGCTGTTCGTCGCGCTGCTCGTCGGCTTCGCGCTGCAGGCCATGGGCGAGAAGGGCGCGCCGATCCTCACCGGCATCCGGCACCTGCAGGCCCTGGTCTTCCGCATCCTCGCGATGGTGATGTGGGTCGCCCCGGTCGGCGCCTTCGGTGCCATCGCCGCGGTCGTCGGCGCCACCGGCGTCGCAGCACTCGTCGCCCTGGGGACGCTGATGGTCGCCTTCTACATCACCTGCATCGTGTTCGTCGTCGGTGTCCTCGGGGTCCTGCTCCGGGTCGTGACCGGCGTCAACATCTTCAAGCTCATGAAGTACCTCGGCCGCGAGTACCTGCTCATCGTGTCGACCTCCTCGAGCGAGGTCAGCCTGCCGCGCCTCATCGCCAAGATGGAGCACCTCGGCGTCTCGAAGCCCGTCGTCGGCGTCACCGTGCCGACCGGCTACTCCTTTAACCTCGACGGCACCGCGATCTACCTGACCATGTCGTCGCTCTTCATCGCGAACGCCCTCGGCACCCCGCTGAACGTCCCGGAGCAGATCTCGCTCCTGGTCTTCATGATCATCGCCTCGAAGGGTGCCGCCGGGGTCACCGGCGCCGGGCTCGCCACCCTGGCCGGCGGCCTGCAGGCGCACCGTCCGGACCTGGTGAACGGCGTCGGCCTGATCGTCGGCATCGACCGGTTCATGTCCGAGGCCCGCGCGCTGACGAACTTCACCGGCAACGCCGTCGCCACCGTGCTGGTCGGGACGTGGACGAAGCAGATCGACAAGCAGCAGGTCGAGCGGGTGCTCTCCGGTGCGGCTCCGTTCGACGAGCGGACGATGTCCGCCGACGACCACGGCCACTCCGGGGCCCAGCAGCCCGAGCGGATCTCGACCGAGGCAGTCCGCACCATCGTCGAGCCGGAGCACTCGACCACCACCCGCCGGTAGTCCCCCGACACGAGGAGATCGACGATGATCACGAACCCCAACCACACGAGCCCCGCCCCGCACACCGTGCCCGGCTCACCCCGCGTCGCACTGGAGGCGTGGGTCGCCCGGATCGCGTCCCTCACCCGCCCCGACCGCGTCGTCTGGTGCGACGGTTCGGCCGACGAGACCGCCCGCCTGACCCGGCAGCTCGTCGACGAGGGCAAGCTGGTCGCCCTCGACCAGGAGCGCCGACCGAACAGCTTCCTCGCCCGCTCGGACCCCGACGACGTCGCCCGGGTCGAGGGACGGACCTTCACCTGCTCCCGCACACCCGAGGACGCCGGCCCGACGAACCACTGGCGGGAGCCGTCCGCGATGCGCGACGAGCTCGAGGAGCGCTTCGCCGGGAGCATGCGCGGCCGGACGATGTACGTCGTGCCGTTCTCGATGGGGCCGGTCGGCGGGCCGATCTCGCAGCTCGGCGTCGAGGTCACGGACTCGGCGTACGTCGTCCTGAGCATGGGCAAGACGACCCGTCTCGGGCACGAGGTGCTCCGGGCGATCGACACCGGCGTGCCGTGGGTCGCGACCGTGCACAGCGTCGGGATGCCCCTGCGCGACGACGCCGGCGCCGAGCAGCCGGACGTCGCCTGGCCGTGCAACCCGACGAAGTACATCGTGCAGTTCCCGGAGACCCGCGAGGTCTGGTCGTACGGCTCCGGCTACGGCGGCAACGCCCTGCTCGCAAAGAAGTGCTTCGCGCTCCGGATCGCCTCGGTGATGGGCCGCGACGAGGGGTGGCTCGCCGAGCACATGCTGCTCGTCCGGCTGACCTCGCCCGAGGGCCGCGCCTTCCACGTCGCCGCCGCGTTCCCCTCCGCGTGCGGCAAGACGAACCTCGCCATGCTCCAGCCGGAGTTGCCGGGCTGGTCCGTCGAGACCATCGGCGACGACATCGCCTGGCTCCGCCCGGGTGCGGACGGGCGGCTGCACGCGATCAACCCCGAGGCGGGCCTGTTCGGCGTCGCGCCCGGCACCGGCCCCGACACGAACCCCGTCGCGGTCGAGACCATCGCGGCGGACACGATCTTCACGAACGTCGCGCTGACCGACGACGGCGACGTCTGGTGGGAGGGGCTCACGCCCGAGCCGCCCGCGCACCTGGTCGACTGGACCGGCGCCGACTGGACGCCCGACAGCCCGACGCCCGCGGCGCACCCGAACGCCCGCTTCACCGTGGCGCTCGACCGCGTCCCGACGCTCGCCGTCGGGTGGGAGCACAGCGTCCCCGTCGACGCTGTCGTGTTCGGCGGTCGCCGCTCGACGAACGTGCCGCTCGTGGCACAGGCACCGACCTGGGCCGAGGGCGTGTTCATGGGCGCGACGGTGTCGTCCGAGCAGACCGCCGCGGCCGAGGGCACGGTCGGGGAGCTCCGCCGCGACCCCTTCGCGATGCTGCCGTTCTGCGGGTACGACATGGCGGACCACTGGTCGCACTGGCTCGAGACCGGTGCACGCCTCGGTGACGGAGCACCGGCGGTGTTCCAGGTCAACTGGTTCCGCAAGGACGCGGACGGCGGCTTCCTGTGGCCGGGCTTCCGCGAGAACGCCCGCGTGCTCGAGTGGATCGCCCGCCGGGTCGAGGGCAGTGTGCCGGCGGTGGAGAGCCCGGTCGGCCTGCTCCCCGACCTCGACGACCTGGACGTGCGCGGCCTGGACCTGCCCGAAGCGCGGCTCGACGCGCTCTTCGCCGTCGAGCCCGGGCCGTGGCTCGAGGAGTGCGACCTGACCGAGGAGTTCCTCGCCGGGTTCGGCGACCGCACGCCCCCGGTGTTCACCGCGATCCTCGACGAGCGCCGCGCAGCCCTGCACGCCGAGGCACACGAGTCCGCACCCGAGTCCGCGCCCGCGCCCGCGTCCGCGTCCGTCCGGCAGGCGGCCTGATGCCCGCCGGCGTCCCGACCACGACCGGGGTGTCCACCGCCGCCGAGCGCGCGGACCTGCAGCGCGCGTGGGAGGAGAAGCTCGCGGCCGCCGAGGCGATGGTGCCGCTCATCGGACGGCTCTACCGGCGGGACGACGTCGTGCCGTCCGTGCACGGCCGTCCCCTGGTCGGGCAGTCCCCGATCGGGATCGTCAAGGCGCACCGCTCGAGCCGCCGGGTCGACGAGACGGAACTGCCGGTCGCGACGAGCCTGGCGATCCTGACCGAGCTCGACACGATGGCACTGTCGTCGGTGTCGGTGGACCTCGGCGACCTCGCCGCCCGCCACCGACGTGACCGTCTCGGCAGCAGCCTGCGCGAGTTCCTGGCCGACGAGTTCTTCCTGCACCGGGGCACGGCGGACGGACCGCACCGCGACGTTCCGCGCGACGTCGTCCTCTACGGGTTCGGGCGGATCGGTCGGATGCTCGCCCGGATCCTGCTCGAACGCGCCGGGGAGCACGCCCCGCTCGCCCTGCGCGCCGTCGTCGTCCGGCGCCGGGGGCCCGACGACCTGGTCAAGCGCGCGAGCCTGCTCCGTCGGGACTCGATCCACGGCCCCTTCGCCGGCACCGTCACGGTCGACACCGAGCGCGACACGATCACGGCGAACGGCACCCTGGTGCAGTTCATCTCGGCCGACTCCCCCGGCGCTGTGGACTACCGCGCGCACGGCATCGAGGACGCGATCGTCGTCGACACCACCGGTCGCTGGCGTGACGCCGAGGGGCTCGGGCAGCACCTGCTCGCCCCCGGAGCGGCCCGCGTGCTGCTCACCGCGCCCGCGAAGGGCGACGTGCCGAACGTGGTGCACGGCATCAACCACGACGGCATCGGCGACGACACGGTCGTGAGCGCCGCCTCGTGCACCACCAACGCGATCGTCCCCGTGCTCAAGGTCGTGGCCGACGCCTACGGCATCGTCCACGGGCACGTCGAGACCGTGCACTCCGCCACGAACGACCAGAACCTGGTCGACAACTACCACCCCGCCGACCGGCGCGGTCGGGCGGCGGGCCTGAACATGGTGATCACCGCGACAGGTGCCGCGAAGGCCGCCGAGAAGGCCCTGCCCGGACTCCGCGGCCGGCTCACCGGGAACGCCGTCCGCGTCCCCACGCCGAACGTCTCGCTCGCGGTCCTCCACCTGACGCTCGGTCGCCCGGTCGGACGCGACGAGCTGAACGGGGTGCTGCGGGAGTCCTCGCTCACCTCGGTGCTCCGGCGGCAGATCGACTACGTCGAGTCACCCGAGATCGTCTCGACGGACCTGCTCGGCAGCCGACGAGCGGGGATCGTGGACGGGCTCGCGACCATCGCGGACGGCTCCGAGCACGTGGTGCTGTACGTCTGGTACGACAACGAGTCCGGGTACAGCCGGCAGGTCCACCGGGTCCTGCAGGAGATGGCCCGGGCCGCCGACCGGTGCGACCCGGACCACCTCAGCCCCTGTGCATCGCCCAGAACGCGTCGATCCGCTCCCGGTCGCGCCACCAGGTGACGTCGACCTCGCGGGTCAACGCGTCGATGAGGCCGCCCTCCTCCCCGGGCACACGGCTGTCCACGACGAAGCGGTCCATGACGAACCGGCCGGCGCCGTCGAGGATCGGGGCGTCGCCGTCGCAGGTCTCCAGGAGGTAGCAGTCGAAGGCTCCGGTGTCCGTCCAGATCGGTCGAGCGGCCACGGAGGAACCCGCGGCCGACCCTGATCCGATCATCCCGACGATGCCTCGGCGGTCCCACTCCGCGAGCCCGGGCACCGCGGGGTGGAGCTCGATCTCCTCCGGCGGTGGAGCCGCCCGCAGCCGTTCCCACCAGCGTCGCACGGACGCATCGTGCCACGGACGGGCTCGCGCGTCCACCGGTTGCGTCGCCGGGCTGCCCAGGGGCCCGTGCGGGTGACCACGTGCCCGGGTGCACAGTGGTCGGGTGACCACCACGAACGAGATCCGCGCGGTCGCGCAGACCGCAGCCCGCCCCGTCGACGACGCGAACAGCCTCGTGTCCACCACGATCCCCGAACCGGTACCCGGCCCGCACGACCTGCTCGTCGAGGTCCGCGCGGTCTCGGTCAACCCGGTCGACGTCAAGCTCCGCGGTGGCTCCAAGCCGGACGGCGGACTCCGGGTGCTCGGTTTCGACGCCTCCGGCACGGTCCGCGCCGTCGGTGGGGCGGTCACGCTCTTCGCCCCGGGGGACGAGGTCTCCTACGCGGGTGCGATCGATCGACCGGGCAGCAACGCCGAGCTCCAGCTCGTCGACGAACGCATCGTCGGGCGGAAGCCGTCGACCCTGTCGCACACCGAGGCCGCCGCACTCCCGCTCACCGCGATCACGGCGTGGGAGAGCCTGTTCGACAAGCTCCGGATCACGCCGGACGCAATCGGGACGCTGCTCGTCGTCGGCGGTGCGGGCGGTGTCGGATCGATCGCGATCCAGCTCGTCCGGGCCCTGCTGCCGGGCGTCCGGGTGGTCGCCACCGCGTCCCGCCCGGAGAGCGAGGCGTGGGTGCGCGGCCTCGGTGCCCACGAGGTCGTCGACCACCACGGGGACCTCGCCGCGCAGGTCCTCGCACTCGCCCCGGACGGCATCGAGTGGATCCTGACGACGAACTCCTCCGGTCAGCTCCCGGTGTACGAGCGCATCCTCCGCACGTTCGGACAGATCGTGGCGATCGACGACCCCGAGCAGGTCGACGTCGTCGCGTTGAAGTCGAAGGCGCTCACGTGGCACTGGGAGTTCATGTTCGCCCGGTCCCTGCACGGCGCCGCGGACCTGCAGGAGCAGCACCGGATCCTCGACCGGGTCGCGGACCTCGTCGACGAGGGGCGCGTCCGCGGGACCGCCACGACCGTCCTGCGGCCGATCACGGCCGAGACCGTGCGCGAAGCTCATCGCCTGGTCGAGAGCGGACGGGTCATCGGCAAGGTCGTCGTGACGGACGAGCCGGAGGGCTGAACCGCGCGGTCCGCGCTCCTGAGGGCGTCCCAGGGGCCGGACGCGACTGCCGATCGCTCGGGACCGAGCCCCGTCGGTCGGTCAGGAGGCACGGACCACCGTGCGCCGACCGGCGGCGGTGATCCGGGCCTCCCGTCCGACGCCTCGGTGCCGGTCGGTCAGCCGGCCTGCATTCCGCGCTGGGCGATGCGATGCGCCCCCTCGCCGTCCGACCGCTCGAGTGCGCCGAGCAGGCGGAGCTTCTCGGCGTCGGCCGACCCCTCGTCCGCGTAGTAGAGCACCAGGACGACGTCGTCGACGGTGACCTTCTCGCGGTGCAGGTGCAGCGTCCCGACCTCGGGGTGCCGGACCACGGTCGTGTTGCCGGCGAGCGGTCGGACGTCCTGCCGCGCCCAGACCTCGCGGAACCTGGCGCTCACCAGCGACAGTTCGCCGACGAGCTCGATCGCCCGGTCGTCGTCGACGTCGGTGCCCAGGGTGTGCCGGAACGCTGCGACCATGTCGACCACCGCGCGGTCCCAGTCCTGCTGGAACGCGCGCTCCTCGGGGTCGAGCAGGAGCGACCGCAGCCGGTTGTGACCGGGGGTCATCCGCGGTGACAGTGCCGTCGCCAGGGCGTTGGCCGCGAGGACGTCGAGCGTGCGGTTCTCGACGAAGGCGGGCACGTCCACCGCGGCGAGCAGGTGGTGCAGGCGGTCCGGCATCCGATCGGTCCGACGGGTGCGGCGCCGCCGGGGCCGGGGTGCCGCGAGGTCGGCGAGGTACTCGCGCTCGACGTCGTCGAGGTCGAGCACCCGAGCGAGCGCCTCGACGACCTGCTGCGAGGGGTTGCGGTCCCGGCCTCGCTCGAGACGCAGGTAGTAGTCGGCGCTGATGCCGGCGAGGAGTGCGACCTCCTCGCGCCGGAGCCCGGCGACCCGGCGGCGCGGCCCCGACGGGAGCCCGACCTGTTCCGGCGTCACGACCGCCCGCCTGGCCGCCAGGTACCGACCGAGCCGGTTGTCGTCTGCGCGTTCCTCCACGGAGCACACGGTATCCGGGCACGTCCTGCGGAGCGGGGGCCCTGTCACTCCCCCGGAAGACCGCGGCCTGTCGGACCTGCCGAGCGCGGAGCGACCATCGGTGCACCACCACCGAACCGGGAGGACGACCCACATGGACATCAGCAACCGCACCGTCTTCATCGCCGGAGGCACCTCGGGGATCGGCGCCGGTCTCGCCCGCCGATTCCGCGACGCCGGTTCGACGGTCGTCGTCGGCGGACGGCGCGCCGCCGACCTCGACGACGTCCAGTCGGTCACCGTCGACGTGACGGACGCCGTGTCCGTCCTCGCGGCCCGCGACGAGGTCCTCGCAGCACACCCCGACCTCGACCTCGTCGTCACGATGTCCGGTGTCATGCTCACCGAGGACCTGCGGGACCCCGCGCACGTCGCGCAGGCCGAACAGTCCGTCGCCGTGAACCTGCTCGGCACCATCCGCGTGGTCGACGCGTTCATGCCGCACCTGCTCGCGCGGGGGCACGGCGACGTCCTCACCGTGACGTCCGGGATCGGCTTCACCCCGTTCCCGCTGATGCCGACGTACGGCGCGACGAAGGCGGCGGTGCACTCGTACACCGAGTCGCTCCGCGCGCACCTCGCGGGCACCGGTGTCGGCGTCAGCGAACTCGTCCCGCCGGCCGTCGCGACCGCGGGTCAGGAGCGGCTCAACCCGAACGCGCTGCCCCTCGAGGCGTTCCTCGACGAGGTGGTCGGCCTGCTCTCGCAGGACCCGACGCCGCACGAGGTCGTGGTCGAGCGGGCCCGGCCCCTCCGCTGGTCCGAGCGGGACGGCACGTACGACGAGATGCTCGCGCAGCGGTCGCAGGCACTGGCCTCGCTGCCGGGCCGCTGAACGGTCGGTCGGGCCCCCAGGGATCGTCGCCCGAGCGCCTCACACGCTCGGGCACGGCCGTCCCCGAGCACTGCCTCCGTCGCCGGGAGTCACGCGACGACGGTCGACCCGGGCGTCAACGCCCGGTGCGACCGCGGATCGGCTCGGCCGACTCGATCTCGGACCACAGCAGGGTGGCGGCGTGCCGCAACCGGTGGAGGCCGTTGTGCTCCAGCGTCGCCGACGCTCCCAGCGTGTCGAACACCCGGTCCAGTGCGCGCTCCGTGATCGCGCGGACGCCGAACTGCAGGTCCTCGGCCGCCTCGCGGTCCAGGGCGCCGGACAGCAGCTGTTCGGCCGCGGCCACCGCAGCCACCGCGAGACCGGACGTCTCGCGGAGGACCTCGACGAACTGCGGGTCGTCAGCGGCGAGGAGCGTGTTGCCGTCGTGCTGGACGCGCGTCCGACCGACGGTCAGGCGCGTCGCCGTCCGGACGAGTGAATCGATCAGGGCCGCTCCCAGCAGGACGCGCACGGCTTCGGGGCCGAGGCCGGCACGGTCGGCCGCTGCCTCCGCACGCGCACGGAGCGACGGGGGCCACGGGTCGGCATCCGGTGCCGTACCGTCGACGAGCCAATCGGGCACAGCTGCTCCCCCTCCACGGGTCCACGACTCCGGCTCGGCACGCGTCAGCCGCCCGCGGTGGACGGTCCGAGCGTACGGGTTCCCCGTGATCCGGACCGAACGCTCCCGCAACACTTCTCAACCCGGATCGGGACGCAGCTCCCGAGTCGGTACGGTCAGCGCATGGGTCATCAGCTCCTCGGTCCGACGTTCGCGACGTTCCTCGAGGAGGTCCGGGCTGCTGCGGCGCACACGGACCGCACCGGCAGGCTCCCGCGCCGCTTCCACGACCAGCTCCGCCGCCTCGGCTTCGGCCGGATGCGGCTCAGCAGCGCCGACGGCGGGCTCGGTGCCAGCGTGATCGAACTCGTGGAGACCATCACGGACATCGCCGCTGCCGACCCGAACCTCGCACAGAGCTGGCGGACGCACGTGCTCGCGACCGAACGGCACCTCAAGGAGGCCGACGGCCCGACCCGTCGTCAGTGGCTCGGCCGGATCGCCTCCGGCGCGATGATCGGCGGCGGGTGGACGGAGGCGGACGGCAGTACCGGCGCGAAGTTCACCACGCGGTTGCACGACGGTGACGGCACGCTGCGGCTGACCGGGACCAAGTACTACTCGACGGGGAGCGCACACGCGGACTGGCTCGAGTACAGCGCCGTCGACGACGAGGACTCCCTGGTCATCGTCGGCGTCGACGCAGGTGCCGACGGCGTGGTGGTGCGGGACGACTGGACGGGCTTCGGCCAGCGTGCGACCGGCAGCGGTACCACCGAGCTGCACGGCGTCCCCGTCGACCCGGCAGACGTGGCACCCTTCGCGACGCAGCACCGTGGCGCCGCGGGCTGGCAGCAACTGGTGCTCCTCGCCGTCCTCACCGGGATCACACGTGACGTCGCACGCACCGCCGCGGAGCTCATCGACGAGAGCGGACGCCGCCACGGGCCGCCGGACGTCCGTGTCCTCGAGCGCTTCGGACGACTCGAAGCCCTCGTCCTCGGGACCGATGCCACGCTCCTCCGCGCAGCGACGGACACGGACGCTGCCCACCGGGCGCTCGTCTCCGGACCCGGGCCAGTGGCCGACCGCACCGCCGACGCCGCGGAGGTCCAGACCTTCCGCGCCCAGGTGCTCATCGTCCCGGCAGCGGTCGAGGCCGGTGGACTGCTGACGCAGATCGCCGCGCTGCTCCCCGAGCCGCTCGAGGACCTGCAGCAGCGGTGGGCCCTCGACCGCCACTGGCGCAATGCCCGGACGATCGCACAGCACAACCCCGTGCTGCACCGCTCGCGCATGATCGCGGACCGGCTCCTCTACGACATCGGCACGGAGGTCGACGTCCGGAGCCGCGACACCGTCCGGGCCGAGGCCGTCCGGCGCGACGCCGAGGCCAGGACGCTGCCCGCCCTGCGCATCGGTGGGGACCTCGCCGACGCCCTCGCCGCCGATCGCTCCCTCCGGCTGCGGCTCGCCGGCCTCCTCGCCGAGCGGTCACCGGTGCTCCTGGTGCTCGAGGACGATCCCTCGGCCGGCGACCCCACCGTCGCCGCAGCATCCCTGCTCGGCGACCTCCCGCGAGCCTGGTTCGCCGTGACGACACGTGCCCGTGCGCTCGGTCACCCGTACGACCTGGCTCGACGCATCGCGACGCTCGACCAGCTGTCCGGCGGCCGGATCGCCTGGGTCCTCCGTGGAGGACCGGACAGCGACGTGACCGAACTGGTCACGGTCGTGCAGCAGCTCTGGCGGAGCTGGCCCCGGGAGACCCTCGCCCTCGACGGCAGCGCACCCGCGTTCGCGGAGACCGCGGCGATCACCCGGATCAACAGCACCGGCGCGTACCGGATCGCGGGACCGCTGAACGTGCCGAGCAGTCCGCAGGGACTCCCGGTGACCGTGACGTCCGGCGGCGCGAGCGTCCGTGCGACCGGCACCTGCCGGGTCGACCTGGTCGAGCGGGCCGACGACCTGGTGCTCGCGGGCAGCACCGACGATGCAGTACCCGCGGTGCGCATGGACGCCCTCGTGCACCACGACCTCGAGACCCTCGCCGCCGCCCTGCAGGACCGCACCGCGGCGCACGACGACCGAGTCGGCACGCTCCGCCGACGTCTCGGGGTGCCGGCACCGGTCCTCGATCCCCTCGACGGTGCGGCACCGCGTTTCGACGACGCTCCGGAGGCTTCCTGATGTCCGCCGACCACCTGACCGTCAACATCAACGTGCTCGGCGTCGGCCAGCGCCCGGCCGCATGGCGCTCGGACGACATCACCCCCGACGCCGTGGTCGACCTCGGGCACTGGCAGGCGGTCGCCCGCGAGGCAGAGCGGGGCCTGGTCGACGCCGTCTTCCTGGCGGACCGCCCCGCGATCACCGACCCACGCAGCCGTCCGGTCCAGTACCTCGACCCGAGCATCCTGGTCCCCGCGATGGCCGCCGTGACCGACCACCTCGGGTTCATCGCCACCGCGTCGACGACGCTCAACGAACCCGCCGAGCTCGCCCGACGACTCGGCAGCATCCACCGCGCCTCCGGTCGACGGTTCGGCTGGAACGCCGTGACGACCTGGGACGTGGAGGCGGTCCGGAACCACGGCATCGACGAACTGCCGCCACGGGAACAGCGCTACGCCCGTGCCGAGTCGTTCGTCGCGGAGGTCCTCGCGCACTGGGGCGACGATCGACCCGCCGTCGTGCAGGCCGGCGGCTCCGGCCCCGGCGTGGAGCTGGCCGGCCGGTTCGCGGACGCGGTCTACTCCGTCGCACAGGACCCGGACGCGTCGGCCCAGCACCGCCTGGCCGTCCGCGAGGTCGCCGTCGCGTCCGGACGCCCAGCGGACGCGGTCCGTGTCCTCCCGGGGCTCGCGATCGTGATCGGGAGCACGGAGCAGGAGGCCCGCGACCGCTTCGACCACTGGGAGCACCTCGCCCCGGCGACCTACAGCCTGGCCGAGCTCGGCAAGGCCCTCGGCGCGGACCTGCTCGACGCCGACCTCGACGCCCCGGTCCCGCCGGACGTCGTGGACGCGGCGCGTCAGGGCGGCGCGGGGTGGTCCGACGCCTACCGGCGCACGCTCCTCGACCGCATCGCGCGCGGCAACCCGACGGTCCGCGAGCTCCTGCGCGACTTCGGCGGCTACGGCCAACGGTTCATCGCGGGAACGCCCGAGCAGATCGTCGACTCGATGGAGGCGTGGTTCCGCGCGGGAGCGGCCGATGGCTTCAACGTGATGCTCGACCTGTTCCCGTCCGGCCTGACCGACTTCGTCGACCACGTGGTCCCGGAACTGCAGCGGCGCGGTCTGTACCGCACCGCCTACGACGACGCTACGCTCCGGGACCGACTCGCGCGGCCCTGACCGATCGCGGCGTCGGGCGCTTCCGTCGTCCAGGTCCGGCGTGACGGCTGGGGGGATCACCGTCGGGTCGAGGACGTCGCCGTCGACCCGTGGTCCAGGAGTCCGCCCCTGCTCCGCCTCCAGGATTCGAACCCGGACCTAACGGCACCAAAGGCCGTCGTGCTGCCGTTACACCAAGGCGGAACACACCGTGCGGGGTGGAGCCCGTCCGGTGCCCGTCCATCCTCCCACGGCCCGGACACTGGCCGCGCGCGGCGGCTTCGGCCAAGATGGAGGGATGCCGCAGCAGGACGAGGTCGACCGGATCGTCGCGGCGTGGGGTCGGGAGCGCGGCGACCTCGACTTCGGCCCGCTCGAGGTCCTGTCCCGCGTCGACCGGCTCGCCCGGCACCTCGACCGCGCACGACGGGCGGCCTTCGACGCGAGCGACGTCGAGCCGTGGGAGTTCGACGTGCTGTCGGCGCTCCGGCGGGCGGGCGAGCCGTACGAGCTCAGCCCGAAGTCGTTGCTGCAGCAGACCCTGGTGTCGAGCGGCACGATGACGAACCGGGTCGACCGGCTCGCGGCGCGGGGGCTGGTGAGCCGGCGCACCGATCCCAGGGACGGCCGCGGCATCCTCGTGTCCCTCACGACCAGCGGCCGCGCGGCCGTGGACACGGCGATCGCGGACCTGCTCCGGGCCGAGCGCGGGATCCTGTCCGAGCTGGCCGACGACGAGCAGGCGCTGCTGTCCGGGCTGCTCCGGCGACTCATCCTCGGCCTCGGCGACTGAGCCCCGCCGCCGAGTACTGCGCGACGAGCGCCGCCGCCGCGCGCCGCGGGACGAGCGCCGCGGACGGAAGCCGACCGCCGGGCTACACCCCGAGCAGCTCCGCCACCTCGAGCCACCGCTCCTCGAGCTGCTCGACCTCGGCGTCGATCGCTCCGAGCTTCGTCTGCAGCGCCCCGAGCCCCGCGTAGTCGGACTGGTCGTGCGCCGCGAACGCGTCGAGGAGCTGCTGCCGGTCCTGCCCCGCCTTCGCGATCTTCCGGTCGAGCGCCGACATCTCCTTCTCCGCCGCGCGCCGGTCCGCGCCGGTCAGACCGGGTGCGGCAGGGGTGGAGGAACCAGCCGCAGCACCGCCGGTGCCGCCTGCCGGAGCCGTGTCGGGCCTCCCGGCCGAGGCGGCGGCAGCCGCAGCTGCCGTCTGCGGGACGGATCCGGACGCACGCAGCCGCATGTACTCGTCGACCCCGCCGGGCAGGTGCCGCAGGTGCCCACCGAGGACCGCGTACTGCTGGTCGGTGACGCGCTCGAGCAGGTACCGGTCGTGGGAGACGACGAGCAGGGTGCCCGGCCACGTGTCGAGCAGGTCCTCCATGGCGGCGAGCATGTCGGTGTCGAGGTCGTTCGTCGGCTCGTCGAGGATGAGCACGTTCGGCTCGTCGAGCAGGATGAGCATGAGCTGCAGCCGCCGCTTCTGCCCACCGGACAGGTCCTTCACCGGCGTGGACAGCTGCTCCGAGGTGAAACCGAGGCGCTCGAGCAGCTGTGACGGCGTCATCTCCTTGCCGTCGGCGACGTAGCTCGTCTTCTTGCGGGCGACGACCTCACGGACACGGTCGTCGGCGAACTGCTGCAGGTCGGCGAGCTGCTGGTCGAGCACCGCGACCTGCACGGTCTTGCCGGTCTTCACACGGCCCGCGCTGGGCTGCAGCTTTCCGGAGACCAGGTTGAGGAGCGTCGACTTGCCGGCGCCGTTCGGCCCGAGGATGCCGGTGCGCTCCCCCGGCGCGATCCGCCACTCGACGTCGCGCAGGATCACGTCGTCGCCGAACGAGACGCCGACGTCGAGCAGGTCGACGACGTCCTTGCCGAGCCGGGCGGTCGCCATCTGCGACAGCGCGACGCTGTCGCGGATCGGCGGCACGTCGTCGATCAGCGCGTTCGCTGCGTCGATGCGGAACTTCGGCTTGCTCGTCCGCGCCGGCGCGCCGCGGCGGAGCCACGCGAGCTCCTTGCGGGCGAGGTTCTGGCGGCGCTGCTCGCTCGCCGCGGCCTGCCGGTCGCGCTCGACGCGCTGCAGGATGTACGCCGCGTAGCCGCCCTCGAAGGGCTCGACGACACCGTCGTGCACCTCCCACGTGTCGGTCGACACCGCGTCGAGGAACCACCGGTCGTGCGTCACGACGACCATGCCGCCCTGGTTCGACGACCAGCGGCGGTTGATGTGGTCGGCGAGCCACTGGATGCCCTCGACGTCGAGGTGGTTCGTCGGCTCGTCGAGGAACAGCACGTCCCAGTCGCCGACGAGCAGCTTCGCGAGCGCGATGCGCCGCCGCTGCCCGCCGGACAGGTCGTCGACCGTGGCGTCCCACGGGATGTCCGACACGAGCCCGCCGATGATGTCGCGGATCTTCGGGTCGCCGGCCCACTCGTGCTCGGCGAGCTCACCGACGACGATGCTGCCGACGGTCGCCCCGGCGGGCAGGACGTCGCGCTGGTCGAGGTAGCCGACGGTCAGGCCACGGCGGTGGGTGACGCGACCGACGTCCGGCTCGAGGCGCTGGGCCAGCAGGGCGAGCAGGGTCGACTTGCCGTCACCGTTGCGGCCGACGACGCCGATGCGGTCGCCCTCGTCGAGGCCGAGGGTGACGCTGTCGAAGACGACACGGGTGGGGAACTCGAGATGCACGTTCTCGGCGCCGAGGAGATGAGCCACCCGTCAAGGGTAGGCGGCGCGGGCGGGTGTGCGCGCCGCGGGGCGGCGGCGCGGGCGGCGCGCGGCGCGGGCGGCGCGCGGCGCGGGCGGCGCGCGGCGCGGGCCGGAGGTGTCGAACCAGGGATCCGACATCCAACCAGGGCGGACGGCTGGTTCGATGTCGGGAACGTGGTTCGACCCAGCGAGAGCGCGGCGACGCCGCGGACCGATCGGCCTGGAGGCGCGGCTCAGCTCCCCGGGGTCGGCTCGCCCTCGCCGGCGGCCTCCTTGGCACGGCGGAGGCGCGCCCCCTCGCTCGCAGGCTCGCTCGGCGCTGGGGTCGCGGCGTCGCTGGCGCGCCGCTCTGAGCTCCACCGCGCCCAGTACTCGATCTCGCGTTCGAGCGCGGCGAGCTCCTGCTCGGTGCCGTTCACACGCTTGTCCCCGTGGGCGGCGCGGGCGTGACCGATGCTCGCGTAGCGGTCCTCGTGGCGGTCCGGTTCGATGTAGCGGCCGTGGTTCCGGTCGTTCGCGCTCCAGTCGTGCCCGACGGCGAACCACACGATGCTGCCGACCAGGGGCAGGAAGATGCAGATCAGGATCCACGCGAACTTCGGGAGTCCACGGACCTGGTCCTCACCCCGGGTGATGATGTCGATCAGGGCGAAGACGAGCAGCACGATCCCCGCGCCGTACAGCAGAACGCTCATGTCCCGGAGTCTATGAACGCGCCGAGTGCCGGGCCATGCCCTGAACGGGTGGCGGGGTCACGATCGGGCGTCGGTCTCCTGCGCGGTTCCACAGGTGTCCACCGGGCGAGCGTGCCCACCGGGTCACAGGGCGGCGACCCACTCGTCGGTGCCGTCGGTGAACTCCTGGCGCTTCCAGATCGGCGTCCGCTCCTTGACCAGGTCGATCAGCGCGGCACAGGCGGCGAAGGCCTCGGCCCGGTGCGGCGACGACACGGCTGCGGCGAGCGCCACGTCGCCGATGCCGAGCGCGCCGACCCGGTGCAGCACGGCGATCCGGACCTCGGGGTGGTCGGCCGCGATCGACCGGGCGACCTCGGCGATGACGTCACCGGCGCTCGGGTGCCGTTCGTAGTCGAGCGCGGTGACGCCCTTGCCCTCGTCGTGGTCGCGCACGACCCCGGCGAAGGTGACGACGGCGCCGTCACGGTCGGTGGTGACGGCCGCGGAGACCTCGTCGACGGTGACCACCCGGTCCACGACGTCGGCGACGACGACCCGCCCATCGGTCCCCTGCTCCCCGCTCACGAGGCGCTCCTGGGGGCGTGTCCCGCGCCGTGCAGCTGCGCGAGCACGTGATCGAGCACCCCGTCGAGCACCGCGAGTCCGTCGGCGACGCCGCCGCGCGACCCCGGCAGGGTCACCACGACCGCCCGGCCGCCGGCGATGCCCGCGACCCCGCGGGTCAGCAGCGCGGTCGGCCCCGCACCGGCGAGCCCGCGACGACGGATCTCCTCGACGATGCCCGGTAGTTCGAGGTCGATCAGGGGGGCGACAGCCTCGGGCGTGCGGTCGGTCGGTGTGACGCCGGTGCCGCCCGTGGTGACGACCACCTTCGCGTCGGCGAGCAGCTCGGCGGAGACGGTGTCGGCGATGGGGCCGCCGTCGGGCACGATCGTCGGTTCGGCGACGGTGAACCCGCGCTCGCGCAGCCACGCCGCGATGACCGGCCCGGTGCGGTCCAGCGCCGCGTCTGCCGAGGCCTGCGTGGAGACGACCACCACACCGGCTCGACCCCTGGTGGGTTCGGACGTCATCGGTTGCTCCAGTCCCCCGAGCGGCCGCCGTGCTTCTCGAGCACCCGGACGTCGGTGATCACGGCCGTCCGGTCGACGGCCTTCACCATGTCGTACACGGTCAGGGCCGCCACGCTCGCACCGGTCAGCGCTTCCATCTCGACGCCCGTGCGCGAGGTCGTCCGGACCGAGACCTCGACCCGGACCCGGTCGCCGTCACCGGTGATGTCGACCTCGACGCCGGCGATCGGCAGCGGGTGGCAGAGCGGCACCAGGTCCGAGGTCTTCTTGACCGCCATGATCGCCGCGATGCGGGCGGTGCCGATCACCTCGCCCTTGGGCAACGACCCGTCGAGGATCCGCTCGACGACGTCGGAGCGGGTCACGAGCGTCGCGGTGGCCGTGGCGGACCGGGCCGTCACGGCCTTGTCGGACACGTCGACCATGTGCGCGGTGCCGTCCGAGCGGACGTGCGAGAGCTCGGCGTCGCGCGCGCCGTCCGGGTGGTCGTCGGTCATCGGAGGCTCCAGACGGTCAGCGGGTCCCCCGGCGCGACGGTGTCGGTGCCGAGGGGGACGTGGACGAGGTGTGTCGCGGCGGCGAGGTGGCCGAGCAGGTGCGAGCTCGGTCCGCCGACGAAGTGCACGCGCCCGTCGGCGACGCGGCCGCGGCGGACCTGGTGTTTGCCGACCGGTGAGTCCGCCGACTCGGCGGCCGGCAGTTCGGCGGTCGGGCGGTCCGGCGCTCCGACCGCGGCGGCGAGCACCGGGCGCAGGAACACCTCGAACGACACGAGCGCGGACACGGGGTTGCCGGGGAACGCGACGACCGGCACCCGCCGACCGGCGAGCTCGACGCGTCCGAGGGCCTGGGGTCCGCCGGGCTGCATCGCGACCGGAGTGACGACGAGGCCACGCGGCTCGAGCACCTGGCGCACGACCTCGTACGCTCCGGCACTGATCCCACCGGTGGTCAGGACGAGGTCCGCCCAGTCACCCACCGCCGACTCGAGGCCCGGCAGGAACGTCTCGGCCGCATCGCTCAGCCGGACACCGCGGGCCACGGCACCGACCTCGGCCAGGGCCGCACGCAGCGCCACACCGTTCGCGTCCCGGATGACCGCACCCGCGCCGTCGAGGCCGTCGTCCCGAGCGCCGCCGTCGTCCCGAGCACCACCGTCGGCGAGCTCACTGCCCGTCGACACGACGAGCACCCGGACCGGGCGCACCACGGAGACGTCGCCGACGCCCGCCGACGCCAGGGCACCGAGGAGCGCGGGGGTCACCGGATCACCGGCGCGGGCGAGCTCCGAGCCGAGGGCGACGTCGCTGCCCACCCGCCGGACGAACGTGCCGGCGGTCGTGCCGTCCGGGACGGCGAGCGCATCGAGCTCGAGCGCCGCGGGGAACGCGCCCGGCGGGGTCGCCTCGACCGGCACGACGGCGTCCGCGCCGTCGGGGAGGCGCGCCCCGGTCATGATCGGCGCGGCGGTGCCCGGCTCGAGCGGCGCCGGCACGGCACCGGCCGGGATCGGGTCGACCACGCGGACGACGTCCCCGGCCTCCGTCGACCGCACGGCGAACCCGTCCATCTGGCTGTTGTCGAACACCGGCAGCGGCACGGGGGCGGTCACCCCGCGGGCGAGCACGCGGTACCCGCGGCCCGCGCCGGCACCGTCGGCCAGGGCGTCGAGCGCGACGGTCTCCGTACCCCGCTCGGCGAGCACGGGCGCGAGGAGCGCGGCGACCTCGTCGCGGTGCTGACCGATCGTGCGCACGTGTGCCTCCGAACATCGTGGGGTCGCCCCGTTCCCGGTCGGAGCCGGAGGGGCGTCAGTAGCGTATCCAGGGCGCACCACGCGCCGAGGACATCCGGAGGACCTGTGGAGGACCACGTGACCACGACCGCACCTGTGGACGGAACGACGGCTCGCATCGGGGTGATCGGGGGCTCCGGCCTCTACCGCCTGTTCGAGGAGGGCACCGCCGACGAGATCACCGTGGACACGCCCTACGGCCCGACGTCGAGCCCGATCACGGTCGGCACGATGGCCGGCAAGCGCGTCGCGTTCCTCACCCGGCACGGCCGCGAGCACTCGGTCGCGCCGCACCTGATCAACCACCGCGCGAACGTGTGGGCGCTCCGGTCCCTCGGCGTCCGGGCGATCGTGTCCTCGAGCGCGGTCGGCGGCCTGCACCCGGACTACGCACCCGGCACGTTCGTCGTCACCGACCAGCTCATCGACCGCACCTGGGGCCGGAAGGACACGTTCTTCGAGGACCAGGTGCAGCACCTGTCCTTCGCCGACCCGTTCGACCCGGTGCTCCGCCGCGCCGCGATCGACGCCGTCGCCGCACTCGACGTGCCGTTCAGGCCGACCGGCACGTGCGTCGTCATCCAGGGTCCGCGCTTCTCGACCCGCGCTGAGTCGATCTGGATGCGCGAGGCCGGCGGCCACACGATCAACATGACGATGACGCCCGAGGTGCCGCTCGCGGCCGAGCTCGGCATCGGCACGGTCAACCTGTCCTTCGTCACCGACGCCGACGCCGGCCTGGCACCCGCAGCGGACGAGACGGCGACCGACGGCAGCGCGGCGGATGCCGACGCCCCCGTCACCCACGGCGCCGTCATGGAGCGCCTCGCCCGCGCGAACGAGGTCATCGTCCGCGCCATCGGCGACGTGGTCGGCGCACTGCCCGACGACTACACCCCGCGCGAGCTCGTCCCCGCCGCCGCCAGCGCGAGCATCCTCGGGGTGACCGCGTGAGCCGCCTGCTCGTCACCGGCGGCGCGGGCTTCATCGGCTCCGCGATCGTCCGCCTCGCCCTCGCCGAGGGCCACGAGGTCCGCATCCTCGACTCGCTGCGCGACGACGTGCACGGCGACCCCGCCGAGGTCCTCCGCGCCCACGAGCAGCAGGGCCTGTCCTTCGTGCACGGCGACGTCCGTGACCGCGTCGCGCTCGAGGCGGCGCTCGACGGCATCGACGTCGTCTGCCACCAGGCGGCGAAGGTCGGCCTGGGCGTCGACTTCCAGGACGCGCCGGACTACGTCTCGTCGAACGACGCCGGGACCGCGCACGTCCTCGCGGGCATGGACCGGCACGGCATCGGTCGCCTCGTCGTCGCGAGCTCGATGGTCGTCTACGGCGAGGGCGCGTACGAGACCGCCGACGGCGAGCCGATGCGACCGCCGGCCCGACGACGCGAGGACCTCGACGCCGGCCGCTTCGACCCGATCGGCCCCGACGGCCGGCCCCTCGTGCCCGGCCTGATCGACGAATCGGCGGCCCTCGACCCCCGCAACGTGTACGCGCAGACGAAGGTCGCGCAGGAGCACCTCGCCTCGTCGTGGGCCCGCGCGACCGGTGGCACCGCGATCGCCCTGCGCTACCACAACGTGTACGGCCCCGGCATGCCGTCGAACACCCCCTACGCCGGGGTCGCGTCGCTGTTCCGTTCGGCACTCGCCCGCGGCGAGGCACCCCGCGTGTTCGAGGACGGCCGGCAGCGTCGCGACTTCGTGCACGTGGACGACGTCGCCGGGGCGAACGCGGCGTCGATCGCCTCGACCGCCGAGCTGCCGGCGGAGACCTTCCGCGCGTACAACGTGGGCTCCGCGGTCGTGCACACCATCGGCGACATGGCGTCGGCGATCGCCGGTCCCGACGGCCCGCAGCCGGTCGTCACCGGGGAGTACCGGCTCGGCGACGTCCGGCACGTCACGGCGTCGTCCGACCGGATCCGGTCGGAGCTGGGCTGGCAGGCGCAGGTCGACTTCGAGCAGGGGATGCGCGACTTCGCGACGGCACCCCTCCGCGCGGCCGTGCAGCGCTGACGCTGCGTCAGGCGGACGCCACCACCTGAGATTCGTCTCAGCGGACACGGCTCGCGCCCGACGGCGCGAGCCGTGTCCGTCCGGGCGAGACTCGCCCCCAGCGGCGAGCACCGTGGCGAGCACCAGCCCGCGCGGTGCCCGCGCACCACGCACCGGGACCCCACCACCCACCCGCGCGGGCGGCCCGCCGACCGCACCCGTGCCTCCCGGCCGTCCCCCGATCGCGGGTCACGCCGTCCGTTCCCCGCGCCCGACACGCTCGGGGGACAGGAATCCTGTACCCCGGGACGTGTCATCGTGTTACGTCGTGAGCATGGACCGAACCCCACCCGCCGGCGACCAGCCCGACGAGGACGCGACGCGCGCGACCGGAGACCGGCCCAGTCGCCAGGGCGATCCGCACCGAATGAACCACATGACCGTCGACGTGATCCTGCCCTGCCTGGACGAGGCGGACGCGCTCCCGCGCGTCATCGGCCGCCTGCCCGAGGGGTACCGAGCCATCGTCGTCGACAACGGCTCGACCGACGGATCGGCGGACGTCGCCCGCGCCCACGGCGCGACCGTCGTCACCGAACCGGTCAAGGGCTTCGGCTCGGCGTGCGCCGCCGGCGTCGCCGCCGCGACCGCCGAGTACGTCGCCTTCTGCGACGCCGACGCCTCGATGGACCCCGCCGAACTGCCCGACCTCGTCGCCCGCGTGGCCGACGGGCAGACCGACCTCGCCCTCGGGCGCCGCGTCCCCACCACCCGCGGCGCCTGGGCACCGCACGCCCGCTTCGCCAACCGCGTCCTCGCCGTCCTGATGCGCCGCGCCACCGGCTACCGCCTCCGCGACCTCGGCCCGATGCGCGTCATGCGCCGCGCCGACCTGGTCACCCTCGACCTGCAGGACCGCCGCAGCGGCTACCCGCTCGAGATGGTCCTGGCCGCGCACGCGGCCGGGTGGCGGGTCGACGAGTCCGACATCGGCTACGCCCAGCGCGTCGGCGACAGCAAGGTCACCGGCACGCTCCGCGGCACGGTCAACGCCGTCCGCGACATGTCCCGCCTGCTGCGCGAGTACGGACGGGAGGCACGACCCCGCGTGGTCGCACCCGGTCCGGCCCGCGACGTGGCCGGGTCCACCACGGAAGGAGCACGCTCATGACGGACGTCACGGTGGTCGTCGTGGCCAAGGAGTGCCTGCCCGGCAAGGTCAAGACCCGGCTCACGCCGGCCCTGACCCCCGAGGGCGCCGCACGGGTCGCCTCGGCGGCGCTGGCCGACACGATCGAGACGGTGCGCGCCCTGCCCGCCTCGCGTCGCGTGCTGCTCTACGACGGCGTCGTGCTGCCCGAGGGCACCGACGACTTCGAGGTCCTGCACCAGGTCGGCGGCGGCCTCGACGAGCGGCTCGGGGCGATGTTCGACGCGATGACCGGACCGACGCTGCTCGTCGGCATGGACACCCCGCAGGCCACGCCGGAGCACCTCGTGCCCGTGTTCGAGGACCCGGAGCGCGACGCGTGGTTCGGCCCCGCGGACGACGGCGGCTTCTGGTCGCTGTACCTCCGCGAGCCCGACGGGGCCCTGCTCCGCGGCGTCCCGATGTCCCAGGACGACACCGGCGCCGTGCAGCTCGCCCGCCTGACGGACGCCGGCCTCTCGGTCGGCACGCTCCCGGCGCTGCTCGACGTCGACACGGTGGCGGACGCGGAGCAGGTCGCCGCCCTCGCGCCGACCTCGCGGTTCGCCACGGCCTTCGCTGCCGAGCGCGACACGACCCTGACCACGACGACCGGAGGTGCCCGATGACGATGCACGACACCGTCACGTTCGGTGCCGGCGGCGGCGAGCCGTACGCCCGCGCCCTGCAGACCGACGGCCACCTGCGCCTGACCGACCCGGACCGCCCCGACGTCGAGGTCACGATGGACGTCGGCCGCTGGAGCGCCGCGGCCGACCGCGTCGACCGCTCACTGCTCGAGGGCGCCGACGGCCCCGTCATCGACATCGGGTGCGGTCCCGGCCGCATGCTCGTCGCCGCCCGGGCGTTGGGCATCCCCTCGCTCGGCGTGGACGTCTCCGCCGAGGCCGTCGCCATCGCCCGACGCTCCGGCGGCACCGCGGTGCAGGGGTCGGTGTTCGACACCATCCCCGACGAGGGCCGCTGGGACACCGCACTCGTGATCGACGGCAACATCGGCATCGGCGGCGACCCCGTCGCGCTCCTGGCCCGCTGCGGCGAGATCGTCCGCGACGGCGGCCGCGTGGTCGTCGAGACCCACGTCGACCGCACCGCCGACCGGGCGTTCACCGCGCACGTGGTCGACGTGGACGGCAACCGGAGCGAGGGCTTCCCGTGGGCCGAGGTCGGCGTCGACGCACTGCTCCGGCACGCGACCGCGGCCGGGCTGCAGGCGCGGCAGAGCTGGACCACCGACGGACGGACGTTCTGCGAGCTCGTGGCGTGATCCACCTCGTTGTCTTGCATTGTGCAAGACAACGAGGTACCGTCGTGCGTACAGCCGACGGCGCCCTGGTCGTCGGTCCGGCGACTCCGGGACCTCGGCACGACGACGAGGAGCACCCGTGCAGAACCGACAGAACCCCCTCGGCGGCGCCTACGTCTCCGGCCTCGAGCAGCGCGACGAGCTCGGCGCCTACGCGGTCGAGGCCGCCTGGCGCCCGGTCGGCAGCTACACCGGCACCGGCATCGGCCGCGTCCTGGGCCGCTTCGTGGACACGCAGTTCCGGCGCCCCGGCACGGTGACGGCCGCGAACCGCACCGTCACCGGATCGCTGCGCACGACGACCGGCTCGTTCCGGGCCGCCTGAGCGCAGCAGCCGACACCGACCGCGAGCGGTCGTCCGTCCCGGGACGTCCCCCACATCCCCGGCCGGGCGGCCGCTCGTGCCACGTCCGGGTGGCCTCCGAGCGATGCGTACGGGCCGCCGCCGCGCGGACGGGGCCCCGTGCGCCCACGTGACACGTTGGGGCAGCCGGAGCGTGCTGGTGCCAGGATGGGCGCATGAACGACCGCGCCGGCACCCCCGCGACCGCAGACGACCTCGTCGACCTCGACGCCCTCCTGGCGGCCTACCACGAGCGTGTCCCCGACGTGTCGATCCCCGAGCAGAAGGTGGTCTTCGGCACCTCCGGCCACCGCGGATCCTCGCTCGACACCGCGTTCAACGACACGCACATCGCCGCCATCACGCAGGCGATCGTCGAGTACCGCGCCGAGCAGGGCACCACCGGGCCGCTCTTCATCGGCCGTGACACCCACGCACTCTCCGCCCCCGCAGAGCAGACGGCACTGCAGGTCCTCGCGGCGAACGGCGTCCGCGTGCTCGCCGACGCCGAGGACGGCTTCGTGCCGACGCCGGCGCTGAGCCACGCCATCATCACGTACAACCGCGCCGAGCACGGCGACACCGCCGACGGCATCGTGATCACGCCGAGCCACAACCCCCCGCGTGACGGCGGCTTCAAGTACAACCCCCCGCACGGCGGCCCGGCCGACAGCGACGCGACGTCCTGGATCGCCGACCGCGCGAACGCGATCATCGCCGGTGGGAACGCCGACGTCCGCCGCCAGGACGAGACCGCTGCCGAGGGGTACGACTACCTCGGCACGTACGTCGCCGACCTCGAGCACATCATCGACATCGACGCGATCAAGCGCGCGGGCGTGAAGATCGGCGCCGACCCGCTGGGTGGTGCGTCGCTGCCGTACTGGGAGCGCATCCGCGACCACTACGGCCTCGACCTCACCGTGGTGAACCCCGAGGTCGACCCGACCTGGGCGTTCATGACCCTCGACTGGGACGGCAAGATCCGCATGGACCCGTCGAGCCCGTCCGCCATGGCCTCGGTGCTGGCCCACAAGGACGACTTCGACGTCCTGACCGGCAACGACGCCGACTCGGACCGCCACGGCATCGTCACGCCCGACGGCGGCCTGATGAACCCGAACCACTACCTCGCGGTCGCGATCGAGTACCTGTACGCGCACCGTCCCGAGTGGCGCGACGACGCCGCGATCGGCAAGACCCTCGTGTCGTCGAGCATCATCGACCGCGTCGCGGAGTCGCTCGGCCGCCGCCTGTGGGAGGTCCCGGTCGGCTTCAAGTGGTTCGTCCCGGGCCTGATCGACGGCTCCGTGGCGTTCGGCGGCGAGGAGTCCGCCGGCGCCTCGTTCCTCCGCAAGGACGGCACGGCATGGACGACCGACAAGGACGGCATCATCCTGGCGCTCCTGGCGTCGGAGATCACCGCCGTGACCGGCAAGACCCCGTCGCAGCTCTACACCGAGCTCACGGAGCGCTTCGGCGCGCCGGTCTACCAGCGCGTCGACGCCGCTGCGAGCAAGGAGCAGAAGGCCCGGCTGTCGAAGCTCGACGGCGACGCGATCACCGCCGACACGCTGGCCGGCGACCCGATCACCGCGAAGCTCTCGAAGGCACCGGGCAACGACGCGGCCGTCGGCGGCGTCAAGGTCGTGACGGACAAGGCCTGGTTCGCCGCGCGTCCGTCGGGCACCGAGGACGTCTACAAGATCTACGCGGAGAGCTTCGTGGGCCAGGAGCACCTGGAGCAGGTGCAGCGCGAGGCGAAGGAGATCGTGGACGCCGCGCTCGGCGCGTAGCCACCGACGACCGACCAGGGGCGCCACCGGATCCGTCCGGTGACGCCCCTCGTCGTGTCCCCCGTCCCGCAGCAGCAGCCTCGCGCCGATCCGGCTCTCCTGCACATCCCCCGGAGGACCCTGCCGATGTCCACAGGAACGAGGCGGATGGGAACAATCCGTTTGCGCTGGTTGTATTTTTGCAGTGCGCGCAACAACGCTCCCCCACGCCCGGGTGCGAGTGACGCGCGAGCACCAGTACGCACGGGAGACCTGATGACCCAGACGGCGACCGCACCCGCGGCCCCCACCACGTCCTCGAACGCGGTGATGAACCACCGGCAGATCCTGCTCGTCATCTACGGGCTGATGGCCGGCATGTTCCTCGGCGCGCTCGACCAGACCATCGTCGGCACCGCCATCCGCACGATCGGCGACGACCTGCACGGACTCGACCAGCAGGCCTGGGTGACCACCGCATACCTGATCGCGTCCACGATCACGACGCCGATCTACGGCAAGCTCTCCGACATCTTCGGCCGACGCCCGCTGTTCCTCACGGCGATCGGCATCTTCATCCTCGGGTCGCTCGCCGCGTCGTTCTCGACCTCGATGCTCATGCTCGCCGGGTTCCGTGCGCTGCAGGGCCTCGGCGCCGGCGGTCTGATGTCGCTGCCCCTAGCGATCATGGGCGACATGCTCGCCCCGCGCGAGCGCGCCAAGTACCAGGGCTACTTCCTGGCCGTGTTCGGCATCTCCTCGGTCATCGGCCCGCTCGTCGGCGGTCTGTTCGCCGGTGCGTCCCAGATCCTGTTCGTCAGCGGGTGGCGCTGGGTCTTCCTGGTCAACGTGCCCGTCGGCATCGTCGCGCTGATCATGGTGACGACGTTCCTGCACCTGCCGAAGTTCGGCGACCGCGGCACGCCCCGCATCGACTGGTGGGGCGCCTCCCTGGTCATCGTGACCCTCGTGCCGCTGCTCCTCATCGCCGAGCAGGGCCGCGAGTGGGGCTGGGACTCCCCCGGCGCGATCGCCTGCTACGCGATCGGTGCGCTGGGCCTGATCGCCTTCGTGATCGTCGAGCGCTCCATGGGCGACGACGCGATCCTGCCGCTCAAGCTCTTCGGCTCGCGGGTCTTCTCGATGGCCGCGGTGCTGTCCGTGCTCGTCGGCTTCGGCATGTTCGGCGCGATGCTGACGATCCCGCTCTACCTGCAGATCGTCAAGGGCGTCACGCCGACCGAGTCCGGCTTCGCGATGCTGCCCATGGTGCTCGGCCTGATGATCTCCTCGATCGCGTCCGGCCAGATCATCTCGCGCACCGGCCGCTACGGCGTCTTCCCGGTCACCGGCACGGCGTTCACCGCGATCGGCTTCACGCTGCTGACCTTCCTCACCGCGGACAGCCCCCTCTGGTTCCTCATGCTCGGCATGTTCGGCATCGGACTCGGCCTCGGCCAGCTCATGCAGACGCTGACCCTCGCGGCGCAGAACTCGGTCTCGCCGCGGGACATCGGCGTGGCCACGAGTGCGGCGACGTTCTTCCGCCAGATCGGCGGCACCATGGGCACCGCGGTGCTCCTGTCGGTCCTGTTCACGCTCATGCCGACGAACATCACCGGCGCGATGCAGAACGAGACCACGCTGAAGTCGGCGCTGAACGCCGCGCTCACCCCCTCGGTCGCGAGCGCGTCCGAGAACAAGGGCGTGATGGACCAGATCTGGTCCAAGATCGTCGACCCGGTGCAGCAGAACGTGCAGCAGGGTCTCGACCAGGGTGCCTCCGCCGCGAAGCAGGCCGCCGACCAGGCCGTGACGCAGCAGGTCACCGCCCAGGTGCAGCAGCAGGTCGCCGCCGGTGCGATCCCCGCCTCGTCGGCCGACTCGGTCATCGCCGAGCAGGTCGCCGCGAACAAGTCGGCCGCCGAGCAGCAGGCGCTCGAGACCGCGGCGTCGAAGGCGAACGCCGAGGTCGTCGACGGCACGCTGCAGGTCGACTACAGCAACGCCGACCAGCGGAAGGCCGTGGTCGACGAGGTCGCCCCGAAGCTGATCGACCAGCTGAAGAGCGGCGACACGGCAGCGAGTTCGTCCGCCGGCTCGGCCACGAGCGACACGTCGTTCCTGAACGGCGCGGACCAGCGGCTCACCCGTCCGTTCCTGGTCGGGTTCAGCCAGTCAGCCGTCGTCGTCTACTTCGTCGGCCTCGGCGTGATCCTGCTCGCCTTCGTCCTGACCTGGTTCTTCCGGGTCCCGCCGCTCCGCAAGGTGTCGGCGCTGCAGGAGCAGGCGAACGCCGCGAAGGGCGACTCCGACCGCCTGACGGCGGACGCGCAGCAGGCGGCGGCGAACACCGGGTCGCTGGTCACCCCGGACACGGGCTCGATGCAGGCGGTCCCGACCTCGCCGGACGTCACGGTGCAGCAGCCGCAGGACCGGTCTGGAGGCTCCACCTCCTCCGCCACGCGGCCCGCCTCCGACACGGGTGCCGCCGACCGCACCGGTCACCACCCCGAGGACGGCACGCGCGCTCCGCTCGCCGACGCGAGCACGCACGGCGCGCACGCCGCAGCGGCACCGGTGGACGAGCCTCCGGCGACGACGTCGACCGTCCGGACGCACCCGGCGCACGCGGCGTCGGACGGGGCGCCTGCGCCGGCCGAGCACCACGGGCGGCACTCGGCGGAGTAGTCCGCCGGAGCCGCTGTGAGGCGACATCGACGCCGTCGTACGACGTCGACGATGTCGCCTTCGTCGTCCCGGCCCTGACGAGCCCGGACGGTGTCGCCTCCGCTCAGCCCTGCCGGTCCGGTCCCGACTCGACCATCGCGTGCGGCAACCGCCGCCGCATCACGTCGACCGCCACCGGGTTGTCGTCCACGAGCACGAACCGCCGGCCCAGGTCGCGCGCGACCGCGCCGAGGGTGCCGCTCCCCGCGAAGAAGTCGAGCACCCAGTCGCCCTCGCGCGACGACGCCTGCACCATGCGGCGGAGCACCCCCTCGGGCTTCTGCGTCGGGTACCCGGTCTTCTCGCTGCCGGTCGGCGAGACGATCGTGTGCCACCACACGTCGGTCGGCAGCTTCCCGCGCTCCCGCTTCTCCGGTGTGACGAGTCCCGGCGCCATGTACGGCTCGCGGTCCACCGTCTCGGAGTCGAACCAGTAGCGCTCCGGGTCCTTCACGTAGACCAGGATCGTGTCGTGCTTGGTCGGCCAGCGCGAGCGGGACTTCGCGCCGAAGTCGTACGCCCAGATGATCTCGTTGAGGAACGCGTCGCGGCCGAAGAGCGCGTCGAGCAGGACCTTGGCGTAGTGCGCCTCGCGGTAGTCGAGGTGCAGGTACAGCGTCCCCTCGTCGGTGAGCAGGCGCCAGGCCTCGAGCAGTCGGGGCTCGAGGAAGGCCCAGTAGTCCTCGAAGCGGTCGTCGAAGCGCATCAGGTCGCCCCGGATCCGCTCGTAGGTCCGACCGCGGAAGCCCGTGATCGTCCCAGCGTCCCCGGCGGTCCGGCGTTCGGCTGTCACCGCGTGCCGGCGCTGCTTCCGGCCGGTGTTGAACGGCGGGTCCAGGTAGACGACGGTGAACGACGCGTCGGGCAGCGTCGGCAGCACGTCGAGGTTGTCGCCCAGCACGACGAGGTCCGGGCTCCGGTCGTCGAGGCTGCGCACCGCCCCATCCTCCCGCAGCGCCCCGTGCTCCCGCGACGCGGCCTGCCGTCGGACCACGGCACTCAGGACGACTGCGTCGACCCGGTGTCCTCGGTCGCCCGGCAGGTGACGCCGCCCGCGACGACGTCCGACGCGTCACGGGTGCCGCCGACGAACACGTCGGTCGCCTTCCCGGCCCGCAGGGCGGTGACCACCGCGAGGTCGTGCGGCGCGTGCACGGTCCCGATCGCCGCGGCGACCCGGAACTGCACGGCCGCAGCGGCGCAGTCGGCCGGTGCCGTCACGGCGAAGGCGACGCAGTGCGCCTCGTCGCACCCTTCGACCGCGTCGGTGTCGACGCGGTCCTCGGCCCGCTGCGTCGCGGTCACGCGGTCCGTGTCCGTCCCTCCGTCGGTGACACAGGAGACGTCCCCGACGTCGGAGACCGCTTCGTCGTGGTTCTCGACCAGGACGAGCGGCACGTCCGCCGTGAGCGTGACCGTCCGCTCCTCGACCCGGCTCGGTTCCTCGTCGTCCTCGCTCGCGAAGAACCCGACCGTGACGACCGCGGTGCAGCTCTCATCGGTGTCGATCTCGTACGCATCGCAGTTCGCGTCCCCCGGCGTCGCGCCGCAGGTGCCCTCCCACTCGTCGTCGCCGGCCAGCCACGTCACGTTCGTGTGGCCGTCGTCCGAGGACCACTCCGGCACCTGGGCGTCGTCGGGCCCGCCGAACCCCGGGTCCGCGGAACCGAAGGCCGCGGCGGCGGCGTCCTCCACAGCGGGGACGAGGGGCAGGAGCGACATCGAGGTCCCGGCCACGAGCAGCACCGCCGCGACCCCGGCGGTGACGGACAGCAGCACACGCTGCGCCCGGCGTACGACCCGGGAGGGCGGGCCCTCGACGAAGGGCCGGGCGGACGGTACGGACCACGCCTCGGCCGACCAGGCGGCGAGGGCTGCCGCCTGGCCCGGGTCGGCGTGGGCCGCGGCACCAGGACCGGACAGTGCCTCCGCGCGACGGGCGGCGGACCGGTTGCGCACCCGGCCGGCCGCTGCTGCGACCGCGTCGTCGTGCCGGGAGACGCCGACCACCCAGAGCGCGACACCCGCGATGAGGGGTGCCAGCGCCAGGACGGCCGGTCCGTCGGCGGCCCAGAGGACGCCGAGGACGAGGAAGGAGGCGAGCGTCGCGGCGGCACCGACCACCATCGCCACGGTCGCGCCACGGGCCGCCGAACGACGCAGCTCGCGCGTCGGCACCCAGAACACCCACCCGGCGGGTGCCGGCGGCAGGTCGTCAGCCGGGGTCCACCCGGCAGCGGGCTCGGCACCCTCGTACAGGTCGACCCAGTCGGTGGACGGCGTCGGCCATCCCGGCGGGGTGCGGAAGCGGAGCGAGGGCGTCGAGTCGGGCACGGAGAGAGAGTAGTGCCCGCAGCGACGCCGCACGGCCCCTTGTTCGGGGCAGCCCCGGACGCCGGTCAGGCCCGCGGCGTACCGTCGCCGCCATGGCATCACCCGAGGTCCGCAACGACACCGACGCGCAGCAGTACTCCCTGGTCGAGGACGGCGAGGTCATCGGCTTCGCGGCGTACGAGGTCGACGGCGACGAGATCCGCTTCACCCACACCGAGGTCGACCCCGCGCACCGCGGTGGCGGCCACGCGTCGATCCTCGTCCAGCACGCGCTCGACGACGTCCGCGAGGGGTCGCTCCGAGTCGTCCCGATCTGCACCTACGTGAAGGCCTGGATCGAGCGGCACCCGGACTACCAGGAGCTCACGACGCGCTAGCGGCGCGGGCGCCGCAGCTCAGTAGGTCCGGTCGAGCGTGCCGGGACGTGCCTCGTGCCGGCCGGCGTGCCCGACCGACGGCACCCGGATGAGCACGTTCCCGCTCAGCAGGTCGTGGTCGTCGTCGGCGGGCGTCGGGGCCTCCTTCGGGAGGCGCGACTGCCGCTCGTACTCGGCCTGCGTCTCGTGACGGGTCGGGGCGAACACCTCGTCCATCATCGCGCCGACACCACCGGATCCGCCGCTGCGTGTGGCCTTGTTCGACAGGTCGATCCACCCCACGCGATCGGCGACCCACATCACGACGGCCGCCGCGGCCACCGCCCCCAGGAGGATCAACCAGTTCACGGTCCCGACGCTACGTCAGTCGACCGGCCAGGACCTCCGCCGCGCGGATGATCCTGTCGATCCGACGGCCGATCAGGGGACCCGCTCGAGCCACTCCCGCGTCGCGAACTTCGTCTCGACGAGTTCCCGGGCCCGCGCACGCTCGGCGTCGGTCACGTGCCCCTCGTGCGCCCCGTAGAGCTTCGTGAACGTGCCGATCAACCGATCGATGACCTCGGCGCGGGTGAGGCCGGTCTGCGAGCGCAGCGGGTCGACGCGCTTGGCGGCCGAGGTCGTCCCCTTGTCGCTCATCTTCTCGCGCCCGATGCGGAGGACCTCGACCATCTTCTGGCCGTCCATGTCGTAGCTCATCGTGGCGTGGTGGAGCAGCGCCCCGGTGCCGAGCCGCTTCTGCGCGGCGCCGCCGATCTTGCCCTTCGTCGACGAGATGTCGTTGAGCGGCTGGTAGTACGCCTCGATGCCGAGGGACTTCAGCGCCTCGATCACCCACTCGTCCAGGTAGGCGTACGAGTCCGCGAAGGTCATCCCCTGCACGAGGTCGGTCGGGACGTACAGCGAGTACGAGATGATCGCGCCGGCGTCCATGAACATCGCGCCGCCACCCGAGATGCGGCGGACGACCTCGACCCCGTACTTCGCGGCTCCGGCCGGGTCGACCTCGTTCTTCAGGGACTGGAACGACCCGATCACGACGGCGGGCTGGTCCCACTCCCAGATGCGCAGGGTCGGACCGCGGCGGCCGGCACCGACCTCCTCGGTCAGGACCTGGTCGAGCGCGAGGTGCTCGTTCGGGCTGATCGGCCCCTCGTGGACGATCTCCCAGTCGTACTCCTGCCACGTCGACGCCCGCGAGAGCGCGCGACGGACGGCGACGCCGACCGACTCCGGGGTGAACCCGAGCAGCACCGCGCCCTCGGGCAGCGCGGCGCGGACCGCGGCGGCGATGCCGGCCGCGTCGGTCGTCGCGGGCAGGCCGTTGACGGCCTCGTCGATCAGCGGCAGTGCGTCGTCCGGTTCGAGGAAGAAGTCACCCGCCAGCCGGAACTCCTGGATGCCGCCGTCGACGACCTCGAGGTCGACGACGACCAGCTTGCCTCCGGGGACCTTGTACTCACCGTGCACGGGACGAGCCTACGCCCGTCACCTGTCGGCCTGGAGGCCCGTGGCGGCCCCGCCCCGCGCCTCCAGGCCGCTCCATCGTCGCGTCAGCGACCGACGTGGCGGTCGAGCCATGCGACCAGGTCGGCGACCACCTCGTCGCGGTTCGTCTCGTTGTAGACCTCGTGCCGTGCGCCCTCGTAGACGTGGACCTGCACGTCCGACAGCCGGCCGCGACGGCGGTACGCCTGGGCGAGCCGATCGACCGACCGGGGCCCGCCGAGGGTGTCGTCGGACCCGACCTGCAACAGCACCGGCAGGTCGTGCGGGATGCGGCGACGCGGCACCCCGAGCAGGCGCACCGCGTCCGCGACGCCGAAGAGCTTGATGACGTCCGCCTCGACCGCGAGCGGGTCGGCCGCGATGGCCTCGATGACCGCCCGGTCGCGCGTGATCCACTCGTACTTCGTCGGACCGGAGCCCGCGTGCCGGGCGTTCAGGTCGCCGCTGTTCATCCAGCCGGGCAGCCGGTACGCCGTGGCGGACAGCACCACCCCGTCGTACCGCTCGGACGACGTGTTCACGATCCGCTGCGCCATGAGCGAGCCCCACGAGTGCCCGAGCAGCACGAGGGGCAGCCCCGGGTCCTGCTCGCGGGCGAAGACGCTCATCTGCTCGACGGCGGCGATCGCGGCGCGGAGCCCGCCGGGCCCGAGACGCCCGAGCCGGGCGTGGTCGCCGTCCCACTGCGCGAGACCCGTCCGCCCGTGACCGCGGTGGTCGTTCGCGTGCACGGTGTAGCCGGCGCGGACCAGGTCCTGCGCGAGCGGCTCGTACCGGAGCCCGTGCTCCCCGACGCCGTGCGCGATCTGCACGATGCCCTTCGGCCGCCCGGCCCGCCACGTCGAGTAGACGATCTCGACGCCGTGCGCGTCGGTGAACGAGGAGTCCCCTCGGGCTGCGGAGAAGGTCGGCACCTCTGCATCCTGACAGACGGACGACCCCGCGGACCTGTTCACCCGGCGTTCATGCAGCGGGTCCGGGGCGGGCCTAGCGTCGCCGCCATGGACGTCCTCGTCACCGTCGTGCTGGTGATCGTGGTGGCCCTCGTGTTCGACTTCACGAACGGCTTCCACGACACCGCGAACGCCATGGCCACCTCGGTCGCCACCGGGGCCCTGAAGCCCCGGACCGCCGTGCTCATCTCCGCCGTCCTCAACGTGGTCGGCGCGTTCCTGTCCACCGAGGTCGCCAAGACGGTCTCGCAGGGCATCATCCGCGAGGGTCAGGACGGCATCCAGATCAGCCCGACCATGATCTTCGCAGGACTCGTCGGCGCGGTGCTCTGGAACCTCGCCACCTGGTACTTCGGCCTGCCGTCGTCGTCGACACACGCACTGTTCGGCGGCCTCATCGGGGCGTCGATCATCGGCGCCGGTCTGCACTCGGTCGACTGGACCACCGTCGTGTCGAAGGTGGTGCTGCCCGCGCTGCTCTCGCCCGTGATCGCCGGCGTCATCGCCCTCGTCGCGACCTACCTGGCGTACACGCTCACGCGGAACGCGACCACGCACGGCGCTGCGACGGGCTTCCGGCACGGCCAGACGATCTCGGCGTCGCTCGTGTCGCTCGCCCACGGCACCAACGACGCGCAGAAGACGATGGGCGTCATCACGCTGACGCTCATCGCGGCGGACTACCAGGCCGCGGGGACCGGACCGGAGCTCTGGGTGATCCTGGCCTGCGGTCTCGCGATCGGCCTCGGCACCTACACGGGCGGTTGGCGCATCATGCGGACCGTCGGCAAGAAGATCTCCGACGTGCAGTCGCCGCAGGGGTTCGCGGCGGAGACGAGCTCGGCGGCGACGATCCTCGTGTCCTCGCACCTCGGCTTCGCGCTCTCGACCACCCACGTCACCAGCGGGTCGGTGATCGGTTCGGGCCTCGGCAAGAAGCTCGCCGACGTGCACTGGTCCGTGGTCGGTCGGATCGTGGTGGCGTGGGTGATCACGCTGCCCGCGGCCGCGGTCGTCGGCGCCCTCGCGACCCTCGTGGCCTCGACGAGCACGGTCGGCCTGGTGGTCGTCGCGGTGCTCGCCCTGGTCGGTGGCCTCGGCTTCTTCCTCCTCGCGCGGCGGAAGCCGATCACGAAGGACACCGTCAACGACGAGCAGCCGGCCACCGAGCCGGCCTCGGTCCAGGAGGTACCGTGAGCATCGACCTCAGCAGCATCGGCATCGTCGCCGGCGTCGGGTTCGTCGCCGCGGTCGGCATCGTGCTCGTCTACACGCTCGGCCTCCGGTTGCTCGGGACCGGGCAGCCGCAGGACGCCGCCGGCGAGCGCACCGCCCACCGCGACGAGACCCCGCGGTCCGGCCACACCCCGCCGGTCGCACTGGCCGGGGCGATCGTGTGCTTCGCGGTCTGCGCGGCGGCGGTGCTCTACGGGATCTGGCTGACCATCCCGCAGTTCCACTGAGGCGGAGCGGCTGGGAGGATCGTCCGGTGACCTCCCACCGCCTCGATGCCTCGCTCGACACCGCCGTCGACGTCCTGACCGCCGAGCGCGCCCCCGTGCTCCGCGTGCAGGACGGCGACACCGTCACCGTCCGGACGCTGAGCGCCGCCGGGTACACCGAGCGGCTCGCCGCACCGGGGGCCGACGCGCCGACGCTCCTCGACGGCCGCCGCGGGCACTGCCTGGTCGGACCGATCGCGGTCGAGGGGGCGCGCCCGGGCCAGGTGCTCGCCGTGCGCTTCGACGCGCTCGTGCCCGATGGCTGGGGCTACACCGGGTCCGGCGGGGTCGACACCCCCGTCAACCGGGCGCTCGGGCTCGCCGACCCGGCATCCCGCGGACCGCTGCTCTGGGACGTCGACGCGGCTGCGGGCACGGCGCGGAACCAGCTCGGGCTCGGCGTCCGGACGGCGCCGTTCCTCGGCGTCGTCGGGCTCCCGCCGGAACCCACCGGGGAGCACTCGACGATCCCGCCGCGGCCGCTCGGCGGGGGCAACATCGACTGCCGTGAGCTGGTCGTCGGCTCGACGTTGTACCTGCCCGTCACCGTGCCGGACGCGATGCTCTCGGTCGGGGACGGCCACGCGGCGCAGGGCGACGGCGAGGTCTCGGGTACCGCGGTCGAGTGCGGGATGACGACCACGATGACGCTCTCGTTGCTCGACGGCGCTCCCGTCGAGGGCATCCACGCCGAGACCCCGGCGGGACGGATCACGTTCGGGTTCGATGCCGACCTGAACACCGCGATGACGACGGCGCTCGACCGGATGGTGGACTGGATCGCCGGGCTGCACGGGATCACCCGCGGCCAGGCGCTGGCGATGGCGAGCGTCGCGGTGAGCATGCGCGTGACCCAGGTCGCGAACCGTACGTGGGGCGTGCACGCGCTGCTCCCCCACGACGCGATCCTCGGTCCCGACGCGACCTGAGCGCACGACGCGAGCCGCGCCTCCCGTTCGCCCGTTCCCTCCCGTCGCACGTGCGACGCCGGGTCGGAACGGGCGTACCTGGTCAGTTCTCCCGACCAGGTACGCCCGTTCCGACCAGGTACGGCCGGAGGGACCAGGAGAGGCGAGGCAGTCCCGGTCAGTGCGCGGAGTACCCGCCGTCGACCAGGTGGTAGCTGCCGCTGATGAACGAGGCCTTGTCGCTCAGCAGGAACAGCACGAGCGCCGCGACCTCGGCGTCGGTGCCGAGCCGCTTCGCCGCGTGCTCGCCCTCGAGCGCCGCGAGCTCCTCGGCCGAGAGGGACGAGCGGACCAGCGGGGTGTCGATGAAGCCCGGACCGACCGCGTTCGTGCGGACGCCCTGCGCCGTGTACTCGAGCGCGGCGACCTTCGTCAGCCCGACGAGCGCGTGCTTCGACGCGACGTACGCGGCGTTGTGCGCGATCCCGACCGAGCCGAGCACCGACGCCATGTTCACGATCGCGCCGCCACCGGCTGCCAGGATCGCCGGGATCTCGTGTCGGAGCCCGTAGAAGACGCCGTCGAGGTCGACCGCGCGGACCCGGTCCCACGCCTCGACGTCGTACTCGCCGATGGGCTGCGGAGCGGCGCCGATGCCGGCGTTGTTCACGGCGAGGTGGAGCGCGCCGTACGTGTCCACCGCGTGCTGGACCATCCGCTCGTTGTCCTCGGCCACCGCGGAGTTCGCCTCGAACGCACTCGCCGTGCCGCCCGCGGCCTCGATCTCGGTGACGACGCGCTGTGCGGCTTCGGCCTTGATGTCGGTGACGACGACCTCCGCACCCGCCGCGGCGAGCTCCTTCGCGATCGCGGCCCCGATGCCGCTGCCACCGCCGGTGACGACGGCGACCCTGCCCTCGAACTCGGACATGTCCTCCTGCTTCCTCGACGTTCCGTCGATCGTGTACTGAGCAACACCTGTTGCACAACGAGCGTACACCCGGAGGCGTCCAGTTCGTTCGCTGAACTAATGAGGTAGGCTAACGGTCATGCCCGACACCTCCCTCGCCACCGACCTGCGCGTCGCGGTGGCCCGGCTGTCGCGGACCCTCCGCGCGCAGAAGGTCGACGCGAGCATGACCGACGGACAGTTCTCGGCCCTCGCCCGGCTGCACCGCGAGGGCGCAATGACCCTCGCCGAGCTCAGCCGCCAGGACGGCGTCACTCCGCCGAGCATGACGAAGTCGATCGCCGTGCTCGTCGACCGCGGGCTCGTGTCGAAGGTCGACCACGGCGACGACCGGCGCAAGGTCCTGCTCGCCGCGACCCCGGCCGGGGCGGCCTTCGTGGAGGAGACCCGACGGCGCCGCGACGACTGGCTCTCCCCGCGCCTCGGCGCCCTGACCGAGGCCGAGCGGCACACCCTGGCCGAGGCCACCGAGATCATGAGGAGGCTGGCCCAGCAGTGACCGCCGTCTTCCGCTCCCTGTCCGCCCGCAACTACCGCATCTGGTTCGCCGGTGCCCTGGTCTCCAACATCGGGACCTGGATGCAGCGCACCGCCCAGGACTGGATCGTCCTGACGAAGCTGTCCGACAACGACGCGATCGCCGTCGGCATCACGATGGCGCTGCAGTTCGGCCCGCAGCTGCTCCTGCTCCCCCTGACCGGCCTCGCCGCAGACCGCTTCGACCGGCGCCGGATGCTCATGCTGACCCAGGGACTGATGGGCGGGCTCGGACTCGGTCTCGGCATCATGGTCCTCACCGACACGGCGACGCTCTGGTCGCTGTACGGCTTCGCCCTGGCGCTCGGCATCGTCGCCGCGTTCGACACCCCGGTCCGACAGGCCTTCGTCTCCGACGTCGTGCAGGGCGAACACGTGTCGAACGCCGTCGCCCTGAACTCCGCGTCGTTCAACGCCGCGCGCCTGATCGGCCCGGCGGTCGCGGGCGTGCTCATCGCCGCGATCGGGTCCGGGTGGGTGTTCGTCATCAACGCCGGCTCGTTCCTGGCCGTCCTCGTGGCGCTCCGCTTCGTCGATCCGACGCAGCTCGCCGAACGGGTGCGACCGAAGCGCGGCAAGGGGCAGATCATCGCCGGCTTCACGTACGTGCGGACCCGGCCGGACATCATCGTGGTGCTCTGCATGATCTTCGTCGTCGGGACCTTCGGCGTGAACTTCCCGATCTTCACCTCGACGATGGCACGGGTCGAGTTCGGCAAGGGTGCCGGCGAGTTCGGCCTGCTCAACTCCGTCATGGCGATCGGCTCGGTCGCGGGCGCGCTCCTCTCGGCACGACGGGACCGCCCGCGGATGCGCACGCTCGTGATCGCCTCGGCCGGGTTCGGACTGGCGTGCACGGCAGCCGCGGTCGCGCCGACCTACTGGACCTTCGCGGTCGTGCTGGTCTTCGTCGGCCTGGCCTCGCTGACCTTCATGACCACGGCCAACGCGCTGGTGCAGACCACGACGAAGCCCGCGATGCGCGGTCGGGTGATGGCCCTCTACATGGCGATCTTCGCCGGCGGCACCCCGATCGGCGCCCCGATCGTCGGCGCCGTCGCCGACGCGTGGGGACCGCGTTGGGCGATCGTCGTCGGCGCCGCATCCGGGTTCGTCGCGCTCGCGATCGCCCTGGTGTGGCTCGTCCGCTGGGAGCACCTGCGCCTGCGGTACGACGCGGAGGCGCGGCTGCACCTCGCGGTCACGCACGCGGTGCCGGTGGTCGGGACGCGGGCGTCCCACGCCGCGGTGCGGCGCGACCTGGAGCGCGACGAGGCGGTGGCGGACCGGTCCAGCTCGGTCTGACCGGCCGGGAGGCACGGCTCACCCCCGCCACGCTCCCACCGCGACCACGTGCCGGCCGGGAGGCACGGCTCACCCGCGCCACGCACGCCCGACGCGACCGCGTGCCGGCAGGGTGGGACGGGGCGGCGTCGCCACGGGCCTCCCGTCCGACCCGACGGCGCCACCGCTCAGTGCGTCGGGGCCGGGACCGCGAAGACGCGTTCCTCGAGCGCCGCGACGACGACGTCCACGGCGGCGGCGAGCCCCTCGGCCGCGACACGGATCCCGGCCGGATCGCCGACGTCCACCCGCCCGAGTGCCGACCGCGCGACCCGGAACGCCGCGACCTGGTCGTCCACGCACGCCGGCGCGACGTCGGACAGGCAGTCGTCCGCCCGAGCCGCGAGGAACGCGAGCGACCGCGGACTGTGCGACTCGTGGAGCAGGAACCCGGCGGCCTCCTGCGGATCGACGCCGTTGTGGTCGCGCCCTCGTCGGAAGGCCTCGCCCGCCCCGCAGGCCCGCAGCGCGGTGGTCCACGACGCCGCCGAGCCGGCGTCCACGAGCGGGGACGCGAGCAGCCGCGCCGTCAGCCCGCACCGCAGCAGGGACCTGCCCAGGGTGAAGAACTCCCACACCTCGTCGCGGCTGACGTCACCCTCGACGACACCGACCGCCAGTGCGCTGCGCTCCCGCACCCAGCCGAGGAACTCGTGCGTTCGGTCGACGGCCACCTTGCGGGGCATGCGCGAACGGGTGACGTCGAGGCAGTCCCAGAGCTCCGTCGACACGACCTCCCGAGCGCGGCGGGCGTGATCGCGCGCGACGCCGACGGCGTGGGCGACCGATGCCGGTTCGTGCCGGTCGAGCGCGAGCGACTCGACGACGGCCGCCCGGTCTCGACGACGCCCGGACGAGCGTGCGCCCACGACGCGGTGCAGCGCGGAGCCGACCACCGATTCGTCATCGACCACACCGGCGTCGGGTCGGACGACGTAGACGTCGAGCATCCGCGCGACGACGTCTGCCCGTTCGACCGCGCTCCCGACGTGGAACACGCTCCCCGCGAGTCGGCTCAGCACGTCGGCTCCTGCATGCGGCGAAGCTACCGACCGGGCGTTGCGACAGTGTTTCGGAGCCGCGTCACGGGTGTTGCGACCACATCCGTCAGGCGCGCTCCCAGCAGACGCTCGCTAGACAATCTAACTAGAGCGTCTAGCATTGTCCGTATGACGACCGAGGTGACGAACACCACCACGGGCTTCTGGTACGGGACCGGTTCCAGGGTCGACGCGGTGGACGTACTGAACGCGCTCCGCAGGTACCGGAGCGCAGAGAGTGCCGCGCAGCGACGCGCGCGCGAAGCACTGGGCATCGGGGAGAACGCCCTGCTCGCGCTGCGGATCCTCCTGGACGCCGAGTCCGAGGGGCGCTCCGTGAACGCGAAGGAGCTCGCCGACCGACTCGAGATCACGCCGGCGTCGACCTCGGCACTCGTCGACCGGCTGGTCCGCAGCGGCCACGTCGAGCGGCACGCCGACCCCCACGACCGCCGCGGGGTGATCCTGACGGCGTCGGGCGGATCGATGCGGCAGGTGCTGCAGGTGATCGACCAGCTCGACACGCGCGCGATCGAGGTCGCCGAGCACCTCCCGCAACAGGACATGGGCGTCGTCGTCGCGTTCCTCGAGGAGATGGCACGGGTCGTGGACCACGAGGACGACGAGACCGTGACGGAGCGCTCCGCGTAGCCTCGCCGCATGCGAAGCACTCCGGACGACCCCGTGGGTGTCCCACCGCGCGGTCCGGGCGATCCACAGCCGACCGGAGCGGCCGGCCGCCACCCGCGCGACCCGGAGGACGACATGCCACTGGCGGAGCTCGACGCTCGCGCTCGGGCGGACGCCGCACTCCGACGCATCCGGGACGGCGCCGACCCCGCACGGGAGGCCTTCGACCTGGCGAACACGATGAACGACGAGGCGGTGGGGCGGCTGCGCGGCGCGGTCCTGCGGTGGTTCCGTCGCGACTGAGCCGTCGATCTGCGGCCCGGTGTCCGGTCAGTCGGTCGACGTCCGCTCGTCAGTGAAGGCCGTGCCGACCGCTGCGATGTCGTCCCCGCCGTGGCCGGCGGCACTCGCCCTGCCGTAGACCCCGTCGAGTGCGTCGAGCAGGGTCGTCGACACGCCCGCGGACCGAGCAGCCTCGCCGATCAGGCCGATGTCCTTCCGCAGGCCGTCGAGGGCGAACTGCGGCGCGAGGTCCCCGCCGATCATCGCGGCGCCCTTGGTGTGCGCGTAGGGCGAGTCGCTCGCGGTGCCGTCGATCGCGTCGAGGAACAGTTGCGGGTCGAGGCCGAGGGCTCGGGCGATCGCGAGCGACTGCCCCGTGGCGGCGGTGATCGACGCGATCCAGGCGTTGGCGGCGAGCTTCAACGCCGTCCCGTCGCCGACCCGCTCCCCCGCGCGGACGGTCTTCGCGCCGACGGCGTCGAGCACCGGGTCCACGCGGTCGAGTACGTCCGAGGGGCCCGCGGCGAGCATCGTGAGCTTCCCCTGCTCGGCGGGGGCCTTCGTCCCGAGCATCATCGCCTCGACGAGGGTGATGCCGTACTTCTCGGCGAGCTGCACCACGGTCTCGGTGCCGGCGACGCCGACGGTCGACGACTGCACCCACACCGCGTCCGCGGGAGCATCGCCCGCGGCGGCCTCGAGGACGTCGACCACCGCGTCGGTGTCGAAGAGGGTCAGCAGGACGACCTCGGCGTCGGTGACCGCGGCGGCCGCATCCGTCGCCACCGTCGCCCCGTCGTCGCCCAGCGGACGGGCCTTGTCGGCGCTGCGGTTCCAGACGGTCACCTGGTGCCCTTCGCGCAGCAGGGACCTCGCGACCCCTGCACCCATCGTCCCCGTACCCAGCACCGTCACGCGCACCAGTGTCTCCGTCCTGCGTCCGGCACCCTGCCGACGACGATCTCGACGCTACGCCTGCGTGGGGACGACGGGCCGTGCCTGGTCCGCCGGCTGATCGGTCAGGACGACGGATCAGAGCAGCCCGCGGGCAGCGAGCCAGGGCGCCGGGTCGACCGGGATCCCGCCGATGATCACCTCGAAGTGCAGGTGCGGCCCGGTCGAGATGCCGGTGCTGCCCACGGCGCCGACCTGCTCGCCAGCCGACAGCGTCTGCCCGGGCAGGACGTCGATGCGCGACAGGTGCCCGTACCGGGTCTGCGTGCCGTCCGGGTGCGCGAGGAGCACCTGGTTGCCGTACCCGCCGAGGGGTCCGGCGGAGACCACCCGTCCGGGCATCACGGCGACCACCGGTGTGCCGGCAGCCGCGGCGAAGTCGAGGCCGTGGTGGTTCGTCGAACAGGCACCACACCCGGCGACCTGGCGTCCACCGAAGCCTCCGGCCGTCGGGATCGTGCCCGCGACCGGGCGGACCGCACCCGCGCCGGTCGTGATCTGCACACCGCCGGGTCGGGCACCGCCCGCGCGGGTCTGCCGCACGTCGAAGCCGTCGCGGGTCACGGTGACCGAGACCCCGGACGCGACGCGGTAGTGCTGCTCCGGTAGGGGCGCGACGTGGCTCGCGGGAGTGGGCGCAGCCGTCCGTGCGGCTCCGAGACCGAGCCCGGTCGGGTCGTCGAGTGCCGCGGCCGGTGTCGCCCCGGAGACGACCAGGCAGGCGGCGAGGGCGGAGGCGGTCACCGGGAGGAGGCGCGTGGTCGATCCGGCCCGTGCCACCGGGAGCACTGCGGGCCGCCGTGTCCGAGCGGCGACGACGGACCGACGAGGGCCGAGGACGTGCGGACTGCACGGCTCGTGCGGGTCGTGCGCTCCGCGCCTCCGTCGGCTCGACGTGAAGACCGGACGGCGGTCGAGGGGGCGCAGGCCGCCGCGGCGGAGGCCCGTCAGGCGCGGTCCGCCGGAGGTGAACGTCGCCCTGCGGCGCTCGCGGAGCTCTCGGCGACGCGGCAGTGGCGTTCCTGATCGGCTGGGATCGGTGGTGGACACCGGGGCGGCGGCAGGGGGGACCGCCGCCCCGGTGGTCTGGTGGCCGACGCGGGCGGACCGTGCGACGGCGTCGTTCGCCGCCCGGCGCGCCGCCCCGCGAGGGCGGATCGACGGCGTCGATGTCGGCCGTGTCGGTGCCGGCTGAGTCGGTGCCGGCTGTGCCGGTGCCGGCTGTGCCGGTGCCGGCTGTGCCGGTGCCGGCCGGGTCGCGGCCGATCGTCTCGGCGGCACGGCGAGGGCGCTGTCGGTCGTGGTCATCGTGTCGGTGATCGTGTCGGTCGTGTCGGAGGGGTTCGGTCGCTCGGTGGCCGTCGGAGTGCGGCGCGGTGTCGCGCGATTCAGCCGCGGACCACGCCGTCGCGGGTGATCCGATCGAGTTCGCCCACGACGGCATCGACCACCGCTCGGGTGATCGCGTCCGTCACCGCCTCGACCAGGGCGAGCTGGTCGGACGCCACGGCGACCTCGTCCGGGAGCGCGGAACCGACCCGCTGCGGGATCTCGTCGATGGCGGCGACCAGGGCAGCCGGCACGAGGGCGGAACGCATCGGGGACACGGGGGCCGTCAGCGGCGAGGTCGGCGCGGGGACGACCCGGGTCCGTGCAGCGGTCACCGAGACGGCTGCTGCGGGAGTCGGCGTTGTCACCCGGGGCTGCGACGACTGCGCCACCGCCAGGGGCTGGTCCGCGCTCCGGAGCGGCGTCTGCGCCGCGGATCGGACCCCTGCCGAGGCTGCCGCGTCGCCGTGCTGCGCGCGCTGCGAGATCGAGTCGAAGAGGGGCGTGGAGGACATGCTGCTTGCCTTCCGGTCAGTGGTGGATCGAAGCCGTCCTGGGCGGTCCGGCTGGGCTGGTGCCTCGGGCACGAGCAAGATTCAACCACTGATATGCAGAATGTGCAATAGCGCGTCGGGGCTCAGTCCGGTTCGACGGCCTGGGTCGGGTCGTCACGCCGGAGCACCTGCTTCACCCGCTCGACGATCGTCGACGGCGGGTTGTTGTAGGCGTTCGCGGGCTCCTGACCACTGAGCGCCTGGATCGCCTCCATCACGGCATCCGTCGCGTGTCGCCGGGCCCGTCCGGACGAGGCCTCGCCGAAGTGGGACAGGTCCATCGGCGCCCCGAACTCGATGGTGACGCGCGCCAGCCTCGGCAGCCGTGACCCGACGGGCTGCACGTCCTCCGTGCCGGTGAGCGCGACCGGCACGACCGGTGCCCCGCTCGTCAACGCCAGCCAGGCCACGCCGGTCCGACCCCTGTAGAGCCGGCCGTCGAGGGACCGGGTGCCCTCCGGGTAGATCGCGAACGCCTCGCCGGCCTGCAGTCGCTCGAGCCCGAGGTCGAGGGCGTGCTGCGCCGCCGCTCCGGCCCCGCGCTCGACGCCGATCGCGCCGATGCCGCCGAAGAAGGCCCGTGAGACCGCGCCGCGGAACCCGGTGCCGGTGAAGTACTCCTGCTTCGCCAGGAACGACACCTTGCGCGGCGCCATCAGCGTGATCGCCGGGGAGTCGATGAACGAGCGGTGGTTGCTCGCGAGGATGACCGGCCCGTGCCTGGGGACGTTCTTCCGTCCGACGATGCGCGGGCGCCAGACGAGACGCGCGAGCGGGGTCACCACCGCACGGCTCATCGCGGTGGCGAACTTCGTCGTACCGGGCACCGGGCCTCCTCGTCGTGGGAGGTTCCGAGTGTAGTGAGCACCCTCACGACCACATTCCGACTGCGGAATGCGTCTGCGGTGACTGCCGCGGGTGCCTGCTGCGGGAGCGCTCAGCCGTGCGCTGCGACGACGTCGAGCACGGCTCGTCCGTAGCGCTCGAGCTTCGCCCCACCGATGCCGGAGATCTCGCTCAGGGCGTCCTCGTCCGCGGGCTTCACCGCGGCGATCCCGCGCAGCGTCGCGTCGTTGAACACCACGTACGCCGGGACCCCCTGCTCGCGGGCCTGTGCCGCGCGCCACGCACGCAGCGCCTCGAACAGCCCCATCGCCTCCTGCGGCACGTCCGTGACCGCCTGGCGTCGGGCTCGCGAGGTCCGCGGGGCCTTCACCGGGTCGCGGCGCATCAGCACCCGCGTCCGGCCGCTCAGCACCTCGGCGCTCGTCGGGCTGAGGACCACCGTGCCGAAGCCGTCCCCGGACACCGCGGCGTAGCCCTGCGCCAGCAGCTGCCGGGCGACGGCACGCCACTCCCCCTCGCCCAGGTCGTTGCCGATGCCGAAGGTGGCGAGCGAGTCGTGTCGGAGCTCCTGCACGCGCGGCGACTGCTTGCCGACCAGGATGTCCACGAGGTGCGCGACACCGTACCGCTGACCGCGCTCACGCTCGAGGCGCACCACCGTCGACAGGAACTTCTGCGCGGGCACCGTGCCGTCCCACGGCTCGGGCGGCGCGATGCAGGTGTCGCAGTTGCCGCACGCCGTCGACTCCTGCCCGAAGTACGCGAGCAACCGGACCCGGCGGCACTCGATCGTCTCGCAGAGCGCGAGCATGGCGTCGAGGTGGGCGCTGAGCTGTCGCCGGTGCGCCGCGTCGCCCTCGGACTGGTCGATCATCCGGCGCTGCTGCACGACGTCGTTCAGCCCGTAGGCGAGCCAGGCCGTCGACGGTAGTCCGTCGCGGCCCGCGCGGCCGGTCTCCTGGTAGTACCCCTCGACCGACTTCGGCAGGTCGAGGTGCGCCACGAACCGGACGTCGGGCTTGTCGATGCCCATGCCGAACGCGATCGTGGCGACCATGACCACGCCGTCCTCGCGCAGGAAGGTCGATTGATTGCGCTCGCGGACCTTCGCGTCGAGCCCGGCGTGGTACGGCAGCGCCGGGATGCCCTGGTCGGCGAGCGCCGCCGCGGTCCGCTCGACGGAGTTCCGCGACAGGCAGTAGACGATGCCGGCGTCCCCGCTGTGCTCGGTCTTGATGAAGGTCAGGAGCTGCTGCATCGCGCCGGTCTTCGGCTCGATGCGGTACTGGATGTTCGGCCGGTCGAAGTCGGCCACGAAGTGCGCGGCGTCGTCGAGCCCGAGTCGGCCGGAGATCTCGCGGTGGGTCTGCGGGGTCGCGGTCGCGGTGAGGGCGATGCGCGGCACCGTCGGCCACCGCTCGTGCAGCACGCTCAGCTCGAGGTAGTCCGGCCGGAAGTCGTGCCCCCACTGGGCGACGCAGTGTGCCTCGTCGATGGCGAAGAGGGCGATGCGCGCGCGGTCGAGCAGGGAGCGCGTGGACTCGAGCCGCAGCCGCTCGGGCGCGAGGTAGAGCATGTCGACCTCGCCGGAGACGACCGCCCGCTCGACCCGGGAACGCTCGTCGGGGCCCTGCGTGGAGTTGAGGAAGGCGGCGCGCACCCCGTTCGCGGCGAGGGCGTCGACCTGGTCCTGCATGAGGGCGATGAGGGGCGACACGACCACCCCGACGCCGTCGCGGACGAGCGCGGGCACCTGGTAGCAGAGCGACTTGCCGCCGCCGGTCGGCATGAGCACGAGGGCGTCGCCGCCCGACACCACCTGGTCGATGATCGCGGCCTGCTGCCCGCGGAAGGCGTCGTAGCCCCACACGCGGTGCAGGACGTCGAGCGCGGCAGCCCGCGACGGCGAGGTCGTGGTCGTCGTGCTCATGCACCCAGCCTACGAGCGCGGGGCGACACCCACCGTCTCGTCCACAGGCGCAGCGTCGGACGGACCGACCACGGTCGTCCTCCGGTCCGTCTCGGGACCGCGAGCCGGCGCGACGGCCCAGCCCGTTCCTCCCGGCCGGGTCCACTGCCGACCCTCGGCCCACACCGGGGTCGGACCACGGAAGCAAGGTGCCTCCTGCCCCGGGAAGCGACGATCGAGCTTCCGCCACCGCGCGAGGAGCTCGATCAGCCCCCAGAAGACGAGCGACGTCGCGAACGAGAAGACGAAGCTCTCCGGCGTGCTGTTCGAGGAGTCGAGGTCGATCTTCGACCACCCGGGCGCCTGCAGCACGAAGATCATGATGTTGTTGAACGCGTGTTGCAGGACGGTGGCCTCCATGCCGCCGGTGCGCAGGACGATGATCGCGGCGATCAGGCCGAACGAGCCGACGTCGAGGATGCCCCACACGTTGTAGCCGTTCGCGATGTGCCCCGCGGCGAACACCACGGTCGAGACCGCGACGGCGACGACGACGCCCACGACCCGGACCGGGATCCACGACGCGATCGTCTGGACGAGGAACCCGCGGAAGACGTACTCCTCGGCGGCGCCCTGGAACGGTACGAGCACCAGGACCATCACGATCGTGAACGTCAGGGTGGCGGGCGAGACGGTCGACTGCCCGATCGCGTCGTGGTCCCAGCCGAAGCCGCCGTCGAACGAGAACATCCCCCACGTCTGCAGCAGGAACATCGGGATCGCGATGACGATCGTGGGGAGCAGGCACCACAGTGTCCAGCGCCAGCGCACCCGGAAGCGCGTCGACGACAGGATGCCCGCCGGGCCGATCCGCGCGATCTTCACCGCGAGCAGGACACCGGGCAGCAGCACCACGAGGGACAGCAGGGTCAGCGACAGGATGAGCGGGTCGGTGGGGTCGAGCGCACCGCTCGTCAGGTCGTCCTGGAAGCTCGTCAACCCCGCGGCACCCTGGGTCGCACCGATCGGCACGAAGTACGCGACCCCGAGGACGACCTGGGTGGCGATGTAGTACCCGACCAGGAACGCGAGCGCGACGAGCGGCCGCCACCAGCGCCAACGGGCATCGACGCGGGGCAGGCGGTGGTAGGGAACGCTCACCCGCGCAGGTTACCGGCCCGGGCAGGATGGGAGCCGTGCTCTGGCGTCCTGCTCGGCCTGACCGGCGCGGTCGTGTACGGGGCGGCCGACTTCCTCGGTGGCCTGGCCGCCCGCCGGGTCCGGGCCGTCACCGTGGCGGCCGCCGCGGCCGCGGCCGGGCTGCTCCCGCTGGTGCTCGGCGTGCCGATCGTCGGAGCGGCCTTCTCGGGCGAGGCCGTCGCCGCGGGCGTCTCGGGGTCGCTGGCGGTGCTGCTGCTGTACCGCGCGCTGGCCGTCGGTCCGATGAGCGTGCTCTCCCCGCTGACCGCGGTGTTCGCCGCGGTCACCCCGGTCGCGGTCGCACTGCTCGGCGGGACCGTGCTGTCGCTCGCCGCGTCGGTCGCGCTCGTGGTGGCGGTGGTCGCGGTCGTGCTGGTCGCGTCGGTGCGGGACACCTCGGGTGCGCGGGTGACCGCGGTCGGGGTCGTGACGGCTGCGGTGGCGGGGTGCGGGTTCGGCGGCATCGTGCTCGCGTACGACGCGGCGCCGGCGGACGCGGGGGTCGCGACACTCCTGGTCGGTCGGGTGGTGCAGACGGTGCTGCTCGGGACGGTGGCGGTCGTGGTGGCGGTGCGGCCGGGACCTGGCCGGACGGGAGGCGCGGACCACGTCGCCCCGTCGGCGTCCGCCCTGCGGTCTGCCGCGGGCGGTGTCCGTGGGCAGCGGCGGCAGGGCACGTCGCGGTGCTCGGGCCCGTCGCGATGGTCGCGCTGGCCCCGCTGGCTGGGCTGGCCGCGCTGGCCGCGCTGGCCGCGCTGGCCGCGCTGGCCGCGCTGGCCGCGCTGGCCGCGCTGGCCGCGCTGGCCGCGCTGGCCGCGGCGGACCGTGGTCGCCGTCGCGGCCTGCGGGGTGCTCGACGCGCTGGCGAACGCGTGCATCCAGGCGGCGCTGCACGTCGGCTCCGGCGGCGCCGTGCTCCCGGTGGTGAGCGTCCTCGACGCCCTCTACCCGATCGGCACGGTGGTGCTCGCAGGCGTCGTGCTCCGCGAACGGCTCACCGCAGTGCAGTGGGCCGGGATCGTGCTCGCCTTCGTCGCCTCGGTCGGGTTGGCGCTGGCGTAGCGGAGGGTGACGCGCCCGCAGCCCGGCGGCACCCGGCGGCGTCCGGCGTCGACCCGGCTCAGTCGTCGGCGATGAGGCGCTTGCCGAGCGAGACCGCGCGGTCCGGGGCGTACCCGAGCGAGGCGTAGAACCCGAGCACCTGCTCGTTGCCCTCGCGCACCTGCACGTTGACCTTCGGGCACCCGCGCTCGGTGAGGAGTCGTTCGAACTCCGACATGAACGCTCGTCCGAGCCCGGAGCCCTGCAGGTCGGGGCGCACCGCCAGGTAGTTCACCCAGCCGCGGTGCCCGTCGTAGCCCGCCATGCCGACGCCGACGACCGCCGTCCCGTCCACGCCGTCGGGCTGTTCGGCGACGAGGAAGAGCTCCGGCTGCTCGGCGACCTTCCGCGCGATGTCCCGCCGCGGGTCGTTCCACGGCCGCAGCAGTCCGCAGGCGTCCCAGAGGGCCACGACCGCCTCCGTGTCGTCAGGGAGGAACGGGCGGAACACCGGGGTCATCCCGCCACGCTAGCGGGACACGTGTGCATCCACAGGTACGAGGACTCGTCACCTGCCCGTCGCCGTGGTCTGATAGACCTGTCCGACCACCCCATCCGGATCAGGAGCACCGTGACCGCACACGACACCGCCCCGACCCGCCGCGCGGCGCGCGAGGACGAGGCCACGCGGCCGCCACGGCGCACCAGGCCCCGCCAGACCGTCGGTGGCGCGCTCGTGTCCCTGCTGGCGGAGCTGCTGATCATCGCCGGCGCCGGTACCGGTCTCTACGTGGCGTGGACCGCGTGGTGGACCGACGTCGTCGCCGTGAACGAGCAGACGAAGCTCGTCGACGACCTCGGACAGCGCGCGGCACCGAAGGTCGAGGGCTCCGAGCACCGCGGCGAGGCCCCCGTCCTCCCCGAACCGCCGGACGTCACGAGCGTCTTCGGCACGATGCAGATCCCCCGCTTCGGTGCGGACTACCTCCGACCGATCGGCGAGGGCACGGACCGCGAGCGCGTGCTCAACACGATCGGCCTCGGGCACTACCAGGACACCGCGATGCCGGGCGCCGAGGGCAACTTCGCCGTCGCCGGGCACCGTGTGACGTACGGCAAGCCGCTCAACCAGATCGCGGAGCTGAAGACCGGCGATGCGATCGTCGTCCGCGTGACGGACGAGGAGAAGGACTTCGACGTCTGGTACGTCTACAAGGTCACCGACTCGCAGATCGTCACGCCGGACAAGATCGAGACGATCGCGCCGGTGCCGAACCAGCCCGGTGTGACCCCCTCGGCGGAGGACCGCTGGCTCACCCTGACCGCGTGCCACCCGATGTGGTCCGCGAAGGAGCGCTACATCACGCACGCCAAGCTCGACTACTGGATGCCCGTCTCGGAGGGCACCCCCAAGGAACTCTCGGAGACGCCGCAGTGATCTTCCCGTTCGTCTGGCGGATCCTGCCCGGACCCGCCGCCCTGAAGGTCCTCGAGCTGCTCGTGCTGCTCGCCGTGATCGTCTATGCACTGTTCACCTGGGTGTTCCCGTGGATCGCGGCCGACATCCTGCCGCCGCCCGACGGCACGGTGGACGCACCGCCGTCCCCCTGACCGCGGTCCGCACGGGACGAGGGGGCACGAACGACGCCGGTGGTCGACCCGCGGTCCGCACGGACCGTCAGACGGTGGTCGTGACCCGCGAGCCGCCCTCCGCGGTGCGCCGAACGGCGATCCGCTCGGGGATGCGCTGCTTGAGCTCCTCGACGTGACTGACGATCCCGACCTGACGTCCGCCGGCGGTGAGACGGGCGAGCTGGCCGATGACGTCGTCGAGCGTCTCGGGATCGAGGGTGCCGAAGCCCTCGTCGACGAACAGGGTGCCGAGCGAGACGCCGCCGGCCTCGGCCTGCACGACGTCGGCGAGCCCGAGCGCCAGGCAGAGCGACACCGTGAAGGTCTCGCCGCCGGACAGGCTCCCCGGGGCTCGCCGGGTGTCGGTGGTGTGGTCGTGGACCGCGAGCGCGAGGCCGGTCCGGCGCGCCCGTGAGCCGGCTTCACGCTCGTCCGACGTCTCGAGGGTGAACCGCCCGCCGAGCATCCCCCGCAGCCGGTCGTTCGCGGCCGCGACGACGTCCTCGAAGCGCCGCATGAGCACGTACGTTCCGAGGGTGATGCCGCTCGGGTTCACCGCGGTGGCGCCGTTGGCGACGTCGGCCAGGCGCACGATCGCACGGCTCCGGGCGGACGTGTCGTCGCGGGCCCGGACGGCGCGGTCGACCTCGACGGCACAGCCGGCCGCAGCCTCGGCCCGATCGGACGCCGAGACCGCCGAGCGCACGGCGTCGTCGGCCCGCTCGGCCGCGGCGACGTGCGCTGCACGTGCGGCCTCCAGGTCGAGCGCGGCGTCCGGCCCGGCGTCGAGGTCGTCGGCCGCGGCGACCACCGCGGGTTCCGCGAGGCCCGCGTCGACGACGGCGCGCTCGCGGTCGGCCGCGACGACCTCGGCCTGCAGTGCGGTCGTCCGGTCGGGTGGGAGCAGCGCGGCCCGCGCCGCGTCGACGGTGTCGAAGCCCTGTTCGGCCAGCGCGCGGGCGACCTCGGCGGTCCGCTCGACCACGGTCTGCGCGGCCGTCGCCGCCTGCGACTCGGCAGCGGTGACCTCGACGGCCCGGGTGGCGAGGTCGTCGAGCTGCCGCACCGTCTGCGCGAGGGAGCGGTCGTCCGGTGTCGCGGATCCGTCGGCCGCCACCCAGGGGCTGCCCGCGAGCGACGCTGCGCGGAGCCGCGCCTCCGACACGGTGGCGGCGTCGTGGTCGAGCCGCTCCCCCTCGGCCGCGCTCGTCCCGACGAGGACGGCGTGCTCGGCCTGCACGGTGGTGTGCTCGCGTTCGAGGGCCCGGGTCTCGTCGTCGTGCGCCAGGCGGCGCTGTTCGACCTCGGCGACACGGATGGCCGCCGCGCGGGCGGCCTCGACGCGCGCGACGGCGACGGCGACCTGCTCCGCCAGGACGTCGGCGTCCGCGTCGCCGACCGCGGCGCGCAGGCGTTCGAGGTCCGCCCGTTCGACCGCGAGGACGGCCGATGCCTCGGCGAGGGCACCGTCGGCGGCACGCGTGGCGTCGGCGGCGGCGTCCACGGCTGCTGCATCGGGGTGGTCGTCCTGCGGGACGGCGACGTCCGGGTGCTCGGTCGCGCCGCAGACCGGGCAGGGATCGCCCGGGACGAGCGCTGCGCCGAGTTCGCCGGCGAGCCCGGCGATGCGTCGTGCCCGCAGGGCCTGCTCGGCACGCAGCAGCTCCTCGGCACGGATCCGGCGGTCCGCCACCGTCCGTTCCGCCCGACGCACGGCATCGGTCGCGGCGTCTCGAGCATCGAGGTCCGCGCGCACGCGACGGAGGCGCTCGACCTCGGCGCGGGCGGCCTCGCCGTCGCCCGCGGCGGCGGCGGCGGTCCGGGCTTCCTCGACGAGGGCAGCCCGTCCGGCGGGACGCGCTCCGAGCACGCGGTCGAGCTCCGCCACCCGCTCGACGAGCAGCGCGGCCCGAGCGGCGGCGTCGGAGTGCTCCCGGCGGCGTTCGTCGAGCGTGGCCTCGACCGCGACGAGGTGTCGGACCGACGCGGCACAGGCGGCCAGGTCGGCGTGCCGTGCAGCGACGTCGACATCGATGGGGACCCCGAGGCGCGTGCGGAGGTCGAGCGCACGGCGGTGGTGCTCGTCCGCACGGACCCTGGCGGCGTCGAGACCGTCGGCCGGCGTCGTGACCCGGGCGGCCCGGTCGGCGAGGGCGAGCCGGTCGCGAGCGGTCTCCACCCGGGCTGCACCGTCGTCGAGGGCGCGGCGGCGTTCGAGGAGCGCCGCGCGCCGCGACCGTGCCCCGAGCCGCGCGGCCACGTCGTGCTCGTGCAGCCGCGCACGGTCCGCCGCTGCCACCGCCTCGGCACGACGCGCTGCGGTGTCCTCGGCCCGGACCCGGAGCGCGTCGAGGGTCCCCGCCACGGAGGCCTCGGTCGCTTCCGGCTCACCGGCCGCCTGGGCGAACCGGTTGAGCGCGTCCCGGACCCGGGCGTCGGCGGACTCGACCTCGGCCTGGACCTCGCGACGGCGCGCGGCGAGCTCGTCGGCGGTCCGGTCGTAGACCTGGGTGCCGAAGAGCGACTGCAGGAGCTTCCGGCGGTCCTCCCCCGGCGCGCGGAGGAACCGGGCGAACTCGCCCTGCGGCAGCACGACCGTCTGCAGGAACTGCGCACGGTCGAGCCCGACGACCCGCGTGACCTCGAGCCCGATCTCCGGGATGCGCGAGGACACCGGCTCGCCCACGGCGTCCGCCGGGCTCGCGAGCCGGAAGAGCTGTGCGGACGCCTGCTGCCGGACCGTGCCGGCACCACGCTGCTTCGGTCGGTCGTACTGCGGCGTCCGACGGACCCGGAACACGCCGGCCCCGGTCTCGAACACGAGCTCCACGAAGGGTTCGACACCGGGGTCCGCGTGCTGGCTGTGCAGACGGTCGTGCGTCGAGCCCTCGCCCGCGAGGCCGCCGTAGAGCGCGAAGACCACGGCGTCGATGATGGTCGACTTGCCGGATCCGGTCGGCCCCTCGAGCAGGAACACCCCGGAGGCGGCGAGCGCCGCGAAGTCGATCGAGACGAGCTCGGGGTACGGCCCGATCGCTCGGAGTTCGAGTCGGTGCAGGTACATCAACGCCCCCGGTCGTCGTGCATCGCCAGGACGGCCGCCTCGTACGCCTCGGTCAGGACCGCGCGGTCGTCCTCGCTCGGCGCCGCGCCCGTGGCGAACGCGACGAAGTCGGCGGCGACCTCGACCGGGTCGGACGCCGCGGTCACCGCGCGGGCGGTCTGCCGTTCCTGGCGGTCGGCCGGCTCGTGGGTGATCGCCAGGGCGTGCGGGAAGTGGTCCTTCACGCGGGCGTACATCCGCTCCGGGTGGACGGTGTCGGTCACCGCGACCCGGACCCACGCGTCGGCGTCGCTGCGGTGCTCGCCGGCCTCGATCGCCGCGAGGGTGGTGCGGACGTCGACCAGGCGACGCGGCACCGGGGCGGGCACGAGCTCGACCGAGACCGCGCCGTCGGCGTCGAGCTCGACCAGGGTGACGCTCTTGCGCTGGTGCCGCTCCCCGAAGGAGAACGCCAGCGGTGAGCCCGCGTAGCGGATGCGGTCGCCGGTGCCCACGCGCTGCGGCCCGTGCAGGTGCCCGAGCGCGACGTAGTCGATGCCGTCGAAGACCGACGCCGCGACCTGGTCGACCCCACCGACGCGGATGTCCTGCTCGCTGTCGCTCGGTGCGGCGCCGCCGACGAAGGCGTGCGCGACGACGACGCTGCGGGTGCCGGGGCGCGTCGCGAGGTCGGCACGGATGCGTCCGGTCGCCGCCCCGACCACCGCCTGGTGCGAGCGGGCGAGGGGTTCGTCGGGCACCTCGGCCAGGGCGTAGCGCGTCAGGTCGGGGGGCAGGAACGGGATGCCGTAGACGGCGACCGGGCCGTCGTCGTCGGTCAGGAGCACCGGTGCGCCGATGCCCGCGGGCTCCGCCAGGATCCGGACGCGGTCGTGCATCACCCCCGCGCCGAAGCCGAGTCGCGCGGCGGAGTCGTGGTTGCCCGGCGTCAACACCACCGTCGCCGTCTCGGCCAGGCGTTCGAGCGTCCGGGAGAGCAGCCGGACGGCGTCGACCGGCGGGATGGCTCGGTCGTAGACGTCGCCGGCGATCACGACCAGGTCGACCGAACGCTCACGGACCGTGTCGACGAGGAAGTCCGCGAAGACCGACTGGTGTCCGAGCAGGTCCGCACCGAGCAGCGTGCGGCCGAGGTGCCAGTCGCCGGTGTGGAGGATCCGCATGCCGTCACGGTAGCGGCGGCCGGGGACATCACCGGCGACCCCGTGCCGCCCTGTGGAGGACCGGGGGCCACGGCGTTCCCGTGCAGGGACGTCAGCGCACGCAGGTCGTGCCGGACCCGAGCCCGGCGATCGACGTGTACTGGATCGCCACCGGTGCGCTCTGCACCGAGGTCCAGCTGCCCGGTGCAGCGGCGTTCGTCTGCACCCGCACGGTGCGCTGCGTCCCGAGGCCGAGCAGACCGCCCAGCGCGACGGTCGCGCTCCGCGCCTTCCCGTCGGCCGTGGTCGCGAGCACGGCTCCCGTGTCGTCGGTCAGGGTGAAGGACCTCGGCTCGTCGCCCGGGTACGCCCAACCGATCACGACCGAACCGCTCGCGTTCGTGCACGACAGCGACGTCACGACCGGCACCGTGGCGGCCGCGAACTGGGCGGCCGTGCTCGTGGTCCGACCGAACGGAGCCGCCTCCGCCTGCGCGGCGGGCAGCACCACACCCACCCCGACGACGACGGCGACGACGGCGAGGACCCCGGGCGTCCCGCCTCGCCGGACCCGCCGGTCCCGCTGGACGGCGGCGCCGGGCACGGAGCGGCCGCGCACGTCGACGTGGCGCGCGACGGGACGGGGCGACCGGTGGTGCGGACCTGCCGCGGTGTCGACCGCACGAGACGGGGCGGGGGTGAGCAGTGCCTCCCGGCGGTCGCCCGCACGTCCGCGACCGCCCGCGGCACCGCCACCGCCCGCGGCTGGACCGTCTCCGCGGTGCCGGGGGCCGCGCCTTCGGAAGGGAGCGTCGAGCGTGCAGAGCAGCAGCACGGCGACGAGTGCGAGCGCGACGGTCCCGACCTCGACCCAGCGACCCTCGCGGATCCAGAGCACCGGGGTGGCGACGGACGGCACCCGCAGGACGGCGACCCCGTGCACGGCGGACCGCTCGGTCGGCGTCGAGTCCGTCTGCGGGTTGGCGTCGCCCTTCGTGACGACGGTGCCGTCCGGACCGGGCTCGACGAACCGGTGCATCCGCAGGTGCCCCGGCTGGTCGGGGTCGTCGGCGAGCAGGACCTGGCCGGGACGGATCTCCGCCGGCGTGACCGGGCGCGACACGACGACGTCCCCGGGCACGAGCCGCGGGGCCATCGAGCCGGTCATCACCGTGGTCGGGTGCCACCCGATCAGCGCGGGGGCGGCCGCCCACAGCGCGAGCCCGAGGAGCGTGGCCACGACCGCCCTGGCCGCCGTGGCGACGACGACACGCCCCCAGCCGACGGCGACGTGCAGCACGTCGTGCGGGGTGTGACCACCGTGCACTGCGATGCTGACCATGACTGCCTTCGACCGGGGGCGTGCGTTCGGACGGGACGTCCTGCTAGTTGTTCTGGGCCTCCCAGGTGAGGCCGATCGACGCGGTGGTGCCCTGCGCCGTGTTCGGGGTGTTCGCGGACACCGTGTAGGTCACCCGGTAGACGCGGGTCTCGCTGGCGGCACCGGTCGTGGTCCAGGCGCCGAGGCCCGACGCGAAGTTCGTCGCCTGCGTGCCGAGGTTCGGCAGGGTGTTCTCGAAGAGGGTCCCGCCCGTCGCCGCCGGGGTGAAGCCCGAGCACGACGAGAACCCGCCGCCGGTGCCCTGCTCGATCTTGATCGTGGTGTTCTGCGCGAGCACGGACGAGGTGGACGGCGAGGTGGTGTAGAGCTTCACGGTGGACGGCAGCGAGCCGGTCGACGTGACGGTGATGCACTTGCTGTCGGTCGAGCCGGGCTTGAGGTTCGTGGCGGTGAAGAGCGCGGTGTTCGCGTCGTCGTCCGTCAGTGCGACGGTACCGGCCGTCCAGTTGCTGGTGGGGTTGGTGGTGGTGGCCGAGAACGCCGAGTACGAGGCGGTCGACACCACGACGCCCGAGGCGACGAGGGCTGCGGGCACGGCGATCCAGGCGGCGAGACGAGCGGCGCGAGGGGACACACGGGACATGGTTGTCCTCCAGAGGGGAGAGATCCTGATCGGTGGCGGCTCCGGACCCGCGGTGGTTGGTCGCGCTACGGTGCCTGTTTGGTACGACGATCAAGCTACTTGCTCGACGTGATGATGACAAGTGAAGAAATACCCCCTCTGTTGGGGGTAGCTTGACGGTCGAGACACCTGTTGCCTGGGACCGAGCACGAGGACCCCTGACCCGGGTCCGCGCACCACCCCTGACCGGCCCACGGTCACCCACCCGAGAAGAGCACCCGTGACGGACACCTCCCCCGCACTGCCGCAGCTGACCCCGTCGCCGCTGACCCTGCCGCCCGCACCCGTCTCCCCCGACGTCGAGGTGACGGCTCCGGTCGAGGACGTCGTCGACCCCGGCGTGGCCCGGCTGCTCGAGACCTTCCGCGCGCTGCAGGTGCAGCACGGACGGGTGCTCGCACACGAGAGCGCGACGCGGGGCCTCGGGACCACGGACCTGCGCCTGCTGCTGCACCTCGCCGCCGCGGAGCCGGCGGGCACCACGCCGAAGCAGGCCGGCGAGCAGCTCGAGCTGAGCACCGGTGCCACGACGTCACTGCTCGACCGGCTCGAGCGCCACGGGCACCTGGAGCGCCGCCCGAACCCCGACGACCGCCGGAGCATCCTCGTGCACCTGACGCCGTCGGGCACGGCGGTCGCGCGTGAGGTCGCGGCCACCTGGGCCGCGGCGTTCCGCGACGCCGTGGCACCGGCCGAACGAGCGGGTGTCGCCCTCGCGCTCGAGGGCGTCGGCGACGCCCTCGAACGACGTCACCGGGCGGCCACCGCGGGCTGAGCCCGCGTAGCGTCGGCCGCATGACCCCAGCGGAACTCCTCACCGAAGCGTTCGCCCGCGTGCCCGAGACCGTCGAGCGCGCTGTCGACGGCCTGTCGACCGAGCAGCTCGCGACCCGACCGGCCGCCGGCGCGAACACCCTCGCCTGGCTCGCGTGGCACACCGCCCGCGGACAGGACGCACAGGTCGCGGACCTCGCCGGCACCGAGCAGGTCTGGACCGCCGACGGCTGGGTCGAGCGGTTCGGCCTGCCGTTCCCCGCCGACGCGCTCGGCTACGGGATGTCGAGCGAGGACGTGGGACGGGTGCGCGCCTCCGCCGAGCTGCTGACCGCCTACCTGCGGGCCGTGCACGAACGCACCGTCGCGTACCTCGGCACGCTCGCCCCGGAGGACCTCGACGAGGTGGTCGACGACGCGTGGGACCCGCCCGTCACCCGGGGCGCCCGACTCGTCAGCATCCTCGACGACTGCACGCAGCACGCCGGCCAGGCCGGCTACGTGCGCGGGCTGCTCTTCTTCTCGCGCTGACACACCCGGCGGGGCGGTGACGGACGGGAGGCCCGGTGCCAGCTGGCACCGGGCCTCCCGTCGCGTCGTGTGGTCGCGTCTAGCGCGCGGCGAGCTCCGCGACGATGCCGTCACCGGGGGCGGCGTCGACGAGGTCGGCCTCGATCTCGGCGTTCTCGAGGATGCCCTCGATCTTGCGGCGACGACCACGCGGCACGAGCGTGACGACCGTGCCCTCCTTGCCGGCACGACCCGTGCGACCCGAGCGGTGCAGGTACGCCTTGTAGTCGTCCGGGGCGTCGGCCTGCACGACGAGCGACACGTCGTCGACGTGGATGCCGCGGGCGGCGACGTCGGTCGCGACGAGGACGTTCACCCGGCCGCTCGTGAGCAGCTGCAGGTTGCGCGTGCGGCGGGACTGGTTGAGGTCACCGTGGAGCGAGGTCGCGCGGATGCCGGCGTCCTCGAACTGGTCGGCCAGACGCTCGGCGTAGGCGCGGGTGCGGGCGAAGACGATCGTCTTGCCGTCGCCGGCGACGAGCTCCTCGAGCACCTGGTCCTTCTGGCGCTGCTCGACGACCAGCACGCGGTGGTCGATGGTCGAGGATGCCTGGTCCTCACCGGCGACCTCGTGGACGCTCGGCTCGTGCAGGAACTCGGACACGAGCGACGCGACCTGGGCGTCGAGCGTGGCGCTGAACAGGAGCTTCTGCGCCCGGTCGCCCTGCGGGGTGACCTCGGCGGTGGCGGAGAGGATCTCGCGGACCGGCTCGAGGAACCCGAGGTCGCACATGTGGTCGGCCTCGTCGAGCACGGAGACGACGACCTCGCTGAGGTCGAGCTTCCCCTTGTTCATGAGGTCCTGCACGCGGCCCGGTGTGCCGACGATGATGTCGACGCCGCGCTCGAGGGCACCCTCCTGGCGGCCGTAGGGCACGCCGCCGTAGATCTGCGTCGTGAAGAGACCGACGGAGCGGGCGATCGGCTGCACGGTGCGGTCGATCTGCAGGGCGAGCTCGCGGGTCGGGGCGAGGATCAGCGCGCGCGGGGCACGGCCCATCTTGCGCTTCGTGCCGCCGCCGTGCTCCATGAGCTTCTCGACGAGGGGCGCACCGAACGCGATGGTCTTGCCGGAACCGGTGCGACCACGGCCGAGGACGTCCTTGCCGGACAGCACGTCGGGGATCGTCGCGGCCTGGATCGGGAACGGGCTCGTGGCACCCATCTCGGCCAGGGTGCGGGAGATGTTGCCGCCGATGCCGAGGTCGGCGAAGGTCACGCCCTCGACGTCGGCCGCGACGGTCGCCTCGGCCTGGAGCTTCTCGAGCTTGACGTCGTCCGCGGGGACGTAGGCCGGACGCGCGTCGTCACGGTCACGGCGGGGAGCGCGGTCGTCGTCGAAGGAGCGGCGCTGCGGGCGGTCGTCACGGTCGAACGAGCGGCGCTGCGGGCGGTCGTCGCGGTCGAAGCGGCGGGCACCACGGTCGTCGTCGCGACGCGGGGCGCGGTCGTCGCGGTCGAACCGGCGGGCACCACGGTCGTCGTCCCGGCGCGGGGCGCGGTCGTCACGGTCGAACCGGCGCGGGGCACGGTCGTCGCGGTCGAACGAGCGACGCTGCGGGCGGTCGTCCCGGTCGAAGCGACGAGCACCACGATCGTCGTCACGACGCGGGGCACGGTCGTCACGGTCGAACCGACGCGGGGCGCGGTCGTCACGGTCGAAGCGACGAGCACCACGATCGTCGTCACGACGCGGGGCACGGTCGTCGCGGTCGAACCGACGCGGCGCACGGTCGTCGTCACGGCGCGGAGCACGGTCGTCGCGGTCGAACGAGCGACGCTGCGGGCGGTCGTCCCGGTCGAAGCGACGGGCACCACGGTCGTCGTCGCGGCGCGGAGCACGGTCGTCACGGTCGAACCGACGCGGTGCGCGGTCGTCACGGTCGAAGCCACGTCCACCGCGGTCGCGGTCGTACCCGCGTCCGCCGCGGTCGTCACGGCGCTGGCCGCCGTCGCGCGGCTCCCAGTTCGGACGCGCGGGGCGCTCGCCCTGTGCGGAACGCCCACGGCGCTCCTCGGCGTCCCAGCGCTGCTTCTGACGCGGCTGCGACGGATCGGCGGCGCGGTAGCCGCGGTGCTTGCTGCTGCGCGCGGCGGGGGTGCCGTTCGCGTGGCGGACTCGGTCGTCGGCACGCTGACGCGCGCCCTTGTCGTACGGGGCCATTGCTACTTTCCGGGGTGCAGACGTCCGCGCGCCCGGCAGCGACATCGGCGGGGGCTCTGAGGCGGAGAGGGGGTTCTTCCCGTCGTGGTCCGACGTGAATCCAGCCCTCGAGCGAACACACACCCAAACGAATCCCGCGGTCGTGATGCCGCGGTGCCGAAGGCCGACCGACAGAGTCTACGCGACACGGACGCGCCTGGCCAGCCCCGCGGCCGGGCCGTGCGACGGGGCGGAGGGGTGTCGCGCCTCCAGGCCGGAGCGGCCGTCAGGACTCGGCGAGCCGCCGACGTTGCTCGGCCACGTCGAAGTCTGCGGTGGGCCAGGTGAGCTGCATGTCCTCGAGCGCGCGGAGCAGGAGCTGCTGGACGGCGAGCCGGGCGTACCACTTGCGGTTCGCGGGGACGACGTACCAGGGCGCCCGGGCCGTCGAGGTGCGGTCGAACACCGTCTGGTACGCCTGCTGGTACTCGTCCCAGAGCAGGCGCTCGTCGATGTCGCCGGGGTTGAACTTCCAGTGCTTGTCGGGGCGGTCCAGGCGGTCGCCGAGCCGTTCGCGCTGCTCGTCCTTCGAGATGTGCAGCATGACCTTGACGATCGTGGTGCCCTGCTCGACCAGACGGTCCTCGAAGTCGACGATCGCGCCGTACCGGCGTTCGATCTCCTCGGGCGGGGCGAAGGCGCGCACCTTCTGGATCAGGACGTCCTCGTAGTGGGACCGGTCGAACACGCCGAGCTGCCCGGCCGCGGGGAGCTGCCGTTCGATGCGCCAGAGGAAGTCGTGCTCGCGCTCCTCGGCGGTCGGGGCCCCGAAACCCGCGTGGTGGACGCCGTTCGGATCGACCGCGCCGACCACGTGCGAGACGATGCCGCCCTTGCCCGCGGTGTCCATCGCCTGCAGCACGAGGAGCACGCGACGCTGGTCACCGGCGGTGCTCGCGGCGAACAGGCGCTCCTGCAGCGCGGCGAGGCGGTCGGCCCCTGCGGCGAGCGACTCGAGCCCGTCGATCTTGCGGCCGGGGAAGCCCGGCGTGCCGTCGGGGTCGACGCGGTCGAGGCGGAAGCCCTCCTCGACGCGGAGCAGCGGTTCGGGGTCGGTGTTCCAGGCCTTGCGACGGCTCACGGGTCCTCCTGCGGGTGTCCTGCCCATCCTGGCACCCGGCGGTACCGGACGCGGGGAGGAGGTCGGTCGTCCGGACGGCGGACGCGGTGTCGAGCGGGCGGGGTTAGCGTGGACGGCGATGAGGTCCGGCCGCCGCACGCTGCTCGCGCTCCTCGCCGCGGTCGTGGCGACGGGTGCCCTCGGGTCGTGCAGCGGTGCGCCGGCCGGCGACCGGGACGACGTCGTGACCGCCGACCCCGTGATCTACCCGCTGTCGCTGCGCTACCCCGGCATCGAGGTCGTGGCCGACGTGCCGTACGGGCGGGAGCCGCTGCAGCGCCTCGACGTGTGCCTGCCGCCGGACAGCGCGCCGGACACCACGGCGACCCCGACGGCGACCCCGCGCCCGTCGCCGTCCGTGTCGCCGTCGCCGTCGGGGTCGGACGTCGCGACCGAGGGACCGGCCGACGGTGGTGCAGGTCGGGACGCCCGGGCCGACCGTCCTCGCGACGGCCGACCCGCGGTGATGCTCGTCCACGGCGGGAGCTGGTCGCACGGCGACAAGGCCACGGCGGCGTACCGGGCGGTGTGTCAGTACCTGGCGTCCGAGGGGTTCGTCACCGTGAACATCGACTACCGCCTGGCGCCGACGGACCCCTTCCCGGCTGGCCTCGACGATGCCCGACGGGCGCTCGACTGGGTGTTCCGACCCACGACGCTGCAGACGTACGACATCGACCCGGACCGCGTGGGCCTCTTCGGCGGCAGCGCGGGCGGCAACCTCGTCGCGATGCTCGCGGTGACCGACCACGAGTCGGCTGCGTGGGCGGCCGGGGACCGCATCCGGGCGGTCGTCGACCTGAGCGGCCCGACCGACCTCACGACGCGGTCGACCGAGCCGGACGGGGTGTCCGCCTCGTTCCAGCGCAAGCAGTTGCTGTACCTCGGCTGCCGGAGCCACGAGGACTGCCCCGCCGCACAGGCCGCCTCGCCCGGTCACCACGTCACCGACGAGACCGCCCCGTTCTTCGTCGGACACTCCACCGCCGAGTTCATCCCGCTGTGGGAGTCGCAGGAGTTCGTCGCCACGCTCCGCGAGCACGACGTCCCGGTGACGTTCGTCGCGGTGGAGGGGACGGCCCACTCGATCGCCCAGCTCGACCGGGCGATGAGCGAGCGGGTGGTGGCGTTCCTCCGCGATCGGCTCCGGTGACGGAGGACGGGACACGGTCGGGCCGTGCCCCGTGCGGGTGGCACCCGGACTCGGGTGTGCGGGGGCCGAGCAGCGACCGCAGACTCGGAGTGTGACCGACACCACGACCCGCACCGCGCGCCCCGACACCGAGTGGCCCGCCCGGACGTCCGTCCGGACCTACGCGGAGCTGCTCCTCGGGCTGTCGTTCACCGCTGCCGTGGCCTTCGGCGGCTACTCGGCGGTCACCGGTCACATGGCGATCGCCGCGCAGGGCGCCGCGATCGTGTTCCTCGTCACCCTGACGTGCGTGCTCGTGTCGTGGTTCCGCCAGGTCGAGGCCGAGGAGTCCGGCAGCCGCGACTGACGGCAGCCGACGAGCGGGTCGCCGCCCGCAGCCGCCGGTCGTCGCGACCTGCCCGTCCCGGACGAGCGGCGCGCCCCGGCAACGGCGAGAGGCCGCGGCCGGGAACAGCTCAGTGCTCCGTCGCGGCCTCCCGCTCCGCCTTCCGGTCGGCCCGCCGCTCGCGGAACCCCTCGACCACCGAGTACAGCGCCGGCAGCACCACGAGGGTCAGCAGCGTCGAGGACACCAGACCACCGATCACGACCAGCGCGAGCGGCTGCGAGATGAAGCCCGACTTGCCGGTCAGCCCGATCGCCATCGGCAGCAGCGCGAAGATCGTCGCGAGCGCCGTCATCAGGATCGGTCGGAGTCGACGGGTCGCGCCCTCGATCAACGCCTCCCGGACGCGGAGCCCGCGGCGGCGGTACTGGTTGACCAGGTCGATGAGCACGATGGCGTTCGTGACGACGATGCCGACGAGCATCAGCAGGCCGATGAGCGAGGCGACCCCGAGCGGGATGCCCGTCACGATCTGCAGGAGCAGCGCTCCGGTGGCGGCGAACGGCACCGACAGCAGCAGCAGGATCGGCTGGAGCAGGCTCCGGAAGGTCGCGACCATGATCACGTACACGATCAGGATCGCGACGAGCACGGCGAGCAGCAGCTGGCTGAACGCGGACGACTGGCTCGACGCGACACCGCCGATCGTCGCCGACGCGCCCTTCGGCAGGTCGAGGGCGTCGACGGCCTGCGTCACGTTCTGCACGGCCTGCCCGAGGTTCGTCGAGTCCGGCGTCACGGTGATCGTCGCGGTGCGCACGGCGTTCGACGTGGTGATCGTGGTCGGCCCGTCGGACTGCTCGACCGTCGCGACGTCGGTCAGCGGGACCTCGCCGCTCGCAGTCGGGATCGACAGTGCCTTCAGCGCGTCGATCGTGGTCGGCGGTTGCGGGTCGGCGATGTACACGTCGAGGGTGGCGTCGTCGATCTCGACGCTGCCGGTGTCCCGCGGCGAGACCGCGGCGGCGACGATCCCGCCGACCTGGGTCTCGGTGAGCCCGCGCTCGGCGGCCTTCGTCCGGTCGACCTGCACCGCCAGGTACGGCTCGGCTGCCGACAGGTTGCTGGTCGCCGAGGTGGTCCCGTCGACGTCGCGCATCGTCGACAGGACCTGCTTCGCCGCCGTCTCGAGCTCGGACTGGGTCGGTGCGGTGACGTCGACCTCGATGTCGCTCGACCCGCCGAAGCCACCGCCCGCGCTCGACAGGCTGACCTCGCCCACGCCGTCGATCCGCTCGATGCGGTCGCGGGCCGTGGACTGGATCGTCGTCTGGTCGGCGCCGGCGTCGGTCGTGACGTTGTACTGCACGGACGCCGAGGCACCCCCGCCGAACGCGGCCTGGATGGACTGGCCACTCGACCCGATCGTGGTCTGCACGGTCTCGACGCCGGAGACGTCCTGCAGCACCCGCTCGACCTTCCGTGCGGCGTCCGACTGCTCGTCGAGGCTGGTGCCGGGCTCGAGGTCCTGCGTCACGGTGAAGGTGTTCTGCCCCGAGTCGCCGAGGTAGTTCGTCTTGACGAAGGGCACGGCAGCCGCGGTGCCGCCGAGGACGACCAGGGCGAGCACGAGGACGAGCGCCGGACGGCCGACCGCCCAGCGGAGGACGGGCAGGTACCCGCGACGCAGCCGGTCGGACGTGCCGGCGTCGTGCAGGTCGTCGGCCGACGCCAGCGCCCCGGTCGACGACGACGCAGCCGGACCGGACGGCACGGCCGACGCAGACGAGGACGAGGACGACGCAGTCGGCGTCGAGCCCGTGGTCGGCGTCGCCGCGTGCCGGTGGGTCCTCGGTGCCCGGAGCCACCAGTATGCGAGCACCGGCACGATCGTCAGCGACACGAAGAGCGACGCGAGCAACGCCATCGTGACCGTCAGCGCGAAGGGCCGGAACAGCTCGCCGACGAGCTCCGCGACGAACGCGACAGGCAGGAAGACCGCCACGGTCGTGAGCGTCGAGGCGGTGACGGCCCCGGCGACCTCGCGCACGGCGTCGAGCACGGCCCGCCCACGGTCGACGCCGGGTTGCAGGTGCCGCTTGATGTTCTCGATGACGACGATCGAGTCGTCGACCACACGGCCGATGGCGATGGTCAGCGCGGCGAGGGTGATGATGTTGAGGGTGTACCCGGCGGCCTGCATGCCGATCGCGGCGAGCAGCACCGACGTCGGGATCGAGATCGCGGTCACGAGCGTCGAGCGCCAGGAGAGCAGGAACACCAGGATGACGACGACCGCGAACCCGAGGCCGAGCAGCCCCTCCTCCGCGAGTGAGTCGATCGACTGCTGGATGTAGGGCGCCTGGTCGAACACGACGGTGAACTGCGGGTCGCCGGTGACCTTGGCCTCGATGCCGGGCAGGGCGTCCTTCACGGTCTCGGAGACGTCGACCGTGTTCGCCTCCTGCGTCTTCGTGATCGCGATGGTGAGCGCGGTCTTGCCGTCGACGCGGCTGATCGAGGTGCGCGGCGACTCCTCGATCTGCACGGTCGCGACGTCACCGAGCGAGGTCGGCGTGGAGGCGGTGCTCGCGCCCGTCCCGCCCGTCGCGGTCGTCGCGGTACCGCTCGCACCGGTCCGGCCCTGACCTGCGGCCGTCCCGCCCGCGGTGCCGTCGCCGGACCCCGTGGCACCGGTCGCCGTGCCGGTGCTGCCCGGCGCCCCCGAGGCGCTGCCGGAGTCGGTCGCGGACCCGCCCGTGGACGAGCCACCGGCCGACGATCCCGACGAGCCCGATCCGCTCGACGCCGTCAGGGGCAGCCCGCGGATGTCGTCGAGCGACGCGATGCGCTGCCCGGTCTGCACCGAGAGCGTCGTGCCGTCCTGGGTGATCGTGCCGCCGGGGATGAGCGTGCCGTTGTCGTCGAGGGCGTTCGAGATCGACTGCGTCGTGAGGCCGCGCGCCGCGAGCTCGTCCTCGTTCGGGGTGATCACGATGCGTCGACCAGGGTTGCCGAAGACGTCGGCCTGGCGCACGCCGTCGAGCTTCTCGAGGTCGGGCACCGCCGTGGCGTTCAGGCGGTCGACGAGCTGCTCCTGGTTGCCCGAGGCCGTGACGGCGAGCTGTAGCACGGGCAGGTCGTCGAAGGACCCGGTGACGATCTGGGTCTGCACGGTGTCCGGCAGCGACAGTGCGTTCACCGCGGTCTGGATCTTGTCCTCGGCGCTGGCCAGGTTCGACCCGTAGTCGAACGACGCCGACACGACGCTCTGGCCGGTCGAGGACGTCGCACTCGTCGACTCGAGGTTCGGCACGACCTGGATCGCCTGCTCGATCTTCGTCGACACGTCGTTCGACACGACCTCCGGCGTGGCACCGGGGTAGGCGCTGACGATCGCCACCTGGGGGAACTGGACGCTCGGGATGAGCTCCTGCTTGAGGTTCGTCAGCGCGACGCCGCCGAACACCGCGACGACGATCGTGACGAGCGCGATGAGGGCCCGGTTGCGGAGGCTGAAGACCGAGAGGAGGTGCACGACGCCGATCCTCGCAGTTCCACCTGCGAACCAGACCGTCGGACGTGGATCCGTGGACGGACGTGCGACCGGTCAGACCACCGCGGCGAGCGATCCCCGGGTGCCCGAACCCTCGCCGCCGATCCGCGACCACGCGCGCCCGAGCACGTCGACCAGGCGCTCCCGGTCCGCCGCTCCCATGGTGTACGGCACGCGGAGGAACCGCTCGAAGCCACCGTCGGGTCCGAACACCCCGCCGGAGGCGAGCACCACCCCCTCGGCACGCGCGGCCAGGACGAGTGCGCTCGACACCGGGCGACCGAGCCCGACCCACGTCGTCAGCCCACCTGCCGGGGACGGCACGTCCCACTCGGGCACCCGCGCGCGCAGGCCGGCCACGAGCTCGTCGCGACCGGTGCGCAGGAAGGTGCGCCGTGCCTCCAGGACGGCCGCCGTCCGCGGGAGGAGCTCGCGCGCGACGAGCTGGTCGAGGACCGGCGTGCCGAGGTCGCCCGTCGGACGGGCGAGCAGCAGGCGCTGCAGGAGCTCGGGGGCCGCCCGGACCCAACCGATGCGCAGCCCGCCCCAGAAGACCTTGGCGGCCGACCCGATCATGACGACCGAGGCGCCCGACGGCTCGGCCACGGCGAGCGGGGGCGCGGGGTCGCCGTCGATGCGGAGCTCACCCATCGTCTCGTCGGCGACGACCGTCGTACCGGTGGTCGCCGCGACCTCGAGGAGCACCCGTCGGGTGTCGGCCGTCATGGTCGCCCCCGTCGGGTTGTGGAGCTCGGGCATGACGTACGCGACCGCCGGAGCCGTCCGGCGCAGGGTCGTCTCGAGCGCAGCCGCGTCCCAGCCGGTGCGGGCGTCGACGGGCACGCCGACGAGCCGCGCGCCGGCCTCGCGGAAGGCCTCGTGCGCGTGCGGGTAGGTCGGTGACTCGACGAGCACGGTGTCGCCGCGACGGACGAGCACGCGCGCGAGCAGCGCGATCGCGTGCTGGGCCCCGATCGTGACGACGACCTGCGAGGGGTCGGTGGGCAGCCCCCGCTCGGTGTAGCGCGCGGCGATCGCGGCGCGGAGCCCGGGGTCGCCGACGGTGTCGTAGCCGATGCCGGCGAGGGCGGCGGGGACGTACCGGACGGCGCGCTCGACGGCCTCGGCGACCTCGGGCGCGGCGTGCAGCGCGGCCTTGCGCAGGTCGAGCAGGTCCCCGGGCACCACGCCGCCGAGCCGCTCCGGGTCCGGCCGGCCGGCCAGGTCCCGCGGCAGGTGCACGACGCTGCCGGACCCGCGCAGCGACACGACGAAGCCGTCCTCCCGCAGCCGGGCGTACGCGTTGGCGACGGTCGTCCGCGACACCCCCAGGGCCTCGGCGAGCCCCCGCTCCGCCGGCAGGCGCACACCGAGCGGGACCCGTCCGTCGATGACGAGCACGCGGACGGCGTCGGACAGCGCCTCGTACGCGGGGGCGTCGGTGCCGTCGCGCCAGTCGGCGAGCAGCAGGGCGGCGGCACGGGCGCTGAGGGAGACCGGGGGCACGGAGCCACGCTAACCCGATTGGCTCTCGACCACCAGGCCAATCGACCGGCACGATCGTGCCGTGTCCCGTCCCACCGCACTCGTGTTCCGCTTCGCCCAACTCGCCGTCGGGCTCTTCCTCTACGGCGCATCGACCGCCCTGCAGGTCCGCGCCGTGGTCGGCGTCGGGTCGTGGACGGTGCTCACCCAGGGCCTGGAGAACGTGCTGCCGTGGTCGTTCGGCGTCATCACGGTCGTGTCGAGCGTCGTCATCCTGCTGCTCTGGATCCCGCTCCGCCAGAAGCCGGGCATCGGCACGTTGTGCAACGTGCTGGCGATCGGACCGTCCGCCGACCTGGTGCTCTGGCTCGTACCGGAGCCGGACGGCCTGGTCCCCCGCGTCCTGCTGTTCGCCGCGGGGCTCGCGCTGCTCGCGGTCGCGACGGCCTGCTACATCGGCGCCGGGCTCGGCACCGGGGCCCGGGACGGCCTGATGGTCGGCGTGCACGAGCGGTTCGGCTGGCCGCTCTGGCTCGCGCGCACCGTCATCGAGGTCACCGTCGTCCTGGTCGGGTGGCTGCTCGGCGGCGACGTCGGGGTCGGCACCGTGGTCGCGGCGTTCGCGATCGGGCCGATGGTGCAGCCGCTCATGCCGCTGTTCCGCCGCCTGCCGTGGTCCCCGACGCGGACGGACGACGGGACGACCCGCTCCGTCCACGGATCCGGAACGACCCCTGGTGGCGACGAGACCGCTGCCGCTAGGGTCGCGCCATGCGACTCGGAGTCTCGTCCTACAGCTACGCCCGCTCGCTCCAGCGCGGTGCGCTGACGATCTTCGACGTCGTCGACCGCGTCGCGGACGCCGGCGGCCAGCACCTCGAGATCGCGGCGGGCGGGTTCGGAGACGACCTGCCCCGGCAACCCGAGCTCGTCGACCGGCTGCGTGCGCACGCCGCCGCCCGCGGGATCGGGCTCGCGAATCACGTGATCGGTGCGGACTTCTCGGACCCGGCGACCGTCGACGCCGAGGTCGCCCGCGTGCACGAGCACCTCGACGTCGCGCACCGGCTCGGCATCACGCACCTGCGCCACGACGTCGTCCCGTGGGCCTGGCGGGACGCCGACCACGCGGAGTTCGAGCGGGTGCTCGCGCAGGTCGTGCCGGTCTGCCGCGCGGTCGCCGAGCACGCCGCGACGCTGGGCATCACGACGATGGTCGAGAACCACGGCTTCGCCTTCAACGACAGCGAGCGGATCCTGCGGCTCGTGCACGAGGTCGACCACCCGGGCTTCCGCGCCCTGCTCGACGTCGGCAACTTCGTGTGCCTCGACGACGACCCGCTCCGCGCGGTGCAGCGGGTGCTGCCGGTCGCGGCGGTCGTGCACCTCAAGGACTTCCTGGTGCGCGAGACCCCGCCCGCGGCGGACGGCTGGCTCACCACGCTGGCCGGTCGCGCGGTGCTCGGCACGGTCGTCGGGCACGGTGACCTGCCGCTCGGCCGGATCGTGGAGCGGATCGTCGCGAGCGGGTTCGACGGGCCCGTGTCGATCGAGTTCGAGGGGCTCGAGGACGACGTGGACGCCGTCGAGCGCGGCCTCGCGAACGCACGCCGCCTGTGGGCGGCGGCCGGCGGTTCCTGAGTCGGCCACTCGACGGTCTGGAGGCGCGTGGCGGGCCCGCCACGCGCCTCCAGACCGTCCTCGGTCGGGTCAGACGGACCGGACCCGCACCGTCTCGCCGGTCGCGGCCGACTCCTGCGCCGCCAGCACGATCGCCAGGGTGCGCAGTCCCACGGCCACGTCGGGCTGGGGCTGCTGGCCGGAGCGGACCGCACCGACGAAGGTGTCGAGCATCGCCGCGTCGAAGTCCGGTCCGTACGGCAGGACGACCGAGCGCCCGGTCGCGGCGTCGAGGCCCCGCACGCTCGGCCGGAAGAAGTCGACGTCGACCGATCCCTCGGTCCCGACGACGGTGAGCGCGAGCCCGCCCCACGTCGGCGAGGTGTCCGGACGGCTCCACGAGCAGTCGATCGCCGCGATCGTGCCGTCCGCGTAGGTGATCGTGACCAGGCCCGCGGTCTCGGCCTGCGCGCGCGAGGCGTGCAGCACGCGGTTCGTCACGGCGGTGACGGTCTCGGCCGGCGTGCCGTCCAGCAGCTCGTCGAGTAGGTCGGCGATGTGCACCACGTGGTCGACGATCGCGCCGCCGCCGGACAGCTCCGGCTCGGTGAACCACGAGCGGGTGAGCGGCAGCATGCCGTTGTTCGCCCCGCGGACCGAGAAGACCTCGCCGAGGCGGCCGGACCGCTTCGTCGCGGCGAGCCGGGTGAACGTGCTCGCGAACCGGACCGGGAAGGCGACCATGAGCAGCACGCCAGCGGCCTCGGCGGCGGCGCGCATGGCGAGCCCGTCCTCCCACGTCGTGGCGAGGGGCTTCTCGCAGAGCACGTGTGTCCCCGCGGCGGCGGCCTGTTCGACGAGGGCCCGGTGCCGGGCGTTCTCGCTCGTGACCACGACGGCGTCGACCCCGCTCGCCAGGAGTTCCTCGACGGTGTCGACGTACGCGACCCCGAGGGCGTCGGCGAGCTCGCGACCGCGCAGGTCGACCAACTCGGTGCCCGTCGAGGTACCGTCCGGGTCGGTGCCGACGACCTCGACGTCGGGCATCGCCTGCAGCGCCGACAGGTAGGACAGCGCGTGCGTGTGCGCGAAGGACAGGACACCGATGCGCAGGGCGCTCATGCCGTCGCCCCCTCGTGCGGCCCGGTGGCCGGGACGGGCTCGAGGTCGACGGGCTGCCCCGTCGCGACCGACCGCAGCGCGGCGTTGACGATGCGGACCGCGGTGGCACCGTCCTCGGCGGAGACGCGGGGCACGGCGCCGCCCCGGAAGGCACCGAGGTACTCGCGGATCTCGAGGAAGTACGGGTCCTCGGCGGGGTCGAGCTCCGGCAGGTCCCCGCCGACGCCCGCCTCGTCGAGGAGCTCGGCGGTGTAGTTCCGCTCGGAGCGGGAGTCGTGCGACAGGCTGCCGAGCGTGCCGGTGGCCGAGAACTCGGTGACGAACGGCAGGTGCGCCGGCCCCCAGATGCCGGCGACGTGGCTGATCGCCCCGGACGCGTGGGTGAGCAGCACGTGCGCCGCCTCGACGGGGTGGTCGACGGTGCCCTTCCGGACGTGCACGGCGCTGACCCGGACGACGTCGCCAGCGATCCAGCGGGCGATGTCCAGGTCGTGGATCATCTGGTCCATGATGATGCCGCCCGACAGCTCGGGGTCGGCGAACCAGGCGGACCGGGTCGGGAACGCGCCGGAGCGGACGAACCGCAGGACGGCCAGTTCGCCGAGCTGCCCGGCCTCGACCGCGGCCTTCAGCCGGACGTACTCCGGGAAGTAGCGGACCACGTGCGCGGGGTAGAGCTGGCGCCCGGCCTCGTGCGCGAGCCGGACCAGGTCGTCGGCGTCCGCGTCGGTTCGGGCGAGCGGCTTCTCGCTGATGACGTCCTTGCCGGCGGCGAGCGCGGCGCGCACGACCTCGGCGTGGGCGTACGTGGGGACGACGACGTCCACCACGTCGACACGGGCGAGGAGTTCGTCGAGCGAGTCGACCACCTCGCCGCCGTGTGCCGCGACGAGGTCCTCGGCGCCGACCTCGGAGTAGACGACGACGTCCCCGATGCGGAGCAGGTTCGGCAGGTGCGCGTGGGCGATCACCCCCGCGCCGACGAGTCCGATCCGGAGTCGCTGAGCGGTCATGGGGTCCTCCTGGTTCGTGGGTGGAGCGGTGTCCGTGGTCATGGGGTCGGGTCCTGTCCGGCGGCCGGCGTCGTCGCGGCGGGCGGCGCCGTCGCGGCGGCCGGCGTCGTCGGTGCGGGGCTCGATCCCGCGGCGGTGCGGGCGAGCAGGGCGGCTCCCGCCAGGCCGGCGCCGGAGCCCGCGAGGGACTGCTCGATGCGGGGCGCAGGCCGCCAGCCGAGTCGGGCGTCCACCGCGGTGCGCAGCGGGGCGAGCAGGCGCTCCCCGGACTCGCCGAGTCCACCGCCGACGACGACCACGGCCGGGTCGAGCACGGCGGACAGGATCGCGATGCCGGCGGCGAGCGCGTCGACCGCGTCGTCCCACACCGCCGCGGCGACCGGGTCGGTGTCGACGGCGGCGACGATCTCGTCGGTCGCCCCGTCGATGGTGCCGCCGCCCTCGCGGTAGCGGCGCCGGATGTGCCGTGCGGAGGCGTACACCTCGACGCAGCCGCGCTGCCCGCACGTGCACTGCTCGCCGCCCGGTCGGACGCAGACGTGCCCGACCTCGCCGGCACCGCCCGCCGCGCCGACCACCAGGCGACCGTCGACCACCAGGCTGGCGGAGACCCCGGTGCCGATCGGGATGAAGACCATCTCGGTGACGTCCCGACCCGCCGCGGTGCGGGCGGCGATCTCGGCGGTCGCGGCGGCGCGGGCGTCGTGCGCGACGGCGACGGGGACGCCGTACCGGTCGCGCAGGAGCGCGGCGAGCGGCAGGTCGTGCCAGTCGAGGTTCACGGCGACGAGCACGGTCCCGGTCTCGGCGTCGACGACCCCCGGCGTGCAGAGGCCGATGGCGGCGAGCGGGTTCCCCGCGGCCGTGGCGGCCGCGGCGAGGCGGTCGACCACGGCGGTGACGGCGGCGAGCGCGGGGCCACCGACGGCGTCGGCGTGGTCGACCGGCCCGAGGGTGGGCACGACCACGCGGTCGAGGACGACCTCGCCGACCCGCACCATCCCCTTGACGGTCGTCCCGCCGACGTCGACGGCCACGATCGCCCCGGACTGCTCCGGGCTGCCGGATCGCGCTGCGCTCGTCGAGCGCGGCGATGGGCTCGTCGGGCGACGCGCCGGGCTCGTCATGCGCTGCGCTCCGCCGCCGCTCGGGCGAGCTCGTCGATCCGCGCCGGTGCCAGGACCTCGTCGATCGCGAGCACCGTCGCACCACGGATGCCGGCGTCCCGCGGCGAGGCGCTCGCCCGGACGTCGAGGGCGTCCGCGACCATCGGCAGGCACGACCGGTACAGCTCGCCGCGGATCGTCGCGACCAGCACGGAGGACGCCGACATCGCGCCCGCGAACACGACCTCGCTCGGGTTGCAGAAGTTCACGATGCCGGAGAGCACCCGGCCGATGTGCTCCCCCGCCCGGCGGAGCTCGTCGAGGACGACCGCGTCGCCCTGCGCGGCGAGCGCGAGCACGTCGCTCGTCCCGCTCACCTGACGTCCGGCCGCGCGCAGCCGGGCGACGATCGCGCCACCGGACGCCACCGACTCGAGACAGTCCGGCACGCCGCAGGTGCAGCCGATCGCGGCCTCGCCGTCGACGGGCGTGTGGCTGATCTCGCCGGCGGCGCCGCTCACCCCGCGGTGCAGTCGCCCGTCGAGCAGCACACCCGAACCGATGCGGGTGCCGAGCTTCACCGCGACGAGGGTGCCCGTGCGGTCCGGGCCCGGACGTTCGGCCAGGGCGATGAGGTTCGCGTCGTTCTCCACGAGCACCGGGGCGTCGGTGTGCTCGGCGAAGAGCTCGGGCAGCACGGCGCCGTGCCACGACGGCTCGAAGGACGGTGTCGCGATGCTGCCGCCCGGGTACGACACGGGTGCGGGCACGCTGATCGCCGCGCCGCGGAACCGGGTCGTGTCCAGGCCGCTGTCGCGAGCGAGCTCGACGAACCGGTCCCACAGCGCGGCGACCGAGGCGCGTGGCCCCGCGGCGACCGGCACCGTCGCTGCACCGTGTTCGAGCGCGTCGGTGTCGGCGACGATCCGACCGGCCAGGTCGGTGAGCACGATGCGCACGTGGTGGGCGCCGAGGTCGGCCGCGGCGACGAAGCCGGCGTCCGCGACGAGTTCGAGGCGGCGAGCGCGTCGACCACCGCGGGAGCCCTCGGCGCCGCTCTCGCGGACGAGTCCGAGCGCGGTCAGCGCATCGACCCGGGCGGACGCGGTGGAGGGGGCGAGCCCGGTGCTCCTGGCGATGCTCGAGCGCGAGGTCGTGTCCGAGACGCGGATCAGTCGGAGGACGTCCCCGACGGACCCCGGACTCCGGTCCATGTCCTGGAAGTGCTGCTCGTGCATGCCGTCACTGTAGCGAGGAAACGGTCGGTTGCCGAACGAAGTCGTTGCAGATTCGACTATTTACTTTTGGTGATCGAACGGTAATCTGCTCGAAACAGCCGATTCCTAGCGTTCAACGACGAGCCAAGAGGAGGTCCGCATGACGAGTGCGGTTCAGAACCCGACCAGGGTGCGCGTTCCCGGTCGACGGTCGTCCACCGCGGACGCGAGCCGGATGGAACGACGCGAGGGCAGGGCGGGCTACGTGCTCATCGCCCCGACGACGGTGCTGCTGGCGCTGTTCTACCTGTACCCGCTGGCGCAGACGGTCTACTACTCGTTCACGGACTGGAACCCCGCGTCCGGCGAGACGAACGGCTTCGTGGGCCTGTCGAACTTCACCGGGTTGTTCCAGGACGGCGAGTTCCTGCGGGCCGCCGGCAACACCGCGCTGTACGTGGTGGTCGTGGTGCCGATCACGATGGCGCTCGGGCTGTTCTTCGCGGCACTGCTCGCCCAGCCGTTCCGTGGTCGTGGGGTCTACCGCGCACTGCTCTTCGTGCCGTACATCGCCCCGATCGTCGGCAGCGCGCTGATCTTCAGCTTCATCCTGTCGCCGCTCGGCGGCCTGGTGAACGGTGTGGTGACCGCACTCGGCGCTCCCCCGATCGGCTTCCTGACCTCGGAGCCGTGGGCGCTGGTCTCGGTGATCGTGTTCTCGATCTGGCAGGGGGTCGGCTACACGATGATCATCTACTCGGCCGCGCTCACGAACATCCCGGCCTCCTACATGGAGGCCGCGACGCTCGACGGCGCCGGACCGATCCGCCGCTTCTTCAGGATCTCGCTCCCCCTGGTCGCGCCGACCACGGGCTTCCTCGCCATCACCGGGGTGATCGGTGCCCTGCAGGTCTTCACGCAGGTCTACGTCCTGACCCAGGGCGGCCCGATCAACTCGAGCGAGACGATCCTCTACTACATCTACAACCAGGGCTTCGTGTTCTTCCACGGCGGCTCGGCCAGTGCCGCCGCCGTCCTCCTGCTCATCGTCGGCATCCTCGTCGCGGTCGTCCAGCTGCGGGTCATCAACCGCCGCGACCCCATCGAGCTGAACTAGGACCGCCACCGTGACCCAGATCGCCTCCCGCGCCCTCCCGTCGGACGCGCGCCGCGCCTCCCGTCCGCACCGCAGCCGCCCGTTCGGCGTGCTGTTCCGCAAGCACTCGCCCGCCGTCCTGCGGCACGTCATCCTGCTCGTCGCGGTCGTGCTGTTCTTCGGCCCGTTCCTCTGGATGCTGCTGACGAGCTTCAAGTCCTCGGAGGAGGCGCTCGCCTTCCCGCCGACCTTCCTGCCGCGGCAGTGGGAGCTGTCGAACTACACCGACATCTTCACCGTCGCCCCCTTCGGGCTGTACTTCTTCAACTCGACGGTGGTGGCCATCGCGACGACGGCCGGGCAGATCGTGACGAGCCTGGCCGCGGGCTTCGCGTTCTCGCGACTGAAGTTCAAGGGCAAGAACATCGTGTTCGTCGTCCTGCTCGCGGCGCTCCTCGTGCCGTTCGAGGTCGTGTTCACGCCGCTCATCACCCTGCTGTCGTCGCTGCACTGGCTGAACAGCTACCAGGGCCTCATCGTCCCGAACATCCCGTCGATCCTCGGCACCTTCCTGTTCCGACAGTTCTTCACCTCGTTCCCGAGCGAGATCGAGGACGCCAGCCGGGTCGACGGCGCCGGGGTGTGGCGGCGGATGTGGTCCGTCGTGACGCCGATGGCGACCCCGATGATCGGGTCCTTCGCGGTCCTGTCGTTCGTCTACAACTGGAACAACTTCTTCTTCCAGTTCCTCGTGGCGTCGCGGACCGAGTTCTTCACCGTCTCCGTCGGCCTCACGCAGCTGCAGTCGGCGAACGCGAGCCAGAGCTTCAACCTGCTGATGGCCGGCTCGACGCTGGCGATCCTGCCGGTCTTCATCGTCTTCATCATCTTCCAGAAGCAGATCGTGTCGGCCATGGCCGGCGGACTCCGCTGATCCCGTTCCCCCCTTCCGCACCATCCCTCGCTCCACTCCTCCTCATCACCCTTCGCTCCACCCGAAGTCCGAGAAAGGACGACTCATGCGCAAGCGACTGCTCGGTGCCACGGCCCTCGCCGTGGGCGCCGCACTGGCCCTGTCCGGGTGTTCCGGCGGCTCCGTCACCGGCAACTCCGGCGGCAGCGGCGGCAAGACCACGATCACGGTCTGGCACAACTACACGGGGCCCCAGGCCACCGAGGTGAAGAAGCTCATCGACGAGTACAACTCCTCGCAGGACACGATCGACGTCCAGCCGCAGTACGCGGCTTCGTCCGACCAGTTCGACGCGAAGCTCATCAACGCGCTGAAGAACGACACCGGCCCCGACATGGTGCTCGGCGACAGCACGCCGCAGCAGACCGGCGAGGTCATCCAGACCGGCAAGGTCCTGCCGCTCGAGGACTACCTGTCCAGCGGTGACGTCACGAAGGACAGCTTCACCGAGGGCATGCTCTCGACCGGCGAGTTCGACGGCAAGCAGTACACGCTGCCGACCGACATCGGCGACTACGCCGTCGTCTACAACAGGGAGATGTTCAAGGAGGCCGGGATCACCGACACCCCGAAGACGTGGGCGGAGTTCCAGGACGACGCGAAGAAGCTCACGAAGGGCACGACCCAGTACGGCGCCTACCTGCCGATCGGCACCGGTGAGTGGCCGGTCTTCACGTGGCAGTCGATGCTCTGGGGCGCCGGCGGCGAGTTCCTCAACGAGGACAACACGAAGGTCGAGTTCAACAGCGACGCGGGCGTGAAGGCGCTCACGGCGTGGACGGACATGCTGCAGGACGGCTCGGCCTACCCGCAGTCGCTCCTCACCACCTCGACGAACGGCGCCGTCCCCGCGCTCACGTCGAAGAAGGCCGCGATGGCGATCACCGGTGCGTACGACCTGTCGACCATCGACAGCACGCTCGGCAAGGACAACGTCGGCGTCTTCGCGCTGCCCGGCATCGAGCAGCCCGCGATGAACCTCGGCACGAACAACTCCTACATCATCAAGACGACGTCGGCGAAGCAGGACGCCTCGTGGAAGTTCCTGCAGTGGTGGCTCAGCCCGGACACCCAGGCGAAGTGGGACATCGCGACCGGCCTGCTCCCCGCGAACCAGGCCACGGCGGACAACGCCACGTGGAAGAAGTACCTGGAGGAGAACCCGCGCCTGAAGGCCTTCGCCGACGAGCTCGAGTACGCGAAGGCCCGCCCGTCGATCACCGCGTACGGCGAGGTGAGCGCCGCCCTGTCGACGCAGCTGCAGTCCGCGATGCTGCTGAAGACCAGCCCGAAGGAGGCCCTCGACGCAGCGGCGGAGAAGGCCCAGGCGGCACTGGACGACGCCGCGAAGTAGGCCCCGACCTCAGGACGGCCCCGCTCCCGACCGGGAGCGGGGCCGTTCCGCGTCCCGACCCGGTACCGACCGGCCGTTCCGCGACCCGAACCGGTGACAACTCGCGGAACGCGATGTATCGTGACTTCACAGACGCGATACAACGCGAGTTCGAGGAGGCAACATGGCCCAGGAGAAGTGGCTCGTCGAGGAGCCCAAGGTGATCGACACCGGCATCGTCCGCGCCCTGCGCGTCGGACTCGCCGGCGGACAGGTCGACGTGGTGGCCCACGACGAGCCGACCGCCCGGGTCGAGGTACACGGCGTGTCCGGCAAGCCGCTCAAGATCGAACTGGACGGCGACACGCTCACCATCGACCACCCGCAGATCCGGTGGGACGACCCGCTCGGGTTCCTCAAGTCGTTCCGCGGCCGCGCCACCGCCGACGTCAGCGTGCTCGTCCCCCGCGACGCCCGGGTCACGATCGGCGTGGTCTCGGCCGGGGTCCTGCTCTCCGGCACGAACCGCGGTGCGTCGCTGAACACCGTTTCGGGCGACGTCGTCGTCGACGGGCTCGCGGGCGACCTCGCCGTGCACGCCGTGTCCGGCTCGACGACGGTCCGGGACCTCGACGGCGCGCTGACCCTCCGCACCGTGTCCGGCGACGTCGTCGCGACGGGAGCGATCCCCCGCTTCACGGCCGACGGGGTGAACGCCGACGTGGTGCTCGACCTGCAGGGCACCCCCGACGCCGCACGCATCAACACCGTGTCCGGCTCGGTGAGCGTCCGGCTCGAGGACGGCGTCCCGTACCGCTGCACCGTCAGCACGGCGTCCGGCACGCTGCAGTTCGACGACTCCGAGATCCGCGGGGTGCGCGGCTCCTACGTCAAGCAGGGCGGGGAGCTGTCCGGGCAGTGGCTCGACCTCAAGGTCAACTCGGTCTCCGGCGACATCGCGGTCCTGCACGCGCCGCCCGTGGCCGCGACGAACGGAGCGCCCACCCCGACCGCCCCGACCACCAACGACGACGAGACGGTGGTGCCCGAATGAGCCCGGTGTTCGCGCATGGCCACCTGCGCCTGTCGCTGCTCGCCATGCTCGCCGGCCGCCCGATGCACGGCTACGAGCTCATCCAGGCCCTCGGCGAGCGCTTCGGCGGCGCGTACGTCCCGAGCGCCGGGACCGTGTACCCGCGGCTCGCCAAGCTCGAGTCCGAGGGGCTCGTCACGAAGACCGTCGACGGCCGCAAGACCGTCTACGCCATCACCGACGCCGGTCGTGCCGAGCTCGACGCCCGCGCCGAGGAGCTCGCCGCCGTCGAGTCCGGGGTCGCCGACTCGGTGCGGTCCCTCGCCGACGGCGTCCGCGCCTCGGTCGGCGAGGCCATGCGCTCCCTCCGCGCCGACCTCGCCGCGAGCGCCCAGGCCCCGCGCGGACAGACCGCCGACGAGCCCGTCGACGTCCCGACGGAGGGCGCCCGCGCCCTGCGCGAGGTGGAGATGGCGATCGCGGCGTTCCGCCAGCAGGTCCGGGCGGACCTGCGTCGCCGGGCGACGCGCGGGACGCTCACCGAGGACACGGTGACGCGCCTGCGGGACGGCCTGGAGGCCCTGCGCCGCTCCGTCTGACGGCCGCCGGCGGACGGGTGGTGGCGATCCGCGCCTCCCGTCCGCTGCTCCGTCGGCGCACGCTGACCGCGCGCCCGTCGCGCGGGCCGTACTGCCTGTCCGTTCCCACAGTGTTGACTCGTGCGCGCAACTGAGTAGGTTTGCCGCTCGTGACGAACGAGATCCGGTCGCTGAAGGCGCGACTGATCGGGGATCCCCTGCCCTCCGAGAAGCTCGAGGGACAGCTCCTCCCGAAGCACCTGGCGCTGCCGATCTTCGCGAGCGACCCGCTGTCGAGCGTGGCGTACGCACCGCAGGAGCTCCTCATGATCCTGCTGCTCGGCGGGATGGCGTTCCTGACCTTCGCGCCGTGGGTGGCCGCCGTGGTGGTGCTGCTGCTCGTCGTGGTCGTCGCGTCCTACCGACAGCTCGTCAAGGCGTACCCGTCCGGCGGCGGCGACTACGAGGTCGCGCACCGGAACCTCGGCGAGAAGGCCGGCCTCGTCGTGGCGAGCGCCCTGCTCGTCGACTACGTGATGACCGTCGCCGTGTCGGTGGCGTCCGGCGTGGACAACATCATCTCGGCGCTGCCCGGCCTCGATCCGTTCCGCATCGAGATCGCGGTCGCCTTCGTGGTGCTGCTCGCCGGGGTGAACCTGCGCGGCGTCCGCGAGTCGAGCAAGGCGTTCGCGGTGCCGACCTACCTGTTCGTCGGCTCGGTGTTCGTCATGGTCGTCACCGGCCTGGTCCGCACCGCGGTCGGGAACGCCCCCGTCGCCGAGTCCGCCGCGTACACGATCGACAACGTCGAGCACACGACCCAGGCGGCCTTCGTGCTGCTGCTCCTGCGGGCGTTCGCGTCCGGCTGCTCCGCCCTGACCGGCGTCGAGGCGATCGCGAACGGTGTGCAGGCCTTCCGCCGGCCGAAGGTCCGGAACGCCCAGACGACGCTGGTGCTCATGGGCTCGATCGCGATCGTGCTGTTCGTCGGGCTCATCACGCTCGCACTCGTCTCCCGCGTGCACTACGCCGAGCAGGCCTGCGACCTGCAGGGCTTCACCGCGTGCGCGACCACACCGCAGCGCTCGCTCATCGCGCAGATCGCCGCCGCGACCTTCGGCGACGGCAGCGTCCTGTTCTTCGTCGTGCAGGCGACGACGGCGGCGGTGCTGCTCCTCGCGGCGAACACCGCCTTCAACGGCTTCCCGCTGCTCGGCTCGATCCTGGCGCGGGACTCCTACGCACCGAAGGCCCTGTCGACCCGCGGCGACCGGCTCATCTACTCGAACGGCGTCATCGTGCTCGCGCTCGTCGCGGTCGCGCTGCTCGTGGTCTACCGGGCGAACGTCACGAGCCTCATCCAGCTGTACATCATCGGCGTGTTCGTGTCGTTCACGCTCGGGCAGAGCGGCATGGTGCGGCACTGGGCGCGGCTGCTCCGGGCGGACCGCGACGGCACCGCCGACGAGCCCGTCGACCGGGGCCAGGTCTGGCGTTCGCTGACCATCAACTCGATCGGCGCGACCTTCACCTTCGTCGTGCTCGTCATCGTCACCATCACGAAGTTCACGCACGGCGCCTGGCTCGTGTTCGTGATCATGCCGGTGCTCTTCGTCCTCATGCTCGGCGTGAACCGGTACTACCGCGACGTCTCGCACGAGATCGAGGCCGACGTCGACACCCAGTTCGGCGCGACCGGCGACCACGCGATCGTCCTCGTCAACACGCTGCAGAAGCCGGTGCTCAAGGCGATCGACTACGCCATCGCCGCGCAGCACGCCGGACTCGAGGCGGTGCACGTCGCGATCGACGACGCCGAGGCCCGACGACTGCAGCAGCAGTGGGCCGAGCACGGCATCGAGGTCCCGCTCACGGTCGTACCGAGTCCCTACCGCGACATCTCGATGCCTCTCATCCGCTACATCAAGGCGCACCGGGCCGAGCACGGGTCGGAGGTCGTCACCGTCTACACGCCGGTCTTCGTCGTCGGGCACTGGTGGGAGACGCTCCTGCACAACCACCGCGGCCGCCGCATCCGCAAGAAGCTGCTGCTCGTGCACGGGGTGACCGTGGCCCTGGTGCCGTGGCTGCTCGACTCGTCCGAGCTGCTGTACGGCCGTCGCTCGCGGCCGCTGCCGGGCCAGGAGCGCCGCGGCGAGCCGATCCGTCCGGCGCTCCGCCGCTCGCCCGAGGGCGTGTTCCACCACGAGGCGCAGGAGGACCGGGTGCTCCGTTCGGTGCAGCGGAACAGCCTGCAGCCCGTGCTGCGCGACGGGGCACGGCGCGCGAGGCGTCCCGCCGGGCCCGCCGAGGGCGTCGACCAGACCGAGTGCACGGGCGAGATGCGCCTCCTCGTCCCCGCACCTGCACGCCGTGACGGCGGCCGGTCGTAGCATCGTCGGCGACATGACGATCTCCGACCTGCGCACCTTCGCGACGTTCGACGGCCACGGCGGCAAGGTCTCGAAGCGCGTCGAGGTGCTCGACCACGAACCGCCGGCGGCCGGCCCGTACGCCGGACTCGTCGCCGTGCGCGGGGAGCACCCGCTCGGCGCCCTCGACGAACGACCCGCCGACGATGGCGCCGACCTCGCCCGCGGGGTCGCCAGCATCGGCTGGGTGGACCCCGCCACACTCCGCGACTGGTACCGGCCCGACCGCGTCGTGGTCACCCGGCTCGAGGCGCGCCGGTCCGGGCTCGAACCCGGCCTGTACGCCGACTCGCGTGGCCGCGGTCGCGTCCGGATCGACGGCCTGGAGGCTCGGCTCGCCCCCGACGGTCGGCCCGCCTTCCGCGCACTGGCCGGCCCGGTCGACGCCCCGGTCGTCGACGTCCCCCTGCCCACCGACCAGGCGGTCCGGCTGGTCGCGGTGCGCGCGGTCGAGGACGGGCTCGAGGTCGTGACCACGCCCGTGTCGCCGTTCCTCTCCCCCGGCCGGTACGCCGCGTACGACGCGGACGTGGTCGGGCTCCCGCCGCGCGCGTCCACCGGGCAGGTGTCGGTGCGGGCGGCGGTGCTGCTCGACGGGTCGTTGCACGAGGTCGTCCGGATCGACGAGCAGGCGGCGACGATCTGGATCCGTCAGGGCGACGCCGAGGTGCCGATCGCGACGAGCGGCGTCGGGCCGGACCTGGTGCGGTACACGGCGACGCCCGCCTGAGCGTCTCCGTCCACCCCTCCGCGCTGTCGCCGCGGGGTGCCGCCACTGCGGGCTGCCGCGTCGGCGGGGCGTCGTCTCGGCGGGGCGTCGTCTTGCGGGGCGTCGTCCCGGCGGGGCGTCGTCCCGGTTCCTCGGCCCGGGTCCTCCGGGGGACGCCGTCGCTGCGTGTCGTGTCCGCCGTCGCGCGTAGGTTCGGCGCCATGACCGACGCAGCAGACCAGACCCCCGACGAGTCGCACCAGGGCGAGACCCTGGGCGGCGAGCGTCCCGACCCCTCGACGACCGCGAGCAAGGACCCCGAGCAGTGGGTGACCGGCGACGAGCCGATGACGGGCCCGCAGCGCAGCTACCTCGACACCCTTGCCCGTGAGGCCGGCGAGGAGCTCCCCGCGGACCTCACCAAGGCCGAGGCGTCCGAGCACATCGACCGCCTGCAGCAGCAGACCGGGCGCGGCGCGGACTCCTGACCCACCGCCTCCCGCTCGCCCGACGCCGGTCCGCAATGCTGCGGACCGGCGTCGGTCGTTCCTGAGCGCCGGTCCCCGCTTCGGTGGACCGTCGTCTGGACGCCCCCTGGCGGAGTCCGGTCAATCCGCCGAGGCAACCGGGTCGATGACATGTCACCGCATAGCGTCTGCGCCATGCGAACGACATCGACCTCCATCGGCCTGACCGCGCTCCGCATCGTCCTCGGCGTGGTGTTCATCGCCCACGGCGCCCAGAAGTTCGCCCAGGGCATCCCCGGCGTCGCCCAGGGCTTCGCCGGGATGGGTGTCCCGCTCGCCGAGGTCGCCGCCCCCGTCGTGGCCGGACTCGAACTCGTCGGCGGTGTCCTGCTCGTGCTCGGCGTCGCCACGCGCGTCGTCGGCCTGCTGCTCGCCGTCGACATGGTCGTGGCGGGCCTGCTCGCCCACGCCACAGCGGGCTTCTTCGCCCAGGACGGCGGCTTCGAGTACGTGCTGGTACTCGCCGTCGCGTCCCTCGCCGTCGCGCTCACCGGACCCGGGCGGTTCTCGGTCGACGCCCTCGTGCTGCGGTCCGCACGCCGGAAGCGCGGCGTCCGCGAACCACTCCCGGCCTGAGTCGTGATCAGGTCTTCGGCCGACCCGCGGGGGACGCCGACGGGCAGGTGGGGAACGGGGTACATGGTAGAGTGATCGGCAGATTTCAAACCACGAACCGTTCGGTTCCCCGGGTGGCAACCACGCACCCGCCAGGACCGGACCAGAGCCGATCACGAGGGGGTCACGCATGGGGCGCGGCCGTCAGAAGGCAAAGCACACCAAGGTCGCCCGGGAGCTGAAGTACTTCAGTCCGGACACGAACTACGGTGCGCTCGAACGCGAGCTCTCCGCCGGGCAACACTCGGACGAAGACTCCTACGTCGACCGCTGGGCTGACCAGTACGGTGAGGAACCGGGCGACGACGAGGACGAGTTCGAACCCCAGCAGGACCAGAACAAGTCCGCCTGACCTGAACCGTCGACGCCGCGCACCCTCCGGGGTCGCGCGGCGTCGTCGTGTGCGCGGGCGCGCTGCTCGGCCGGCCGTTCCGGCCCGCGCATCGGGCATCCCGGGCTTTCTGGTCGCACGACTTGCCGCTCAACTCCGAAGTGAGCGGCAGTTCCTGCGACCCGAACGACCGCGCGCGGCATGTCCTGCGACCGGAACGGTCACGCCGAGGACGGAGGGCGAGGTCGACGGCCCGCATGGGTCCGCTCGACCCGGCAGCCCCGTCGGACGCTGCCGAGTCCCCCGGTCGCACGACGTGCCGCTCAACTCCGAAGTGAGCGGCATGTCTTGCAACCCGAACGACCGCGCGCGGCACGTCGCGCGACCGGGAGGGTCATGCCGCCGGCGCCGCGGCAGCCGGACCAGGCCGCGGCAGCGCTCAGCCGGCGTAGGAACCGACGAGCCGCACGGCTCCGCCGTCGACGCCCTTGGCGCCCTGCTCGAACCCGGCCAGGTCCCGCGCCGAGGTCGACACCGTGCCGACCGTCCACGCGGGCAGCCCCGCAGCACGCAGGTCCTCGAGCACCGCCGACGCCGAGGCCGCATCGATCACGGCGAACATCCCGATGCCGAGGTTCCACGTGCCCTCGGTGTCCTCGACCGGCGTTCCCGCCATGTCCGCGAGCACCCGGAACACCGCCGGGGGCGTCCACGTCGAGCGGTCGACCTCGACCCAGGTGCCGACGGGCAGCACCCGCGCCAGGTTCGCCGCGATGCCACCACCGGTGACGTGGGAGAGCGAGTGGACGACACCGGGTCGGGCGTCGAGCAGGTCGAGCAGCGGCGCGGTGTAGAGCCGGGTGGGCTCGAGCAGCGCTTCGCCGACGGAGACCCCGGCGCCGAACTCCGGCAGCTGGTCGGCGTAGCCGACACCCTTGCCGGACAGGATGTGCCGGACGAGCGAGTACCCGTTCGAGTGCAGACCCGAGGACTCGATCGCCACGACGACGTCCCCGTCCTGCACCAGGTGCGCGCCGAGCTGCCGGTCGGCCTCGACGACACCGGTCGCGGCGCCGGCCACGTCGTAGTCGTCCGGCCCGAGCAGCCCCGGGTGCTCCGCGGTCTCGCCGCCGACGAGCGCGGTGCCCGTCGCCGAGCAGCCGCGGGCGATCCCGGCGACGATGTCGGCGATGCGGTTCGGCACGACACGGCCGCAGGCGATGTAGTCCGTCATGAAGAGCGGCTTCGCGCCGACCACGACGATGTCGTCGACGACCATGCCGACGAGGTCCTGGCCGATGGTGTCGTGCTTGTCGATCGCCTGCGCGATGGCGACCTTGGTGCCGACGCCGTCGGTCGAGGTCGCGAGCAGCGGGCGGTCGTAGTCCTTGAGGAACGAGACGTCGTAGAGCCCGGCGAAGCCCCCGACACCACCGAGCACCGAGGCGTTGTGCGTCGCCGAGACGGCGGACTTCATGAGCTCGACGGCCAGGTCACCGGCGGCGGTGTCGACGCCGGCGGCAGCGTACGGGTTCGGCATGCGTGGTCCTCCGCGGAGCATGGCAGACTTGTTCGGTACCACCCGATCCTACGGTCTGGAGCACACCGCGAATGTGCGGCATCGTCGGCCTCGTTGCGCAGGGGCCCGTCAACCAATCCATCTACGACGCCCTGCTGCTCCTGCAGCACCGGGGCCAGGACTCGACGGGCATCGCCACGGTCGAGGGTCGCGTCCACCACATGCACAAGACGCGTGGACACGTCCGAGAAGCCTTCCGCACCCGTGACATGCGTGCCCTGCTCGGCACGATGGGCCTCGGGCACGTCCGGTACGCCACGAAGGGTGCCGCGAGCAACGAGGAAGAGGCCCAGCCGTTCTACGTGAACGCGCCCTACGGCATCGTGCTCGTCCACAACGGCAACCTGACGAACACCCGCGAGCTCACCCGCGAGCTGTTCGACATCGACCGCCGCCACCTCAACACCACGAGCGACACCGAGCTGCTGGTGAACGTCCTGGCGCACGAGCTCCAGGGCCAGGTCCGCGGCAGCGAGCTCGACGCCGGCCAGGTGTTCGACGCCGTCGAGCGCGTGCACGAGCGCGTCGAGGGCTCGTACGCCACGATCGCCACGATCGCCGGGCATGGCCTGCTGGCGTTCCGCGACCCGTACGGCATCCGGCCGCTGATCCTCGGGCACAAGTTCGACGAGGCCGGGCAGCCGGAGTGGGTCGTCGCGAGCGAGTCCCTGGTGCTCGAGTCGGGCGGCTACGAGATCGTCCGCGACATCGCCCCGGGCGAGGCCGTCTTCATCGAGATGAACGGCCAGATGCACGCCCGGCAGTGCGCGAAGGACCCGCGCCTGGTGCCGTGCTCGTTCGAGTACGTCTACCTCGCACGACCGGACTCGGTGATGAACGGCATCTCCGTGTACGACGCCCGTCTCCGCCTCGGCAACCGCCTGGCCGACACGATCGCGCAGTACGCCCCGACCGGCGACATCGACGTGGTCATGCCGATCCCGGACTCGAGCCGGCCGGCCGCCATGCAGGTCGCGCAGAAGCTCGGCATCGACTACCGCGAGGGCTTCTTCAAGAACCGCTACGTCGGCCGCACGTTCATCATGCCGGGGCAGGCCGAGCGCAAGCGTTCGGTGCGCCAGAAGCTCAACGCGATGTCGTCCGAGTTCAAGGGCAAGAACATCCTGATCGTCGACGACTCGATCGTCCGCGGCACCACGAGCCGCGAGATCGTCGAGATGGCCCGCGCCGCCGGTGCGAACGAGGTCACGTTCACCAGCGCCGCTCCCCCGGTGCGCTACCCGCACGTGTACGGCATCAACATGCCGACGCGCGCCGAGCTCATCGCGCACGACCGGAAGATCCCGGAGATCAACCGCGTGCTCGGCAGCGACCACCTCATCTACCAGGAGGTGGCGGACATGCGCGACGCGATCATCGAGGGCTCGGACGTCACCGACCTCGAGATGAGCTGCTTCACCGGCGAGTACGTCACCGGCACGGTGACCCCGGAGTACCTGTCGTGGGTGGAGGCGAACCAGCTCAGCTGAGTCGCGTCGCGACGCGACACGATCGGACGGGAGGCCCGGTACCAGCTGGTACCGGGCCTCCCGTCCGTCGTGTGGTGGCGACCGTCAGCGGTCGGTGCGCTCGACGGGTCCGGTCACGTCGCCGTGGTCCTCGACCTCGCCGTCCACGGTCTCCTCGGCCGGCTCGACCTCGACGCGCTCCGCCGTCAGGCGGGCGGCGCGGCGGGCGAACACCCGGTCGAGCACGATCGCGACGACGGCCCCCGCGAAGGCGCCGATCGTGACGCCCCAGAGCGAGAAGTAGCCGACGAGCGTGCCGAAGCTCGCGTCCTGCTGGTCGCCGCGGTCGATGTCCATGGTGAGCGTCACGACGAGCAGCGTCGCGAGGAAGCCGAGCACCGCACCGCCGACGATGAACACGCCGAACTTCGGCGCGCGTCGGATGGTGACCTCGTCCGGCGAGCTGACGGCGCTCGGAGCCGGTGTCGCGGCCGGCGCTGCCGGGCGGTCTTCGGGTCGGTCGGTGTCGCTCACCAGACCATTGTCCCCCACTGTGGGAGGTGCCGTGGCCTGTTGCGCGTCGGCCGATCCGGGGCATGATGTCCCTACCGGTCGGTATCCACGGAACGCAACACATCGGACGCCGACCGCCCGGTCGAGGACGATGTCGGAGCCCGGGAACCGGATCCGGTTGCCGGGGGGAGCAGGCGGACGACCAGGATCGGGAGGTGACGGGGTGCACGAGCAGTCCATCCGTGGGCGTCGCCGACCCCGCACGCCCGCACGCGTGCCGTGGCCGATCGTGCAGCGCCGCGAGGAGGACCGCGCGGTCTCCGTCGTCGCCGAGCACCGCTGGAGCGTCGCCATCGTCGGCGCACCGGGGCTGGGCAAGACCTCGACCGCCGCCCGGGTCACCGACCGCGTCGCCCGCCGCGACACCACCGGCCGCACCGTCGTCGTGCCGATCACCGCGGTCGCAGCAGGCCGCTCGATGCCGTTCGGCGCCGTCGCGGACCGCTTCGGGGAGCTGCCGGCCGCCCTCGCCGAGCTGGTGGACGACGCTGCCGCCGCCCAGCGGCTGCGCGAGACCGACGACCTGGCCGACCGCGACGTCGTGCTGCGCGTCGACGACGCCGACCACCTCGACGCCATCTCGGCGCGCTACGTCGCCTGGCTCGTCCGCGACCAGGGCGCCCGACTCGTGCTGACCTGCCGCGACTTCACCGCGCTGTCGGACCCGCTCCGCGCGCTGTGGCAGGACGACCTGCTCGAGCGCATCGACCTCGCACCGCTCGACCTGCACGAGACCGGCGAGGTCGTCGCGCAGGCGCTCGGCGCGCAGCTCGAGACCGCGTCGACGGAGCGTGTGCACCGCGCGACGGCCGGGAACCCGCTCTACCTGCGCGAGGTGGTCCGGGCAGCGCTCACCTCGGGTGCGCTCGACCAGACCGCGACGGGGTGGTACTGGCGCGGCCGGATCACGGCGTCGAACAGCCTGGCGGACATGTACCGCACCGAGCTCGGCACGCTGCCCGAGGACCTGCGCGACGTCGTCGACATCGTCGCGCTCGCCGACCCGATCCCGCTCGCCCGCCTGCTCGGTCTGGTGTCCGGCGGCGACGTCGACCGGGTCGTCGCGCTCGGACTGGTCGCCGTCGACTCCGCCGAGGACGGCACGAGCATCGTGCGGCCGTCGCACCCGCTCGTGGGCGAGGTCGTCCGCGGCCTCGTCCCGGTCGCCCGGCGCACCGCGCTGTTCGCCCGGGCCAACGCCTTCCGGACCACGCGGCCCGAGGGTGCACCTCCCGCCGCCCGGCTCCGCGCCGCGCTCTGGTCGCTCGAGTGCGGCGTGCTGCCCCCGGTCGGCCAGCTGCTCGACGCCACCCAGGTCGCCGTCCGGCTGCAGGAGCACGAGAGCGCCGTCGCCCTGGCCTCCGCCGCGCTCCGCACCGCGCTCTCGGCCACCGAGCGGGTGACCGCCCACTGCCTGCGGTCGCTCGCGCACTCGTACAGCATCGGGCGCGAGGCCGGCCGTGTCGACGCCGAGGCCGCGTGGGACCTCGCCCGGAAGCGTGCCGGTGAGATCGACGACGCCGTCGTGGTCGAGGCGTGCGAGACCCTCGCGAACATCCGGCAGTTCCACGACGACGACGTCGACGCCGCGGTGGCGCTCTCGGAGGAGCTGCTGCCGCTGGTCGGCCCGGAGACGGCCGAGCACGTGCGGCTGCTCCGGCTCGCGCACCTGGGTTGGGGCGGACGGTTCGCCGAGGTCCGCGCGGAGATCGAGCGGTCCCGCATCCTGCAGCAGCCGACGGTGCCGGTGTCGTTCCTCTGCGTCGCGCCGTGCGTGACGATGGCCCTCGCCACCGAGGGTCGGCTCGAGGAGGCCGCCGCGTTCGCCCGTCGTGCGATCGCCACCGCGGTCGAGCACATCGAGGTCGCGCCCTGGGGTGTCGGCGAGAACGTCTCCGTGCTCCACCAGGTCCAGGTCTGGCGCGGGGACATGGCCGACCTGGTCACGGAGATCCCGGTCCGGCGCGGCAGCCCGTTCCTGAAGTACGACTTCACGCTCGAGCTCATCGGGCTCGGCAACCACGCGATCGGGCAGCGCCGGTGGGACGACGCGATCGCCGCGTTCTCCGCCGCGTGCGAACGCTACGACGTGGCCGACCACGGCGGCTTCGCGGCGTACCCCTGGGCGCGCCTGGCCATGGCGTACGCCTACGCCGGCGACACGGAGCGCGCTGCCGAGGCCCTCGAGCGCGCGCGCACGACGCCGGGCCGCGCGATGCGGATCACCGGCGAGCAGGTCGCGGTCTCGATCGCGTGGACCGAGACCGTGCTCGGCAACCCGGCGGGTCTGCGGCACGCCGACGAGATCATCGAGCGCAGCACCCGCGAGGGCTCGTGGTTGCACGTGATGTACGCGGTGACGCAGCACTACACGCACGACATGACGACCGGACGGGACACCGCCGCGTCGCTCTCGCGGATGCGGGAGGCCGCGGCTCGTGTCGACGGTCCGCTCGCCGGCGCGATCGTCGAGTACGCCGACGCCGTGCTCGCGGACGATCGGTCACGGATCGTCGCGGCGCAGGGGGTCCTCGCGTCGCACGGCATGGCGGTGTCGGCGGGACGCGTCCGTGCGCCGCTGACGAACCGGGAGTACGAGGTCGCCGAGCTCGTGGCGCAGGGCCTCAGCAACCGACGGATCGCGGAGACGCTGAGCCTGAGCGTCCGGACGGTCGACGCGCACGTGTCGCGGATCTTCGCGAAGTGGGACGTGCACGCGCGGTCGGAGCTGGCGGAGCTGCTCGGCGCTCGCTGACCGGCGTCGACGGACCGGCGTCTGCGGACAGGTGTCCACGGACCGACGACGACTGGCCAGGCCCACTGGAGGCCGCAGAACGTGACGGCGGATCACGAAAGGTCCCTGATGAGACCACGATCGTTGCGGTTTGCAGCACGACTCGCCGCACCGGTTGACAACGAACGCAGTATGTCGCGTACCTTTGACCCTGTCGCCGGGTTCGGACCCGTTCGGGTCGGGTCCGAATCCCGGCGACTTCCATGCTACGGGGGCGGACCCACCGATCACATCGGTAGGACCTACCTAAGTCGGTGAGCCAGGCTGCACGATCGCGCCGGCCCGGGGCGTCAGGCCGCGGTGCGGACCGGCAGGAACGCCGTCAGGTCGGCACGCGACCCGGATGCACTGACGCGTGCCGCTGCGAGGGCCTCGTCCCACCGCAGCTCCCCCTGCGCCAGCGCCAACCACGTCACGGCGTCGGTCTCCACCACGTTTGGCGGAGTCCCGCGGGTGTGCCGCGGCCCGGGCACCGCCTGCACCGCGGCGAACGGCGGGACACGGACCTCGACGCTGTTGCCGGGGACGTCGTCGGCCAGCCGCTGCAGGGTCCACCGCACCGCCGTCGCGACGTCCGACCGGACCGTCGACCCCGCGCGCACGGCGGCGAGCGCTGCGCGTCCCTCGGCGTCCTCGATCCTCTTCGGCGGCATGTCCACAGGCTAGCCCTCGCATCGCGGGCGGCGTGTCGCGCTCGGTAGGCTTGCCGGGTGCGAATCCTCGTCCTCGGTTCCGGTGCCCGCGAGCACGCGATCATCACGGCCCTCCTGGCGGAGCGCGCCGGACACGTCATCACGGCGGCCCCCGGCAACGCCGGCATCGCGGCCGACGTCGAGACCGTGTCACTCGACCCCACGAACGGCGAACTGGTCGCCGAGTACGCGATCGAGAACGGCGTCGAGCTCGTCGTCGTCGGGCCGGAGGCACCCCTCATCGCCGGCGTCGCCGACCCGCTGCGGACGCGGGGCATCCCGGTGTTCGGGCCGAGCAGGGCCGCCGCGCAGCTCGAGGGCTCGAAGGCCTTCGCCAAGCGCATCATGTCCGAGGCCGGGGTGCCGACCGGGCGCCCGGTGTACGCCGGCACCGCGGCCGAGGCCGTCGCCGCGATCGACGAGCTCGGCGCCCCGTACGTGGTCAAGGCCGACGGACTCGCCGCGGGCAAGGGCGTCCTGGTGACCGAGGACCGCCAGGCGGCGATCGACCACGCCACCTACTGGCTGCAGCACGGCCGCGTCGTGGTCGAGGAGTTCCTCGACGGCGAAGAGGTCTCGCTGTTCTTCCTCAGCGACGGGCACGACGTCCGCGCGCTCAGCCCCGCGCAGGACCACAAGCGCCTGGGCGACGGCGACACAGGTCCGAACACCGGCGGGATGGGCGCGTACTCCCCGCTGCCGTGGCTCACCGACCGGTGGGAGTCCGAGCAGGCCTTCGTCGCCGAGGTCACCGAGCTCGTCGCGCTCCCCACCGTCCGTCGACTCGAGCACGAGGGCACGCCCTTCATCGGCCTGCTCTACTGCGGACTCATCGTGACCGAGCAGGGCGTGCGCGTGATCGAGTTCAACGCACGCTTCGGCGACCCGGAGACCCAGGTGGTGCTCCCCCGTCTGACCACGCCCCTCAGCGGCCTGCTGACCGCGGCGGCGACGGGCCAGCTCGGGTCGGCGCCGCAGCCGACGTTCAGCGACGACGTCGCAGTGACGGTGGTGCTCGCGAGCGAGGGCTACCCGGAGAACCCACACACCGGCCGGGTGATCACGGGCATCGACACCGCCGGGGCGCGCGAGGGCGTGTCCGTCGCGCACGCGGCGACCGCGGTGCTCGACGACGACCTGGTGGCGACCGGTGGCCGCGTGCTGAGCGTCGTCGCGACCGGCGCCGACTTCGCCCAGGCCCGGGAGCGCGCCTACGCCGGGGTCGGCGACATCGCGCTTGAGGGCGCGCAGTACCGCACCGACATCGCCGCGAAGGTCGCCCGGTGACCGCCCCGCAGGAGCTGCCCGGCTGGCGGCACGTCTCGTCGGGCAAGGTCCGCGAGCTCTACGTCCCCGCGGGTGTCGCCGACGTCGCGAGCGCGTCCGAGCTGCTGCTCGTCGCCTCGGACCGGGTCAGTGCCTACGACTTCGCGCTCGAACCGCCGATCCCCGGCAAGGGCGAACTGCTGACGCGGCTGTCGCGGTTCTGGTTCGACCGGATCGCCGACGTCCCGAACCACCTCGTCGCGCCCGGCACCGGCGGGACCCCGGTGCCCGAGTCCGTCGCGGCCCGCTCGATGCACGTGCTGCCGCTCGCCATGTTCCCGGTCGAGTGCGTCGTCCGCGGGTACCTGGTCGGCAGCGGCTGGGCCGAGTACCGCGAGACGCAGAGCGTGTGCGGCGTCCCGCTGCCCGCCGGGCTGTCCGAGGGTGACCGACTGCCCGAGCCGATCTACACGCCGGCGTACAAGGCGCCGCAGGGCGAGCACGACGAGAACATCTCGTTCGAGCAGACCGTCGAGCTCGTCGGGCGCGAGGACGCCGAGGCCCTCCGCGAGCTCTCGCTGCGCGTCTACGGCGAGGCAGCGGCGATCGCGCTCGAGCACGACGTCGTGATCGCCGACACGAAGTTCGAGTTCGGGCGGGACACGGACGGCACGATCCGGATCGCCGACGAGGTCCTGACCAGCGACTCCAGCCGCTACTGGGACGCCCGCTCCGGCAACCGGACGGACTCGTTCGACAAGCAGATCGTCCGCGACTGGCTCAGCGCGAACTGGGACCGGCAGGGCACGCCGCCGGTGCTACCGCAGGAGATCGTCGACCGGACGGCCGCACGCTACGCGGAGCTCATCGAGCGCCTCGGCGCCTGACCCGCGCGACCTGCGCAGCGGGGCGCGACGCGACCGCGTGACGGACGGGAGGCGCGTGGCGAGACCGCCACGAGCCTCCCGTCCGGCGCCCGTCGCGTCCGCAGCCGTCGCGTCCGGCAGCAGGAGCCTCAGTCGCGCGCGAGCACGACGACCGTCAGGTCGTCACCGGGATCGTGCTCGAGCGCGCGGGCGCGCACCCGGGCGAGGAACGGCTCGATCTCGGGCTCCTCACGCCACATGGCACCGAGCCGCGACAGTGAGGTCAGGGTCGAGTCCCAGAGCTCGAGCGCCCCGTCGCTGACGATCACGAGGACGTCGCCGGGCTCGAGCTCGAGCGACCCCGAGGAGCGGGCGAACCCCGCGGGGTGCAGCCCGATCGGCAGGTCGCTCGACAGGAGGGTCCGCTCGCGACCGTCGGCTCGCATCTGCAGCACGAGCCCGTGGCCGGCGTCGACGAAGTCCATCCGACCGCTGCCCGTGTCGAGTCGACCGTTGAACATCGTCGCGAACGACTCGGCGCGGCCGAGGTCCGGCCCCACCTGCTCGTCCAGCGCGGCGACGACCTGCTCCGGGTCCGCCGACGGGCGGGCGAGGAGCGCACCGCGGATCGTCGCCGCCAACAGCCCGGCGGACATGCCCTTGCCCATGACGTCGGAGACGGTCAGGTGCAGGGCCTCGCCGGCCAGGTGCCACTCGTGCAGGTCGCCGGAGACGACGCCGTGCGGGACGGACATGCCACCGATCCGGTACCCGGGCACCGCGACGGGTGCGGGCTGCAGGCCGGCGAGCACACCGCGCAGCCGGTCCTCGTCGGCACCGGCGGCGAGCTCGCGCTCCGCCCAGACGCCGAGTTCCTCGAGGAGTGCCAGGTCGTCCGGTTCGAGCGTGCGGGGCTGCGGGTCGACGAGGCAGAGCGTGCCGACCTTGACGGAGTCGTCGCCGACGCGGAGCGGGACACCCGCGTAGAAGCGGACGTTGGGGTCCTCGACGACCATCGGCATGTCCGCGTAGCGGTCGTCGGCGCGGGCGTCCGGCACCACCACCGGGCCGGCCTGGTCGAGCGTGCGGCCGCAGAAGGTGTCCTGCAGCGGGATGGTCGGGCCGAACACGGCGTCGCTCTGCTGCGACTTGATGGTGAGGACCTCGGCGCCGGCGAGGTTGAGGAACGAGCCGGAGACGCCGAAGGCCTCGCGGGCGATGCGGGTGATGCGCTCGAAGCGCTCCTCGGGTCCGCTGTCCACGACGTCGAGCGCGGCGACGAGGGCCGCGCGTCGCACGGCTGCTGGCGCTGATCGGGCGGAGGTCGGTGAGGTCTCCTGGTGCATGCAGTCAACGGTACTGGTCTCCCCCAGGAGCGCCCGTCCCCCGAACGGTGGACGTCGGGCCGTGCCACCGGGGGCGCGTACCCTCGGCACGGTGATCCGTCGTGTCCCGCTCGTGCTCGTCCTCGGCGCTGCCGCCGCACTCTCGCTGACGGGGTGCGGTGCCCACGACTCGACCGGGCAGATCTCGGTCACCGTGTCGTCGAACGCGGCCGACCGCCCCTACGAGGTCAAGGTCTTCGCCTCGACGGGCAAGCTCTCCGAGCACCAGCGGGTGTTCCCGGGTGGGACCGCGGACTTCGCCGGGGTCCCGCTCGGCGACGTCACCGTGCGGGCGGGCGACCTGTGCCCGGCGAAGGCGACGGTGTCGGACGACGACGTGACGCGGGTGACGCTCAGCACGACCGGCTGCTGACCACGCACGCCCAGCACGACCGGCTGCTGACCGACCAGCCCCACGGCGGCCCAGCACGACCGGCTGCGCCCCGGGGCTCACCGCGGGTCGGGCACCGCGTCCCACTCGTCGCCGTACCGCCCGAGCACACCCCACCGCGTCACCGGCCACGTCACGACGAACGCCCGCCCGACCACGTCGGCCGTCGGCACCGTCCCGTGGATCCGCGAGTCCGCCGACTCGTACCGGTTGTCGCCCATCACCCAGATCCGACCGGCGGGCACCGTGACGTCGAAGTCCTCCGCCGAGACCCGGTCCACGTCGGCGGGCCGCACAACGTACGGCTCGTCCACGGCGTGCCCGTTCACCGAGAGCCTCCCCTGCGCGTCGCAGCACGACACGTGGTCGCCCGGCAGCCCGATCACCCGCTTGATGAGGTCGTCGCCCTGCTCCGCCGTCAGCCACCCGCCCGGGTCGCGGAACACCACCACGTCACCGCGCCGGAGCGGCACGACGCCCGGCACGAGCTCGTTCACCAGGACGTTGTCCCCGATGAGCAGCGTGCGCTCCATCGACCCCGAGGGGATCGAGAACGCCCGCACCAGGTAGGCCTTGACCAGGAAGGACGCGAGCAGCGCGACGACCACGATGACCGCCAGGTCGCGCAGGAACCGCCACCCGGACCTCGAGGGGCGTCCGGCGCGGGACTCGTCCGTCGGCTCGCTCAATGCGTCAACACCACCTTCACCAGGCCGATCACGAAGGCCAGGGCGGCCAGCACGATGCCGCCCCAGAGCCCGAGGAACGAGGGCCGCCGCCCGCTGAAGCGCTGCAGGAACACCCCGACCAGCCCGATGCGGACGACCAGGATGACGATCGCCGCGGTCTGCGCCCACTGCGCCGGCAGCCAGTCGGCCCACGCCACGGCGTAGAGCACCGCCGGGATGAGGCCCGAGGTCGCGATCGGGTTCGCGTCGCGCATGATCGCACCGAAGGTCTCCCGGTGCTCGTCGTCGTCCCCGGTGTCACCGATGGTGTGCGCGACGAGGTGCGACAGCACGTGCGCCAGGTACGTCAGCACCGCCGTCGCGAGGACCGTGAGGACCGCGGCCCCGTGCTCGATCTGCTCCGGCCCCACCGCGATCGCGACGGCGAGCACGGTGATGTTGCCGTAGATGTACGAGGACATGCGGTCGCGCAGGCGGTCGACGGGGAAGGTCGACAGGTCGGGTCGGCGGGAGCGCGGCATCCTCCCATCCTGGCCCTGTGCCGCCGTGCCGCGCCGACGGGACACCGGGTGCGATGCCATCCTGGTCGGGTCGGCGCACGGACGCGCCGTCGGACGGGAGGCACGACCCATGACCCACGGACATCCCACCAGCGGGCCGGCCACCACCCGACCCCTCGCCCTGGTGACCGGCGTCGGTCGCCGCGCCGGGATCGGTGCCGCGATCGCCTCGCGGCTGGCCGCCGACGGCTGGGACCTCGCGCTGTCCTGGTGGGGACCCTACGACGAGCGCGTGCACGGTGCGGCCGACCCCGACGGGGTGGACGCGGTGGTCGCGAAGGCCGAGCGTGCAGGGGCGAAGGTGACGCGCCTCCCGGTCGACCTGGCCGACCCGGAGCAGGCGGCCGCGCTCGTCGGCCGCGCCGAGGCCGAGGCGGGCGCGCCGGTGACCGCCGTCGTGATGTCGCACTGCGAGTCGGTGGACTCGGACTTCGCGACCACCACGGTCGAGTCGTTCGACCGGCACCTCGCGGTGAACGTGCGCGCGCCGTTCCTGATCGTGCAGGCGTACGCACGGCGGCTGCGCGAGGGAGTCGCCGCACCGGAGGACCGTCGGCGCGTCGTCGCGCTCACGAGCGACCACGTCGGCTTCAACCTGCCGTACGGCACGAGCAAGGGCGCCCTCGACCGGCTGATCGTCGGGGCCGCGATCGAGCTCGGGGACGTCCGGGTGAGCGCGAACCTCGTCAACCCGGGGCCGAACGACACCGGGTGGATGACCGACGAGATCCGCGAGGCGGCCGTCGCCCAGACGCCGCTCGGCCGACCGTCGATGCCGACCGACACCGCGGCGCTCGTCGGGTTCCTGCTCGGACCGGACGGCGGGTGGGTGAACGGGCAGCTCCTCAAGACGGACGGCGGCTTCAGCGCGAAGTGACGTCCGACGGGCGCGCTGGCGCATTTGGTTGACGCGTCAACCATTCGGGCGCACACTGGGGGCATGCACACGCAGGACCTGCTCGCAGCCGACACCGGGATGGGCGCCGTCACGCTCCGGGTCGCCGACCTCGACACGATGGTCACCTACTACCGGGACGGCGTCGGGCTCTCGGTGCTCACGATCGCGGGCGGCACCGCCGTGCTCGGTCGCGGGACGACGCCGATCGTGATCCTCGAGCACGCTCCCGCGATGCGGCACGCCGCCCCGCACGAGGCCGGCCTCTTCCACACCGCGATCCTCTTCGACACGCAGGCCGACCTGGCGGCGGCGCTGTACTCCGTCGCGACGAAGTACCCGCGGACCTTCACGGGCAGCGCCGACCACCTGGTGAGCAACGCGTTCTACTTCACCGACCCCGAGGGCAACGGCGTCGAGCTGTACTGGGACCGCGACCGCACGGAGTGGTCGTGGACGCACGGCATGGTCGACATGGCGACCATCTACGTCGATCCGAACGCCTTCGTCCAGGAGCACCTGACCCAGGACGCCCTGGAGGCCGCGGCGTCCCGCCCCGGTCGTGTCGGGCACGTGCACCTGTCCGTCGGGGACGTCGCCACCGCGAAGGCGTTCTACGTCGACCGGCTCGGCTTCGCCACGACCGCGGCGATGGGCGACCAGGCGCTGTTCGTCAGCGCGGGCGGGTACCACCACCACATGGCGATGAACACGTGGAACTCCCGCGGCGCCGGGCGTCGGCAGCAGGCCCTCGGGCTCGGGCTCGTGCGGATCGAGGTGCCGGGGGCGGACGACCTCGGGGCGCTCGTGTCCCGGATGCACGACACCGGAGTGCAGACCGCGGACGACGGCCGGACCGTGGCGTTCGAGGACCCGTGGGCGAACCGCATCGAGGTGACGGCGCCCGGTCGCGGGTGATCACACCAGGCGCAGCTTCGTTCCACGCCGGGCGCGCGCCGGGTCAGTTCCGCGCGAGTCACTTCCGCGGAAGCGACAGTCTGCTGCCGACCGTCCGCGGCGATCTGTCGCTTTCGCGGTGAGGACTGCCGTGCGCGCAGGCGCACCCGGCAGGATGGGACCGTGAGCGAAGACATCCGGTGGGAGGTGGTCGAGGAGAGCGCACTGACGCTCCCCGACCACGAGGCGATCGCAGCGATGCTCGGGCAGGCGTTCCCGAGCTGGTCGCACTGGTACGTGGGCGGCCGTGACTACGCCGGCATGCAGCCCGAGCGCCGGGTGGTCGGCTGGGGTGCGGACGGCACGGTCCTCGCACACGTCGGGATCCGCCGGATGTTCATCACGGTCGGCGGGCAGGACGTCCTGGTCGGCGACACCGGCATCGTCGCCGTGTCGCCGAGACTGCAGGGCAGCGGCGTCGGCCGGGAGCTCCTCGTGCGCACCCGGGCGGTCCTCGAGGGACTCCGCGTGCCGTACGGCTTCCTCGGCGCCGGCGAGGACCGCATCCCCTTCTACGCCCACATGGGCTGGCACGAGGTCGACGGGGTGGTCGGCACGTTCTCGGCCTTCACGGCCGACGGCGTCGGCGTGAACGAGACGGAGCAGGGCGGCTGGATGGTCCTGCCGGTCGAGGCGCAGCTGGAGGACTGGCCGACGGGCGAGATCATGCTGAACGGCCAGCAGGTCTAGGCACGAGGACCGGGCCCCGCCACCAGCCGGCGAGACCATGCTGAACGGCCAGCAGGTCTCGACACGAGGACCGGGCCCCGCCGCCACCAGCCGGCGAGACCATGCTGAACGGCCAGCAGGTCTCGACCCAGCACGACGACGGACGGGAGGCACGGTGCCAGCTGGCACCGTGCCTCCCGTCTGCGTCTGGCTGGCTACGCCTCGACCGCGACCTTCTCCGGGTCCTCGTTCGAACCCGGCGCGCTCGGCGCGACCGCGGCGCGCACGCGCGCACCCAGGTCGGCGTCGACGCTCGTCCAGTACGCGAAGACGCGCTCGCGCAGGTCGTCGCGCGTCACCTTCGAGACGTGCCCGGCAATGTTGCCGACCAGGCGCTCACGGGCGGCGTCGTCGAGGACCTCGCGGTAGAGGGTGCCCGCCTGGCCGAAGTCGTCGTCCTCGGGGTGCAGCGTCGCGGCCGAGCGCTGCAGCGCGCCGTCGGACTCCCAACCGGGGACGTCGTCCGTGGCGGACGGGTCGGCGTGCGCGCCGCCCTGGGTGTTCGGCGCGTACACCGGCACCTCGGCCTTCTGAAAGTCGAAGCGCATGGCACCGTCCTTCGAGTACGAGTGGACCTCGTTCTTCGGGGCGTTCACCGGGAGCTGCGCGTGGTTGGTGCCGACGCGGTACCGCTGGGCGTCCGCGTAGCTGAAGATGCGCGCGAGGAGCATCTTGTCGGGGCTGGCCGCGATGCCGGGCACGAAGTTCGACGGCGCGAACGCGGCCTGCTCGATCTGCGCGAAGTAGTTCTCCGGGTTGCGGTTGAGCTCCATCGTGCCGACCTCGATGAGCGGGTAGTCCGCGTGCGGCCACACCTTCGTCAGGTCGAACGGGTTGAAGCGGTAGCTCTCGGCGTCCGCGTACGGCATGACCTGCACCTTGAGGACCCACTTCGGGAAGTCCTGGCGCTCGATGGCCTCGTAGAGGTCACGGATGTGGAAGTCGGCGTCCTCACCGGCGATGCGGTCGGCGTCCTCCTGCGTCAGGGTCTTGTGGCCCTGCTGCGTCTCGAAGTGGTACTTCACCCAGAAGCGCTCGCCCTCGGCGTTGATCCACTGGTAGGTGTGCGAGCTGAAGCCGTCCATGTGCCGCCAGCTCGACGGCAGACCACGGTCACCCATGAGCCACGTCACCTGGTGCGCGGACTCGGGCGACAGGGTCCAGAAGTCCCACTGCATGTCGTGGTTGCGGAGGTGGCTGCCCGGCAGGCGCTTCTGCGAGCGGATGAAGTCCGGGAACTTGATGCCGTCGCGGATGAAGAACACCGGGGTGTTGTTGCCGACGAGGTCGTAGTTGCCCTCCTCGGTGTAGAACTTCAGCGCGAAGCCGCGGGGGTCGCGCCAGGTGTCCGGGGAGCCCTGCTCGCCGGCGACGCTCGAGAAGCGGGCGAGCATCTCGGTCTGCTTGCCCGGCTGCAGGAACGCGGCGCGGGTGTACTGCGACACGTCGTGCGTGACGGTGAAGGTGCCGAACGCACCGCCGCCCTTGGCGTGGACGACGCGCTCCGGGACGCGCTCGCGGTTGAACTGGGCGAGCTTCTCGACCAGGTAGTGGTCGTGCAGGGCGAGGGGGCCGTCGGCGCCGACACCCATCGAGTGCTGGTCGCTCGAGACGGGGGCGCCGGAGTTGGTCGTCGTGGTGGGGGTGCCGGCGGGGCCGGTGGGCGTGTTCTGGTCGGACACGGTTCCTCCTCAGGTGGAACGGTTGGTTCGGTCAGGGTGGTTCGGGTTGCTCGTGGGGCGCGCCACGTGGGTGCGGGCGTGCCGGGCGGTGGTCCGTCGGGACGGGGCCGCCGGATCAGGCCGTCGCGACCTCGGTGTCGTCGCGTTCCGCGGCCGCGCAGCGCTCGCAGATGCCCCAGTAGGTGACCTCGGCGGTGGTGACGGCGAAGCCGTGGGTCTCCGACGGGGTCAAGCACGGGGCGTGGCCGATCGCGCAGTCGACGTCCTCGACCGCGCCGCACATCGTGCAGACGATGTGGTGGTGGTTGTCGCCGGTGCGCCGCTCGTACCGCGCAGGGCTGCCGGCGGGCTCGATGCGGCGCACGAGACCCGCACCGGTCAGGGCACCGAGGACCCCGTAGACGGCCTGGTGGCTCGTCGTGGGCAGCTCGGCTGAGACCGCGGTGAGGATGTCGTCCGCGGTTGCGTGCGGCATCGCCCCAGAGGCACGCAGGACCGCCAGCCGCGGCGTCGTCACCCGCAGACCGGCGGACCGGAGCAGGTCGGCGTCGGCGTCCATCGATCTCTTTCTCTTGCATCGGTCAAGACAAGCTCCACCGTACATGTTCTACGGGCCCTTGCCCAGGGCGGGTGCGCTGCGCGTGTCGTGGTGCAGCGCGCACCGTCCTGGTCGCGCATTCCCCTGGCGGCATACGATGTGTCACGATCCGGTCGCGATCCGCTGGGACGACGCTGATCTCCGCGGTCCGGCGCTAGCGTCGCGGCATGTCCACGAAGCAGGGGCCTTCGTCGCGGATCGACTCCGCGCTGGCCGACAGCGCTCAGGACGTCCGGGGGATCATCGCGCAGCGGGACCTGGTCGTCGACCTCATCCGGACGGCGTGCGTCGTCCTCGTCGTCGTCGTGCACGTCACGATGGTCGGGGTGGCGGTGTCGCCCGACGGCATCGGCGTCACGAGCCCGTTGCAGGAGTCGGCCTGGTACGTCCCCGCGACGTGGGTGGGCCAGGTCATGCCGCTGTTCTTCGCCGTCGGCGGGTTCGCGAGCGCGGTCGGATGGCGGAGCACGCTCGCCCGGGGCGGCGGCGCCCGTGACTTCGTGGCGACACGGCTCGTGCGGCTCTTCCGTCCGTCGATCCCGCTGTTCGCGGTGCTCACGATCGGCCTCGGCATCGCGACGGCACTCGGGACGCCCGCTGACCTGCTCGCCGAGGTCGCCTTCGGCATCGGCTCGCCGCTCTGGTTCCTCGCCGCGTACGGCATCACCCAGTGCTGCGTCCCCGTGATGGCACGCCTGCACGAGCGGGCACCGTTCCGCACGCTCGGTGTCCTGCTGCTCCTGGCGGTGGCGGTCGACGCACTCCGGTTCGCCACCGGGACGGCCGAGGTCGGGCTGCTCAACCTCGGCCCGGTGTGGCTGTTCGCGCAGCAGCTCGGGTTCCTCTGGGCGGACGGCTGGTTCGCTCGCCGCTCGAGGGCACTGCTGGCGGTGGTCGCGCTGGCGGGCTACGCGCTCCTCGTGCCCCTGACGTCGGTCGGGCTCTGGGCGCCGGACATGCTGCAGGACCTCAACCCGCCGATGCTCCCGTTGGCGCTGCTCGCGGTGTCACAGGTCTGCCTCGTGCAGCTCGTGCACCGACCCCTCACCCGGCTGATGCAGACCCGACCGGCGCAGGCGACGGTGTTCGTGCTCGGACGGGACGGCATGGCGATCTACCTCTGGCACCTGCCGCTGTACATCGCGCTGAACGGCGTCGCCCTGCTGCTCGCCGTCCCGTTCCCCGACCCGGGGTCGACGACGTGGTGGGCGACGCGGCCGATCGCGGTCGTCGTCGTGCTGGCGGCCGCGATCGGGGTCGCCAGGGCGCTGCGCCGCTGGGACCGGCCGCTCCCCCGGCTGTCCGACGGTGTCGACCGCCCGGGGTGGCCCCTCGTGGCCGTCGCCGCGGTCTGCACGATCGGCCCCGCGTTCGTCGTGATGCAGTGGCACCTGTCGTTCGGTGTCGCGCTCCTCGGTGCGGTCGCCGTGCCGATCGGCGTGTGGTTGCTCGGCCGGACCAGGTCCGGTGGGGCGGCTCCGGGCGCTCCGGTCGGTCCGGTCGGTCCGGTCGGTCGGGGCGCTCCGATCGACCCGGGCGCTCCGGCCGGTCCGGGCGCTCTGGCCGGTCCGGGCGCTCCGGCCGGTCCGGGCGCTCCGGCCGGTCCGGGCGGGGGCGCTCCGGTCGGTCCGGTCGGTCGGGGCGCTCCGATCGACCCGGGCGCTCCGGCCGGTCCGGGCGCTCTGGCCGGTCCGGGCGCTCCGGCCGGTCCGGGCGCTCCGGCCGGTCCGGGCGCTCCGGCCGGTACGGGCGCTCCGGTCGCAGGGCGGTCCGTCGACAGCTGAGTCGATCCTCACCGCGGCCGTCGACGAGCGGGGTCGTCGCGGGGGCGAGCGGGCGGAGGATGACGGAGCCGGGCGATCCCGTCCGGCCGGCCCGTCCCGCTGGTCCGGCTCGTCCGGCCCGTCTCCTGGAGGCTCACCACGCCCGAACCCGCCGAGTTCTGGAGCACCTGGCACGTCGATCCCCTGGCCGCGGTGCTGCTGGCGGTCGCCGTGGTGACCTACGGCTGGTGGCTCGTCGGGGCCCGACGCCGAGGGGCCCGGTGGTCCGCCTGGCGCTCCCTGTCGTTCCTGGTCGCCCTGGTGCTCTTCGCCGTGCTGCAGTTCGGCATCGTCGGCCGGTACGACCAGGAACTCCGCTGGGCCTTCACGCTCCGACTCGCACTGCTCTTCTTCGCGGTCCCGACCTTCGCCGCCCTGGCTGCTCCGGTGTCGCTGCTCCGGCTCGGCGGCCCCGCGCGGTGGTCCGCCGCTGCCGACCGGGTGATGCACTCGCGTCCGGTCCGGGTGCTCGGCAACGCGATCGTCGCCCCCGTCGTCGGACTCGTGCTGTTCGCGGTGCTGCTCACCCCGCTGTCCTCGGGCATCCGCGAGTCGGGCGTCTGGGCGGCGCTCATCACGGTGTTCGTCCCGGCGCTCGGGTTCACCGTGCTCGGGCCGCTGTCCGAACCCGGGGTGCTGCGGAGTTCGACCTTCGTGACGGTCGAGTTCCTGCTCGCCTTCGTGGAGCTGCTGCTCGACGCGGTGCCCGGCATCGTGCTCCGGGTGTCGAACCACGTGCTCGACGGGTCACTCGTGCACGCCGTCGGGCAGCCGTGGTTCCCGTCCCCGCTGCGCGACCAGCACCTGGCGGGCGACCTGCTCTGGTTCATCGCCGAGGTCGCCGACGTCCCGGTGCTCGTGATGCTCTTCGTACGGTGGCAGCGGACGGACCGCCGCGAGGCCCGCTCGGTCGACGCCCTGTCCGACGAGGAGATGGCCGAGCTGACCCGGGCGCACCTGCAGCGCCGGGGGTGACGCGGGCCGCGGCGCGGGGCGCGGCGGGTGTGGCGGACGGGTGTGGCGGGCGCCCGGCCCACGTCCTGCGATACGACACTCGTCGATCGACACGCGCGATGTCGATCCATGCACTCGAATTCGGTACGCCCGCATCGTGCGACGTTGCACGCGTCGATCGACACGTGCAACGTCGCGAACCGGCCGCCCCGCGAGCGCGAACCGGTCGCTGGGCGAGCCCCCGGCATCAGCGACCCGAGTCCCCCGGCGTCAGCGCGCCGCGGCCTCCGGCTCCGCAGCGTCCGGCTGCGTCTCGACCGCCCCGGTCTGCTTCCACGCCGTCGTCTGCTTCGGCTTCGCCAGGAACAGCGCCGCGACGATGGCCGCCACGAGCACCACGGCCGGCAACAGGAGCGACTGCCCCATCGACGTGGCGAACGGCTGCTGCAGGAACTCGGGCAGTGCCCCGACCTGCTGCTCCGCACCGCCGCCCGAGCCCGTGCCCGCACCGGACGGGAAGTTCGCCGTGATGCGCGCCTCGATCAGCGCCGCGATACCGGCCGAACCGAGCACCGCACCGATCTGCCGCGTGGTGTTGTAGACGCCCGACCCGGCACCCGCGAGCGCCGGCGGCAGGTTGCGCGTCGCCGACACCGAGAGCGGACCCCACATGCAGGCGTTCGCGAGCCCGAGCAGTGCACTCGGCAGCAGCGTCCAGCCCCAGCCGGCGCCCGACCAGAGCAGGGCGCCGAACCAGAACAGCCCGCCGGAGAAGCACGCCAGGCCGAACGAGCCGACCCAGCGCGGGTTCCACTTGTTGAGGTTCTTGCCCACGAGCGGTGCGAGCGCGGCGGACAGGACGGCCTGCGGCACGAGCAGCAGCGCGGCCTGGGTCGGCGAGAAGCGCAGGACGTCCTGCGCCCAGAGCATGATCGGCAGCGCGAAGGAGGAGATCGCGACACCGACCGCCGTGATGGCGATGTTCGCGAGCGTGAAGTTACGGTCCTTGAACAGGCCGAGCGGCAGCAGCGGCTCGCCCTTCTGCACGCCCTGCCAGACGACGAACGCGGCGAGCACGACGATGCCGGTGATGATCAGCGACCACACCGAGACCGGGCCCGTGATGGTGCCCCAGTCGTAGGTCTCGCCCTCCTGGATGCCGAACACGAGCAGGAACATGCCGACGGCGCTGAGCACGATGCCCAGGTAGTCGAAGCGGTGTCCGTGCCGCTCGAAGCGGGGGACGAAGCGCTGCGCGAGCACGAACGCGACGACACCGACGGGGACGTTCACGAAGAAGATCCACTCCCAGCCGAAGCCGTCGACGAGCAGCCCGCCGACGATCGGCCCGACGAGCGAGGCGACACCGGCGACGGCACCCCAGAGACCCATCGCAGCGCCGCGGTTCTGCGGCGGGAAGATGCGCGTGATGACCGCCATCGTCTGCGGGGTCATCATCGCGGCACCGAGGCCCTGCACGACGCGGGCGACGATGAGCACCTCGATCGACCCGGCCAGGCCGCACCACAGGCTCGCGAGGGTGAACACCACGAGCCCCGTCTGGTACAGCACCTTCGGGCCGAAGCGGTCACCGAGGCGTCCGGTGATGAGCAGCGGCACCGCGTAGGCGAGCAGGTAGGCGCTGGTGACCCAGATCACGGCGTTGATGTCGGCGTCGAGCGCCTGCGCGATCGTGGGTGTCGCGACCGACACGATGGTCGAGTCGACGAGGATCATGAAGAAGCCGACGACGAGTGCCCACAGCGCGGGCCACGGCTTCTTCCCGTGCTGCAGGTCGGCGGACGTGGTGGAGGTCATCGAGTGGTGTCCTGGTCCTTCTGTGGTGCTGGGTCGGGGACGGCGGGGCCGTCCCAGGGGATGTCGCCGCTCGCGATCCGGTCGGCGGTGGCGGTCAGCCACTCGATCTGCGCGGTGAGCATGCCACGGACGTACGACACGTCGAGCCAGTAGCGCTCGGCGAGCTGCTTGGCCTGGAGGCCCGTGGCGGCTTCGTCGTACCCCGCGCGTTCCGCACGGAGCGCCTCAGCGCGGGCGCGCAACGCGGTCACCGCGTCGGTCGCGGTCAGGTTGTCGACGTGGGAGACCGCGAGCTGGAACTCGGGGTACTCGTCGGCGGGCTCGGCGATCATGCGGCGGAGCCCGGCGTCGAGCTCCGCACGGCCGTGGTCGGTGATGGCGTAGGTGGTGCGCTCGGGACGGTTGCCCTCGCGCGCGGTCCCGAGGGCCTCGGCGTACCCGAGGTCCACGAGCCGTCCGATCTGGTGGTACAGCGTGCTCGGCCGGACCTTGACGTTCTGGTCCTCGTGCCGGTGGAGCATCGTCTGGAACATCTCGTACGGGTGCATCGGCGCCTCGGCGAGCAGGCCGAGCGCGGCGAACGCGAGGGGCGTGAGCGACGCCATCCGTGCCTCCAGACCATGTTCGCGTGCGATTATTCGACTTGGAACATACGCCTTCGACGACTTCTCCACAAGCGGCCCGGCGCGCCGTGCGCGGCCCGTAGACTGGTGCCGTCCCACCCAACCCACCCAAGCGCTGGAGTGAACACGTGCCAACCATCGTCGTCGAGGTCATGCCCAAGGCAGAGATCCTCGACCCCCAGGGCAAGGCGGTGGGCAACGCCCTCGCCCGTCTCGGCAAGGCCGACCTGACCGACGTCCGCATCGGCAAGCGCTTCGAGATCGCCGTCGACGGCCCGGTCGACGACGCGAAGCTGGCCGAGGTCCGCGACATCGCGGCGGACGTCTTCTCGAACGCCGTGATCGAGGACGTCGTCTCCGTCACCGTGCAGGACGCGTGACGCGGATGCGCATCGGCGTCATCACGTTCCCGGGCTCGCTCGACGACCGCGACGCCCAGCGTGCGGTCCGCCTGGCCGGAGCCGACCCCGTCGCGCTCTGGCACGGCGACCACGACCTCCAGGGGGTCGACGCGATCGTGCTCCCCGGCGGGTTCTCGTACGGCGACTACCTGCGTGCCGGCGCCATCGCGGCGAAGGCCCCGATCATGGCCGAGGTCATCGACGCCGCCGGCAAGGGCATGCCCGTGCTCGGCATCTGCAACGGCTTCCAGATGCTCGCCGAAGCCCGTCTCGTGCCCGGCGCGCACACCCGCAACGCGCACCAGCAGTTCATCCGGCGCGACCAGAAGCTGCGGGTCGAGACCACCGGCACGGCGTGGACCTCCGGGTTCAGCGCCGGGCAGGAGATCACGATCCCGCTGAAGAACGCGGACGGCCGGTTCGTCGCCGACGCCGACGAGATCAAGCGCATCGAGGACAACGGCCAGGTCGTGTTCCGCTACGTCGGCGTGAACCCGAACGGGTCGATCGACGACATCGCCGGCGTCTCCAACGAGCGCGGCAACGTCGTGGGGCTCATGCCGCACCCCGAGCACGCGACGGAGCCCGGGTTCGGCCCGGACACCCCCGCGGCGATGGCCTCCGGCACGGACGGCCTCACCTTCTTCACCTCCGTGATCGAGTCGACGCTCGTCAAGTGACGACGACGCCGACTCCAGTGACAGGGAACGACACCACCGTGACGAACAACGTCCGCCCGAAGCCCGACACCGTCCAGGACGCCGCAGCCACCCCCGACAAGGAGCAGCCGTACGAGGCGCTCGGGCTCAAGGCCGACGAGTACGCGAAGATCCGCGAGATCCTCGGCCGCCGCCCCACCTCGGGCGAACTCGCCATGTACTCCGTCATGTGGTCGGAGCACTGCTCGTACAAGTCGAGCAAGAACTACCTCCGGCAGTTCGGCAAGAAGGTCACGCCGGAGATGACGAAGAACCTGATGGTCGGCATGGGCGAGAACGCCGGTGTCGTCGACGTGGGCAACGGCTGGGCGGTGACCTTCAAGGTCGAGTCGCACAACCACCCGTCGTACGTCGAGCCGTACCAGGGCGCCGCGACCGGCGTCGGCGGCATCGTCCGCGACATCATCTCGATGGGTGCACGCCCGGTCGCCGTGATGGACCAGCTCCGCTTCGGCGCGATCGACCACGAGGACACGGCGCGCGTCGTGCACGGCGTCGTCGGCGGCATCTCGTTCTACGGCAACTGCCTCGGCCTGCCGAACATCGGCGGCGAGACCTACTTCGACCCGGTGTACCAGGGCAACCCGCTCGTCAACGCGCTCGCGGTCGGCGTCCTGCGGCACGAGGACCTGCACCTGGCGAACGCATCCGGCGCCGGCAACAAGGTCGTGCTCTTCGGCGCCCGCACCGGCGGTGACGGCATCGGCGGTGCCTCGATCCTGGCGTCGGACACCTTCACCGAGGGCGGCCCGACCAAGCGGCCGGCGGTCCAGGTCGGCGACCCCTTCGCCGAGAAGGTCCTCATCGAGTGCTGCCTCGAGCTCTTCCAGAAGGAGCTGGTCGAGGGCATCCAGGACCTCGGTGCCGCGGGCATCTCCTGCGCCACGAGCGAGCTGGCGTCGAACGGCGACGGTGGCATGCACATCTCGCTCGACGACGTCCTGCTGCGCGACCCGACGCTCACGGCAGAGGAGATCCTCATGTCCGAGAGCCAGGAGCGCATGATGGCGGTCGTCCGCCCCGAGAAGCTCGACGAGTTCCTCGCGGTCGTCGGCAAGTGGGAGGTCGAGACCAGCGTCCTGGGCGAGGTCACCGGCACCGGCCGGCTCGTCATCGACTGGCAGGGCCAGGAGATCGTGAACGTCGACCCGCGCACGGTCGCCGTCGACGGCCCGGTGTACGACCGCCCGGTCGCCTACCCGTCCTGGATCGATGCACTGCAGGCCGACACCGCCGCCTCGCTCGAGCGTCCGGCCGACGGCCCGGCGCTCAAGGCGCAGTTCCTGCAGCTCCTCGGGTCGCCGAACCTGGCGTCGAAGAACTGGGTCACGAACCAGTACGACACCTACGTGCTCGGCAACACCGCGCTGTCCTTCCCCGACGACGGCGGCATGATCCGCGTCGACGAGGAGACCGGCCTCGGCGTCACCGTCGCGACCGACGCGAACGGCCGCTACTGCCAGCTCGACCCGAAGCAGGGCGCGCGCCTGGCGCTAGCCGAGGCGTACCGGAACGTCGCCGTCACCGGCGCCGTCCCCGCAGCGGTCACCGACTGCCTGAACTTCGGCTCGCCGGAGAACCCCGAGGTCATGTGGCAGTTCTCCGAGGCCGTCGAGGGCCTGGCGGACGGCTGCATGGAGCTCGGCATCCCGGTCACCGGCGGCAACGTGTCGTTCTACAACCAGACGGGCACCACCCCGATCCACCCGACACCCGTCGTCGGCGTGCTCGGCATCATCGAGGACGTCGCCCTGCGCGTGCCCTCGGGCTGGCAGGACGACGGTCACAACGTCTACCTGCTCGGTACGACGAGCCTCGAGCTCGACGGCTCGGCGTGGGCCGGCACCGTGCACGGGCACCTCGGCGGTCGTCCGCCGGCGGTGGACCTCGCGCAGGAGAAGGCCCTGGCCGAGCTCCTGCAGGCGGCCTCCGGCGAGCAGCTCCTGACGAGCGCCCACGACCTGGCGGACGGCGGCCTCGGCCAGTCCCTCGCCGAGTCGGTGCTGCGCTTCGGCATCGGCGTGCGCGTGGTGCTCGACGAGCTCGAGGAGCGTGACGGCGTCGACACGGCGACCGCGCTGTTCTCCGAGTCGACGGGTCGTGTCATCGTCACCGTCCGCCGCGAGGACGACGTGCGGTTCCGCGGGCTCTGCGAGGGCCGGGGCTTCCCGGTGCTGCGCATCGGTGTGACGGACGCCTCGTCCAGCTCGCTCGAGGTGCAGGGCGCGTTCGAGGCGTCGATCGACGAGCTGCGCGGGACGCACGACGCGACGCTGCCGGCACGGTTCGGTGACGTCATCGTCGAGGACGTCACCGAGGGCTACGTCGGGCGCGGGCCGCTCGACGACCACGGCTCGTTCTCGCCGCGCACCGACAGCTGACCGCCCGCCAGCAGACGGCCGACAGCACCCGCCGACGGCGGTCAGCGCGAGCTGACCGCCGTCGGTCCGTCACGACACCTCAGGAGCACCCCGCGCGCATGCCGATCGTCACCCTGCCCTTCGCGGAGCTCGTCGACCGGTTCGGTCCGGTTCCGGACGGCGTCGAGCTCGACGTCTGGGACGTCGAAGGCCCCTACGACCGACCTGACGACGTGGCGATCACCCTGCTGCCGTTCTACTTCGCGGGTCGTCACCGGTGGCAGTTCGTGCACGACCTCCCGAACCTCCGGCTCCTGCAGCTCCCGAGTGCCGGCTACGAGCACGCGCTGCCGCACGCTCCGGCGCACGCCCAGGTCGCGAACGGCCGGGGCATCCACGACGACGAAACCGCCGAGCTCGCGGTCGGGCTGGCGCTGACCTCGCTCCGTGAGATCCACACCTTCCAGGCCGATCGCACGGCCGGGGTGTGGGACGTCCGCACCACCCGCTCGCTCGCCGATCGTCGGGTGACGGTCGTCGGGTACGGCGCGATCGGGGCCGCGATCGCCACCCGGTTCGAGGCGATGCGGTGCGACGTCACCGTCGTGGCACGCACGGCACGGGAGCAGGACGGTCGGCACGTGCACGCCTTCGAGGAGCTCCGGGACCTCGCTGGCCGGACCGACGTCCTCGTGCTCATCACCCCGCTCACCGACGAGACCGAGCACCTGGTCGACGCCGACCTGCTCGCCGCACTGCCCGACGGCGCCCTCGTGGTGAACGTCGCGCGGGGACGGGTCGTCGACACCGATGCCCTCGTGTCGGAGCTCGAGCGCGGCCGACTGTCGGCAGCGCTCGACGTGACCGATCCGGAGCCGCTCCCCGCCGGGCACCCGCTCTGGACGACCCCGAACACCGTGCTGACGCCGCACGTCGGTGGCAACACGGACCTCAGCGTGCCGCGGACCCTCGAGCTCGTGCGGCGGCAGGTGTCCGCACTGGCTGCCGGTCACCCGTTCGCCAACGTCGTTCACGGCTGACGCCCGGCTCCGTCAGCGCAGCGGCAGCGCCATCCCCAGGCTCGGCGCGACGTCCTCGAACCCGAGCGACCGGTAGAGCCGCTGCCCGGGCGGATCCCCCACGAGCGTGACGTACGCCCCCTCGGGCGCACGTGACCGGATGTCCGCCACGAGCCACTCGACGACGGCCCTGCCGAGCCCCCGGCGCTGGTGGTCCGGATCGGTCGCGATGTCGGCGATGTGGAAGTACCACCCGCCGTCGCCGATCGTGCGGCCCATCGCGACGGGCACGTCCCGGTCGTCGACCACGTGCACCGCTGACCAGCTGCCGGCGATCGCACCCGCGCCCTGCTCGGCGTTCTTCGGCGACAGGCCGGAGTCCCGCCGTAGGCGCAGGTAGTCGTCGAGCGGCGGCGGGCCGACCACCAGGCGGTACCCGTCGGCGAGCACCGCGGACGCACCCGCCGCAGCGCCGACCCCGGCCCCGCCGCCGACCCCGGCCCCGGTCCCGGCCCCGCTGCCGACTCCGGTCACGACCGCGCGCCCTCCGGCACCGGCACGATGCACGCGGGCGACCCGACGGCGATCTGCGCCACGGCCTCGCCCGGCACACCGTCCTCTCCCACGGGCAGCACGGCGATCGCATCGGACATCTGGTTCGCCACCAGCAGGTACCCGGGCACCTGCGCGAAGTGCCGCGGCCAGACACCGCCGCACGAGGTCGACCCGACGGCCGTCAGGCCGTCGTCCGCGGTGTCGAGCACGACGATCAGGTCTCGACCGCGGACGGCCACGACGACGCGTCCGGCCTGGTCGACCTCGACGTGGCTGAGGAGCGACTCCCCGACCTCGCCGTCGAACACCGGCGCCGAGGCGATCGGCCGCAGTGTCCCCGACTCGTCGCGGCGCAGGCGGTACACGCGCCCGTCCAGCTCCCCCGCGACGACGAGGTCGGCGCCGCCCCCGACACCCGCCCCGGCGCCGCCCCCGGCACCCGCCTCGGCCGCGCCGCCGGCACCGGCACCGGCACCGGCACCGAGCCAGGCCATGTGCCGCGGCCCGACCCCGGGCCCGAGGTGGTGTACGCGGACGAGGTCGATCGCCGGCTCCGCCGTCACCCGGAACTCGTGGAGCGCATCGCCGCCGAGGTCCGCCACGAGCACGGTGCCGTCGGGCGACGCGATCGACTGGTGCGCGTGCGGCCCCTCCTGCCGGTCCTCGACGGGACCCTCGACGTCGGGCAGCACGCCGGTGACGACGGCCGACTCGGGGACGACGACCCGGTCCGCGCTGCCGTGCGCACCGACGACGCCGTCGCTCGCGGTGACCGATGCGGCGTACGACTCCGCGGCCTCGAGCGACACCGCGGTCACGGTGCCGGAGACGTAGTTCGTGACGACGAGCGAACCGGAGGGGTCGACCCGCACGTGGCAGGGGGCGTCACCTCCGGCGTCCGCGTCCCACCGGTGCTCGAGCGAGCCGCCGGCGTACCGGAAGGCCGAGACGCTGCCGTCGGCCGTCTCGGACACCGCGTAGACCCGGTCGCCGGACAGCGCGAGGAACGACGGGTCGTCCATCACGGCGACGGTGGCGGCGGTCGATCCGTGCACGACCGAGATGCCGGTCGCGTTCCCGCCGCCCGTCGCGGTGTACGACCCGACGAGCAGGTGCAGGTCGGCGAGGTCGGCCGGGAACCCGTCGGCCGCCGCTGCCGCGCCCCCGCTCACCGCTCGCCGCCGGCGATGCGCTCGTGGTGGTGGATGACCTCGGCGACGATGAAGTTCAGGAACTTCTCCGCGAACGCCGGATCGAGGTGCGACTCGGCGGCGAGCTGTCGGAGCCGCGCGACCTGCACCTGCTCACGACCCGGGTCGGCGGCCGGCATGCCCGCGCCGGCCTTCAGGTACCCGACCCGCTGGGTGTACTTGAAGCGCTCGGCGAGCATGTGGATCACGGCGGCGTCGATGTTGTCGATGCTCTGCCGGATGCTCGCCAGCTCGGCGACCGCATCGTCGTGGACGGGCGTGGACTCGTCGGCACTCATGGCCAGAGCCTACCGGCGGTGCCCCGTCGCGAGGGCTCCGTGACGGGCGGACACGAGCACGGCTCCGGGGCTGCGAGAATGGAGGCCATGTCGGTCCTGCTCGTGATCTCGGGCGTGTGTGCGGTCCTCGCGGGCCTCGTGCACGTGTACATCTTCTTCCTCGAGTCCGTTGCGTGGACGAGTCCTCGCGTGCGCCGCACGTTCGGCATCGCCTCGGAGTCCGAGGCGCAGGCCACCCGCTCCCTCGCCTTCAACCAGGGCTTCTACAACCTGTTCCTCGCCATCGGCGCGATCCTCGGTGTCGTCCTGGTCGTCGCGGGCAACGGCGCCACCGGCTGGACCCTCGTGGTGTTCTCGACGGCGAGCATGCTCGGTGCCGCGGTCGTCCTCGCCGGCACCGGCCGCCGCTACCTCAACTCGGCCTTCGTGCAGGGCTCGCTGCCGCTGATCACCCTGCTCTTCGCCTTCATCGGCTCCACCTTCACCGCCGCGTAGCCGTCCGCCGGCGCCGGACGCGCGGAACGGCACCCGACGCGCGGAACGGCACCCGACGCGCGGAACGGGACCCGACGCCGGACGGGAGGCACGGTGCCGGCCCGCACCGCGCCTCCCGTCCGACGGCCGGTCACCCGTACCCCCGTGCGAACGCAGCAGACGCCGGGTCGCGACCCGCGACCCGGCGTCTGCCGGACTCCCCCTGTGGTCGTCGGTCAGCCGACCTTCTTCGCGAACTCGTCCGGCAGGCGGTCGAGCGCCCACTCGATCGCGGCGGTCGTCCCGAGCGAGAACGCGGCGGACACGTCCGGGTCGTCGACGACGATCGAGTGGCCCTCCTGCACCGACGGCACCTTCTGGAACAGCGGGTCGGACTCGGCCTTCGACGCCTCGACGTAGATCGGCAGGATGACCGTCAGGTCGGCGTTGAGCAGGTCGAGGTTCTCCTCGGACAGGCTCACCGAGAAGGCGTCGCCGGCCTGCTGGTCGATGGCCTTCGGGATGGTGAAGCCGAGCTCCTGCATGAAGGTGGAGCGGCTGTCCTTCGAGGCGTACGCGCCGAAGCCGTCCGCCGTGTAGGCGCCGACGACGGCCGTCTTGCCGTCGAACTCGGGGTGCGCCTTCCGCGCCGCGGCGTACGCGTCGTCGAGGTCGGTCAGCAGCTTCTTGCCCTCGGACTCCTTGCCGAGCGCACGCGACACCAGGTCGACCTGCTGCTCGGTGGTGGTGAGGTAGTTCTCGCCACCCTTCGGGATCGCCACGGTCGGCGCGATGGCGGAGAGCTTGGCGTAGCGGTCCTTGTCGCCCGAGCTCTTCGTGTCGAGGATCAGGTCCGGCTTGAGCTTGAGGATCTGCTCGTAGCTGGGCTCGAGCGTCTGGATGATCGTCGGCTTCTTCGTGTACGCGTCCTTGAGCCAGGGCCCGACACCGTCGCCACCGAAGGCGAGCCAGTCGCTCGCGCCGACGGGCTGCACGCCGAGCTCGAGCGCGGTCTCCGCGTCGCCCCAGCCGAGGGCGACGACGCGCTTCGGCTGCGAGGGGATCTCGGTCGTGCCGAGCGCGGTCTGGATCGAGACGGGGAACGCGCCGCCCGAGCTCGAGGCGTCGTCGGACGCGGCGGGCGACGAGGAGCCGGAGGTGCATCCGGCGAGGACGAGGGACGCGGCGACGACGGCGCCGGCAGCCGCGAGCACGCGGCGGACGCGGCGCGCTGAGGGGGAGGTTCGGATCACGCAGGTAAGGCTATCCTAAGAACCGCACCCGCGGACGCGGAACGGCTAGGCTCCGGACGTGGAGTTCACCGACCCCGACCGGACCCGGCTGGCCGTGCTGGGCTCCCCCATCGCGCACTCGCTCTCCCCCACGCTGCACGCGGCGGCCTACGACGTGCTCGGGTTGCCGTTCACGTACGGGAGGCACGAGGTCGCCTCCGGTGGGCTCGACGCCTTCGTCGCGGGGCTCGGTCCCGACTGGCGCGGGCTCAGCCTGACCATGCCGCTCAAGCGGGACGTGCTGCCGATGCTCGACCGCACCACCCCGCTCGTCGACGAGCTCGGGGTGGCGAACACCGTCGCGTTCCGGCAGGAGGGCGACCGGGTCGTCCTGGCCGGCGCGAACACCGACGTCGAGGGCATCGTGCGTCCGGTCGAGGCGCTCGGACACCTGCCGGGCGAGGCCACCATCGTGGGCGGTGGGGCGACCGCGGCGAGCGCCCTCGCGGCTGCGGTGCGACTCGGGGCCGTCGACGTGCGGCTGTTCCTCCGGGACACCGCGAAGGCCGGGCCCCTGGTGGAGCTCGCGGTGCGACTCGGGGTGACGCTCGAGGTGCTGCCGATCGACTCGCTGCCCGGCACTCGGCACGGGTTCCTCGTGTCGACCCTGCCCGGTGGCGCTGCGGACGCACTCGAGCTCGTGCCCTCGGGGCCGGACGCGGTGCTGTTCGACGTGGCCTACGAGCCGTGGCCGACCGCGGCTGCCGGACGGTGGGGTGCCGCCGGAGGCCGGGTGCTCAACGGGCTCGACATGCTGACGGAGCAGGCGATCGGGCAGATCCGGTTCTTCGTGAGCGGCGACGAGTCCGAGCTACTGCCGGACGAGGCCGAGGTGCGGCGGGCGATGCGGCGTTCGGTCGGGCTGCCGGACGCGATCACGGGCTGAGCGCTCCTGGACCCGCCCCTGAGCGAGTCCGCACCTCGCCGGCCCCGCACCACACCGATCTCCCCGAGGGATGTGGCCACGATGACGGTCACCGACACCCCGCCCCTGGACGTCGGCGCGACGACGCCGCGCTGACGGCCGACCGACCGGAGATCTCGTGCACGATCACTCGAACACCGCGGCCCGCTCGGCCCGCGCCGCCCACCGCCGCGGCCCGAGTCGCGCGCAGGTCCTCCGCCGCCGTGCGTTCACCGTCGTCACCGCGGTCGCCGCCCTCGCGCTGGTCGGCGGCGGCGTCGCGGTCGCGCGGACGGTCGTCGACCTGGACACCGGTATCCACCGATCGGACATCCACCTGCCGGTCGCCGGCGCATCAGCGGGCAGCAGCGCGGTGCCGCAGGCTCAGGGGGAATCGAACATCCTGGTGATGGGGCTCGACAGCCGTCGGGACGAGGACGGCAACGTGCTCCCGGCCGCGACCTACCAGGCACTGCACGCCGGGGACGGCTCGGACGGCGGGTACAACACGAACGTCCTCATGCTCATCCACATCCCCGCGGGCGGTGGACCCGCGATCGGCATCTCGATCCCGCGCGACGACTGGACGACGCTCCCCGGCGCTCCGGACGGCAACGCCACGGGGAAGATCAAGCAGGCGTACGGCTACGAGCTCGACCAGACGCTGCGGCACATCGTGAACACCGAACCGGGGGTGTCGCACGACGACGCCTACCAGCAGGCCCGGTCGGCCGCGCGGCAGGAGGAGATCACGACGGTGTCGCAGTTCCTCGGCGGTGTCCCGATCAACCACTTCATCGAGGTCACCATGGCGGCGTTCTACGACATCGCTCAGGCCGTGCAACCGATCCAGGTCTGCCTGAACGAGACGACCTCGGACACGTACTCCGGTGCGGACTTCCACCAGGGGCTGCAGTCGCTCGACGCATCGCAGGCGCTGTCGTTCGTCCGGCAGCGGCGCGACACGAGCGGTTCGGGCGTCGAGCTGACCGATCTCGACCGGGAGCGCCGCGAGCAGGCGTTCATCGTCGCGCTCGCGTACAAGCTCCGGCACGAGGACGTGCTGACGAACTTCCCGCTCGTGCAGCACCTGATCGACACCGCGAAGCAGGACATCGCGCTCGACTCCGGGTTCGACCTGCTGTCCTTCGCCGGGGACGCGCAGCGGTTCGCCGGCGGCGGCATCACGTTCCAGACGCTCCCGATCGTCCGGTACGGGGTCGAGGACGGTCAGGACGTGAACATCGTCGACCTCGCGCAGATCCGGTCGACCACGGCAGCGCTGATTGCTGCGTCCGACCACCCGGGCACGACCGCCTCGGCGACGCCGACCACGGGCGGGCCTGCTGGTGGCGGGACGACGACCGGTGGGACGGGCGCCAGCGGGACAAGCGCTGGGAAGGCGCCCACCGGCGGGACGAGCGCCGGTGCGTCGACCGCGGACGGTACGACCCCCTCCACGACCACGACGAGTGCCGCGCAGCCCCTCGCCTCCGGCGGGATCCCCTGCGTCAACTGACCGGGAACGAATGGTCAGACGACCACGCCGTCGACGGTGAACCTGTGGTCAGGCGACGACGCCGTCGAGGTAGAACCACCGCCCCTGCTCGCGCACGAACTCGCTGGTCTCCTCGAGAGTCCCGCGGTCGTCGTCGGTGCGCCACCACGCGCGGAAGGCGACCTGCCCTGCGGAGTCGAACGGGCCTCCCGACCGGGTCGACACGATGTCCAGCCGTGTCCAACGCTGCGCCGGGTCGAGCGTCAGCTCATCCGGCCGGGTGCGTGGATGCCACGTGAGGAGCAGGTACTCCGGCAGGCCGAGGGCGAATGCGCTGAACCGAGAGCGCATCAGCCGCTCGGCGGTCGGGGCGGCGGCGCCGGCGTGCAGGGGCCCGCAGCACTCGCCGTAGGGGTTGCCGCTCAGGCAGGGGCAGCGCTGTTCGTCGTCCACCCGGGCACGGTAGCAGCGTCGGACCGCGCGGCCAGGACGCGAGGTCCGGGCCTCCACGGGGCTCTTCGAGCCAGGACGTCGACACTCACGTCTCAGTGGCGACGTCGTTTGCCCGGCGGGCTCCCGTGCTCACCGGACAGCAGCGTGATCTCGGGCTGCGCCGCGAGCACCGCGTCCTGGATCCGCCGCGCCACCTTCCGCGAGCAGATCGTCTCGGGGTACTCCCGCTCCCCGTCGCCGATCGTCAGGACGAGCATCCGGCAGTACCGGTACAACGGGTCCAGCGGACTCTGTGACCCACGGTTGAGGCTGCCGCTGTACCCGTCGATCTCCAGGCACCGGACCCGCTCGAGTCGGATCCGCTTGTTCCACCACCACGAGCGGATCCAGATCTCCTCCGGTCCGACGAACACACCCATCGTCGAAGCACGGACGAGCATCAGGACGAACGGCGAGGCGAAAGCCACCTGCTCCCAGTGCAGACCGAATCCGGCGATGCTCGCAGCGATACCCGGCGCGAAGACCACAGCCAACGAGACCGCTACCCACGCTGGCCCGCTGCGGGAACCACGTACCCGGGTGAGCCGCATCCGACTCACCATGCCCGATCCCCTGTTGCTGTGCGACGCAGTCCCGCGCCAGCGCAACGGCGCCGTCCTGGCCACATCTGTTCCGGACCGGGATCCGCCCCGACGTTCAGGACGTTCTGCGTGTGCCGGTACCGTCCGCTTCCGGTATCGGGGGAAGAACCGTCGAGGCGCCTCGGCACGGCCGCAGCGTCGGGATCCAGCGTGCTCCGACATCCCGGTCGGCGTGAACGAACCGCTCCGGCGATTGAGCGTGTGCGGCTTCGACTTCCTGCTCTGACGGGTCATCCGAGCTGATCCGCGTTCCTCCGAGCACGCGCCCGACGCAGCGCCTCGAGCACCTCCTTGCGACTCCGGAGCACCGGATCGTGCGCCTCACGGAGAACCAACCCACTCTTCGCATCGATGACGCGCACTGCACGCGCGTTGTACGGCCCAGTCGAGTATCCACGAGACTCCTCGAGCGCTGCCAGGCTGAAGGACCGCAAATAGAACCATGTCGTTGCACATCCGCCGGGAACGATCGCGATGAAGATCGATGTGTTCGCTGACACCCAGAGCACGACTCGGAGGTCTTCTGGTATCGCAGTGTTGCGGGAACACAACCACAGTGTCGTTGCCAGAGCGACGAACAACACCATGCCACCGGCCGTCATCGCGCAGCGCTCAGACTGGCGAGACGCAGATGGCCTGACGACATCGCGCATGACTTTCCCGTTCCCGTATCCTCTCGACGGTGCGAGAAGGACACCCCGCATCAGCAGAGCGTGTCGGCCGCCGTCGACGCGACCAACGCTGCAGACGCGATGACCGCGAGCAGGCGAGCCCTCACAACGTTCACGTCTGAAGGGCATTGAACACCAAGAGAGCGGTGACGGCCACGAGCGTCAGACTGTGACCAATTGCCCTCCGAACTCTTTGCGCCTTCGAGCGCGGCGCTTGATGATGTCACCTTCGGACGCCGCACGCCACGCGTCGGCGCTGTTCATCTCAACCTCCTGATCCGACGGTCCTGGCGAGCGATGTTCGTGACACGCTTCGAACCCGCCACGCCTGGACGCATCGTCATCTCCCGCTCAGCAGCACGGTCCCGAACACGTGGCCCAAGAACGCGCTGACGAGAAGAGCCTGGGAACGCGCTGCGACGCTGTGGCAGCGGACTCCCATCAACGTGCAGAGTCTCCCTTCGGAGCCAAGCTGTCGGCGACGGACCGGCAGAGCTTCTCGACGCTCTCGTACCCGGTCGGCACGTTGAAGACCGCGCCGCTCTTGATCACCGGGGCCACGAGCGTCACATCCGGCAGCGCGAGCTCGAGCGCAGCAACGCGGTTGCCCCCGTACCGCATGGAAGTGGCACGCATGATCGTTCCTCTGGACACCACCGTGGCGACACAGACGGGCTTCGATCCCCGCTTCCACAGGGTCACATTGCCCGGCTCGAAGACGAACGTCGCCGTGTACGCGCGCCGCAACGCATCTTCGAGACGCAGTTCGCGCCTTGCCGCTGGCGTCACGATCACGTTCACCAAGGCGGCCCGAGGGTGGGCGATGCACAGCCGAGCTTCACGTCGGCGGCGAGGGATGGTCGTCAAGAGACCGAAGATCACCAGCGCAGTCGGCGCTCCGATCGCGATCGAGAGATCGATGACCGCATCGCTCGAGCCGTCGGCGAGGCCTGCAAGCGACTTGAAGACGAACACCGCCAGACCGAACGGCACAGCAAGAAGTCCCGCGCCGTAGGGCGCAAGATCGCCCGGCCGTTGCGTGTCGTCGCTCATCCCACCGCTCCTCACTGGACCTGTCCTGACCAGGCTCTTCCTGACTGCACGGCGAGAGTCGCCTCGATGCTTCGCGCCGGTGCCCCGAACGAGCAGTCTCTCGGCTTCCATCGCGGTGCGAGGCACCTCCAGCGCGTACGCAACGAACACGATCAAGAAGGGTACGGAGATGATGGCCGCGTTCACGACGGCACCCTCGTCCAGCCATCGTTGATCCGCGTAGCTGGACTGCGGGAGGGCGAGCGCACTGAGCCGCAGCGGCGGGAGGCAGTAGATCGCCGACGCGGGAAGGGTCACGACCAGCGGCAGCGTGATCCGTGCGCGCACCGGGGCGCGTCTCAACAGCCGGGCGACCTGCGTCGCGCGATGAGCAAGCAGGGCGGTGCTGAGCAGGACCCAAGAGACCGCACCCCAGACCCAGGACGAGAAGTCGTACTGCATCACGCCGTCCGCCGACCCCCAGAGTTCGACGTTCCTCAGCGAGTCATTGAGGGAGATCACGGTGCCGACACGGGAGAACAGCGGCGGGAGCGGAAAGCCCAGTCCGGCCAGGACCAGAACGGGCAGACCGCAGACGAGGAGGACGCGGGTCAGTAGCAGCCCCGGCGCCGTCTTCGACAGGCGATGGACGCCTTCCGGCCGTCCGGGTCCGGCTTGCAGACCGTTCACTGGTCTCGCCGCTTCGCCCGCTTGCCCCTGACGCTCCCGTGCTCTCCTGAGGTCAGACGGATCCACGGAGCGACAGCCAGCAGCGCCTCCTGCACCCGATCCGCCGTCCGTCTCGAGAACAAGGCCGCCGGGAACTCCTTCTCCTTGCCGTTGATCCGCAACACCAGCATCCTGCCGTACCGGTAGAACGGGTCGATGTCGCTCTGCAGATTGCCGTTCAGACCGCCGCTGTAGCCATCGATCTCGAGGCGCTCGATCGACTCGAGCGGGAAGTCCCGGGCGTGGTACCAGCCGTGGACCCGCAGCGTCCGATCGCTGATCAACACACCCATGAAGAACGCCCGCACGAGCCACAGCAACAGGGCGCTCGCGAAACCGAGCGCCATCCAGGGGAAGGGACGCAGATCGGGCGCCACCGGCACTGCGAGCGCTGCATCGAAGAACACGTTGAAGACGAGCGCGAACCAGATGGATGCGCGGCGGGTGCCCTTGATGCGCCGCAACTTCCGCGACGAGGGTGGCCGAACGTCGCTCGTTGGTCGGCTTCCGCTGCTCTGCGACGAGGCACTCGTGGCGATCACGAGTCACCCGACAGGACGTTGCGGAAGTGCCTGAGGAGGATCGCGTCGCGGTACGTGGCGTCAGTGATGCCCCTCAGGCCCCACGTGGAGACGTAGCCAGCCACATCCCCTTCCGGCAACCCTTCCGGCTCCATGTCGACGGGGAACCCTGCTCTCGAGTCGGAGTCAGCGATTGCCACGACGACGTGGTCCGTCGGTTCTTCGAGGGGGATGAGCGCGGTGTACCCGGGCGCGTACCGACCGCTGGTGGTCACGAACAGTCGCACCTCGTCGGAAGGTCTGAGATCCGCCGACTCGTCAGCGACGTGCAGTGAGCGCTCCCATGACGTCCTCGTCGTACATGCCCGCACGAAGCGACGAGTGTCGGGTCTCGTGAGCATCAGCACGACGACGGCCACCGCCACGATCGCAGCCGCGAAGACGACACTCATCTGTTCCCTCACTGCGTACGGGGCGCCCGCGTCGCGGGGAACACCCGATGTCTGGCAGCGCTTCGATGCACGATGATAGGTCGCCGCGGGAACCCGGTCGACGCCCCCCGAAGGGAGGGACCCACTGGTGCTCGATCAGGGTCCCGTGCCTCGTTGATTCAGCGATGCTGTGGTCTTGGGAACGATCCGGTCCGACGAGCTCTGCTCAGGACCGCAGCTGCCGGGCCAGCTCGCTGGGAGGGTTCGAGGCTGCCACGACGCGCGCACCCGCCCGGCAGCATCGGCGGGTAGAAGGAACACGTGTACCGGCTCGGATGGCAGGTGTTGCGCGGGAGCCTCTGGGAGGTCGTCGACCGCGGTCGTGCTCGCCGTGCCCTCTGGATCGCCGGCGGGATCACCGCGATCGCACTCGTGGTGTTCGTCGCGACGGATCTCGCCCACGGGTGGGCCGGACCCGGCGTCATCCGGCCGATCGCGGCGATCACCTTCGCCACGCTCGGTGTCCTCGCGATCGCGTACTCGTGCTTCCCGACGGCTCGCGAGGTCGGCTCGGAGCTCAGGATCAACGGCCGGCAGGTCCGACCCGACGCGACGATGTCGGTGCGGTGGTCGGTGCAGCCCTACCTCGAGCGGCGCGCACGGCCGATCGCCTCCGAGGACCGCGACGACGTCCTGAACGACGTGCCCCTCCTGCAGCGGGGGCTGGTGCGACGGCTCTCGCGGCTCGGTCCACTCCTGGTGGGCACGGCTTCCGGCGGGCTCGCGGCGATCGCCTCCGGACAGGTCGAGGTCTTCGTCGTCCTCTGGCCCTTCGTGTACCTCTTCACGCTGCCGGACATGGTCCGTCAGCTCGGCATCGCCGAACGCGCCCGCCTCGCGGCGCTCGACACGGCGCCACCAACGCCGAAGCACCGTCCGCTCTGGCGTCGGCACCCTCTCGGTTCGAAGGTCCGCCTGCCGGGCGAGTGACCGCCGAACCGAGCAAGACCGGCACCGGCACCACTGTCGGCAGCGCCGGGCACACTGGGCGCATGTGTGGAAGGTTCGTCGTCTCCGACACCACGGCCGATCTGCTGCCCGAGCTCGTGGGTGAGCTCGCCGCGCGCACCGAGCACGTCGACCAGGAGACGGGCGAGGTGCACGCCGGCCTCGCCCCGAGCTGGAACGTCGCGCCGACCGATCCCGTGTACGCCGTCCGGCAGCGGCACGGGCAGCGCGAGCTCCCCCAGATCAGCTGGGGCTTCGTCCCGAGCTGGGCGAAGGACTTCCGGAAGCAGCGGCCGAAGCCGATCAACGCCCGCATCGAGACGGTGGCGACGAGCGGCATGTTCAAGCGGGCGTTCGCGACGAACCGCTGCATCGTCCCCGCCCTGGGCTACTACGAGTGGGTCGTCCGCGAGGACGGCAAGGAACCCCACTTCGTCCACGAACCCGGCGGCGCGCTGGCGATGGCGGGCATCGTGAGCGCCTGGCCGGACCCGACGAAGCCCGAGGACGACCCGGAGAAGTGGCGCCTGTCGCTCGCGATCATCACCCGCGACGCGCACGTCGCCCCCGGTGAGGTCCACGACCGGATGCCCGCGTTCCTCACCCCGGACGGGTACGGCGACTGGCTCGACGGAGACCTCGGCTCCGACGACCTGCTCGCGCTGCTCGACCACGAGTCGCTCGCGGTCGCAGCCGGGCTCGAGCAGTACGAGGTCTCGCGCGCGGTGAACAGCGTGCGCAACGACGGCCCGCAGCTCATCGAACCTCTCCGCTGAGGCAGACACGACCCGAGGACACGGCGACCCGACGTCGGGTCGCGACCACGGACGACGGACGGGAGGCCCGGATCACGTGCGCCTGTCGGCTGACGTGGTCCGGGCCTCCCGTCCGGTTCGTGTGGTGCTGTCGTCAGGACCCGCTGCGGCGGCGCGTCCCCGTCACGACCGTGGCGCCGTCACCCCGGCGGCGGACCACCAGGAACACCCCGGCCAGCACCATCGCGATGGCTGCGAGACCGAGCCCGACGAGCCCGGTGGTGCCGGTGAAGGCGAGCTTCGCGATGTGCGCCGCGGCCGCGAGGCCGGTCGGGTAGGACACCTCGATGGTCGCGCGGACCAGCTGCGCGGCGCTGTCGAGCACCGTGTAGTCGATCGAGGTGCGCGCTGCCCAGCCGTGCTCGGGGGTGAACACGACCGTCCCGTCCTGGACCTGCCAGGTGCCCATGCCCTGCACGACGACCCGGTCGGTCGGCGCACCGCTGGCGGGGTCGACCAGGTGCAGCGTCGACGGCACGAAGTGCGCTCCGCCGCTGGCGTGGTCGTTGTCGATCGGACGGATGGTGACCGGGTGGTCCACCGCACCGACGGCGGAGTCGTCCGTGGCGCTGGCGGCTGCGACGACCGTCATGACCGCGGTCGCCGTCGTCGTCTGGCCGGACGCGTCGGTCACCGTGTAGGTGAACCGGTCGGTGCCGGTGAACCCGGTCGTGGGTGTGTAGACGTACGAACCGTCGGGGCGGACCGTGACGGTGCCGTGCGCGGGCTTCCGGTCGAGGGCGGCGGTCAGGCCGGTCCCCCGGTCGTTGCCGAGCAGGCCGTGCTGGGCGTCGCGGGCGATCGCGGTGCCGGTGACCGTGCTGGCGCTGTCGTCGGCGGCGGCGATCCCGACCGTGATGGTGACGAGGGCTTCCGCGTGCTGGCCCTCGACGTCGACCACCTCGTAGGTGACGCTGTCCACGCCGGAGAACCCGGCCTCGGGCGTGTAGACGAACGTGCCGTCGGCGGCGATCGTCACGGTGCCGTGCTGCGCGCGGCCGACCGAGGCGACGCGGAGTGCGGAGCCGTGGTCGTTGCCGAGCACGCCCGGACCGCGCACCGTGACCGGCGTGCCGGCGGTGGTGCGTGCCGCGTCGGCGCCCGCGGTCGGGGTGACCGTGATCGTGACGAGGCCGGTGGACGTCTGCCCCTCGGTGTCGGTCGCCGTGTAGGTGAAGGTGTCGGTGCCGGAGAAGTCGTCCGCCGGCGTGTAGACGTACGAGCCGTCCTTCGACAGGTCGACCGTGCCGTGCTGCGGCTTCCGGTCGAGCGTCGCCGTCAGTCCGGCCCCGGAGTCGTCGGCGAGCACGCCGCGGTCGGCGGGGACGGTCAGCGTGCCGTTCGTCGTCGTGGTGCCCTGGTCGGGGGTCGCGACCGCGCCGACCAGGACCGTCACCGTGGCGGTCGCGGTCTGCCCGGAGGCGTCGGTGACCGTGTACGTGAAGGTGTCGGTGCCCGACCAGCCCGTGGTGGGCGTGTAGACGAGCGTGCCGTCGGCCGCCGTCGTGACGGTGCCGTGGCGCGGTTCGGTGGCGCCCGTGACCGTCAGACCGGAGCCCGTGTCGTTCCCGGTGAGCGTCGCCGGCGAGATCGCGAGCGAGGTGTTCGCGGGCGTCTGCAGGACGTCGTCGGCTGCGGTCGGGGTGACCGTGACCGTGACCGTCGCCGTGGCGGTCGAACCGGTGCCGTCCGTCACCGTGTAGGTGAAGGTGTCGGTGCCGGACCAGCCCGCTGCGGGTGTGTAGGTCACGCCGGTGCCGGTGGTGCGGACGGTCCCGTTCGCGGCGGTGCCGACCACCGTGACGCGGAGCGCGGTGCCCTTGTCGTTCCGCAGGACGGGGACGTCGACCGGGGTGTCCGCCGTGGTGGTCACGGCGTCGTCGACGGCCTTCGGCGCGACGGTGATCGTGACGGTGCCGGTCGTGGTGTTCCCGGAGCCGTCGGTGATCGTCACGTCGAAGGTGTCCGTGCCGGAGTACCCCGGCTCGGGCGTGTACGTGTACGAGCCGTCCTTGCCGACCTCGACCGTGCCGTGGCCCGGGTCGGTGTTGTCGGTGACCGCGAGGTCCGTACCGGTCGCCCCGGCGAGCACGCCCTTGTCAGCGGGCACCACGAGGGTGCCGTCGGCGGTGGCGTCGGCGTCGTTCGCGACGACCACGGGCGTGATCGTCACCGTGACGGTGCCCTCGGCCGTGTTCCCGTTCGCGCCGGTGACCCCGTACGGGAACGTCGCCGTGCCCGAGGTGCCCGGAGCCGGGGTGTACGTGATCGTGCCGTCGGCGTTCAGGACGACGGTGCCGGCGCTCGGCTGTCCGACCGACGTGACGGTGAGCCCGGAGCCGTGGTCGTTGCGGGTCAGGTCACCCGAGGTCACCGTGACGGGCTGGTCGGCCGCGGTGCGGATCCGGTCGTCCTCGGTGCGGGGCGTGACCGTGATCGTCACGAGTCCGGTGCTCTTCTGACCCGACGAGTCCGTCGCCGTGTAGGTGAAGCGGTCCGAGCCCGACCAGTCGGCGGTCGGCGTGTAGGTGTACGAGCCGTCGGCGGCCAGGTCGACCGTGCCGTGCAGCGGCTTCTCGTCGAGCGTCGCGGTGAGGCCGGTGCCCTGGTCGTTCGCCAGCACGCCCTTCGCCGCGCCGACGGTCAGCGTGGTGGACGCCGGGACGGTCGCGGTGTCGGCGGTCGCCTGCGGTCCGACGATGACGACGACCCACGAGGACGCGGTCCCACCGGAGGCGTCACGCACGTCGTACCAGAAGGTGCCGGTGCCCGAGAAGCCGTCGGCCGGGGTGTACACGGCGTTGCCGTCCGCGTCGAGCACGACGGTGCCGTCGGTCGCCCGGCTCACACCGGTGACGGTCAGGCCGGCGCCGGAGTCGTTGCCGAGCAGGGTCGACGCCGGGACGGTGACCGGGGTGCCGGCGGTCGTCGACGCGTCGTCGGGGCGGGCGATCGGTGCGATGGTGATCGTGACCGTCGCCTGGGTCGAGCTGCGCCCGGCCTTGTCGACGACCTGGTAGGTCAGGGTGTCGGTGCCGGACCAGTCGGTGGCCGGGCGGTACTCGATGCGGCCCTGGTCGTCGACCGCTGCGGTGCCCTGTGCGGGCTGCGTCGCGATCTGGGTGCTGAGCCCGGTGCCGAGGTCGTTGCGCTGCACGTCGACGGTGACCGGGGTGTTCGCTGCGGTCGACGCGGTGTCGTCCTTCGCGGTCGGCGGCACGACGACGGTCACCGTGGCGGTCGCGACGGTGCCGGCGGCATCGGTGACCGTGTACTGGAAGGTGTCCGTGCCGGAGAACCCGGTGGCGGGGACGTAGGAGTAGGTCCCGTCGGGGTTCAGCGTGAGTGCACCGTGGGCCGGCTGCGTGTTGCCGGTGACCGTCAGGCCGGTGCCGCGGTCGTTGCCGAGCAGGCCGTCCTGCGGCGTGGTGGTGGTGAGGATGTCACCGGCGCGCGTGGTCAGGGTGTCGTCGTTCGCGGCGGGCCGCACGAGGACGGTCACGGTGACGGTGTCGGACTTCCCGTTGCCGTCGGTGACCGTGTAGTCGAACGAGTCGTTGCCCGAGTAGCCGTCGGCCGGGGTGTACGTGTACGAACCGTCCGACCCGACGGTGACCGTGCCGTGCGCGGGCTGGGTCGATCCGGTGACGGTCAGGTCGGTGCCCTGGTCGTTGCCGAGCAGGCCGGGAGCGCCGACCGTGGTCGGACCGCCCGCGGTCACGGTGATGGAGTCGGCGGTCGCGGCGGGCGTGACGGTCACGGTGACGGTCGCGGTCGTGGTGGCGCCGTTGCCGTCGGTCGCGGTGTAGGTGAAGGAGTCGGTGCCCGAGAAGCCGGGCGCCGGGGTGTACCGGTAGGAGCCGTCCGTCCCGAGCTCGAGGGTGCCGTGCGTCGGGTCGGTGTGGCTCGTGATGGTCAGGTCGCTGCCGCCGTCGTTGGCCAGGAGGCCGTTGGCGGCGTCCGCGGACGCGGTCCCGCCGGCGCGCACCGAGAAGGCGTCGTCGGCGCCCTTCGGCGTGACCGTCACGGTGACGGTGCTCGTCGCGGTCTGCCCGGAGGAATCCTTCGCCGTGTAGGTGAAGGAGTCGGTGCCGGAGAAGCCCGCGGCAGGTGTGTAGGTGTACGAGCCGTCGGGACGGACCGTCGCCGATCCGTGGGCGGGCTGCGTGTTCGACACGACGCTCAGGCCGGTGCCGGTGTCGTTCGCGAGCACGCCGTCGGCGGCACTCTTCGTCACGGCAGTGCCCGCGGTGGTGGTCGCGGTGTCGGCGGTGGTGGCGACGTGCGTGGCCTTCACGGTGTTGGCGAAGGTGACGACGACGTCGGTGCCGTCAGCGCTCGTGGCCGCGGGGAAGTCGAAGGCGGCCGTGTTGCCGTCGCCCTGGGCGATCACCGCACCCGAGTTGATGTTCTCCGCGCGCCAGGTCGTCGCGTAGTTCGCGAGGTCGGTCGTGCCGGCTGCCTTCTGCGTCGCCGTGTACCGGTTCTTCGGCGTGGTCAGGACCGCGCCGGCCTTCTGCGACTGCACGCCGTCGGTGGAGTCCGCCGTGGTCGCCGTGTTGCCGGTGCTGACGCCGCCGCCGGTGACCTCGAGGGCGAACTGGTCACCCGACGCCCAGCGGTGGTCGACGCTCGACTGCGCGGAGAGCGTGTTGGCGTAGTTGCACGTGGCGAGGTCGCTCGGGCTGTAGCCGCCAGCGATGGTGACCGGGTCACCGACCTGCTTGCCGGAACCCGGGTCGATCTTGTAGACGGTCGACCCGACCGAAGCGAAGAGGTAGCCGTCAGCGGAGAAGCCGATGCCCGGGCTGCCCGCGGTGCTGGCGTCGATGGGCAGCGTCGCGACGAGCGTGCTGGTGAGTGCCGTGGTGCCCGCCGTGGTCGGGACAGTGTCCCCGTCCACGCGGCGGATCTGGTTGCCGGTCACCACGAAGAGCAGACCGCGGGTGCTGAACGCCATGTCGCCGTTCTTGCCCGTCAGCAGGTTGCCGATGGTGCCGACCTGGCCGATCTTCGTGCCGGTCTTCGTGTCGTAGGCGCCGAGGTAGGCGGGGTTGGCGCCGCTCGCGTAGTAGTAGATCCCCGTCGCGGGGTTGATCGCGCCGCGGAGCAGCTGGTGGTTGCCGCCCGGGTCCGCGTTGGTGACGTCGGGGTTCCGGACGCCGTTGACCGCGTCGTACGAGGTGATCGTGTTGCCGTTGTTCACCGCGGCGTAGGCGGCGACACCGTTGCGGGCGACCGCGAGGGCGTTGTCGGCCGGGTCCATGCGGACGACGTTCGTCACGGCACCGGTGGTCGCGTCGATCGCGGCGAGCTGGTTCTGCGCGGTGTTGATGGCGTACAGGGTGTTCTGGTCGCACGACAGCGCCGTCGCGGCGGCGGCCGGGTCGGCGACGACGGCCTGCGTCACGCCGACGGCGCCGAGCAGGGCGACGCCGAGCATGGCGACGGTGCGGAAACCGGGTCGTGGGCGCGCGTGAGCGCGTCCGGGCACACGGGTGCCCTGGTGCACAGGCAGCATGAGTCACTTTCGGGTCGAGACGATGCCGACGCCGAGCTGTCGTGACGGTCCGTGCAGCAGGACGGTCGCTGGCGTCGACCCGATCCTGACAGGACTCTGAGGAACGAGGGGGGCAACAGTGGTCCCCAGTGTGGGGGACCCTCCTCGAACTGGGGGTACGCCGCCGAGCGCTCCGGACGGTGCTCGCGCGGGGTGCGCAATGACGGGAGGCCCGGATCACCTCCGCCGTGTGGCGGAGGTGATCCGGGCCTCCTGGTCGGATCGTGGTGCGGTCAGAGCGTGCGGCGCACGTCCGGCAGCAGGTCGTGCAGGCGCTCGGCCAGCCGGTCCTGTGCCTCGTGCAGCGAGCGGAAGTCGCCGACGTACTGCCCGAAGGTGTCGGACACGAAGAAGTGCGCGCCCTGCTGGTCGATCACACCGCCGTAGTAGCCGCCGTAGTTCGCCGCCCAGAGCCCCGTGTCGGCCTCGGACCAGACGACGTGCGCCCGGGCCGGTGCGTCGGGGGACACGACGCCGGCAGCGATGCCGGTGATGACCTCGATGGTCGCCGTGTCCACGGTCACCTCGGCCTGGTGGCTGTTGGCGACGCTGGTGCTCATGGTGGTGCTCCTCGTGCTGCTGTGGTGCTGGACGGTGCTGGTGGTTCGGGTCGAGCTGATCGTTCGGGTCGTGCTGATCGTGCTGGCCTGGCTGGTGGCGCCGACCGCGGTCGGCGCCGGATGGTCGTCGGGCACTACGCGACCGGACGGATGACGGACGGCAGCATCACGTGGAGCTGGTCCGCGAGCTTGGCCTGGGCCTCTTCGAGGGTGGCGAAGTCGCCGACCACGAGGCCGAAGGTGTCCGAGGCGACGTAGCGGCCGTCGCGCTTGTCGACGCTGCCGCCGAAGTAGCCGCCGTAGTTGGCGATCCACTCGCCGTCGTCCTCCTGCGTCCAGGTGGTCTTGGCGCGGGCGGCGCGGCCCGAGTGCTCCGCCTCGGCCTCGAGGATCGCGATGACGTCGACCGTCTCGGTGTCGAGGGTGACCTCGCGGTTGTCGGTGGTGACCGTGGTGCTCATGTCGCTCTCCTTCGCGATCCGGGGTACATCTGCTGACGGGACAACCGTACGAGAACGTCCCCCGGTCACGCCAGCGATGCCCGCCCTTTCACGGGTTCCGTGCATGCGCATCGGGGGACAGCCCCGGATTTCCGGGCCAGGGGGACACGAGAACGGGGTACAGGGGGACGATCGGGGTACTCGTTTCGTGGATGAACTGCTTCGGCGGCTTTCTCGAGTCACCCTCGCGTCTCGTCCGGCCGGGAGGCGCGGCCCACTACCGTCGATCCCGATGGACACCGCGACGAGGACCACGATCGTGCGCAGCGGGATGGTCGCTGCGGTCGTGCTCGTGGGCGCGGTCCTGCTGGTGCCCGGTCTCGCCGACCGCGTGCGGTCCGCCTTGCTCCACGTCGTGGGCGCGCTGCGCGCGCTCGGGCACGGCACCCTGACGCTCGGTGACGGGTTCGTGACGGCGATCGGGGTGACCCTGGTGACCGCCCTGCTGCCGGTGCTGCTGGCGGGGGCGAGCAGGGCATCCCGGCCGGAGGGGGTGCGTCGACGCGCCCTGGTGAGTGCGGTCGTCGTGCTGGTGGCCGCCGGGGTCCTGGCGGCGCAGTCGCCGATGCCGGGCGGGCGGTTCCGGTCGCTCGCGCTCGCGGGACTCGTCGGGGTCGCGATCGGGTCGCTCACCGACGCGGCCTGGCACGCGCGCCACCGGGCCGCGCACGCGTCGGGACGCACTCGGCGGGTGGCGTGGACGCTCGCGGCCGTCTACGCGCTCGTGGTGGTGCTCGTGGCCACCGCGGGCTCCCCCGTCGACGGCGGGATCCACCCGTGGCTGGTGCGGGCGATCGCGGCTGGTCATCGACTCGGTGCGCCGAGGTGGCTCGGGTACGACGCGGTCGAGTTCACGGCGAACGTGGTCTTCTTCGTGCCGTTCGGGTTCTTCGTGCTGCTGCTGTTCGGGGGGCGCGCGTGGTGGGTCGGCATGCTCGGCGGGTTCCTGGCGAGCTGCGCGATCGAGACGGTGCAGGCGTTGTTCCTGCCGGCGCGGTTCGCGTCGGTGGACGACGTGCTGGCGAACACGTCGGGGGCGGTGCTGGGGGTGCTGGTGGGGATCGTGGTGCTCGGTCGCGCCCGGGTGAGTGCGGCTCAGGGACAATCAGACGCCGCTGCATGAAGATCTGACGACGTACCAACCGTTCCATCCCATCTGCACCTACGGTCAGCACATGGACCCGAACCCGAATCGGAAGCAACCCCGCCCGTACCAGCGGCCCTCGATGTTCCCGTGGTGGCTGTGGATCGTCGCGCCGCTCGCTGTGATCGCCGTCGTGGCGATCGCTCTCCTCGTCACCTGATCCGCTCGACCCGACTCCTGATCCTCCACTGACGACAGCACGAGGCCCCCGGCACCGAAGTGCCGGGGGCCTCGTTCAGTCGAGCTGCGCTCAGGCGGCGTCGTGCTGACGACGGACCGACTTGCGGACGACCAGGAGGCCACCACCGAGGACGATGGCGCCGCCGGCAGCCCAGAGGCCGAGCGTCGAGATGGTGCCACCGGTGAAGGCGAGCTGGCCGGGGGTGCCGGTGTTGCCGTTGGCGGCGACCGAGGTCGCGCCGGCCGGGGCGATCGTGAAGGCCGCGTAGCCGGTCACACCGGAGGTCGCGCCCGTCGCGGTCAGGTTGTACGTGCCCGAGCCGCCGGCCGGGAACGTGACGCGCACGGTGAGCGAGCCGTCAGCGTTCGCGGTGTAGTCCTTCGACGTGGTCGCGGTCGGCAGGGCGCCGAGCGTGACGTTGCCGGCACCGGTGACCTGGACGCGCACGGCCTCGCTGGGCTGGAACGCACCGGGCGTGAAGGCGACGGTCGCGGTGCCACCGGCAACGTAGTTGCCCGAGACCGAGACGTCGGAGTCCGGCGTGTAGCCGGCAGCGTTGGCAGCGGTCGGGACCGCGATGAAAGCTGCGCCCGCGAGCAGGGCAGCGGCGATGAGCTTCTTCATAGAAGTGTTTCCCCTAGTGATCTGATCCGTCAGACCCTGACACCCAGAGCCCGTACACCGCTCGCAAGGCACGTGATGCAGCCAGTTGCGATGGCGAAGTTCCCTCAATCTAGCGGGAATCCTCAGGTTGTTGCCACCCGATCCGAAAGTTTCGCGAGATGTAACGCGGGGTGACGCCCCTTGCGTGGCTCGATGGGCTCGCAGCTCAACGCACCCGCGCCCTTGCTCGGCGACCGAAAGCCCAGTTCACGGCCGCTTGCCATCCGGGCGCAACGCTGGTCTCCGAGAACACCTCCGTGCGCCGTGCAACCTGGCCACCGTGCTCAGGAATCCCAGGCACCCCCCACTCTGGGGGCAGTCGACGATGCGTTTCCCGGAGCAACACGCCGGACGCTGCCGCCGCCGAGAGCGGCGCAGTCCTATGGTTCGCGCTAGCCCTGCGGCACCGGCGTAGCGCAGTCGAAACGCAGCGGCAGGACCTTCGTCTGCTCGACACCCGGGGTGGACAGCACCTCGGTACCGGCCTTGGCGTTCTCGGCCTGCCCGAGGAAGGCGACCCGGAACGTCGCGCTCTCGCCCGGCGCCAGGACGGTCCGCAGCTGCGCGACCGGATGGCCGTCGTCGGTCGCCGTCTGCACGCCGACCGCCTTGCCGTCCTGCGAGGCGCCGAGGAAGATCGCGCCCTTCGGCGCGTAGACCGCGATGAGGGTCTTGATCTTCCCGGGTTCGGTGCCGAACGCGCCGCCGCCGGTCACGTACTCCGGCAGGCTCGTCGCAGCGTCCGCCGGCGCGGTGTTCGTGATCGTGACCTCGACCGCGGAGGTCGGCAGGCCGTCCTGCCGGCAGACGGACGACCCGACCGAGATCGTCTTCTGCAGGTAGTAGTCCATCTTCGAACCGGTGCCGTCGTTGAGGTAGACGCCGAACTGCCGGGTCTCCTCGTCCGCGGTCGGCAGTGCGCCGGAGACGGCCGTGCCGTCGATGAGCTGCTCCTCGGACGCGTCGGCGCTCCAGAGCCGGAGCCGTCCCTCCCCCGCGGACTGCGCGAGCGCCGCGATGAACTGCTTGGCGTCGAACCCGCCGCTCGAGACCTTCTCGAACACTGCGCTGGCGGCCGAGGCGAAGAACGCGTCCTGCATCTTCGGGTCGGAGTACTTCGCGTACGCCTCGCTCAGGAGCAGCTTGACGGCGTTGTCCGACGTGAGTGTGTCGCCGGTCGCGAGCTGTACGGGGCCGGTGGCCTTGAGCAGGTAGCCGAGCGTCACGGGGTCGATAGCGATGACGCCGTTGACCTGCTGCCCGGTCTCGCGCTGCCACATCGCCTGGGCGAGCTTGCCGGAGAGGTCGAAGCGCGGTGTCAACGTGACGTCTTGCATGTACCGCCCGGTGATGTCGCCGAACAGCCCCTTCGTGCCGTCATCGAGCGGCAGCACCGACTCGGGGTACGGGCCGAACGACTGTCCGGATCGCTGGTCACCGAAGGAGACGGAGCCGTCGTTGACGTTGAGGAGCGCCACAGCGCCCGGGATCCCGCCACCGGCGCGCAGCTCGGCGTTGTTCTGGAACAGCAACAGGTACTGGCGGTTGCCGTCGGCGCCGAGCATCGCCGGGGCGAGCTGCACGACGCGGTTCGCGGTGTCGACCTGGCCGTGCACGGACGTCAGTGCGTTCCGCAGCTGGTTCACCGCGGACGTCACCGGCGACAACGTGTTCACGGTGTCGATTGCATCGGCATCCTTGACGGCCTTGTCGATCGTCGCGGTCGCCTCGGCGACCGGTGCCTGCGCCTGCACGAGGGGCTGCAGGTCGATCTTGCCGTCCTTCGGCGCGAACGAGCCCGTGCCGAGCTTGCCGACGACGCCGGCGATTGGGCTGACCGCGCCCTGCGACACGTCGTCAACGACGCCGGCGATCTGGCGGACCGCACGCAGGTTGGTGCCGAAGAACGGGACGTGCTCCGAAGCGCGCCAGATCGGATCGCCCGTCAGCGAACGGGCCGCGCCGGCTTCGTCCTCCAGGTGCGCGGCCGTCTTCTCCGCGCTCGCGGTGTCGCCACCGGTCAGCTGCGTGCGGAGCGTCTGGACGTCGGCAACGGCGTTCTCCAGGTGGCCCTTTGCGAGCACACCGCGCACCCCCACCCAGGCGACAGCGAGGATGACGAGCAGGACGATGGCCAAGACGATCCACAGCACGGTCCGGGCCCTGTTCCCCCGGCGTACAGCAGTGCGTCGCGACTCGGGAAGGTCGGACATAGCCTCATCTTACGGTCCGTGCCTCCAACCTGCCCCTCCGCTCGCACTCTCCCACCCGCCCGACGCAGCACTGATCAGCGGCGAAGTTCTGCCAGTCAGCGGCGGAGTTCTGCCAGCGCCGCGACGATAGTCCGCCGGATCGTCGGCACACATAGCAGAATCACCATCATTGCGCCGACAGAGGTCAGTCCTGCAAGAAGGATGACGATCGAGGACCATCCGCGCTGGAGACCGAACCATGAGGAGAGGAGCAATAACACCGAGACGGTGCCCGCCAACGCGACCGGTGTGAGACACGGTCTGAGGAATTCTGAGCGACGGAGATTGAGGCGCGGGACCGCCAACACGATCGCGACGGTCCATATGATTGCCTGGCCGCTCAAAACCACGAACGCCACGGCAACATTGCCGATGCTTGCAGCTAAGAAGGCCCCCACAATAATGACCAGACGGCCCGGAAGTTCCGACCAGAACAAAGCACCGACACGGGCACGAATGATCGCCGCCCAATAGACCGGGTAAGCGAGTATCTGGAATACACTCGCCCCTGCCAGAACTTGTAGAGGGACGGCCGCCGCCAACCAAGGAGAACCGAGCAACGACTCCACTAAGAACCTGGCTTCCACAATGACAAATGCCAGGCCTGGCAGAGCGATCATGTAGAGCGACGCCTGGACGCGCTTGAAGGACGCACTCAACTGTGCCTCGGAGGTGATCCGCGCCAGCCCCGGAACGACAGCCCGAGTCAACGGAGCGGCAAATTGCTGCACGGGAAGCACGCTCAGCTGGAACGCTCGGTTGTAAAAACCAACTTCCGCAGCCGATTGGGCGAAACCCAAAGCGATTGTGTCAGAGTTCGAGCTGAAGTAATTGGCTACCTGAGTGCCGAAGGTAGCCGAACCGAATCTGAGATGAGATCGCACGCCTGTTCCACGCCGCGGAAGCGCCGGAAACCAACGCGTCAAGAGGACGACAACAACTAGGGCGCACGATGACGCGCACACCTGTTGCCACGCCAGCGACCAGACGCCTGCGCCACTGAATGCCAGAACAATTGCGGTTACCACACCCGATAATTGCGAACCAATTTCGAGCAAGGCCAACGCGACAAACCGACCTGAGCGGTTGAGCCGCACCTTATTCTGCACTGCAAAACCGTTGAGGACGAAGGTTAGTGAGACAAACATTAAAAGCGGGGCCACTACGTCTTTTCCAAAAGCTTCCGCGATGAATGGCGCCGCGACCACACAGATAAGCGCGACGAGCGAACCCAAAAGTCCGTTTGCCCAACCAAGGGCCGACTGCGCCTCATCAGAAAGAACCTTTGTGCGCAAAGCCGAAAGCGATAGTCCGAAATCCCCGATAACTGACGCAATACCGCTCACACTCAATACGAGGGCCATCATTCCGAAAGCTTCAGGCGCCAGCAAGCGCGCGAGCAGGATCACTGATAGAAACTGCAACCCATACTTTGCCCACTGCCCGAAAACAAGAACCAGGCTTCCTCTCCTCAAGAGAGAGCCCACTTCACGTCACGGCTCTTCGCGCCCGCCGCACCACTCCGGTGCTCTCTCCCGATCAACAAGACTCCGAGAACGGGCAGGAGCAGACCGATCAGGCCGACATTCGTAAAGATAGGCACCGTGAATGCCGCCGCAACAGCAGTCACAAAACACATAGCAATAATCTTCCGCTCACCTTGCGACATCCATCCGAACATCAATGCAATGGTGAACAATACGCCCGTAAACGCGGCGAGTTGCAGAAGCCCACCCTCCACCAGCTCAAGCAGATACTGCGACTCCGCGGACCTCCACGTCACGAAGTAAGGAAAGATCGGCCATGTGCCGAGCTCAATGTAGAATCCCTGCCCCCACCCCACCAATGGCCTTTCCGCGATCAATGGAAGAGTCTGATTCTGCCAAATTTCCCAACGATAAGCGATGCTTTCGGGAATCAATCCGCTACTTTGAGCATAAGCCCCCGGGTTAGAGCCGAATTGTTGCCGGAGCCGTGCGAGCAACGGTGCCGCCAGCAACGGTGCGGCAAGCAGACCGCCTAGCGCGATGGGAACCAGCCGGTGCCGAAGCCGACTCGACTGGACAAAGGTAAGAATGACCAGAAGGGTCGCTCCGATCAAAATCGCCAGAGTGAGAGTCGAGACGATACCAGCGAGAATGACGACCAAACTCAACACAGCTGTGCGGCGAGAGCGCGCATGCTTCTCGCTTAGAAGGACGCACATGACGGCGAGAGCCACTAGAAGATATGCACCAAGACCAGTCCAGTGGCCGACCGTGCTCGTCGCCCGGGCTAATCCACCAGCGCGGGCCACGACACCAGACGTGCCCGTCAGAAGTCCGACGACCGGCTGCATCGTCGATGCGAAAATGAGCTGCGCAATGCCGATTAGAGCGACGAACGGCGCAGGTCGGACGATCAGGAGAGCGCCTCCAGTCTGTCCATCCCTCCCGCAATCACCAGTCGCAGACAGAGATAACTCAAAAAGTAGATGATGAGCTGCACGGTGGTGTCGTACCGGAACCCGTGGCCGAGGTCTTGGCTGTTAACGAGTTCCAAGCACAGACGCAGCACGATATAAACCGCAAAGACAATGTCGAAGGGTAGGATGCGCAACCCGCCGAGAAGATGAGCATGTCCCAAACCCAGCATCAGGCATCCTGCGATAGATATTGCAGCAGCAAGACCTATCGGTCCGAGATGATATTGCACGCCGGGGATAGCAGCTCCGAGCCCGATCAGAAAAATCGCTCCGCGTTCATATCGGCGCCCGCGGTTCGAATCTGCGTCGCTCAAGACGTCGCTCGCTTCGCAACGGCCCGATAAATACGGGCATGCGCGCGGCCAGAGTATCGCCAGGTTCGTTCCTGGTTCCAGTGAACCTGCGACAACGCTGGCACTCGAGGCAACTCGTCGACTTCAAAATCGATCAGACGGATCCAGTCGGAGCCGAATTCGATCTCTAGCGCCTCCGCGACGGTCGAACGTTGCACCACGACGGGTCTGTTCAGCGAGAGCGCCAGAAGAACTACACCCGAGTTATACAGCTCAGGATAAGGAACAACGACCGCTGCACTGCTCTGGATTCTACGAACAAGATCCGCGTCATTCAATCGCATCGCATGGATCGTCACTGCGGAGCTCGCCGACGCTTTTCTCTCGAGAGACGCCAAGTAGTTGTTGTCCTTCGATTCGCCTGCAATCAGAAGCTCCGCTCCTCGGGACCGAAGTGCGGCGTCAACTGCGCGCTCGATGCCCTTGTACGGCTTGAGCACGCCAAAAACGAGATAACCGTCGGTTCGTTCTAGCGATGGAACAGACTGCGTCAGGCCTTTCAGCCACGGCAAGTAGTTCGCGTGAGGGATGAGAATGCCGGGTTCGGAACTTCCTTCGCTCTGCGTCAAGAGAATCCGCTGCGATGAGGCCGGAAGCGATCTAAGGACGATTCGTCGCGCTCGACTCAGCCCGTCATGCGGACGCAGATTGTGTTTCGTTCGAATAACCGGCGTGTGAGATAGTCTAAGTCGCACCGACCATAGGAGCGCCAGCAGGACCGCTGCTAGCCTCTTTAAGCCTCGCCCGGAGACAAGATACTCGGGCCAATGGAGGTGAACTACTCCGTACCGCCCGAGGAGTGCACGTGTCCAAGAGAAACCCTTGACTTCGACGCCTGAAGGCATCGCGCCAGCAAGCATAGAGATGTATGGATTCTGATTCCAATGACGTTCACGAACATCGATTAGAACCTTCAGCGCAGCCATCGCACGCGACCTCTCAGTGCACGAACCGCAGCCTCCACAATTCCTACGGTAGCACCCCAATGTGGCACAGCACGCATATGGAGCATAACGAAACGGATGCTCGTCTTCATGGAGCCGCTCAAGATGCCTACACGGAGCACATGAACTGCAAGGAAGTCTGCGGTTGCCCTTTTCGACATTTTGGAGCGATGCTTCTCTAGAAAAGCTACAGACTCTGACCAATCAAGCCGTGCCGACACAGATTCCGGCGTATTCTGCTGCGTGATTACGCGACATTCGGTCTGGTGAACCCGGAGGCCCGCTCTCTCCTCCGCTTGGATCAGATAATCCCAGTCTTGATGCTTACGAAGGTTGGCGTCCCAGGCGATTGTTTCAGCAAGCGACCGAGATAGCAGCAAACCGCTACTTTGTAGGCCTGAATAGCCATATCTAAGCGAGCGACGACTCGCGAGATAGCTAGCCAAGTTATCTCCACCATCAAAGGGCGGCCTTCGCGGGATCACACGACCTACAACCTCGGCCTCGCCACCGGGCTGCATGACGCTCATCTGCTCTTGCCCGATCAAAGCGAAACTAGCTGTGATCAGGACCGCGCCGGGGCTCGGTTCATGAACAAAAGAGCGGACCGCTGCAAATCGGCCGGCGAGCCAGATGTCGTCATCATCTAGGAAAGCTATCCAAGGGGCAGTTGATCGGCTTACGCCTAACTGGCGACAGACGGAACCCCCTTCCCCGCCCTTGGAGAGAATCAGCTCAGCGGCAGTGCCACGCAGCATAGTCCTCACCGCTTCTTCGTCACCGGGCCGGTCGAGCACAACGAGCACCCGAGCTACCTCGTGTTGCCGTCTTGCACTCTCCGCCGCCGCCTTGAGCGATGCCCGGCCAATAGTCGGTATCACGACATCGATCATCGCCGGACCTCCCTCTTCAAAGCTAGTAGCGCAAACAGCTTGAAGGGTTCGATAAGGTATCGATTCGCTAGTCGCTTCGGATCTCGCGAAAGCCGGAAAATCCACTCCAGTCCCACGCGACCCATCCAGCGCGGCGCCAACGCTTGAACTCCCGCAAAATAGTCAAACGCCCCGCCGACATTGGCTACTATAGAATCTTTGAGTATTGCCTTATTGCTTAATATCCACTCTTCCTGAAGCGGCATCCCCATTCCGACCAGGACCAAATTCGAATTCCGAATCAAGTCGCGTTGGTCCTCCCGCAAGTCCCATGCGTCTGAATATCCGTCTATCGACGTCCACGTGACTCCTGGGTAGTCGTGCGCAATACGCTGTGAGGTGGCAATTGCCGCTTTGGGAGTACCACCCACCGCGGTAACGCGCATCCCAGTGGAGCGTGGATCCTTGAGAAGTTTGGTAATCCAATCAGTACTACCGATACGGAAGTGCGGGCTAAGAAGATGGCCCCGCATCCAGCAGAAAGCGAGAATTGGCCAACCATCAATCAGACAAAGGTGAGCCTCGTCACTGAAGGCTTTGAACGAGCGGGCAGTCAAGTACATATACATGCCATGTAAGTTGAGATTAGCTATCCAAAAGCCGCTCGTCGTCCCTTCCAGGACGATGTCGCAGACCTCTCCCGCTCGCAGCGGATTCACTGTCATCCCGCCTGGCAGCTCGATTGTCCTCATTTTGTCAAGCATTCGTTATCCTCCGAAGGATGCGTCCCGCGATCTCATCCCAATCGAATGCTGAGGCCCGCGCAAGTGCCCGCGCACTCATAAGCGAAAATTCCCGATCGTCAGCCATGAGCTCGATAAGCGCCGTCGCAAGAGCGTCTACGTCCTCAGCGGCGACAACGCGACCTTCCAGCCGGTCGCGTACGGTGTTCGGCAGCTCCCCCACGGAGGACACAACGCACGGTAATCCACGCGAGAGTGCCTCAACCGCCACGAGCCCGAATGATTCCTGACGCGCGGGCAGGCAAAAGATGTCGTGGTCGTCATAAATCGCAGACAGCTCTAGTCGATCTCGGACTAGCCCGCGAGAATCGAGCCACTCGGGCTCGCTTCCAAGAGCGAATTCGCCTGTTCCAACTACCGTGAGAGTAGCATCCGGAATAATCTTGACCACTTCCGACATAGCGGAGAGAAGAATATCCAGGCCTTTCCGGAGCGGTTCGCGTCCGACGAATAAAACGCGTCGGGGTCTCCCCGAACGAACGACAGCGCTCTCCGCGCTTAGTTGATTCAGCCCATTACCGACATAAACGATCTTATCCAGGGCTATCCCGTACCGCTCGACCAGACTGCCCTCAGCCGCCCGCGACGCAACAAAGATGTTCACTGCATGCTGGTAATAAGCACGCTCCCGCCGCACTCGCGCAAGATGCTGCCGTTGACTAACAGTCCATTTCGGCGCCACACCTTGTAACATATCGGTTGTAGCATCGATGAAGGCGCTATAAGGAACGGCCGAAGGAGCGAACCAGCTTCGGATGTGTAGCACATGATCCGTGGGCTCTGAGCGCCGAAGCGTCAAGTCTCTTATAGCGCTCCGTATTCGCATAGCCGCGAAGCCGTGCACATATACGCGGTCCCAAGCCGTCCGACTTGGCCGGGCGGTGATTGCCCTCAACATCCAGCGGAGTAGACGGGGCGGGAAACAATTCACGGCGAGCACACTTGCTCGCCTGCTGACGGCTCGTGCTAGGAAGTACGGAACGCCTGACACGTCCTCCGGCGTAGTAAAACTACCGTTAGCGATCAAGGCGACGCGAATCGGCCGCTCAGGAACTAATTCAGCCACTAGTAAGCTCCCGAAGATCGAGCTACCGCCCGCACAGTGCGAGACAGGATACTGAGGTCCGTCACCATGGACCAGTTCTCCACGTAGTACAGATCGAGCCGCACCGAGTCCTCCCACGACAGGTCCGAACGTCCGCTCACCTGCCAGAGGCCAGTGAGCCCGGGCTTCACCAGGAAGCGACGGTGCACGTGCGAGTCGTACCGCTCGACCTCGCGGGCGAGCGGTGGACGCGGGCCCACGAGGGACATGTCTCCCACGAGGACGTTGAACAGCTGCGGCACCTCATCCAGGCTGTAGCGCCGCATGAATGCACCGATGCGGGTCACACGCGGGTCGTTCTTCATCTTGAAGAGGACGGCGTTGCCTTCGGCGCGGTCGAGCGTGCTGAGTTCCTGCAGACGGGCCTCAGCGTCGACGACCATGGAGCGGAACTTGATCATGCGGAAGGTCGAACCGTTCAGGCCGACTCGCTCTTGCCGGAAGAACACGGGTCCGGGCGACGACGTTTTGACGAGCAGCGCGAGGACGAGCAACACCGGGGACAGGACGATCAGGAGCGCGGCTGATCCGATCAGGTCGAAGGCCCGCTTGGTGTAGAGCTTCCGGCCGGAGTAGGTCGGCGTCTCAACGTGGATGAGTGGCAGACCCTGAACCGGTCTGGTGTGAATGCGCGGGCCACCGATGTCCGTCAGGCTCGGCGCGACGACCAGGTGCTGCCGACCCGGCTCGAGCGACCAGCTGAGCTGGCGGACGCGCTCGGGCGGCAGGTCGTCCGAGCTGGTGATGACGACGGTGTCGGCGCCGGTCAGCTGCAGCGCGGACGCGACGTCGTCGATGCCGCCGAAACTTTCGATCGTGGAACCGTCCAGGACTCCACGAGTCCCGTTCGACACCGCTGCGCCGACGACGCAGTAGCCGGCTTCCGGAGTGCGGGCGAGTTCGCGGGCGATGTGTAGCACGCTCGCGGTCGAACCGACGAGCAGGACGCGAGCCGAGTACCCGCCGTGCTTACGTTCGGCGACGAGCCACTGCCGCCACATCCAGCGCGAGAGCAGCAGGACGAGGATCCCGACCGGGAACGCGATCAGGACGTAGCCGCGGGCCAGGTCGACGTGCAGCAGGAACGCCGCGATCGCCAGCAGCCCGAAGACCCGGACGCTCGAGTCCGCGACCAGGCGGTACTCCGCGCTGCCGGTCCCGATGACGCGGGCGCCGCGGGTGTCGTACAGGGCGAGGGCTGTCATCCAGACCACGATGACGACGACCGAGATCGCGAAGTAGCTCAGTCGCAGGTCCGCGGTGTTCGCAGCGAGGTTCGAACTGAAGCCGAGCCACGCGATCTGCACACCGAACACGACCCAGACCAGCGCGAGCAGGTCCGTGACGAGCACGCGCCGCGAGTACGTGCGGCTCCACTCCTGCGTCCCCGCAGGAGGAGCCGCCGCCCGGACTCGCTCGGCAGTCACGGTCTGCCCCGGCTCACCACGTCTTGCCCCCGTCCGCGGACACTGCGACCGATTCGCCCGCCCACATCCACACGGACTGCCCCGCCCGGTCGAGCGCGATCGTCCCGGTGGTCGACACGTCGTTGCACCCCACGGGGGTCGTCCGCGTCGACGGTGTAACGCCGATGGCGGTCATGGTCTCGACCTGCACGCCCTCGCACGCCGATGCACCGACCCGGGCGAGCGTGTACGAGCTGCCGTCGACCGCGACGCCACGGACGCCGCCGAGCGGTACGTCGACCCATGCGGCGGTGCCGGTCCGCCACTCGATCTGTCCGTCGCAGACGACGATCGCCGTGCGCGTGCCCTGGAACGCGTCGAGCGGCTCCGGGCACGGGTTCGCGACGGTCGTGGTGCCGAGGCGGACGCCGTCCGGCGTGATCCCAGCGCCCGAGGCGCCGGCTGCCGCCGCCTTCCAGGTCACGCCGTCGTCGACGGAGGTTCGCTCGGTCGCCTCGCAGTCGTCGCCGACGGCCTCGAGCAACGAGAGTCCGTCCGTCGTCGCGCGCATCCCCCACAGGGCGCGGACGTCGTCGCCCAGAGCGACAGGCGTCCACGTGGTCCCTCCGTCGACCGTGTGCTCCAGCACCACCTGTGCGACGGAACACGACGCACTGGAGGCTCGCCATGCCTCCCGTCCGTCCACCGCGGACAGCAGACGGCGAGCCGGCCCCTCGGACGCACCCTGCGCGGACGCGTCCGGTGCCGGGGTGGCCGACGCCGACGGCGTCGGTGTCGGTGTCGCATCGGAGGACCTGCCGAAGGTCGGGACCGGTCGGGGTGAGCCGACCGCTTCCGGCGTCGTCCGTGCCAGCGCCATCGCGACGAGCACGACGTCGACGACCACCAGGAGCACCACCACGGCGGCGACGCCGATCAGGGTGTTCCGCTTCAGATCACTGCCGAGGCCTCGGGCCCCCCGGCCTGCACGCATGTCGTCCCCCGGTCTCAGCGGTCGGCCCGGCGCAGCGTGCCGAGCTTCCCACGCGCCTGCTTCGGCGCCTTCGTGTCGGGCTGGGTGGGCTCTGCCTCGTCCAGCCCGTAGCCGTACCCGTAGCCGTAGCGGCCGTAGCCGTAGGCGCCCGGTCCCCGCACCGGCATCATCGTGATGACGAAGCCCGCGATCGGCGCGCCGACGTTCTCGAGCGAGGCGACGGCGGCGGCGAGCTGGCCCTTGTGGGTCTTGCCGGACGCGACCGCGAGGATGGCGCCGGACGCCTTCTTCGACAGGATCGCTGCGTCCGTGACGGGCAGCAGCGGCGGTGCGTCGAACAGCACGTAGTCGAACTGCTGCTCGAGCGTCTCGATCAGGTCCTGCATGGCCTTCGACCCGAGCAGCTCGGACGGGTTCGGCGGGATCTGCCCGGCGGGCAGCACGACCAGGTTGCCACGGCCCCAGGGCTGTGCGACGTCCTCCAGGGTCGCGCGGCCGATGAGCACGTCGGTCAGACCGGCGGAACCGTCGACCTCCATGTACTCGCCGACGCGGGGGCGACGGAGATCGGCGTCGATCAGGATCACCTTGAAACCGGCGCTGTCGAGCGCGATGGCCAGGTTCGCCACGGTGGTGCTCTTGCCCTCGGACTGCATCGACGACGTCATCACGAACGTGCGCGAGCCGGTACCGAGGTCGAGGAACTGCAGGTTCGTGCGGAGCGTGCGGAAGGACTCGGCGCGCGGGCTGCGCGGGTCGGCCTGCACGATGAGCGGACGCTCGGAGGCCTTGCTGTCGAACGCGATGCCGCCGACGACCGGCTTGTCGCTGATCTTCTCGACGTCGGTCTCGACGCGGACGCGGTTGTCGAGCGTCTCGCGCAGCACGGCGATGCCGACGCCGAGCGCCAGGCCGACGAGCAGACCGAGGGCGATGTTCACGGGGACGTTCGGGCTGACTGGGCTGAGCGGCACGTCGGCCTGCTTCACACGGGTGAGCTTGACGGTGCTCGTGCCGTTCGCGTCGGTGGCCTCGATGTCCTGCACGACGTTGGTCAGGCTCGACGACACCGCGTTGGCGATCTCGGTCGCCTGCACCGGGTTCGTGTCGTTCACGGTGATGGAGATGAGCGTGGTGCTCGTCGGCGCCGTCGCCGAGACCATCTTCGACAGCTGGTCGGCGTTCATGTCGAGGCCGAGCGACGAGATGACCGGCAGGAGCACGATCGGCGTCTGCACGAGGTTCGAGTAGGTGAGCACCCGCTGCTGCGTGAAGGTGTTGCCCTGCGCCAGGTCGCTCGCACTACCCGACGTCTCCGTCGACACGAACACCTGTGCAGAGGCGGAGTACACCGGCTTCTTCAGGAGGGAGAAGCCGGCTGCGGCCGCCACCCCCACCAGGGCGAGCACCACGATGAGCACCCACCCCTTGCGGAGCACAGGTGATGTAGTCGCGCAGTTCCACGCGGCCGTCCTTCCCCGATCCTCGCCGTTCCCGTGGTCCCGCACAGGCTCTGCGAGGGTTCTCCCAGCAGTCGGCTTGTAAATAGTGCCACACCAATGAGCCTCACTCGGCTGTTCTTGCCGATCTGCCTCGGTCGTCCTCTACGCTCGGCGCATGACCTCCGAGCCGGAAGTGGCCACGAACCAGCCCTCGACCGCCCGGCAACGTGACCTCGTCGCCCTGCTCATCGCCCTCGTCGTGGCGGTCGTGCTCGCCCGGATCGTGAGCACCCTGACGCTGCGCGGGGCGGTCCCCGGGCCGGTGCTCCAGGTCCTGCTCGGCGACGTCGCGGTGTGGGTGCCGCTCGTGTTCGGCATCGTCTGGGTCGTCCGGCGGACGGGCCGCGACCTGTTCGGGCGCTTCCGGATCGACCTCGGCGACCTCGTGGTCGCGCTCGGGATCGTCATCCTGACGCGGGTGTTCGACGCCGTGCTCGCGCTGTCGTTCACCGGCACGAGCGGTCTGCAGCCCGCGCCGTCGCTCGGGGCCCCGGACATCGGGCTGCTGCTCGTGTCGGCGGTCGGCATCGTGCTCGTCAGCCCCGTGCTCGAGGAACTCTTCTTCCGCGGGCTCTTCCAGCGTCTGCTCGCCGTGGAGCTCACGCCCCGGACGCGCTGGCTCGCCGTCCTGGTGACGGCGTTCCTGTTCGCGCTGTCCCACCTGTTCCTCGGCTCGGCGACGACGTCGCTCGGCGGGGTGCAGGTGTTCCTGACGACGTTCGTGCTCGGGCTCCTCACCGGCACCCTGGTCGCGATGACGAACCGCATCGGGGGCGCGATCGTGGCGCACGTGCTGTTCAACGCCGTGGCGGTCGTCGCGACCTGGCCGCGCTGACCAGTTCGCTCTGACCGGTCCGCGCAGCGTGAGCGCTGCACGGCGTCCTGCCGGACTCGCCGCAGCCGGAGGCCTCTCGCGCGCCCAGCCGTGGTGAGGTGGACGCATGACCAGCGACCTCGTGCCGTGGATGGTCGCCGGGGGGCTCGCGATCGTCGTGGTCGTCCTGGTGATCGTCCTGCGGCGGAACCAGTCCTCCGGCCGTGCCGCCCTGTCCGACGCCGAGGTCAGACTCGACCACCGCACCGGCACCCTCGAGCGGGAGCACCGCGAGCGGACCGCCGCTGCTGACGCCGAGCACGCGCGTCAGCTCGCCGGTGCCGAAACCGCGCGCCAGCAGGCCCTCGCCGAGGCCGAGGCCGGCCGCACCTTGGCCCGGACGGGCATGCGGTGGGAGGAGGCCTCGCAGCGCACGATCCTCGAGGTCTGCAAGGCCGCCGGGATCAACGGTGCCCTGCTGACGAACGTCGTGTTCGTGCCGGTCGCCCAGGGCGAGCGGGACCGCGACCGCAGCTACGCCGCCCAGCTCGACCACGTGCTCGTGTTCGAGTCCGGGCACGTGCTGGTCATCGAGAACAAGCGCTGGAACGGCATCGTGTTCGACGGCCGCAAGCCGAGCGCCGTGCACCACGCCTTCCGGAACCTGCTCGACGAGTCGTCGCTGACCGGGTCGTTCGCGATCCAGGTGCGCAGCCGTCGGGTGCTCGACTCCGCCGACGACGTCGAGCACTGGTGGCAGGTCCGCGTGCAGTCCGGCGGGAACGCCCCGACGCGCCAGGTCCGACAGCAGGCCCGGCGTCTGCAGCGCTTCCTGGCGGACGAGGACGGCAACGGGCCGCAGTGGGTGGACTCGTGCGTGTTCTACTCCGGGGACGCCGCCGCGTACGTCAACCCGGAGGACCGCAGCACGAGCACGACACCGACCGGGCGCTCGGCGACGACGGCCGTCGTGACGAACGACAACGAGCTGCGCGGGCTGGTCACCGACCTGGCGCGCAAGCACGCCGTGCCGAACCGTGCCCGCACCGACGCCGTCGTGCGGCAGCTGGCCGGCCAGGGCGCGCACACGATCACGGTCGGGACGTACCGTCTGCCGGAAGCGTGAGCTGAGACGACGAAACCCCCGCCACGACGGCGGGGGGGGTTCGACGTGCAACACCGTCAGCGCAGTGCGCGCAGGGCGTCCGCGATCGGGGCCAGCGCCGCGTCGATCTCGTCGGCGACCCGCACGTGGGTCTCCTCCGACCGGCGGTACGGGTCGTCCACGTCGTCGTCCGCCGGGTCGGCGGGCGGCGGTACGGTCCCCCGCAGCCGTGCGACCCGGTCCACCAGGTCCTGCGCGGTCTCGATGCCGGTCAGGTCGCCCGGCTCGAGCCCGTCGAGCACCCGCGCGAACTGCTTGATCGTGAACGCTCGCTTCGCCGCCCGCGGCGCGAGCGACACCACAGCCGCGCGGTGCGAGCGCTCGGCGGTGAGCACGAGGTCGACCGACGCCGCGATCTGCTCGGTCAGGTAGCGCGACCGGTGCGTCGTCGGGTCACCGCCGAGACGGACCGACTGCGCCGCAGCCGTCTCGTCCATCAGGGCACCGTCGTCGGCGATGGTGCCGGCCGACTCGACCGTGAACGCCGGGGCGTCCGGGCCGAGCCGGGCCTCGAGCACCTGGGCGCCGAGGGGCGAGCGACAGATGTTGCCGCTGCAGACGAACAGGATCCGCATGCTCAGGACGCCGCGCCGAGCAGGTCGTGGCGGACGACGATCGCGTCACGGCCCGGGCCGACACCGATCGCCGAGATCCGCGCGCCGGACATCGCCTCGATCGCCAGCACGTAGTCCTGCGCGGTCTTCGGCAGGTCCTCGAACGAGCGGGCGCCGGTGATGTCCTCGGTCCAGCCGGGGAACTCCTCGTAGATCGGCTTTGCGTGGTGGAAGTCGGACTGGTTCACCGGGACCTCGTCCACACGCTCACCGTCGACCTCGTACGCCACGCAGACCGGGATCGTCTCGAGGCCGGTCAGCACGTCGAGCTTCGTCAGCACGAAGTCGGTCACGCCGTTGATCCGCGCCGTGTACCGGGCGATCGGGGCGTCGTACCAGCCACAGCGACGCGGACGACCGGTCGTGGTGCCGAACTCGAATCCGTTCGCGCGGAGGAACTCCCCCGACTCGTCGAACAGCTCGGTCGGGAACGGGCCGGCGCCGACGCGCGTCGTGTACGCCTTGACGATGCCGATGATGCGTTCGAGCTTGCCCGGGCCGATCCCCGAGCCGGTCGCGGCACCGCCGGCGGTCGCCGACGACGACGTCACGAACGGGTAAGTGCCGTGGTCGACGTCGAGCATCGTGGCCTGGCCGGCCTCGAACAGGACGGTGTCGCCCCGCTCGAGCGCCCGGTGGATCTCGAGTGCGGTGTCGGCGACCATGGGGCGCAGGCGCTCGGCGAAGGACAGCAGCGACTCGACGACCTCGTCCGCGTCGATCGCGCGGCGGTTGAAGACCTTGACCAGCAGGTGGTTCTTCTGGTCGAGGGCCGCCTCGACCTTCTGCCGCAGGATGTTCTCGTCGAAGATGTCCTGGATGCGGATGCCGACGCGGTTGATCTTGTCGGCGTAGGTCGGGCCGATGCCGCGGCCGGTGGTGCCGATCTGGCGCTTGCCGAGGAACCGCTCGGTCACCTTGTCGATCGTGCGGTGGTAGTGCGTGATGACGTGCGCGTTGGCGGACACCAGGAGCTTCGAGACGTCGACGCCGCGGGCGCGGAGCGCGTCGAGCTCCTGGAACAGGACCTCGAGGTCGACGACGACGCCGTTGCCGATGATCGGGGTCACGCCGGGCGTCAGGATGCCGGACGGCAGCAGGTGGAGCGCGTACTTCTCGCCGCCGACGACGACGGTGTGGCCGGCGTTGTTGCCGCCGTTGAACTTCACGACGTAGTCGATGCGCGAGCCGAGGAGGTCGGTTGCCTTCCCCTTGCCCTCGTCACCCCACTGGGCACCGATGATGACTGCTGCGGGCATGGAGGTTCTCCTCACGTTGGCGGAGGACCGCACCGGCGGGCTGGGCCGATGGTCCACCCGAGTCTATCGACTGTCCACCTGCACGCCACCCGCCTGTGGACAACCGGCTCCGCACCTGTGAACCCGCCCGGCTCACCCGGCGCACCCTCGTCCGTGTCAGATCCGACGAGCAAGGGAGCACCACATGAGTGACCTCGGTGACAAGGCCAAGGACTTCGCGAACAGCGACAAGGGCGAGCAGGCGACGGACGCCGGTCTCGGCAAGGCCGCGGACGCGGCAGACAAGGCCACCGGCGGTGGCCACGGCGACCAGATCGACAAGGCCGAGCAGGCCGCCGACGACAAGATCGGGCAGTAGCCCGGACAGACGAACGGACGGGAGGCGCGGTGCCAGCCGGCACCGCGCCTCCCGTCCGTCAGTTGGTGACGTTCCGCGATCAGGCGCGGAAGAAGTCCTGGTACGACGGGTCGCCGACCGGCTGGGCGTGACCCGGCTGCGCGAGTCGTTCCTCGACCATGGCCTGGAGTGCGTCGGGCGGGGTCAGCCCACGGCGCCGCCACTCCATCGGGTTGGCCCGGAGCTGCATCAGGGAGGTGTGGGATCGCATGACATCACTCTCGCACCGATTGCCTAGTTCGCCTAACTACATGTCCCTTTGCCGCACTCGTGGCCCCGACCGAGGCTGCAGGCCTTGACATCCGGAGACGACGAACGCCCCGCCACCGATCGGTGGCGGGGCGTCCGTGTCGATCACTTCTTGCGGGGTTCCACCTTCGCGGTCTGGCCCGAGGTCGCCGTCCCGTCCTGGTAGCCCGTCGCCTTCGCCGTCACCGTCACGGAGAAGCGGTGGCCCGCGTCCGCCGTGCCGAGCGCGTAGCGCTGACCGGTCGCTCCCTTGACCGCGACACCGTCACGGAGCCACTGGTACGAGTACGACACCTTCTTGCCGTCCCACGAGCCGGGGTTCGCCTTGAGCGTCTTGCCGACCTTCGGGGTGCCCGAGATCGTGACGGCGCTGCCCTCGCGGAGGGTGAGCGTCGGCGCAGTCTGCGCCGCCTGCAGCACGTCCGCCTGGTCGCCCACCGCGTTGCCGAGGTGGAGCAGCAGGACCCGGGCGTTCGTGGCGTCCGCCTGGCGCGTGACCTGCAGCGAGCCCTTGTCCGCGAAGAGGACACCGGAGGTGCCGCCCTGCGCGAAGGCGAGCGCCGGCTTCGACGGGTCGAACGTGGCCGAGTCGGTCTCGTCGACGACGTAGGAGCCGCTGGTGGCCAGGGCCGGGGCGTACGCCGACTCGGTCAGGACTGAGTAGTCGAACGCACCGGTCGCACCGATCGCCGATGCCGACACCGTCAGCACCTTGACGGCGCTGTCGAACGTGTTGACGTCCTGCCCCGCGGTGCCGCCGTTGAGCGGCTGCGAGTCGACCGTCTTGCCCGTCGCCAGGTCCACCGTGGTGGCGAACGTCGCGTCGACCGTGGCCGACTTGGCGTCGTACACCAGGTAGTCCGGCGTGCCGTCGCGGTTCGTGTCGATGAGGACCTCGACGTTGGTCACCGCACCGGGGTTCGCGTCGGCGCCGGCGGTCTGGACGCCGAAGGCGAGCGTGCCCGACGCCGTGTCGACGTTCGCGCCGTAGGCCCGGATGTCCGCGGCCTGCAGGGACTGCTGCGCCGAACCGGCGGGCAGGGGCTCCTGCGGGTCGGTCCCGCCCAGGACGAACGGTGCGACGACCGAGTGGTACCCGGTGACGGCGTCGCCCTGGTCGACCGAGCGGCCGGTGAGCGCGAGCTCCGCGGTCGTGGTCGAGCCCGAGAACGCGATGTCCTTGCCGTGCACGGCGCTGACCGGCTTCGGCGCGACGTACGCGCCGAGGCGCATCGGGTTGAGCGACTTGTCGGTGGGCGTGAAGGACACCACGCCGGACTCGGCGGCGACGAACTCACGCTGGTAGCCGGACTGCACCGACTCCTGCGTGGGGTCGATGACGCGACGCAGCTGCGTCGGGTCGGCGATCGTGAACGTCAGCTTGACGGTCGCGGTGCCGTGCGCCGGAGCGGTGACCCGCTTCGTGCTCAGCGAGAACGCGACGCCCGGCTGGTCCACCTGGGCCTGGTACGCCACGTCGTACGTGTGCGGGCGGCCGTCGGTGTTCTGGATCTGCAGGGTGCGCAACTCGCTGGTCTTCCCGCTGACCTCGACGACACCGTACGAGGCGGTGACGAGCTGGTCGTTCTCGACGCTGCGCACCGTGGTGCCGGCGGTGACCGCCTGCAGCGCATCGACGCGGCCGGTGCCCTGGCGGAGCAGCGTGGCGTTGCGGTCACCCTGCTTCACGTCGTGCGTCGCGGTGTTCATCACGGCGGCCTTCACCTGCGGTGCCGTCCACGACGGGTGCGACTGGAAGGTCAGCGCGACGATGCCGGCCACGTGCGGGGTCGCCATCGAGGTGCCGCTCATCGACATGCGGCCGTTGCCGGTGCCGTTGGCCGCGGAGATCACGTTGACCCCGGGGCCGGCGACGTCCGGCTTGACGATGTCGTCGAACGAACCGTGCACGCCACGGCTGGTGAACGGCGCGAGCGTGTTCACGTTCGCCTGGTCGGTCGCCAGCTGGTAGCCCTTGAGCTCCTGTGCGAACTGCACGTGCAGGGTCCCGGCCTGCGCGGCGGCCTGGAGGCTCGTCACGCTGTCCGAGGTCAGCTCGGCACCCGGGATGGTGGTGTTCCCCGCGATGCCGGAGTCGAAGCTCGTCACCGTGCCGGCGAGCAGGACGCCGACGCCGCCGGCGGCCTGGACGTTGTTGAAGCGCACACCGGAGCCGCACTCGAGCGCCCCGTCGGTCCACTTCAGCCAGGCGACCTTGCCCTTGAGCTTCGCGGCCTCGTCGGCGCTGAACGCCTGGCAGCCGTCAATGTTCGTGGTCGGCACGACGACGTCGCCCTCGACCGGCAGGCTGCCCTGGTAGTTCTGCGAGTACTGCGCGCGGTAGGTGCCCGCGACGTCGGACGGCGCGGTGGCCTTGACGGCGTCGAACAACGACTGGCCGGTGGCGCTCGCGGCGACGGTCAGTGCGCCCTCGGCGTTGCCCGGCGAGCCACCGATGTCGGTGAAGTCGTCGGCGTTGCCCGAGGCGATGACGGGCAGGACGCCGCGGGCGGTGAGCGCGTCGATCTTCGCGTTGTCGGGGTCGTCCGGTGCGCCGTAGTCGGAGCCGAGCGACAGGTTCAGGACGTTGATGTCCTTGCCCTCGGTCAGCGCCTGGCCGACCCAGTCGAGCGCGGCACCGGTCAGGTCGGTCGACCCGCCGTCGTCACCGAAGACCTTGAGGGCGTAGAGGCCGGCCTCGGGCGCGGTGCCCGGACCGATCCACATGTCCTGGACGGACTGGTTCGTGAGCTTCGTGTAGTCGCCGCGGAACGTCTTCTTGTCCGCGGTCAGGCCGTAGCCCGCTGCGGTGCCGGACACGTGCGTACCGTGGTCGCCGCCCTTGCCGTCGATCGGGTTCGCGTCCGGCTTCGGGGTCGGGTCGTAGCCCGCGCTCGAGGAGTCCGCGTTGTAGGTGGGACCGGCGAAGTCGTAGCCGCCGAGGAACTTCTTCCCGTCGTACCAGCTCGGGTCCGGCGCGTTCGTGCTCGCCAGGGCCTGCTGGTACGCCGCCGTGGTGCCCGGGCCGCCGAAGTCGGCCTGGGTGTAGTCGAGGCCGGTGTCGAGGACGGCGATGTTCACGCCCTTGCCCGTGCGCCCGGTCTGCTGCCACGCGTCGAGCGAGCGCGTGTAGATGTCGCTGGCCGCGTTCTTCGGGCTGACGCCGTCCGCGCCCGGCTGCACCAGGTCGGGGTCGACGCCGCTCGGGGCCTTCGACGCGTCGCCCGGGGTCGGGTCGACGATCTTCTTCGGGGTGAGCGGGATGATGCTCTCGACGTCCGAGCGGGCCGCGACGTCGCGCAGGGCATCGACGTCGGCGACGACCGCGACGCCGGGGACCGTGTACTCGGTCGAGTACAGCTCGGTGGCCTCCGCGTCCGAGCGCTTGACGGCGGAACGGACGGCATCGACGGTCGACGTGATCGCCTTGACCCGCTCCTTCGCGGCGGACGACGGGGTCTTCGACTTCGTCAGGTCGCCGCCCTTCGCCTGCGCGTCGACCTCGAGCGCACCCTGGCCGGTCGTGCGCACGAACGCGGCGACCGTCTTCTGGGGCTTGGCGTCGCGGAGCGGCGCGGCGAGCTTGAGGTCGGCGGCGGAGAGACCGGTCGGCGCGGCGTTCGCAGCTCCGCCGACGGCGAGACCGCCGCAGGACAGGGCGACGGCGGCGATACCGGCGGTCAGGAGGCGCGCGACGCGTGACCGCGTGCGACGCTCGGTGATGGGTGGTTGCTCGGGTACTGCACGGTTCGGTGTTGCACGTGTCACAGGGCGCACTCCTCGGGCTCTGTCCGTGGTGGGAATTCCTGTGAAGTTATGCGTTCGTTCACAGGTGGAACAGTCCGCACTTTGGGGGACTGGCCCTCGTTCGGGGGTACGTCACCTGCTAACTTGCACAGTGGTGTGCATGTTATTACGCTTGGTGTCGTGACCAGGACGACCAGGGGCGGGACCACCGCCGACCAGCCCGGGCGCGCTCCCCGACGGGACGCCGCCGAGAACCGCGCTGCCCTGATCGAGGCGGCGAAGCGCGTCCTGCAGCAGGACCCGGACGCCGGCCTCGAGACCATCGCGACCGCCGCCGGGCTCTCGCGCCGTGCGGTCTACGGACACTTCCCCTCCCGCGACGACCTGGTGCGCGAGGTCGTGACCGCCGGTGCCGCACGGATCGCCGCCGCGATGCCCGACTCGTCAGCACTCGGAGCGCTCCCGCCGGCCGCACGGCTCGCCGCCCTCGCGGTCGCGCTGTGGTCCGAGGTGTCGCACGTCCGCCCGATGGCCCGCGTGGCCGTCCGCAGCCCCTTCGCGGAGGCGGTGGCCGAGGTCTTCGCCCCGCTGCGCGCACAGGTCCGGCAGGCGTGCGCGCTCGGCATCGAGGACGGCTCGATGCGCGACGACGTCGACGCCGAGTCGCTGGCACGGCTCGTCGAGGCCGCGTGCATCGCCGTCCTCGACGAGGCCACCCGGACCGGCACGAGCGACGAGGCCGGGCGGCGCACCGTGGTGCTCTCCGCGCTCGGCACCGCCGGCATCGACTGGCGCACGGCGCTGCTGTCCGAACCGGCCGCCTCCCCCGTACCCGCACCGCAGACCGAGCAGGAGACCCGCGCATGACGCTCGAACTCGACCACGTCGGCATCGGCGACGAGCCCGGCGCCGCGCTGCCCGTCGTCTCCGCCGTCGCGGCCCCCGGGCGTCCGGGTGTCGTCGCCGTCGAGACCGAGCAGGCGCCCGTGCTCGCGTCGCTCGTCGCCGGTGGGCGGATGCGGCCCGACTCCGGCCGGGTGCTGCTCGACGGGCACGAGGACGCCGCTGCGGTCCGTGCGGCGTTCGCGCTCGTGGACACCCCCGGGGTCGCCGAGCCGTTCCCCGTCATGACGCTCCGGAAGATCGTGCGCGAGGAGCTGGCGTTCGCCGGGCAGCGGCCCTCGCGCGAGCACGTGGACACCGTGCTCGACGAGCTCGGGATGCGGGACTACGCCGACACGCACGTGCAGCGGGTCCCGACCGGCGTGCGGGTGCGGCTGCTCGTGGAGCTCGCGCTGCTGCGGGACGGGGTCACGGGCATCGTGCTCACCGCGCCCGAGCGGCACGGGGGCGCCGTGGCCGACTGGTTCGCGGTGGTGCGCGACGTCGCCCGCCGTGGCGTCACGGTCGTGCTCGTGACCTCGAAGGCCGCCGCCGACACCGTCGAGCAGCTGCTCGACACGATCCACACCGAGGGTCCCGACGACGCGACCCGGACCGACGGGGGCGAGCCGAGCCTCCAGTCCGGCCCCTCCGACCCTGCAACTCCCGCAACCGTCCCGACGGAGGCACCCGCGTGACCATCCCCTCGCTCATCCGCGCCGAGCTGGCGCGTCTCACCGCCACGCCGCTCGCCAGGCTGGCGTTCGTCGCCCTCATGGTGGTGCCGCTGCTGTACGGCGGCGCGTACCTGTGGGCGAACCGCGACCCGTACGCCAAGCTCGACCAGATCCCGGCCGCGATCGTCGACCAGGACGCCGGCGCGACGCTCGACGGCGACCGGGTCGACTACGGCAAGGACGTCGCGAAGGAGGCCATCGACGGCGGCGACTTCAAGTGGACCGAGACGACCGCGGCCGACGCGCGCTCCGGCGTGCGGAACGGCACCTACGACTTCGTCGTGACGATCCCGCACGACTTCTCCGAGCACCTGGTGTCGGCGCAGGGCGACGACCCGCAGCGGGCCGAACTCGTCATGACGACCGCGGACACGAACTCGTACCTGGCGTCGACCATCGCGGAGCAGGCGGGCAAGACCATGCGCACGGCCGTCGCCGAGCGGGTCGGCAAGCAGGCCGCGAAGACGCTGCTCGTCGGGCTCGCCGACGTGCGGGACAGCCTGGGCGACGCCGTCGACGGCGCCGGGCAGCTGGCGTCGGGGGCGACCACGGCGGCGGACGGTGCGGCGTCGCTCGCGACCGGCACCCAGCAGCTGTCGGACGGCGCCTCGCAGCTGGCGTCCGGCACCGCCTCGCTGCCGTCGCAGACCGCGCAGCTGAACGACGGCGCGCAGCAGGTCGCGTCGGGCGCCTCGACCCTGGCGTCCGGACTGCAGTCGGCCCAGCAGCAGACCGCGTCGCTGCCGTCGCAGACCGCGCAGCTGAACGACGGCGCGCAGCGGGTCGCGGCGGGCAACGCCGCGCTCGCGGACGAGGTCGACTCGGTCAGCGCCGACGTCGACGCGGTGCAGCCGATCGACGCGACCGCGGTGCTCGCCCAGATCACGGCGAACCTGCCCGAGGGCGCCACGCTGACGCAGGCGCAGCAGGACGCCATCACCAAGGCCGTCGGCGACGTGAACGGTGCCGGCGCCTCGGCCAAGCAGACCTACGCGTCGACGAAGTCCGCGGTCGACCAGCTCCGCGACGGGTCGGCGCAGGTCGCTGCCGGCACGTCCGCGCTCGCTGCGGCGTCCCCGCAGCTGGCGGACGGCATCGCGTCGGCGTCGAGCGGTGCCTCGCAGCTGGCGTCGGGCTCGTCGCAGGTCGCCGCGGGCACGTCGAAGCTCGCCGCTGCCGCGCCCACGCTGTCCTCCGGCGCCGCCTCGCTCGCCGACGGCGCGGCCTCGGCGGCGTCGGGCGCCGCTTCGCTGTCCACCGGGTTGCAGTCGCTCGAGGACGGCTCGAAGGAGCTCGCGTCGAAGCTCGACCAGGGCCGCACGAAGATCCCGGCGTCCACGGCGTCGCAGCGCAACTCGCAGGCGTCCGTCATCTCAGACCCCGTCAAGGTCGGCGACGACAACGTGGCCGCGGCGTCGAACTACGGCGCCGGCCTCGCGCCGTTCTTCATCTCGCTCGCCGCGTGGATCGGCATGTACGCGCTGTTCCTCATCCTCAAGCCGATCTCGAAGCGGGCGATCACCGCCGTGAAGAAGCCGCTGCGCGTGGTGCTCGGCGGCTGGCTGACGCCGGCGATCCTCGGGCTCGTGCAGATGGCGGCGCTGTTCCTGATCGTGCGGTTCGCGCTCGACCTCGACGTGGTGCACGCCGGACCGACGGTGGCGATCATGGTGCTCGCGTCGGCGACCTTCGCGGCGATCATCATGGCGCTCAACGTGCTGCTCGGATCGGTCGGGCAGTTCCTCGGCCTGGTGCTCATGCTCGTGCAGCTCGTCACCGCTGGCGGGACCTTCCCGTGGCAGACGCTGCCGGGGCCGTTGGCGGCGCTCCACTTCGCGCTCCCGATGACGTACTCGGTCGACGCGATCCGGCAGACGATGTACGGCGGGTCGTTCGCGGCGGTGTGGTCCGACGCGGGGGTGCTCGCGTGCTGGTTGCTCGGCGCGCTGCTCGTGTCGTACGTCGTCACCGCGCGGCAGACCCGCTCGCGGACGCTGCGCGACCTGCGGCCGAGCCTGATCGGGTAGCGCCCGGGCGCGTGCCCGGTCGGGCCCCGGCCCGGGCGGGCCCCGGTCGGGCCCCGGTCGGGCCCCGGCCCGGGCCCCGGCCCGAGCGGGCTGCACAACGGAAAGCACGTCGCACCACGTGTACGCGTGGCGCGACGTGCTTTCCGTTGTGCACGAGCACGTCGCGCCACGCGCCGCCACCCCGCCGCGACCCGCCCCGCCATGTCCTGACAACCGCGAGCGGCGGGGCGGCTACGATCGAGGGACACCACTACCGGTCGAGGGAGATCATGGGAGACGGCAGGTCCGCCACCGCAGACGGCAAACCGGCGACCATCTACGACGTCGCGGCACGCGCAGGGGTCTCGAAGTCCCTCGTCTCGCTCGTGCTCCAGCGCTCCCCCAAGGTCAGCGACCAGCGCCGCGAGGCCGTCCTCCGCGCCATCCAGGAACTCGACTACCGGCCGAGCACTGCCGCCGTCTCGCTCGCCGGGACCCGCAGCCGCACGATCGGCGTCGTGCTCGACGACTTCCGCAACCAGTGGTTCGTCGACCTGCTCACCGGCCTGCGCGAGGCCCTGCAGGACCAGGGACACCGGCTCGTGGTCGCCGACCGCTTCCTCAACACCGGGCTCGACGCGTCACCGGTCGAGGGCTTCCTGTCGATGCGCGTCGAGGGCATTGTCATCGCCGGCGAGCCCGACACCGACCTCGCGATCCCGGCGAGCATGCCGGTCGTGGTCGCCGGCGGTCGGGCGGTGCTCCCCCGCGCCGACACCGTCGCGAACGACGACCGCGCCGGAGGCCGGATGGCGGCCGAGCACCTGCTCGCCCTCGGGCACACGCGCATCGGCTTCGTCGGCGGACGCTCGGCAGCGTCCGCCGAGCGGCTCACCGGCCTGGAGGCGCGGGTCACCACCGCCCCGTCGCCCGCCTCGCTCGTCACCCACGTCATGCCCGTGGAGCCCACCGAGGAGGCCGGCGCCGAGGCGGTCGGGCACCTGCTCGACACCCACCCCGACGTGACGGCGGTGTTCGCGGCGAACGACGTGATGGCGCTCGGCGCGATGTCCGGGCTCGTCGCGCGGGGGCTGCGGGTCCCCGAGGACGTGTCGGTGATGGGCTACGACGACACCCCGCTCGCCGCGTCGTCCTACGTCGGCCTGACGAGCATCGACGACCGCAGCGTGGAGATCGGCCGCGGCGCCGGGGAGCGTCTGCTCGCCCGCATCGCCGACCCGGACGCCCCCGCACAGGAGACCCTCGTCGAGCCCCGCCTCGTCGCCCGCCGCACGACCGCCGCCCGCTGACCGCCGCCAGCCCGCCGAGCGCGTCAGTCGGTGGGCAGTTCCGCGTGCTGCACGACCCAGGCGTGCATGACGATCGCCGCAGCGGCCGAGGCGTTGATGCTCCGGGTCGATCCGAACTGCGTGATCTCGAGGTGCGCGTCAGCGCCGGCGACCGCCTCGTCGGTGAGCCCCGGCCCCTCCTGCCCGAACAGGAAGACGCAGCGCTCCGGGATCGCCGCGGTCTCGATGCGCTCGGCGCCCGGGGTGTTGTCGATCGCGACGACCGGCCGGCCCTCGTCGTGCATCGCGGCCGTGAACGCGGCGACGTCCGGGTGGTACCGCACGTGCTGGTAGCGGTCGGTGACCATCGCCCCGCGCTTGTTCCACCGCCGACGCCCGATGATGTGCACGGTGCCGGCGAGGAACGCGTTGGCACTCCGCACGATCGAACCGATGTTCAGGTCGTGCTGCCAGTTCTCGATCGCGACGTCGAAGGCGTGCCGCCGGGTGTCGAGCTCGGCGACGATCGCGTCCATCGACCAGTACCGGAAGCGGTCGACGACGTTCCGGGTGTCCCCCGTCGCCAGCAGCTCGGGGTCGAGCCGCGGGTCGTCCGGCCACGGCTCGGGGTGCGGTCCGATGCCGTTGGTCGTGGCCTCGTGCGACGGTTCGGGCTGTGCGGTCACGGTGCCCAGGGTAGGGCCGCCCCGTCGAACGGCGCCGACGAGGTCATGTCGGCGGCAGCGAGCAGGACCACCGCGGCCGCCACGGCGACGAACAGCAGCGCCGCCCGGACCCAGCGGCCGCGGAGCACCGACGCGACGAGCACGAGTGCCCCGACCCCCGCGACCGAGAGGAGCACGCCCGCGGCCGTCACCTGTGCCACGTCGTGTGCGGACGGGTCGCCGAGGAACGCCCGCACGAGCGTCACGACGATGCCGATCGCGATCGCCGGGCCGGCGAGCACGGACGACACGACCAGCGCCCCTTTCTCGAGCCCGCCGGCGAGCGGACCGAGTCGGTGCCGACGCTGCTCGGCGCGCGGCGGGAGCAGTGCGTCGAGCTCCGGTGGCAGGACCGGCAGCGCGAGGTACGACCGGAGCTCCGCCGCCGTCCGCGCACGGGCCGCGACGCGCTGGAGCAGCCGCCGTTCCCGGTCGTCGAGGAGCCCTGGTTCGGCGGCGCCCCACCGCGCGGCCTGGTCGGGGTGGCCGGCGGCCCGGTACGTCTGCACGAGGGCCCGACGCCAGGCGGGCTCGGAGGGGTCCCGCCGGGCCATCGTCGTCAGCGTCTCCCAGGCGGCGCGACGGTCACCGGCGGCGAACACGGCGAGCGCCCGCTCGACCCGCGCGTCGACACCCGGACGTCCTGTCACGGGTCCAGCGTAGGGTGCCGGCCCCGCGCCTCCCGTCCGACCACCGGTGTCAGATCGTGCCGGGGCGCAGGAATTCCTCGGGCTCGTCGCCCCTGCCGGTCGTCGTGAAGATGCGCTTGCGGTCACCGGGGCGGGCCGGGTCGTAGAGCACCGTCACCGCCTCGCCGGGCACCGGTGCCGTGCCGTGCGTGAAGCCCTCGGTGCGTTCGACCCAGCGCCGGACGCCGTGCAGGTCCACGAACGAGAACGTCCACCGCAGCAGGGTCCGGGACGCGTCGGGCGTGGTGCCGCCGCTGACGGCGGTGACCTCGCCCGTGGTGCGACGGCCGTCGGCCAGCACGTCCGTGAGCCGGGCGCGACGAGCACCGGCGCCGATCCGGGTCGTCCCGCCGGCGACGAGCGCGAGGACCGCCACGACGGTGAACAGGCCGGGGAGCCACCACACGGACGCGTACCAGATCCACGTCCCGGCGCCCCAGGTCTCGTCGTGACCGAACGTCGGGTCGACGGCCACGCCGACGCGGTCGGGCGCGGGCCACTGCGTGGTGGTCGCCCACCAGGTGCAGGCGGTGGCGCCGACGAGCCACAGCGGCAGCGGTCCGGGGCCGACCATGTCGGTGGTGCGTCCGGACCAGCGGTGGTTCCACCTCGTGTGGACGCCGACGGCCACCAGGGTGGCGACGACGGCCACGGGAGCCGCCCACAGGTGGGGGTCCGGGTCGGGGCTGTCGGAGAAGACGCTGTTCACCATCGCCGTCCGGACGCGCAGGACGAACCCGGAGACCGCGAGTCCACCGACGGCGCCCGCGGCGACGACGAGGACGGCGCCGACGACGGTCATCGTCAGGGCGGTGGTCGATCCGCGGTACCGGGCCTCGCGCTCGCGGCGGACCTGCTGCGGGTCGACCGTGCTCACGACGTGGTGGTGCCGTGCGCGGCGGCGTCTCCGCCGTGGGTGCCGTGCGCGGCGACGTCTCCGCGGCGGGGTCCGTGCGCGGCGACGCGGGCCTCGATGCCGGCGGTGATGATCTCGAGGCCGAGTGTGAAGCGGTCGTCGTAGGAGTGCTCGCCGAGGATCTCGCCGACGACCCGGTGCCGCTCGGGGCGGCCTGCGTCGGAGTCGCCGCGGCCGACCTGCACGCCGGCGTGCCCGACGACGAAGTCGTAGACGACGAAGAACGCGTACATGGCCTCGCGCTGCGGCAGGCCGGCCTGCTGCAGGGCGCCGACGACCTTGGCCACGACGGCGTCGGACTCGGTGGAGGCGAGCGGGGCACGCTGGCTGTGGGACTCGAGCACCAGGGGATGGGTGCGCATGAGGTCGCGGAAGGTGCAGGCGAAGACGTGCAGGACCGAGCGCCAGTCGTCCGGCCAGACGAAGGTCGCGGTGAACTCGTCGACGGTGCGGCGGACGAGCTCGGCGTGCAGGTCGTCGAGGCCGCCGATCGTCCGGTGCACGGTCATCGGCGCGACGCCGAGGCGGGCACCGAGTGCGCGGAAGGACAGGCGGTCGAGCCCCTCCTCGTTCGCGATGGCGGTTGCGGCGTCGACCACCTGCTCGCGGCTCAGGACGTTCGGGCGTCCGCGGCGGCGCCGGGGTGCGGAGTCGGCGGCGGTGCTGCCGGCGGCGGCGGCGCGCGGCTGGGCGGTCGGGTTGCCGGGGTCGACGAGCACGGGGAGGCCTCCTTGATCCGGTACGTGTCCCGAAAATCGTAGCCCAAAGCCGAACTGCGCTCGGTGTCCGGTCGGCCAGTTCTCCACAGCCGGGTGACCATCGGGTTCGGCGCGCAGTGGTGCCAGTACGCTGACGCCATGGCGACCCGCGACGAAGTCGAGTGCTGGCTGACCGACATGGACGGCGTGCTCGTCCACGAGAACCAGGCACTGCCGGGGGGCTCCCGAGCTCATCCAGCAGTGGTTGGACGAGGGGACCGAGTTCCTCGTCCTGACGAACAACTCGATCTTCACGCCCCGTGACCTCAGCGCCCGGCTGCGGTGGTCGGGGCTCGAGGTGCCCGAGGAACGCATCTGGACGTCAGCTCTGGCCACGGCGGACTTCTGCCGCTCGCAGATGCCCGGGGGCTCGGCGTTCGTGATCGGCGAGGCCGGCATGACGACGGCGCTGCACGAGGCCGGGTTCATCATGACCGAGACCGCGCCGGACTACGTCGTCGTCGGTGAGACCCGCAACTACTCGTTCGAGGCGATCACGAAGGCCGTCCGGCTCATCCGTGACGGCGCACGGTTCATCGTGACGAACCCGGACGCGACCGGGCCGAGCGCCGAAGGGGTCCTGCCGGCGACCGGGGCGATCGCCGCGATGATCGAGAAGGCCACCGGCAAGCAGCCGTACGTCGTCGGCAAGCCGAACCCAATGATGTTCCGCTCGGCGATGAACCGGATCGGGGCGCACTCCGAGAACACCGGCATGATCGGCGACCGGATGGACACCGACGTGCAGGCCGGCATCGAGGCAGGGCTCCACACCGTCCTCGTGATGACGGGCATCAGCGACCAGGCGGAGATCGACCGCTACCCGTTCCGCCCGAGCGAGGTCATCGCGGGCGTGCACGAGCTCGTCCGCGCCGAGCCGATCGAGGTCGAGCTGTAGCGGAGCAGCCGGACCGGGACCGCGCTCAGGCCGGGTTCGACCGGAGCAGTCGCTGCGTCGCGATCATCGTTCCACCGAGCACCGCCGGGATCCCGCCACCGGGGTGCACCGATGCGCCCACCCGCCACAGCCAGGGCCGCCACCGGTCGTGGTAGGTCGGCCGGTGGAACGGGCCGCTCTGCCACGGCGGTCGCGCGGCCCCGTAGAGCGCCCCGTGCGGTTCGCCCCCGGTGCCGTAGTACGCCGGGTCGAGGACCACGTGGTCGTCGAGCAGGTCCGTGACCGGCCGGTCGAGGCCGAGCGCCGTCGACACGCGCTCGACCTCGCGCCGCACGAAGGGGTGGTCGACCGTGTAGTGCGCGCCGTCCGCGGGTGCGGTGAGCAGCACCCCCACGGTGCCGTGCGGGTTCGGGGAGAGCTCACCCGCGCGGTAGTGGTTGACGAACACCATGGTGTCCGCCGGCTCGTCGCCCGCCTCGAGGCTCCGGTGCAGTGCGTCCGGCTTCGTCGGCAGCACCACGCTGTGCGTCGCCAGGCCCTCCGGGAGCTCCTCGCAGAGCACGCCGTACAGGGCGACGGCGCTGCAGGACAGCGCGCGGGAACGCGAGCGGGACAGCGCCCCGGAGAGCGGCCCGGACAGTGACGACCCCGGGGACGGACCGGCCAGCGCGGCCAGCCGGTCGGCGTCGAGCGCACTGACCACTAGGTCGGCGACGTGGCGTCCACCCTCGGTGGTGACGCCGCCGCGGTCGATGTGGGTGACGGCCTCGCCGGTGCGGACGTCGACCCCCGCTGCCTCGGCCAGTCGCTGCAGGGCGAGCACGACCTCGTACACGCCACCCTCCGGCACCCAGGCACCGGTCTCCGCCATGATCGCCGGCATGCTCGCGTACAGCGCCGGGGTGCGCGCCGGGGACACCCCCGCGTTCAGCGTGTGGATGGCGATGATCTCGCGCAGCCCGTCCGGGAGCCAGGGCAACCCGTCGAGGTACGCGCGCGTGGTGAGCCGCGAGCCGTAGACCGACAGCAGTCGGCGGACGGCCGGCAAGGCAGCCCGGTCGAGCGGGTCGGCGAGCAGCAGCCGGGTGACGTCGTCGGCGAGCGGCGCGTGCAGGTCGGCGAACCGTCGCCATGCCGGGTACCAGGGGTGGTCGGGTGCGACCGGCAGCGCGGTCTCCTCACCCCGGTGGAAGTACCGCCCCACCTCGGGCATGCGCACCAGGTCGAGGTGCCCGTCCTCGAGCACACGACCGCTGCCGCCCGGGCCGTCCCCGAGCCGCCGCAGCAGCTCGTCCCAGACCGCGGGGAAGGTGACGAGCGACGGGCCCGTGTCGATCCGGTCCTCGCCGAGCTGGATGCGCCGACTCTTGCCGCCGAGCCGGTCCGAGGCCTCGAGCAGGGTCACCCGGTGCCCCGCTTGGGCGAGCAGGGCGGCTGCGGCGAGACCACCGATCCCGCCTCCGACGACGACGATGCGACTCACCGGGAACCTCCGAGCACGATGGACACCAGGAGCAGCACCCCGGCGAAGGACCCCGCGATGTACGGGAAGGCGACCGACAGGCGGTACAGGCGGTGGCCGGTCTCCGGCGTCGGGTCGCGCAGCAAGCGCACGACGAGGACACCGGCGATGAGCAGGTTGACGGCGGCGACCGGCAGGCTGACCAGGGCGAACAACACCGTCGACACGAGCCACCACGCCCCGCTCCACAGGGCGGTGCCCCTGGGCCCGAGCCGGACCGCGGTCGTGGTGATGCCCGCGTCGCGGTCCTCGACGATGTCCTGGACGGCGTCGAAGGCGTGCTTGGCGACGCTCCAGGCCATCAGGCCGACGGCGGCGGGCCACACCGGCTGGTCGCCGAGTGCGAACGGCACGATGACCAGCGGCAGCGCGTAGGCGGCGTTGCTGAGCGAGTCGAACCACGGCCGGGCCTTGAACCGCAGCGGTGGCGCCGAGTAGCAGACGAAGACCACGGCGTAGAGCAGGATCGCGGCGGTCGCGAGCGGCGGCAGCGTGACCGCGAAGGCGACGAGGAACGGCACGTTGGTCACGGCGACGGCCCAGAGGATGAGCCGCACCTCCGACTGCCGGATCCGCGCCCCCTCGATGGAGCCCTTGCGCGGGTTCGTCGCGTCGGTGTCCTGGTCGAAGACGTCGTTCACGCCGTAGATGAGCAGGTTGAACGGCAGGGTCAGCCAGATCAGGACCGGCAGCGCCCGCACGTCGAACAGCGCACCGGTGAGCCAGACGGCGACGAGCCCCGAGCCGATCGTGTTGATCCACAGGACCGGCCGCGAGATGTGGACCAGCCGGCGCACGGACGCACCGGCCCCGGACAGCACGGTGCGGGGCATCGGTCCGGTCCCGTCGGTCACCGGCCCGAGCGTACCCGCCGCCCCCCGACCGACGGCCCGCGGTGCGCACCAGGACGCGGCTCACGGCGCAGGGCTCACGGCTCGAGTGGTCCGCGAAAGCGACAGAACGCGCGCAACCGTTCGCGGCGGTCTGTCGCTCTCGCGGAAGAATCGAGGCACACCGGCGCCGACACGGCACCGGGCCGGGACCGGCGCCGGGACCGGCGCGGCCGCTACTCCACCGTCACGAGCGTCCCGAGCGGCAGCGCGTCGATCGCGGCGACCCCGTCGGCGGACAGCCGGACGCACCCGTGCGACACCGCCCCCGAAGCCGCCGCGTTCCAGTGCAGCCCGATGAGCCCGCCGTCCGACCCGCCGTACGGCTCGTCGTCCGCACTCGAGTGCAGCGACGTCAGCTGGATCGGGTGGTCGCCCGTCCCCTGCGAGGGGTCGACGTACCGCTGCTCCAGGTAGCCCGTCACCCCGGTCGGCGTCGGGGTGTCCGTCGTGCCGACCCCGGCGGGGAAGCTCCGGGACACCTGTCCGGTCGACGACACGATCGACACGGTCTGGTCCGTCGTCGAGATCACCACGTGCGACGTCGGTGTCGCCTGCTGCTCGAGCGTCGCCGCGGGCACCCACGCGGCGGTCTGCGCGGCGGCGTGCCCGCCCGCCGTCGAGGGCAGCGCCTGCCGTGCCGGCGTGAGGACGAGCTCCCACGCCCCCTCGCGCCGCAGGCCCACCACCGTGGTCGGCTGGCCGAGGAAGTCCGTGGCCGCGAAGCGTGCGACGGGGTGCTGCCGGTCGCTCCCGAACAGCGGGGCGTCGGCGCGGAGGCGGAAGACCTCGGCGGAGGACACGGTCCGGTCGACGGGCAGCAGGCCGCCGACCACGGCCGAGTAGCGGGCTTCGGGCAGTGCGGCGAGCGCCGCTGCGTCGACCGCGGGCACGGCCGGTGCAGTACTCGCGGTCGAAGTGGGGCGGTGGGTCGTCGCCGGGACGGCCTCGCCGCCGGTGGCGCCGGTCAGCGCGGGCACCGCGATCGCGGCGGCGGCGACCACGACGGCGGCGCCGACGGTGGTCCAGGTCTTGCGGTGCGGCACGGGGATCTCCGGTGGTGCGAGAGGTGGGAAGCGGGACGACGGACGGGAGGAGCGGGGCGGGCCGGCCACGCGCCTCCCGCCCGGTCGATGCGGACGGGAGGAGCGGGTCGGGCCGGCCACGTGCCTCCCGTCCGGTGGATGCGGACGGGAGGAGCGGGGCGGACCGGCCACGTGCCTCCCGTCCGGTGGATGCGGACGGGAGGAGCGGGCCGGGCCTGCCACGTGCCTCCCGTCCGTCGGTGGGCGGGTGTCAGCCGCTGACGACCGGCAGGTGTACGCCGGCGGGGACCGTGCCGGTGGTGCCGGCGCTGCCGGTCCCCGTGCCCGTCCCACCGGTCGAGCCACCCGCGCTCGGCGCCGCCGTCACGTCGATCGCGAGCGGCGTCACGAGCACCGAGTCGCCGGACGCGTCGACCAGGTCGAGCGTGTGCGCGCCGACCGTGGTGTCCGCGGGGATCGTCACCGAGCCGGTCGCGGTGCCGTCGGCACCGACCGTGAGCGTGCCGACCTCGACCGGGTCGGACCGCAGGACGACCTGCAGGGTGGCGCCGGCGGGCAGTCCGGTGCCGGCGAGGGCGATCGCCTTGCCGGCCTGCACGGAAGTGCCCTCGGGGGCGGTCAGCACACCGGAGACGACGCGGGCCTGGCCACCGGTCGAGACGACCGTCGCGGTGCCGTCCGCGCTCACGGCGACGGTCGCGCTCGTCGCGGCCGCCAGGTCGAGACGCTCCCACGAGCCGTTCGCGGTGCCGGACTGGTCGAGCGGGTAGCCCGAGGCGATCTCGGTCTGCGCGAGCACCTGCGTGCGCTGCGCGTCGGTCAGGGTCGGGAAGGTCGACAGCAGCAGGTTCGACGCGCCGGTCGGGACCGACGGGGCGAGCCCTGCGGTGCCGGTCTTCGCGAAGCCGTAGGTCATGCGCTCGCGGTAGACCTGCACGGCCGAGGCACGGTCGGTGACGACCTGCGCGGTGCCGCCGGGCATCGCCTGGCCGCCGTAGGGGTCGTCGGTGTACGGCTTCTCCGCCGCGATGCACTCCGCCAGGGTCCCGCCGCACTGCGCCTCGAGGTACTTCGTCAGCTCGGCACGGGCCGGCTCGAGGACCTCGGTGCGGTACTGCGTGTCGGACCAGCGGGCGGCCAGGGCGGCCTCGCCGTCGATGCGTCCACCCATGATGTCGAGCGGGTAGTGCACGCCGAGGACGATGCGGTCGTTGCCGGCCTCGGAGGCGCGGGCGAGGATCTCCGGCGCGAGCTCGGGCACGAGCGTGGCGAGGGTGATGCCCGCCTGGTAGGCCGTGGTGGTGTGCCCGGACGGGTACGAGCCGCCGGTGCAGATGCCCTTCTGGCCGTAGCCGGCGTCGAGCACGACGTCGTTCGGCGAGAACTCGTGCGTGGTGTCGGTCGTGGCCGGCACGCGCGTGATCGTGAGGTTGCCTTTCGCGTCCGCCCAGGCCTTGCCGGTGCGGTTCGCGGCGAGCGACGAGGCGTTCACGGTCGCCGGGTTGCAGCTCGCGGTGTCGTCGCCCGCGGGCAGCGTCGCCTGGGGGTCCGACGGCAGGTACGGCCGCGGGTAGCTGTAGTGCGCCTTAGCGTCACCGGTGCCGACGTAGGCACCGCTCGTGCCGTTCGACGAGTTGATGAGGGCGTTCACGAGCGGGAGGTCGCCGTCGTTGCGTCCCTGCACGAACAACTTGCTCAGCACGTCGCCGAGGCCCTGCGACACCGTGAACGACTGGTCGTACGCGGTGCCGGCGGCGTTGTTGTACTCGGCGTCCTGCAGCGCCCGGAACTGCTGAGCCTTCGTGGCGTGCTGGTTGATCCACGAGGTGAGCTGGTCGTTCGTCGCCAGGGTCGCCGGGTCGTTCACGGTGCCGTGCAGGTCGTTCTTCCCGCTCGACGTCCAGTACTGGTCGTAGCCGTTCAGCAGCGACACGAGGTCGGGCTTGGTGGAGTCGCTCGGGTACGTCGCGGCCTGGGCGGCGAGCGGCGACCCGACGACGAGTGCCGTCGCGACGGCGGCGACGGTCACTCCGCGGAGGGCGGATCTGCGCATGTGGTGGTGGTCGCCCGGAGGCGACGCCCCTTCCTGTTGTACCGGTGTGGAAACAGGGTGAACCTAGGGACGGGTGGTTGCCGGACGGCGAACGGCCCCCCACCCGGGGGTGAACCGCGCCCGAGGCTGTGCGCATTCGCAGCGCCCGGCGTCCGCCGGAGGGCGGTCGCGTCAGACGGCGGACGGGAGGCGCGGCTCGTCCACCTGCACCGCGAGCGCCCCCATGGGCGGGACCGTCCGCCACCGGCGCCCGAGGCGACGGCCCCGGTCGTCCCGCCACGCGACCACGCCGCCGGCGGCCACCCCGAGGGCGAGCACCGCGAAGGCGAACAGCCCGATGACCCCGGCGGGCACCATCCGCACCAGGTCCCCGGTCGGCACGGTCGCCGACACCGCGATCGACCCGAAGTCCCAGCAGGCGTGCAGCAGCACGGGCGCGAGCAGGCTGCCGGTCACCCGCCGAGCCAGGTACAGCGTCGACCCGAACGACGCCGCGAACACGACCTGCACCACGGTCACCCCGACCCCGGCACCGGCGAGGACGTTGAGGAAGTGCAGCAGCCCGAACAGCACGCAGGACCCGATCCACCCACCGAACTCGGGCAACCGCCGCCGGAGTCCGACGAGCAGGACGCCGCGGGTGAGCAGCTCCTCGAACACCCCGACGAAGAGCACCCCGACCGCGAGCAGCACGAAGTACCCGACCGGCTGCGCGTCCCACTCGACGAGCGGTAGCCGCGCGAGGCAGACCGCGGCGATCAGGGCCGGCGCGGTGAGCGTCCAGCGGAGCGTGGTCCGGCGCCGGTCGACGGTCGCGATCGGCCACCAGCCCAGGGCGGTGACGTAGGCGCAGAGCACGAGCACCGCGATGCCCTCGGGCAGCACGAGCGCCCCGACGACGCTCTCGACCGTCTGCCCGAGCGTGCCGTAGTCGTCGCTCGGCCGCGAGCGCCAGGCGCTGACGGCCGCGAAGGCGACGAGCGGCGCGAGACCGAGCAGGAGCGACGCGGGCACCGGCCAGCGGCGACGCCGGACGGGTGCCGTCGTGGTCACCCGTCGTCCGTACCATTGACGCATGCGCCTGCCCTCCCTCTCCACCATGGCAGAGGACTACGTGAAGCTCGTGTGGAAGGCCGGCGAGCGTGGCGGCGAGGGACTCGCGACGCGGGACATCGCGGCGGCGCTCGGGGTCTCGGCCTCGACGGTGTCGGGCAACCTCCGGAAGCTCGACCGCGACGGCCTCATCGAGCACACCCCCTACTACGGGGTCGTGCTCACCCCGCTCGGGCAGCAGGTCGCCGTGGCGATGGTCCGACGCCACCGGCTCATCGAGACCTACCTGGTGCAGCGGCTGGGCTACTCGTGGGACGAGGTCCACACCGAGGCCGAGGCCCTCGAGCACGCGGTGTCGGAGACGTTCCTCGACCGGGTGGACGCCGACCTGGGCCACCCGACGCACGACCCGCACGGCGACCCGATCCCCGCGGCGGACGGCACCGTGCCGTCGTCCCCGGGGACACTGCTCGGGTCGATCGAGCCCGGCGCGTGCGGGATCGTCGACCGGGTGTCCGACGACGACCCGGCCCTGCTCCGGTACTTCGACGAGCTCGGGGTCGCGCTCGGGACGCACCTGCGGGTCGAGCGCGTGCGGGACTACGCGGGCGTGATCGCGGTCGCGCGCCGGTCCCCCGACGGCGAGGAGTCCCTCGTCGACCTCCCCGCCGCAGCCGCCTCGGCCATCTGGCTCGCTCCCGACGCCGACTGACGGCCGTTCGGCGGCGCCGGCCCCGCACCCGCCGGCGGTCGCGCCAGCACTGTTCTGGTCGCAGGACGTGCCGCTCACCTCCGCCACGGACGGCACGTCGTGCAACCTGAACGCCCGCCGACGGCACGTCGTGCGACCGGGACCGGCGAGCCGGTGGCGCCGACCGCGCACCCACCGGACGGGAGGACCGGCGCCAGCCCGCCCCGCGCCTCCAGACCCAGGGACCCGGTCGCACGACGTGCCGCTCACCTCCGCCACGGACGGCACGTCGTGCGACCGGAACGCCCGCCGACGGCACGTCGTGCGACCAGAGCGCTCGGCGCGCGGAACGCCCGTCCCGCGGCCCGCCCGCCGCGCGGCCCGCCGGTCCCGCCGCCGCTAGGCGCCGGTCGCAACCGCCCGCCGGAACGGGGCCCGCAGCGTCGGCAGGATCGACGCCCGGTTCACCCACAGCACCACGAGCGCCGCGACCACGTGCACGCCGCTCAACACCCACCGCCCGCTGGTGTCCGTCACGACGAACTGCACCGCGAACAGCGCCACGAGGGCGATCGCCGACCACCGGTGGAAGCGCAGCGCGATGATGATCGCCACGCCCAGCACGGTCTGCGACGCGGTGAGGACGAACTCCTCGACCTGCCGTCCGTCGAGCGGCAGCCCGCCCGAGGTCCCACCACCGAGCACGTGCGCGATCGGCAACGAGCCGACGAGCAGCGACCACTGGTTGACCTTCGACGCGATGAGCGTCCCGATCGCCGCACCACCCATCCCCCGCAGCGCGAAGAGCGCGGCGACGATGAACTCGGGCGCCTCGGTCGCCAGCGGCGCGAGCCACTGCACGAGGAAGTAGCTGTCGACGCCGAGGGCGCTGCCCGATGCGACGAGGGCCTCGGCGAACGGCTCCGCGGACGACAGGATGACGGCGGCGGCCACGACGAACAGGGCCACGATCGTCCACCGGCGCGCACGCTGTGGCATCGAGGCGATGTTCCCCGCCATGCCGACCATCTCCTCGTCGTCGCCGTCGTCCGGCGCCTGCGAGGCACGCCACAGGTACGCCACGAAGGCGGCGAGCAGCACGAACCCGAACCACAGCGGGATCGAGCCCATCAGCGGGATGAGGAACGCGACGACCGCCAGCAGCGCCAGGAACCCGATGTCGAGCCGCGAGGACTGCTCGAGCTGCAGCACCCTCGTGGCCGACCTCGGCAGGGTCCCGGCACGGACGTACCGGCGGGCGACGAGCAGCGAGATCACCACGACGAGGGGCCAGCCGAACCCGAGCAGCAGCCGGTTCGACCCGGTCATGTTCGCGGCGGCGAACTGCTCGTACGACGGGTCGTACCCGGAGCGGAACGCGTAGTACAGGTCGACGGCGTACTCGGGCAGCACGGCGATGAGGGCGAGGATCGCGATCGCGAGCGCGCCGGAGATGTCCTTCTGGGCGGCCTCGGCGGCCCAGGCGAGCAGGAACGAGGCGGCGACGACCGCGCCGCCGAAGACGAGCAGGTCGACGACGGGGTTCGGGGCGAAGCCGGTGACGCGGAAGACGACGGCGGGCAGGGCGATCACGATGCAGATCGCGATGCGCCCCCAGGCGCTGCGGCTCATGCGGGCGGTCGGTGCGCCGGCCTCGGCGGCGCGGACGGGTGCGGTGTCGATCACGGGGTGGTCCCTTGGTCGGGCCGCACCGATCGCGCAGGGGTGGGGAGCGCTTCGGCACGGCAGGACGGCCGAAGGTCTCGCTCGCCCGCCGGGTGGGACCGGCAGGTGGTGCACCGGGCCGATCATCCTGATGGCCAGTGTGTCGATGCACGCGCTGGGAGCTACTCCCCTTCGACACCCACCTTGGCGCGCTCCGATCGGCGCGCGCAAGCCGATCGGACCTGTTCGTCGACCCGAATCCGGGTCTTCCGCAGCCCGCCCCGGAACGGCGGGACCGGCGCGCACGGACCACGTGACGGACGGGAGGCTCGTGGCGGCGCGGCCACGGGCCTCCCGTCCGTCACCCGGTCACCCCGATGCGCGCTTGCCGCGTCCGAGCGCCATCTCACGTCGTGCGCGCTCGAGCGCGAGGGCCGACCCGGCGTCGGGGTCGGCGAGCAGGCGCTCGGTCTCGGCGACGTGCTCGCGCACGGCTGCACCGCGACGCTCCGCGGCGTCCGTCAGGACGGGGGCGACGACGTCCTCACCGAGCGTGACGAGCGCCCGACTGAGCGCGAGCCGGGTCTCCCGGTCGCCCTGGCCGAGCTCGCGGGCCAGCCGTCGGGCGAGGGCGGGTCCCTCGTCGCCGGGTGCGAGCAGGACGGCCGCACGCCAGGCCGTCCGACGCACGCCGGGATCGTCGTCGCCGAGCCGCTCGGCGACCTCGGGGTACACGGACGCGTCACGGATCTTCGACAGGGTGTGGAGCGCCTGCGACCGTGCCTGTGCCTCGGGGCGGTGCAGCTCGTCGAGCAGCCGGGGCACGACGGTCTCCGCGGGCAGCCGGACGAGTGCCCAGGTCAGGGCCTCGCGCACCTGCAGGTCGGGCTCGACGGCGCAGCGCCCGACGAGCACCTCGAGGTCCTCGACCCGTGCGTCGGTACCGGCGGCCATCACGGCGCGGAGCCGGACGGACGAGCGGGGGTCGGTGAGGTCGTCGGCGAGGGTGGTCATGCCCTCATGCAACACCGGGAACCCGCTGGCGACGTGCACGGAACCGGGGCATAGCGTGGACGGGACCCGTACCGCACCGGAAGGAATCCCCATGCCCCGCATCGGAACCAGCGACCTGCACGTGTTCCCCCTCGCCCTCGGCGGCAACGTCTTCGGCTGGACCGCCGACGAGCAGACCTCGCACCGGGTGCTCGACGCGTACACCGCGGCCGGCGGCGACTTCGTCGACACGGCGGACGTCTACTCGGCGTGGGCGCCGGGCAACGAGGGCGGTGAGTCCGAGCGGGTCATCGGCTCGTGGCTCCGCGCATCGGGCAAGCGTGACGACGTCGTGATCGCGACGAAGGTCTCGCAGCACCCGCAGTACAGCGGTCTGTCGGCGTCGAACGTCGCAGCAGCCGCCCGCGCGAGCCTCGAGCGGCTCGGCACCGACCGCATCGACCTGTACTACGCGCACTTCGACGACCAGGACACCCCGCTCGAGGAGACCGTGCGCGCGTTCGACCAGCTCGTGCAGGAGGGCCTGGTCCGGTACACCGCGATCTCGAACTACTCGCGCTCGCGTGCCGAGGAGTGGATCCGCATCGCGAAGGAGAACGGGCTGGCGCTACCGGTCGCGATCCAGCCGCACTACAACCTCGTCACCCGTGAGCCCTACGAGTCGGAGATCGCCCCGCTCGCGGCGTCCGAGGGTCTCGGGGTCGTGCCCTACTTCGCACTGGCGGCGGGCTTCCTGACCGGCAAGTACCGGACGAAGGACGACTTCGCCGGCAAGGACCGCGAAGGGCAGGTGTCGGGCTACTTCTCCGACGAGGGCCTGGCGGTCGTCGATGCCCTCGACACGATCGCGAAGGCGCACGGGGCCGAGATGGCCTCGGTCGCGCTGGCGTGGCTGCAGGCCCAGCCGGACGTCGTCGCGCCGATCGCGAGCGCACGGAACACCGAGCAGCTGCCGGCGCTGCTGGCGTCCGCCGACCTGGAGCTCAGCGCCGAGGAGCTCCGCAGCCTGGACGACGCGTCCGCGAAGGTCCCCGCCGCGTCCTGACCACTCGTCGCCCCGGGCGGGTCAGTCGCCGTCCGGGGCGAGCGAGCCCGTCAGCGGCTGGCCGGACGACCGCGTGGCGAAGCACGAGATGAAGGTGTTGCCGCGGTCCCACGTCTCCTGGTCCGGCGCGTACGACCCCTGCACCTGGACGTCGCCGTACGTCGCCGCCGCCGACGTGTCGATCGCCTGCGAGGTCTGGCACACCTGGGACGCCTGCGCCGCGAGGTCCTCCGGGCCGGGCCACGCCCCTGCCTCGACCTGGATCCGGGCGGTCAGCTGGGCCGCGTGCGCGGTCGAGCAGGCGACGACGGTGTAGGACTGCGCCCACGCATCGGTGAACGGCGACAGGCACTCGCCACCCGCGAGCTCGTTCCACGCGTGCTCGCCCGGTGCCGCCTGGGTCGTGGCGAACTGCAGGGGCTGGGCGGGTGCCGCGGCGGCTTCGGTGGACTGCTCCGCCGAGGGCTCATCCGACGGGGCCGCCGACGCCGCAGCGGACGTCGCCGTGGCGGCGGGAGCGCTCTCCTCGCTGATCGAGTTCCCGAGGATCCAGCGGGTGAGCCCGAAGACCGCCACGAGCAGCACCACGATGAGCACCACGGCGCCGATGACGAGCAGCTGCTTGCCGCGCTTCCCCTCGCCCGCGAGCCGGCCGAAGCCCTCGTTGATGAAGTTGTCCCGGCCGCCGCCGTCACCGGCGGACGGAGCACCCGCGGACGCGGCCCCGGACGGCGCATCGCGACCGGGGGTCCGGGCGGCGGCGGGAGCTGCCACCGCGGGCATCATGCGCGTGCCCGAGTCCTCGGGGTCGTAGCCGGTGTCGCCGAGCTGTCCGACGGCCTCGGTGCCGAACAGGTCCTTGATGACGCTCGTGTCGCTCGTCTCGCGGCCGTCCCACTCGGCCTGGTCGAGGTCGTCCGGAGCCGCGGCGCGCAGGCGCTCGACCGGCCGGTCGTCGCGGCCGTCGCGGCCGTCACCGTGCGCATCGTGGCGCTGGTCGTCGTCGGCGCCGGTCAGCCCACGGAGGTCCTGGCCCACCGACGGCGGCAGGTGCGCCGGGTACGCCGCAGCGGTGTCCGACGATGCCGGTTCGACCAGCGGCGGGGCGGCCGTCGGGGGCACCGTGGCGTCGGGTTCCGCCCACCACGGGGTGGCGGTCGCGGCGACCGGCGCCGGGAGGCCCGGGTCGGCGCCGCCCTGCTCGTCGTGACGGTCGTCGTCGGGCGCGGTGGGCAGCGCCGTCGTGCGGGCGGCGTCGTCGTCCTCCCGACCGTCGTCGTCGTCGCGCCGCTCGGCCTCGTGGTCGCGCTGCCCGACCGGGACGGCCGGCAGCGCCGTCGTCCGCGCGTCACCGTCGACGTCGTCGTCTTCCTCCGAGGCCTCGACCGCAGCCGCGCCACCAGCGGGAGCCGGGTCCTGGCCCGGAGCCGGCACCGGCTCGGACGCGGGCACCGGCCCGGACGTGGGCACCGGCGCCGCGAGCAGCCCGCTCGGCAGTCCGCCGGCCGGGGTGTCGACCTCGCCCGACACGACGTCGTCGTCCGCCTCGTCCGCGAGCGACCACGACCCGGCGCCGAACGCCGTCGTGTCGAACCGGTCGGTCGTCAGCGTCGTCGGGACCTCGCCGGTCTCGTCGTCCCGGATCGCCCAGTCGAACGGACGCTCGGTCGCACCGGTCGACGCGGCGTCCTCCGCTCCCTGCAGGCGCAGCAGCTCGGTGAAGCTCGGCGGCTCGTTCGTCGGCGCGGCCGGTGTCGGCGGCAGGACGTTCCCGACCCCGAGGGGCTGCGCGACGGGACCGGTCGGCGTCGGCGCGGGAGCCGGAGGCTGCGAGCCGGTGGCGCGACCGAGCCAGTCGACGTCGCTGCGCCCCTGGCCGAACGGGTCCGCGCGCCGACGTTCCTCGTCGACGGCCCGGTTCCCGGCCGCACGCTCGTCACGGTGCTGCACCGCCGAAGGCAGCGAGATCGCGGACGGGTGCGCGACGGTGCTCGCCGGCGGCACCGGCGCCGCCGGCGGGATCCGCTCGCCCAGCGTCGCGCGCTCGTGCTCGACCGTCGCCTGTGGGTTCTCCGACGGCTCGCGGAGCTCCTCGTCCATCCGGATCGCCTGCGTCGCTCCGGCGTCCTCGTCCGGCTCCGACCGGACCACGCCCGCCGGCTGCGACGGCGCACCGGCCGTCGGCTCGGACGACTCGGGCAGCGACGCACCGGCCGTCGGCTCGAACGGCTCGGGCAGCGGCGCACCGGTCTCGCGCGCGGCCCGCTCGGCCTCGCGCCGTTCGCGGCGCGACGGCCACTCGTCGGCCGCACGCGGCGCACCGAAGATGTCGGCGGCACTGCGGAGACCGCGGAACGGAGCGTCCGTGGCGGACGCGCGCTGAGCCTCCCGGTCGTCCGCCCCGTCTGTCGGGCCGGACGTACCGTCGGGATCGCGCGCGTCGTCCGGACGCTCCCCGGTCACGCGCTCAGCCCCAGGTCGGCCAGCCCGATCGCCGCGAAGTAGGGGTAGCCGGCCGCTTCGATGCGCTCCTTCGCGCCGGTGTCGCGGTCGACGACGACGGCCACGGCGGCGATGATCGCGCCCTCGCGCTCGAGCGCCTCGGCGGCCTTGAGCGGCGAGCCGCCCGTGGTGGAGGTGTCCTCGAGCACGACGACGCGCTTGCCGCGGACGTCGGGTCCCTCGACCTGACGGCCCCGGCCGTGGTCCTTGGGCTCCTTGCGCACGACGAACGCGTCGTAGGCGAGCCCGCGCGCCGCGGCCTGGTGCAGCACGGCGCTGGCGATCGGGTCGGCGCCCATCGTGAGGCCTCCCACAGCGTCGACGTCGGGCACCTGCTGCAGCAGGTCCGTCATGACCTGCCCGATCAGCGGAGCGACCCGGTGGTCGAGGCTCACCTTGCGCAGGTCGATGTAGTACGACGCCTGCTTGCCGCTGGTGAGCGTGAAGTCGCCGTGGAACACCGCGTCTGCGGAGATGTGCTGGATCAGCTGGTCGCGCGTGTCGGTCACAGCCCACAAGGGTAGTCGCTCGGCCCCGGAACGCCATCGCCAGGCGGCGTCACGGCTCGCTCGGTACGCTCCGCTCATGTCCCCCGTCGCGCCCGGCCCCTCCGGCCGCGCCGCGGCACCGGAGCCGGTCGCGATCGCCTCCCCCGGTCCGCCGTCGCGCCGCCGGTGGGCAGCCGTCGGCCGGGAGGCACTGGGCGCCGCCGTCGCGCTCGCCCTGTCCGTCATCGCCCTCGGCCACGTCATGGCGACCGACCGCGTCGCCCTGCTCTGGTACGACGGCGACTCCGTCCTGCTGCCGCTCGTCGAGCGCTCACTCCGCCTCGGGCAGCCGTTCGAGTGGGCGATGTCGCCGGCACTGTTCTTCTTCCCGGAGCTGCCCGTCTACCTGCTCTGCTCCCTCGTCACGGCGACCCCGCAGCAGGCCCTGGCGCTCAACGGCGTGCTCGTCCTGCTCGCCGTGTACGCGCTGGTGCGGGCGGCGGCGAACGAGCTCATGCCCGCCGCACGCCGGTCCGCACGGATCACGGTGTCCGCGCTGGCGCTCGGCTTCGTGACCGCGATCGTGTTGACGGAGTACACGGCGACGGCGACGTCGCTGGAGCTCGGTTCCCTGCTGCTGACGACGACGTACTACTACGGCGCACTGCTCGCGATGCTCGGGACCGCGGTCCTGGTGCTCCGTGCGGTGCGGACCGGTCGGGCCTCGGTGACCGTCCTCGTCGTGACGGGGCTCGTCGCGGCGTGCACCACGGCCTCGAACCCGCTCTACGTGCCGTGGTCGGCGGGGCCGGTCGTCGTGACCCTCGTGCTGCTCTCGGTCGCCCGCCGCATCCCGTGGCGACCGACGGTGTGGATGTCGGGCGTCCTCGTCGCGGGATCGGTCGTCGGGTACCTGCTCCGGATCCCGCTCGCGCCGTTCGTGTCGCTCGACCCGTCGACGTACGTGCACCCGGAGCAGGCCGGTCGGACGCTGGCGTTCTTCGCGGCCCTGACCGACGACCGCGCGGGATCGGCCCGCGGCGACGCCGAGCTGCTGCTGCTCTTCGCCGGCGTGGTGCTCGCGGTCGGCGGGACCGTGTGGGCCTGGCGGGTCCGGACCGCGCGGACCGTGCTCGTCGCGACGGTGCTCCCGCTGGTGACGGTGGTGGCGGTGTCCGTCGGGGTCGTGGTCGCCGGGTCGCAGACGCCGCGGTACCTCGAGCCGATCGTGACGGTGCCGCTCCTGGCGCTCGTCGCCGTCGCGGAGCTCGTGCGCTCCGCCGTCCGCCGGACCCGGGTGCACCGCCCGCGGCGCGGCGTGCAGCTCGCGGTGGCGGTCGCGGCAGCGGTGGTCCTGGTCGGCGGCGTGACCGTGGCCCCGGGCACGGTCGGTGCGGTCGCGGCGGCCCGGTACGCGCCGTCGTCGTGCCTGGACCGCTGGGCGGACGGGCGGCAGGTCACCGGCGTCGGGCAGTTCTGGACGGTCCGGCCCCTGGCGGCGTACGCGTCGGACGACGTCGAGCTCCTGCAGGTCCGGGACGACTTCCAGACCTACCCGTGGCTCGTCGACCTCGGTGCCTACCGCGACGCGGAACCGACGTTCGTGGTCATCGGCGCGAACGACGTCTGGACCACCGCGGTCGAGGACTCCCTCGGCGCCCCGGCCAGCATCACGCACTGCACCGGCTTCGACGTCTACGACTACGCGGGCACCGTCGGCGCGTCCGTCCTGCAGCGCGACGTGGTGGGCAGCGCGGACGCGATCCGCCGTGAGCGGGGCTTCTGAGGGTCGGTCGCGGTTCACCGGGGCGCCGCCGGTGCGGTCGCCGCTCGCGGGAGCGCCGCCGGTGCGGTCGCCGCTCGCGGGAGCGCTGCCGGCACGGACACGAGGTTCCGGGCTCCTGCGGCGGTGTCGCGGGGGACGCGATGCCGTCGGGAGTTCTCCACAGGCGGCGCGGCGGCGTGTCGCGTCGGCTGTACGGATGTATAGGCTCGACCCCGTGACTCGCTCCACCAGCCACCGCCTCCCGCGTCCTGCCCTCCGTCTCCGCATCGCCGCCACCGGCCTGGCCCTCGCCGGCCTGCTCGCGACGGTGCTCGTCGACGCGCCGAGCGCGAGCGCTGCGAAGTACCCCTCGTGGGACGAGGTGCTCGCGGCCCGGGGCCAGGAGTCCGCGAAGCAGGAGCAGATCACGCAGATCCGCGGCATCATCTCCGGGCTGTCGGACCAGGTCCAGGCTGCCGAGGCCGAGGCGAAGCGCCTCGGTGACGAGTTCTTCGCGGCGCAGGGCAAGGCGCAGGACGCGGCGGAGACCGAGCAGAAGCTCCGTGCCGAAGCCGACGAGCACGCCCAGATCGCCGAGCAGAGCGCCTCGCAGGCGGGGCAGTTCGCGGCGCAGATGGCGCGTCACGGCGGTGCGGACGTCACGGCGTCGGTGCTGGCCGAGGGCGAGGGAGCCCGCGACCTGCTGTACGACCTCGGTGCGCTGAGCAAGCTGTCCGAGCAGGCCGAACGGGTCGAGGCTGCGGCGAGCGCCGACGCCTCGGTCGCCCGGTCGCTCACCGCGCAGGCCGACCGCGCGTCGAAGGCGCTCGAGGAGCGCGCTGCCGAGGCCGAGCGGACGATGCAGGCAGCACAAGCCGCCGCCGACAAGGTCCAGGCCGCGTACGACGAGCAGCAGGAGAACAAGGCGCGGCTCGACGCCCAGCTCGCGACGCTGACCTCGGGCCGTGTCCGCACCGAGGCCGAGTTCGCCGAGGGTGAGAAGGTCCGCAAGGCGGAGGAGGAGAAGGCCCGGCAGGAGGCCGAGGCGGCACGGCAGCGCGAGATCCAGCGGCAGGCCGCGGCCGCCGCAGCTGCGGGCAGCGGTGGTGGTGGCGGCGGTGCGCCTGCTCCGGCAGCTGGCGGCGGCGGTGGCGGCGGGGTCGGTTCCGGCTCCGGCACCGGCTGGGTGCGCCCCGGCGGCGGTTACGTCATCAGCCCGTACGGGTACCGCGTGCACCCGATCACCGGTCGTGTCACGAAGCACGACGGCCTCGACCTGACGAGCGGCTGCTCGACGGCGATCGTCGCGGCCTCGGCGGGCACGGTCGAGTACGTCGGCTGGTACGGCGGGTACGGCAACTACGTCCGGATCAACCACGGCGGCGGTGTCGCGACGGCGTACGGGCACATCGTGAACGGCGGCTTCCGCGTCACCAAGGGCCAGCGGGTCTCGGCCGGGCAGCTCATCGCCCTGGTCGGCTCGACGGGAAACTCGACCGGGTGCCACCTGCACTACGAGGTCCACATCAACGGCGCGACGACCGACCCGGCGCCGTTCATGGCGGCACGAGGCGTCCGCTTCTAGTCCGGAGCGCTGGCGGCGGACGGCGCACGCGACAGGCGGCGGGCTGCGCACGGTCCGCCTCGCGGGTCGACATCGCACAGCACTCCAGACGTCGCACAGCGCTTCCGACGTCGCACGCGTCGATCGACGCGTGCGATGTCGCATCCTCGGCACGGCACGGCTCCGCTCGGCACAGCTCGGCTCGGCTCGGCTCCGCTCGGCACAGCTCGGCTGGGCGCGGCGCCGGCGCCGGCGCCGTCGCGCGAGCAGCGTGCCAGCCGCCACCGGTAGGTTCGATCCCATGCGCGTGGCGACCTGGAACGTGAACTCCGTCCGCACCCGAGTGGGCCGGATCGTGGACTGGCTGGTGCGCGAGGACGTCGACGTCCTCGGCATGCAGGAGATCAAGTGCAAGCCGGAGCAGTTCCCGGTCGAGGCGTTCGAGGCGGCCGGCTACCAGGTCGAGGCGCACGGCCTGAACCAGTGGAACGGCGTCGCCTTCGCCAGTCGCCTGCCGATGGAGGACGTCACCCGCGACTTCCCGGGCCAGCCCGGGTTCCTCAAGGGGCACGAGGGCCCCGACCTGCCGGTCGAGGCGCGGGCGATGGGCGTCACGGTCGACGGTGTCCGGCTCTGGAGCCTCTACGTCCCGAACGGCCGCGAGCTCGGCGACCCGCACTACACGTACAAGCTCGACTGGCTCGCGCAGCTGGCCGACCGCACGGCCGAGTGGCTCGACGCCGAGCCGGACACCCCGCTCGCGCTGATGGGTGACTGGAACGTCGCACCGCTCGACCAGGACGTGTGGGACGTCCGGGTGTTCGAGGGTGCCACGCACGTCAGCGAGCCGGAGCGCGCGGCGTTCCGGGAGTTCGAGGCACGCGGACTGCAGGACGTCGTCCGTCCCCTGGTGCCCGAGGGCTACACGTACTGGGACTACAAGTCGCTCCGCTTCCCCCGCAACGAGGGCATGCGCATCGACTTCGTCCTCGGCTCGCAGGCGTTCGCAGACGTCACCGTCGGCGCGACGATCCACCGCGACGAGCGGAAGGGCGACGCCCCGAGCGACCACGTCCCCGTGTCGGTCGACCTCGACCTGGAGACCTCGCTCGACGACGACCGCCCGATGATCTTCTGACGCCGCCGCCCCGAACGGGCACGACATGCCGCGCGTCGGTCATCGGCCGGGCGCGATCGGTCGCCCGGAGCCGTCGAGCGTGACAGATCTGGCCCGCTCGGCAGCGCCGGCGGGCGGCCCGCTCGGCAGCCCCGGCGTCGACCGCCGCTTCCGGCGGCGCTACGGGTGCAGGAGCGCGGCGATGACGACCAAGACGGGCACGGCGCCGATCGTCGAGACCAGCACGACGTCGCGCGCGACCGGGACGGCGGCCTGGTAGCGCTGCGCGTAGTTGAACACGTTCTGCGCCGCCGGCAGCGCACCGAGGGTGGTGAGGACGAAGACGTCCTGGTCGCCGAGCCCGAAGACGAAGCGCGCGACGACGAACGCCACGGCGGGCATCACGAGCAGCTTCAGCGCCGAGGCGACGAGCACGTCCGGCCGCGTCGCGCGGTCGCGCAGCGGTGTCGCCCCGTGCAGGCTCATGCCGAAGGACAGCAGCACGACCGGCACCGCCGCGGCACCGACGAGCGAGAACGGTTCGAGCACGGGCGCCGGGATCTCGAGCCGCAGCGCGGAGCACACGAGCCCGGCGAGCGAGGCGATGATGATCGGGTTCCGGAAGGGTCCGGCGACACGGGAGCGCCACCCACCTCCCCCGGCGGTGGCCGCGTCGAGGACGGTCAGGGCGAGCGGGGCGAGGACCACGAGCTGCAGCAGGATGACCGGTACGACCGCGGTGGCCTGGCCGAGGACGTAGACCGCGACCGGCAGGCCGATGTTGTTCGCGTTGACGTAGCCGGAGGCCAGTGCCCCGACCGTGGTCGTCGCGACCGACCGCCGGAGCACCAGGCGGAACAGCACGACGGCGACGAGTGCGACCGTGACGGCGCTGACGAGCGACACCCAGAGCATCGGGGACAGCAGCGTCTCGATGTGCGCCGTGGCGATGGTGTGGAAGAGCAGGCACGGCATGAGCACGAAGAACGCGAGCCGGCTCATCACGAACTGCGCGTGCGGGCCGAGCAGGCGGACGCGACCGACCACGTACCCGGCGGCGATGATCGCGCCGATGATCGCGAACCCCGTCAACACGCCACCCATCACGACCATCCTCGCAGCCCGGAGCCCAGCACGGCGACCAGCACGGCAACACGTGCAGCCGAGCAGCCGAGCAGCCGAGCAGCACGAGCAGCACGAGCAGCACGAGCAGCACGAGCAGGACGCCCGCATGTGACGTTACTCAGCCGGGAAATGCGTACGCATCGACTACCGTTGCAGCCACCATGACCTCGACGCCCGACACGCTCACCCGTTCGACCGACTCCAGCCAGCCGCTCGTGCCGCTGCTCGAGGAGCGCTGGAGCCCGCGCTCCTACGACGACACCGCGACCATGACCGACGCCCAGCTCGACGCCGTCCTCGAGGCCGCTCGTTGGGCCTCGTCGGCGATGAACCACCAGCCGCGCCGCTTCGTCGCCGGCCGCCGGGGCACCGACACCTTCGCGAAGATCAACGACAACCTGCTCGGCTTCAACGCCGCCTGGGCCTTCCGCGCCAGCGCCCTGGTGGTCGGGATCCTCGAGACCACGACCGAGGACGGCGAGGCGCGCCCGTTCGCGCAGTACGACCTCGGTCAGTCCCTCACCGCGCTGACCGTCCAGGCGCACGCCGAGGGCCTCCACGTGCACCAGATGGCCGGGATCGACGCCGACGGCCTGCGCGCGGCGTTCGACCTGCCCGAGCGCTTCGTGCCGTACACCGTGACCGCGATCGGCACGGTCGCGGACCCGTCGCAGCTCGACGAGAAGGCCGCCGAGCGCGAGGTCGCCCCGCGCACCCGCCTGCCCCTCGACGAGGTCGTCCTCGTCAAGGAGTAGCCGACACCCGCGCAAGCACACGACGGCCGGACCCCCACGGGCCCGGCCGTCGTAGCATGTACGGACATGGATCAGCACCAGCAGCACCAGCCAGACCAGCCCCACCCTGACCAGCAGCACCCGGACCAGCCGCACCTCGACGTCGCGACGCCCGAGATGAACTTCTACACGCGCAAGTGGGTCCGCCCCGAGGACCTCAACGCGAACGGCACGCTGTTCGGCGGCAGCCTGCTCCGTTGGATCGACGAAGAAGCAGCCGTCTACGCGATCATCCAGCTCGGCAACGGCAAGGTCGTCACCAAGTACATGTCCGAGATCGTCTTCGTGTCCTCCGCGCGCGAGGGCGACATCGTCGAGATCGGCCTGGTCGCGACCCGGTTCGGCCGGACCTCGCTCACGATGCGCGCAGAGGCCCGCAACCTCTTCACCCACCGCAGCATCCTGACCATCGACGAGGTCGTCTTCGTGAACCTCGACGAGGACGGCAACCCCGCGCCGCACGGCTACACCGACATCACGTACGCCCGCGACCGCGTCCCCGCCGCCCACCGCGCCTGACGCAGGTCCCAGCTGACAGAATCGGGGGCATGACCACGCCCCGCCTCGTCGCCTTCGACCTCGACGACACCCTCGCGCCGTCGAAGTCCCCGCTCGACCCGCGCATGCTCGAGACGTTCGCGTCCCTGCTCGCCACCGTGCCCGTCGCGGTCATCTCGGGCGGCAACTTCCAGCAGTTCGAGCAGCAGCTCGTGCTCCCGCTCCGCGAGCGCGAGGGCCTCGTCCTCGACGACCTGCACCTGCTGCCGACCTGCGGCACGGCGTACTACCGCTGGTCGGGGTCTGACTGGGCCCTGCAGTACGCCGAGGACCTGACCGACGACGAGAAGGCCCGCGCCCTCGCGGCGGTCGAGGCGCAGGCGAAGGCCGCCGGCTACTGGGAGTCGGAGACCTGGGGCGAGATCCTCGAGGACCGCGGGTCGCAGATCACGTTCTCGGCCCTCGGCCAGTCCGCCCCGGTGGACGTCAAGAAGCGCTGGGACCCGACCGGTGAGAAGAAGGACGACCTGCGCCGCCGGGTGCAGGCGGAGCTGCCCGACCTCGAGGTCCGTTCCGGCGGCTCGACGAGCGTCGACATCACCCGGAAGGGCATCGACAAGGCGTACGGCATGCGGCGCCTCGCCGAGCTGACCGGCATCGCGCTCGACGACATGCTGTTCGTCGGCGACCGCCTCGACCCCGAGGGCAACGACTACCCGGTGAAGGCGCTCGGCGTCCCCTGCCACGCGGTGGAGGGCTGGGAGGACACGGACGCGTTCCTCACGGAGCTCATCCCCACCCTGCGCTGACGCGCCCACGAACGGACGGAAGGCCCGTGGCGGATCCGCCACGGGCCTCCCGTCCGTCGTGTGGTGACGTCGCGCCCGTCACGGCACGTCCGTCAGGGGATGCTGCGGACCGCCTCGACGAAGGAGCGGATCTTCGCGGCGTCCTTGACGCCGCGCGCCGACTCGACACCGCTGGAGACGTCGACACCGTCCGGGTCGAGCGCCTGCACGGCGGCGACGACGTTGGCGGGCGTCAGACCGCCGGCCAGGATCCAGGCCTCGTCCACCCGACCGGCCAGCGTCGCCGGGTCGACGAGGGTGCCACTGCCGGGTACCGCGGCGTCGAGCAGCAGCAGGTCGTGGTCGAAGGCGGCGCGCTGTTCAGCGGTCTCGCGCAGGTAGTCGGCGGCGGCGACGGCGCGGATGGTGAAGAACCCGGCGTCACGGGCACGGGCGAAGTCACTGACGGACTCGCGGCCGTGCAGCTGCAGGGTGGTGAGCCCGACCTCGGAGGCGATGCCGACCACCTCGTCGATCTGCTGGTCGCGGAAGACCCCGACGGCGTCGATGCCCTCGGGCACCCGTTCGACGAGCTCCTTCGCGAGGTCCGCCGTCACCGTGCGGGGGCTGCCGGCGGCGAAGACGAACCCGACCGCGTCGGCACCGGCATCCACGGCGGCGTCCACGGTCTCCGGCGTCGAGAGCCCGCAGATCTTGATCCATCGCTGGTCGGTCATGCCCCCATCCTGCCAGGGACCGTCGTCCGGCGACGCCGTGTCGCGCACCGGCGGACGGCGCTGCAGCGACGCGTGAGCCCGGTCAGTGCAGGGTGCCCGCGACGTACGCGGCGGCACACGCGGCGAGCACACCGAACGTGGCGAACGAGCCGACGAGCACGTTGCGACGCTGCCAGCGACGGACCGCCGTGAAGGTCCCGCGCTTGGCGTGCTTGTGCGCCGCACGGTGCAGCTTGTGGTCGCGCTTGTGCTTCGTGCGCTCCGGCCCGAGCGGGACCGGACCGGTGATCTGCGTCGACCCACCGCGCAGCGCGTTCGCGACCGCGACGGCCGTCGGACGCTTCGCCGGGTCGCGGTGCGTCATCTTGGCGAGCAGGTCCCTCCACTCGGCACCGACCTCCGCGGGGACCTGAGGGTCGTTCCGGAGCCGTGCGAGGGCCGCCTCGATCAGGGTGCCGGAGTACTCCTGCTTGCCGGTGAGCGACTCGAGCAGCACCAGGCCGAGCGAGTACACGTCGGTGGCGAAGCCGATCGCCTCACCCGCGACCTGCTCGGGGCTGAGGTAGGCCGCGGTGCCGATGATCGTGCCGTCGTTCGTCAGGCGGGAGCCGTCGACGAAGTGCGCGACGCCGAAGTCGGTGAGCTTGACCGAGCGGGCGAAGCCCGATGCACCCTCGTCGTTGATCAGGATGTTCGCGGGCTTGACGTCGCGGTGCACGATGCCACGTGAGTGCACGTACGCCAGGGCGTCGGCGAGCTGTGCGCCGAGGTCGGCGACCTCGTAGTTGTGCAGCGCCCCGCCCGCGAGCCGCCGGAGCAGCGTCGTGTCGGCGATGAGCTCCATCACGATGAAGCGGTGCGGGCCGTCCTCGAACTCGTGGGTCCCGGCGTCGTAGAGCGGCACGAGTCCCGGGTGCGAGAGCATGCTGAGCAGGCGGATCTCGCGCTCCTGGCGGACGCGGTCGGCGGTCGTCATCGCGTCCGGCGTCGCGAACAGCTTCACGGCGACGAGCCGGTAGGTGTGCTCGTCGCGGGCCTCGTACACGGAGCCCATGCCACCGGTACCGATGAGCCGGACGAGCCGGTAGCGGCCGGAGAGGACCGTGTCGGCTCGTGCGCTGTCGACCAGGGTCATGCTGCACGTCGTTCCGTCTGGAGCCGTCGGGGACCGCGGCACACGCCGGCGAACTGACTCACGATCAACGGTACGCGTCCCACCTCGATCCCGCAGGGGCGTTACGACATCGTGATGGGGGACAGATGCCCGTGGATCCGCGGATCTGCGGGGGTAGCGTCCGGGGTCACGCAACCGTACTGACTACGCAAGGAGGACATCGTGGCACTGTCGAAGGGCGACGAGGTGCACTGGAACACCTCGCAGGGCAAGACGACCGGCAAGCTCGTCGAGAAGAAGACGAAGGACTTCACGTTCGACGGTCAGGACTTCAAGCCGACGGACGACGACCCGTACTGGATCATCGAGTCCGAGAAGTCCGGCAACAAGGCCGCCCACAAGGAGTCGGCCCTCACGAAGAAGTGACCCGTCAGTCGTTCGCGGACGTCGCACGACGGCGTCCGCGGACGGCACCGGTCGACTCCGTGTCCTGCGCCACCGCGCGCTGCTCCGACCGCTCGGCGCGGACACGGCGGATGCGCCGGACCACGAAGGTGACGACCACGACTGCGATCGCGACGTAGAGCACCCGGTCGATCCACTCGGTGTACTGCTCGACCTTGTCGTACTGCGTGCCGAACGCGGCACCGAGCAGCACGAGCGCGCTGTTCCAGATGCCGCTCGCGACGATCGTGAAGACCGAGAACGGCACCAGGTGCATCCGGTCCGCACCGGCCGGCAGCGAGATCAGGCTGCGCACGATCGGCACGAAGCGGCCGAAGAAGACCGCGCTCTTGCCGTGCCGGTGGAACCACGCGGCTGCCTTGCGGAAGTCGTCCTCGTCGACGAGCGGCAGCCGCCCCAGCAGCCGCACGGTCCGCTCGAACCCGATGACGGCGCCGAGCCAGTAGAGCACGAGCGCGCCGAGGTACGACCCGAGCGTCGCCAGCACCAGCACGAGCACGAGGTTCATCTGCCCGGCCCCGGCCAGGAAGCCCGCGAGCGGCAGGATGACCTCGGACGGGATCGGCGGGAACACCGTCTCGACGAAGAGCATCAGTGCGACGCCCCACTCCCCCAGCGCGTCGATGAGCTGCAGCACGAAGCCCGACAGGCCGCCGAGGTCCTCGGTGCCCTCCGGGCGGGAACCCGCGGCGGAGGCGGTCGCACTCGCGGGCAGGGACGGGATCGGCGGCGGCGTGAGGGCGGTCGTCATCCCCCGAGTGTCCCTGAGTGTCCTGACAGATCGCGGTGCACCCGCCTCCACCAGACGCCGGCGTCGGGCCGAGACGCCCCGTCGCGCCGGATGCTCGCACCGCTCTGAGACGCCGGCGTCGGGCCGAGACGCCGGCGTCGGCCCCGGACGCCTCGACCCGGCCGAGACGCCCCCCACATCCTGCGGCGTCTCACGACGCGACATCCCGGCCACGGCCCCGGCGCGGCGCGGCCCGACACGCCGACGGACGGGAGGCCCGGTGCCGTCTGGCACCGGGCCTCCCGTCCGTCGTGTGGTGACGACCGCTACACGGCGGCCGGCGCGCGCTGGCCGACCGTCTCGCCGGCCACCGCTGCCTGCTCGGCGGCGACGGACTCGGCGGCGGGCGACTTGCGCACCCACTTCTTCAGGCCGACCAGGACCAGCGCCGAGACGACGGTGCCGGCCAGGATCGCGACGATGAACATCACGATGTCCCCGATGGCGAAGAAGACGAAGATGCCGCCGTGCGGTGCACGCGAGGTCACACCGGCCGCCATCGAGATCGCGCCCGTGACCGCAGCACCGACCATCGAGGCGGGGATGACGCGCAGCGGGTCGGCTGCCGCGAACGGGATCGCGCCCTCGGAGATGAACGACGCACCGAGCAGCCAGGCGGCCTTGCCGTTCTCGCGCTCCGGCTTCGTGAAGCCCTTGCGGTAGAGGACCGTCGACGCGAGCGCCAGGGCGAGCGGCGGGACCATGCCGGCGGCCATCACGGCGGCCATGATCTCGAACGGCACGACGTTCGTCGCGGTGCCGGCACCGAGCCCGGCGACGGCGAACGAGTACGCGACCTTGTTGACCGGGCCACCGAGGTCGAACGCCATCATCAGGCCGAGGATGACACCGAGCAGGATCGCCGAGGCGCCGTTGAGCGAGTTCAGCCAGTTGGTGAGCTGCGTCATGAGCCAGGCGATCGGACCGCCGAGCACGAGGAGCATGAGGCCCGAGGCGATGATCGACGCGAAGAGCGGGATGATCACGACCGGCATGAGGCCGCGGAGCCAGCGCCAGGTCGGGATGCGGCCGATCCAGTACGCGGCGGCACCGGCGATGAGACCACCGACGAGCCCGCCGAGGAAGCCGGCGTTCATGAAGACGGCGATCGACCCGGCGACGAAGCCCGGTGCGATGCCCGGACGGTCGGCGATCGCGTAGGCGATGTACCCGGCGAGGGCTGCGACGAGGAACCCGAGGGACACCCCGCCGATCTGGAACGCGGCGGCACCGAGGTAGTAGCCGAGGCCCTCCGGCGGCAGGTTGAGCAGCGTGTAGTTCGTCAGCGTGTACACGGCGTTGTTCTGCCCGGAGTCGCCGTGCGGGAGCGCGATGGCGTAGCCGGAGAGCAGGAAGCCGAGGGCGATGAGGAGACCGCCGCCCGCGACGAACGGGATCATGTAGCTGACGCCGGTGAGGAGCCAGCGCTTGAGCGCCTGGCCGAAGTGCTCGTCGGGCTTCGTCGTCTCGGACGCACTGGCCGCGCCGCCCTGCACGCGTGCGGCGTGCGGGTCGTCGGCGGCGCGGATCGCCTCGGCGATCATCGCGTCGGGCTCGTCGACGCCGCGCTTGACCGGGCCGGAGACCAGCGGCTTGCCGGCGAAGCGGCCGCGGTCGCGGACGTCCACGTCGACGGCGAAGACGACGGCGTCGGCTCGGGCGATCAGGGCGGGGTCGAGCGGCTCGACCTGCGAGGAGCCCTGCGTCTCGACGTGCATCTCGGCACCGGCGCGCTCAGCGGCGGCGACGAGGGCGTCGGCGGCCATGTAGGTGTGTGCGATGCCGGTCGGGCAGGCGGTGACGCCGACGATGACCTTGCGTGCACCGGCGCTGCCGGGGGCGGCACCGGCTCCGGCAGCGGTCGCGGCGGCAGCACCGGTCGCGCCGGCCGTCGTGGTCGGACGGGAGGCACTGCTCGCGGTCCCGACACCGGCTGCGGCGACCTCGCCGCCCACCTCGCGCTGCACCAGGTCGACGACCTCCTGCGGGGTCGAGGCGGCGCGGAGCGCGGCGGTGAAGTCGTCGCGGATGAGTGCCCGGGCCAGGGTCGACAGCACCGTGAGGTGGTCCTTGTCGGCACCCTCGGGCACGGCGATCATGAAGACGACGTCGGCGTCGCCGTCCGGGGCACCGAACGGCACCTTCCGCGCCAGGCGCGAGAACGCCAGGGTCGGGCTCGACACCGAGGCCGAGCGGGCGTGCGGGATCGCGATGCCGCCGGGCACACCGGTGCCGACGCTCGCCTCGCGCTTGATGGCGTCCTCGGCCAGGGTGGCGCCGTCGGCCGCGCGGCCGGTGGCGGCGACGCGGTCGGCGAGCACGCGGATGACGTCGGACGACGTCGCGCCGAGGTCCTCGTCGAGGCCGACGAGCTCTGCGCTGATGAGGCGCTGCGTCGTGTCTGCGGACATGGGGGTTGCTCCTTTGCAGTGGCGCCGTGGCGCGGGCAGTGCTGGTTCCAGGGGGTACGGCGGGGTGGTGCTGCGGGGTGGTGCTGCTGGGTGGTGCTGCTGGGCCGGGTCAGGCGACCGGTGCGGGGACCTGCGTCGTGTGCAGGGTCCGGACGGTCACGCTGCCGGGGTCGGTGTGGTCGAGGGCGGGGACGTCGCTGCCGGGCAGCGCCGCTGCGGCGGCTCCGGTGGCGACGGCCTGGGCGAGACGCTCGGGTGCGGAGGCCCCGGCGACCTCGGCGAGCAGGTAGCCCGCGAGGGACGAGTCACCGGCACCGACCGTCGACCGCGCGACGATCCGGGGGGCGGCGGCGACGTGGCTGCCCTCGCCGGAGACGAGCACGGCGCCCGCGCTGCCCAGGGTGAGCAGGACGGTGTCGACGTGCTTCTCGCGCAGACGGTGGGCGGCGGCGACGGCGGCCTCGGGGTCGCGCTCGTACTCCTCCGGGTCGCCGCCGACGACCTCGGCGAGCTCCTCGGCGTTCGGCTTGACCAGGTCGATCCGCTCGCCGGACTGCAGCAGCGCGGTGAACGGCAGGCCGGACGAGTCGACGGCGATGCGGACGGCATCCCCGTGCCTGTCGCGGACGGCGCGGACGAGCACGGCGAGCGCGTCGTCGGGCAGCCCGGGCGGCAGGGACCCGGCGAGGACGACCCAGCTGGCGGCCGGTCCGGTCGGGGTGGGGCCCGCCGCGTCGGCGACGAGGGCGGCGAGGTCGTCGAGTCGACCCGCGAGCGACGGCCCCGGCTCGTTGAGCTTCGTCGTCGTGCCGGTCGGCTCGGTGACGGTGACGTTCGACCGCAGCGGAGCGCCGATCGGCAGCGCGACGGTCGGGATGCCCCGGGTCGCCAGGCCGAGCAGGACGGGGTCGAGCTCGTCGCCGGGCAGCACGGCGAGGGTGTCCCCACCGCTCGCGACCACGACCCGCGAGACGTTGACGCCCTTGCCGCCGGGCTCGGCCGTGGTGCGGACGGCCCGCTGCACGGCGCCGCGCTGGAGTTCGCCGCCGAGCTCGATCGTGCGGTCGAGGGACGGGTTGGGCGTCACGGTGACGATGCGGGTGCTGTTCATGCGACCACGACCTCCACGTCGGCGTCGGTGAGCGCACCGGCGAGGTCGGCCGGCGGCTCCTGGTCGGTGACGAGGGTGTCGACCTCGTCGAGTCGGGCGAAGCGCATGAGCGCCTCGACCCCGTGCTTGGCGGCGTCGGCGAGCACCACGCTGCGGCGGGCCGCGAGCACGTAGGCGCCCTTCACGGCGGCCTCGTACTCGTCGGGCGTGCTCAGGCCGAAGCCCGCGGACAGGCCGTTCGTGCCGACGAAGGCGATGTCGGGGCGGAGGGCGCCGATCTGCTGCACGGTGGCCGTGCCGACCGCGGCGCTCGTGACCCCGCGCACCCGGCCGCCGAGCAGGTGCAGCTCGACGTGCTCGCTGTGCTGCAGGGTGGCGGCGATCGGCACCGAGTTCGTGACGACGGTCAGGGTCGCGCCCGGGGTCGCCGGCTCCCAGCGGACGAGCTCGGCGGCGACGGCGGCGCAGGTGGTGCCGGCGTCGAGGGCGATCGAGCCGGTGAAGGTCGCGGGCACCAGGTGCATCGCGGCGCGGGCGATCGCGGTCTTCGCGGAGCCGTGCTGCCCCTCGCGCTCGGCGACGCTCAGCTCGACGACGCTCGAACGGCCCGCGGGGACGGCTCCCCCGTGCACGCGGCGCAGGACTCCGGCGGTCTCGAGGGCGTCGAGGTCGCGGCGGACGGTCTCGGTGGTGACGTCGAGGTGCTCGGCGAGGTCGGCGACGGACACCCGCCCGGTCGACTGCAGCGCGGCGGCGATGGCATCCTGCCGCTCCGTTGCGTACATGCCCGAACTCCTTCGTTCCCGTTGGTTTCAGGAACTGTACGTCCGAAAGTCACACGAACGCAACCGTTCTGTCGTGAAACCAACACGAACGAAGGACGAGCGGGACGATCTCAGTCGTCGAACGGCACCCGGTCGCTCGATCCGACGCCCGCGCGCTGCCGGTACGACAGGTGCCCGCCGAGGTACCCGCCGACGCTCACGACGGTGAGCCCGACGAAGCCGAGGGCCTTGCCCGCGGCCGTGTTGCCCTTCCGGCGCTGCCACCACGACAGCCCGAAGAACGTGATGCCGACCCAGTTGACGGCCTGGTGCACCCACCCGGTGCGACGCTGCTCGAGCGAGAGCTCGGCCCAGTCCACGTACCCCGCGGTGGACGCCGCCGTCGCCGACACCAGACCGACGCCGGTCAGGGTCGTCGCGGCCCGGGCGTTGCCCTTCCCGCCGATCGTGTCGAGGACCGCGGCGGAGATCCACGCGCCGAGCGGCACCTGGACCATGAGCGGGTGCAGCGGGTGGCCGAACGGTACGCCGTGCAGCAGTTGCCGCAGGGCGCGTGGCTTCGCGACCGCGCGGACGACACGCGTGTCGACGTCGACGGCCTTGTCGAGGACGCTCGCGCGCTCGATGGAATCGGTGAGGCGACGCAGGATCGGCAGCTCTGGCATGCCCTGGACGGTAGGCCGGGAGGCCCGGTGCCGGTTCCAGGGACCGGCACCGGGCCTCCCGGCGGTGCGTCTGGTGGACCGACCGCCCCTGTCGGGCGGCGGCGGTCCGGACCCGCTCGCCTCAGACGGAGGCGAGCGCGGAGGTCGGTGGGATGCGTGCCGCGCGTGCCGCCGGGTAGATCCCGGAGACCCCACCGATCACGACGGTCGCGCCGAGGCCGCCGGCGACCGCCCAGAGCGGGACCGCGAGCGGAGCGCCGTTCGCGGCCGCGAAGGCGGCGGTCACCCCCACGCCGATCACCACCCCGGCGACACCGCCGAGGAACGACAGCAGCAGCGACTCCACCAGGAACTGGTCGCGGATGTTGCGACGACGGGCACCGAGCGCCCGTCGGACACCCACCTCGGCCCGCCGCTCGAGGACGGTGATCACCATGGTGTTCGCGACGCCGATGCCGCCGACCAGCAACGCCACACCGCCGATCCCGACGAGGAGCCCGGTGAAGGAGTCGTCCGTCGCGTTCTTCGCGGCGAGCGCGTCCGACGGGTTCGTCACGCCGACGTCCCTCGGGGCGTCCGGTCGGATCGCCCGGGCGAGGACGTCGCGGCTCGCATCGACCCGCTCGGGGTCAACGCGCGTGTACACGGCTGTCGGGTGGCCGTCGAAGCCGAGCTGCGCAGCGAGCCCGAGCGGGACGAAGACCTGGTTGTCGAGATCGGGCGCCAGTGCCATCGGTGCGAGCACCCCGACCACCTGCACCCAGCGCCCGCCCGTCCACACGCGGCTGTCCGGCTCGACGGGGCCGATCCCCAGCGCCTCGGCGGCCTGCGAGCCGATGACGACCTGGTCCACGGCGCCGGGACGGGTGTCGATCCACCGACCAGAGGCGACGTGCCCGCCCAGCACCGCGGGGACGTCCCCCCAGGCTGCCATCGTGCCGATGCCCTTCGTCTCCAGTGGTGGGACGAACGGGTTCCGGTAGACGGGACTCTTCTTCACGGTGCCGACACCCGCTGCCGCTGACACCACGTCCTGACGCAGCGCCGATTCGACCGCCGTCTCCGGCAGCGGCGGTGTCTGGGCGAGCCCCTGGGTCTTCGTCGCGGTCAGGACGTTCGTGCCCAGTGCATCGAGCACCTGGTCGAGCTTCGCCTTGCTCGTCGACGAGATGCCGACGACGGCGATCATCGCGGCGATGCCGATCGCGATGCCGAGCGCCGACAGCACGACCCGGGTCGGCCGGGTGCGGAGGCCGAACAGCCCGAGCCGGAGCAGGTCGCCGGCGCGCACAGCGTTCCGGCGGCTCACTGCGCGACCTCTGCGTCGACGTCGGACAGGTCGGTCCCGAAGGCACCGATCAGGCCGGTGCCGGCGCGGCGGATGGTGTCCGCGAGCGTCCGCGCGTCGAGCGCACCGGAACCGTCGCGGGAGTCCTCCTGCACCAGCCCGTCGCGCATCCTGACCTGCCGCGGCATCGCCGCTGCGAGCTCGAGGTCGTGCGTGATCACGAGGACGGTCGTGCCACCCCGGTGCAGTTCGTCGAGCAACTCGAGGATCGCTGCTCCCGAGGCGGTGTCGAGGGCGCCGGTCGGCTCGTCGGCGAGCAGGATCGTCGGGTCACCGACGATCGCACGCGCGATGGCGACGCGCTGCTTCTCGCCGCCCGACAGCTCGTTCGGTCGGTGGTCCACGCGGTGTCCGAGACCCACCCGTTCGAGCGCTGCGACTGCTCGACGCTGTCGGTCCGGTCGCGCGACGCCCGTGTACAGGAGGCCGTCGGCGACGTTCTCGGCCGCGGTCGCGCCGGCTTGCAGGTGGAAGTGCTGGAAGACGAACCCGATGTGGTCGGCGCGCAGTTCCGACAGCGCGTCGTCGGTCATCGTGCTGACGTCCTGTCCGGCGACGACCAGTGTCCCGGACGTGGGTCGGTCGAGCGTGCCGATGATGTTCAGCATCGTCGACTTGCCGGAGCCGGACGGGCCGACCACCGCGACCAGCTCTCCGGCGTCGACCGTGATCGTCACACCGCGCAGGGCTCCGACGTCGCCGTACGTCTTCACCACGTCGCGCAGCACGAGGACGGACTCGTCGGACGAGGTCGGTGCAGCGGGTCCGACCGGAGCGACGCACGAGTCGCGGGAAGCGCGCATGCTCACGACGGCACCACGACCTGGTCGCCCTCACGCAGGGCACCGGTCACGGCGATCCGCCCGTCGGCGACGAAGCCGACGTCGACCGGCACCCGATCGGTGGTCCCGCCTCGGACGACGTCGACGGCGTACTCGTCCTGGCCAGCAGCCACGATCGCAGCGACCGGCACCGACAGGACGTCGCGCTCGGTCCGGCCGACCGTGTCGACCTGTGCGGTCGCTGCTGCCGGCAGCTCCCGGTCGCCGGACTCGAGCGCGATCGTCGCCGACACCTTCGGCGCTCCGCCCTCGGTGTCCTCGACCGGCGCGCTGTCGATCACCTTCCCGGGGAAGGGATCACCGGTGCCGTTGACCCGGACGTCCACGGCGGTGCCGACGGCGAACCGGTCGGCGTCCTGCTGTCCCACGGTCACGACGACGACCCGCCGCGTGCTGGTCACCCGCAGGACGTCCCCCTCCGCCGGCAGTCCGAGCTGCCCCTCGACGGAGGCGATGCGGACGTCGCCGTCGACGAAGACCACGTCGTCGACACCGATCGTGCCCGTGACCTCACGGTGCCGGTCGCGCTGCCACTGCCGGACGGCCGCGAGCGTCCGCCGGCCGAACACGTCGTCCTCCACCACGCCGTAGCCGAGGGCGGCGAGGTTGTGGTTGAGCTGCGCGACGTCCTGGCCGCGGTCCCCGGACTCGAGCGTGCGCCAGAGCGGGACGGCGCCGTGCATCGCGAGCACCGGCCGCTCGTCGACGGCGTAGAGCGGTTCGTCGCGGTGGACGACCTGGCCGGGCTTCGGCAGCCAGGTGACGGTACCCGCAGCCGCACCGGGGATGCCGACGGGGGCGCCGTAGCCGAGCGTGCCCGCGTAGGTCCACGTCTCGGTCAGGTCTCCGCGGGTGACGGGCGAGGTGTGCCGGCCCGTGGTCGCCTGGTCGGTCGCCGAGGCGGACGCCGCGGTCGGGCCGCTGGCGAGCAGCGCCCAGGATGCGCCGGCGGCTCCGAGCACGGCGACCAGGCAGACGGCGGCGACGACGGTGCGGCGACCCGCTCGGCGGGAGTGCACTCGTGGTGTGGAGGAGGTCATGGTGTCCTTCGCGGTTCGGTCTGTCGGTCTGCGGATCAGTTCGCGCTGCGGGTGTCGGGAGCGAACTCCTGCATGCAGGCCTGCACCGCCGAGTCGAACCGCGGTTCCTGGGCGCGGGCGTAGTTCCCGAAGTCGAGCGACCCTTCCTGCTGCTCAGGGAAGTCCGGGTAGCCGTTCTCGCGGATGCACGACGCCACCGCGTCGTACTGCCGCGCCCACTCCTGCTTCTGGGCGTCGTCCGCCCCGTGGACACCGAGCTGCTCACGGCAGGTGTCGGACCGCTTGCCGAAGGCCTCCTCGTCGACGCCCGAGGGCATCGAGAAGGCGCCCGAGGTGATCTGTTCGTCGGATGCGTCCTGCACCTCGAAGCCGCCCTCGCGCATGCAGGCAGCCCAGCGGGCTCCGACCCCCTCTGCCGCCGCGGTGGTGTGGTCGGCGGTCGGATCGGACGGGGAACAGGCCGTGAGGCCGAGCGGGAGGACCGCGATCAGGGCGATCGCGGTCAGGAGGGACTTCGTGCGGATGGTCGTCTCGGTCATGCACCCAGGGAACGACACGGGGTGTTTCGACGAGCGGTCGGGCATCGTTGCACCGACGAAACGAGACGAGCCCCGGCCGCCAGGGCCCGGCGGACCGGCGGACCTGCGGGAGAGCACGGCAGGACGCACACGACGACGCCTCCGTCAGCTGTCCGAGGGAGGCGTCGTCGCTCCTGCGGTCACTCGCCGCCGGTCGTCCCCGGTTCGGCACCCGCGGCCTCCGCGCAGTCCGCCCAGACGCGGTCGTACGCGGCCGAGTCGGCCGGCTCGAACGCCGCCTGGGCCTCGGGGTCGTCCGGGAAGTCCGGGAAGCCCGCGTCGCGCACACACCGGACGAACCCGGGCCCGAGGTCGAGGGGCTCCGCCGACTCCTCCGCCGCTCCGGCCCCGTCGTGGGCTGCGGCGCTCGTGGCGTCGCACGCGTCGGAGGCCCGCGCGAATGCTTCGGGATCGGCGCCGTCCGGGATCGCCAACCGACCCGCCACCAGGTCGTCGTCGGACACGTCGAACCCCGCATCGCGCAGACAGGCGCCGTACGCCAGCGCGCGCTGTGCTGCGCTGTCGGCGGACGGACTGCTCGTGGAGGACCCGTCCGGTGCCGACGAGCACGCGGAGAGGGTGCAGCCGGCGAGGAGGGCCAGGGCGACGGGCGCGAGGACACGGAACGGGACGGTTCGCTGGTTCATGCGACCAGCGCAGCGCAGGTGGCGTTTCGGCATCGCGTGCTCGACGGAGACACCGACGAAACAAGGGCCCGGTTAGCTAATCGGTCATCCGGACCCTGACGACGAGCCCACCCTCGGCTCTGGTGACGACCGCCAGTGTCCATCCGTGAGCACGGGTGATCGCGGTCACGATGCTGAGTCCGAGACCACTGTGCCGCCCCGGAGCCGCTCCTCGCCCGCGGCGGAACGGTTCCAGCAGGTGTGCGACCTCGTCCGGGTCGACGGGCGGACCGGAGTTCTCCACCTCGAGTCCGTCGTCGCGGACGCGGACGACGACCGCACCGCCGGTCTGGTTGTACTCGATCGCGTTGTCCACGAGGTTGGTGAGGAGCTGCCGGGTCAGGACGGGCTCCGCCGTCACCGCGACGAGCCCGGACGTCGTGTCGATCGTCTCGGTCAGCCGCACCGTGCACCGCTGCGCGTGGTCCTCGGCGTGCAGCACCACCTCGTGCACCAGTGCGGCGAGGTCGATGCGCTCGGTCCGCCCGTCGAGACCACGGTCCGCCTCTGCCAGGACGAGCAGGCTCTCGACGAGGTGCTCCGAGCGCCGGTTCTGCTCGAGCAGCTCCTCACGCACGCACACCAGCTCCGCCGGGCCCGCCCCGTCGTGCAGTCCGACCTGGAGCGCCGTGCGCTGCACGGCGAGGGGCGTCCGGAGCTCGTGCGACGCCTGCGCCACGAAGCGCCGCTGACTCTCGAACGCCGTCTCGAGGCGGTCCAGCAGGTCGTCGATGCTCCGAGCGAGGCGTCGGAGTTCGTCGTCCGGCCCGTCGAGACCGATGCGTTCGTGCAGGGTCGACGCGGACAGGCGTTCGGCGGCGGCGGCGATCCGGTCCACCGGGAGCAGGACCCGTCGGCTGACGAACCAGCCGACGAGCCCGGCCAGGACGCCGGCTGCGACGACACCGGCGGCGGCCCAATGCCACTGGGTCTGAGCGGCCACCCGGACGACCGCGGCCGCGGAACCCTCGAGCGACCTTGACGCCCCCGACGGCTCCGACCCCGGTCTGGGCTCGGGTCCGCCTGCATCGCCGAACCCCGCCGCGTCCGAGCGCTGGAGTGCCACCGCCGGTCCGTAGGCACCGGACAGCGTCAGCGTCGATCCCCACGTGACGAGGAGCACCACGGCGGCGGTCAGCACCATCGAGGCGACCGCGAACGTCAGGGTCGTCCGCGCCCGGATGGACCAGGGTCGGGTCACAGCGCGTAGCCCTTGCCCGGCACCGTGCGGATCGGGTCCGGAGCGCCGAGCTTCTTGCGGAGCTTCGACATCGTCACCCGGACGGCTGCGGTGAACGGGTCGATGTTCATGTCCCAGACCTTCTCGAGCAGCTCCTCGGCGGAGACGATCCGCCCGTCCGCGCGGAGCAGCACCTCGAGCACCCCGAGCTCCTTCGTGGTCAGGTCGAGCGGGCGACCGTCCCGCGTGGCGATGCGGCGGTTCGAGTCGAGGAGCAGGCCGCTCCGCTCGAGCACCGGCGCGACGGCGGCGGTGCTGCGTCGACCGAGCGCACGGACCCGGGCGACGAGCTCGGGGAACTCGAACGGCTTCGGCAGGTAGTCGTCGGCGCCGAGCTCGAGCCCGTGGACGCGGTCCGTCAGGGCAGTCGCAGCGGTCAGCATGAGGATCCGCGTGCACCCCGACCGGGTGGTCTGCCGCCGGGCGACCTCGTCCCCGTGCATGCCGGGGAGGTCGCGGTCGAGCACGACGACGTCGTAGTCGTTCACGGCGAGCAGCTCGTCGGCGTGGTCCCCGCGGTACGCCACGTCGACGGCCATGTCCTGCCGCGTGAGTCCACGAGCGATCAGGTCGGCCAGGGCTGTCTCGTCGTCTACCACCAGTACGCGCACGAGTACATGACACATGACATTTCTAGGCATCGGCTGGGTGTACGTCCACGGTGCCGCGACGCTCGTCCAGGTGGACGACGAAGGCGCGGCTCTGCGGGCCGGGGACGACGATGAGGGGAACGGTGTCGATCGAGAGCGTGTCCATGCGGCGAGCCTGTCGGTCCGCCTGTTTCCAGGGCGTTACTCGGACCGCGACGACGACGGAAGGGACGCGACGGCCTGGAGGCCCGGTGCGGATCTCGTGGACCGGCACCGGGCCTCCAGGCCGTCACCGCTGTGCGGTCGGTCCCGTCACGACCGGACCGACCGTCCGCCTACTCCTCGACGATCTCGGCCAGCTCGAAGGGCTCGACGACGAGCGTCTCGCCGTCGTCCGCGACGTCCACACGGACCGTGTCGCCGTCGCGGACGTCGCCGGCCAGGATGGCCCGCGCCAGCTGGTCGTCGATCTGCCGCTGCATGAGCCGGCGGAGCGGCCGCGCGCCGTACACCGGGTCGTACCCGCGCTCCGCGAGCCATCCACGGGCCGACGGTGTGACCGCGAGCTCGAGCCGACGGTCGGACAGGCGCCGGGCGAGCCGGTCGACGTAGAGCGACACGATCTGGCCGAGGTCCTCGTGCGTCAGCGCCTGGAACACGACGATGTCGTCGAGTCGGTTGACGAACTCGGGGCGGAACGACTGCTGGACGAGCTCACGGACGGCCTCCTCGCGCTGGGTGGCGCTGAGCGACGCGTCGGTCAGGAACTGCGAGCCGAGGTTCGACGTCAGGATCACGATGGTGTTCCGGAAGTCGACCGTGCGGCCCTGCCCGTCGGTCAGGCGCCCGTCGTCGAGCACCTGGAGCAGCACGTCGAAGACCTCGGGGTGCGCCTTCTCGATCTCGTCGAGCAGCACCACCGAGTACGGCCGACGCCGGACGGTCTCGGTGAGCTGCCCGCCGGCCTCGTACCCGACGTACCCGGGCGGGGCGCCGATGAGCCGCGCGACCGAGTGCTTCTCGCCGTACTCGCTCATGTCGATGCGGACGAGGGCCTTCTCGTCGTCGAACAGGAACTCCGCGAGCGCCTTGGCCAGCTCGGTCTTGCCGACCCCGGTGGGACCGAGGAACAGGAAGGAGCCGGTCGGTCGGTCCGGGTCGGAGATGCCCGCGCGGGTGCGACGGACGGCCTCGGACACGGTGCCGACGGCACTGCGCTGCCCGATGATCCGGCGGCCGAGCTCCGTCTCGAGGTGCAGGAGCTTCTCGGTCTCGCCCTGCAGCAGGCGACCCATCGGGATGCCCGTCCACTGCGCGATCACGGCGGCGATGTCCTCGTCGGTGACGCTGTCGTTCACCATGCGCTCAGCACTCTCGGCCTGCTCGGCGGCGGCGAGCTCGGCCTCGATGCGGGGCTTCTCGCCGTACTCGAGCCGCGAGACCGTCTCGTAGTCGGCCTCGCGCTGCGCCCGCTGACTGCGCATGTTCAGGTCGTCGAGCTGCTGCTTCAGCTCACCGATGCGGTTCAGGGTCGCGCGCTCGGCCTGCCAGCGCCGCTGCAGTTCGTCGAGGCGTTCCTGGCGTCCGGCGAGCTCGGCGCGAAGGGTCTCGAGCCGGGCCTTCGAGGCGTCGTCCTTCTCCTGCTTCAGCGCGAACTCCTCGACGCGCAGCCGGTCGACGGAGCGCTTGAGCTCGTCGATCTCGACCGGCGACGAGTCGATCTCCATGCGCAGGCGCGACGCCGCCTCGTCGATCAGGTCGATCGCCTTGTCCGGCAGCTGGCGGCCGGAGATGTACCGGTTCGACAGGCTCGCCGCTGCGACGAGCGCGGAGTCGTTGATCGTCACCTTGTGGTGCGCCTCGTAGCGCTCCTTGAGCCCGCGGAGGATCGCCACGGCGTCCTCGACGCTCGGCTCCCCGACGTAGACCTGCTGGAAGCGCCGCTCGAGGGCGGCGTCCTTCTCGATGTACTGGCGGTACTCGTCGAGCGTCGTCGCGCCGATGAGCCGGAGCTCGCCGCGGGCCAGCATCGGCTTGAGCATGTTCGACGCCGCCACCGAGCCCTCGCCACCGCCGGCGCCCATCAGGGTGTGCAGCTCGTCGATGAACGTGATGACCTGCCCGTCGGAGTCGTTGATCTCCTTGAGCACCGCCTTGAGCCGCTCCTCGAACTCGCCGCGGTACTTCGCGCCGGCGATGAGGGCGGAGATGTCGAGCGACACGAGCCGCTTGTCCTTGAGGGAGTCGGCGACGTCACCGGCGACGATGCGCTGCGCGAGCCCCTCGACGACGGCGGTCTTGCCGACGCCGGGCTCGCCGATGAGCACCGGGTTGTTCTTGGTGCGTCGCGTCAGCACCTGCGAGACGCGGCGGATCTCGGCGTCACGCCCGATGACCGGGTCGAGCTTGCCGCTCCGGGCGATCGCGGTGAGGTCGACGCCGTACTGCTCGAGGGCGGTCTTCTGCCGTTCCTGCGAGTCGGGGGCGCCCTGGAGGTTCGCCATGCGGTCCGTCCTTTCCGTTGCGGTGGTCGTGGGTGTCGTACTGCGCGCACGTCGCGTCCTGCTCGCGCGTCTCGTACTTGAGTCTACTTGGCTCAACTCACGTTCGCGTCGGGGCATTCCGGATCCCGACGGCGCTGACGAGCGCCCCCGCCAGGAGCAGGAACGCCATCACGGCCATCGCCCGGTGGAAGCCGACGACGCTCACCCCGCCACCGAGCACGACCCCGGCGAGCGCCACGACCACGAGACCGGCGACCCGGGCGACGGCGTTGTTGACCGCCGACCCCACGCCGGCCTCACGCTCCGGCACCGACCCGAGCACGGCGCTCGTCAGCGGGGCCACCATCGTCGCGATCCCCACGCCGACGAGCACCAACCCGGGCAGCACCGTCCACCAGTAGCCCGTCGGGTCGTCACCGGCGCCGAGCATCACGAGCGCCCCGGCCGCGGCGATCGCGGGACCTGCGGCCATGAACCACCGCGGGCCGTGGCGCCCGGCGAGCGCGCCGACCGTGGTGGACAGTGCGAGGAGCAGGATCGTCGGCGGCAGGCTCGCGACACCGGCGAGCCAGGCGGGGAACGACCAGACCTCCTGCAGGAAGAGCGTCACGACGAAACCGACCATCCCGAGCGCCCCGTAGATCGACAGGGTCGCGAGGTTCCCGACCGCGAAGTTCCGCGCCCGGAAGAGCTCGAGCGGCACGAGCGGCGCTCCCCCGGCCCTGGCGACCCGTCGTTCCCACGGCACGAACGCCACGAGCGCGGCTGCTCCGGCGACGAGCGCGACGACGACCACGGGGGCGCCCCACCCGAGTCGCTCCTGCTCGATGAGCCCGAGCACCACCCCGCCCACACCGACGACCGCCAGGACGGCGCCGACGACGTCGATCCGCGGTCGCTGCACCGGAGGCACGTCGCCCGTGATGCGCAGGACCAGCGGGATCGTGACCGCGATCGGCACCGCGGTCAGCACGAAGATCCACCGCCAGCCGATGCCGTCGACCACGAGCCCGCCGACGACCGGACCGACGATGACCGCGGCACTCGACCAAGCCGTCCAGGTGCCGATCGCCCTCGCCTGCGCAGCCCCGCGGTACGCGGCGACGATGAGCGCGAGCGAGCTCGGCGTGACGAGTGCGCCGCCGATGCCCTGCACCGCGCGCGCCACGACGAGCACCTCGCCCGACGGTGCGATCGCGCACGCGACCGAGGCCACCCCGAACACGACCAACCCCCACGTGACGATCCGCACCCGTCCGAACACGTCCGACAGCGAGCCGGCGACGAGGATGAGCGACCCGAGGGTCACGAGGTAGGCGTCGACGACCCACTGCTGCACGACCAGCCCGCCCCCGAGCTCGTGCCGGATCGCCGGGAGCGCGACGTTCACCACGCTCGAGTCGAGCCCGACGACGAAGGACGCCAGGATCGCCACGACGAGCACCACCCGGCGGTCGTCACGGAGCGGCGCGGTGGCGCGTTCGGCGGTCATGCCCCCATCGTGCTCTGCCCGTGGTCGCCCGGGAACGTGGAAGCCCCCGCGACCGACGGGTCGCGGGGGCTTCGCCGACAGGACGGGGCTGGGTGTCCTGGTCTGGTTCCCGGTGCGGGAGGTCTAGTTGCGAGGCTCCGTGGAGTGCGCGTTCGGCTGGACCGAGGGGCCCGGGTTCACGACGGGGCCAGCGGTGTCAGCCTGCGGCGCCGTGTACTGCGCCGGACCGGGCTGCGAGGCGTCCTGCACCGTGCCGTCCTTCGCCGGCTTCTTGTCGTCGCCCATCTCCTTCTTGAAGATGTTGATCGACTGCCCGAGGCCCTTGGCGAGCGCCGGGAGCTTGGTCGCACCGAACAGCAGGATGATGATCCCGAGGATGATCAGCAGGTGGACGCCACCGAGGTTTCCGAGCATCATGTCTCCTTGTCCTGGAACAGTTCGCCGTGTTGCGTGTCTCCGTCGACCCGCACGGCGGAAGTCCGTCGTCCCGCCATCGTAACCCGCCCCGACGACGAAGCACAGGCCGGGGACCGGACGGACACCGGACGCACAGGCAGCACCCCCGGAAGCCGCTGCGTCCCGGGGGTGCGCCGATCCGACCGAGGGTCAAGGCACGGCCGCGCTGTGCATACAGCACAACCAGTATGTCACATTTCACCCAGGAGCACGCGGTCGAGACTCCAGGTCACGGGCTCCCGATCGATCCGGGCGACCGCTGCCGCGTCGAGCCCCCGCAGCCGGAACCCCACCCGCTCCCCGGGCAGCAGGGTCATGAAGCCGCGGTCCACCGTGCCCGTCGGCGCGAGGCGGTCCGGCTGGAACAGCAGGTCGCGCACGAGTGAGTCCGCCTCGACGACCAGGTCGTGGCCGTCCCCGTCGGGTGCTGGCGTCACCGAGGTCCGGTACCGCGCCGGCTGCCAGCGCATCTCGCGGTCCGGCGACGGGGTCCACACCGCACGGTGCCAGTCCATGTCGGCGACGACCAACTCGTTCGTCGGGTCGTCGACGACGCCGACCGACTCCGGCAGCGCCACGACGGCGACCCCGGAGGCCGACAGCTGCACGGGCAGCGTGACCTCGGCGAGGATCGCCCCCGACAGCGCGATCCGCCGCACCCGGACGACGCTGTCCAGACCGGAGCGCGATGACCGGACGGCGACCTGGATCGGCGCGTGGCCGAAGGCCCCCGGCGAGACACCGAGCGAGAGCGTGTCCGCCAGCTCGGCCGTCTCACCGTCGTCGGTCGATCGGTCGGGGTGATCCGTGCCTCCCGGCCGGTCCTCGTCCGCTTCCGGACCGGCGGCCGGTGCACGGGCGGCGACCGGACGGATCGTCAGCAGCACGTCGTCGTACAGCCGGCGCAGCTCGTGCGCGAGCGGCTTCAGTCGCCCCGCGGAGTCGATCGCGGACCACGAGGACACCGGCCACAGGTCGTTGAGCTGCCAGACCACGACCCCGGTGTTCCGCGGCCAGTGCGTGCGCCAGTGCTCGACGCCCGTCGCGATCGCACGGGTCTGCTGCAGCTGCGTCAGGTAGTGCCAGCGGTCGAGCTCCTCCGGGTCCACGGCACCGAAGCGCGGCGCGATGCCCCGCGCGAGCTTCCCCATGCCGTCGTCGGCCTTCTGGTGGTGGACGACACCGGGCGAGTCGACGCGCATCGGCTCGTCGGCGACCGCGTCGCGCAACGTGCGCCAGGCGGGCGGGGCCTGCCAGCCGAACTCGGAGACGAACCGCGGCACGGAGTCGCGGTAGTGGTCGTCGGACAGCCGGTTCCAGACGTCCCACGAGTGGTGCGTCTCGTGGTCGACGTGGTTCGCCGGCAGGCTCTCCGAACCCGACCACGGCGAGGCGACCGTGTAGAAGCGCGACGGGTCGACCGCGTCCACGATCGTCGGCAGCAGGTCGAGGTAGTAGTCGAGCCCCCAGCCGCGGTCACCGAGTTCCTCGGCCCAGCCGTCGGCGTCGTGCAGCCAGATGTTCTCGTTGTTGCCGTTCCACACGACCAGCGACGGGTGTCCGGCGAGGCGGGCGACGTTGTCCCGGGCCTCGGCGATGACCTCGCTGCGGATCGGCTCGACCTCGGGGTAGGCGGAGCAGGCGAACGGGAAGTCCTGCCAGACGAGCAGGCCGAGCTCGTCGCACACCTCGTAGAAGTCGTGCGACTCGTACACGCCGCCACCCCAGACGCGCACGAGGTTCACGTGCAGGTCGGCCGCGGCGCGCAGCCGGTCCTCGATGCGCGCGCGGCCCACGCGGGACACGATGACGTCGTCCGGGATCCAGTTGACGCCCCGGACGTCGACCACGGTGCCGTTCACCACGACCGTGAAGGGCTTGCCGATCTCGTCCTCGGCGGTGTCGATGCGGGTCGACCGGAAGCCGGTGCGGCTCGTGCGGCGGTCGAGGACCTCGCCGTCGACCGTCTGCAGCTCGACCGTGACGTCGTACTGCACCTGCTCGCCGTACCCGCGCGGCCACCAGCGGCGGACGTCGGGCACGCGCACCGTGACGACCGTCTCGTCGCTCTGCGGGGTCAGCTGCGCACGGGAGCGCTGCCGGGTCGTGCCGCCGTCGACGGTCGGCCCGCTGACCGTCACGACGAGCACGAGGTCGTCGTCCTCGCCGTCCTGGTCGAGGTCGTTCATGCCCGATCGCTCGACCGTGATGTGTGCGTCGAGCACGCCCTCGCCGGCCTCGACGTCGACGAGCGGTCGGACCTCGGCGAGCCGTGCGGTGGACCAGCGCTCGATCGCGACCGGGCGCCACGGCCCGCTCGTGACCGCCGTCAGTCCCCAGTCCCAGCCGAAGTTCGACGCCATCTTGCGCACGTACGGGAACGGCTCGTCGTACGGTCCGGGCATCGACCCGGCACGGGCGGCGACCCGGCCGGCCTCGCGGTACGGCGACTCGAACAGCAGCTCGAGTTCGCGCTCGCCGGACGTCCCGGGCACGTCGTTGAGGTCGAAGCGGTAGCGGCGGTGCATGTTCCGGGTGGTTCCGATGACGACGCCGTCCAGGCTGAGCTCGGCGACCGTGTCGAGCCCTTCGCACACCAGGTCGACGCGCTCGAACCCGCGCGGGGCGACGTCGACGGTGCGGCGGTACGACCAGTCCGCGCGGCCGACCCAGGCGGCGGCGGTCTCGTTGCGGTCGTACCGCGGGTCGGCGACGATCCCCTCGCGCTCGAGGTCGGTGTGCACCTGCCCGGGGACGGTCGCCCTCATGGTGCGTCCCACGATGCCGTCCGGTGCGCCGACCGGCGGCTCGTCGCCCGCGATCGCCACGGTCCAGTCGTCGCGGAGTTCCTCGCGCTCGAGGGTCATGCGGGTCCTTTGCTGGGCGGACGGGTTCGGTGCGGACGAGCGGCGCGGGCGTCGGCAGGGACCGGCGTCCGGACGCCGGCTCGCGGTCGTGCCCGTGGCCGCGGACGGCCTGGAGGCGCGGCACCGGTTGCTCGGCATCGTCGCGTCCGCGCGCGCGGACGATCGCTCGCCGTGCGCGGGGTGCTCGGCGATGCTAGTACGCGGACCTTGCCACGCGCCTCCGCCCGGCGGCGGATCCGCGCTCGACCGTGGCGCATGGCAGGGTGGAGGCGTGATCACCGTCGACACCGCCAAGGCCCTCCGCGACGCCGGACTCCGCTGGCACCCCGCGACCGGGGACCGCTTCGTCATCGACAAGCCAGGCGTCGACGACGACGTGTACACCGTGTCCGAGATGACCGTCGAGCGGCACGACTACCCGTCCGGCACCGTGCTCGGCTTCAACGGCACGACGGAGTGGGCCCTCGACTCGGTGTCCGCGACCGAGGCCCTCTGGCTCCCGCGCGAGGACCAGCTGCGCGAGCTGCTCGGGCCGGCGTTCGTGTCGCTCGCGGCGGGGTACACCGTCACCGCGACGATCGGCGGCGAGCAGCGGGAGTTCACCGGCGCGGACGCCGCCGAGACCTACGGAGCGGCGCTGCTGGCGTACGTCACGGCCGCCCTGGCGTAGCGACCGGTACCAGCGGGACCGCCCTGCGATCCGCTTCGCGCACTCCGTACCCGCTGACCCGCCCGGCTGGACGTTGCCGGAATGCCGCCTGGGACACGTTTGGTTGCATGGCGACATGACCGTTCCGAACATCACCCTGAACGACGGCAAGACCATCCCGCAGCTCGGCTTCGGTGTCTTCCAGATCGACCCTTCGGACACGAAGGAGGCCACCCTCACCGCGCTCGAGGTCGGTTACCGCCACATCGACACCGCCGAGATGTACGGCAACGAGAAGGAGGTCGGCGAGGCAATCGAGGCGTCCGGCATCCCGCGCGAGGAGATCTTCGTCACCTCGAAGCTCAACAACGGGTTCCACGACCCCGAGACCGCGCTCGAGAACGGCAAGAAGTCGGCCGACCTGCTCGGCGGCTACACCGACCTGTTCCTCATCCACTGGCCGCTGCCCACCGTCTCGGACTTCGTCCCGACGTGGAAGGCGATGGAGGAGCTCTACCGCAGCGGCACCGCCCGCTCGATCGGCGTGAGCAACTTCCAGGCACACCACCTCAACCGCCTCGCCGCCGAGACCACGATCACCCCGGCCGTGAACCAGATCGAGGTGCACCCGTACCTCGTGCAGGAGGAGCTCCGCGCGTACGACCGCGAGCACGGCATCGCGACCGAGGCCTGGTCGCCGATCGCGCAGGGCCTCGTGCTCGACGACGAGACCATCACCCGCATCGCCGACGCCACGGGCAAGACCCCGGCGCAGGTCGTCCTCCGCTGGCACATCCAGCGCGGCGACATCGTGTTCCCGAAGTCGGTCACCCGCTCGCGCGTCGAGGAGAACTTCGCGATCTTCGACTTCGAGCTGTCCAACGACGACATGACCGCGATCACCTCGCTCGACAAGGGCCACCGCACCGGTCCGGACCCGGACACCTTCGACTACGTCCCGGCCTGACCGGCCCGGATCGCGTCCCGACGCGACCACCTGACGGACGGGAGGCCCGTGGCTGCGCAGCCACGGGCCTCCCGTCCGTCTGCCACCCGGTCTCAGGACGTGACGCGGGACGCGGTCACGGTGAAGCGGGACGTCCGCACCACCTGCCGCGTCGGACCGACGGTCCGCTCGAGGTCGGCGCGGTAGCGCAGGTGTCCGTTCCAGACGCACCAGAGCTCGCCGTCCTGCTGCAGGATGCGGGCCGCGTTCCGGAACATCGCGGCCGCCGCGTCGGTGCTGACGCTGGTGCCGTCGTGGAACGGCGGGTTGCAGAGCACGAGCTTCGCCGAGCCGCTGTCGAGCTCGTCCCCCGCGTCGGTCCGAGCGGTGACCACCCGGTCGCCGACGCCGTTGCGGTCGGCGGTCACGCGGGTCGACGCGACGGCGACGGTCGAGACGTCGGTCGCGACGACCCGGATCGACGGCCGACGGCGCGCGAGCACGGTCGCGATGGTGCCGTTGCCGCACCCGAGGTCGACCGCCTGGCGTGCCGACGGGACCGCGTCGTCGACCACGTCGAGGAGCACCCGCGTGCCGAGGTCGAGCGACGTCCCGGCGAAGACGCCGCCGTGCGCTGCGATCGTGATGCCGAGCTCGTCGTTGTGCACGGTGCGCGGCCAGGGCGCGGTCACGTCAGCACGGGCGGCAGCGGCGTGCAGCGGGTCCTGCGCGATGAGCAGCCGCGACTTGGCGCGGCCGCGTGACGCGGTGACCTCGCCGAAGTACCGGCGCAGGACGTCGTTCTGCGACAGGGTCATGTGCTTCACGCGACCGCCGCAGACCACGACGACGTCCGGAGCGGCCCACCGGGCAATCGCTCGCGCGACCTCGTCGAGCCGGTCGTTCGACTTCGGCAGCCGGAGGAGCACGAGCCGCACGTCGCGGAAGGCGTCCTCGAGGGTCGCCGGGTGGTGGAAGCCCCGCCGACCGAAGGTGCCGGCGTTCGCGGTCAGGGCACGCTCCCCCACCAGGGAGTCCTGCACCACGCGGATGTCGCTCGAGCCGTGCAGCGCGAGGAGCCCGAGCGTCAGGACGCCGTACCGGTCGTCGACCACGGCGACCTCACCCGGCTGTCGGAGCGCGTCACCGTGCAGGAACGGCGCCTCGTCGAGCATGAAGCGGTCCGTGCCGTCGATCGCGACGATGTCCGGCTGGTCACCGTCGGAGCGGCGCCGGAAGTGGTCTGCGAAGTCGAACGGCACCGGCCAAGGCTACCCACCTCGCCCTCCGGGGACGTCGCGACCGGACAAGCCGGGTATATCACCGGTCTGCTCTGGTATCCCGGGGCCCTACAGTCGGATGCACCGCCCGGTCGGGGTGGGACGACGATGCGAGAGGGGCCGATGTTCGCTTCGCCAGACGCCGGGGTGCGGCCCCGGCTCCGAGACCAGGCCAGGGAGCGGCTCCGCGCCGAGATCATGGGTGGGGTGCTCGCCCCGGGCACCTTGCTCGACGACGACGAGCTCGCGGAACGCCTGCGGTGCTCCCGCACCCCGGTCCGCGAAGCACTCTCCGACCTCGGACACCTCGGGCTCGTCGAGTTCCGCCCGAACCGCTACACCCGCGTGACCGTCCCCCGACGCGAGGAACTGGTGCCGACCCTGCAGGCGCTCGGGCAGCTGTTCGGCGGTGTCGTCCGGACGACGATCCCCGAGTTCGACGATCGCCGACGAGCCCTGCTCTTCCGCCGGCTCGGGCTCCTGCTCGACTGCATGGCGGAGACCCGCTGGGAGTGGGGCGCCGACGCCGTGACGCCGGTGTACCGATCGTTCGTCGCGGAGTGCGACAACCCGTTGCTCGCGGCGACGCTGAGCGGTGCCCTCGACGGCCTGACCTACCGGCTGCGCCACGACGACGTCCGGACCGCACTGCCGTGGGAGCACATCCGCAACGGCCTCGTGGCCCTGCGCATCGCGGTGGACAGCCGCGACGGGCGCCTGGCGGAGCGGGCGTCGTGCCGGATCCACCTGCTGCCGGACCCGGACCGGAAGGGCCGCTGAGGTGTGCGCCGACTGCGTGCGTGCGGCGATCGAGCACGTGCGCGCCGCACGCCCCGAGCACCGTCGTCCGATCGACCCGGAGCTCGAGCTGCGCAGCGGACCGCAGTGCGCGAGCATGACCGCACGTGCTGCGGAGCGCCGCGGATCCCCCGCGCTCTGACCCCCCTCCGAGGACGCCGCCAGCACGGGTACGGCCGTCGACGGGGACGAGCCCACGGACCTCGTCGGACCGCGGGCTCGTCCCGGCATCGGCGTCCGGTCAGCTGCCGGAGAGCGACACCGTCGACCTCGTGGTGTTCGCACCCCGCCCGGTGGCGGTCGCCTCGATCACCTGGTCCCGGATCGGCAGCGCCGGCGTCGACACCGCCCAGCGACCGTCCGTCCCCGCGGTCACCGACCCGAGGTCACTGCCGGCGACACCCTGCTCAGCAAGCCGCACCACCGCGCCGGGGGCGGCCATCCCGCTGATCCGGACCTCCGGGAACACCGGCGAGATGATGAACCCGTTCCCCGGCGAGGTGATCCGGACCGCCTGCCCGTAGTCGACAGGGACGTCGATCACCTGTGGCGGCTGCCCGGCCACGGTCTGCGTCGCCTTCAGTGACCACACCCCGCCGCGGTCCGGCGCCGTCAGCCGCACCGACCACGTCCCGTCCGGGGCCACGGTGGCCGAGCCGACCTCCGTGACGCCGTCCCGGAGCACGACGTGCGCGCCGGGGACTCCGTGACCTGACACCGTGGCTCGCTCCGTGACGTCGTCGGCGAACGACGGGGAACCGTCGAACGTCGGTGCGTCGACGGGTACCTCCACCGATGTGCGTCCGACCGAGGCCTGACCGGCGAACGCCTCGACCTCGACCTGGTTCACCCCGGTCGTCAACCCGTCGACGTCGCACGTCCAGGTCCCGCCGGACGGCTGGACCGTCCGGCTCGTGGCCGTGCCGTCGCGGTCCCAGGTCAGGGTGACGCGCGTCGCGAGGCCGGGGGCGGTCCCCGCGATCGTGGCGGTCCGCGTGGCAGCGTCGACTCGATCGACCCGCGCGGTGAGCGGCTGGTCCGCCACGGTCGTGTCCGTCGTGGCGGTCGTGTCGAACGTGCCTCCGGTGAACGACCCGGACAGGCGCCCGGTCATGGTCCCGCTGGTCGAGCCGACGTCGACCGGGGTCTCGACCCGGAGCCCGAAGCGGAACTTCTGGTCCTTCGCCACGTCCCAGTTCCGCTGGCCGAGGTCGAACGAGTACGTGTGCCCGTCGCTCGAGCGCGACCCGTGCACCAGGCTGTTGCCTCCGAAGGAGTACCACGACGAACCGGAGCGGTACTCCCCGCGCTGACTGTCCTGACCCGGCGCGAACGTCGTCCCCGCCGGGGCGGTGAACTCGATGCGACCCGACGGCGTCGTGAACGCACGCTTCGGGGTGTAGGTGCTGTACACGGTCGTCGTCTTCCCGCGCTCGAGCGTCGCCGATCCGCGGTCGCCCGTGATCTGATCGGGCTGGACGGGGTCGACGATCGTCACGGACACGGTCTTCTGGTCCTTGTAGGAGCCGTCGACGTACTGCTGGAACGTCCGGCTGTTCCCACCGACGGACAGCCCGGTCAGGCGGTACGACCAGTTCCCGGACTGGTCCGCGGTCGCCACCGGGGAGCCACTGATGCGGATCGACGCCCCGGGTGTCGCCGTCCCGGTCACGCGTGCTGTCCGAGCAGCATCGTCCTTGCTCGCTACCGACGCGGTCAACGCGCGCGGTGCGTACGGGCGAGTCACCTGTCCGAGGTCGACGCGTGCGTTCGGGCTGTACCACCAGGCGATCCAGTCCCTCGCCACGGAGAAGAGGTAGCCGACGTGTCGCGTCTCGCCCTCCCTCCAGGAACTGGGCCAGCTGATGCGGTAGCCGTTGCGGGTGTTGATCACCGGGCTGTGCGATGCATCACTTCCCGAGGCGATCGCCGACCTGCACTCGTACAGCCCGACACCCGAGCAGTTCGGTGTCCCGAAGACGACGTAGCCGTCGGCGTCCGTCTCGACCCGGACGTCCCGGGGCGTCCCGGGGAACGCGAGCTGGCGCGTCTGCGCGTCGTCCCCGACCTGGCGGAGGGTTGCCCCGCCGTCGCCCTGCTCAGCCGCAGACGCTCGGGGTGGAGGTCCGATCAGCAGGGCACTGAACACGAGGGCCGCGGCCGCAGCCGCGAGGACAGGGGATCGGGAGCGCATGGCATCCTCCTTCGATCGTCGTGCGACTCGGACGAGTCGAACTCAACCTAGGGAAGATCGATGCGTTCGGTATGTGGAATATATCAGCGCTTGGGGCGGTACAGCACGACCGCGGTGTTCCGCTGCGGTCGCATCCCCGCGCGCAGCGACACCGCGGCGCCCGTGGTCGTCGCCGCGAACACCCGCGCTCCCGGTCGGCTGATCAGCTGGTCGGCCAACGCACGCTCGAGTTCGCGCACACGCTCGCGCAGCGCCCGGTTCTCGTTCTCGAGCTCGAGCACCCGGCGGATGCCCTCGAGCGACACGCCTTCACTCCCGAGCCGCGCGATCTCGCGCAGCTGCGCGACGTCGCGCATCGAGTAGCGGCGGGAACCGCCGCGGGTGCGGCCCGGCACGACCAGACCGAGCCGGTCGTACTGCCGCAGCGTCTGCGGGTGCATCTCGGCGAGTTCGGCCGCCACCGCGATCGCGAAGACGGGCGACTCCTCGTCCATGTCGGTCATGTCACGTCCCTTCCGTCGTCCGCTCGTCCTGGAACAGTCTGGAGGCCCGGCGCGGCTTCCTGACGGAGCCGCACCGGGCCTCCAGGCCGGTTGTGGTGCTGGTGCTGGTGCAGCTAGCCGCGCGCCTTCGCGAGCAGGTCCTCGCGGGGGTCCTCGTCGGGCAGGGCGGCGCGGAGCGCCTCGACGGCCTCGCGCTGCTTGTCCGACAGGTGCGACGGCACCGCGACCTGGACGGTCGCGAGCAGGTCGCCCGTGCCGTTCTTCGTCGTGACACCACGGCCCTTGACGCGCAGGACGCGACCGGACGGGGTGCCCGGCGCGACCTTGAGCTTGACGGGCTCGCCGCCGAGGGTGGGGACCTGGATCGTCGCGCCGAGCGCTGCCTCGACGAACGTCACGGGGACGTCCACGCGGAGGTGCTGCCCGTCGCGCTCGAACACCGGGTGCTTGCGGACGCTGACGGTGACCACCAGGTCACCGGCCTCGCCGCCGTCCGGGCTCGGCTCCCCACGGCCACGCAGGCGGATCTTCTGCCCGTCGGCGACGCCCGCGGGGATGCGGACGTTCACCGGACGGCCGTTGCCCTGCGACAACTTGACGGTGTCACCGGCGATCGCGGTGGTGAAGTCGAGGGTCGTCGACGCCGTGACGTCGCGGCCCTTCGTCGGTCCACCGAACCCGCGGAAGCCGCCGGACGACTGGCCGAAGCCCTGGCCGCCGCCGAACATCCCACCGAGGATGTCCTCGAAGCCGCCGGCACCGCCGCGTCCGCCCTGGCCGAAGCGGACACGTTGTCCGCCCTGCTGGCCGAACATCCCACCGAAGACGTCCTCGAACCCGCCGCCCTGGCCCGGGCCGCCCGCGGTGAAGCGGGCGCCCGAGCCCATCGCGCGGACCTGGTCGTACTCGGCGCGCTGCTCCTTGTCCGAGAGCACCGAGTACGCCTCGCTGATCTCCTTGAAGCGGGCCTCGGCGGCGGCGTCACCCGGGTTGGAGTCCGGGTGGAACTGCCGCGCGAGCTTCCGGTAGGTCTTCTTCAGCTCAGCGTCGCTCGCCGTCTTGTCGACGCCGAGGACCTTGTAGAAGTCCTTGTCGAACCAGTCCTGACTGGCCATGAATCCCTACCTCCTTCCCGTGCCTCAGGCGGGGACCGCGACGGCGACCTTGGCCGCGCGGATGACGCGCTCGCCGAGCTTGTAGCCCGGCTCGACGACGTCCGCCACGGTCTGGCCGGTCGCGCCCGGCGTCGGGAGCTGCACGATCGCCTCGTGCACGTTCGGGTCGAAGGGCTCGCCCTTCTCGCCGATCTGCTCCAGCTTGAACTTGCCGAAGCCACCGCGGATCTTCTGCGCGATGACCTGCATCGGGCCCTCGGCGAGGTCCCCGTGCGCCTCGGCGCGGCTGAGGTCGTCGAGTGCGGGCAGCAGGGCCCGGACGACCTCGGCGATGACGGCGTCGCGGTTGGCCTCGCGGTCGCGCTCGACGCGCTTCCGGAAGTTCACCAGCTCGGCCTGCGCGCGGAGCATGTCGGCACGCATGTCGGCGACGAGGTCGCGGTCGGCCTGGCTCAGCTTGTCCTCTTCGATGCCGCGGGCGGCGTCGTCGAGCAGGGCCTGGTCCTCCGGGGAGAGGTCGCTGGCCTCGTCGGCGCCCGCCTGGTCAGCGCTCGGGCCGGCGGCGGGGCCGTCCGTGGGGAGCTCCACGTCCGGCCCCTCCGCCTCGATGAGGTCCTCGGGCTCCTGTGCGTTGGTGGCGTCGCCCTCGACCTGGGGGTCGCCCTCGTTCGGCACGTTGTCCTTGGGGTCCGTCATCGTTACTTCTTGTCCTTGTCGTCCTCGTCGTCCACGACCTCGGCGTCGACGATGTCCTCGTCGTCCGCCTGCTGGCCCTGGTCGCCGGTCGACTGCTCGCCACCGGCCGCCGGGGCATCCTGCTGGGCGTAGATCGCCTGACCGAGCTTGCCCTGCGACTCGTTGAGCTTGTCGAACGCGGTCTTCACGGCCTCGTCGTCGTCACCCGCGAGGGCCGACTTGAGCGAGTCGACGTCCGCCTGCACCTCGGACTTGACGTCCGCGGGGAGCTTCTCGTCGTTCTCCTTGATGAGCTTCTCGATCGAGTAGACGAGCTGCTCGGCCTGGTTGCGACGCTCGTTCGCCTCACGACGGGCCTTGTCCTCCGCCGCGTGCTCCTCGGCCTCGCGGACCATGCGCTCGATGTCCTCCTTCGGCAGCGACGAGCCGCCGGAGATGACCATCGACTGCTCCTTGCCGGTGCCCTTGTCCTTCGCGGACACGTGCACGATGCCGTTCGCGTCGATGTCGAACGTGACCTCGACCTGCGGGACGCCACGAGGAGCCGGAGCGATGCCGGTGAGCTCGAAGGTGCCGAGCGGCTTGTTGTCGCGGGTGAACTCGCGCTCGCCCTGGAAGACCTGGATCGCGACCGACGGCTGGTTGTCGTCGGCGGTGGTGAAGGTCTCGCTCCGCTTGGTCGGGATCGCGGTGTTGCGGTCGATGAGCTTCGTCATCAGGCCGCCCTTGGTCTCGATGCCGAGGGACAGCGGCGTGACGTCGATGAGCAGGACGTCCTTGCGCTCGCCCTTCAGGACACCGGCCTGCAGCGCGGCGCCGACGGCGACGACCTCGTCCGGGTTGACGCCCTGGTTCGGCTGCTTGCCGCCGGTCAGGCTCTTGACGACCTCGGCCACGGCGGGCATGCGGGTCGAACCGCCGACGAGCACCACGTGCGCGATGTCGTTGACCGACACACCCGCCTCCTTGATGACGTCGTTGAACGGCTTCTTCGTGCGGTCGAGCAGGTCGGAGGTCATCTGCTCGAACTGCGCGCGCGAGATGGTCTCGTCGAGGTTGAGCGGGCCCTCGCTCGTGAGCGTGAGGTAGGGCAGCTGGATGTTGGCGCTGAGCTGGCTCGACAGCTCCTTCTTCGCCTGCTCCGCGGCCTCCTTGAGGCGCTGCTTCGCGATCTTGTCGGTCGAGAGGTCGACGCCGTGGTCGGCCTTGAACTTCTTGATCAGGTGGTCGACGATGCGCTGGTCCCAGTCGTCGCCGCCCAGGCGGTTGTCGCCGGCAGTCGCGCGGACCTGGATCGTGGAGAAGTCATCGTCCTTGCCCACCTCGAGCAGGGAGACGTCGAACGTGCCGCCACCGAGGTCGAAGACCAGGATGAGCTCGTCCTCCTTGCCCTTGTCGAGGCCGTAGGCCAGGGCGGCCGCGGTCGGCTCGTTGATGATGCGGAGGACGTTGAGGCCGGCGATCTCACCGGCGTCCTTCGTGGCCTGGCGCTCGGCGTCGTTGAAGTACGCCGGGACGGTGATGACCGCGTCGGTGACGTCCTCGCCGAGGTACTGCTCGGCGTCGCGCTTGAGCTTGCCGAGGGTACGGGCCGAGATCTCCTGCGGGGTGTAGCTCTTGCCGTCGATGTCGACCTTCCAGTCGGTACCGATGTGGCGCTTGACGCTCGCGATGGTGCGGTCGACGTTCGTCACCGCCTGACGCTTCGCGGTCTCGCCGACCAGGACCTCGCCGTCCTTCGTGAAGGCGACGATCGACGGGGTGGTCCGGAGGCCCTCGGCGTTCGCGATGACGGTGGGCTCGCCACCCTCGAGAACGCTGACGACCGAGTTCGTGGTGCCGAGGTCGATGCCTACTGCACGTCCCATGTGTTGGTGCTCCTTCGGTTGGGGTGCTGTCTTGCTGAAGCCTACGCGGAGTTGCGTCCGCTGCACTCAAGTTTACTCAGGGACCGGCGGGAGTCAAGCGCACAGGGGGGAAGTTGCGTCGAGGTGGCGCAAGTCGCCGTAGTCATCGCACTCGGCGGGTTTCCAGCATGTGCATGTGATATTTATTACTCCTTGTGTGAGACGCCGCTGCTCCCAGCGGCCCGATCCCGAAAGACACCTCATTCACATGAAGTCATTCCTTCGAGCTGCGGCCGCGACCGGCGTCGCCGCAGCCACCCTCGCCGCGGGGCTGAGCTTCGGCCCGGTCGCGACTGCGTCCTCCGCGGGCGTCGGCGATTCGACAACACCCGGTGGAGCCGCTGAGCAGTCGCAGAGTGAGCGGGAAGCGTCCACCTCACGCGCGTCGACGAACGCCACCTGGACGGGCTTCCCGAGCGTGACCGGCCTCCGGGTCAAGTCGACTACCACCTCGGGCGCGACCTTCGAGTTCAACTACCCCGCAGCCAACCCGAAGTGCAACGGCTACTCGTCCACCTGGTACTCGTTCGAGTACGGCATGGGTTTCGATCCAGACATCTACACGTATTCACACCGAGACGCGGTCGACGCGAACAGTGCCGGGTACATTGCGCCGACGATCTCGTGGCCGAGTGACTGGCCGGAAGGCGCAACCAAGTCGATCAGTGTGCGCGCCTACTCCTGGTGGTCCGGATCCAACGTTGCGTCTTGCAACGGCCAGGAGAACGGAGGTCTCGGCCCGGTCTCCCGGATCTCGGTGACACGTCCACGGACGTTCGCGGCGTCGTCGGCGTACGACAAGGCGGATGACTCGTTCACGATCTCGGGGCGCACGGTGGCGTCTTCGTCGCAGATCCAGGTCAGCGCGGACAACGGGAACACGTGGGAGACGGTCGGGAACGCCTCGAGCTACAAGTACGAGTTCAAGCTCGACCGGAAGTACACCAGTGGCACGTCGATCCGTCTGCGCGAGGGCAGCTCCGGGACCGGCTCCCCGGTCACCCTTCACTCGGCTGCCCTGACCGACGTCTCGGTCAGGAGGGACGGCCCGAAGCGGACGCTGACCGCGAAGGCGACCGCGAACGGCGAGGTGCACGTATCGAAGTCCGACGTCGCCGCGGATGACTACCAGGTGATCAAGGCCGGTGCCGACGGGTGGATCCGCGGCGCCGAGCTCGACAAGGTCCCCGGGACGGCGAACACCGCGACGATGTGGATCGGCGACAAGGGTGTGCGGACCGAGGTGAACCTGCCGCTGACCCTCGGCGCGAACGCGATCGATGTGAACGTCGAGAAGGGGACAGCGAACCTCGAGGGCTTCGTCCCCGAGGGCACCAACCTCCTCCAGGTCGAGTGGGGTTCCAAGACGAAGACGGTCACCGAGTTCACCGACGGGATGTTCCAGCAGGCACTCGACGACCTTGCGCTCGGCTCGAACCCGGTCAAGATCACCGCGCTCAAGGGCGCCACACAGCTCGGGACGTTCTCGCTCGACGTCGACCTGAAGGTCGAGGACGTCACCGCCAAGGCCACGTTCGACAAGGAGAACGTGGAGCGGACCGTCGAGCTGCGCGGAACCGCCACGCCCGGCGCGAAGATCGAGGTTCGTCGCGGCATGAATGTCGAGGCGACCGAGACCGTCGGCGCGGACGGTTCCTGGAGCGGAACGGTGAACCCGCCGAACATGACGGGCGTCGACACGCTCGACGTCGTCCAGGTGATCCGCGGCCAGGACAACGGCGCGATGGAGCTGCCGGTCAATTACGGCATCGGCACGACCATCACCTCGCCCGCCGACGACTTCGTCCTCCAACCCGGCAACGACCTGGTGCTCAAGGGCGTCTCCCAGCAAAATTCCCTGCTGCGCGTCTTCGAGAAGGACAACAAGGGGACCATCCTCGGCTCGACGACGGCGGACCCCGACGACGGTGGGTGGGCCATCCCGGTGCGCGGCCTCGAAGACCGCGAGTACGAGCTGGTCGTCGCGACGACCAGCATCGGCTACAACCTCACCACCACCGAGATCACGATCAACCCCGGCAAGAGTGTGGAGCTCGACCCGGCGACTGTGACCACGGAGTCCGTGAAGCCGGGTACGACGAACACCATCGAAGGCTCTGCGACGCCGGGCTCGTCCCTACGGATCCAGAACAAGTGGGGCACCGACCTGCTCGGTGAGGACGTACCCGTCGACAACAACGGCCGGTGGTCCTTCGATCGCGTGATCTCCGCCTCGGCGACGAACTTCGCGTTCAAGATCGTGCAGACCAAGGGCAGCCTCACCACCACCAGCGAGCTGTTCACGGTCACCGCTGACGACCCGGCAGCCAGCCTGGTCGACCCGACCGTGACGGCACCGACCGAGGTCGCCCTCGGCGTGAACAACACCTTCACCGGCACGGCCACCCCCGGCGCCTCCCTGAAGATCGTCAACGCCTCCGGCACCGACCTGCTCGGCCACCCGGTCACCGTCAACGGGAACGGCGACTGGACCTTCGACCGCGTCGTGTCCTGGAACGCCAAGAACTTCACGTTCTTCATCGAGCAGACCAAGAACGGCGCCACCAAGAAGACCGGCCCCTACGTCATCAACCCGGCCGACCCGGCAGCCAGCCTGGTCGACCCGACCGTGACGGCACCGACCGAGGTCGCCCTCGGCGTGAACAACACCTTCACCGGCACGGCCACCCCCGGCGCCTCCCTGAAGATCGTCAACGCCTCCGGCACCGACCTGCTCGGCCACCCGGTCACCGTCAACGGGAACGGCGACTGGACCTTCGACCGCGTCGTGTCCTGGAACGCCAAGAACTTCACGTTCTTCATCGAGCAGACCAAGAACGGCGCCACCAAGAAGACCGGCCCCTACGTCATCAACCCGGTCTCCAGCTGACACCGACATCCCACCGACCGAGTGCCCCTCCCTCCGGAGGGGCACTCGTGGTATATCGCTCGCTGCATTCAACATCTTCATCGTTAGCATGGCGGACATCCACCAGAACGGAGTCTTCCATGCGATTTCCCTCCTCGATCGTCGCGGTGAGCGCGGCGGTCGTCCTCGGCGTGGGCGCAGTACCCGCCCACGCCGACACCGCGCCGCGGGCCGTCGATCTCGATCTCGGAACCGCCGTGCTCCAGCGCGGTGACACCGGCGCTGTCGACATCGGGTTCAGCGAAATCGGCGGGCGTCCCGGAAGCGTCGAAGGCGAAGTCACGGTCACGGCCCCCGCAGGGACGAAGATCCCTGCGTCGGACAACGATGCGGTCGGACAGTACCGCAATCCCGGGTGGCCGGCCTGGCTCGCGACGAGCTCGCTGCGGCTGACCGACGCGCGCGTCAACGCATCCCGAACCCAGGCCACGTACCGGCTCCAGGCGCCGGCCGACTTCAACACGAACGTCCAGCTGCGGTTCGCGATCCCCGTCGAGGTCATGCCGACCGCGCCCCTTGACAGTCACCTGTCGTACACGGCGACCGGGACGCGAGCCGGCGGTCCGACCGGGTCCTGGAGTGTGAACGGTTCGACGCCGACCACCGTCGCGGCCGGGCTCGAGGGTACCGGCGGCTCGACGACGACCCTCCAGCGAGGCACGCCCACACCTGTCCCTGTCCGCGCCACGACCACGACGCGGTTCGGGGCCGTCGACGGAAGCGTCGTGGTCACTGCCCCCGCCGGCACCGTGTTCGCGCCGGACCAGACCACTGTCTCGGGCTGGTACGAGGAGACGGGGGGCGCTCGGCACGAGGACGGTGTGCTGCTGACCGGCGGTGAGCCGCTCGAGGGAGGCAAGCGGTACCGATGGAAGTGGCGCAGCGGAAGCACCTGGACGGTCGGCCCGGCCACCCGGCTCGGCTGGGACGTCGCGGTGCAGACTCCGCCCGATGCTCCGGCCAGCCCGGGGCGGCTCACGGCCATGTTGAGCGGAAGCACGGCGCAGGGCCCATTCTCGGCCGAGGCGACCACGCCGACGACCGTTCCCGTCAACGATGAGGTGCTCGTCGGAGCCGATGCGTCGCCGGTGTCCCTCGAACGCGGCGCGACGACGCCGGTCGAGAGCCGCCTCAGGACCACCGTCACCACGTCGAGCCCACTCGCGGGCTCGAACGCGCAGTTCACCGCGCCGGTCGGGACCACCATCGCAGACGACGCGGCCATCCGCGGCGCGTACCGGCTACCAGGCTCCGAGCAGTGGACGGCGTTCGACCGCGACCAACTCGTCGACGGGGCCTTGACCGACGATCGAACCGCCGTCACGTACCGGTGGGACACCACCGGGTGGAACCTCCCGGCAGGTACCCTCCTGCGGTTCGCTGTTCCTGTCGCGACTCCCGGTGACGCCCCGGCCGGTGACGGCGCGCTCACGATGACGGTGACCGGCAGCACGCCGGCGGGAACCTTCGCGGCGTCGTCGAGCACCTCGGTGCAGATCCCGGAGGCACCCGTGCTCGCTCCGGTCGATCTGCACAACGAACGAGTCGTGGCGGGATGGGACAACGTGCTGCGCGGGGACGCCGAGCCGAACGCGACGCTTCGGATCACCGATCGGTTCGGCGCGGAGCTCGCGTCGGTCACGGTCGACCCGAACGGCTCCTGGACCGCAGTGCTCCCGGTCGCCGTGAACGCCTCCGAACTCCGCCTCGGGTTGGAGCAGACACTCGGGGACACGACCGAGCCCGGCGGAGCGGTCACGCTGCCGTCGGTCGCACCGCCGAGCGTGGCCTCGTCGACCACGACCATGGTGCCCGGCCTGCTCAACCGCTTCGAGGGGACCGGCCCGGCGGGCGCCCGGTACCGCGTGGTGAACCGCTGGGGTACCGACCTCGTCCCGGGCACATCGGACATCCCAGCGGCCGGTTCGTGGCAGTTCGACCGAACCGTCTCGAACGGCGCGGTCTCCTTCGCCTTCCGACTGCAACTCGCGATCGACGGGTGGGAGGCGCGCACGCCGGACTTCTCGGCCTCCGCAGCATCGCTCGTGCCGGCGACCGTCACCACGAAGACGGTCGTTCCCGGCACGGAGAACCGCTTCGAGGGCACCGGTACGGCCGCCGCCACCTACCGGGTCGTGAACGACTGGGGAACGGAGCTCGTGCCGGGTGAACGCACGATCGGTGACGACCGACACTGGGAGTTCCGACGGGTGGTCGACCACCGTGCCCGAGACTTCCGGTTCCGCATCGAGCAGAGGCGCGGCAGCCAGGTCCTGCTCTCCGACCTGTTCGTGCTCCCGGCGGCGGAACGGTAGCGCGCAGCCGAGTGACGAACGGACGGCGGGGCGGCCTCGGGTCCGGGGCCGCCTCGCCGTCGTGGGCGAGGCGCGACTACGCCGGTGGCCCCTCACCTGCATCCCGGTCGAACCAGCGCCAGCCGCGGCGAGGCATCACCGCGACCAGGACGGTCCCCACGAGCAGGCCGTGCGACAGCATGGCGGTCAGGATCGACGTGTTCGACAGGGTGACGGCACTCATCACCACGAGCACGCCGACGACCGACGCCGGCACCCCCCTGCTCCACCGGTCGAGACACCGGAGCCACACCGCGAGCACCGCCGCGATGACGAAGAGGCCGACGGTCCCGAGGTTCGCGTACCCGTCGGCGAAGAGGTTCGCGTTGGCGTTCACCTGCGACCCGGGGAGCATGTACTGCCCGATGGTCTTCGTCGGTGTGACATCGTACGGAGACGTCACCCACAGCCGTGTGAAGGACTTCGCCCAGAGCGCGACCGGGTGGTCCGAGAAGTAGTCCGCGTACACCGAGGTCAACAACCCGGGCGTCACGATGAACCGCCGGGAGAACAGCGAGGTCCACGTGATGCTGCCCTGCAGGAGGTCCACGCCGGCACTGACGAGCATGAGGAGCACCGGACCCAGCAGGAGCGGTGCCCCTGACCGGGGCCGTCGACGACGGAGTACCACGGCGATCGCGATCATCGCGGGGATCGAGAAGAGCACGGTCTTGAAACCGGTCGTAGTGTAGATCACGAACTGCCCGAGCAACGCCAGGACGACGAGCGGCCACGTGCGACGGGCGAACGCGCGGATCAGGACGTAGACGTTGACGACGTACGCCTGACCGCTCAGCAGGTAGCCGAGCGGGCCGCCGGCGGAGAGGTCGTCCGCGTAGGCCGCACGGACGTCGTACACGTCGTCGAGGGCGACGAAATGCAGGCTGAAACCGGTGGTCACCGCCATGACCCCGTAGGTCGCCGCCGAGTACACCGCGCAGAGCACCCACGCGAGCGCGTTCCGGTCGACGACCCGGGAGCCGATCCGCACGGTGTCCAGCGCGGTCCCTCCACCGTCCACGGCCGGAGCCTGCTGGAGATCCTCGGAGCCGACGCGGTCTCCGCCCCACCCGACCGCGACGGCCGCGGCCGCGAACGCCGTCGCGAGCAGCAGCGCGAACCGCATCGCTTCGATCGACGTCAGGTACCCGGTGTAGCCGGGCATGAGGATCGCCGGAGCGACGCAGACGCCGAACAGCATCCACAGCACGATGTCGGAGGCGCGGGTGATCCGCGCTGGGAGCAGCAACGCCACCACCACGGCGACCAGGGTCGCGAGCACCTGGTCCTGCCAGGGCTGCGGCACCACGGTGTAGCCGGCGTAGGCGAACGGGCCGGAGATCAAGCCCGTGTAGACCGCGTGCAGGGTCGCGGCGTAGACCACGACGACAGCGGCGAGGGCCGTCGGTCGTGCGAGCGCCGCGGCTGCGCGGAACCCGGATGCGTGCGTGACACCCACGTCTCGGGCACTCGCGACCGTCACCGGGCCGGGTCCCCGAGGAGGGTCCGGTACATCTCCACGAGGACCCGTTCCTCGTGGTCCCACCGGAACTGCTCCCGAGCCGCCGCAGCTGCGGCGGCCCCGTGTCGGGCGAGGAGCTCGGGGTCCGTCGCGTAGTCGGCGATCGCGCGCGCCACAGCTGCCGGATCGGTGGGGTCCACGAAGGTGACACAGTCGTATCCGCACAGCATGCGCCTCCAGAGCGGGAAGTCCGACGCGACGATCGCCAGCCCGGCCGCCATGTTCTCGAACAGCTTGGTCGGGAGGCAGTCGAGGTGAGCAGACGTCGGCAGGAGGGTGACCACCCCGATGCTCGACGACGCGAGCAGGTCCCGCGCCGCGCCGGGTGAGACCTGTCCGTGGAGTTCGACCCGACCACGCTCGACCCCTCGGTCGAACCGGTCGACGAGCGCCGCCGGACGGATCGGTCCGGCCAGACGGAGACGCCAACCCTCGGGGAAGGACGGGTGCACGACGGCCTGCGCGAGGACCTCTGCGCCGCGGCCGACGTCGAGCGCGCCCACGAAGGCGATGGTGGGTTGACGGTCGTGGGCCTGCTCGTCGTCCTCTCGCAGGCGAGGGAAGTTGCGCACGAGGACGGTCTTGCGCCCGTCGAACCGATCGCCGATCGTCTCGGTCGCAGCGACGACACGGTCCGCTGTCCCGGAGACGTGGACGACCACGCGTGCGAGCACCCGCGCGAGTGCCGTTCCGACGCGACCGAGGTAGGCCTTCGTGCGCACCTGGTTCGGCAGGTCCTCGTGGGCGTCGAACACCACGCGACGGCCGAGCAGACGGAGGAGCGGGATGCCCCACACGAGTTCGGGGTCGTGAAGGTGCATCACCCTCGCACCACTGCGCCACCCGAGCCAGAGCGCCTGCGCGGAGCTCAACAGCACCCGTGCCGAGCGACGTCGACGAGGAACGGTCCGGACCTGGACCCCGGTGTCCGGCACGTCGAGGTCGCTCTCGACCGCGACGAGGAGGACCCGCCATCCGGCGGCAGCGAGCCCCGCTGCCTCGCGGAGGTGCACGCGGTTGTCCGTCCACGGGTGCGCACTCGAGATGTGCGCGATGTCCACGCGGCTCATCGAGCGGCCCCCGCGAGCTCGAGCACCTCGTCCGCGACGCGATGCGCGCTGTGTCCGTCTCCGTACGGTGTCGCACCGGTCACCGGTGTCGCGAGGTCGTCGAAGGCTGTCCCGATCATCGTCGGGTCGTCACCGACGAGGGCGTTCCACCCGAGGTCGACGGTCTCGACCCACTCGGTCTCGCTCCGGACGGTGACGGTCGGGCGCTGGAGCAGGAACGCCTCCTTCTGCAGTCCGCCGCTGTCGGTGACGACCCCGACGCTGTCGCGCACGGTCCGGACGAGCTCGGGGTAGCTCACGGGGTCGGCGACGACGAGACCGGCCCGGTCGAGGAGCAACCGGTGTCGCGCAGCGCTGGCCCGCAACCGCGGGTGCGCGAGCAGCAGTACGGGGCGGCCCACGGACGACAACCCGTCGAGCACAGCCGACAGCCGCTCCGGGTCGTCAGTGTTGGCAGGACGATGAAGGGTCGCGACGACGTAGGGGTCGGTCCCGATCTCGGCCGGGAGGCGCGGCGCGGTCCCGGCGACCGCGTCACGGACCGCGAAGAGCACGTCCGTCATCACGTCGCCGACGAGTCGGCTCCGCTCGCCGAGACCCTCGCGCTCGAGGTGCGTCATGGCGGCCGCGGTCGGCGCGAGGCACCGGTCGACGGTGTGGTCGGTAGCGATCCGGTTGATCTCCTCGGGCATCGTCCGCGCGAACGACCGGAGTCCGGCCTCGAGGTGCACCGTCGGGATGTGCAGCTTCACGGCTGCCAACGCACCGGCAAGGGTAGAGTTCGTGTCACCGTAGACGAGCACCGCGTCCGGTCGCTCGGCGCGGCACACCGCTTCGAGTCGTTCGAGCATCCGACCGGTCTGCGCGCCGTGGGTCGCAGACCCCACCTCGAGCTGGTGCGCCGGCTGCGGGATCGCGAGGTCGGCGAAGAACACGTCCGACATCGCCGGGTCGTAGTGCTGACCGGTGTGCACGATGACGTGCTCGCACCGGCCGGCGAGCGCACGCGCCACCGGGGCGAGCTTGACGAACTGTGGACGTGCGCCGACGACGCTCATGATCTTCACGGTCGGGTCTCCTTCTGCAGCGATGTGGGCGGGATGGGATCCGGGGGAGCGAGTCCGTCGAGCACGTCGGCGAGCCGCTCCGTGAGCACCGGGTAGGTGTACGCGGCATCGAGACGCTTGCGAGCACGCTCTGCGAGGGCCGCTCGGTCCTCGCGCCGCATGCGCACGACCGAAGCGATGCCCTCGGCGAGCGCCGCCGGATCGTCCGCGTCCACCGCGACGCCGGTCCGGTCGTCGAACACGGGCACGGGCCCGGCGGCGCCGATCACGACGGGACGTCCGATCCGCGCGTACTCGAACAACTTGTTGAAGGCGACACCCCAGCGGTAGAGCGGCAGATCACGCATGTTCGCCACGAGGCAGTCCGAGGCGCGACCGACGGCACGGGCTTTCTCCTGCGGAAGGCGACCGGTGAACTCGATGCTGGATGCCGCTGGGCTGGCTGCTGCTCTCCGTCGGAGACCGTCGAGCGCGGGGCCGTCACCGACCACCCGGAGCCGGACACGGACGTCGAGCCCGGTGATCGCCGGCTGCGACATCGCGTCGACGACGGCCTCGAGAGCGTTGGCTCGGCCGACGGTGCCGAGATAGGTGACGACGAACTCGCCCGGTCCGTGCTCGACCGGAGCGACGTCCCTGCAGGGCGCAGCGCTCGTGCCGTTCGAGATCCACGTGCAGGGCACGGTGGCGTCGAAGCGTGCGTAGTACTCACCGGCACCGGCGAGGGGGGACACGACGGCATCCGCCCGACGAAGCAGGGCGCGCTCGACGATGCGGAGTGCCCGCACCGGCAGCGATCCCTCGGACAGGCCGCCGAGGGCGATGAGGGTCTCGGGCCACAGGTCGCGCGGTTCGAACACGAAACGGGCGCCGGTCCGGCGCGCCAGCACCGCGGCGGCCAGGGCCGCGATCGGGTGGAACGAGCTCCCGACCACCACGTCCGGGCGAGGCAGGCCCCGCAGCACACCGGGCACGAGCAGCAGCGCACTGAAGACCGCCATGTCGAGCACACGTCCGATGGGACCGCCGTAGCGACGGCCCCGTACCCGGACGACCTCGTGGGTGCCCGCATCGCGACGCTCGCGCACGGTGAGACCGCGCAGTGTCTGCCGTCCGGACGGGTGCACGGTACTCGATCCAACGAGCACGGCGTGCCATCCGTGGGCGCCGAGGAGGCGTGCGAACTGCTCGTGCCGGGAGGTCCGACCGTCGCGCTCCGACTCTGCGACGTAGTGGTTCACGAACCACACGACGCGGCCGCTCACCGGACGCTCGCCTCGGGTCGGAGTTCGTGCATGGTCGCGCAGTCCGCGGCGCGGACGCCGCGGGCAGTCGCCACCACGACTGCCGTGCGGGCCAGGATCCGGAGGTCGAGGAGGACGGACTGTCGATCGACGTACTCGATGTCGAGCCGGAAGCGGTCCTCCCAGCCCAGGGCGTTGCGTCCGTGCACCTGCGCCAGACCGGTCAGGCCCGGACGCACCTCGTGTCGCCGGTGCTCGGTGGAGGTGAACCGTTCGCGGTAGGTGGTCGGCAGCGGGCGCGGACCCACGAGGCTCATCTCGCCGCGCAACACGTTCACGAGGCTGGGGAGCTCGTCGAGACTCGACGCCCTGAGGAAGCGCCCGAGACGGGTGAGTCGATCGGCGTCGGTCACGAGACCGTGCGCCGGGTCGGGGTGGTGCATCGTGCGCAGTTTGAGCATGGTGAACGGCACGCCGTGCTCCCCGAGGCGTTCCTGGCGGAACAGGACGGGCCTCCCGAGGCGGACGGCGACGAGCACCACGGCGATGCTCAACGGGACCATCGCGACCAGCAGCAACGACGACCCGACGAGGACGTCGAGGAGCCGCTTCGTCCGGGAACCCCGGAGACCGCAGACGTGCTCCGCGGCGGTCACGCTGCCCGCCTCCGCTTCGGCATGCGCGCTCCCACGCTCCGAGCGACCGGCTGCGCGCTGTAGGCGTACTCGGCGTAGCGGTCCTTCCCCGCACGGCTGCGGGTCATCGTCACGACGGCGCCCTGCACCGCGGCCCCGACGGTCCGCAGTGACTCGATCGACGCGGAGACGTCGGCACGGCGGACACGACCGGAGGCGACGACGAGGAGCATGTTCTGCACGGAAGCTGAGACGAGAGCCGCGTCGCTCACCGAGCCGAGCGGCGGTGTGTCGACCAGGACGTAGTCGAACTCCTCGGAGACCGACTCGATGAGCGCAGCGAAGGCGGGCGAGCCGAGCAGCTCGCTCGGGTTCGGCGGGATCGTCCCGGCCGGGAGCAGCTGCAGTCCGGAGGTCCCCCACGGCTGGAGGACGTCCTCGAGCTCAGCTCTGCCGATGAGCAGGTCCGACAGCCCGACGCTGCCCTCGACCCCCATGACGTTCGCCAGGTTCGGGCGCCGGAGGTCGGAGTCGATGACCACCGTCCGCTGGCCGCCCTCGGCGAGTGCCACCGCGAGGTTGGCGATCGTCGTCGTCTTGCCCTCGGCGGGTCGAGAGCTCGTGATGGCGACCGTCCGGGCACCCTGCGGACGGGACGAGAGGAACTGCACGTTCGTCCGCAGGCTCCGGAACGCCTCCGCGCGAACACTCGCACGCTCGTCGCGCAGGATGAGGGGGGCGCTTGGTCGCCTCCTGATCGAAGCCGATCTCGCCCAGCACCGCGAGGTCCCACAGCGACTGGACCTCCTCGCGACCGCGGACCTTCGTGTCGAGGGACCACCAGAGGAAGGCGGCGAGCGCGCCCACGGCACCACCGATCAGCGCGCCCAGGGTGACGTTCGCGGTCGTGCGGGGCTCCACGGGGGTGGTCGGTACGGTCGGCGGCGAGGTCTCGGTCACCCCCACGCCGGTACCCGCGGCGTCGGCGTTGGCGTCGAGGCGCTGTTCGACGACCTGCGTGAAGCTGCGCGCGACAGCCTCGGCGAGCGCAGCAGCGCGTCGTGGATCAGGCGACGTGACGGAGATCTCCATCACCACGCTGCCGGTCGGCGAGGTGGCCGAGACCGCCCCGGCGAGCGCACCGGCGGACGTCGACAGTCCGAGTTCCTCGATCACCGGGTCGAGGACGATCGGTTGCGACACGAGGTCGAGGTACGACCGGATGCGCTGCTGCGCGGCGTTCGAGCCCTGCGCGAGTTCGAGTGCCGACGTCTCGGCGTCACCCCCGACGGACACCCAGAGCTTCGTGGTGGCCCGGTACTGCGGCGTGACGGTGGCGGACAGGGCCATCGCCGCCACGCACCCCAGCAGGATGCCGGCGACGACGATGTACCACCGTGAGAGGAGCGCTCTGAAGAGCGGAGTCACCGGTGTCTTCCTTTCGAGAACGGGTGGACGGCGATGCACGGATCGGCATCGCTGGTGGGCACGGCGGTCCTGGACGGGGCGGCGGTCGACCCGCCGCCCCGTCGACGTCACCGCGCCGAGACGGTGTTCCCCTCGCCCTCGTCGCTCACCTCGGGCGCCGCACCGGTGTACGTGACGGTGTTGCCCGATCCGAGGACGGCGATCTTCTCGACACCGGGGTCGCCGATCGTGACGGTCGCGTTGCTCGCTTCGACCGTGAGCACCTTGACCGCGCCGAGCTCGTACGACTGATCGGACGTGATGATGTTGATGCCGTCGCAGTCGACGACGTGCACCGGCTCGTCGGAGTGGTCGACGGACACCTGAGCCGCGCCGTCGATGCACTCGTTGTAGGTGACCTTCGCGGATGCGGAGGCATTCGGCTTCGAGGACGCCGAGTCGGTCGGTGTCGGGGACTGGTCGCCACCGGAGCAGGACGAGAGCAGGATCGCGACGAGCGCGACGCCCGCTGCTGCGGTGGTGGTCCGGAAGACAGGTCGGAGGGACATGGGGTTCCTTTCAGGATGAGATCGAGCGGAGGAGTTCACCGCGCTGCGTCGTGCCGACGAGCCGCGGTGACGACGAGCACCCAGAGCACCGCGTAGGCGGTGGCCGCGAGCGCGACGTACGTCGTGAGGAGCAAGGGGGTGCTCGCCCCGGCGGAGACCGCCACGACGAGACCACCGGTGACGAGGAACGTCCGTCCGATGTCCCAGCTCAGCTGCGTGGCCTGGCGCTCGAGCAGCGGGAGCACCTGGGAGACGGGAGACGTGACGAGTTGGAGGGCGTGGACGACGACGAGGAGGCGAGCGAACTCACCAGCCGCTCGCCAGCTCTCTCCGAAGACCAGGGCGAACAGCTCGGGGCCGGCGACCGCCACGACCACGGAACCAGCGAGCGCCGGGACGAGGAGCCGTGTGGAGGTCCGCACGACCAGGGGCAGCAGATCGCGATCGGTTGCGCGGAGACCTTCCGCGAACTGTCCTGCGAAGGACTGTGCGACCGCCTCGGCGACGACTCCGACCGGTGTCGCGATGACTCGGACGCTGAGACCGACGAGTCCGGCGACCACGACACCCTGACCCGCGGCGATGACGAGCCAGGGGAGCTGCTGTCCCACCACGTTCATCAACGCCGAGCCGGGTGTGTACCAGACGAACCGACGGTAGCGGCGGAGCGTGGCGCGCAGCACGCGGAGCGGTACGGGGCCTCGTCCGTCGTCTCGACGCGGCCTGTTGCCGCTACCCAGGCTCGCCACCAACCGACCGACCGTGGGCGCGACCATCAGTCCGAGCGCACCCGTCGGAGCGAGGACGACCCCGCTCGCCACCTGGACGATGCCTTGCAGGGCGTTGCGCTTCGCGATGCGACCGTACGCTCGGGACCTCGTCAGGAGGGCGGCGACGACCCGCTGGACACCGATCGCCGCTGCACCGCACGGGATGACCCACCACAGGTCGGCCAGAGCCGGCGCGGAGAAGCGTTCGACGAGTTCGCCGCGTCCGAGGTACGCGACGAGCGCGACCACGATCGAACAGACCACCAGCGATGCGGCGGCGGACTGCGCGAGCGCATGGGCACCGGTGTCGCTCCGGGGCAGTGGGACCGCTCGCTCCAGGCCGAGTGTGACGACGGCGCCGATGATCGCCGTCGTGCTCGTGACCACCGCGAGCGTCCCGAAGTCGGACGGCGTGTACAGCCGGGTCAGCAGGGGCGACCCGAGGAGGACCACCCCCTGTCCGATCACACTGCCGGACAGGATCTGGCCCACCCCTGAACGCCAGGGCCGCCACGAGCCGGGAGTGCGGTGTGCCACGTCAGCCACGCGGCGGCGCACCGATGACACGCAGAGCGCATCGCCACGATGCCGCGTCCAGCGCGCGCCGTCCGTCGACGACGGCCAGGACCCCTGGGACGTCGTCCGAGGTCCAACTCCGGTACTCGGCGTGGTCGCTCTGCACGATCACCCCGTCGGCGTGCTCGCCACGGCGCGCCGGACGGAGACCGAGTGACTCGAGTTCCCGCGGTGTGTACAGCGGGTCGTGCACGGACACCTCGGCCCCGTGAGCGACGAGCGCCTCGACGGTCGGGAACACCCCGGAGAAGGCGGTCTCCTTCACGCCGCCTCGGTACGCAGCACCGAGGACGAGCACACGTCGCGAGCTCAGGTCGCCGAGTTCGGCTCGGAGGAGCTCGACGGCGTGCAGCGGCATCGTCTCGTTGCGTGCCCGTGCGGCGCGCACGATCGTCGCGTCCGCGTCGTTCCAGAGGTACAGCCGTGGGTAGACCGGGATGCAGTGCCCGCCGACGGCGATACCGGGCGTGTGCAGGTGGCTGTACGGCTGCGAATTGCACGCCTGGATGACCTGCTCGACGTCGACCCCCGCCCGCTCGGCGAACCGGGCGAACTCGTTGGCGAGCCCGATGTTCACGTCGCGGTAGGTGGTCTCGGCCAGCTTCGCCATCTCCGCAGCTTCTGCCGATCCGAGGTCCCACACGCCGTTCGGCCGCGGCAGGTCGTCCCGGTCGTCGAACTGCAGGACGGACTCGTAGAAGGCGACGGCGCGCGCCGCACCCCGATCCGACAGCCCGCCGACGAGCTTCGGGTAGCGCCGGAGGTCCGCGAAGACGCGCCCTGTCAGCACTCGTTCGGGAGAGAACACGACGTCGAAGTCGCGTCCCTCGACGAGCCCGGAGCGCACCTCGAGCCGTGGTGCCCACCGGCCGCGGGTCGTCCCCACGGGCAGGGTCGTCTCGTACGCGACCAGGGTGTCGGGGGTGAGGAGGTCACCGAGGGCGTCCGTCGCGGCGTCCATCCAGTCGAAGGCCGGCGAGCCGTCACCGTCGACGAAGAGCGGTACGACGACGACGATCGCGTCCCGGTCGGGTACCCCTCGGGAGTAGTCGGTCGTGGCACACAGTCGTCCGGCCGCCACGACTTCGGACAGTGCGGTGTCGAGGTCCGCTTCGCCGGGGAAGGGCACGGTGGCTGCGTTGACCGCGTGGACGACGCGTTCGTCGACGTCGATCCCGACCACGTCGTGGCCGGTCGTCGCGTACTGGACGGCGAGCGGGAGACCGATCTTCCCCAGACCGATGACGCCGATCTTCATGCTGGTGTCCCTTCAGACTGATCGCTCGGCGCGATCGGGTGGACGATGCTGGACGTGCGTGCGGACTCGATCGCCGCCTCGGCGACACCGAGGGTGTGGAGACCGTCGCGGAGGGGAACGATGCGGCTGCGATCCCCCATGACCGCGTCACGGAAGGCCTCGTGTTCTGCGAGGAGCGGTTCCCGCTTGGCGAACGCGAAGCGGGTCATGGGCCCCTCGGACACGCCGCGGAACGCCGAGACGGCTTCCCACTCAGTGGCGACCGTCCCGTTCTCGTGGAACCACAGGTCTCCGGAGAGCGTGTCGGCGACGAACGATCCACCTTCACCGGTCACGATCGTCACGCGTTCCTTGAACGGCGTCAGCCAGTTGACGAGATGGTTCGTGACGGTGCCGTCGGCGAGCGTGCCGGAGATCGCGACGAGGTCTTCGTGCTCGCGGCCGCTCTTGTGGGCGGCCTGGGCGAAGAGCCGGACGAACGGACTCCCGAGCAGCCACGAGGTCAGGTCGATGTCGTGTGTTGCGAGGTCCTTCACCACACCGACGTCCGCGATCCGGGCGGGGAACGGACCCTGTCGTCGGGTGACGACCTGGTACACATCGCCGAGCTCGCCGGCGTCGAGGCGGCGCCGGAGTTCCTGGAGGGCGCTGTTGTACCGCTCGATGTGTCCGACAGCGCCGACCAGGCCGGCTTCGTCGAACCGGGCCACCATGCGAGCCGCTCCTGCGACGTCTGCCGCAACGGGCTTCTCGACGAGGCAGTGGACACCCGCGTCGGCAAGCTCGAGCGCGACGCTCTCGTGGGCCGACGTCGGGACCGCCACGACGGCCGCATCGATCCCGAGGCGGAGCATCTCGGCGGTCGATCGCACCACCGGGACGCCGTCAGCGACGCCGTGTCGGTCGCCGAGGTCGTCGGCGACGCCCACCAGTTCGACACCGGGCAGGGACCGCAGCACCCGGGCGTGGTGCCGCCCCATCATCCCGAGCCCGATCACACCGGTACGCACGGCACCCATCAGGCACCCGCCCGGGACAGTGCTTCGACACCTCGGACGACTCGGTCCAGCTGTCGCTTGGTCAGGGTCGGGTAGACCGGCAGCGCGAGCACTTCGCGGGCGGCGCGCTCGGTCTCTGGCAGGTCGAGGTCGAGGTCGAAGGACGGCAGCCGGTGCACCGGCGTGGGGTAGTAGACACCGGATCCGACGCCGTACTCGAGCTCGAGTGCCCGGGCGAAGCCATCGCGGTCCTCCGGCACCCGCACCACGTACTGGTGGAAGACGTGCTCGGCGCAGGGCGCGGTGACCGGCGTCTCGATCGTGGTGATCTCACGTGAGAGGTACGCGGCGTTCGCCTGCCGTTGCGCGGTCCAGCCGAGGACCTTCCGGAGTTGCACGCGTCCGATGGCGGCGTGCAGTTCACTCATGCGCAGGTTGAACCCGACCACCTCGTTCTCGTAGCGGCGTTCCATGCCCTGGTTGCGGTAGAGCCGGAGGAGGCGGTCGAGGTTCGCGTCGTCGACGGTGATCATGCCGCCTTCGCCCGCGGTCATGTTCTTGGTCGGGTAGAGGGAGAACGCACCGGCGATCCCGAAGGTGCCCACGGCACGTCCGCGCCACCGCGCTCCGTGTGCCTGCGCAGCATCCTCGACGACGGCGAGTCCGTGCGAGGACGCCAGCGCCCCGATCGCCGTCATGTCGGCCGGGTGACCGTACAGGTGCACCGGCATGACGGCGGCGGTCCGCGACGTGATCGCTGCACGAACAGCCGCGGGCGACATGCAGTACGTGTCGGGATCGATGTCGACGAAGACAGGGGACGCGCCGACCAGTGCGACCGCGTTCGCAGTCGCGGCGAACGTGAACGACGGGACGATGACCTCGTCCTCCGGACCCACACCTGCGGCGAGCAGGGCGAGGTGCAGAGCGGAAGTCCCCGAGTTGACCGCGACAGCGTCGTGATCATCGACCAGGGTCGCGCCGAACTCGCGCTCGAACGCAGCGACCTCGGCGCCCTGCGCGAGCATTCCGCTCGCGAGCACTCCGTCGACGGCGCGACGCTCGTCGGTCCCTATGAGCGGCTTGGCTGCGGGGATGAAGTCGGACTCGGCGTCGACCGAGGCGATGAGGTCGGTCATGCGGAGACCTCACGGAGGGCGTCACCGTCGAGTCGGTACTCCGCGCCCGTCTCCGGACACGTGTGGAGGCCCTCGGCGTGGGCGACGAGGCGGTGGCCGGCTCGCCCCACCCATCCGATGCGGCGCGCCGGCACACCCGCCATGAGCGCGAAGTCGGGCACGTCACTCGTCACGACGGCGCCGGCAGCGATCATCGACCAGGATCCGATCGACGAGGGCGCGATGCACACCGCACCCGCTCCGATCGACGCGCCGTCGCCGACCGTCACTCCCACGGGCTTCCAGTCGTCCGCCGTCTGAACCGAGCCGTCAGGCCGGACAGCACGGGGGGTCCGGTCGTTCGTGAACACGACACCCGGCCCGATGAACACGCCGTCACCGATCACCGCAGGCTCGTACAGGAGCGCGCCGTTCTGGATCTTGCACCGGGCTCCGATGCGTACGCCCCTCGCCACGGTGGCGCCGCGTCCGACGACGGTCTCCGCCCCGATCGTGACGTCCGGTTCGACGTGCGTGTCGTCCCAGACGCGCGTTCCCAGACCGAGTCGAGCAGTCGAGGCGACGACGGCGCGCCGTGCGATGAACGGCGGTGCGGATGGAGCAATCAGGTCGGATCCTTCGGGCATGGGTTCTCCATTCGATAAGCGGTCAACGTCCTACGTTCAGAGTACAACATATCAGTTGCTATCTCAAAACACATGCTCTGCCGGCACATGATATATTGAGAGCGTGACTCACTCGATCCTCCTTTCTCCTCCCGATGTGGGTCCCGACGAGGCCGCGGCTGTCGCCAGGGCCCTGGAGAGCGGATGGGTAGCGCCCGCCGGCCCGGACCTGACGGCCTTCGAACGCGAAGCCGCCGCACGCGTCGGGAGCCCACACGCAGTCGCTGTCTCCTCGGGGACGGCTGCCCTCCACCTCTCGCTCCTCGCGGCCGGGGTGGGCCCCGGCGACGTGGTGCCCACGTCGACGATGACCTTCGCCGCCACCGCGAACGCGATCCGGTACACGGGCGCCCGCCCGGTGTTCGTCGACTCCACGGACATCGACGGCAACATCGACGTCGTACTGCTGCGCTCGGTCCTGCGACGCCTGCGGGACGGTGGACAGCGCATCGGCGCGGTCGTCCCGGTCGACCTCCTCGGCCACGTCGTCGACTACACCGCGATCAGTGCCCTGTGTGACGAGTTCGAGGCCCCCTTCATCGCTGACGCAGCCGAGTCCTTCGGCTCCCTCCACCGCGGCAGGCCGGTCGGCTCGTTCGGGTTCTCGTCGTGCGTCTCGTTCAACGGGAACAAGATCATGACGACCTCGGGCGGGGGCATGGTCTTCACGGACTCCCCCGACGTCGCCGAACGACTGCGTTACCTCGCCACGCAGGCCCGACAGCCCGTCGCGCACTACGAACACACGGAGGTCGGCTACAACTACCGCCTGAGCAACGTGCTGGCGGCGCTCGGCCGCGCCCAGCTCCGCCGCCTCGACTCGATGATCGAGCGTCGACGCGCCGTCCGAACCGCGTACCGCGACGTGCTCGACCGGATCCCGGGCGTCCGCGTGCTCGGCCGGGTGTCGCAGGACCAGCACGAAAACTGCTGGCTCACGGCCGTGGTCGTCGATCCGGATCGGGCGGGATGGGCCGCATCCGACCTCGCACGGGCGCTGGCAGCGGCGGACGTCGAGAGCAGACCGCTGTGGAAGCCGATGCACCTCCAACCCGCACATGCAGGTGCGGACGCAGCGGTGACCGGTGTCGCGGAGTCACTGTTCCTCCGGGGGCTCGCCCTGCCGAGCGGGTCGTCCCTGTGCGACGACGACCTCGACCGCGTCCTCTCCGTGATCCGGAGCGTCGCAGGATGACCGGCGGAGGACCGATCACGATCATCGGAGGCGGTGGCTTCGGTCGCGAAGCTGCAGACGTCGCGCGTGCTGCTGGACGCGAGGTCCTCGGATTCGTCGACGACGCTCCGTCACCCGGAGCACTGCCGGTGCTCGCGCGGATGGACCTCGCTCACCTCGGAGACCTGACGACGTGGCTGACGACGGCCAGCGGTGCCTCGTACGTGATCGCGATCAACGATCCCGCCGTCCGCGCAGCCATCGATCAGCGCGCGTCCGCGGCGGGGGCGGTCGCAACGACGCTCGTCCATCCGTCGGCCTCCCTCGGCACACTCGTCGAACTCGGACCCGGCACCGTCGTCTGCGCGTCCGTCGTCATCGGGTCGAACGTGCGCGCCGGGCGACACGTGCACTGCAACCCCGGCGCAGTGGTCGGGCACGACGTCTCGCTGGGCGACCACGTCTCCCTCAATCCTCGTGCAACCGTGTCCGGCGCGGTGTCGATCGGTGCCCGGACCCTGGTCGGCGCAGGCGCCGTCGTCCTCCAGGAGCGCATCATCGGCCCGGATGCCGTGGTCGCCGCGAGCGCATGCGTCACCCGGGACGTCACGGGCCGCACCACGGTGGTGGGCGTACCAGCCCGGACTCAGTGACCCGTCACCCACCCTCGACCGCCTCAGCACCTGGAGCACCGTGAACCACTCCTTCAGACCGACCACTCCGGCCCGCCGGAAGCGCCTCGCGCTCGACGACATCGACATCCCGCGCCTGATCGGCCACACCTCATGCCCGAGCGACCTCGAACTCGCCGCTGACTTCCTCCGTGGGCGCCGGGTCCTCGTCACGGGCGCCGGCGGATCGATCGGCAGTGAACTCTGCCGACAGATCCGCCGGTTCGAACCGGCCGAGGTGATCATGCTCGACCGTGACGAGTCCGCGCTCCAGGCTGTGCAGGTCTCGATCGCGGGGCACGGGCTGCTCGACACGCGCGACGTCGTGCTCGCCGACATCCGAGATCGAGCAGCCATCTCCGCCATCATGACCGAGCGCCGGCCAGAGGTCGTCTTCCACGCGGCCGCTCTGAAACACCTGCCGATGCTCGAGCAGTACCCGGACGAGGCGTGGAAGACGAACGTCGTGGGAACGCGCAACGTGCTCGAGGCAGCAGCCGCCGCACAGGTCCAGACGTTCGTCAACATCTCGACCGACAAGGCGGCGAACCCCACCAGTGTCCTCGGACGGACGAAGCGGCTGGGCGAGCGGTTGACCGCCTGGGCTGCGTCGACCACGGGCAACGACTACGTCTCGGTCCGTTTCGGCAACGTCTTGGGCAGTCGCGGATCCATGCTCCCACTCTTCGTCGAGCTCATCCAGTGCGGTCTCCCGGTCACGGTCACGCACCCCGACGCCACGCGGTACTTCATGTCGATCCCGGAGGCGTGCCACCTCGTCATCCAGGCGGGCGCGACTGCGGGCCCGGGAGAAGTCCTGGTCCTGGACATGGGAGAACCGGTCCGGATCCTCGACGTTGCGGAGAACCTGATCGCTGAACTCGACGCGGATGCGGACATCGTGTTCTCGGGACTCCGCCCAGGGGAGAAGCTCCATGAGGAACTCATCGGGGAAGGTGAGTCGGACGAGCGCCCGGTCCACCCGAAGATCTCCCATGCGTCGGTGCCACCGCTGTGCCCGACGGCCCTCGACGCAGAGCGGTGGGCGATCGACAGGGCCCCCGGCATCCGCGTCCCTGCCTGACCAACCGGCGCTGCCGCCCACGTCCGCGCGGGCAGCGCGCTCGGGGGGCACGGATGCCCCGTCAGCCGTCGCTGAACCGATCGATCGTGCCGCCACCGCCGACCGGTCGCGCGGCACCGGACCAGTCGTTCGCGAGGGCGGTGACGGTGCTTCCGGTGCCGCACACGAGGCCGACAGAACACAGCGTTCCGTCGGATGCCGGACGCACCCGCGTGGCCACCACCTGCGCGGACGTCCCGGCCGAGGAAGCCTCGATCGCAGCCGTCATCTGGGTCCGCTCCGTCCGTCTGAGTCCGGACACCGAGTTCCGTGTGACGATGACTGCGTCGTTGGAGTGGTAGAGGGAGATCGCAGCTCGCGCACACCTGTCCAGGTGGTTGTCGCTGAGCGTGAGGCCCCGGGTGAAGTAGGCGAGGATCCCTGCTTCGCGGGGTCCTCCGCCGTGGCCGACCACCTCGTTGCCCGTGACGACGGCATCGGTACGGTCGAGGTCGTCACCCAACCGACTTCCGGCTCCGCGGACGACGATCCCTGAGCCGGGCAGCAGGACCTCGTTGCGTTCTATCCGGTTGCGCGCGATCACGGCACGGTGGCTCCCGATCCGGTAGGACCGGTCGTCCGGATCCTTCGACGGCACGACGGCGATCCCCACTCGACAGTCCTGGACGGTGTTGTCGCAGATCGTCATGTCATCGCCCGAGTGCGTGTCGATGCCCTCCCACCGTCGGACGCCGGAGATCCGGTTCCGTTCGACACGGACGCGCGCACTCCGAGGGGCGGCCGAGAGATCGCATCGGTCGTCCCTCGAGACGATCACCCCGTAGGAGTTGACGTACCCGTCCGGCTGGTGGACGTCACGTACCTCGTTGTCGGCGACCTGCCCGTCGGTGCTCGAGAGCAGCATGATCCCCGCGTAGCCGAGATCGGTGACGGTGTTCCGCGCAACGACGAAGTCCCGGACGTGCTCGAACTGCAGCGCGTCGTACGAGAAGTCGCGCACCACGCAGTCCACGACGTGCACGTCCTCGAGCGGGTCCGCAGCGGTCCCGCGGACGTGCACACCCCGTCCGAGGCCCGCCGCCGTCGCACCCGCACCTACGAGGCGTGCACCGATGACCCTGACCGAACCGGTGAGTACCTCGATCGCGGTGGCGTCGCGCGTCATGGTGATGGACGACCCCGGCTCGAAGACCAAGGTCAGCGGACGGTCCACCACCAAGGGTGTCGACCGCGACCACGCGCCGCGGAGACGGAGGGTGGAACCCGGAGGAGCAGCCAGGACAGCACGCTCGAGATCGTCGTCGCTCACCCCTGGACCAGCGCCGTCGGAGCCGGACCGGTCAGGCGTGGTGGGACGCGTCGCATCCCGGGCATGGTCGACCACGAGGGTCACGCATGCTCCGACCGAATGGTGCAACAGGGACCGGCGAGAGAACCGCATGCGGTCACCCTCCCGCGGCAGCTCCGCCGCATCCGAACATTCCGCATGTCGGATGGCTGCCGCTGTTCGGACGGGAACGACACTCGGTGCTGCTCGGCCCGCTACCCTCGGACCCGTGCGATGGAGTCGAGTGGGCTGGCCCGGGGTCGGGTACGTCTCCCTCGAGGACGTCGAGGGCTACCCCGAACACCTCGCCCGCCTGGTCACCGACGCACCCCCGTCCGTCGCGGCCCTCGCCTCCGTGACGTGGAACGAGGCCCGCATCGCCGAGTGGCACGAGACCGTCGCCGCGACACCGTCCGGAGCCCCGGACACCGCCGGCATCGACGAGGCGCCCACCCGCACCGTCCGGGCCGCCGTGGTGGTCCGGAACGACGAGGTCCTCGACACCCCGGGCGGCCTGTGGCGCCGCTGGAACCACGCCCGCGTGACCCTCGAGTTCCACCGCGCCGTGCTCGAGCCCGCGGACACCGCACCCCTCGCCGTCACGGCCGGCGACGTGCAGGTCTCCCGCGGCGAGATCGCCCACGTCGACGCCGACGTCTGGGAACTCCGGCTCCTGCTCTCCCCCACCGGCGAGCTCGCGGTGCACTTCCGCGACATCGTGATCGAGGTCCGTCCCGTCGCCGAGTCGGCGTGGTCCGAGCTGCGGGAGCGCCCCGCCCACGGCTGGCACGGCCCGGTGCCGGACGGCTGGCTCGAGTGGGCAGCCCCGGCGGTGCGCGCAGCGGGTCACGGGGACGTCGGCGGGCTCTCGCTCGAGCTCGACGGGTTCGGCGCGGACCCGACCGGCATCGACGAGGTCGACCAGCGCTGGGGTTTCGCCCCGCTGCACGCGGCCGCCTGGTTCGACCGGCGCGGCACGACGGAGGCACTGATCGAGCGCGGCGCGGACGTTACCGTGCTCGACGCCGAGGGCCGCACGGCGCTCGACCTCGCCCGCGAGCGCGGGTCGCGCAAGGCGGAGGAGGTGCTGCTGGCCTGGTTCGACGCGCACGCCGTCGGCGAGGCGTACGTCGCCGACGACCCCTCGAGCGACGAGGCGACCCGCTGACGGTACCCGCGGCCCCGCGTGCCACGTCGGTGGAGCAGGAACTGTCGGGAGCGTCGGCCGGACTCGACGGTTGCTGCTCCACGACGGCGGAGCAGCAACCGCAGAACGCACGGGAGGCCCGTGGCGGATCCGCCACCCCTCCCTCGCGGGCTCGGTCGGCGCGCCCCGCGCAACGCTTCGCGTTGCCGCTGAGCGGGGCGCGCCCGTCCGACAGGGGGTCGCGTCAGTCGCGACGCGTCTCGAGCGCGTTCGCCTGCGCGACCCTGCCGTACCAGCGCGCCGAGTCCTTCGGCGTCCGCGCGAAGGTCTCGCGGTCCCACGCGACGAGTCCGAACGTGGGCCGGTAGCCGGACGCCCACTCGTAGTTGTCGAGGAGCGACCAGTGCTGGTAGCCCAGGACCTCGATGCCGTCCTCGATGCAGCGGTGGATCCCCTCGAGGGCACCCTGCGTGTAGGCGACCCGGCGGGAGTCGTCGGCGGTGGCGATGCCGTTCTCGGTGATCATCAGCGGCACGTGGCCGGACAGCTCCCACGCGCTGCGGAGTCCGTCGGCCGAGGCCTCGGGGTAGAACTCCCACCCGGTCAGGGTCGTCTCGACGTCGTCCGACACGGGCAGCGGACCGGAGGGCCCGATGAACGTTCGGGTGTACGCCTGCACGCCGAGGAAGTCGTCCCCGGCGGCCTGCTCGAGGTACCAGTCGTCACGCGGGTAGCCGTACTCGCGGAGCATCTCCTCGGAGCCGGGCTCGCCGTTCGCGCGGAACGCCTGCGTCGCGATCGTCCAGCCGGACTGGATGCCCGACACCTGGGACAGGACCTCGCGGGATCGCCGGTGCGACGCGAGCAGCTGGTCCGCCACGTGGAGGTCGGGGTTCGGCAGGCCGTACGCGACGAGGTTCGACGCGTCCTCTCCCCCGCGAGCATCGCGGCGATGTTCGGCTCGTTGATCGTGCAGACGTAGCGAACGCCGTCCTGCACGACCGGGAGCGCTGCCTCGGTGTACCGGGCGAAGAGGTCGGCGGCGTCGTCCGCGCGCCAGAAGCCGTCGCGCTCGAACCACCGCGGCACGGTGAAGTGCATGAGGGTGACGATCGGTTCGATGCCGGCCTCGTGGCACGCCTCGACCATCCGGCGGTAGTGGTCGATCTCGGCGCGGGAGACGTGGCCGCGCTCGGGCTCGATCCGTGCCCACTCGATGCTGAACCGGTACGAGTTCAGCCCGAGGTCGGCGGCGATGCGGATGTCCTCGCGGTAGCGGTGGTAGCTGTCCGCGGCGTCGCCGGAGGGCTCGACGATGGTGGTGTCGGGCTCGTGCTCGTGCACCCACCAGTTGCTGTTGACGTTGTTGCCCTCGATCTGGTGGGCGGCGGTGGCGGCACCCCAGAGGAAGCCGTCGGGGAACTGCAGCGTGGTGATGATGGGTCCTTTCGGTGCGTCGGCGTCAGTGCGCCGACAGGAAGTCGTCGAACAGGGCGATGGTCGCCGCGGGGTTCTCGACGTGGGGGCCGTGGTAGCTGGTGGGGACGACCTCGTAGCGAGCGCCGGTGTCCTCGGCCATCTGCCGCTGCCACGGGATCGGCCAGGCGCCGTCCCACTCGCCGTGCGCCACGAGGACCGGGAGCCCGGTCGCGCGGAGCTCGGCCGACGAGTCGGTGTGGTCCTCGAGGATGTGCCCGCCGGCGACGACGCTCAGCGGGCTCGTGGCGTCGAAGCGGTCGCGGACCATCCGGACGTCGTCGGGGAGCTCCTCGTCGGGTCGGGACGCCCAGAGCGGGTTCGTGGCGTCGAACAGCTGCCGGAGGTTCCCGCCGGTGTCGTGCAGGATCGTCAGCTCGGTGACCTTGCGGTAGGGCCAGCCGTACGGGCCGGAGCAGAACTGCACGACGCTGCGGAACGACCCCGGCGAGGCGATGGCGGCTGCGCGGGCGATCACCCCGCCGAGCGAGTGCCCGATCAGGTGCACGGGCGCCCCGTCGTCGAGCAGGGCCGCGACCCGGACGACGTCGGCCGCCTCCTCGTCGAGGGAGTAGTCGGACGGGCTGCCGGGTGCCGCGGAGTCGGCCTGACCGCGACGGCTGATCGCGACCGCGGTCCAGCCGGCATCACGCAGCAGGGGCATGAAGGTGCGCCAGTCCTCCTTCGACCCGGTGTACCCGGGGACGATCAGGACCGTGCCCTTCGACTCGCCCGCGGGGACGACGCGGTAGGCGGTGAGCCGCCCGACGGGGAGGTCGATGCCGACGACGTCGACGCCCTCGGGAGTGGGGAGGTGACCGAAGGGGGCAACGGCGGGGAACTCGTGGACTTTCATGCGAGCAGTGTCCGCCGCGGGTTCGGCACCGCGTCCAGCAGTGCGACCGTGTAGTCGTCCTGGGGGTGCTGCAGCACCTCGGCCGTGCGACCACGCTCGACCACGGCGCCGTCGTGCAGCACCATGATGTCGTCGGTGATGAGCCGGGCGCTCAGCAGGTCGTGCGTGATGTAGAGGAGCGAGACGCCCCACTGCTCCCGCAGGTCCTCGAGCAGCGCGAGCACGCCGGCCCGCAGCGTGACGTCGAGCATCGAGACGGGCTCGTCGGCGATGATCACCTGCGGGTCGCTCGCGAGTGCCCGGGCGATGACCACGCGCTGCCGCTGCCCGCCGGAGAGCTGGTGCGGGAGCTTCTGCGCGAACTGCTCGACGGGCGTCAGGCCCACGGTCTCGAGGATCTCGAGCATCCGACGACGGGCATCGCGCCCGCGGAGTCCGGTGTAGTTCGCGATGGGTCGGGACAGGATGTACTCCACCGTGTGCAGCGGGTTGAGCGCCGCGTACGGGTCCTGGAACACCATCTGCACCTCGGAGCGCAGGTCCTTGAGCCCGCGTCGCCCGAGCTTCGCCACGTCGGTGTCGCCGAAGCGGACCGTGCCGCGGGTCGGCTGCTCGACGCCGGTGAGCATCTTCGCGATGGTCGACTTGCCCGAGCCGGACTGTCCGACCAGGGCGAGCGACTGTCCGGGCTCGAGGACGAACGACACGTCGCGGACGGCCTGCACGGGCTGCTCGCCGCGGCGGGGCGCCGGGTACGTCTTGACGAGGTGGTCGACGACGATCGGGTTCTTCGCGGCGGAACGCTCACGGGAGCCGACGGTGCTGAACGAGGACGTGGTCTCCTGCCGGGTCTGGTCCGTACCGCGCAGCGAGCGGTCCGGGAACCCCGGCAGGCTCACGACCGAAGCACGCGGGTCCGCGTAGTGCGACAGCAGCATCTTCGTGTAGTCGTCCTGCGGGTCGCGGAGGACCTCGAGCGACCGGCCGTCCTCGACGATCCGCCCCTCGTGCATGACGAGCACGCGCTCGGTGGCCTCGAGCACGATGCCGAGGTCGTGGCTGATGAGGATCGCCGTGAAGCCCTCGGAGCGCTGCAGCTCGATGATGGTGTCCATCACGGCGTGCTGCACGAGGACGTCGAGGGCCGTGGTCGGCTCGTCGAACACCATGAGCTGCGGTTCGAGCGAGAGCGCGAGCGCGATCGAGACGCGCTGCCGCATGCCGCCGGAGAGCTCCCCCGGGTACCGCGCGAGCATGGTCTCGGGCAGCTTCACCTTGCCGATCAGCTCGCGCATCCGGGCGTCCCACCGCTCGCGCGGCACGTGCCCGTGCGCCCGGAAGACGTCGATGAAGTGGTTGCGCACGGTCCGCACCGGGTTGAGCGCGTTCATGCCGGACTGCAGCACCATCGCGAAGCCGCCCTGGCGCTGCTGGCGGAGCGCTTCGTCGTCGAGGTCGCGGATGTCGCTCCCGCCGAAGACGATGCTGCCGCCGTTGGTCCGCGCCGGCGGCTTCTGCAGCCGGGTGAGCGCGTAGCCGAGGGTCGACTTGCCGGAACCGGACTCGCCCACCAGGCCGACGAACTCGCCCTTCCGCAGCTGGAAGGAGACGTGGTCGACGGCCTGGACGGCCGTCTGGCCGGCAGACTCGTAGACGACGGACAGGTCGCGGACGTCGAGCAGGACGTCCTGCGTGGCGTCGGACGGGAGGCGCGTGGCGGCGCCGCCACGAGCCTCCAGGCCGTCGCCGGTCACGTCGGGTGTCTGGCCGCTCATGCTGCTGCCTCCTTCTTCCGGCGCGCGCCCTCGCGCAGCCGCGGGTTGGACACGGCGTCGACGCCGAAGTTGATCAGGGTGAGGCTCATCGCCAGCAGGGCGATGCAGAGACCCGGCGCGAACAGCAGGATCCACTGGCCGGTGAGCAGCGCGTTCGAGTTCTGCGCCCAGTAGAGGATCGTGCCCCAGCTGACGATCGACGAGTCGCCGAGCCCGAGGAACTCCAGGCCGGCCTCGGCGAGGATCGCGCTCGTCGCCGCACCGAAGAAGCTGCCGACGATCAGGCTCGTCATGTTCGGCAGGATCTCGCGGAAGACGATGCGGGTCGCGCCGTCGCCGGAGAACTGCGCGGCGGTGACGAAGTCGCGGCTCCGGAGGGACTGCGTCTGGCTGCGGAGGACACGGGCGCCCCAGGCCCAGCCGGTGACGACGATCACGGCGATGATGACCGTGATGCCACCGTTCTGCAGGTAGGCCGCGATGACGATCATGAGCGGCAGGCCGGGGATGACGAGGAACAGGTTCACGATGAACCCGATGACCTCGGCGACCCAGCCGCGGATGTACCCCCAGCTCAGGCCGATCGCGACGGCGACGAGCGTGGACAGGAAGCCCGCGACCGCGCCGACGAGCACGGAGACCCGGGCGCCGTAGATGAGCTGGGAGAGGACGTCCTCGCCGGCGGCGGTGGTGCCCATCCAGTGCGCCCAGGTCGCGTCGGCGTTCCGTTCGAAGCCGTTCTGGCTGGCGCCGTAGGGGGCGAGGAGCGGTGCGGCGATCGCCACGAGGACGAAGAAGGCGAGGATGCAGATGCCGACGCGGGCCTTGGTGTTGCTCCAGACGACGCCGAGCTGGCGGGCTGCGGCCTGCAGCTTGCTCGGGGCTTGTTGGCCTTGCTGCTGGCCCGGGTCTTGCTGCTGGGTCCGTACTGCGACGGTTGCGTTGTTCGTCATCGGCGCGTCCTCGGGTCCAGGACGCCGTACAGGACGTCCACGATGAAGTTGGCGATGAGCACCGACACGGTGATCATCAGGAAGAGGGCCTGCATGAGCGGGTAGTCCTGCCCGATCACGGCGTTGAACAGCAGGTAGCCGATGCCCGGGTAACCGAACACCTGCTCGACCAGGACCGAGCCGCCGACCACGCCGCCGAGCGCCAGACCGAAGCCGGTCAGGTTCGGCAGGATCGCGTTCCGCGCGGCGTACCGGACGGCGACCGTGCGGCCGCGGAGACCGTTCGCCTCGGCGAAGGTGACGTAGTCGTCGCCGAGGGTGTTGATCATCGCGTTCCGCATGCCGATGATCCAGCCGCCAAGGCTCGTCACCAGGATCGTCACGGCCGGCAGGATCGCGTGCCGCAGGACGTCTCCGATGTACGTGCCGTTCCAGCCCGGGACGCTCGTCGCCGACGATGCCCCGGTGGTCGGGAACCAGTGCAGGACGTAGCCGAGGAAGAACAGCAGCAGGAGCGCCGTCCAGAAGTACGGGAACGTCGACATGAACGAGCCGGACAGGGTCGGGAGCGAGTCGAGCCAGGTGCCGCGCTTCCACGCCGCCGCGACGCCGATCAGGGTGCCGATCACGAACGCCAGGATCGTGACGGTGCCGACGAGCACGAGCGTGTACGGCAGGGCTCGGCCGACCAGGTCACCGACGGGCTGCGGGTAGAACGTGTAGCTCGTGCCGAAGTCGAGCGTCACGACCTGGTGCAGGTAGCTGACGTACTGGTCCCAGAGGTTGCCGGAGGGGACGCCGAGCTGGGCCTCGATGGCCTTCTTCGTGGCGTCGGTGACCGGGCCGTTCTGGCTGAGCTTCGCGAGCGCCGCGTCGGACGGGCTGCCCGGCATGAGTCGCGGGAGCACGAAGTTCAGCGTGACCGCGGCCCAGAGGGTCAGGACGAAGAGGACGAGTTTCTGGAGGATGTACTTCACTTGCCTGCCTCCTTCTGCTCCTCGAGGATCTTCTTGCCTGCTTCGCTGTCACGGAGTCGGAGCTTCGTGAAGATGAGCAGCGGTGCCGAGTCGTAGTTCTGCGGTGCCATGTACGGGTCCTCCGCGCTCGGCCACCCGACGAACTTGCCCGTGTTGAACAGGCCCCACAGTCCGCCGTAGTACATGCCGATCACGGGCAGGTCGTCGTACACGACCGTCTGCAGCTGGTTGAGGATCCGCTGCTGCTCGGCCCGGTCCGTCGTGGCCTTGTACGCGTCGAGGAGCTGCTGCGTGTCGGCGTTCCGGTACCGCTCGAAGTTGTTCACCGTCGACTTGCCGACCGGCTGGTAGAAGTCGCTCGACAGCAACGAGTTGTAGGCCTGGAAGACGTCACCGTTCCCCATGCCGCCCATCGCCATGTCGAACTGGCCGTTGTTGATGTTCTGCTGGTACCCCGCGGGCTGTGGCGCCTGGATGTCGACCTTGATGCCGATCTTCCCGAGGTCGCGCTGCACCTGCTGGGCGGCACGGAGCCAGTCGGAGTAGCCGTTCGCCGTCATCAGGTTGATCTCGAGCTGCTTGCCGTCCTTGACGAGCTTGCCGCCCTGCTGCTCGTAGCCGGACTTCGCGAACTCGGCCAGGGCCCGGTCGGTGTCCTGGGGGATCATCCCCTTGTCCGGGATCGAGGGGTCGAGGTACTGCTCCTGGTTCGGCAGGATCAGGCCGGTCTGGCCGGCTGCGCTGAGGTTGCCCTCGGATGCGGTCTCGGCGATGCCGTCGCGGTCCAGTGCGTACGAGATGCCCTTGCGCACGTTGACGTCGTCGTACGGGGCCTTCGTCAGGTTCGGGATGAGGCCGATCACACCGCCGGCCGGGAACCACCACTGGTTCGTGTCGGACGCGGCGCCCCACGTGCCCTTGACGTCCGAGATGAACGAGTACGCCCAGTCGTAGCCGCGGGTGACCGTGTCGAGCTGCGTGTTCGTCGCCGGCAGGACCAGGTGCTGGATCGCGATCTTGTCGGCCTGCCAGTACCGAGGGTTCTTGTCCATCGAGTACTGCTGGTCGGAGTAGTTGCCGAGCACGAACGGGCCGGTGCCGACGGGGTTCGGGTCACGCCAGGTGACCGGGTCCTTCACATCGCCGTAGTGGTGCTCGGGGAGGATGTACGTCGCGCCGATGATGTTGAGGCTCGGGACGTCATCGCCCTTCAGGTGGAAGACCAGGTGGTCGCCGTCCCGCTCGATGCGGTCGATGTGCTGCCAGGCGCCCTTGACGTCCATCGCCGGGAACTTCTTCAGCAGGTCGAACGTGAAGAGGACGTCCTCGGGAGTGAACTCCGTGCCGTCGGACCACTCGACGCCCTTCCGGATCGTCATGTCGATCGTCCGGGCGTCGGGCAGCTCCCACGAGCTCGCGAGCCACGGGGTGCCCTTGCCGTCGAGGGGGTTGATCTCGATGAGCGGCTCGTACATCCACTTGCTCGCGGTGCGGGCGTTCGGGATGTAGGGGTTGAAGTTGCGGTCGAACAGCGGGTTGCCGCGGTCCGCGTTGATGAGCATCGTGTCCTTACCGATGCTCGGGTCCGGCTGCGAGCGGACCTGGATGCTGCAGCCGGTGGCCACGAGGGCCACGACCGCGAGTCCGGCGATGGCGGCGGCGATGCGGCCGCGGCGTCGGGCGGGGGTGCGTGGCGCCGGTGGCGTCCGCCGTCCGTCCGGGCGCGGGTCGCGGTGCCCGCGCGTGCGCTGTGGGGGAAGCGTCATTGCTCGGTCGACCTCCGTGTCGAGTGTGTGCTGCGCTCAATGTATGCGCTTACATCGCGCTCCGCAACTGCGGTCCCTTCTGGTGGTCGCCACGACCGAGGGCCGTCCAGGAGAGTTCCGGTCGCACGACATGCCGCCCGTTCGCCGCACAGACGGCAAGTCGTGCGACCGGAGCGGCAGTCGGCGGCAGGTCGTGCGACCTGAGCCAGGGCCAGACCCCGACCCGGCGACCACCTACAGCGTCGGCGGGCAGCTCTCGCGCAGCAGGACCTCGACCGGCAGCCGCACGGCGCGGGGCGGCCCGTCGGGGTGCTCGAACCGGTCGACGATCGCCCGCACGGCCGCGCGACCGAGCTCGCCCATCGGCTGGTGCACCGTCGTGAGCGGCGGCACCGAGAACCGTCCGGCGTCGATGCCGTCGAACCCGGTGACCACGACGTCCTCGGGTACCCGCAGACCCCGTGCCCCCGCGGCGTCGAGCACCCCCAGCGCCGACTGGTCGTTCGAGCAGATCACGGCACGGGGCACGTCGACACCGTCGAACAGGGCGGACGCGAGCTCCCGCGCCCTGACCCGGCCGAAGTCGCCGTGCACCACCCGGACGTCGGACACCGCCGTGTCGTGGTCCGCGAGCGCCTGCCGGAACCCCGCCCACCGCTCCATGTCGTCCGGCGAGTCGATCGGCCCCGCCAGGTAGGCCAGCGACCGGATGCCGAGCCGCCCGATCACGTGCGACGCCAGCGTCCGCATGCCCGCCGCGTTGTCGACGCTCACCGAGTCGAAGCCGTGCGAGCGTCGGTCGTCGGCGAGCACCACGACCGGGATCCGGCGTGCGACGTGCTCGAGCAGGTCGTCGGGCACCGTCTGCGCGAGCACCGCGAGGCCGTCCACCCGGCCCGCGACGTCGTTCACGATGACGTCACGCGAGGACCCGCGCCCGGCGGCGACCATGAGCGCCAGGCCGCGCTGCCACGCCTCGGTCTCGGCGCCCCGGAGGACCTCGTCGAAGTACAGGTTCGACGAGAACGGCTGCGTGACGTGCCGGCGGTCGTCGACCACGCGGACGCCGCCGTCGGTCACGAGGTCGGGTCGCTCGTCCGGCACGACGTCGAACCCGGGCAGCAGCAGACCGACCACGCCGGTCCGCTTGCCGGCCAGGGCCCTGGCGTTGCCGGACGGCACGTAGCCGAGGGTCCGGATCGCCGCCTGCACCCGGTCACGGGTGCCCTCGCGGACGGCGTCGGGCGTGCGGAGCACGCGGGAGACGGTGGCGATGGAGACGCCCGCCTCGGACGCGACGTCGTAGACCGTGGGAGGTGCGGTGCGCTGCGCGCTCATGCCGTGCCTCCCGTCCGACGCCCGTCGCGGCCGCCGCGCCGGTGCGCGGCCGGACCATCCTAGGCACGGCACCGGAATCAGCTCCTCACAGGTCGGTGCCGACCCTTGCGCCGCGCGGACGGACGGGCGCAGACTGTTGCGACCTCAGAACGTCCCGTGAGGAAGCGCACCACGACGGTGCCCACGCACACAGGAGGAACTCTCGATGTCCCAGCAGACGCGGTCCGGCAGCAAGCACGCCATCCGACTCACCACCGACGAGGCCGAGGTGCGCGACGCACTCCTCGACCACACCGAGCACGGCGCGGCGTGGGCCACCCAGGACATCGACGGATCCGAGGAACCCACGACCAGGGCCTGACCGGCCGGGAGGCACCGGTCAGGTCCGCTTCGTCGGTCCGGCCGGTGCGGCTGGGTCAGTGCGGCTGGGTCAGTGCAGCTGTGTCAGTGCGGCCAGGTCGGTGCGGCCTCGTCAGTGCACCTGCGTCGCGGTCGGTGCGGCCTCGTCAGTGCGCCTGCGTCGCGGTCGGTGCGGCCTCGTCAGTGCGCCTGCGTCGCGGTCTGCTGGCCGTCGCCGAGCAGCTCCGGACTGCCGACGATCGCCATGCCCGCCCCGCGCAGGCGCCGCCGCTCCTGGGTGATGAACGCGAGCAGGCGGTCGTTCGTCCCGGCGACGTGCGCTGCGAGCAGCTCCGCGGCCCGGTCGGCTTCGCCGGAACGCACGGCGTCGAGGATCGCGCTGTGCTCCTCCCACGCGGCCTCGCGGGCCTCGGCGGTGCGGACCTCGATCCACCGCGTCCGCTCGAGTCGGGTGAGTGCGTCGGCGATGGCGTCGGTGACGAAGCGGTTGCCGCCGAGCGCCGCCAGGTCCAGGTGGAACGTCGAGCCCATGCGGATCCCGGCCTCGCGGTCGGGCGTGCTGCGGAGCTGGTCGAGGTGTGCCCGGACCTCGTCGAGCTGCTCGGCGGAGGCGCGCTCGACGGCGAGACGCGCCGCGGCGGGCTCCAGCACGCCGCGGAGCTCCGCGAGCGAGGCGATCTCGTCGAGGTCGATCGGCGTGACCGTCCACGTCCGCCCCTCGTGGAGGATGAGCCCCTCGCGCTCGAGCCGCGACAACGCCGCGCGCACGGGGTCCGCGACGCGTGGAAGCGCCCCTCGAGCCCGCGCTCGGAGATGCGCTCACCGGGGGCGATGTCGAGGGTCAGGATCGCCGCACGCAGGTTGTCGTAGAGCTGGCTCGTCTGCGACACGGGCGCGGCGGTCTCGGTCGTCTCGGTCACGGCGGACCAGCGTAGTGCAGATCGACGGGTGTTGGTATACCGTCCTGGTACACCAACCACTCCCGATCGGAACGCCGTGCCCGCGCAGACCTCCACCGCAGCTCCGGCCGTCGTCCCCGCCAGGGCGTGGACGATGCTCGCGCTCGGCGTCGCCGCACAGGCCGCCGGGACCCTCGTGGTCTCCGCACCGGCGCTCCTCATCCCGCACCTGCTGGCGCAGGGGATGCCCTTCGCGTCGGCGGGGCTGTTCGCCGCCGCGCCGACGATCGGCCTCGTCCTCACCCTGATCGCATGGGGCGCGGTCACCGACCGGGTCGGCGAGCGCGTCGTCATCGCCGGCGGACTCGCGCTGACCACGCTCACCGTCGTCGCCGCGTGGGTCACGGCCGGTGACCCGCTGCTGCTCGGCGTCGCGTTCCTGGCAGCGGGGATGACGAGCGCGTCGACGAACGCGGCGAGCGGACGGGTCGTCGTCGGGTGGTTCCCGAAGGAGCGGCGCGGCCTCGCGATGGGGATCCGGCAGATGTCGCAGCCGCTCGGGGTGACGCTCGCCGCCATGACGGTGCCGCTGCTCACCGAGACGCACGGGGTCCGGACGGCCCTCGTGCTGCCGTTCGTGCTGTGCGCGGTGCTCACCGTGCTCTGCGCCGTCGGCATCGTCGACCCGCCACGACCGGTGCGCGCAGCGGTGACGTCACCGGCCCCGGGCGCCGGCCGCGCGAACCCGTACCGGGCGTCGGGCTTCCTGTGGCGGGTCCACCTGGTGTCGGTGCTGCTCGTCGTGCCGCAGTTCACGCTCTCGACGTACGGCCTGGTCTGGCTCGTCGGGCTCGGGTGGTCGACACCGGCGGCGGGGCTGCTGGTCGGCGCCTCGCAGTTCGTCGGCGCGGTGGGTCGGATCCTCGTCGGCGCGTGGAGCGACCGTGCGGGATCCCGGGTGGGGCCGCTGCGCATCGTCGCCGTGGCGGCGGCCGCGGTGATGGGCGCGCTCGCGATCGTCGACGTGTCGCACTGGGCGCCCGCGGCGGTGTTCCTCGTCGTCGCCACGAGCGTCACCGTGGCGGACAACGGGCTCGCCTACACGTCGGTGGCCGAGGCCGCAGGGCCGTCGTGGTCCGGACGGGCGCTCGGCGCGCAGAACACGGGGCAGTTCCTCGCGGCGAGCGCCGTCGGCCCCGGTGTCGGCGCGCTCGTCGGGGTGCTCGGCTTCGCGGCGTCCTTCGCGATCGTGGCCGCGCTGCCCCTGCTCGCGCTGCCGGTCGTCCCGCGCACCGACGTCTCCCACGACTGACGCCCGGCGGCCTCGGCGGCGAGCGCGCGGGACTGTTCCGCAACACGCAACGTCGGCGACTCCTCGCAGGGCTGTACCGCTGCGAGCAGCCGCCGACGTTGCGTTCCGCGTCAGGGGTCGAGCGGGAAGGAGGCGCGACCGACAGGGATCAGGCGGGGACCGCGGGACCGACGGGCCAGCGCAGGAGCGCGGACGCGGGGGCACCGCTCGGCAGTGAGGCGGCGTTCACCAGCACGAGTTCGGCGTCGGTCAGGACGATCGCCCGCACGAGCGCGCAGACCGCGGGCACCTGCCCGAGCACCGTCGCACCGGCCGCCTGCTCGGGGGCGGTGGCGACCCACGGCGCAGCGTCGAGCGCGTACAGCGTCCGGTCACCGAGGGCTCCGGCGTCGAGCGCGACCACCGCGGCCTGCGCCTGCTGCAGCGCGGACACCACGGACCCGAGTCCGCTGACGCTCTCGTTGTCCCCACGACCCTCGTGCGTGCGAAGGAGGTCCTGCACGTCGTGCCGCCGCGATGCCAGGACTCGGGCGAGCGCGAGGTCCACGTGCTGCACGAGCGCCTTCTCGGACGCGTCGTCGGCACGCGGGTCGACGGCGACCTCGGTCACCAGTGCACGGGTCGACGTGGAGAGCTCCCCGCGCAGGAGCTCGCGGGCGCGGACGTCCCCGGCGAGCACGATGAGTCGGGGCGAGGTCGCGCGGACGGTCTCCTCGATCGCGGCGGCGACCTCGCCGGCGGTCTGCTTCCAGATCTCCTCGGCGTGCTGGTGCCAGTGCGGCTGCTTCCACCCGGCGCCGGACTTCGCCTTGTGCAGGGTGTCGGTGCGGCCCTGCACGCGCTGCTCGTCCTCGGCGGCGCCGGTGGGAGCGTGCCCGAGTCGGTAGCTGCGGAAGCCGCCGCCCTCGCGGCCGACGGTGACGACCGTGAACGGCAGGTCGAACGGCCGGTGTGCGAGCAGGGGCAGCAGGTCGGGGACGGCGCCGGTGCCGATCGACTCCTGGCCGTGCAGGTGCCCGGGCAGCACCTCGCTCAGGACGAGTTCGTCGTCGCGGACGAGCACGTAGCGGGCGACCGGTGCAGGAACACCCGGTTGCTCGACGAGCTCCTCCTCGATGATCTGCGCGGCCCGCTCGGAGCACCCCTGCCCGGCGAGCGCGTCCGACACGGTGCGGCGCTGCAGGGCCGCGATGCGTCGGGGGTCCTCGCGGTTGCCGGACGCGTCGACGTACGCCCACGCCCACGTGCCCTGTGTCTGGAGCGCCTGGACGACCTCGGGCTGCAGGGCGCTGGTCTCGCGGGTGGTCTGGACCATCAGCGATCGCCCTCCTCGTCGGTCTCGGTCGTGAAGACGGTGTCGGAGCCGGACCCGTCCGCGGTGGTGTCGGTGGAGTCGTCCAGCAGGGAGCCCTCACCCTCGCCGTCGTAGCCCGAGGCCGCGACCGTCTCGGCGTCGTCGGTGTCGTCGGGGACCGGTTCGGCCTGCCGGAACTCCTCGACGTGCGCGTTGCTGCCGTGCCCCTGGACGATGCTCTGCGCCTCGTGCGCGAGCTGGTCGTCGAGCTCGGGTCCGTGCGTGCTGTTCCCGCGATCGGTCATCGTCTGCCCCTCGTACGTCAGTGCCGCCGACGACGCTGTCGGGCCGCCTGCGGCTTCGGTGTTCTGCGTGCTGCCCACGGTGCGCGCTCGGGACTGACCACGTTCGGAGGTCGGAGCGAACACGCAGCCAGCCGTGCTCGCTCCGAGCCCGGCCACGATCCGGTCACGACCTGCCGTGAACACTTCGTGAATGCACAGCAGCACTCGGTTTCGTGCTTTGCTGGCTGCGACCCCGCTCAACGACGAACCGGAGCCGTGATGACACCCATCCCATCGAGAACCGTCCTGTCGCGACGGAACCTGCTCGGACTCGGACTCGGAACAGCTGCGGCGGGGTTGCTCGCCGGGTGCGCCGTTCCGGGGTCGACGAACGTCAACAAGGCTCCGCTGGTGCCTGCGGCCGCCGGTGGCGAGACCGTCCAGATCACCTACTGGGCGTGGCTGAAGGACCTGCAGAAGGTTTGCGACGTCTGGAACGCGAAGAACCCGCGCATCCAGGTGACCGCGAACTGGATCCCCGGCGGCAACTCGGGTGGGTACCAGAAGATGTACTCCGCGCTCGCGGCCGGCGGCGGTCCGGACATCGGACAGGTCGAGTTCCGGCAGATCCCGGAGTTCATGCTCGCGAACGGCCTGGTCGACCTCGCCCGGTACGGCGCGAAGGACGTGCAGTCGGAGTACGACGAGGCAGCGTGGTCGCAGGTCGAGTTCGTCGACGGCGTCTACGGCATCCCGCAGGACACCGGCCCGATGGGCTTCTACTACCAGACGGCGATCCTGGAGCAGGCCGGTGGTCAGCCCCCGACGACGTGGGACGAGTGGCGCGACCTGGCCGACAAGGTGCGCGGGACGGGCAACGGGAACTACCTCGAGGTGTTCCCGGTGGCCGACGCCTCACCCTTCGCCGCGTACGCACAGCAAGCCGGCGCGCGCTGGTTCAAGACGGACGGCGACGCCTGGGTGGTCGACATGACCGACGACAAGACGATGATGGTCGCCGAGTTCTTCGACGGGGTGATCGACGACAAGTTGGTCGACACCAGCGCCGGGGCGTACTCCCCCGGCTGGTACGCCGCCGCCGCGAGCGGCAAGATCGCGGCCGTCACGAGCGCGAGCTGGGGCGACGCACTGATCCAGTCCGTGCAGGGCGGCGAGGGCAAGTGGAAGGTCGCGCCGATGCAGACCTGGGGCGACACCGGCTACGGCTCGAGCTCCATCGGCGGTTCGACGGCCGCCGTGCTGGCGAACGCGAAGCACCCGAAGGAGGCGCTCGAGTTCATCACCTGGATGACCACCTCGAAGGAGGGCGTCGACGCGATGATCAAGTACTGCGGCATCGGGTGGTCCCCGGCCAAGGACTACATCGGCGCTGCCCGTCAGCAGCCGTCCGAGTGGTTCTCCGGGCAGGACTACAACGAGGAGGTCTTCGCCCCCTCGGCCAAGGAGCAGAACCTGGAGTGGTCGTGGTCGCCCGTGACCCAGTCCGCGTTCACCAGCCTGCAGAACCAGTTCCGCCGCAAGCTCACCGGTGGGCTGAAGCTCACCGACGCCGTCGAGCTCGCCCAGCAGGAGATCGTCCAGTCCTTCAAGGACAAGGGCCTCAGCGTCAGGACCGCACGATGACCGCCACCCAGCCGGGCTCCGGCTTCCGCACGAGCACGAAGGCCACGAGCGCCCAGAAGCGCGCTCCGTGGATCCTGCTCGCCCCGTTCCTCGCCCTGTTCGTCCTGACGTTCATCATCCCGATCATCAGCGCGCTCTTCCAGAGCTTCACGACCGTCGACCGCGAGGGCCTGTTCGGCGAGGACGGCGTCACCGGCCGCTTCGCCGGCTTCGACAACTACGTCACCGCCCTCAACGACGCCGGGTTCGTCGGGTCGATCTGGCGCATGCTCCTGTTCGGCATCGTGCAGGTACCGGTGATGATCGTCCTCTGCACGATCCTCGCGCTGCTGCTCGAGTCGGCGAGCGCCCGCTGGCCCGCCTTCTTCCGCGCGGTCTACTTCATGCCGTACGGCGTCCCCGGCGTCATCGCGACGATCCTGTGGTCGTTCCTCTACGTGCCCGGCCTGTCCCCGATCGTGTCGCTGCTGCAGTCGATGGGGCTGCAGCCGGACTTCCTCGGCGCGAACAGCGTGCTGTGGTCGATCGCGAACATCGTCACGTGGACCTACACGGGCTACAACATGCTCATCATCGTGGCGCAGCTCAAGTCGATCCCGGGCGAGGTCTACGAGGCCGCGAAGATGGACGGCGCGAACGCCTTCCAGGTCGCGTGGCGGATCCAGATCCCGCTCATCGCGCCGGCCCTGGTGCTCACGACGGTCTTCTCGATCATCGGCACGCTGCAGCTCTTCGCGGAGCCGCAGATCCTGTCGACGGTCGCGCCCGCCATCGACACCGAGTACACGCCGAACTACGCCGCGTACACGAACGCCTTCGCGTTCAACGAGTACGGCGTCGCGAGCGCGCAGGCCGTGATCATCGCCCTGGCGGCGTTCATCCTGTCGTTCGCGTTCCTCGCGCTGACGAACCGCGCGCCGAAGAACGAGCGCGACCAGAAGAAGCGGGCCAAGCGCGACGGCCTGGAGGCGCGGCGTGCGCTCCAGACGCGCGGCACGTCCGCCACCGGGTCGCGACCCGCCACCGGCGTCGCGAACCGCAGCACGACCACCGGAGCCGCGCCGCGCCTCCAGTCCGGCAGCAGCCGACAGAACGGAACGAAGGGGGCGGGAGCATGACCAGCGAAGCCATCGAAGCACCGGTCACGAAGCGGGCCGCCGAGCCCGTCGACACCACGTCGATCACGGCGCACCAGCGCCGGAAGCTCGACCGGTCCCCGCGCTCGCAGATCGTCGTCACCGCGATCCTGGTGATCGTCGCGGTCTACTTCCTCGTGCCGCTGTACTGGGTCGTCATCGCAGCGACGAAGACCACCGGTGCCCTGTTCGCGACGAACGGGTTCTGGTTCGGCGGCGAGTTCGCGCTGTTCAGCAACATCCAGCAGGTGTTCTCGTACGACGGCGGCATCTTCGTCCGGTGGATCGCGAACAGCATCCTGTACTCGGGCGTCGGCGCGGTCCTCGCGACCTACTTCGCCGCGGCCGGCGGGTACGCGCTCGCCAAGTACGAGTTCCGCGGGCGGCAGCTCGTGTTCGGCACGATCCTCGGCGGCGTGCTCGTGCCGGGGACCGCGACCGCGCTGCCGCTGTTCCTGCTCTTCTCGACGATGGGCCTGACCGACACGTACTGGAGCGTGCTCATCCCGAGCCTCGTCTCCCCGTTCGGCCTGTTCCTGTGCCGGGTGTACGCGGCGGCCTCGGTCGACACGGCACTGCTCGAGCAGGCACGCATCGACGGCGCGGGCGAGCTGCGGATCTTCCACACGATCGTGCTCCGGCAGATGACCCCGGCGCTCGTCACCGTGTTCCTGTTCCAGGTCGTCGGCATCTGGAACAACTTCTTCCTGCCGCTCATCATGCTGGCGGACCAGAAGCTCTACCCGATCACACTGGGACTCAACAACTGGCGGGCACAGGTCGATCGTCTGCCAGAGTTCTACCAGCTCACCACCGGCGGCGTGCTCGTCTCGGTGATCCCGCTGGTGATCGCGATCATCGTCCTGCAGCGCTTCTGGCGCGGGGGCCTCACGGAAGGATCGGTCAAGGGTTGACCATCGCTGCTCACTCCCCCTCCACCTCGGCCACGCCCGAGCCCGACGGGCGCGACGCGCTCGCGGCTCTCGCCTCGACCGAGCCGGGCTCGGACACCCGGCTCGCGCCGAGGGCCTGGCTCCACACGGACGCGCCCGCCCTGTCGCTCGACGGGGACTGGGACTTCCGGTGGTCGCCGGTCGCGGACGTCCCGGTGCCGGGGGCGCCCTCGGCTTCGCCCGACGGGGTGGACGCGGAGTGGGGCAGCCTCCCCGTGCCGTCGCACTGGGTCCTGCACGGGCACGGTGCGCCGAGCTACACGAACCTGCAGTACCCGTTCCCGATCGACCCGCCGCACCCGCCGGAGGAGAACCCGACCGGCGACCACCGGCGCACGTTCGAGGTGCCGTCGTCCTTCGGTGCGGCGGCTCGGGTGCTGCTCCGCTTCGACGGGGTCGAGTCGCACTTCCGGGTGTGGCTGAACGGATCCCTCGTCGGGTGGTCGACCGGGTCGCGGCTCGCCACCGAGTTCGACGTGACCGACCTGCTCCGCCCGGACACCAACGAACTGCTCGTCCGGGTGCACCAGTGGTCGGCGGCCTCGTACCTCGAGGACCAGGACCAGTGGTGGCTGCCCGGCATCTTCCGGAGCGTCACGCTGCTCGCCCGACCGACCGCGCCGATCGACGACGTGTTCGTCCGCGCCGGCTGGACCTCGACCCTCGGTGAGGCCGCGACCGCGGGCACGGCGGCGTCCGGCCGGCCCGAGACCGGCACGGGGACGGTCACGTTCCCGACGCTCGACGCCGCGTTCCCGGTGCGCTTCCGGGTGCCGGACCTCGGCGTCGACGTCACGTGGGCCGCGGCCGACGACGTCGTACCGATCACGCTCGAGGGCGTCGAGCCGTGGAGTGCCGAGGTCCCGAAGCTGTACGACGCGACCGTGTCGACCGGCTCCGACGCCGGCGGTCGCTCGGGCGGCGAGACCGTCTCGCTGCGCCTGGGCTTCCGCACGGTGTCGATCGAGGGCGACCGCTTCCTGGTGAACGGCGAGCGCGTGGTGTTCCACGGCGTGAACCGGCACGAGACCCACCCCGTGCGGGGCCGCGTCTTCGACGAGGAGCACGCCCGCGCGGACATGGCGCTCATGAAGCGGAACAACGTCAACGCGATCCGCACGTCGCACTACCCGCCGCACCCGCGCGTGCTCGACCTGGCCGACGAGCTCGGGTTCTGGGTGGTCCTGGAGTGCGACCTCGAGACGCACGGGTTCCTGTTCACCGACTGGGTCGGGAACCCCTCCGACGACCCGTCCTGGCGCGACGCGTACCTCGACCGCATCGCGCGGACCGTCGAGCGCGACAAGAACCACGCGTCGATCGTGATGTGGTCGCTCGGCAACGAGTCCGGCACCGGGCGGAACCTGGCGGCGATGTCGCAGTGGGTGCACGACCGCGACGCCGAGCGCCCGGTGCACTACGAGGGCGACTACACGGGCGCCTACACCGACGTGTACTCGCGGATGTACCCGACGCTGCAGGAGACCGAGTCGATCGGCGGCGGCCCGGAGACCCCGCTGCTCGGGTGCGGCCCTGCCGAGGCTGCACGGCAGCGGACGAAGCCGTTCCTGCACTGCGAGTACGTCCACGCGATGGGCAACGGCCCCGGGCAGATCCAGGAGTACGAGGACCTGGTCGACCGGTACCCGCGCCTGCACGGCGGCTTCGTGTGGGAGTGGCGGGACCACGGGCTGCTCGCGACGACCGCGACGGGCGAGGACTACTACGCCTACGGCGGCGACTTCGGCGAGGTCGTGCACGACGGCAACTTCGTGATGGACGGCCTCGTGCTGCCCGACGACACCCCGACCCCCGGTCTCGCGGAGTTCGCGGCCGTCGTCGCCCCGATCCGGTTCTCGGTGTCGGACACCACCGTGCTCGTCGAGAACCGGTACCACTCCGCGTCGACCGCGGGGCTGCGGTTCCGCTGGACCCTGTCGCGGAACGGCGTCGTGGAGTCGAGCGGTCGCTTCACCCCCGGGGTCGTCGCGGCCCGACGGTCGGCGACCGTCCCGGTGCCCGACGAGGTCCTCGCGGCCGTCGCGGACACCGACTCCCTGGCGCCCGGTGACGAGCTGTGGTTCGACGTGACGGCGGAACTGGCGGGGCCGACGGCGTGGGCGGACACCGGCCACGTCGTCGCACGCACGCAGCGGCTCGTGGCGAGCCGCGTGGCGGACGTGCCCCGGGCCTCCCGGCAGGGCTGGGACGGCGACCGTCTCGGCGAGGGCACCTTCACCGCGCGCGGGGACCTGGTGTCCTGGAAGGGACACGAGGTGGCGGGGCCGCGCCTCGAGCTGTGGCGTGCACCGACGGACAACGACAGCCTGGCCTCGCAGGGCGGCTACGAGACGGCCGACCCGGTGCTGACGAAGGGGGTCGGCGATCCGGACGCCCCAGCGTCGGCGGCCCGCTGGCGCGAACGTGGACTCGACCGGTTGACGCACCGACTCGTGTCCGTGACCCGGAGCGAGCACGGGCTGGAGCAGCGGGTCCGTGTGGCGGCGGCGAACAGCGGGTGGGGCGTCGACGTCACGCACCGCTGGACGCTGACCGACGACGGGCTGCTGCTGCAGACCGATGCGGTGCCGTTCGGGGCGTGGGACGTGACCTGGCCGCGGATCGGCGTGCGGTTCGACCTGCCGGCGTCGGTGCTCGACGGTGATGCCTCGTGGTTCGGGACCGGACCGGCGGAGTCGTACGCGGACTCGTCGCGCGCAGCCCGGGTCGGGCGGTTCTCGGCACCGGTGCGCTCGCTGACGGTGGACTACTCGATGCCGCAGGAGACCGGGCACCGACCCGCCCTGCGCGCCCTGTCGGTGGGTCCCTTCACGGTGTCGACCGTGGGGGCGCACCGCGCGGGCTTCACGCTCTCGCCGTGGACCGCCCAGGAGCTCGGGCGCGCGATGCACCCGTACGAGCTGCCGACGCCGGAGCACGCGTACCTGTACCTCGACGCGGCGCAGCACGGGCTGGGGTCGCGGGCGTGCGGGCTCGACGTGCTGCCGGAGCACCAGCTGTGGCCGCAGGCGTTCTCGTGGAGCGTGGTGCTCGGGTAGCGGGCGCGGCGCGGGCGCGGTGCGCCGCCGCTGGTCTCGAGGCGCGACATCTCGCGGCGCGGCTTGCTCGCGCACAACCGGAGGCACCTCGCGCCACGGACTTCCGTGGCGCGAGGTGCCTTGCGTTGTGCTGGTCGAACCAGGGATCCGACATCGAACCAGGCCCGAGGGCTGGTTCGATGTCGGATTCGTGGTTCGACGGTGGGCCGGGACCGGCGCGCGACGACGCCCGGCGCGGCGCGGCGCTACTCCCCCGCGGTGAGCGCGCGCAGCGCCTCGGGGTCGGACGCGTCGAAGAACTCCGTCAGGCGCTCGGGCTCGCCCGGCTCCTCGATCGCGGACGCCGCGCGGCGCAGGGCGAACAGCGCCCGGAGCACGCCACGGTTCGGCTCGTGCGACCACGGCACCGGCCCGGCACCGCGCCAACCCGCCCTCCGCAGGGCGTCCAGGCCCCGGTGGTACCCGACCCGGGCGTAGGCGTAGGACTCCAGGGTCGCGCCCCGCTCCCAGGCCTCGTCGGCGAGGAGCGCCCACGCCAGGCTCGAGGACGGGTGCGACAGGACGACGCTCGACACCGGGGCGTCGGCGGCGAGGGCGGCGGTCACCTCCGGCTCCTCCGGCAGCAGGGTCGCGGGGTTCGCGGTCGGGTTCGGCAGCAGGTTCTCCGGCATGCCCCAAGCCTGTCACCTCCCGCCCCGGAAGCGGTACGGTGGATGACACCTCGTCGTCACGCGGGGCCGCCGGGGCGGGAGACCGACCGGTAGCACGGGTGGCGGACACGGGGGTCCCCCGACGGAACGAGCAGCCGTGCAGTCGACCACCGGTACCGCGCAGTCCTCGCGCTGACACCGTGATCGTCGCGCCCCGTCGGGCGCTGCCGCGTCGTCGACCCCTCCGGTCGCTGCGGGTCCGGTGTCGTGCGCCCAGCTCACGATCCGGGAGGCACCCCCATGCCGGCAACACCGTCCGTCGTCCTCGACGACCTCACCTTCACCTGGCCCGACGGCTCCGTCGCGCTCGACCACCTCACCACCGCCTTCGGACGCGGCCGCACCGGTCTGGTCGGGAGGAACGGGGCCGGCAAGTCGACGCTCGTCCGGCTCGCCACGGGAGAACTCCTCCCCACGACCGGCTCGATCCGCACCTCCGGCCCGGTGGACCACCTGCCCCAGCGGCTGCACGCCCACCCCGGGGACACCGTGGCGGACCTGCTCGGCGTCGGGAGGACGGTCGCCGCGCTGCGGGCCGTCCTCGGCGGTGACGCGAGCGAGGAGCGGCTCGACGCCGTCGGCGACGACTGGGACGTCGAGGAACGCGCCGCCGCCGCGCTGGCGTCCGTGCCGGGGCTGGACGGCGACGACCTCGACCGCCCCGTGACGACGCTCTCCGGCGGGCAGGCCGTGCTCACCCGCGTGGCGGGCATCCGGATGCGCCGGGCCCCGATCGTGTTCCTCGACGAACCCACGAACAACCTCGACCGCGGCGCCCGGGCGGCACTCCTCGACCTCGTCGACCGGTGGACGGGGACGCTCGTGCTCGTCAGCCACGACCGCGAGCTGCTCGACCACGTCAACGAGACCGTCGAGCTGCGGTCGGGATCGGCCACGGTGTTCGGTGGGACGTTCAGCGCGTACGAGGAACACCTCGCCGTGCAGCAGGAAGCGGTCGCCCGCGAGGTTCGGGTCGCCGAGCAACGGCACCGCGCGGAGCAGCGACAGCGCATCGAGGCCGAGACGACGATCGCGCGCAGAGCGAGGGCGGGCGAGCAGGCCGGCCGCTCGATGCCGAGGATCCTGGCGAACGAGCAACGGAAGAAGGCGCAGGAGACCGCCGGACGACTGCGGGTCGCCCACGGGTCGGCCGAGGCGCAGGCGCGGGCCGCGGTGCAGGAGGCCGAGCTGCGGCTCCGGGACGACGAGTCGCTCCACGTCACGCTGCCCGACCCGCATGTCCCGTCGTCGAGGCGCATCGCGACGATCACCGTCCGCGGCCGGTCGGTGGTCGTGCAGGGCCCCGAGCGCATCGCGGTCGCCGGTGCGAACGGCGTCGGCAAGTCGACGTTGCTCGAGCAGCTCGTGGGGTCGCCAGCGGCGCGTGCACACCCCCTGCCGGACACGTCCGCGACCCCGCACGTCGATCGGGTGGGGTACCTGCCGCAGCGGCGGGACGCGCTCGACGACGACGCGACGGTGCTCGCGAACCTGCGTCGGGCGGCGCCCCACGTGCCCGACGGCGAGCTCCGCAACCAGCTGGCTCGGCTCCTGGTCCGCGGCGACACCGTCGACCGTCCGGTCGCGTCACTGTCGGGCGGCGAGCGCTTCCGGGTGGCGTTGGCGACCCTGGTGCTCGCGGACCCACCGCCGCAGCTGCTGGTGCTCGACGAGCCGACGAACGACCTCGACCTGACGAGCGTCGACCAGCTCGTGGAGGCGCTCCGGGCGTTCCGCGGCGCGCTCGTCGTGGTCAGCCACGACGAGCGGTTCCTCGAGCGGCTGGCGTTGACGACGAGGATCGAGCTCGGGTGACGGGGTCAGCGCTTCCGGGTCGGACGGATCGCGAGCGACTCGATCGTGCCCCGCTCCGGCAGGTCGACCACGGTCCGGACGGCCGCGGCGACGTCCTCCGGCGCCAGGTAGTAGGCGGTGTCGTAGTTCTCGCCGAGCTTCTCGGTCAGCGCCCGCTGCATGTCCGAGTCGGTGCGGCCCGGGTGCACGCTCGACACCCGGACGCCGTTGCCCCGTTCCTCTTCGCGAAGGGCGTCGGCGAAGGCCCGGAGCGCGAACTTCGACGCCGCGTACACGCCACCGCCCGGGCCCGCGGTGAAGCCGGACCCGCTGTTGATCGGCACGACGATGCCCCGCGCTGTCCGGAGGGCGGGGAGCGCCCGCCGCGTGAGCTCCGCGACCGCGAAGACGTTCGTGGCGAACACGGACTCCCAGACCTCGCGCGGGGTGTCCGCGACACTGGTGCCCTGCTCGACCCCGGCGCTGTGCACGAGGACGTCGAGCGACGCCGGCAGCTCCGGCACGTCGCCGGCACCGAGGTCACCGACGAACGGCGCGGCACTCGGCAGCTCGTCCACGAGCGAGCCAACCGCGTCGGCGGCACGCCCGCCGACCAGGACGTGGTGGCTGCGTCCGAGCTCGAGCGCGATCGCGCGGCCGATCCCGCGCGTGGCCCCGGTGACGAGGGCGGTCGGACGGTCGGCGGCAGGTGCGGTGTCGGTCATGCGTCCACCCTACGGAGCGGACGTGACGGGCCGGTGCCGTGCCTCCAGGCTGTGGACACCGGCGCCCATCGGGCGGGCTGTGCAGGACCGGCCGACCGCCCGCTCAGTCCTTCGTGCGCCCCGCGCTCTCGCGGATCCTGATGCCCTCGAGCACGTCCTTGGCGCGCTGCTCCTCCTGCTTGTCGATCTGCCGGGTGTCGCGCTCGGGGAGCTGGATGTCCTCCTCGGCCCGGATGCCCGCCTGCAGCTCGCGCCCGCGTTCGATCTCCGCGTCGAACTCGGCGCCGAACAGCAGCGCGTTGTTCGTGATCCAGATCCACAGGAGGAACACGATGACCCCACCGAGGGAGCCGTACGTGGCGTTGTAGTTCGAGAAGTTCCCGACGTAGAACCCGAACCCGACGCTCGCGACGATCCAGATGGTGATGGCGACGAGCGAGCCGCCGCTCACCCACCGGAACTTCGGCTGGCGGACGTTCGGCGCCCAGTAGTAGAGCACCGCGACGATGACGATCATGATCGCGAGCAGGATCGGCCACTGCACGATGAGCAGCACGGTGGCCGTGACGTCGCCAAGACCGACGAGGTCGCCGAACGCCCGGGCGAGCGGCCCGGAGACGAGCACGAGCAGCCCGATCACCAGCAGCACGACGGTGAACACCGTGACGCCGAGCATGGTCGGGCGGAGCTTCCAGATCGGCCGACCCTCGCGGACGTTGTAGATGCGGTTCATCGCCCGGCCGAACGCGCCGACGAAGCCCGAGGCGGACCACAGGGCGCCGAGCACACCGACGATGAAGGTGATGGGCGCCGCCGGCGAGCGCACGAGTCCCTCGACCGGATCGCGCAGGAGGTCCGCGACCTGTCCGCCACCGACGTTCGACACGACGTCGAGCAGGGTGTCGATCGTGTCCCGCGGGTTCGACACCAGGCCGAGGATCGAGACGATCGCCAGCAGGCCGGGGAACAGCGCGAGCACCGTGTAGTACGTCAGGCTCGCGGCGAGGTCGGTGCACTGGTCGCTCGTGAACTCGCGCAGGGTCTTCTTCAGCGTGTACGTGAACGACGGCTTCGTCAGGTCGGTGGGGCTGTCGGGCTTGCGGGGGTCGTCCGGTTCCGGCTTGTGCTGCATGTCCCGCTCGAGGCTCTTGTCCTTGCGTGCCATGGTCTAGCCCTTCGCCTTCGCGAGGGCCTTCGCCGTCGCCTTCGACCGCTTCGCGGCCTGCTTCCGGTTCGCCGTCGCACGGCGCTGGACGGCCGCGATGCCGACCCGCTGCTTCACGCGGTTCTTGTGCGCGGGGTCACGCTCGAGCGACTCCTCCGCTGCCTTGCGGCGGGCCTTCCGCCCCTTCCGGCCGCCCTTCGCCTGGTCCGCGTCGACCTCGCCGCGCGCGCCGAACGGCAGGAGCGCGGTGAAGGCCGTCGGCGCGGCCGGCTTGTCGAGGTGGCCCGCATCGGTCCGTCCGATGCGGGTGCCGAGGACGATCGCCGCGATGCCGGTCGCCGCGGTGATGCCCATCGCGATGAGCGGGGTGGGGTCGCGGTGCCACCGCTGCCTGGCCTTCGCCACCGCGAGCCGCGTGCGGGCGGGGACGTCGGAGCGCCGCCTGATCTCGCTGACGCTGTCGGTCAGGCGTTCGCGGGTCCGCACGTTCGCGAGTTCCAGCTCGGGGATGCTGTCCTTGGCCATGCTTCGTGCCTACCAGTCGGTGCCCGGCACCGCACCGAGGAGCCGCGGTCTACGGTGCAGGCCATGCTCATCCGGGACGTCGCCGAGGGGATCCACCGCCTCGAGATCGCGCACACGAACACCTACCTGGTCGAGACGGGTGACCGCCTGCTCGTCATCGACGCCGGGCTGCCCGCCGCCTGGCCGCACCTGCTGCTCGCCGTGCACGACCTCGGGTACTCACCTGACCGGGTCGAGGGCCTGCTGCTCACGCACGGGCACTTCGACCACGTCGGGACCGCCGCCCGGATGCACCGGGAGTGGGGCACGCCCGTGTTCGTCCACCCGGGCGACCGGGAGCTGGCGGCGCACCCGTACTCGTACCGCCCGCAGACGAACCGGTTCGGCTTCGTCGCCCTGCACCCGGGAGGGCTCGCACCCCTCGGTCGGATGCTCCTCGCCGGCGCGGCGACGGTGGACGGGATCGCCGAGACACAGCCGCTTGCGTCCCGCGCAGAGGTGCCCGGATCGCCGTGGATCATCGAGACGCCCTGGCACACCGACGGGCACGTGGCGCTGCACTTCGCGGACCGCGACGCGCTGATCTCCGGCGACGCCCTGGTCACCTTCGACCCGTACACCGGCGGGATCGGGCCCAGGGTGGTGGCACCAGCCGCGACGGCGGACGTCGACGAGGCGGTCGCGTCGCTCGGTCGGCTCGAGGACACCGAGGCCCGGCACGTCCTGCCCGGCCACGGCCCGGCGTTCGGCCGGGGCGTGCGCGCCGCGGTCGCGCAGGCCCGGCGCGCGGCCGGCGCCGGGTAGCGGTCGACGAGCCCGGCGCGTGGACCTGTTCGCGAGAGCGACAGTGTGCGCCGAACGGTCGGCGGCAGGCTGTCGCTCCCGCGGTGGTGAACGGGAGCGGCTGCCGGACGGGAGGCGCGTGGCGGGCCCGCCACGCGCCTCCCGTCCGACACGGCGTGCGTCCCCGCGTGCCCGTTCCTTCCCAGAACGGTTGCGATGGCTTGTGGGAACGGGCGTACCTGGTCGATCGGGACGACCAAGTACGCCCGGTTCCACCCGGTACGCCCGGTTCCACGAGATGTGCACGGGAGCGCCGAGCCGGCGCTGGCGAGGGCCCGCTACGCCCTACTCGGGCAGGACCACGTCCTCGGGGCGGCCCGACGCTGCCGAACGCCCCGCGGCCTCCATCAGCGCCAGGCTCCGCAGGTTGTCGCGGCCGCTCGTCTCCGGCGCCGGACCGCCCTCGACCGAGCGCGCGAAGGCCTGCAGCCCGCCCTGCCGGTCGGTGTGCTCGAGGGTCGGCAGCTCGACGGGCTCGGCCTCGGCGTCCTGGTCGGCCCGCAGCGTCACGCGGTCCCCGGCGACCTCGCTCGGCGACCCGTCACGGCTCGTGAACCAGATCTCGCCGTCCTCGCCCTGGATGCTCCACTCCCCCGCCCACGCGGTGCGGGGAGCGCGCGAGAGCCAGCTGCCTCGGTAGCTCACCACGAGACCGTCCTCGAGCTCGATGATCATCGACGTCACGGCCTCGTCCTGGTACTTGCTGTACGACGGGTACGAGGCCCGGGCGTACACGCGGACGGCCTCCTTCCCGGTGATCATCCGGAGCAGGTCGAAGTGGTGGATCGCCATGTCGTTGATCATCGGGTGCGGGAACCGGTAGTGCGGGTAGGTCTCGACGGGCTGGTCGTTGTCCCACTGGCGGAAGTCGATGCTGATCGCGGAGAGCTCGCCGAGCTCCCCCGCTGCGAGCAGGTCCGTGACCGCCCGGGGTGCCGGGTACCAGCGGTAGTTCTGGCTGACCTGCAGCACGAGCCCGAGTTCCTCGGCGCGGCGGACCGCGGTGAGGGCTTCGTCGGTGGAGTTCGCGAAGGGCTTCTCGACCAGGACGTGCTTGCCGGCCTCGAGGGCCTCGAGCGCGAGCGGCACGTGCGTCACCGCCGGCGCGGTGATGACGACGGCGTCGGCCTCGACCCCGGCGAGCGCCTCGGTGAGCGAGGCGAACGCGGCCGAGGCGGGCAGTCCGAGGTCCTCGCGCACCGCGTCGAGCGTCGCGGGGACCGGGTCGACGAGCCCGACCACCTCTACTTCGGTGACCTGCGGGATGGCGGTGCGGGCCCAGTTGCCGCCCCACCCTCCGAGACCGACGTGGATGATGCGGACCGTCATGCGTGCACTCCTTCGTGACCGGCGCCCCACGACTCCCGCGGCGCGTGCGTCCAGTCTGTCAGGCCCGCGACGGGTGTCGTGCAGCCGCACCCAGCAGCCAGCGCGCCAGACGCAGGACGCCGATGGCGTGCGACGTCAGTGCGTCCAGGCGTAGGCGATGAGCGCCATCGTGACGATGAACCCCGCCAGGTAGTTGATCCAGAGGAACCGCTTCCACCCCGCGTTCGCCGCCTCGGCTCCGGCGTCGGTGACGTTCCACCACGGCAGCACGTTGAGCGCGTACGGCACGACCACGATCGCCGCGATCGGCCCCGGGAAGTCCGAGAACAGCAGTGCGACGCCCGCGACGAGGTACGCCACGAAGGCCAACCGCACGGTCGCGCGGGCGCCGATCACCGTCGCGACGGAACCGATGCCGCCCGCCCGGTCGGCCAGCACGTCCTGCACGGCACCGAACGCGTGCGAGGCCACGCCCCACAGGAAGAACGCGATGCACACGGCGACGAGCGCCCCGGTCCAGTGCGGTCCGGCGAGCGCCAGCCCGTACACCGCCGGCGACACGAAGTGCGTCGACGACGTCAACGAGTCGAGGAACGGCTTCTCCTTGAAGCGCAGCCCCGGTGCGGAGTACGCGATCACCGCGAAGACGCTGATCGCGAGGACGAGCCACGACCAGGGCCCGTTGCCGCTCAGGGCGCCGAGCACCACGAGCGCGATCAGGAACGGGACGTTCGTGACGACGACGGCCCACAGCGTGGTGCGGTGCACGCTCTTGTCGAGCAGCGCACCCTCGACCCCGCCCTTCCGCGGGTTCCGCAGGTCGGACTCGTAGTCGAACACGTCGTTGATGCCGTACATCGCCAGGTTGTACGGCACGAGGAAGTACACGACCCCGACGAGGAACGCGACGAGCGAGAACCCGCCCCCGCCGTCGACGCCGACCCCGCTGCCGAGCAGGTACGCGGCACCGAACGGGTACGCGGTGTTCACCCAGCTGATCGGCCGCGACGACACGAAGAGGGCGCGGGCCGTCGACGGTCTGGAGGCACTGCTCACGGTCACGGGGTCTCCTCCGGTCGACGGGGTGGCTGGGTCGGCGTTCCGACCGTACCGGTCCCGCGCCCCGCCCCGCGGACGGTCGGGTGGACGGACGACCGATCACGCGGCCGCTCCAGCAGCACCCAGCAGCTCGGCAGCAGCAGGACCGCGCCGATCGAGTACGCGAGGTCCTCGACGGGGAACAGCCCGACCCGGGCGCCGGAGATCAGCGCGTCGTCGTACGCGACGATGCCGAGTCCCACGATCACGTTGTTGAAGACGCCGGTCATCACGAGCAGCACGACGCCGGCCACCACGGCGCTGACGACACCGCCGACGATGCCTGCCCGCCGTCGACCGGTGCCACGGCGTCGGGCGGCGACCACCCCGGCCGCCACGGCGACGAGCGCGGCGAACGCCAGGAACGGCACCGCGAGCAGGGCGTACGTCGTCGGCCCGGTCACGAGCGCGACTCCTCGTCGACCCCGCCCGGTGCCCCGGCGCGGTCGAGCCGCCGGGCGACGACCGGACGCAGGGCACCGAACAGGTCCATCGTCGTCCAGCACAGGAGCACGAGGAAGAAGACCTCCTCCAGCGGTACCTCGGGAGCGAGCAGCACGCCGGTGAGCAGGTTGTTCCGCCCGATGAAGAAGATGCCGAGGTGCACGCCGACGATGTCCCACACCAGGAAGAACGCGAGCCCGACCACCATCACCGCAGCCGCGCGCAGGGGGCTCCGCCAGAAGAACAGCCGGTGGCGGGCGTCGAGCACCGCGATCCCGGCGATCGACACGAGGAGTCCGGCGAGGTACGCCCCCGGCATCAGCCCGTGGTCCGGGCGGACGCCGACGTCGACGACGCGGCCGGACCCGACGCCGGAGCCGGCAGCGGTGTCGGCAGCGGTTCGGTCGACGTGTCGCCGTGGATGCGCTTGAGCAGCACCTCGGCGCTGATCAGGCACATCGGCAGCCCGATGCCCGGCGTGGTCGACGCTCCCGCGTAGTAGAGCCCGTCGACCTTGCGGGAGACGTTCGCCTCGCGGAAGAACGCGCTCTGCGCCAGCGTGTGCGCCGGTCCGAGCATCGAACCGCTCCAGGCGTTGTAGTCGTCGGCGAAGTCCTGTGGGCCGATCGTGCGGCGCACCCGGATGCGGTCGCGCAGGTCGGGCACACCGGAGCGCTCGGCGATGACGTCGATCGCGCGGTCGGCGATCCGCTCGACCTCGGCGTCGCCGGCACCGTCGATCCCGCCCTTGCCGATGGACAGGTCGGCGGGCAGCGGCACCAGGACGAACAGGTTGCTCGACCCCTCGGGCGCGACGGTGTCGTCGGTGAGCGAGGGCGCGCAGACGTAGATCGACGCCGGGTCCGGCACGTGCCGGTCCTTCCCGAAGATCGCGCCGAAGTTCGCCTCCCAGTCGGCGGTGAACACGAGCGTGTGGTGCAGCAGCCCGGGCACGGGGCCGTCGACGCCGAGGTAGACGAGCACGGCGCTCGGCCCCGGGTCGCGCTTCCGCCAGTGCGGCTCCGGGTACGTCCGGTGCTCCGCGTCGAGCAGGTGCAGCTCGGTGTGGTGCAGGTCCGCGGCGCTCACCACGAGGTCGGCGGGCACGGTGTGCTCCGCTCCGGACGCGTCGCGGTGGACGACACCCGTGACGTGGCCGTCCTCGACCACGATCCGCTCGACGGGCGCACCGGTCGTGATCGTGGCGCCCTCGCGGCGGGCGACCCGTTCGACGGCCGCGATGACCTCGGTGATGCCGCCCTTCGGGTAGAGCACGCCGTCCGCCAGGTCGAGGTGGCTCATCAGGTGGTACATGCTCGGCGCGGCGTACGGGCTCGTGCCGAGGAACACCGCCGGGTACCCGAGGACCTGCCAGAGCCGGCGGTCGCGGACGGCCTTCGACGCGAACGTCGACAGCGGCTGCAGCAGGAGCCGGGCGAGCTTCGGCAGGCGTCGGAGCACGTCGGGGGCGGCGAGCTTCGTCAGGTCCGCGAACGTCGTGTACAGGAACCGGCGGACCGCTATCGCGTACGTGTCCTCGGCCGAGTCGAGGTACTTCCGCAGTCGCTCGCCGGCACCGGGCTCGACCGACTCGAAGAGCGCGATGTTCGCCTCGCGGTCGGCACGCAGGTCGATGGGCTCGTCGTCGCCCTCGCTGTAGACGCGGTACCCCGGGTCGAGCCGCACCAGGTCCATCTCGGCCTCGGCCGTGGTGTCGAGCAGCCGGAAGAAGTGGTCGAACACCTCGGGCATGAGGTACCAGGACGGACCGGTGTCGAACCGGAAGCCGTCCCGCTCCCACGACCCGGCGCGGCCGCCGAGCTGGTCGCGCTGCTCGAGCACGGTGACGGCGTAGCCGTCGCGGGCGAGCAACGCGGCGGACGCGAGTCCGCTGATGCCGCCGCCGACGATCACGGCACGTCGGGCCGGCACCGCGCGCTGCGCCGCGGGTGCGGACGGACGGGAGGCGCGTGGCGGGGTCATGCACGGCCTCCAGACCGGTGGTGGGCTGCGCGGGACGGCAGCGGGGCGCGTCCGGCGAGCACGCGCGCGGCGAGCTGCGCCTTCACCGGGTTCGGGACGCGCACGCGCGTCGTCACCAGGCGGTCCGCCGGGCAGGCGGCGATGCGGTCGTTGAGCTCCTGGAACAGCGCGTGCGCGAGGCCGACCGCCTTGCGGGCGTCGACCGGGAGCAGCGGGACCGTCAGCGCGGCACGGTCGAGGTCCGCCTGCACGTCGGCGACCAGGCGGTCCTTCGTCGCCTCGTCGAAGGTGCGGACGTCGACGCCCGGGAAGTACGAGCGCCCGAGCACCTCGAAGTCGGCGTGCAGGTCGCGCAGGAAGTTCACCTTCTGGAAGGCCGCTCCCAGCGCCCGCGCGCCGTCCACGAGCACGGCGTCGTCGAAGGTCGGTCGGCCGGCGCGGTGCACGAAGGCCCGGAGGCACATCAGGCCGACGACCTCGGCGGAGCCGTACACGTACCGGTCGAACGACTCCTGGTCGTGCTCGGTCTGCTCGAGGTCCATCCGCATCGACGCGAAGAACGGCTCCGTCAGCTCCGCCCCGAAGCCCGTCGTGCGGGCCGTGCGGGCGAAGGCGTGCACGACGGGGTTCACCGAGAAGCCGAGGCGCATCGCACGCTCGGTGTCGGCCTCGAGCTCGTCCAGCACCGTCCGGGCCAGGTCGTGGTCGAGCCCGGCCTCGGTCGCCGGGCCGTCCACGACCTCGTCGGCGACGCGCACCAGGGCGTAGACGTTGCGGATGTGCTCGCGGGTGTCCTTGGTGAGCAGTCGGCTCGCCAGCCCGAACGAGGTGGAGTAGCGCTCGATGACGACCCCGGAGGCGGCCTCGGCCGTCGCGTCGTAGAGGGGCAGACGCGGTGGTGCGGTCTGGGTCACCGCACGCGCTCCAGCAGTTCGGACACCAGGTGCTCCAGTCGTTCGGCGAGTTCGTAGGGCAGGGCTGCGAGCTCGGCGCGGGCGAGGGCGGCGTGCTCGGCGATCCGGGACTCGGCCGCCGACTTCGCGCCGCAGGTCTGCAGGGTCGCACGGAGCTCGGCCGCGCGTTCCTCGCTCAGCTCGGGGTCGCCGAGGTAGGGCGCGATGTCGTCCCAGCAGTCGGTGGTCGCGGCGTAGGCGATGAGCATGGTGCGCTTGCCCTCACGCAGGTCGCCGAGCACCGACTTGCCGGTCACGGTCTCGTCGCCGTACACCCCGAGCAGGTCGTCGACGATCTGGTAGGCGATGCCGATCTCGCGGCCGAAGGCGCCGAGGGCCTCGACCACGGATTCGGGCGCACCGGCGAGCACGGCGCCGGACTGCAGCGGGGCCTCGAAGGAGTAGACGCTCGTCTTCGCCCGTTCCATGGCGAGCACCTCGTCCACGGACGGCATCACGCCGAGCGCGAGGTCGACGTCGGTCATCTCTCCGGCGGCGCTCGCGAAGACCGCGTCGTCGAGGAGCTCGAGCAGGCGAGCGCGACGGTCACCGGTGACACCGGACGCCTCGATGAAGCGGGTCGTCGCGGCGAGCGCGAGGTCGCCCGCGATGACCGCGGCGCTCACTCCGCGGTGCTCGGCGGTGGGCAGCGCGAGGCCACCCGTGGTGCCGGTGTCGCGGAAGGACCCGGCGACGTTCGGCTCCCCGCGGCGCGACCAGTCGCGGTCGATGACGTCGTCGTGCACGACCAGGGCGGTGTGCAGCAGCTCGTAGGCGGCTGCGACGTTCGCGGCGGCGTGGGCGTCCGTGCCCCCGAGCCCGGCGTACGCGGTCAGGACCATGCGAGGACGGAAGCGCTTGCCGCCCATGCTCGCTCGACGGAGCACCCGCCAGAGTTCCTCGGACGGTCTGCCGAACCGACGCGCACGGGCCGACGACACCGCGAAGAAGCGCTCGATGCAGTCGTCGACCAGTGCGAGGTCGATCTGCGCCACGGTGGCCGCTTCCTCGCTCATTGGCCTAACCTATCGGGGCAGATGAACACTTTCCCGGAATCCGTCGTCCTGCTCGCCGAAGACCGCACTCCGATCGGCACAGCCGAGAAGTTCGCGGTGCACACCGAGGACACCCCGCTGCACCTGGCGTTCTCGTGCCACGTGCGCAACACCGAGGGCAAGGTCCTCGTGACCCGCCGCGCGCTGTCGAAGAAGACGTGGCCGGGGGTGTGGACGAACACGTTCTGCGGGCACCCCGGACCGGACGAGGCGTTCGAGGACGCCGTCGCCCGCCGGGCATCCCGCGAGCTCGGCATCACGGTCCGCGACGTCGAGCTCGTGCTGCCCGACTTCCGGTACCGCGCGGTCGACGCGTCGGGCATCGTCGAGAACGAGGTCTGCCCGGTGTTCCGCGCGGTGACCGACGACGTCCCGGCACCCGCGGACGACGAGGTCGCCGAGTACGCCTGGGTCTCCGAGGACGAACTGCGGGCGTCGGTCGCCGCCGCGCCCTTCGCGTGGAGCCCGTGGCTGGGGTGGCAGCTCACCGAGCTCGAGCAGCAGGGGCTGCGCGTCACCCGCTGAGCGGTCGCTCACTCGACGCGTGCCGCACCAGCGGGTAACGTGGCCCGCTGGTCGCGCCCTGGCGACCACGGACGACCGGAAGGGCAGGTGAGGCGCGATGTCGGGTGACCATCCTCGATCGGGCCGGACGACCGCCCCGGTCGCCACCGCGCCCGTTCGCTGACGCACGCCAGCGCTCCGGCCCTGCCGGCGCCCGTGCACGCCCTGCTCCGTCGAGGAGCATCGCGCCTGCCTGCTCCCGAGCACGAGGAGCACGACATGGCACGCATCGACGACGCCGTCTACATCGGAGGACGACGTGTCCCCGGTCCCGCGACCCTTCGCCCCGCCGCGGATCTGCACACGGCTGCGGATCCGCACGCGGTCACGGCGGACGACGGCGCGCTCGCGTGGATCGGCCTGCTGCGCCCGGACGACGCCGAGCTCGAGGCGGTCGCCGCGGAGTTCGACCTGCACGAGAACGCCGTCGAGGACGCCCGGAAGGGACACCAGCGCGCCAAGCTCGAGCGGTACGGGGACACGCTCTTCCTGGTGCTCCGTCCCGCACGGCACCGCGCGGACACGAACGAGGTCGAGTTCGGCGAGGTGCACCTGTTCGTCGGACGGCAGTTCGTGGTGAGCGTCCGGCACGCCGAGGAGCCCGACCTCGCCGCCGTGCGCTGCCGGGTCGAGGCGGACCCGGAGTTCCTCGCGATGGGGTCCGAGGCCGTCACCGCGGCCGTGCTCGACGAGATCGTGGACGGGTACGCCCCGGTGGTCGAGGTCATCCAGGACCAGGTCGACGCGATCGAGGACCAGCTCTTCGCCGGCCAGGTCGACCCCGGCGTCTCGAAGCGCATCTACCAGCTGCTCAGCGAGGTGCTCGGGTTCCAGCGCGCGACGGCCCCGGTGCCGGCGATGGTGCGCGGGCTGCTCCGGGGCGCCGAGAAGTACGGCGTCGACGACGAGGTGCAGCACCGCCTGCGCAACGTGCTCGACCACGCACTGCGGGTGACCGAGCGCGTGGACTCGTTCCGGGCGCTGCTCGAGAACGCCCTGACGCTGCACTCGACCCTGGTCACGCAGGAGCAGAACGAAGCGATGCGCCGGATGACGAGCGCGTCGCTGGCGCAGGGCGAGGAGAGCCGGCAGCTGGCTCGGGCCGCACACCGTCAGGGCGAGGAGGTCAAGAAGATCTCGTCGTGGGCGGCGATCCTCTTCGCGCCGGGGCTCATCGCGGGCGTGTACGGCATGAACTTCGACCACATGCCGGAGCTGCACTGGGAGTACGGCTACCCGGTCGCGATCGTGGCGATGCTCGCCCTGGCGGGGATCCTCTGGCTGGTGTTCCGGAAGCGCAACTGGCTCTGACCCTCGCGGTGCCGAGATCGACGACGGGCCCGTCACCCCGAGCGGGGTGACGGGCCCGTGCGCCGCCGAGCGGGAGATGCTCGGCCGCGCCGAGCGCCGGAGCTGCTCAGCCGCGCCGAGCGCGGGAGCTGCTCAGCCGCAGGACCGCAGCGCCGCGACGTTGCCGTCGAGCGATGCCGGTCCGCCGAGCAGCACCACGTGGTTCGCCCCGAACGAGTCGATGAAGTCCAGGGTGTCCTCGGGGATGCAACCGGGCTTCACGATGACGAGCGGCGAGCCGGAGACCGCGGCGAGGGGCGTGCCGGACAGCGCGTCCGGGAACTTCGTGCCCACCGCGACGTAGACGGTGTCGCTGTAGCCACCGAACGGTGCGAAGACGTCCCACGACAGGTTCGCCGAGACGTCGAAGCGCGTCGCGCCCTCGTAGCGACCGGACCACTTGTCACCGGCCACGTCGTGCGCCACGGCGTCGCTCAGCGAGATCGCGCCGCCGACGGCCCAGACCGACTCGACGCCGAGCGACCGCCGGACCGCAGCCGCGGCGGGGTCGGCCGTCCACTTGCCCGGCGTGATCATCAGCGGGACGTCGTCGTACGCCGCCGCGGCCCCCGCGGAGAGCGCGTCCGCGAAGCCGGTGCCGTTCGCCAGGTACATGCTCGACGCACCGGTGGCACCCCACGTGTCGGTCGCGAGCTGTCGAGCCACCGCGTACCGGTCCGCTCCGGACACCCGACGGACGTCGGGGGCGAGGCCCTGCAGCTGCGTGAACACGTCGGCGGAGACCGACGGCGGTCCGCCGACGACGACGATGCGGTCGGGGGCACGCGCGACGATGGCCCGGCGCACGACGTCGGGGATCGCGGTCGGGGTGACGAGCAGGAGCGGCGCGTGGTCGTGCGCGGCGACCGGTCCGGCCGTCAGCGCGTCGGGGAAGTTCTCGCCGTTCGCGACGTAGACCGTCCCGCCGGTGCCCGGGATCCTCGCGGCGACCGCCGCCGAGACGTCGTACCGGTTCCCGCCGTCGATGCGGGTGACGTCACGGACGGGCTCCTGCAGGTCGATCATCAGCCCGGTGTCGAGCCCCTGGACCGTCAGCGGCGTCGCGGCCGCGGGGTCGGTCGTCCAGCGCGAGCCCGCCCAGTAGCTGGTCGCCCAGCTGCCGTCGACCGCACTGAACCGCAGGATGTACCGCCCCTTCACGAGCCCGCGGATCTCCCAGTAGTCGGCCGACCGCGGGTCGACGTCGGACCCGCTCACCAGGACCGGGCGGCCACCGTGCTCGTCGAGGCGCCACGCTGTGACGACGCCGGAGACGTCAGGGTGGGAGGTACCAGCCGGGTACTTCCACTCGCCGACGACGCGGGCCGGGTAGTGCGCGGAGAACGCCCCGAGACGGACTGTCTGCCCTGCCGCGACGACGACCTTCATCGCCTCGCGCTGCGTCGGGGCGTCCGGGTACCAGGAGTGCGCCACGAACTGCTGCTCGTCGGAGGGGTCGCGCAGCGACAACCAGTAGGTGCCCGCCGGCACCGTCGCGACGAACGAACCGTGCGCCGCCTGGTCGACCGACGTGACGACGTACCCGCTCGCGTCGACCACGTCGACCGTGGCGTTCGGGGCCATGCCTTCGTCCTCGAGGAAGACCTGACCGACGAGGTGCCCGTCGGTCGAGGCGGCGGTCGCGGTGGTCGGCAGCAGGACCGCGCCGACGAGCGCGGCCACGGCGGCGATCGCCGCGACGACGGACCGCCCCCGCAGGGCACGCGGCACGGTGCGGTGGTTCAAGGGCCGGCGCGGCGCCCGGGCGTCGCGCGGCGTCGTGGCGCTGCGGGCCGTGGCGGCGGCAGCGGGGGCGGTCGAGTCCGCCTCGTTCTGAGGATGCACAGCCGAATCGTAGGTGCGTGTGGCAGCGCCGCGCAGCCCCGGTCCGAGGGACACCCTCCGGCTGGCGCGCAGCCGACTGCCGTGCATAATGATCTGGCTCGGGATGTGAACGTGCACATCGAGGTGCCACGACCCCGGGCGGGAGAGAGCAACGATGGCGTCACCGCGGACACAGCAACCGCGCTCGCCCAGCATCCGCGACGTCGCGCGGGTCGCCGGCGTCTCGCACCAGACGGTGTCGCGCGTGCTCAACAACTCGGACGCGATCCGTGCCGAGACGAAGGACCGCGTGCTGGCCGCGATGGAGCAGCTGCAGTACCGGCCGAACCGGGCTGCGCGCGCCCTCGTCACCAGCCGGACCCACACGATCGGCGTGCTCACCGCCCAGCGCTCGCACTACGGCCCGGCCGCGACGATGCAGGCGATCGAGGACGCCGCCGTGACGCGCGGCTACTCGGTCACGACCGCGAACATCGCCGCCGCCACCGACGAGGCGGTCCGGGACGGTCTCGGGCACCTGCTCGACCAGGACGTCGACGGCATCATCGTCATCGCCCCGCAGCAGCGCGTCTTCGACCTCATCGAGGAGCTCGGCATGCGGACGCCCTACGTGGCGCTCCGCACGAGCGGCGGCGACGAGCGCTCGACGCTCTTCATCGACCAGATGGAGGGCGCCCGGCTGGCGACCGCGCACCTGCTCGACCTCGGGCACGAGTACGTGCGGCACCTGGCGGGACCGCAGGACTGGATCGAGGCCGAGGCCCGGATGCAGGGGTTCCTGCGCGAGATGTCCGACCGGGACATGCCGGTCGTCCCGCCGATCCTGGGCGACTGGACCGCCGACTTCGGCTACCACGCCGGCCGTGAGCTCCTGCGGTACCGGGACTGCACCGCGATCTTCTGCTCGAACGACGCGATGGCGCTCGGGGTCATGCACGCGGCACGCTCCTACGGACTCGACGTCCCGGGCGACCTGTCCGTGGTCGGCTACGACGACATCCCGGAGGCGAAGCACCTCTGGCCGCCGCTGACCACGGTGGAGGTCGACTTCCCGGAGCTCGGTCGCCGCTGCGTGGAGCTGCTCCTGCCGTCCGAGGACCACGCGCTCCGCCCGGTCGACCTCGTGCCGCAGCTCGTGGTGCGCGGGTCGACGGGCGCACCCCGGCGTCGCTGACGCGACCACCCGTCGGCGCGACGGGGCCGCACCGCTGACGCGGCCACCCGTCGGCCTGGAGGCGCGTGGCGGCGCCGCCCCGCGCCTCCCGTCCGTCCCGCTCTCGTCGCACGACGTGCCGCTCATCTCCGCCGCACACGGCACGTTGCGCGACCGGAGCACCCGCACGCGGCGCGTTCCGCGACCGGAACTGGAACCGACAGGCCGGCCGGACGGGTCTCGCGCGCCCAGACCACCCCACCTCGGGGGGCGCCAGCACGCGGATTCCGCCGGATCACGCGGGCCGTTACACAAACGCGACCGAACCGAATTGACAGCCGCGACGGGGCTGTGCGTAAATTACCTCCGTTCCGCCGATGTGAACGGTCACATGACCGTCACACAGCACTCGTCCGAAGCGACGAGCGGCAGGACACCGGACGCGACAACGAGGTCCACGCAGGTTCTCCTGCGCCCCCGGTGCCGCACCTCACCACCCGAAGGACTGCCGCACCGCAGCGGCAGAAGGAGATGCACCGTGGCGTCAACCCCACAGGGACCGGACCTGGCCACCAGGTCCGTCACCAGCGCCGAGACCATCCTCGAGATGCGGTCGATCACCAAGGAGTTCCCTGGTGTCAAGGCGCTCTCGGACGTGTCGCTCAGCGTCCGCGCCGGCGAGATCCACGCGATCTGCGGCGAGAACGGCGCCGGCAAGTCGACCCTCATGAAGGTGCTGTCGGGCGTCTACCCGTACGGCACCTACAGCGGCGAGATCGTCTACGAGGGCGAAGAGGTCCGCTTCAAGGACATCAAGCAGTCCGAGCAGGCCGGCATCGTCATCATCCACCAGGAGCTCGCGCTCATCCCCGAGCTGTCGATCACCGAGAACCTGTTCCTCGGCAACGAGCCCGGTCGCTTCGGGGTCATCGACTGGACCAGCGCCCAGCTCCGCGCGCAGGACCTGCTCGCCCGCGTCGGCCTCGACGAGGACCCGGACACGCAGATCAAGAACCTCGGTGTCGGCAAGCAGCAGCTCGTCGAGATCGCGAAGGCCCTGCACAAGGACGTCAAGCTCCTCATCCTCGACGAGCCGACCGCGGCCCTGAACGAGAACGACTCGCAGCACCTGCTCGACCTGATCGTCGGGCTGAAGTCCAAGGGCATCGCGAGCATCATCATCAGCCACAAGCTCAACGAGATCGAGCAGATCGCCGACGAGATCACGATCATCCGTGACGGCAAGGCGATCGAGACGCTCAACGTGAAGGGCGACGGCGTCAACGAGGACCGCATCATCCGCGGGATGGTCGGGCGCTCGCTCGAGAGCCGCTTCCCGGACCGCACGCCGAAGATCGGCGAGGTGTTCTTCGAGGTGAAGAACTGGACCGTCCAGCACCCGCAGGACGCGTCCCGACTGGTCGCCAAGGGCTCGAACTTCCACGTCCGCCGCGGCGAGATCGTCGGTTTCGCGGGCCTGATGGGTGCCGGCCGCACCGAGCTCGCGATGAGCATCTTCGGCCGCTCCTACGGCAACTTCATCGACGGCCAGATCATCAAGGACGGCCGCGAGATCAAGATCGCGAACGTCCAGCAGGCGATCCAGCACGGCCTCGGCTACGTCTCCGAGGACCGCAAGGCCCTCGGCCTGAACCTGCTCGACACGGTGAAGCGCTCCACGGTCGCCGCCGACCTGCCGAAGATCTCGAAGGCCGGTGTCGTCGACTCCCTCGAGGAGTACGACGTCGCCGAGCGCTACCGCAAGATGCTCCGCACCAAGGTGCCGACCGTCGAGGAGAACGTCGGCAAGCTGTCCGGCGGGAACCAGCAGAAGGTCGTCCTGTCCAAGTGGATGTTCACCGACCCGGACCTGCTGATCCTCGACGAGCCCACCCGCGGCATCGACGTCGGCGCGAAGTTCGAGATCTACGGCATCATCCAGCAGCTCGCGGCACAGGGGAAGGGCATCATCCTCATCTCCTCCGAGCTCCCCGAACTCCTCGGCCTCTCCGACCGGATCTACACGATCTTCGAGGGCCAGATCACGGCCGACGTCCCCGCGGACCAGGCCGACCCCGAAACCCTCATGCGCAGCATGACCTCCGCGCGGAAGGGCGCACTGATCTCATGAAGAACCTGAAACTGCTCTTCGGCAAGGGCAACAGCATCGGCCAGTACGGCATGATCATCGCGCTCATCGCGATCCTGATCCTGTTCTCGATCCTGACGAACGGGCTCATCCTCGAGCCGACGAACATCATCAACGTGTTCCTGCAGTACTCCTACATCCTCATCCTGGCGCTGGGGATGGTCATGGTGATCATCGCGGGACACATCGACCTGTCGGTCGGTTCGGTCGCGGCGTTCACCGGCATCATCGTCGCCCAGTCGATGGCGCAGTGGAACTTCCCGGCGTGGGCCGCGATCATCCTCGGCCTGGCGGTCGGTGCGGCGGTCGGTGCCTGGCAGGGCTTCTGGGTGGCGTTCGTGAAGGTCCCGGCCTTCATCGTGACCCTGGCCGGCCAGCTCATCTTCCGCGGTGCGAACCAGATCATCGGCAACTCGACCTCGCAGCCCGTCCCGAGCGACTACGCGCAGATCGGCTCCGGCTTCCTGCCCGACTTCGGCCCGGACTTCGGGTTCTCGAACGGCACGCTCATCCTCGGCATCGTCACCTGCCTCGTGCTGGTCTTCCTCGAGTTCCGCGGTCGCCAGCGTCGCAAGAAGATGCAGGCCGAGCTCGTCCCGCTCTGGGTCTCGATCGTCCGCACGGGCATCCTGGTCGCCGTCACGCTCGTCGCGACGTACCTGTTCGCCGCCGGCCCGGCCGGTACCTCGATCCCGGTCGTCGCGATCATCCTCGGCGTCCTGACCATCGTCTACGGCTTCCTCACCAAGAACACGATCTTCGGCCGCCAGGTCTACGCGGTCGGTGGCAACGCGAACGCCGCCGTCCTGTCGGGTGTCAGCGCCCGCAAGGTCAACTTCTTCGTGATGATGAACATGTCCGTCCTGGCCGCCGTCGCCGGCATGGTCTTCGTCGGCTACTCGGGTGCCTCGGGCCCCGCCGACGGCACCGGCTGGGAGCTCGACGCGATCGCCGCCGTGTTCGTCGGTGGCGCCGCGGTCGCCGGTGGCATCGGCACGATCTCCGGGTCGATCATCGGTGGTCTCGTCATGGCCCTGCTGTCCAACGGCCTGTCGCTGGTGGGCCTGGAGTCCAACCGCGTCCAGATCATCCGCGGTCTCGTCCTGCTCGTCGCCGTCGCCTTCGACGTCTACTCGAAGTCGCAGGGTCGTCCGTCCCTGATCGGCGGGATGTTGAAGCAGTTCCAGCGGAAGGACACCCAGGACAACACGGTGGCCGCGCAGCAGCCGCGGAGCATCGAGGACCAGCCCGAGAAGGTCAACGTCCAGTAACACGTGGCGGGCGGCCGCTCCGGTGGCCGCCCGCACGATCCCTGCACCACACAGCACCACTCCTCAACGAAGAGAAAGCAATCTCATGCGCAAGAAGCTCATCGCCGGCATCGGCCTGGCACTCGTCGCGGGTCTCGCCCTCAGCGGCTGCTCCGCCCGCGGCAACTCGGACGCCGGCTCGGCCTCCTCCGGCGGCGCCTCGAACGTCCAGATCAAGAAGGGCGACCTGATCGGCGTCGCGCTCCCCGCCAAGACCTCGCAGAACTGGGTGCTCGCTGGTGCCGCGTTCGAGAAGTCGATCGAGGACGCCGGGTTCAAGGCCGACATCCAGTACGCCAACGCCGGCAACCCGGTCCCGGACCAGCAGGGTCAGATCCAGTCGATGGTCACCAAGGGCGCGAAGGCGATCATCATCGGTGCCGCCGACGGTTCGCAGCTCGGCACGCAGGTCGCCGCCGCGAAGAAGTCCGGCGCGGTCGTCATCGCCTGGGACCGCAACATCCTGAACACCGCGGACGTCGACTACTACGTCGCGTTCAACAACTTCAAGGTCGGCCAGCTGCAGGGTCAGGCCCTGCTCGACGGACTCAAGGCCAAGAAGTCCAGCGGCCCGTACAACATCGAGCTCTTCTCCGGCTCGCCCGACGACGCCAACGCGAAGGTCTTCTTCAACGGCGCCATGGACGTGCTCCAGCCGAAGATCGACGACGGCACGCTCAAGGTCGTCTCGGGTCAGACCTCGTTCTCGCAGACGAACACCCAGGGCTGGCTCGCGCAGAACGCCCAGTCGCGCATGACCGACATCCTGACGAAGTCGTACACGAACACCGAGCTCGACGGCGTCCTGTCGCCGAACGACACCCTCGCCCGTGCGATCCTCACCGCGACCGCTGCGGCCGGCAAGCCGAACCCGGTCGTCACCGGTCAGGACTCCGAGACCGCCTCGATCCCGCTGATCATGCAGGGCAAGCAGTACTCGACCATCTACAAGAACACCACCGAAGAGGCGCAGGCCGCGATCGACCTGGTCTCCGACCTGGCCGACGGCAAGACCCCGAAGACCACCGAGGACAAGAACAACGACAACGGCAAGAAGGTCGTGCCGGCCGTCGAGCTGACCCCGATCCTGGTCACCAAGGAGAACGCGGTCGAGGCCTACAAGGGCAACGACACCCTCGAGGAGCTCGCCAAGAAGGGCTGATCCCCTTCCACAGCAGCACCCCAGCACCACAGCACGAGGACGGCCCCGTCTCGCTCCGGCGAGACGGGGCCGTCCCGCGTTCCGGGGCGCGTGGGGCGTCGGCGCGAGACACCGCCGGTTCCCGGGGCGTCTCGGCGTCCGCGGTGCGTCCCGCTCGGACGCCCCCGTCTCGCGGACCGTTCGGGCGACGGACGGGAGGCACGGGTCGGGGCCGCCACGGGCCTCCCGTCCGACGCTCCATCCGTCCCGGTGACGTGGCCGGGTCCGACCGTGGGAGTGGTCAGTCCGCGGGTGCCGGCGGCTCCTCGAGCGCATCGGGGCCGCCAGCACCCGCCCCGCGCCCACGCAATCGCTCGACCGCCGCGCACAGCCGCGGGACGTCCACACGTGCCGTCCACAGCAGCACCGACTCCGTGACCTGCCGTCGACGACCGGTCAGGCGGTCCCCCACCCCGGCGAGCCGCGCCCACGGGATCTCCGGCTCGACGGCGGTCAGGTCGGCCGGCAGGGTCGCGACGACCGCGCCGATCTCGACCAGCCGCATGCGCACCGCGTCGAGCACGAGCTCGGAGGCGTCGTCCATCCCGACGTGCCGTTCGATTGCCGCGCAGGCCCGCACGATCTCGTCGAGGCGGTCCTCCAGGTCGCGTGGTGACGCGCCACCGACGACAGGGGTCCTGGTCACAGCGGCACCGAGACGCTGTACCGGTCGGCTCCGGCGCCCGCGGCGTCGAGCACCTCCACGTCCACCTCGAGCAACCGCTCGGCGTCGTCCTGGATGCGCATGAGCGTGAAGATGCCGGCGCCCGGTGCCAGGTCGACGAGCAGCACGACCGACTCACGGCCCCTGCCGGCGTCGGAGGCGCACACCACCCGGGGCGCGGCCGCACCGTTGCGCTCGACCAGGGCGACGAGGGCGTCACGGACCGCAGCGACCCGGTCGAGCAGCGGCGGCGGGACGTCCATCGGGAGCAGGTCGACCGCCGCCTCGAAGCCCGCTGCGCGCACGAGCCGCTGCAGTGCGGCGAGCGAGGGTTCGCGGCGTCCGTTCTCGTAGGTGCTGATCACGCTCTGCGTGACCCCGGCGCGCGCGGCCAGCTGCACCTGCGTCAGACCGGCACGGAGCCGTGCGACGCGGATGAGCTCGGACGCCACCACCGGGTGCGCTGCACGGGTCGGTGCTTCGGACATATCGTCACCATACACAACATGTGACATCTCGGTCATCGGCGGTACATCAGTGCCGTTGCGGCTGAGAGTGGCGCTCTGGTCGATGACCGCGTCCGCGCTTGCGGACGTGCACGCGGACCTGCTCAGTCGCGCTGCGAGACGTCCGCGCGGTGGAAGTTGAGCGCCGAGCGCGACGGGGTCGGGCCGCGCTGCCCCTGGTAGCGCGACTGGTACTCGGCGGAGCCGTACGGCTTCTCGGCCGGGCTCGACAGCTGGAAGAAGCAGAGCTGCCCGATCTTCATGCCCGGCCAGAGCTTGATCGGCAGCGTCGCGACGTTCGACAGCTCGAGCGTGACGTGGCCGGAGAAGCCCGGGTCGATGAAGCCCGCCGTCGAGTGCGTCAGCAGGCCCAGGCGACCGAGCGAGCTCTTTCCCTCGAGTCGGGCGGCGATGTCGTCGGGCAGGGTGACGACCTCGAACGTCGAACCGAGCACGAACTCCCCCGGGTGGAGCACGAAGGCCTCGTCCGGGTCGGTCTCGACCAGACGGGTGAGCTCGGGCTGGTCCTCGGCGGGGTCGATGTGCGGGTACTTGTGGTTGTCGAACAGCCGGAAGTACTTGTCGAGCCGGACGTCGATGCTCGACGGCTGGACGAGCGAGGGGTCGTACGGGTCGAGGCCGATCCGCCCCTCGGCGAGCTGGGCGGTGATGTCGCGGTCGGAGAGCAGCACGCGCAGCAGCCTAGCGGCAGGGTACGGCCACCGATATGCTGCGAGGCTGCCCTGCCGGGCGGCGGACGACGGCCGTCCGACCGGCCGACCACAGGGGGTACCGATGACCGGCCGCACCGAGACCGACCGCAGCGAGACCGTCGACGGGGCGCCCGTCGTCGAGGAGCTGGTCGTGCCGGCGACGATGGACGACGACCCGGAGCTGGTCCGCGCCTTCTCGGACTGGCTCGCCGTCTCCGACGCGGCCGAGGTCGCCGTGCACGGGCTGCCCGAACTGCCGTGGACGCCGGCCGAGTACCTGCCGATGTGCCACGAGCCCGGGTCGCCGAGTCGCCTGTTCGTCGTGCGCGACGACACCGGGGCGGTCGTCGCTGCCGGGGCGTACGACTCGAAGACCGCGCCGGGCACCACCAACTGCTGGCTGTCGCTCGGCGTCCGGCCCGACCGACAGCGCCAGGGGCTCGGCACGCTGCTCGCCGACCACCTCGAGCAGCTCGCCCGCGCCGAGGGCCGCACGCAGTGGAAGACGTACGCGGTCTCGCGGCAGGTCGGGCCCGGCACGGGCCCCGGGTACCGTCAGGCCCCGACGGGCTCCGGCGCGGTCCCCGAGGACGAGGCCGCGGTGCGCTTCCTGACCGGACGCGGCTGGCGGTTCGGGCAGGTGAACCGGATCAGCCGGCTCGGGCTCCCCGCCGACCCGTCGGTCGTGCGCGAACTGCACGACCGCGCGGCGACGGAAGCCGGGCCCGGGTACCGGGTGCACACATGGACCGGTACGACGCCCGAGCGGTGGCTCGACGACCTCGCCCTGCTGCACACGCGGATGAGCACCGATGCCCCCGAGGGTGACATGCAGGAGCCCGAGGACGTCTGGACGGCCGACCGCGTCCGCGAGTCCGAGGAGCAGCTCGCGACCGGACCGCACACGATGCTCACCGTCGCGGTCGAGCACGTCGAGAGCACCACCCTGGCCGGTTTCAGCCAGCTCAAGGTACCGGTCGACCCGTCGCGCGCGGTGATGCAGTGGGACACGCTGGTACTCCGCGAGCACCGCGGGCACCGGCTCGGCTGGCTGCTCAAGGTGGTCGGGATCGAGACGGTCGAGCGGGACTTCCCGGACCGGCCGTCGATCGTCACGTTCAACGCCGAGGAGAACCGGCCGATGCTCGACGTGAACGAGGCCGTCGGGTTCGTCGGGGTCGGCAGCGAGGGCATCTGGGAGCACCGCGACTGACCACCGGCGCCCGCGCCGGACCGGCCCAGGACCACCGCGGGACTGGGACCGGGGTGTCAGGCGGGCGACCTACCATTGGACGGTCATGACCGTCACGTCAGCCGCCACGCAGCCCGGGGACACGGCACCCGACCCCGCCCCCACCTCCGCGCGATCCACGACCGTCGCGACGGTCCTGGTCATCGCGATCCCCCTCGCCGTGGCGTGCGCCGTGCTCGGCATGACCGTGACCGGCGCCTTCACCGCGTCGCAGCAGCTCGTCTCCGCCGGTGACCTGGTCGAGTACGGCCTGCCGGTCGCCCGCGTGGTGCACGACACCACCGCAGCACTGACGATCGGCCTGCTCATCGTCGCCGCGTTCGCGCTGCCCGCCAAGAAGGCGGACCACGGCGTGATGTCGAGCGTGCAGCACCGCGCCGCGCGCTGGGCTGCCGCGGCGGGCTCCGTCTGGTTCCTGGCGGCCGTCGTCGGCATCGTCCTGACGGGCGCGAACACCCTCGGGGTCCCACTCACCAGTCCGGTGTTCGCGCGGAACTTCCTGCTCTTCGCGTTCCAGGTCGAGATCGGCCAGTCGCTCGTCGTCTCCGCCGTGGCGATCCTGGTCGCCACCCTCGTCGCCGCCTTCGCCACGCGGGTCACCACGCTCGCGGTCGCCACCGTCGCCGGGCTCTTCGCCCTGCTGCCGCTCGCGTTGTCGGGGCACGCAGCCGGGTCGCTCGAGCACGCGAACGCCGTGAACTCGCTCGCCGTGCACCTGGTCGCCGTGTGCGTCTGGGCCGGCGGGCTCGTCGCCGTGCTGCTGCTCCGCACCCGGACGAAGGGCGCCACCGGACGCGTCGTCGCGCGGTACTCGACGCTCGCGGGCTGGGCCTTCGCCGCCGTCGCGTTCTCGGGCATCGTCAACGCCTCGCTCCGCCTGACCGGTCCGGCCGACCTCGTGACCACGACGTACGGCTGGCTCATCACGGTCAAGGCCGTCATCCTCGTGCTGCTCGGGCTCGCCGGGGTCGCGCAACGTCGGAAGCTCGTGCCCGGGCTGCTCCGCGCGCCGCTCGACCGGAAGCTCTTCGTCCGGTTCGCCCTGGCCGAGATCGTCTTCATGGCCGTGGCGATCGGCGTCTCGGTCGCGGTGTCCCGGTCCCAGCCGCCGATCCCGCAGACGCCGGAGACCGGACAGGACACCCGCTCCGGACTGCTCGGGTTCCCGTACCCGCCGGCGCAGACCGTGCAGACCTACCTGACGCAGTGGCACATCGACTGGGTGTACCTGGCGATCGCCGTCGTCGGTGCGGGCTGGTACCTGCTGTCGGTGCGGAAGCTCAAGCAGCGCGGTGACTCGTGGCCGGTCGGCCGGACCATCGCGTGGCTGCTCGGCTGTGCCCTGTTCATCTGGACGACCTCGGCAGGGCCGGCGGTCTACGGCATGGTGCACTTCTCGTCGCACATGCTCCAGCACATGCTGCTCATGATGTTCGTGCCGCTGCCGCTCGTCCTCGGCGGCCCGGTGCTCCTGGCGCTGCGCACGTTGCCGGTGCGGAACGACGGCTCCCGCGGTGCCCGCGAGTGGCTGATGCTGTTCACCCACTCGCGGTGGATGCAGTTCCTCGCGAAGCCCGCCGTCGCCGGCGTCATCTTCGCCGGCTCCCTCGTGGTGTTCTACTTCACCCCGGCGTTCCAGTACGCCATGCAGTCCCACGAGTGGCACGTCGTGATGGTCGTGCACTTCGTCTTCAGCGGCTACCTGTTCTTCTGGGTGTTCGTCGGCGTCGACCCGGGTCCGAAGCGCCCGCAGTACCCGATCCTGATCATCGCGCTCCTGGCGACCCTGGCCTTCCACGCGTTCTTCGGCGTCGCGGTGATGACCTCACAGTCCGTCTTCGCGGCCGACTGGTTCCACGCGCTCGGCCAGACCGACGACCGCGCACTGCTCGCCGACCAGCACACCGGTGGCGGCATCGCGTGGGGTGCGTCCGAGCTGCCCATGGTGTTCGTCGCGCTGCTCGTCGTGCGCAACTGGGTCCGGACGGACAAGCGCGATGCGAAGCGCCTCGACCGCAAGGCCGACCGCGACGGCGACGCCGACCTCAAGGCGTACAACGAGCGGCTCGCGGCGATGAGCAAGCGCGACTGAGCAGCAGCCAGCGCGCCCGACGCGAGCGCCCGGCGATCGCTTCGGGCGCTCAGTCCCCGTGGACGATGCAGACGGCGTCGAGCTCCATCGACGCCTCCAGCGCAGCGGTCACACCCGGCTCCCCCTCGGCGCCGAACGGCGTCACCGTGTCCACCCACCACAACGGCGTGGACAGCGCCGGGGCGTCCGGCAGGATCCGTGTGACCTCGTCGAACGAGTCGACTCGGCGGACCCCGAGCACCGTGATCACCGGGTGCGTGGCGTCCCGGCAGACCTGCAGCACCGGCCCGTCGTCGAGGGCGCGGACACCCCACGCCTCGTCGTGCAGCAGCAGCGCCTCGGCCACGTCCCGGGTCTCCACCGGACCGCGGCAGAGCAGCGTCACGTCACGCGGCACCCTGACCGCCCGTGCTCCGTCCACCCACGCTCCGTCCGGACGTGGCGTGCGACCCGCGGTCGTGCCCGTCGAGCGCGCCCTCGTCGTGCGCGGGGTCGAGGGGTGCACCGCCGACGAGCTGCAGGAAGCGGTCCTCGTCGATGCGGTCGAGGAAGGCCTCGAGCGCCTCCCACCCGTCGTCGAACCGCACGACGAGCCCGCCGCCACCGAAGCCCGAGGTCGTCGTCCGCGCCGGAGGCCACTCGCCGTCGCGGTCGAGGAACTCCGCCGCCTCCGGACCGACGACGACGGCCAGCGGGGCGGGCTCCTCGTGCGCGACCGCGCGGACCAGGTGGTCGGCGTCCCCGCGGCGCTGCATCACCACACCGAACACCGGCTCGACCTCGTCGGCGACCCGGTGCACCGCGTCCAGCAGCCTCGAGGCGAGCGCCGGGTCCGCGCCGTCCTCGGGGATCGTCAGCACCGCCGACATCGTCTCGACGACGACGCCGTCGAGCAGGTGCGCGGTCATCGTCGCCGAGAACCCGTCGCCGTGCGCGTACGAGGTGGAGACGTCCGGTGCCTCGTGCTTGGCGTACTGCGTCACCACCCAGCGGTCCCAGGGCACCGTGAGCGGCTCGCTGGTGCCCCAGTGCGTCGGACACGTACCGACGGTCTCGCACAGCGCCTCGATCGCGGCGCCGATGTCCACGGCGCGGTCGGCGTGGTGGCGCAGGGTCAGGTCGATGCTGATCTGGCGCACCGAGTCCGTCGCCGCCGGGTGTCCGGGAGCCGGCGGACCGACGAGTTCCGGCCCCCGGCGGACGAAGTCCTCGATGCCGGAGGCGGCGACGCCGGTGCGGCCGTCCCGCAGGCTGCCGCCGGGACCGTCCACGGCCCAGGCGGCGTGGTGCACGCCCAGGGCGTGCCGCAGGGCGGGGGTGACGGATGCCTCCCGGCCGGTGCGGAGCACGACCGTGCGGCCGGACTCGGACGCACGACGCAGCAGCGAGGCGAGCGACTCCGTCAGCCACACGACCGGCGAAGCGGACCGGACCACGATGGCGGTGCCGACCACGTCGTCGATGAGGGGATGCCTGACCATCCGGGTCCTCCTCCGGGTAGGGCGACGGAACCCCCTGGACGGTACACACGGCCGCCGGAGCTGTCCGTCGGCGCACGGACCTCACAGGGGAGACACGGCGACGGCCGGGAGGCACGGGTCGCCGCCGCCACGGACCGTGCGGCGCGCACTCGGCTGGCGTCCAGCGCAGAATCCGCTAGGCTTGCTCCGTCCCGCTGGTCGGGATGCGCGAGTGTAGTTCAATGGTAGAACTCCAGCTTCCCAAGCTGGTAGCGCGGGTTCGATTCCCGTCACTCGCTCCACTCGGCGATCTGGGCCGCTCTCGGTCATCAGGCCAGATGGGCGCCATCACTGCAACAGGGACTGCACCGCGTTCCACAGATCGAACTGCTTGCCGCCCGCGAAGAGCGCTCCGGCCTTCTTGTACCGGTAGTTGGTTGCTCCAGGCATCCCTGCACCGAGCAAGCGGACACTACCGACCAGGTGCCCGTCATCGGCGCTCGTCACCTTCCAGTCCGAGGGGGTCCGACCGGTGGGCCCTCGCAGGTGACCATGTACCGGTGTCCTGTATCGGTCTCGACTTCGAACTGCGGTACGTGGTCGAGGTCGGCATCACGGTCCTGCGTTCGGCCGTGCACCGTCAGCGATCTGATGTTCGCTTGCACTGCTCGAGCTTCCTTGCTCTTCGAGGCGGGTGACCAGCTGGGGATCGGCTACCGGTCGATCCGTGTGAGCCAGTCGCGGACCAGGGCGGCGGTGATCCCGGGTTGCTCGAGGTGCACGTTGTGTCCAGCACCGTCGAGGACGACGAAGCTCCCTCGCGGGTAGTGGTCTCGGAGTGCGAGCCCGTCCTCATACCCGACGACGTCGTCCTGTCGACCGAACAGGTGCAGGGCCGGAGCAGTGAACGGTTCCGGGTGGCGCTCCTCCGGCACCGCGTCCAGTGCGTAGTCGGCGGCGATGCGGTCCATCACAGCAGGGTCGGCGCCACGGAGACCGGGCAGCACGTACCGCTCGAACGATGTGAACGCGGCGGCGTCCTGGATGACGCTGACCTCCTCAAATGCTTCTCGCGCGTCGCCGGCGGCTTCGAGGACGGACGGTTCGGTGTGCAGCACGGTGCGCTCGGGGACGGCCCGGTCTGCGCGGGCAGGGTGCACGACACCCGCCAGGGTCGCGAGGCCGAGCACGTGGTCTCGGCGTTCGTGCGCGACGTGTCGGGCGATCATGCCGCCGAAGGAGTTCCCGATGACGGCGAAGGGCTCGTCGCCGAGGTGGTCGTCGATGTCGGCGAGTACCTCGTCGGCCACGTCGACCGCGCTCTTCGCGGTCGCGGTCGCCGCGGCGGCTTCGGCCCACGGCAGATCGAGGAGCACCAGCTGCCAAGGCAGGTCCTGCACCGCGTCCGCCAGCGGCAGCATGATCCGGTGGTCGACACCGAACCCGTGAAGGGCAACAAGCGGACGACCAGAACCAAGAACTCGCACGATCACCCAGCAAGCCTATGAGCAGCCCGTCCCGATAGCCGATCGTTGGCCGGACGACCGGGTTGCGATTTCTAGGGGTGAGAAACTGGCGTCGTGACGAAACGTGCGCGAACGACTGGTCGGGGCAAGATCTCTGGAGCCACCACTTCAGGCGGCCGATTTGCCGTACGCCCCGGAACCTTCAATCTCGCCGGCGAGTTGTTCACGCCAGAGGGAAATCGTCTGTCTCGCCTCGAGGAGGACATCCGCGAAGAGGTTGCGGCGGTCCTCGTCCGCGATGGAGCCGAGGTAGCGTTCGAGGCTTGCGGCTGCGGAGGCGGCGGACAGTGCAAGCCCTATTGGCCCGGGAAAGCGAAGATCAAGGCGCTTTCGAAGTCCTCGCTGCCTCAGATGAGTCCCCGCCCGACCGCTCCCACCTGGATCGACGTTTGGGCAGGAGACGGCACGACCGTCGTCTTCTGTCACGGCGACATCACCTGGGGCTCGCTGCTGCCGTGAGCCTCGGTACCCCGATTCTGAATTGAAACGGGGCCATGAGTCAGCGACCGGTCAAGGATCATCTTCCGGTCTATCGCGCGGCACAGCAGGCGAGCTACCGAGCGGGCTTCCAGACCAGCCACTTCCGAGCAACCTCGTCAGGCAGGTTCACGTCGAAGCGGCGCGCTATGAGGAGGACCTGGGCGAGCACATCGGCCAGCTCGGACCGAAAGTCGTTGTCGAGCTCCTCACTGGTACGGCCCTTGTCGCGCGCCTGACCTACCCGCGCGAGGTACGCCTGCGTCAGCTCCCCCACCTCCTCGTTGAGCTTCAACACGAACCAGTCGTCGGTCCGGTCGATGCCATGACGCTCCGCATAGAACGTCGAGACCTGCTCGACCTCGTCCCTCAGCTCATCGATGTTCACCAACGCAGTGTTGCACCACCACCGATCCCGGTGCCGATCGGGAGAGCATCTGTGTGTCCGATAGCCGGTCGGTCAACGGACGGTGACAGCTTCCGAAGTCGGACCGCCACGGAATCGGCACCACGATCGTCGCCCTGTCCCGCTGCGGCAGAGTGGATGCATGGTCAGTGCGACACCCAACACGATCCACTTCCATCGCAAGCACCACAAGGCAGTGATGTCCGGCGAGAAGGTCACCACCGTCCGGTGGAACGAGGACGTACCGGTGGGAGCAGCCGTGTTCATCTTCGATGAACACCCGACGGCAGGACCGGTCCCCGGCACCGTGATCGCCGTGCACCGATACCGGCTCGACAGTCTCACTGCCGAACAAGCCCACCAGCCTCCTGAGACTGACATGCAGCTCTTCGCGCAGCAGCTGCGCGAGAACTACTACCCGGATATGCCTTCCGACGCTGTGGTCGAGGTCGCCGAGCTCGCGATTGAGGCGTCCCGATAGACGATCGTCTATTGAGACGAGTGGTCTAGCTGTGATCGCGCACCTCAGTCGAGTTCTGCGGCGCGGGAGCCCATGATGTCCGCCATGCCGGTGAGCCAACGCGCGACGGTGCGGAGCTCGGTGGTGGAGAACTGGTCGGCATGTGCCCGTGATGCTTCAGCAAGAGGAGCGAAGAACGCGCCTGCAACTTCCCTAGCAGCGGGTCCGTAGCGCAGTGTGACCCGACGCAGGTCCTCACTGTCGCGGTGCCGTTCGGCGTGGCCGGCGGCCACGAGCTTGTTGATGACGCTCGTCGTCGCGGGGGAGCTCAGCCGGATGCGCTTTGCGAGCGCTGTGGGTGTCAGGGCCTCACCTGTCACCTCGCCCAGCATGATCGCGAGGATCGCGGAGAAGTCTCGCTCTGTCATGCCGTGCTGGCGGGCGAAAGCGTGTGCGACCTGTTGTGACTCGGAGAAGAGCCGTTGCTGCGCCGACGTCAGCTCCCGTTCGAGCAGCTCACGCTCGACGTTCCTTTGATCGTCCACGTCCCCATCTTGACACGTTCCTTCCAGGATCGGAGTATCTTGATTTTGGAAGTACCTGACTGGAGGAGACAGCAATGATCGCTACGCATCGAGATGAGCCGTGGAAGCGTTGGGTGCTTCTGTTCTTCGCCATCGGGCAGCCAGTGTCGATCGGGATCTCCGCTGTCGTCGGGTCGAGCTTCACGCGTGACAACCCTGAGGGTCCGGTGCTCGTGCCCCCGGGCCCGGCGTTCTCCATCTGGGGGCTCATCGTCACGCTAACGGGCGTCTACTCGCTGTGGCAGTTCTTTGCCCGCACGGACGCGCCGGGGCGGGCCTCCATCGCCGGACCGCTCGCGGTGGCCGCGGTGGGCTTCTCTGTCTGGCTCGGGCTCGCATCACTGCCTGCGCTCACCGCGCTGACTGTGCCCGTCTTCGTCGTCATGGGGGCCGCGCTCGTGCTCGCGGCCCGGGCCGCTCGCGACGCCGCGACCGCAAGCTGGCCGCGATGGGCACGAGGGGTGTTGTGGGGCGCCCTCGGGACCTACTTGGGGTGGACTGCGGTCGCCGTGTGGTTGAACCTGTCGACGACTCTGGTCGACGCCGGAGCCCCACTCGACAGGACCTGGGGGACCACTTGGCAGCTGCTGCTCGCAGCGGCCGCCGCGGGCACAGCGGTTGCGCTCCTCCTGTTCACGAGGACGGTCTCAAGAGCGCTCTGCTGGGTGTTCGGACTGACAACTGTCTACGCACTCGCCTTCGCCGCTGTCGGTGCGGCAACCCGTGGTGCTCCGGTCGCATCTGCGGTGGCCGCCGTGCTCGCAGCCGCCGTGGCGATCGCCACCGTCTTCGTCGCGCAACGACCGACTGCAACAACGCGAACCGCAGCGCGCGGCCGAGCGCTCGCCTGAGGGCAGCGTCTCGGTGCACCATCGGCCAGCGGGCAGCCCTTCGAAGGATCGCCAGATGGCCGCGACTCGAACTGCCACCGGTCGAGGCGGGCCACCGTTTTGACCTCAGCGCTCACCGCGGTGACGATCTCGTGCTTGTGCATTCGCTCGTCGTGCCCGCCACCAGGATGCGCCAAGCTCACGTGCGATCCGGCCTGCGAACAGAATCACCCCGATGCAGATCAGGACGAGCACTACTGCTCCAAATTCCCCGATGCTCCCCACAGCGCGAGGCTACCGCGCCTTCGCCGAGGGTGCAGAACAGCGTCTCAATAGCCGGTCCTGCCACGAACAAGCCAGACCGATTGATCTCACCGCAGCTTCTTCTGTCTCAGATGACTGGTCCGGTGATCTTCTCGATGAGCGCCCCTTGTGCGGACGACGGTGCCGGCGCCTCTCGTCTCGGTCAGGTCGGGCAGGTCGTGGCCGAGATCCTGGGCGGTGTCGGGGAGGAACCCGGTGGAAGTGAGCCTTCGGTCCCGTCGAGCAGCAGAGTGTTCCGACCCGTCGGAAAGTCGGCAGACCAGTCGTCGTGGACCGAGCAGGGACGACGACCGGCCGTCGCTCGGTAGCGTCTGCCCTGTGCCGACGGGGTCACGGCCACGCCGAACCGATCCGGAAGACCCGCCATGCACCTGCGCCGTTCCGCCGCGCCCACCTCCGTCCGCCCGAGCACCTGGACCGACCCCTACGGCCGGCTCGCGGTGCGCTGCCTGCAGACGGTCGTGATCGTCGCGGTGATCGGCGGGATCGTCACCGCCGCGACGACCCTGAGCCTCGTCACGATCCCGGTGCTGCTCGCGCTCATCGTCGCCTCGGCGCTGTACCCGCTGGTCGCCTGGCTCCGCGGACACGGGGTGCCGTCGGTGGTCGCCACAACGATCGCGTTCGTGGGCGTCCTCGCCGCGGCCGCCGGGGTGCTCTGGTTGCTCGTCGCCGCGTTCGCCGGGCAGTGGCCCGCACTGCAGGCGTCGGCGGTCGACGGGCTGCAGCAGGTGCAGGACGTACTGCACGAGCTGCCCGTCCGGGTGACCGACGCGCAGATCGAGGACGCGGTGTCCGGCCTGGTCGACTTCGTCACCAGTGCGCGCTTCGGGGCGGGGGCGATCGCCGGCATCTCCGCCGTGACGAACGTCGTCACCGGGGCGGTGCTCACCGCGGTCATCCTGTTCTTCTTCCTCAAGGACGGGCCGGCCATCTGGGAGTTCCTGCTCCGCCCGTTCACCGGCGAGCAGTACGACCGGGCGCGACGGATCGGGGACCGCGTGGTGACGACCCTCGGCGGGTACGTACGCGGGACAGCTGCCGTGGCCGCGTTCGACGCGGTGGCGATCGGCACCGGCCTCGCGGTCCTCGGCGTCCCGCTGACGATCCCGCTGGCGGTGGTGGCGTTCGTGACCTCGTTCATCCCGATGATCGGTGCCCCGATCGCCGGCACGCTCGCGGCACTCGTGACACTCGTCGCGCTCGGGCCGGTCAAGGCGGTGATCGTCGTCGCGATCGTCGTGCTCGTGAACCAGATCGAGGGCAACTTCCTGCAGCCCGTGCTGATGGGCAGGACGCTGCGCCTGCACGGACTCGTCATCCTGGTCGGCCTGACCGCGGGTACCGTGCTCGGCGGGGTGACCGGTGCACTGCTCGCGGTCCCGCTCATCGCCGCCGGCTGGGGCGTCGTCCGGATCTGGAACGGCGAGGACGAACCGGCGACGCCGTGGCGACAGAAGCGCCGCGAGACGGTGCCGGTCGGCTGAGCACCCGGTCAGCACCGGGATCCGGGCACCGCGCCGCACTACGCTGCCGTGATGGACGACAGGCAGCCGGACGCGAGCCGGTTCGACGGGCACGTGGTGATCGGCGGCGGCGTGGTCGGTGCTGCCGCCGCCTGGGCCCTGACCGCCCGCGGCGAGCGCGTCCTGCTCGTCGAGCAGCACGGCCGCGGGCACCTCGAGGGGTCGTCGCACGGTGCGACCCGGATCTTCCGGCAGGGCTACACCGACCCGGAGTACGTCGCGCTGACGACCCGCGCGCTCGCGCTCTGGGGCGCCCTCGAGACGTCGTCGGGCACGACGCTGCTCGACCGGACCGGCGCGGTCGACCACGGCCGGCCCGAGGTCGTCGACGCGATCGCTGCGGCGCTGAGGGGCGCCGGGATCCCCCACGAGACCCTGACCCCGGACGAGGCCGCCTCGCGCTGGCCGGGCATCGCGTTCGAGGGGCACGTCCTGACGCACGCCACGGCCGGACGCATCCGGTCGGCCGACGCGGTCGAGCTCTTCCTGACGCTCGTGGAGCACACGGGCCTGGCCGAGCTCCGGTTCGGCAGCCGAGTCCGTGCGATCGTCGACCACGGGGACGACCTCACCGTGACGCTCGGCGACGGGACGTCGGTCCGGACGGCGAGCGTAGTGGCCGCCGTGGGGTCGTGGGCACCGACGCTGGTGGGCGACGTGCTCGCCGGGCGCGGGGCGGTCCTCCCGGCCGTCCGCGTCACCCAGGAGCAGCCCGCCCACTTCCCCAGCCACCTGCCGGACGCGGCGTGGCCGTCGTTCGTGCACTGGGCCGACGGCGACGACGTCTACGGGCTGCTGACGCCGGGCGAGGGGGTCAAGGTCGGGTTCCACGGCACCGGGCCGGTCGTCGACCCCGACGCCCGCGACAAGCGGCCGGTGCCCGAGGAGGCCGAGCGGCTGCAGGCGTACGTCGCGCGGTACGTGCCCGGGGTCGACGCGACACGTCCGACCTTCATCAGCTGCCTCTACGACACCACGCCGGACGAGGACTTCGTCATCGACCGGCGTGGGCCGCTCACCGTGGCGACGGGGTTCTCGGGCCACGGGTTCAAGTTCGCGCCGCTGCTCGGGGAGCTCCTCGCCGACCTGGCGACCGGAGGCGAGCCGCTCCCGCGCTTCGCCCTCTGACCGCGCGCGGTCCCGCTACGGTGGACCGGTGCGCGTCGTCATCGCTCCCGACTCCCTGAAGGGCACCGCGACCGCGGCCGACACCGCGCGGGCGGTGCGGTCCGGGTGGCTCGACGAACGGCCGGAGGACGATGTCGTCACCGTGCCGATGGCGGACGGTGGCGAGGGCACCCTCGACGCGTTCGCCGCGGCGTACCCGGCGGCTCTCCGCGTCCCCGTGACGGTGACCGGGCCGGACGGCTCGCCCGTCGACACGCACTGGCTGCACCTGCCCGACGGCCGGGCCGTCGTGGAGCTCGCGGCGACGAGCGGGCTGCCGCTCCTGCGAGGAGCCCTGCGCCCGGAGACCGCGACGAGCCGTGGCTTCGGTGAGGCGATCGTCGCAGCGCTCGACGCCGGCGCGACCGGGCTCGTGCTGGGCATCGGGGGCAGCGCGTCGACCGACGGCGGTCGACCGGTGCTCGAGGCGCTCGGGCTGACCGTCGACGCATCGGGCGCGGCCGACCGCGCGGGGCTCCGGCCGCAGCCGACCGGCGGGGTGGTCGTCCTGACCGACGTGACGTCGCCGCTGCTCGGCCCGACCGGCGCGGCCGCGGTGTTCGGACCGCAGAAGGGCATCACGCCCGACACGGCTCCGGCGTTCGAGGAACGGCTGACCGGGTGGGCGGCGAGCCTGCCCGGGGTCGACCCCGCGACGCCGGGCGCGGGTGCCGCGGGCGGGGTCGGGTTCGGACTGCTCGCCTGGGGTGCGACGCTCGCACCGGGAGCACGGGCGGTCGCGGACGTGCTCGGGCTGCCCGCACTGCTCGACGGTGCCGACGTCGTGGTCACCGGCGAGGGGCGCTTCGACGAGCAGAGCGCTGCGGGCAAGGTGCCGTCGGTCGTCCGGGCGCTCGCGGCGGAGCACGCGCCGGCCGCCCGGGTGGTGCTGGTCGCGGGCGAGATCGAGGCGCGGTCGGACGACTTCGACGCGGCGGCCTCGCTCGTGGTGCTCGCGACGCAGACGACCGGGGAGCCGGACGACGCGCTGCGTGACCCGCTGCGCTTCGCGACGATCGCCGGGCGGCGGTTGGCGCGGCTCGTCGGATGAGCTCCGCGGCCGACGCGGCCGACACGGCTGGACCCCGCGGCCGACGCGGCCGACACGGCTGGACCCCGCGAGCGCCGCGCCCGCGCCCCGACGCGGCCGCACCCCGACACGCCCGTCGGTGCCCACGAGGGGTACCCCGTCGCAACCTCCCTGTCCCCAGGGCGCGGGACCACACTGGGATGCGGGTCGCACCCGGCCCGAGAACACCCCCACGAGGAGACCAATGCGCACCGTCAACGCGTACGCGGCACCGTCGGCCACCGAGCCGCTCGTCAAGACCACCATCACCCGCCGTGACCTCGGCCCGAACGACGTCGAGATCGACATCGCCTACGCCGGCATCTGCCACTCGGACATCCACACCGTCCGCGGCGAGTGGGGCCCGATCCAGTACCCCCAGGTCGTCGGTCACGAGATCGTCGGCCACGTCTCGGCCGTCGGCTCCGACGTCACGAAGCACCAGGTCGGCGACCGGGTCGGCGTCGGCTGCATGGTGAACTCGTGCGGCGAGTGCGAGCAGTGCGTCGCGGGCCAGGAGCAGTACTGCCTGAAGGGCAACATCCAGACCTACGCGGGCGTCGACCCCGCGGACGGCTCGATCACCCAGGGCGGGTACTCCGAGGCCGTCGTCGTCAACGAGGACTTCGTCCTCCGCGTCCCCGAGTCGCTCGACATCGAGAAGGTCGCGCCGCTGCTCTGCGCCGGAATCACCACGTACTCGCCGCTGCACCACTGGAAGGTCGGCCCCGGCTCGAAGGTCGCCGTCGTCGGCATGGGCGGTCTCGGCCACATGGCGGTGAAGATCGCGGTCGCGCTCGGCGCCGAGGTCACCGTCCTGTCGCAGACGACCAGCAAGCAGGAGGACTCGCTCCGCTACGGCGCGAAGGCCCACTTCGCGACGAAGGACCCGGCGACCTTCGAGGAGCTCGCGCAGTCGTTCGAGCTCATCATCAACACGGTCTCGGCCAAGCTCGACATGAAGGCGTACCTCGGCCTGCTCAAGGTCGACGGCACGCTCGTCAACGTCGGCGCCCCGTCGGAGCCGCTCGAGGTCCCGGCGTTCGCCCTCATCCCCCGCCGCCTGAGCTGGGCGGGCTCCGCGATCGGCGGCATCGCCGAGACGCAGGAGATGCTGGACTTCTGCGCCGAGCACGGGATCCTGCCGGAGACCGAGCTCATCAGCGCCGACCAGATCAACGAGGCGTACGAGCGCGTGCTGTCGTCGGACGTCCGCTACCGCTTCGTGATCGACGCGGCCACGCTGGCCTGACGGCCTGACCGTCGGACGGGAGGCGCGGGGCCAGCGGGCACCGCGCCTCCCGTCCGTCGTCCGGCCGCGGACCGACCGCGCGGCCTGTCCGCAGAACGCGAGCACATCGTCCGGGTCACGCGACGCGCCCGCTCCACCCGCCGGAGGAGAGAGGCTTGATCGATGGACGACACGACGAACGAGGGACTCCGCTCCCTGGTGTCGGTGTCCGGCAGTGACACCGACGGCGCGATCGCCGACCTCGCCGGCATGTACGCCGGCAAGGCCTGGCACTCGGCGCACGTCGACGACGACTTCTGGTACCGCTACGTCGCCGTCGGCGACGAGCGGATGAGCATCCGACGGTCGCAGATGCACGGCTCGCTGCGCGGCGACGTCGCCGTCGAGGGCGAGGTCGTCGTCCAGTGGATCGACTCCGGCACCGCGACCGTCGACACGGGACGAAACGCGATTCGCATGCAGCCCGGCGTCCCCGTGCTCTTCCCGATCGAGCAGCGCTTCGACATGGAGTACCGCGACTGGGACCAGCGGCTGGTGCACCTTGACCGCGAGCTCGTGCTCGACGTCGCCGCGGAACGCTTCCTGGTCGACGGCACGCTCGCGTTCGACCGCTTCACCCCGCCCACGACGGCGGCCGTCGAACGGTGGCGTGGGTCGGTGGCATCGTCGGTCCGGGCCCTGCGCGACGAGGGTGCCGGGTCGCTGGCATGGCGCGAGTCCCAGCGCGAGGTCGTCCGCTCGCTCCTCGACCTCTACCGGTTCCACGGCGAGACCGCCCCCGTCGGCTGGGGCGAGCACCGGAACGCCCGGGTCCGCTCCGCCGTCGAGACGATCCACTCGCGAGCGCACGAGCCGTTGACGGTCTCGGACATCGCCTGCGCCGCCGGCTTGAGCGTGCGCGGACTGCAGGAGTCCTTCCAACGGACACTCGACCGGACGCCGATGCAGTACCTGCGCGAGGTCCGGCTGCGTCGCGCGCACGACGACCTGCTCCGCGCCGAGCCCGGGTCGGTGGCCGTCGCGGCGATCGCGGCGCGGTGGGGGTTCACCCACATGGGACGGTTCTCCGGCGAGTACCTGCGGCGGTTCGGCGAGTACCCGAAGCAGACGCTGCGGCGCTGACGGTCAGCCGATCTCGTCCCCGGACGGCAGCGTGCCGCACCAGTCGACCGACGACGCCTGCACACTCGCCTCGAGCGCACCGGAGGCCGCGTCCACGACGCTCACCAGGTCCCCCGATGCCGACCGTGTGGTGACGGCCAGGAACTGACTGTTCGGGGACGGGCAGACCGCGGTCACGCTCGCGTCCTCGGGCACGGTGACGGGCAGCCGGGAGGCACGGCTCGCGTCGACGCGCACGATCCGCTGAGCGAGGGTGCCGTCGGTCCGCACGTCGCCCACCACGCGCACGTAGGTGTCGCCCGTGAGCGGGGCGATCCGACCGAGGTAGGGCGCGTCGGTGCTGCCCTCCGGCGCCGGCGGCGCCGTCCGCTGCCCGTCGGTCAGGTCGAGGCGGACGATGCCGGTCCCCGTCTCGACGACGGCCGTGGTGCCGCTGCCGACGAACCCGTGCAGGTAGGTGGCGCTCCCGAGCCGCACCGGGTCGTTGCGACCGCTCATGTCGACGAGCACCAGGTCGTCGGACCCGGTGCGGACCAGGGCGCTCTCGGTGCGGGGTACGTACGCCCACTGCGCGACGGTCATCGGCTCCGCCCCCGCGGTCGGCTTCCCGTCGGCCGCGATCGCGGTCGGCAGGTGGGTGCCGGTCATGTCGACCACGTACAGGCCGACGTTCCGTGACTGACCGGTGGAGGTGTCGGCGTACTCGAAGCCGAAGGAGGCGCCGTCGTCGGCGACGTGCAGCGCGGTGACCCGTCCGGCGGCGCTCGGCAGCGTCAACCGTTCGACCGGCGTGCTGTCGTCCTGCACACCGCCGGCGAGCGGGACGATCTCGACGGTCGACCGGCCGTCGGCACCGCGGACGACGACGAGCGACCGGCCGAGCCGCGCGTACTCGGTGATGCCCGTGGCCTCGAACACGGTCGTCGCACCGCCGGCGTCGAGGGAGCGGCGGACGATGCGGTCCTTCCCGCCGGACGCCCCGGGCACGAGGGCGAGGACGTCCGTGCTGCCCGTCGTGATCGTCGTGCGGAGCTCGGAGGCGGCGGGCTGCCCGGGGGCCCGGACGTCGCGGACGGTGATCTCGTACGCGCGGTCGTAGGCGAGCGGGCCGGCGAACTCGACCGCGATGGTGTTGCCGCTCGACGTGACGGTGTGCGGGGCGGACGGGCTGACCGTCACGGCGTCCGCGGGGACCCGCTGCAGGGCCTGGTTCGCCGTCAGGATCACGCGCTGCGCCGGTCGCGACACGAGCCCGGTGGCGTCGTACGTGACGTCACGGAGGCGGGGTCCCTGCTGCGCACCGATCACCGCCGCGACGGCACCGACGAGCACGAACACCGTGATCGAGGCCACCAGTCGGCGGCGGAAGCGGTCGCGCGGGCGGCGGCGGAGCGGGCCGGTGTCGTGGGAACCGGTGGGTACGGGCGTGACGGGCATCAGTACTCGTACGGGTCCGACGGCTGGTCGATGTCGCGCACGGTCGCGGCGCGGATGACGATCCGGGCGTCGGCGGACTGGTCCGGGTTCGCCGCGAGCTTCCCCGTGACGCGGACCCACTGGTCCGCGTCGGGCACGGGACCGTCGACGACCACGCCGAGGCCGACCGGCTGGGCGTCGACCGCGCAGCAGCTGATCACGAAGCGGGTCAGGGTGAACGACCCGTCCGACCCGGGCACCACGAAGCCGGAGAGCTCGACCGGCTTGCCGACCAGCGCGGTCGTGTCCGTGGTCTGGCGGATGAGCGCCGCCCAGTCCTTCACGCCGTACTCCGAGGTGTCGACGCCCTCGCTGCCGAGCAGGGCGACGTCCTGGGTACCGGTGGCGTTCGACAGGGTCGGGGTGTCCACGCTCCGCTGCTGGGCGGTCCGTGCGGACAGCGTCGTCGGCGGGAGCACGAGCATCGCGACCGTGACCCCGACGGTGGCCGCCGCCGCGATGCCGCCGACGACACCGCGGGTGATGCGCGCGGCGCCCGGTGCCCGGCGCCGGACGGCCCGGGCGGCGTCGGAGCCGTGCTCGTACGCGGTCTCGTCGACGTGGGCGTGGGCGTGGGCGCCCCCGTGCTCGTGCTCGTGCTCGTGGGCATGCGCGCCCCCGTGCTCGTGCTCGTGGGCGTGCGCGCCCCCGTGGCCGTGTCCGTCAGCGTCGTCGTGCGCGTGCCCGTGGCCTCGCGCCACCGCGACGAGTCCCGCCACCGAAGCCGGCACGGCGACCGCAGCCAGGACGATCGTGAACAGGTCGTACCGCGGGTTGATGTACAGGTCGAGGTGCCCGACCAGCGCGAGCCACAGCGTGCAGAGCGCCACCGCGAGCACCGACCCGAGCCCGAGGTACGCGGGCGCCTTCTCAGACGAGGACATTCATCACCAACCCGACCGCCGCGGTGAACAGGACGCAGACGACGGCGAGCAGCACCAGGAAGCGCGCACGGAACGTCGTCCGGAGCAGGGCGATCATCTTGACGTCGATGATCGGCCCGATGAGCAGGAACGCCGTGATCGACCCCGGCAGGAAGGTCGAGGCGAAGGACAGCGCGAAGAAGGCGTCGACGTTCGAGCACAGCGAGATCGTCATCGCCAAGAGCATCATCGCCGCGACCGACAGCACCGGGTTCGCACCCACCGCGACGAGGGTCGACCGGGGCACGGCCACCTGGATCGCGGCCGCCAGTCCGGCACCGACGAACAGCGCGGGCATCATCGTCGCGGTCTCACCGCCGAACTGCGACGCGCTCTCGCGCCAGCGGTTCCGGGAGCGCGGTGCCCCGACGGCCGCACGGCAGCGGGCCTCGAACGCGGGCAGGAGCAGCTCGGCCGGGCGGCGGTGCGCGGCGACGATCCACCCGACCAGGTTCGCGAGCACGAAACCGCCGACGATGCGGACGACGAGGATCCACCCGGACCACCCGAACGCCTGCGCCGTGCTGATGATGACGAGCGGGTTGAGGATCGGCGCGGCGACCAGGAACGTAACGGCCTCGGCCGGGGTGAACCCGCGCATCATGAGTCCGCGGGCGAGCGGCACGTTCCCGCACTCGCACACCGGGAAGAGCATGCCGATGAGCGAGATCACCGCGCGCCGCGGCACCGGCCGCTCGGGCAGGATCCGCTCGAGCACGCCGGCCGGCACCCAGACCTCGACGACGATGGACAGCACGATGCCGAGCACGACGAACGGCAGCGACTCGACCACCACGCTGATCGCCAGCGTGAGGAAGTCCTGCACGACGTCGGGCAGCCCGGCGGTCCCGACGGTCGGCGACACCACGCGCACGCCGAGCAGCACCACGACGGCACCGAGCACCAGGCCGGGGCCGGTGAGCGTGCGGGTCGGGGCGGGGCGAGTGGGAGCGCTCGTCACCGGGACAGGATAGGCGAGCATCGTGCCCGCTCCCTCGGAGCCGCGCGGTGCCCCGGTCCCCCTGCCCGGCTCAGTCGGTCGGCAGGCCCGTCAGGTGCCGGTCGAGCAGGTCGATCGCCCACTCGCCGGACTCCCCGGGCGCGAGGCGCGTGACGTGCACCGCCAGTCCGTCGACGAGCGCGTGGAGCCGGCACGCCTCGTCGGCCCGCTGGTCCTCGGGCACCCCGACGAGGGCGACGATCCGGTCGCACCACGCCCGCATCTCGGCGACCACCCGGTCCAGGGCGGGCCGGAGCGCAGCATCGGTGAGCGCCGCGTTGCCGAGCGCCAGGTACACGTCGAGCTCGACCACCCGCTCGTCGTCGAGCGGCAGCAGCTCGAGCAGGATCCGCCGCGCGGTCTCGCCGTCCGGGAGTCCCTCGGGGATCGCGGCGATGCGCTCCCGGGTCCGGTCGAACACGAGCGTGATGGTGTGCTCGCGCATGGCGGCCTGCGTCGGGAAGACGTAGCGCACGGTGCTCGGCGGGAGGCCGGCCTCGGCGGCGACCCCGCGGACGCTCAGGGCGCCCAGGCCGTCGCGCGCGAGGACCCGGCACGCCGCGTCGGAGACGTCGAGACGGCGTCGTTCGAGGTCCTCGCGAGTGGTCACCACGCCATACTCGCACGGTCGTGCGACTCGTGCTACCGTCGATCAGGAAGAGTCGCACAGTCGTGCGACTCGACACGTCATCACGAGGGAAGGAGACGCCGTGGCCTGGGTCGTGCTCGTCCTGTCCGGGGTGCTCGAGGCGGTGTGGGCCACCGCGCTGAGCGCGTCGAACGGGTTCAAGAAGGTGGTGCCGACGATCGTGTTCGTCGCCGGCATGGTGCTCAGCATGGTCGGACTCGCGTTCGCCATGAAGGCGATCCCGGTCGGCACCGCCTACGCGGTGTGGGTCGGCATCGGAGCGTCGCTCACGGTCGTCGTGGCGATCCTCCGCCGCCAGGAGGCCGCGTCGATCACCCGCGTCGCCCTCGTGCTCGGGCTGGTCGCCTGCGTGGTCGGTCTCAAGGTGGTGAGCTGAGGTGGCGTGGCTCGTCCTGTTCGTCAGCGCGGCGCTCGAGACCGTCTGGGCCACGGCGCTCGGCGCGAGTGACGGCTTCACCGTGCCGGGTCCGACAGCCCTGTTCGCGGTGACGATCGTCGTGAGCCTGGTGGCGTTCGGCTACGTGCTCCGGCACATCCCGATCAGCACGGCCTACGCGGTGTGGACCGGGACCGGGGCGGGCCTCACGGTCCTGTGGGGCATGGCGACCGGCGCCGAACCGGTCACGTTCCTGCGCCTGCTGTTCATCGCCGGGATCGTCGGCTGCGTGGTCGGCCTGAAGCTGGTCCCTGCACGCCCGGTCACCCCGGGTCCGGTCCTGGAGCCCGGCGTCGGTCCCGCGAAGGCGACAGACCGCCGCGGATGATCGGGCGCATCCTGTCGCCTCGGCGGACGAGACCGCGCCGGTGACGGATCGCGCGGTGACGGACCGGGCCGGTGACGGACGGGAGGCGCGGTGCCAGCCGGCACCGCGCCTCCAGGCCGTCACGGGGTCACGTGCTCAGACGGACGCGCCCGTCCACTCGTCCTCGGCCGCGACGTGGTCGCTGCCCGCGGTCCCCGCGGCGAGCGCGGCGGCCACGCGGTCGGCGTGCGACGGCGGGTCGGACGGTACGTGCGCCGGACGGTCCGCCTCGTTGATCCTCCGGAGCTCGGGGACGATGTCCTCGGCCAGGATGTCGATCTGCTCGAGCACCGTCTTGAGCGGCAGGCCGGCGTGGTCGATGAGGAACATCTGGCGCTGGTAGTGCCCGACGTGGTCCTTCATCGTGGCGTAGCGGTCGATGACCTGCTGCGGCGAGCCGACGGTGAGCGGGGTCTGGGCAGTGAAGTCCTCCATCGACGGGCCGTGGCCGTACACCGGGGCGTTGTCGAAGTAGGGGCGGAACTCGTCCCACGCGTCCTGCGAGTTCTTCCGCGCGAAGAACTGCCCGCCGAGGCCGACGATCGCCTGGTCGGCGGTGCCGTGCCCGTAGTGCTCGAAGCGCTGGCGGTACAGGCCCACCATCTGCTCGGTGTGCTGGATCGGCCAGAAGATGTTGTTGTGCAGGAACCCGTCGCCGTAGTAAGCGGCCTGCTCAGCGATCTCGGGGGTGCGGATCGAGCCGTGCCAGACGAAGGGCGGCACGCCGTCGAGCGGACGCGGGGTCGAGGTGAAGCCCTGCAGCGGGGTGCGGAACTTCCCCTGCCAGTTCACGACGTCGTTCTCCCACAGCTGGCGGATGAGCGCGTAGTTCTCGATGGCCAGGTTCACGCCCTGGCGGATGTCCTGCCCGAACCACGGGTAGACCGGGCCGGTGTTGCCGCGACCCATCATCAGGTCCATGCGGCCGTCGCTGATCACCTGGAGCATCGCGTACTCCTCGGCGATGCGCACCGGGTCGTTCGTCGTGACCAGGGTCGTGCTCGTCGACAGGGTGATGTGCTCCGTGCGTCCCGCGAGGTAGCCGAGCATCGTCGTCGGGCTCGACGCGACGAAGGGCGGGTTGTGGTGCTCTCCGGTGGCGAAGACGTCGAGGCCGGCCTGGTCGGCGTGCTCGGCGATCGTCAGGATGTCCCGGACGCGCCGGGTGTCGTCCGGTGTGGTGCCGGTCGTGGGGTCCGTCGTGACGTCGCTGACGGTGAAGATCCCGAACTGCATGGTGCCCGCCTCCTGGTGCTGGCCGTGGTGCCGCTGGTGGTGCGGCTGTTTCGATGCGTTTGCATCGACTTGCCGGGTATAACGTACCGCAGCGCCGGGCATTCCCGCCAGTGCCGGACGCCTCCGGTGCGCTCGGCGGCGCGGTGGCAGCGCCTCAGCGTCCGTCCGGCACTGTCGACTCCGCGCGCTCAGTGACGCTGGGCAGCGCATCCACGTCCGTCCGGCGCCGTGGACTCCGCGCGTTCAGCGACGGGGCGGCAGCGCGTCCGCGTCCGTCCGGGCCGCGTGGTGGAGGCCGTCGGCGAGCCAGACGACCGTGACGACCGCGAGCACGCTCACGCTCGACGCCATCCGGCCGGCTACCAGGACGGCGGCGTGCAGGTCGGTGACACCGGTCAGCCCCGCGACCACGGCGACCACGCCGACCAGGAAGGTGACGCCCGTCGCGAGCAGGAGCAGCGCCGTCACCACGCGGCGGGGGCCGCGGCGGCCGTCCCGGTCACCGCGCTCGCCTCGGTCGACGCGCGGACCGACGGCACGGACGAGTCCGAGCCAGAACAGGGCGATCGCGCACGCGCCGACGATGTCGCTCACCCTGTGCCAGCCGTAGACGACGGTCTGGTTCGCCACGAAGACCGCGTAGGCAGCGCCCACGAGCGTCACGACCGGTCGCCAGCGCCGGGGCGTCACGAGGAGCACGGCGAAGAGCGCGGCGAGTGCGATCGTCGCGTGACCGGAAGGGTACGAGTTGGGCGTCTCCGACTGGGCGATCTCCGGGCGCTCGGCGATACGCTTCACGAGCGTCGAGGTGGCTGCCGACGCGAGCACCACGACGCCCGCTCCGAGTCCCACCGCGAGCCGGCGTCGGGCGAACGCGACGGCGGCGATCACGACCACCAGCAACAGGATGACCGGCACCGAGATGACGTTCAGTGCAGTGTCCGACCCGAACAGGTCGGACTCCCGGACACCGCCCAGCGCGGCGTCCTCGACCCGCTGCCCGACCGGCGTCAGCACGGCGACGGCGTAGACGAGAGGCACGATCGCGAACCCCAGAGCCGCCAGCAGGCCCCACCGCAACCGCCGCGACACCAACGGTCCGCGCGACTCGGGCGCGGTGCGTTCGGGCGTACGGGTCACCGGCGTGGTCCTCCTCGGTGTGGCGTTCATCGGTCTCCTCGTCCGGCTGCTGTCGCGTGGGCGATTCGGACGGTCGGGGTCCGACACGATACCGTTGGTCCGCCGGTCCGCGCCTGTGAACCAGGGGTCAGCCACCTCAGGATCCGACGCCAGCGCCGCCCGTACGGCATGGGCAGGCGCTCCGGCTCCCGTCGCCGGCACGTCCGGTGCGACCACCCTGTACCAGGAGGAGACCGAAGTGGCCATCAAGGAACCCAGCATCACGGCGTCGCCGAACCGGGGCCTCGCCCTGACGGTGGGAGCGCTCCTGGCGCTCTGGGGCTTCCTCGGCTTCTTCTTCGCCGCCGACGGCGACCCGGGCTTCTTCAGCCGCGAGGGCGGGATGCTCTGGAACGCCTTCGGCGTCAACCCGGCGATGTGCCTGCTGTGGATCCTGCTCGCCGTCGTACTCCTCATCACGGGCCTCGGCACGACCATCGGTTCGCGGAACGGCAACCGCCTGGTCGGCATCGTCCTCGTCGTCATGGCGGTCTACGGCTTCGCGCTCGGTGGCACCTCGGCGAACGTCTTCGCCCTGACCTTCGCGGACAACCTGTTCCACGCGATCGTCGGTGTGGTCCTGCTCCTCACGGCCTTCGGGGCCGACCACGAGAACGTGCGGGCCATCCGGGCGGCACAGCGCGCCTGACGCTCCCGTTGCTCGTCCTCGACGCCCCGTCCACCGTCTGGTGGGCGGGGCGTCGTCGTGCGGGCAGGGAGGCAGCCGCCGTGCGGGCAGGGTTCGCCGTGCGGGCAGGGTTCGCCGTGCGGGCAGGGTTCGCCGTGCGGGCAGGGTTCGCCGCGCGGAGGGGCGTCGTCGCCGCCGGGGCGTCGGGACGCTCCCGGCGGGTCGGCCGCTGGGATCGGAGCCGCTGTGGTCCCAGCGAGCGGGCAGGACACGCCGCGCGTCGTCCGCCGTGCAGGCACGACTCGTCGGCACCGGCCCGCGAGCGTGACGGATCTGGCCCGCTCGGCGGAGTGCCCGCGGCCGGCGGCGGCAGCAGGGCCGGGCGGCGGGGTCAGGCGCCGTCGGGGCGGGGCGCTGCCTCGAGCTCGGTCGCGACGACCCGCGGGGCCTCGGACATGAACCGACGGACGTCGAGGTCCACGATGATGTCCTGCGGGCGCAGCGGACGGGTCAGGTAGAGCCCCTCGAGCGAGGTCAACCGCGAGAGCGCCACGTACGTCTGTCCGGCGCTGAACACCCGGTTGCCGAGGTCGACCACCGCGCGGTCGTACGTCGACCCCTGCGACTTGTGGATCGTGACCGCCCAGGCCAGGCGCAGGGGGAACTGTTGGAACTCCCCCACGGTGTCCTTCTTGAGCTCCTTCTTGTCCGGGTCGTAGGAGTACTTGAACTTCTCCCACACGGACGGTTGGACCTCGAACGACTCCCCGTCGACGTCGACCCACACGGTGTCCCGAATGGTGGTGACGACACCGAGGGTGCCGTTCACCCAGCGCTGGTCCGGGTCGTTCCGCAGGAACATCACGTGGGCGCCGGGCTTCAGCTCGAGTGCTTCGTCGGCCGGGAAGTTCCGTCCGCCGAAGTCACCGTTGACGTCCGCACGGGCGGTCTTCACCTTGCCGGGCAGCCGGTCGAGGGCCGCCTTGTTGATGCGCGAGACGGTGTCGTTGCGGGTCGCCAGCGTGATGGCGTCGTCCGGGGCCGGTCGGGCGCCGGCGGTGTTGAGCTGCCCGGCGATGTCGGCCGTGACCCGACCGTGCCGCACCGCCGTCAGCATCGCGGCGAAGGCGTCGTCGCGCTGCCGGTGCACGGTCGCGAGCTCGACGATGTGCAGCTCGGCCTCGAGCCAGACCTTCGCGTCGAAGAACCACATCGACCGGTAGTGGTCGGTGAAGTAGGCGCGCTCGTCGCCGTCGCCGGGGACCGGGGGGAGCTGGTACGGGTCGCCGAACATGACGACCTGCACGCCGCCGAAGGCCTCGAACTGGCGCCCCCGGGCCTTGCGGAGCGAGCGGTCCATCGCGTCGAGCAGGTCGGCGTTGACCATCGAGACCTCGTCGATGACCAGGGTGTCGATCGTGTTGAGGAGCTTCCGGGTGTCCGGGCCCTGCCGGAGCTCGGCGTCGGCGATGAGTCCGATCGGGAGCCGGAAGAGCGAGTGGATCGTCTGCCCGCCGACGTTCAGCGCGGCGACACCGGTCGGCGCGCAGATGACGACCTGCTTCTCGGTGTTCCACGACAGGTGGTTGAGGAGCGTGGACTTCCCCGTCCCCGCGCGTCCGGTGATGAAGACGTGGTCGCGGGTGTGCTCGATGTACTCGAAGACCGCCCGCTGTTCGGCGCTGAGCTCGACGCTCACCGGTCGCCCGCCCCCGCAGCCGCCGGTCCTGCCGACGCTGCCGGGTCGGCTGCCACTGCCGGATCAGCCACCGCCGGGTCGGCTGCCGCGGTGCGCCCGCCGGCGCCGTCCGTGGGCGAGCGGTCGGGCGCGGGACGGTCGCCGCGCAGTCGGACCAGCGTCACGACGACCACCGTGACGAGCAGCGCGATCCCCGCGACGACGAGGACGACGCCGGCGCGGGCCTGGTCCTCGAGCGGGGTCGGCCCCCACTCACGGCCCATCGCGCCGAACCACGATGCCTGGAGCAGCCCGAGCGGCCCCTGCATCGCGATGCCGAGCGAGACGGTGCCCGCGGCCACCACGACCGCGCCGACGACCCGTACGAGCGCCGCGCCGGTGCTCGCTGTCCGGGCACCGGCTGCCACGGGCGTGAGGAGCGTGGGGACGGCAAGCAGCCCGACGAGCACGAGTCCGAGGTCGACCAGGGTGCGTCCGGCCGGGTCGCTCACCGACCACCGCAGCACCTGGGTGGCGTACAGGCCCCACCAGACCGCGGCGAGGAGCACGAAGGACGGGAAGGGCTGCGCCAGGTACCGGACGACGCTGTTCTCGACGAGCAGGCCCGTCCACTCGCGGACGCCGGTCGACCCGTCCTCGCGCGGGTGCACGGCGGCCCGGATCAGCTGCACGGGCGCCGCCGCCCACAGGAGCGCGGGGACGACGAGGCCGAGCAGCACGTGCGCGCCGACGTTGGCGGACACCAGGAAGCGGTCGTAGGTGTGCAGCGAGCCGGACGTCGCCACGACCAGCGTCACGACCGCGATCGCGGCGGCGACCGTGCGGTGCACCGGCCACGAGCGTCCTCGACGACGCAGTCGGACCACGCCAGCGGTGTACGCGGCGGCGGCGAGCACCGCGGCCATCAACCAGAAGAGGTCGATGTTCCAGGCGGTGAGCCATCCCCACGACCCCGGGTCGCCCGGGAGCGGGTCGTCGGTCAGCAGCTCGGCGGGCGTCGGGTTCGTGGTCTTGCTGAGGGCGACCTCGCCGACCGGGGTCGCGGTGCGCCCGAGGGCCGCGGCGAACCCGCTCGCCACCCCCATGACGGCGAGTTCGACCAGCACGAGGGTCCAGAACGGACCACGGCGCTCCGGAGCGTCGGTGAGCGACCGGATCGTCCGTCGACGCTGCACGGCACCGAGCACACCGATGCCGACGAGCGCGGCGGTCTTGACGAGCACGAGGACGCCGTAGGGGGTGAGCAGGTTCGCCGGGGTGCCCACGCGGATGATCGCCGAGGCCGTCCCCGACACGGCGACGAGCACGAAGCAACCGAGCGCGATGCTCGAGTAGCGGGCGACGACGAGCGGCAGCCGGTCACCGGGCAGCACGCCCCGCAGGAGCACGACGAGCAGGAGCCCGCCGACCCACAGCGCGGCGCCGACGAGGTGCAGCCCGAGCGCGGTGACCGCCGAGTCGTGGCTCGCGGTCCCGGCGGCGTGCCCCTGCTGCGCGAGCGGGACGAGCCCGACCATGGCGACGCCGGCCGTGAGGGCGACCATGCCCCGACCGCGGACCGCGAAGCAGAGCACCGTCACGGCGGCCGCGACGAGCACGGCGACCAGCCACGCGGTGCCGAGGTCGGTGCCGGTGAGGAACACCCCCATCGACTGGCCGAACTGCTCGTCGAGGCTCAGGGCCGACCCGGCGACGGACAGGAACGTGAAGAAGGTGGTGGCAGCAGCGGCGACCGTCCACACCGCGGCGGCCCCGGCGGCGACGTCGATCGCACGGTTCCACTCGGGCCGGGTGCGGGACAGGCCGACGACGGTGAGCGCCAGGCCGCCGATCGTGGCCGCGGCGGACAGGTCGACGACGAGCCGGGCGATCGGCAGGCCGAACCGGACGACCGCGCCCGGGTCCGCGATGAGCGCGCGGTCCGCCCCGCCGCCGATCACGAGGGCGACGAGGAGCGAGACGAACCCGACGAGCAGCAGCACGGCGGGGCCGGCGATGCGTGCGATCCGGTCCACCCGACAAGCCTAGGCGGTGCCCGACCGACCGGGGCACGCCGGTGGGCCGCCCTGTGGGCGGTGGGCGGTGCCTCCCGGCTGTGCAGGAGAGGACGGACCGGAGCCGAGGCCACAGGACGGACGACCCCGGGAACGACGGAAGGGACGGCCGAGGCCGTCCCTTCCGGTGCTGCTGAGCGGTCTTACTTGACGGCAGCCTTGAGCTTGGAGCCGGCGCTGACCTTGACCGAGTCGCTCGCGGCGATCTCGATGGCATCACCCGTCTGCGGGTTGCGGCCGGTGCGCGCGGCGCGGTGGGTCTTCTCGAAGGCGATCCAGCCCGGGATCGTGACCTTGGTGCCGTCGGCGACCGACGACGAGACGACGCTGAACAGCGCGTCGACGACGCCGTTGACGGTGGCCTGGCTCTGGCCGGACTCCTGCGCGACGGCAGCGACGAGCTCGGTGCGGTTCAGTGACTTGTCAGCCATGGATGTCCTCCTCGGACTTCTTGCAGTGTCGGTGGGACGTCGGGACGCCCGCCCGCCCGGAGCGGGGTGCCCTGGACGTGGTGGCCCCGGGGACGGTGACGCCCGGCGGAACCGTCAGCGAACCTACCAGCCGTGCGGTGTCCGGACGACCGACTCGCCCGGATTTCCGGGGTTGTCGAGGGTCTGCAGGGGTGCGAGTGACGGATGTGGCGACGATGTACCCCACCGGGGCCGGGACGACGAACGCCCCGTCCCTCTGCAGGGACGGGGCGTTCGGTGGAGCTGGTGCTTACCAGGAGCTCTTCGTGATGCCCGGCAGCTCGCCACGGTGGGCCATGTCGCGGAAGCGGACACGGCTGATGCCGTACTCACCGAGGTGGCCACGGGGGCGACCGTCGATGGCGTCGCGGTTGCGGTAGCGGACCGGCGACGCGTCGCGCGGGAGCTTCTGCAGGCCGACGCGAGCGGCCTCACGCGACTCGTCGGTGCCGTTCGGGTCCACGAGGGCCTTCTTCAGCTCGAGACGGCGCTCGGCGTAGCGCGCGATGACCTCGGCGCGCTGGTTGTTCTTCGCGATCTTGCTCTTCTTCGCCATGCTTAGCGCTCCTCACGGAAGTCGACGTGCTTGCGGATCACCGGGTCGTACTTCTTGAGCACGAGGCGGTCCGGGTTGTTGCGACGGTTCTTCTTGGTCACGTAGGTGAACCCGGTCCCCGCGGTGGAGCGGAGCTTGATGATCGGACGGACGTCCTGACCCTTCTTGGCCATCAGATCTTCTCCCCACGGGCGAGGAGATCCTTGACGACGGACTCGATGCCGCGTGCGTCGATCACCTTGATGCCCTTAGCGCTGAGCGTGAGCGTGACGTTACGACGAAGCGAGGGCACGTAGTACGTCTTCTTCTGCACGTTCGGGTCGAAGCGACGCTTCGTCCGGCGGTGCGAGTGCGAGATGTTGTGTCCGAAGCCGGGGGTGGCTCCGGTCACCTGGCACACTGCTGCCATGGTTTCCTCCTGAGGTACCGAGCGGCCGGACGGCCGCTCCCAAGGTCACTTGCCTGGCGCGCACGCGCTCGTCACCGGAGGTGACCGCAGCGAGGGGTTGTGCGCGCCGCCCAGACCCGCGGACCCTGTCGAAGGACCTGCGAGCACCGCGCGACCGCGGCGTACGCGACGGTCGGAGGGCTTGGAACAACTGGGTCTGCCACGCGGACGCGGCGGACCAGGGGTCCACGTTACGGGACGGCCGCGCGTGTCGCAAGCCGGGCCTCCCGGTGGGGTCGCAACGGAACCGGCCTGGAGGCGCGGCCCGGCCCCGTCAAGCCGGTTCCGCCAGGTCGGCCGGTCGGGTTCCGGTCGCACGACATGCCGTCGGGCGGTTCGGCAGACGGCACGTCCTGCGACCAGGACGGCTGCGAGCGGCAAGTCGTGCGACCAGGACGACCCCTGGGTAGAGCCCGCAGCAGCAGCCGGGCCGGCCGACGCGCCCTACGGCCCGTCGGTCGGCCGCGGCGCCAGCGCCTGCACCAGCAGCTCGCCGAGCTCCCGCGGCGCCGTGGCCATCGGCCAGTGCCCGGTCTCGAGCCCCACGATCGTCAGGTCCTCGACCGCGACGAGCTCGGTCGTCCACGCGTGGTGCTCGGCCACCATCGCGGCCAGGTCCTCCGCCGGGATCTCGCACGACACCACGGTCGCCGGGATCCGGTGCCGAGCGGGGTCCGCGTAGTGGAAGGGATCGGTCGGCACGGCCGCGGGCTCCGGGACCGCCCGGCGCTCGAACTCCTCGCGGAGCGCCGGCGTCATCCCCCGCACGGTCGCCGGCTCCCAGACGTCCCACGACGGCAGCGGCACGACACCGTCCACCACGGGCAGCTCGTCGTTCACCACGGCACCGTCCGGCCCGGGGAACGTGTCCACGTAGAGCAGGTGCGCGACGAGCAAGGGTCGCTGGTCCGCCGCCATGAGCACCATCGGCCCGGCACCCGAGTGCCCCGCGAGCGCCACCGGCTCGTCCGGCGTCGCCACGGCGTCGAGGACCGCCACGATGCCGGCGACCTGCTCGTCGAGCGTGGCGCCCGTCCGCGTGATCGCCTGGACGGAGTGCCCGGCCTCCTGCAGGACGGGCGTCACCGCGTCCCACGCGCTCGCGTCGAGCCAGAACCCGGGCACCAGGATGACGTGCATGCGCGGGAGGTTACTCGCCGGTCCGGGCCGCGGTGCAGACCGCGCACTCGCCGAAGATGTCGACGACGTGGCTGGCGTTGGTGAAGCCGTTCGCGGCCGCGACCTCCTGGGCCCACCGTTCCACCGGGTCGGCCTCGATCTCGACCGTGCGGCCGCAGTTCCGGCAGATCAGGTGGTGGTGGTGCGCGTCGGTCGTGCAGGCCCGGTACAGCGACTCGCCGTCCTGCTGCAGCGAGTCCGCGTCACCCTCGGTCGCCAGGTCGGCGAGCGCCCGGTACACGGTGGCCAGTCCGATCGTGGAGCCGCCGTCCCGCAGGTGCTGGTGGAGCGCCTGCGCGCTCACGAACCCCTCGGTGCCGGACAGCGCGCTGCGCACGGCCTCGCGCTGCCAGGTGTTCCGCTTCGGCTTCTGCACGGCGTTCACGCGGTGACTCCTTCCCTGCGGGTCGCGTCGGTCGACGCGTCGTTCCCGGTCTGGAGGCGCGACCCGCCCCCGTCGGTCTGCTCGCGGTCCGCGATGCGCTCGCGTCCGCGTCGGTCCCTGCGGCTGCCGACGATGCGGCAGACCACCCAGATCACGAACGAGATCGTCGTGACGTAGGGGCTGATCGGCAGTCCCCCGCCGAGTGCGAGCAGGATGCCACCGACGACCGACACGACCGCGAAGACCGTCGAGAGCACGGGAACGACCACGGGGTGCGAGGTCAGGCGGAGTGCGGCGGCAGCGGGGGTGACGAGCAGCGAGAGCACCAGCAGCGCGCCGACGATCTGCACCGACACCGCGGTGGCGAGTCCGAGCGCGAGCATGAACACGATGGCGAGCGTCCGCACCGGGACCCCGGCAGCGGCGGCGACGTCGGGGTCGACGGACGAGAACATCAGCGGGCGCCAGATCACCAGGAGCGTCACGACGACGATCGCGGAGACGACGATCAGCGAGGTCAGCTGCGGGTTGTCGACCGAGACGATCTGCCCGGTGAGCAGCCCGAACTTGTTCGCCGCCCGGCCCTTGTAGAGCGCGAGGCACAGGATGCCGAGCCCGAGGCCGAACGGCATGAGGACGGCGATGATCGAGTTCCGGTCGCGGGCCCGGGACCCGAGCAGCCCGATGAGCAGCGCGGCGACGACCGAGCCGACGAGCGACCCGGTGACGACGTTCACGCCGAACAGCAGGGCGGCACTGGCCCCGGCGAACGACAGCTCCGAGATGCCGTGCACCGCGAACGGCATGTTCCGGGCGACGACGAACGGCCCGATGAGTCCGCCGACGATGCCGAGCACGGCGCCGGCCCAGATCGAGTTCTGCACGAGCACGAGGAGCTCGCCGTAGTCCTGGAACGAGAAGACGGTCGACAGCACGTCCATCAGATGCGCCCTTCGTCCGGGGTGGTGGCGTGCGGGTCCGGGTCGCAGTGGTGGTGCGCACCGGTCTGGTCGTGGGCCTCGTTCGCGCCGACGATGACGATCCGGCCCATGGTGCGGACGACGTCGACGGGCGTGCCGTACAGGTCGCTCAGCACGTCGGCGCGCAGGACCTCGTCGGGAGCACCGATGCGGAACCGGCCGCCCGCGATGTAGAGGACGCGGTCGACGACGTCGAGGATCGGGTTCACGTCGTGGGTGACGAACAGCACGGCGGCATTCTGCTGCCGACGCTGCCGGTCGATGAGTTCGGTGACACCGCGCTGGTGACGGAGGTCGAGCGAGATGAGCGGCTCGTCGCAGAGCAGCAGGGCCGGGTCGGCGGCGATGGCCTGCCCGACGCGGGTGCGCTGCTGCTCGCCGCCGGACAGCTCCGCGACCGGGGCGTCGGCGAACGCGGTCGCGCCGACCTCGTCGAGGATCCGGTCGATGCGGGCACGCTCGACGCGGCTGGCGGGCAGGACGCCCCACCGCGAACCGGTGACCCCCTGCGCGATCATGTCCCTGGCGCGGAGCGGCGTGCCGGACTCCATCAGGCGCTGCTGCGGGATGTAGCCGATCCGACGGTGTCCACGACGGACGGGCTGTCCGAGGAACGACATCGTGCCGCTCGTGAGCCGCTGCTGGCCGAGCACGGTGCGCAGCAGTGAGGTCTTGCCGGCGCCGTTCGGCCCGAGGACGGCGACGAACTCCCCCGGCGCCAGGTCGAGGTCGAGGTGCGACCAGAGGGTCCGCGACCCGTACGACAGTGCGGCGTCGCGGAGCGCGAGCACAGCGGAACCGCCACGGCCGGGGGCCGCAGCGGTTCGCGAGGGGGTCTGGACCGCGGTCACTTCGTGAGCGCCCCCGTGATCTCGTCGATGTTCGCCTGCTGCCACGAGACGTAATCCTCCCCCTTCGGGAGCGTCTCCGTGACACCGACCACCGGGATCCCGGCCTGGTCGGCGGCCTTCTTGACCTGCTCGGTCTCCGCGCTGGACGTCTGCTCGTTGTAGGCGAGCAGCTTCACCTGCTTCTCGGTGAACAGCTTCAGGGTGTCGTTGAGCGCGGCGGGCGGGACGTCGTCGCCCTCCTCGATCGCCTCCGAGAAGGCCTCCGGCGTCACGTTGTCGAGCCCCATCGCGTCGAACAGGTACCCGGGGACGGGCTCGGTGTACGAGACCTTCTCGCCGTCGACCTTCTCCTTCGCTGCGGCGGTCTGCGACTCGAGGTCCTCGAGCTTCGTGGTGAGCTCCTTCGCGTTGCGCTCGAAGGAGTCGGCGTGCGCGGAGTCGAGCTTCGTCAGGCGCTGCTCGACGTCGGCCACGAGCTTCACCATCGTCGGGTAGTCGTAGAAGACGTGCTCGTTGAACTCCGAGTCGCCGCCCTCGTCCAACCCGGACAGCTCCACCACGTTGATCGTGTCGGCCTTCGTGCCCGATGCCTTCGCCAGCGTGGTCATGAAGTCGTCGTACCCGCCGCCGTTCTCGATGAGCAGGTCGGCCTTCGAGACCGCGAGCTGGGTCGTCGCGCTCGACTCGAACGAGTGCGGGTCCTGCGAGGGGTCGTCGAGGATGCTCGTGACCTCGACGTCCTTGCCGCCGATCTCCTGCGCGATCGACCCGTAGACGTTCGTCGACGCGACGACCCGGACGGTGCCGTCGCCCGAGGCGTCGCCGGAGGCGGAGGACGTGGCGCAGCCGGTCAGCGCGAGCGCGGCGGCGCCGACGACGAGCGGCAGGGCGAGGAGGCGGCGGTTCTGCATGGAGACGACGGTATGCCCTACTGATAACGATTGTCAAAACCGGTGTCAGGAAACCAGGAACACGGTCCTGCCGGCCACGCGCGACCGCCCGGCAGTACCGTTGAGCGGGATCCGCGACGAGGAGGGCAGATCATGGACGGCACGGCACCCGGCGACGACGGTCCGCTGGGCGGAGGCGAGCGGTGACGGTCGTGCGGACCCCGTTCGCGGGGCCGGTCGTGGCGCTGTCCGACGTGCCGGACCCGGTGTTCGCCGAGCAGCTCGTCGGCGCGGGTGTGGCCGTCGACCTGACCGGTGTCGCGGGCCCGGTGACGGCGGGCGCACCGGTCGACGGCTCGATCGTCAAGCTGCTCCCGCACGCGTTCGCGCTGCAGGGCTCGGCGGGGACCGACGTCCTGGTGCACCTCGGCATCGACACCCTGCAGCTGCACGGCGAGGGCTTCGAGCTGCTCGCGACCGAGGGTGACTCCGTGCGCGCCGGGGACCCGGTCGTGCGGTTCACACCGAGCGTGGTCGAGGCCGCCGGCTCCTCCCCCGTCTGCCCGGTCGTCGTGCTCGGCAGCACGCCGGACTCGGTCGAGCAGTCGACGGTCGGCTCGACACTGCCCGAGGGCGCGACGCTCTTCACCGTCTGACGCGCGGGCCTCGGCCCGGAGTCCTCCACGAAAGCGACAGGCTTCCATCGACATCCGGGCGCAGCCTGTCGCTTTCGCGGAACGGACCAGGGCGAATCTGCGGGTGCGGCCGCCCGGCTACGCCGGCGCGCGGCGCGCGGTGACCTCCATCTGCACCCGGTAGCGGTCCGAGCGGTACCAGGAGCGGGCGTGCTCGACCGGACGGTCCGCCGCGTAGGAGACCCGGTCGAACTCGAGCAGCGGCGCACCGGTCCGCGTCCCGAGGAGTGTCGCGACGTCGTCGGCCGCCGGCTTCGCGGCGACCGTCTGCTGCGCTCGGTCGATCGGCGTGCCGTACGTGTCGGCCGCGAGCGAGTACACCGACCCGGACAGGTCCTGGTCGAGGAGCCCCGGGAACGCCGTCGCCGACAGCCAGGCATCGTCGACGGACACCGGAGCCCCGTCCGCCGTGCGCAGGCGCTTGAGGTGGTACGCGGTGTCCCCGGCGTCGAGCCGCAGCGCCGCCACGGTGTCGGCCGGGGGGACCCGTTCCTCGCGGACGAGCACGACGGTCGTCGGGACGTGCCCGAGCGCCCGCATCTCCTCGGTGAAGGACGCCAGGTGCAGGGTGGACTGCACGGGTCGGTGTGCCACGAAGGTGCCCTTGCCGCGCACACGCTCCAGGTAGCCCTCGTTGACGAGCTGTCCGAGGGCCTCGCGCACCGTGATCCGCGAGACGCCGTACTCGGCGATGAGCTGCCGTTCCGAGGGGATCGCCGCGCCGGGTGCGAGCCGGGTGGTCGCGAGGTCGAGCAGGATGCGCCGGAGCTGCTGGTGCTTCGGCTCGGCCCCCTCGGTGATGCGGCTCGTCATGCGGTCCTCGTGCTCCGGTGCTCGTCGACTCGGGGCGGTCGTCGCCCAGCTGGTCCTGCGCGGACATGACCAGTGGTCCTCACAGTAGTGATCAGGATGCGAGGAGCCGACGCCGTGACAAGATGACGCGCGTGACCTCGGTGGTGATCGTGGACGACGAGACGCTCGTCCGGTACGGGTTCGAACTCATCCTCGGCGCGGCGGCGGACATCGACGTCGTCGCCACGAGCGGTGACGTCGACGCGGTCGAGACCGTGCGCCGGCACGCCCCCGACGTGGTCCTGCTCGACGTCCGGATGCCGCGGGTGAACGGGCTCAAGGTGCTCGCCGCGCTCCGGCAGCTGCCCGAGCCCCCGGCCGTCGCGATGCTGACGACGTTCGACACCGACACCCAGGTGGTCGCCCGGGCGATGGAGTCCGGGGCCGCCGGCTTCCTGCTCAAGGACACCGACCCGGAGTCGCTCGCCGAGTACGTCCGGGCGCTCGCCCGCGGCGGCATCGTCCTGGCGCCGGGCGTGGACCGGACCCGGCTCTTCGCCCACCGGCCGTCGGCCCCGGCACCGGAGCTGTCCGAGCGGGAGCACACCGTGGTGCGGCTCGTCGCCGAGGGCGCCAGCAACCCCGAGATCGGTCAGCGCATCGGCGTCAGCACCGGCACGGTCAAGGAGGACGTTCGCGCCCTCCTCGCCGCGTTCGGCGTCACCACGCGGGTCCAGCTCGCGCTGCGTGCGGCGGAGGCCGGGCTGCTCGATGGCTGAGCCGAGCACCGCCGGTCGCCTCCGTCGCCTGCTGGAGCGGACGGACGGGAGGCTCGACGCACTCGTCGACGCCGGCCTCCGTCGCGCGCGCGCCCACCCCGCCCCCTGGTGGCTGGTCGACGCGCTCTTCCTCGCCGCCGCGGTCGTCGACGCCGTGCTGGACATCGCGGGCGCCACGACGACCGAGATCACGCTGTCGCTCGTCGCTGCCGGCGCGCTCGTCCTCCGTCGACGCCTGCCCGTCCTCGCCTTCGCGCTCACGATGCCCGGCCTGTTCATCGGCTCCGGCGTCGTCGCGGCGAGCATCGCGCTCTTCACGCTCGGCGAGCGCACCGACCGGCGGTGGCTGATGCTCGTCGCCGCGGTCGTGCAGTTCGTCGGGTTCAGCGGCTTCGTCGTCGGCCCGCCCCAGCAGTTCGACGAGATCGTCGTGTCCGTCGTCTACGCCCTGATCTTCGCGCTCGGCCCGCTCGCGATCGGGCTGCTCGTGCGGACCCGGGCCGTCCTGGTCGACCGGATCGCCGAGCTCGGGGCCTCGCGCGCCGAGGAACGCCGCCGGGCCGCCGAGGTCGCGCTCTCCCGCGAACGCGCCCTGCTCGCCCGCGAGATGCACGACGTGGTGTCGCACCAGGTCACCCTGATCGCCGTGCAGGCCGGCGGCGTGCAGATGGCCGGGCGCGACGAGCAGGAGCGGGCGTTCGCGCGGACGATCCGGCAGCTGTGCGTCGTCACGCTGCAGGAGCTGCGCGAGATGGTCCAGGTGCTCCGGGCCTCCGGCGGCACCGACCGCGAGATCGCACCGCAGCCCGTGCTCGCGGACCTGCCCCGGCTCGTCGCGGCGAGCGGGCTCGAGACCGAGGTCGCCGTCGAGCTGCCCGACAGCCTGCCCCTGCCCGTGCAGCGCGCGGTCTACCGCTTCGTGCAGGAGGGCCTGACGAACGTCCGGAAGCACGCCCCCGGCGCAGTCGTCCGGATCAGCGGTCGGCTGCACGGCGACCAGGTGCTCGTCGACCTCGTGAACGGTCCCGCGCGCGCCGACCGGCTCGAGCTCCCCGGCTCGGGGCTGGGCCTCATCGGGCTCGGGGAACGCGCCTCGCTGCTCGGCGGACGCCTGGACTCCGGCCCGCAGCCCGGCGACGGGTTCGCCCTGCACCTCCGTCTGCCCGTCGAGCACCTCCCCGCTCCGGCCTCGGCCTCGAGTTGACGACCGGAGGACACCGGATGGCCGATCGGCCACCGGGATCCACCCCGCGGTCCGATGCGGCAGTGGCGTCGACTGCGGTGGGATGACACCGTGGCACCCGCATCCCTCCTCGCACACCTCCGACGCGCGCCGGTCTCCGTGACCACCGCCGTCGCCGCGGTCGTGCTCGTCGTCTCCGCCCGGATCGCCCACGCGGAACCCGACTTCCCGCACCACCCGCCCGTCGCACTGCTCGCGCTCGGCGCGGTCGTGCTCGCGGTCGTCCTCGCGGAGCGCGCGCTCGGCTCGGTCCGGACCGTCGTCGTCGGGGTCGCCGCTCCGGCACTCGCGGTGCTCGTGACCCTGCTCGCGGTCGCCGTCGGCCAGGCGGCGGGCGAGGCGCACGCCGAGGCGGCAGCGGGCGAACCGCTGTTCGCCCCGTCGATCGTGGCCACCGCCCTGCTCGGCGCGGCGTCGGCGACCATGCCCGAGCAGCGACGGCACCGCGTCCGCGCCGTGCTCTGGACCGTCGTCCTCACCCTCGTGCTGTTCGCAGGCCACGGGTCGGACCTGGCCCGTGCCCTGGCGACCCTGTTCGGGACCGCGGCCGGTGTGGTCGTGGTGCGCCGGGCCTCCCGTCCGTCCACCGCGAACCCGCGGACGACGCACCCCGCCCTGCGGAACCCGCGCACCGTGGTCGTCGGCGCGCTCGCGGCGCTCGGCGCCGGGACCCTCGTGACGCTCGTCGTGCCGGACCCGGACGGCGTGCTCTCGCCGTTCGCCGACGCCATGAGCGACCGCGCGACCGTCGCCGTCGGTGTCCTGCTGCTCGGGTCGGCCTGGCTCGTGCAGCGCGGTCGACGCGCGGGGGTCGTGCTCGCCGCAGCCGTCCTCGTGACCCTGACGGCGGTGCTGTCGGACGTCTTCCTGCTCGAGCCCCTCTCCGACGGCGACGTGCAGTGGCACGGGCTCGGGCTCGACGCCGTCGAGTGGCAGGTGACGCTGCTCGGCGCCTGGTTGGTGCCCGCCGCCGTGCTGCTCGCCGTCGTGCTGCTGCGCGAGCGGCTCGTGCGCGCACGCTTCCGGGCCGCGACCGACTGCAGCGAGGAGTACCGCGGGATGCTGCGTCGCGGCGACGCGGGCTCGCTCGGCCACATGGGCACGTGGCAGGGCAACGCCACCTGGACCGACCCCGACGGCCGTGGCGCCGTCGCGTACCGGGTGCGCGGGAACGTGGCGCTCACGGTCTCCGACCCCGCCTGCGCCGCCGAGGACCGTGCCGTGGTGCTCGCCGCCTTCGCCGCGTCCTGCGAGCGGAACGGCTGGGTGCCGGCGTTCACGAGCGTGCACGAACCGGTCCGCGAGCTGCTGGTGGCCGAGGGCTGGACCGCACTGCCGGTCGGGGTGGAGTGCGTGCTCGACCTCGACACGTTCGACCTGCGTGGGAAGAAGCGGCAGGACCTGCGGACGGCGTCGAACCGCGCCGACCGCGAGGGCGTCCGCGACGAGTGGACCACCCTCGACGCGCTCGACCCCGACCGACGTGCCCAGGTCGAGGCCGTGTGCTCCCGCTGGGCCGCGGACCGACGCCTGCCCGAGATGGGCTTCACGCTCGGCGGACTGCGCGAGCTCGACGACCCCGAGGTGCGGCTGATGCTCGCGGTCACGGCGGAGGGTCGCGTCGACGCGGTGACGAGCTGGCTGCCCGTGCACGAGCACGGCGCCCTGATCGGCTACACCCTGGACGTGATGCGACGAGCTGACGACGGGATGCCCGGCGTGATGGAGTTCCTGATCGCCCGGACCGCCCTGCGCGCCCGCGAGGCCGGCCTGGGCACGATCAGCCTGTCCGGGACGCCGCTCGCCGTGCACGCCGGTGCCGGTCCGCTCGTCACGCACGGGTCGCGGCTGCTCGCCCGCGTGCTCGAGCCGGTGTACGGCTTCCGGTCGCTGCAGCGGTTCAAGGAGAAGTTCGGTGCCCGCCACGAGCCGCTCTGGCTCGTCGTGCCGTCGGCCCTGCAGGTGCCACGCGTGGGCCGGGCCCTCGCCGGGGCGTACGTGCCCGGGCTCCGGCCGAAGCACCTGTGGGCACTCCGGCAGGCGCACGTGTCGGCGGCGGCGGAGCGCGCCGGGGCCGGTGCAGCGCGGGCCGGAACCGACGCCCGCTCGTGAGTCCGACCGAGTGGCTGCTCGCCACACAGCTCCAGGCGCCGTCGAAGCTCGTCCCCGCCGACACGGCGTTCGGCGTGCTCGCACTCGTCGTGCTGCTGCCGGCGGTCCGGTCCTGGCGCTCCCCCACGGCCTGGCGTCGAGCGCGGCTCCGAGCCGTCGTCGCCGCCACTGCCGCGCTCGTCCTGCTGGCCGTGTGCTGGTTCCTGACGCACGTCGTCGACCTGTTCGGCGTCGCGCTGAGCCCGGTCACGCAGATGTGGGTCGCGTTCGCGGGTGCTGCACTCGCGCTCGCCGTCACCGCGATCGTGCAGGGCGGGCGCTGGCGTCGGACGCTGGCGATCGTCCTGGTGCCGGCGGCGGTCCTCGTCCCCGCGCTCGGGATCAACGTGGAGTTCGCCAAGTACCCGACCCTCGGCACCGTCGTGCAGAGCAACCCGTGGCCCGCGTACGACCCGGACGCCGCCCCCCTCGACACGATGCCCGACGCCGGCATCGTCCGCACCGTCGAGATCCCCGGCACCCGCTCGCTTTTCGACGCCCGTCCCGCGGTCGTCTGGCTCCCGCCTGCGGCCCTGGTGCGTGATCCGCGACCGCTGCCGGTCGTCCTCGCCTTCTCCGGACAGCCCGGCGCTCCGGGCGACCTGTTCACCGCCGGCCGCCTCGCCGAGCCGCTCGACGCCTACGCACGCGCCCACGACGGTCGCGCGCCCATCGTGGTGAGCGTCGACCAGCTCTCCGCGCCGGGTCGGAACACGATGTGCGTCGACTCCCGGCTCGGGAACGTCGCGACCTACGTGACGCGGGACGTCCCGGCGTGGATCACCGCGAACCTCCCGGCCACGCACGACCGGAAGGCCTGGGGGCTGGCCGGGTTCTCGCAGGGGGCGACCTGCGCGATGCAGTTCGTCACCGGTCACCCGGACGAGTTCGGTGCAGCCCTGGCGGTGTCGAGCGAGCTGCAGCCGATCGACCAGTCACCGCAGCACAGTGCCGACCAGGCGTTCGGCGGCTCGGTCGCCCGCTGGCGTGCGGCGGCGCCGATCGCGCAGATGCGGGCGAACGGGCTCGGCGGACACGCGCTGTGGTTGACGGCGGGATCGGCCGACCGGGAGTTCAGCGAGAACGCCCGGAAGCTCGGGGCAGCTGCACGGAAGGCCGGTGCGACCGTGTCGATCGAGTCCGCGCCGGGGAGCGGGCACGACTGGAACACCGTGCAGTGGTCGTTCCGACAGGACGTCGGGCCGCTGGCGGACGCATTGTCCGCGACGGGGTGACGGGCGCGACGGGATGATCGGCGGGGTCAGGCGTTGCGGACGAGCCAGGCGAACTGGTCGTCGGTGAGCTCGCGGTCGGTCCACACCTGACGGAGGACCCCCTCGGGCGCCGCCACCGACGCCTGCCCCTGCCAGACCAGGGACAGCCCGGCCTTCCGCAGGACCGCGGCCGACGCCGGGTTGTTCGTCAGGACGCGACCGGTGACGGGCGCACGAAGGGCCGTCCGGTGCGCCTGCTCGACAGCCGCAGCGGCGATCTCGCTCGCGTAGCCCTGCCCCCACGCCGCCGGGTCGAGCCGGTAGCCGAGGTTCCAGACCCCCGCAGCGGTCATGTCGACGCCGCCGATCCCCACGAAGGCACCGTCGACGGTACGGACGGTCCACGAGCCCAGTCCGTGCCGGGCGCGACCGCCGATCTTCCGCTGGACCAGGTCGACCGTCGTCGCGCGGTCGGTGTGGCGTCCGGCGGGCAGGTGCTCCCACGTCCGCGCGTCGGAGAAGACCGCGTGCGCGTCGTCGATGTCGGCGGGCGTGAGCGGTGTCAGCACCAGGCGATCCGTCCGGATCTCCTGCTGTGGGGTCAGGAGCTGGTGGGCCATGCACCGATCATCACCCGGACCGCCGACAAGCGGGTGGACACCACGCGACGTCCGCGCGATCCGGCCGGGGACTGCGGCATCCCGCAGCACCGGGCCGGACCTGCACGCCCGAGCGAGGCTCAGTCGAGCAGGAGCGCCGGCTCCTCGAGCACCGAGGCGATGTCGTGCACGAAGCGCGACGCCACGTCGCCGTCGACGACCCGGTGGTCGAAGGAGGCACCGATGGTGGTCACCATGCGCGAGCGGACCTCGCCGTCGACGACCCACGGCTTGGGCTTGATCGTGCCCATCGCGATGATCGCGACCTCGCCCGGGTTGAGGATCGGCGTCCCGGTGTCCATGCCGAACACGCCGATGTTCGTGATCGTCACGGTGCCGTCCGCCATCTGCTGCGGCGTGGTCTTGCCGTCGCGCGCGGTCAGGGTCAGGTCCTCGAGCGCCTTCGCGAGCTCGAACAGGGACATGTCCTGCGCGTCCTTGATGTTCGGCACGATGAGCCCGCGCGGGGTCGCCGCCGCGATGCCGAGGTTCACGAAGTGGTGGACGATGATCTCCTGGTCGGTCCAGGTCGAGTTCACCGACCGGTTCCGACGGACCGCCCAGATGACGGCCTTCGCGAAGACGAGCAGCGGCGAGACCTTGACGCCGGCGAACGTCGGCGAGGACTTCAGCCGCTTGACGAACTCCATCGTGCGGGTGGCGTCGACGTCGACGAACAGGGACACGTGCGGCGCCGTGAACTTCGACGTGGTCATCGCCTTCGCGATGGCCTTGCGCACACCCTTGACCGGGATGGTCTCGCGGCGCACGTCGCCCCACTCGGGCGTCTCGATGTTCCGGAAGACGCTGGCCTGCTTGGCGTGCCGGATGACGTCGTCACGGGTGACCTCGCCCGCGAGGCCGGTCGGCACGACCTCGGTCAGGTCGACGTCGAGGTCCTTCGCGAGCTTGCGGATCGGCGGCTTCGCCAGCACCGTACCGGTCGAGACGACCTTGCGCGGGCGGGTGCCCTGCGCGGCGACGGCCTCCGAGATGCTGTCCTCGGCCGGGTCGGCGGCGGCCTCGGCTGCGGCGACGGCGTCCGCACTGGAGGCACGGCTCGCCTCGGCCGCGAGCGCTGCGGCCCGGCGGGCGCCCGGCTTCCGGCGGGACGGGGATGTGGTGGCCGAGCCGTAGCCGACGAGGACGGCGCCGGACGACTCGTCCGACCCGACGACGGTCGCGTGGTCGGCGACCGGCTGCGCGGGCGCGGCGGCCGCGGGCCGCGCAGGGGCCGTGGCGGGCGCGGGCACCGTGGCGGCGGCCGGGGCTGGCGGAGTCTGCTGCGCGGGTGCCGGCGGCGTCTGCGCGACGGGAGCCGGGACGACGGCAGCTGCGGTGGTGGGAGCCGGGGCTGCCGCTGCGGCAGGCGGGGTGGCGGCGACCTCCGGCGAGGCCGGGACGCTGTCGGCGACCGGCGCCGAGCCTCCTGGCTGGGCAGTGGACCCGGCGACCTGGACGTCCGAGTCGACCCGGATGATCGGCTTGCCGACCTCGACGGTGTCGCCCTCCGACACGAGCAACCCGGTCACGGTGCCGGCGAACGGCGACGGCAGCTCGACGAGCGACTTCGCGGTCTCGATCTCGACCAGGACCTGGTCGACGGCGATCTCGTCCCCGATCGCGACGCGCCACTGCACGATCTCGGCCTCGGTCAGGCCTTCGCCCACGTCGGGCAGGGGGAATTCGGCGGCGGGCACAGCGGCTCCTTCGAACGTTCGGTCGGCTCGGTCAGTAGGCGAGGGCGCGGTCGACGGCCTCGAGGACACGGTCCGCGTCCGGCAGGTGGAGGTGTTCGAGCTTCGACACCGGGAAGGGGACGTCGAACCCGGAGACCCGGATCGGCGGTGCCTGCATCGTGTAGAAGCACTGCTCGGCGACGGTCGCGGCGATCTCGCTGCCGACGCTGACGAAGCCGGAGGCCTCCTGCGCGATGACGACGCGGCCCGTCTTCCGGGCCGATGCGAGCAGCGGCTCCCAGTCAATCGGCGAGATCGAGCGGAGGTCGATGACCTCGCAGCTGGTGCCCTCGGCCTCGGCGATGTCGGCGGCCTGCATGAGCGTCGCGACCATCGCCCCGTGGCCGACGAGGGTGACCTCGGTGCCGGTGCGGGCGACGCGGGTGGTGTGCATCGGGACGTGGCCGTCGACAAGGTCGACCTCACCCTTCGGCCAGTAGCGCGACTTCGGCTCGAGGAACACGACCGGGTCCTTCGACGCGATCGCCTCCTGGATCATCCAGTACGCGTCGTTCGGCGTGCTCGGGCTCACCACGCGGAGGCCCGCGGTGTGCGCGAAGTACGCCTCCGGGGACTCCTGGTGGTGCTCGACGGCGCCGATGTGGCCGCCGTAGGGGATGCGGATGACGACCGGCAGCGACATGTGCGCGGGCAGGCGGTTCTGCATCTTCGCGAGCTGCGAGGTGATCTGGTCGAAGCCCGGCCAGACGAAGCCGTCGAACTGGATCTCGACGACCGGGCGGTAGCCGCGCAGGGCGAGCCCGATCGCGGTGCCGATGATCCCGGACTCGGCGAGCGGGGTGTCGCGGACGCGCTCGGCGCCGAAGCGCTCCTGCAGGCCCTCGGTGATGCGGAAGACACCGCCGAGCCGGCCGATGTCCTCGCCCATGAGCAGGACCTTGTCGTCAGCGGCCATCGCGGCGGCCAGGCCGGCGTTGAGCGCCTTGGCCATCGGCAGGTTCTGGACGGGTTCGCTGGGGACCTCGCCCGCGCCGGGGTGGGCGCGGAGCGTGTAGTCGAAGAGCTGCTCGGTCGTGCTCATCAGTGGGAGCCCCCTTCGTACCCGGCCTCGTACTGCTCGAGCCAGACCTTCTGCGCGGTGGTGACCGGGTGCGGCTCGCGGTACACGTTGTCGAACATGACCCCCACGGGCGGCGGGGGCAGGGCGACGGTCGCACGGCGGACGTCGGCGGCGATGTCCTCGCCCTCCTCGTCGAAGCGGGCGAGCTGCTCGTCGGTGACGCCGCGGCTGCGCAGGTACGCGGCCGAGCGGGCGATCGGGTCGCGCTCGACCCACGAGGCGAGCTCGTCGTCGAGGCGGTAGCGGGTCGGGTCGTCGGAGCTCGTGTGCGCGCCGATGCGGTAGGTCTCCGCCTCGACGAACGCCGGGCCCTGGCCGGAGCGGGCGTGGTCGGTCGCCACGAGGGAGGCCGTGTAGGACGCCAGCACGTCGTTGCCGTCGACGCGGACGCTCGGGATGCCGAAGCCGCGCGGGCGGTCGACGAGCGGCGTCGGGGACTGCGTGGCGACGGGGACCGAGATCGCCCAGTGGTTGTTCTGCAGGAAGAAGACGACCGGGGCCTTCGTCGACGCGGCGAAGACGTACGCCTCGTTCACGTCGCCCTGGCTCGTCGCGCCGTCGCCGAAGTAGACGATGGTGCAGGCGTCACGGTCGGGATCGCCGGTGCCGACGTCGCCGTCGAGCTGCTGACCGAGCGCGTAACCCGTCGCGTGCAGCGTCTGCGAGCCGATCACGAGGGTCGAGACGTGCGTGTTGCCGCGCTCGTCCGGGTCCCAGCCGCCGTGCGTCTGGCCGCGGTACATCGCGATGATCTCCATCGGCTCGACCCCGCGGTGCATCGTCACCGCGTGCTCGCGGTACGACGGGAAGACGTGGTCCTGCGCGCGGAGGGCGAAGACCGAGCCGACCTGCGCTGCCTCCTGTCCGTGGCTCGGGACCCAGAGCCCGAGCTGACCGGTGCGCTGGAGGTTGTGGCCCGCGTGGTCGAACCGACGTGTGAGGACCATGCGGCGGTGCATCGCCAGCAGGGTCTCGTCCGGGATCGCCCGCGCGACGGCGGCGTACTCGGCGTTCTCGTCGGTCTCCACGAACCGGCCCTCGGGGTCGAGGATCCGGACGGTGGCCGTCGCGGGGGCCGCGGCGTGGAATGACATGTCGGTCAGCGTAACGCCAGGGCCTACCGGGCCGCCTGGAGGTCCTCCACAAGCGACCCCGCCGTTTCGAGGAGCGTTTCCACAGCCTCGTGCTCGCCGATCGACACCCGAATCCCCTCGTTCCCGAATGCCCGGACGATGATGCCGGCGGCCTCGAAGCGCTCGGCCGCGTGCGCCGTCAGCTCCCCGGTCGGCAGCCACACGAAGTTGCCCTGCGCGTCCGGGACGTCCCAGCCCTGGCCGCGCAGCGCGGCGACGATGCGGTCACGGCTGGCCGCGAGCTCGGCGACGCGCTCGAGCAGCTCGGTCTCGCGCTCGAGGCTCGCGAGCGCCGCGGCTTGGCCCTGCGCCGTGACCGACAGGGGGATCGCGCAGGCACGGACGGCGTCGAGCACGTACGCCGGACCGAACGCGTAGCCGACACGGAGGCCCGCGAGTCCGTACGCCTTGGAGAACGTGCGGAGGACGACGAGGTTCGGGTACCGCTCGAGCAGCGGCGTCCCACGGACCGCGGTGGACTCGGTGACGAACTCGGCGTAGGCCTCGTCGAGCACCACGAGCACGGTGGCGGGCACCCGGGCCATGAAGGCGTCGAACTCCGCCGCGGTGACGATCGGGCCGGTGGGGTTGTTCGGCGTGCAGACGATCACCATGCGGGTGCGCTCCGTGACCGCGTCGGCCATGGCGTCGAGGTCGTGCCCACCGTCGGGCCGGTTCGGCACCTGCACGCTCGTCGCGCCCGCGACCGTGACGACCCCCGGGTACGCCTCGAAGGAGCGCCAGGCGTAGACGATCTCGTCGCCGGGGCCGCTCGTCGCCTTCGCCAGCTCGTGCAGGATCGCGACGCTGCCCGGGGCGACGTGGACCTCGTCCACCGTCAGCCCGGCGCGGTTCGCGAGCACGGCCCGCACGGCCAGGGCGGTGGCGTCCGGGTAGCGGTTGTACGCGGTCTGCGCCTGCACGGCCTCGACGACGCCGGGCAGCGGCGGGAACGGGTTCTCGTTGCTCGACAGCTTGAACGCGTCGGGCGCGGCCTGGCGACCCTGCTTGTACGCGGGGAGGACGGCCACCTCGGGCCGGATGTGCACGCGCTCGTCAGTCACGCGGACAGGCTACCGGGACCCGTCCGGGGTGCGACGGGCATCATGGCGGCATGCGATTCCTCGTCCGCCTCGTCGTCAACGCCGTCGCGCTCTGGCTCACCACGCTCATCGTGAGCGGCGTCACCGTCACCCCGTTCGGGGACGGGGACACCACAGCCGTCGTGCTCACGTTCCTGCTCGTGGCGTTCGTGTTCGGGCTCGTGAACGCCGTCATCGGCACGATCATCCGGATCGTCGCGTTCCCGCTGTACGTCCTGACGCTCGGACTGATCTCGCTGATCGTGAACGCGGTGCTGCTGCTCATCGTCGCCGGCATCTCGGACGCGATCGGCTTCGGGCTGCAGGTCGAGTCCTTCGGCTGGGGCATCGTCGGCGCCTTCGTGCTCGCCGTGTTCTCGTGGCTGATCGGGCTGTTCGTGCGCCCGGTGCTGAACCGCCCGCGTCCGTGACCGCGGCCGGCACCGAGCCGACCACCTGCACGACGGAGCCGGGCGACACCGAGCCGGCCGCGCCGGCGACGTGTGCCGACGACGGGGGCCGTGCCGTGCCTCCCGGTCGTACCGCCGTCGCGGACGTCACGTCCGTGCGCCATGATGTGCACATGAGCCCGGACGCCGACGCCCCGTTCCGCGTCTCGTTCGTCTGCAGCGGCAACATCTGCCGCTCCCCCATGGCCGGCATCGTCTTCGCGCAGATCGCCGCGGACGCCGGCATGGCCGACCGCTTCGTCGTCGAGTCCGCCGGCACCGGCGACTGGCACGTCGGCGAGCCCGCGGACGAGCGGACGATCGCGGCGCTCGCAGCGCGCGGATACGATGGCAGCAGGCATCGCGCCCGCCAGTTCGACCCGGACCGGTTCCCGGACCTCGACCTGGTGGTCGCACTCGACCGCTCCCACGAACGCGTCCTGCGCTCGTGGGCACCGACGATGGACGACGCCGCCAAGGTGACGCTCCTGCTGCGGTACGACGACGCCTGGCCCCAGCAGACCGACGTACCGGACCCGTACTACGCGGACCGGCACGAGTTCGACCGAGTGCTCTCGACCGTCGAACGGGCCTGCCGGGCGCTCTTCCGCCAACTCGAACCGGCAGTCCGTCAGGGAGCCCCATGACCCCCCTTCCCCCGCAGCCGATCAGCCCGCTCGACGGGCGGTACTACCCGGTCGTGCACACGGTGGGCGAGCACCTCTCCGAGGCCGGCCTCAACCGCGCACGCATCGTGGTCGAGGTCGAGTGGCTCATCTTCCTGACCGACCACGCGATGTTCACGACCTCGCCGCTGAGCATCGACGACAAGGCCGCGCTGCGCCGGGTCGTCGAGACGTTCGGCCACGACGAGATCGCGGAGCTCGCCGAGATCGAGGCGACGACGCGGCACGACGTCAAGGCCGTCGAGTACTTCGTCCGCCGCCGACTGTCCGAGCTCGGGCTCGACGCCATCGCCGAGCTGACCCACTTCGCGTGCACCAGCGAGGACGTCAACAACCTCTCGTACGCGCTGACCGTCCGCGACACCGTCGACCAGGTCTGGCTGCCCGCCTACCGGGCCGTCCTGGCGACGCTCCGCACGATGGCGGAGCAGCTCCGCGCCGTGCCGATGCTCTCCCACACGCACGGTCAGCCCGCGACGCCGACGACCCTGGGCAAGGAGCTCGCGGTGGTCGTCTACCGCCTCGAGCGCGTCCTGACCCAGATCGAGCACGGCGAGTACCTCGGCAAGTTCTCCGGCGCGACGGGCACCTTCTCGGCGCACCTCGCCGCCGACCCCGAGGCCGACTGGCCCGCGCTGTCGAAGGAGTTCGTCGAGGGCCTCGGTCTGACGTGGAACCCGCTGACGACGCAGATCGAGTCGCACGACTGGCAGGCCGAGCTGTACGACCGCGTGCGCCACGCGAACCGGATCCTGCACAACCTGGCGACCGACGTGTGGACCTACATCTCGATGGGGTACTTCACGCAGATCCCGGTGGCGGGCGCCACCGGGTCGTCGACGATGCCGCACAAGATCAACCCGATCCGCTTCGAGAACGCCGAGGCGAACCTCGAGATCTCGTCGGCGCTGTTCTCGACGCTGTCCGAGACCCTCGTGACGAGCCGCCTGCAGCGCGACCTGACCGACTCCACCACGCAGCGGAACATCGGCGTCGCGTTCGGGCACTCCCTGCTCGCGCTCGACAACCTGCGTCGCGGGCTCGGCGAGATCGCGGTGAACGAGGGCCGGCTCGCCGAGGACCTCGACGGCAACTGGGAGGTGCTCGGCGAGGCGGTCCAGACGGTCATCCGTGCCGAGGTCACCGCCGGGCAGTCGACCATCGAGGACCCGTACGCGATGCTCAAGGAGCTCACCCGGGGCAAGCGCATCGGCCAGGACGAGCTCGTCGCGTTCGTGAACGGGCTCGACATCTCGTCCGGTGCCAAGGCGCGCCTGACGAACCTGACGCCGGGCACGTACACGGGTCTGGCCGACGAGCTGGTCGACCGCCTGGACGTGTAGGCCTGAGCCTTCCACCCTCCGCAGGACGCAACGACGGGGCGGACGGGAGGCGCGGGGCGGCCCCGCCGCGCACGTCACCGACTCAGGTGGTGACGGCGTGCGCTTCGGCGACCAGTGCCTCCAGGACGGTGCGGACCGCGGGTCGGACCGCGCGGTCCGGTCGGGCGAGCGCCTCGATCCGTCGCCCGGCCCGCACGTCGGCGAGCGTCGCGAGCCGGAAGCGCCCGGCCGCACGCGTCCCCGACGTGTACCGCGGCACCAGTGCGATCCCGTGCCCGGCCGCCACCAGGTTCTCGATGACCGGCAGGTGGATCGTGCGGAACGCGACCGACGGCGGGGTGTCGGACGCAGCCGCCAGTGCGGTGAGCACGCGGTCGATCGGGTAGCCCTCGGGCACACCGATCCACGTCTCGTCGACGACGTCGCCGATGCCGACGCGCTCCCGGTCGGCGAGCGGGTGGCCGAGCGGCAGTGCGACGTCGAGCGGTTCCCGGAGCAGGGCGACCGTCTCGACGGCGGCGCCGTCCGCACGCCGGGCGCCGTCCGGGCGGTGGCCGATCACGACGTCGTGGTCGGCGGTGAGCGGGGCGAACTCCCCCTCGCTCACGTCGACGTCGGAGAGCTCGAGGACGATGCCCGGGTACGCCCGCATCCGGGTGAGGAGCCCCGGCAGGAGCAGCTCGGCCGCCGAGGGGAACACCGCCAGGTCCACCGTCCCGCCCACCCCGGTCAGGTGCTCGGACCACGCCGACTCCACCGACGCGAGCGCCGTGGCGACCCCGGCGGCCATCCCGGCGAGCGCGCGCCCGTCGGCGGTGAGCCGCACACCGCGTCCGGCCCGCTCGACCAGCGGCGCCCCCGCCTGGCGCTGCAGGGTGCGGAGCTGCTGCGACACGGCGCTCGGCGTGCGGTGCGTGGCGGCGGCGACCGCGGTGACGCTCCCCCGCTCGGCGAGCTCGCGGAGGACCGGCAGCAGGGCGATGTCGAAGCCGACCATGCAGGGACCCTACAACGATCCTGTCGAACCGTGCGCTGGTGCTACTGCTTCCGGTGCGGGACGATCGGACCGTGCTCTTCCGCGACCGCATCCTCGCCCTCGTCGTCGCCGTGGCGTGGGGGCTGAACTTCCCGGCGACCGCGATCGCCCTCGACCACTGGCCGCCGTTCCTGCTCGCCGCCGTGCGGTTCACGCTGCTCGCCCTGCCGACGATCCTCTTCGTGCCGCGACCGAAGGTCCCGTTCCGGTGGATCGTGCTCGTCGGTGCGACCCTCGGCGTGCTGCAGTTCGCGTTCCTGTACCTCGGGATGGCGGCGGGGATGCCGACGGGCCTCGCGTCGCTGGTGATCCAGGCGTCGGCCCCGTTCACGGTCGTGCTGGCCGGGGTGCTGCTGCGCGAGCGGCTCACCGCACGCCAGGTCGTCGGGGTGTCCGTCGCCGTGGCCGCACTCGGCGTCATCGCGGTGCACCGGGCGCAGACCGCGGCGCTGCTGCCGGTGGTGCTCGTGCTCTGCGGTGCCCTCGGTTGGGCGCTCGGCAACGTCGCGACGCGGCGGACCGGCCCGGTCAACCCGCTCCACCTGACCCTGTGGTGGGCGGTCGTGCCGCCCGTGCCGATGTTCGCGCTCTCGCTGCTCGTCGAGGGACCGGCACGCGTGGGCCAGGCGTTCGGCACGGCGCTGACCCCCGCGGCGCTGCCGGCCGACCTCGGCCTGCTGTACATCGTCGTGGCCGGCAGTCTGGTCGGGTACGGGATCTGGTCGCGGCTGATGGGGAAGTACCCGTCGAGCACCGTCGCGCCGTTCTCGATGCTCGTGCCCGTGATCGGGGTGCTCGCCTCGTGGGCGGCGTTCGGCGAGGTGCCGGACGTCGTCGAGGTCGTCGCCGGCGCGGTGGTCGTGGTCGCCGTGCTGTGGTCGTCGCGGACGGGCCGCGTGCTGCCGCCGGGTGCGGTGCCGGTGACCGCGCCGGAGACGTCGTCTGCGCCTGTGCCAGCTCGCGCCGCGGTCGAGACACCGCAGGTGGAGCGAGACGCCGCGAGATCCGAGGCCGTCTCGGCGGTGTCCGATCGTCTCGCGCAGACGCCGGCGTCTCGCGGAACCGGAACCGAGGTCGAGGCCCGGGGTGTCGCCGACGCAGCGTCCGCGCCGGCGCCCGTCAGCCCCGGTGCTGCCGGCGCTCGGCGATGATGCCGGCGAGGGCGCCGCGCAGGTCGGGGTGGCGGAACTCGTAGCCGGCCTCGAGCAGTCGCGTCGGCACGACCCACCGGCTCTTCAGCACGAGCTCGGTCTCGGTCCGGATCGCGAACGAGCCGATCTCGAGCATCCACCGCCAGGTCGGCAGACCGAAACGGCGGCCGACCGCGTCTCGGATGGTCGCCATCACCGTCCGGTTGTCCGAGGGCTGCGGGCTCGAGACGTTCACCGGCCCGTCGATCTCCTCGTGGTCGCGCACGAAGCGCACCACCTCGAGGACGTCCTCGATGTGCACCCAGCTGAACCGCTGCCGACCGCGGGTGTGCCGGTCGTGGTGGTACGTGCCCGCCCGGAGCCGCGCGCGCGTCGGGAACCACGGCCCGTCGAACTGCGGCCCGCCGAGGCCCGCACGAGCCAGCCCGAGCAGCGGGACGAGCGCGCTGCCGTCGCCGAACACGATCGCCATCCGCAGGGCGACCCGGCGGGTGTGCGGCAGGTCGGCGCTGAACAGGGCGTCCTCCCACGCCCGCGCGACCGAGACCGAGAACCCCTCGCCGAGCTCGCCGGTGGCCTCGTCCTGCGGCCGGTCGTCGGCGTGCCGGTAGATCGTCGCGGTGGAGGCGTTCAGCCACAGCGGCGGCGGGTGCTCGGCCGTGCGGATCGCCTCGGCCAGCTCGAGGGTGGTGTCCACCCGGGAGCGCATGATCTCCGCCCGGTTCCGCCGCCCGTAGCGGCAGTTCACACTCTTGCCCGCCATGTTCACGACGATGGCGGCGCCGTCGACGAGCTCGCGGATGCGCAGGGTGTTCCCCCACACCGCGTCACCGGTGCGACCGACCGTCACGACCTCGTACCCCTCGTCACGGAAGGCGCGGTGCAGGTACTGCCCGACGAAGCCGCCCGCCCCCGCGATCACGGCGCGGCCCCTGGGCGCGCCGGTCGTCTCGTCGCTCATCGTCTCCCCCATCCGGTGTCCGGCTCGATCCGGTAGCGGAAGGAGCCCTCGTACCGGTACAGCGTGCCGACCAGGGGCGCCGAGAGCCGCAGGGACACGCGCTGCACGTCGGCATCGTCATCGAATCGTTCCGTGAGCGTCACACGCGGGGCGACGACGGTCGGGAGGCTCCACGCACGACCCAGCGCACGCACCGTCACACGCACGGAGACCAGGCGCAGGGCGCCCGCGTCCGGCCCGTCCGCGTCGACCTCCGCCCGGAGCAGGGCGCTGACGCGCCCACGGCGACCGAGGTGGTCGACGAGCCCGTGCGGCTCGGCGGTGATCGCATCGACCATCGTGCGGTGTCCGGACCGGAACCGGAAGGTGCGGTGCGCGCGGACGGCGACACTCCCCACCCGCTCGGCCGTCATGTCACTCCGCAGGCTCCGCGACGCGCCGTGACCGACGCGCGCCGGACGGTTCTCGACCCTGAAGGGCACGTCCCGCTCCCACACGGGGAACATCACGTCGTCCCGCGCGAACACCGCGAGGAGCGGCCACAGCCAGTGACGGGGCGTCCCGACCACGATGAAGACGCCCTCGCCGCGACCGACGTGTCCGGGCGGGACGGGGCCGAAGTAGGTGCGGAGGCGCGGGTGCAGCCGGGCGAGGAGGTCCGGCGGTGTCGTCAGCTCGTACGGCGAACGGGTCACGCTGCCGATCCTGGCACGGTGTCGGCCTCGTTCCCTACGATCGAGGCATGGGACACGACCACGCGCACGGGCACGCCGGCGCCTCGGAGCGCGCGCTGCTCGTCGCGTTCTGCATCTCTGCGGGCATCCTGCTCGCCGAGGTCGTCGGCGCGGTCGTCACCGGCTCCCTCGCACTGCTCGTCGACGCGGGGCACATGGTGGTCGACACCGGGGGGCTCGGCATCGGCCTGGTCGCCACCCGGCTCGCGCGCCGCTCGCCCACCGCGCAGCGGACGTGGGGGTACCAGCGCGCCGAGGTCCTCGGCGCCACGGCCCAGGCGGCCATCCTGCTCGCGGTCGGCGTGTTCGTCGTCGTCTCGGCGATCCAGCGGCTGTTCGTCCCCGCGGAGATCCACGCCGGCCCGCTGCTCGTGTTCGGTGTGGTCGGGCTGGTCGGGAACCTCGTCGCCTACGCGGTGCTGGCCCGGGCATCGGGCGAGGGGTTCACCTCGCGGGCGGCGCGACTCGAGGTGCTCAACGACACCCTCGGGTCCGTCGCGGTCATCGCCGCTGCCGTCGTGCTCGCGCTCACCGGGTGGGAGCGCGCCGACTCGATCGCCGCGATCCTGATCGGCCTGCTGATCCTGCCGCGGGCGGTCCGGCTGCTGCGCGAGACGGCGAACGTCCTGCTCGAGTCGACCCCGCCCGGACTCGACCTCGACGACGTGCGCGCGCACATCCTCGAGCTCGACCACGTCATCGCCGTGCACGACCTGCACGCGACGCTCGTCGCGACCGGCGTGCCGAACCTGACGGCACACGTCGTGGTCGACGACCACTGCTTCTCGACCGCCCACGCACCGCGGATCCTCGACGCGCTGCAGCAGTGCGTCGCCGAGCACTTCGACGTGCCGGTCGAGCACTCGACCTTCCAGCTCGAGCCCGCGTCGCACCAGCGGCACGAGCACGAGGTGCATGCGTAGCGACGGTCCGCGCCGCGATGCGGTCCGGCCCGACCTGGCGTGACCGGGCGCGGTCCGGCCTGGCCTGGTCCGGCCTGGCGCAGCGTGGTCAGCAGCCGCCGTCGTCGGTGGGGAAAGCCGTGATCACCCGATTCGTCGTCTCCGACACGATGACCCGCACGTTCGGCTCCGCCGAGGGACGCGTCCCGTCGTCGAAGCGGACGGGCGCGGCGTAGCAGACCTTGCCGTCCCCGGCGTCCTGCGGGTACCCGGCGGGCGGTGACTCGAGCACGGACCGGACAGCGGTGAGCATCGCGTCGTCCCAGTCCCGCGAGCCGTGGCCCCGGACGACGTCCTGCCAGTCGGCGGTGTGCCGGACGCGGATGTGCTCGTAGCCCTGGCCGGACGTGCCGCACTGCAGCTCGACCCGTCCGAGGGCGGCCGTCTCGTAGCGGGCGACGACGGCGCGGCGGTCGGTGTCGCAGCGGTCGAGCACGTCGCTGCCGGGCAGGTCGGGGCCCGTCCGCTCGATCGTCACCACGCCGTCGCGAGCCGCGCCGTCGCGGACCGCCCCGTCGGCTGCGGTCGCGCTGGGCGTGACGGACGCCGCGCTGCCGGCGATCACCGGGTCCTCGCCGTTGCGCTGTGCCGTGAGGGCGAACCCGCCGGCGACCAGACCGGCGGCGATGACCGCGGCGACGACGGTGGCGGCCGGGCGTCGGCGCTGCTGGGACATGCGCCCCAGTATGCCGGGCGGACCGCTGGCGCCGGGAGGTCCGCTCTGCTGTCGGGCCGGCTCCGACGTCCGTGCGTCCGGCGTCGTCGCCCGTGCGTCCGGCGTCGAACCACGAAGACGACGTCGAACCAGGTCGTGCCGTTGGTTCGACGTCGTGTCCGTGGTTCGATACCGGCGCGGAGACCCGGAGACCCGGAGGCGCGGGAGCCGGGCGCCCGCGCTACTCGGCGCGCGCGGCCAGGCGCAGGCCGGCGACCAGGGCGAGCACGACGACGAACACCACGTACCCGAGCAGCACCGGGAGCGTCGGCACGACGAGGAGCGCCGCCCCGACCGCCACGACGGGCACGGTCAGCCCGGCGTACGCGATGAGGAACGTCGCCGCGAGCACCCCGCCGCGCTGCTCCGGCCCGACGAGCGACCCCGCGCGGGCGATCGATGCGCGGAAGAGCAGCCCGACCCCGGCGCCGGCCACGACTCCGCCGCCGATGAACCCGGCGACCTGCAGGAGGACCGCGGCGGCCGCGAGCACCACGAGCCCCCCGACGAGCAGCACCAGGCCGAGCTGGATCTGTCGACGCTGGGACAGCTTCGCGAAGACGATCTGCGACACCGCGCTCGCGGCGAAGACCCCGAAGGTCGTGGCGCCGGCGGCGAGCCGGTCGGTGACGTGGAACGTGGTGCCGAGGAACGTCGGCGCCACCGAGGTGAAGAGTCCCTGCACGGCCAGGGCCGCGAAGGCAGCGGTCCCGGCGGCCCAGAACACCCCGGCCTGCCCGTCGGGAGCGGCCATCCGCTGCGGCCGGTACGGCACCGGCCGCTGGGGACGGTCGACGGTCTCCGGCGCGGCGAGCACCACGGCGAACGCGACGACCAGGGCGACGACGAACACCACGTAGGGCACCACCAGCGGTTGCCCCACGAACTCGGCGAGCGCTCCGCCGACGAGCGCACCGAGCGACAGACCGCCGAGGTTCACAGCGCCGGCCGCGACGCTCGCCCCCTGCGCGGAGGCGGACGAGCCGGTCGCCCGGACCCGCAGTTCACCGAGGTGCGCGGTCGCCGTCGCGGTGAGGAGCCCGACACCGAGCCCCGTCACGAACCGCGCGACGACGAGCCCGGCGACGTCCGACCAGAGCAGGAAGAGCACGGCCGCGACGAGTTCGAGCGCGACGGACACCAGGATCAGCGGGCGCCGCCCGTGCACGTCGCTGAGGTGTCCCGCCAGGAAGAGCGAGGCGACGACCCCCACGCCGTAGGCGGCGAAGACGACCGTCGTCGTGAACGTCGGGAACCCGTCGCGTGCCTGGTAGATCACGTAGAGCGGTGCCGGCACGGTCGCGAAGGCCATCACCGACAGGAACGCGAAGGCCACGGCCCAGAAGCCGAAGCCGTGCCGACGGCGGGAGTGCGGGTGTCGTCCGCGCGGTGCGGGGACGGGCTCGGTGCCGGTCGTCGGCGCCGGAACGGCATCGGTGGTCGAGGTCATGCTCCGATCGTGCTCCCCTCAGGTCATCGAGTCCAACGGGTGCTCTTGATGACCGACATCGATCAGATCGATACTCGCAGGGTGGAGACCCGCCTGCTGGAACAGTTCGTGACCGTCGCGGCCGAGGGCAGCGTGACCCGTGCCGCCGAGCGGCTCTGGGCCGCGCAGTCGACCGTCTCGGCGGGCATCGCGTCCCTCGAACGCTCGCTCGGCGTCCGACTGTTCGACCGAACGGGTCGTCGGCTCGTGCTCACCGCCGCCGGCGAGGACCTGCTCCCCCACGCCAGGTCCGTGCTCGACTCCCTGGAGCGGATGCGGGACCTCGCGACGGTCGACGACGCAGACCTGCGGGGCCGGGTGCGCCTCGGCATCTTCACGAGCATGGACGTCGTGGACCTGACCGGGGTGCTGCGGCGGTTCCGGCGACGGCACCCGCTCGTGGCGGTCGAGCTGATGACCTCACCCTCGGGCACCACCGGCCTGGTGCAGGACCTGGTCGCGGGGCGGCTCGACCTGGCGTACACGGGCCTGCCGTCGGTGCCGCCGGGGGTCGTGGTCGAGCCGTTGCGCGAGCTGCCCTTCCGGGTGTTCACCGCGACGGACCACCCGCTCGCGATGCGCCCGTCGGTGACGCTGGCCGAGCTCGCCGGCGAGCCGTTCGTCGACACCGCGCACGGGTTCGGCAACCGCATGATCCTCGACGCCGCACTCGAGCGTCTCGGGCTCCGCCGTCGGATCGTCGCGGAGATGAACGACATGCCCGCCGTCGTCCGGTTCGCGTCCGCCGGTCTCGGCGTCGGCGTCGTCCCCGACCCGGGCGTCCGGTACGACGGTGCGGTCCTGGAGTTGGAGGACGAGGTCGAGCCCCTGCGCATCGGCCTGGCGATGCGGTCGACCCCGGAGCCGAACCGTGCGACCCGGGCGCTGGCCCGCGACGTCGTCGCGGCCCGCGTGCCCTGAGGGCGTGCGGGGCGCGACACGTGACCCACCGGCGGACGGGAGGCGCGGTGCGGATCCGCCCCGCGCCTCCCGGCCGTCAGTCCCCCCAGATCTCCCCGACGACCGCGTCGAGCAGGCCGTTGGTCGGGAAGTTGGTCTGCGTGATGGCCACGTAGGTGCCGTCGCGCACGAACAGGGTCGTGACGGTGTCCACCGGGTACGGGTCAGCCTGCCTCGACGTCCGGCAGAGCACGCCCCCGTCCTGGTCGACACACGACATCGGGCCCGAGCGCAGCCGATCGCCAGTGTTGGGGCGTGCTGCTCCGATGAGCATCTCGAGCCCGGACACGTCCGCCCGCGGATCCCGCCAGACACAGTAGATGTCAGCTCCGGGTTCGGCGATCCCGGCCGCCACGCTGTCCGATCCCGCGATGCCCTCGCCCATCGAGGAGGACCCCTGGACCGGGGTGTCGCCGAAGAAGCGGTCGTAGTCCTCCTCAGGGACGGTCGCACGACAGGACGTCGGGATCGTCGCGACCGCCGCCGTGGTGGGGGACGCCGTCGGTACCGGGCGCGGGGTCGGCCGACCGGTGATGGGTGCGGAGGTCCGGGTGGTCGCCGACGGAGCCGGAGCGGGCTCCTGCGTCTGCACCGGCGCTGCGACCGGGCGGTCCTGGTGCGACAGGGTGAGGGCCACCGCACCCGATGCGGTCCCCAGCGCGAGCAGGGCGACCACGCCGACGACGATCCCGGTGTGCCCGCGACGGCGCTTCGGACGCGGGGTGGCGCGCTCGAGCACGCTCTGCTTCATGGTGACGAGCATGCGCTGCAGCTCGTCGCCCACGGGAGGCTCAGTGTCCATCGTGCATCACCACCTTCTTCAGTCGTCGACGGTTGCGGGAGACCCGCTGGGTCACCGCGCCGACCGTCAGGCCGAGGATCTCCGCTGCCTCGGCGTAGGAGCGTCCCTCGAGCAGGCAGAGCTCGCAGATGCGTCGGTCGAGCTCGGGCAGGGCCGCGATCTCGGACCGCACCCACCGCAGCGTCTCGACCGCATCGGAGTGCTCGGTGGGGGCGGCGAGCATCTCGGGCAGCTCGTCGGCGCGGTGCCGCGAGCGCTTCCGTCCCGCGTTCCGCGCGAGGTTGCGGCAGACGACGAGGAGCCAGGGCAGCAGGCTCTCCGCCGGGAGGTCGAGCGTCTCCGCCCGCTGCCAGAGCAGGAGGAACGCGTCCTGCACGACCTCCTCGACGTCGTGCCGGTCGTCCACGATCGCCCAGACGTACCGCGTCATCGTCGCGGCGTGACGATCGAAGACCTGCGCCAACGCGGCCCGGTCACCGGCTGCGAGCGCCCGGACGATCTGCTCGTCCGTCTGCGCGGTCACGTCCATCGCTCACCCCCTTCACCTGAGCGGTGTCGGCCACGCCAGCGATCATGACAGCACGGGGTCGGATCGATGCGGTCGGGCGTGTCGTCGGGCGTGCCGCGCGCCGCGTGCGCACCGCGCGGCACGACGTGCGACGTGCGACGCGCGGCACGACGTGCGCCGGCCGCGGACGCCGGGTCAGTGGAAGTCGTCGCCCTCCGAGCGCTCGCTCGGCGCCTTGTGCCCGCCGAGCATGTCGTTGTCGTCCTGGTCGCTCGAAGCCGCGAGCTGCAGCATCGCGAGGATCACGACGACCACGATGAACGCGACCCCGAGGAACACCAGGGCGAGCTCGAGCTCCCGCGTCGAGAAGAGCACGACGACTCCGGTGAAGACCGCGACGACCGCCGAGATCACGAGGAGCTCGGCGGGGCGCAGACGATCGCGACGGCTGGGGGTGCTCATGCGTGTGGTGCTCCGTCCGGGGCCGCGGCAGGCGCCGTGGTGCCCCACTTGTGCGAGAGTCCGGCGATCACGTGGAAGACCGCCGCGATGGCGAGGTAGGCGCCGAGGAGTCCGACCAGGACCACTGCGGCATCGAGTGTGCCGGTGACCTGCTCGACCCCGCCGAGCTGCTGCGAGTAGTCCGGCGGCGTCAGCAGGAAGGCAACCGCGAGCAGCAGGGTGAGCCCGCCGATCGTCGTCCAGTCCCGGGCGAACGGCGACCGTCCACGCGCCCGGACACCCTGAGCGAGTTCGAGGGCCCCGGTCAGCACGGCCCAGCCGACGACCACCGTGATGAACGCGGCGAGCCCGACCCCGTTCGTCGCGAGCGCGGCGACGCCGGCCGCGAGGGAGACGACCGCCTGGGCCAGCGTCGTCGGACGGGACCGCTCGTCGAACGGCATCCGGCGGAGCGCAGCCCACCCGAGCACGAGGGCGTCGACGATCACGAACCCGCCGAACAGCAGCAGGCCGTAGCCGGCGGCGTGGTTGGACGAGAAGGTGATGACGAGGGCCACGACCGCGGCTGGGACGGCCCGGAGGACGGGGATCGGCCAGTACCGCGCGCGCTGGCCGGCGTCGTCCACGGAGTCGGACACGGGACCTCTTTCGGGCATGCGGATCGTGGTCCGAGTCTACCGCCGGTGCCCCGGACGTCCGACCGGAGCCGGTCCGGCCCGAGGTGTCGCAGGCAGCGACGGACGGACGGGAGCCGCCGCCGGTCGGGGCAGGACCACCCACGACCGGCGGCGGCGACGGTCGTGCGCAGGATCACCCCTGATCGGCGGCGGCGGCGCCGTCCGTCACCCGGTGCCGTCCGTCAGCCTGGCCGTCACTCAGCGTCGTCCGTCACTCGCCGGCGCCGTGCGACCCACCAGCCACCGACGCCGAGCCCGAGCGCAGCAGCCGCGACGGCGGCGAGCAGCCCGATCCCCTCGACGCCGGTGTAGGCGAGGGCTCCCGACCCGTTCCCGCGGCTCGGTGTCCGGCCACCGCCCACCGCTGACGGGTCCGGAGCGGGTGAGCCCGTGGCGGACGCGGTCGGCGTCGGTACCCCGGTACCGCCGTGATCACCACCGTCACCACCGCCGTCGTCGCCGCCATCGTGATCGCCGCCGCCGTCCCCGTCCCCGTCCCCGTCCCCGGGCACGGTCACACCGATCGACACTCCGGGCGACGGGTCTCCCCCGTCCGGGTCGGTCGGGGAGGTCGCGGTCGCCACGTTCACGACGTCCGACCCGTCGCCCGTGTAGCCGGGATCGAGCACGGCGCGGATGCGGAACGAGCGGGTCGCACCGGCCGCCAGGTCTCCGTCCGACCGGCACGTGACGTGCTGCCCCGCTGCGGAGCAGTCGTCGTCGGAGCCGACGAACCGCATCGCCTCCGGCAGGTCGTCGACCACGCCGACCTCGTGCGCGGCATCCGGCCCGCCGTTCCGTGCCGTGACGAGGTACTCGACCACGTCCCCGGGTGAGATGTCCGTCGAGGGGGACACCGCCTTGTCGGTCGTCAGCTGGGCCACGGGTCGAGGTGTCGCGTCCACGGGAGTCGCTGCCACTGATCGGTTGTCGGACTCGTCGACGTCGGCCAGGGATGCCGGCGGCTCGATGGTGGCGGTGCTCTCGAGCGACCCGGTGGCGTCGTCCGCGACCGTGCCCGTCACGGTGACGGCCGCTGACCCACCACGGACCAGGCTGAGCGCATCGTCGACGTCACCCGTGCCGGCACTCGCGCCGCAGGTGGCCCCGTCGGTCCCGGCGCAGGTCCACGTCGCGTCACGGAGGCCGTCCGGGACGTCGACGTGCAGCGCACTGGGATCGGATCCGTTCGGACCGGCGTCGGTCGCGGTGACGGTGTACGAGAACGGCTGCCCCGGTCGAGCCGACGCGGGGAGGTCCTGCGTGACGCCGAGGTCGACGGGCTGGGTGACCCGGACCTCATCGATCTCGTGGACGTCGACGTGACTGCCGGTCGCCGCCGAGAACCCGAGTCGCAGCGTGTCCGGCAGCGGTGCCTGTCCCTGGCCGTGCAGCGGGACGCGGTCGAGGACGGTCTGCAGCACACCCCGGTACTCGAGTCGGACGGTCATGAACAGCTCGCCGCTCGTCCCCGGCACGAGGCTGATCCGGACGCGACGTGTCTCGGGACCCTGCGTGACGGTCCCGCCCGGCGCCGGCTTCCCCTCGACGTACCGGTAGCCGGTGGTGCCGTCGCCGGAGCCCCGCACGACGATCGAGTCCGGTCGCTGGCCCGGACCCGATCCGTTGATGTCCTGCGAGAAGTTCCCGTAGTGGTCGACCGCGACCGCTGCGAAGCCACCCGGCACCCCCGGGAGGTCGCACGGCGGACCGCCGCCCTGCGTGGCCTCCGCCCGGCAGGCGTACCCGAGTGCTGCACCGAAGGCACCGACGCCCTGCGGTGCACGGCCGTCCGCCAGGAAGAGGAGCAGCCCGTCCGCCCCCGCTTCGCCGAGGTCGTTGTACATGGCGTACGAGAACTCGATGTCGAGTCCGAGGTCCGACCGGAAGGTGTCGTCCGTCGACCAGGCGCCGGCCTGGTCGGTCGTCTGGTCCGTGAGTCGGAGGCGCCCGTCCACGACCTGCGCATCGCCGCTCAGGGTCCCGCCTGCTGCGGAGTCGAAGCGGTCGACGTAGGGGAAGGCGAGGTCGTCAGCCGAGGAGCTCGACGGCAGGAGCGCGGGCGCCGCGAGGACGGCCAGGGCCACGAGACCGCCGGTGATGGCGCCACGCGGGCGGCGTCGGCGGCCCCGTCGGCCGTCGGGATGGACCGTTGTCGGGATCGAGGTGTCTGTCATGCCCCGATCGTCGCGAGCCGGGCGCGCTCGTCAGTGGCCGTCGGACGAGACTGGGGAGAACGAGCCCTCGGAACGGAGCTGTGGAGGGATGCGGCAGTTCACCCGAGCCACACCGTGGTCTCGCCCGGCAGCAGTCCGTCGCCCGCGTCGAGCGGGCCGGACGCCAGCAGCACCCGACCGGACGGCATCGGCACCGGAGCCGTCCCGAGGTTCGTCACCGAGCGCCACCCGTCGTGCCGGGCGAACGCCACGACGTCGTCGCCTGCGTCGAGCCACGCCAGCTCCTCGCCGCGCTGCAGCCGTCGCCTGGTGGTGGTCGCCAGTCGGTAGAGCGACAGCGTCGAGTCGGGGTCGCCGTCCTCGGCCTCGACCGACGAGTCCCCGAAGTCCGCCGGCTGCGGCAGGTGCGGCGCGACGTCCCCGAAGCCGAACGACGGACCGCTCCGGGTCCACGGGATCGGGACGCGGCACCCGTCCCGACCCTTCACGGTGTGCCCGGTGCGCAGCCACTTCGGGTCCTGCAGCAGGTCGTGCGGGATCGCCGGGGCCTCGTGCAGGCCGAGCTCCTCCCCCTGGTACAGGTACGTCGACCCGGGGAGCGCCAGGATCAGCAGTGTCGCGGCTCGCGCCCGCCGTTCCCCGCGCTGCCGGTCGAGCTCGGGCTCGGTGCCGTCGGTGAGCAGCCACGCGTCGGTGTCCGTACCGTCGGGCAGGCCGTAGCGCGTCGCGTGCCGGACGACGTCGTGGTTCGACAGCACCCACGTCGAGGACGCCCCGGACTCGGCCGACATGGCGAGGTTCCGCTCGATGATCGTCCGGAAGGCCCGGGCGTCGTACGGCGCCTCGAGCAGGTCGAAGTTGAACGCCTGTCCGAGCTCGGTCGGACGGGCGTAGAGCACACGACGGGGCGCGGGGGCCCAGGCCTCGGCGATCGCGGCGCGGGGCGGGTCGTACTCGTCGAGCACGGAGCGCCACGTCGCGAAGATCTCGTGCACCTCGTCGCGGTCGTACAGCGGGTCGGACCCGTCGAGCGGCAGCGCCTTCTCGTTCGAGGGCCGGTAGGGCGTCGACAGGTCCTTCGCGAGCCCGTGCGCGACGTCGACCCGGAAGCCGTCGACCCCGCGGTCGGACCAGGACCGCAGCGTGTGCTCGAAGTCCGCGCGGACCTCGGGGTTCGACCAGTCGAGGTCGGGCTGCTCCGGTGCGAACAGGTGCAGGTACCACTGCCCGTCCGGCACGCGCGTCCACGCGCTGCCACCGAAGTTCGACACCCAGTCGCTCGGCGGCAGCTCGCCGGACTCCCCCGCCCCGTCGCGGAACACGTACCGCGCACGTTCGGGCGAGCCCGGCTCGGCGGCCAGCGCCTGACGGAACCACTCGTGCTGGTCGGACGTGTGGTTCGGCACGACGTCGACGATCACGCGGACGTCGTGCTCGTGTGCGGTGCGGATGAACGCGTCGACGTCGTCGAGCGTGCCGAGGCGCGGGTCGACGTCACGGTAGTCCGCCACGTCGTACCCACCGTCGGCCAGCGGCGACGGGTAGAACGGCGACAGCCACACGGCGTCGACCCCGAGCGACGCCAGGTACGGCACGCGGCTGGTGATGCCGGCGATGTCGCCGAGGCCGTCCGCGTCGGTGTCCGCGAAGCTGCGCGGGTACACCTGGTAGACGACGGCCTGGCGCCACCAGTCCGGGTCGGTCGTGCGCGGGGTGCTGGCGGGAGTCCGAGGGGTGCTCACCCGGCCAACGTACCCACCCAGTGCCGGAGGGAATGCAGCGTTCAGGAAGCGCATTGGTTGTCCCTGACACCATTCCGTGACCGAACGGTCACGGAGAGAAGGGAAGACCCATGACGAACGTCCTCGTCCTCGTCGGCAGCCTGCGCGCCGGCTCGATCAACCGGAAGCTCGCCGAGGCAGCCGAGCAGCACGCTCCCGAGGGGATCACGCTCACCACGTTCGACGGCATCGTCGACCTGCCCTTCTACAACGAGGACATCGACGGCGACACCCCGCCGGCCGCCGCCGTCGCCTTCCGCGACGCCGTCGCCGCCGCGGACGCCGTCCTGCTCGTCACCCCCGAGTACAACGGCACGATGCCCGCCGTGCTGAAGAACGCGCTCGACTGGGGCTCGCGTCCGTTCGGCGCGTCGCCGCTGTCCGGCAAGCCGCTCGCCGTCATCGGCTCGGCCTTCGGTCAGTACGGCGGCGTGTGGGCGCACGACGACGCCCGCAAGTCCGCGGGCATCGCGGGCGCGAAGGTCCTGGAGGACGTCAAGGTCGCCATCCCGCAGTCGGTCGTCCGGTTCGCCGAGACCCACCCGCGCGAGGACGCCGAGGTCGTCGACCTCGTGCAGGGCGCGCTCCGCGCCCTGGCCGACGCGGCGGACGAGCGCGTCGCGGCCTGAGCCGACCGGTCGCGTCACGCGACCACAGGACGGACGGGAGGCGCGGTGCCGGGCGGCACCGCGCCTCACGTCCGTCGATCAGGACGCACGACCCGTCCTCAGCACCCGGATCCGCTAGGTGGACGAGATACCAGACGGGTTACCCTGAACGACATGTCGACGCAGGAGATCACGGAGGCGTCGGGGTACTGGTTCCCCGACGACGACGCCACTCAGCGCGGTGTCGCCGTGCTGAACGCCCTGCGCCGCTACCGAGCGGCCGAGACCGCCATGCGGCGGCGGACCCGTGACTCGATGGGCATGGGCGAGACCGACCTGCTCGCCGTCCGCTACCTGCTGCAGGCCCAGCGCGCCGGACGGATCGTCAAGCCGAAGGACCTGGCCGCCTACCTGAAGATCTCGTCGGCGTCGACCACGATCCTGATCGACCGGCTCGTGAAGTCGAACCACGTCCGTCGCGACCCGCACCCCACCGACCGTCGCGCCCTCGTGATCACCCCGACGACGGAGACCGACGACGAGGTCCGGGCCACCCTCGGCGTCATGCACCGGCGGATGATGTCCATCGCCGAGGGGCTGTCCGCCGACGACGCCCGCGTGGTCGCGACCTTCCTCGAGCGGATGCGCGACGCGGTCGACCAGGTCGACCCCGCACCGGACCACTGAGCACCGAGCACCGAGCACCGAGCGCTGAGCGACACCGGCGACGGAGCAGACGGACCCCACGGGGGACGCCCGGGTGCACGTGCACTGAGAGCGCCCGCCGCGCGACCGCGTAGACCGGAAGGGTCACCGACCGCGAAAGGAGCCGATCATGCACGCATCGGACAAGCTCGCCGCCAACCTCCAGGCCGTCCTGGTGGACCTCATCGACCTGCACCTGCAGGGCAAGCAGGCGCACTGGAACATCCTCGGCCACAACTTCCGCGACCTGCACCTGCAGCTCGACGAGATCGTCGACGCGGCGCGTGAGTTCGCCGACGACACCGCGGAGCGCATGCGCGCCCTCTACGCGATCCCGGACGGCCGCTCGGCCACGGTCGCTGCCGGCACGCACCTCGACGCCTTCCCCGACGGCGAGATCGACACGCACGACGCGATCGACGTCATCACCCTGCGGCTCTACCAGACGACGGGCACCATGCGCGACGTGCACGACGAGGTCGACGACGAGGACCCGACGACCGCCGACCTGCTCCACGGCTTCATCGAGCGCCTCGAGCAGCTCGCCTGGATGGTCTCGGCCGAGAACCGCGAACCGCGGACCCCGCTCGCAGCGGCCACGACCCCGGCCGTCGCCGAGGCGTCCGAGCACGAGTAGGGACGAGACGTGGACCTCGGCATCACCGGCAAGGTCGCGCTCGTCTTCGGTGGCGACTCCGGCATCGGCTGGAACACGGCTCGCATCCTCCTGGCGGAGGGTGCGACCGTGGTCGTCACCGATCTCGACCAGGGCCGGCTCGACACCAGCGCCGACCAGCTCGAGGCGCCGCACGGCAAGCTGTTCGCCTTCGCCGCGGACGTGACGAAGGCCGATTCCCTCGCCGCGCTGCACGAGAAGGTGCGCGACGCCGTCGGCGAGATCGACATCCTCGTGCAGTCCTCCGGCATCACGGGCGCGCAGGGGATGTTCCACGAGATCGACGAGCAGGGCTGGCTCGACACCATCGACGTCGACCTGATGGGCCCCGTGCGGATCACGCGCGAGTTCATCGGCGACCTGCGGAACGGCGGCTGGGGTCGCATCGTGTACCTCGTCTCCGAGGACGCCTCGCAGCCGTACGACGACGAACTGCCGTACTGCGCCGCGAAGGCCGGCGTGCTGTCGTTCGCGAAGGGCCTCTCGCGCTCGTACGCGTCCGAGGGTCTGCTGGTGAACACCGTCAGCCCGGCCTTCATCCACACGCCGATGACCGACGCCATGATGGACGAGCGCGCGAAGCAGCTCGGCACCTCGTTCGACGAGGCGATCTCGAGCTTCCTCGACGAGGAGCGCCCCTACATGGAACTCGGACGCCGCGGGGAGCCCGAGGAGGTCGCGAACGTCGTCGCCTTCCTCTGCTCCGACCTGGCGAGCTTCGTCAACGGGTCGAACTACCGGGTCGACTCCGGCTCGGTCGCCACCATCTAGGAGAACCATGACCGACTTCCGCTACCTGATCGTCGGAGGCGGGATGGTGGCCGACGCCGCTGCCCGCGGGATCCGCGAGATCGACGCCGACGGCTCGATCGGCATCGTCAGCGAGGAGACCGACCGCCCGTACGCCCGTCCGGCGCTGTCGAAGAAGCTCTGGACCGACCCGGAGTTCAGCTGGGACGAGAAGGTCGACCTGCACACCGAGGAGACCGGCGCGACGTTCGTGCTCGGGACCAGGGTGACGGCGATCGACCGCCAGGCGAAGACCGTGACGACGGACGACGGCCAGACCCACGGCTACGAGCGACTGCTACTCGCGACCGGCGGGAAGCCGCGCGGCCTGCCAGGCCTGTCCCCGTCGTCTCGGGTGCTCGACTACCGCAGCGCCGACGACTACCGCAGGCTCCGCGAGCTCGCCGACGCCGGAGCGCACGTCGCCGTCGTGGGCGGCAGCTACATCGGCACCGAGATCGCCGCGGGCATCGTGCAGAACGGCGCCCGGGTGACCCTGGTGACGCCGGACGAGGTCCTCGGTGGACACATGTTCCCGGACGACCTCGCGCGTGCGTTCCAGCAGCGGTTCGTCGACCACGGTGTCGAGCTCCGCACCGGGAGCCGCGTCGAGCAGGGCACCGAGTCGGACGGCGGGGTGTCCCTGACGCTCGACGACGGGTCGGTCCTCGAGGCCGACGCGGTCGTCGCCGGACTCGGCATCGACCCGCAGACGCAGCTCGCCGCCGACGCCGGTCTCACCGTGCGCGACGGCATCGTGGTGTCGTCGACGCTCGTGACCGACGACGAGTCGGTGTTCGCCGCGGGCGACGTCGCCGAGTACCCGGACCGCATCCTCGGCACGCGTCGGGTCGAGCACGTCGACAACGCGAAGGAGCAGGGCCGTCAGGTCGGGCGGAACCTCGCCGACGCGGACGAGACCTACGACCACACGCCGATGTTCTACTCGAACGTGTTCGACACGGGCTACGAGGCCGTCGGACAGGTCTCGACCGAGCTGCAGACCGTCGAAGACTGGCAGGAGCCGCTGACCACCGGCGTCGTCTACTACCTGGACGACGACGACACGGTGCGTGGCGTGCTGCTGTGGAACGTCTCCGACAAGACCGACGAGGCGCGGAAGGTGCTCGCCGACGCGCACGGTCTGACGCGGGACATGCTGCCGGGGCGCATCACGCCGTGACGTCCGCGTCCGCTCCGTGAGTGTGCCGCGAGAGCGACAGTGTCCGCCCGGAGTTCGGGCGGACACTGTCGCTCTTGCGGGTCTGACGGGGCCTACCACCCTCCGCGACGCACGTCAGCGCTGGTCGCGCACCTCGGGTGCGACGTCGTCGACCACCTCGCGGCGGTCGTGCGGATCCACGGGGATCCCGTCGCCGTCCGCCATCGCGACCGCGTGCGCGGACTTCGCCCGCTCCAGCTGCTCGTCGTCGCCCTTCGCCATCCCGAACAGCTCGATGAAGCGCGACTTCACGACCAGCCAGGCGTCCTTCGGACCGAGCCGCGCGAGGTCGGACGACGTCGTGTCGTCGCGCACCCGCTGCAGCGAGCCGACGCCGCGGTCGGTGATCCGACCGTCGACGAGCGCCACGGCGAGCCGGGCGACCGCGTCCGCCTGCGCGTGCATGACGGAGTGGGCCCCGTCGACGACCTCGCGCAGCACCGCGTGCGGGAACACCCGCGCCAGCGACCGGACCCAGTCGCGCGGCACCAGGGCGTCGTGCTCACCGCGGACGATGAGCGTCCGGGCCTGCACCTCGGCGGCGCGGTCCTCGATCGGGAACGCGATCATCCGGGGCAGCACCTTCCGGAACCAGTGCCAGCCGCACAGCGCGTACGCGGTGATCCCGTGCCAGCGGACCGCGGCAGGCTCGTGCAGGGACGACCGCAGGAAGCGGAACGCCGACGTCGGGATGCTCCTGGCGCGACTGTCGACCACCGGGCTGATCAGCACGAGGTCGCGGATGTGCGGGTTGCGCGCAGCCACCTCGGTGACCACCTGTGTGCCCATCGAGTGGCCGACGAGCACCGGGTCCTCGAGCCGCAGCTCACGGATGACCTCCTCGACGGCGTCCGCGTACCGCTCGATCGACACCGCGCCCCGGAACCGCGGGACCCCGGCGAAGCCCGGCAGGTCGAGGGCGTGCACCGGGCCGTTCTCGTTGAGGTGCGGCGCGAGCCGCTCGTAGTAGGTGGCGGCGATCCCGAGACCCGCCACGAGGACGAACGCCCGGTCGCCGGGGTGCCCGATCGAGCTGACGCGGACGTAGGTGCCGTCGACGGCGATCCGGTCCACCTCGACCTGCACGTCGGCGTCCTCGGCACGCGCCAGCGCACCGGCGGGGTCGGGAGCGGGCGGTGGGTTCCGGTCGTCCTGTTCGTCCACGAGGCCTCCTGGGATCGGCGACCTCCTACGGTACCCGCGGTTCAGCCGCCGAACGCGGACGCCGGAGCGCCGTGCACCCGTGTGGGCACCGCGAAGACCGCGCCGGAGTGCGGGTACTGCTCGAGCTGTTCCTCGGTGCTGTTCTCCCGCGCGGTGCCGACGAAGAGCGTCGACCGGTCCGGGCCACCGAACGCCACCGACGTGACGTTCGGCGCCGGTACCTCGACGGTCTCGAGGTGCCGGCCCTCGGCGTCCCACCGCTCCACGCGACCAGCCCCGTAGACCGCCGTCCAGAAGCAGCCCTCGTCGTCGCGCACCAGTCCGTCGTGCGCAGCGCCGCTGACGAACGGCTCGAGCTCGCCGAGGTCACCCTCGGGGCCGTACGAGCCGCGGTAGATCGTCGAGGTGCTCGTGTCCGTGACGTACATGACGCTGCCGTCGGGCGACCACTCGATGCCGTTCGTCACGCCGAAGCCGCCGCGGAGCACCCGTGTCGTGCCGTCGGGCTCGATCGAGTACAGCGCTCCCGCGGGGTCCTGGTCCGAGAGGTCCATGCTGCCGACGAGGAACCGGCCGAACGGGTCGCACTTGCCCTCGTTGAACCGCATCTCGGTGGTCGCGTGGTGCACCCGGACCAGTTCGCGCTCGACCACGCCGCGCTCGTCGGTGAGCACCACCGTGTCGCCGAGTGCCGCGACGAACCCGCCGGCGGCGCGGGGCTGGAAGCTCGCCAGGGGCGGCGGCAGCGCGACGCTCGACTCGACGGTGCCGTCCGCGCGGGCGGTGGTGAGCAGCCCGAGGGTGATGTCCGTCCAGCGGAGCCGCTCCGTGGTCGGATCCCAGACGATGCTCTCCGCGAGCACGGCCTGTTCGTCGCAGAAGACGGTCACGGGCCCGGTCACGGCGTCGGTGTGCATGGGTCCCGGTCTACCGGGAGCGGCGTACACGGCCTGCCAGCGAAATGCGGAGCATTCACGGCCGAGGGACCCCGAGTGGCACGTTCGACGGGTGATCTGTCCACTGCACGCCTGGGGCGACGAGAGCATCCGGTCGACGGGCTGGAGCGGTCCCGCGTACATCCTCGGGGCGTCCGTCGTCGACACCGACGACGCGGCGACGACGCGGGAGACGCTGCGGACGCTCCGACCGACGCGAGGCAAGCTGCACTGGCACGACCTCGGCCACCGCGAACGAGATCGGGTCGAGACCGCGATCGCCGCGCTGCCCGCACGACACCTCGTCGTCATCGGCATGCCGACCGATCTCCGGCGGGAGGAACGCGCCAGAGCCGTCTGCCTCGAGCGCCTCGGGTGGGAACTCGCCGTCCTCGGCGTCTCGGTCCTGACGTTCGAGCGTCGAGCAGCAGCGCTGGACGCCCGTGATCTCCGGGTCGTCGAGGCGCTCCGCGGCCGACGAGTGATCCCCTCGTCGCTGCGGATCGAGCACGGCGATCCACGCTCCGAGCCGCTGCTGTGGTTGCCGGACCAGGTCCTCGGTGCCATCGGACGAGCGGTCACCGATGCCCGGCCCCTACCGGTACCCCTGGCGAGCGCCGTCCAGACGTTCGAGGTCGAGCCCTGACGCGCGGACGACCCACGGACAGCGCTGGAGCCGGGACCTGGTATACCCCAGGTGCACCGGCTCCGACTTCTCATCCCCCCAGCAGGAGGCGAGCTGCTTCCAACATATCAGAGGCGCGCGAAGCGGGCGCGGAAGAAGCTCCAGACGCCGTAGGCCAGGAAGGCGACGCCGATCGCGACGAGCAGCGCCGACCCGGCGGGGAGCTGCCGCACCGCGTCGAACGCCCCGTCGAGGCCGGTCGCCTGGCCGGGATCGCTCCGGAAGCCCGCCACGGCGATGAGCACGCCGACGACGACCACTGCCAGCCCCTTGCCGACGTACCCGACGACGGCGAGCACGGTGACCGGTCGGTCCAGGCTCCGCGGCGGTCGGACGATGTGCTTCCGGAACGAGCGACGGCACCCGATGACGACGAGTCCGATGCCGATCGCGATCGCGACGGCCGCCGCGGCGAGCAGCAGGAACACCCCACCGGGCGTCGCGAGCGCGCGGGCGGCGGCGCTCCGGCTCGATCCGCTCGAGCTCTTCCCCACGCCGAGCGCGAACGTCGCGGCGGAGTACGACACGACGCCGTACACGATCGCCTTGCCGACGTCCTTCGCCCGGGCGGCCCACCCGCGGGCACTGTCGGACCGGCCGCCGACGACGGCCTCGAGCAGGAGCCGCAGGGTGAGCGCGGCGGTCCCGACGGCGACGGCCCAGAGCAGGACGACGCCGCCGGGCACCCTAGCGAGCTGCTCGAGCGCACCGGACTGGTCGGTCTCGCTGCCCGAGGACGCGTTCCCGAAGCCGAGGAGCACGACGAGCCAGCCGATGAGCAGGTGGACGACACCGCTGCCGACGTAGCCGGCCCGCGCCGTCAGCTCGAACCACCTGCTGTCGGCGACGCGTCGCGCCTGTCGTCCGGTCTCGCGTGCCGCTCGTTCCGCCTGGTCGCTCATCCCCTCGAGCCTGCCCGCCGCACGGTCCGCTGTCCGCCGCGGTGCGCGCCGGGACCGGTGCGAGACGGGACCGGCTCGAGACGGGCCGCGGCCGACGTCGGACGGGAGGCGCGTGGCGGCCCCGGCCACGCGCCTCCCGTCCGCGGTCAGTCACCCTTGACGTTGACGACCTGCCGCAGCGTGTGCCGGATCGTCACCAGGTCGGCGGCGTCCGCCATCACCTGGTCGATCGGCTTGTACGCCGCGGGGATCTCGTCGAGGAACGCGTCGGTATCGCGGTACTCGATCCCCGCCATCGCCTCGCGCAACTGCTCGTGCGTGAAGGTCCGCCGGGCAGCGGAGCGCGAGAACAGACGTCCGGCCCCGTGCGGCGAGGACTCGAGCGACGGCTTGTTCCCGAGCCCCTCGACCACGTACGACGCGGTGCCCATGGACCCCGGGATGAGGCCGGGCTGTCCCGCCGCCGCCTGGATCGCCCCCTTGCGGGACACCCACACGCTCTTCCCCCAGTGCGTCTCGCGCTGCGTGAAGTTGTGGTGGCAGTTGATCCGCTCCTGCTCGTCCACGGGCTGGCCGAGCACCTCGGACAGCTGCCGGACGACCCGGTCCATCATCTCCTCGCGGTTGAGCAGGGCGAAGTGCTGCGCCCACCGGAGCTCGGCGATGTACCGGTCGAACTCCGGCGTGCCCTCGACGAGGTAGGCCAGGTCGGGGTCCGGCAGCTCGATCCACCAGCGCTGCATCAACCGCTTCGCGACCGCGATGTGCCGCTGCGCGATCTTGTTGCCGACGCCCCGCGAGCCGGAGTGCAGGAACAGCCAGACCCGGTCCTGCTCGTCGAGCGAGACCTCGATGAAGTGGTTGCCCGAGCCGAGCGTGCCGAGCTGGTTCCGCCATCCGCCGTGCGCCCCGGCGGGGTCGAAGCCGGCGGCCTCGGCCATCGTCTCGAGCTCGGCGATCCGCGGCTCGGCGGTGGCGACGACCTTGCGGTTCGACGCTCCCGCCGACAGCGGGACGGCGCGTTCGATCTGCTCACGCAGCGGCTGCAGGTCGCTCGGCAGGTCGGCCTTCCCGAACTGCGTGCGGACCGCGATCATGCCGCAGCCGATGTCGACGCCGACGGCCGCGGGCATCACCGCCCCGAGGGTCGGGATGACGGAACCCACGGTGGCGCCGAGCCCCAGGTGGGCGTCGGGCATCAGTGCGAGGTGCGGGAACACGAACGGCATGCGGGCCGTCGTGCGGGCCTGCTGCTCGGTGTTCTCCTCGAGCATCGAGGCCCAGCTGAGCAATCGGTCGGTGATCTTCTGCACGGTGTTCGTCCTTCGTCGTGACGGTCGACGACGGCCGGGTGGCCGTCGAGGTGAAGGCCGGGAGGCCGTCGAGGTGACGGCCGGGTGGCCGTCGGGGTGACGGTCCGGGACGGACGTGTCCTGCGCCTCCGACTCCGGTGCGGTGCGGTGCACGTGTGGAGGAACGACGGGATGGACGCCCCGGGCCGGGTGGGCACGGGACGTCCGAGGACGGCGGCGTGCCTACGCGGGTTCGCGGAGGGACTGGTTCGCGTACTGCAGCGCGGGCAGCACGACGAGCGCATCGAGCTGTCGCTCGGTGCGGCTGCTGTGCTGCTGGGCGCGCATCGCGGTCCTTCCGTCGGTGCCCGGGGCGGGCGGCCCTGCCCGTCGGGCAGGAGGACCGACAGTAGTGCGACACGCCCGGGCCGCACAAGTCGCCCGGGCGTGTCGCGCGTATCGCGGGGCTGCTGGGGTCCGTCGAAACGGTCTCTCCTGCACAGGTCTGCGACCTCTCCTGCACAGCCGGGAGGCGCGGCGTGCTCCTTCCACAGCGGGGTACGTCCGGCTGATGGTCGCCTCGTCCCCCCGTGCAGGCTGGTGGTATGACCGAGCGCACCCGCGACACCCCCGACGCGAACGACAACGAGGAACGGACCGACGGCTACGTCCCGCTCCGTTCCTACGGAGCGATCGGTGACGGTCGCACCGTGGCGCTCGTGGCGCGCGACGGTCGGATCGACTGGCTGCCGATCCCCTCGATGGACTCGCCGCCGGTCTTCGCGAGCATCCTCGACGCCGAGCACGGGGGACACATCGCGCTCCGTCCCACCGGGGACGCGAACGTCGAGCGCGAGTACCTCCCGGGCACGAACGTGCTCGTCACCACGTGGACCACCGACAGCGGGTCGTGCACGGTCACCGACGCGATGGTCACCGGTGTCGCCGGTCGACTGCCGTGGGCCGAGATCGGCCGGTGCGTGCAGGGCGTCTCCGGCACGGTGGAGATGGAGTGGGCGGTCGTCCCCGGCACGCTGCTGAACACCGCGGAGCCGAAGCGACTCGACACCGGCAACGGCGCGGTGATCGGCATCGACGGCGTCACGATCGCCATCGTCGAGCACGGCTTCGAGCCCGTCCACGACGACGGCCCGCGGTTCTCCGGCCGGTTCTCGACGACCGAGGGGTCCAAGTCGATCCTGACGATCGTCGGGACCGAGAACGAGCCGATCTTCCTGCCCGAGCCGGAGCGCACGCTCGACGCGGTCGACCGGACCATCGCCAACTGGGCGACCTGGTCCGAGGAGTTCTCCTACGACGGCCCGTGGTCGGACGCCGTGCAGCGCAGCGCGCTCGCGCTCAAGCTGCTCATCTACTCCCCCACGGGTGCGATCGCCGCGGCACCGACGACGAGCCTGCCCGAGGACCGCACCGGCGGGAAGAACTGGGACTACCGCTTCGCCTGGGTGCGCGACCTGTCCTACACGGTGCACGCCCTGACGCGCTTCGGGCTCCGCGAGGAGACGCACGCGGCGGTGTCCTGGGTGATGCGCACCATCGCCGAGCACGACGAGACCATGCCGATCTTCTACGAGCTCGACGGTTCGAAGACCGACGGGGTCGAGGAACGCGACGTCCCCGGGTGGAAGGGGATCGGCCCGGTGACGATCGGCAATCGCGCCGGCGACCAGCTGCAGCTCGGCGTCTGGGGTGACGTCTTCGAGATCCTCCGCCAGTACGTCGCCGCGGGCAACGTGCTCGACCGGCAGACGGCCTCGGTGCTCGAGCGACTCGCGAACGACGCCTGCCACCGCTGGGAGGAACCAGACTCCGGCATGTGGGAGCTGACGGACACGCAGCACTACGTGACGAGCAAGATCGGCTGCTGGCAGGCCCTCGACGCCGCGGTGGAGCTCCACGACAAGGGCATGATCGACGGGCCGCGCGAGAAGTGGATCGAGAACCGCGAGCTCATCGAGCAGTGGGTCGCCGAGCACGGGTGGGACGAGGAACGCGGGTACTACGTGATGTACCCGGGGTCCGACGCCCTCGACACGTCGATCCTGCTGCACGCGATGTCGTCGTTCGACCGCGGCCCCCGCATGGCGTCGACCATCCGCGCCATCGAGGAGCAGCTGCAGCGCGGCCCGCTCGTCTACCGGTACTCCGGCATCGAGGACGAGGAGTCCCCCTTCGTCGCCTGCTCCTTCTGGCTCGCGGCGGCGATGGCCTGCACCGGCCGCGTGGACGATGCCCGGGCGCTGATGGACGAGATGGTGGCGCAGGCGAACGACGTCGGACTGTTCAGTGAGATGCTCAGCGCCGAGGACGGCGCCTTCATGGGCAACATCCCGCAGGGGCTGTCGCACCTGGCGCTGATCCAGGCCGCGCTGACGATCGAGGAGGTCGCGGCCGAGTCCTGAGCGGGCACCAGAGCCGGGCGGATCCGGGCACCCGGGTCCCTCGTCCGGCGGGTTCGCGACCCGCTCAGCCCAGGGTGATCGCCACGAGGCCGGCCACGCCGACCAGGTAGAGCACGACCACGACGAACGAGTCGACCCCCATCCCGATGATCCGCCGCTGCGGTCGGAACACCAGGCCGACCGCGTAGACGAGGGTCAGCAGCGCGGCCAGCGCGGTCAGGTACACGTCGCTCGCGTTCGCCTGCGGGAGCACGGCCCTGCCGGAGAGCACGGTGGCGACGAGGAACAGCACCGGCAGGAAGGCGTTGCCGCCGAAGATGTCCGACACGGCCAGGTTGTCGTCACCCTGCCGGACGGCCTGGATGCCGGTGGAGATCTCCGGCAGGCTCGTGGCGAGGGCCAGGACGGTCGCACCGAAGAGCACCCCGGACAGCCCGATCTGCTCCGAGGCCGCGTCGCCGGCGCGTTCGAGCACCACACCGGCCACGAGCGTCGCCAGGGCGGACACCGTGAAGACGATCGCCGCCTTCCGCGTGCTCATCCGGGGTGGGTCCTGCTTCCGGGTGCGGTGTCCCGAGGTGTGCGGCGAGGCGTCCGGCGCACGCCCGTCCTCGTGCCAGGGCAGCCCCCTGCCGGCGCGCTGCACGAGCAGGAGACCGACGACCCAGATCGCCGCGATGAGCACCACGTCCGGCGTGAGACGAGCGACGACGAGGTCCGGCGGGAGCTGGCTCCCCGCGACGACGACGGCGAGCACCGCCACGACGACGATCGCCTCGAGCACGAGGGTCAGGGACGCAGCGCGGTGTGTCAGCGGTCGTACGCCCTTCCCGCGCTTGCCGAAGGCGTCGAGGATCGCGATCACGACCGTCTGCAGGGCGATGCCGCCGAGGATGTTGCCCGCGGCGACCTCGATGTTCCCGGACAGCCCGGCGCTGACGGTGATGGCGATCTCGGGCAGGTTCGTCGCGACGGCGAGCACGATGAGGCCCCCGAGCGCGCTGCCGAGGTGCAGCCGGTCGTCGAGGACGTCGGTGGTCTTCGAGAGCTGGATGCCCGCGACCCAGATGACCGCGGCGCCGGCCACGAAGACCACGACGAGCAGCCAGAGCGGTAGCGATCCCATGCCCTCGACCGTGGACCCCGCCTGCCGGGACCGCTCCGAGGCACGCGTCGAGCGGCTCAGCCGCTCCGTCGGACGGGGAGGTCGTCCGCCGCTGAGCACACCGTCGGGGGTGCGGCGCATGATGGACGGGCGATGAACGACGTCGACGCACGCATGGACCGGTTGCGACGAGCTGCCCGGTACCGGTACCAGCAGCTGGTGGACAGCGAGATCGAACGCGGCTCCCTCGACCCGGACGAGGTCCGTGAGGAACGACGTCTGCTCCGACTGCAGGACGTCGAGCGCCACGCACGCGCCCGCATCGAGGAGGCCGAGCGCCGCGGGGTGTTCGAGGGCAACCCGTACCACGGCAAGCCCCTGCCGGGGAACGACGGGCGGCACGACCCGGACTGGTGGATCAAGGCGAAGATCGAGCGCGAGGACATCCGCGGCATCGCGCCACCGGCGCTGGCGCTGCGGACCGAGGACGCCGAGCTCGACGACCACCTCGACGCCCTCACGACCGAGGACGACGTCCGCGCGGTCCTCGTGGACTTCAACGCCCGGGTGAAGGAGGCCCGGCGGCAGCTGCTCGGCGGGCCGCCGGTCGTCACGCCGATGCGCGACGTCGACGCCGAGGTGGGGCGCTGGCGCGAGCGGCGCGACGCCCGTCGCGCTGCGGACGAGCAGGCCGCCGCCGATCGCGCGGCTGCGGAGCAGGCGGCACGGCCGCGGCGGTGGTGGCGGAGGGCGTGACGTGAGGTGCGCGACCGCGTGAGGTGGGCGATCACCTGACCGGGCGTCCCGCGGACCGCGGCTGACATCCAGGAGGCGGGTCGCGCCTCCAGGCCGATCGCCGGTGACGCTGGAGAACGCCGGAAGGCGCCGTCCCCGTGGTCGGGGGCGGCGCCTTCTCGTGGTGGTGCTGGTGCGGTGGTGTGCCGCGGGGTGTTACTTGATCTGCGCCGTGATGGTGGCGGTGCCGACGAGGAGGCCGGCCTTGACGGCGTCGGTCTTGAAGGTCTGGTTCAGCAGGCCCGCAGCGTCCGAGGACACGTGCACGGTGGTGCCGGTCAGGATCGCGTTGTCACCCTCGAGCTGCAGCGGCTTGAGGGTGCCGCCGTGCAGCGAGAACAGGTACGCGTTCGACGCGGCGACCTGACCGTTGACCAGGACGTCACCGTAGAGCTTGGACGAGCCCGGGTTCACGACGAAGTTCTCCAGCGTCACCGTCGTGTCGCCGGCCTTGAGCGTCAGGCCCGAGTCGTCGTGGTTCAGCAGACCCTGCACGTAGGGGCGGTAGTTGCCGTCCGGCGACCAGTACGTGACCGACCCGGCGGTGATCGGGAACGACACCGACCCGTTCTCGAGCTTGGCGTTGCCGGACACACCCGGGGTCAGCCCCAGCGAGGTGAGGGCGTCGGTGAAGCCCGAGTCGAGCGCGACGGCGGTGTTGCCGCCCTTGACCTCCGGCACGGACGCGACCGGGGCGGGGATCTTCGACGACGAGGACGACACCGTCTGCACGTTCGGGGTCGACGCGTTCGCGGTGCTGATGCCGAACGCGGCACCACCGAGGACGAGGGCGCCGGTGGTGGCGAGGGTGATCGAGGTCTTCATGGACTTGCGCATGATGGTTCCTTCCGTTGTCGCGCTCGGCGCGATTCCCTGAGTGCGCGCCGAACACACCCCGAAAAGGGGTGGAGAACCAGCTACCTGCGGCTGGTGAGCGCTCCGGGTGTCTCCCGGCTTGTGACAGTGTTTCGACGCCCTCGTCGGATCGGATTGGACGAAGTTCCTGGGGAGATCCTGTCCCCCACTCCGTAGCGTGAGGGCATGGCCCCCGCACACATCCCGAGCACCGACCGGATCCGGGCGATCGACGCCTGGTGGCGTGCCGCGAACTACCTGACCGTCGGGCAGATCTACCTGCTCGACAACCCGCTGCTCACCCGCCCCATCGACCCGGACGACGTCAAGCCGCGCCTTCTCGGGCACTGGGGCACCTCGCCCGCGCTCAACCTCGTCTACGCGCACTGCAACGCGCTCATCGCCGAGACCGACCGCGACCTGCTCTACGTGTGCGGTCCCGGGCACGGTGGTCCGGCGATGAACGCGAACGCCTGGCTCGAGGGGACCTGGGGCGAGCTGTACCCCGACATCACACCGGACCCCGAGGGCCTGCGGAAGTTCTTCCGGCAGTTCTCCTTCCCCGGCGGCATCCCGTCGCACGCCGCTCCGGAGACGCCCGGCTCGATCCACGAGGGCGGCGAGCTCGGCTACTCCCTCGCGCACGCGTACGGCGCGGCCCTCGACAACCCGGACCTCGTGGTGGCCTGTGTCGTCGGCGACGGCGAGGCCGAGACCGGACCGCTGTCCGGGTCGTGGCAGGCGCACACGTTCCTCGACCCGGTGTCCGACGGGGCGGTGCTGCCGATCCTCAACCTCAACGGCTGGAAGATCGCGAACCCGACGATCCTCGCCCGGATCCCCGACGAGGACCTCACCGCGTACTTCCGCGGCCTCGGGTACGACCCGATCGTCGTCGACTCGGCACGGGTCGACCACGACCCGTTCGCGGTGCACGCGCTGTTCGACGGTGCACTGCGTCGGGCGCTCGCGAGCATCGATGACATCCAGGCCGCGGCGCGTGCGCAGGCGCAGCGGGCCGCAACCGGGCAGCCGGCAGGCGCAGCCGACCTGCGTCCGCGGTGGCCGATGATCGTGCTCCGTACCCCGAAGGGCTGGACCGGCCCGCAGGAGGTCGACGGTGAGCGCGTGGAGGGCACGTTCCGAGCCCACCAGGTCCCGCTGCCCGCGGTCCGCGAGGACGCCGGGCACCGCGAGCAGCTCGAGGAGTGGATGCGGAGCTACCGTCCGGACGAGCTCTTCGACGCCGACGGCCAGCCGACCGGCATCCTCACGACCATCCGCCCGCAGGGCGACCTCCGGATGAGCGCCACCCCGCACGCGAACGGCGGTCGGATCCGCACCGCGCTCGACCGGCCGCCGCTCGAGCCCTACGCGGTGCCGGTCGGCGAGGACGCCAGCTCGACGGCGACGCTGGGGCCGTGGCTCGCCGAACTCACCTCACGCAACGGATCGTCCTTCCGCCTGTTCGGCCCGGACGAGACGATCTCGAACAAGCTCGACGCCGTGTTCGACGTCACCTCGCGCGTGTGGCGGGCGCGCCGGGCCGCCGGCGACGAGCACCTCGGCGCCCGCGGCCGGGTGATCGAGGTCCTGTCCGAGCACCTGCTCGAGGGCCTGCTCGAGGGATACGTCCTGAGCGGCCGCCACGGCCTGCTGAACACCTACGAGGCGTTCGCGCACATCATCGACTCGATGGTCGGTCAGTACGCCAAGTGGCTCGAGTCGTCGACCGACATCGACTGGCGTGCTCCCGTGTCGAACCTGTCGATCCTGCTGTCGTCGCACGTGTGGCGGCAGGACCACAACGGCTTCTCGCACCAGGACCCGGGATTCCTCGACGTCGTCGCCTCGAAGCAGCAGGACCTCGTCCGGATCAAGCTGCCGGCGGACGCGAACACCCTGCTCGCCGTCGCCGCGCACGCCTTCGAGACGACCGACCGGATCGAAGTCATCGTCGCGGGCAAGCACCCGGAGCCGGTGTTCCTGTCGATCGAGGACGCCGTCGCGCACGCAGCGGCGGGACTGGGGGTCTGGGACTGGGCCGGCACGGAGCAGACCGTCGGTCGCGCGGACGTGCTGCTCGCGAGCGCCGGAGACGTGCCGACGGTGGAGGCCGTCGCGGCCGCGGACATCATCCGGAAGCACGCTCCCGAGGTCGGGGTGCGCTTCGTCAACGTCGTGGACCTGCTGTCCCTCGGCGACCCGCGGAAGCACGAGCACCCGATCAGCGACGAGCGCTACGACGAGGTCTTCCTCCCGGGCACCCCGACGGTGTTCGCCTTCCACGGCTACCCCTCGCTGGTGCACCAGCTGACGTACCGCCGGCACGGGCACGACGACCTGCACGTGCACGGCTTCCTCGAGCAGGGCACGACCACATCGCCGTTCGACATGCTCATGCTCAACGAGATGGACCGCTTCTCGCTGGCGCACGACGCCCTGTCGCGGGTCGACGCCGACGCGCACGCTGACCTGCTCGCGAAGCTCACCGAGGCGCGGGACGCCGCGCGGACCTTCGCCTACACGAAGGGCGAGGACCACCCGTCGCTGTCGGGCTGGGAGTTCCGGGGCTGGCCGCAGGACGAGCCGACCGACGGCGGGACCGGGGGCGACCCCGGCGCCGGCGAGACGGAGGGCGCAGCGCCCGGCAACTGACCGCGCGTCACCTGGCTCCTCCTGCGCGCTCTTCCTGCACAGCCTGGAGGCACTCCGCACCGTCCACAGGACCGGTCACGCCCGCCGCGTGGCCGGTCCTGTGCTGTGAGGCTCGACGCATGGACGTCGGATGGGTGAGCGCGGTGGTCGCGCTGGTGGGGGCTGCGGTCGCCGCCGCGAGCGTCGTCGTGACCGTGGTCGAGGGGCGGCGGACGCGGCGGAATACCGAGTTCTCGGTGCACCGGGACCTCTGGTGGCAGCGTTGGACGTGGGTGGTCGAGCGGGCGCTCTCACGAGACCCGGTCGACCACGACGTAGCGGCGCTCATGACCTACGCCCTGGCGACCCGCTCGTGGGTCACCCGCGATGACGAATGGGTCCTGACGGAACTCGAGAAGGCGGAACGACGGCGCCTCCGGAGACGGGGCCCGGCGAAGGAGGACGAAAGAGATGATCACGGATGAGCCCGACGACCTGTTCGAGCGTCGACTCGCCAGGGTCGAGCGAGCTGTCAGGAACCTGCTCGCGGACCCGCACTACGGCCCGCTCGTCGAGCCGGAGGGGCGGCTGGAGTTGCTCGAGGACCTCCGGCAGGAGTGGCGGGAGCGCCAGGAGCGCGCCCGTCGTCGAGCGCTGGAGCACGAGACCGCGAGCACCGAGGGGTGACGTGCCAGGCTGGACCGGTGCAGGACCTCGTCATCCCCGCTCCGGACCAACCCACGGTGCCGACCTCGACCGGCGGGCGGTTCCCCGTCCGTCGCGTGTACTGCGTCGGCCGCAACTACGCGGCGCACGCACGTGAGATGGGTCACGACCCGGACCGCGAACCGCCCTTCTTCTTCTCGAAGCCCGCGAGCGCACTGGTCACCGACGGCGCGGACACCCCCTACCCGCCCGGGACCGACCGGCTCGAGCACGAGGTCGAGCTCGTCGTCGCGCTCGGCCGCAGCGGGTCCGACGTCCCCGTGTCGGACGCCCTCGACCTGGTGTGGGGCTACGGCGTCGGGATCGACCTGACCCGGCGCGACCTGCAGGCCGAGGCGAAGCGACTGGGCCGTCCCTGGGACCTCGCGAAGGGCTTCGACGCCTCGGCTCCGGTGGGCGCCCTCGTCCCGGCGGCGGGTGTCGACCCGACCGCGGGCGCGATCGAGCTCCGGGTGGACGACGAGCTCCGGCAGTCGGGCGACCTGGCGGACCAGATCTGGTCGGTCGCCGAGACCATCGCGGAACTCTCCCGGTGGGTGACCCTGGCCCCGGGTGACCTGCTGTTCACCGGCACCCCCGAGGGCGTCGGGCCGCTGCAGCGCGGTGCCGACGTGGCGGGCTCCGTCCACGGGGTCGGGACGGTGACGACCAGGATCGTCTGACACTCGGGTACGACCGTCCCGGTGCGGTCCCGCTCCCGGTGCTGGCACGCGCCGCTGGGAGCGCCCGCAGCCGTCCGGCGTAGACAGGTCCCTGACGTCGGGAGACCATCGACGCCAGACCACGGGACACCGCGAGCGCGCTCGACGCCGAGCACGCCGGGGACGGGTGCGTGTCCCGACCGAGGAGGTGCGCCGTGCAGGAACACGACCTGCTCGCGACGTCCTGGACCTGGGCGGGCGACGAGCCGATCACCGAACGGATCGGAGCCGTCGGCGATGCCGGGTTCTCCGGCCTGTCACTGTCGCTCGACGACCTCCACGAGGTCCGGGCGACGACGGGGTTCACGGCACTGCGCCGGGTCCTCGACCGTGCGGGGATCGTCTGGGTGCAGCTCGGCCCCCTCGACCGCTGGTGGGACCACGACGGCCGCTCGACCGACGACGAGGCCGACCGCGGGGTCGTGCTCGAGGCCGCGGCCACCCTCGGCGCCTGGCAGGTCGTCGTCCGCGCCGACACCGGTGTCCACCCGGTCACACCCGCGGCCATGACGGCGGACTTCACCGACCTCGCCGCCCAGGCCGAGAAGGTCGGGGCCCGGCTCGTCCTCGAACCGGAGCCCTGGTCGAACCTGCCCACGATCGAGCGGGCGTCCCGCTTCGTCACCGCTGCCGGGCACCCGAACGCCGGTCTCCTGCTCGACGCCATGCACACGCTCCGCGGCGGTTCGACCCTGGCGTCGATCGCGCAGGGCGTCGGGCCGGGGGTCCTCGCGGCGGTGGAGCTCAGCGACGGGCTGCTGCACACGCCGTCCGGGCTGACCCTCGCCGAGGAGTCCCGCACGGCGCGGCACCTGCCGGGATCGGGCGCCTGGGACCTCCCCGGCCTGGTCCGCGTGGTCCGGAGTCTCGGCCACGAGGAACCGTGGGGCGTCGAGGTCCGGACGGCCGCACACCGCGCGATGCCCCTGGCCGACGCGCTCCGGACCGCGGCGGCCGCCACCCGGGCCGTGCTCGATGCCGCAGACGCGGTCGACGAGCCCGCGGCCCCGGCGATGCCGACCACGCCGGCGCCGACCTCGGCGGTCGACTTCGACGGCACTGCACCGGTCGTCGGACGGCCCGTCCCCCGCTCCGACGCGGGTACAGGTGCGCCCGCGTAGCGTCGGACGCATGACGGATCACGCAGCAGACGACGACCTCCTCCGGCGCTCGCAGGAGTCCATCGACGACGCCAAGGCGGCAGCCGCCGAGGTCGACCTGCCCGAGCAGGAGGACCTGATCGACGAGGACCTGCCCGCCGCGGACACGGCGAAGCCGGCGGACGGCCCCGCACCGGCGGCCTGAGGAGTCCGAGCGTCCGAGACCGGAGACCGTCCGGGAGCCGAGTTCCCGGACGGTCTCGTCGTGTCCGCCGTGACCCGGCCGAGAAAAGTCTGCTCGACGGCGTGACGATCCCCGGACTCGACTCGTCACACCAGTGGGTCCCGGAACCGTGGGGTTCCGGTTGCCCGGGCCGTGGGTGTCCCGGGCCCCGGACGCGCCGTGGTCGGTCACCCCCTGATCGCCGACCACGGTGCACCGGCGGCGGTCCGCGCGTCCCCTGATCCGGCGCACGGACCGCCTCCTCACGAGCGGGCGACGATCGAGACGTTCAGGACTCGCGGACGACGTCCTCGGGGTCCTTGTCCTGTCGCCACCCACGCCACGACGGCTGCCGGAGTCGTCCGTCGGCGGTCCACTCGGCGAACGCGACCTCGCCCACGCGCCGCGGCGTCACCCAGTGCGCGTCGCGAGCGTCCGGCCGCGGCACGTCGACGAAGGGCGAGGTCTTCCGCTCGACCTTCCCGAGCAGTGCGCCGATCTCGTCGAGGTCACGGTCGCTGAAGCCCGTCCCGACCCTGCCGACGTACTCGAGCCCGTCCGGCCCCGGGATCCCCAACAGCAGCGACCCGACTCCTCCGGCCCGTCGCCCCCTGCCGGGCCGCCAGCCGCCGACGACCACCTCCTGCGTGGCGTGGTGCTTGATCTTCACCCACGCCTCGGAGCGGCGGCCCTCGGCGTACCGCGACGACCGCTTCTTCGCCACGACGCCCTCGAGCCCCCGGTCGCGCGACGCCGCCACGGCGTGGTCCAGGTCGCCCTCGAACGCGGGCGGCACGTCGATCGCCCCGCCCGGGTCGACGACCGTCACGAGTGCTTCGCGCCGCGCGTCGTAGCCGAGCCGGGTCAGGTCGTGTCCGTCGGCCTCGAGCACGTCGAAGAGCAGCAGGCGGACGGGCGTCCGGCGCCGCGCGGCCTCGACGTCGCGGGCCCTGGTCAGCCCCATGCGGTCCTGCAGCAGGCCGAACGACGGTCGCCCGTGGTCGTCCACCGCCACGACCTCGCCGTCGAAGACCCCGTCCACCCCGGCCCGCTCGCCGAGTTCCTGCAGCTCGGGGTACTGCACGGTGAGGTCGTTGTCGTTCCGGCTCCGCAGGGTGACCTGACCGTCGCGCACGGTGGCGAGGGCTCGGACCCCGTCCCACTTCATCTCGAACGCCCACTCCGACGGGTCGAGGCGCGGTTCACCGTGCACCGGGCTCGCGAGCATGGCCCGCCGCTCGCCGGGCGGCGTCGCCGCGGGTGCGGCGCGCTCGATCCGCCGACGGTCCGCTCCCCCTCCACCGTCGGCGAGGCGGTCGGGCTGGTCCTTCGTGCGGTGGATGAGCCAGTTCTTCTCGTCGCCGGCGCTCCCGCGGCCGCGACCACGCCCGCGGGTGTGCAGGAGCGCCAGCCGCCGGGCACCGTTGGTCCGCCCGTGCAGCGTGACGATGACCTCCTCCCCCTCGCGCCACTTCTCGAGCTCGTAGGTGCCGTCGTCCCAGATCGTGACGGTCCCGCCGCCGTACTCGGCCTGCGGGATCGTCCCCTCGAACGCACCGTACTCGAGCGGGTGGTCCTCGGTCTGCACCGCCAGGTGGTTCTTCCCGGGGTCGGTCGGCTCGCCCTTGGGGAGCGCCCAGCTGACGAGCACGCCCTCGTGTTCCAGCCGGAAGTCGTAGTGGTCGCGGGTGGCGTGGTGCTCCTGGATCACGAAGGTCGGGGTCCCGTCCCGCCGGACCGTCGGGGCACCCTCGGGCACCGGCTCCGGCGTCCTCGTCGCGTCGCGCTTGGCGCGGTAGACCGCGAGGCGGTCGCGAGCCGGCTGCTCGGCCTCGTTCGCACGCTGGGTCCGGTCACTGTCCCAGTGACCCTGGTCGGTCCTGCCCACCGCCAGCGATGCGGAGGCGACCGGGTGCAGGAGGTCGCCGTGTGCCTCCAGACGGTCGAGGACCTCCTCGACCTCCAGCTGGGCGAACCCGCGCTCCTCGAGCTCCCGCCAGGTCCGCGGTGCCGCGACGGTCGGCCGGTCACGGCCGCGCAGCGAGTAGGGAGCGATCGTCGTCTTGTTGCCGTTGTTCTGCGACCAGTCGACGAAGACCTTGCCGCGTCGCTCCGCACGGCTCATCGACGACAGCACCAGGTCGGGCAGGTCCTGTTCCAGCGCCCGGGCGAGCTCGTGCGCGACGTCGGACACCTGCGCCGTCGTGGCACGCCCGTCGAGCGCCGCGTACAGGTGGATGCCCTTCGAGCCGGACGTCACCGGGTACGGGTCGAGCCCCATGCCGTGCAGGATCTCGCGTGCGGCGAGCGCCACCTCGACGCACTCCGGCAGCCCGACGCCCTCGCCCGGGTCGAGGTCGAGCACGAGCCGGTCGGGGTGCTGCTGCGCCCCGCGGGGACCGAAGCGCCACTGCGGGACGTGCAGCTCGAGCGCCGCCTGCTGCGCCATCCAGACGAGCGTCGGCAGGTCGTCGACGATCGGGTACTCGGTGTCGTGCTCCTTGTGCGCGATGGTGTGGTGCCGGACCCAGTCGGGTGCCGAGCCGGGCAGGTTCTTCTCGAAGAAGACCGTGCCGTCGACGCCGTTCGCCCACCGCTTCCGGGTCACCGGGCGGTCCTTCACGTGCGGGATCATCCACGGCGCCACGCGCTCGTAGTACTCGATCACCCGCCCCTTGGTCGTACCGGACGCCGGGTAGAGCACCTTGTCGGTGTTGGTGAGCGCGATCCTGCGGTCCCCGACCAGGACGGTGGTCCGCCGCGCAGCGGGACTCACAGTGCGACCCCGGTCGCTCCCGCCACGGTCAGGGTGCTGCCGGACGTGTACGACGACTCGGGGCCGGCGAGGTGGACGTAGGCGCTCCCGAGCTCGACGGGCTGCGCCGGGCGACCGAAGGGGGTGTCCTGGCCGTAGGCGGCGATCTCGTCGCCGGGGTAGCTGATCGGTTGGAGCGGCGTCCACACCGGCCCCGGGACGACGCAGTTCGCCCGGATGCCCCTCGCCGCGAGCTGGCGTGCGAGGCCGTTCGTGTAGGTGATGATGGCGGACTTCGTGGCGGCGTAGTCGATCATGCGGTCCTGCGGTTGGTACGCGGACACCGAGCTCGTGGTGACGATCGCGCTGCCGGGCGCCATGTGCGGCACGGCCGCCCGGACCAGCCAGAACATCGAGTAGAGGTTGACCTTCATCGTGCGGTCGAAGTCCTCGGTGGACTGCTCGGTCACGTCCTCGTGCACCTGCTGGTGCCCGGCGACGAGCACCAGCGCGTCGAGGCCGCCGAGCTCGCTGACGGCGTCGCGGACGAGGGTGTCGCAGAACGCCTCGTCGGTCAGGTCGCCCGGCAGGAGCACGGCCTTGCGCCCGATGTCGCCGACGACGTCGCGCACCTGCTCGAGGTCCTCGCGTTCCTCGGGCAGGGCGTTCAGGGCGACGTCCGCACCCTCCTTCGCCATCGCGATCGCGGCCGCGCGGCCGATGCCCGAGTCGGCACCGGTGACGAGCACCCGGTACCCGGGCATCCGCCCCGTGCCGAGGTACGTCGTCTCGCCGTGGTCCGGCGCCGGGTCCATCGCGCTGGCCAGCCCGGACCCCTGCTGGGTCTGCGGCGGGAACGGCGGCCGGGCGTACTGCGAACGCGGGTCCTGCTTGTCGAGCTGGCTCATTGGCCCATGGTGCTCGTCGCGGCGGCGTGCCGGCTCAGGTGCGGCGGTGCCGTGGACAGGAGGTCTCGACGGTACCGCTGTGCAGGAGCGGTCGGGCCTCAGGCAGTCGTACGGTCCGGTGCGCCGAGCAGTTGCTCGGCGCCGACACGGTCACCGCGCCCCTGCACCAGGGTGGCGATCCCCAGCACGCCCCAGATCACGGCGACACCCCAGTCGCCCGCGGTCTCCGTCGCCGCGAGGACCGCCCACAGTGCGGCCAGGCCGAGGAACGCCCACCCGCTGGTCCGTCGCTGCCGTGCGTCCGCCGTCCACTGCTGGACGCGCGGACGCCAGACGGCGTCCGGCACTCCCGGAGGCACGCGCCCCTCGTCGACCCACCGCCGCGTCGTCACGATCGCCGCGCGTCCGCCCCGTCGCGACCAGGACCAGACCTGTGCCGCGGGGAGCGCCACCGCGAGCGCCAGACCGAGCACGACGACCGCGACCCACGGCACCGGACCGGGTCGCAGCACGAAGTACGCCGTCGGCACCACCGCCCCACCGACGGCGAGGGCGATCAACTGCCACCACCCCGCGGCATCGATCCGGTCGTCGTCCGCCCGAGCGGATGCGTCCGTGGCCTCGGTGCCGTGTTCCCCCGTCATGGGCGGCACGATACGCCCTCCGACGTCGTGTGCTGCTGTCCATCCGCCCGGAACTGAGGGCCCGTCGCCGCATCCACGGGCATCATGTGCCCATGAGGTCGATCTGGAAGGGCTCCATCGCGTTCGGACTCGTCAACGTGCCGATCAAGGTGTACGCGGCGACCGAGACCCACGACGTCTCCCTGCACCAGGTCCACGACGAGGACAAGGGCCGCATCCGGTACAAGCGCGTGTGCGAGTTCGGGCACGAGGTCGAGTACGCCGACATCCAGCGCGCCTACGACGACGGTGAGAAGACCGTCGTGCTGACCGCGGACGACTTCAAGCAGCTCCCCGAGGAGCAGTCGCACGAGATCGAGGTCCTCGAGTTCGTCCCCGTGGACCAGGTCGACCCGATGATGTTCGAGAAGTCGTACTACCTGGAGCCGGACTCCCGCTCCCCCAAGGCGTACGTGCTGCTCCGCGAGACGCTCGCGAAGACCGACCGGCTGGCGATCGTGCAGTTCACGCTCCGGCAGAAGACCCGGCTCGGGGTGCTCCGGGTGAACGACGACGTCATCCTGCTGCAGGGGCTGCTGTGGGGCGACGAGGTCCGGGCAGCCGACTTCTCGTCCCTCGACAAGTCGGTGAAGGTGAGTGCGAACGAGCTGAAGATGTCGTCGTCGCTCGTCGAGAGCATGTCCGCGGACTTCGACCCCGACCGCTACACGGACTCCTACCAGGAGGAACTGCAGCAGCTCATCGACGCGAAGCTCGAGGCCGGCGACGACGTCGACACCGCGGAGACGTTCGGCGAGCGCTCCGAGGACGAGGACGCCGACGAGGGCGGGGACGTCATCGACCTGATGGCGGCCCTCCGCGCCTCGGTGGACAAGAAGCGGTCCGGCTCGTCGGGATCGTCGCGGTCGTCGTCCCGGTCTGGAGGCTCGGGGTCGCGTTCGTCGTCCGGCTCACGCTCGTCGTCCGGTTCCGCTGGTGCGGACGACGACGGGGATGCGACGACGGAGACGAAGCAGGCACCGGCGCGGAAGACCGCCGCGACGAAGACGCCCGCGAAGAAGAGTCCGGCGAAGAAGACACCGGCGAAGAATCCGGCTGCGGAGGGGGCTCCCGCGAAGAAGGCCCCCGCGAAGAAGCGGGCCAGCTAACCGTCGCGTCTCGTCCGGCGGAGCGCGAGCGGGATCGAGACCCAGAGCGCCGCCGTCCCGAGGAACACGACCACCCCGCCGACGATCCCGCCGACGTCCCCGATCACGACGTCGAACACGAACAGCACCGTGCCCGAGAACAGCAGCGCGCTCGCCGCGAGCGCCGCGATGAGCAGCGCGTTGCCCGCCCGGACCAGGTCGTGCTTCTGGCGCTGCCGGAACACCAGGCGGTGCGCCGACACCGCGGAGAGCGCGACCACCGTGATGACCACGGCGAGCGCGACGAGCACGAGGTAGACGACCTCCTCGCTGGTGCTGAGCATCGTGAACCGCTGCTGGAACGGCAGCGTCAGCAGGAACCCGGCCAGGATCTGCGTCCCGGTCTGCACGATGCGGAGCTCCTGTTGGATGTCCGACCAGTTCCGGTCCCACCGCTCGGTCGGTGTCTCGTGCCGACCGCGTTCGGTGTCCCGTGCTGCACCGCTGACGTCGCTCATGCGCCGAACCTACTGCGGCGGACCTCCTGCGCCGGCCCAGCGGTGCCGTCACGAGTCGGAAACAGGACTGCGCGAGACTGTCCGCATGACTCCACAAGAGCCAGGGAGTCTGCAGTCGTCATCCGTGACCGCAGGCCCGCCCGTCACCGTGTCCATCACCCGCCTGGTCGAACCCGATCGCATCCCCGACGCCACCGCCTGGGTGCAGTCCGGTGTCAACCTCGCCAACCGCTACCCCGGCTTCCTCGGCTCCGGGTGGGTCCGCTCACACGCCACCAGCCGGGAGTGGCACATGCTCTACCGGTTCGCCGACCACGAGCAGCTCGCCACGTGGGAGAACTCCGACGACCGGCTCCGCTGGCTCGACCAGGGGCGCGACCTCGTGGTGGAGTCCCGCGTCGAGAAGCGCACCGGCATCGAGGGGTGGTTCGACGCGCCGGCGGACGCCCCGGAGTCGAGCGCCCCACCCCGCTGGAAGCAGGCGGTGAGCATCTGGCTCGGGTTCTTCCCGGTGAACCTGGCGTTCACCTACCTGGTTGGCTGGCTCGTCCCGGCGTTCGGGCACCTGGCCGTGCTGCCCCGCGTGCTGATCACCACGCTCGTGCTCACGCCGATCATGACCTTCTGGGTGCTGCCCTTCGTGACGAAGCTCATCCGCCCCTGGCTCCTCGCCCCGCCGCGATCCCGACGCTCAGCCGAGGCCTGAGCCCGGGGCCGAGAGAACCGCACCGAGCGCCCCGCCGAGCACGAACACGACGACCACCGTGGCGAGGAGCCACCCGAGCCCGAGCAGGTGCTCGCCGACTGCCCTCCACAGCGAGTCCTCCGCGGCGGGGACCAGCGCCCGCGTGCGGCCGGTGTCTGCGGGACCGAAGGGGCTGAGGACGACCAGCGCCCGGCACCGCCGATCGAGCACGATCAGGCCGTGCGTGGTGCCGACACCGCTCCAGATGCGGAACCGGACGACGAACGCCCCGGGCAGCCGCACGCGGCGCGACCCGAGGACGGTCAGGGCACGCAGGTCGTCGCCGTCCCGTCGGACCGTCGACGACGGCGCGGCGAGTCCCGCGAACCACTGCCACCCGATCCCGAGCACGAGTGCGCAGAGCAGTGCGGCGTTCGGGAGTGCCGCCCGTGGGGACCCGTCCTGATCGAACCCGAGGCGCTCCCAGCCGGGGCGGTCGACCACTGCCAGCACGATGACCAGCACCATGACCACGACGGCACCGCGCGTCGTCCAGAGCCCCACACGCACCCAGGTCGGACCGAGCGCGAACGACGTCGGTGCCTCCGGAGGGGCCTCGGCAACGTGCCGAGCCACGGTCACCCGAGCACCGAGAGCTGGTCGAGTCGCTCGAGGATCACGCCCTCGCGCAGTGCCCACGGGCAGATCTCGAGTGCCGGCAGGTCGAAGATGTCCAGGCAGGCCTCGGCGACGAGCGCTCCCGGCACGACCTGGTGCGCGCGGCTCGGCGAGACACCGGGCAGCTCCGCCAGCTGCCCGAGCGACATCGTCAGCAGCGACGGCAGCCACTCGCGGAGCACCGTGCCGTCGAGCGACCGCGCCACGAGTGGTCCCGCAGCCGAGGGCGCGGCGCCGCAGATCCGGGCGATGGAGCGGAACGTCTTCGAGGTCGCCACGGCACGGTCGGGCCGGCCCGCACGGAGCAGCAGCCCGGCGTCACGGGCGATCGCGACGCGGATCTCGTGGCGGATGCGACGGACGTCGTCCTCGGAGGGCGTCCCCGCGGCGAAGTACTGACGCGCGAGCCGGGCGGCACCGATCGGCATCGACCACGCGACGTCCGGCGCCTCGTCCGCGCCCCCGGCGATCTCGAGCGAGCCACCACCGATGTCGAACACCGCGAGCCGTCCCGCGGACCACCCGAACCACCGCCGTACGGCGAGGAACGTCAGGCGTGCCTCGTCCTCGCCGGAGAGCACCGCGAGCTCGACGCCCGTGCGCTCCTCGACGTGGGCGAGCACCGCGTCGGAGTTCACCGCGTCGCGGACGGCCGAGGTCGCGAAGCCGAGCATGTCCTCGCACCCGCGTTCCTCGGCGACGCGGACGGCGTCCGCCACGAAGGTCGTGAGGGCGTCGACACCCGCGGGCGTCACCGCACCCGAGTCGTCGAGGTGCTCGGCGAGCCGCAGCGGCTGCTTGAAGGAGGACGCCGGCAGCGGCGCTGCCCCACCGTGGGCGTCGACCACGAGCAGGTGGCCGGTGTTGGACCCGATGTCGAGGACTCCGACGCGCATGGCACAACGCTAGCGGCCGGGAGGCCCGGCTCACGCCCGCAGGAACGACTCCAGCTCCGGGGCGGTCGGGTAGGACGCCTGTGCGCCCGGCTTCGTCGCGGCGTACGAACCGACGCCGACGGCGAAGCGCGCGGCCTCGAGCAGCGAGTCGCCCGCGTCGAGCCGGAGCGCCACCGCACCCATGAACGCGTCACCGCAGCCCGTGGTGTCGACGGGCTCGACCCGCACGGCGTCGACGTCGACCGGACCGGCGTCCCCGTCGTGCACGGTGCAGCCGGCACCACCCCGGGTCACGATCGAGCGCGCGACGCCGTGGTCCCCGAGCTCGGCGGCCTCGTGCTCGTTCACCAGCAGCACGTCGGTCAGGTCGAGCAGCTCCTGCGGCACCGCCCCGAACGGCGACAGGTTCGTGAGCACCGTGGCCCCTGCGGCACGGCCGGCACGCGCGGCGGCGAGCACGACGTCGATCGAGACCTCGAGGCAGAGTCCGAGCACGCCGGCACCGTCGAACGCCGAGGCGGGCAGGTCCTCCGGCGTGAGCGTGGCGTTCGCGCCGCCGGAGATCACGATGGTGTTCTCGCCCGCGGCGTCGACCGTGATGACGGCGGTCCCGGTGGCGACGCCCTGTCGGACCGCGACGTGCGTCGTGTCGACGTGGGCCGATGCGACGGACTCGCGCAGGAGCGTGCCGTTCCCGTCGTCGCCGACCGCACCGATCATGCGGACGGTGCCCCCGAGCCTCCCGGCCGCGACCGCCTGGTTGGCGGACTTGCCACCGGGCAGGATCGCGAGGTCCGACCCCTGCAGGGTCTCCCCGGGCTTCGGGAAGCGCTCCGTGCGGACCACCAGGTCCGCGTTGAGGCTGCCCACGACGACGATGCCGCTCATGCGGTGGCTCCTGTCTCGGCCGAGGCCGGGCGCGGGATGAGGAAGGACGTGGCGAGGGCCGCGACGGTGATCACGGCACCGAGCAGCATCCCACCGGAGTAGCCGGCGGTGCCCGCGGACCCGCCGGTACCGAGGGCGGTCTGCAGCGCCGGCAGCACCGCGAAGCTGATGCCCGCACCGAGGTTGAACGCACCGGCGTTGAGGCCGGGCAGGAACCCGGGGTTGGACTCCGGCGAGAGCACGATGCCGAGCCCGTTCAGGACGATGTTCGCGATGCCCGCGTAGGTGATGCCGATGAGCACCGTGGCGGCGACGAGCACGGGCAGCGAGTGGACGCCGACGAACGCCATGACGAGCGTCGCCACGATGCTGCCGACCAGTCCGACCCGCAGGACCGCCCGGTAGCCGAGGGTCGGCGCGAGACGGCCGGAGAACGGTCCGACGACCCAGCCGACCAGCGCGTACGGCACGAGGAACGCGAGCGAGCCGACGTCCGGCTCCATGCCGAAGCCGACCTCGTCGTTCTGGGCGAGGCTCGTGACCAGCCCGTTCACGACCGCGAACACGCCCGTCATGGTGAGCAGCGTCGTGACGAGCAGCGCCCAGGTCCCGCGGCGCTTGAGGTACCGGGTCTCGACGAGTGGCTCGCGGACCCGCGACTCGATCGCCCAGAAGACGCCGAACGCGACCACGGCGAGGACGATCCCGCCGACGACGAGCGTCCAGTCGGCGGCGCCCAGCTTGCCGGCCTCGTTGCACGCGGTGAGCAGCGCACCGACGCTGACGACCAGCGGCAGCACGCCCCACCAGTCCATCCGGGTGCCGGCCGAGGGGCGGGACTCGACGCCCCAGCGGGCGACCATGAGCGCGGCCACGGCCGTGACGACCACGATCACCCAGAAGATGCCGCGGAACCCGAAGTGCGTCGCGATCCAGCCGCCGGCCAGGGCGTCGACCCCGGCGATGCCGCCGTTCACGGCGGTGAGCAGGCCGAGCGCGGCGCCGTAGCGCTTCGGGTCGGCGATCTCGTTGCGCAGGACGAGCAGCCCGATGGGTACCACCGGACCGGTCACGCCCTGGATCATCCGGCCGACGAACAGCATCGGCACGTTCACCGCGAGGGCGGCGACGACACTGCCGACGAGCATCACGAGGAGCATGCCGAGCAGGACGCGCTTGCGGCCCACGATGTCGGACAGCCGGGGCAGGAAGAGCGAGAACAGGGCCGCGATCGTGAAGAACAGCGTCTGCGAGAGCCCGATGGTCGCGTCGTCGGTGCGGAGCTCGTCCGCCATCGTCGCGAGCGCCGGGCTGAGCATGCTCGCGTTCAGCTGGAACGCGACGCACGCGGCGAGCAGGGCGGCCGTGAGTGCAGCGGTCGACTTCGTCGTCGAGGTGGTGGTCACGGTGCTCAGCGCTCCTGCGTAAGGACGGCCACGTCGGCGTCGGACTCGGCGACCGCCTCGGCAGCGGCGCGGGGAGACCACCCGGTGTCGGGCGTCTCGCCGATGCGCTCGAGCGCGTCGACGACCAGGTCCCAGAAGCGCCCGTGGTCGAGTTCCATCGCCGCGGACGTCCGGCAGTCCTCCGGTGCGGGGCCGCGGAGGTCGGCGACGGTCATGCCGAGCGTGTGGGTGCCCGTCGTCTCGATCGCGATCGGCATCTTCACGGCACGGACGATCGTCGGGTCGATGACGTACGCGACGGCGCAGGGGTCGTGCACGGGCGGGGCGTCGAAGCCCTGGGCGTCCTCGTAGGCCTTGCCGAAGAACTCGAGCAACTCGCCGACGAACGCGGCGGGAGCGGTGCCGACGGCGGCGATGCGCGCGGCGACCTCGGGGGTGGCGAGCGCCTGGTGGGTGAGGTCGAGGCCGACCATGACGACGTCCCAGCCGGCACGGAAGACGATGTCGGCGGCCTCGGGGTCGATGACGATGTTGAACTCGGCCACCGGGCTCCAGTTGCCGACGTGCACGCCACCGCCCATCAGCACGACCTGCTTGACGCGCTCGACGATGCGCGGCTCCTTGCGGACGGCGAGGGCGATGTTCGTCAGGCCGGCGGTCGGCACGATCGTGACCGTGCCGGGCTCGTGCGCCATCACCGTGTCGATGATGAGGTCGACGGCGTGCCGCTCGTCGAGGTCGAACGACGGCTCGGGGAGCATCGGCCCGTCGAGGCCGCTCTCGCCGTGGATCTCCGGGGCGACCTCGATCTCGCGCAGCAGCGGGCGGTCGGCGCCGGCGGCGAAGGGCACGCCGGTGATGCCGGCGATGCGCGCGACGGCGAGGGCGTTGCGGGTGACCTTCGGCAGGGTCTGGTTGCCGACGACGGTCGTCACGGCGAGCAGCTCGATCGTCGGGTTGCCGTGCGCCAGCAGGAGGGCGACGGCGTCGTCGTGGCCGGGGTCGCAGTCGAGGATGATCTTCTGCGTCGTCGCATCGGGCACCGTGGGGCTCCACTTCGTCGGGGATCTGCGTCGGCGGACCGTCTCGGCCCACCGTGTCCGGCGCTGCCGGACGGACGTGTGTGCTCGACGCGGTGGGGTCCGCGCTGTGGAGGAACCAACTCCAGCTCGGCGCGTCAAGCGTTTGACATTCGAACACGTCAAACGCTTGACGTCAACTCCGAGCGATCCTCGCCCGTCCGCGCACCCGGCCCGGTCGGTAGGCTCGTCGGGTGCCCTCCCCCGCCCCCCACGGCCGTCGTGTGACCGCGGCGATGGTGGCCGAACGAGCGGGCACGAGCATCGCGACGGTCTCCCTCGTGGTCAACGGCAAGGACCGCGGCCGGGTCTCCCAGCCGATCGCCGACCGGGTGCGCGACGCCGTCGACGCCCTCGGGTACGTCGTCGACCACGCGGCGAGCTCCCTGGCGCGCGGCACCGGCGACCTGGTCGTGCTCATCGCCCCCGACCTGTCGAACCCGTTCTTCGCCGAGGTGATCCGCGGCGTGCGGGACACCCTGGGCGACCGGTACCAGCTGGTGCTCTCGGTCACCGAGCGTGGCGCGCAGCCGACGGCGGCCGACCTCCGGCGCTTCGAGCGGCTGCGCCCGGCGGGGATCCTGGTCGACGCACCGGCAGCCGGGGTGCCCATGGACGCGAGCGTCCCCGTGGTGCTGCTCGACGCCCCGGACGCCGCCGAGGGCACGACCGCGGTCGACTACGACCTCGCACCGGGGATCGACGCGCTCGTCGCCCACCTGCGCGACCGCGGGCACCGCCACGTCGCCTACCTCGACGGCACCGCACGGGTCGCCACGTTCGGCATCCGCCACCGGATGTTCGACGAGGCGTGCGCGGCCGCCGGGATCACCGTGTCGGAGGTCGGCGCCCGCGCGGACCTCACCGTCGACGCCGCTGCCATGGCGACCGAGCACGTCGTCGAGGCCTGGCACGAGGACGGCGTCACAGCGGTCGTGGCGGCCGCGGACACCCTGGCGTACGGCGTGCTCCGGGTCGCCGGCGCGATGGGGCTCCGGGTACCCGAGGACCTGGCGGTCGCGGGCTTCGACGACCTGCCCTCGTCGTCGGTCACGGCGCCGGCCCTGACGAGCGTCGCACTGCCGGGAGCCGAGCTCGGCCGCACCGCCGCCCTGCGCCTGCTCGGGACGGTCGACGGCACCGCGGTGGAGCCCGTCGACCTGCCGGCCCGCCTGGTCCCGCGCGCGAGCACCGGCGCCTGACGGGGCCTCTGGTGCCTCGGTCACTCGCGCGCGCCTGCCGGACGGGCGGCGCGGCTCGTCTCCGGCGCCACCCACCGGACGGGAGGCGCGGCACCCGCCGGCACCGCGCCTCCCGTCCGTCGCGGCGCGGCCAGGGCGAGACGCCGCCGGCTTGCCGAGACGCCGGCGCTTCCCCGAAACGCACCGGACTCGGCGAGACGCCCCCGGTTCCGGAGGCGTCTCGTGCGTGTAGGCGCGTCTCGCACCGACGCCGGCGTCTCGACGGCCGACGTGACCGCCTCGGACGGGCGTCTCGCGCGGACGCCGGCGTCTCGTCGGCTGACGTGACTGCCTCAGGCGGAGGTGTCCCGCGCCGACGCCGGCGTCTCGGCGGGCGACGGAGCGCCGGCCTGCCCGGTCTTCCCGGCTCGCTGCGCACGCTCGAGCTCGTCCGCCTCGGCTCCGCCGACCGCCTCGCCCCGGGCGACCATGCCGGCCGTGTCGGACAGGCGGATCTGCGGCAGGAAGAGTGCGAGCAGGAAGGCGATCGCGATGAACGGCAGCAGGTACCAGAACACCGGTGCGAGCGAGTCGGCGTACGCGTTCACGATGCCGTCCTGCACCGCCTCGGGCAGCTTCGCGACGGTCGCCGGGTCGATGCTCCCCGCCGACGACGCGGCATCCGTCGCCGAGCCGCCCGCCGAGGTGAACACGTCGGTGAGGGAACTCGTCAGCCGCGCGGTGAACAGCGCACCGAAGACGGCGGTGCCGAGGGACGCACCGACCTCGCGGAAGTAGTTGTTCGTCGACGTGGCAGTCCCCACCTGCTCCGCGGGAACGGCGTTCTGGGCGACGAGCACGACCACCTGCATGATGAGGCCGAGCCCCGCGCCGAACACGAACAGGTAGGCGCAGATGAGCCAGATCGGGGTGTCCGCGGCGAGCTGCGTCATCGCGAGCATCGCGGCGGCGACGAGCACGGTGCCGATGATCGGGAAGGCGCGGTAGCGGCCGGTCTTGGTGATGAGGTTGCCGGACGCGATCGACGTGCCGATCAGGCCGACCATCATCGGCAGCATGAGCAGGCCGGACACCGCGGCCGAGGTGCCGGAGGCCATCTGCAGGAACGTCGGGACGAAGCCGATCGCGGCGAACATGCCGATGCCGAGCACGAGGCCGATGCCCGTCGCGAGCAGGAACGTGCGGTTGCGGAAGAACGACATCGGCAGCACCGGGTCCTCGACGCGCGACTCGACGAGCACGAGCAGCGCGGCCGAGACCACGAGGCCGGCGAACCACGCCCACGTCTCGGGGGCGTCCCAGCCGTGGTCGCGGCTCCCGCCGAACTCCGAGAAGAACACCAGGCAGGTGGTCGCGGCGGACATGAGCACGACGCCGAGCACGTCGATCCGCTTCTCGGCCTTCTTCGTCGGCAGGGTCAGCGCGAACCAGGCGACGAAGAACGCCGCGATGCCGACCGGGATGTTGATGTAGAACGCCCAGTTCCAGGTGAGGTGGTCGACGAAGAACCCACCGAGCAGCGGGCCGCCGATCGCCGACAGGCCGAAGATCGCGCCGAGCGGACCGAGGTACTTGCCGCGCTCCGAGGCGGGGACGATGTCGGCGATGATCGCCTGCGACAGGATCATCAGGCCGCCGCCACCCAGGCCCTGCATCGCCCGGAACACGACGAGCTGTGTGAAGTCGCCGGCGAACGCGCAGCCGGCGGAGGCGATCGTGAAGAGGGCGATCGCGACGAGGAACAGGTTGCGGCGCCCGAGGACGTCGCCGAACTTGCCGTAGATCGGCATCGCGATGGTCGATGCGAGCAGGTACCCGGTCGTCAGCCAGGCCTGGTGCGCGACGCCGCCGAGTTCACCGACGATCGTGGGCATCGCCGTCGAGACGATGGTCTGGTCGAGGCTCGACAGGAGCATCCCGGCGATCAGGGCGGAGAAGATGATCCAGATGCGGCGCTGCGTCAGGAGCAGCGGTCCGTCGGATCCGGGTCGGGCACGCTTCGTGCCCTGCGCGGTGGCGCTCATGCGGTGGGGTCCTGTCCGGTGGTGGTGATGGCCGCCCTGAGCTGGCGGAGGTTCTCGGTGAGCAACGCGTCGAACGACGGCCCGGTCGCCTCGTCGAAGGCGTCGTCGAAGTACTCGCCGGCCGTGACCTTGAGCAGGCCGGCGGCGGCCTCGGTGACGAGCTGCGCCCGCCGGTCGTCGGGGTCCGTCCAGCCGAAGCGCTCGCGGACGGCCCGACCGACCGCGGCCAGCTGGACGTCGGCGGCGGCGAGGAACTTCGCCACCATCACGGGCTCGCGCTCGAACACCCGGCGCACGAGGGCCTCGTCGGCGCGGTCGAGCCCGGCGACGTGCATCTGCTCGATCGCCAGGGCGACGACGGAGCCGAGCGGGTCGAGGTCGTCCGGCACGAGGGCGCCCGCGGCGTAGGCGCGTAGGACCTCCTCGGTGCGCCCCTGCTCGATGCCGAGCACGGCGTCGTCCTTCGACGCGAAGTGGTTGAAGAACGTCCGCCGCGAGACCCCGACCGTGTCGCAGAGCTGCTCGATCGTGAACCCGTGCAGGCCGTGCTCGATCGTCGCCCGGCGCGCCTCGACGATCATGCGTCGGCGCAGCGCGCGGGTGCGTTCGGTGGTGCTCACCGGGCAAGAATTGCACTCTGCCGCTGAGAGTGCAACGGGAAGACGGGTTACAGCGCCTTCGCGAAGCAGAACGACCACGGCATGGTCGCGGCGTACGGCTCGTAGACGTCGATCTGCTCCCACCCGGTCTTGCGGTAGAGCGCCACGGCCTCGGGCTGCTTGTCGCCGGTCTGCAGGATCACGCGGGACGCCCCTGCTCGCGCCCCACCTGCTCACCCTCGGCGAGCAGGGCGGTGGCGGCGCCCTTGCCGCGGGCGGCGGCGAGGACGATGAGGCGCTTCAGCTCGACCTCGTCGCCGAGGTGCCGGACGGCGATGTGCCCGAGGGCGGTGCCGTCCTCGTCGATCGCGAGGAGCGAGGTGATGACGGTGGCCGGGTCGACCGCCAGCACGCGGTTCCGCTCGGCGGTGACGGCCGGGTCCTCGTCCGCGTGCCCGTCGCCGTAGCGCTCGTGCATCTCGTCGTCCATGGTGGCGCGGAGGGCCACTCCGCGGGGGTCGTCCCAGGCAACGCGCTCGATCGTGATCACGATCGTTCATCCTGGCACTCCGGGGACCTCACGCGCTGAGCGACACCTCACGGCCCACGGCGACCGTGAGGTGTCGGTGAGCGCGTGAGATCGCCGCGCGAGCCGCGCGAGCCGCGCGAGCCGGCCGCACGGCGCACCGCTCAGGCAAGCGCGGCGATGGGCCCCTCGCCCGCCCGGAACGCGGCGAGCACGGCGGCCGCGTCGTCGTACACGGCGGCTGCACCGGCGCCCCGCAGCTCGTCGCCGCCGATCCCGCCGGTCATCACGCCGACGCAGGGCAGGCCGGCCTTGCCGGACGACTCCACGTCCCACATCGCGTCGCCCACCATCACCGCGCGGTCCGCCGCGACCCCGACCTTGTCGAGCGCCACCTGGATGATCCCGGGGGCGGGCTTGGCTTCCTCGACGTCCTCCGAGCTCGTCTCCGCGGTCACCCAGGCGGACGCGTCGAGCAGCTCGCGCAGCACCGACAGCTCCGACTCGGGCGCACTCGTGGCGAGCACGACCGCGTGCCCGGCGTCGGAGACGGCCTCGAGCAGCTCCCGCGCGCCGGGCAGGAGCCGGAGCTGCGGCATGTGCTCCGAGTAGAACGCGGTGTGGAACTGCTTCGCCTCGTCCCGGACCTCGTCGGAGGCGTCGGGCAGCAGCTCCTCGAGCAACCGCCCGGAGTCCATCCCGATCGCTCGATGGATCCGCCACGCGTCGACGGACTCCCCGGCGGCCCGGAATGCGCGCCACCAGGCGTCGACGTGCGCGTAGTTGGAGTCGGCGAGGGTGCCGTCGATGTCGAAGAGGACCGCGGTCGAGGGAGCGTCAGGCATCCGTCCAGCGTGCTCCCCCGACCGCGAGCGACGACTCAGCCCGGAACGGACCGGGCCGCGCGGGGCGACTCAGACCGTGATGGACTCGCCCGGTGCCAGGATCGTGACCGGCACCGTCCCGAGCATGTCCGGCCCGAGGAACCGCGCGGTCGACTGCTGCCCGAGCTCGCTGAGCATCGCCTCGTGGATCTGCACGATCCGCTCCGGCTGCACCTCGCGCACGTAGTCGACCGCCTCGGCCGTGTGCGTCCACGGACCGCTCGTCGGCACGAGCAGGGTCGGCACCGGCACACCGGGGACGAGGTAGGCGTCTCCCGGGTGGAACACGGTGTCGTCGACCAGGTACCCGACGTTCGGGATCACCGGGATGTCCGGGTGGATCACGGCGTGCTGCTCGCCGAACACACGGATGTCGAACCCACCGACCGAGAAGGTGTCGCCCGCCTCGACCGCACGCACTCGGCCGTCGTGGTCGCCGAGTTGGTCGACGACCGGTCGCGGACCGCGGACGACGAGGTCCGGGTTCGCGTCCAGCCCGGCGCGCACCGCGTCGACGTCGAGGTGGTCGGGGTGCTCGTGCGTGACGAGCACTGCGGTGGCGGAGCGGACGAGGCCGGCTGCCTCGGGCGTGAACGCACCGGGATCGAGCACGAGGGTGGTGCCGTCCTGCTCGAGGACGACCGTGGCGTGGTTGTACTTCGTCAGCTGCATGCGACCAGTCAACGCCCGTCGAACCGGGCCGCATGCCCGCGCGTCCTGAGGGCACGCTCAGTCCCACGGGGGCAGACGACGGACGGGAGGCGCGGCACCCGCTGGCACCGCGCCTCCCGTCCGCCACCTGGTGACGTCGAGTGAGGACGTCAGCTGCTGCGCACGTCGTCGGCGGCGCTCTTCGCGTGGTCCTGGACGTCGGACGCGGCGCCCTGCGCCTCGTCCTTGACGGTCTGTGCAGCGTCCTGCGCGGTCCCCTTGAGGTCCTGCGCGTGCTCCTTCGCCACGTCGCCCAGCTGCGAGCCGACGTCCTTCGCCTGGGACTTCACGTCCTCGACGAGGGGAGCCGCCTTGTCCTTGAGCTCACCGGCGAGCTGCTCCTCCTTGTCCGAGGTAGGGATGAGCGACGACGCCAGCCACCCGGCACCGAAGGCGATGAGCCCGACGGCGAGCGGGTTGCCCTTCGCCTTCTCGACGCCCTTGTGCGCGACGTCCTTCGCCTGGTCGGCGGCGCCGGACGCCGATCCCGACACACTCGACCCGGCGGAGTGCGCCGATCCCATCACCGAGTCGCGGACGCCCTGGAACCGGCTCTTCACCTTCTCGGTCTGCCGGTGGGCGATGGAGGACGGGCTGACCTTGTCGGCCAGCGCGTCGACGTCGGAACCGAGGGTCCCGCGGGTGCGCTCGATGTCGGCGCGGATCTCTTCTGGGGTGCTCATGGCTTCCTCCCGGTGTTCGGCTTGAGTGCTTCGGGGACTTCCTTGACGGTCTCGACGGTCTGCGGGGCGCCCTGGATCTCCTTGATCTCCTTGCGCCCACGGACGGCGAGGACCGCGGCGACGATCCCGTAGACCACCGCGATCACGACGGCCGACCAGGCGTTGCCGATGAGGTACCCGAGACCCCACCACGCGGCGATCGACAGGAACAGCAGGGCGAACAGCGCGGTCAGGCCGGCGCCGCCGAACATGCCGCCCGCCTTGCCCGCCTTCTTGGCGGACTCGGTCAGTTCGGCCTTCGCGAGCGCGACCTCCTGGCGGAACAGCGACGACAGGTCCTTCGACACGTCGGTCAGCAGCTCACCCAGCGGGGTCGTGGCGGCGCGTTCCTCGGGGGTCGGCTCGGCTGCGGGGAACCCACCGGGGGTGGCGTGGCTCATGCGCTGCCCACCGTCCCGTCGGTGCCGCTACCGGCCTCCTTCTCGTGCTTCACCTCGGTCGCGAGCGCCTTCGTCAGGCGTCCGGCCAGGATCCCAGCGCCCGCGGCGAGCGCGATGAAGGTCCCGGGCTTCCGTGCCGCGAAGGACTTCACCTCGTCGAGCAGCGAGCCCGGGTCACGGTTCTCGAGGTACCCGGCAGCGGAGCCGGCGCGGTTCGACAGGTCACGGACGACCTTCGCGGCGATGCCCTGCTCGTCGTCGTTGTCGGCCATGCGACCGAGTTGCTCGCCGAGGGTGCGGAGGCCGCCCGCGGCGCGCTCCTGCTGCCCGGCGGCCTGCTCCTTGAGCGTGTCCGTGGCCTGCGAGTAGAGCTGCTTCGCGTGGTCGGTGGCCTCGGAGGCGACGTTCGATGCCTGCTCCTTGGCGGTGCCGGCGACGTTCGCGGCCTTGTCCTTCGCGTCACCGGCGACGTCCTGCGCGGCACCCTTGGCGGCGTCGGCCTTGCCGCCGGCCCCGTCGGAGCCGCCAGCGGTGCCGGCACCACCGGGACCGCCGACGCTCGTGGACGACGCAGTGGAGGAGCCCGCGCCCGTCGTCGGGACGTACCCGGCGGAGGTGCTCGTCGAGTCCACCAGCGGAGCCGAGGCACCCGCGGCCGACGGGGTGGCGGGGAGCTGCTCGTCGGCGGGCAGCGCGTCGAGCGGCTCGACGTCGTCGAAGCCCTCGGGGCGCGCGGCCGGGGTGTCACCGGCGTACGAGGGCACGGTCACGCCCGGGTACACCTCGTGTCCCTCGGCAGCCGCCGTGCGGTCGTGGATGGGCGTCCCGGAGTCGTTCCCGGGTGGGTTCGTGGTCATGGTCGGCCTTCCGGTTCGGTCGCGGCGGGCACGGCACCCGTCGCGTTGGAGCCGACCGTGCGCGGCCCGCACTGCGCTGCGACACAGGAACGCCACTGTGCGCGGTCTCGTCATCCACGGAACGCGGGAGGGGCGGCTCGGCGGCAGGTGGGCCGTCCTCCCGACGGCCCGTCCAGCGGTGCTCCGGCAGGATCGGGGACGTGCCGCAGGTCTCCGTCGTCGTCCCCGTGCTCGACGACGCCGAGCACCTCGTGCGCTGCCTCGACGCCCTGGCCGCGCAGACGCACTCCGTGCACGAGGTCGTCGTGGTCGACAACGGCAGCACGGACCGGAGCGTCGAGGTCGCCCTCGCCGCCGGCGCCACGGTGCTGCACGAACCGGTGCGCGGGATCGCCCGGGCCTCGGCACGGGGCTACGACCACGCTGCAGGTGACGTCATCGCGCGGCTCGACGCCGACTCGGTCCCGCCGCCAGGGTGGGTCGCCGAGGCCGTCCGGCTGCTGGCCCGGCCGGATGTCGTCGCGGTCACCGGTCCCGGTCGTCCGGCACGTGGCGGGACGGTCCTCCGCACCGTCTGGAACGGGCTCTACATGGGGCCGTTCTTCGCGCTGATGTGGTCGGCGCTCGGCCGCCCACCGCTGTTCGGGTCGGCGATGGCCATGCACCGCGACACGTGGGCGGCGATCAGGAGCCGGGCGCACCGCGACGACCCCGAGGTGCACGACGACGTCGACCTGTCGATGCAGCTCGACCCCGCGTGGCACGTGGTCGCCTCCCGGTCGCTCACCGTCGAGGTGTCGGCGCGCCCCCTGTCGAGCGCGACCTCGGCCTTCGTCCGGACCCGGCGGGCGTTCCACACGTTCCGGGTCAACGGCCGCCGCGCGAACCCGGTGCGTCGGTGGGCTCGACGGGGCCGCGTCGCGACCGGGGTCTCCCCGGCACCGCGTCCGATCGAGGTCAGCCGTCTTGCCGCGCCGCCGGCCGAGACCGCACGTGTGCCCGCTCCCCCTGTGGCCCGTACAGGCACAGCACCTCGGTGACCTCGTCCGAGGTGTTCCCGATCCAGTGCGGCGTGTGCGTGTCGAACTCCACCACCTCACCCGGCCCGAGGTCGAAGTCCCGCTCGCCGAGCAGCAGTCGGAGCCGCCCCGACAGCACGTAGAGCCACTCGTACCCCTCGTGGGTCCGCAGCGTGCGGTCGGTCCCCCGGGGCTCCGGCGGGATGAGCTGCTTGAACGACCGCACGCCGCCGGTGCGCTTCGTCAGTGGGATCACCACGCGACCGCCATGCCGCTCGGGCTTGAGGTGGACACGAGGGTCGCCCGTCTGCGGCGCCCCGACCAGGTCGTCGAGCGGCACCTGGTAGGCACGAGCGAGCGGGAGGAGCAGCTCGAGCGTCGGTCGTCGTTGCCCGGACTCGAGCCGCGACAGCGTCGACACCGAGATTCCGGTCCCGGCGGCGAGCGCCGCCAGGGTGACGTCACGTCGTTCGCGCAGCCACCGCAGGCGGGGGCCGACCGCGTCGACCACCTGTGCCGTCGTCGGCGGGGTGGGTCGTGCCTCCAGAGCGTCCATGCCGTGATCTTGCCAGACCAGCAACGAACGTTGCCGCGTTCGAACACGGCACTGCAGGATGCGGTCATGTCCGATCACTCCGACGTCATCGTCATCGGCGGCTCTGCCGCCGGCCTGTCCGCCGCGCTCGTCCTCGGACGCTCGCGGCGCTCCGTCCTGGTCGTCGACGCGGGCGAGCCCCGCAACGCCGTCGCCACGGGCGCGCACAACTACCTCGGCCGCGAGGGCGTCGCACCCACCGAGCTGACCCGCATCGGTCGCGACGAGGTGGCCGCGTACGGCGTCGAGGTGACGGCCGGGAGGGTCGTGGCCGCGTCCGCCACCGACGGCGACGGCACCGACCCGGTCGGCTTCTCCGTCACGCTGGACTCCGGTCGTGTCGTCACGTCCCGGAGGCTGGTCGTCGCCTCCGGCGCCGTCGACGTCCTGCCCGACGTGCCGGGGCTCGCCGAGCAGTGGGGGCGCGGCGTCGTGCACTGCCCGTTCTGCCACGGATGGGAGGTCCGCGACCAGCGCATCGGCGTCCTCGTCACGACGCCGAACGGCGTGCACCACGCGCAGATGTTCCGCGCGTTGAGCGACCGGGTGACGGCGTTCGTCACCGACCCGGCGCTCGTCGACGACACCGGTCTGGCCGGTCTCCGGGCACGCGGCATCGCGGTGGTCGAGGGGTCCGTGTCCCGCGTGCTGTCGTCGGACGGTGTCCTGACCGGGATCGAGCTCGACTCCGGAGATGTCGCCGCACTCGACGCGTTCGCGGCATCGAGCACGGCGGAGCCGCGCGTGGCGTTCCTCGAGGGCCTCGGGCTGCGGGCGGAGGACGTCGTCGTGAACGGGTTCCGGTTCGGCGGCGGACTCGTCGTCGACGCCGTCGGACAGACGGGCGTCCGCGGGGTCTACGCCGCCGGGAACGTGACGTCGCCGATGGCCACGGTCATCGCCTCGGCCGCGGCGGGGACCCAGGCCGGCGCAGCGGTGCACGGCGACCTGGTCCAGGCGGACATCGCGGCTGCGCTGGACGCCGCGGCCGCACCCGTCGGTCAGTCCACGCGGTAGCCGGCCTGCGCCGCGAGGAGCGGCGCGAGGGCGAAGAGCTGGTCCGACCCGATGGTCGCGCCGCGGAGTCCCTCGAGCCGCTCCACCCGATCGAGGTCGGCGTCGCGCAGGTCGACGTGCTCGATGCGGGTGTTCGTGCCCTCGACGGATCGGATCCGGGTGCCGGGGAACGCCACGCGCAGCAGCCGTGCGTCCGCCACGTCGAGCTCGTCGACGACGCAGTCTCGGAACACCACGTCGGTGACCGTCGAGCCGCGGAGGTTCACGAACCCGAGCTTCATCCCGACGAACTCGAGACCGTTCAGCGTCGCGTCGTACAGCTCGGCAGAGCCGACCCGGCCGCCCGCGACCCGGACCTCCCGCCAGGCGCTGCTCGACGCGCGGAGCACCGGGGCGTCGAGCGTCTCGACGATCGAGTCCCGGATGCGCAGCCCACGCAGGTCGGCACCGTCGGCGCGCAGCGTGTCGACCACGCACTCCTCGAGTTCGAGGTCGGGCAGTCGCTCGCCGGCCACGTCGAACACGGCGATGCGCCTGCCCTCGATCCGGTCGCCGGTCAGGACGTCGCCCGGCGCCGGTGCCCAGTCCTCGAGGTCGCCCGGGGCGATCACAGAGATGCGCGGGGCGGTGGTGCCGGTCGGGGTGCGTGCCATGCGCTCAGTCTGCCGTGGCGGGCCGACGCTGGAGCACGCTGTCGAGCCGGTAGTCCTTCGCCGGGCCGTGGGCTTCCCAGCGGACGGTCCAGCGACGGGCGTCCCCGGCGAGCACGCCGGTGTAGTCGTCGGGCGCGCAGGGGTGCTCGACCACGGTGCCCCAGGCCCAGGGGTGGAAGACGCGGCCGTCGGCGAAGTGCACGGTCCACCGCCCGTCCACCCGCCGGACGGACAGCGTCCGGGACACAGGGGTGACGAGGTCCCCGAGGTGCATCGTGCCGGACTCGTCCCAGCGCACCTCGTCCGGGGTCACCAGCGTCAGGGACGTCGTCCCGGTGACGGTGCCGGTCGCGCCCGCGAGCCGGTCGTCGACCGTCCGGCGCAGCATCCAGTCGCCCAGCAGGTCCGTCGGCAGCACCGTCCCAGGCTACGCGCGGAGCGCCTCGGCCCTGGCGGTCCGGTGCTCGTCGTCCGTGATGACACCGCGACGATGGAGGTCGTCGAGCTCGGCGAGCCGCTGCTCGCGTGTCGGTACGGGGCCCAGCACCTGAGCGTGCATCGCGCGGTACGCCAGGTCCTCCGGGACGGTCAGGGGGTTCTGCCCTCGCGCGACCATCCGCCGGGACCGGTACACGGTGACGACGAGCACCGCGACGATCCCGAGGAGCGTGACGATGCCACCGACGGCCACGAGGGTCCAGACCAGGTCGTAGGCGGGCGGAATCAGCGGGTTGTGGGTCTCCCCGCCCGGGGCCCCGAAGTCGTCGATCGCCACGTCAGCCCCTCTCCCTGCCGGGCACGCTCGCGCCCTGGGCTGGAGCGTAGCGTGCCCGGTCCTTCCCAGAACAGGTGCGATGGCAGGCGCTTCCGGGCGTACCTGGTCGAACGGTTCCGCCAGGTACGCCCGTTTCTGCCAGGTACGCCCGATTCCGCCAGGCGCTCGCGCGCGCTCGCCGTCAGGCGTGCCACCGGGCTCAGCGCCGCTCAGCCCCGCAGCGGCCCCGATGCCTCGATGTTCGCCCCGTCCGCGAACCCGCTCACGAGCTCGCGCAGCGCGTCCTCGGCCGTGTGCCGCGGTTCCCACCCGAGCTCGCGCCGGGCCCGGTCGGTCCGCATGATCGGCACGCCGGCAGCGATGTCGAGCCATCCGGCGTCGGTCGGCTGGAGCCTGAGCCGCCAGGTCAGTGTGACGATCCCGCGCAGCAGCCGGAGCGGCACCCGCACCGCCCCGAGCATCCCCGCCGCACGCGCCATCCGCGGCGGGGTGAGCACCGGCGACGCGGCGATGTTGAACGCGCCGGCGGCCCGTCGGTCCATCGCCCGCCAGAACGCGTCGGCGAGGTCGTCGGCGTGCACCGCCTGGAACACGAACGGCAGCGGCAGGGGCAGGACCGCGAACCGGGCCGCCCGGACGATCGACATCGGCACGAGGTGCCCGAGGAACAGCCCCCGGAGCTCTGCCGCGACCCCGCGCTGGAACACCAGGCCGGGTCGGAGCCGGGTGACGACGACCTCGGGGTGGTCCCGCTCGAAGGCATCCATCGCCCGCTCGTTCTCGGCCTTGTGGATCGAGTACGTCGCCGACGGGATACCGGTCGTGGGGAAGGACTCGTCGACCGGGGTCCGCTTGCCCTCGACGTCGACGCCGCGGTAGGCCCCGACGGACGAGGACACGACGAGCTGCCCGACCCCGGCGCGGGCGACCGCCGCGAGCACGTTCGCCGTGCCCGTGACGTTCGTCCGGTGCTGCGCCGGGATGTCGTGCGTCGGCTGGAGCGCCCACGCCAGGTGCACCACGGCGTCGGCTCGCTGGAACACCGCCGCCAGTTCGTCGACCGCACGGGGACCACCGACGTCGACCGCGTGCCACACGGCCACGTCGTACGGCGCCACGCGAACGTCCGGCACCCGACGGGCGACGCCGACGACCTGCAGGCCGCCCTCGTCGCCCGCGCGGCCGTCACCCGTCAGCCGTGCGGCCGCGAGCCGCCGCAGCACCGCGGTGCCGACGTTGCCGGTCGCGCCGACCACGACGACGCGCATCAGCGGGACCGTCCCGGACGGCAGCCCGCGTGCGGCGACGGCGTGGCCATCAGGCTGCGGCCATCGACGGGTCGAGCACGACCTTGATGCAGCCGTCCTCCTTCTTCTGGAAGACCGAGTACATGTGCGGGGCGTCCTCGAGCGACACCCGGTGCGTGGTGAGGTCGAGCGTGCCGAGCGGGTCCGAGGGGTCGGACACGAGCGGCATCAGGTCGTCCACCCAACGGCGGACGTTGCACTGCCCCTCGCGGATCGTGATCTGCTTGTCGAACAGGGTCATCATCGGCATCGGGTCGGCCATGCCGCCGTAGACGCCGGACAGCGACACGGTGCCACCGCGGCGGACGAGGTCGATCGCCGCGTGCACCGCTGCCAGCCGGTCGACCCCGGCGGTCTCGATCGCCTTCTGCGCGAGCTTGTCCGGCAGCAGCCCGGCCGCGCGCTGGGCGAAGCCGGCGACGGGGTTGCCGTGGGCCTCCATGCCGACCGCGTCGACGACGCCGTCCGGGCCGCGACCGTCGGTCAGGTCGACCAGCTGCGGCACGACGTCGTCGGACAGGTCGAACACCTCGATCCCGTGCTTCGCGCCGAGGTCGCGGCGGACCTGCTCCGGGTCGACGGCGAGCACGCGGTAGCCGAGGTGCTTGCCGATCCGCGCGGCGAACTGCCCGACCGGGCCGAGGCCGAGCACCGCGAGCGTGCCGCCCTCGGGGACGTCGGCGTACTGCACGGCCTGCCACGCGGTCGGGATGATGTCGCTCATGAAGAGCCACTGGTCGTCGGCGCCGGTGTCGGGCACCTTGATCGGCCCGTAGTCGGCGTGCGGCACGCGGAGGTACTCGGCCTGGCCGCCGGGGACCTGGCCGTACATCTTCGTGTACCCGAAGAGCGAGGCGCCGGTGCCGTACTCCTGCACCTGGGTCGTCTCGCACTGCGACTGGAAGCCGTGCTGGCACATCCAGCAGTGGCCGCAGGAGATGTTGAACGGCACGACGACCCGGTCGCCGACCTTCAGGTTCGTGACGGCGGAGCCGACCTCCTCGACGATGCCCATGGGTTCGTGACCGAGGACGTCGCCCTTGTCGATGTACGGGCCGAGCACCCGGTACAGGTGCAGGTCGGAGCCGCAGATCGCCGTGGAGGTGATCCGCACGATCGCGTCGGTCGGCTCCTGGATGGTCGGGTCGGGGACGGTCTCGACGGACACCTTCTCGGTGCCCTGCCAGGTCAGTGCGCGCACGTCGCGTTCCTCTCGTGGTCGCTTCTGGGCCGGCCGGGAGGCGCGGCTCACGTGACCTCCTCGCTACGCGCCCGCCCCGTGGCGCCCTCCCAGCCCCGTCCCGCACGCGCGTTGCAGGTGGTGGTGGGGCGCGCCTCCCGTCCGGTCCCGATGGCCGACCGGCCAGCCGCAGGTCCGTCCGACCGCCGATGCGCCGGGGCCTGCGCAGTCGCGAAGCTGGGGACGATGGACCACAGCACCACGCGCAGGGCGCTCCTCGCCGGCGCGACCGGCTCCCTGGCGGCCGGACTCCTCGCAGCCTGCACACCGGGTGCTGCCGCGCCCCGGGGCTCCGGGACCCCGACCGCGACGCCGACGCCGATCGCCGGCCCGACGGCGGCTGCGACGCCGACGCCCACACCGACACCGACACCGACACCGACACCGATGCGACCCGCGCTGACGAAGGTGCCCGTGCCGCACGCGACCGTGACCGGACTGCCGGCGGGGACACCGGGGATCGCCTGGACCGTGGACGACGGGGCCTCCTCCGAGGTCGTCGAGGCCTACGCCCGCTTCGCCGCCGGGACCGGCACCCGCCTGACGTTCTTCGTGAACGGGGTCCGGCCGTCGTGGACCGAGCACGCCGACCTGCTGCGCCCGCTCGTCGACTCCGGGCAGGTGCAGCTCGGCAACCACACCTGGGACCACCCCGCACTGACGAAGCTCGGCGACCAGGCGATCCAGGACGAGCTGATGCGGAACCACGAGTTCCTCGAGCGGACGTTCGGCGTCGACGCCCGCCCGTACTTCCGGCCGCCGTTCGGGTACCACGACGCGCGGGTCGACCGGGCAGCCGCGGCCGTCGGCTACACCACGCCCACGCTCTGGTACGGGTCCCTGGCTGACTCGGGCGACATCTCCTCGGACCAGGTCGTCGGCTTCGCGGAGCAGTGGTTCCAGCCGGCGCACATCGTCATCGGGCACGCGAACTTCCCGGGGACGATCGGGGCGCTGCCCAGGCTGCACGCCCTGCTCGAGCAGCGCGGCCTGCCGACCTGGACGCTCGACGACGTCTTCACCCGCTGACGTTCCGGCTCGCCGGGTTCCGCGGTTCCGCGGGACGCAACCACAGCGGCTGCTCGCTGCGCTGCACCGCTGCGAGGACTCGCCGAGGTTGCGTCCTGCGGGGGCGAAGCAGGGCTACGCGCGCAGGCGGTCCCGCTCGGCCGGCGGCAGGTGCTCGGTCGCCGTCGTCCGGGCCGCCGGGGTCAGGAAGCGCACGTTCCGCTCGAGGAACGCCACGAGTGCAGGCTCGGACGCCCGCTTCCCCGTCTCGCGCAGCACCCAGCCGAGCGCGGACTGCACGGTCTCGCTACGTTCGCGGACCAGGCGTCCGGCGATCGCGAGGGGCACCTCGGCGTCGCCCTGCTTGGCGAACGCGAGCGTCGCGACGACGGCGATCCGGCGGACCATCGCGACGTCGGACTTCGCGAGCGCGAACAGCGGCCCCGTCGAGCTGCCGACGAGCGGGGCGCCGACGAGCTCCTCGGCCGCGACGTCCACCAGCACCGTGTCCTCGAACCGCTCGGCCTTCGCCGCGGCGAGGTACTCGTCGGTCAGCTCCGGGTCGGGCTCGGCGCGCATCGCCTGCACCAGGAGGACGACGGCGACCAACCGTGCACCGGCGTCATCGCTCCAGAGCAGCGCCGAGCGCTCCCCCTCGTCGAGGTCGGCGAACCGTCGGGCGACGCGTCGGGCTCCTGCGACGTCACCCGGCGTGCGGGCGAGGGCGGCCAGCACCGCCTCGGCACCGTGGCTCTGCATCCCACCAGCCTAGGGCCGGCCGGTGCTCCGGCAGGTTTCACATGATCGAAACACGATGTGTACAAAGCAGCGCCAGCACCTGTGATTGTATGCAATCACCGCACTCCTGAGCGTGACTCCACAAGAGTCGCCACGCACACCAGCAGCTCCAGGAACTCGATGTCCCAGACACCCGCTCGACGCCGCCGGACACTCCTCGCCGTGCCCGCCGTCGCCCTGGCCGCCTCGCTCGCGCTCACCGCCTGCGTGCCGGTCCAACGCTCGAAGGCCGGCGGCGCGACCGCCGGCACCGTCACCACCGTCGCGATCGGCGATAAGCAGGTCCGCGAGGGCGGCGACCTCGTGATGGCGCTCTCCGCCGAACCGGACCGCCTCGACCCGACCACGTCGTCGTCGCTCTACACCCGGTACGTCATGGAGACGATGTGCCAGAAGCTCTACGACATCGACTCGGAGGGCACCGTCGTCCCGTTGCTCGCGACCGAGCTGCCGACGGTCTCCGACGGCGGGAAGACCGTCACCTTCCCGGTGCACACCGGGTACCGCTTCGCCGACGGCACCCCGTTCGACGCGGACGCCGTGGTGACGACGCTCGAGCGGAACCTGACGAAGGACGACTCGAGCCGGAAGAGCGAGATGGGTCCGGTGTCGGCCATCGACGCCGTCGACGACCACACCGTCCGGATCCGCTACGCCACCCCCTTCGCCCCGATCACCGCGGCACTGGCCGACCGTGCAGGCATGGTCATGTCGCCGACCGCGCTGGAGCAGGAGGGCGACGGGTTCGGCGACCACCCGGTGTGCATCGGCCCGTACAAGTTCGTCGAGCGCGTGCCGCAGACCTCGATCACCGTCGAGCGCGACCCGATGTACCACGACCCGGCGAGCGCGCACTTCGACCGGATCACCTACCGGATCATCACCGACGCGAGCATCCGCGCGCAGAACCTGAAGTCCGGGGACGTCCAGGTCGCCGACACGATCTCCACCCAGGACGTCGACGAGCTGATGGAGCGCAAGGACCTCAGCATCCTGCGCACCGGGTCGCTCGGCTACCAGGGCATCACGATCAACCTCGCCAACCAGGACGGCGTCGGCACCGACCCGGAGCCGCTCGACACGCCGCTCGCCACGCAGCGGAAGGTCCGGCAGGCCCTGTCGATGTCGATCAACCGCGCCGAACTCGTGCAGAGCGTGTTCCGCGGCTGGGCGGACGTCGCGTGCTCCCCGATCCCGGACACGAGCGCCTTCGCGACCGACGCGAGCAAGGCATGCCCGGAGTACGACCCGGAGCGCGCGAAGGAACTCCTGGAGCAGGCCGGCGTGCAGCAGCCGTTCCCGATCGAGATGGAGGTGACGAACACCCCCGACACCGTCCGGTTCGCCCAGGCACTGCAGGCCCAGGCCCGCGCGGGCGGCTTCGCGATCACGATCACCCCGGTCGAGTACACGACCCTGCTCGACGACCAGACCCGCGGCGACTTCCAGGCGCTGCAGCTCGGCTGGTCCGGCCGTGTCGACCCGCACGGCAACATCGGCTCGTTCCTCGGCACCGGCGGCGGCAACAACTACCCCGGCTACAGCGACCCCGAGGTCGACGACCTGATCGCCCGCGCGGCACAGGCCACCGACCAGCAGGAACGCGCCGACCTGTACGGGCAGCTCGTGACGAAGGTCCAGCAGGACGACCCGATCATCTACCTCTACCGGACCCGCAGCATCACCGGCGTCAGCACCGACGTCGCCGGGGTGTCCACCTACGCCGACGGCGTGGTCCGACTCAGCCAGGCGGCGTTCGTGGAAGGCGGAGACAAGTGACCCGGTACGTCCTGACCCGGCTCTGGCAGGCGGCGCTCACGCTCGTCCTCGCCTCGATCGTGGTGTTCTTCGGGGTCCGGCAGCTGCCGGGCGACCCGGCCCTGGCCCTGGCGGGCGAGGAGGCCAGCCCCGAACGGCTCGCAGCGGTCCGCGCCGACCTCGGGCTCGACGACTCCCTGCTCGTGCAGTACTGGCGCTTCGTCGTCAACGCGCTGCAGGGCGACCTCGGCCAGTCCACCCGCACCGGCACCCCGGTCACCGAGCTCCTCGGCGCCACGCTCCCGGTCACGCTCTGGCTCGCGCTCTACGCGATCGTCGTCGCGGTCGTCGTGGGGGTCGCCCTCGGCACCCTCGCCGAGCGCTACCGCGGGCAGTGGCCCGAGTGGATGGCGAACGCCGCCGCCCTGGTGGGGCTGAGCGTGCCGAACTTCTGGCTCGGCATCCTGGCGATCGTCTGGCTCGCCGCGGGCCTCGGCTGGTTCCCGGCCTCGGGCTACGTCCCGGTGACGAGCGACCCGATCGGCGCGCTGCACCACCTGACCCTGCCGGCGCTCATCCTCGGCACGTCGCTCGCGGCCGTCATCATGCGGCAGACCCGCGCGTCGATGATCGAGACGATGAAGACCGACTTCGTCCGGACCGCCCGGGCGAAGGGCCTGAGCCGTCCGCGGGTGCTGTTCCGGTACGGCCTGCGCAACTCGATGATCGTCGTCGTCACGATCGTCGGCCTGCAGCTCGGCGGACTCATCTCGGGCGCGGTCGTCACCGAGCGCATCTTCGCCCTGCCCGGCTTCGGCAAGCTCACGCTCGACGCCGTGTTCACCCGCGACTACCCGGTGATCCAGGCCGTCGTGCTCGTCATCACGCTGGGCTACGTGCTCATCAACTTCGCCGTGGACGTCCTGTACTCGGTCATCAACCCGAAGATCCGCGTCGGAGGCGCCGCATGACCACGATCACCGCTCCCTTCGACCTGGGTTCGAGCCGCGGGCGCATCTGGAAGCAGGTGCGGACGAACCGGCTCGGCATGACGGGCGGCATCATGCTCGCCGTCGTCGTGCTCGCCGGGGTCGCCGCACCGCTCGTCGCGCCGCACGACCCGACCGCGACGCACTTCGACCTGCCGTTCCAGGTGCCCTTCACCGTCGGCTTCGGGTTCGGCACCGACGACCTCGGCCGCGACATCCTGTCCCGCACGCTCTACGGCATCCAGGTCTCGCTCGTCGTGGGCGTCCTGTCGGTGCTGCTCGCGGTCGTCGTCGGCACTCCGCTCGGGCTCCTCGCGGGCTACTGGCGCTGGCTCGACGCGATCATCAGCCGGCTCACCGACGTCGCCCTGGCATTCCCGTTCCTCATCATCGCGGTGGGGCTCGCGGCGATCAGCGGTCCGAGCCTGACGAACGCCGTGATCGCGATCGGCATCTCGCACGTGCCGGCGATGATCCGCATCGTCCGTGGTGAGACCCTGCGGATCACGAGCGCCGACTTCGTGACGAGCGCGAAGACGCTGGACGCCGGCGGCGCCCGGATCATCGCGCAGCACGTCCTGCCGAACTGCATCTCCGCGATCATCGTGCAGGCCACGGTGATCATGCCGGTCGCGGTCATCGGCGAGGCGCTGCTGTCCTTCCTCGGCCTCGGCATCCAACCGCCCACCCCGAGCCTCGGCATCATGCTCTCGGACGCGCAGCAGTACCTCGGCCAGGCTCCGTGGGCAGCGGTCGTGCCCGGTGTGGCCATCGCCGTCATCTGCCTCGGCTTCAACCTGTTCGGGGACGCCCTGCGCGACGCCCTCGATCCCACCGCCTCCGACCGGAAGTGACCATGAGCACCAACCCCGCCTTCACCACCCCTCCGGCGGAGACCACCCGCCCGGACCTGCAGGGCACCTTCGGCATGGCCGCGTCGACGCACTGGATCGCGACCGCGACGGCGCAGTCGGTCCTGGAGCGCGGCGGCAACGCCTTCGACGCCGCCGTCGCCGGTGCCTTCGTCCTGCACGTCGTCGAGCCGCACCTGAACGGACCCGGCGGCGACGTGACCGCCGTCTTCGCGACGGCGTCCGACAAGACCCCGACGGTCCTGATGGGCCAGGGACCGGCCCCGGCCGGCGCGACGCCGGAGCACTTCCGCGCCGAGGGCCTCGACCTCGTCCCGGGAGCGGGTGCCCTCGCGGCCGCCGTGCCCGGCGCCGTGGACGCGTGGTTGCTGCTCCTCGCCGAGCACGGCACGTGGGAGCTCGCCGACGTGCTCGCCCCCGCGATCGGGTACGCCCGCGACGGCCACCCGGTCGCCCCTCGGGTCGTCGCGACCATCGCGACCGTGCAGGACCTGTTCCGCGACCACTGGCCGTCCTCCGCCGAGCGGTGGCTGCCGGGAGGCTCGGTGCCGGTCCCCGGGACGATGGTGCGCAACGAGGCCTACGCCGCGGTCCTGGAACGGCTCGTGCAGGCCGGGTCCGGTGTCACCGCAGGCGACGACACCGCGGATGACGAGACCGCCGGCGCGCGCGTCGCGCGCATCGAGGCGGCCCGGACCGAGTGGGCCGAGGGCTCCGTCGCGCAGGCGATCGACACGTTCGTCCGGACCCCCCACCGGCACGCGTCCGGGACCGACCACGCCGGAGTGGTCCGCGCGTCGGACCTGGCGGCGTTCCGGGCGTCGACCGAGCCCGCGACGACCGCCGAGTTCCGCGGGCACACGATCGCGAAGACCGGGCCGTGGGGCCAGGGTCCGGCGCTCCTGCAGACCCTCCGCCTGCTCGACCCGCTGGACGACGAGCGACTCGACCCGTCCACCGTGCTCGGCGCCCACACGATCGCCGAGGCGCAGAAGCTCGCGCTGGCGGACCGCGAGGCGTACTACGGCGACGGCGACGTCCCGATGGCCGAGCTCCTGTCCGACGCGTACTCCGACGAGCGTCGCGCCCTGATCGGCGACCGCGCCTCGCACGAGCTCCGCCCGGGCACGGTCTCGGTACCGGCCGGCGCGCTGCCGCCGCTCCGCGTGACCTACACGCCGGGCGGCGAGCCGATCGCCGGCGTCGGCGAGCCGACCGTTCCGGGTGCCCGCGGGGACGCACCGACGACCGGCGCCGTGGCCGTCCCCGCCGAGGACGACGCCGTGCACGAGGACCGTGGCGAGCCGATCGTGATGGCGACCGGCGAGACCCGCGGTGACACGTGCCACATCGACGTCGTCGACCGCTGGGGCAACATCGTCAGCGCGACGCCGTCCGGCGGGTGGCTGCAGTCCTCGCCGACGATCCCCGAGCTCGGGTTCTGCCTGGGCACCCGCATGCAGATGACCTGGCTCGAGGAGGGCACGGCGTCCACGCTGACCCCCGGCGCCCGGCCCCGCACGACGCTCACGCCGACGCTGGTGCTGCGGGACGGCGAGCCCGTCGTGGCGATGGGCAGCCCGGGCGGCGACCAGCAGGACCAGTGGCAGCTGCTCTTCCTGCTCCGCACGATCGTCGGCGGGTGGACCCCGCAGCAGGCGATCGACGCCCCCGCACTGCACACGACGTCGTTCCCGGGGTCGTTCTGGCCCCGCACCTGGACCCCCGGCGGCCTCGTCGTCGAGGACCGTCTCGGGGACGACGTCATCACCGGGCTCGAGGAGCTCGGCCACGTCGTCACCCGGGCCGGCGACTGGTCGCTCGGCCGCCTGTCGTGCGTGACGCGCGACCCCGACACAGGCGTCATGGGCGCCGCCGCCAACCCGCGAGGAGCACAGGGCTATGCCGCAGGACGCTGAGAACGTGACGACGACCGCCGGGGCCGCACCGCGCCTCCCGTCCGACACCGGAGCCGACACCCTGCTCTCGGTACGCGACCTGCGGGTCGCGTTCGGCGACCGCGAGGTGCTGCACGGCGTCGACCTCGACGTCCGCCGCGGCGAGCGCGTCGCGATCGTCGGCCAGTCCGGCTCGGGCAAGTCGACGCTGATCGCGGCGCTGCTGCGGCTGCTGCCGGGCGCCGGGCACATCACCGGTGGGGACATCCGGCTCGGGTCCGACGACATCGCCCACGCCGACGAGACGCTCATGCGCCGCGTGCGTGGTGGTCGGATCGGTCTCGTCCCGCAGGACCCGTCGACGAACCTCAACCCGTCGATGCGGGTCGGTGCGCAGATCGCGGACGCGCTGCGGGCCGGCGGCCTGCGTGGTCGGACGGCGATCCGGCAGCGGGTCGTGGAGCTCATGACCGAGGCGGGCATCCCCGAGGCCGGCCGGCGCGCGGGCCAGTTCCCGCACGAGTTCTCCGGCGGCATGCGGCAGCGCATCCTCATCGCGGTCGCGCTCGCCCGGCAGCCCGAGCTGCTCATCGCCGACGAGCCGACCAGCGCGCTCGACGTGACGGTGCAGCGCCAGATCCTCGACCACCTGCAGACCCTGGTCGACCAGCACGGCACGACGCTGCTGTTCGTGACGCACGACCTCGGTGTCGCGGCCGACCGGACCGACCGTGTCGTCGTGATGCTCGACGGCGACATCGTCGAGCAGGGTGCCCCGGAGGCGATCCTCCGCGATCCGCAGCACGAGTACACGAAGCGGCTCATCGCGGCGGCCCCCGCCCTGTCCGGGGTGGCACCGGAGCCGGTCAGCGCCGGCGAGCCGATCCTCGTCGTGTCCGACCTGGTCAAGGAGTACAAGCTGCGCGGCCGGGGCGCGGGGACGCTGAAGGCCGCCGACGGGGTGTCCTTCGCCGTCCGGCGGGGCACGACCACCGCGGTCGTCGGCGAGTCCGGCTCGGGCAAGACGACCGTGGCGCGGATCGTGCTCGGGCTGGAGACCCCGACGTCGGGCACCGCGCTGGTGGACGGCAAGTCGATCGGCACCGCGCGTGGTGCCGAGCGACGGGAGATCCGTCGACGGGTGCAGCCGGTGTTCCAGGACCCGTACGGATCACTCGACCCGACCTCCACCATCGAACGCATCATCGACGAGCCCCTGCGCGTGTTCGGCATCGGTGACCGGGCGTCGCGCACCGAGCGGGTCGCGACGCTGCTCGACCAGGTCGCACTCCCCCGCGAGGTCGCGCAGCTCCGACCGAACGAACTGTCCGGCGGGCAGCGGCAGCGCGTGGCGATCGCCCGGGCACTGGCGCTCGAGCCAGAGCTGATCATCCTCGACGAGGCGGTGTCGGCGCTCGACGTGCTCGTGCAGGAGCAGATCCTGGCGCTGCTCGAGGAGCTGCAGGACCGACTCGGGCTGAGCTACCTGTTCATCACGCACGACCTCGGGGTGGTCCGGCGGATCGCCGACGACGTCGTGGTGATGCGTCGGGGCGAGGTCGTCGAGCGGGGCAGCGTCGCAGCGGTGTTCGACGACCCGCAGGAGCAGTACACGAAGGACCTGCTCGACGCGATCCCTGGTCGGAGCCTCGCCGAGGCGGCTGCGTGACGCGTTCCCGGGCCGCCGACCGGCGCGGTGTGGCACGATCAGCACCGTGCTGAACGGGACGAGCGTCATCGACGCCATCCGCCACGACATCGTCACCGGCGCCCTGCAACCGGGCACCCGGGTGACCGAGGCGTTCCTCGCGGAGCGCCACGGGGTCTCCCGGGTCCCGGTCCGCGAGACGCTCCGCGGGCTCGAGGGCGAGGGCTTCGTCGTCTCGCGTCCGAACGTCGGCTCGCGGATCGCCGACATCCCCTTCGACGAGGCCGACGACCTCTTCGCGGTCCGCGAGTCGCTCGAGACGGCCACCGCCCGCCGCGCCGCGACCCGTGCCCGGACGCTCTTCGCGGCCGACGCCCCACCCGAGGACTGGTGGCGCGTGCGCCGCGAGCTCGGTGCGGTCCTCGACGAGGGGGACGCGGCCGTCGGGCGGGACGAGCTCGACCTGCTCGTCGACCTCAACGAGCGCTTCCACCTGCTCGTCGCCGAGCTCTCCGGCAGCTCGACGCTCGCGACCCTGCTCCGCCAGCTGTCGCGGAAGATCGAGTGGCTCTACGCGCTCGACACCTCGTCACGCGGCAAGCGGTTGTGGCCCGACCACCGTCGCATCCTCGCGGCGATCGACGCGGGGGACGTCGAGGCAGCGGCCGAGCGGATGGCGTGGCACGTGCGCGAGAGCCGCATCGGCTACGCGGCACGCACGTCCCCGGAGCAGGCCGACGTCCTGCGCTCCGCGGGCCCGGCCGTCTGAGGCCGAGCCCCGAGCGCGCTGACACTCAGAGCGTCGGCACGACCACTGCGCGGCCGGACAGTTCACCGGCCTCGAGCTTCCGGTAGGCCTCGAGCGCGTCGGACAGTGCGAACCGCTCGACGTCGGGCTCGATCTGCCCGGCGCGGTACATCGCGACGACCTCGTGCAGGTCCTCGATCGTGCCCCAGTACGTGTTCGTGATCGTCGACTCGTACGGCGTCGAGAAGAAGTTCCACTCGACCGTGCCGCCGGCGATCCCGACGACCGTGAGTCGCCCGCCGATCGCCATCGAGGCCTTCGCGGTCGCGATCGTCGGCGTCGCCCCGACGAAGTCGAACGCCGCGTCGACGCCCCGACCGCCGGTGAGCTCGCGGATCGCAGCCGCCTGGTCGGGGCCGGCCGGGACGGTCACCGCTCCACGAGCCGCAGCGCGGTCCATCGCGTCCTGCTTCGTGTCGGTCGCGATCACGGTCGCACCGGTCAGGGCCGTGAGGATCTGCACGGCGATCTGCCCGAGGCCACCGAGGCCGACCACGAGCGCGTACCGCCCGCCACCCGCCAGGTTCGGCAGCGCGGCCTTGATCGCGTGGTACGGCGTGAGGCCGGCGTCGCTGAGCGGAGCGGCGGCGATCGGATCGGCGTCCCCGAGGGGTACGAGGTTGCGGGCCGGCACGGTGACGTACTCGGCCATGCCGCCGTCCCGCCCGAGGCCGATGGCGGCGTAGGGGTTCGTCGCCGCGTGCTCGCAGTAGGTGTCCTGGCCCTTGGAGCAGTACGAGCAGTGCCCGCAGCCGACCGGTCCGTAGACGAGGTACGCGTCGCCCTCCGTGAAGCCGGTCACGCCGTCGCCGACCGCTTCGACCCAGCCGGAGTTCTCGTGGCCGAGGACGAAGCCTGGAGCCTGCGCTCCGGGCTGCCCCTCCTGGAACTCACGGTAGACGGCGACGTCGGAGTGGCACGCCCCGGCACCGGCGACCTTGAGCAACACCTCCCCCGGGCCAGGAACGGGCTTCTCGACCTCGGTCAGGACGGGGAACGTCCGGTACTGCTGGAACACGACGGCGTGCATGGGTGTCCTCCTTCGACCCGCTCAGACTACGCCTGTCGATCAGCACGACAGGTGTCGATCGGATTCCCGACCCCGGCGAGCGGGTCGGGGCGCGCCGGCACCTGCGTACTCCCCGAGAGCCGGTTGCGAGAACGATCGTTCTCCGATTGACTGGCGACGGCTCAGAACGGGCCTCCCCCAACGAAAGGAGCGGGTATGCCCACGCGCACCGCACGCACCGCCTGGCACGGCGGCCTCAACGACGGTTCCGGCCAGGTCGAGCTGTCGAGCTCGAAGGTCGGCACCTACGACGTCTCCTTCCCGAAGCGCGCCGCTGACGAGGCCGGTGGCACCACCAGCCCCGAGGAGCTCATCGCCGCGGCCCACTCGGCCTGCTACGCGATGCAGTTCTCGGCCATCCTCGGCGAGGCCGGCGGCACCGTTGAGGCGCTCGACGTCAAGGCCGACGTCTCGCTCGGCCCGGACAGCGCGGGCGGCTTCAAGCTCACCGGCATCACCCTGACCGTCAACGGCGAGGTCTCCGGCATCGACGAGGCCGCCTTCCTGAAGGCCGCCGACGAGGCCAAGGCGACCTGCCCGGTCTCCAAGGCACTCACCGGTGTCGACATCGAGCTCAAGGCGACCTTCGAGCAGTAGTCGTCACGTCCCACGGGACGTCACCACGTGACGGACGGGAGGCGCGGTGCCAGCTGGCACCGCGCCTCCCGTCCGTTCGTCGGTACCGTGGTGCGCATGCGCCGCCTCTTCGGGACCCGCACGCACACCGTCGCGTGGGCGGGCGCCCTCGTCTCGCTCGTCGGCGTCCTGCTCCTGGCGGCGCGACGACTCGAATCGTCCGGCTGGATCGCGGGTGCGACGAGCCGTGACTTCGCGTTCGTCAGCGGGGACCGACCCGGACAGCTCGTCGCCGGCGCGGTCCTCGCCCTGGTCGGCGGGATCGTGGCGGCCGTCTGCACCGTACGCCTCGCCCGGACCGGGACACTTCGTGTGCTCCTGGCGGGCATCGTCCTGCTCGTCGCCGGTGTCGTCCTCCTCCTCGCAGCACCGAACCCGTCGTTCGGGTGGTTCGCCTACGCGCCCCTCGCCGACGAGGCCGTGCTGCCGATCACGCACACCTGGCAGGAGCGCGTGGGGCAGGTCGTCGTCCTCGTCGGTGCCGTCGTCACCGCGTTCGCGGTCGGACGACTCAGCACGCAGCGTCGGCACTGACGGCGTCCAGCCGACGTCCGGACTCGGGTGTGCACGGCTGGCACCATTGACGGATGGCCGAGCAGTTCCTCCCCGGCGTCCCGCGGCCCGGGCGTCCACCCCGGCCGCGCGTCCGCAACCTCGCACAGCACGACATCCGCGACGCCCGCGCCCGCCTGCGCGGCACGATCTACGAGGACGTCACCCCCGACACCCGCCCTCGCGAGCAGTACTCGCCCGTGCAGATCGTCGACTTCTGCCTCGACCTGGCAGAGGTCATGCTCGCCTCGGGCGCGGACACCCGCAGCGTCGAGACCGCCGTCGTCGCGGTGTCCACGAAGTGGAACCTGGCGCCGCTCGACCTCGACTTCTCGGGCAGCTCGGTGACCATCCAGTACGCCCCCTCCGACCACCCGCCGCTCGTCAAGGTGCGGACGGTGCAGTCGGACGGCTCCGACCTCGACCGGCTCGCACGCGCCAACCAGATCGTCGACGACCTGGTGCACGGCGAACGCGACATGACGAGTGCGGTGAGCGCCCTGGTGGCGGTGCTGCGCCTGCCGAGCCGCTGGCCGTCGTGGCTCGCCGACGTCGGACTCTCGGTGCTCGGCACCTCGATCGCGATGCAGGCCGGTGGCGGGTGGCGCGCCGGCGTCGGCGCCTTCGTGCTCATGCTCGGGATCATCCTGTCCGGGCGGTGGCTGACCGGTCGGGGCTTCCCGCAGTTCTTCGTCTCGGGAGCCCAGGCCGCGGTCGCCTCGGCGATCGGCACGCTGGCGATCTGGGCCGACGTCCTCACCGCGACCGGGGCGGCCACGATGGTCGCCGCGCTCGTGGTCCTGCTGCTGCCGCACGTCTCGCTCGTGACCTGGGCGCAGGACGCGATCTCGGGCTTCCGGGCGATGGCGGTGGCCCGGGCGTTCTACATCGTGCTCGTGATCGCGGCGATCGTCGTCGGGGTCCCAGCGGGCATCGCGGTGCTGCAGTGGCTCCGGATCGAGGTCGACCCGTCGGGCATCGTCCTGCAGCCGCTGCCGCTCTGGGCGTCCCTGTCCCTGACGGTGGTGTCCGCGGCGGCGAACTGCTTCGTGCAGCAGGCCAGCGCGCGGGTCATCCCGGTGGCGGTCGTGTTCTCGGTCGCCGCCGGGGCGTTCCTCTGGGAGCTCCGGCACCTCGGCATGCCGCTGCTCGGGGCGACGTTCATCGCCTCGGTGCTGCTCGGCGTGCTGTCCACCATCGCCGCCGCCCGGATGCGCACGGCGGTCGCGGCGATCGCGGTCCCGGCGTTCTGCGGTGCGCTGCTGCCCGGTGTCGCGGTGTCCGATGCGCTGCTGCACTTCATGTCCGGGTCCTCCGGCGCGGCGCTCGACTTCGTGGCGGCGGTCTCGGTGGCGCTCGGCATCGGAGCGGGGCTCGTGCTCGGCGGCCTCGTGGCGACCCCGGGCGCGCGGCGGGCCCTGCGGCGTGCACGCCGGGTCACGGTGCACTCGGTCCACAACGACACGACGGCGATCCCCGTGCTGCGGGACACCGGGTACGACCCGGGCAACGGCTCGGTGCCGCGGGGTCACCGCCCGCGCTGAACGCGGTTGCGTGCGCGGGCCCCCGAACGAGTTCACGGGCTGGGCGACACCCCACGCGCTCGGAAGCCCGTGAGGTGTCGCCCAGCCCGTGAAGTGGACGCCGCGGCGCTCAGCCCTTGTCGGAGACGGCCTTCGTCACCGCGGTGGGCGCGTCGTAGTCGCCGTCCGGGATGCCCTTGAGCGCCTCGAGGACGTCACCGGGGGCGTCCTCCTTCTCGGCGGTCGCGACGATGTCGTCCTTCGAGGCCGGGTAGTCGATGCCGCTGAGGTACTTCTGGACCTGGATCGGGTTCGGTGCTGCCATGTCGGTTCCTTCCGTCGGAGCCTCCATGACTACGCCTGCGCGCCTGCGGGGCGACCCGGCTGCGCGCCTCGCGGCCAGGCGTCAGATCTCCCAGCTCCCGCCGTCGCTCCACTGCGAGAAGCGCTGCGCCGCCTGCGGCTCGTACCGCTCCATCCACCCGCGTTCGAGCCGCGCGACTGCCCGATCGAACGCCGGCACGAGGTCGAGGTCCGGCCGCAGCATGGCCTGCAGCTGGAGCCCCTCGTACAGCGCGATGAGTTGCTCGGCACCCCGTCGCGGCTCCATCGTGTGCGGTGCCCGGCCGACGGCGATGTCGTGCTCGAGCCCGCGCCGGATCTGCGAGAAGAAGAGCTGGTAGCGCGACCGCAGGTAGGTGGACATCGGGTGCTCGGGGTTGCCCGCGACGGAGAGGAGCGCGACGAGCAGCCGCATGAGCGCGGGGTCCTCGGCGTTCGAGGCGACGATCGCTCGCAGCAGGTCGACCGTGGGGCCGTCCCCGACCTCGTGCGCGACCTCCTCCAGACGCGCGCCGTTCCACCGGTCGACGGCCGCGAGCACGAGGCCGTCCCAGGAGGGGAAGTGCTGACGGAGCTCCGCGGTCGTGATGCCCATCCGGTCGGCGACCATGCCGACGTGGGCCTCGTGGAAGGGCACGTCGCGGAGGACGTCGACCGTGGCGCCCACGATGGTGATCCGCAGGTGCAGGGTGGCGGCCGCGGCGGCTGCCGCCTGCGTGTCCGCGCTGGTGTGTTCGAGCATCGTGCCCTCCGTCGTGCGGCGGACGTCCTGTCCGCACCCCTGATCCAACCGCAGTGTCGGGGGACACGGCATCCCCGGTCCGGGTGTCGGCATGTCGGGGGACAAGTGACGACTCCAGCGTGTTCGGGGTCTTCCGTGCGACGATGCCGGGATGGACCCGCAGGACCCCGTCGCACAGGGACTCGCCACCATGGCGTCGGCCGGCTTCGAGTTCGGCGGCGACGACGAACAGGTCGCGCACGACGTCCGGACGATGTGGGAGCAGCTCGGCTCCCCGGTCGGCGCCTTCGACGCGGCAGCCCGGGCGATCGCGGGACTGCCGCAGCGGCCCGAGGTCTCGATCGCCGACCAGGCCCGTCGCCGGGCGTTCGAACGCGCGGTCGGGATCAACCCGGTCGAGGTCGAGCTGACGGCGGCGATGTCGGCGCGGGAGCTGCTGGAGCGGATGGCACGGTCCGTCGCCTGCTGACGCGATCCTGGGGCGGACGGACGGGAGGCGCGGTGCCGGCTGGCACCGCGCCTCCCGTCCGTCACCGGTGGCGTCTACGGCGTCGGCATGCCGCCGTCGACGTGGAGCGTCTCGCCGACCACGTAGGACGACTCGCCGCTCGCCAGGAAGACGAACGCCGGCGCGAGCTCGGCGGGCTGGCCCCAGCGGCCGAGGTAGGTCTGCTCACCGGCGGACGGCAGCGCCTCCGGCGGCTGGCCACCGGCCGGCTGCAGCGGGGTCCAGATCGGCCCGGGAGCGACGGCGTTGACGCGGATGCCCTTCGGCGCGAGCTGCGCTGCGAGGCCCTTCGCCATGTTGTTCACGGTCGCCTTCGTGGCGGCGTAGTGCACGAGGTGCGGCGACGGCGCGTAGGCCTGGATCGACGTGGTGTTGATGATGGTCGAGCCCGGCTGCAGGTGCGGGACGGCCGCCTTGGTGATGCGGAACGTCGCGTAGGCGTTCGTCTTGAAGGTCTCGTCGAACTCCTCGTCCGAGATCTTCGTGATGTCGTCGACGTTCTGCTGCTTGCCGGCGTTGTTGACCAGGATGTCGAGTCCGCCGAGGCCGTCGACGGCCTTCTGGACGAGCTCCTCGCAGAAGGCCAGGTCCTTGATGTCGCCGGGGATGGCGACGGCCTTGCGACCGGCCGCCTCGATGAGCCCGACGATGCGGTCGGCGTCCTCCTGCTCCTCGGGCAGGTACACGATGGCGACGTCGGCACCCTCGCGGGCGTAGGCGATCGCGACCGCCGCGCCGATGCCCGAGTCACCGCCGGTGACGAGCGCCTTACGGCCCTGCAGGCGGCCCGAGCCGCGGTAGGTGTCCTCGCCGTGGTCCGCGGGGACGTTCTTCGCCATCTCCTCGTCGGTGCCGGCGCCCTGCAGGTACTGCTCGTCCGGCTTCTTGTCCGCGTACATCGCGGTGGGGTCCTGCATCGAGTACTGGTCCAGCCCCGACTGTCCGGGCCCCGTCTGGTCGTTCTGCTGCTCCGTCATGGGCTGGACGCTACGCACCGGGACACCCCCGCCCGTCCAGCCGGCTGTCCCCCGCACCGCGTTCCGTGACACATCCCCAAGATCACGAACACGTGACGAGCGGGCTGCGATTCGGTAACACCTGTCGTCCTGTCCGGTCGCGCGTCGTACGGTCGACTGGTGACTCCCCGTACCTTGCTCGCGCTCGGCGCTGCCGCGCTCGCCTTCGCGGCCGGCACGGTCGGGTCCGACATCGCGGCTCCCGGGGGTGCAGCGCCGGCCGCTGCTGCCGAGGACCGCGGCGACGTCACCAGCACGGCGCAACCCCTGGTGCGGGTCACCGACCGCGAGCTCCGACGCGTCGACACCGTCGAGCTCGACGCCGAGACCCTGGTCCTCCGTCGCGGTGACGCCACCGTGGCAGACCTCCCGATGCGCGACGCCAGGTCCACCGTCTCGCTGCTCAACCGCCTGCTCGGCACCCCGTCGCGCACGCAGACCGCAGTCGGCGACGGCGGTGCGTGCTTCCCGGCGGGGACCACCTACACCTGGGGCGGCGCGGTCCGCGTCGCGGCGCTCGACACACCGTCCTCGGTGGGCAACGCGGTCGAGGTCCGCGTCCTGCGGGACTCGGTCCGCAGTCGGGCCGGCGACCGGATCGAGCTCACCGGGCCCGACGGCGTCCAGGTCGGCGACGACGTGTCGGACCAACTCGACGCGGCGCCCCGTTCGGACAAGGTCTCGTTCGGGTCCGGCGACACCCAGGCGTGGCAGCTCCTGCTCGAGCCCGGCTGGGCACCGGACGACGACGGCACGACGACGGACGACCCGCGAGCCGAGCACGACGCCGACTCCTCGCAGACGGACGAGAACGGCGCGGCCGAGCAGGGCGCGAACGGCGTCTCGGCGCTCACGAACGACACCGAGGTCACCGTCATCGGCTCACCGATGCCGGTCCACGCACGACGCTCCTGCTGACGCGACCCGCTCGAGGCCGCCGTGGGGGACCCGCCCCGGACGATCAGCCCGCGCGCAGGGTCGCCACCACGGGGAAGTGGTCGCTCGCGGCCCAGGTATCGGGCCCGTCGTGGTCCATCACCACGCGCTCGGCCGTGACGTCGCCGCGGGTCAGCACCCAGTCGATCCGCTCGCCCGAGTCCACCGGCGCCTGCCAGCCGTTGAACGATGCCGTGCGGTCGTCGGGGTCACCGGCGTCGGTCCAGGCGTCCCGGTACCCGGCGTCGGTGAAGACCCGGGACGCCGGGCCAGCCCCCCAGGGCTCGTTGCAGTCGCCCGCGAAGACGACCGGACCCTCGACCGGTGCGAGTCGCTCGACGACCAGGGCCGCACTGCGACGACGGACCTCGTCCCCGTGCTCGTTCTCCTCGTGGTCGAAGTGCGCGGTCAGGAGCGTGAACGCCGCACCCTCGGCGTCGAGGAACCGAGCGTGGTTCGCGACCCGGGGGTACAGGCTCCCCCAGGTGTTCGACACCGGCTCGTCCGGGGTGTCCGAGAACCAGAACGTCCCGACGTCGACGGGGCGGAGCCGATCGCGGCGGAAGAAGACCGCGGCGTGCTCCCCCGCGGTTCCGCCCTCGCGGCCCTGGCCCACCGCGTCGTGGTCCGGCAGCCCCTCGCGCAGCGCGTCCATCTGGTGGTCGAACGCCTCCTGCACGCACAGGACGTCCGGGTCGTGCCGACGGATGACGTCGAGCACCAGCGGCAGTCGCGCCGGCCAGTCGTGCCGCGGGTCCGGGTTCTTCACGTTGTAGGTCATCAGGGTGATCGGACGTGCGACGTGGCTCACCGGTCGAACCTACCGACCGGCGACCCCCGACCGCCCCAGGGTCCGGCGCAACGCCTGGACGCCGTCCCGCGCCCGGGTCTTCGCCGTCCCGACGGGGACGCCGAGGCGCTCGGCGAGCTCGGGGCCGCTCAGCTCGGCGAGGTGCCGGAGCACGACCGCCTCACGTTGCCGCTCGGGCAGGGCCGCGACCGCCCGCCGCAGGGACTCGCGCTCGAGCACGCCCTCGGCCCGCTCGACGGATGCGTGGTCGACGGCGTCGGCGTACCAGGCTCCGACGCGGGCGTCCCGCTGCCGGTCAGCCTCGGCCTTGCGGACACGGTCGATCGCCCGCCGCTGCGCGATCGTCCGGATCCAGGACACCGGTGGGTGGCGCGGGTCGTAGCGGTCGGCGATGCGCCAGAGCTCGAGGAGGACGTCCTGCACGACCTCCTCCGACTGCCACCGGTCCACGACGTGGTGCCGGACCCAGTGCTCGACCAGCGGGCGGAACCGGTCGTGGAGTCTGGTGAACGCCACACGGTCCCCAGCGGCGACGTCGAGCAGCAGCTGCCGTTCCTCGTCGCGGCGGTGGAGCAGGTCGTCGTGCACCGTGACATTCCACATGCCGGTCCTGACGATCGGCAACTCCGACGCCCGGCTGTCGAGGGATCGGCAGCCCACTGTCGGCCGTCTGTCAGTTGATGCAGACGCCTTCCTGACCGTAGTTCTTCACGTCCGTCGAACTCGGCGCGGGCTCCGGCTCCGTCGGCTGCGACGCCTCGGCCGTGGGCGACTCCTCGGCCGGGGCCGGGGCGGCGTCGCCGGGCGTGGCCGGCGCGGTGACGGTGACACCGTCGGACCCGAGGACGAGCGTGACGCCGGTGACCGAGGCGGACCGCACGGCGACCGCTCCGGGCACCACCGCCGCGACGGCCTTGGCCTGCGCCTCCTGTCCGGCGGGGTACTGCACCTGGGTCTTCTGCGTCGTGTCCGACGAACCGGGCGTCCCGACCTGGAACCCGCGCGCGGTCAGGTTCGCGGTGGCGGTCGCGGCGGCGCCCGATACCCCGCTGCCGTTGAGCACGGTCACGGTCGTCGCTGCAGGCTCGGCGGCCGTTGCCTTCGTGTACTCCTCCGGTTCACCCACCAGGCCCTGCACGAAGGCGGGGAGGCCGACGGTGTCGACCTCGACGATGGAGAGCGGGCCCGACCTCGTCGAGATGGTCGGGGTGCCGAGCGTCGGGATCGTCGCCGACTGGATGTTGCCGGGCCGCAGGTTCCGCATCTGCGTCGCGAGGGAGACCAGGTCGGTGTCCGTCTGGATCGAGCCACCGACGGCGCTGAGGATGTTGTTCATCTTGATCGGGTTGAGCAGGGTGCCGGCGGAGAGCACCTTGCGGGCCTCCTGCGACAGGAAGTACTGCTGACGCACGTTGCGGTCGAGGTCGCCGTTCGGCAGCCCGTGCCGCTGGCGGACGAAGGAGAGTGCCTGCTTGGCATCCAACTCCGACGTGCCCGCCGGCAGGTCGACGCCGGAGTACGGGTCCTTCACCGGGTTGTTCAGGCAGACCTCGACCGGCCCGAGCTCCTTGACCACCTGGTAGAAGCCGAGCAGCGACACCCGGACGTAGTGGTCGATCGTCAGGCCGCTGAGGTCCTGGATCGTCTGGATGAGCAGTTTCGCGCCGCCGGTGTCGCCGCCCCCGTTGAGGGTGCCGTAGTAGAACGCACTGTTGAGCTTGCCCTTGCCGACGCCGGGGATCGAGACGTACGAGTCGCGCGGGAACGAGATCATCGTCGCCTGGGTCCCGTCGGCGTTGATGTGCAGGACGATCATCGTGTCGGTGTTGGTCGCGCCGCCGTCGGACTCGGTGCTCAGCTCCGCCATCTCCTCCGGCGTCGCGTTGTCCGGGCGGTGGTCGTCACCGACGAGCAGGATGTTCTGCGCCTGGCCGTCCACGTCGTCACCGTCGTCGTCCGACCGCGGGCTGATCGCATCGATCTTCGTCACGCCGTTGTTCAGGCTCGTGTACGCGAACGCGACGTAGCCGCCGGTCAGCGCGAGCCCCATGGCGAGCACGCCCGCGACCGCCGGCAGGACCACCCCGCCTCCGCGCTTCTGGCGCCCGTGGCGCGGCGGCACGTGGCCGCGGCGGGCACGGCGCGTCGTCTGCTCGGGTTCGATGCTCACCCGGAAACCATAACGGCACAGCGTGGATCGGACAGGGAGATCCCTGGGGGTTCCCGGTCGACGCTGTACGTGCGGGGCCTGGCCGGCCCGAGGGACCCGCTCAGTCCCGCGTCGGCAGGAGGTGGATCGCCTCCATCGCGAGCTCGGCGGCGATGGGCTCGCCCGCGGCGACCGCGGCGCGGAGCTTCACGAGCTCGGGGCGCACCACGTCGGTGGGGACGAGCTCGGCGAGCTCGGGGACCCGGAGCCGGAACGCGAGGCCGTCCGTGGTCGAGCGGCACAGCTGGGCGAGCGCGGCGTTGCCGCAGGCGTCGGCCCACATCGAGTAGATGTCCGCACCCTCGCGTGCGACCTCGGCCTGCTGATCGGCGTCGAGACGCGCCAGGACGTCGTCGAGCACCCCGAGGACCCGCTCGCGTTCGGCGTCCGAGAACCGCGGGACGGCCAACCGGACGACACCGCCGTAGATGACGCCGAGCGTTCGGTACGCGTCGAGCAGTTCGTCCTTGGTCGGGGCGGCGACGCGCGTGTAGCGGTTCGGCGCCATCTCGATCAGTCCGGCTCGGGCGAGTTCCGCCAGTGCCTCGCGGATCGGGGTCCGCGAGACGCCGAGCCACGCGATGAGGTCGTCGTCGTTCAGCCGTTCACCGGGCTCGAGCGTGCCGTCCATGATCGCGTCGCGGATCTTGTCCTGCACGGTGTCACGGAGGAGCTTGCGCTCGGCGGCCGGCTGCGTGGAGGGGACTGGCATGTCACCAGCGTGTCACATGTGACGGGCTGCGCGCGAGAGGCGCGACGGCCACCACGCCCGCCGTCCCAGGTCGATCACGAGCGCGGGGACGAGCAGGGACCGGACCACGACCGTGTCGAGCAGCACACCGAACGCCACCACGAAGGCGATCTGTGCCAGGAACAGGATCGGGATGACGCCGAGCGCCGCGAAGGTCGCCGCCAGGACGATGCCCGCCGAGGTGATCACGCCACCGGTCGCCGCGAGCCCGCGGAGCACGCCCTCCCGCGGACCGTGCCGCAGCGACTCCTCGCGCACACGGGTCATGAGGAAGATGTTGTAGTCCACCCCGAGCGCGACGAGGAACACGAACGCGTACAGCGGCACGGACGGGTCGGCCCCGGGGAACCGGAGGACGTGGTCGAACACCAGTGCACCGACACCGAGCGCGGCTGCGAAGGACACGACGACGCTGCCGACGAGCACGAGCGGGGCCACCACGCTGCGGAGCAGCAGCACGAGGATCAGCAGGATCACGGCCAGCACCACGGGGATGATGACCGACCGGTCCCGGATCCCCGTGTCGTTCGTGTCGACGGCGGTGGCGGTGACACCACCGACGACCGCCTCGGGGTCGACCCGCTCGACGGCGGCGCGGAGGTCGCGGACGGTCTGCTCGGCGGCGGCGGAGTCGGCGGGGTCGGCGAGGGTCACCTCGAGCAGGACGTCGCCACGCGACACCGTCGGCGCCGCCGCGGCCGTGGCGTCCCCGGCGCCGGCGTCCCCGGCGCCGACGTCCTCGCCGACGGCGACCGTGCCCGACGGCGAACCGGTCGAGGCGGCGACCACGCCGTCGACCCCGCGGACCGAGCGGACCGCGTCGACGAGGGCGTCCAGGTCCCGCTCGGCGCCGATCACCTGCGCCGGGCTGCCGGACCCACCGGGGAAGTGGTCAGCGAGGACGCGCTGGCCGTCCCGGGCCTGGGACGCCCCGATCACCAGGTCGCTCTGCGGCACGCCGTCGGCCCGGAGCCCGACCAGTCCGCTGCCCATCGCCAGGAGCGCCACGGTGCAGACGATCCAGACCGTCCGGGACCGTCGCGCGACGAGACGCCCGACCCGCGCCCACAGTCCGGTCGCGTCCGGACCGGTCGTCGGGCGGTCTCTGGAGCCGAACGCCGGTCGCAGCGGCCAGAACGCCGCCCGTCGGAACGCCAGCAGCAGGGCGGGGAGCAGGGTGAGTGCGGCGAGCAGGCTGAACGCGATCCCGATCGCCGCCACCGGACCGAGCGCCTTGTTCGAGTTCAGGTCCGACAGGAGCAGGCAGAGCACGCCGACGATGACGGTGCCGCCCGAGGCGACGATCGGCTCGAACGCCCCGCGGAGGGCAGACCGCGTGGCCTCCCAGCCGGTGCGGTGCGCTCGGAGCGCCTCGCGGTAGCGCGCCGTGTAGAGGAGCGCGTAGTCGGTCGCGGCGCCGATGACCAGGATCGACAGGATGCCCTGCACCTGCCCGTTGACGGTCACCACGCCGGCCTTCGCCAGCGCGTACACGACGAGGATCGAGGCGCACAGGGCGAAGGTCGCCGTGCCGAGCACCAGGAACGGCAGCAGCGGCGAACGGTAGACCACGACCAGGATGACGAACACCGCGGCCAGCGCCACCCCGAGCAGCAGGCCGTCGATGCCCGCGAACGCCTCGGTCAGGTCGGCCGTGAAGCCCGCCGGTCCGGTGACGTACCCCGCGACGCCGGCGGGCAGCGCGTCGTCCACCGTGGTCCGGATCGCCGTGACCGCGTCCCCGGTGTCCGCACCCTCGGTCAGCGTCGCGACGATCTCGGCCGCGTCGCCGTCCTCGCTCGGGATCACCGGACTCGTGCCCTGGACGTCGTCCCGTGCACCGAGGTCCTCGGCGATCCGGTCGGCCGCCGCGAGGTCGTCGCGCGTCAGCCCCCCGTCGCGCTCGAGCACGACGATCGCCGGCGCCCCGGACGCCTGTCGGAACTCCGCGGCGCGTTCCTGCACCCGCGTCGCGTCCGCCGACGCCGGCAGGAAGGACGTCTGGTCGTTCGTGGCGACCTCGGAGATCTTGCCGAAGACGGGACCGCCGATCCCGGCCACGACGAGCCAGGCGAGGATGACGAGGGCGGGCAGGACGACTCGGAGGAACCGGGGCACGTCGGCGAGCGTACACCGATCATCAGCATGCTGTCTATCTGCCCGGGAGCGGCTCGCCTCGGAGTCGCGCCCGTAGACTCCCCACCATGCACGAACCCGCGGAGCAGTGGCCCCTCGGACGCCTGCTCTCCGCCGCCGCGCGTGCCGTCGAACGCGAGTGGGACGAACGACTCCGGGCGGTCGGCTTGACGCACGCAGCCCTCGTCGCGATCGACATCCTGCTGCGGACCGGCCCGACGGGCGCCGACACCCTCGCCAGGACCGCGCGCGTCCAGCCGCAGACGATGTCCCGGACACTCGAGCGCGCCGAGCGGGACGGCCTGGTCGAGCGGACGTCGCACCCGGAGGACCGTCGGCGACGCGTGGTGACCGTCACCGACGAAGGGCGTCGGGCGTGGGAGACCGCGCAGCACATCGAGCGAGAGGTCCTGCCGGAGGACGTCGAGCTGCGGCAGCGCCTCACCGACGTCCTCCACCGCTCGTGACATTGAAATACCACATGCACTAGACTCCTCGGGTCGGCGCAGGGCCGACCCGATCCGCAGGAGTCCCGATGTCCGAGCGTCGCGCCGCACGAGCTGCGGCGGAAGCAGCAGCAGCCGAATCGAGAGCCGCCGCGAAGGCAGCAGCAGCCGAAGCGCGAGCAGCGGCGAAGCGCGCTCGGGCGTCGGCCCGCAGGAAGCGCCCGGCGCTCGTCGCGCTGCTCTCCACGCTCGGTGCCCTGGCCGGTGTCGCCACCGTGCTCGCGGTCGTCGCGGCGGCCTTCGTCGGCAGCCTGGCCCGGAGCTTCGACACCCACGCCGAGGCGATCCCCGAACCGTTCCCCGTCGGCGACCGACCTGCGCCGTCGAGCGGGGCCGAGAACATCCTGCTCATCGGGTCGGACTCCCGCTCCGGCCTCGATCCCGACGGCGACCACGCTGCGGGGGGACGGTCGGACACGCTGATGCTCGCCCACGTCCCGGCCGACCGCCGGCACGTCTACCTCATGTCGATCATGCGCGACTCGTGGGTCGACGTCCCGGGCCACGGCCAGGCGAAGATCAACGCCGCGTACTCGTGGGGCGGTGACCCGCTCACGGTGCAGACGGTGGAGCAGCTGCTCGACGTGCGGATCGACCACGTCGCCGAGATCGACCTCGCCGGGTTCGAGGGCATGACGGACGCGCTGGGCGGGGTGACGGTGCAGTCCCCGCAGGACTTCACCGCACGGGGCCACCACTTCGTCCGCGGCGCGAACCGGCTCGACGGCGAACAGGCCCTGGCGTTCGTGCGGGAGCGGTACGCCTTCGCCGACGCCGACCACACCCGCGTGCGGAACCAGCAAGCGTTCCTGCGCGGGGTGTTCGACCAGGTCGTCTCCCGCCGCACCCTGACGAACCCGGGCCGACTGCAGGAGTTCGTCACCGCGACCAGTGAGCACCTCGCGGTCGACCCCGGCCTCGACGCCACGACGATCGCCCGCCTCGGGTGGTCGCTGCGCGGGGTCCGGCCGGACGACCTCGTCACGTTCACGATGCCGACCGCGGGCGGCGGGACCACCCCGGACGGGCAGTCCTTCGTCCGGCTCGACGAGCACGACCGCGCGGCGATCTCCACAGCGCTGCGATCAGACGACCTGCAGCAGTGGCTCGACACCCGACCGCGATAGACGCGCCCAGGAGACCCGTCACACGAGACGCACGACACGAGACCCCCGCGGCACGTGTGCCACGGGGGTCTCGTCGGATCGGGAGGTCGATCAGGCGGGGAGCTGGAGCTCCTGGCCGGCGTAGATCAGGTTCGCGTCGTCGATGGTCGACGTGTTCGCGGCCCAGAGCTTCATGTAGCCACCGTCGATGTTCAGCTTCGTCGCGATCTGGTCGAGTGTGTCGCCCGACTGGATCGTGTACGTCTTGCCGCTGGTCGGCACGGCGGCCGGCTTGCTCGACACGGCAGCCTTCGGCGCCGCCGGCGTGGTCGCCTTCGGAGCAGCCTGCGTGGTCGCCTTCGGGGCGGCCGGCGTGGTCGCCTTCGGCGCGGCCTGCTGCGGTGCAGCCGGAGCCGGAGCCGCGGCCTGCGGTGCGGCGCCGGTCGTCCCGCTCAGACCGAGCTTCGCGGAGCAGGCGGGCCATGCGCCCCAGCCCTGCGAGGCGAGGACGCGCTCCGCGACGGCGATCTGGGCCTCGCGGCTCGCGGAGGCCGGGTTGCCGGTGCCGCCGTGCGCCTGCCAGGTGCCGAGGTTGAACTGCAGGCCACCGTAGTAGCCGTTGCCGGTGTTGATGGCCCAGTTGCCGCCGGACTCGCACTGCGCGAGGGCGTCCCAGGTCGAGCCGGACGCTGCGTTCGCGGGCGCTGCCGCGAGGCCGACACCGGTCGCGGCGATGCCGGCGAACGCCAGGCCACCGACGATGGTGCGGGTACGGGAAAGCTTCTTCATGGTTGATCGCTCCACCGGGACCACGGACCCGGGGCCCGCCTGAGCGGACCCGGTCGCCACTGCCCGTCCCGACCGATCGCGGTCGTGTCGTGGGGTGCGCCGCCGGGGGCAGTGGTCTCGTGCCGGTGGCGCTGGTCGGCAACCATAGGAAATCCGTGACTGTTATCAAACCGAGACAATGGGTTCTACCCGTGAGTGCTATGTCCCCCACCGGCTTTCCTGAGTGCCCCGATCACCATGGGCGCGCAGATCGGTCTGTACCCGGGTACGTCACCTTGGCAGTTTCCTGGCAATGCTGCGGCCGGGAGGCGGACGGCGGCCTGGCCGCGAGCCTCCCGACCGCCGCCTGGTCGCGTCCTGGTCAGCGCCTGGAAAGCAGCGTCACGGCCTCCAGGTGACCGGTCTGGGGGAACATGTCGAGCACGCGCGCCCGCCGCAGACGGAGCGACGGCATGCGCGCGAGGTCCTTCGCGAGGGTGACCGGATTGCAGCTCGAGTACACGACGTGGTCGACGTCGGACTCCTCGAGCCAGGTCGCGAGCGTCTCGCCGATGCCCCGGCGGGGCGGGTTCACGACGACCAGCTCGGGCAGCGCGTCCGGCCGCGCACGGAGGGCGTGCTCGGTCGCGTCGTCGGCGGCGAAGCGGAGGTCGGTCAGCCCGGCCTCCCGCGCGGACTGCTTTGCGGACCGGATGGCCTCGCGGCTGGTCTCGACCCCGGTCACGGCACGACCGGGGCGCGCGGCGTGCAGGGCGAAGCCGCCGACCCCGCAGTACAGGTCCCACATCGATGCCGGTGCGACCTCGTCGATCCACGCCGCGGCCTGGTCGTACAGCTGGCTCGCGACGCTCGTGTTCGTCTGGAAGAAGCTCTGGGGACGCAGGTGCATCGTGACGCGGTCGAAGCGCATCGGCAGCGTCTCCTGCTCGGTCAGCACGACCTCGCGCTCGCCCTCCGTCACCGCCTTGTGCTCCGGCAGCAGGTTCGCGGTGACCACGACCGCCTCGGGCAGCACCCGTCGCAGGTCGTCGAGGTGCTCGCGCAGCCGGGGCAGTTGTCCCTCGGAGCGCAGCACGAAGCGCACCATGAGCTCGCCGTCCGGGGACTCGGTCACGAGCACGAACTTCAGCTCCCCGCGACGAGCGGCGACGTCGTACGGGATCAGCCCGGCGTCGGCGATGAAGTCCGCCAGGACCGGGAGCGCCCGCTGGATGCCCGGCTTGCAGATGCCGCAGTGCCGCAGGTCGACGCCGCGCTGCCGGTGGTCGAGGATCCCCACCGTGGGACGCTGCACGGTGCCGCCGACCACCATCTTCGCCTTGTTCCGGTAGCCGGACTCCGGGCTGGTGATCGCGGGCAGCCACTCCACGGCGCCGGCACCACCCGCGGCCTCGACGGCGTCGTGCAGGAGTTCGCGCGTCCGGATCTCCTTGTCGAGCACCTGGTCGCCGTAGGGCTGGCCCATGAGCGTGCACGACCGGCACACCCCCGGTCGAAGTAGTCGCACTGCATGGCCGGCTCAGGATACGGCAGCGGCGTCCCGGGTCGTGGTCGCGATGCGGTACAGCGAGGTCGTCGCGGTGACGAACAGGGTCGTGCCGTCGTCACCGCCGAAGCAGAGGTTCGAGACGACCTCCGGCACGGGGACGTCCCCGATGCGGGTGCCGTCGGGCGCGGACACCGTCACACCCCGGTGCGTCGAGGACCACAGGTTGCCGTCGACGTCGACGCGGATGCCGTCCGGGACCCCCTCGCCCTGGTCGAGCCGGACGAACACGCGGCCGTTCTTCACCCGCGTCCCGTCGACGTCGTACGCGCGGACGACCGGTTCGTGCGCCGACGAGCTCGCCACGTAGAGCGTCCGTCCGTCGGGCGAGAAGGCGATGCCGTTCGGCTCCTCGACGTCGAGCACCACGGGACGCAGGTCCTGACCGTCCGGGCCGCACCGGAACACCCAGTGGTCGCCGTACTCCCGCTCCCCCGGGTGCCCCTCGCGTGGCTGCGTGATCCCGTACGCCGGGTCGGTGAACCAGATCGAGCCGTCCCGCGCGACGACGACGTCGTTCGGCGAGTTCAACCGCACGTCCGCCCAGGCGTCGACGACCGGTTCGACGACGCCGTCCCGGTCGCGCTCGACCCGGCGCCGGCCGTGCGAGCACTGCACGACGGACCCGTCACGGTCGAGGGTGCGGCCGTTCGTGTACTCGACACCCGACGCGTACACCGTCGTCCCGCCGGACTCCTGGTCCCACTGGAGGATCCGGTCGCCCGGGATGTCCGACCACCGCAGCGTGCGACTCGACGGGATCCAGCACGGTCCCTCGGCCCAGGTGCTGCCCGTCGCGATGCGCTCGATCGCATCGCGATCGGGGACGAGGTCGGTGAGGCTCGGCACGGGGGTCCTCCTTCGGACGGTGCCCCCACGCTACGGCGTCAGGCGACCGCAGCGCCCTCGGCGCGACGCCGCACGGCCTTCTCGACCGCCGAGATCGCGAGGCCGAGCAGGATCGAGGCCACGACCGCGAGCGCCGTCACCAGGAAGGGCTGGTCGCGACTCCAGCTCCCGGTGGCGGCGGCGATGCCCACGCAGTAGGCGGCCCAGACGACGTCGGCGACGAGGCAGGTGACCAGGAAGCGCCGGAGGTCGAGCCCGCTGTCGGCACCGACCAGGTTCGTGGTGAGCCGACCCATCGGGATGAACCGACCGAGGACGGCGATGCGCCCGGGGGCCTTCCGGTACCGGGCGTCGATCGACTCGCGCGCCCTGCGGACCTTCGGGCGGCTGAACCACGACCGCGATCCGAGGTCGACGGTCCGCGCCAGGTGCCAGAGCGCGACGTCGCCGAGCACCATGCCGATCGTCGCCGCCACCACGAGGACGAGCACCGGCAGGAGGCCGCCGTCACCCCCGACGAGCAGCGTGCCGATCGCCACGACGAGCGCCTGGCTCGGCAGGAAGACCGCGACGCTGCCGACGGCGAGCACCAGCCCGACGACGAGGAACGCCCAGGGCGTGCCGACGAGCTGGAGCACCGTCTCCTGCGCTGCGTCCACCGGTCACCTCCGTCGACGCGGGCGCGTCGACCTCGATCATCCCAGGTCGGGGTCCGGTCGGTGCTCGGTCCGTCGCACGATCTCGCGCATCACGTCGGCGGCCTCGTCCGGTCGACCGCCGGCGACCGCCTGCGCGAGCGTGCGGTGGAGTCCGACGTCGTGGCGGTCCGGACGGATGCTGCCGCGCTCACGGAGCGCCTCCCCGACCACCCGGTGCAGTCGTCGGTACAGCGCGTTGCCGGACAGGTCCAGCACGAGGGCGTGCAGCCGGATGTCCGCGATGGTGAAGTCGAGGCGGCGGTCCTCGGCCGCGGCGGACGCGAGCTCGTCCGCGGTGGCGAGCAGCGCCTCCCGGCGGGCCGCGCACTCGTCGAGGGGAGCTCGTCGGGCGGCTGCAGCGGCGGCTTCCGGCTCCACGGCGGTCCGCAGCTCGCGGAGCTCGGCGGACACCCGCGCGGCGTCCGGTCCCTGGAGGCGCCAGCGGACGACCCGTGGATCGAGGACGTCCCAGTCGGCGGGGTGCGCGACGACCACGCCGACCCGGGGCCGGGCACGGAGCATGCCGAGGGCGACGAGGACCCGGACGGCCTCGCGCACGATGCTGCGGCTCGCGCCCGACCACGCGACCAGGTCGTCCGTGCTCCGGCGGCTGCCCGGGGCGAAGGTACCGGTGACGACGGCGGTGCCGATCCCGTCGAGCACCCGGTCGAAGGCGCTCGTCACCGCTGCGCGACGGGCGACAGGACCAGCTCGTCGATCCGCACGTGCGCCCGCTGCCCGAGCACGAAGACGACGGTCCGGCCGACGTCCTCGGGCTGCAGCATCCGTGCACGGGCCGCCGCGTCGGGGACCTCGGGCCGCTGGTCGAGGAAGTCCGTGGCGACGTCGCCCGGGCACAGGTGGGTGGCGCGCACGCCGTGCTCGGCCTCCTGCTGGTTGAGCGTCCGGACGATCGAGCCGAGTGCGGTCTTGCTCGCCGAGTACGCGACACCGGCACCCGGCTGGAAGGACCAGCCCGCGTACGACGACACCACCACGACCACGCCGCCCGACTGCCGGAGCGCCGGCAGCACTGCGTCGACGACCGTCACCACCGCCGTCGTGTTCGTGTCGAGGACGGCCCTGACGTCGGCGAGCGACTGGTCGGCCCACCGTCGCGCCGGCGCGTTCAGCCCCGCGGCGAGCACCAGGCCGTCGATCCGCCCGTGCCGCTCGAGCACCGCGTCACGCGCGACCGACACGGCTCCGGCGTCCGTCACGTCGAGCGGCAGCACGTCCACCGTCCCGCCGGCCGCTCGGACCTCGTCCGCGACCTGGTCGAGTCGGTCCCGCCGACGACCGCTGAGCACGACCGTCCATCCGTCGCGGCCTGCGGCGACCGCGCTGGCCGCTCCCATGCCGCTGCCGCCACCCGTGATCCAGAGCACCTTCGCCGTCATGCTCGAATAGTATGACGATTCGAGGCACGGGTGCCCCCGTTGCCGGAGCACACCGACGACGGGAGCGACGATGCACCTCGACCTGACCGACCGCGTTGTGGTCGTCACCGGCGCCGGCAGGGGCATCGGCCGGACCCTCGCCGCACGCTTCGCCGCCGAGGGGTGCCGGGTCGTCGCGTTCGACCTCGCCTTCGACGACGGCGACGCCGTCGACGACGTCGACGCCGCACCGATCGTCGACCGGATCGCGTGCGACGTCGCCGCTCCCGGCTCCGTCCGGGCCGCCGTGGACGAGGTGGTGCGCCGGCACGGGACGATCGACGTGCTCGTCAACAACGCGGGCATCAACGTCACCGGGACCGTCGCCGAGCTCGGGTGGGACGAGTGGCGACGGTGCATGGACGTCAACCTCGGCGGGACCTTCCTGGTCAGTCAGGCGGTCGCGCCGGTGATGCAGGCCGCCGGACGCGGGAGGATCGTCAACGCGGCGTCGTTCGCGGCCATCGTGCCGAGCGTCGGGAGTGCGGCGTACGCGGCGTCGAAGGCCGCGGTGGTCTCCTTCACGCGGGTGCTGGCGTCGGAGCTCGGCCCGTGGGGCATCACCGTGAACGCCTACGCGCCCGGGATGGTGCCGACCGCCATGAACGGGTTCGCCGAGATGCCGCAGGCCGACCAGGACCGCCTGCTCGACACGCTGTCGCTCCGGCGGTGGGAGACGCCGGACGACGTCGCCGACCTGCTGGTCTTCCTGGCGAGCGACGCCTCCGCCTACGTCACGGGGACGCTCCTCGACGTGTCCGGTGGCAAGCTCGCGACGCAGATCCCGGCACGGGCGCACGGTCGCTGAGGTCGGGTGCGGAGCAGAGTGGAGGAGCCGGCTCGGACGAGCGTGCCTGTCCGGGCGTTCAGGAACCTGTCATCCCTCATTCCGTAGGCTGTGAGGGCCCAGTGAGCCGGACTGCAGCCCGACCCCGAGGAGGTGCCCGATGGTCTCCGTCCTCGTCGCGTTCGCGATCGTCGCCCTGATCGTCCCCGCCCTGACCCCGTTGATGGGTCGCCGCGTCTTCTACCTCGCCGCCCTCGCACCCGCCGCCGCCGCGGTGCTGACCGTCGCGCAGACCGACACCGCCCTGCACGGCGGCGGGGTCACGAGTCGGTGGCAGTGGATCCCGCAGCTCGACCTGGCCCTGTCCCTGCGGATGGACGCCCTGTCGTGGGTGCTCGCCCTGGTCGTCTCGGTCGTCGGGGCGCTCGTGCTCGTCTACTGCGCGTCGTACTTCGGGCGGGACGAGCCCGGGCTCGGACGGTTCGCGTCCGTCCTGACGGCCTTCGCCGGGTCGATGTACGGCCTGGTCGTCGCCGACGACGTGATCGTGCTCTTCGTGCTGTGGGAGGCCACGACGGTCTTCTCGTACCTGCTCATCGGCCAGGACGCCGACAAGCGTGCGAGCCGGGCCGCCGCGATGCAGGCCCTCGTCGTGACGACCGCCGGCGGGCTGGCGATGCTCGCCGGACTCGTCGCCCTGTCGGTCACCGCGGGCACCACGAGCCTGTCGGGCATCATCGCGCGGGCTCCGGAGCTCGTCGACCGGCCCGGACCGCTCGTGCCGGTCGCGGTCGTCCTCGTGCTCCTCGGCGCGCTGACGAAGTCGGCGATCGTCCCGTTCCACTTCTGGCTCCCGGCAGCCATGGCCGCGCCGACCCCGGTCAGCGCGTACCTGCACGCTGCCGCGATGGTCAAGGCCGGCATCTACCTGGTCGCACGTCTGGCCCCGGCCTTCGCCCTGCTGACCGGCTGGCGCGAGACGATCACGGTGCTCGGCGTGCTCGGGATGCTGATCGGTGGCTACCGGGCACTGCGGCAGACCGACGTCAAGCTGCTGCTCGCCTACGGCACGGTCGCGCAGCTCGGGTTCCTCGTCCTCGCGGCGGGGTGGGGCGCACCGGCGGTCGCCCTGGGCGGCGTCGCCCTGCTCGTCGCCCACGCCACGTTCAAGTCGACGCTCTTCCTCGTCGTCGGCGCGGTCGACCACGTGACGGGCACGCGTGACCTGCGGAAGCTCAGCGGGCTCGGACGGAGGATGCCCTGGCTCGCCGTCGTGGCCGTCCTCGCGCTCGCGTCGATGGCCGGCATCCCGCCGACGATCGGGTTCGTCGCAAAGGAGGCCGTCCTGACCGGCTTCGTCGAGGAACTCCACGGTCCGCAGGCCGCCTGGGCGTGGATCGCGCTCGTCGGGGTGACCCTCGGCTCGCTCCTCACCGTCGCCTACTCGCTCCGCTTCCTCTGGGGCACCTTCGCACGGAAGCCCGGGGTGGCCGACACCGAGACACACGGCCTGCACGGACTCGGCGTCGTCCCGTCCGTCCTCGCCGTCGCCGGACTGGCACTGGGTGTGCTCACGCCCGTCGTCGCACACGGCATCGAGCCCGCGGCGACCGCTGCGGCGCTGCCCGAGGGCGAGGTCCCGCACCTGGCGCTCTGGCACGGGCTCGAGCCGGCACTCGGCCTCTCCGCGATCACCCTGGTCGGCGGTGTCGCCCTCTTCCTCGCACGACGTCGGGTCGAGGCCCTGCAGCACCGGCTCTCCGGGTCGCCGAGCGCGGCGGACACCTACCGGAAGACCATGCGCGGGCTCGACCGACTGGCGACCGGACTCACCGCCGGGGTCCAGCGTGGTTCGCTCCCCTACTACCTGACCGTCATCCTGTCGGTGTTCGTCGCCGGGGCGCTCGCGAACCTGGTGCTCGGCGGCCCGTGGGCGTTCCGCGTGCGCTTCGCCGACTCGTGGGGCCAGGTGCCGGTGGTCGCCGTGATGGCCGTCGCCGCGATCGGGGTGCTGACGGCGAAGACCCGGTTCGCCGCCGCGGTGCTCGTCGGGGTCACCGGGTACGGGATGTCCGTGCTCTTCGTCCTGCACGGGGCGGTCGACCTCGCGCTCACCCAGCTCGTCGTCGAGACCGTCACGCTCATCGCGTTCGTGCTGGTGCTCCGCCGGCTCCCCCCGCGGATCGCCACGGCGAACCCGTCCCGCTTCCGGATCGTGCGGGCGCTGTTCGCCGCACTCGCCGGCGTCACGATGGCGATCGTGGTCGTCGTCGCCGCCTCGGCGCGGAACAGCACCCCGATCTGGCCCGACATCCCGGCGCTCACGAAGTCCTTCGGGCACGGCCTGAACGTCGTGAACGTCGCCCTGGTCGACCTGCGCGGCTGGGACACGCTCGGCGAGCTGACCGTCGTCGTCGCTGCGGCCACGGGCGTCGCGAGCCTGATCTTCCTCGACTCCCGCGAGGACACCCTGCCCCGACTGCGCGACCTGCCCGCGAGCGTCACCAGCGACAAGCACCGCCCGGACGGCGAGCCCCGCGCGTGGCTGCCGACGAGCGCCGCGATCCCGACCGGCCGCTCGGCGCTGCTCGACGTGGTCGTCCGCCTCCTCTTCCACGGGCTCGTCGTGCTGTCGCTCTACCTGCTCTTCGCCGGGCACAACGCCGCGGGCGGCGGGTTCGCCGGCGGACTCGTCGCGGGCATCGCACTGGCCGGCCGGTACCTCGCCGGTGGACCCGCGGAGCTCGGTGCCGCCGCGCCCGTCCGCGCCGGACGCCTGCTCGGGCTCGGCGTCGCGACCGCGGCCACGACCGCCATCGTCCCGCTGTTCTTCGGCAAGGAGGCGTTGTACTCCTCGTTCATCGAGGCCGACGTCCCCGTGCTCGGCCACGTCGAGTTCGTCACCGCGACGTTCTTCGACATCGGCGTCTACCTGGTCGTGGTCGGACTCGTGCTCGACGTCCTCCGCAGCCTGGGTGCCGAGGTCGACCGCCAGCGCCTCGAGGACTCCCGCGCACGGGTCCAGGACACGACCGAGGACGACCCGCACGACAACGCCGCCGCCTCGACCCCGGAGGGGAGTGCCGTATGACCATCACCCTGGTCCTGGTCATCGCGATGGCGGTGCTGTTCTCGTGCGGTGTGTACCTGCTGCTCGAACGCTCGCTGACACGGATGCTGCTCGGGTTCCTGCTGCTCGGCAACTCGCTCAACCTGCTGCTGCTCATCATGTCCGGCGCCGCAGGCAAGCCCCCGATCGGCGGCTCGTCGGAGGGCATCACCGACCCGCTCCCCCAGGCGTTCGCCCTGACCGCGATCGTCATCACCTTCGCGGTGAGCGCGTTCCTGCTCGCGCTCATCCACCGCTCCTGGAAGCTGTCCCGTGCCGACGAGGTCGAGGTCGACGAGGCCGACGCCGCCATCGGCCGGGACCGCGAGGACGACCCCGCCGACGACGACCCCGAGATCGACACCGACCCCGAGGCAGCCCAGAACGAGGAGGCCACGCGATGACCTGGCTCGTCCCCCTGCTCGTCCTCGTCCCGCTGCTCGGCGCCGCCGTCGCGCTCGGGCTGCTGCGGCACCAGAAGCTCCAGCGCGCCATCACGGTCGCGGTGCTCGCCGTCGCCGTGGTCGTCGCCGCCACGCTCATGGTGCTCGTCGACCAGCACGGCACCATCGTCGTGCAGGTCGGCGGGTGGCAAGCGCCCTACGGCATCTCGCTCGTGGTCGACCGGTTGAGCGCGCTGCTCCTCACCGTGAGCGCGAGCGTGCTCCTGCTCGTCCTGCTCTTCTCGATCGGCCAGGGGCTCGCGGCCGACGACGAGGACGCGCCCGTCACGATCTACTACCCGACGTACCTCGTGCTCGCGGCCGGCGTGCTCGACGCGTTCCTCGCGGGCGACCTCTTCAACCTCTACGTCGCCTTCGAGATGCTCCTGGTGGCGAGCTACGTGCTCATCACCCTGGGTGGCAGCGAGCAGCGCGTCCGGGCCGGCACGACGTACATCATCACGAGCCTGATCGCCTCGGCGCTGTTCCTCGCCTCGATCGGCCTGGTCTACGGCGCGACCGGCACGGTGAACATCGCGCAGATCTCCGAGCGCGTCGCCGGGCTCCCCGAGCACGTGCAGCTCCTGCTCCACACGATGCTGCTCATCGCCTTCGGCATCAAGGCGGCGGTGTTCCCGCTGGCGTTCTGGCTGCCGGACTCCTACCCCACCGCACCGGCGCCGGTCACCGCGGTGTTCGCCGGTCTGCTCACCAAGGTCGGCATCTACGCGATCATCCGTCTCGAGACGATCATCTTCCCGCGACCGCAGCTCAACACCGTGCTGCTCGTCGTCGCCGTGCTCACGATGATCGTCGGCGTGCTCGGGGCCGTGTCGCAGACCGACGTGAAACGCCTGCTGTCCTTCACGCTCATCAGCCACATCGGCTTCATGGTGATGGGCGTCGGCCTCGGCTCCGTCGTCGGCACCGCCGCGGCCGTGTTCTACACGGTGCACCACATCGTCGTGCAGACGACGCTGTTCCTGGTGTCGGGGGTGATGGAACGCGTCGGCGGGACGACGTCGACCCGGTCGCTCGGCGGACTGCTCAAGGCCGCCCCGTTCCTCGCGGCGCTCTACCTGGTGCCGGCCTTCAACCTCGGCGGCATCCCGCCGTTCTCCGGCTTCATCGGCAAGCTGGGCCTGTTCCGCGCCGCGGCCGAGGACGGCTCCCCGATGGCCTGGGTGACGGTCGGTGCCGGGGTGGTCACGAGCCTCCTGACCCTGTACGCGCTGATGCGGGTGTGGGACGCGGCCTTCTGGCGGCCGAAGCCCGCCGCCGAGGCGGCGGCCCCGCACGCCAGCACGGCCGAGCCGCACGCGCACCTGCGGTCGCCGGAACCGGCGCCGCTGACCGTCTCCGAGGAGACGGGCGAGGCGTACCACCCGGGAGGCTCGACCACCGTCACCGACGCGGCGCACGCGAGCAGTGCCTCCAGTCCGGCCACGGGACAGACAGCAGCCGTCGAGCCGTCGGTCCACACGCCGCTGCCGCGGATGCTCGTCGCCGTCACGACGGTGGCGGTCCTCGGGTCGGTCGCGCTGACCGTCGTCGCCGGTCCGCTCTACGGCTACGCGACGCGCGCAGCCGAGTCGCTGGAGTCACCCGCCCGGTACGTGCAGGCGGTCCTGGGCAGCACGGACGGGGGTACCCGATGAGTGACACCCGCCGCATCACCAACGCCCGACGGATCGCCGTCGCCTGGCGGTACGACGTGCCGCTCGTGGCCGGACTGACCGTGCTCTGGGCACTGCTGTGGGGGTCGTGGAGCGTCCTGACGCTGCTGTGCGGCCTGGTCGTCGCGCTCCTCGTCACGCAGCTGCTGCCGCTGCCGCCGGTCCCCCTGTCGAAGCGGTTCTCGCTGCCTCGCGCCGTGTGGTTCCTGGCGGTCTGGGCCGGGCACGTGGTCGTCGCGTCGTTCCGGGTGGCCTGGGCAGCAGTCCGGCCACGCGGCGTCCGGCGGAGCTCGATCGTGCTCGTGCAGCTGCACACCACGTCGGAGATGACCTTCACCCTCGCCACCCTGGCGATCTCCCTCGTGCCCGGGTCGTACGTCGCCGACGTCGACCTCCCCCGCCGACGCCTGCTCATCCACGTGCTCGACACCGAGCGCCCTGAGCAGGTCGACCAGGAGCGACGGACGGTCGCCCGCATCGAGGAGCTCGTCATCCGCGCCATCGGATCGAAGCAGGACGTCTCCGAACTCGCCGAGCCGCTGCCGGCGGTGACCCGGTGAGCGCCGCGGTCGTCGTCATGGCCGTCGGGATCGCCCTGGTGCTCGTGCTGCTCGGCGCCACGCTCGCGCTGGCCGTCGGGAGGATCGTGCGCGGGCCGACGATCCTCGACCGGATGATCGGATCCGACATGGTGCTGACCACCGCCCTCGTCGTGATCGCCGCCGCGATGGTGATCCGGCGCGACCTGACCGCGGTGCCCGTGCTGGTCGTCATCGCGGCGACGAGCGTCTTCGCCACCATCGCCGTCGCGCGCATCGTCACGCCGTCGTCGGACCCGTCCGACGAGGGCACGGACGTGACCACGCCGGAGCACGCGGTGGAGGAGGAGTCGAAGTGATCGAGATCCTGGAGTCCTTCGTCGACGGCGCCGGTGTGCGCGCCTGGATCGCCCTCGGCCTGATGCTGGTCGCCGCGGCGCTGTCCCTCGGCGCCGCCGTCGGCATCGTGCGCTTCCGGGACCCGCTCGTCCGGCTGCACGCCATGGCGAAGCCGCAGGTGCTCGGGCTCGCGCTCGCCCTGGCCGCGATCGTCGTGGCGGTGTGGACCTGGACGGCGTTCTGGGTGGTGCTGCCGGTGCTCGTGTTCCAGCTCTTCCTGGTGCCGGTGTCGACGCACATGATCGCGCGTGCCGGGCTGCGGTCGAACGACTACCGGCACGAGGACCTGCTGGTCGACGACACCGAGGACTGACTCAGCCCTCGGCGGACTGGACCACGTCCTCGTCGGCGTCCGAGAGTCCTGCGCCGTGCGGCTGGTCCGGCTGGAGCTGTTCCCACGCGAGTGCGTCCGCCAGCGTCTCGGCGAGGGGTCTCCGCTTCAGACCGGCCGAGCGCGCGCGGGTCGCCGGGCGGTCGTTCATGCCCTGGTGGTCGTCGTCGGGGATCCACAGCGGCAGGGACCGCGGACCCGCCCACGGGGCCACCCCGCGGGCGAGGAGCACGTCGTCTGCGAGCGGCACGACCGGCACGGCCGCAGCGGCAGCGGTCCGTGCTGCGTCGAGGTGCTGCCCGAGCGTGACGACCTCGCCGGTGACGTCGTACACGCCTGCTCGACCGCCCTGGATCGCCCCGATCCGGGCCGCTCCGTCCTGGGCCGCTCCGATCCGGGCCGCTCCGTCCTGGGCCGCTCCGACGAGCCAGTCTGCGAGGTCACGGACGTCGATCACCGACGTGGGCCGGTCCGTGCGCGCCGGGACGACCACCGCACGGCCGCCTGCCGCGGCGCGGGCGAACCGCCACGGCCAGTAGCCGGAGCGTCCGGTGTGGTCCCCCGGTCCGCCGACGAGGCCGGCCCGGGCGATCGACGCCCGTTCGGCTCCGAAGGCGTCGAGGACCGCACGCTCGCACGCCACCTTGGCGGCGCCGTACTCGGCTGGGTCGTCGGACGGCTCGAGCACGGCCGCGTGCTCATCGGCGCCCTGCTCGGCCTGGGAGGCGTAGACGCTGACGGTCGACACGAAGACGTACCGACGGGCGACGGGCTCGAGGTCCCGGACCGCCCGGCGGACGTGCTCCGGGGTGCGCGAGACGTCGACGACGGCGTCCCAGTGCTCACGGGACACCGCGGTCAGGGCATCGTCGTGGTCCCGGTCGGCCTGCACGAGTCGCGCGCCAGCGGGGACGTCGGAGCCGCGCGCGACGCACGTGACGTCGTGCCCGGCGTCGAGGGCGCGCTGCACGACGGTCCGACCGAGCCAGGCGGTGCCGCCGAGGACGAGGATGCGCATGCCGTCCAGCCTGCACCGAGCCGCAGCGGTCGGGTCGAGCTGGTCAGGCGCCGCGCGGGTCAGGCGCCGGGCCGGTCAGGCGGTCGCGACGACCGGGCGGCGCTCCCGCCGGGCGAGCAGCAGGTCCGCCACGGCGGCGACGACGACGAGCGCGGCGGCGTACGCGGGGAACGCCATCGCGGCACCGGTCCCGGCCCGCTCCGCGACCTCCCCCACGACGGCCGATGCGATCGACTGCCCGACGATGACCGCCGAGCCGAGGATCGTCATCGTGGTCGCCGAGCGTCCGACGGGTGACCGGTCCGACCCCAGGCTGTACTGCGCGACGAGGGTCGGACCGATGCCGATGCCCATGACGCCGAGCACGAGGACGACCGCGCCGACGGAGTCCGCCCGGCTGAAGGCGATCGCGCCGCCGAGCAGCACGACGCCGAACACGAGCCAGCGCCAGGCGACGCCGAACCGCTGCGGGAACGCCGCCGACCCGAGCGCGAGCGCCGCGGACCCGATCCCCATCACGCCGTAGAGCAGGCCCGCCCGGGATGCCTCGCCCTGCTGTTCCGTGAAGGCCGTCAGCGAGGTCAGCGTCGACCCGAAGAAGAGCCCGATGCCGAGGATGCCGACGACGACCACGAGGAGCCGCGGGCGGAGCAGCTGACGAGCCGGAGCGCGCGTCTCCTGCGCCGGACCGCCGACGACGAGCGCACCGGTCGGGTGCAGGGCGAAGGCGGTGACGAACACGAAGGTCAGGGCCGAGGCGCCCGCGACGGCGACCCACGGCGCGATCGTGCTCGCGAGCAGACCGACCAGGAACGGTCCGACGATGAAGACGGTCTCGTCCGCGGCGGACTCGTACGCCATCGTGCCGCTGAAGACCTTGTCGCGTCGGGCTCCGGACATGCGCTGCCGGATGATCGCGACGAGCCGCGTGCGGGACATCGGCGCGACCTGGGGTGCGGTCGCACCGATGAGGAACGACATGGCGAGGACGGCCAGGTCGGGTGCGGTGCTCGCGACGACGAGCGGCAGGACCCCGAGCAGCACGGCGTTGGCGAGGCCGACCGGGACGAGGACGGCACGCTGGCCGAAGCGGTCGGCGGCAGCGCCGACGAGCGGCCCGAAGACCGCCGAGCCGATGCCGACGAACGCGGAGTTGATGCCGCCGAGGGCGACGGAGTCACGAGATGCGACGACGAGGGTGAGGACACCGACGACCATCATCGCGAAGGGCAGCCGGGCGACGAACGCGATCGGGAAGTACCACCGACCGGCGAGGGAGACGAGGGACGCGTCGGAGCGTCGGGGTTGGAGCATGAGGGGGTGTGCCTTCTGGGGCCCGGCCTGGTCGGGCAGCGGGCCCATCGGGTGCCGCCGCTGTCCGTCGGTGGGGTCGACGGCCGGTAGATACACACTGCTTGCTGTTGTGTGCCACCAGGGTACCAACCCCGTCCGGACGGCACACGGGATCCGTCGGGACGCACCACGGATCGGTCTGGAGGCGCGTGGCGGACCCGCCACGCGCCTCCAGACCGTCGTCAGCTGCGGCGCAGGCCGTCGTCGATGCGCGCGAGCAGGGTGGCAGCCGCGTCGAGTCCGTCCTCGTCGCCGCCGAGGGCGGCGCGGAGCCGATCCGCCCAGTGCGCGTGCAGCCGGGCGATGCTGTCGTGGGCGAGCGGGGTGGGGTGCAGCTGCACGGTCCGGGCGTCCTCCGGGTCCGTGCGGCGCTCGACCATGCCCTTCGCGACGAGGGACCGGAGCGCGACGCTGCAGTTGCTGCGCTGCAATGCGGTGGACTCGGCGACGGCGCTCGGCGAGGCGCCGGGGTTGCGGTGCACCCAGCGCATCACGAGTGCCTCGGTGCCGGTGAGCGGCACGATGTCGAGCGCGTGCGGGCCGTGCGGGTCGACCTCGCGGCCGATGCGCAGGACGACGTCGGCGAACTCGGCGAGGGCGTCGTCGGAGACCGCTGGTGCCATGCTGCAACTGTACCGCTCAGCAGCGATGAGTTATGCTTTCATAACCATGACGACGGACACCGGATCGATCCGCGCCTCCACGGCGACGCCCTCCACCCGCCCCACGGGCATCACGACACCGCTGCTGCTCGTGCTCGGCCTGCTCAGCGCGGTCGCGCCCTTCGCGACCGACCTGTACCTGCCGGCGTTCCCCCGGATGACCACGGAGCTGGCGGCGTCCGCGACGACCGTGCAGCTCACCCTGACGGCGTTCCTGGTCGGGGTGACCGCCGGCCAGCTCGTGTTCGGGCCCCTGTCGGACCGGTTCGGCCGCGTGCCCCCGCTCGTCGCCGGGGCCGCACTCTGCGTGCTCGCGAGCGCCGCTGCGGTGCTCGCGCCGAACGTCGGCGTGCTCGTCGTCGCGCGGCTGCTGCAGGGCCTCGGTGGCGCGGCCGGCATGGTGATCGGCCGCGCCGTGATCTCCGATCTCGCGACCGGCAAGCCGGCGGCGCGGGCGTTCTCGCTCATGATGATCGTCGGCGGCGTCGCACCCGTGGTGGCGCCGCTCCTCGGCGGTCTGCTCACCGGACCGATCGGGTGGCGGGGACTGCTGTCGATCGTGCTCGGCCTGTCGGTGCTGATGCTCGTCGCCGTGCTCGCCGTCGTGCGGGAGACGCACCTGCGGTCGCGCCGCGACGCCCTGCGGGCCGAGCGCGTGGCGTCCGGTTCGCCGCTGCGGGCCCTGCGGTCACGCACGTTCCTCGGCTACACGGCGGTCTTCGGCTTCGCGTTCGCGGTGATGATGGCGTACATCTCGGCGTCGCCGTTCCTGTACCAGGGCATGCTCGGCCTCGACACCGTCGGCTACGGGCTCGCCTTCGGCCTGAACGCACTCGCGCTGATGGGCGTGAGCGTCCTGTCGGCGAAGCTCACCGCGACCCGGTCGGTCGAGGGCGTCCTGACGCTCGGCATCACCCTCGTGGTGGCGTCGACCGTGGCGTTCGCGCTGCTCGTCGCGACCGGAGCGCCGGTGCTCTGGCTCGCGGTGCCGCTGTTCACCGCGGTCGGGTCGCTCGGCCTCGTGCTCGGGAACGCCACGGCACTGGCGCTCGGCGCGGTGCCCGGGGTCGCCGGCAGTGCATCGGCCGTGCTCGGTGCGCTGCAGTTCGGGCTCGCGGCGCTCGTGTCGCCGCTCGTCAGCATCGGGGGCGAGGGCACGGCGGTACCGCTCGCGGTCGTCATGCTCGCGGCCGCGGTGGTCGCCGTCGTCGCACTCGTGGCAGCGCGGCGCAGCCGGGCGTAGTCGGACGCGGCCACTCCCCGGCCGCCGCGAGCGCTCACGTGTCCACGCGCTCAGCGACACTCCACGTCCGCTCTGACGCGTGACGTGTCGCTGAGCGCGTGAGGACGAGGCGGCCGAGCGCTGACAGCGAGCGGCTCAGTGGCGGCGGCTGAGTGGCACCGCTGCACCCTCGCGCGGGCGGAGGAACGGGATGCGGGGCATCACCCAGTCGACCCACACCACGCGCGCGGCCGGTGCGACCGCGAGGGCCCAGATGATCGAGGCCGCGGCGTCCGTCGGGTAGTGCACGGCGTCGATCGACACCGACAGGAACACGACCACGATCGCCACGACACCGGCGACCCGGGCGACCTGGTGCCACCGCGTCTCATGGACGACCCACACGAGCGCGATCACGAACGCGGTGATGTAGACGGTGTGGCCGCTCGGGTACCCGGGGTCCGGCTGCACGGGGAACGGGTGCGGCAGCAGCGCGACGTCGGGGCGGGCCCGGTGCACGATCTCCTTCACCACCGCGGACGGCAGCCACGTGATCGCGATCGTCATCCCGAACCCGAGCGCCGGCCGGAGGTCCCGCGCCCGCCACCAGATGACACCAGCGACGACGAACGTGATCGCGATCGCCGGGACCGGACTGATGACGTGGTAGACCGCCGTCGTGAACGCGCCGACCGCACCCGTGTGCAGCGTGTTGAACGCCTTCGCGAGGCCGATGTCCACCGAGCCCAGGAAGAAGCCGATCACCGTCAGCACGACCACTGCGCCGATGCCGATCGTGACGGTCGCCAGCGGATGGGGGTTCGGCTCGAGGATGCCGACGACGTCGGCCCTCCTGCGGCGGCGCTCGGGCTCGGTGCTCATCAGTCCATCGTCCCAGGGAGAGCCGCCCGTGCCCGGCTCACGCGGCCCGCGCAGATCAGAGACCGCTCAGCCTGACGCTCGTGGCCCGGCGGAGGACGTCCCCGGCTCAGTCCTCGACGTCGAACACGACGACGTTGCTGCTGCCCGCGCCGATGTGGTCGGCGACCGGGCGGTGCTCCGGGTGCGGCAGGTAGCCGGCGAGCGCCTCGCGGTCACGGAAGCGCACGGCGAGCATCCAGTCGAAGCCGCCCTCCTTGCCCTCGGTGCTGATGCTCGGCCCCGAGTGCACGGACTCCACTCCATCGATGCGGGGCAGGTGCTCGCGGCACAGGTCGTCCGCCCGTGCGGCGTGCTCGCCGATCCCGTCCTGTCCTGCGTCCCACTGCACCAGCACCACGTGCGTCACACCGGCCATGCCCTGCTCCCGTCGTCGTCCCCGACACTGCCACCAGGCCGCTGGGACACCACTCCGCCTGTGTCCGCACGCAACCGTGCGACCTACCGTCGCCCGGGTACGAGACGGCACGACGGAGAGGAACACCATGGCAAGCGGAGTGGCAGCAGTGTGGGTACCGGTCAGCGACATGCAGCGCGCGGTCGCGTTCTACCGGGACACGCTCGGCCTGACGGTCGCGAGCGAGGACGACGACTGGAGCGAGATCGACGCGAACGGGCTGCGCATCGGCCTGAACGGCCGGGAGTCGGCGAGCCCGTCGAGCGGGGGCGGCGCAGTCGTCTCGTTCCAGCCGGACGGCAGCATCGAGGACGAGGTCGCCGACCTGCGGTCGAAGGGCGTCGAGTTCGCGGGTGACGTCAGCGAGCACCCGTGGGGGAAGATCGTCCCCTTCCAGGACAGCGAGGGCAACGACCTGCAGCTGTACGCACCGCCGCAGGGCTGACGGACGGACGGGAGGCGCGTGGCGGACCCGCCACGCGCCTCCCGTCCGCTAGGTGGTCCCGTCTAGAACGCGGGGGTCCCGCCCGCGATCGTGACGGTCGAGCCGGACTGGTAGCTCGACTCCGGGCTGACCAGGTGCACGTAAGCGGCACCGAGCTCGGCGGGCTGGCCGGGGCGGCCGAACGGCGACTGCTCACCGAAGTGCGCCACGGTCTGCGCGTCGTCCGAGCCCGGCTGCAGCGGCGTCCACACGGGACCCGGTGCGACCGAGTTCACGCGGATGCCCTTCGGGGCGAGCTGCTGGGCGACGGCCTCGGTGAAGGTCTTGACCGCGCTCTTCGAGATCGCGTAGTCGATCTTGTCGGGCGACGGGGTGGCTGCCTGGATCGAGCCGGTCGTGACGATCGTCGATCCGGGCTCGAGGTGCGGCACGGCCGCCTGCGTCAGCCAGAACAGCGAGTAGATGTTCGTCTTGAACGTCGAGTCGAAGTGCTCGGTGGTGAGCGACAGGATGTCGTCGTTGCTGTCCATGCGACCGGCGACCATGACGAGCGTGTCGAGGCCACCGAGCTCGTCGACGGCCTTCTGGACGAGGTCCTTGCAGTACTGCTCGTCGGAGATGTCGCCCGGGACGAGGACGGCCTTGCGCCCCTCCGACTCCAGGAGGTCACGGACCTGCTCGGCGTCCTCCTGCTCGTCGGGCAGGTAGGAGAGGACGAGGTCGGCGCCCTCACGGGAGAGCGCGATCGCGGCCGCGCGACCGATGCCGGAGTCGGCGCCGGTGACGATGCCACGGAAGCCGGTCAGGCGCTCCTTGCCGACGTAGCTCTGCTCACCGTGGTCGGGCTCCGGGTCCATCTTCCACGCGGCACCCGGCAGCGACTGCTCCTGCTCGGGGAACGGCGGCTTCGGGTAGAGGGAGTTCGGGTCGCGCTTCTCGTACTGGCTCATGGGGCCATGGTGCTCGCGGGCGGCTCCGCGACGGCCCAGTCGGTGCTGTCACCCGGACGTCCAGGCGGCACCCGGGCGACGGGCGTTGCCTGCTCGCGGTCACCCGAACAGCAACTGGAGGCACCACATGGCGAAGACCTGGTTCATCACCGGAGCATCGAAGGGCTTCGGCCGCGAGTGGGCGGAGGCCGCCCTGGAGCGCGGGGACTCCGTCGCGGGCACCGCTCGGAACCCCGACGACGTGCGGGCGCTCGTCGACCAGTACCCCGACACCTTCCTGGCGATCCGGCTCGACGTCACCGACAGGGCTGCGGACGTCGCCGCGGTGCAGCAGGCCGCCGAGCACTTCGGTCGGCTCGACGTGGTCGTGAACAACGCGGGTTTCGGCCACTTCGGCATGGTCGAGGAGCTCACCGAGGACGAGGTCCGCGCGCAGCTCGAGACGAACTTCTTCGGCGCGCTGTGGGTCACGCAGGCGGCGCTGCCGATCATGCGGGAGCAGGGCTCGGGGCACGTCGTGCAGGTGTCGAGCATCGGCGGGATCAGCGCGTTCCCGACGGTCGGCGCGTACCACGCGTCGAAGTGGGCGCTCGAGGGGCTCTCGCAGTCCCTGTCGCAGGAGGTCGCCGGCTTCGGCATCCACGTCACGCTCGTCGAGCCCGGTGGCTTCTCGACCGACTGGTCGGGCCCGTCCTCGAAGCACAGCGAGGAGCTCGGCGCCTACGCGGACGTCCGCGAAGCAGCGTCGAAGCGCCCGTCGGCGTCCGACCCGGGCAAGCCCGAGGCCACGCGGTCCGCGATCCTGAAGGTCGTCGACGCGGAGCAGCCGCCGCTGCGCGTCTTCTTCGGCAAGGCGCCGCTCGGCATCGCCGAGCAGGACTACGAGTCGCGACTCGCGACGTGGCGCGAGTGGCAGCCGGTCGCCGAGGAGGCGCACGGCGCCTGACGCCACCACGCGACGGACGGGAGGCACGGTGCCGGCTGGCACCGTGCCTCCCGTCCGTCATCCGGTCACGCTGGTCAGAGGCCCGCCGTCGAGCGGATCCACGAGGACGACTGCGACAGCAGCGCGTAGTTCGACCCGGCCGTGGTGTTCGCGCCCGGGTCGGCGCTGTCGCCGGTCGAGCACACCGCGACGACCTTGCCGTTGACCAGGAGCGGGCCGCCGGAGTCGCCGTGGTTCGACGCACCGGTCACGCCGGTGACGTGCTGCGCCTTGCCGCTGTAGGCGTCACGCGTCGCGCCCGTCAACGAGACGGTCGCCTGGTAGAGCCCGTCCGACTGCTGCGCGTTCGCCCGGAGACCGTAGCCCTGGATGACACCCGTGCCGCTCGACTTCGCCGCCGCGGTCAGGTCGAGGGGAGCGTAGGTCGACAGCGTGTAGGTGCTGCGCAGGTGCACGAGGGCGATGTCCCCGGCCGGCGCGGCGCTGACGCGGTCGACGGCGACGGCGGTGCCGCGGTTCGTGGTGGAGTTCGAGTGGTAGACGTTCATCGCCCCGATGCCGTCGATGCAGTGGCGGGCGGTGACGATCCACGATGCGTTGATCTGCTCGCCGGTGCAGTTGCTGACGTAGCCCGACGGGATGGTGCCGCCGGAGGCCTCGAGCTGGACGGCCCAGGTGGTGGAGGGCGCCTTCTCACCGCCGACGACCTCGGTGCCGGCGGGCAGTGCGGAGGCGGGGGCGGCGACGAACACGCCGCCGGCGACGACGGCCACGGCGGCGAGCGCCGCTGCGAGGGTGTGCTTCATGTGGACTCCTCGGTCAGGGACCCTGCTGCGTTGCAGGGTGCAACTGGGAGTCATCCTGACCCCCGTCCGGGGGCCGCACCAGTCCGCACTTCCACCGACACCACGCCCTGGCGCCGGCGTCGTAGGGTGAGCACGTGTCCGCCCACGGAACTGACGGAGTCCGCCGCCCGGTGATCGCCATCGCCGGACTCGCGATCGAGACCTCGACCTTCACGCCGACCCGGACGCTCGCTCCGGCCTTCCACCCCGATCGCGGCGACGAGGTCGTCGCGCGGCACCCCTTCCTGGCGGCGTACGAGCACGCTGCCGAGTTCCGCGGAGCGCTCACCGGTCACGCGCTGCCGGGCGGGGTGGTCGCCCGGCCGGCCTACGAGGAGCTCGCCGACGAGGTCGTCGCCCGGCTGAGGGAGATCGGGCCGGTCGACGGCCTCTGGTACGACATCCACGGCGCGATGGTCGTCGAGGGCCTCGACGACGCCGAGACCGACCTGCTGGCCCGCATCCGCGCGGTGGTCGGCCCCGACACGATCGTCTCGGCGTCGATGGACCTGCACGGCAACGTCACGCGGGAGCTCGCACACCAGCTCGACCTGGTCACCTGCTACCGCACGGCCCCGCACGAGGACGTCGACGCGACCCGGGAGCGCGCGGTGCGGAACCTCGTGGACGTGCTCACGACGCGTCCCGTCGGACACCGGCGACCGGTGAAGGCCTGGGTGCCGATCCCGGTGCTGCTGCCGGGCGAGCAGACCTCCACCCGGGTCGAGCCGGCGGCATCGCTGTACGCGCAGGTCGCCGAGGTCGAGGCCGCCGACGGGGTCCTCGACGCGGCGCTCTGGGTCGGGTACGCCTGGGCCGACCAGCCACGCGACCGTGCCGTCACGGTCGTCACCGGATGGGACACCGACGCCGTCGCCACCGGGGCGGAACGGCTCGCCCGCGCCTTCTGGGACGCCCGCGAGGACTTCGCCTTCGTGGCGCCGACGGGGACGTTCGACGAGTGCATCACCGCGGCGCTGGCGCCCGGGGCTGCGCGCCCGTTCTTCGTCTCCGACTCGGGCGACAACCCGACCGCCGGTGGGTCGGGCGACATGACGTGGGGGCTGACGCAGGTGCTCGCACAGCCGGCGTTCGCCGCACCGGACGGCCCCACGCTGATCTACGCGAGCGTCCCCGGCCCCGCTGCGGTCGCCGAGGCCGTGGCCGCCGGGGTCGGGGCGACCGTCACGGTGACGGCGGGCGCCGAGGTCGACGACGTGCACGCGGGGCCGATCACGATGACCGGCCGGGTGCACGCCGTGCGGCACGGCGACCGGGACGCCGGCACCGAGGTGGTCCTGCAGGTCGGCAGCGTCTTCGCGGTCCTGACGACGCTCCGCAAGCCTTACCACCACGAGCACGACTTCACCGATCTCGACCTCGACCCGCGTCGGGCCGACGTCGTCGTCGTGAAGATCGGCTATCTCGAGCCGGAACTCTTCGACATGGCGGCCGACTGGATGCTCGCGCTCACCCCTGGTGGCGTCGACCAGGACCTGCTCCGCCTCGGGCACCACCGGATCGAGCGACCGCTGTTCCCCTACGATCGGGAGTTCGCGACGCCGCCGGACCTGTCCGCGCGCATCGTGCCGCCGTCGGACGAACCCCTCGGAGCCACCTGATGACCGTCGCCCTCGAGATCGCCGTGACCTCGCCCGCCGGGGCCCTGGTCGCCCGTGACGGCGGTGCCGACCGCGTCGAGCTCTGCGTCGGTCTGGAGCTCGGCGGGCTGACGCCGTCGCAGGCCCTGGTCGAGGCGACACACGAGACCGGGATCCCGGCGCACGCCCTGGTGCGCTGCCGCCCCGGGGGCTTCACGTACGACATCGACGAGCTCGCACTGATGGAACGCGAGGTCCGCACGGTCCTGCGCTCCGGGGCCGCGGGGGTCGTGGTCGGCGCCCTGCGCCCGGACCGGACCCTCGACGAGGACGCCCTGCGCCGCTTCGTGGACGCAGCCCGCTCGGTCTCCGCGCACGCCGAGGTCACCCTGCACCGCGCGGTCGACCACGCGGCCGACCCGGTCGCGACGGTGGCGCGGCTCGCCGACCTCGGCGTCACGCGGGTGCTCACCTCGGGCGGCGCGGCGAGTGCTCCGGCGGGTGCGGCGACCATCGCCCGCATGGTCGACGCCGCCGGGCCGGTGCAGGTCATGGCGGGTGCGGGTGTCCGGCCGGAGGACATCGCAGCGCTCGTCGCGACCGGGGTCGCCGCGGTGCACCTCTCCGCCAAGCGGTCGGTCGGCAGCGCCGGACACGGTGGCGTGCTGATGGGCAGCGGGGACGACGGCTCCGGCCACGCCGTCACCGACCCGGCTGTCGTGGCGGCGGCGCGCACAGCGCTCGACCGCTCGGTCTGACCGCCAGCCGTTGCAGGCGGGTCAGGCCAGCGCCACGACGCGGTCCGCAGCGGCGATCGCGACCGGGTCGTGCGCCGCGTGGACGACGACGACACCCGCGGCTGCCTCCGCGGCGAGCGCCGCCGTCACGAGTGCCGCCGACCCGGCGTCGACCCCCGCGGTCGGCTCGTCGACGAGCAGGACCGGCGCGCGCTGCGCGAGACCGAGGGCGACGAGCGTGCGCTGCCGCTGCCCGCCGGACAGCTCGTCGAGCGGCCGGTCGGCGAGGTCGGCGATGCCCATCCGGTCCAGCTGCGCGTCGACCACCGCGTGGTCCGCTCGTCCGAGCGATCGCCACCAGGGCCGTGCCCGCCACCGCCCCATCACGACGGTCGACCGCACGGTCAGCGGGAGCGCGGACGGCGGGACCGCCTGGGTCACGTACGCGACACCGCCGGACAGGAGGCCCGACACGCCTCCGCCGACGGGCGTCACCACCCCGGCGAGCGCGTCGAGCAGCGTCGACTTGCCGGATCCGTTGGGTCCGGTGAGCGCCGTGACGGCCCCGGCGGGGAACGTCGCGTCGAGACCGTCGAGCACCGTCCGGTCACCGCGTCGGACGACGAGACCGGAGGCCTGGAGGGCGCGGGGTTCCACGGTGGTGAGCACCTGTGCACGCTATCAGTATCGATAGTCGTTTTCATGTAGCGTCTCTCAGCGTGACCTGGCTGACCGACCCGTTCTCCGTCGACTTCATGCTGCGCGCCCTCGTCGGCGGCACCCTGGCAGCGGTGCTCTGCGCGGTCGTCGGCACCTGGGTGCTCGTGCGTGGGATGGCGTTCCTCGGTGAGGCGCTCGCGCACGGCATGCTCCCGGGCGTCGCGGTCGCCACGCTCACCGGGATCCCCGCCGTACTCGGCGCCGCGGTCAGTGCGGGCGTCATGGTGCTCGGCGTCGGCGCACTCCGTCGGCGCGCACGGCTGTCGTACGACACCTCGATCGGCCTGCTGTTCGTCGGCATGCTCGCCCTCGGGGTGATCATCGTGTCGTCATCCCGGTCCTTCGCCACCGACGTGACCGCGATCCTGTTCGGGGACGTCCTCGCCGTGACCCGCACCGACCTGGGCGGACTCGCCGTCGCCGTCGCCGTCGCGCTCGTGCTCGCCGCGGTCTTCCACCGGCCCTTCACCGCCGCCGCGTTCGACACCCGGAAGGCCGCGACGCTCGGACTCCGCCCACGCCTGGCCGAGGTCGTGCTCGTCGGGCTCGTCACCCTCGCGGTCGTCGCCTCCTACCGGGCCGTCGGGACGCTCCTGGTCGTCGGACTCCTGCTCGCACCGGCCGCCGCGGCCCGGGCGTGGACCCGCCAGGTCGGGTCGACCATGCTCCTCGCCGCCGTGATCGGCAGCGCGGCCGTCGCCACCGGCCTGCTCGTCTCCTGGCACGCCGGGACCGCCGCCGGCGCGAGCATCGCGGCCGTCGCCGTCGCCGGGGTCGCCGTCTCACGCGGGCTCGCTGCCCTGACGTCGATCCCGCGACGAGGCACGCGCACCGCCAGGACGCCCGCTCCAGCACCGGAGCCGACTCCGGCACCAACACCGGCACGAGCACCACGCACATCAGCACGACCAGCACCACGAGAGGGAGCATGAACCAGCCCACGACCCGTCGCGCACCGGCGCGACGCATCACCACCGCGGCGGTCGCCGCCGGGCTCGCGCTCGGCCTGACCGCCTGCTCGACCGAGGACACCGCCGGGCCGTCGGCCGACGGGACGACCGCCACCGCGAAGCCGCACGGCTACGTCGAGGGGGCGAGCGAGGCCCAGGAGCCGCAGGTGCGCCTCCTGGCCGTCTCCGCGGACGGATCCACCATCGTCCACGACCTGATCGCCGACGAGACCACCGAACTCGACGACGTCGAGGCACCGGACCACTCGACGACCGACGGACGCTTCCTCGTCACCAGCACCGAGGACCGCACGACGATCATCGACGGCGGGGCGTGGACGGTGGACCACGGCGACCACACGCACTACTACGCGGCCGAACCCCGGGTCGTCGGCACGATCGACGGTGGCGGCCCCGTCGAGGTGCACTCCTCGGAGACGATGACGACCATCACGTGGCTGGAGCGCGGCGAGGGCGTCGTCCTCGACCGGGCGGCGCTCGGCCAGGGCGACGTCCAGGAGACCGCCCGGGTCGACGCGACCGTGCTGCTGCCGTTCGGCGAACTGCTCGTCGCCGGGACGGGAACCGGCGTGCGGGTGCTCGATGCCGTCGGCCAGCCGACCGACGGGAAGCCGACCGACGGCGCGGCCGCGTGTGCGGACCCGGCCGGCGGCATCGTCACCCGTGCCGGCGCGGTGGTCGGGTGCGCTGACGGCGCAGTCGTCGTCAGCGAGGACGGCGAGCCCTCCACCGTCGCACTGCCCGAGGGCGCCGAGCGCCCGACGGCGTTCTCCGCCCGTGCGGGCAGGCCGACGGTCGCGGGGCTCGCCGGCGATCGCGGCGCCTGGCTGCTCGACAGCCGCGAGGGCAGTTGGCGGCTGGTCGAGACCGAGCGCCCCCTGCGCGCCGTGAGCGCCGTCGACGACGAGGACGAGCACGTCGTCGGCATCGACGACCAGGGCCGGGTCGTGGTGCTCACGGCGTCGACGGGCGCGGTCGCCACGACCGAGCCGCTGCTCGACCCCGACGAGCAGCCGCTCCTGCAGCTCGACGCCCAGCGCGCCTACGTCGCCGACGCCTCCGGGCCGCAGGTGCACGAGGTCGACTTCGCGGACGGTGCCCGCGTCGCGCGGTCGATCGACCTGACCGCAGCCCCCGTCGCGTTCGCCGAGGTCGGACTGTGACGCGCCGGTTCCGGGTCGGGGCCGCACTGGCCCTCGCCGCGGGACTCGTCACGACCACGGCGGGGTGCTCGTCCGTGGGATCGGACCGCCCGGTCGTCGCGGTGACGACGAACATCCTCGGCGACGTCGTCTCCGAGGTGGTCGGGGACGCCGCCGACGTGATGGTCCTCATGCCCCCGGGCGCGGACCCGCACTCGTTCGAGGTGTCCGCGCAGGAGGCCGCCCGACTCCGGACCGCCGACCTCGTCGTCGAGAACGGCCTCGGGCTCGAGGAGGGCGTCGCGCGGCACGTCGAGGCGGCGGCGTCGGACGGCGTCCCGGTGTTCACCGCCGGCGACCACGTCGACGCACTGGAGTGGACCACCGAGGACGACAGCGGCCCGGACCCGCACCTGTGGACCGACCCGGCGCGCATGGTCGACGTCGTCGAGGCGCTCGACGGGGCCCTGCGCGAGGCCGGCGTCGAGCCGGGCGGTACCGAGGCGTACCTCGACGAGCTCGCGACGCTCGACACCGCGATGTCGGACGCGTTCGACGCCGTCCCGGAGGACCGGCGGGCCCTCGTGACGAACCACCACGTGTTCGGGTACCTCGCCGACCGCTACGGCTTCCGCGTGGTCGGCGCCGTGATCCCCAGCGGCACGACCCTGGCGTCGCCGAGCGCCGCCGACCTGCGGGACCTCGCTGCAGCGATCGACGAGGCCGGGGTCCCGACGATCTTCGCCGACCTGTCGCAGCCCGCGCGCCTGGCCGAGGTGCTGGCCGACGAGGTCGACGTGCACGTCGAGATCCGCTCGCTCGCCACCGAGTCGCTGACCGAGGACGGAGCAGCGTCGACCTACCTCGGCATGATGCGCTCGAACACGGACGCGATCGTCGACGGCCTGTCGATTTCTAAATGAGAATGAGAATCAGTACAGTGAACGACATGACATCCCTGCGCACCACGCTCGCGCCCGCAGCCCTGCTCGGCGCCGCAGCCCTCGTCCTCACCGGCTGCTCGACCTCGCCCGCCGACGCGGAGGCCGAGGGCGGCCGCACCGCGACGGCCGCCTCGACCGACGGGGACCGCATCGTCCTCACCTACGACGGCGGCCTGCTCACCCTCGACCAGGACCTGCGGGTCGTCGCCGACGACGGCATCGACGGCTTCACCCGCGTGAACCCGGCCGGCGACGGCCGCCACGTGCTCGTCACCGTCCCCGAGGGCTTCCGGGTCCTCGACACCGCGGCCGACCCCGCCCTGACCGACGCGGTCTTCCCGGCCGACACCGGCGGGCACGCGGTCGTGCACGGCGAGAAGACCGCGCTCTTCGCCGACGGCAGCGGCGACGTGACGGTGTTCGACCACGACGACCTCGACGGCGACACGCTCCCCGACGTCGAGACGACGGAGTCCGAGGCCGCCCACCACGGCGTCGCAATCGTCCTCGAGGACGGGACGCTCCTCTCCACGATCGGCACCGAGGAGTCCCGCTCCGGCGTCCGCGCGCTCGACGAGGACGGCCAGGAGATCGCGCGTTCCGAGGAGTGCCCGAGCGTGCACGGCGAGGGAGCGGTCGAGGACGAGGTCGCGGTCTTCGGCTGCACCGACGGAGCCCTCGTCTACCAGGACGGCGCCTTCACGAAGATCGACGCCCCGACCGAGTACGGCCGCACCGGCAACCTCTTCACGACCGAGTCGAGCTCGATCGCGGTCGGCGACTACAACGACGACCCGGACAGCGAGGGCTACCTGCTCGACCAGGTCGCGCTCATCGACGCCGCGGCGGGCGAGTACCGCGTGACCGACATGCCCGAGGGCGTCGGGTTCACCTTCCGTGACATCGCGCGCGGCCCCGCTGACGAGGCCGTGATCCTCGGCTCCGACGGCGCGCTGCACAGCTTCGACGTCGCGACCGGCGAGCCGACCGACACGGTCGACGTCATCGACGCGTGGGAGGGCCCGACCGAGTGGCAGGACGCCCACCCGGCCCTGAAGGTGGCCGGTGACATCGCCTACGTCACCGATCCCGCGGAGCGGAAGATCCACGCGGTGGACCTCACCACCGGGAAGGTCGTCGCCTCGAGCGACGAGCTGCCGGGCGTCCCGAACGAGATCGCGGTCGCCTGACCGGCAGCGTCACCACCTGACGGACGGGAGGCGCGGTACCGGCTGGTACCGCGCCTCCCGTTCGTCGTCGCACGGTTCAGGCGACCGCCGGTCGCCACATCGAGACGGGCGCCGCCACACGGAAGCCGGTGATCGGTGCCCCGTCACCGAAGCCGTGGCGACGGTAGAGCCGACGGTTCTGCGGCGTCGAGGACTCGAGGTACGCGCACGCGCCGAGTCCGTCGACCCGCCGCAGCGCGTGCTCGAGCAGGAGCCCGCCGACCCCCTGGCCCCGGGCCGCGGCGGCGACGCCGATCTCGGCGAGGTACCAGTGCGGCGCGTCCGGTCGCGCACGGTCCATCCGGCGCAGGTGCCGCAGCGCGCGGAACGCACCACCGACCCCGAGGACCCGGAGGAGCTCCGGGACCTGCCGGAGGAACGCGACCGTGCCACCCGCGTGCGGTCGTGGCGCCTGCCAGAACGCTGCACCGACCACACGATCGCCGTCGACCGCGACGTCGAGCGCGCGGGCGTGCTCGGGGACCGCGCGGACCAGCGCCGCGAAGAGGGCGCCGAGCACGGCTTCCCGCTGCTCACCGGGCCGCGACGGGCGGATCTCGGCGAGGACGGGGTCGGTCGCGAAGGCCTCGGCCAGCACGGCCGCCGCTGCGAAGACCTCGGACCGGGACGCGGGACGGACGGTGATCGACATCGGGACTCCTCTGCTGGTGGCGGCACATTCGGCCGCCTGGCCAGATCAGCTTCCCGCTGCTCGCTGCAGGCGACCCGTACGCTTCCTGTGATGACGCAGGACCAGCAGACGCAGGACCAGCAGACGCGTGCGTACCGCAGCCGAGGGGAACGCCGCGACGAGCTCCTCGACGCGGCCGCCCTCGTCGTGCGCGAGCACGGCCTGCCGGGCCTCACCACGCGGGCGGTCGCCGAGCGGGCCGGCGTCGCACACGGGGTCGTGCACTACGTCTTCGGCGCCCGGCGGAACCTCGTCGTCGCGCTCCTCGAGCGACAGGCGCGGGACGTCCTGCCCCGCGTGCTCGCCGCTGCGGACCAGCACGACGAGCTGGTCGACGCGCTCGACGCCGGGGTGGCCGCGTACCTCGACCTGGTGCGCCGGGAACCGGAGCGCTTCCGCCTGCTCGAGGCCGTCAGCGGCACCGCCCTCGACGGTGACGACGAGCTCGCCGCCGCCGAGCGGACCCTCTGGCGCGACGGGGTGGCGGCCGGCATCACCCGGTGGAGCGCGCGGCACGGGGTCGACCTCGCCGAGCCGGTCCCGGTGGCTGCCGACGCCGTGCTCGCCCTGGTCGACGGCCTCGGCCGCGCGGCGTGGAGCGACCCGGACGACTCCCCCACCGACCGTGCCCGCGCGGTGCTCGTCCGCGGCCTCGCACACGCCCTCACCCGCTGATCCGGGCCGCGTCAGCGCACGACCGATCCCGCGGTCAGCGCCAGGTGCGGGCGACCACCCAGCCGTCCCCCTCGGGCACGATGTCGACCACGACCGCGTCACCCTCGGCACTGACCTGGAAGCGCCAGCCGACCGTGCGCTCGGGCGCGTGGGTCATCGCCGACGGCAGGAACTCGGCCGTCGCCGTCAGCCGCGTCGGGGTGTCGCTCACCCGCCAGCGCCGGTCGCGCCACACCATCCGGTCCGGCACGCCGCGCTCCCACCACACCGTGGCGACCTCGTGCGTCAACATCATCTCGACCTCCCGATTCGAACGTGTGTTCGAATGGTAGAGCACCGCGACGACACCGGCGAGGGCCTCCGGCATGGTGGCGGTCGGTGGACAGCGGGCACTCCGCGCGGGCCGTCGGACAGCCACCACGCGGGTCGACACGGCACGATGGACACCCGGGAACACCTGCGTCCACACGTGGGTTGCACCCGGTGATGCCGCAGCCAGCGGTACGACGACCCCCAGGAGGCCACCATGACCACGACCGAGACCGCCATCCTCGCCGGCGGCTGCTTCTGGGGAGCGCAGCAGCTCCTCCGTCGCCGTCCAGGTGTCATCAGCACACGCGTCGGCTACTCCGGCGGCGACACCCCGAACGCCACGTACCGGAACCACGGCGACCACGCCGAGGCCGTCGAGATCGTCTTCGACCCCTCGCAGATCTCGTACCGCGACCTGCTCGAGTTCTTCTTCCAGATCCACGACCCGTCCACGAAGGACCGGCAGGGGAACGACGTCGGCCGCAGCTACCGCTCGGCGATCTTCCACACCTCCGACGAGCAGCGCCAGGTCGCGCTCGACACCATCGCGGACGTCGACGCCTCCGGCATCTGGCCGGGCAAGGTCGTCACGGAGGTCGAGCCCGCCGGCGACTTCTGGGAGGCCGAGGAGGAGCACCAGGACTACCTCGAGAAGTACCCCGCCGGGTACACCTGCCACTTCGTGCGCCCGGGCTGGAAGCTCCCCCACCGTGACGAGGCGACCGCCTCGGTCTGACCACCGGCGGGTGATCGCGACGATCACGTGACGACGTGACCGGACGACGGACGGGAGGCGCGGTGCCAGCTGGCACCGCGCCTCCCGTCCGTCGTCTCGTCGCCGGGGTACGCACCCGGTCCGAGGACACAGCCGCCGACCACTACAAGTGGCGTCATGACCTCTTCCTCCCGTACGCCCCTCGGTGTCACCCTCGTCGAGGGCGGCGCCAACGTCGCCCTCTTCTCCAGCACCGCCGAGCGCGTGGAGTTCTGCCGCTTCGACGAGGACGGCACCGAGCACCGCACCGAGCTCCGCAACCGCACCGGCTACACGTTCCACGACGTCGTGCCGGACGTGACCGTCGGCACCCGCTACGGCTTCCGCGTGCACGGCGCGTGGGACCCGGCCAACGGCCTCCGCCACAACCCGGCCAAGCTCCTCCTCGACCCCTACGCCACCGCGATCGACGGCTCGTACGAGTGGGGCCAGGCGCTGTTCGGGCACGACATGGACAACCCCGAGCAGATCGATGAGACCGACTCGGCGAGCGCCATGCCGAAGTCCGTCGTCGCCGACCGCGAGTTCGACTGGGACGGCGACACGCTGCTCCACACCCCCTACCGCGACACCGTCGTCTACGAGGTGCACGTCAAGGGCTTCACGAAGCAGCACCCCGACGTGCCCGAGGAGATCCGCGGCACCTACGCGGGCCTGGCGCACCCCGCGGCCATCAAGCACCTGACCGACCTCGGCGTCACGGCGGTCGAGCTGCTGCCGACGCACCAGTTCGTGCAGGACTCGACCCTGGCCGACAAGGGCCTCCGCAACTACTGGGGCTACAACAGCATCGGCTTCTTCGCCCCGCACGACGAGTACTCGTCCTCGGGCACCGCGGGCCAGCAGGTCACCGAGTTCAAGGAGATGGTCAAGGCCCTGCACGCCGCGGGGCTCGAGGTCATCATGGACGTCGTCTACAACCACACCGCCGAGGGCAACCACATGGGCCCGACGCTGTCCTTCAAGGGCATCGACAACGCCTCGTACTACCGCCTGGTCGAGGGCGACGAGGGCAACTACTTCGACACGACCGGCACGGGCAACTCGCTCAACGTGTCGCACCCGTCGGCGCTCGGGCTCATCACCGACTCGCTGCGCTACTGGGTCGAGGAGATGCACGTCGACGGCTTCCGCTTCGACCTGGCGACGACGCTGACCCGCCAGGACGGCGAGGCCGAGAAGCACTCCGCGTTCCTCGACATCATCCACCAGGACCCGGTGCTCCGCGAGGTGAAGATGATCGCCGAGCCGTGGGACACCGCCGGGTACCAGGTCGGTGGCTTCCCGGCCGACTGGTCGGAGTGGAACGGCAAGTACCGCGACGACCTCCGCGCGTTCTGGCGCGGCGACGAGGGCACGCTCGGCGACGCCGTGCAGCGCACCCTCGGCTCCCCGGACGTGTACGAGGGTTCCCGCCGCTCCCCCCTGTGCTCGGTGAACTTCGTCACCGCGCACGACGGCTTCACGCTGGCCGACCTGACGATGTACGCCGAGAAGCACAACGAGGCCAACGGCGAGGACAACAACGACGGCGAGAGCAACAACACCTCGTTCAACGGCGGCATCGAGGGCCCGACCGACGACGGCGCCGTGAACGACTACCGCGACCGCCAGCGCCGGAACTTCCTCGGCACGCTGCTGCTCTCGGCGGGTATCCCGATGATCCTGGGCGGCGACGAGATCGCCCGCTCGCAGGGCGGCAACAACAACGCGTACTGCCAGGACGACGAGATCTCGTGGTTCGACTGGCACGCCGCCGACCGTGACCTGCTCGCCTTCACCACCGCGGCGATCGCGTTCCGCAAGGAGCACGAGGCGCTCCGCCCGGAGTGGTACCGCACGGCCCCCGGCGACTCGGAGTCCACGGTGCAGGTGCTCCGCGCCGACGCGCAGGGCTTCGAGGACGGCGACTGGGCAGACGGCGGCAACCGCGCGGTGATCCTCGTGCTGCAGCGTGGGGACGACACCGTCGCGGCGCTGCTCAACGCGTCGGACACCACGGTCGAGTTCACGCTGCCGGAGAAGCCGGGCGGCGGTTCGTGGTCGCTCGGCCTGTCGAGCGACCCGGACCAGGCCGTCGAGGGCGACGCGACGACGCTGCTCGTGCGCGACGCGTCCTTCACGGCGCTGGTGTAGCGGGGACGGCACGCAGGACGAGACGGACGGGAGGCACGGTGCCGGCTGGCACCGTGCCTCCCGCCCGTCGTGCGGGGACGAGTGGTACTGGACAGGATTTGTACATGTACACTGCTGTCCATGCCCGTCTCATCGAAGCGACGCCTCGTCGCCGACGCCCTCCGCGACGCGATCGCGACGGGTCGGTACCGCGCCGGTGAGCGCCTGCCCGGCGAGCACGACCTCGCCGCCCGCTTCGCGGTGAGCCGCGGCACCGTCCGCGCCGCCCTCGCCGATCTGGCCGACGACGAGTACATCTCGACCCACGGGGGCGTCGGCTCGGTCGTCACGTTCGACGGTGCCGCTCTCGACCCGCGGGGAGGCTGGGCGCGGTCGATCGCCGCCTCGGGCACAGTGGTGACCACCCGCATCCTGCGACTCGCCCGTGTGGACGATCCGGGCCTCCAGGCCGAGGTGGACGCTGCGGACGCGGCGTTCGTCACGGTTGATCGGCTGCGCACCGTCGTGGGCGGGCGGGCGGTGTCGCTCGAGCGGAGCATCCTGCCCGCCGTCGGCCGCCTGGCCGCTGCACCGACCGACGGACTGGTCGAGGACTCGCTCACGGCGACCATCGCCGAGGCCGGCCTCGTGCCGGCGAGCGCCGAGCAGTGGGTCGACGTCGTGCCCCTCGACGCCGAGGACGCCCGCCTGCTCGACCGCGCCGAGGGGACCCCGTTCCTCCGGAGCCGACGTGACTCGCGCACCGCCCAGGGCGCGTTCGTCGAGCGCGTCGACAGCCTCCTCGACCCAGACCGGTTCCGCCTGCACATGCGCTTCGGGACGACACGATGACGACCCGACAGGACACCGTGAACGACCAGCCCCACGCCCTCGCCGCTCTGACCGGACTCGCGATCGGCGACGCCCTCGGCATGCCAACGCAGTCGATGTCCCTCGCGCAGATCCGCGCCGACCACGGGAGGATCACCGGGTTCGCCGACGCCGGACCGCACCAGCGGATCGCCGCCAGCATGCCCGCGGGCACGATCACCGACGACACCGAGCAGGCGGTCATGGTCGCCGAGCTGCTCCTCGAGGGCGACGGACACATCGACCCCACCCGCTTCGCCGAGGCGCTCATCGCCTGGGAACGCTCGATGGAGGCCAAGGGATCGCTCGACCTCCTCGGTCCCAGCACGAAGACGGCCGTGCAGCGGATCCTCGACGGCGTCCCGGCGTCCGAGGCCGGATCCACGGGCACCACGAACGGCGCCGCGATGCGGATCGCGCCGGTCGGGATCGCCGTCGCCTCCGGTGACCTCGTCCACCTGGTCGACGCCGTGCAGGACGCGTCGCGCGTCACGCACGACACCGGAATCGGCATCGCCGGAGCGAGCGCGGTCGCCGCCGCGGTGAGCGCCGGCGTCGACGGTGCCACCCGGACCGAGGCGCTCGACGCCGCGGTGGCCGCCGCCACGATCGGCGCGGCCCGCGGTCACTGGGTCGCCGGTGGCGACATCGCGGCCAGGACCACCTGGGCGCGCGGCTTCCTGCCCACCGTGCCGGCCGACGACCGGATCGACACCGTCGCGCAGCTGATCGGCACGAGCGTCGCCAGCCAGGAGTCCGTCGTCGCCGCACTCGCCCTCGTGGCGCTCGACCTCGACCCGTGGGAGACCCTCTGCACGGCAGCGTCGATCGGCGGCGACACCGACACGATCGCCGCGATGGCCGGTGCGGTGCTCGGCGCCGTGCACGGGCCGCCCGCCTGGCCCGCCGACGCCGTCACCACCGTGACGGCCGTCAACCACCTCGACCTCGGCCCGCTGGTCGACGGACTGCTCGCGCTCCGTCACCGGGCCTGACCCGACCCCGGACTGCGGTGGTCCCCCTCCGCCGCCGTCCGGTCATCCCTCCCCGCACACCCCACCTCCCCTGCAGCACCCTTCCGACGACGTAAGAGGACCCCATGGCCCAGGACACCACCACACGCTCCGGCGGCACGCTCTCCAGCGGCACGCTGACGAGCGTCGAACAGCGCGGCATCGAGCCCGTGCCCCACGACGAGCGGAACGGCGCCCCCGGCGCGCTGTTCTGGGTCTGGTTCGCCGCGAACATCTCGATCCTCGGACTCCCCCTCGGCGCGACCCTGGTGGCGTTCCAGGGCCTGACGATCTGGCAGGCGCTCGTCGTCGCGGTGATCGGTGCCGCCGGCTCGTTCGCGGTCGTCGGCGTGATCTCGATCGCCGGGCGACGCGGCGGCGCCCCCGGGCTGACCCTGAGCCGTGCGGTGTTCGGCGTGCGTGGGAACATCGGCCCGACCGCGGTGTCACTGCTCTCCCGCCTCGGCTGGGAGACCGTGAACACCACGACGGCGGCGTTCGTGCTGCTGTCGCTCTTCACGATCCTGTTCGGCACCGACGGCGACGCGAAGGCGAACCCCGTGTTGACGATCGTCGCCATCCTGGTGTTCGTCGTCGCGACCGTGCTCATCTCCGGGCTCGGCCACGCGTTCATCGTCGCCGTGCAGAAGTGGGCGACGTGGGTGTTCGGCGCACTCAACGTCTTCGTCGCCGTCTTCCTGGTGCTCCGCGTCGACTGGGACGTCGTCGGGTCGCAGCCCGCGGGTCCGGTCGCCGCGATGGTGATCGGCATCGGCACGATCGCCGCGGGCACCGGCATCGGCTGGGCGACCGCCGGCGCGGACATCGCCCGGTACACCCGCATCTCGGTGAAGGCGGGCGCGCTCGTCAGCGCGAGCGCCGCCGGCGCCGGCATCCCGCTCGTGGTCCTGGTCGGCCTCGGCGCCCTCGTGTCCGCCGGTGACCCGACCCTCGCCCAGGCCGGCGACCCGGTGGCGGCCATCCGCGACCTGCTGCCGAGCTGGATGGCGATCCCGTACCTGGTCGCGGCGTTCGGCGGCCTGCTGCTGTCGAACCACCTGTCGGTCTACTCGGCGAGCCTCACCACGCTCACCCTCGGCATCAAGGTGCCCCGGGTCTGGGCGGTCGCCGTCGACGTGGTCGTCACCACCCTCGGGGCGATGTACTTCATGCTCGTCGCCGACGGCTTCTACGCACCCTTCATCACGTTCATCTCGGTGCTCGCGGTGCCGATCACGGCCTGGCTCGGGGTGTTCATCGCCGACATGGCGAAGCGACGCTGGTACGACCCGGTCGCCCTGCTCGACCTGCGCGCCGGGGGCCGCTACTGGTACCGCGGCGGTGTCGCGTGGGGTGCCCTCGCCGCCTGGGTCGTCGCGATCGTCGTCGGCTTCCTCTTCACCGCGGTGCAGGTCGGCGACGCGGACCCGGTGTTCGTCGGGGCGCTCTCGGACAGCTGGATCGGTGCGAACGGCCTCGGCTGGATCGTGACGTTCGTCGTCGCTGCCGTCGTCTACCTGCTCAGCGGCGGCGCCCGCGGCCAAGTGCACGCGCCCGAGGAGCGCGCGTGAGCCGCCTCGTCTCCGTCGGCAACGTGATCGTCGACATCGTCATGCGCGTGGGCGCGATCCCGGAGCCCGGTGGCGACGTCATCGCCTCGGCGTCGGAGATCACCGCCGGTGGCGGGCTCAACACGATGGTGGCCGCCGTCCGCGACGGACTCCCGGTGGTCTTCGCCGGGCAGTACGGCACCGGCCCGTTCGGTGACGTCGTCCGAGCCGCGCTCGTCGACTCCGGGGTCGAGGTCCTGCAGCCGGGGCTCGACGACGTCGACAGCGGGTACTGCGTGGCACTCGTCGACGCGACGACCGAGCGGACCTTCGTGACGAGCGTCGGCGCAGAGGGCCGCCTCGGTCGCGCGGACCTCGACCGCGTCGCGCTCCGGTCCGACGACACGGTCTTCGTCTCCGGCTACGGCCTGGCACACACCGTGAACGGCCCCGCGATCGCCGACTGGCTGACGACGGTGCCCGACGGGGTCCGCGTCGTCCTCGACCCGTCGCCGCTGGTCGACACGCTGCCTCCGGCGGTGCTCGCCCCCGTCATCGCCCGTGCGGACGTGGTCAGCGCCAACGGCCGGGAGGCGCGGCTCATGGCACCGACGGCCGCGGGACTCGCGGACGCGGTCACCGAGATCGCCGCGTCCGCCCGCGGCACCGCGCTGGCCCGCGACGGCGCAGCGGGCTGCTGGGTCGCCGAACCGGGGCGCGCCCCGGTCCTGGTGCCCGGGTTCCCCGTCGACGCGGTGGACTCGAACGGCGCGGGTGACGCCCACGGCGGGGTGCTCGTCGCAGCCCTGGCGCGCGGGGGCTCGCTGGTCGACGCGGTCCGGCGTGCCAATGCCGCGGCCGCCCTCGCCGTCACGCGGCAGGGGCCGGCGACGGCCCCGACGGCAGCGGAGACCGACGCGTTCCTGGCCGCGCACGCCTGAGGCGCGCGGCCAGGCCGGTGCGCGGTCGCGCGGGTCGACGGCCGCGCGGTCGGCGGTCGGCGGTCAGGCGGTCAGGCGGTCAGGCGATCGGGGTCAGGCACCCAGGACCTCCGCGGCGTCCGCGTCGAGCTCCGCCCGTGTCGGCGGGTCGGCACCCGGGCGGGACACCGTGACCGCGGCACAGGCCAGGGCGAGCGACGCCAGTCGGCCGAGCTCGTCGGCGTCGAGCGCAGTCGGGGCACTCCCCCGCGCCAGGACCCCCGCGAGCAGCCCCGCCATGAACGAGTCCCCCGCCCCGATCGTGTCCGCGACGTCGATGCTCGGCGCCGGCACGGTGATGCGCGCCCGCGTGGACGCCACCGCGCACCCCGCTCCGCCGAGGGTCACCGCGGCGAGCGCCGTCCCGTGGGCGAGCAGCCCGTCGAGCACCTGGTCGACGCTGCGGTCCGGCCAGAGCCACGCGGCGTCCTCGTCGCTGAGCTTGACCACGTCGGCCTCGGCGAACAGCGGCTCCAGGGTCGCGAGCACGGCGTCCCGGTCCGGCGTGATCGACGGCCGGACGTTGGGGTCGACGGACACGAGGGCGTCGACCGGGCGGACCCGCAGCGCCTCGAGCACGGCGCGTGCCCCCGGTTCGAGCACGGCTCCGATCGAGCCGACGTGCACGAGCGGCGTCCCGGCCGGCACGTGCACCGGGTCGAGCCGCCAGTCCAGGTCGAACTCGTACGACGCGCCGCCGTCCTCGCCGATGGTCGCCACGGCGGTGGACGTCCGGTCGATCCCCGTCGCGTCGACCTCGACGTCGCTCGCGCCGACGTGCGCCCGGATCGAGGCCCCGCGGTCGTCGTCGCCGAGCGCGCAGACCAACCGGGCCGGTCGGCCGAGTCGAGCGAGGCCGACGGCGACGTTCATCGGGCTGCCGCCCGGGTGTTCGACGCGACCCTCGGGGCGGTCGACCACGTCGACCAGGGCTTCTCCGATGACGATGACGGTGTCCACGGGTCCAGCGTGGCAGACCGGGTGCCCGTGCGACGTCGCACTGTCCGGTCGTCCCCCGGTGGTCCGCGGACGCACGGGTGCGGCGGAGTTGACTGACGGACCCGGCACGACCCCCACCAAGGAGCCCCGATGCTGTCCCTCATCTACTCGAGCGTCACCACCCGCCCCCTCGGCGACGACGACCTCGCCGCGCTGCTCGCCCAGAGCCGCCGGGCCAACGCCGAGAACGACATCACCGGGGTGCTGCTCTTCCGGAACGGGTACTTCCTGCAGCTGCTCGAGGGGCCGGACCAGGCCGTCCGCACGAAGATGGCGACGATCAAGCACGACGACCGGCACACCAAGGTCACCGTGCTGATGGAGGAGCTCATCGAGGAGCGGCAGTTCCCGGAGTGGACGATGGGCTACCCGGCCGAGGACACCGACGTCGAGCAGGCACCCGGGTACCGGACGACCTTCGACGACCTCGACGGCACGGACGGCACGCAGATCAGCTCGCTGCCGGCGCTCCGCGAGCTCATCCGGTGGTTCCGCCCCGCGACCAGCTGACGATCGGCACCGCGCCGCCCGCGCTGGGGACGGGCCGTCGCCGAGGACGGGCCCGCGCGGTGGTGCGCGACCCCGTCCCGGCGGTGGTGCCTACTGCAGGCGGATGCTGTCGAGCTCGGCGTAGCCCGTCCCACCGCCGTAGTTCGGCGCTCCCTTGGCGAGGCGGATCACGTTGTAGCCCGCCTTCAGCTGCACCGCGACGTCGACGCTGCCCGTGGGGTTGCCCCACCCGGAGGTGGTCGGCGGGTAGCTCACCGTGGAGAACCCGCCGCCGTTGTAGGCGAGCCCCTGCGTCGCCGTCGCGCCGGTGGCGTTCGCGTACTTGATCGTCATCGTGTACGCCTTCGCGGTGGGCACGTTGACGAGGAAGTCCACGAAGCTGTCGGTCCGAGCATCACCGGAGTTGTCGATCCGGCCGACGTAGCCGCCGTTCGACGCGGTGGACGAGGACAGGCGGCTGGCGTTGACGACGGTCGCGTTCTCCGCCTCGTACGTCTGCTGGTAGGTGGGCACGCCGGTCGTCGGCGTGATGAGCAGCTGGTAGGCGGCGACCGCGTCCATGTTCGACACCGGGACGCTGATCGAACCGTTGACGACGCTGTAGGTCGTGGTCGAGACGAGGTTCGGGGCGGCCTGGTTGGTCATCCGGCCCGTGGTGTTCGTCGACGAGAGCTGCACCGACACCTGGTTGCCGAGGCCCGCCAGTCCGTTGACCTTGACCGTGTTCGATCCGCTGTCGCCACCGAAGACGACGTTCACCTGCTTCCGGCTGGCGTCGTACGAGGCGACACCGTCGAGGTACGACTGCGGGACGGTCTGCACGACGTTGCCGGACTGGTCGCCGTACCACTTGTAGGCCCAGTAGGACGCCGTCGGCAGGTTGTTGTACAGGAGCCCGTCCATGGTGCCGGCTTCGTACCAGTACGCCCGCTCGGCGTCGTGGATGCCGGCACGTTCGAACGCTGCCATGTAGTGCACGCCGATGCTCGGCTGGTCGACCTGGCCGGGCGAAGCGTACTCGTTGATCGAGATCGGGATGTGCGGCAGCCCGAGGGAGTCCTCGATGCCACGGAAGTCGGCGACGTGTGCCTGCACGTCCTGGTAGCTGAAGTCCCCGAGCTCGTGCCAGACCGCGACCGACGGCAGCGTGTTCGTGTTCTTCGCGTTCGTCATGAACCCGACCATGAAGTCGTGGTCGTACGCGCTGGCGCCGGGTCCGATGATCGGCGTCTTGGTGTCGATCGCGCGGATGTCGCGGTAGGTCCGCGTCCAGGCGTTCAGGTAGGTGCCGGCGTTCGGGTCGTTCTTCGTGCTCTCGGCCCAGTTGGCGTCCGGCTCGTTCCAGATCTCGTACCCGGCGATGTTCGTGGTGCTGGTGGCGTTCACCCGGGCCGTGATCATCGTCCTGATCTTCGATTCCCAGTCGGACCAGCTGACCCAGTTGTAGGGGAAGGTGCTGAAGATGTCGGGGAGCCGGAGGTACTGCTGACCGCCGGCGGCGGTGATCTTGTCGGCGACCTGCAGACCGTCGCAGCAGGGGTGCGTTGCACCGTTGCCGAGCTGCTGCGTGCCGGGCGGCGGCTGCGTGAAGGTGTTGACGTGCAGCGGGTAGAGCTGCTCCAGCGGCGGGGTGTCGCCGGTGTCGACGCCGTACAGGCCGCCGGCCGCGACGTGCGTGACCGGGCGGACGGTGGTCCCGACGTTCACCGTCAGGGTGTTGCCGGCGGCGAAGGCGGGGGCGCCGAAGCCGAAGACCGCGGTCCCGGCGACGGCGATCGCCGAGAGGACCGCTGCGGTCCGGCCCGGTCGACCCCGAGTGCGCTCGGATCGGGTGGATGGTCGAAGATGCGTCATTGCTTCCTCCTCGTGGTGCTCCGGGTGGTCCCGGAACGGTGTGGTGCCCGCTCGGCGTGAGCGTCGAGCAGGAGGCTTGTGGGGTCAGTCCGCGTTGTCGGCAGTGTGCTTGTGGAGTCGGCCGAGGCGTTCGGCTTCGGTGTTGCGTTCGTAGCCCAGGTAGGCGATGACCGCGAGGACGCGGTGGCGGTTTGCGGGCCGGACGGTCTCCGGGCAGTTCAAGACACGTGAGACCGTTTGGTGGGACACGCCTGCGACGTTCGCCACGTCGTAGATGGTCGGTCTCTCGGTGCCGTCGAGCGTCATCGCTCCTCCTCTCGGCTCACCCTCCGGCGTGTGGGACCCGCAGCACCGAGCGGATCAGGGACTCGGCGCTGCGGGAGCTACTCCACCGGGATGAACACCCGCATGGTCGAGGGGCCGCGATTGCCCCAGGACGCGTAGGGGACGAGGCGCACGGTCCGGCTCTCTGCAGGCTGGGCCGAGCTGGCCCGGTCGGCCGGACCTGCTCCTTCCCGGTAGGGCAGGGACGTGGGTTCCGGTACCGCATGCACCCGCACCGCGATGCGCACGTCGTCGGACCCGCCATCGACGGGTTCGGCGTCGGCCGGCACCGTGACGTCGCGGACGTCGGCGCCGAGGTCGGTCGACTCCAGGGCGTACACCAGCGGGCCGCGCTCCACCGCGACGGTGCCGCGCACGGCGTCGATGCGGACGTCCGGCACGGTCACCCGCGCGCGGACCGGCACGTCGAGGACGACGCGGTCCCCGGCGGTGAAGGACCTCGTCACGGTCACGGTGTCCCCCTCCACGGGCACCGCCTGGTCCACCACGTCGAGCGTGGCGCCCGAAGACCAGCACGGCACCCGCAGCCGGAGGGCGACCGGCCCCTTCGAGTCGGCGGTCGCGACGACCTCGACCGTGCCGGAGTACGGCCAGTCCGACCGCACCGAGAACGCCGCACGGGTGCCGTCGCCCACCACGGTGTCGACCTCGTAGTCGCCGTACTGGTGCAGCTGCAGGCCGTCGTCGCTCACCGTCGCGAACACCGACTGCACGTTGGCGAGCGTGCGGGACAGGTTCGTCGGGCAGCACGACACCTCGAACCAGGGGGCGCGCAGGCTCGACAGGGCACGCCGGACCACCTCGTCCTCCGGCGGCACGGTGCCCTCGACCCGCTGGTGCATGGTGTTCGCGTAGAAGAACGCCCTGCCGTCCTCGCGCGGCGCGACCATCACGGCGTTGTACAGCGTCCGCTCGATCAGGTCGGCGTACTTCGACTCCCCCGTCTCGAGCAGCAGCCGCCACGAGAGCATGTTCGACGCGATCGCCGCACAGGTCTCGCCGTACTCGCGGTCCGGCGGCAGCTCGAAGTCGGCGCCGAAGGCCTCGTCCTGGTGGTGGGCGCCCATCGCACCGGTCAGGTAGGTGCGCTTGGCGACCGTGTTCGCCCACTGCGTCTCGACGGCGCGGAGCAGGTCGGCGTCGCCGGTCTCGACCGCGACGTCGACCGCGCCCGCCGCGAGGTAGAGCGCCCGCACGGCGTGCCCGCGGAGGACGTCCGCGTCGCGGACGGGCACGTCGTCCTGGAAGTACTCCTGGCCGTACTCGATCGGCGCGAGGAGACCGTGGCCCCGTCGGTCCACGAAGGTCCGCGCCAGGTCGACGTACCGGCGATCACCGGTCGCCCGGCCGAGTTCCACGAGAGCCGGCTCGATCTCCGGGTGGCCGCACACCGCCTCCCGTCCATCCGTGCCGAACACCTCGACCAGGTGGTCGGCGAGGCGGACCGCCACGTCGACGAGCCGTCCGCCACCGGCGGTGCGCAGCCGCGCGACCGCCGCCTGGATCAGGTGCCCCATCGAGTAGAGCTCGTGTCCCCACTCCATGTCGGACCACCGCGGCCGCTGCCACGGTCGACCGAAGCTGGTGTGCAGGTACCCGTCGGCGTCCTGCGCCCCGGCCACGCGCTCGACGAGCCGGTCGTAGCGCTCGGCCAGGTCGTCGTCGGGCTGCACGCCGAGCTGCCAGGCCATCGCCTCGAGGAGCTTGTAGACCTCGGAGTCGACGAACTCGATGCCGGCGTGGTCGAACGGTTCCCCGGTGGCGGCGGCGTCGAAGTTGCCGGTCCAGCCGATCCGCTCCATCCAGGTCTCGCAGTGCCGGATCACGGTGTCGGCGTTCCGCTGCTGCCAGTCGGCCCAGTAGCCGCCGGTCAGGCGGAGGTCGCCGAGCGGCAGGGGGCGGAGCGCGCCGGTCGACGGCACGACCGGACCGGCCGCGACGGTGGTGTGGGTGATGGTCACGATGTCCTCCTGGGACGTGGGGTGCGGGTACGTCAGTCCTTCACCGCGCCGGCGGTGACACCGGCGGCGACGTAGCGCTGGGCGAGGACGAGGAGCACCGCTGCGGGGATCGACGCGACGACGGCGGTCGCCATGATCGAGTTCCACTCCTGGTTGTTGTTGCCGATGTAGGCGTAGATACCGAGGGTGATCGGTTTCGCGTTCCCGCCGCCGTCGAGCGTGTTGGCGAACAGGAAGTCCGACCACGCCCACAGGAAGCTGAAGAGCGAGACCGTCACCACCGAGTTGCGGCTGACGGGCATGACGACCGCGGTGAACGTGCGCCACGTGCTCGCGCCGTCGATGCGCGCGGCGTTGAGCAGTTCGTCGGGGATGCCCCGCATGAAGGCCGTGAAGATGAGCACCCCGAACGGCACCGCGATCGTGGAGTCGGCGAGGACGAGCCCCCAGACGGTGTCGAGGATCCCGAGCTGCACGTAGATCGTGTAGAAGCCCATCGCCATGATGATCGCGGGGATCATCTGCGCGATCAGGAGCACGAAGCTCATCGCACCGCCGCCACGTGGGTTCAGCTTGGCGAGCGAGTACGCGGCCGGGGCGGACAGTCCGAGCGTGAGCACCACGGTGCCGAGGCCGACGACCAGGCTCGTCCCGAGGAACGGCAGCTGCTGGCCGAGCACGGTCGTGTACCCGTGCAGGGTCCCGTCGATCGGGATGAGGTTCGGCGGGCTCTTCCGCATGTCCTGGTCGCGGGTGAGCGAGACGTTCACCATCCAGTAGACGGGGAACAGCATCACCGCCGTGAAGACGATCCCGAGCGCGGTCCGCCACCAGCGCTTCGTCGCGGGCGGTGTCCCGATTCCGCGGGGTCGTGCGCCGCGGGCAGAGCGGGTCGTGACGGCTCGGGTGACGGTCGTGGTGGCCATCTCACACCTCCAGGCGGCGCTGGACGCGCGCGTAGATCAGGCCGACGACCAGGGCGATGACGATGAGCACGTTGCCCACGGTCGCGGCGGAGCTGAAGTCGGGCAGGAGCGATCCGAAGCCCAGTTGGTAGGACCAGATGGCGAGCGTGGTGGACGAGCCGGAGGGGCCGCCCTTCGTCATGATCCAGATGATGTCGAACACCTTGAGCGTGTAGACGAAGCCGAGCAGCAGGGTGATCGCCGTGACCGGACGGAGCAGCGGGAACGTGATCCGCCAGAATCGCTGCCAGCCGTTCGCCCCGTCCAAGGACGCCGCTTCGTACAGCTCCCCCGGGATGCCCTGCAGGCCGGAGTACATGATCACGAGGTTGAACGGGATGCCGATCCAGATGTTCGCGACCAGGACCGCGAAGAGCGACCAGTCCGGCGAGGTCAGCCAGTTGATCTGCCCGATGCCGACCGCCTCGAGGAACGCGTTGATGATGCCCGAGTCGCTGTTCATCATCCACGACCACGTGCTCGCGGACACCAGCAGCGGCAGGAGCCACGGCACGAGGAACAGGGCGCGCAGCAGCCCCGACAGCGGGAAGTGGTGGTGGAAGAACACCGCCAGGGCCAGCCCGAGGCCGAACTGCACGACGATCGACACGAGCACGAAGACCGTGGTGTGCCAGATCGCCGGTCCGAAGGTCGCGTTCGAGAACACGTCGACGAAGTTCTGCAGGCCGACGAAGGGGGCGTTGCCGGAGACGAAGGACGCCACCGTGTAGTGCTTGAGGCTCAGCTCGATGTTCTTCCACAGCGGGTACGCGTAGAAGAGCACGAGGTACAGGGCGACGGGGGCGAGGAACGCCCAGGCCGTGAGCTGCGCTCTCCGCTGCGCGTGGGCGCGGCGGCCTCGGGCCGAGGAGGTGGTCTCCTCGGCCCGGGTACGCGCAGCCGACGGTCGCAGTGACGTCGTGTCGGTCGTCATGGTCGTGTCGGCTTCCGTTCGGTGGTGCGGGTGGTGACGGTGCTGGGTGCTGCCGCTACGGGCTACTTCTGCAGCTTCGAGTCGACGGCCTGCTGCGCCGCCTGCAGCGCGTCGGACGTCGACGCCGACCCGGACTCGGCCTTCTGCACGGCCGTCCAGAGCTGCTCGGAGATGACCGGGTACTTCACGCCGAGGTTGTCCCCGGTCCGGGCGCGGGCGGCGCCGACGGCCTCGATCCAGGTCTTCAGGTCGGCGTTGCCGGACAGCTGCTGCTGCTGGAGGTCCTTCGACGCGGCGATGTAGTTGAGCGTGTTGTCGGTCTTCACGACGTTGTCGCCCGACGACAGGCACTCGACGATCTTCTTGGTCGTGGCGTAGCGGGCGTCGTCCTTCTGCACCGGGATCGTGAAGAACTCACCGCCCGTCGGCACCGGGGCGGCACCGCCGTCCTTGGCTGGGATGGTGATCACGCCCGCGCCCATCTCCTTGGCGGCGTCCTTCTGCCACGTGCCGTTCTCGCCGAAGGCGAAGTCGCCCGACTGGAACTCCTGCCAGCTGGTGGTCTGGGTGTTCTGGATGACCGAGTTCGGCGCGTAGCCCTCGTCGATCCAGCCCTTCCAGAGGTTCAGCGCTTCTTCTGCCTTTGCTGAGTCGAGCTTGGTCAGGTCGGCGTCGGCGCCCCAGAACCAGGGCAGGAACTGGAACGAGCCCTCCTCGGTGTTGATGCCCGAGAACGTGATGCCCTTCTTGCCGGCCGCCTTCACCTTCGCGAGCGCCGCCGTCAGCGAGTCCCAGTCCTTCACGGACGCCGGGTCGACGCCGGCTGCCTCGAGCACCTTCGGGTTGTAGTAGAGCGCAAGGGTGTTCGCGCCGATCGGGACGCCGTACGTCTTGCCGTCGATGACACCGGCGCCGAGGATGTTCTCGGCGATGTCGCCGGTCTTCAGACCGTTCGTCCCGGTGTCGGTGATGATGCCGGCCTGCGCCAGCGTCGAGACGACCGGGTTGTCGACGAGCAGGACGTCGGGCGACTTGCCCTGCTGTCCGGCGAGCAGCGCCTTGTTCGTCAGGTCCGAGGTGTCGTACCCGGTGCGCTTCACGGTGACGCCGGCGTCCTGACCGCACTGGGTGACGAGCTTGCCCCACGCGGACGAGGCGTCGTACTGGGGGTACGGGTCCCAGAACGTGTAGGTGCCCTTCGCGGCGTCGGACGAACCGGAGCCGGAGGACTGGGCAGAACATCCGGTGAGACCGGCGACGACGCTGGCTGCTGCCACCAGCGCGCCGATGCGGACAACAGTCTTGGTGCGCATGATCACGGGTTCCTCTCTGAATGCGACGTGATCGCCGTTCGGGTCCGGCCGCGTCCACCCCACCGAGTGCACCTCCGGGGAGGAACTCGTCGTCGAGCGGAACCGAAACCGGTTTCGGGAGCAATGTACGAGCAGGCTTGCAGCGGTGTCAAGAACTTTCGTAAACTGGTTTCGGAGGGGCCGATGGACGACGAGGATCACCGCACCGCGACGACGGTCGAGACCGTGACACTGGCCGACGTCGCCCGCGCCGCCGGCGTCTCGGTGGCCACGGCGTCGAAGGCGCTCAACGGTCGCGCCCACGTGAGCGCCCGCTCGCGGGAGGCCGTGCTCGCCGCCGCAGCCGCCCTGTCCTTCACCCCGAACCCGTTCGCTCGCGCCCTGAACCGTGCCTCGACGAACACCATCGGCATGCTCACGAGCGACCTCGACAACCGCTTCGTGCTGCCGATCCTGCTCGGGGCCGAGGACGCCTTCGGCGCCGGGTCGCTCAGCGTCCTGCTCGCCGACGCCCGCGACAGCGCGATGCGCGAGCAGCTCCAGCTGCAGTCGCTGCTCACCCGGCGGGTCGACGGGGTGCTCATCGTGGGTCGGACCACGAACCCGCGGCCCCCGCTCCAGGCGAAGCCCGACGTCCCCGTCGTGTACGTCTACGCACCCTCGACCGACGAGCAGGACCTGTCCTTCGAACCGGACAACGAGCTCGCCGGACGGATCGCCGTCGACCACCTGGTGGAGACCGGTCGGAAGCGCATCGCGATCGTCAACGGTGAGGACACCTACGCCGCAGCACGGGATCGCCTCCGGGGCGCCGCCGCCGCGCTCGACGAACACGGGCTCGAGCTCGTCGGGAGTCCCGGGCTCGTGTTCGGACAGTGGAACGAGACGTGGGGGCGACAGGCGGCCGAGCGGCTGCTCGAGCGCCATCCGGACCTCGACGCGATCGTCGCCGGCAGTGACCACATCGCCCGAGGCGTCATGGACGCCGTGCGCGAGTCCGGGCGACGCATCCCCGAGGACGTCGCCGTCGTCGGGTTCGACAACTGGGACATCCTGGTCGAGGGTGCCCGCCCGCAGCTCACCAGCGTCGACATGGACCTGCAGCAGCTCGGTCGGCTGGCGGCCGGCGCGCTCGTCGACACGATCGAGGGCACGGTGCGGCGGGGGCGGGTGCGGAACCCGGTCTCCCTGGTGGTGCGGGGGTCCACCGTGGCGGGGGCCGACGGGACCTGAGCCGTGCTTCGCTCCGCCGCGACCGGCGCGGGGCGTGCGAGGATCGGCTCGTCGGACAAGGGTCCGACGAGCGGCGGCGCGGGGTGCACGACACGACGGACGAGCAGACCGGGCTGCGGGCATGAGCGCACGTGCTCGGCGCGACGGCGATCGGCCTGGGCGCCGCGCAGCTCACGCGAGGGGCCACCCTCCTCACGCACTTCACTGCGACGGCAGCGCGGTGCAGCCGACCGGTCGAGCGCGTCACCCCCCGGTGGCGGTTCCGAGCCGGAGACGTCCTGCGCCGAGGGCGGCGAGGTCGTGCGGCGGACGAGCGAGCACGGCCACGAGGTCTTCGCGATCGTGGGCGGCGGCACGGACGGCACGCAGATCAGCTCCCTGGCGGCGCTCCGCGAGCTCATCCCGTGGTTCCGCCCCGCGACCAGCGGACGACCGCTAGCCTCGCTGCATGGGGGCCGGTCCACGGAGTGTGAGCGCGCTGCTGTCGGAGGTCCGAGCGGCGATCGACGAGGTACGTCGAGCAGCGGAACTCGACCACGACGGACCCCGCCGTCAGGCGGCTGCCTGGCTGGACGACGAGTTCGCCGAGGTCCGTACCCGTCCGGAGCTCCGTGCCGCTGCCCGGCGGGCGTCGGGGCTGTGGGGCGGCATGGGGTCGTTCTCCGACGCCGGTTCTCCGGCTGGAGGTCGTGCCGTGGACCGTCTCGGTAGGGCACTCTCGAGAGCTCGGTCGTGGTTCGTCAGCGAGGGATGACGCGGGAGCGCCGTACGGTGCGTCGGCCTCGGGTCCTCGGCTTCCTGGCTGTGACGGCCGTTGCGGTCCTCGCCGGATGTGCCGCACCGCCGAACGACAGCCCCTCGGGCGAGAGCGTCCGGGTGCGCCACACCGGATCGAACCCGACCGCGATGCGTCACGAGGACGTGATCATCTCCCAGGGACGGCAGTTCTGGCTGCGCGTGGACGACGTGACCGAAGAAGGGGTCGACGCCGGTGTGGACGCCTTCCGCGACGCCCTGGAGCAGACCGACCTGCCGACGATGAAGGCGGACGAGCTCCGCGAGCGTGCCAGCTCGCCTGCTGCCACCGCTGACACCCCGAGCACGAAGCGCATCGGTGAGAGTGTCGACCTCCCCGACGTGCAGGGAGCGACGGCGTCCGTCAGCTCCACGTTCGGGCCGCGGCCGGACGTGCTGGTCTTCCAGCTGCAGTTCTCCCTCGACTGGGACCCCGTCCCGATCCCGTGAGCAGCCGGGTCGGGGTCAGGTCGTGGACCCCGCTGGCGCGAGCGGCAACGGCCCGGCGGATCCCGAGGGACCGAGGACCACGAGGTCGGCGGCCGCCCCGACGCTGAGCGGCGGACGCAGCCCGAGCACCGACACCGCACGCACGGAGGACGCGCGCACGGCCGACGGCAGCCGGTCCGGACGACCGTCGACGAACCTGGCCACGGCGTCGGCGACCGTGATCGTGCTCCCGGCCAGGGAGGAGCCGTCGGCGAGCCGGGCGACCCCGTCGGAGACCACGACCTCCGAGCCGGCGATCCGGTAGCGGCCGTCGGCGCAACCGGTCGCCGCCATGGCGTCCGAGACGAGCACGAGCCGGTCACCGACGGCGCCATGCACCAGGTCGACGGTCACCGGGTCGAGGTGGTGACCGTCCACGATGCACTCCACCGTGAGTCGTTCGTCCGTCAGCGCGACACCGACCGGTCCCGGCTCACGGTGGTGCAGCGGAGGCATCCCGTTGAACAGGTGCGTGACGAGGGTCGCACCGGCGTCCACCGCGGCGCGCACCGGGTCGGCGTCGGCATCGGTGTGGCCGACCGCGACGACGATGCCCGACGCGACCAGTCGGCGGACGGCGTCGAGCGCGCCCGGGAGCTCGGGCGCGAGGGTGACGATCCGGAGCGCTGCACCGCCGGCGTCCACGAACAGGTCGACCTCGTCCGGGCTCGGTGGGTGGAGCAGCCCGGCCGCGTGCGCTCCCCGTCGGGCCGGAGCGAGCCAGGGGCCCTCGAGGTGCAGCCCGGCGAGGGTGCCGTCGTCGACGAGCGGTCGGAGGCGGTGCAGGGCGGCGACCGTGTCCGGGACCGTGCCCGTCGCGATCGACGCCACCAGGTGGGCGGTCCCCCGCGCGGCGTGGTGGGCGGCGGCCGCTCGGGCCTCGGCGACCGAGCACGAGGCGAAGTCGTACCCGAGTGCGCCGTGCGCGTGCAGGTCGACGAAGGCCGGCAGGACGGCGCCCGGCGCCTCGACCACGAGGTCGTGGGCGGGCGCCACACCGGTGCCGAGCGCGACGACACGGCCACGGTCGACCGCCAGCCAGGCGTCGGGGAGGTCGACCTCGGCGGTGACGATCCGTGGGGCACGGACGAGGACGGTCACGCGATCACCGTCACGGGCGCCGTCGACGCGGCGCGCGCCTGACGCCCGAGCAGCACCGCACCGATGGCCCCGGCGGCGTCGCCGTGGCGCGCGCCGACCAGCTCGGGCAGCCTGACCCCGGTGAGCCGGTCGGCCACCGCGGCGCGCAGCGGGTCGAACAACAGCGGCCCTGACCGGGCGAGGCCACCGCCGACGATCACCGTGTGGCAGCCGGCCACGGCGGTCAACCACGCCAGGGTGTCGGCGAGCACCTCGACGCAGTCGTCCCACACTGCTCGCGCCACCGGGTCCCCCGCCACGACGCGGAGCACGGTGTCGTGGGCGCTCGGGGCCCCGCTGCGACGGGCCACGGCTCCGGCCGAGGCGACCTCCTCGATCCGGAGGCCCGCGTGCACGCCGTCGCGGATCCGGACCTGGCCGACCTCGCCGGCCCAGCCGCCGCCGGGCACGACGGCGCCGTCGACCACCAGGGCACTCGCCAGTCCGGTGCCCACCGGGACGAAGGCGACGGTGCCGTGGCCGAGGGCGGGGTCCGCCGCCTCGGACCGGACCTCGGCGAGCGCCCCGGCGCGGACGTCGTGCCCGAAGGCGAGCGGCACGTCGATCCCGGCGTCGTGCAGGGTCCTGGTGACGCGGTCACGGACGGGCACGTCACGCCACCCCAGGTTCACGGAGAGCACCGACCGCCCGGATGTCTCGTCGACGACGCCCGGCACCACGAGCCCGACGGCGTCGAGGTCACGGCCGGCACGTCGGGCCGTCGCACGCGCACCGACCGCGAGGCCGGCGACGAGGTCGGCCAGCGCGGTGGCCTCGGGGTCGTCCCGTGGGGTGGGGACGCGCTGCTCCTCGAGCACCCGCCCGTCGTCGGCGGCCAGGCGCACCTTGATGCTCGTGCCCCCGACGTCGATGCCCAGGACGGTGTCGTCAGCGGTCATCGCGGGCCCTCTCGATCACGCCGACCAGCACCGATCGGACGCCGTCAGCCTGCCGACCGATCATGATCAGTGCAAACAACGCGCATCAATTCCGCTCACATGACGGCGGAAGCCCGCCCGTAGGATGACGTTATGACCCCGCAGCAGAGGCTCAACGCGCTCCTCGAGCTGGTGAGCGACCGCGGGAACGTCTCCATCGCCGAGATCGGTGAGGCGCTGGGCATCTCCGCTGCGACCGCACGACGCGACCTCGCGACCCTGGCCGACCAGCGGCTCGTCACCCGCACGCACGGTGGCGCCGCGGCGCTCGGCGCTGGGTACGAACTGCCCCTGCAGTACAAGATCGCCCGACAGGCCGAGGCGAAGACCGCCATCGCCCGCGCGACCGCCGCACTCGTCTCGCCGGGTGACACGGTCGGCCTGAACGGCGGGACGACGACGACCGAGGTCGCGCGGGAGCTCGGCAAGAGCGAGCGCTTCATCCGCGCCGACGGCGAGTGCGGCATCACCATCGTCACGAACGCGCTGAACATCGGCTACGAGCTGTCCGTCCGCGCCAACGTCAAGATCGTCGTGACCGGCGGTGTGGCCCGGCGGCAGTCGTACGAGCTCATCGGTCCGACCGTGCGGGACACCCTCGACGGCTTCGCACTCGACGTCGTCGTGCTCGGCGTCGACGGCCTGACGAGCCAGTACGGCGCGACGACGATGCACGAGGGCGAGGCCGAGGTCAGTCGGCACTTCGCGTCGGTCGGTCGCCGGGTCGTGGTCGTCGCCGACTCGACGAAGATCGAGCGCGCCACCTTCGCGCGCATCTGCCCACTCGAGCGCATCGACGTACTCGTCACGGACCAGGCGGTACCGGCGTCGTTCGCCGCCGAGCTGACGTCCGCCGGCGTGGAACTCGTCGTCGCGAGCTGACTCGCGGGGACCGCCCCGGCGATCCCACGGTCACGGCCGCAGCCGTCCGTCGCCGCGCCACGAGCACCGCTGTCCCGACGTTGCCGGCGTGTAACAACCTCAGATGCACGCTTCCGTGATCGAGCCGTGCGTGCTTATTGTGCACTCATGATCGATTTGGCATCATTGCCGTCACATTCACGCAAGGGAGCGAGATGACCACCACGAGCACACGCCTGCTCCGGGTCGCCGTCGTCGGCATCGGCCAGCGATCGGCCATCGCCGACCACGTGTCCGCCGCAGGCCTCGACGCCGACGGGGTGGACGCCCGGATCACGGCCGCAGCAGACACCACCGCCGCGGGACGCGAACGGGCCGCAGCGCACTGGCCGGAGGCCGAGGTCGTCGCCGGCCACCGGGCACTGATCGGCACGGACGGCGCGCCGAACCTCGTGGACGCGGCGATCGTCACCACCCCGGACTGGACCCACGCCGAGATCGCGATCGACCTGCTCCGCGCCGGCATCGCCGTCTACCTCGAGAAGCCCCTGGCGATCACCGTCGAGGACGCCGACGCCGTCCTGAACGCTGCCGCCGAGACCGGTACGCCCCTGTACGTCGGCCACAACTTCCGGCACGCAGCCGTCGTCCGCCTCATGCGCGAGGTCATCGCCCGCGGGGAGATCGGCGAGGTGAAGGCCGTCTGGGTCCGCCACTTCGTCGGCAACGGCGGCGACTACTACTTCAAGGACTGGCACGCCGACCGCAGCCGTGTGAACTCGCTCCTGCTGCAGAAGGCGAGCCACGACCTCGACGTCGTGCACGCCCTCGCCGGCGCGTACACCAGCCGGGTCGTCGGGATGGGGTCGCTCTCGGTGTACGGCAACGTCACCGACCGGCGTGACCGCAGCGACGAGCTCATGACCGACTGGTTCTCGTTCGACAACTGGCCGCCCGCCGAGCAGACCGGCCTCAACCCCGTCGTCGACGTCGAGGACGTCTCGATGGTGATGATGACGCTCGAGAACGGCGTGCAGGCGAGCTACGAGCAGTGCCACTTCACGCCCGACTACTGGCGGAACTACACGGTGATCGGCACCCACGGCCGCCTCGAGAACGTCGGGGACACCGGCGGCGGGGTCGTCAAGGTGTGGAACCACCGCCGCAACTGGGACGTCGCCGGTGACGTCGAGTACCCGATCGACGGCGTCGAGGACGGCCACGCCGACGCCGACCTGCTCACCATGACCGAGTTCCTCCGCTCCGTCGCCCTCGGTGAGCCGACCACCCTGTCCCCGATCGCGGCGCGCGCCGCGGTCGCCGCGGGAGCGCTCGCGACGCGTTCCCTGCGGAACGGCTCCGTCCCGCTCGACGTGCCGCCCCTCCCCGAAGCCACCATCCGTCACTTCACGGCCGCAGCCGGCCACGACGACCCCTCCGGAAGGAACACCCGATGACCCTCCCCTCTCCCCGCCACGGCGGCGGCCGCGGCCGCCGCCGTGCCCTGCTCGGTCTCGCTGCCGCGGTCAGCGCCGTCGCCCTCCTCGCGGGGTGCAGCAGCGCGTCGTCCGCCGGTTCCGACTCCGGGACGGGCACGGTCGCGAAGGACACGAAGGCCGACCTGACCTACGCCGTCTGGGACCAGAACCAGGTCGACGCGATCAAGGCGAACATCAAGGGCTTCAACGAGGAGTACCCGGACATCACGGTCAACGTGGACGTGACGCCCTTCGCCAACTACTTCACGAAGCTGCAGACGCAGGGTTCCAGCAACACGCTGCCCGACCTGTTCTGGATGAACGGCCCGAACTTCCAGCTCTACGCGGCCAACGGCAAGCTCGCGCCGATCACCGGCGCGGTGGAGTCGGGCGCGATCGACCCGTCGAAGTACTCGAAGGCGCTCGACGACCTGTACACCTACGACGGGACGCAGTACGGCGTGCCGAAGGACTTCGACACCATCGGCGTCTGGGTGAACAAGGCACTCTTCGAGAAGGCTGGCGTGCCGCTGCCCTCGAAGGACTGGACCTGGCAGGACTTCCAGGACACCGCCGCCGAACTGTCGCAGAAGCTGCAGGGCGACGGCGCGTACGGCGCCGCCGGCGGCATGGACGGCCAGACCACCTACTACGACACGATCTTCCAGGCCGGCGGTTCCGTGGTCGACGACGGGAAGTCGGAGTACGACACGAAGGCCGCGCAGGAGGGCATCCGGTTCTGGACCGACCTGATCGGCTCCGGCGCCTCGCCGTCGATCAAGCAGCTGACCGACACCACGGCGGACCAGTGGTTCACCTCCGGCAAGCTCGCGATGTACCAGGGCGGCAGCTGGTTCCGGTCGGCGCTGATCGGCACCGACATGGAGCAGGACGTCGTCGTCTACCCGCTGCCGAAGGGCAAGGAGCAGGCGACCGTGATCCACGGTGTCTCGAACGTCGTCGCCGAGGGGTCGAAGAACAAGGCGGCCGCCCAGGCACTGCAGGCGTACCTCGCGAGCGAGCCGGCCCAGCAGCAGCAGGGCGACATGGGTGCTGTCATCCCCGCTTACGAGGGCACGCAGGGCGCCTTCACGAAGACCATGCCCGACGCGGACCTGCAGGTCTTCCTCGACGCGGTCGACTACGCGAAGCCGCTCCCGGTGTCGAAGAACACCGCCGCGTGGAACACCCTCGAGACGAACCTGCTGCCGAGCGCCTTCGACGGGTCGCGCCCGGTCGACCAGGTGACGGCCGAGCTGGCGAAGGAGATGGACGCCGCGCTCGCCAAGGAGTGACAGTCGCGCCGATCGGCCGGGTCCGCCCCGGCCGATCGGCGCTGTCCGTCCCACCGGACACCCACACCCACACCCACACTCTCGATCCGCCCGCCCCGGCGTAGGAGCGACCCGATGACGACCACCACCCGGCAGACGACGGCGACCCGCCCGCCGTCCCGACCCCACCACGACGAGCGGCCCAGGCCGACCCGCGCCCACCGCACCGACGGCATCTGGCCGTGGCTGTTCGTGCTCCCGCTGCTGATCGGCGTCGGCACGTTCTTCATCTGGCCGATCCTGCAGACCTTCTGGTACTCGTTCACCAGCTGGGGCGTCTTCGGCGGCGCCACCTTCACCGGGCTCGCGAACTACGTCCGCCTGCTGACCGACCCGCAGCTGTACCAGTCCCTCGTCAACACGATCGTCTACACGGTGATCGTCCTGCTCGGCATCCCGATCGCGGTCTGGCTCGCGAGCCTGCTCAACACACCGGGCCTGCGGTTCGCGCAGTTCTACCGCGTGCTCTTCTTCCTGCCCTACGTCGCGATGCCGGCTGCGATCGCCCTGGTCTGGCGGATCATGTTCAACGGCGACTTCGGCATCGTGAACTGGTTCCTCGGGCGCTTCGGCATCGACGGCCCGTACTGGATCTCCACCCCGGGCTTCGCCCTCGTCGCGGTGTCGCTCGTCGGCCTGTGGTCGTCGCTCGGCTTCTCGATGATCATCCTCGGCGCCGGGCTCAAGGACATCCCGCCCGAGCTGTACGAGGCCGCCGAGCTCGACGGCGCGAGCCGCTGGCGCCAGTTCCGCTCGCTCACCGTGCCGCTGCTGACGCCGAGCATCTTCTTCGTGCTCGTGGTCACCACGATCTCGAGCTTCCAGCTGTTCGACCTGCTCTACGCCATCCTCGGCTCCACCAACCCGGTCATCCCGCAGACGACGTCCCTCGTCTTCTACTTCTACAACGCCGGGTTCATCGACAACGACAAGGGATTCGCGGCTGCGATCGCGATGGTGATCTTCGTGCTCATCGGCATCATCACCGTCGTGCAGTTCCGGGTCCAGCGGAAGTGGGTCCAGTCATGACCGGCATCATCGACGCACGCGGCAGCAGGGTCGCGGCAGCCACGAAGGCGGCGGGCCGCACCCGCGCGACGACCGCAGCTCGTCCCGGTCGCCGCGGCGGCAGCCACTGGTGGATCCACGTGGTGCTCGGCATCGGCGGGTTCGTCATGGCGTTCCCGTTCCTGTGGCAGATCGTGATGGCGCTCTCCACGAACGCACAGGTCACCTCGCCGACGCCGACCTTCTGGCCGGGCGAGCTGCAGTGGGGGAACTTCGCCCGGGTCTTCGAGCGGCTCCCCTTCCTCGACCAGCTGGCGACCTCGATCTGGGTGACCCTGATCCGCACCCTGGCGCAGATCGTGCTGTGCACCCTGGCGGGCTACGCGTTCGCCCGCATGCGGTTCCGCGGACGCGCGATCATCCTCGGCATCGTGCTGTCGATCCTGCTGGTGCCGTCACAGGTCTACCTCATCTCGCAGTACCAGATCGTGCAGGGCCTCGGGTGGCTGGACACCCTGGCCGGCATCGTCGCGCCCGGCCTGTTCAGTGCCTTCGGCACGTTCCTGATGCGGACGGCGTTCCTCAACATGCCCGCCGAGCTCGAGGAGGCCGCGCGCATGGACGGCGCGAACCCGTTCCAGACCTTCTGGCGGATCATGCTGCCGCTCGCACGTCCGTCGATCAGTGTGCTCGCGATCACGACGGTGCTCTGGTCGTGGAACGAGCTGCTCTGGCCGCTGGTGGTCTCCACCCGCGCCGAGGACATGCCGCTCGCCGCCGGGCTCGCGACGCTCTCCAGCGACCGCACCATCGACTACCCGCTGCTCATGGCGGCGAGCCTGATGGCGATGGCGCCCGTCCTGGTCCTGTTCATCGTGCTGCAGCGGCGGGTGATCGACGGGCTCGCGTCCTCCGGCCTGAAGTGAGCGGTGGCCGGGACGGCCACCGGACGACAGCGCCCCTCGGGATCCGAGGGGCGCTTCGTCGTGCCCGGCGGAGCGTCCGGACGGGAGGCACGGTGCCGGACCGCCCCGCGCCTCCGGGCCGACCGCACACACGACGGGAGGCACGGTGCAGGACCGCCACGCACCTCCAGGCCGACCGCACACACGACGGGAGGCACGGTGCCCATGGGCACCGTGCCTCCCGTCTGCTGCGACCCGCTTCAGCCCTTCAGGCCGGCCGACGCCATCGTCGCGACGAACTGCTTCTGCGCCACCAGGAACAGCAGGATGAGCGGCAGCGTCGCGACCACGTTGCCGGCCATCAGCAGCGACCAGTCGGTCCGCCGTGCCCCCTGGAAGTTCGTCAGACCGAGCTGCAGGGTGAAGGAGTCGGCGTCGTTGATCGCGACGAGCGGCCAGACCAGGTCGTTCCAGGACCCGAGCAGGGTGAAGATCGCGAGCGTCGCGAGCGCCGGACGGGCGAGCGGCAGGACGATCCGGAAGAACACCTGCAGGCGGGTGCAGCCGTCGATCTGACCGGCCTCCTCGAGCTCGGCGGGCAGGGACAGGAAGAACTGCCGCATGAGGAAGATGCCGAAGGCCGACGCGAGCCACGGCACGATCGCCGCACCGAGGCTGTCCACGAGGTGCAGCCGGGCGAACATCACGTAGGTCGGGATCATGAGCAGCTGCGACGGGATCATGATCGTCGCGAGGATCGCCAGGAAGCCGAACGTCCGTCCCGGGAACCGCAGCCGCGCGAACCCGTAGCCGGCCAGCGAGCACAGGACGAGGTGCGAGACGATCGCCGATGCCGACACGACGACCGTGTTGAGGAGCCAGTGCAGGATGTCCGACTCCGCGAACAGGCGCGTGTAGCCCGAGAACGTGAACTGCGTCGGCAGGAACGACGGCGGGAACTTGTTGATCTCCGACGCTGGCTGGAGCGAGGTGAGGAACATCTCGACGAACGGCAGCAGGAACAGGAGCGCCACCGGAGCCAGCAGGAGGTGCCACGGACTGAACGGCAACCGACGTCGGCGGCGGGGCGCCGTGCGCGCGGCGGGAGCCGCGACGGCGGCCGGCCGGTTCGGGGTCTCGAGTACGCGGGTCTCGACGGTCATCGGGACGCCTTCCTTCCGGCTCGGCGCTGCACGACCGTGACGATCACGGTCGCGGTGAGGGTGACGAAGAACATGCCGTAGGCGATGGCCGACCCGTAACCGAACTGCAGGTTCTGGAAGGCCGTCTTCCACAGGTAGTAGACGATCGTCTGCGTCGCGTCGAGGGGTCCACCACGGGTGGTCGCGTAGACGAGGTCGAAGAGCTGCACGGCCTGCAGGGTCTGGTAGATCCCGACGAACGCGGTGACCGGTGCCAGCTGCGGCCACACCACGCGCCAGAACGTCTGCCAGTTGTTCGCACCGTCGATGCGCGCCGCCTCGAGCACGTCGCCCGGGACGTCCTGCAGCGCGGCGAGGTAGATCACGGTCGTGAAGGCCGCCTGCCCCCACAGGGACATGATCACGATGACGACCATCGCCTCGGCGCGGTCCTCCAGCCACCCCTGCGGTGGGACGTGCAGCACGCGCAGGACGTTGTTCACGATGCCGAACTGCGGGCTGAACAGGTAGGTGGTCAGGATGCCGGTCGCGGCGGCGGACGCCACGAACGGCACGAAGATCGCCGTGCGGTACAGCCCGATGAACCGGATGCGCCGGTTCAGGGCGACGGCCAGGGCGAGTCCGAGCAGCAGGGACGCGGGGACGAAGAGCACCGTGTAGAGCAGGGTGTGCACGGCAGCCGCGAGCGCACTGGCGTCGGTGGCCAGGTCCTGGTAGTTCTCGATGCCGGCGAAGGACGGCGGACTGAAGCCGTCCCAGCGCTGGAACGACAGCACGAGCGCCCAGACGCCGGGGAAGATCGTGAGGCCGAGCACGACCGCCAGCGCCGGGGCGACGAAGCCCCAGCCGGCGAGGCCCTCGCGGGCGGCGGCGGACCGGCGTCGGCGCCCGGGTCGCGGCGGCTCGGCGTCGGTGGTCGGACGGGTGCGGAGTGCGGGAGTGGTCACGGGGGCCTCCTAGCCCTGACGGAGTGCCTTGTCGGCGGCGACGGTCGCCTGCCGGAGTGCCTCGGCCGGTTCGCCCTCGCCCTGGAGCACGCGGGACACCGCGTCACCGAACGCCTCGGACAGGCCGTTGTACCCGGGCAGGGTCGGGCGGACCTGCTTCGCCTCAGCGGAGTTCGCCTGGATGACGTCGAGCCCGGGCAGGGCTGCGACCTGCTCGCGGAAGGCCGGGCTGTCGGCCTCGCTCGACCGCAGCGGCAGGTTGCCGACCGCGACGTTGAACCGTTCGTCCTGTTCGGGCGAGGTCAGCCACTTCGTGAAGTCCTTCGCCCAGTACGCCCGGTTCACGTCGTGGTTGTCGAACAGGGTCCAGAGGTCGGGCCCGGACACCGTCTGGTGGTCGCCGTCCGTCCCCGGGAGCCGCACGACGCCGTACGAGGTGCCCGCGGTCTTCAGGGCGGAGAGCTCCCACGGGCCGGAGGTGATCATGCCGATGCGGTCGCTCTCGAACAGCTGCGCGAACTTCGTGTCCGTCTGGTCGAGGTAGACGCTCCGGTCCGTGACGGCCATCGACCGCATGAACGTCAGCGCGTCGACGCCGGCCTCCGAGTCGAAGGCGGCGTGCTCGCCGTCCTCGGACAGGATCGAGCCGCCGTTCTGCCAGAGGTGGGGCCACATCTGCCAGGTGGTCTCCTCGCTGCCGGACACCGAGTAGCCGTACCCGAAGGTCTGGCTGTCCCGGTCCGTCAACGCCTTGGCGGCCCGCCGGAAGTCGGACCAGTCCCAGTCCGCCGTCGGGTAGGGCTCGCCGGCGGCGTCGAACACCGTCTTGTTGTAGAAGAGCGAGATGTTGTCGACGACCGCGGGGAAGCCGATCACCTTCTTGCCGGTCGGCTGTGCGGTCCCGCGGGCCGCCGGGGAGAACTCGTCCCAGCGGGTGTCCGGGTCCTCGGCCTCGGCGCGCAGGTCGAGCGTCCGTCCGGAGCGCTCGAGCTGGCTCGCCCACGACCCGAACGTGTACGAGATGTCCGGCGAGTCGTTCCCGGCGAACGACGCCGCGAGCTTCTGCAGCAGTTCGTCGGTCGACGACGCCCCGGAGGACATGTCGATCGTCACGTTCGGGTGCTCGTCCTCGTACTCGTCGACGAGCCCCTGCAGGAGCTTGGCCGCCTCGTCGCTCTGGCCCGACCACATGGTGAGGCGGACGGGCGCCGCGGTGTCGAGGACGGTTGCGCCCTGCGGGGCACAGCCGGTGAGGACCGTGGCGGCGACCGCGATCGCGACGGCGAGCGCCGTGCGGGTGGTGCTGCTGGTGCGTGTCCTGGTGCTCGTCCTGGTGCGTGTCACTGCGGACTCCTTCGTCGTCAGTGGTGCGTCGTCGGCGATCGGCCGGGTCAGATGCCGCGTGCGGGGACCGTCGCCCGGAGCGGCTCGGGCAGCAGGTCGCCGTGCGCGACCACCAGCTCGTCGCACAGCTCCCAGATCTGCTCCGGCGTGAGCGTCGAGGACGCGTTCGGGTCCATGAGCACCGCCTGCCGGATCGCGACGGGGTCACCCGTCCGCGCGGCGTGCACAGTGAGCTCGTTCACGGAGACGTACGAGCGGTTCAGCGCCGCGGCCTGCACGGGGAGCGCCCCCATCGGGATCGGGGCGATGCCGCCGGCGCCGACCGTGGTCGGGACCTCGACGACGCAGCCCGCCGGGAGGTTGTCGATCAGTCCGGTGTTCGGCACGTTCGCGTGGACCTCGCGCTCTGTGCCGGTCACCAGGGAGTGGATGACCTGCGGGGCGTACTCCGACGCGCCCTCCTCGAGCTGCACGGGTCGACCGGCCGCCAGGTCACGCTCGGCTGCCTCGAACTCCGCGACGTTGTCCTCGGAGATGCCGACGTACTCGAGCGGACGCAGGCGGAAACGGTCGACCTGCTCGGGAGACCGGAGGAACCACGACAGGTACTCCGACGAGTGCTCGCTCGTCTCCGTCGGGTAGAAGCCGATCCGCTTGTACACCTCGACCCGGACCCGGCGTTCGAGTTCGGGGTCCTGCCGGATGCGCTCGCGGAGCCGAGGGTAGAGGTCCTCGCCCTCGTGCGTCCACTCGAGCAGCCACGACTGGTGGTTGACGCCCGCCGCGCGGAACCGGGTCTGCTCGACGTCGAGGCCGACGAGCTCGGCGAGGTCGTGCGCGGTCCAGTAGACGCTGTGGCAGAGCCCGAGCGCGGTGATGTCCGGCGCGACGGTGTTCGCCCACCAGATGTTCATCGCCATCGGGTTCGTGTAGTTGAGCAGGACCGCGCCCGGGGCGACCTCGCGCATGTCCGCGGTCAGCTCCATGAGGAACGGGAAGGTCCGGAGCGCCCGGAACACGCCGCCGACACCCGTGGTGTCACCGATCGTCTGGTGCAGGCCGTACCGCTCCGGGATCTCGAGATCGGTGCGGGTCGCGGCGATCCCGCCGATCTGCACCATGTCGACGACGAAGTCGGCGTCGGCCAGGGCACGACGGCGGTCGGTCGTCGCGGTGACGGTGACCGGACGCCCGAGGCGCTCGCTCACCTGGTGCGCGGTGGCCTCGGCGACGGCGAGGCGGCGCTCGTCGACGTCGAACAGCCGGAGGTCCAGCTGGGGGAGGTCGTCGTAGCGGAGCAGGTCGGCGAGCAGCTGTCGGGTGAAGACGACGCTGCCGGCGCCGACGAACACGATGCGGGTCACGGGAAGCCCTTCGTTCGGGGTACCGCCGAGGGTCGGCGGACGGAACCACCTGCGGTGGCAGAAGGCACGGAGGGGTGGGAGGGCGCGCTACCCGACACGGTTCCCTGCGGTGCGCGGCCTCGACGGGGTTCGCCGGCCGGGCCCCACGGTAGGGCGCACCGGCCACGACCACCACGCGACCTGGTGAAACGCGCAGGACGGATGCGCGTTCGGGCACGGGCCGTTCAGGCGATGAGGACCTCGACCCCGGCCGCCGCGATCTGCTCGAGCGCCTCCCGCGGGGCGTGCTCGTCGGTCACCAGGACGGACACATCGCCGATGTCGGCCATCCGCGCCATCGTCTGCCGGCCGACCTTCGACCCGTCGCACACGACGACCACCCGGTCGGCGTGCGTCACCATCACGCCGTTCGTCCGCGCCTCGGTGTCGTCGTGGGTCGTGACGCCGCCCGCGGCGCTGATGCCGTCCGTGCCGAGGAACGCCGTCGTCACCCTGAAGGCCGAGAACGCCGCCTCGGCCAGGGGGCCGACCGCCTCGAGCGAGGTGGCGCGGAGGGTCCCGCCGGTCAGGATCGTCTTCACCCGGGGGCTGCGCGAGACCTCGAGCGCGATGGTGACGGCGTTCGTGATGACGGTCAGGCCGTTCCGGTCGCCGAGCGCCCGGACGACCTCCATCGTCGTGGTCCCCCCGCTCACGGCGACGGCCTGGCGTCCCGACGGCAGGAGCCGCGCGGCCAGCCGACCGACCGCGCGCTTGGCGGCGTCGGCCGCGGACGCGCGCATCACCACGGGCAGCTCCGGGAGCACACCGACGGCCTCGACCCGGCCGTAGCTGCGCTGGACGAGCCCGCGCGCCTCGAGCTCGCTGAGGTCGCGCCGGACGGTGGCGGCGGAGACACCGCACGCGCGGATGAGCTCGTCCGTGGTCGTCGACCCCTGCTCGCGCACCCGCTCGAGGATGTCCCGCATCCGGTCCCGCCGCTTCCGGCCGACGTCCGGGGTGTCGTTGTCCATGGACCCATCATGCGGCAGAACGATCACTGCGAATGACCGGAGTGATCGTTACGGCAGCGGAAGTGATCGGTCGTTGCCGACACTGAGACCGGACGCGGCGCCGGACGGTGCCGCGTCGGCAGCGCCGCCGACCGCGGCGCACGCACCAGGAGGACCACGTGAACCCCATCACTGCGCTCGTCGCTCGTCACCGTGCCGGATCCGGTGAGGGCATCACCTCGGTCTGCTCGGCGAACCCCTACGTGCTGCGGGCCTCGATGCGCCAGGCGCTCGAGGACGACGCACCCCTGCTCGTCGAGGCGACCTCGAACCAGGTCGACCAGTTCGGCGGCTACACCGGCATGACGCCCGCGGACTTCCGCAGGGCGGTGCTCGACCTCGCCGACGCCGAGGGCTTCCCGGCCGAGCGGTTGATCCTCGGCGGCGACCACCTCGGCCCGAACACGTGGCAGGACCGCCCGGCCGTCGAGGCCATGCCGCTCGCCGTCGACCTCGTCCGCGCGTACGTCACCGCCGGCTACACGAAGATCCACCTCGACTGCAGCATGCCGCTGCAGGGCGAGACCGCTCCGCTGACCGACGCCGTCGTCGCCGAGCGGGCCGCGGTGCTGCTCGCCGCCGCGGAGTCCGCCGCGACGGACGCCGGGATCGACCGCGACGGCATCGTCTACGTCATCGGCACCGAGGTCCCGACCCCCGGCGGTGCAAAGGAGACGCTCCACGACCTCGAGCCGACCCCGGCGACCGCGGCGGTCGGCACGCTCGACGTGCACCGTGCGGCGTTCGAGCGTGCCGGGCTCGCCGACGTGTGGCCGCGCGTCGTCGCCCTCGTCGTGCAGCCGGCGGTGGAGTTCGACCACCTGCAGGTCATCGACTACGTCCCTGAGGCCACGGCCGCCCTGCAGGAGGTCATCGAGGCGACGCCCGGGCTCGTGTACGAGGCGCACTCGACCGACTACCAGACGCCCGAGGCGCTCCGTGCGCTGGTCGACGACCACTGGGCGGTGCTCAAGGTCGGCCCGGGTCTGACCTTCGGCCTCCGCGAGGGCCTGTTCGCCCTCGACGCCCTGGAGTCGGAACTCGTACCGGAGGGCTCCGCCACCGACCTGCGCGGTGTCGTCGAGCGCCGGATGCTCGCCGAGCCCGGCCGCTGGGAGCGCTACTACGAGGGCGACGAGCACGAGCAGCGCATCGCCCGCACCTACAGCTACAGCGACCGCATGCGCTACTACTGGCCGGACCCGGAGATCACCGCCGCGACCGAGGCGCTCCTGGGCAGCCTCGACGAGGTCGGCATCCCGCTCCCGCTGCTCAGCCAGTACCTGCCCGTGCAGTACGAGCGCGTCCGCGAGGGCCTACTGCCGAACCGTGCCGAGGACATCGTGCTCGACCGGGTCCGCGACGTCCTGCGCCCCTACTCCGCCGCCGTCGCCCCGCGCTCACGCGTCGCCGACGCGGTCCCCGCCACCACCAGCAAGGAGTCCCTGTGACCACCTCCGCCCCCGCCCGCGCCGACGAGACCGCGACCCACCGCGAGATCGTGCAACAGCCCGACAGCTGGCAGCGCCTCGTGGTGTCGCTCGACGACCGCCGTGCCGAGCTGGACGCCTTCCTGCAGCCGCTGCTCGCCGACCCGGAGCTGCGCATCGTGCTCACCGGGGCCGGCACCTCGGCCTTCGTCGGGGACATCGCGAGCGTCGACCTGCGCCGTCACCTCGGCCGTCGCGTCGAGTCGATCGCCACGACCGACGTGGTCGCCGACCCGCACGGGTCGCTCGGTGCCCCGGGCCGGGTGCTCCTGGTCTCCTTCGCCCGCTCGGGCAACAGCCCGGAGAGCGTCGCCGCGACCCGCGTCGTCGACGACGTCGCACCCGGCGCGCACCACCTGGTCGTCACGTGCGACCCCGCGGGCGCCCTCGCCCGCGAGCACCGGGGGAAGGAAGGGTCGTTCGTCCTCGAGATGCCGTCGGAGACGAACGACACCGGCTTCGCGATGACGTCCAGCTTCTCGACGATGCTGCTGGCCGTGCTCCTGGCCTTCCGGCCGGAGCTCGTGGCCGGCACCGGCGCGCTGGTCGCTGCGGCACGGACGATCGCCGGCCTGGAGGCACGGATCACCTCGCTCGCGGAGGGCACCGAACGCGTGGTCTACCTGGGCAGCGGTGCGCTGCAGGGCCTGGCACGCGAGTCGGCACTGAAGCTGCTCGAGCTCACCGCCGGCGGGGTCGTGTCGTTCTTCGACACCCCGCTCGGGTTCCGGCACGGTCCGAAGGCCGTCGCGGGTGCCCACACCCTGGTGGTCGTCTACGGCTCGGCCGACCCGTACACGGCGCAGTACGACGCGGACATCCTCCGTGAACTCCGTGCGGACGGGGCCGTCCGGGTCGTCTCCGTCGGCGGCGACGCGGACGACGAGCGCTCCTTCCCGCTCGACGACCTCGCGGGCCTCGACGATGCACTCCGGAGCGTCGCCCTCGTCGGCTTCGCGCAGCTCCTGGCCCTCGCCACGTCGGTCGCGCACGGGTGCACGCCGGACAACCCGTTCCCGGGCGGCACGGTCAACCGCGTCGTCCAGGGCGTGACCATCCACGACCACCGCGAGGGAGCCGCCCGACCATGACCGTCTTCCTCGGCATGGACGGCGGCGGCACCAAGACCGCGTTCCTGCTCACCGACGGCGAGGGCACCACGCTCGCCGAGTCACGGCAGCCGACCTGCTCCTGGTTCGACGCGGGTACCGGTCTCGTCGGCGACGTCGTCCGAGCCGGCGTCGACGCGGTGACGGCGGCGGCCGGCATCACCTCGGCGGACATCACCTCCGCGTACTTCGGGATCCCCGGACACGGGGAGTCGAGTCCGGACACCCCCGTGCTCGACGCCCTCCCCGCGGCGGTACTCGGCCACGACCGGTACTCCTGCGGCAACGACATGATCGGCGGGTGGGCCGGCTCCCTGGCGGGTCGGGACGGCGTGAACGTGATCGCGGGCACCGGCTCGATGGCCTACGGCGAGCGCGGCGGCAGCGCCCACCGCGTCGGCGGCTGGAGCGAGGTCTTCGGCGACGAGGGCTCCGCGTACTGGGTCGCCGTGCAGGGGCTCAACGCGTTCTCGCGGATGGCGGACGGTCGGCTCCCCCGGGGTCCGCTGCACGCCCTCCTGCGCGAGCGGGTCGGGGTGTCCGAGGACCTCGACCTGATCGGCGTCGTCATGGAAGAGTGGGCGGCGGACCGCGGCACGGTCGCCGACCTGGCGAAGGTGGTCGTCGCGGCCGCCGACGCCGGCGACGAAGCCGCTGCCGACGTCCTGCACCGTGCCGCGGCGGAGCTCACGACCCTGGTCGTCACGACCGTCCGCGCGCTCGACTTCCCCGCCGACGAGGCCGTCCCGGTGTCGTACTCCGGCGGGCTCTTCCGGGCGCCGCGGCTCCGCGAGGAGTTCGCCACCGCCCTGCACGCGCAGGACGCGGCCGTCGAACTCGTCGAGCCGCGCCACGACCCGACCGTCGGCAGTGTCCTCGTCGCGATGCGCCGCGCCGGGGCACCGATCCCCGAGCGGTTCGCCGCGGACGCGACCCCGGCGATCAGCTCCGCCCCGGCGCGCTGATCCAACGACCCGACACCACGAGGAGACCACCGTGCAGACCACCTTCGCGTTCGACGGCCTCCGGGTCCCCGCGAACGTCTCCGGGCCACCCCGCCGGACCACGGGCGGGTGGATCGTGCCGGCGGGTCCCGTCGCGCTGCTCCACCCGTTCGGTCCCACTGCGGAGTTCTACCGGCACGGCTGGAACTCGTGGAGTCCGAGCGGGTGGACGCGGCTCGACGGCGACACGATCGGGATCAAGGACAGCCCCGAACGCCTGCTGACCGCCGACGACGCCGCGAACGAGACCCCCCACGCCCACTCCGGCAGCGCGGTGGGAGCGGTGACCAGCCCGGACGGCGGCACGCTGCTCGTCGGATCGCTCGGGCTCGGCACCCCGCGGGTCGGCGCCGACGGCAACGTCCTGTGGGCGAGGAGCGAGCACGACGACGCGGAGTGGTTCGTCGCACACGGCACCGAGCAGGACGTCTTCGCCGCCTACGCCGACCAGGTCGCCGAGCGGCTCGGCCGCCGGACCGCCCGCGCCGGCACGGTGTGGAGCAGCTGGTACTCGTACCACGAGGACATCACCGAAGAGCGGATCGCCCGTGCGGCAGCCGACCTCGAGGGGTACCCGGTCGACGTCTTCCAGATGGACGACGGGTGGGAGCCGATCGTCGGGGACTGGACGGCGGGACCCGACTTCCCGAGCGGGATGACGGCCACGGCCCGGACCATCGCACGGCACGGTTTCCGCCCCGGCATCTGGCTCGCGCCGCTGATCGCCCTGCCCGGCTCGACGATCGCCACCGAGCGCCCCGACCTGCTCGTGGCCGGTGCCGACGGCCGTCCGCTCGTCACCGGGCACAACTGGGGGTCGCACTACCACTCGCTCGACACGACGCACCCGGAGGTGCTCGACCACCTCCGCGGGGTCTTCGACCGCATCACCGCGGACGGCTACAGCTACCTGAAGCTCGACTTCATGTACGCCGGCGCCGTCGCGGGACACCGACACGTCGACCTGCCCCGCGAGCAGGTCTACCGGCGGGCGATCGAGCACGTCCGGGCCACCGTCGGCGACGACGTCTACCTGCTCGGGTGCGGGGTCCCGATGATCCCCTCGGTCGGGGTGTTCGACGGCGCTCGCGTCGGCCCGGACGTCGCACCGTTCTGGGACAACGCCGAACGCGTGGGCGACCCGTCCGGCGAGGGCGCCCGCAACGCGCTCGTGTCCTCGATCAACCGGGTGTGGATGCGGCGGCTGTACGAGGTGGACCCGGACTCGGTCTACTTCCGGAGCGAGCGGAACCTGCTCGGGCCGGACGAGCGTCGAGCACTGCAGGACACCGCGGCGGTCCTCGGGTTCCGGTCGACGTCCGACCCCGTCGAGTGGCTCCGGCCGGAGGAGCGGGTCGAGGCCGCGAACTGGCTCGGCGGGACCGCGGTGGTCGAGCAGCTCGGCCGGTACGTCTTCCGTGTCGACGACCGGCTGGTCGACCTCACCCCGTCCGTCACCGGCGAGCGGGCGGTCGACGCGGCGTCGTTCATCGGCTGACCCGCTGGCGGGTGCTGCTGCGTGCGACCTGCAGCGCCCGTCCGGTGGCCGTCGTCGGGCGTCGTCTCAGACGGTGACGACGACCTTGCCGGCGATCCGGCCTGCAGCGCCCTCGGCGTGCAGCGCCGGGAGCTCCGCCAGCGGGACGCGTCGGGTGACCTCGACGGTCAGCTCGCCGGCGTCCACGAGCGCGACGAGCTCCGCCAGTCGCTCGCGGTTCGGCAGGACGAACACCGTCGCGGCTCGGACGCCCCGGGACGCGTCGTCCGGCGTCGCCATGAACGCCGTGGTGCTGACCACGGCGCCGCCGTCACGGACCGCCGCGACGAGCGCCCGGAAGCGCTCCGGCTCGATCGGCGCGAGGTTGAGCAGCACGTCGACCGGCTCGTCGAGCGCCGCGAGGACGTCCGTCGTGGTGTGGTCGACGACCTGCTGGGCGCCTGCTGCGCGGACCGCGTCGGCGCTCCGCGGGCTCGCGGTGGCGACCACGTGCACGCCGGCGCGGACGGCGAGCTGGATCGCGTACTTCCCGACCACCCCTCCGGCGCCGTTGACCAGCACACGCTGGCCCGCCTCGAGGTGACCCTCGTCGAACAGGGCCTGCCACGCGGTCAGCGCCACGGACGGCAGTGCCGCCGCATCGACCAGCGGGACGGTCGTCGGGGCGGTGACCAGTGCCTCCGCGGGCGAGACGACGTACTCTGCGGCACCGCCGTCGCGCTCCATCGGCAGGAACCCGACGACCGCGTCGCCGACGGCGAGGCCCTCGACGCCCGCGCCCAGCGCGGCGACCGTGCCGGAGACGTCGTAGCCGGGGACGTGCGGGAGCTGGACCGGGATCGGCAGGAAGCCGCCGCGCATGCCGTTGTCCGCGGCGTTGTAGGCGGAGGCCGCGACCTGCACCAGGACCTCGCCGGCGCCCGGCTCGGGGCGCTCGACGTCCTCGATCCGCAGGACCTCCGGTCCGCCGACCTCGTGGAACCGGACCGCCTGCATCGTGTTCTCGTTCATGGTCTTCCCCTTCGTAATGTGCTTCGAATTCGAAGCGATGAGGCAACCGTACACCTACTTCGAGTTCGAAGCAACGGGTAGGATCGATCCATGACCACTCCCCCGTTGGCACTCACCCGGACCCAGCTCGACGCATACCTGTCGTTCACCGAGGTCGCGGCGCTGCTCCGCCCCGCGGTCGAGCAGCAGCTCCGGAACGCCGGCGAACTCAGCTACGTCCAGTTCCAGCTGCTGGCGCGGCTGGGCGATGCGCCGGACGGGCGGCTGCGGATGACGGACCTGGCGGACGGGGTCGTCTACAGCCGCAGCGGGCTGACGTACCAGGCGCAGGTGCTCGAGCAGCGCGGGCTCGTCACGCGGGGGCCGTCACCGGACGACGAGCGGAGCACTGTCGTCTCCCTGACGGAAGCCGGGCGTGACATCCTCACGGCCGTCTTCCCGGGCCACATCGCGACCGTGCACGGGCTGCTGTTCGCGCAGATCAGCGACGACGATGCAGCGACGTTGGCAGACGTCCTCGGGCGCGTCAGCGGGCACCTGCGACAGCACCCGCCGCGATCCGCTGGTCGGGGGCGGCGGAAGGCGACGCCGCCCACTGGTTGAGCGGCCAGGACAGCGCCAGCACCGTGACGACCGAGACGATCGAGACGAGTGGCACCCACCAGAAGCGCAGACCCTTGCTGCGACGAGCGAGTCCGCCCCACAGCGGCAGCACGATGCTCGAACCCACCGCGAGGACGAAGGCGACGGAGATAACCTGCTGAGCTCCCAGCGAACACGTCCCCGCTCCCCCGCAGGGCGTGTAGACCATCAACGTGAACTGGTAGAGGTACCAGACGATGACCGCCGTGACGACCGCCACGAGCTCCAGGAGAGCGAAGGTCACGTCCTGCCACGGAGCGGTCGCTGTCTCGCCCCTCCGCTTCATCGTCGACCCGTGTGCATGCAGGAAGCCTGTCGGCTAACCGGTCGCCGCACCAGTCCGCCTTGTCGGGGACAGGGCACCGCTCGCGGTTGCAGCCGTCTCCGCCGCGTCCGGACGGGAGGCGCGGGGCGGGCTGGCACCGCCCCTCCCGTCCGGCAGTGGCGAACCGGCACGCGTGCGGTCCGTCCCGAACAGGGGCCTGCGGCGGCGAGCGCCGCTTCACTAGCCTCGCCGCGTGAGTCACCTGCCGATGAGGACGTCCGTGCGGGTCATGCGCGCGCAGATGCCGTCGCGGCGGCCGATCGAGGTGGCGCGGTGGGTCGGTCTCGGTCTCGTGGTGGCCGGCGTCCTGCTCAGCGTGGTCGGGTCGGGCGTCGTCGCCCTCCTCGGTGCGCTCCCGATCGTCGCGGGTGGCGCACTCTACGTCGTGGCGACCGTCCGCTGGTGGGACCGCGCCGTCGACACCGCACTGGTGATCGGCGCTCGTGACGACCGCTCCGCACGTTCCGCGGGATGGCGCCCGACGGTCTCCGTCACCGATGTGCGCAGCGCCCGCCGTATCGCCCTGTGGCTCGCCGCGGTCCTGCCGGCCCTGGCACTCGTCGCCGGGATCGGCAGCTGGGCGATCCCGGCAGTCGAACCGACGCCGGCGCCGGCGATCCCGGCGGCCGCACCACCCTCGACACCTTCGCCGACACCGGCCACTGCCGCTCCGCGCGGGGCCCGCGGTCTCCCCGTCGCACCGTTCACCGTCGAGGACGGGGCCGTGCACATCGCGCAGATCGACGACGAGGACGCCTGGGCCGCCGTCTGTGAAGCAGCGATGGGCGACTCCGACTGCCAGGCGTGGGGCGTCGCCTCCTCGATCGAGTGCGACCTGCGGATGACGATCAGCTTCGCATCGACCGAGACCGGGCCGGTCACCCGCACCCAGGAGCGCTCGGTCCGCGTCCGGCCCGGGACACCCGCGTACCTGGCCTCCGCGGCGGCGGAGCCGTGGAGCGGCGTCGAGGCCGCCCGGTGTCAGCCGAGGCCGGAAATCGACGACCACGTCGCGACCTGGTTCGCCACGCAGGACTACGAGGCCCAGCCCGAGGGGTGCTGGAGCCTCGGCTGCATCGGGTTCGACGTGATCCCCGAACGGGACTGCCCGGCGGCGGACGTGCAGTACTCAGTGTTCGACGACTACGGGCGGCTCGGGAACCCGCACGATCTCGTGGTCCCGGTCGAGCTGCACGCGGACGAGCTCGTCACTGTTTGGGCGGGTGGGGTCGAGAGCTTCGCGGGCGACGCCGTGCTCATCCGGATCTCGTGCCCAGGGGCCGACGACGACAGGACGACCTCTGCCGCGAGTTCGCGGAAGCAGGCGAGCGGCTCGCCGTGACCGCGTCCGGACGGGAGGCGCGGGGCGGGCTGGCACCGCTCCTCCCGTCCGGCAGTGGCGAGCGTGCTCGCGCGTCAGGTGCCCACCCGGTCCGGCGGCGCGGCTGCGCTCTTGAGGTGTGGGGGTCAGGTACGGATCGCGGTCGACCGGCTCGGAGCGGGCGCAGCACCTCCAGGAACACGAAAACCCCGCCGAAGCGGGGTTTTCTGTGGCGGTACCAGTGGGATTTGAACCCACCCGCGAGGCCCCGAGCGGCTCTCATCAGGCGTCCAATCCCCCTGAGTACGGGGCTTCCGCCGACCGGTCCGGCCAGGCTGAGCCATGTCGAGCCAACTGGCGGTGCACCAGAATGCACCACGAGCACGCCTCGACGACGCTGCCCCAGGCAGCTGCGATCGTAACTGCTTGCGGACCACCTATATGAGACGGGTGTCACGAGCCGTGCCGGTGCGACGTGGCTCGTATGCCGAAGGACCAATCAACGCCCTTGGCCGCTTGACAGCAGGGCATGGAGACTTTGTTGAAGTCGGGTCACGAGACCGGTGGGGCCGGTGGAAGCGCCGCAACGCGTCGGGCGTTCGGGCGGCTGATTGCGATGCCGACCAGCAGATCGCAGCGAGGTACCGGCGCCACCTTGCGCCTCGCCAGGGCTGCCACCTCTTGCGGTGCGACCGAGCGCAAGGGGCGCTCAACTCATGCCAACCTGCGAACGGTGATCCGCAGCGCTGTGCAGGAGGAAGAACGCGCAGGGGCAGCGGAGCCGTCATGCGGTCATCGCACGGAGCACCCGCGACTGGACACGAGCCCTCACTTCTTGGCGGCCGCTGACAAATCGCCCTGACCGGTAGCAACCGCCCGTCGTCGTCGGTCGCTCGTGCGAGAGTGGCCGCGTGAACGCCGATGGCCTCGGACCGAAGACGCCGAACGCTCTCGACATGTCCAAGCTCCTGCCCGCGCTCGACGTGCTCCGCGACTACAAGGCCCCGACGGTCGACATGTCCAAGCTCCTGCCCGCGCTCGACGTGCTCCGCGACTACAAGGCCCCGACGGTCGACGTGTCCCGACTGCTGCCAACAGTCGACGTGTCGCGACTGCTGCCAGCAGTCGACGTGTCGCGGCTGCTGCCCGCTCTGGACATCATGCGGAACGTGAAGGCCCCGACCTATGACGTGTCGCGGCTGTTGCCGGCGCTCGAGGCGATGCGCGGGGTGATGGTTCCGACGTTCGATGGGACCCGTCTCCGCCTGCTCGACGGCTACAGCCGACTTACCGGCACCGGGCTAGACGCCGTCGGTGCCCTTTACGCGTCGCTCGACAGTACGCAACTTCTTCCGCACCTGGACGACGCAGCCGGCGCGCTCGCCCATCGCGGCGCACTGCGCTGGAAGTACGACGAGATTCACGCCGCCGCCGGTGCACTCGTCGAGGACTTCCACACCCTTGAGCCGGCAGTGCAAGCAGAGCTCGAGGACCGCACCGAGGGCGCTCGTGACGCGCTCTCCGTCACCGACAGCCAGCTCGAGCAGAGCCTCGACCTTCTCGGCGTCCGCGACGCCCTGCGCTTCTACGGAGCAGCAGCGCGGACCCCGCTGGCAACGTTCGCCGCCATCTTGGCGGGCAGCGGCTGGTACCTGCTGAGCTGGGGTTCCGCGGGCGACGCGATCCTGGTCGGCGCCGGCGTCTTCCGCGAGGCGCGGAAGCGACTCGGAGCACTCGATCCCGACAAGTGAGGTCGAGGCGCCCGGCGCCCACCCAGATCACGGCCGCTTAAGAGCTCCATCCCCCCGCAAGAGGAGGCACCCCCGAAGATGGGGGTGCGCCCCGAATCTAGACCGGGCCTCCGACGCCACCGGCGCTTGCGAGGGCGCGTGCCCCTCGCGCTCCCCCGCTACCCGAAGAGCGAGGCTTGGACCACGCGCAGCACCAGCAGACCCGCGATCGCAGCAAGGTATACGGCTACGAGGTTGAGCCCTTGGAGTACGAATTGCCACCACTTCCGGTTATCGGCGAGGTACAACGATGCCGTCGCCGTCGCCGCGGCGATCAGGCCAGCAGCGCCGACCAGGTAGAGCGCGAGCCCCGAAACCACGCCGTTGAGCTCGTCGCCGGGTTCCGACGACACCGGCGGCGGGTTCAGCGCTTGAAGCCCCACAGTGATCACGACGCTCAAGAACAACGCGACGAACGGGGTCAGGACTCGGTACCGCAAAGCGACTCGGTCCGATTGATTGGGCATGGGTTCCTTCCAGGGCTGACACCGAGGGAACCACTCCGCTCCCCCAGCGGGCGTCACGGCTTGATGAGGGAAGCCATGACGCGGTCGCGCGGCCGCACGCCCCCGCGTGCGCCTCGGCGCCGCCCTATCGGCCGGCCGCGCTCCGTCCGACCGAGGCACATGAACGCTGTCGGACAGTAGGCGGCCGTCGTTAGTCAAAAGTCGGTAGCTGCGGCCGCGATACCGCGGCGAGCATTATGTCGACGCAGGTGAGCGGAGCTCGCGCCACCGACGACAGAGGTCAATGGATAGAGCCGGCACAGCTGACCGGCTCAAGAACTGGTCATCGACCTGCAACGGCAGTGCTCGTCGTGGTCGTCGTGCTAGCCGCTCTCGCGTTCTTGCAGGTGCTCACCGTGGGCTGGTGGTCACTCGGCGTCGCCGGGACCGGGGCGCTTGTTTTCGACGCAATTTGGCTGCTACGGATCACGCCGGCGTACGTCCGGCTTGCAGCAGATCGATACGCCGATGCACTCCTGGGGACAGCTAACGAGCCAACCGCAACGATCTGATCGGAGCGGGTCGCTGATAACGCAGGCGCTGGCGCAAGGAATCCACGGCTAGCTCGCTGATTGACGGATCCGCAGGCCTCGAACCGAGACTGCTGGTCCCCGCCTGTTGCATCAGCTCTAAATCCGCGCCAAAATTTGCCCCGGAAGCCTGTTCCTGAAGGGCGGGCGAGGTGGTCGGCTGCTCAGCGCTTCCGAACCGGCATCCGTAACGCAGCAGAGCCGCTCGCGCGCGGGGCGCTGAGCGGCTCTGGTGCATCACACGCGTTCAGGTCTGCAACGACTGGATCCAGTTGATCAGGCGTGTGAAGAAGTTGTCGTCCGGGTTTTGTTCGATGTCGTCCATCGCTGTCTCGACGAGGCGCTTGCCTCCGGAGAACGCAACGCCGTTGGCGAGGTGCTTGCCGAGTTCACGCGCAGCCTGCAGCCGCGGGTCCCTTGGGCTTGGGTTCTGGGTTGGTTCGTCTGGTTCGGAGTTGTCTCGCTTTCGGATTGAGGGTGGGTCGAGGGGTTCGTTGGCGCCGGTCATGGCTTTCTCCAACGCGGGTACCCGGCACGGTCGTGCGCGGGGACGCAGCCTGCGCGGGCTGCACCTCTAGTCCGACTGCTCACCTTCGCTCTGCTGGTGCCGGTAGCCATCGATGAGGGCTAGGAGACCGGCCTTCGCAAGAGCAGGCTTGGTGATGTTGAGTTGCTCCGCGATGCGTTCTGCTTCACGGTCGTCCTCAGCGGACAGTCGGAAGGAGATGGGTGGGCCGCTGGTGCTGCGCCGCTGCATCTCCTTGATACGTGTTTCGGTGAACGAGTCACTCATCGGTACTGAGCGCCCCCTCCCGAGGGGGCTGAACTCTGTTAGTGCTCGTTGTGATGTTCGCCATGTTGACCTCCTTCGATCGATTTCTCGGCAGTCCTTCTGCCATCTCTGCCCCTGAGTCGGCGGCTCGCGCCTCTGTCACGAGATGCAAGCTTGCCGACTGTGGGCATGACAACAGTCTAGCACACTGTTTACGTTTGTAAACATTCGAGTGATTCGCTGTCAGCGAACCGACGACAGCGACCTCGAGTGGAAGCTAGGTCCACGCGTGCCGAATAGGACCGTTTGTGGCACAAGCGGGAGGCCTGAGCCGGTGAGGGCTCCTCAGGCGGCGAGTCGTGTAGCGATACTCAGTGCCGGTATCTATGAGTCGTTACCAGCTGTGCGCGGCGAGTTCCGCTACGTTCTCGAGCATGGGAGAGCTCCTCGGGTACGCGCGAGTGTCGACGACCGATCAAGATGCGTCGCTGCAGCTTGATGCGTTGAACGCAGCGGGCTGCTATCGAGTGTGGGTCGACACGATGTCAGGCTCGCTCGAGCATCGCCCCGAGCTGACGAAGCTCCTCGACCAGCTCCGCCCAGGCGACACGCTCGTCGTCTGGCGTCTTGATCGCCTGGGCCGCTCGATCCGGCACCTCATCGACCAGCTCCAGGCGCTGGGGGAGCGGGGTATCGGCTTCCGGTCACTACAGGAGACCATCGACACCACCTCGCCTGGCGGTCGACTCGTGTTCCACGTCTTCGCCGCACTGGCCGAGTTTGAACGGGACCTGATCCGTGAGCGCACACACGCCGGTCTCGCCGCCGCGCGAGCACGCGGGCGGACCGGTGGCCGACCCCCGCGGCTCTCCGTGGAGCAGGTGCGAACTGCTCGGCGCCTCTACGAGCAGCAGGACATGACCGTCGCCCAGATCGGTGACGTCCTCGGCGTCAGTCGCACCACGGTGTATCGAGCGCTCCGCCGGGAGAGCGAACCTCTCACGGGGCGGCGACGGAAGTCGGGTGAGGCGCCGTGAAGAAGCGACCTGGACTGAGCGACCGGCCTGAGGTTGCTCAGCACCTCCACGACGACATCGTTGTCACTCGCGAGAAGCTCAACGCCTTCATACGCGATGACGACGCCGTTCAGCTGCTGGTCCTCGCCGAGCTCCGCTCTCGCGCTGCCGATCAGGAGACGACCCTGGTTCTCACGCTCCAAGCAGCGACGGTCACGATCCTCGCTGTGATGCTGCCCCGGATCCCTGTGGGATCCGCAGCACCGAGTTCGAGTGGATGGACGGGGTCAGTCGCATTCGCGATCGCAGCTCTTGTCCTGGCGGCCTTCGCAATCCTGCTGATCATGCCGTCTGTGAGGAATGCCGTGATCGGAAACCGAAACCGGCAACGAGCAGTCGTGTGGCTTGCCGCCTACGAGCAAGCACTCTCCGAATCCGCTCCTGATCGGGTAGCCCCTGCCGTCCGATCGGAGCTTCGTCGTCTTGTGCGTGCGCTGAGTCGGGCTCGCTCCCGCCATCCGTCCGGTTGACCACTGGCTATAGAGATGAGTTCGGTTCCCCGTCGATCAGGTCTCGGTATTCGGACGCTGTTGCGATCCGAGGTACGAAGAGGAGCGCGATCAGGTACGCGAGCCCGAGCAACCCGCCGGTGAGCAGCAGTAGGAAGAACGCGATAGTGCGGAGCCAGTCGACTCGGAGCTGGGCTCGGGTAGCGAGGCCCAGGCAGAGGCCGGAGATCATGCGGCCCTGGTCGATCCTGCACAACCTGCGTGGGCGATGTCGCGGACGAGCACAGCGGACGAGTTTGTGTGCTCGACTCGACGGCCGAGAGACTGCGTCTCGTCGCGATCGACCTCGCGCGCCCACACCAGGTCGTACGTCGCAGCATCGAAGAGCAGGAACAGCGCAGCGTCGAAATCCCACGAGCGCACGGCCGAAAAGTTCTGCGTGCGCTTGTCGTCGGCGCGCACAGTGCGCGCCTTGACCTGGATGCGGCGGCCGTCGTCGGCGACGAGGTCGTAGCTCTTTTCGGAGTTCGGCGCGAGCGATCCGCCGTAGGCGCGCACGGCGAGGCTCTCCGCGAGGTCACCGAGTGGGGAGTTGCGCGTCCGGACCAGGCCGCGTTGCATGAGCTCGTCGAGGATCGCGACGTAGCTCGCGAGGAGCTCCCGCACCGACAGCGTCGTGGGATCGAACGGCGGCCGCGGCACAGGGGCTGGTGCAGTCATGGTCGCAGCCTACGAGTGCGGGCGAGAGCGGCGAGGGACGACGGTCGAGGCGAGCGATCTTCACCGATAGGCTCCTGCTGATTCAGTTCGACAGGGGGCGTCGTGGCCAAGTTCTCCGAGTACCAGTGGTTCTCAACCATCGCGCCGAATTTCGGCGGTCCGAAAGGCGTCCTCGCCGCCGCCGCGTTGGTCGGCATCGCTCTCTACAAGGGCGGCGAGTTCGGGTGGAAGAAGCTCAAGGACGCCTCCCAGCGCACGAAGAAGAAGGTCGACGACGCCGCGGAGAGTCCCACGTATACGTTTCGGCGCGACGCCGAGGACGGCCACGGCCTCGTCGTGAAGGAGGGGGACCAGTTCCGGGTGCTGAGCGACATCGGCAAGACGGACTTCGGTGAGACCCGCGGGATCGAAGTGATCGGGGACGAACGGTTCCACTACGTCGAGGCCGCCTTCCTCGAGAGCGTCTCGGACTGGCGGCGCGGCAGCCACTCGATCTGACGGAGTGACTCGCGCCCCGACGAGAACACCCCGCAGCCGACGAGGCTGCGGGCGTTCTCGTTGTTCAGGCAATCGTGGTCTCGCGTGCACCCGCTCACGCCACGAGGTCGTGGCGCAGACGGCTCGGCCCGCCGGCCGCGCAGCGGGCGCTCTCGCACCGGCTCGTGCACGATCGGTGGCGCTCGTTCGTTCCGCCGGCGAAGCGCCCTTGCGTCAATGGCCGGTCCCGCCCCGGCGAACAGGACAGCGCTCCCGCGGCCGACGAACGTCGCCTGGGATCATCGACACATGGGGTGGTTGCGACGAGTGTCCGGCGGGACGTACAACGACCGCGACCGGAAGCAGCAGCTGCGACGGTACGTCGCTGCGGCCGAGCGGCTCGTCGCGTTCCTCGACGAGCACGGCGACGAGCACGCCGCGGGGATCCGCGAGCGGGCGGCGTTCACTCGCGAGGTCCTCGAGCGCGGCTGGACGCGCGACGACCTGCTCGCGCTCGCGTACCCGTGCGCCCGCCGTGGCCCGCCGGCAAAGGGCGAGACTTCGGCGCCGTCGCGCCGGACTACGCCGATGAGGGCGACCACCTGTACGCCCGGGTCAACGACGTGGCGCTCGAGCTCCGTGCACTTGGGGAGTGGCCGGCTCGTCGGTACGCTCGCAGGATGGGGAACCAGCCACGAACCGTCAGCGCTCTGCTCGCCGAGGTCCACGGCGCGGTCGACGAGGTGCGCGCTGTCGCGAAGGCCGAACACGACAGCGCGCGCCAGGGCGCCGCGAACTGGCTCGACAGGCTGTTCGGTGACGTTGGGACGCGCGCGGAGCTCCGGGTCGCCGCGAAGATGGCCCTCGTCCTGTGGGGCGGCATGGGCTCGTTCTCCGACGCGAACACCCGCGAGGACGGAGCCGCGATCGACCGCCTCGGCAGGGCGCTCACGCGCGCCAGGCGCTCCTGGTTCGTCCGGGAGGGCTGAAGCCCGTCGGTACGCTCGCGTCATGTTCCTCGACGCACCCCGCGGCTTCCGTGATTCTGCTCGCATCGCTGAGCGGAATGAGCTGCTCACTGTGGCCGAGGACACCGTGCCGCTCGAGGCGTGGGCGCGCGACGTCGAGGATCGTCGACGAGGGCGGCAGCCCGGCATCGTCGTGCCGCACTTCGACCCGGCGGAGACGGGCGTTCGGTCGCGGGCGCTGCTGCTCCTCGAAGCGCCGGGCCCGAAGACGGTGCCCGAGTGGGGTGGATCGGGATTCATCTCGGTCGACAACAACGACCCGACGGCGGAGAACGTCTGGCGGACCCGCAACGACGTCGGCCTGCACGGAGGCGTGCTCGCCTGGAACATCGTGCCGTGGGTCTTGGGTCGGGCGTCGGTGAAGCCGTCGCCGGCGGATCTCGCGCAGGGCGCGGTCGAGTTGCGGGGGCTGCTCGAGCTGCTGCCCGACCTTCGCGTCATCGTGCTCGCGGGCCGGAAGGCGGAGGCCGGTTGGGACGCGCACCTCGACCTCGCGGTCGGGGACCGGTACCGGGTGCTCCGCACGGTGCACCCCGCAGGTCAGTCCTTCGCGCAGGCGGGTGCGAAGCAGCGGTTCACTGCGACGCTCGCGAAGGTCTTCGAGCTCGTCGCGTAGCCGCCGGTCGTCGCAGAAGCCCCGACGCCCGAAGGCGGGAGCGCGGCAGCCGCTGACCCCTCCCTACGCTGGGCGCATGGGGAAGATCGACTGGCGCAGCCTGCTGCGCCTGCGTGGCCGCCGGGGGACTGAGCCACGCGAGAGCATCGAGCCGCCCGACCACCATCTCGGTACCGAACTCATCATCCGAGCCGCCCGGCATGTGGTGACGACGCGGGTGGCAACCACCGCGAGCGTCGCCCGCCACCTTCACGTGTCACCGGTTGTGGCGGATCGGCTCCTTGCGCGGCTCGAGCACTGCGAGGTCGTCGGACCGTCGCAGGCAGGGGAGCGACGGCCGGTGCTTCCGACGTCGGGTCAGTTGCCGGGCATCATCGAGGAGTTCCGGCGCCGTGGGTGAGCAGCGAGGCCGAGGCCGGATGACGCGCGTGGTCTTGACCTCGTACATCGCTGTCTCAGTCGTTGTCGCCGTCGCAGCTGTCGTGCTGGCCGGACTGCCGGGTGCTCACTCCACTGCGACGGAACAGGTCCCCATCACCAAGTCGTCGCCGAGCCCGACGGTCACGTGCGTCGATGCGACGTACCTGACGGCGGCCGTCGACCATGTCATGACGGCGGCTGCCACGACCGAGCCGGTGCAGGTCTACGGGCCTCCCGGCGGTCGTCACTCTCGCATGCTCGCCGACGCTCGACGCGAGAACCTCGCGGCAGAGCGCAACCCACGCGGCGAAGGCGTGCTGGTGACGCTCGTCTACGGCGGTGATGGCGTCTTCGCAGCCTCGTCTGCGCATCGAGCCGGCTGGCTCGTAGTGCATGGGTCGATCTACCCCGCCGACGTCGATGCGGCTCAGGCGTTCGGCCGACTGTACGACGGGTACCCGGCCGACGTGCAGGCAGCCGCTGGCCTCAGCTCCAGCGCCTTCGGACTCGACGCGTTCGGCGTGGAGGACTTCATCACCTACAACGCCGACACAGTCGAGCAGTTCCGTGCGTTCGTCGACGCGGGGAACGATCTCTGCGGTCCGAGGGCCGTCTGGGGCTCGTAGCGCCCTCGCTGGCCCTCAGTCCGCTACGAACCCGAGGTCCTCGTCCAGCATGATCCGCGTGCGTTCGAGCAGATTGATCGTGCCGCGAAGGCGGAAGACCTTCTCGTCGCCGTCGGCGCGACGGGCGGCGAGCTTCTCCTGCATCCGGCGCGTCACGGCGTCGAGCTCGAAACGCTCGTCGTGCAGCGACTAGTCGATCTTCCGTGAGCGCGCCTTCGGGTAGCACCAACGAGCCCGGGCCTCTGCGTATCGCGCCCATGCCGCGGCGGCCGCGGGACCCGCCTCCGCGATCTCCCGCTCGACCTCGGGGCGGTAGTCCTCCCACTCGAGGTCCGTCATGCGGAGCCTGGCACGGCCAGTCGGCCGATCGCCGAGGCGGAGCGTCCGCTTGCTCTCGTCGAGCGCCTCCTGTGCGTCCCTGGCACGACGCAACGCGACTGCGGCGGAGCTCTCGTGGATGAAGAGCGCGTCGGCGAGCTTCTGTCGGTAGATCGCCGGCTCGCGGGCGCCGGCGCGGAGGTCGTTCTTCGACGAGTTGCACGTCCGGTGCGCGAGGGCGACGTTGCCCCAGGTGTACGAGCCTCCCGCCGACTTCGGAGTCAGGTGATCGATCTGCGGAGCGCCGGGATGTTCCACTGGGAGCGTCATGTCGATCGGCTGATCGCAGAGGTGGCACGTGGCACTGAACAGACGCGCGAGGTACTCCCGCGTCTCCTTCGCGGTGCTGGTGATCTTCTTCGCACGCCAGACCGCGAGACGAGCCTCATCGCCCGCTGGGTAGGGCGGGAGCTTTGCGATCTCGAGCTCGACATCGATCGCAGGGACGGCGCTCAAGCGCACCGTCTTCCCGCCCAGCGTGATGTCGCCCCGGTCGTTCATGCGCTCAGCCTAAGGAGAACGGGTGTCATCGGCTGCCGAGCCGGCCCCGTTACAGCGGCTCCTCGGTCACGATCTCGATGCGAACGTTTAAATTCGTCCTTCAAGGACGGGACGAGCGGGCCCGAGTCTGGTCGCTCTGCATTGGAGTTCGGTGATCCGCCGCGCGACGTGGGACGGAATCTGCTCAAATGCGTGCTCCCGGCCTCGACGAGCTTCCGCAGGGCCGTGAGAGCGTCCTCATCCGAAATTGACTGGACGTATCGGAGCAGGTCTGGGACGTCGACGTGGTCCCGGACCAGACGTTCAACGGACACGGGGTGCACAGTCTGCGGCTACCATCCGCCGGAGCGCCGAGAGTTCGTCGCGAACCTGCAGGGCGAGTCTCTGGAAACGTCGCGGTTCAGAGCGGAGCAGGGATCACCTTGACACTGTTCGGGTCCAACTCGAGGACCGTAGCATCATCAGCAAATCCAAGATCGGACATCCTCTCATTTGGGGCGAAAATGACGCAGTTCTGGACGGACGGGTCCTTCGATGACGACCAGAGCAGACCAGTCACCAGGGCCCCGTCGAGACGCAATGAGTAGCGGAAATGCTCGGCGACGATCTGCGTCGGGATGTATTCAAGATTTTGGAGATCCGAGGGCGATGCCACAGCCGAGACATCACGGATGAAATCACGCATGAAGATCGCGGCAGCGCGCCGATGCCGGTTCAAAGCATCAAAAAGGGATGGGACCCCCATGAGACGGCTGAGGTCGACCACCGCGATGTCATGTCGAAGAGTGAACTGCCCCACTGTGCCGTCGAGCCCACCAGCCGCGTAACCGGCAACCTCGGCTCGCGCCCCAACTGCCGTCGAGGCGCCATAGAAGGCTCCGACTCCCTTAGGGCTCATACGGTTGTCTCTCGCGACGCCGTCGGGTGGAGTGCCAAGTTCCTTCGCGGTCCGATAAACCTCGCCGGGGGCGTGAGGGCGTATACGCCACCACTGGGTGCCGGCAGACAGGACTCGGACTGCCCCAGCGTCACTAGCAGCCTTGGTGAGCGCGGCGGGAATGGCGGACATCGAGAACTCGCCACCCGCGGGTGCCACGCCGTCGCCGGCCAAGAATGTGAAACGTCGGCGATGCTTCACGAATGTCCGGAACTCCGCCCACCCCCAGCGAAGCGCGTCAGCCGGCGAGGCGGCGTACGGGTCGCGTTGTACCCACTCGGTTTCTTCGATGGCGTCCGCAAGTGCTTGCATCAGTTCCGGATTATCGGTGACCTGCTCGTGCTCGAGGAGATCCGCCGTGTCGGACGTTCCCATCTGATAGCCACCGTCGCGTGACGACCAGGCAACCTGATCGACCGGGGGCTCATACTCGTATCGGAGACCATCGACGATGAGCGCGAGGATCACATCAACATCGGCGCTCGCATCAGGGACCACCGGCAAAGTTCCGCAAAAACTGCATCGCTCCTGACCGGCTGCAGATCGAATCGCTGACTGAAGTTCGGCATCAATCACGCACTGGGAGCACACCACCCCGTCAATGCTCGACCACCCTCGCTCTTCAACGGCTTCGAGGTATCGCTTCGCGTGTCCCACAGGACCAATATAGGGCTCACCTCGTTCGATCTGCCTTGGAAGCGCTTGCTGTCGACGGCGTACTTCATCGCTGATGAGGATCTGTAATGGCTTGCTCATAGCCAGCATCACAGTCGGCGTCTTCGGGGCCGCCGCGGTCGTGTACGCCGAACCTCACCAGAGGCGCACGCATTGGCGCCGGCGACGCGCCGGCCTGGACCCGCTATTGAACGTCGTGGACGTGTGACGCGATGACGACACCCGCCCGCCACGGCGTACACGCAAGCAAAAGCGCACTGACTCGGGCGAGAGCGACGCGGGAGCCGATATAGGCTATTCACCCACCCAGTGCTCCATGACCAAGGCCACGTCGGTCGCTAGCGACGGGGGCCTTCGTCGTGGAAGCGCGTCACAACGGCAGCCACCCCTCGAGGGCAGGCCGCTGCCCTGGACGCTCAGCTCGACGCCCTTTCGCTCGGCGTCCTGCCGCAGCAGGTTCATGCCGGTGTTCGGCACGTCGACAGGGTTCGTGCCGACTGCCTCGAGGTCGGCGTCGACGATCTGCTCTTCGGGATGCCAAACAGCGACAGGGCGGTGTACTGCGGTACTGCGGGATCGCGGCTGTCACGACTGATGTGGTGCGCTCCCCCGAGACTCGCGATCACCGCCCTCGTGACGGTGATGCCACGCCATCCTCGGGGCAGCCAGATGATCCGCTTCGGCAGGTGCCGGTTTCCGAAGTGGTCGCGTTGGTAGAACGTGTGCAGCTCTACCTCTGTGTGCAGCGCGAAACAGCGGTGAGATTCGTGCCGTCGGCCACGAGAGACAGAGACTTCGCTGCGCACGATCGTGGAACGGATGGGGCGCCTGAAGCACGGCCCGAGGCGAACGTTGGCGTTCATCTGCCGAAGAAGAGGCAGCCGCGGCTCGGAGCGGTGCCCTCTGGAAAGAGCACCAGATGTGCACCAGCGACGCTCCTTGAAACAAGAAAACCCCCGCGTGAACGGGGGTTTTCTGTGGCGGTACCGGTGGGATTTGAACCCACGGTGGAGTTGCCCCCACACATGTTTTCGAGACATGATCCTTCGGCCGCTCGGACACGGTACCGGGAACGAGTTTACACGACTCCGGCGGTGCTCACGACCACCGGCGGGTGCCTCCCCCCTGCACAGACCGCACCTCCGCAGCGCTCATCCACCGGCAAGCTCCGACAGAGTCCGAGATGAGCGGGGCCGCGTACGGTCTCCGGCATGAAGACCCGCACCCTCGTCGCCCTGCTCACCTCCGTCATCGGCGGACTCGCCGTCGTGGGTGGCGGCGCGTTCGGGGCTCGCGCGGGGATCCGAGGGCAACGAGCCGCGTCCCAGCGTGTGGTCGACATGCTGCCCGTGCACGCGGACTGGTGGCGGGAGCGACTGCAGCACGAGGGCCAGCTGACGTACCTGGCGATCGGCGACTCTGCTGCCCAGGGCGTCGGTGCCACGGCGCCGGGGCGGGGGTACGTCGGGCTCCTCGCCCGAAGGATCCGGCACCGGTCGCGCATGTCGGTGCGGGTCGTGAACCTCAGCGTCTCGGGCGCGACGACCTGGGGCGCGAAGCAGGACCAGCTCCCGAAGCTCCGGCAGTACTCGCCGGACATCTGCACCGTGTCGATCGGCGCGAACGACATCGCCGACTTCCACCCGGACAAGTTCGAGCGGAACATCCGGGCGATCTACAGCGCCGTGCCGTCGCACGCGATCGTCGCCGAGCTGCCGTGCATGTTCGTGCCGGACCGGGAGCGCAAGGTCGCGCTTGCGAACGAGATCGTGCACCGCGTCGCCGCCGAACTCGGGCTCACCGTGGCGCCGCTCCACGTCATCACGAAGCGCGTCGGACTCCGTCGGACCTTCTTCAACAGCTACGGGGACCTGTTCCACCCGAACGACCGCGGGTACGAGATCTGGGCGAGCGCGTTCGAGCCCGCCGTCGACGCGCGGGTCGACACCGTCGCGGCGATCCGGCACTACCTGTCCGCGCGCGAGGCCGAGGACCTCGGTCGCGACGCAGGTGCCGTCGCGAGCGCCCGCGCCGAGCAGGACACCGAGCACGCGGCGGAGCTCGACCACGGCGACCGGCCCGGTCGCGTCGAGCGCCTGCGCCAGCGGATGACGGGCGGGATCCCCCTGCCCGAGCAGGCACGCGGCCGCGACCGGGCGCCTGAACACGACGAGGACGACGAACAGCACGCGGAACACCAGCACGACGCGCACACCGGGCACGCGTCGCGGCACCGCGGTGTCGGCGGGGCGCTCTAGCCTCGAGCCATGGCCCGCACCCAGTCCCTCTACCGCTGCACCGAGTGCGGCTGGACCAGCATCAAGTGGGTCGGCCGCTGCGGCGAGTGCCAGGCCTGGGGCACGGTCGAGGACACCACCGCAGCCGCTGCGAGCTCGCGCGGGACCGCCGCGGTCTCCGTCGCCGGTACTCGGGTCGCCCGCCCGATCACCGAGGCCCGGGGTACCGCCGTGCAGCGCTGGAACACCGGCATCGGCGAGTTCGACCGCGTGCTCGGCGGCGGCATCGTCCCCGGAGCCGCCGTGCTGCTCTCCGGCGAGCCGGGCGTGGGCAAGTCGACACTGCTGCTCGAGGTCGCGTCGCGCGCTGCGGCGACCGGCAAGCGCGTCCTCTACGTCAGCGCGGAAGAGTCGGTGGACCAGGTGCGACTCCGCGCCGAGCGCACCAACGCCATGCACGACCAGCTCTACCTGGCGAGTGAGGTCGACCTCGGCGTCATCCTCGGGCAGATCGATCAGGTGCAGCCGGACCTGGTGATCGCCGACTCCGTGCAGACGATCTCGTCGAGCACGGTGGACGGCATCGCCGGTGGGACGTCCCAGGTGCGCGAGGTCGCCTCCACCCTGATCCGGGTGGCGAAGGAGCGGTCGCTCCCGGTCCTGATCGTCGGTCACGTCACGAAGGACGGCACGATCGCCGGTCCGCGACTGCTCGAGCACCTGGTCGACGTCGTGTGCCACTTCGAGGGCGACCGACAGACCGCACTCCGCTTCGTCCGCGCCCTCAAGAACCGCTTCGGTCCGACGGACGAGGTCGGCTGCTTCGACATGGCCGGCGACGGCATCCACGAGGTCCCCGACCCGAGCGGCCTCTTCATGTCCCGCAACGGCACCCCGGTGTCCGGCACGTGCGTGACGGTGGCGCTCGAGGGCCGCCGTGCGCTCCCGGTCGAGGTGCAGGCGCTCGTCGTGCCGAGCTCGGCACCGCAGCCGCGCCGGGTCGTGAACGGTGTCGATGCGTCGCGCGTCGCGATGCTGCTCGCGGTGCTCGAACGACGTGCCGGCCTGAAGCTCTCCGACGCGGACGTCTACGTCTCGACGGTGGGCGGGATGAAGCTCACGGAGCCGGGCGCCGACCTGGCGATCGCGCTGGCCCTGGCGAGTGCGGCTCGCGACCGTCCGTACCCGCACACGCTCGCGGCGGTCGGTGAGATCAGCCTGGCGGGCGAGATCCGACCGGCGACCGGTGCGAAGCAACGGGCGAACGAGGCCTCGCGACTCGGGTTCACGACCGTGCTCGGCGCGGACGCCGAACACCTGCGCGAAGCGCTGCGCGTCTCGTTCTCACTGACGCAGTCGGTGCGCGAACGCGAGCTCGACCGCGCGTTCTGACCCGCCGCCACGAACCCGGCCACCAGGGACGGTGCGCAACCCGGCCACCGGACACGGTGCGCAACGCGGCGGAAGCGACCAACGCCTCCAGGCCGGAGCAGCGGCGGACGACCGCGACGACGGAGCAGCGGGGCGGACGAGGGAGACGGAGCGCGACTACGCGCGGAGCGCCGCCAGCAGGTCCGACGGAGTCGCCTGCATGGTGTGCGGGCCGGCGATGTCGAAGAACACGCCCTCGAGCGAGTCGAGGTGCGCGGCCAGGAACTCCTCGAGCCGCGGCCCGTCGTAGACCATGACCTGGCGGATCTTCTCGTCCGGAACCATCGCCGTGTAGGCATCGGCGGAGGAGAAGAGCAGCAGGATGCGCTTGTCCGAGCCCTCGCGGCCGAACACCCGGACCTGCATGTCCTTCTTGCCGGTGACGAGCCGGGGGACGATCACGATGTCGTTCCGCAGGGCGAACGCGACCGCTGCGACGTCCTGCTTCGCGAGGGCCTCCTCGAGCTGCTCGCTCCGGAAGCGCTGTTCCTTGTCTGCCATCGCCCCTAGTCCACCAGACTTCGACGCCGTCGGCGAACAGGAACGGCTGCGGGGCGGAGATGATGCACAGAAGTGGGCGCTGCCTCTTCCATTGCGGCCGCAGCACGGTAGGTTGGTCTCAACCGCTTCGGCGGGAGTCCATCGTTCTTCCGGTGCTCTGCACCTTCGAGCGCCATCGGTCACTGATCTTCCCAGGTCGCCTGGCCCCGAACCCGTCCCACCGGCCCATGCCCGCGGGACGCACTGATCTGACGACAACCGTCGGTGGATCGGCGGCAGCAAGAGCCGTCTCGCAAGACAGGCAACGAACGTGGCCTGGCAAGAAAGTTAAGGAAACGCCATCATGGCAACTGGCACCGTCAAGTGGTTCAACAACGAAAAGGGCTTCGGCTTCATCGCTCCGGACGACGGCAGCGCCGACGTCTTCGCGCACTTCTCCGCGATCGCTGGCAACGGCTACAAGTCGCTCGAGGAGAACCAGAAGGTGGAGTTCGAGATCACCGAGGGCCGCAAGGGCCCGCAGGCCGAGAACATCTCGGTCATCGGCTGACCTCAGCTGCTCGGAACGGGCTCGTCGTCTTCGGACGGCGGGCCCGTTCACATGTCCAGGCCCCTTCGTGTGCTGGCCCGGCCGGTCGTCGCGACCGGTCGCATGCGTGCGTGGGAGATCACTCCACTTCTGGACAAGTCGCTAGACAACCTAGCGATGTGACGTACCGTTGTCGTATGACTTCCACGCACCACGGACCGGAAGACAGCGCGCAGCCGTTCGACATGCAGACGTTCCTCGACGACTTCATGACCGGACTCGAACCGGGGTCGGTCGACGAGAAGGCCTAGGCGACAGCCAGGGTCAGAGGCTCGACGCTGCTACTCGCTGCGGACGCCATCCGACCAGATCGTGTCGCTGGCGGGCTCGAACAGACCGCGCTTGGCGCGCTTCCGCAACCCTTTGAGCGTCGCGATCTTCACCGGTTCGACACCGCGGTCGCGCTCGTACGCCGACTCTTGCACGATTCCCTGATCCGACACTCTGTCAGCATGGCGCAGAGTGGACCGCTCCGACGGCAGAGTGCGGTGAACGGATGACCGCCGGGCGCGGCGTGCGGTGGTGCTCAGTTCAGCACGAACGGTCCGCCGGTCGCAGTGTATTGGTGTGGGCGGGAGTGAGGCCCGCAATTTAAGGGAAGTGGTGGCAGCCCTAGGGTGCCCCCCTGGGCGCCGAAAGGCCGTTTTGCGGACTCGCTGCGGACTGCCACCCTGCGGGTCAGACTGACATCAAGAGCATCATCCGGACCGTCGTGCGCGAAGAACTCGAGCGCATCACCGGCGGTCAGCTCGAGCCGCCCGCCGAAGGGGTACGCAAATCTGAGTACCCTCCGCTCGGCCGCCGTCCGACGTCGGCGGGCGTCGGCGGCGAGATCCTCGCGCAGCTTGCCCGGATGCGGCAGACGCAGACCTGGCTCGCCGAGCAGACCGGCATGCCGATCGCGACGTTGTCCCGTCACCTACGAGCGCCCGGCCGGTTCCGGCTTGAGGAGCTGCTCGCGATCGCTTATGTGCTCGGGCTCGAACCGGCGGCGCTGCTCGCCCGATGAAGGGTACTCACCAGACGAGTGCCCCGGGGGTCCGCACCAGACGCGGACCCGCGAGGGGGGGTGGGCGTCCCGTGCCTCCCCCTCACGGCGCACGCTGGCCCCATGACCGACCTCGAGACCACCGTCCGACGCATCGTCCGCGAGGAAGTGGCTCGCGCGCTCCACCCCGCTCCCCTGCCCGGCGGCCCGACATTCGCCGACGCCGGGGACGCCTGGCTCGCCGACCTCGAACGGCTCCGACGCCCGGCGAACACGCTGCGTCGCTACGAGGAGCAGCTCCGTCTCCACCTCTACCCCGACCTCGCAGACCAGCCGATCGCCGCGATCGATCGGCGTCGGCTGCAGGAGATCCTTCGCCGGTACGTCACCGCGGACCGCCATGCGCGAGCACGAGGCATCCGATCGGTCATGATCTCCGTCTGCGAGTTCGCGTTGCAGCAGGAGTGGGTCGATCACAACGTCGCGCGCACGACGACGTCGATCCGAGTGCCGCGTCACCCCGTCTCCGTCCCCTCCGCCGCCGACGTGGCCGCTCTCCGCCGGGCCGCAGGCGCCCGCCACGACGATCCGCGTGCGACGATGCCGCTCGGCCTCATGATCGACGTGATCATCGGCGCTGGCGGGCTCCGCCTCGGTGAGATGCGCGGCCTTCGCTGGGCCGACGTCGACCTCGCAGGAGCGGTGCCGTCCGTCGTGGTCGCCGGCACCGTCGTGCAGGTGCGTCGCGGCGACCGGGCATGGGAGCGGGGCCTGCACCTGCAGCCGACGCCGAAAACGTCGACGTCTCGCAGGCAGATCGCGATCCCAGCCTGGCTCGCTGAGGAACTGCGCCCGCTCGAGCAGCCGGGCGTCCTCGTCTTCCACACCCGCGGCGGCGGACCCTATTCACCCGCCAACGTGCACTCCCGCTGGCGACAAGCCGCTGCTGCAGCCGGCGTGCCCGAGCTCGGCCCGCACGACCTCAGGAAGTACGTCGGCACCCTAATCGCGGATGCGCTCGGCGTCGATGTCGCGTCGCGTGTGCTCGGTCATGCATCCGGGCAGGTCACCGAGCGGCACTACATCGCGCGTGCGACCGCCGTACCGGACGTCACTACCTTGCTCGACCAGCTCCGGGGCTAAGCTGCGCCGGAGTACGGCTGCTGATTCTCCCGGCCGAGACGACTCGCGCCCTGCCCCGGGAACCACCTCAGACGCGACGGAGAATCACGACCGGACATCCTGGGCCTTTCACCCAAGACAGCACTCCGCCGCCATGCACCGGGACGCTCGCGATCCCCTCGCCGGAGAGCAGCTGTTCGGGGACCTCATCGAACGGGATCGCGTCGATCTCGTACTCCGAGCCGTTGACCAGTGCGAACAGTTGAGTCATACCCGCACGCTACCTACGAGGACCCTCCCCTGGCCGGTCTGCCCCTTAACACCGATTTCAACGCCGCCGCCGCTCTCGCTGACTGAGGCTGTGCGGACGATGATCGCGACCGCGGCGATCGCGTCCGACAAGGTGACGAAGTACCTCGAGAAGGACACGTCATGGGTCGCGACGGCTCACTCGCTGCTCGACACCCTCGCCGCCGGCTTCGCTGCCGCCGCTGCGACGTACGATCCGCCAGCGACGGAATAGGCCTCGCCGCTCGATCACCGGCTCCGACGCAGCGGCAGGGGCGAGTTGATCGGCGAGCCGGGCCGTCTGTCGCTGCTGAATTGCTGGTCCGGCAGCTAGTCCCACGAGGAAAGCGCCGACGCCTGCCAACGCGCCGACGGTGTAGATGATGCCGTTCCCCCAGTCCCAGTATCGGTAATGCTCCACCGCCTGGAACGCCGAGATCACACCGACAACCGCGACGACCGTCATCGCGGTCCATCCCCAGACCCCAAGTCCAGGAGTCAGCTCCGCGACGACCACGCGTCGCACCAGGTGCTGACGAGCGGATCGGAGCAGGAAAACGTGCTCATCGTCCAGGTCAGTTCCGCGGAGAAGCTGGTCGATGCGCTCGAGGCGCTGCAACACCGCGCGGTCGCGAAGTGGAAGCAGCGCGGTGATGAGCAGCGCCGGCACCCCGAGGAGCGCTGCTAGGCCCGCGAGGTCCATCCCAGAGAGATCCACGGACCGATCGTAGGGGACAGCGCAGACGCCCGGTCCGGCGGTGTTCGGGTCGCGGCCGGATCGGTGCACGACCGGACGTGTCTGCCGCGCTGTGTACCGTCGCCACATGAACTGGTGGTCAGAGCCATGGTGGGCCGGCGTGCAGGGCGTCTGCTCCGTGATCGGCGTCCTTGCGATCACAATCGCCGTCGCCGACTTCCTCATCCGCATCAACCACGAGCCACCAACCGCCATGGCGTTCGGGCTCAAGCGCGAAGGCGAGTACGTACGGGACGAGCGGCATCCGTACGTGACCGTGACCCTCACTGCTCGCCCGATGGGCGCTCACGTGCTCTACGAGCCAGAGTGGCGCGTGTGGGGCACTGACGCCGTCACGATCCCTGAACTCCCGCCGGTTCTCGACGTCCGCTCCGACCCCGCGAGCATCACGCTCTACCTGCCCCACGACGTGGACCTCGCGAAGGTGCATGTCGGCGTGCTCTGGGTCGTCCCTCGACGCTTCGGCCCCTACGCTGCCGGAGCGCGCACGACGCTCGATGCCGACGCCGAGTACGAGCGGTGGCTGATCTTCCGATGGCGATACTGGCCCCGCAAGACGAACGGTCGGTGGGTCACAACGAAGGAGGCCGGCAAGCGAAGCCCGATGCGCGGCCCGTTCTGATCCCTTCGAGGAGGTGCCGTGTCCGCCCCGGCGCTCTCCCCGAAGCAGGTCTGGTCGATCACCGCCTCCACAACCCGGAAGCTGGCCCTCTAAGCTGACGCCGACCGCGAGCGGATGCTGCAAAGAGCAGATGTCGGACCGGCCCCCGATGATCGAGGGGTGAGCGAGCACCGTTGGGCACCTCCCGAGCATCCGGACCTCGCGGTCGCCGCTGCCGACTCGCTGCCCCTCGGCCAGATCGGCAGCCCGGAACCGGTCGACCCGCCGCAGCCGGTCACCGTGCACGGCCTCCGCTTCGACCAGATCGGGGTGCTCGCCGAGGTAAAGGCGTTCGCGGTCGCCGGATCCGACGTCGCCGTGTTAGTGGAGATCTCCTGGCAGGGACGGCTGCAGCGCGCGTGGGTGCCTCGGGACGCCGTCACGACCCGCACGTTCCGGCCGCGGTACCGCTGATGGCGAAGCGTCGCCGCGACCGTTGGGTGATCGGCGATGCCTACTCCCTCCCCGAGCTCGCGCGCGGCGGCCCCGAGGTCGACCTGCTCGCGCCCGACCCGGTGCTCGCTTGGGTGCAGTTCCCCGACCGGGTGCTCGAGGTCGAGGCTCGGGCGCTCGCGTACACGGAGCAGGCCGTGCTCGTCGAGTGGGGCTTCGGGCAGGGTGCTGACACGGCGTGGGTGTGGCGTGACGCCGTGCGGCGGAGGAGCTGCATTCCGAGCAACTAAGGTGGAATCAGACATGTAGGAGGGGGGCGCAGTGCCGTACGATCTCGTCGTTCGGGGGCAGCTCAACGTCAACACCCTCCATCAGTGCCTGCGCCCGTCCGATAACCAGGATGCGGCAGTGATCGACCTCCGTGATGCTACCTTCGTCACTCCCGCGGGTCTGCTCGCCATCGTCTCGTTCGCTCACTCCTGCATGAAGGACGGGCGGAACGTGCGCTTCCACCGTCCGAGCAGCGTGTCCGTCGCGTCCTACTTGTCGCGAACCAGGTTGGGCCGCAGGCTAGGCGCGGTAGGAGTGCAACATGACCTCTTCGCCGTAAACGAGCACGCCGTTGGCCTAGGGCTGCTCGAGGTGACCTCGTTCACCAGCACGTCAGGCGCGGACAGGCTCGCGCAACACGTCGAGAGTGTCGTGTCGAAGACAGATGGTGAGACGGCACGCACGATCTACAAGGCGATCGTCGCCTTGGGGGAGAACGTGGAGGCGCACTCCGAGCAGACTTACGGTTACGCCGCAGCGCAGCAGCTCCAGAACAGCTTTCACTTCGCCGTCGCCGATCCTGGCGTCGGGTTCCGTCACGCGCTCCGCGCACACTCGCCAGAGACGGACAGTGCTGCGCTCGAGCTAGCGCTGCAACCCGGCATCAGCGGGCTGAGCGCGGCGGGGCGCGGGTACGGACTCGAGGAGCTGAGGCGAGCTATCCAGAAGCTCGGTGGTTCCTTCCGCCTGCGGTCGGGAACCGGCGTGGTCGACGTTGGCCCCCAGGGGGGGCTAGCAAGAACAGACCGGGTGGCGTCGCTAGCTGGATCCGTGCTCGAGGGCAGCATCCCGACTGGCCCGACGCGATGATCGCTTTGCGCGTCGCTTCGTGGAACACTTGGGTGTATAAGCGCGTTGGAGCAGATGGAAGGAGACGCTGGTCATGACAGTCAAGATCACGCTGCCTCGTCTGGTAGGCACCCGCGAAGCAGCAGACCGGATCGTAGGAGACTCGATCGGTCAGGGCGTTCGTGAGGACAATGATCGTCGCGTTCTGGTGCTGAGCAGGGCCCTTGCTGCCTCGACGATCTCTTTCGCGGACGAGCTCGTGTCGAAGCTTGAGCAGGAGGGCTTCAACGAGATCCTGGTGGTCGGCGCTCCTGAAGAGTTCACCGAACAGCTTTCGCAAGCAACGTCCCGACGCACGACCATCACCTGGCGCAAGGCGACTTCCGACGAACTAGCCCTGGCTTAGCGGGCGGACTTCCTCGCCTTCGCGATCAATAACATAAGCGCGCGGAACTGCTGCGCTTCGCTCATCGCGCTCGTTTCTGGATCGTGAATCGCGAACCGCTGTGCAATCTCGGTGTACGAGTCCAACGCGGAGACGATCTCCTCGCCGTCGATCAGAAGGCACCGAGCGTAGGCGTCGTTCTGACGGGCGGCCAGCTTCCGGTCTCGAGCATCGTCAGGCGAACCATCCCCCTCCTGCGCGTACTTGAGGACAACGCCTCTGTATCGGCGCAGGGCTTCGGTCGCTGTGGACGTGTCTTCGTAGCGACGGGTCTGCTTCACGGCTCGCCGGTCGCGAAGCCCGACGATGAACGAGCTGAACGCAGCTGAGCCGATCAGAGTCGCGATCAGCCACGGCAGCAGACTCACGAGGTCGATCGCGTTCGATCCTGAGCCGGGGGAAGGTGGCTCGGAGGGCACAGCGATGACCATGCCGCAAGACTAATGCGAGCCGCGACAATCTCGGCTTCAACGACGAAAGACCCCCTCGAGCTCCCAAAGGAACCCGAGGGGGTCTTGTCGTTCTGGGCTTCAGACGAGCGACTGCGCGGTGAGGTCGTACGCGGTGAGCTGCCCGACCGCGATGGTCGCGGTTCCCGGCTGCACGGCCAACTTGATGTCGATGCTGTTGGTGTTCGCCGGCACGGTCAGCTCCATCGAGAAGCGTCCGCGCGTGACTGCTTCCGTGACGTCGAGGAGCTGGTTGTACGTGTCGGTCTGGTTCGAGGTGTTGATGTACGCCTGGAAGCCAGCAGCGCCCGTCGTCTTCGTGACCGTCCCGGAGATGACGATGCGGTGTCCCGGCGTGGGCGTGATGCGCTTGTAGAGCGTCGCGCCGGCCGTGGTACCCGCCAGGGCGAGCTGCTGCATCTTCCCGGGCACCATCGGGTCCGTGACGACTGATGGGGTCGCGCCTGACGGCAGAGTGCCGTACACCCCCCACGGGGCAGCGAGGCCGCTTGAGACGGTGCCGAAGTTCAGGCCGTCCGGGACGAGGTTCAGCGAATCCGTCCCATCCGACGAGACCCGCGTTGCGGGTGCTCCAATGAGCGGGCCGAGTGTGTCCGCGACGTACTTCCCGAGGAGGGCGTTGCCTACGTTGCCCGGGTGCGTGCCGTCCTGGTTCCCCATCGCCGACTGCAGCAGGTTCCCGGTGGCGGGGTCCACGCTGAGGGCGTAGTAGTCCAACAGGGGGATGCCGTTCTGCGCGGCGAACCGGCGGAGCCACGCGTTGTAGTTACCGATGGTCCGACGCTGCGGGGCCGAGTTGATCGTTGGGATCGTGCACAGGACCGGAGCGATACCGGCCTTCCACAGGGCTCTGACGATGCCCGTCATGTTCGCGGCGAAGTCCTTCAGCGAGACCGGTGATGCGGAGTCGTTGGTCCCACCGAGCACGACACACATCGACGGGTTGTAGGCGACAACGTCGGTCTGGATCCGGGCGAACATCTGCGCCGTCGTGTTGCCGCTGATGCCCGCGTTCGCCGTCTTCGCAAGCTTGCCGCCGGAGTAGAGCATGGCGTAGGTCGGGATGCTCTCGCCGGCAACGGCGATTGTCGTGCCCGTGAGAATTGGCGGCCACGAGTCGCCGCGGCTTGTCGCGCCGAGGCCACGCGTGATCGAGTCACCCAGTCAGGCGACCCCAGAAGCGAGACGGGCCTTCGGGTCGGCGGTCTGCAGCGCGGACCACAGCGCGTTGAAGTCGCTCGTTCCGTCTCCGGCGAGCAGGTCCTTCGTGTCAGTGACGTACGCCGGCTCACCAGCTGCGAGGACAGGATTGGCGGCCTGCCAGTTTGCGAGGGTGTCGCGGCGGAAGAGGATCTGGACGTCGTTGATCGTGGCCATGCGGTGCTTTCCTGGTCGGGCACCTCGGTGCCGGGTCACCTCCAGCGTGACGGGGCACCGGGCCCTGGTTCCCGTAGCGGAACTCGCTACCGGAGGCTGGAGGGCAGCTCGCGCTCACCGACCGTGACGACCTGCTGGCTGTAACCCGCTGTCTCGCCGTCGTCTTGATATGTCACCTGGAACTCCCACTTGGCGACCCACCTCGTGGCACCAAGTGTGCTGCCGTACTCCACTTCGAACCGGTCCGTTCCACTAACCGGACCAGGCGCAGGTTCCACCTCGAGCGTGACACCCGGGCCCTGATGGCCAAAGCTCAGGCCTTCGCTCTGGAGCGTGTCCGCCCGAAGGTCACCGAGGTTGCGTCGCTCTGAGCGGCCGTCTCGGAGCCGCCACCGGACGACGACGTCGACTGCAGGCTGCAGCGAGCCGTTCGCGACGTACACAGTCAGCTCGCCGGTCGTCGTCGTGCGTACATCCAAGGAGAGCGTCGGCTTGGTGGCGTAACTCAGCGCGCGAACGGACTCCCGGGCCGCAGTGGAGCTCGACGACGCGGAGGCGAACGCGGCGATCGCAGCGATCGCGGTTGCCACGGCGGAGATGGCGTTGGCGTTCAGCCCTAGCAGCGTCAGCGCCGAGTAGCCAGCGACAATCACCAACAGTGCAGCCAGGGCGACGAGCACGGTGCGGAGGACGGGATCTGCTCTCAACGCACTGCCGAGACGGAGGAACTTGTCGGGCGGGGCACGGGCTTAGCTAGTGGGCGCCTCAGGACCTTGCGGAGGCTGCTGTTGACCCTGGCTCTGTCCGAACCCGCCGAGCATCTGCTGCATCAGCATTGCGCCGAATTCTTGACCCTGCGCGTCGTTCGCAATGCGCTGGTCAAGGATCTTCGTGATGCGTTCATTGATGTCGCGCTTGAGGTCCGCCAGTGTCTGATCTGACTGCCGAGAGAGGGTCCGGATCTCCTCGAGCGCTCGCTCCGTGCGGCCCTCAGTGTCCCTCGCCAACTTGAGCTGGTCGCGTGCCATGACGCCTTGCCAGATCGCTATTGCCACCGACACCAGGGCAACGATGAGAGCGGCGACTCCGATGGCGATATCCACACGATCAGAGTAACGCGAGATCGATGTCCGTTTAAAGGCCGGGCTTGCTCCGTCCCCATGACGCACAACCCCGGCCGGTCTTCGATCAGGCCTGGGCCGGCTCCCCGAGCTCGGCGCCCGCCTGGTGTGCCGCGTACTTGATCCCCATCTGCGTGCTCGCGACAACCTCGTTCCGCGGGATGCCACTTCTACGCGTCGGGCCTGATCGCTGCCGGCTGCGACGTCGTCACGGTGCAGCGTGCGCTCGGTCACTCGTCCGCGTCGATCACGCTGTCGACGTACAGCCATCTCTGGCCGGACGCCGGCGACCGCACCCGTGCCGCGGCTGCCGGACTGATTCGCGCAGTTTCTGCGGACTCCTCGCGGACTGAGCAGACCGATTCGGCTGCTGTAGCCCGGTTCTAGGCGGGTCGCCTCAGTTCAGCACGAACTGCGCCGACTCCTTCGACTCCAGGCTCCCCACGGCCACCTGCAGGTGGTAGCTCGCCCCGCCCCCGGGCACCGACGGCCGCGCACTGTCGCACGTGGTGGTCGACGAGCGCGTGCGGTCCCAGGCGATCGCCGGCGTCGTGAGCTCCTGCCCCGCCTTGATCGTGACGTCCTGGTTCGTCCCACCGGTCTGGCAGTCCTTCGACGACCAGTACTGCTCCTGGCCGGAGCTGATCGTCAGGACCTGCTGCGCGGAGCCGAGGTCCATGTGGCACGCGTCGGAGCCGGTGTTCTTGATCGACATGGCGATCTGCGGGTCCTCGGTCGGCCCGTAGGTGCTCTTGTCGACGACCGGCGTCAGCTCGATCTGGTCCTTCGAGCACGTCGCCGCGTCACCAGAGGACGACGCAGCGGCCGACGAGCCCGAGGACGGTGCGGCGGACGGCGACGCCGACGGGTCAGCCGAGCTGGACCCGGACGAGGACCCGGCAGCCGACCCAGCACCGTCGGCGGCCGCAGGGGCCGACGGAGACGCCGACACCCCAGGCGCAGACGCCGATGAGGCCCCGCTCCCCCGGCCCACGACGATCAGCACGACCACCACGACGACGAGCAGCAGCACGCCGGCGACGAGCGCACGACGGCGCCAGTAGACGCTGGACGACTCGGGTCCGACGGGGTGACGGAACGACGACATGCGCACAGGGTAGGGCGAACACCGCGCCCGACCACGGAGCGACGCCGCGGCACCCGCGAAAGCGTCAGACGATCCCCAGGTGACCGGCGATCAGAGGATCTTGAGCATGCGGGTGTTGCCGAGCGTGTTCGGCTTCACCCGGGCGAGGTCGAGGAACTCCGCGACCCCCTCGTCCGACGAGCGCACGAGTTCGGCGTAGACGTCCGGCGACACGACCTGCTCGCCGATCTCCAGGTACCCGTGCTTCGCGAAGAACCCGACCTCGAACGTCAGGCAGAAGATGCGCGCGACGCCGAGCTCGCGCGCGTCGTGCTCGAGTGCCTCGAGCATCCGGTGTCCGACGCGCTTGTGGATCCAGTCGGCGTCGAGGGCGAGCGTGCGGACCTCGGCGATGTCGTCCCAGAACACGGCGAGGGCACCGCAGCCGATCGGCACACCGTCGGGCCCTTCGGCGATCCGGAACTGCTGGATCGAGCCGTACAGCGCGACGTTCTCCTTGCCGAGCAGGATGCGCCGGTCGACGTACGGCGCGATGAGCCGCTGGATGTGCGGCACGTCCGACGCCAGGGCCGGACGCACCCGGATGCCGTGCTCGTCCCGCTCGTCGAACGCGTGCTTGCCGTGACCAGTCATCCCGTCGAGCATACGGCGCAGCAGACGGGCACCGCCCAGAGGGCAGCACGGCGCAGCAGGGGGACACCGCCCTGGAGGGCCTCCAGCCACACGGGCATAGCGTCGGTCCCGAACCCGAAGAGCACGACGAAACGAAGGAGCGAACATGCCCCAGATCATCGAGACCGTCGACGTCAACGTCCCCGTCCGCCAGGCCTACGACCAGTGGACCCGGTTCGAGGAGTTCCCGCACTTCCTCGACGAGGTCGAGAAGATCGTCCAGGTCGACGACAAGACCACCGACTGGACCGTCAAGGTCGCCGGTCAGGAGCGCGAGTTCCGCGCCGTCATCACCGAGCAGCACCCCGACGAGCGCGTCGCGTGGACCGTCAAGGACGGCGACGTCGACCACGCCGGCGTGGTGACCTTCCACAAGCTGTCCGACAACGAGACCCGCGTCACCGCGCAGATCGACTGGGAGCCCTCGGGCCTGCTCGAGAAGCTCGGCTCCGCCGTCGGCGTCGGCGGTCACGCCGTCAAGAAGGACCTGCAGAACTACAAGGAGCGCGTCGAGAACGCCCCGACCGAGCCGGGCTGGCGCGGCGACGTCCAGGCCTAGGACACAGAACACACTGACGGGAGGCGCGGTGCCAGCTGGCACCGCGCCTCCCGTTCTGTCGTGGGCCGCACCGTTCGCACACGTCCCGCTGGCAGGGTGGGCACCATGCAGCTCGTCCGCACCGCCGTCACCGGCACCGTGATCGCCACCGCCGGGAGCGTCGCCCTCGGGGCCGCCGCCGCACGCCGCCTCCTCCGCCCCGCTCCCTTCGTGCCGCCGGAGTCCGAGCTGGTCTGGACCGACGAGCACGACGTCCCCGGTGAGGAACCGGACGGCGTCGTCGGACGCACCCACGTCGTGCACGTGCACGGGCAGTCGCTCGGTCCGCAGCAGGTCCTCCGTGGCCTCCGGGTCTGGCGGGAGCTCGGCGCCTCGAACCAGGTGGTCGACACCAGCGCGCTGCCGCTGCGGTCCCTCGACCCCGCCGCCGTCGACCGGGTCGCCGCCGCCGCGCACGCTGCCCGGGCACGGGGGGCCGAGCGCGTGGTGCTCCAGGGCTGGTCCGCCGGCGCCCTCGCCGCCTCCGCTGCCGCGGCACGCACACCGGTCGACGGCATCGTCGGGGTCGCACCCCTGCTCGACGTCCGGTCGGCCCTGCGCGGCGCCGTGCGGACCGCTCGCTTCCCCGCGGCCGTCGGCGTCGTCGCCGGACGCATCGCGACCACGCCGGGCCTCAGCCGCCTGGCCGGTGTGCCCTACCCGCTGTCCGTCACGCGCTGGCAGGACGAGCGCACGCCGACGCTGCTGCTGCACTCGGCCGCCGACCCACTCGTGGACGCAGCCGACGTCGCCGCACGACGCGCACGTGGCGCGCGAGTCGAGACGTTCACGGACGCCCGGCACACGCTCGAGTGGAACGAGGACCCGGAGCGCTGGGAGCGTGCCGTCCGCGACTTCGCCGCGACCCTCGACTGACCACGACCACAGCGGGCGAGGCTCCCCCGGAACGAAGCGGCCCGGAACGAAGCGTGGCCCCGGTCGGGGGAGACCGGGGCCACGGACGTCCGACCTGTTGGGGGAACCAGCCGGACGCCGTCCGCGAGGTGTTGGGGGAACCCTCGCAGCAACAACGGTACCCCCCGCCCGGGGGTCGCGTCCGCCGCGCACGCCGGAACCCGCACATGTGGTCGCCACCACGAACGGACGGGAGGCGCGGTGCCAGCTGGCACCGCGCCTCCCGTCCGTCGTGTGGAGGAGTCCTAGGACTCGATCTCGCCCTGCGTGGTCTCCGCGGCCTCGACCGCGGCAGCCCCGGCGAGGACCTCCTCGCGACCCGGCTGACGCCCGGTCTCGAACTGGAACCCGCCCTCGGCGAAGTCGACCTTCACGTGGTCACCGGCGTTGAGCTCACCCTGCAGGATGTGCTCGGACAGCTGGTCCTCGACCTCGTGCTGCATCGCGCGACGCAGCGGACGAGCGCCGAGTGCCGGGTCGAAGCCGACCTTGATGAGCTGCTCCTTGGCGGCGAGCGTGAGCTCCACCGTCATGTCGCGGTCCAGCAGGCGGTCCGACAGACGCTTCACGAACAGGTCCACGATCTGCAGCAGCTCGGACTGCGAGAGCTGCGGGAACACGATCGTGTCGTCGACGCGGTTCAGGAACTCCGGCTTGAAGTGCTTCTTGAGCTCCTCGTTCACCTTCGAGCGCATGCGGTCGTAGCCGACGGCCGAGTCACCCTCGACCTGGAAGCCCACCGGGCCACCGGCGATGCCCTGCGAACCGAGGTTCGTGGTCATGATGATGACGGTGTTCTTGAAGTCGACCACGCGGCCCTGACCATCGGTCAGGCGACCCTCTTCGAGGACCTGCAGCAGCGAGTTGAAGATGTCCGGGTGGGCCTTCTCGATCTCGTCGAACAGGACCACGGAGAACGGCTTGCGGCGCACCTTCTCGGTGAGCTGGCCGCCCTCCTCGAACCCGACGAACCCGGGAGGGGCACCGAAGAGTCGCGAGACCGTGTGCTTCTCGCCGAACTCCGACATGTCGAGGGAGATCAGCGCACCCTCGTCGTCGAACAGGAACTCGGCGAGCGCCTTGGCGAGCTCGGTCTTCCCGACGCCGGTGGGGCCGGCGAAGATGAACGAGCCCGAGGGGCGGTTCGGGTCCTTGAGGCCGGCGCGGGTGCGGCGGATCGTCTTCGAGAGGGCTGAGATCGCCTCTTCCTGACCGATGACGCGCTCGTGCAGGGCCTTCTCCATGAAGACGAGACGCGAGGTCTCCTCCTCGGTGAGCTTGAACACCGGGATGCCCGTGGCCTGCGCCAGCACCTCGGCGATGATGCCCTCGTCGACGGTGCCGGACGCGGCGACGTCACCCGCACGCCACTGCTTCTCGAGGCGCAGACGCTCGCCGAGGAGCTTCTTCTCCTCGTCGCGCAGGCTCGCGGCCTTCTCGAAGTCCTGCTCCTCGATCGCGGCTTCCTTCTGCCCGCGGACCGTCGAGATCTTCTCGTCGAACTCGCGGAGCTCCGGCGGCGCCGACAGGATCGACAGACGCAGGCGGGCGCCGGCCTCGTCGATCAGGTCGATGGCCTTGTCCGGCAGGAAGCGGTCCTGCACGTAGCGGTCCGCCAGGTTCGCCGCGGCGACGATCGCGCCGTCGGTGATGGACACCTTGTGGAACGCCTCGTACTTGTCGCGGAGGCCCTTGAGGATGTTGATCGCGTGGGGCAGCGACGGCTCGTTGACCTGCACCGGCTGGAAGCGGCGCTCGAGTGCGGCGTCCTTCTCGAAGTGCTTGCGGTACTCGTCGAGCGTGGTCGCACCGACCGTCTGCAGCTCACCGCGGGCGAGGAGCGGCTTGAGGATCGACGCGGCGTCGATCGCGCCCTCAGCAGCGCCGGCACCGACGAGCGTGTGGATCTCGTCGATGAAGACGATGATGTCGCCGCGGGTGCGGATCTCCTTCGTGACCTTCTTGAGGCGCTCCTCGAAGTCACCGCGGTAGCGGGACCCGGCGATGAGCGACCCGAGGTCGAGCGAGTAGAGCTGCTTGTCCTTCAGCGTCTCCGGGACGTCTCCCTTGACGATCGCCTGGGCGAGGCCCTCGACGACCGCGGTCTTGCCGACGCCCGGCTCACCGATCAGGACGGGGTTGTTCTTGGAGCGGCGCGAGAGGATCTGCATGACCCGCTCCATCTCCTTCTCGCGCCCGATGACCGGGTCGAGCTTGGCGTCGCGCGCGGCCTGGGTGAGGTTCCGACCGAACTGGTCGAGGACCTGCGAACCCTGCTGGGCGTTCTGCTGCTGCTCACCGCCGACGGCGACCGCTTCCTTGCCCTGGTAGCCGGACAGGAGCTGGATGACCTGCTGACGAACGCGGTTGAGGTCCGCGCCGAGCTTGACGAGGACCTGGGCGGCGACGCCCTCGCCCTCGCGGATCAGGCCGAGCAGGATGTGCTCGGTGCCGATGTAGTTGTGGCCGAGCTGCAGCGCCTCGCGCAGGGACAGCTCGAGCACCTTCTTGGCGCGTGGCGTGAACGGGATGTGCCCGGTCGGCTGCTGCTGGCCCTGCCCGATGATGTCCTGGACCTGCTCGCGGACGGCATCGAGCGAGATGCCGAGCGACTCCAGCGCCTTGGCGGCGACGCCCTCGCCCTCGTGGATGAGGCCGAGGAGGATGTGCTCGGTGCCGATGTAGTTGTGGTTGAGCATCTTCGCTTCTTCTTGAGCGAGGACGACAACACGACGGGCTCGGTCGGTGAATCTCTCGAACATGTGCTCTCCCTTGCCGGGCTCGTGGGAGCTCGGTGACGTACATCGAGACTAACCAGCGGACCCCCGGAGGGCTGCCCCTGTTCGCCGTGGGCGTGACCTCGTTGCGCACCGGGCACAGCGCCCGGCGACGGTGCCCGCAGCGGACCGCCCGTCACGGCTCCCCGCCAGGAGTCGACTCGGCGTCGCCGGGTACGATCTGGGCATGGAGCAGCCCGTCGTCGGCCTCGTCGTCCACCCCACCAAGAACGTGCGTGAGTCGATCACGACCCTGCAGCGGTGGAACGCATCGGGTGCCGGGCGACTCGTGGCCCGACGGGCGGACGCCCAGCGCATCGGCGGCGACGTCGAGGTGATCGGCGACGACGACTTCACCGACCAGGTCGACCTCGTCGTCGCGCTCGGCGGGGACGGCACGATGCTCGGCGCGATGCGACTCGTGGCGAAGCGCCCCGTCCCCGTGCTCGGCGTGAACTACGGCAACGTCGGGTTCCTGGTCGAGATCGAGCCGCCCGAGCTCGAGGCCGCACTCGACCGACTGTCCGCCGGTGAGTACCAGCTCGAGCCGCACCACGCGCTCGAGGCCCGGCTGTCCTGGAGCGGCGCCCGCACGGACTACCTGGCGTTCAACGACCTGACGATCGTGCGACGCCCCGGAGCCGGGCAGGTCTCCGCCGACCTCAGCGTGAACGGGCTCGGCTACGGCTACTACCGTGCCGACGCGATCGTCGCCGCGACCCCGGCGGGCTCCACCGCGTACAACTACGCCGCCGGCGGACCCGTGCTGTCCCCGGCGCTGTCGGGTTCGGTCGTGACGCCGGTCGCCCCGATGGCGGGTATCGACCGCGCCGTCGTCCTGGCGGCGCGCGAGCGCTACCGCTTCGACATCGCCGAGGGGACCCGGAGCGCCGCCCTCGAGGTGGACGGGCTCGTCGTGGGCGAGGTCGCGACCGGGGCGCAGATCGACATCAGGCTCCGGAAGGACGCCGGCAGTGTCGTCCGCCTCGACGCCGAGCGCCACGGACGCACCGGCCGGGTTAAGCTCAGCCTGCTCGACCTGCCGGTCCGCCCGGACCAACTGATCGAGCTCATCCCGCAGGACCTGCGCCAGAAGCTCGGCCGCGAGCTCGAGGACTAGCGCCGACCGGCGCCCGGACAGCGGAGTGGCCCGCCCAGGCAGTGCCTGGACGGGCCGTCCCATCACCCCACCGGACCGCCTTCCCACAGGACGGCCCGGTTCCCCGTGCCGAGGTCGAGACCCCGGCCGAAGCCTGCTGACCTCAGTCGGTCAGGTACAGCTGCATGTCCTGGCTCACGGCCTTCGCGAACAGGCGCAGCTTCGCACGCGACTCGACGCGGCTGACCGCCTGGCGCGTGGTGTGCACGATCTTCGAGATCTCGTCGAGCGTCATCGGCTTGTCGTCGTCCAGGCCGTAGCGCATGCGGATGACGTTGGCCTCGTCGCTCGGCAGCTCGGCGACGATGGAGCGGATGTCGCGGTGCAGGAGCGTCGTCTCGGTGAGCTCGTTCGGGCTCGCGGCGTCCTCGTCCTCGATGAAGTCGCCGAGCTCGCTGTCGTCGGAGTCGCCGACGACGGTGTGGATCGACACCGGCTCGTGCGAGCGGCCCTTCAGGTCGAGGAGCTCCTCGGTGCTCATGCTGAGCTCGGCGGCGACCTCGTCGGGCATCGGCGCGCGGCCGAGGTCCACGGTCAGGTCGCGCTCGGTGCGCGAGATCTTGTTGATGAGCTCGACGGTGTGCACCGGGATGCGGATGGTGCGCGCCTTGTCGGCGAGACCACGCGAGATCGCCTGGCGGATCCACCAGGTGGCGTAGGTCGAGAACTTGTAGCCCTGGGTGAAGTCGAACTTCTCGACCGCACGGACCAGGCCGAGGTTGCCCTCCTGGATGACGTCCATGAACGGCAGGCCGCGCTGCGAGTAGCGCTTCGCGATGCTCACGACGAGGCGCAGGTTCGAGGTGATCATGCGCTCCTTGGCGCGCTCACCGTCGCGGACGAGCCAGCGCAGCTCGCGCTGCAGGGTCTTGTCGATGCCGGCCTCGGTGGCGAGCTTCTCCTCGGCGAACAGGCCGACCTCGATGCGGCGGGCGATGTCCGCCTCCTCCTCGGCGGTCAGGAGCGAGAGGCGGCCGATGTGGCGCAGATAGTCGCCGACCTGGTCGACCGAGGCGCCGCGGACACCCGCGAGCTGCTCGTCGGCCTCGACCTCGGTGTCGAGCGTGGTGGTCTCCACCGCGGCGTCCGCGGTCTTCGCGGCTGCGGTCTTCTTGCTGCGGCGCGCGGTGGTGCCAGTGGTCGTCGTCTTCGGTGCTGCGGTCGCGATCGTCATGGTGACTCTCCCTGCGGTTCGACGGTGATGGCCTCGTTGGGGGGTGCTGACGAGTAAAGCGGTCCCGAGGTGTACCCCACAAACCGATCGGATCGATTCCCAGGGAACGTCGTGCTTCACCCGTCGCGCTGTCCCCCGCGGGGTACATGCTCGACGTCAGCATGGACCCGGCCGATGCCCGCGCGCAAGGGGGTGTCGCCGTGTTTCCGGTGTTGCAGGGATGTTTCATCACCGATCGCAAGTGTGTACCCCGGGGTGCAGCGCGGAGCGGACACGAAAAAGGGGTACGGCGTTCCGGATCGTCGTGATCCGGGCGTCGTACCCCGAAGAGCGTCAGGAGTTCGGTGTCACCAGGAGGGTTCGAGCCACCCGTCCCGTCGCTTGGAGGTCTCGAGATCGGCGTCGCGGTCGAACTCGTCGTACTCGCTCTCGATGTCGCCGACGAGGCTGCGGCCGGTGAAGGCGTGCGTGGTGGACATGCGGACGATGCTCACCCGGTCCGGCGACGCCACGGTGAACGGCCGGTGACCGACGACGGACGCTCGGACGTCGATGTCGTCGTCGTCCTCGTCGCCCCACACGGCATCCCGCGCCGCGTCGGGCAGGACCGAGTGCCCGAAGGCGTCCTCGGGATCGAGGTCGGCCGGTTCGGCCGGGTGCGTGCGATCCGTCGGTCGTGCGTCCACGCGCACGAGTGCACCACCCGTCGGTGAACGACGGGTGACGCGCGACAGCGCGAGCTCCTGCGCGGGACTACTCCGCGGAGGTCGGTGCGGGAGCGGGGCGGCCGTGCTCGCGCTCGTAGCGTGCGCGCTCCTCGGCCTCGACCTTCGCGTACGCGGACCGCTCGGTGCGGTCGGCACGCATGATCGCGCGCATCACGAACCAGAAGATCAGGCCGACGACGACGGTCGGCGTCACGGCGAAGATGATCCCGGTCACGACTCCATCTGGCACCGGAGCATCGTACCTCGCCCCGGTGACCGCCACCTGCTCGGAACGGCACCGGTGGACGGACGGGAGGCGCGGTGCCAGCCGGCACCGCGCCTCCCGTCCGACGACCGGTCGCGTCCCTACTTGACCAGCGGGAACAGGATCGTCTCGCGGATGCCCAGGCCGGTGATCGCCATGAGCAGGCGGTCGACGCCCATGCCCATGCCGCCCGACGGCGGCATCGCGTGCTCGAGGGCGCGCAGGAAGTCCTCGTCGACACGCATCGCCTCGGGGTCGCCGCCCGCGGCGAGCTTCGCCTGCTCGACGAAGCGCTCGCGCTGCACGACGGGGTCGACGAGCTCGGAGTAGGCGGTCGCGAGCTCGAACCCGCGGACGTACAGGTCCCACTTCTCGACGACGCCCGGGCGGGTGCGGTGCTCGCGGGTCAGCGGGGAGGTGTCGACCGGGAAGTTCATCACGAAGGTCGGCGCGTGCAGGTCGTCCCCGTGGAAGTGCTCCCAGAGCTCCTCGACGTACTTGCCGTGGGTGGCGTGCGCGACCTCGACCCCCTCGGCCTCGGCGAGCGCCACCAGCTCGGACAGCGGGGTCTCCGGGGTGATCTCCCGCCCGGCGGCCTCGGACAGCGACCCGTACATGTCCATCCGGGCCCACTCGCCACCGAGGTCGTACTCGGTGCCGTCGGCGAGCGTGACGACGAGGGAGCCGCCGGTCACCGCCTTCGCCGCGTTCTGCACGAGCTCCTGCGTCAGGTCGGCCATCTGCTCGTAGTTGCCGTACGCCTGGTAGGCCTCGACCATCGCGAACTCGGGCGAGTGCGACGAGTCGGCACCCTCGTTCCGGAAGTTCCGGTTGATCTCGAAGACCCGGTCGATGCCACCGACGACGGCGCGCTTGAGGAAGAGCTCCGGCGCGATGCGCAGGTAGAGCTCGGTGTCGAACGCGTTCGAGTGCGTGATGAAGGGCCGGGCCGAGGCGCCGCCGTGCTGGGTCTGCAGCATCGGGGTCTCGACCTCGAGGTAGTCGTGCCCGGTGAACGTCTGCCGGAGCGACGCCATGACCGCGGCGCGGGCGCGGACGGTCTCGCGCGCCTGGTCGCGGACGATCAGGTCGAGGTAGCGCTGGCGGACCCGGGTCTCCTCGTTCAGCTCGTTGTGCAGGTTCGGCAGCGGCAGGACGGCCTTCGCCGCCATCGCCCATTCGTCGACCATGATGCTCAGCTCGCCGCGACGCGAGGAGATCACGCGCCCGTGCACGAACACGTGGTCGCCGAGGTCGACGAACTCCTTCCAGCGCGCCAGGGACTCGTCCCCGACCTCGGCCAGGGAGACCATCGCCTGGACGCGCGCGCCGTCGCCGGACTGCAGCGTCGCGAAGCAGAGCTTGCCGGTGTTGCGGGAGAACACGATGCGCCCGGCGATCCCGACGACGTCCTGCGTCTCCTCACCCGTCTCGAGGTGCGCGTACTGCTCGCGCACGGCGGGGATCGTCGTGGTGATCGGCAGTTCGGCGGGGTAGGCCTCGATGCCGGCGTCCAGGAGCCTGGCCCGCTTGTCGAGCCGCACCTGTCGCTGTTCGCTGGTCTCTTCGGCGGACAGGGCGTCTGCGGCGGGGGTCTCTTCGCTCATTGCTGGTGCGGCTCCGTGGGGTCGTGGGGGATGTGGAGATGCTACCCGGACTTGCCCTCCGCACCGGTCCGGGCGGTAGCTGCACCCGGCGTCCCGGTGGGAGCGGCCCCGTCTGCGAGCCGGGCTTCGACGACGAAGTTCTCGCGGGACGGGCCGCCGTCCGGTCGCTCCAGGCACGTGATCACCACCAGGCGCCCCGGGACGTCCGCCCAGACCGTCGCGTCGCCGCTGATGGACGGCTTCGGGACCGTCCTGGTCCCGGTGACGACGTACCGCACCCCCGCGACCTCCACCGCGTCGCCCGTCGCGACGCGCGCCGCTCCGGTCGCCGTGTCGTAGAGCGCGTTGCCCGGGCCGACGCCCCCACCACGGAGCGAGTGCATCGCGACGAAGACCGTGCCGGCCTGCGGCGCACGGACCGAGGTCCCCAGGTCACGGATCCAGAACGCATCCGTGAACGTGGGCGGCTGGACCTCGTCGTCGACGGTCACGAGCGAGCGGAGCGGGACCTCGAGCCCGACCCCGGGGACGCGGAAGGTCGCACCGCCGACGGACTGCACCTCCATCCGGCGGACGGCCGCTGGCGACGGTGCGAGCCCCAGGGCGGCGTCGACGCGGTTGCCACGCAGGTCCGGCAACGTCGGCGCCGCGGCGGGCCGCTGGCCCTGCTGCACGATCCCCACGACTCCGGTGGTGACGAGACCCGCTGCCAGCACGAGCGCAGCGAGGGTCACGACGGTCCGACCTCGTGCCCGTCCCGCAGGTCCGCCGCGAGCCGTCCGGTCCCGCATCACCTGTCGGGTCCGCCGAGCACGGCGCGCAGGACGTCGTGCACTCGTTCGGCCGCGCGTCCGTCGCCGTAGGGGTTCACCGCTCTGCGCATCGAACGGTACCGGTCCTCGTCGTCGAGGAGCGCCGCGAGCTCGGCCCCGACGACGGCGCGGTCGGTGCCGATCAGCCGGGAGGCACCGGCCTCCAGCGCCTCAGGACGCTCCGTCGTGTCGCGGGTGACGAGGACCGGCGTCCCGAGGCTCGGTGCCTCCTCCTGCACGCCGCCCGAGTCGGTCACGATGCAGTGCGCCGCCTGCATCGCCCGGCAGAAGAGCGGGTAGTCCAGCGGTGCGTCGACCAGGACGCGGTCGAGACCGGCGAAGGCGGGCTCGATCGCCGCCCGGACGATCGGGTTCGGGTGCAGGGGCGCCCAGACGAACACGTCCCTGCGGTCGCGGACGGTGTCGGCGATGCCCGCCGCGGTGTCCGCGAGACCGCTCTCCCACGACTCGCGACGGTGCCCCGTGACGAGGACGATGCGCTGCCCGGCGTCGACCGCGGCCTGCACCGGTCCGGGCAGCGGCGGTGGGGACGTCTCCAGCGTCTGCAAGAGCGCGTCGATCACGGTGTTGCCGGTCACGTGCACCGTTGCCGGGGCGGCGCCCTCGGCGAGCAGCTGCTCGGCAGCGCGCTGCGTGGGAGCGAGGTGCACCGAGGCGAGCTGCCCGATCACCCGGCGGTTCGCCTCCTCCGGCCAGGGCGACCACAGGTCCGAGGAACGGAGCCCGGCCTCGAGGTGCGCGACACGGACGTGCGCGTAGTGGGCGGCGAGCGCCGTGACCGCGGCCGCCGACGTGTCGCCGTGCACCAGGACGAGGTCCGGCCGACGCCGGGCGATGACCGAGCCCACCGCCGTCATGGTGCGGGTGGCGAGGGCGGTGAGGTCCTGTCCCGGTACGGCCACGTCGAGGCGCACGTCCGGATCGACGCCGAACGCGGTGAGGATCGGCCCGAGCAGACCGGCGTGCTGCCCGGTGTCCACCACGGTGGTGTCGAACGCGGGGTCCGCCCGGAGGCGCTGGACGACCGGGGCGACCTTGATGGCCTCCGGTCGGGTCCCGAAGACGACCATGACGTGTGGGTTCACCGTGTGCCTCCCGAGGCGGTCGGTCGGGGTCGGTCGAGTCGACGGGGCGCCCGGTGTGCGGAGCGGCGCACGGCTCCCTGCGGCTCGAGGTGCGTCGCACGTCGGACGGGGGCGGTGCGGCGTCGCGCTCCGCGAGCGGACCCGCTGCGCGGGGTGGCGATCCTGCGCGCGAGGAGCGCGGCGGAGAGCGGGATGCTCACGAGCAGGAGCATGTTGAGCAGGTCGGTGACGAGCAGGTGCTTGTAGATCTCGGACGCCCCCTCGGAGAGCATCACGGCCCAGAACTGCGCCCACGTCGCGACCGTGGTGACGACGACCGTCGCCCCGAAGGCCGCTGCACGGTCGCCGAGCTGCCTGCGGCGGAACGCGAGACCGAGTCCGAGCGCGAGCGCGACGATCTGCAGCAGCACGATGGCGAACGGGACCGTGCCGAGCAGCGCCGACAGGACGACGACGAACGGGAAGCGGTGCTCCTGCTGCCACGGCTCGGCGCCGACGTCGGGAGGGTACGCGCCGACGTAGCCGAGCACCGGCTGCGTCATCGCCTCGAGCCCCCGGTCCGCCATCCCGACGAGCCGGGCAGGGTGGGTGACGTAGAACAGGGCGATCCTGCCCTGCGAGACCTCCTCGGTGAACCGGGGGAAGTCCGGCCGGTGGACCGCGGCGTTCTCCGAAGCGACGGTCGTACCGCTGCTCGACGCCCAGTCCGCCGGCAGGCCGAACCACCGGAGGTCGCCCTCGGGGTCCGGGCTGTGCGGGAGCATCTCGACGAACACCGCGTTGTAGGTGTTGAGCAGGGCGAAGTGCCGCGGTTGGACGGCCGCGTACCCGACGGCGACCGCGGCCAGGACCACGACGAGGGATCCACCCACCAGCCGGGGGACGACGCGACCCCGGGGCCGGGGCGCTCGTTGGCTCCGCGAGCGCAGCGGGGACCAGAGCAGTGCGAGGGCCGCGGCGGGGAGCAGTGCGACCATCTGGGTCTTCGCGGTGATCGTGAAGGCCGTCGCGAGCGCGAAGAGCAGCATCCCCCACCACGTCGGATCGCCTCGCCGCCACATCGCCAGCAGGCTGACCACCATCGCCAGGACCCCGAGGAAGCACGCGGCCTCGGAGTACGGGGAGACGAAGAACCGGGCGAAGACGCCGTCACCGACGACCGCGACGACGAGCGCGGCAGCGATCAGCCGGAACAGGGGACGACCGGGCAGGAACGCAACGAACAGCGCGATCAGCACCCCGAGGAGGAGCACGCAGACGATGCCGACCGCACGCGTGTCGATCCCGTCGCCCCACCCGAACAGCGGTGTCAGCACGACGGCCGGCCACACGAGCAGCATCTGCGACGACACGTACGGCTCGCCGGACCCGCCCGCGCCGCACGCCTCCCCGGCCCACCGGTGCGGGACCCACTGCGTGAACACGTACTGCGTGCTCGCGGTGTAGTCGTACGGAGCCGCGTTGGCGACCCCGAACGCGCACATGAGACGCTGCCCGTCGCCCTGGTCCCCCATCCCGACGACGGTCGGGACGAACAGGTGCAGGAGCAGCACCGCGACGGTGAGGCACCCCGCGACCACGGCGGTGGCCCACCGGGAGCGCGGGTCCTCGGCCGGGCCACCGGGTGCGACCCACCGCCAGACGAGCAGCAACCAGGCGCTCGCGGCACGCCGGGAGCCCCGGGTGGGCGCGGCCGGGGTGGTCGTGCTCGGCGCAGCAGGTCCCGCCGCCGCGGATCCCGCCGCGATCGCGGTCGGCGCCGTCGGGGTCGGCGCCGTGGGGGCCGCGTCAACCATCGCTGGTCGGGAGGAACGCTCCCGTGGTGAGTCCGGCACGACTGTCTCCTCCGACGGCGCAGTGCAGTGAGTAGGTCCCGTTCGTCTGCTGCACGGCCACGCCCGTGACGAACGTCGTCGGGTAGTCACCGACGTAGGGGCCGCACATCCGCTCGACGTCCTGCTGGGTCGGGGCCCCGGTCGAGACGTCGAGCCAGGCGTTGACGTCCTGGCTGCTGTGCGGCGCCGAGCAGGGCACGGCCGTCCCGGTCGGCTGCCACGTGCCGTCCGGCCGGGCCTCCTGTCGGTAGCACTGCCGGACGGCGGCGGACGAGCGGGTCGGGAGCACGCCCTCGAGCGAGCGGGTCACGGTGCGCGGACCGCCACCGCCGCCGGTGAGTCCGACCGCGCACGTCACCCGACGGTCGCCGTCCGCCCACTCGGCGGCGGTCGGCCAGTACGCCCACGTCGCGAGCGGGACGACCCCGTCACGTTCCGCGGCCCCCACGAACGACCGCGCCTGCTCGTACCCGCACGAGCGGCTCGCGATCCGCTGCAGGACCTGCTGCGTCGGGCGTTCCCGTTGGTCGGCTGGCGACCCCGTCAGCTCGGTGGTCGAGGAGACCTGCAAGGTGTGCTCGTCGTCGCAGTCGACGGCCGGAGCACCCAGACTGACCGCGGTGACCTCGGCGAGGTAGCGGAGGTCGAAGCAGGTCCCGACGGGTGCCGGCGTCGAGGCGGTCGGCGGCTGCCGGTCCAGCACGGCGCACCCCGCTGTCGCGGCGACGACCACGACGACCGCCGCCGACGCGGCGGCTCGACCGACCGCGCGGGCGATCGACGCTCCGGTCCCCCGTCCCATCAGGCCCGCCGCCGCCCACCGCGACGCACACCCGCGGCGCGCCCCGCGCCGACGTCGCCCTGCGGCACCGGACCTCGGGCCCGGCGCCGACCGCGGACCGACACGACGACCTGCATCAGCACCGCACCGGCGAAGCCGAAGATCACGAACAGCGACCCGACGTACTCGTGCACGACGTCGAAGCCCGCGGTGCCCCACCGCTGGAGCGCCACCGAGGACCCGACGTACCGGATCACGTTGCAGACGACCGCGATCGCCAACGCCCCGGTCAGGGCCAGGGCCGCGCGGTGGAACGGCACCGAACCGAGCAGCATGAGCACGCCGCCGAGTGCGAGCAGCGGGACGAGCAGGACCACCGTCGAGCACATCGGCGTGATCTGGATGCCGTGCACGTCCTGCGTCCCGATGCCGAAGTAGATGACGTCGACGGCCGCGTTCGACCGGCCGTCCGTGAACTGACCGACGACCCAGGCCGTGATCTCGGCCTCCACGACGCGGAAGGTCGGTTGGACGACGAGCAGCGTCGCGGCCAGCGCGAGGAGCAGCAGACCGACGGCCCGGCGGGGGCCGGCGGACGAGACGACGGGGGCGGTCACGGCGTGCGACACGTCAGGCCTCCTTGGCGACGAACAGGTGGTCGGTCTCCGCGTTGCGACGGGTCTTCGCCCAGCCGTTGCGGGAGGTCAGGATGCGGGTGAAGGCCCGCGGCACGCAGACGTAGCTCTGGTACATGTAGATCCAGTAGCCGAGGGCCCAACCGAGCGTGGTGCCGAGGCCGGTCCGTCCGCCGATGTGCCGGCGGTAGATGAGCGGCCAGAGCGCGAACGGCGCGATGCCGGTGATGACCACGAGCGGCAGGAGCCACCAGGCCTCGGCGAACCAGGCCCAGAAGGAGCCCTCCGAGACCGAGCCCTGCGCGATCATCGCGATGAACACGGTCGGCCAGAGCAGGACGCCGGCCATCTGCAGGTACGGCTGGACCAGGAAGTAGCTGGCCTCGAGCGCCCCTGCGTTGGTGACGTGCGGTGAGGTGAATATCCGCAGGAGGTACCGCGCACACTGCATGCCGCCCTGGCACCACCGCGTGCGCTGCGTGAGCAGGCGTCGTGTGCCGGGGAGGGCCTCCTGTTCGACGTGCGTGTCGTGCAGGTACACGTTCCGGAACCCGGCGAGCATCACGTGCACACCGAGCTCGTAGTCCTCGAGCAGCGACCCGTGCCACGGCGTCCGTTCACCCTGCGCGATGGCGTCGAGTGCGCTGAGCCGGGTGAACTGCCCGTTCCCACCGAGTCCGACGGAGAGTGTCCGGCCGCGCAGGCACTGCATGGCCGCGATGGTCGTGCGGAACTCGATGTCCTGCATCCGGATCAGGTACCGGGACCACCAGCGGCCGAGCCGACCGGGGGCCGCGCCGGCAGGGTCCCGGTCGTCGCGGTTCGACATCCACACGGCCGCCTGGCAGGCGCCGGTCGCAGGGTTCCCGAAGGCGTGGCGGCCAGCGGCCTGCCGGAGGGCGTTCTCGGCGAGGATCCCGTCGGCGTCGACGACCACGACGACGACCGCCGCACGGTCGGTCCCCGCCGGGAGCCACGCGTCGAGCTGCGCGTACGCGGCGTTCAGCGCGTCGCCCTTGCCGGTCCGCGCGGCCGGGCGACGGCGCTGCACGAGGTGGACGTTCGGGTCGATCGCCGCGCGCGCGGCGATGATCTCCGCGGACCGGTCGTCGCTGTCGTCGTCGATCACCCAGACGTGCATCGCCGGGAACCGGGAACGCATCCGCTCGATGGTCGCGCCGATGACCACCTCCTCGTCCCGGCAGGGCACGAAGGCGTGCCACGTGAACGCCTCGGCGTCGCCCTCGCGGTCAGGGCGGCGGCGGAGGAACGGCACGAGGATGGCGAGGACGTACGCCAGGAAGATCACGAGCAGGACGAAGGCCAGGATCTGCGCGGACTCGGTTGCGGTCACGGTCGACGGCTCCAGGGTGGTCGAGGCCCGTGGCACCACGCCTCGGGAACGGCGCGGTGCCACGGGAGGGGCCGACCGTGGTGAGGGGTCGACCGCAGGTGCCGGACGGGGCAGGAGCCCGTCGGCGGGGCCGGAGCCGCCCGTGGGGCGACGACCGGTGGGGACCGCTGGGCACGAACGCTGTCGTGTGACGGTTCCCGAGGGGCGCGGCACCGTCCCCGGACGGTGCCGCGCCCCGAGCGGTGCGGCGGCGGTCCCGGCGCGCTACCCGAGCGGGCCGGAACGCTGCTGGCGTCGTCGGTAGAGCGTGCGGATGCCGATGAAGGCCACGATCGCGATGCCCACCGCCAGCAGGAGGAAGGGGCCGAAGGTGGTCTGCGACCCGGCGATGACCGCGCCGCCGGTCAGCACCGCGGGTCCGACGATGCCGCTGCCGCTGCCGGTGTACATCAGCGAGCGACCGCGAGGGCCCGACGACGACGGACGATCGTGAGGGCGAAGGCCGCGGCGACGAGCAGACCCACACCGCCCGCGATCCCTGCCGAGGCGGGGTTCGCGATCGGCACGGCCGCACGACCGGCGTTCGGGCCGACGGTCGCCGAGGCGAGGTCGACCGTGGTCAGTGCACCGGCGTTCAGCAGGCCGACGCGGAGCGCGGTCTGCGTGAAGGACCCGTCGGCACCGTTGGCCTTGACGTTCACGTTGAGCTGCGCGATCCCGTCGATCGCGGTCCCGAGCGGGCCGGTGAGCGTCGAGTTGAGCCCCGTGAGGACCGGCGTCAGCGTCGCGGTCGCGATGCTCAGGACGCCGGACAGCGTTGCGCCGAGCACCGGCCCGAGTCGTGTGACCTCGGCCTGCGCCTGTGCGAGCACGCCGTTGACAGCGGACGTGACCTGCGTGGTCACAGCTGCGGGGACGAACTGGAGCAAGTTCGTGTTCGGCGGCAGCTGGTTGACGTCCGACACTCCGGCGGCCGTGAGCAGTTCGGCCAGCGAGACCTGGACGGTGCCGTCAGCCGAGATCGGGTTGGCGATCCCGAGTGCAGCGGTCACGGGCTGCAGCGCTCCGCGCAGTGTCGACAGCGTGTTCGACAGCGTCGTCCCACCGACGTTCACAGTGAGCGCGCCGACCGTGTACTGGCCGGTCTGGGCACCGTCGACGGTCTGTCGTGCAGAGGCGGCGAGCGCTCCGGCACGGACGTCGAGGCTGACGGCGGACGCCGGCGCTCCGACCGTGATCTGCGCGCTGCTGTTGCCCGCAGGCGCCCCGAGGTTCGACGCCGAGACCTGGTTCGACGCGACGCCGACCAGGCTGGGTGCCTGGCTGACCGCGCCCGAGAACGCGGCGGAGGACCCGTCGGCGTTCGCGACCGCGTACTGCCCGACCGCGCCGAGCTGGATGATGCCGTTGTTGCCGAACAGGTTCACGCCCCCGCTCTGCAGCCCGACGGACTGCAGCGCCGTGGCGTCGAGCGGGGTGTTCGCGACGACGTCGGTCGAACCGTCTTCGTTGATGGCCGACGCGCCACGGAGCGACGCGATCGAGTCGAGGGTGCCGGTGGTGAGCAGCGTGGTCGACACGAGTCGGCCGTTCGCCTGGGAGACCACGGGCGCTGCCTGCGCCGCGGTCGGGATGAGGAGGGTGAGCGCGACTCCGAGAGCGGTCGCCGAAGCGAAGCCCGCGGAGGTCGCGGCAAGGGTGTGCCGCGGCATGGGGGAAACTCCATCTGATCTCTGGATGAGGACCCGCCTGGTGAGAGCGAGCCGTACGGATCCGCCTGGTGAGGACGGATCCTGGCCCCGTTCCGCTGGTGAGACGGAGTTGAGGCGATCTCGACGCTAGCAGGAAGCACAGGAAGAGCACGACCCTCGGTTCGTGCCCCTCTTCGGGGGTCGACGGAGGGTTCCGCTACAGCGCGGCCTGGCCGTCGGCCGCGGCGAGCGTGTTGTCGACGGCGGAGCGCACGAGGGCACCGAGCACGCGGCCGGGGTGCTCCACGCCGATGCCGGAGAGCGTCCCGGCGGACTGGTCGACGATCGCGGTCGAGAACGAGACCGCGGCACGCACGGCGTCGGCGTACGCGGGGCGGTCCTGCTCGGTGACGACGAACGGCTCCGCGCCCATCTCGACGACGAGCGCCTGCGCGATCGGCAGCACGGGCGCCGGAGCGGTCACCGCACAGTAGGCGTCCCGTAGCCGAGCGAGGTCGACGCTCGTGCCGGTGAAGGCCATCGCGGGGTGGATCGCGAGCGGGATGGCGCCTGCGGTCAGGGCCGGCCGCAGCACCTCGACGCCGTGGTCCGGGCTGGTGTGCACGACGAGCTGCCCGGGCTGCCAGATCCCGGCGTCGGCCAGGCCCTGCACCAGTCCGGCGAGCTGGTCGTCCGGCACCGCGAGCAGCACGAGCTCGCTCCGCTCGACCAGGTCGGGGGTCGCCAGGACGGGTGCGCCGGGCAGCATCGCCTCGGCCCGGTCGCGGCCGGCGTCGGACACGGCCGTCACGCCGACCACCGCGTGCTCGGCGTTCGCGAGGGCCGCCCCGAGGACGGGCCCGACCTTCCCCGCGCCGACGATGCCGACGCCGAGTCGTCCGGCCCTCACCGCACCGCTCCGGGCGGCGGGACGTCGGACCAGCGGCCTGGAGGCGCGCCCTGCGACCCACCGTCGGCCCGCCACGTGCCCGTGGGGGCCGGACCGGCGGTGGTCGGCACCGTCCGTCCGTGCGGGGCGTGCGTGGCGGGGGCGCGGTGGGCCTCCCGGGCGCGCCAGCGGTGCGTGGTGTCGGCCGCGGCCGCCTCGACGGCGCGGTGCGCGGTCTCCGACCACAGGCGTTGCGCGTCCAGCGCGTCCAGCGCGCCGATGCGTGCGGACACCGGACCGGCCACGGTGTGGACGTGCGCGGTCGCGAGCCGGAGCAGCCGCTCGAGCGGGCCCTGCTCGACCTTCACGCTCTGCACCCGCGGCAACGGCACGATCACGAGCGACCGCCAGACGGCCCCCAGCCGGAGCAGCACCGCACCCTGCACGAAGCGGTAGCCGTTGCGGCGGAACGACAGCGGACGGAGCCAGGCACCGCGGCGCGGTGAGTGCACGAAGCCACCGCGGTCCCCGGTCGTGGTGAGGCTGTCGTCGACGACGTTGACGGCCTCGGACGAGCCCTCGCGGAGTTCCTCTCGGGACGCCGTCGGCCCGGCCACGGCGGTGCCGACGAGCCCCGGCAGGATGATGTCCAGGACCTGGCGGACGTCCTCGGCGCGGCCGACCGGCAGCACGATCGACGAGACCTGCTGGTTGGTCGATGCGCCGTTGCCGGCGTTCGTCGCACGGTTGATGCGGACGTCCCACCAGCCGAACGGACGCCACAGCAGCGGCTGTGCGACGCTCACGGCGTGGATGCGGCCCGGCGGCAGCGTCTCGTTCGAGGTCGAGACGAGCCCGAAGCCGATGCGGATGCCGTCGCGGGTCTCGGCGATCGTGTACTGCAGCGAGCGCGAGAACTTCCGGACCGTGTAGCCGCCGGCGCCGATCACCACGGGGAACAGGCCGATCAGGATGCCGTACTCGCCGGTGATCGCGATGCTGACGATCATCGCCACGATCACCACGACGAAGAAGACCGTGGTGCCGGAGAGCAGCATCGACCCGATCAACCGACCGGGGTGCACCTTGACGACGCGCGTCGCGTGCACCGCGGCCGGGTCGAGCTCCGGCGAGAACAGCTCGTCGACGCGGTCCTGCAGCACACCGTTCGACGCTCGTGCGTCGGTCCGCTCGTCGTCCTGCGCCCCGGAGGCGAGCACGAGGATGCGCTGCCGCAGGTCGTCGGCCGCCCGGGCCCCGAGGTACGCCAGCTGCACGTTGGCGTCGTTGCCGGCCTGGGCGATCTCGAGCTTCGCCGTCCCGAAGATCCGCGGGACCACGGGCCGCGAGATGTTGATGCCCTGGATGCGGTCGAGCCGCGCCTTGCGGTGACTGCGGAACAACACGCCGGAGCGGACCTCGACCACGTCACCGGTGACGCGGAACTCGTGCATCCGCCAGGAGACGTAGAAGAGCCCGATCAGCACGACCAGGACCACGACCACCCCGAGCAGCACCCAGCCGACCGCGCCGTGCTCGTACACGTAGCGGACCGGGTCGCCGTCCTCCTGCGGGGCCGGGCCGGGGACGAAGAACTCCAGCAGCTGGTCGCGCAGGTTGCTCAGCGTGTAGCCGAGCACCACGATCAGGAAGATCCCGCCCTTGAGCAGCGGTGTCAACGGGTGCAGGCGGTGCCACTCGCCGTCCGTCAGCGGAGCCGCCGCGGCGGCGTTGCCCTGCCGCGGCGGCGCGGGCGGGGGCGGTCCGGGTCGGAACGTCACGACGCACCCTAGAGCCCGGCGCGGCGGGACTCGGCGAGCTCGACGAGCCGGTCGCGCAGCTCGTCGGCGTCGGCGGCGGGGATGCCCGGGATCCGGACGTTCGTCGCCGCGGCGGCGGTGACGAACTTCAGCTCGCTGAGCCCGAGGACCCGGTCGAGCGGCCCCCGGTTCACGTCGACCAGCTGCATGCGCCCGTACGGCACGGCGGTGAAGCGCTGCCACATCAACCCGCGGCGCAGCACGAGGTCGTCGTCGCGCAGGGCGTAGCCGATCGCACGGACCCGGCGGGGCGTCAGGACGGCGGTGACGAGCGCGACGAGGGCGACCACGATCGCGATGCAGCTCCACACCGTGCCGGCCGCACCCCCGAACCCGCCGAAGAGCACCGCGAACAGCACGCACCCGGCCGTCACGATCACCCCGATCACGATCGTGCTGACGAGTTCGGTCCAGACCAGCTTCGACGACACCCGCGTCCACGTGGTCCCGGTCAGGCCGAGGCCCGGCTCGTCGAGTCGTTCGAGCGGCATCTCGGCCTCCTGCGGTCGTCGGTCAGTTCGCCGTCGTCCCACCCCGCGGCAGGTCGTCGTCGTCCTGTGGTGGCGGTGCCATGCACATCCGCTCGGCGACGAGCGCACACACCACGAGCACGAGACCGCCCCCGACCGCGACGGCGTTCGGCAGCACCGAGCCTAGCGGCGGCAGGGCGGAGCGGGTCAGGAGGTACAGCAGCAGCCCGGCGGCGAACGCACCGAACAGTGCGCCGGCCAGGCTCGAGGCCTTCGCCAGCACGACCACGCGGGTGGCGTACAGCGGGTCGACGGGGTGCTGCCGGCCGGCACCGTCGCGCGCGTGCCGGCGGACGGGCCGGGCCATCGCGACGACCGCGACACCGATCAGCGCGAGCGTGATGCCGAGCGGGGTCGAGAGCAGCAGGGTCGGCGACTGGCGCGAGGCCAGCACGGCGTCGAGGGCGAACCCGGCGACGGCGGCGACGACCGCGACGCTGATCAGGGTGGAGGCTCGGGTCGGCTTCACGCGGGCGTCTCCGACCCGGCGGCGCGCGCGGGCGCGGGCGCGGGCGCATGCGCGTCGGCTGCGGTCGCGTCGGCGACGGGCGCTGCGTCGAACAGCCGTGGCTCGTCGACACGCTCGGTGTCGTCGCCGAGGGCGTCGAGCAGGTCCGCGACCCGTCCGATCCCCGGCAGGACGGCGTCCGGGTCGGCGTCGAGCCACGGGGCGAGCACGAACGCCCGCTCCCCGCGCGCGGGTGCGGCACGGTCAGGGTCGCCGTGTCGATCCGGAGGTCGTCGACGGCGATCACGTCGAGGTCGAGCGTGCGATCGCCCCAGCGGACCTCGCGGGTGCGCCCGTGGTCGTCCTCGATCCGGTGCAGGGCGTCGAGGAGGTCGTCCGGCGACAGGTCGGTGTCCACCACGACCACGCCGTTGCGGTACCGGGGCTTGGAGTCGTCGAGCCCGTCGAGCGTCAGGGCGACGGACTCGACCTCGTGGCTCGACGCCACCGGTCGAATGCCCGGCGCCTCCGCGATCGCCTGCGCAGCGGCCCGGAGGGTGCTCCCACGGTCGCCCAGGTTCGCTCCGAGGGCGATGACCGCCCGGCTCACTCTTCTTCCTCGAGGGACACCGACCCACCGCGGGTGCGGCGGATGGTGATCGAGACGTCGGTGAAGGGCACCGTGATCGGCGCCTGGGGCTTGTGCACGGTGACCTCGACCGCGAGCGCCGCGCGGTGGGTGAGCACCGCGGCGGCGATCCGCTCGGCGAGGGTCTCGATCAGGTCGACCGGCCCGCCCTCGATCTCGGCGACGACCTGCTCGGCGACGACCCCGTAGTGCACGGTGTCCGCCAGGTCGTCGGACCCGGACGACACCCGGGCGTCGACCTCGACCGCGACGTCGACGACGAAGTCCTGGCCGTCGGCGCGCTCGTGGTCGAACACGCCGTGGTTCCCCGGGCACGGACCCCGGTCAGTCGGATGGTGTCCCTCACGATCGTGCTGCCCTCCAGGCATCCCAGACGTCGAGCACCGCACGCGTCGGTGCGGGGTCGTGCACGCGCACCCCCACGCGCCGCGTTCGGCGGCGAGCAGGCTGATGGCGGCGGTGGCGAGGTCGCGGTCACGGGGCGGTGCGCCGGCAGCGCTGCCGACCCCGTCCAGGAACCGCTTGCGTGAGGCGGCGACGAGCACCGGCAGTCCGATCGAGGCGAAGCGCTCGTAGCCGGCCAGGATCTCCCAGTTCTGGGCACCCTGCTTGGCGAAGCCGAGGCCGGGATCGATGACCACCTGCTCCTGGCGCACCCCCAGCACGATCAGCTCGGCGACGCGGAGCTCGACCTCGCGGCGGACCTCGTCGACCGCGTGGGCGTACTCGGCGTTCCGGTACATCCGGTCGCTGTGCCCGCGCCAGTGCATCACGACGAACCCGGCACCGGTGTTGCGGACGACCCGGGCCATGTCGTCGTCGGCCAGGCCGCCCGAGACGTCGTTGACGATCGCGGCGCCTGCCTCGACGGCGCGCTCCGCGGTCGAGGCGTTCATCGTGTCGACGCTCACCGCGATGCCCTCGGAGACGAGCTGACGGACGACCGGCAGGACGCGCTGCTGCTCGACCTCGACGGGCACCCGGTCCGCGCCGGGACGGGTGGACTCCCCGCCGACGTCGACCAGGTCCGCTCCGGCGGCGACGAGGTCCCGGGCGTGCGTGACCGCCGCGTCGACGGCCAGGTGCAGGCCGCCGTCGCTGAACGAGTCCGGCGTGACGTTGAGGATGCCCATCACGCGCGTGCGGTCGTCCGACCCGTCGGTGGTACCGCCGGGAGCGCGGTCACGCCGACGGCCGGTCACGATCTCCGGCACCGGAGCCGGTGCGCGGAGATCGATCGCGACCGTCGGCGGCTCCGCTGCGGCGGCCCGCGCCTCGTGCTCCGTGGCACGGGCGCGGTCCGCCTCGGCGAGGCGACGGGAGCGTCGCGTCGGCAGGTCGGTCATGCCGGCCTACGCGGGGGCGATACCGGGGTTGCCGAACGGGCGACGACGGGGCTTCGACGACGACTCGGTGTCGCCCTGCTCCGCCGCGGTCGACGCGGCCTTGCCCGGGAACTCGATCGCGGGCAGGTTCGACACCGGCCGACGGTCGCTCGACAGCCACTGCGGGCGCTCCGGGAGCTTGCGGACGTCCTTGAAGATCTCGACGAGCTCCGGCGCGTCGAGCGTCTCCTTCTCGAGGAGCTCGCCGGCCAGCCGGTCGAGGATGTCGCGGTTGTCGTTGAGCACCTGGTAGGCCTCGTCGTGCGCGGCCTCGAGCAGGGCACGGGTCTCGGCGTCGACCGTCTCGGCGATGTTCTCCGAGTAGTCGCGACCGCTGCCGCCGCCCATCTCGCGGCCGACGAACGGCTCGCTCGAACCCGAGCCGAGCTTGACGGAACCGACGGCACGGCTCATGCCGTACTCGGTCACCATCTTGCGTGCGGTAGAGGTGGCCTTCTCGATGTCGTTCGACGCACCCGTGGTGGGGTCGTGGAACACGATCTCCTCGGCGACGCGGCCACCCATGGCGTAGGTGAGCTGGTCGAGGAGCTCGTTGCGGGTCACCGAGTACTTGTCCTCGAGCGGGAGCACCATCGTGTAGCCGAGGGCCCGGCCGCGCGGCAGGATCGTGATCTTCGTCACCGGGTCGGTGTGGCGCATCGCGGCGGCGGCCAGGGCGTGACCACCCTCGTGGTACGCCGTGATCAGCTTCTCCTGGTCGGACATGATGCGCGTGCGGCGCTGCGGGCCGGCCATGACGCGGTCGACGGCCTCGTCCAGCGCGCGGTTGTCGATGAGCTGCGCGTTCGAGCGGGCGGTGAGCAGCGCGGCCTCGTTGAGGACGTTCGCCAGGTCGGCACCCGTGAAGCCGGGCGTCTTGCGGGCGAGGAGCTCGAGGTCGACGCTGGCGGCGAGCGGCTTGCCCTTCGCGTGCACCTCGAGGATCTGCTTGCGGCCACCGAGGGACGGGGCGTCGACGCCGATCTGGCGGTCGAAGCGGCCCGGACGCAGGAGCGCGGGGTCGAGGACGTCGGGACGGTTCGTCGCGGCGATGAGGATGACGTTGGTCTTGCCGTCGAAGCCGTCCATCTCGACGAGGAGCTGGTTCAGCGTCTGCTCGCGCTCGTCGTTGCCGCCGCCGATGCCGGCACCGCGGTGACGACCCACGGCGTCGATCTCGTCGATGAAGACGATCGCGGGGGCGTTCTGCTTGGCCTGCTCGAACAGGTCACGGACGCGGCTCGCACCGACACCGACGAACATCTCGACGAAGTCCGAACCGGAGATCGAGTAGAACGGCACGCCGGCCTCGCCCGCGACGGCGCGTGCGAGCAGGGTCTTGCCCGTGCCGGGAGGGCCGTAGAGCAGCACGCCCTTCGGGATCTTCGCGCCGACCGCCTGGAACTTCGCGGGCTCCTGCAGGAACTCCTTGATCTCGTGGAGCTCCTCGATCGCCTCGTCCGAACCGGCGACGTCGGCGAAGGAGACCTGCGGGTTCTCCTTGTTGTTCATCTTCGCTCGGGACTTGCCGAACTGCATGACCTTCGAGCCGCCGCCCTGGGCGCTCGAGAGCAGGAACCAGAACAGGGCGCCGATGATGAGGAACGGCAGGATGATGCCGAGCAACGACAGGAACCAGTTGCCCTGCTGCACGGTGTCGTTGTAGCCGTCGGGCAGCTTGGCGTCGTTGACCGCCTGGATGACCTCTTCGCCGCGCGGCGTGGAGTAGTAGAACTGCTCCTTCGCGTTGCCGTCCTTGAGCGTGAGGTCGACGCGCTGCTCGGTCGAGTTCACGACCACGGACGAGACCTTGCCGTCGGCGAGCTGCTCGAGACCCTTCTGGGTGTCGATCTGCTGCGTGCCGGACTGTGCGATGACGCTCCAGCCGATGAAGATGCCGACCAGCGCGATGAGCACGTAGAGGTACGGGCCGCGGAAGATGCGCTTGAAGTTCATGTGATCCGGGCGCGAGGGCCCGACACCTTTCTCTGCCGGAGTTGCGTGGAGGTCAGCATACGGCGGTGACTCTGTGGCGAGAATGGGTGTCCTCTGCGGGCGAACTCCACCCGTGCCCGGAGGGAGCCGTACGGGCCGCCCGGTGCTCGGACGGCCCGGTGGGCGTCAGGAGTAGACGTGCGGCGCGAGCACGCCGATGCCGCGCAGGTTGCGGTAGCGCTCGTCGAAGTCCAGGCCGTAGCCGACCACGAAGGCGTCGGGGATCTCGAAGCCGGCGTACTTGACGTCGACCTCGACCTTGGCGGCCTCCGGCTTGCGGAGCAGCGCGACGATCTCGACGCTCGCGGCCCCACGCGACTCGAGGTTCTGCTTGAGCCAGGACAGCGTCAGGCCGGAGTCGATGATGTCCTCGACGATGATGACGTCGCGGCCGTGCAGGTCGGTGTCGAGGTCCTTGAGGATCCGCACCACGCCGGACGACTTCGTGCCGGAGCCGTACGACGAGACCGCCATCCAGTCCATGCGGGCCTGCATCTTGAGGTGCCGCGAGAAGTCCGCCATGACCATGACGGCGCCCTTCAGCACGCCGACGAGCAGCGGGTCCTTGCCCGCGTAGTCACGGTCGACCACCGCGGCGAGTTCGGCGAGCTTCTCGTCGATCTGCTCGGGGGTGAAGAGCACTTCGGACAGGTCTGCCTGGACGTCGGAGAGTTCCACCGCACAAGCCTAACCGGCCGAGAACGCGATCCGCTCGCCGGACCGGGACGCCCGGACTCCCGGCAGGTCGATCGGTCCCTGCCCGCGCCAGTCGGTGACCAGTCGGCAGACCTCGAGCGTCTGCATCCGCGACAGCGTCACGCCGAACTCCCCCTCGACGGCCAGCCGGACGAGTCGCTGGCGGAGCGCCGGCGGGTTCGCCTGCAGTTCGGGCACCGAGAGCGAGATGCCCGCCTCGGAGTGCTCGGCGAGGTCCTCGGCCATCTCCTCGGCGAAGTGGTCGAGGGCCGCGGCGTCCTCGCGGAGCTGCTCGGCGGTGCGGGCGAGCGCCTCGGGCACCCCGGCGCCGAGCTCCCGCTCCAGCACCGGCATGAGCGCGGTGCGCACGCGCACGCGCACGTACGCGGGGTCGTCGTTGTGCGGGTCGTCCCACGGCACGAGCCCCGCGGCGACCGTAGCCTGCCGCGTCGCGTGCCGACGGACGCCCAGGAGCGGTCGCCCGTACGCCGGTCCGGTCGCGCGCCGCGCGAGCGCCGGCATCCCGGACAGCGCGTCCGGCCCGCTGCCGCGCAGCAGGCCGAGCAGCACCGTCTCGGCCTGGTCGTCGAGGGTGTGCCCGAACAGCACCAGGGGTGACCCCGTGTCGGCGGCGACCTGCGCGATCGCGGTGTGCCGTGCCTCCCGGGCGGCGCCCTCCGGACCACCGTCGGAGCCGATGTCGACCCGACGGACCGTCACCGGGTCGAGACCGAGCGATGCGGCCGTCCTGGAGGCGCGGCTCGCCACCGCCTCGCTGCCCGCCTGGAGCGCGTGGTCGACCACGACCGCGCCGGCACGCAGGTCCTGCTTCGGCGCCTCGAACGCGGTGGCCGCGGCGAGCGCGAGCGAGTCGGCTCCGCCGCTCAGCGCGACCGTGACCAGGTCGCCGGGCTGCAGCAGTCCCTCGTCGCGTGCCTGCGACAGCAGCGTGCGGACCGCCAGCCGGGTCGCGGCGACGGCCGGGTCCAACCGGGGACGCGGAGTGTTCACCCGGTAACGTTAGCCGCGCTTTCTTCCCGCACATGAGACCAGGAGCGCACCATGACCGCGTACGACGTCGTCGTCGAGATCCCCAAGGGCAGCCGCAACAAGTACGAGGTCGACCACGAGACCGGTCGCGTGTACCTCGACCGCGTGCTGTTCACCTCGTTCGTCTACCCGACCGACTACGGGTACTTCGAGAACACGCTGGCCGACGACGGCGACCCCGTGGACGCGCTGCTGCTGCTCGAGTACCCGGTCTTCCCGGGCGTGGGCGTCAAGGTCCGTCCGGTCGGCGTCTTCAAGATGAGCGACGAGGCCGGCAACGACGCGAAGGTCCTCGTGGTCCCCGCGAAGGACCCGCGCTGGCAGCACATCCAGGACATCTCGGACGTCGACGAGCAGACCAAGGCCGAGATCGCGCACTTCTTCGAGCGCTACAAGGACCTCGAGCCGAACAAGTGGGTCAAGGCCGAGGGCTGGGGCGACGCCGCCGAGGCAGAGGCCATCGTGCAGGCCGGCCAGGCTGCGTACGTGCCCGCCGGTCACTGACGCTCGCACACACGACGGCGCCCGCGCTCCCCTCGGGGAGTGCGGGCGCCGTCGTTCGTGCGGGTCGCGGGTCGCTGGTCGCCGGTCGCTCGTCCCCGGTCGCCGGTCGCCGGTCGCTACAGCGAGCCGCTCGGGCGGGCGACGTAGGGCAGGAGCTGGTTCGGCAGCCAGATGCCGCGCTCGACGACGCCGACGCCGGGGCGCGCGGCCTCGACCATGGTGCCGTAGCTCGTGACGATGCTGTCGTGGTAGGCGCCGGAGACGCTGCCGTTCGACGAGTAGAACAGGATGTCGCCGGGCTGCCGCTGCGACAGCGGCACGAGGCGCCCGATCGACTTGAAGTAGTTGTACTGCCAGACGACGTTGTGGCCACCGGTCGCGATGCCCTGCGAGTTGTACGCCATCATCACCAGGCCGGAGCAGTCCCACGTGTTCGGGCCCGCGCCGCCGAGCACGTACGCCTTGCCGAGCTGGTTCCGGGCGTAGGCGATGGCACCGGCAGCCTTCGACGGGCTCGAGACCGGCTTGGGAGCGGGTGCGGGCGCAGGGGCCGGGGCGGGCGCCGGTGCCGGGCGCGACGGGGTCGTGCTCGGCTGCGTCGTGCTCGGACGCGACGGGCTCGTGTTCGGCTGGCTGGTGCTGGGCTGGCTGGTGCTGGGCTGGCTGGTGCTGGGCTGGCTCGTGCTCGGCTGGCTCGTGCTCGGCTGCGATCCGCTCGACTGTGAGCCGCTCGGGCGCGACGGCACCGCGGACGACGAGGGGTCGGCACTGCTGCCGGAGCCGCTCGAGGTCGCCGCGTCACGCGCTGCGAGCTGCTGCTGCGCCCGCTCCGCCTGCTGTGCGTTCCAGTACGCCGTCTCGGTCGCCGTACTCGTGCCCTTGAGGAACGCCAGCTGCTCGAGCACCTCGGACTGCTGGTCCTGCTGCTCCTGCACCCGCGCCTGCGCCGAGGCCGATGCGTCGTTGGCCTCGTCGAGCGCCCGCTCGGACTTCGCGGTCGCCGCGGCGAGGGCCTTCGTCGCCGCCGACTGCTGTGCGGCGATCGACTCGACGGTGTTCTGGTCGGTCTGCGCCTGGGCGAGCACCCGCGCCGAGCGCTCGGAGAGGTGCGACACCGTGCCCACTCGGTAGAGCAGGTCCTTCGCGTCCGAGGCGTCGACGAGCATCGAGGTCGACAGGTCCCCACCGCCGGTGCGGGAGAGCTCCACGACGAGCCCCGCGACCTGCCCCGCCGACTCGTCCGCCCGCTGCTCGGCACGCTTCGCCTGCGCCGTCAGGTCGTCGAGGGACGCCTGCGCCTCCTGCTGCTGCGACACCGCCATCGCGTAGTCCTGCGCCGCCCGGAGCTCGGAGACCTCCGCGCTGTCCGCGGCGTCCTGCAGCGTCTGCAGCCGGGTGCTCAGCTCGTCCACCGTGGCCTGGGCCTCGGCGGTGTCGGCCTTCGCCTGCCGCACGTCGTCCCAGCTCGGGGCGGACGGGGCTGCCTGTGCGGGACCGGCGACGACGACCGACAGGCCGATGCCGAGGACGGCGACGACCGCGGTGCAGCCGGACAGGGTGCGGGAGGAGGGCTTCATGTCTCGCTCAGGGCCTCTCGACGGCGCTGTTGCTCATACCGAGATCCCCCGCGCTGCCATGAAGGGGACCGGGTCGACGGCGGAACCGTTCACCCGGGTCTCGAAGTGGAGGTGGCACCCCGTCGACCAACCGGTGGAGCCGATCTTCGCGATCTGCTGCCCGGCCTCGACGTGCTGCCCGACGGAGACGAGGATGCCCCCGTCGACGATGTGCCCGTACGCGGTGGAGATGCCGCCGCCGTTGTCCAGCACGACCTCGTTGCCGTAGCCGCCGCCGTTCGCCGCGAACGTCACCGTGCCCGAGTGGGCGGCGTAGATCGGCGCGTAGCAGGCGGGCGCCAGGTCCACGCCGGCGTGCAGGGCCCGGTAGTGCGTGTACGGGTCGACGCGGTAGCCGTAGGGGCTCGTCTGGTACCCGCCGGCGGGGCGGACCCAGCCGGAGGAGTTCGGCGCGCCGCCGCCCGTGCCGCCCTGGCTCGTCGCCGCGGCCTTCGCGGCCGCCGCAGCGCGGGCCGCCTCGGCTGCCTTCGCGGCCGCGACGCCCTCGTCGTACTTGGCCTGGACGTCCTGCTCGTTGGTGGTCAGCAGGGTGAGCTGGGCCTCGAGACGGGCCTTGTTGTCCGTCTGCGCGTCGACCGCCGACTGTGCCCGGTCGGCCGCGTCCTGGGCGGCCTGCATCTTCGCCTGGGCCGCGTCGGCGAGGGCACCGAGCGCGTCCTTCGCCTGCTCGGCACGGTCGGCGAGTCCCTGCGCGACACCGCGGTCCTGCGAGGCCTGCGAGTAGATGCCGTCGGCCTGCTCGGTCAGCTTCGACATCGCGCCGAGCTCGTACAGCAGGTCACCCGAGTCGGACGGGTGCGTGAGGATGTCGGTGGTCACGTCGTTCGCACTCGCGCGACCGAGCTGCGCGGCGAGCTGCCCGGCCTGCTCCTCGGAGCGCTTCGCGGTGCGGTCGGCCTCGTCCGCCTGCTGTTGCAGCGTCTGCTGCTCGAGCGTCGCGGCGTCGTACTTCGTCTGCGCCGTCTGGTAGGCCGTGCCGGCGGCCTCGGACGCCTGCTGTGCAGCCGATGCCTTCTCGGTCAGGTCCTGCAGCAACGCCTTGATCTCGGTGACCTTGGCCTGCTGGGCGTCCTTCGAGGCCTTGGCCTGCTGGACGTCCGACCAGCTCGGGTACTGCGCAGCCGATGCGGCGGAGACCGGGCCGACCGCGGCGACGGCACCGGCCGAGAGCACGACGGCGACCGCGGCGGCGAGGACGCGGCGGCGGGGGCGGGGGAAGCGGTGGGATGCAGGCGACATGGTCTCGATCTCGTAACGGTGCGGCGAGGCTCGGACACGCCACACTGTCAACAGACGCAACAGTAACAACACGGGTCACGGCAGGGACACCCCCGAGCGAGGGTCCGGACCGTCCACGATGGTCGCACCGGACACGGACCCGAGCAGCATCGGTGGGGCGCGACACGCCGGGGATGCACGCTCGAGGGCGCTCGATTTGTGCATCACGCAGACCGTCCGTATGCTTGACTCCCGGTAGCGCACGGCGCAGCTTGCGGCCCTATCGTTTAGTGGCCTAGGACACCGCCCTTTCACGGCGGCAGCACGGGTTCGAATCCCGTTGGGGTCACTCCACGTGAGTGAGCAAGCAACCGAGCACCACCACACAACACAACACATGGCCCTGTAGCGCAGTTGGTTAGCGTGCCGCCCTGTCACGGCGGAGGTCGCGGGTTCAAGTCCCGTCAGGGTCGCCACGGCTGGATAGCTCAGTTGGTAGAGCGTTCGACTGAAAATCGAAAGGTCCACGGATCGATGCCGTGTCCAGCCACGGTGAAGAGCCCCTCACGAGAGTGAGGGGCTCTTTTGCGTTCGCGGTGGGTCCGTGCATCCGCCAGTCCGGCATCGAACCAGGTTCCCGGCGTCGAACCAGCGCGTGCGGCTGGTTCGACGACGGAATCCTGGTTCGACCTCGCTGCGCCCCGCTCAGACCTCGCGGGTCTTCGGGCTGCTGTCGTTCGTCTTCGCCGGGTCGCGCTCGACGACGGACCCGAGGGCGTCGTCGATGCGGGACATCAGCTCCGCAGGGATCTGCACCCCGGCAGCGCCGGCGTTGTCGTGCACCTGCTCCGGCCGCGAGGCGCCGATGATCGCCGACGCCACGTTCTCGTTCTGCAGCACCCACGCGACCGCGAGCTGCGCCATCGACAGGCTCAGCTCGTCGGCGATCGGCTTGAGCTCCTGCACCGCGGAGAGCACCTCGTCGTTCATGAAGCGCTCGATCATCTTCGCGCCGCCCTTGTCGTCGGTGGCGCGCGAGCCCTCGGGCAACGGCTGACCGGGCTGGTACTTGCCCGTCAGGACGCCCTGGGCGATCGGCGACCAGACGATCTGGGAGATGCCGAGCTCCTTCGACGCGGGGACGACCTCGCCCTCGATGACCCGCCAGAGCGCCGAGTACTGCGGCTGGTTCGAGATGAGTTGGAACCCGAGGTCCTTCGCGAGCGCGGCGCCGGCACGGAGCTGGTCCGCGGTCCACTCCGAGACGCCCACGTACAGGACCTTGCCCTGCCGCACGACGTCGGCGAACGCCTGCATCGTCTCCTCGAGCGGGGTCTCGTGGTCGTAGCGGTGCGCCTGGTACAGGTCGACGTAATCGGTCTGCAGCCGCTCGAGCGAGCCGTCGATCGACTCGAGGATGTGCTTCCGGCTCAGCCCGGTGTCGTTGTGGCCCTTCGGGCCGGTGGGGCCGAAGACCTTCGTGGCGATCTCGAGCGACTGGCGACGCTCCCCCTTGAGGGCTTCGCCGAGGACGGTCTCAGCGCCGGTGTTCGCGTAGACGTCCGCGGTGTCGAACGTCGAGATGCCGACGTCGAGCGCGGCCCGGACGCAGGCGATCGCCGCGTCGTTCTCGACCTGGGAGGCGTGGGTCAGCCAGTTGCCGTACGTGATCTCGGACACCTTGAGGCCCGAGTCGCCGAGGTAGCGGTACTCCATGTGCGTGTCACTCCTGTCGTGGAGCGCGTCGGTGCGCCCCGATCCGCGACGCTAGTCCTGCCGCGACGAGCGACGATCCACCTGGCCGTGCTCGATGCCCGACCCAGCCCGTGAGGGGCAGGATCGGAACCACTGCGGTGCACAGCGGCACCGCCGGGAGCGAAGGAGCATCCATGTCGGGACCGAGCGTGCTGTTCATCGGCGGCAGCGGCATCATCAGCGCCGCCTGTGTCCGCGAAGCCGTCGAGCAGGGGTTCGACGTGACCGTGCTCAACCGGGGTGAGACGGACAAGCGGCCGATCCCGGAGAGCGTGACGCGCCTCCAGGCCGACGTGTCGGACCGCACCGCGCTGGAAGCCGCGATCGGCGACCAGCGGTGGGACGTCGTCATCGACTTCGTGGCCTTCACACCCGACCAGGTGCAGCGCGACGTCGAGGTCTTCACGGGGCGGACCCGGCAGTACGTGTTCATCTCGTCGGCCTCGGCGTACCAGACGCCCGCCACGCACCTGCCGATCACCGAGTCGACCCCGCTGAAGAACCCGTTCTGGCAGTACTCACGGGACAAGATCGCGTGCGAGGACCTGCTGGTGCGGGCCTACCGCGAGGACGACTTCCCGATGACGATCATCCGGCCGTCGCACACCTACGACGAGACGCTCGTGCCGTTCTCGGGCGGGTGGACAGTGCTCGGGCGCATGCGGGCGGGCAAGCCGATCGTGGTGTGCGGCGACGGCAGCTCGTTGTGGACGATCACGCACGCGCGGGACTTCGCGGTCGGCTTCGTGGGGCTGCTCGACCGTGCCGAGGCGATCGGCGAGGCGTTCCACATCACGGGCGACGAGGCACCGACGTGGAACCAGATCGCGCACGAGCTGGCTGCTGCGGCCGGGGTCGACGACCTGCAGCTCGTCCACGTGCCGGCGGACGCGATCGACGCGCTCGACGCCGACTGGGGCGCGAGCCTGCTCGGGGACAAGGCGAACACCTCGGTCTTCGACAACACGAAGGTGCAGACGCTCGTACCGGAGTTCGCGCAGACGACGTCGATCCGGCAGGGGGCGCGGGAGATCGTCGCGTGGTTCGACGCCGACCCGTCGCGCCAGGTGACGGACGAGCGGCTCGACGGGCTGATGGACCAGCTCGTGGAGCGGTGGCAGGTGCGCTGATGCGCGGGCGCGGCGCACGGCGCGCGGGTGCCGCGCCGGGGCACGGCGCGACGCGCTGGTGCACAACGGAAAGCACGTCGCGCCACGGAAGCGCGTGGCGCGACGTGCTTTCCGTTGTGCTGACGGACGCCGGCCGGGCGCCGGCCGGGCTCCGGCCGGGCGCGCCGGGCGCGGTCCGGCACGGCGGGCGTGACCGGCGCGGTCGACCGCGGCCACGACGGACGGGAGGCGCGGCGCCGACCGGCACCGCGCCTCCCGTCCGAAAGGTGGTCGCGTCGCGTCTAGCGCGCGGCCAGCACCTCGCCGAGGGTCCCGATCGCCAGGCGCACCTCGTCGTCGGTGACGACGAGCGGCGGCGCGAAGCGGATCGTCGACCCGTGCGTGTCCTTCACGAGCACACCCCGGTCGGCCAGGTCGTGCGCGATCTCCTTGCCGGTGCCGAGCGCGGGGTCGATGTCGATCCCCGCCCAGAGTCCGGCGACGCGGTGCGACACGACCCCGTGCCCGACGAGCTCGTCGAGCAGTCCGCGCAGGAGCGGTTCCCCGTCGAGCGCCCGCTGCTGGAAGGTGCCCTCGCCGAGCATCGCGACGACCTCGGACCCGACGGCGGCCGCGAGCGGGTTCCCGCCGAACGTCGACCCGTGCTCGCCCGGACGCAGGACACCGAGCACCTCGCGCGAGCCGACGACGGCCGACACCGGGACGATGCCGCCACCCAGGGCCTTGCCGAGCGTGACGAGGTCAGGGCGGACGCCGACGCGCTGCACCGCGAGGGTGTGGCCGGTGCGCCCGAGCCCGGACTGGATCTCGTCGGCGACGAACAGCGCGCCGAACTCGTCGCAGACCGCGCGGACCGCCGGTAGGTAGTCGGCGGGCGGGATGACCACGCCGCCCTCGCCCTGGATCGGCTCGAGCAGCACGGCGACGACGGTCTCGTCCATCGCTTCCCTGAGCGCGAGGGCGTCGCCGTACGGCACCGTTCGGAAGCCCGGCGTGTACGGCCCGAAGTCCTCGCGTGCCGAGGGGTCGTCGGAGAACGACACGATCGTCGTGGTGCGCCCGTGGAAGTTCCCGGATGCGACGACGATCGTGGCCTGCCCGGCGGGGACGCCCTTGACGCGGTAGCCCCAGGCGCGCGAGACCTTGATCGCGGACTCGACGGCCTCGGCCCCCGTGTTCATCGGGAGCACGAGCTCGGTGCCGGTGAGGTCGGCGAGCGCCGACGCGAACGGGCCGAGCCGGTCGTTCACGAACGCGCGGCTCGTCAGGGTCACGCGGTCGAGCTGGGCCCGAGCGGCGTCGAGCAGCCGGGGGTTGCCGTGGCCGAAGTTCACCGCGGAGTACGCGGCGAGTCCGTCCAGGTAGCGCTTGCCGTCGACGTCGGTCACCCACGCGCCCTGGCCGGACGCGATGACGACCGGCAGCGGGCTGTAGTTGTGGGCGAGGGAGCGGTCCTCGACGGCCAGGGCAGCTGCGGTGGCGTCGCCGAACGCGCCGGTCCCCGCGTGGGTACCGGCTCCGGTCGCGGTGCTCACGGCTACCGCGCGACCGAGGTGCCGGTGCCGACGGGGTGCAGGTCGAGCGTGCAGCACTTCACGCCGCCGCCGCCGAGCAGCAGCTCGGACAGGTCGACGCCGATCGGGTTGTAGCCCTTCTCCCTGAGCTGCGAGGCGAACGTGGTGGCCCGCGAGGCGATCACGACGTTGTAGCCGTCGGAGTACGAGTTGAGGCCGAGGATCGCGGCGTCCTCCTCGGTGGCGATGATGGCGTCCGGGAAGCGCTCGCGCAGGATCGCCAGCGAGGGCTCGTCGAAGGCGCTCTCGAGGTACGCGATGTTGCTGGTCCCGTCCGAGGAAGGCTCCGGGTCGAGCACGGCGATGGCGGTGTCGAGGTGGTAGAAGCTCGGGTTGATCAGCTTGAGGGTGACGACCTCGCGGCCGTAGAGCTCGGCGAGCTCCTCGTGCGAGGTGCTGTCGGAGCGGAACCCGGTGCCGGCGAAGATCGTGTCGCCGACGAGCAGGAAGTCGCCCTCGCCCTCGTTCGTCTCGCGCGGCTCGGCGACGGTCAGGCCGGCGTCCCGGAACCAGTCCATGTACGCGGGGCCCTCGGGCTGGCGCTCGGGGTACTGGAACTTCGCGCCGTACGCGATGCCGTCGAGCACGAAGCCGCCGTTCGCCGCGTAGACCATGTCGGGCAGGCCCTCGATCGGCTCGATGTACGAGATGTCGAAGCCGAGCTGCTCGTAGACGTCCACGAGGGACTGCCACTGCTCGACGGCCTTCGACGTGTCGGTCGGCTCCTCGGGGTGCATCCACGGGTTGATCCGGTAGCTGACCGTGTAGTGCGTCGGCTTGCACATCAGGATCGTGCGCTTCGTGGCGACACGTGCCGGTGCGGCCTGCGGTTCGGTTGCGGTGTTCGACATCAGTCCTCCTGGGACCGGGGCCCGAGCCTGCCAGGAACCACCACGGGTGAAGCACTCCGATGAGATGCAGGCTCACTCACCGCAGCGGACCAGGTCGACGCCAGCAGCAGTCTGACACGAACGGTCCGATCGGTGCAGTACCTCCTTCGCGAGCGCATGGCACCCGTTCGGGTGACGCACGATTCCTGCGTCGGACCCACCTGGCTCGCAAGAACCCCGCGTACGATTGACGAACATGGACACGCTCGACCACCGCATCCTGGACCAGCTCCGGGAGAACGCCCGCGCCGGCTACGGCGACATCGGGTCGGTGGTCGGTCTCTCCGCGTCCGCGGTCAAACGTCGCGTCGACCGGCTGGTCGCGGACGGCGTGATCCAGGGCTTCACGATCAAGGTCGACCCCGCGGTCGAGGACCGTGGTACCGAGGCCTGGGTCGAGCTGTACTGCCGCGGCACGGTCTCCCCCGACGAGCTCCGCACCCTGCTCGACACCGTGCCCGAGGTCGTCGACGCCGGCACGGTCACCGGCAGCGCCGACGCCGTGGTGCACATGCGCTCGCGTGACCTGCCGGCCCTCGAGCTGGCCCTCGACCGGGTGCGCCTGGCCCCGCAGGTCGACCACACCCGCAGCGCGATCGTGCTGTCGAAGCTCGTCTCCCGCGAGTCCGCCTAGCCACGGCGCGTAGGGTCGCGTCCGTGGGACGAGAGCGGACAGCCGGGAGGCACGGCGCGCCTCCCGGACGACCGCCGGCGGCCCGCCGACTGGTCACCGCAGCAGCTACGGCGTACCTGGCCAACTGCCTCTGGGGCACCGCCGTCGCCGTCCGGCTCATCCGGACGAAGAAGCTCCGCGTCGTGCACCACGGGCTCTTCGTCGTCACCGCCACCCTCACCGGTGTCGCCGCGACCACTCCGGTGTGGACCCGCGACCGCTCCGCGCTCTTCCTGCTGCCGGCACTCGTCCCGCTCGCCGTCGCCCCGCGCACGAACCCCCGCTCGCGAGCACACTGGAGAGTCGCGGTCGCCGCTGCACCGTCCTACCTCGGGGCGCTGCTCGCGCGGCGCTGACCACGACGACGAGACACGAGGGACGTGAGTGGAGCTCTTCGAGGCGATCCGACGCCGACGCACGACCAACGGGGCGTTCCTGCCCGACCCGGTGTCCGAGGAGCACCAGCGGTTGCTGATGGAGCTCGCAGGACGGGCGCCCTCGCAGCTGAACAGCCAGCCGTGGCGGTTCGTCCTGGTCGAGGAGCGCCCGACGATCGACCGCATCGCCGAGATCAGCGGCAGCTCGATGACCCGGACGATGGCGGCGGGCACGTTCTTCGAGCGCTACAGGCCGTACTTCCGGTTCTCGCAGGCCGAGATGGACGAACGCCGCGACGGCATGCTGTTCGACAAGCTGCCCCGACCCCTGCGTCCCTTCACGAAGCAGGTGTTCACGAAGCGCGGGCAGCTCATGATGAACGCGCTGCGCGTGCCGCAGACCCTCGGCGAGGAGAACCGGAAGCTCGTCGCCGGCTCGCCGCTGCTGCTCGGCGTGATGCTCGACCGGCACGAGTACCGGAAGGAGGAGCTCTCGGGCTTCTACTCGGTGTTCAGCATGGGTGCCGCGATGGAGAACGTGTGGCTCGCGACGGCGGAGCTCGGCCTCGGGATCCAGTTCGTGTCCTTCCCGATGGAGACCCCCGGCGCGTGGGAGGAGATCGAGGGGCTGCTCCGGGTCCCGCCGGAGCTCGAGCTGATGGCCGTGTACCGGATCGGGTACCTGCCGCCGGAGCGTCGACGCCCCGCGATCGATTGGACCTCGAGCGAGCGGAAGCGCCCGTCGCAGTACGTGTTCCGCGGGACCTGCGACACCCCGCAGCAGGGGTGGGACGACGTGCCGGACGCTGCCCGCACCACCGACGGGACCGACTCGTGACCGCCGGCCGCCGTGACGGAGGTGGGGTGGGCCTCCCGGCCGTCTCGCCGGAGGCACCGCCGCTCCGCGGCACGCCCTGGATCTCGCAGGACTGGCTCGACGTGGTGTTCGTGCACTGGCGCGTCGACGTGTCGGCGGTGGCGCCGCTGCTGCCCGCAGGCGTGTCCCCGGACACGATGGCGCCCGACGGGACGGACGACGGGACGACCACCTGGGTGGGTCTCATCGGGTTCCGGTTCACGGACACGCGCTTCCCGCCGCTCGGCCGGCTCGGCCGGGCCGGCAGCGTCGGCGACTTCGTCGAGGTGAACGTGCGGGTCTACACGCGCGACGACCAGGGTCGACGCGGGGTCGCGTTCCTGTCGCTCGACGCCGGGAAGCTCCTGCCGACCATCGGCGCGCGGGTGGCCACGGGTCTGCCGTACTGGTGGGCGCACGCGGCGATCCGCAAGGCGGACGGTCGCGTCGGGTACGCGATGCGTCGACACGGGACGCACCTGCGGTCGACCTTCGACGTGCGCGTGGGCGACGTCGTCGCGGACCCGACGCCGCTCGAGACGTTCCTGACGGCACGGTGGGGCATGCACGTCCGGCGGGTGGGCGCGACGCGGTACTGGCCGAACGAGCACGAGTCGTGGCCGCTGCACCGGGCGTCGCTCGTGTCGCTGCGGGACGACCTGGTCGCGGCGGCGGGGCTGCCCTTCGGGCTGTCCGGGCTGGAGCCGGACTCGGTGCTGTACTCGCCGGGGGTGACCACGCGGTTCGGGCGGGGGCGCTGACGGCGACGATCGCGTCGGTTCCGGCTGCGGCGTGCGCTGCGCGCGTTGCGTCCTGTGTGCGCTGCGCTGCGCTCCGTGTCGCGTCGGCCGGGAGGCGCGGCGTCGGCTGCTGGGACCCGTCGCGGTGCGCGGTGGGTAGCGTCCACCGCGTGACCGGTGGAGCGCAGCAGCAGGACGTCCGACGCCGAGCGGGATGGCTCCCGCAGGACCAGAGCGGGCTCGAGGCCTGGCTGCGCGGGCGCCGCGAGCGGCACCAGGAGCGCGACCCTGATCGCGCGCTGCACCCGGCGGTCTCCGCCCTGCGCGACCTCGTCGAGGGCGATCCCGTGCTGCGGATGCACGCGCACCAGATGATCGAGCAGGTGCCCGTCGGTCGGCGGTACCAGGACCGGCACCTCGACTCGTTCGGCGAGCTGCTCGAGCTCGTCGACGAGGTGGTCACGACGGCGCCCGAGTACAGCGACGAGCAGATGGTGATGACGCCGCTCGACGGGGTGCTCGACTGGACGAAGGCCACGCCCGCGGGCTCCGCCTTCTACCGGGACCCCCGCGTGAACGACGCCCTGCGGACGATCCTGCAGGGCTGGTGCGACTTCCTGTCGAGCGACAAGTCCCTCGAGGTGCTGGTCGACGCCCCCTCCGGCTGGTGCAGCGACGCCGCGCGCCGGGCGGTCGGCATGGACCGGTTCGAGCACGACGCCGACGCCGAGCACTGGGGCTTCACGTCGTGGAACGACTTCTTCACCCGGCGCTTCCGGGACGGCGAGCGACCCGTCGCCGCACCCGACGACGACGCGGTCGTGGTCAGCCCGTGCGAGGCCACCCCCTACCGGATCGCCAGTCGTGTCCACCGACTCGACGAGTTCTGGGCGAAGGCCGAGCCGTACTCGGTCGAGGAGCTGCTCGCCGGGGACGAGGCCGCCGACCTCTTCGTCGACGGCACGGTGTGGCAGGCGTTCCTCAGTGCGCTCGAGTACCACCGCTGGCACAGCCCCGTGGCCGGGACCGTCCTGCGCGCCTGGGTCGAGCCGGGCACCTACTTCTCCGAGGCCTCGTCGCAGGGCGCCGACGCCGCCGAACCGCAGCTGTCGCAGGGGTACCTGGCGCACGTCGCCACCCGGGCGATCGTGCTCATCGACGCGGACGACCCCACGATCGGCACGATCGCGGTGGTCTTCGTCGGGATGTCCGACGTGTCCTCGTGCGTGATCGGCGAGGGGGTCGAGGCCGGTGCTCGCGTCGGCAAGGGCGACGAGCTCGGGTACTTCCAGTTCGGCGGGTCCTCGGTGTGCGTGCTGTTCGGGCCCGACGTCGTCGAGTCGTTCTCCCTCGGGGCGCTGCCGCAGGCGCCGGAGGAGGAGCCGTCGGTGCTGCCCGTGCGGTCGCTCCTGGCGACGGCGCGGCGGCGATCGGAGGACTGAGGTCCACGGCGGCCCGTCCGCGTCACCGCAGAGGTGCTCGCCGCGCCCGTCGCGCGTGCACCAGGGCGAGCACCGCGGCGAACACGGCGCCCGCGGTACCGCCGCCGACCCAGACCGTGGCGCGCCACCCGGTCAGGACGGTCTGCTCCGGGACCGTGAGTCCCAGCACGACGAGGACGGCGCAGCCCAGGACGACGACGAGGAAGGCCCAGGCCACGGCCGAGAGGTCGAACCGCGGGACCGACCGGGCGTACCGTCCGATCTGCGAGAAGCCACCGAAGATCCCGATCGACGCCGCGATCGGGAGTCCGACCACGAGACTCGCGACCATCAGCGCCGCTCCTGCGGTGACGCCGACGACGACGCGGACGCGGTGCAGGTCCCAGGACGCACCCCACGTCTGCTCCAGGTACGCCCGCCGCGCCGCGACGAAGAGCACCACCGCGCTCACGACCCCGAACGCCCCGGTGGCGGCCCCGGTACCCATGGCGAGCTCGTCACCGATCGCCGTCCCGACCACGACGGCGACGGCAGCCAGCACGAGCGCGAGGACCGGGAGGCCGATGACCTCCCGGTACCGGGTCGGAGTCCGCAGCACCCAGCCGGGCGGCGCCTCATCGACCTGCTCCTCGTCGTCCGTCTGCACCCCGCCATCATGCTCCGCCCCGGACCGCGCCCGGGGGACACCGGCTGGACCGACGTGGACGCGGACCTGCGTACAACGGACAGCATGACGCGCGTTGCAGTGGTGACCGGTGGTTCAGCAGGGCTCGGACGGGCGACCGTCCGCGAGCTCGCGGCACGGGGTTGGGACGTCGCCGTCCTCGCCCGGGGTCGTGACGGGGTCGACGCCGCGGTCGCCGAGGTCGAGGCAGCCGGACGCCGTGGACTCGCGCTGATCGCCGACGTCGCTGACCGCCAGGCCGTCGAGGCCGCCGCCGAGCGCACCGAGCAGGAGCTCGGGCCGATCGACCTCTGGGTGAACTGCGTGATGGTCGGTGTCTTCGGACGTTTCACGGACACCGGACCCGACGACTTCGAGCGCGCCGTGGACGTCAACTTCCTCGGCTTCGTCAACGGCACCCGCGCGGCACTCGCCCGCATGGTGCCCCGTGACCGCGGCCACGTCATCCAGGTCGGTTCGGCGCTGGGCTTCCGCGGCATCCCGCTGCAGGCGGCGTACTGCAGCGCCAAGCACGCCATCGTCGGCTTCACCGAGTCGGTGGTGTCCGAGCTCACCGAGCAGGGCAGCGAGGTGGCCGTGAGCCGCGTCGACATGCCGGCGCTCAACACCGTGCAGTTCAACTGGGTGAAGTCGCTCCTGCCGCACCACCCGCAGCCCGTCGCGCCGATCTACCAGCCCGAGGTCGGTGCCCGCGCCATCGCCGTCACCGCTGAACGGCCCCGCCGTCGCACGTGGGTGGGCGAGTCGACGGTCTACACGATCCTGGGCAACCGGGTCAGCGGCCGGTTCGCCGACTGGTACGCGGCGAAGACCCTGGTGAGCGGGCAGCAGGCCGAGCAGAAGGACGGGCAGTCCCTGCCGACGAACCTGCACGAACCCGTCCCCGGCGACCACGGGGCGCACGGTGTCTTCGACGACTCGGCGCACGCCTGGTCGCCGCAGACGTGGTGGGTGGAGCACCGTCGGCTCGGCAACGGGATCATCGGCGCTGCCGTCGGTGTCGCGGGTGCGATCGCCCTGGCCGCGGGGAAGCGTCGGTGAGCCGCCGCAGCCGCCGCGACCGTCGGCAGCGAGCCCGCTGGGTCGAGGGGCTGCGGGCGGTCATCGGCGTCGCCCACCTGATCGCCTCGCGCGGGTCGACCGGTCGGGTCGCCGTGTTCGGCCGGGTGCTCGGCGCGCGTCAGCTCGTGCAGGCCGCGCTGCTCACCCGTGCGGCGTCACCGGAGGCCCACGTGCTCGGCGCGGCGGTCGACGCCACGCACGGTGTCTCGATGGTGCCCCTCGTCGCCCTCGACCGGCAGACGCGCGGGTTCGCCGCCCGGCAGCTCGTGGTCGCGGTGGTCCTCACCGCGCTCGAGGTCGGGCTCGTCGGCACGGGACGCAGACGCCCGCACCGACGCTGACCCCGTCCGGAGCCGGCTACTCGACCTCGTCGCTCGGGTGCTCCTCCTCGACACCCGTCTCGTCCATCCGGTCGCGCAGGTGGTCGGCCATCGCGCCGGCACCCTCGTGCCCGTGGTCGTGCTCGACCTGCTCGACCAGGCCGTGCAGCTTCTCCTCGTTGGTGGCCTCGGTGGCGCCGTCCATCACGGGGGCGGTCTGGACCTCGTCGTCGTTCGCTCGTGCGTTCATGCACCGGACGCTACGCCGACACTCGGTGCGCGGAGCCGAGGACGGTCAGCCAGCGTGCAGGCGCGCCGCTCGAGCGTGACCGGCCCGGTCCGTCAGAGCCGCATTCGGCTGAACGACCGCGAGACGTCCCCGTGCCGGTGCGCCGCGACCGAGACCGTCTGCTCCCGCAGGAAGTGCAGCATCTCGACGATGCCGGACTCCACCACGGGGTCGTCGTGGATGGTCGTCTCGGTGCCGGCACCCAGGGCCTCCTCGAGCGCACGGGCGTCACCGCCGAGCAGCCGCACGCGTGACCCCGGTCCACCGAACGCCACGTTGCGGCGCGGCTCGGCCCCCTGCGCGAGGACCAGGTCGATCGGGTCGAGCTCGGGCTCCGTCCCGTCCGACCACCCGTCCTGCAGCAGGGTGCCGGCGGCGGCACGGCCCAGGAACGTGGCGTCGTCCTCGACGACCTGGTCGACGACGTCGAGGGGCGACCGTGCCCTCGAGAACAACGGCAGGAGTTCTGCGGGCAGGGGTCCGGCGGTGCTGAGGAGCACGTGCGCGCGGGCAGCCGTCGCGGCGACGAGCACGCGGACGAGCTCCCCGGCCCCGACACCCGAGGACTGCCGGACCACGACCGACTGCGGGCGGAAGCGGATGACGTTCCGCTCGACGACCAGGTCGGCGGTGTCCCGCGACCGGCCGTACAGCGACGCCCGGGCCGCGGCGTCGCTCTCGGCTCCGGCGCGCACGCGGTCGAACTCCTCGAAGGACAGCCCGGCCCGCGCCGCCTCGATGACGGCGGTGACCCGGTTGCCGAGACCCTGCAGCTGGATGCTCCGGTGCGGCTGGCGTCGGGTCGGGTCCCACCGGTCCGCGCCGATCACGGAGAGCGGGCCGCCGCGGTGCACCGTCGGCCCGACCGCGGTCCCCCGCCACCCGCCGACGGGCTGGCGTCCTGGTCGCGCGCCGGTCGTCGGCCGGTCGACCACGAGCACCCCGGTCCGGGTCCGGTCGGACCAGATCGCGACCTCGTCGGGGTCGAGCGTGTGGAGTGCCGCGACGGAGCCGCCGTCGACGGAGTGCTGCAGCGCGATCGCCTCGTCGAGGGTCTCCACGCGGACGACGTCGAGCACGGGTGCCGGCACCGCGGACCGCGACAGGTCGGCGGCGGCGCGGACGCCCTCGCGGACACCGGGTGACCAGAGCCGCCCGGTGTCGTCGAGCGCGACCGGTTCGACGAGCCAGGACTCCCCTGGACGCAGCTCGGTCAGCGCGGTGCGCACGGCGCCGGTCGGCTCGGCGACGAGCGGCCCGACCTGTGCGGCCGCGTCCGTCGGCCACGCGGTGCGGAGGCCCCGGACGGCATCGGCGAGCTGCTCACGGAAGCGCTGACTCTCCCCCACGGAGCCGACGAGCACGAGCAGCGACACCGCCGACGACGACTGTCCGGCGCGGTCGAACGCCGACGCGACGACGTCGCGCACCGCCTGGTCGAGGTCGGCCGAGGGGGTCACGACCGCCGTGACCACACCGGAGGTCTCCGCCACGAGGGGCAGGTCCGCGCGCCACCACCGGTAGGAGCGGGCGGTCTCGGGCGTGCCGCTGAGCACCACGCGGTCGACGGCCGGGTGCGCGACGAGGTCGCGTGCCAGGTCGCTGCCGTCGAGGTCGACGAGCTGGAGCAGGGAGTGCGGCACCCCGGCGTCCCAGAGCACGTCCGCGAAGACCGCACCGGTCCGTCTGGCTGCGGTGGCCGGCTGGAGCACGACCCCGCTGCCCGCGGCGAGCGCGGTGAGCACGCCGTCGGCGGCGTCGAGGAGCGGCGCGTTCCACGACGGCACGACGACCGTCAGGCGCGGGGGTACCGGCACGGCACCGTTGACGTCTTCCAGGTGCCGCGTCCGGTCGGCGGCGTGCGAGGCGGCGTCGACGGCCCGGCTGACCTCGCCGTCGGCCTCGGTCAGGGTGAGGCCGACCTCGGCGATCATCGTCTCGACCAGGGCACCCCGGTTGGTCTCGAGCGCGTGGCCGATCAGGTCGAACAACTCGGCGCGGTCCTCCGGGTCCTGCCGGCCCCAGTTGACGCCCGCCTGGGCGGTGCGGGCGACGAGCCGCTCGAGTCGCCCACGGTCGGTGATGCGGGCCGCGCGGATCGTCCGGACGCCGCGCTGCGACTCCGGGACCCGACCGAGCAGCTCGGCGGCCCAGGCGCGGTTGCCCGGTGTCGAGGGATCGGTGTCGGGGGTGTTCTCGGCGGCCGATCGCAGCACCGGGTCACCCGGCGGCCGGCGGCGGTCCTGGGTACGTCGGGCGGGTGGCGCGGGACGGACGAGGGCGGCCACGGCGTCGACGTGCTCGGCGGTGGCCCGCTCGACGGCGGCGGTTCCACCCGCCGGGCCGGTCGTGCCCACCGCGGCCGGACCGGTCGCCACGGACCGGGGGTCCGCGACCTCGCGCAGTCGGCGGGCGAGGTACGGGACGGCGGCCTCGAACTCGTCGGGCCGCACGAGCGGGACGCCGAGGACGACGCGACCGAACGCGCTGCGCAGGACGTCGGCGTACCGGGTGGTGCCGAGGAGCACCTCCGGCTCGACGGCGCCGAGGACACCACGACGCTCGGCGAGCACGTGCCCGGTCGCGAGGGCGAAGGGGTCGTGGGTGGCGACGCCGACGTGCACGGCGTCCGTCCGTTCGGGATCGATCGCCGTGTCGAGCAGGCGCAGGAACGCGGTGTCCGTCGTGCGGGTGTCCGCGGTCACGGCGAGCGGTCGGCTCCCGAGCACGGCGTCGACCCGCTCGGTGGCGAGGAGCGTGCCCTTGGTGAACCGGACCCGCACGGGTGCACCGCCGGACGCTCGGCGCTCGCGGGCCGCCGCCGTCACCCGGTCGAGCAGGTCGAGCGACTCGGGCAGCTCAGCGGGCAGGGTCACCCCGAGGGTGGTCCCGGCGGTGCCGTCCTGACCGAGCAGCGCCAGCAGCACCGCGACGGTGCGCTCGACGTCCTGCGCCCGGCCGGACTGCAGGGTGACCACGGGCGGGGCCGGTCGGCTCGCCGCGGTGCGCAGGAGCGGTGCGAGGTGCTCGACCGCGTCGGTGACGGCGGCGTCGAGGTCCCACGGGGACACCGGTGGCAGCACGGCGTCGAGGTCGATCGTGACGGCGGCGACGTCCTGGTGCAGGAGCTCGTCGATCGCCGCGAGACGCCGGTCGCGACCGGCCGGTCCGAGGACTGCGGGGCCGAGCAGGGCGACGTCGACCCGGGTGTCCGGACCACCGACCTTGGCGAGCGCTGCCGGGGTGCGGGCCGGCGTGGCGTCGACGACGAGGTGTCCCGCGAGCCGCCGGAGCACCTTCCGCGCCGAGGGGACGACCGCCCACGGCGCCATGGTCGCGAAGCCGCCGCCGACCGTCACCGCGCCGCGGAGGTACCAGGCGAGGTCGTCCGGCACCGCCCGACTCGCGCGCTCGAGGTTCCGGGCGACGACCTTCGGGTCCTCCGGCCGGACGACGACGTCCACGAACGTGCGGGCGAACTCCGCGCCGCGCGCGTCCGCCAGCAGCTCCGCCAGGCGCGCGGCCGCGGGCTCCGGCTTCACCCCGCGCGCTGCCTCGATCCACCCCTGTGCCAGCGTGACCACGTCGTCGGTGCAGTCTCGGAGGTGCGGGGTCGGCATGGAGTGATCGTATTCCGGGCGTCCGACGTGACCTCTGAGCGCGCCGAGTGCCGCCCAGGAGTCAGCCGAACGGATGATCCTCGTGCCCGTGACACCGCCGCTGGATACGCTGGCCGTCATGGCGGAGCAGGGCGGCGAGGGGCACGACTGGGCGACCTGGGACGCGTTCCACGACGTCTGGCGCCGGCTCGACCGAGCGCTCGACCACGCCGTGCAGCAGGGCGCGGGCATCTCGATCCCCGAGTTCGAGATCCTGATCGGTCTGCAGCGGGACCCGGACCACCGGCTGCGGGTCCGCGACGTCGCTGCCGGCATCGGGTGGGAGAAGTCGCGGGTGAGCCACCAGGTCACCAGGATGGTCGCCCGCGGGCTGGTCGCGCGGGCGGACTGCCCGACCGACGGCCGCGGCAGCTGGGTGACGATGACGAGCGAGGGTCGTCGCGCGGTGCTCGCCGGGATCCGCGCGCACACCGCGGCCCTCGAGGAGCTGTTCTGGAGGCCCGTGGCGGCGGATGCGGACACCCTGCGGTCCGTCTCGCACCGCGTCCTCGACGCACTCGGCCCGGTCGACCCGCAGGACTGAGCCGAGTCGGTTCAGCGGACCGCCGCGAGGACGTCCGCGACGGCCGCGGCCGTCGTGTCGGCACGGTCGTGGTCGTCCGCGGTGAGGGTCACGACGGCGTCGGCGACCGGGTCGATGAGCACGAGCTGCCCGTACGCCCCGTGCAGCCGCCACGTCCGTCCGGGGCCGCCCCAGCCGGCGAGGGCGTACCGGTCGTACGCCGGCGACGACCCGGCCCCCACCCAGTCGGTGTGCATCGCGTCGACGATCGCCGCGGGCACGAACTGTCGGCCGTCCGCCACGCCGCGGTCCCGCAGCAGCCGCCCGATCCGTGCGACCTCGGCGGTGCGCAGCCACAGCCCACCGCCGGCGACGACGTGACCGAGCGGGCAGCGGTCCCACCGGACGTCGTCGATGCCGAGCGGGCCGAGCAGGCGCTCCTGCACGTACGCGCCGACGTCGCCGACCCGGGCGGCGAGGGCCCGAGCGGCGGTGTAGGTGCTCGCGTTGGCGTACTGGAACGAGCGCCCGGCGGTCGGCCGGCCGAGGAACTCCCGCGCGAGGTCCGGCCAGTCGGTCGTCTCGGTCGGCGACCACGGCATGTCGATGCCGCTCGTCATCGTCAGCAGGTGCCGGAGCGTGACGTCCTGCACACCCGGGCCGAGCGCGACGTCGGGCAGCAGCGCCCCGACGGGCTCGTCGAGCGAGAGTGCCCCGTCGTCCTCGGCGATCCCGACGGCCAGGACGACCACGCCCTTCGCGACCGAGTGCACGTCACGGCGGACGTCTGCGGACCAGTGGTGGTCGGCGGTGTCGTCGCCCACCAGGACGTGCAGGCCGTGGGCGCGGAAGCCCGTCCGCTCCACCTGCCGGACGACGTCGTCGAGGACGGGTGCGGCGCGGTTCACCACACCATCATCCCGCGTGTCCGGAGAGGTCGGTGCTCGCCAGGGACCCGCGTTCACCGCGCAACCGGACCAGCACCGCGGCGATGTCGTCGCGCCGGACGTCGGTCGACGCGGACAGCCCGCGGGCCTCCGCGCCGGAGGCCGACCACGACGCCACGGTCTGCTCGGAGCCGTCGCGCCGGACCACCACGAGGTCGTACATCACCGAGCCGTCCGACGACCAGTCCTTGCCGCCGTACGAGCAGCCCCAGTCGAAGCGCGTACCCCACTGCTCGCCGCTCACCGCGAGGTCGACGTCGAGCCCCTGCGACCCCGTCAACGTGTAGCGGTCGCCAGCGGTCGTCGGGACGGAGGTCGACGGCGCTCCGCCGGCCTGCACCGGTCTGCCGCGGTCGGCGGCGGTACCGACGGCGAGCCCGCCGAGCACGGCGACGACGACCGCCAGCCCCGCGGTGGCGGCGACCCAGACCCGGCGACGGCGGCGACGGTGTCGGACGCGGTGCGCGACGGCGGCGAGGGTGCCCTCGGGACGGGTGTCGGGCCTCCCGTCCGGTTCCGCGATCTCGACCGCCTGGTCGGCCGGGAGCTTCGCGAGCAGGCCGGGCAAACCGACGAGCTCGGCGACGGCCGCCGTGCAGCGAGCACACGTCTCCAGGTGCCGCTCGTACTCGAGCCGTTCGTCGGGCGGCAGCGAGCCGAGGACGTACGCGGCGTCCCACTCGGCGTAGTGGTCGTGCGCGGTCGGGTCCACGCTCATCGGGTCACTCCTCGTTCCTGCAGTGCGAGCCTGAGTGCCCGCAGCCCGTAGTGCAACCGCGACTTCGCGGTGCCCTCGGGGATGTCGTGTCGTCGTGCGATCTCGGGCACGGTGTGACCGAGCCAGTAGGCGTCCACCACCACGCGGCGGTGGTCCGGGCTGAGCGATGCGAGCGCGTCCGCGACGACGATGCGGTCGAGGACCGCGTCCGTCCGGTCGGCCTCGGCACGGTCGACCGGGTGCTCGGAGCCCTGCTCCCGTCGGTTGCGTGCCGAACGGGCGTCGTCGACCACCAGGTTCCGGGCGACCGTGAAGAGCCAGGCCCGAGCGCTGTCGGGTGCTCGCTCGAGCACGGCCGGGCGCTGCCAGGCGCGGACCATCGTCTCCTGCACGACGTCCTCGACCGTCGAGCCGTCCCGCGTCAGGTGCCGGACGTAGCGCGTGAGCGCGTCACCGTGCTCGCGGTACAGCGTCGCCAGCAGCTCGTCGGCGGAACGGCTCGTCACGGTCACTTCGCCAGGTCGAGGGAGAACTCGACGGAGCCCTTCCCGTCCACGGTGACGAAACCGAGCGACGGCGCCTCGACGCCGTAGTCGGCGAACGTGATCGGGACCGAGCCGACGACCTGGACGCCACCGTCCTTCGTCACGGCGACCTGCGCGTCGGCCGTGACGGGCTTCTCGACGCCGTGCAGGTCCATCGTGCCGGTGAGCGTGACGTCCTGCGTGCTGCCGTCGAGGGCACCGGAGACGTCGACGGGCTCGGTGAGCGCGAACGTCGCCGTCGGGTACCGGTCGGTCTGCAGGGCCTGGGTCCGGAAGTACTCGTCGCGGCGGGACTCCGGCGTGCTGATGGACGCGACCTGCACCGTCACGGTCGCCTTCGTGAGGGACCCGCCGTCGACCGTCGCGGTGCCCTGCACGTCCTTCGTCCGTCCGACCACGTTCACATCATTGCCCTGCAGGACCTCGTGCACGCGGTACCCGGCGTACGAGCTGCTCGTGCTCGTCCAGGTGCCGTCGGCCTGGGCCGCGTCGAGCGTGCCGCCGGAGCCCGACGGCCCGGCGCTCAGCGAGGGGGCTGCGGCGGCCTGGCCGTTGACGGTGTTCGCGTAGATGACCGGGCCGGCGACGACTGCTGCGGCGCCGATGACGACGACGCCGGTGGCGATGCCGATGATGACCTTCGTGCGTGTGCGGAGTCCCATGCCCTGACAACGAGACAGGGGGCCGGATCGTTCACCCGGACGTGCGGAAGGCGCCGTCCCCGTGGTCGGGGGCGGCGCCTTCTCGTGGTGGTGCTGGTGCGGGTCGTGCCCGCGGGGCTTACTTGACCGGTGCTTACTTGATCTGGGCGGTGATGGTGGCGGTGCCGACGAGGAGGCCGGCCTTGACGGCGTCGGTCTTGAAGGTCTGGTTCAGCAGGCCCGCAGCGTCCGAGGACACGTGCACGGTGGTGCCGGTCAGGATCGCGTTGTCACCCTCGAGCTGCAGCGGCTTGAGCGTGCCACCGTGCAGCGAGAACAGGTACGCGTTCGACGCGGCGACCTGACCGTTGACCAGGACGTCACCGTAGAGCTTGGACGAGCCCGGGTTCACGACGAAGTTCTCCAGCGTGACCGTGGTGTCACCGGCCTTGAGGGTCAGGCCCGAGTCGTCGTGGTTCAGCAGACCCTGCACGTAGGGGCGGTAGTTGCCGTCCGGCGACCAGTACGTGACCGACCCGGCGGTGATCGGGAACGACACCGACCCGTTCTCGAGCTTGGCGTTGCCGGACACACCCGGGGTCAGCCCCAGCGAGGTGAGGGCGTCGGTGAAGCCCGAGTCGAGCGCGACGGCGGTGTTGCCGCCCTTGACCTCCGGCACGGACGCGACCGGGGCGGGGATCTTCGACGACGAGGACGACACCGTCTGCACGTTCGGGGTCGACGCGTTCGCGGTGCTGATGCCGAACGCGGCACCACCGAGGACGAGGGCGCCGGTGGTGGCGAGGGTGATCGAGGTCTTCATGGACTTGCGCATGATGGTTCCTTCCGTTGTCGCGCTCGGCGCGATTCCCTGAGTGCGCGCCGAACACACCCCGCAAAGGGGTGGAGAACCAGCTACCTGCGGCTGGTGAGCGCTCCGGGTGTTTCCCGGTTGATGCAAGGGATTCGGGACCCTCCACGAAAGGGTTTGGACGAGTTCGGAGTCGTTATCTCTCCGTTACAAACTCGGGGGACGGGCTGCTCCGCCGCCCCGCAGCGCTACGCTCCGACCGTGCCCGAGATCATGGAGGTCCGCGACGTGCTCGCGGTGATCCGACCGGCCGTGCTCGCGATGCTGCATCCGCACGAGGCCGCCACCCTGCAGCTGTTCCTCATCGACGCGGGGGACATGGAGCTCACTCCCTTGCAGGACGACGATGTCGTGATCGAGGGCAGCGCGATGGCGCGCTGGCGGATCCGGAGGGAGGACGGCGGCTCGAGCTCGCTGCGGATCGACGGTGGTGTCGACCAGCTCGTCGTCGACGTGCAGAGCGACCTGCAGGACTTCATCGCCGGGAGCCGCCGCACCTGGGGCGAGCTCCGGCCGCTGCCGCCCCGCTGACCGCCCGGCCCCGCTGACCGCTGCCGCCCTTCTCCTTCGCCCGGGTGGCGGTGGAGGGGTACCCGCGTACCGTGCGCCGCATGAGCGATCAGCAGCACGAGAACACCCCGACCGACGGCTCGACGGACGCCCCCGAGCGCGAGTTCCAGCGCACCGAGGACCTGCCCGACGGCTCGTCCACCGGCAACGCGACCGAGGACCCGCAGCAGGACAGCGACGTCGACTCCGGCGGCGAGCCCGAGTCCCCGGACAACGAGCAGGTCTGAGTCGTCCGGCCCGAGCCCTCGCGCTCGGGCCACTCCGACCGGCACCTGACAAGCTCGGAGCATGCAGCACCGCTCCCCGTCGTCATCGCCGGCTGCGGCGACCTCGGCACCGAGGCCGGCCTGCGCTTCGCGGCGCTCGGCCACCCGGTCACCGGACTCCGCCGTCGCGCCGAGCTGGTCCCGTCCCCGATCACGGGGCGGAGCGTCGACCTCCGGCGCGAGGTGCCGTCGATCGACGCGGACACGGGCGTCGTCGTGGTGGCGTTCGCCGCCGGCTCCCGCGACGTCGACGAGTACCGCGCGACCTACGTCGACGGCCTGCAGAACGTGCTCGACGGCATCGACGCGTCCGGCGCATCGCCGCGGGTGGTCGTCGTGTCCTCCACCGCGGTGTACGACGTCGAGGACGGCAGCGAGGTCACGGAAGAGACCCCGGCGCGCGCGGGCACCCCGACCGCGGGTGTCCTGCTCGAGGCCGAGGCACTGCTGCGCGACCGGGCGCCCGGCGCCGTGCTCGTCCGGCTCTCCGGCATCTACGGGCCCGGCCGCGAGCGGCTGATCAACCAGGTGCGGTCCGGGCAGGCCCGGCTGTCGTCCGGCACCTCGCCACACACGAACCGCATCCACCGGGACGACGCCGCGGCAGCACTCGTGCACCTGGCGGGCATCGACGATCCCGCACCGACGTACCTCGGCACCGACGACGAACCGGCCCGGCTCGACGACGTCCTGACGTTCCTGGCCGACGAACTCGGCGTCGAGCGGCCGCCGGCCGCCGAGCCCGAGGGTCGGCAGGCCGGCGGCGACAAACGACTGTCGAACGCCCTGCTCCGGTCGACCAGCTGGGAGCCGCGCTACCCGACCTTCCGCGAGGGCTACCGCGCAGTGCTGGCCGGCGAGGGCACCCGGCACCCGTAGGCCTCCTCGGCCCCGCGGACGCCCCTACGGACGGGATGCACCGAGCGGTGCGCCCATCTGCACCCTGCGCCCGTACCGGTCGAGGCCGTGCCGCGCCTCGACCTCGAGCAGGGACCGGTGGAAGCACGTGACCGGTTCCTCCTCGGCGAAGCCGGCCGTGGCGTAGAACGGCGCGTTCCAGGGAACGTCCGCGTAGGTGCGGAGGGAGATGCGATCGTGGCCGCGAACACGCGCGCGGTCCTTCGCCGATTCCACGAGCGCTCGCCCGAGGCCCCGCCGCGCCCGCGGCGGTCGGACCGAGAGCTGCTCCAGGTGGCAGACGCCCTCCACCTCGAGGACGTGCACGAAGCCGGCGACCTCGCCGTCGACGTCGGCCACGAGCAGGAAGCCGGGCTCCGAGAGTCGTGCACTGCCGTGTGGAGCCGGAGACCAGACCTCGGGGTGGAGACGATCGATCAGCAGCTGGTCGGCATCGTCCTCGATCCGCTGGACGGCGTCCGCGTCGCTCGACCGCGCGGTGCGGATGATCGTCGCCATGCGGCCAGCGTAGGAGGTGCGAGACCGCACTGGCGACGGCCGGGAGGCCCGTGGCTGCTCCGCCACGTCCCTCCCGGCCGCCATCGGTCGCGTCAGCGACGCTCAGTGCTCGTCGTAGTGGTCCTCGTGACGCGCGTGGCGGTGACCGTCGTGCACGAAGTCGACGTGGTCGCCGTGCTCGACGGTCTCGTGCTCGCCGCCGTCCTGCTCGTGGTCGTGGTCAGCGACGTCGTGCTCGGCGACGCGGTGCTCCTCGGCCTCGGCGGCGGGGGTGGTGTTCGGGTCCGACATGGTTCCTCCTCGTGAGATCGGTTCTCACCTGGAGCCTACGTCCCCGCGTCGGTGCTGTCCGGGGCCGTCAGCGTGACCCACTCCTCGTCCTGCACGTACCCGAGCGCGGCGTTCGCACGCCGGATCGCGACGTTGTCGGCCGACCCTCCCGTGCGGAAGCGCCGCACACCCTCGCGCTGCAACGCCAGGACCGACCAGGCCTCGAGCGCCGTGCCGATCCCCCGACCGCGGTGCATCGGGCGGACCACGGTGAAGTCCGTCTCGGCGTCGGCTCCGTCGACATCGACGTAGGTCATCGCGACGAGCGACCCGTCGGCAGCGAACGCTCCGGAGGCGCGACGGACCGCGGTGGGGGTGGCCGCGTCGCGGTCCATCTGTTCGTGCCGGGTCGCGACGCTGCCCGGGTAGTCGTCCGCCGTCAGTCGGTCGAGGGCGAGCACCGCGTCGACGTCGTGGGCTCCGAGCGAGCGGAACACGAGTGCCGGATCGATCGCGGAGACGAACGCGGTCAGCAGGCCGACGTCCAGGCGCTCGGCATCGAGCTGGGCGCCGAACGACCGAGCGCTGACCGACCACCCCTCGCGCTCGAGGCGCTCGCGCCGCGGATCCCCTGCCTGCACGACGACGACGTTCCCCACGCCCCGATCATGGCACGCACCCCGGCCGGGCCGCACCGGCGACGACCACGATGTGTCGGGCTCAGTGCCAGCGGTGGTCCTGGATCGTCATCCGCGGGCCGAACGCCGGCTTCCGGAAGCCCGAGCCTCCGATCAGCCGGACGACCCGCTCGCGGTGCCCACGCCAGGGTTCGAGGAGTTCGAGCATCCCGTCGTCGTCCACCGGGCCGCCGGTCAACGCCCACCCGACGAGCGCCGGCACGTGGTAGTCCCCGACGCTCGGCGAATCAGGGTCCCCGTGCGCCCGCTGCGCCGTCTCGGCGGCGGTCCACTGCCCGATGCCCGGCACCGACTGCAGCCGCTGCGACACGACCGTGCCACCGCGACCGAGCGCCAGCGTCCGCTCGAGCGCCGGCGCGACCTTGACCGCTCGCATCACCGTCGCCGAACGGCCGGGCTCGATGCCGGCCCGGTGCCACTCCCAGCTCGGGATCCGTGCCCACTGCTCGGGGGCCGGCGGGACGAACATCTCCACGGGCACCGGACCGGGCGCCGGTTCGCCGAAACGCCGGAGCAGGTACCGCCACGCACGCCAGGCCTGCCGCGAGGTCACCTTCTGCTCCATGATCGCCGGCACGAGCATCGCCACGACGGTGTTCGTCCGGAGCAGCCGCAACCCCGGCTGTCGGTGTCGCGCCTCGGCCAGGAAGGCGTGCGCGCTGACGTCGAGCTCGGACCAGTCGTCGCCGCGCCCGAGCAGGTCCGGTGCGTGGGTCACCGCCCACGCGGCGCCGTCACCCCACGCGGAGACCGCGATCGTGTCGCTCCCCGCACGGCGGACGAGCACCGAGGCCCCTCCCGTCGGGGTGCGCAGCGCGAGCCACGTGTCGGACCCGACCACCTGGAAGGCGGGGTCGCCGGAGCCGCGCTGCAGGGGCCGGAGGGTCGCGCGGACGTCCACCGCGCCTCCCGGCCGGTACAGGGTGTCCACCCGGCCGACCGCAGCGGTCGCGCCGGACGCCCCGGGTCGCCGACCGGACGCACCGGGTCGACCGGTGGCGGAGGAGGACGGCAGGGACACACGGGGATGGTAATGCCACACCACCGTCAGACATGATGGGGAGGTCCCCGCAACCCGACGACGTTGGAGTCTCCGTGCGCATCGGCATCCTCACCTCCGGAGGCGACTGCCCCGGCCTCAACGCGGTCATCCGCGGCATCGTGCTCAAGGGCATCGCGATCCACGGCCACGAGTTCGTCGGGTTCCGCGACGGCTGGCGGGGCGTCGTCGACGGCGACATCGTGCCCCTCGGCCGCAAGGACATCCAGGGCATCGCCAAGCAGGGCGGCACGATCCTCGGCACGAGCCGCACCAACCCCTTCGAGGGGCCGAACGGCGGCGTCGAGAACATCACGAGGACGCTGGAGCGGCACGGCATCGACGCCATCGTCGCGATCGGCGGCGAGGGCACCCTGGCCGCCGCGAAGCGCCTGACCGACGCGGGCCTGAAGATCGTCGGCGTGCCCAAGACCGTCGACAACGACCTGGGCGCCACCGACTACACGTTCGGCTTCGACACCGCGGTGGCCATCGCGACCGAGGCCATGGACCGACTCCGCACCACCGGCGAGTCCCACTCGCGCTGCATGGTCGCCGAGGTCATGGGTCGGCACGTGGGCTGGATCGCACTGCACTCCGGGATGGCCGCGGGTGCGCACGCGATCCTGATCCCCGAGCAGAAGACGAGCATGGAGCAGATCGCGGCGTGGGTGCGTGCCGCCTACGACCGCGGACGGGCACCGCTCGTGGTCGTCGCCGAGGGGTTCGTCCCGGACCACGAGGACAACGCGCACACCGAGCGCGGGCTCGACGCCTTCGGGCGTCCGCGGCTGGGCGGGATCGGGGAGCGCCTGGCGCCGATGATCGAGGAGATGACGGGCATCGAGACCCGCGCCACGACCCTCGGGCACATCCAGCGCGGTGGGACACCGACCGCGTACGACCGGGTGCTGTCGACGCGGCTCGGGCTCGCGGCGATCGACTCCGTGGTCGAGGGGCGCTGGGGCCGGATGGTCGCGCTCCAGGGCACGGAGATCGTGCACGTGTCGTTCGAGGACGCCCTGGGCGAGCTGAAGACGGTGCCGCAGGCGCGGTACGACGAGGCCGCCATCATGTTCGGCTGACGCCGCAGGCGCGGCCCGGCCCGGTCCGGCCCGCCTGGTCGGAACGGGCGTACCTGGTCGGAACGGGCGTACCTGGTCGGACGGGCGTACCAGGTACGCCCGGTTCCGCCAGGCATCGCAGCTGTTCTGGGAACGAACGAGCATCCGGCCGGGAGGCACGGGGTAGCGTCCGACGCATGACGCGCGCAGTCCTCGTCTCCCGTTCCGCCCCGCCCGCGATCACGCAGGTCGACCTCCCCGACCCCGCCGAGGGCGAGGCCCTCGTCGACGTCACGTACTCGAGCGTGAACTACAAGGACGGGCTCGCCCTGGCGGGCAACCCCGGCGTCGCCCGGGTCGACCCGCTCGTCCCGGGCATCGACGTCGTCGGCACGGTGTCGGCGCTCGGTCCGGGGGTGCACGACGTCGCGATCGGCGACCGGGTGGTGTGCAACGGCGCCGGCCTCGGCGAGACGCGGCACGGCGGGTGGGCGGAGCACGCAGTGGTGCCGAGCGGGTCCCTCGTCGTGCTGCCCGACAGCGTCGAGGACTCCTTCGCGACCGCGATCGGTACGGCCGGCTTCACCGCGATGCTGTCCGTGCTCGCCCTCGAACGCACGGTCTCCCCCGACGACGGTCCCGTGCTCGTGACGGGGGCGTCCGGCGGCGTCGGCACGGTGGCGATCGCGCTGCTCGCCGCCCGCGGGTACCGCGTGACCGCCTCGACCGGTCGGCGGTCGAACGAGGCCTCGCTCCGGGCGCTCGGTGCGTCGGACGTGGTCGACCGTGCGACGATCGCCGAGCTCGGCAAGCCGCTGCAGCGCGCGACCTGGGCCGGCGCGGTCGACAGCGTCGGCGGTGCGACCCTGGCGAACGTGCTCGCCGCGACGAAGTGGGGCGGCGCGGTCACGGCGTGCGGGCTCGCGCAGGACTCCGCGCTGCCGACGACCGTCATGCCGTTCATCCTGCGCGCGGTGTCGCTGCTCGGCATCAACTCGGTCGAGGCTCCCCTGCCGCTGCGTCAGCGGGCGTGGGAGCGACTCGCCACCGACCTCGACCCGGCGCTGCTCGCCGACGTCACCCGCACGGTCGACCTCGAGCACGCGATCGCGGTCGGTGCCGAGGTGGTGGCCGGTCGCGTGCACGGCCGGACGGTCGTCGACCTGCGTCGCTGAGCCTTTCCCTTTCAGGTGATTTCCCGAACGCTTGCCAACTGACACGCTAGGTTTGGCACGCGGAACACCCGAACCTGTGAGGAGCAGCCATGCCGGTACCCAAGTCGTCGGTCGAGTCGTCACCCCGGAAGCTCCTGCGCGACGTCGTGCTCGAGAAGATGCTCGCCGCGATCCAGGACGGCACGCTCCAGGCCGGTGAACGCCTCAACGACGACGAGCTCGTCGCGTGGCTCGGGGTCAGTCGCACGCCCATCCGCGAGGCCATCGCGAAGCTCGTCGACTACGGCCTGGTCGAGATGGAGGCGAACCGGTACACCCGCGTCGCCTCCCCCACGCGCGAACAGTACGACGACGCGTTCCAGCTCCTCTTCGGCTTCGCCGAGCTCGCCGCCCGCTGGGCCGTGCCGAACCTCGACGACGCCGCGCTCAAGCAGCTCGGCAAGCTCCTCGACCAGGCCCGCAAGCACGCGGACGCCGAGGACCGCGCCCTGAACGACGACGTCGACGCGCTCATCGCGTTCCTCGTCGCGCACTCCGGCAACGAGCTGCTCGTCAAGACCGCCGAGGGCATCGTCAACCGCGCGAAGTTCGTCCGCATCGGGCAGCCGGAGTTCGTGTTCTGGGACGTCAAGCACGGGCTCGACTCGTTCCGCGCAGCCGCGAAGGGCCGCGACGGCGAGGCCGCCGGTGCCGTGATCCGCAGCATGTCCCGCGCGATGGCCGAGCACCTGTCGGAGATGCGCGCCGCGCACGCGAACGCCGACGCGACCGCTGACGCCTGACGTTCTCGGGCCGGGGCACCCGACCGGGCAGACTGGTCGCGTGACCGACGTCCTGCTCCGCGCCGAAGCCCTCCGTGTGACCCGCTCCGGACGGGACCTGCTGCACGACGTCTCGCTGACGGTGCGCAGCGGGGAGCACTGGGCGCTGCTCGGTCCGAACGGCGCCGGCAAGTCGACGTTGCTCGCCGTCCTCGGCGCGAACGGGCACCCCACCGCGGGCACCGTCGAGCTGCTCGGCCGGCGGCTCGGGCGGGTGGACGTCCGGGAACTCCGCGAGCACATCGGGCACGTCGACCCGCGGCACCGGATGCTGTCGCCGTTGACGGTCACCGAGACGGTGCTGACCGGGCTCACCGGCACGACCGACCTCATGATGCGGTGGGAGCCGACGCCGGAACAGCTCGAGACCGCCAGGCGGCACGTCGCGGACGTCGGACTCGCGGGCCGCGCCGACGCCCGCTGGCCCGTGCTGTCACAGGGCGAGCGGGGTCGGACGCTCATCGCACGGGCGCTCATGAGCGAACCGCGCCTGCTGCTGCTCGACGAACCGGCGACCGGGCTCGACGTCGCCGCGCGCGAGCACCTGCTCGAGACCGTCGACGCGCTGCGGCAGCGGCACCCGGACCTCGGCAGCGTGATGGTCACGCACCACCTCGAGGACCTGCCCGCGTCGACGTCGCACGCGATGCTGCTGCGCGACGGCGCCGTGGTGGCCCAGGGCCCGGCGGACCAGGTCGTCACGTCCGAGGCGGTGTCGCACGCCTTCGCGTTCCCGCTGGCCATCGAGCGGACCGGGGGCCGCTGGCACGCTCGTCGAGCGCGGTAGCCGCCACGGGCCTCCCGTCCGACCGGTCTCGCCGGCCCCCGCGGGAGGGAGCGGGCGCGCTACGCCGTGGCCGCCGCCGCTGCCCGCGCTGCCGCCGGCAGGGCGTCGAGCACGCGCCCGACGGCCTCGTCGTCGTGCGCTGCCGTGACGAACCACGCCTCGAACACGCTCGGCGGCAGGGTCACACCCTGGTCGAGCATGCTGTGGAAGAACGGCGCGTAGCGGAAGGCCTCCTGCGCGCGCACGTCGTCGTAGTTCCGCGGGGCCTGCTCGACGAACGCGAACGAGAACAGGTTCCCGGCGTGCTGCACGGTGTGCGCGACGCCCTCGGCCGACAGCGCGGCGCTCGTGGCGTCCGCGATCGTCGCAGCGGTGCGGTCCAGGTGCGCGTACACGTCCGGCGTCGCGGCTCGGAGCGTCGCGGTGCCCGCGGCGACCGCGAGCGGGTTCCCGGACAGCGTGCCCGCCTGGTAGACGGGGCCGAGCGGGGCGAGGAAGTCCATGACCTCGCGCCGACCGCCGAGCGCGGCGAGGGGCATGCCGCCGCCGATGACCTTGCCGAAGGTGACGAGGTCGGGCTTCCAGCCGGTGCCCTCGGGGACGGCGCCGGCTGCTTCGAGGCCCCACCACCCGGCCGGGCCGACGCGGAAGCCCGTGAGGACCTCGTCGACGATGAGCAGCGCGCCCTGCGCCCTCGTGATCTCGGCGAGCGCACGGTTGAACCCGGGCTCCGGGGCGAGCACGCCCATGTTCGCGGCGGCGGACTCGACGATCACGGCGGCGATGCGCTCGGAGTGCTCGTCGAACGCGGCGCGGACGGCGTCGAGGTCGTTGTACGGCAGCACCAGGGTCTGCGCGGCGGTCTCGGCGGTGATGCCCGCGCTGCCCGGCAGTGCGAGCGTCGCGACGCCCGAGCCGGCCTCGGCGAGCAGCGAGTCCGAGTGCCCGTGGTAGTGCCCGGCGAACTTCACGAGCAGGTCGCGGCCGGTGTACCCGCGGGCCAGGCGGATCGCGGTCATCGTGGCCTCGGTGCCGGTGGACACCATGCGGAGCTTCTCGATCGGGCCGTCGCCGTCGACCTGCACGCGCTCCTTGACGAGTTCGGCGAGCTCGGTCTCGCCCGGGGTGGACGCCCCGAACGACAGGCCGCGCGACGCTGCCTGCTGCACGGCCTCGACCGTGCCCGGGTGTGCGTGCCCGAGGATCGCGGGACCCCACGAGGCGACGAGGTCGACGTACTGCCGGCCCTCGGCGTCGGTCACGTAGGGCCCGGAGGCGGAGGTCAGGAAGCGCGGGGTGCCGCCGACGGAGCCGTACGCGCGGACGGGCGAGTTCACGCCGCCGGGGATGCTGTCCTTCGCGCGGCCGAACAGTTCGTCGTTGGAGACGGGGAGCGTGGTGGTGGTCATTCGGGGGCCTTCCCGGTCGTGGCGACGCCGGACACCGCCGCGGTGCTGCCGGACGTGCGCAGGCCGGCCTCCTGGTTGAGCTTCCTCGCGATGTCGACCGCGAAGTAGGTCAGGATCGCGTCCGCACCGGCACGCTTGATGCCGACGAGCGCCTCCATCGCGGCGGCGTCGCGGTCGATCCAGCCGTTCTGGGCGGCGGCCGTGATCATCGCGTACTCGCCGGAGATCTGGTAGGCCCAGACGGGGACCTCGGAGACGTCGGCGGTGCGGGCGAGGACGTCGAGGTAGCTCATCGCCGGCTTCACCATGACGATGTCGGCGCCCTCCTCGATGTCGAGCAGCACCTCGCGCAGCCCCTGACGGCCGTCCGCGGCGTCGATCTGGTACGTCCGCCGGTCGCCCTGCAGCGTCGAGGCGACGGCCTCGCGGAAGGGGCCGTAGAACGCGGACGCGTACTTCGCCGAGTACGCCAGCAGTGCGGTACCGCTGTGCCCGGCGGTGTCGAGCGCGTCGCGGGCAGCGGCGATCTGGCCGTCCATCATGCCGCTCATGCAGACCAGCTCTGCGCCGGCCTCGGCCTGGGCGACCGCCATGTCGCGGTAGCGCAGGAGCGTGGCGTCGTTGTCGACCGAGCCGTCGGCAGCGAGCACACCGCAGTGGCCGTGGTCGGTGAACTCGTCGAGACACAGGTCGGACTGCACGACGAGCGCGTCGCCCACCTCTTCCTTCGCGACGCGGATCGCGACGTTGAGGATGCCGTCCGGGTCGGTCGCGCCGGACCCCTCGGCGTCCTTCGACGTCGGGACGCCGAACAGGTTCACACCGCCGACGCCCTGCTCAGCAGCCTCGTTCAGGGCACGGCGGAAGGAGTCGAGCGAGTGCTGCTGCACGCCCGGCATGCTCGAGATGTCGATCGCGTCGGTGGCGCCCTCGCGGATGAACATCGGCAGCACGAGCTCGGCGGGGTGGATCCGCGTCTCGGCGACGAGGCGTCGCATGGCGGGGGTGGCGCGCAGCCGACGGGGGCGGACCTGCGGGAAGCGTCCGGTCACGATGACCTTCCTGTTCTGGGGTTCGGGTGGAGGGTCTCGACGACGGCGTCGAGCAGGGCTTCGGCGGACCGACCGGCGGCCACGACGTGTACGGGGAGTCCCGCGGCACGGGCGGCGTCGGCGGTGGACGGTCCGATGCACGCGACGTGCGTGCGCGGGTCGAGCGGGGTCATCCGCGCTGCGACCTGTCGGGCGACGCTCCCGCTCGTCACGAGCACGGCGTCCGGCGGGGGGTCGAGGACGATCGGGTCTCCGCCCGTCCCCACGGTACGGTACGCCACCACCTCCGACACGACGATCCCACGGGCGCGCAACCGGTCGATGAGGGTGGTCGCGGCGATCTCGGAGCGTGGAAAGAACACGGGCCTGCCATCGGCCGGCAGGGCTGCGGCCAGTCCGGCTGCGGACTCGTCGTCCGGTACGAGGTCGACGGGCCAGCCCGCCTCGCGCGCGGCACGGGCGGTCGCCTCGCCGACGCAGGCGACACGGACCCCGGCCGGGAGGCGCGGCACGCGCCCGGCGACCACGCGCACGGCCGTCGCACTGGTCACCACGAGCCAGGCGGCCCCGGTGCCGGCCCCGTCGGGACGCACGCGTTCCGTGGGAGACGCGTCGCGCCTCCCGACCGCTGTGCCGTCCACGGTCGCAGCCGCTGCGCCTTCGGCGGACGAGCCCGCTGCGTCGGCGAACCGGGCGAGGGCCGCGTCGAGCGCTGCCGCGTCGGCGGGCGGGGCGTCCGTGATGAGCGGGACGATGACGGGCTCGAGCCCGCGCTCCCGCGCCGCCGCGGCGACGGCGTCGCCCCACGCACCGCCGCGTGGGACGAGGACGACCGGGGGCCGTGCCTCGTCCGCGACGCGAGCGGTGTCGTCCGTGGTGACCGCCTACGCCGTGGTGGTCGTGGAGCCGTCGTCCGCCGGCTGCTCGGCCGCGGGGGTGGCCAGACCGGGCCCGGCGGAGTGGTCGCCCTCGGCAGGGGCCGCGGACACGGATGACGCCAGGTCCGCCAGCTCGGCGGCACCGTTCTCGAGCAGTTCGGCGGCGACGCGTCCGGCCACCTCGAGTGCCTCGTCGAGACGGTCCTGTGCGGAGCCGTCCAGGTGCGCTGCGTGCGACGCCGTGCGGTACTCGGAGCCGTCCGGGCGGTAGACCGTCGCGGAGACGAGCAGGAGTTCGGCGTCGACGACCGCGGTCGCACCGATCGGGGCGGAGCAGCCGGCCTCGAGCTTCGCGAGGACCTCGCGCTCGGCCGTCACGGTCAGGCGCGTCGGGGCGTGGTCGAGCTTGCGGAGCGCGGCGAGCAGGTTCCTGTCCGTCTCGTCCGCCCGGATCTCGACCGCGAGCGCACCCTGGCCGGGAGCGCTCGGCCAGAAGCCGAGGTCGAGGAGCTCCGTCGCCGCGCTGAGCCGGTCGATCCGGCCGAGCCCGGCGGCGGCCAGCACGACCGCGTCGAGGTCGTCGTCCACGCGCCCGAGGCGGGTGTCGATGTTGCCCCGGATGTCGATCACGTCGAGGTCGGGACGCTTCGCCTTGAGCTGCGCGACGCGGCGGGGCGAGCCCGTGCCGACCTTCGCGCCCTCGGGCAGGGTGTCCACCGTCGCGCCGTTCCGCGCGACCAGGACGTCACGGGCGTCGGCACGCTTCGGCACCGACGCGATCGTGAGTCCCTCGTACGGAGCGGTCGGCAGGTCCTTCAGCGAGTGCACGAGCACGTCGACCTCACCCGCGACCAGGGCCTCGCGCAGGGCACTGGCGAAGACGCCGGTGCCGCCGAGGCTGGCCAGGGACGCACGGTTCGTGTCGCCCTCGCTCGTCACCGTGACGAGCTCGACCGGGCGTCCCGCAGCCTTGGCCAGGCGGTCGGCCACGTCCTGCGACTGCGCGACCGCGAGCCGGCTGGCACGGGTGCCGAGCCGGATCGGGGCCGGGCCGTCGGCCGGGGTCGACGCGGTCGTGTCGCTCGTGACCGTCTCGGTCGTGTCCGGTCCGCCGTCGGCCGTCGTTCGGTGGCCGTCCGTCACGGAGCGACCCCGGCAGCGGCCGGCTTGAACCCGGCGCGCACGTTCTCGCAGCAGCCCGGGCGGCACACGTCGTACCAGGGGCCGATGTCGGTCAGGTGCGGACGCTCGCTGGTCGGGGTGCCGTTGACGCGCTCGAGCACCAGGTCGACGAGTCCGGCGACGTAGGCCGGGTCGACGCCCGGCGTCTGCGTGCGGAGCGACCAGAAGCCGAGCTCGCCCGCGGTCTCGGTCGCCTCTTCGTCGAGGTCCCACATGACCTCCATGTGGTCGCTCACGAAGCCGAGCGGCACGATGAGCACCGCGCGGGTCGGGCCGCCCTTGAGCTCCTCGTTCATGTAGTCGTTGATGTCGGGCTCGAGCCACGGCTGCGTCGGCGGGCCGGAGCGCGACTGGTAGACGAGCTTCCACGCCGGCTTCGACGTGCCCTGCAGGTGGGCGAACTCCGGCTGCTCGAGCAGCTCGGTCCACGCCTGCTCGAGGACGACCTCACCCACGGCCAGGTGCTGCGCCTCGTACGCGCCGTGCTCGTCGAATCCGCGGTAGTCCGGGCCGGACTTCGCCGCGTCGGTCGACGGGATCGAGTGCGTCGAGAACAGGATGCGGAGCTCGGTCGCGACGTCGAGGCCCTCGTTCTCGCGGATCGCACGGGCCATGCCGTCACGGACACCGTCGACGAACGGGCGCACGAAGCCCGGGTGGTCGAAGAACTGCCGGACCTTGTCGACCTGGATCGTGTCGATCAGGCCGGTCTCGGTGAGCACGCGGGCGTAGTCCTCGCGGTACTGCCGGCAGCTCGAGAACGACGAGTAGGCGCTCGTCGCGATGGCGATGAGCTTGGTGTAGCCCTTGTCGGCTGCCTCGGTGAAGGCCTCTTCGAGGTAGGGCGCCCAGTTCCGGTTGCCCCAGAGCACCGGCATGTCGATGCCGCGCTTCGCGAGCTCGCCCTCGAGCGCGGCCTTGAGCGCGCGGTTCTGGGCGTTGATCGGGCTCACGCCGCCGAAGTGGCGGTAGTGGTGCGCCACCTCCTCCAGGCGCTCGTCCGGGATCCCGCGGCCGCGCGTGACGTTGCGGAGGAAGGGGATGACGTCGTCCTGGCCCTCGGGGCCGCCGAAGCCGGCGAGCAGGATCGCGTCGTACGCGGTCGGGACCTCGACGTGTTCGGGGCCGTCCGCCGCGGCAGCAGTTGCGGCGAGGACCTTGCCCTGCCCGTTCGTGATCTGGCTGGTGTCGGTCACGACAGCACCTCCGGCAGTTCGGCGGTCGTCACCCGACGACCGGTGAAGAAGGGGACCTCCTCGCGCACGTGCAGGCGCGCCTCGGTGTAGCGCAGGTCGCGCATGAGGTCGACGAGGTCGACGAGCTCGGGGCTCTCGAGCGGCAGGATCCACTCGTAGTCGCTGAGCGCGAAGGTCGCGATGGTGTTCGTCAGCACGCGTCGGTACTTCGCGCCGGCGATGCCGTGGTCGCGGAGCATCTTCGAGCGTTCTTCTTCCGGCAGGAGGTACCACTCGAAGGACCGGACGAACGGGTACACCGTGATCCAGGCCTCGGGGTCCTTACCGCGCAGGAACGCCGGCGTGTGGCGCTTGTTGAACTCGGCCTCGCGGTGCATCGCCATCGCGTGCCACACCGGCTCGGCGTCCTGGAACAGGGCCGTGCGGCGGACGTCGCGCAGCGCCGCCTGGATCGCCTGCGCGTCGTCGCCGTGCAGCCAGATCATGACGTCCGCATCGGCGCGGAAGCCGGAGACGTCGTAGAAACCGCGGATGGTGACGCCGGCGTCGGCCGCACGGGCCACGGCGGCGTCCAGCTCGGCGACGGCGTCGTCACCGACGCGGTGGATCGGTCCGAGCGGCCGACGGAACACGGCCCAGAGCGCGTACGCGGTGAGCAGGTTCGGGTCGATCCCGCTCGCCGGGTCGGTCTCGTGCGCCGAACCGGCGCCGTGCGCTGCGGCACCGGCGGCGGCGTTGTCGGGGACGTTCTCGTGCGGGGCTGCGTGCACGTCGGAGCTCATGGTTCCTCGTCTTGTCGGTTGCCTGGGTCGTGGCTGCGCGCCGCTTCCGGAGGACCACCGATCAGAGGCGGTCTACCGCCGTCGGAGCACCGCTACGACGATACTCCCGACCACCGCCACACCGGCTGCGAGCCCGGCCAGGTAGGGCACCGGCTTCTCGTCGATCCCCTGCTTGACCTTCGACGCGGCGATGCCGAGCTGCTTCGGCACGTTGAGCTTGTCCTCGATCGCGTCGAGCGTCTCGAACAGCTGCGTGCGGGTCGCAGCGACGCGGTTCGCCAGGTCGTCGTGCTGGTCGGTCACAGGGGTCCTCCGGTGGGGGTGTCGGTCGTCCCGCTCAGGAGCGGGTGATCCGGTCGTGCTGGCCGGGCTTGTTGCCCAAGCCCTTCACGGCGTTGATGTCGTCCTTGACGCTGTCGATCGTGCGCTTCGGCGTGAGGGGCAGGCCCTTCTTGAAGCGCTTCCAGCCGACGAACCCGAGGATGCCGGCGACGATCAGCATGACGACGGCGAGCAGCAGGGCGGCGAGCCACGCCGGCATCACGGTCGCGAGGCCCATCACGGCGGCGGTCAGCAGCACGCCGATCGCGTAGAGCACGATGACGAGCGCGCCGATGAGGAGCCCGGCAGCGAGTCCGAAGACCTTCGCCTTGGCGATCATCTCGGCCTTCAGCAGGTCGATCTCGCCCTTGACGAGGTTCTTGACCAGCTTCGGGATGTCCCCGACCAGACCGAACAACGATCGCGACTTGCGGTCGCGGGTGTCGGTCATGAGGAGGCGGCGTCCTTCTTCTGGCTGACCTTGCGGACGACCTTCTTGGTCTGCTCACCGACGAACTCGGCCACGTCCGGGCCCTTGTCCTGGATGAACTCCTCGGCCTGGTGCACGCCCTTCTGGACGTTGCCGTTGTTCCAGATCTTGCCGCTGACGGTCTTGATCTGCTCGTACCGCGCCCGTCCGGCTCGCGATCCCAGGACGTACCCGAGTGCGGCGCCGGCGACGAACAGGAGCTTGCCTCGCATGTGCGATCCTCCGTTGTTGAGGGTGTGCGGTGGTCATGCGCCGAACGGAATACGTCCGGCGTTCATCCACAGTAGCCCTCGGGTGCTCCCCGGTCCGCTCAGGATCCCAGGATGCGTGCAGCGGACGTCCGGGCAGCGGCGACGATGCCGGCCAGGCCGCGGCCGGAGGAGGTCTCCCCGATGCCGACGACGCCCTCGGCCAGGCCCGCGGCGGTCAGGTCGGGCCCGTACCAGCGCACCCGGGCGGCACCGAGCACACGGTCCGCCGTCACGGGGACGCCGAGCAGGGCGGTGGCGTCGCGGGTGGCGCGGGTCCCGACGGCGTCGTCCGGGTCGACCGGGAGGCTCGTCCCCGTCCCCGCCGGTCCCGTCGCGTCGGCGTCCGGTCGTGTCGCGCCGCCGCTCACGTCGTCCCGGCGGCTCGCGTCGTCCTCGGGCCGCGTCGCGTAGCTCAGCCGCAGGACGTGCCGCCCGGACGCGGCCTCGGCGAGCCACGGCCACTTCACGGTCGCGTGCGTGAGCGCCTTCGCCCGGACCCCCTCGGCGTCGGGGTGCACGAGCATCCCGGTGCCACGGGGCCCGGCGTCGAGCTCCGGCTGGTCGACCACGAGCGTCACGAGCTCGATGCCCGTGCGGTCGGGTGCCGCCGTGCGGGTCGGGTCGGCGGTCGAGGCGAGGACGTGCTGGGCCGGCAGGCGCTCCCGGGAACCGTCCGCGCGCTCGGTCTCGACGGCGAAGCGCTCGATCGCGGTGGCGCGGGTGGCGAGGCGGACGTCGACGCCGTAGGTCGTCACGTCGGCCACGAGCTCGTCGACGAGCCGGGCGATCCCCCCGCGGATGCCCTGGACCGCCGACCCCGCGGTGGCGCGGGACCGCAGGGCGAGCACGGCGCGGGCGAGGGATCCCTCGCGCTGCAGCGCCGCACGGAGCCCGGGGGCCACGCGGTCGGGGTCGAGCTGGTCCGGGTGGGTGGAGTAGACACCGCCCGCGACCGGGACGACCAGGTCGTCGAGCACGCGCTCCCCCATGCGCTTCCGCACGAGGGCGCCGAGCGACTGCGCGCGGGCACCGACCGGCGAGGGCAGCAGCGAGTCCATCTGCGCGCGGAGTCCGCCGCCCTGACCGACCACCGCGAGGACGTCGGCGGCCATCGGGCTCCCCGGGATCCCGAGGAACCCGGTCTGCGGGATCGGGGCCGTCCGGCCGTCGCGGGTCATCAGCCACGCACCGCGCGGGTCGGGCGACACGACGTCGTTCCCCAGCCCGAGCTCGATCGCGAGCCGCTCGACGGCGTCGGTGCGGGTCGCGAAGGACTCCGCCCCCAGGTCGAGGTCGATCCCGGCGACGGTGTGCCGCCGGATCATTCCGCCCAGGCGGTCCCCGGCCTCGACGAGCACGACGTGCGCGCCGCCCTTCGCCAGGTCACGGGCGGCGACCAGTCCGGCGACCCCGCCGCCGACCACGACGACGTCGGTCACGCCGCGGCTCCCGTCCCGTCGCCCTTGCCGTCGCCGAGCCCGTGGAGCAGCTCGACCACGCGCGTGAGCACGGTGGGGTCGGTCTCCGGCGGGACACCGTGCCCGAGGTTGACCACGTGTGCCCGGGCCGCACCACCACGACGGACGACGTCGCGGACGTGGGCCTCGAGCACCTCCCACGGGGCGGCGAGCATCGCGGGGTCGATGTTGCCCTGCACGGTGACCCCGGTGCCGACGCGGCGGACGGCCTCGTCGAGCGGGACACGCCAGTCGACGCCCACGGCATCGACGGCGACGGTGTCGGCCGGGTCGCCCAGCGTGGTCATCTCGTGCAGGACCTCGCCGCTGCCGACGCCGAAGTGGATGCGCGGGACGCCGAGGTCGGCCACGTGCGACAGGGCCGTCGCCGAGTGCGGTGCGACCGAAGCGACGTAGTCGGTGCGGGACAGCGAACCGACCCACGAGTCGAAGAGCTGTGCGGCCGACGCACCGGCAGTGACCTGCGCCCGGAGGAACGCTCCGGAGACGCCGGCGGCCCAGTCGAGCAGGCGCGCCCAGGTCTCCGGGTCGCTGTGCATCAGCGTGCGGGCGCGGATGTGGTCCTTCGAGGGGCCGCCCTCGACCAGGTACGCGGCGAGGGTGAACGGCGCCCCCGCGAACCCGATGAGCGGGGTGTCCCCGAGCTCGGCGACGGTGCGCTGCACGGCCTCGGTGATCGGCGCGAGGGCCGCGGGGTCGAGCGGGGCGAGCGCGTCCACGTCGGCCGCCGTGCGGATCGGGGAGCCGAGCACGGGACCGCGACCGGGGACGATCTCGACGTCCACACCGGCGAGCTTGATCGGCACGACGATGTCGCTGAAGAAGATGCCGGCGTCGACCCCGTGCCGACGGACGGGCTGCAGGGTGATCTCCGACGCCATCGCCGGGTCGAGGCACGCGTCGAGCATCGCCGTCCCGACCCGCAGCTCCCGGTACTCCGGCAGCGACCGACCGGCCTGCCGCATGAACCACACCGGCAGCGTCTCCGGACGGTCCCCGCGCAGCGCCCGGACGAGCGGCGAACCCGACGTCCTGCCGGTCACGAGCGGGTGGCTGTCGGGCAGGGCTGCTGGTGCGGCGGTGGTCACGCCACGATCATCCCATCCGTGGCCGGACACGAGCCCCTCGTACGCGCTGCGCGACCGCACAGTCTGCTGTGCACGCGGAGGGCGAACAGCCGGTCGGCCGAGCGCGAGTTACGATGGAAGACGTGCTCATCTGTCTCACGGCGTCGCACCGCAACGCCAGCTTCGACCTCCTGGAGCGACTGAGCATCGGCGCACCGACCGCCGCGAGCCGTCTGGTGACGGACTCCGACGTGCTCGACGGAGCCGTCGTCCTCGCCACCTGCAACCGCTTCGAGGCCTACCTCGACATCGCGGGCGACGACCGCGACTCCGCCGTTTCGGCCACCGTCGACGCCGTCGCCACCGCCAGCGACCTCGTGCCCGCCGAGGTCCTCGACTCCGTCAGCGTGCTCGGCGGCGGGGACGTCGTGCAGCACCTGTTCGCCGTGTCGAGCGGCCTCGAGTCCGTCGTGGTCGGTGAGACCGAGATCTCCGGGCAGGTCCGCCGAGCGCTCGAGGACGCCCGCGCGAACGGCACCACCACCTCCGACCTCGAGCGCCTCTTCCAAGAAGCGGCGCACACCTCCCGCGGCGTGAAGACCCGCACACGCATCGGCGCGGCCGGTCGCTCGCTCGTCCGACTCGGACTCGAGCTCGCCTCGTCGCGCATCACCGACTGGGCGCAGACCCGCGTGCTGCTCGTCGGCACCGGCAGCTACGCCGCCACGACCATCGCGGCCCTGCGCGACCGCGGTGCCGCGAACATCCAGGTCTTCTCGCCCTCCGGCCGCGCACCGTGGTTCGCCGCGAAGCACGACCTCGTCGCCGCGACCGACCTGCGCCGGGCCATCGGCTCGAGCGACGTCGTCATCACCTGCACCTCGAGCGAGGTGCCGGTCGTCGAACCGGCCGACCTCGACGACGGCCAGCGCCGCATCGTCATCGACCTCGGGCTCCCCCGCAACGTGGACCCGGACGCCGCCGGCGTCGAGGGCGTCGAGCTCCTCGACCTCGAGACGATCAGCATCCACGCACCGATCGCCGAGCTGAACGCCGAGTCCGAGGCCCGCCAGATGGTCGACGACGCGGTGTCGCGCTTCCGGGCGCAGGCGCTCGAGCAGTCGACGACACCGGCGCTCGTGGCCTTCCGCAAGCACGTCTTCGACATCCTCGACGACGAGATCGACCGCGCGAAGCGCCGTGACGCCGACCCGGAGTCCGTCGAGCAGACCGAGCGGGCGCTCCGGCACCTGGTCGGCGTCCTGCTGCACCGCCCGTCGGTCCGCGCCCGCGAGCTCGGTCGCGCCGGTCGCGGCGAGGAGTTCGTCGGGGCGCTCGACGCCCTGTTCGGCGTGCACCCGGAACCCGAGGCGGAGCTGCCGTCGCCGATCGTGCCGCTCGCGGAGCGCACCGCGCCCGAGCGGGCCGCGACGGACCGCGCCGACGAGGCGGACGCGAGCTGAGCCTCCCGTCCGACCGTCCCCGGACACTGCGTGTCAGCGCGCTGCTGCTGGTCCGTGACCGCCGGGTCTTGATGGTGCGCGCCCGCGGGCGCGACGTGCTCTACCTGCCCGGCGGCAAGGCGGAGCCGGACGAGACCGACGTGCAGGCCGCGATCCGCGAGGCACGCGAGGAGACCGACCTGCGCCTGACCGAGGCGGACCTCGAACCGTTCGGCACGGTCACCGAGGCCGCGCACGGCCAGGGCGAGGGCACCATGGTCGCGATGACCCTGTTCCGGGTCCGGCCGGGAGGCGCGACCGACGCCGCCTCGCCCGTCGCCTCCGCAGAGGTGGACGAGGTGGAGTGGGTCACCTCGGCGGACGCGGACCGGTGTCCGCCGGCGGGCGTCGAGACGCTCCGCCGGCTGGTCGCCGCCGGTCTCGTCGACTGAGGATCCGGACAGCGTCCTCCGATCGCCCCTGGTGCCTCACTCGTCCTTGTCGACGTAGTGACCGGTCTCACCGTCCGTGGTCGGTTCGGCCTCACCCGGGATGTCCGACTCGACGTACTCACCCGTGTCAGCGCCCGGAGCGCCCTGGGGCCGCGTCTCGCCCGGGATGTCGCTGGAGACGAACTCCCCGGCGGGTTCGTGCGACTCGACGCGGTGTTCGCCCGGGATCTCGCTGTCCGTGAAGGCTCCGGCGCGGGGCTCGACGCCGTCCGCCCGTCCCTCGTCTCCGCGTGCCTGCTCGTGCTTGCCTGCCATGTTCCGACCTCCGTCGCTCGTGTGCCTGGCTGTGCCGCGAGTGTGCCCGGGACGACTGGACGCTCCCCGAGTCCCGCGGGCCGGGTCGGGTGTTGCGTCGGGGCATGCACCGCAGCACACGTTCACCCATCGTCCTCGTGAGCACCGGGATCGTGCTCGCTCTCGCGCTCTCCGGCTGTTCGTCGGGCGGTCCGGACGACGCAGCGACGCCGACCGCCACCGAGACCGTGACGGCGACCCCGTCTGCGTCCTCCTCGTCCGTCGCCTCGTCCGTCCCGTCGTCGGGCTCGGCCTCGTCCTCGTCGGCGTCCGGTGGCTCGGCGAGCGGTGGGTCGGGGGCCGCCGGCGAGCGGTGTGCGACCGGGTCGCTCACCGGCAGCATCGAGCCCGGCAGCGGTGGCGCCGCCGGCAGCACGATCGTGCACCTCGCACTCCGCAACACCGGCTCCACGACCTGCACGCTGCAGGGCTGGCCGGGGGTGTCCTTCGTCGGCGGCGGCTCGGGCGAGCAGATCGGCGCGGCAGCCACCCGCGACGAGTCGTCGGCGCACCCGACCGTGACGCTCGCACCCGGCGCGACGGCCGTTGCACCACTGAAGATCACCCAGGCGGAGGACTACCCGACGGCGAAGTGCGACCCGGTGGCCGCCGACGGGTTCCGCGTGTACCCGCCCGGGTCGACCGAGTCGCTGTTCGTGCGCGACGCCGGTGTGACCGCGTGCCGGTCCACCGATGCGGGGTTGCTGAACGTGCAGGGGCTCGTGCCTGAGGGGCAGGCGGCGGCCTGAGTGCACGCCGAGCACGGCGGCGCGGCCCGGACGCCGCGACGGGCGGTCACCTCACAGGGTGACCGCCCGTCGCCGGTGCTCGTGCGTGTGTCCCGTCAGACGGCGCGGCGGTCGTCGTCGCGGTCGTCCGACTTGTGGACGCCGGCCTTCGCGATGCCGCGGCTGAGGATGTAGGCCACCGTCACGAGGGCGACGTACGACCACGCCTTGTCCGCGCCGAAGCCCTGGCCGTCGTCGCCGTTGTCCACCACGGCCGACGCGATCAGGATCGCGATCGACACCACGAGCCAGGCGTAGAACTCCGTCGTCTTCGTGGCGGCCTTGGTCTCGGTCCACGTGCGACGGACGACGGAGTCGTGCCGGGCGGTGGTTCCTGCTGCGTTCGTCATGCTGATCCTCCTCGTCGTGCCCACCGAGTGGTCCCGGTGGATCGCCCTGCACGGTTGTCGTACCTGGTTGACTACTTCCACGGTTAGGACGTTCAGCGCAGCGTGGCAGGATGCTGGCCGCGGACATCGGACAGTCGAGGGGCACAACATGGACGAGAACGGACGGATCCCGGCACGACCCCACCTGCCGACGCGCCCGAGGACCGCTGCGGGGGCCGAGGCGATCGCGGAGCTCGAGGCGCTGGGCGAGAGCGTGCACGAGGCCGACGACGAGGCTCTCCGGAAGCTCGACCTCCGCTCGACGGACGCCCTGGCACTGCTGCACGTGGTGCAGGCGGCCGCGGCCGACCGACCGCTCAGCCCCACCGCACTCGCGGCGCGCCTCGGGATCACGACCGCCGCGGTGACGAAGCTCGTCGACCGCCTGAGCCGTGCCGGGCGCGCCGAGCGGCGTCCGAACCCGCGGGACCGCCGGGGCATCGTCGTCATCCCGTCGGCCGACGCCGCGGCGGACCTCGAGCAGGCCTACGGGCACATCACGTCGCCCCTCGTGCAGGTCGTCGACGAGCTGTCGGACGCCGAGGCCGAGGTCGTCGCCCGGTTCGCGAGGCGCCTCGGGCTGGCGATCCGGCTCGGCCTCTGAGCGTCGCGCTCGGTCAGCGGTACGAGGGGGCGTGCACGACCTCGAGCACCTCGGTGCCGAGGGTCCGCAGGGCCTCCACGACCGCCAGACGGCGCTGGAGATCTGCGTCGTCGAACGTCACCGTGACCGCGTAGCTCACCGACGAACCCGGTCCGCGCAGGATGCCCGCCTCGGCCCGGACTCCCGTCGACGACCCCGTGACGACGACCGCCTGCAACCCGTGGTCGAGCGCCCGGTGCGCGAGCGGGTCGAGACCGAAGGCGCCGGCGACCAGGCTGAGGTCGCTCGCCAGGGAGAGCCACCCGAGCACCCGGTTGGACACCGGTTCGTCCACGACCTCGCCGAGCGCCAGGCCGCGCATGAGCCAGGCGAGCTCGCCGGCGGGTGCGACCGACGCGTCCGGGGCGTCGTCAGGGCCCCTGCGGTCCCGGACCCGGTCGATCAGCGCGGTCCGCTCGATGCCGAGCGCCTCGGCACGCTCGCGCACGGCGTCGATGCCGACGGCGGAGAGCAGCGCGTTCGTGGCCCAGGCGTCCGCCGAGGCCCCGACGAGCGTCGCGAGGTCCGGGACCTGCATGGTCGACTCCTGCAGGAACTGCCAGAGGCCGGCGCCGGTCGCGGTGTCCCGGGCCATCCGCTGCAAGCGGTCGCCGTGCAGGCGACCGTCCTCGAGCTGGGCGGCCGTCTCGATGAGGAGCAGCACCCGGCCGAGACTCGCCACCGGCTGGACGAGCGTGTCGTCCACGGCGAGCAGGGCCTTGCCGGTCGAGGTGTCGATGACCGAGGCGCTGACGGACGCACCGTCCCGCGCCAACGCACCCAGTGCCTCCAGTCCGGCGCTGAACCGCTCGTCCGCGCCACCGCGGTGGCGGCCACGCACACGGGCGCCGTCCGCGGCGTCGACGTGGTGTCGACGCCGCGGACGGCGGGACGGGCCGGTGTCGGCCCCCTGCTCCGCGCTCGGATCGGACGACGGAGCCGCGTCCGGCTCGGTCATCACCAGATCGCGACGCGCTCGGCCGGGTCGAGGTACATCGCGTCCGACTCGGTGACGCCGAAGGCCTCGTAGAAGCCGTCGATGTTCCGCACGATCTGGTTGCAGCGGAACTCGTTCGGCGAGTGCGGGTCGATGCTCAGCAGGCGCGCCGCTTCTTCCGGGCGGATCGCCATCCGCCAGGCCTGCGCCCAGCTGAGGAAGAAGCGCTCGGCGCCGGACAGGCCATCGACGACCGGGGGTTCCTGGCCGCCGAGGGAGAGCAGGTACGCCTTCCAGGCGATCGAGAGACCGCCGAGGTCACCGATGTTCTCGCCGATCGTCAGGGCGCCGTTCACGTGCCCGTCCGGCACCTCGGTCGGCACGAGGGCGTCGTACTGCGCGATGAGGGCCTTCGTGCGCTCCTCGAACGCCTGGCGGTCGGCCTCGGTCCACCAGTTCTGCAGCCGGCCGTCGCCGTCGTACTGCGAGCCCTGGTCGTCGAAGCCGTGGCCGATCTCGTGCCCGATGACAGCACCGATCGCGCCGTAGTTCGCGGCCGCGTCACGCGAGGCCTCGAAGAAGGGGAACTGCAGGATCGCCGCGGGGAACACGATCTCGTTGAAGCCCGGGTTGTAGTAGGCGTTGATCGTCTGCGGGGTCATGAACCACTCGTCGCGATCGATCGGCTTCCCGATCTTGCCGAGCTCGCGGTCGACCTGGAAGCTCGCAACGGCGCGGACGTTGCCGATCAGGTCGTCGGGGCTGACCGACAGCGCCGAGTAGTCGCGCCACTTGACCGGGTAGCCGATCTTCGGCGTGAACTTGTCGAGCTTGTCGAGGGCGCGGGCGCGGGTCTCGTCGGTCATCCAGTCGAGCGCGGTGATGCTCTGCCGGTACGCCTCGACCAGGTTGGCGACGAGGTCGTCCATCTCGGCCTTGGAGGTCTCGTCGAAGTGCTCCTGGACGTAGATGCGGCCGACGGCCTCGCCCATGGCGCCCTCGACCAGCGAGACGCCGCGCTTCCAGCGCTCGCGCTGCTTCGGGGCGCCCGTGAGCGCCGTGCCGTAGAACGAGAAGTTGGTCGCGGACATCGCGCTCGTCAGGTACGCGGCGGACCCGCGGATGACCTGCCAGCGCAGCCAGTCCTTCCACGCGTCGAGCGGCTGCGAGCGCAGGAGCTCGGCGAGCCCGGTGACGAACGACGGCTCGCGCACGACGACGGTCTCGAACGCGCCGGCCGGCGCACCGATCGCCTGCCACCACAGGCGCAGGTCGGCGCCGTTCGCCAGCGCCGTGACCTCGTCCCAGGCCATCTTGTTGTAGGTCTTCTGGCTGTCGCGGGTCGTCACGTTGTCCCAGTGCACCGCGGCGAGCGCCGTCTCCAGCGCGATGACCGCCTCGGTGCTCTGCCCGGCGTCGGCGAAGCCCGCGAGCGGGAACATCGACGCGACGAACTCGCGGTACTTCGCCCGGATGTCGGCGAAGCGCTCCTCGCGGTAGTACGACTCGTCCGGCAGGCCCAGGCCGGACTGCTCGAGGAACACGACGTACGACTCCGGGTCACCCGGGTCGTTGTCGACGAAGAGCTGGATGAACCCGGGCAGGCCCAGACGCTCGAAGCGGCCGACCATCGCGATGACGTCGTCGGTCGTCTCGACGGCGTCGATCTCGCCGAGCAGCGGGTCGATCGGGCCGGTGCCGAGTGACTCGAGCCGTTCCTCGTCGGTGAAGGACGTGTAGAGGTCACCGACCTTGCGCTCCTCGGTGCCGGGCTCGGCCTGCTGCGAGCGCTCGACGATCGCGCGCACGGCGACCTCGGCGTCCTCGGCGAGCACCGTGAACGAGCCGTACCGGGCCTTGTCGTCGGGGATCGGCGTCTCGGCGATCCACGTCCCGTTCACGTGCCGGTAGAGGTCGTCCTGCGGGCGGACGTCCGGGTCGAGCTCGTCGGTGTGGATCCCTGAGGTGCGTGCGACGTCGGTCATGCGCTCCACGATAGCCACCGGTCCCCGGTCGGGACGGAGACCGGACGCCCCGATGACGCACCCGTGGTTCGAGACCCGCGCCGGGATCGTGCAGAGTGCAGGCATGAGTGACCGCACCACGACGGCCAAGGGCCTGCGTCCCGGCGCCGTCGGCCTGGTCGGCAGCATCGTCGTCGGGCTGTCGTCGACCGCGCCGGCGTACAGCCTGGCGGCGAGCCTCGGCCTGGTCGTGGCGAGCGGGGGCGTGCTGCTCGCCGGGGTCAAGGCGCCGGCCGTCCTGCTGCTCGCGTTCGTCCCGATGTGGATGATCGCGGTCGCGTGCAAGGAGCTGAACCGCCTCGACCCGGACTGCGGGACCACCTTCACGTGGGTGACCCGCGCGTTCGGGCCGGTCGCCGGGTGGATGGGCGGCTGGGGCATCATCGCCGCGGACGTCATCGTCATGGCGAACCTGGCACAGGTCGCCGGGTCGTACGGGTTCACCTTCGTCGGCACGATCACCGACGACCCGGCGATCGCGGCGCTCGGGCACGACGTGCTCTGGTCCACCGTGGCCGGTGTCGCGTGGATCGGCGTCATGACCGTCGTCTGCCACCTCGGCGTGGAGGTCTCGGCGCGGCTGCAGGTCGGGCTGCTCGCCGTCGAGGTCCTGGCGCTGCTCGTCCTCGCGGGCGTCGCTGCGGTCCGGGTGATCACCGGGACCGGGGCACCGACGTCGTCGACGCCCTCGCTCGACTGGCTCTGGCCGGGCGGACTGGACCTCGGGTCGGTGGTGGCCCCGGCGATGCTCACCGCGCTGTTCATCTACTGGGGGTGGGACACCGCGCTCTCCCTCAACGAGGAGACGACCGATCCGCGCCGGACGCCGGGTCGGGCAGCGGTCACGAGCACCGTCCTCCTGCTGGTCGTGTACGTGCTCGTCGCGACCGCCACGATCGCCTTCGCCGGGGTGGGCACGGACGGCATCGGGCTCGGCGCGCCGGGCAACGCCGACGACGTCTTCGCGGCGATCGCACCCACGCTCTTCGGCCCCTCCGTCCTCGGGCACGCGGCCACGGCGTTGCTCGCGTTCGCGATCCTCACCTCGGCAGCGGCCTGCACGCAGACGACGATCCTGCCGACCGCCCGGACGGCGCTCTCGATGGCCGCCCACGGTGCGCTGCCCCGGCGCTTCGCCCGGGTGCACGAGCGCTTCCGCACCCCGACGTGGTCCACGTGGGGCATGGGGATCGCCTCGGCAGCCTGCTACGTGCTGTGCACGATCGTGTCCGGTGACCTGCTCAGCGCACTCATCGGCTCGGTCGGCCTGCTGATCGCCGCCTACTACGCGCTCACGGGCTTCGCGTGCGTCTGGGTCTTCCGGAGGACGCTGTTCGACCGTGCGCGGAACCTCCTCGTGCGCGGGGTGCTGCCGCTCGTCGGTGGCGCTTCGCTGGCCCTCACGTTCGGCTACGGGCTCGCGCAGTTCGCGCGACCCGACTGGCTGCAGGACGACGGCGGCCACGACGTCACCGTCCTCGGGGTCGGTGCGGTCGCGGTCGTGGGGGTCGGGTCGATCGCCGTCGGTGTCGTGCTGATGGTCGTCCAGCGCTTCCGCGCACCGTCCTTCTTCGTCGGACGCCCCGTCGCAGGACCTGCAGCCGGGAAGGACGGCGCGGCGCAGCACGTGGGCCGATGATGACTACAGTCGTGCCGTGAGTGTTCGTCGTCGCGCGTCGCGCGTGGTCTCCATCGGGGTGGTCGCGGCCCTGGCCGCATCGTTGACCGGGTGTGGTGAGGGGTCCGGGGTCGACGCCGACTACGCGAAGATCTGCCGCGACAACGCGACGCAGAAGCGCCTGCCGGACGACGACTGCAACAACCACGGCGGCCATGCGGGTTGGTACTACCTGCCCGTCAGCAGCAACCGCAGCACGACGGTCCCCGCGGTGGGCGAGAAGGTCTCCGGCGGCACGAGCTCGCTGCCGTCGGGGAAGACCGCGAAGTCCGGCATCTCGTCGCGCGGCAGCTCGGTGTCGAAGGGCGGGTTCGGCGGCTCGGGCGAGCACGGCGGGTTCGGCGGCTGATGGAGCGGGTCGAGTTCACCCCGCGGAGCGACTGGCGGCGGAAGATCCAGCAGACCGGACTCGTGTACTCGCACTCCGTGCGCGAGGACGGCACCGAGGTCGAGTACTGGAACGAGGGCGCCGCCTACGTGTTCACGCTCCCCGAGGTCGAGGCACTCGAGCAGCAGACCGAGGAGCTGCACCGCATGTGCCTCGAGGCCGCGCGGTACATGGCGTCGGGCGCGCTCGGGACCCTGGGACTCACGCGCGAGGGCTTCGAGCTCGCCGCCTGGTCGCTGGAGCAGTCCGAACCCGACGTCTACGCCCGCTTCGACCTGGCGTACGCCGGCGACGGGTCGCCCGCGAAGCTCCTGGAGTACAACGGGGACACCCCGACCGGGCTGATCGAGGCGTCGGTGACGCAGTGGCACTGGATGCGCGAGCGCGTCGAGTCCGGCGAGCTGCCCGCCGAGACCGACCAGTGGAACGGCATCCACGAGGCGCTCGTCGCCCGGTGGCGCACCCTCCTGCACGAGTCGCTGCGGTCCGAGGACGGCGGCCGCCTGTTCGTCGCGCACTCGGACCTCGACACCGCCGGCGAGGACTGGGACACCGTGGCGTACATGCGCGACCTCGCGGGCGAGGCCGGGTGGGAGCACACCGGCATCGAGATGAAGGACATCGGCTGGCACGGCGTCGCACGACAGTTCGTCGGGAACCAGGAGCCAGCGGGCTCGGCGCGCAGCGTCTTCACGCTGCCCGGCGACGAGCCGGGGACGCAGTGGCCGGTGATCCGGAACCTCTTCAAGCTCTACCCGTGGGAGGACCTCGTCTCCGGCGACGACCGCGCCACCGGTGACCAGGAGTTCGGCGCGTTCCTCGTCAGCGACCGGGGTCGGCTCGGGCACTGGTACGAACCGGCCTGGAAGATGTTCCTGTCCAACAAGCTCCTGCTCGTGGCGCTCTGGCGGCTGTTCCCCGGGCACGAGAACCTGCTGCCGTCGTACGCCGACGGCCCGAACGGCATGACGGACTTCGTCGTGAAGCCGGTGTTCGGGCGCGAGGGCGACGGCATCACGGTGCACCGGGCGGACGGCTCGGTGACGTCGAACGGCTCCGAGTACCGTCGCGCCGGGACCGCCGGGGAGCGCGTGTGGCAGCAGTACCACGAGCTCCCGGACTTCCCCGGGTCGGAAGGGCACAACCACCCGGTGCTCGGCTCGTGGGTGGTGGACGGCGAGTCGTTCGGCGTCGGCATCCGCGAGTCCGACGGCCCGATCACCGACTACTGGTGCCGCTTCGCGCCGAACCTCATCCGGTAGGCCTGGACCCCGTCCGGGAGAGCTGACCAGCCGCAGCCCGCGCTGAGTGCCCCGCAGCCGCTACGGTGCTGCCATGGGACTCGGCTGGAAGCTGCACGGTGACGGCGCGACCGTCTCCTCCTCGACCATCGTGGCGCCGGACGAGCGCCTCTCCTGGGGCCGCACCATCGGGCTCGGCGTCCAGCACGTCGTGGCGATGTTCGGCGCCACCTTCCTCGTACCGCTCATCACGGGGTTCCCACCCTCGACGACCCTGCTCTTCAGCGGCATCGGCACGATCCTCTTCCTGCTGATCACCGGCAACCGCCTGCCGAGCTACCTCGGCTCGTCCTTCGCGTTCCTCGCCCCGATCGGAGCCGCGACGAAGATCGGCGGGATCCCGCTCGCGTTGTCCGGGATCATCGTCGTCGGTGTGCTGCTCGCCCTGGTCGGTGCGATCGTGCACCTCGCGGGCGCCGGCTGGATCGACCGGCTGATGCCCCCGGTGGTGTCCGGAGCGATCGTCGCCCTGATCGGCTTCAACCTGGCGCCGGCCGCCCGGGACAACTTCACGAAGGCCCCGGTCGTCGCGCTGATCACGCTGGCCGCGATCATCCTGGTCACGGTGCTGTTCAAGGGGCTGCTCGGTCGCCTGTCCATCGTCATCGGCGTGCTCGTCGGCTACGTCGCGGCGCTGATCGCGGGTCAGGTCGACCTGTCGAAGGTCGCGTCCGCCCCGTGGATCGGTCTCCCGACGTTCACCGCCCCGGCCTTCGACCCGGGCCAGCTCGCGATCTACCTCGGCTTCGTGCCGGTCGTGCTCGCCCTGGTCGCCGAGAACGTCGGGCACGTCAAGGGCGTCGGACAGCTCACCGGCCGCGACCTCACCCCGCTGACCGGCCGCGCGCTCTTCGCCGACGGCGTCTCGACCGTGCTCGCCGGCGCCGGCGGTGGTTCCGCGACGACCACCTACGGCGAGAACATCGGCGTGATGGCCGCCACCCGCGTCTTCTCGACGGCCGCGTACTGGGTCGCCGCCATCGTCGCGATCCTGCTGGGCCTGTCCCCGAAGGTCGGGATGGTCATCTCCTCGGTGCCGGCCGGGGTGCTCGGTGGTGCGACCACCGCGCTGTACGGCCTGATCGGTGTCATCGGCATCCGCATCTGGGTCGAGAACCGCGTCGACTTCGCCAAGCCGAAGAACCAGCTGACCGCCGGCATCGCGCTCATCATGGGCATCGCCGACTTCACGTTCTCGTTCGGGGGCGCGACGTTCGGCGGGATCATCGTCGGGACGGTCGCCGCGATCGTCGTGTACCACCTGATGGACCTGGTCGGTCGGGCGCGCGGGACCGATCCGGCGACGCCGCCGGCGTCGGACGAGGCACGCGCTGCCACCGGGGCGATCCCGGCGGAGCCGCGCGCGGACTGAGACACGGGACCACCGGACGGGAGGCCCGTGGCGACGCCGCCACGGGCCTCCCGTCCGTCGCGTCCACGGTCCCTCCGCTGGCCCGCCCAGGCCCGCGGGCCTGCCACGGGCCGTCGCGTCCACGGTCCCTCCGCTGGCCCGCCCCGGTCTGCAGGCCTGCCACGGGCCGTCGCGTCCACGGTCCCTCCGCTGGCCCGCCCCGGTCTGCGGGCCTGCCACGGGCCGTCGCGTGCCCGGTCCCGTCGCGGGCTCGCTCCGTCCTGTCTGCCCGCGTCAGCGGAGGCCGACGACGCCCACGGTGAGCTGGACCACCGCGAGGACGGCGAGGACCGCGACCAGACCGACGGAGCCCCACCGGGCGATCCCCGCACGCATCGCGGCGAGGGGCCGGCGGGCTCGTGGACCGGCGGCCAGCACCAGGACCACGGGCAGCACCGTCGTCGACGCGGCGACCACGACGAAGGCCGCACCGGCCGCCAGTGCCTCGCCGGGGCCGGGTCCGGCGTCCCCGAAGGCGAGCCCCGCGGTCAGCGCGAGGACGATCGCCTTCGGGTTGCAGAACAGCAGCACTCCGAGCCCGAAGCCGTGCACCGAACCGACCCGCTCGACCACGTCCGCCCAGCGGGTGCTCGACGGGGAGCCGTCCGGCAGACGGCGGACCCGCCACTGCCAGACCGCGAGCGCGGCGAGCACCGCTCCGGCGGTCAGGGCGACGATCGCCTGGACCGACGAACCGCCAGCCGTCTGCACGGGGAGCCGCTCCCCCACCACGACCGCCAGGACGAGGGCCGCGGCGACGGCGACGACCCACCCCGCGGTGCAGGCGATCGCCGACGCGTACCCGCGGCGGTGCCCGAGCAGGACGACCACGGAGGCGACGGGGAGCGGACTCAGCGCGATCCCGACGGCACCGGGCGCGAGGGCGAGGAGGTCCACCGCCGCAGCGTACCGACGGCGAGACGAGCCGGTGCTGCTCGGACTCCGGCAGCACGATCCGGCGCCGCTCGGACTCCGGCAGGATGGTCCGGTGCCCCGACCGACCTCGCCCGCCGCGTCGACCGAGCGTCGATCGGTCGACCGGGACATCGTCCGGCTGGCACTGCCGGCCCTCGGCGCGCTCGTCGTCGAGCCGCTCTTCCTGCTCACCGACACGGCGCTCGTCGGGCACCTCGGCGCGACGGCGCTGGCGGCCGTGGGACTGGCGAGCGTCGTCCTGCAGACGGTCACGGGCCTGCTCGTCTTCCTGGCGTACTCGACGACCCCCGCGGTGGCGCGCGCCCTGGGCGGAGGCGACCGCCGGGGCGCGGTGCACGCCGGCATCGACGGGATGTGGCTCGCGCTCGGGCTCGGCGTGGTGCTCGCGCTCGTCGGGTGGCCGCTCGCCGGACCGCTCGTCGACCTGTTCGGCGCCTCGGCGGAGGTCTCGGCCGCCGCGACCGCGTACCTGACCGTGTCGCTCGTCGGGCTCCCCGGCATCCTCGTCGTGACCGCCTCGACCGGGCTGCTGCGCGGGCTGCAGGACACCAGGACACCGCTGGTCGTCGCGACGATCGGCTTCGTGGCGAACGGGCTGCTCAACGCCGCGCTCATCTACGGCGCGGGCTGGGGCGTCGAGGGGTCCGCGGCCGGCACCGTGATCGTGCAGTGGGCGATGGCCGTCGTGTACGTCGTCATCGCCGTCCGGGCAGCCCGGTCGTCGGGTGCACCGCTGCGGCCCGGGGCGTCGGGCGTGGTGCGGGCGCTCCGCTCCGGCGCGTGGCTGTTCCTCCGCACGGCGTCGCTGCGCGTCGCGATGCTCGCGACCGTCGCCACCGCCTCCGGGCTCGGCACGACCGGCCTGGCGACGACGCAGGTCGGCCTCACGGTGTTCTCGACGCTCGCCTTCGCCCTCGACGCCCTGGCGATCGCGGGCCAGGCGCTGGTGGGCCACGGCCTCGGCGCGCGCGATCCAGACCGGGTGCGGCTGGTGACCCGGCGGCTCGTGGTGCTCGGCATCGTCGGCGGTGTGGTCCTCGGCGTGTTCGTGGTGCTCGTCAGCGGGGTGCTCGGCCCGGTCTTCTCCGACTCCGCCGCGGTGCGCTCGGCCCTGCCGCTCGTGCTCGTGCTCATCGCCGTCGGGATGCCCGTCGCCGGGTACGTCTTCGTGCTCGACGGCGTGCTCATCGGTGCCGGGGACGCGCGGTACCTGGCCCTGGCGGGGCTCGTGAACCTGGTCGTCTACCTGCCGCTGCTGCTCTGGGTCGGCGGGACGCTGGCGGGGCTCTGGGCCGCCTTCGCCCTCGGCTACATCGGTGTCCGGGCGGTGACCCTCGGGGTGCGGGCGCACCGGCGGGGCTGGGTCGAACAGGCGCTGGCGCGGTGAGCGGGCGCTCGCGCGTCGCGTCGTCGGCACTGGCCGCCACGATCGGCATCGGGGTGCAGGGGCTCGCGAAGCTGCTCGTCACCGTGGTGGTCGGACGGGTGTTCGGCACCGAGACCCTCGGCCAGACCACCGCACTGCTGTCGCTGTCGGTCTTCACCGCGCTGCTCTGGCCGAACGCCGCGGGAAACACCGCGGCGCGCGTGCTCGCGATCGCGCTGCGCGGCCGACGGTCGGACACCGCGGTCAACCGGTTGCTCGGGGCGTCGATGGCGGTGTCGAGCGTCGTGCTCGCCGCGGTGACCGTTCCCGTCGCCCTCGCCTGGGGCTCCAGCCCAGGGATGGTCGTCGGTGGCGTCGGGGTCGTCGTCGGGTACGGCCTGTACTGCTACGCCCGCGGCGCCCAGCTCGGGTACGACCGGGCTCCACGGGTCGCGCTGTGGGACGCGGTCACGAGCCTGCTCGCCCTCGGGTTGCTCGTCGCGGCGTGCGTCGCCCGGCTCGAGCCGCTCGTGCTGCTGCCGCTGGCGATCGGGTACACCGTGTTCGCGATCGCGTGTTGGCCGCGGGGGAACCGGACCGACGACCCCGGGACGCCCGCCGAGCCGATCTCCGGGCTGCTCGCGTTCGCGGCCTGGAACGTCCTGGCCGTCACGACGTCGAACGGGCTGCTGCAGCTCACGATGATCGCGGCGCAGGTCTCCGTGTCCGCGCGTGAGGCCGGGGTCTACGCGGCCGCGTTCACCCTCGCGACGCCTGCCTCGATGGTCGGGCAGGCACTGGGTCAGGTGCTCGTGCCGGCGTTCGCGCACCGGTCGGACGGCGGGTCGCTGCGCTCGCGCGGAGTGCTCCTGCTCGTCGGGGGCTTCACTGCGGGGACCGCCGTGGTGTTCGGGCTCGTGGCGTGGCTCGCCGGGTGGTTCCTGCCGCTCGTCTACCCGGCAGAGGGCGCCGAGGCCGTGGCGGACCTGCGGTACCTCATGGCAGGCGTGTGGGTGTTCACGGTCGGACTCGTCCCCGCGGCACTGCTGCTCGCGTCGGGGCGGTCACGGCAGGTGGCGCTGGCCTCGGTCGCGGGGTTCGTCGTCGGGGTCGTGCTCATGGCGGTGCTCGCGCCGACGTGGGGGGTGGCCGGGGGCAGCACGGGGTTCCTGGTGGGGAGCGCGGTGAACCTCGTCGCGGTGGTGGCGCTGGGGCTGCGTCGGGCGCGGTAGTTCGTCATGAAAGACGACTTTCATGACAGATCATTAGCACGCGGTCCTCGTCAGTCGGACGCAGCGAGCCCAACGTGCGGCTCCAGCCACGACATGCCTGCCGCGATCGCCTCGCTCGCCATCGCCCAGTCGTGCCGCGCCCCCGGCAGCACCCACGTCGTGACGTGCATCCCGACCGCCGCCGCCCGCCCGGCCACGACGGGCATCGCCGGACCGTACTTGCGGTCGAGCGCCGCCGCGGTGAAGAAGGCCCACGTGGCGGGGTAGCGCCCGTGGCGCGCCATGATCGCCAGCGGTTGCGCCGCCCGGTACGCCGCGGCGTTCCCCGAGAACCCGAGGGCGATCGTCCGCGCCTCGTTGCCGAGGGAGCGGCTGAGCTCACCCGAGACGTCGACGATGTTGCCGTAGCGCGCGGGGTCACCGGCGCCGAGTTGGATCGCGCAGGTGCCGCCCTGCGAGAACCCGCCGATCGTCCACGCAGCCGCTCCCGTCTGTACGCGCAGGTGGCTCGTGATCCAGGCGGGGACGTCGTGCTCGAGGTACGTGCTGCTGTTGCCGAGCGGACCGTCGATGCACATCGGGTTGCCGGACTGCGGCCCGAGCTGGTCCGGGACGACGACGATCGGTGCGAGTCCGCGGTGCAGGGACGCGATCGCGTCCATCGTCTGCGCGATGTGCCCGGCGGTCTCGAGGTCGTCCGGCCCTGCTCCGCGGGACTGGCCCGCCATCAGCACCGCCACGGGCAGCGGCGGCGGGTCGGCGACCAGTGCCGCCGGCGGGAGCCAGAGGAGTGCGTCCCGTGCGGCGAAGTGCGACGTGGTGCCCGGGACGGCCACGCGGAGCAGGCGCCCCTGCTGCGGCAGGTCAGCTGGTGGCGTCCAGGTCGTCGCGAGGTCGACGCTCGACGGCTCGTTCGCCTCGGGGCGCTCCCCCGGCGGGATGCCGAGGGTGCTCGTCGTCGCGTGTCGCTCGACAGCGGCCGACGCCGACGGTGCGGCAGCCGGGGACGTGCCAGCCGCCGAGGTCCGAGCGGTCGACCCGGACGACTGCACGGCGACCAGCGTCAGCGCCACCGACACCGCCGCCACCACGAGGACGACGACGATCCACGTCACCACCCCGGACCGTCGAATCTGCTGCACGACACCGCAGCGTAGGCACGCCCGCTCCGCGGCAGGGTTCCGTCGGGGCAGGACGCGCTGAGGGATTCCCCAGTCGGTCATCAGGTTCGAGCGGGCACGCCGTCGACACGGTGTCGAGGGCCGGGGCCGCTGCGTTCGGGTGGTCCGCTACCGTGGGAGGACGGCAGTCCGTGATCTCGACGTGGGGGAAGACCGATGAGCGACGACCAGTACCCGGGCCAGGGGAACCAGGGCCAACACCCGCCGCAGTACCAGCAGCCGCAGCAGTACGCACAGCCGCAGCAGTACGGCCAGCCGACGCACGTGACGGTGGGCTACCAGCCCGCTCCGCCCCGTGGGATGAGCATCGCGAGCATGGTGCTCGGCCTGGTGTCGATCGTCCTGGGGTTCACGTTCCTCGTACCGCTGGTCGGGTTCGTCCTCGGCATCATCGGCGTCCGGAAGGAACCGGCCGGGCGCGGCATGGCGATCACCGGTCTGGTCCTGAACGGACTGTTCGTCGTGGGGTGGGCGCTGTTCGTGATCCTCGTGATCGGCGTCGGCGCTGCGGGCATCGCCACGAGCGGTACCTCGGGCTCCTAGCCCACCATCGGTCGCGGACCCATCACGCCGGTCCGACCTCGGCCGCTCAGCCGCCGAGCGCCCGACGCACCGGGCCCGTCGTGTCGCCCACCCGCAGCTCCGACCGGAAGGCCGCCGGCTGCGGCTCCGCGCCCTCGAGCATCGCGAGCGCGGCGCGGGCTGCAGCCCGTCCCTTCTGCTCGAACGGCTGCGCCAGGGTCGTGAGCTGCCGGATCGGCGACCGGTGGAGCAGGCTGTCGTCCACCGTGATGCCGTCGAACCCGATGACGCTGACGTCCTCGGGCACGCGGAGTCCGGCGTCGAGCGCAGCCGAGACCACCCCGACGGCGAGCAGGTCGCTCTGCGCCACGACGGCCGTCGGCACCGGACCGTCGCCGGTGAAGAGCGACTGTCCGGCGATGCGGCCCTCCTCCACGGAGCTGCCGGCGGCCTCGACCGCGACGGCGTCCGGGTACTCCTCGCGGACGCCGCGCAGCCGCTGGAGCGTGGTGTGCGCGACGCCCTCGGCCTCGCGCGCGGCATCGACCGGGCCGCGACGGCGCTCGGCATCGAGCGGGAGCGTGACGACCGTGACCGCGGTGTGGCCGAGGTCGCGCAGGTACGCAGCGGCGCGGGCCGAGGCCTCGCGGTTGTCGAGCTGCACGGGGACCGCGCCCTCGATGTCGTCGGCCTCGATGGCCACGACGGGGATCTGCCGGCGTCGGAGCACGGCGACCGCGGGATCGATCCGGACGTTGCACCCGACCAGGACCACGGCGTCCATCGGTGCGTCGACGATCGGCCCGGCGCCCTGCTCGTCATCGAGGGGGCTGCGCACGAGGAGCAGGGAGGCGCCCGCCTCGCCGGCGACCTCGGCGATGCCGTCGAGCGTCAGGACGTTCACCGGGTCGCGGAAGGCGTCGCTCAGGCGCTCGTCCATCACCACGCCGATGACCCCGGAGCGACCTCGGCGGAGCGAACGCGCCCGCGGGTCCGGGCCCCCGTAGCCGAGCTCGGCGGCGGCGGCCAGCACGCGGGCCTTCGCGTCGTCGGACACCGGCCCGGCACCGCTGAAGGCGAGGGAGGCGGTCGAGGGTGCGACCCCGGCTGCTCGGGCGACCGCGGCGAGGGTCGGCCGGGGTCCGCGGCGCGCGGGACCGTCGGCGTGGTCGCGGGGGTTCGTCGCCCCGGAGGCGCCGGGTGCTGTTGCCGGGTGGTCCATCGCCCGTTAGCGTAGTCACACGAACCGGTCGAATCGATTCGACCGGACAGCCGGAAGCAGGATGTCGACCACGGACGCCCGCAACGGCGACCGATGGCACCACCAGACCGGCGGCACACCAGACCGGCGGCACACGAGACCGACGACATGCCAGACCAACGACACGCCAGACCGACGACACCACCCGCACGAGACCGGAAGCCCCGCATGACGACGACGTCCACCCGATCCGACCCGACGACCCGCACCTGGATCACCGCGGTCTTCGTGGCCTTCACGCTGTCCGGCCTGGCCATCGCCACCTGGCTCGGACGCATCCCCAGCGTGCGCGACTCCCTCGGTGCCACCACGTTCGAGATGGGCCTGCTCGTGCTCGGCATGGCCGTCGGCTCGATCGGCGGCCTGACCTTCGCCGGACACATCGTCGCGAAGGTCGGTGCTCGCAGAGGGGTCCAGGTGGCCTCGGTCTGCCTGGCGGTCGGCCTCGTCTTCGCGGGCTTCGCCGTCACCTACGGGTGGGGCTTCGTCGCGATCTGGATCGGCCTGATCGCGTTCGGGTTCGGCAACGGCCTGGTCGACGTGTCGATGAACGTCTCCGGCGCCGCCGCCGAGAAGGCCGGCGGCCGCACGATCATGCCCCTGTTCCACGCCGCGTTCAGCGTCGGCACGCTCGCCGGCGCCGGGCTCGGGGCGCTCACCGAGGCGCTCGAGGTCCCGGTCGTCCTGCACTTCGCGGTGCTCGGCGTCGTGGTGTGCCTCGTCATGCTCGCCGCGGCATCGCGCTTCGGTGACGAGCACCGGTACGAGGAGCACGAGTCCACCGCGACCAGCCCGACGCCCGTGCAGCTCACGCGCTGGCAGGTGTGGGCGCAGCCGTCGACACTCCTCATCGGCGTGATCGTGCTCGGCATGGCGCTGGCCGAGGGCTCGGCGAACGACTGGCTGCCCCTCGCGATGATCGACGGTCACGGGCTCGACAACGCCGCCGGCTCCGCCGTGCTCACGGTGTTCCTCGCCGCGATGACCGCAGGACGCATCGCCGGCAGCCCGCTCATCGACCGGTTCGGCCGCGTGCCCGTGCTCCGCGTGAGCGCCGCCGTCGCCGTGGTCGGCCTCGGGCTGCTCATCTTCGTGGACGTGATCCCGATCGCGATCGTCGGCGTGGTGCTCTGGGGGCTCGGTGCGAGCCTCGGCTTCCCGATGGGCATGTCCGCCGCGGCCGACGACCCCCGCTCGGCAGCGCTCAACGTCAGCGCGGTCGCGACGATCGGCTACGTGGCGTTCCTCGCCGGTCCGCCGCTGATCGGGTTCCTCGGAGAGCACATCGGCCTGCTCGGTGCCCTGCTCGTGGTCTTCGTGTTCATCATCGCCGCCGGCCTGGCGTCGGGCGCGGCGCGGGAGACCGGCGCAGCCGCGGAGACGCTGCGGAAGCGGCGCGAGGCGAGGACCGGCCACGCTCCGGGACGTGACGCAGCCGACGGGGGCGAGCTGCGCCTCCAGGACGAACCGACGGACGACACGATGGCGGACCCGGCCGCGTCCGGTGGGACGCGCACCGACCGTTAGGATCGCCGGGTGCGTCTCGTCATCGCCCGCTGCTCCGTCGACTACGCCGGACGCCTGTCGGCCCACCTGCCGCTCGCGACCCGCCTGCTCATGCTCAAGGCGGACGGCTCGTTGCTCGTCCACTCGGACGGCGGCAGCTACAAGCCGCTGAACTGGATGAGCCCGCCGTGCTCGATCGAGATGACCGAGCCCGACGAGGAGCAGGCGAGCGCCGGCATCACCCAGGTGTGGACGGTGACGCAGAAGAAGACGCAGGACAAGCTCATCGTCAGCCTGTACGAGGTGATCGCGGACGAGAGCCACGATCTCGGCGTCGACCCGGGCCTGGTGAAGGACGGCGTCGAGGCGCACCTGCAGCAGCTGTTGGCCGAGCAGATCGAGCTCCTGGGCGACGGGCACACCCTCGTCCGCCGCGAGTACATGACGGCGATCGGGCCGGTGGACATCCTGGCGCGGGACGACGCCGGTGCGAGCGTCGCCGTCGAGATGAAGCGCAACGCGAACATCGACGCGGTCGAGCAGCTCACCCGGTACCTCGAGCTGATGAACCGCGACCCGCACCTGCGGCCGGTGCAGGGCGTGCTCGCCGCGCAGACCGTCGCCCCGCAGGCCCGGACGCTGGCGGAGGACCGCGGCATCCGCGTCCTCGTGCTCGACTACGACGCGATGCGTGGCATCGAGGGCGGGCACACCCGCCTGTTCTGAGCGGTCGCGTCGCACTCTGCGACACCGCGCGCGTCGATCGACGCGTACAACGTCGCGGCTCCGACACCGGCAGCGGCACCGGCGCCGGCACCGGCCTGGAGGCTCGCCCGCCCCCGCCGTGCGCCGACCGGCCCGCCCCGTGGCCGGTCCCACCGCCCCGACTAGGCTGGTCAGGACATGACGCGCCCCTACACCGCCATCCTGTTCGACCTCGACGGGACCATCAGCGACTCCGCTCCGGGGATCCTCGAGAGCATGACGCACACCTTCCGCACGGTCGGCGTGCCCGTGCCGGACCACGCGACGCTGATGTCGTTCGTCGGTCCGCCGATCATGGACACCTTCAAGACCGCCATGGGGATGGACGACGCCGGCACCGAGCGCACCCTCGCCGTCTACCGCGAGCACTACCTGTCGCACGGCGCCCTCGACTCGGCGATGTTCCCCGGCATCGACGTCGTGCTGCGCACCCTGCACGAGGCCGGGCTGCCGATGTCGACCGCGACGAGCAAGCCCGAGACCCCGGCCACGGTGATCCTGGACCACTACGGCCTGACCGGGTACTTCGACTTCGTCACCGGCGCGAGCGACGACGAGGTCCGGAGCGCCAAGGCCGACGTCGTCGCCGAGGCCCTGCGCCGCCTCGAGGCCGCCGGCCACGACGTCAGCCGCCCAGTGCTCGTCGGTGACCGGCTGCACGACGTCGAGGGCGCCCACGTCCACGGTGTGCCGGTCGTCTTCGCCGAGTGGGGCTACGGCTCCCCCGCCGAGGCCGAGGGCACCGTCGCCAGTGCCGCCTCCCCGCTCGACCTGCTGCCGATCCTGCTGCCGGACGCCGCGTGAGCGAGGACCGGTGACCGCCGTCGCCCGACGCGGACTCCGCGGGGCGGCCTGGCTGCTGCCGGCGGCGATCGTCCTCATCGCACTCAACCTGCGCGGGCCGATCGTGGCGCCCGCGCCGGTGATCGGTGACCTGCGCGTCGACCTCGGGCTGACCGCGACGATCGCCGGGCTCCTCACGACGATCCCGGTGCTCTGCTTCTCGCTCGCGACGCCGTTCGCGAGCTGGGTGATCGCGAAGGCCGACCCGGAGCGTGCGGTGTCCCTGGCGCTCGTGATCGTGCTCGCGGGCACCGTCGTCCGCTCGATCCCCTCGACCGCAGGGCTGCTCGTCGGCACCGCGGTGATCGGGATCGGCATCACGATCGGCAACGTGGTGATCCCGGTGGTCATCCGGCGGGACACCTCTCCCGAGCGCGTCGGCCTGGTCACCGGCGTGTACACGTCGGCGCTCAACGTCGGGTCGATGATCACCTCGCTCGGCACCGCACCGATCGCCGCAGCGTGGGGGTGGCCCGTCGCGATCGCCGTGTGGGCGGTGTTCGCGGTCGTCGCGGGACTCGCGTGGACGTACGCCGTCGGGGCCCGGGCGGCATGGCTCCGGCCGGTGCGGTCCGAGCCCGTGGTGGCGACCGGGCCGGTCGAGCTCCTCACCGAGACCGGGTCGGTCCGGTCGGTCCCGGCGACGGCGGAGCCCGTCCGACCCGCGCGTCGACTCATCACCTGGGGGCTGACGCTGGCGTTCGGGGGCCAGGCGTTCTCGTACTACGCCCTGACCGCCTGGATCCCGACGCTGCTGCACGACGAGATCGGCTTCTCGGCGGAGTCCTCGGGCGCGAGCTCGTCGGTGTTCCAGATCCTGGCGGTCGTCGGTGCGCTCGGTGTACCGGTGCTCGCGACCCGATGGCGACCGCGCGCGATCATCGCCCTGGTCGCGTTCCTCTGGCTCGCGATGCCGCTCGGCCTGCTGTTCGCGCCGCAGCTCTGGCTGCTCTGGTCGGTGCTCGGCGGAGCCGCGCAGGGCGGCGGCATCACGGTCGTCTTCATCATCGTCGTGCGGATCGTCACGAGCGACGACGACGCCCGCCGGATGTCCGCGTTCGTGCAGGGCGGCGGGTACCTGATCGGCTCCGCCGGGCCCCTGGTCGCCGGGTCCCTGCACGGCGCGACCGGTGCCTGGACGGCACCGCTCCTCGTCGTGCTCGTCGCGGTGCTGACGCTCGGTGTCGCGGGGACGCTCGCAGCGCGCCGCGTGGGCTGACGAAGCGCAGCACCCGACGCCGGGCGGACCGGCGGGGCGGAGACGTGCCGTGCCTCCCGGCCGCGTCGCCGTCGGTCAGAACGCCGGACGCGCCTCGTAGACGGACATGAGCATCGCCGCCGTCAGGCGGGCGGCGCGAGCCGGCTGCGACGACCGGTGGACGGCCGACTCGACCCGTGCCCCCTCGACCAGCAGGGCGAGCCCCTGTGCGACGTGCGCGGGCATCCCGCCGCGTTCGCAGACGAGGGTGAGGTGCCGCTCGACGTCCTGGAAGTGCTCGCGCGCGAGGGCCGCGATGTCGGGGTCCTGTCGCCCGAGTTCGGCGTGCCCGTTGATGAACGCGCAGCCGCGCCAGCCCTCGTCCTCGAAGCACTCCTCGAGGTACCCGAAGACACCGAGCACCTCGTCGCGGGGGTCGGAGGAGACCGCGGTGATCCGGTCCAGGGCGCGACGCCAGGAGCCGTGCCACCGCTGCAGCACCGCGACGACCAGTGCGTGCTTCGTCGGGTACGCCGCCGTCAGCTCCTCGAGGCTCAGGTCCGCGCGGTCCGCAACCTGCTGCAGGGTGACCGGGATGACACCGTGCTCGGTGAAGAGCGCGTCGGCGGCGCCGGTCGCGGCGCGCTGCGCCGTGGTCTCCCGGGTGCTGGGGGTGAGGGTGAGGAGTGTCATGTGCTTCCCGGTGTCGAGGCTACCGGTCGGGGTCGTGACCGGCTCTGCAGTGTCGCTGCCCGGGTCAGGCAGCGACGAAGAAGTCGGCGTAGGAGGGTTCGGTCACCCGGACGCTGGTCGTGTACCGCGTACCGAGTCGGTCGGCCACTATGCGGTCGATGTCGCCGGGGGCGCTCATGCCACGGCGGTGCCACTCGGTCGGGTCACCGCGGAGCTGGTCGAGGAGTGCAGCGTTCATGCGGAGAGCGACAGGACGATCGCAGCCGAGGCGGCGACGGTGACCGACAGGATGCCCGTGCTGACGGCAGCGACCTGCAGCGTGTGCTGCCGTCGGGCCTCGACGACCTCGCTGAACGGGCTGCGCTGGGAGGGACGGCGGCGGCGGAGCGCCACGACGTCGTGGGCGGTGCTCGGGGCGACGCGGAGGTCGCCGGCGGTGATCGTGGTCAAGGTGTCGTCCTCCTCTGCTCGGTACCGGTCGGTGGTGCCGGGCGGTGGTCCGACGGTACGAGCAGGCCGGTCGGTGCCGCCAGCGGTCACCGCACCTCCGTCGATTTCCGGACGTCCGGGGCCGCGACCTGTCGCTGGACGACCGTCGGACCGGTACCGGGTGCCCCCGTCGCGGGTCGGCACGGGCAGCACGGAATGCGCGGACTAGGTCAGGTCCTGACGTGTTCTGGACATCTCTGGTCCACGTCCCACTCCTCCTGCACACTGCTGTCGATCACATGAACGACCAGCAGCCGTCCCGCATCCAGGAAGCGACGCAGAGCACCGACCTCGACGAGGCCCGCGACTTCCTGGCCTCGGCGTACGCGGGACAGCAGTGGAGCGCCGACCAGACCCGGCAGCCCTTCTCGTTCCGCTACACCGCGGTCGGTGACCAGGCGATGACCCTCAGGACGATCCGGTTCGACGGGCACCTCGAGGGCGTGATGACGCCGTCCGAGGACTTCGTCGTGCAGTGGACCAACCGCGGGACGGCCACGATCGGCTCCGGGAAGGACCGGATCGTCATGGAGACGGGCCGGCCGCAGCTCTGGCCGCAGCAGGGCGCCGCCTTCTCGTACGACGACTACGACCAGCGGATCGTGCAGGTCAACCGGAGCGCCCTGGAGACCGTGGCCGGGGAGCGCGGGATCGCGCCGGGGAGCCTGCGGCTCGACCACACCGTCCGACCGGACGACCGTGCGCTGCAGGTGTGGCGGAGCAGCGTGCAGCTCATCTCGCACACCGTCATGGACGGTCGGGCGTCGCCGCTGCTGCAGGCCGAGATGGGGCGGCTCGGGGCGCTCGCACTGCTCGAGCTCTACCCGGTGGTGTCCTCGTCCCTGCCGCCCGAGCTGCTGCTGCCGAAGAACGGGCACGTGCGCCTGGCCGTCGAGTACGTGCACGAGCACGCGCACCTGCCGATCACGACGAGCGACCTGGCCCAGGTGGCGAACCTCAGCCTGCGGGCACTGCAGCACGCGTTCCAGCGTGTCTTCGGGACGAGCCCGAACGCCTACCTCCGCCGCGTCCGTCTGGACCGGATCCGTGACGCCCTGCTGCAGGGCGACCCGGCGACGACGAACATCGCCGAGGTCGCCCGACTCTGGGGCTTCGCCCACGCCGGACGCTTCGCCGCCGCCTACGCCGAACAGCACGGGGAGTACCCCCGCGAGACCCTCCGCCGCCCCTGAACGAACGACCACGCATGATCGAGAACGACACCGCCACGGCCCCCTCGGCGACGCTCACCCGGACACGCCTCGTGACGAGGACCCGCGAACCGGCGACCGCGAGGAGTGCGATCCAGCACACCTTCACGGTCCGAGGACTCGAGGTCACGGGCAGCAGCGACTTCCTGTTCGAGGAGACCCTGACCGGCACCTCGCTGCTCACGCTCGAGTCGACCAACTGCACCGGCACCGTCCGGGGCGAGGTGGACGCGTCGTCCGCGATCGTCGTCACGTGGCTGAAGTCCGGCACCGCCGTCGTCGGCGGTCAGCAGCTCCCGATCGGACGGCCGGTCCTCTACACGCCCGGTCGCCAGCAGGTGCAGTGGGACCGGTTCCAGAAGGACGTCATGCGGATCGACCGCGAGATCGTCGAGCAGGTGGCGGCTGCCCGCGGCGGGTGGGAGCCCGGCCCGCTCGAGTTCCAGCCGAACCACGTGCCCGAGGGCGCGCCGCTGGCTGCGTGGTGGCTGATGGTCCGTGCCGTGGCCGCCGAGATCCTCGGTGCCACGGGTGAGGTCCCCCTCGACCGCGAGCAGGAGCTCGCCGGGATGGCCGCCGCGGGCCTGCTCACGGCGATCCCGCACTGGCCCGTCGAGCAGCCCGCGGAGCGGACCGCGCACGCCGGGCTCGCCGACGCCGAGACCTACCTGCTGGAGCACGTCGCCGAGCACGTCACGGTCGACGACGTCGCGGCGGCCGCCCGGATGAGCACCAGGGGACTGCAGAGCGCGTTCCAACGGATCCACGGCACCACCCCGATGAGCTACCTGCGGAACGTCCGGCTCCTGATGGCGCGTCAGCAGCTCGAGACCGGCGAGCCGAGGTCCGTGGCCGACGTCGCGCGATCGGTGGGCATCACCCACATGGGCCGCTTCTCCGGGGCCTACCGGGAGGAGTTCGGCGAGCTGCCCGCCGAGACGCTGCGCGCGGCACGCCGCTAGCGGCACCGTCCGGGACCACGCCCGGGGATGCGAGGGCGTCCGCCGTCGGCTCGGGTCCGGGACGGCCGCCCCCGCGCCACGGCGCCGTCGGGTCGACGCTGGGTCAGACGAGACCAGCCCGGGAACAGGGATCCGGGCTCCCGCGGTCAGGGTCCCGCGGGGTGGCCCGACCGACGGTACGCGGGTCCGCCGCGGTGCTCACAGGAGGAGCGCGATCCGGACCGGTGGGACGGACGCGGGGCGCGCCTCCCGGCCGGGTCAGCCCGCCTGCAGCACCTCGCGCAGCGACAGGGGACGACGACCGGTGACCCGCTCGACGTCCGTCGAGACGTGCGCCAGCGCACCCTCGGCGATCGCCGTGTAGGTGCTCACCCACGCGTCCGCCTGCCACGGCTCCGGGTTCCACCGCGCACGCGAGGCGTACGCCTCCGCCACCGTCTCCGGCTGGTACGTGACCGCGCGACCGCGCACCTCCGAGACCGTCGCGGCCGCCTGCGCGAGGGTGATCGCCTCCGGCCCGGTCAGCTCGTACGTCCGGTCGACGTGGTCCGCCGGGTGCAGCAGCACCTCGGTCGCGACCCGCGCGACGTCCGCCCGCGCCACCGCGGCCATCGCTCCGACGCCCGCCGGTCCGCGGATCACGCCGTCCTCGCCCACCAGGTCCTCGACGAAGTCCAGGTAGAACGAGTCCCGGAGGAACGTGTGCGCCATCGGGGTCTCCTCGATGGCGCGCTCGGTCGCCCAGTGGTCGCGGCCGAGCGTGAAGGTCGCGTCCGGTGCCGCCCCCACGAACGACGTGTAGACGACGTGCCCGACGCCCGCCTCCGCTGCCGCGGCCACGAACGCGCGGTGCTGGTCGAGGCGGTCCTGCGCCTCGGCGCCGGAGACCATGAGCAGCAGGTCCACGCCCTCGAGCGCGGCGCGGGAGGCGTCGACGTCGGCGTAGGTGGCGACCGCCACGTCCGTCGCGGGCAGCTCGGGGGCGCGCGCTGCGTCGCGCACCACCATGCGGAACGGCGTGCCCGCCGCGGCGAGCGCGCGGGCCACGGCACCGCCGACGTTGCCGGTGGCTCCGGTGATGGCGATGGTCATGGTTGCTCCTGTCGCTCGGTGCTGCTGGGCTGGTCGCCCGTGCGGGGGCTCGGTCGCCCGGGCGTGTGCTGGTCAGGTCCGGATCGTCCTGGAGGCCCGTCCCACCGTGGCAGCGACCCTCGCCGCGTTCACGCCGTCGACCTCCAGCGCCCAGGTGCGGGCCGCCTCGTGGTCGCGTCCGTGCCGCATGTGTCGACCCACCAGACGGTCGACGCGGACCCGGTCGTCCACGACGCACGCCCAGGTCTCGGTGAACAGGTCGACCAGGGCGGACCAGGGCGCGGCGGTGTCGAGCAGGTAGTTGCCCTCGGAGACGACGAGCCGGGTGGTCCTGGGGACGGCGATGCTGCCCGCGATCGGTTCGTCGACGCGGCGGTCGAAGTCCGGCGCCCAGACCACCCCGTCGCCGGAGGCAGCCTCGTCGTCCACGCTGGCGAGGCGACGGACCAGGGCGACGTAGCCCGCTGCGTCGAAGGTGTCGATCGCACCCTTGCGGTCGTGCCGCCCGAGGGCGTCGAGGGCGGCGTTCGCCAGGTGGAAGCCGTCCATCGGGACCTGCACCGCGGTACCGGTCCCGTGCGCCGCGTCGACCGCCGCGACGATGCGTCGGGCCAGGGTCGACTTGCCCGCTCCGGGCGCGCCCGCGATGCCGAGCACCGTACGACCGGGACGGGCGGCGAGCGCCACGGCCCGCTCGACGGCGTCGTCGACGGACAGCTCGGTCGTGGTCACCGTCCCATCCTGACAGGAGGGGTGGTCCACTGACCGCATGGTCGATGCGGCGACGGCGTTCAGCGGGTTCTCGGTGCGGGACGTCCCCGAGGCTCGGGCGTTCGACGAGGGCGTGCTCGGTCTGCCGGTGAGCGAGGACCACGGCATGCTCGTGCTGCACCTCGGCTCCGGGCCAGGGGTGCTCGTCCACCCGGAGGGGACCGCCCACGAGCCGGCGTCGTCCACGGTCCTGGACTTCCCGGTGCCGGACGTCGACGCCGCCGTGGACGAGCTGTCCGCGAAGGGCGTGACGATGCTGCAGTACGACGGCGTGACCGACGAGCGCGGGGTGAACCGGCACGGCGGACCGCTCATCGCGTGGTCCACCGACCCGTCGGGGAACGTGCTCAGCGTGCTCGAGGACTGATCCGGTCCCACGCGTCGCGCAGGGGCCCGGGAGGCAGCAGCGTGTCGACCTCGGCGACCAGGGCGGTCAGGGCCGCCCGGTGCTCGGGCAGGATCAGGTCCCACGGCGGGGGCGCGACGCGCTCGAGGGTCCGGAGCGTCGCGGCGTCGGGATCGGTGCCCCACCGCTCGGCGAGGGCGTGCACGAGGACGTCCTGCTCGAGGTGCAGCTCGCGTAACCGGTCGAGCAGGTGTCGGGTGTGGTCGGGGTCGACAGCGACCGTGACCAGGTCGCCGAGCAGTGCCCGCTCGTCCCAGAGCCGGGCGGACAGGTCGGTGGCCTCGCCGTTCACGGTCGTCGTGCCCACTCGAGGGCGATCGGCACGAGCAGCCCGTGCCGGCGGTGGGGCAGCTCGGCGATCGGTACCCACGCGGCCTCGTCGGTCGAACCGCCGGTCTCGTTGCGGAGCTCGCCGCCGGTGAGCGTCACCCGGAACACGACCTGCACGGCCTTCATCGGTCGTCCGGTGTCGTGCATCCGGCGTTCCTTCGGCACGATGTGGTGCCGGATGCCGAGGAGCGGACCGCACGACGCCTCGTACCCGGTCTCCTCGCGGACCTCGCGGACGACGGCCTGCTCGACGGTCTCGTCGAACTCGACGCCACCGCCCGGCAGCGTCCACGTGCCGGCCTCGGGGATCCGCAGTCGGGCCAGGAGCACGCGGTCGCCCTCGGTGATCACGCCGTAGGCGGCGAGCCGGGTGTCGTAGTCCGTGTACTCCATCCGCTGACCTTGCCAGGACGGGCTGGAGGGCACACCCAGACGCGCCGCCGTCGACCGTCGGGTGCGGGGTCGGTGCGAGTCGGTGCGGTCCTCCGCACGTCCGACGGGCCATCCGGGGCTGGCCGGTCGGACAGGCTCCGCCCGTCGGGAGACCACCGCGCGTGCAGGATCGCTCAGGATCAGCCGGGAGAGCACCGGGGAAGCCCCTGCCGGTGCCGATGCGGACACCTCGGCTCGCTACGGTCGCTGGACAACGCCGCTCCTGACCCGTCACCCGTCGGATGCCCGAGAGCGTCCCGACCGCCGGACCCGCCCGTGACCACCCTGCCGCTCCTGTCCGCCCACGTGCTGCTGCCGCTCTACGCCCTGACGCTGCTCGCCGCCGTCCTCGTGCTCACCGCCGTCCGTCGGTCCTGGCGTTGGGCAGCCCTCGCGATCGCCGCGGGTGCGCTGGTCGGAGCGTTCCTGTCCTGGTACCTCGGCGACGTCCTCGATGTGCTCGGAGTGCCGCCGACCTGGGTCGACCGGGTCTGGACCGGGGTGGTCTGCGCCCTGCTCGGAGTCGCGGTCGTCGGACTCGTGCGCGGCGGACGGGGGCGCCGGGGCCGACGGCTGACCCGGGTGGTCGCCGCGCTGCTGGTGCCACTCGCGCTGGTGTCCGGCGGACTCGCGGTGAACCGGGACGCCGGGCTCTTCCCCACGATCGCCGACGCCCTGGGGCAGTCCCACGTCCCGCCCCTCCGCCTGCCGGACGACCCGGACGCGGGTTCGGGCCCGATCGACGCCGCGAGCTGGCGACCGCCGCACGACATGCCGTCCCACGGCCGGTACGGGTCGGTGCGGATCCCCGGCGACGTCTCGCACTTCCACGCCCGACCCGCGATCGTCTGGCTGCCCCCGGCCGCCCTCGTCGAGCACGCCCCTGCGCTCCCCGTGGTCGTGATGCTCTCCGGGCAGGGCCCCGGTGCGGCGCCGGCGAACATCATCGAGGCCGGTCGGATGGCCGCCCGGCTCGACGCGATCGCCCGCCGGGACCACGGGCTCGCGCCGATCGTCGTGATGCCGGACCAGCTCGCCCGGGCCTCGAACAACCCGATGTGCGTCGACGGCCCGCTCGGGAACAGCGCCACCTACCTGACGAGCGACGTGCCGACGTGGGTGCGGACGCACCTGCACGCCGCCACCCGCGCGGAGGACTGGGCGATCGCCGGGTTCTCGCAGGGAGGCACCTGCGCCCTGCAGCTCGGGGCCGGCCGGCCGGACCGCTTCGGATCGTGGATCGACGTCTCCGGGCAGATCGGGCCGATCCTGCAGGACCGCGATGACACCATCTCGAGGGGTTTCAACGGTGACCGGGCGGCGTACGAAGCGGCCCAGCCGCTCCGGGTGCTCGCCGAGGGAGCGCCCTACCGCGACTCCACCGCCTTCGTCGCGGCAGGCGCCGACGACAGCCGGTACGGTCCGGTCGTCCCGGTGGTCGTGGCCGCCGCCCGCGCTGCGGGCGTCCGGGTGACCGAGCGGATCGTCGAGGACGGCGGACACGACTGGCACACCGCGGGCGTCGCCCTGGCCGAGGGCGTCGAGTGGTTCATGCAGCGCACCCACCTGACCCGATGACGAGGACCTGATCGTGCCGTTCACCGTCAGCCACGCGGTCGTCGCCCTGGCCGCGCGCCGGACACCCCTGCCGGTGGCCGCCGTCGCGGTCGGGGCGATGGCGCCCGACGCCGTGCTGTTCGCACCGTTCCTGCCGCCCTACCAGGACGCGCACTCGTGGTGGGGCATCCCGACCATCGACCTCGCGGTCTCCCTCGTCGTGCTCGCCACGTGGTGGTTCCTGGTGCGTCCGGCCTGGTCGCCGGTCGTCCCCCGACTGCGACGACGGCTCCCGCTCGACTGGGGTCGTCGACCCTCGTTCGCTGCTCGGGACGCGCTGCCCGTCGTCGTCGGGTGCGTGCTCGGCAGCGTGACGCACGTGGTGTGGGACGGCTTCACGCACGAGCACGGCTTCGTGGTCCTGGCCTGGCCGGCGCTCCGCGACACCACCGTCGGTGGGTACCCGCTGCCCTTCCTGCTGCAGGACCTGTCGAGCGTGCTCGGACTGCTGGCCCTGCTCGTCGCCGGAGCCGTCTGGTGGCGACGGACCGACGCCGGGGAGGTCGAGCCGCTGCGCCCCGTCGAGCGCGTCGTGCCGGTCGTCGCCGTCGGCGTGGTCGTCGTGCTGGCGCTGGCCGTGGGTGTGCGGGCACTGCTCGGGGGCGCCGGGGTCGGGGGTACCGTCACCGCGCTGGCGTTCCGGGTGCCGGCGCTCGTCGCGGCGGCGCTGGTCGTCGGCGCCGGCGTGCTGCTGGTCGCTCGCGTCAGGCGGTGACGGCGGCCGCTGCCCACCCGGCCCGCATGCGCGCGACCGCCCGATCCCGCTCCCCCGGACTGGGGAGCCGGAGCAGCACCGCCCCCGTGCCAGCATGGCGTGTGCCCGAGCAGACCCATGCCGTCCCGATCGTCCACGCGCCGGCCGCGGGACCGGTGGTGGCGCGCCTCGTCCTCGGCGTCGGCACGTGTGACGAACCCGTGACGGTCGCCGGCGTCGCGCACCTCGTGGAGCACCTGGTCGTCCGTGCCGCGCTGCCGATCGCCGCTCCGCACAACGCCGTCACCCAGGACTGGGTCACCGCGTTCGAGATCGTGGCGGCCACCACGGAGGACGCCCTGGGGCACATCCGTCGCTTCGCGGACGCCGTCCAGGCCGTGCTCGACACCTCGGAGGAAACCGTCGAGCGCGAGCGTCGGATCCTCGCTCGCGAGGACCGGCTGCGCTACGACGAGATGGTCCCGTCAGTGCACACCGCGCGCTTCGGTCCCGCCGGGCCCGGTCGCTCCGGTGCCGGTGCCGCCCCCGTCGCAGGTGTCACGCCCGCGGAGGTGCGGGAGTGGGTCGAGCAGCACCTCGTCGCCGGCAACGCGATCGTGACCCTCGCCGGTGGGACGCTCCCGTCCGCGACCGTCGACCTCGCACTCCCGCCCGGACCGCCTGCAGCACCGATGCCGTCGTGGACGGGGCCGATGCGGAGCGCCGCCCTCGTCGAGTCCCCGCTCGGTGGCCTCGCAGCGTCGGTCGTCGTTCCGGACCACGTCGCACCCCTGCTCGAGGCCGTCCTCGAGCACGAGGTGTTCGACGCGCTCCGGAGGGACGCGGGACTCGCCTACGCGGTCGACTCCCACTCGGTCGCCCTCGACCCCGAGCGCACGGTGGTCGTCGTCACCGCAGACGCCGACGAAGCCGACACCGAGGCGGCGGCGACGATCGTCGTCGAGACCCTGCGACGTCTGGCGTCGAGCGGGCCGGACGCGACGACGATCGCCCGCGTCGACGCAGCCCGTGCGGTCAACGCGGCCGACGAGGTGTTCCGCGCGGACGTCACGGTCACGGCCGCGGCGCTCACACACCTCCGGGGCCTGCCCGCTCCTCCGCCGGCGGACGGTCCGGTCACGCAGCACGAGCTCGACGACCTCCGCGGCGCCCTCCGGGATGCGCTCGGAACCCTGGTGCTGTGCGTCGACCAGGACGCCGACGACGACTTCGCCGCCCTGGCCGCACGACACGGCCTGGCGCACGTCAAGGGCTCGGCGGGAGAGCCGGCACCCGAGCGGGTCTGGTTCCCCCCGCGCCCGGGAGCGGGGCGGAGCGTCCACCGCACCGCCCTCCTCCCGGCCTTCGCCGACGCGCACCTCGAGATCGTCGACACCCGCATCACGCTGCGGGTGCGGGGACGGCCGTCACGGATGATCGACCTCGCCGAGGCCGCGGTCGTGGGCCGGCGCGGCGACCTCGGCGTGACGGTCGTCGACGGCACGGGGAACACCATGCAACTCCGTGCGGACGAGTGGTGGCGCGGTCGTCGCACCGTGGCCGCCGTCGTGCGCGCGACACCGCCGCACCTGCTCCGGGACTTCTCGTACTGACGACCGGTCGGCGCTCGATCGGGGCCGGTCGATGACGGCGGTCGCTCGCGTCAGGCGGTGACGGCCGCCGCCGCCCACCCGGCCCGCATGCGGGCGACCGCCCGATCCCACCCGGGGAGCAGGTCGGCGTCGTCGCGGAGCATCGCCTGCAGCTGGAGCCCCTCGAAGAGCGCGACGAGCTGCTCGGCGGCGTGCCGCGGTGCAGCGCCGCGGGGCTCCCGACCGGCGACGACGTCACGCACGAGCGCGAGCGTCACGTCCTCGAACAGCGTCGTGTACTGCTGCCGGAACCACCCCGACGCCGGGTGACCCGGGGTCGAGGTGGCGCTGAGCAGCGCGATGCGGACCCGGACGATCGCGGGGTGATGCTGACCGCGGTCGAGCCGTGCTCGGAGGTACGCGACGGCGCCCTCCTGCTCGGCCACCCCGCGGAGCGCCTCGCGGCCGGCCTTCGCCCACCGGTCGACGACGGCCACGACGAGCAGCTCCCACGACGGGAACACGCGGTGCACGTCGGCCACCGGGACGTCGGCAGCCCGGGCGACGTCGTCCGGTCCGACCGCGTGGAAGTCACCGTCACGGAAGGCATCGGCGGCACCGGCGACGATGCGGGCGCGGAGGTCGGCGTCGGGCATGTGGTCGATCCTGCCGACCGTGCGGATCGCGCGCGACCTCCCGTCCGGGGGCGAGCGACGTCGGGAGGGGCGGCGAGCGCTCGACGTCACGGATCGTCACCGTCGGACACAGTCCGACACAACCCTTCCGCAGCGCTCTCACCGCTGCCACGGTCATCGGCATGGCGTACATCTGCTTGGTGCTCTCCGGAGCGGCACTGCTCATCAACGGGCTCACCCTGCTCGGTCGGGTCCCCGGCCGCGACAGCGGTGTGTTCAACGTCCTGATCGGCGGTGTGCAGCTCGTGCTGTGCACGGCCGTCGCGGTCACGGCCGAGGGATCCCTGTCCGTCCTCCTGTCGATCGCAGGGACGTTCCTGTTCGGCCTCACCTACCTGTACGTGGGGCTCGACGCACTCGCCGGACTCGGCTCGACCGGTCTCGGTTGGTTCTGCGGCCTGGTCGCCGCGATCGCCGTCGTGTTCGCGGTCACGAACGTCACCGCCGACCCGGTCCTCGCCGTGCTGTGGGCGACCTGGGCCGGACTCTGGACGCTCTTCTTCCTCCTGCTCGCCCTGGGGCGCGACATCGGCCGGTACACCGCCTGGGCGCTCGTCCTCGCCAGCCAGACCACCACCACCGTGCCGGCCCTCCTCGGTCTCGCGGGACGGTGGCCGGCCGGGCCCGCGTGGACCGCCGGTGCCGCCCTCGTCGCGGTCCTCGTCTTCGTCGGCGCGGCCCTGCTCTCCCGACGCGGCGGGCGACGGGCACTGCCGGCCGCCGCCCAGTCCCCGGTCGTCGCCCCGACGGCCGCCGCCTGAACAGCACCAGCACCAGCACACGGAACACCCGACCGCACACCGGAAGGCACGACCCCATGACCGACACGACCACCACCCAGCCCGACACCCGACCGGCCGACGCCCCCGTCGACTACGAGACCCTGGCCGCACGCTTCCGGCCGATCTTCGACCGCATCGCCGCCGGCGCCTCCGAGCGGGAGCAGGACCACCGCCTGCCCTCCGACGAGATCCGGGACTCGCCGCGGCGGGCTTCGGCGCGGTCCGCGTCCCCGTCGCGTCCGGGGGTGCCGGCGCGACGCTCCCGCAGCTCTTCCGCCTGCTCACCGAGCTCGCGGCCGCCGACAGCAACATCCCGCAGGCACTGCGCGGGCACTTCGCCCTGGTCGAGGACCGTCTCGTCGGCCGTTCCGGCGAACGTGACGCCTGGCTCGAGCGGTTCGGCCGCGGCGAGATCGCGGGCAACTCCTGGACCGAGGTCGGCACCGTGCAGATCGGCGACGTCATCACGAAGGTCACCCCGCAGGACGACGGCACCTTCCGCATCACCGGACAGAAGTACTACTCGACCGGCAGCATCTTCGCGGACTGGATCGACACGTACGCGGAGCGCACCGACACCGGCGAGCGGGTCATCGCGATCGTCGACGCGCACCAGCCGGGGGTCGCCCACTCCGACGACTGGGACGGCTTCGGCCAGCGCACCACCGGCTCGGGGACGAGCACGTTCACCGACGCCGTCGTGCAGGCCGACGCGGTCGTGCTCTTCGACGACCGCTTCAAGTACCAGACCGCCTTCTACCAAGCGGTGCTCCTCACCGTCCTCGCCGGGTCGGTCCTGGCCGCCGAGCGGGAGATCGCGCTGCAGGTCCGGAACCGCAACCGGGTGTTCTCGCACGGCAACGCCGACACCTTCGCCCGGGACCCGCAGATCCTGCAGGTCGTCGGCGAGGTGTCCGCGGCGGGCTTCGCGGCGAGCGCGATCGTCGACCGGGCGGCCGAGGCCCTGCAGGCCGCGTACGAGGGTGCGGCCCTCGACGAGGCCGAGGACGAGCGGCGCAACGACCGCGCCGAGCTCGCGACCGCGCAGGCGCAGGTCGCGCTCACGTCGCTCGCGACCACGGCGACCTCGCACCTGTTCGACGCCCTGGCAGCATCGGGCGTGAGCACGACGAAGAACCTCGACCGGCACTGGCGGAACGCCCGCACCGCGGGCAGCCACAACCCGTGGGTGTTCAAGGCGCGGATCATCGGCGACCACGCCGTGAACGGTGTCGAACCGCCACGGGTCTGGGCGATCGGGGCGACACGCCGCGGCTGAGCGAGGCCGTGACGGAAGTGCAGGAGCCGGGAGGACGGTCCCGGCTCCTGCGTGCACCACCGGGAACCCCTCACGCCCGGTCGAACACCAGTGCCTCGTCGTCGACCGCGGTCACCCGTCCGGTCCGAGCGAACTCCGCCCAGATCGCCCGCAGCGCGCGCCCGCGCCGCTCGACCACCGGCCAGTCCCGTTCCGGTACGAACCGGCTTCCGACCCACGCCGACCGTCCGCCGAGCAGCAGCGGCAGGTCGCTCATGTGCACCGCCCCGACCGGCGCCACCGACGGGTGCCGCAGCAGCCGGTGCACCGTCGCCCGACCGCCGGCCTCCCGGTGCCGCGCAGCGAAACGCCGGGCGTCACGCCCGTAGATCACCTCGGACAGCGGCCGGACGAGCAGCCACCGCAGCAGCGACCGGAGCGGCCGCCAGCGCGCCACCGTCCGGAGCCCGGGGACGAGCGGCACGTACATGCCCGCCTCGTCGGACCCGGACCCGATGAGCACGTCCACGTCGGGCGCGACGGACCGCCAGGCCCGGTCGGTGTCGCGTTCGGCGGGCAGCGGCGCGAAGCCGTACTGCGTCCCGAACGGCATCCCTCCGGCCAGGCCGTACCGACCGCCGGCCGTCGTCGCGCGGGCCTGCCGCTCGAGGACCTCGTCGAGCGGGGTGTCCGCCGCGACGGCGCCGACGGCCCGGACCATCGCCCGGTTCATCCGCGCCCGACCTCGTGAGAGCCCGAGCGGTGCGCTCTGCACGATCGCGCGTCGGAACAGGCCGCGCGCGCCCTCGCTGATCATGAGGTGCGCGATCGCGTCGGCCCCGGCGGACTGGCCGAACGCCGTCACCGACCCGGGGTCGCCGCCGAACGCCGCGATGTTCCGCTGCACCCACCGGAACGCCTCGATCAGGTCGAGCAGCCCGAGGTTCGCCGGCACCGTCTCGCCGTCGCCGAGGAACCCGAGCACCCCGAGTCGGTAGGTCACGGTGACGACGACCACGCGCTGCTCGGTCACCAGGTCGTGCGCGTCGTGGATCGGCAGGTCCCCGCCGCCGAGCACGTAGGACCCGCCGTGCACCCAGACCATCACCGGCAGGTGCTCGTCGGGTCGGACGTCGGACGGCACCGTGATGCTGAGGCGCTGGCAGTGCTCGTCGACCCGCAGGTGGTCCATCGACGGCAGGAGCTGGTCGACGAAGGTCGCGCTCGGCTGCGGCGGGACGGGTGCCGGCGTGTCCGCGCGGAACGGTGCAGTGGACGGTGGCTGCGGCGTCGGCGGTGCGAAGCGCTCGGCCTGTGCGTAGGGGATCGCGAGTGCGCGGGTCACATCGCCGTCGACGACCGCCTCGATCGTACCGGCCGGGGTGTCGAAGGAACGGGTGTCGGTGGATCGCACCGTCCCACGCTAGCGACGTGACCTGGAACGGACCGACCGACGGACGGGAGGCGCGGTGCCAGCTGGCACCGTCCTCCCTCGCAAGCTCGGTCGGCGCGCCCCGCACAACGCTTCGCGTTGCCGCTGAGCGGGGCGCGCCCGTCCGTCGTTGCGGTGGCTACCGGACCCGCTTGATCGGGATGACCACCAGCGCACCCACCAGGGCGACGATGCCGGCGGCCCAGCACATGAGCTCGTAGTTGTCGGCGTGGTCGCTGCCGATCTTCAGGAAGAAGAGCGAGATCGCCGGGGCGAGCGACTGCGGCAGCGCGTTGGCGATGTTGATCACCCCGAGGTCCTTGCCCGGACGGTCCGCGTTCGGCAGCACGTCCACGACCAGGGCGGTGTCGATCGCCGAGTAGATGCCGTAGGCGAAGCCCATGACGACCTCGGCGACGTAGAAGCCGGTCACGGTGTCGGCGTGGGCGAGGATCACCAGACCGACCGCGAACAGCGCGGTCGACCCACCGACGAAGACCTTGCGGCGCCCGATCTTGTCCGACGCCCAGCCCGAGAGCGCTGCGCTGACCAGGAGCGCGACCGTGTAGAGCAGCACGCCGAACGCGACCGCCTCGGTGGCGGCCTTCGCGTCGGCGATCCCCAGGTGCTCCTGCATGTACAGCAGGCGGTACGTCGTGAACATGAACGTCGCCAGGATGATGAGGAAGCGCGACCACCACGCGAACGCGAAGTCGGGGTTCTTGATCGGGTTCGTCCAGAACGACGAGATGAGGTTCAGCCAGGTGAACCGCTTGAGCCGGTAGGTCGGCAGGTCGTCACGGGCGACGACGGCGTACACCGCGATCAGGACGATCGCCAGGATGCCCGGAGCGATGAACAGGACGGGCAGGTTCGCGACGAAGAACACCGACAGGTACGTGCCGGCGAGCACGGCGATGTTCTGCGCGAGGGCGATGATGCTCGACGACCGGCCGCGCTGGAGCTGCGGGACGTTGTCGGCGAAGCTCGCGAGCAGGGTGGCGAGCGTGGCGTTCGCCGCGAGCTGGGCGAGCAGCCATCCGAGCGTCAGGTTCAGGACGTCGGGCGCGTAGGCGATCCAGGCGAGCGCGATCGCGAAGACGACGACACCGCCGAGCAGCCACGGTCGGCGACGGCCCCAGCGGGTGCGGGTCCGGTCGGACAGCGCACCGGCGAGCGGGTTCATGATGAGCGCGCCGAACGCACCGATCGGGAGCACGGAGCCGATGACGTTCGCGGCGTCGTCTCCCACCAGGGCCTGCGCCTTGAGCTGCATGCTGACGTAGACCGGTGCCATGAGCGCCACGAACAGGCCGAACTGGCCGAGGAACAGGGCGACCTGGTAGCCGATCCCCACCTTGACGGTGCTGACGGGCTGGGTGATGCCCTCTTCCGGGTTCAGCAGTGCGGGGCTGCCGGGTTCGGGTGTGCTCATGACGCCTCCTTGAGTCGATCGGAAACCTTGCGTTGCACGGTTTTCCGTCGGCGAGCATACATCGCCGGAGCCGGGAGCGACACGTGTCGTCCAGATCGACCCACCGTGCGTGTCGTGGCGCTGCGCGACCTTCGCAACGACAAAAACTACACAGCGGGTGGTTTTTGGGGTAGCGTCGGTCTCGATCTCGCCGGGGAGCATCGATCCTCGACGGGCCCCGACAACCTGACAGGACCGAAGGAGCCCTCTGCCATGCCCACCACCTCTGTGCAGCTGTACTCGCTGCGCGACGCCATCGCCGAAGACCTCGACAAGGCCATCGCCCGGGTGCGCGAGATCGGCTACGAGAACGTCGAGCCGTACGCGTTCGTCGAGCGCGCCGCCGACCTCGAGAAGGCGTTCGCCGCCACGGGCCTGCAGGCTCCGTCCGGTCACGTCGCCGTGATCGACGCCGAGGACACCGCCCCGATCTGGGACGCCGCCGAGCGCCTCGGCATCCAGACCGTCATCGACCCGTTCATCCCGACCGACCGCTGGCAGACCGCCGACGACGTCGCGAAGATCGCCGAGCGCGTCAACGAGCTCACCGCCGAGGCCAGCGCCCGCGGCCTGCAGTTCGGCTACCACAACCACCAGTGGGAGTTCACGAACAAGGTCGACGGTCGCACCGTCTACGACCTGTTCGTCGAGCAGCTCTCGCCGGAGACCGTGCTCGAGGTCGACACCTTCTGGGCCACCGTCGGCGGCGCCGACGCGCCGGCCGTCCTGAAGGCGCTCGGCGACCGCGTCGTCGCGATCCACGTCAAGGACGGCAAGGTCGACGGTGACATCCTCACCGCGCTGCCCTCCTCCGAGAGCGCCCTCGTCGTGCCCGAGGCCCTCCAGCGCGCCTTCGAGAACCAGACCCCGGCCGGTCAGGGCGACGTCGACGTGCGGGGCATCCTCACCGCCGCACCGCAGGCCATCCGCGTCGTCGAGTTCGACGCGTACTCGGGTGACGTCTTCCAGGGCATCACCGAGTCGCTCGCATGGCTCAAGGACAACGACAAGTGAGCCGCGTCGGAGTCGGCGTCATCGGCGCCGGCAACATCTCGGACCAGTACCTCACCAACCTGACGCAGTTCGCCGACGTCGAGGTCCTGATGGTCGCCGACCTCATCCTCGAGCGCGCTGCCGCGCAGGCCGAGAAGTACGGCGTGCCGTCGTCGGGCACCGTCGAGGAGCTCCTGGCCCGCGACGACATCTCGATCGTCGTGAACATCACGATCCCGGCCGAGCACGCGAAGGTCGGCCAGCAGATCATCGCCGCCGGCAAGCACACCTGGAGTGAGAAGCCGGTCGCCACCACCGCCGAGGACGCCCAGGCGCTCCTCGCTGCGGCCGAGGCCGCCGGCGTGCGGTACGCGACCGCTCCCGACACCGTGCTCGGCGCCGGCATCCAGACCGCGATCCGCGCCATCGCCCGCGGTGACATCGGCACGCCGCTCACCGCGACGACGATGTTCCACGTACCCGGCCCGGACCAGTGGCACCCGGACCCCGAGTTCCTCTACGCCGAGGGCGCCGGTCCGCTGTTCGACATCGGCCCGTACTACGTCACGACCCTGCTCCACGCGTTCGGCTCGGCCTCGCGCGTGCAGGCCGTGTCGTCGAAGTCGCGCGAGACCCGCGTGATCGGCTCGGGCCCCCGCGCCGGTACGGAGTTCGCGGTGGAGGTGCCGACGCACCACGCCGCGCTGATCTCCTTCGCCGACGGCCAGTCCGCGCAGACGACGCTGTCGTTCCAGCACGCCCTGCCCCGCAACGGCTTCGTCGAGATCAACGGCTCCGAGGGCACGATCGTGCTGCCGGACCCGAACGTCTTCGACGGGGACAGCACGCTGTGGACGCTCGGCAAGGACGAGCCGACGACCCTCGAGCACAAGGGCTCGACGTGGGGTCGCGGCACGGGCGTCGTCGAGATGGCACGCGCGATCGCCGCGGGCCGCCCGGAGCGTGCCTCCGGCGCCGTCGCGTCGCACGCGCTCGACGTCATGCTCGGCATCCGGGACGCGGCGGAGTCCGGCCAGGCGGTCGAGATCGCCTCGCGCATCACGAAGCCGGAGCCGCTGCCGGAGGACTTCGACCCGGCCGCCGCGGTGCTGTCCGCGAGCGTCGACGCGTAGGTCGCCACCACACGACGGACGGGAGGCGCGGTGCCGGCTGGCACCGCGCCTCCCGTCCGTCCCGAGGTGCGTCCGGGTCGCCGAACGGGCCAGATCTGTCGCATTCCGAGCTGCGCGCCGACGTCCTTCGCCCTGCGGGCGAAGAACGGACGGCGTGTCCTGCCCACTCGGGCGGAGCAGGACGCAACCGACCGGCCATCCGGCTTCGTCCCGCGGGCCGATGCCGATGGGCGCCGTGCCGTGTCAGGGTCGGACCAGGAGGGGATCCGACCGCTGTCGAAGGAGGCACCCACGGACACCGCACACGACCGAGCGCCACGACGACGGGTCCTGCCGACGGTCCTGGTGACCGCCGCCGTGCTGGTCGTCGGGACCGGTGCCGCTGTCGGCGTGCACCTCGAGCACGCTGCCGAGGTCGCGCGCCGGCTCCCTCCGGCGAGCGCCACGTCGGAGCAGGTCCTGCGCGTCTACCTCCACGCCGCCGAGGCCCACGACTGCGCGGTGACCGAAGCCCTCACGGCCTCGAACGCGCCAGGGTCACCCGGTCAGTCGTGGTGCGGCCAGCGGCAGCCGACGTCGTGGTTCGACGAGCACCCGGACCTGCTGGCCCACCGGAACGTCGGCGCCGTCGAGCGGATCCCGGCCGACGAGCGCGGCGGGGTCGCCGAGGAGTGCATCCCGGTCGACGTCACCGAGACGAACATGACGGGTGCCGAGCCCGGGACCCTGCGGGGGTGGCAGTTCTGCTTCCACCACACCGAGGACGGGTGGCGTCTGTCCGACCAGGGCTACGGCTGATCGGTCCGTGCCCCTGGTCGGTCACTGCCGTCGGCCACCACCGCCGCCGGTGGCCACCTCCGTCAGCCGTGCCATGAGCCCGCGGGGGACGAAGCGGTGCGCGTTGGCCGTGACCACGTTGCCGAACCCGGAGACCACGGTCGGCCCGCCGGACCGGGCGAACGCGCGGAGCCCGACGGCGGCGACCTGCTGCGGGGTCTGCCGACCGCGCTCCAGGATGCCCGCTGCACCCGGGTGCCGAGCGGCCTCGTCGAAGAACCCGGTCTCGGTCGCCCCGGGACAGAGCGCGAGGAACCGCACGCCGCTCCCCCGGTTCTCCTGCCAGATCGCCTCGGTGAACGACAGCAGGAACGCCTTCGTCGCGCCGTAGACGGCCATCCCCGGCGTCGGTTGGAACGCGGCGACCGACGATACCGTCATCACACCGCCGAGGCGGCGCTCGAGCATGCCCGGCAGGAACGCGTGCACGAGTCGGACGACGGCGGTGCAGTTCAGGTCGATCTGGGTGCGGATCCGCTCCGGGGTGGCATCGACGAAGGGGCCGTGGTCGCCGACGCCGGCGTTGGCGACGAGGACGTCGACCCGGGACCCGGAGAGCGCGGTGACGACCCGGTCGACGCCGTCCGGGGTGGCCAGGTCGGCGGCGAACACTTCGGCAGCGACGCCGTGGTCGCGGCGGATCCGGGCGGCCAGGGCGTCGAGGCGGTCGGCCGAGCGGGCGACGAGGACGACGTCGGCCCCGGCGGCGGCCAGCCCGAGCGCGAGCTCCTCGCCGATCCCGCCACTGGCACCGGTGACGAGGGCGCGGAGGCCTCGGAAGGGACTGCGGGGACGGCTCATGGACCCTGCGTACACCCGGCAGTGGCGTGATCGACCGTGATCGCGGTACAGTGCCGTCCAGAGGGAAAAGACCCGCGCCGCTCGTCGGCCGGGAGCGTGCACGCGTCTCACGGGAGTCGCCACTTCTTCATCGAAGGAGTGCACCCGTGTCTGCACACACCCCACCCGCCCGTCTCCGTGACGCGTGGATCGCCCTGTCCGGGCTGTCCGCCGTGTTCCTGTTCGAGATGCTCGACAACTCGGTCCTCACCGTCGCCCTGCCGACGATCGGCCGGGACCTCGCGGCCTCCACCGCCTCGCTGCAGTGGGTCTCGAGTGCGTACTCGGTCGCGTTCGGCGGCCTGATGCTCCTGTTCGGAGCGGTCACCGACCGGTTCGGCCGCCGTCGCACCATGCTCGTCGGGCTGACGGTGCTCGCGGTGGCGAGCGCCGCGACCGTCCTCGTGACCAGCGTGGAGCAGCTCGTCGTCGTCCGGGCCCTCATGGGACTCGCCGCCGCGATGACCACCCCGGGCTCGATGGCGCTGACCTTCCGGCTCTTCTCTGGCGAGGACCTGCGCGTCCGGGCCCTCACGGTGGTCTCGACCGCGGGACTCGTCGGGCTCGCGGTGGGTCCGACGATCGGGGGCTTCGTCCTCGCCGTGGCGCCGTGGCAGGTGCTCCTGGTCGCGAACGTGCCGATCGCCCTCGTCGCACTCGTCGGCATCCGGTCCGGCGTCGGTGCTGACCGGCCGGAGGACCTGCACCGGCACCCGCTCGACCTCGCCGGCGCGGTGCTCGGGACGGCCGCGGTGATCGGTGTCCTGGTGACCCCGACGCTCGTCGTGTCCACGGGGGGCTGGTCGGCCTGGGCCGCAGCGGTCGCCACCGTCGCGGCCGTCGCGGGCTTCGTCGTCCGTGAGCGCTCCGCCCGGTACCCGCTGCTCGACCTCGCCCTGGTGGCACGGCCCCTCGTCGCGAGCGGCCTGGCGTACAAGGCCGCGGCGGGCCTCGCCACCGCCGGGCTGTCCTACGCGGTGACCCTGCAGCTGCAGGCCGCGTGGGGCTGGCCGCCGGTCCTCGCCGCGATCGGGACCCTGCCCCAGGTCGTCGTGCTCCTCGTGAGCGGCCGGTTCGTCGGGCCGTTCGTCCGACGGGTCGGGCTCGAGCGCGCCGCGTGGACGAGCGCGACGGCCGTCGTCGTCGGGCTCGCCGTGTTCACGCTGGCCGGTCGCACCGGCTACCCGGCGGTCGCGGTCGCGCTCGCGCTCGTCGCAGTCGGGATGCGCGTCGTCGGAGCGGTCGCCGGCGCGAGCGTCCTGTCCGGGCTGCCCGCCGACCGCACGTCGATCGGTGCGGCGCTCGTCGACACCGCGAGCGAGCTCGCCACCGCGGTCGGGATCGCGGCGACCGGGACGGTGCTCGCGGCGTTCGTCCCGGGCAGCGTCACCATCGCGCAGACCACGGCGGCCCACACTGCTGCCGTCGTCGGTGCACTGCAGGTCGCCGGGGCCGTGATCACCGCGGTCGCCGCGCTGCTCGTCGCCGTCGGGGTGCTGCGCGCGCGTCGCGGCGCCAGCACACCGGAGCCGACCGCGACCCAGCCGACCCCGACACCGGCGCTCCCGACGTCGTCCGCTGCTCCTTCCTCGTCCGTCGACCACCACCAGGAGTCCTCCCGTGCTTGAGACCACCACGCCCCGCCCGCCCTTCGACCCCGAGCTCGCCGTCTTCCTCACCGCGCTCGAGGCCCGTGGACCGTTCACCATCGACGCCGCGGCCCTGCCCCGGATGCGCGCGCTCGACGTCAGCGAGCAGGAGCTCGACGACCGGCTGCGCTCCCGCGGCCTGGAGCGACGGAGCACCACCGTCCCCGGCCACGGCGGCGACCCGATCGACCTCGCGGTGATCCGACGCACCGGCCGGACCGGTCCGACCACGTGCGTCTACACGATCCACGGCGGTGGCATGGTCATGGGGCACCACCTCGGCAACCTCGACTCGTACGACGACTGGCTGCTCGACCACGACGTCGTGCTGGTCAGTGTGGACTACCGCCTCGCTCCTGAGCACCCCGACCCGACCCCGGTCGAGGACTGCTACGCCGGCCTCGTCTGGGTCGCGGAACACGCCGACGAGCTCGGCATCGACCCGGCACGGATCGTCGTCGCGGGACAGAGCGCGGGCGGGGGCCTGGCCGCGGGGACGGTCCTGCTGGCCCGCGATCGCAGCGGCCCCGAGGTCCTCGCGCAGGTCCTGGTCTCCCCGATGCTCGACGACCGCGACGCGACCGTGTCGACGCGGCAGATCGACGGCGTGGGGGTCGCCGACCGGCAGGCGATGCACTTCAGTTGGGGCGCCTACCTCGGCGAGCGCCGTGGCACCGACGACGTCTCCCCGTACGCGGCACCCGCACGTGCCGAGGACCTCTCCGGGCTCCCCCGGACCTACGTCGACTGCGGCAGCGCCGAGGTGTTCCGCGACGAGACGGTGGCCTTCGCGAGCGCCCTGTGGGCGGCCGGGGTCGACGCCGAACTGCACGTCTGGCCCGGAGCGTTCCACGGCTTCACGAGCATGGTGCCGGGAGCGGCGGTCTCCCGGTCGGCGGTCGCGGCCCTCGCCGACTGGACGACCCGGCTGCTCGGCGAGCCCGGCCCGGTCCGGACACCAGCCGCCTGACGGCGGGCACCGGGGGCGGGCAGCGACGAGGATGGGGCGCACCGCCACGACGGCGGCGGCACCGGCACGTCCCCGCCCTCCCCCGGAAGGACCGCTCCGCATGCTCATCCCCCGCCCCCGCTCCCGCGCCGACGGCACCGGCTCGTTCACCCTCGACGAGCGGACCCGCGTCACCGCCGACCCCGCGGCCGAGCCGGTCGCGCAGTACCTCCAGCAGGTGCTCCGCGCATCGACCCGACTGCCCCTGTTCGGCGCCGCCGGCGCGACCGACGTCCCGGTGATCGCCCTGCGGATCGCTGCCGACCCGGACGACCTGCCGGCGGGCCCGGGCGGTGACCGGTCCGAGGCCTTCCGCCTCGAGGTCACCACCGACGGCGTCGTCGTCACCGGTGGTGGCCCGGCCGGCGTGTTCTACGGCGTCCAGGCACTCCTCCAACTCCTGCCCGCCGACGTGTACCGGCTCGGCCGGGTGCGCACCGACGGGTGGACCCTCCCGGTCACGGTCGTCGAGGACGCCCCGGCCTTCGCCTGGCGCGGCGTCATGCTCGACGTCGCGCGGCACTTCCGCACGAAGGCCGAGGTCCTGCGCCTCGTCGACCAGCTCGCGGTGCACCGGATCAACCGCCTGCACTTCCACCTGACCGAGGACCAGGGCTGGCGCATCGAGATCACGGAGTACCCGCGGCTCACCGAGGTCGGGTCGTGGCGCACCGAGTCGCAGGTCGGCGCGCACGTCCCGGACGACGACGGCACGCTGCGGGTGGCGGGGAGGGACGGTCGCCCGCACGGCGGCTCCTACACGCAGGACGACGTCCGCGAGATCGTGGCCTACGCGGCCGACCGGTTCGTCACCGTCGTACCGGAGATCGAGACGCCCGGGCACGTCCGTGCCGCCCTGGCCGCGTACCCGGAGCTCGGCGTGCACCCGGACCTGCAGCTCGACGTCTGGACCGAGTGGGGCATCGCGCACGACGTGCTGAACGCCGAGGAGCGCACGGTGCAGTTCTTCCGCGACGTCCTCGACGAGGTGATCGCGCTCTTCCCCTCGGAGTACATCGGGATCGGCGGCGACGAGTGCCCGAAGGACCAGTGGGAGGACGACCCCCGCACGCAGGAGCGCATCCGCGAGCTCGGACTCGAGGACGAGGAGCAGCTGCAGGCCTGGATCGTCGGACAGTTGGCGGCCCACGTCGAGTCGCACGGCCGGCGGGCGTTCGGGTGGGACGAGATCCTCGAGGGCGGCACGCTCTCCCCGTCGGCGACCGTCGTCTCGTGGCGCGGACTGCAGGGCGCGGTCACCGCGGCCCGGCGCGGACACGACGTCATCTCGACGCCCGACGACCAGGTCTACCTCGACTACCGGCAGAGCGACCTGCCGAACGAGCCGATCCCGGTGTCGATCGTGCTCACCGTGGACGACGTGTACGCGTTCGACCCGGTGCCCGCGGAGCTCACGGAGGCGGAGCGCGCGCACGTCATCGGCGGGCAGGCGAACATGTGGACCGAGCACGTCGACTCCGTCCGACGGCTCGACTACCAGCTGTTCCCCCGCGTGGTCGCGCTGGCCGAGGCCCTGTGGTCGGCCGACGTCGCCGGACCCCGCGACGTGGGCGACTTCCGCCAGCGGCTGCAGCACCACCTCGCCCGGCTCGACGCCCTCGGTGTCGAGTACCGGCACGGGTCGGGTCCGCGACCGTGGGAGGAGCGGCCCGGTGTGCCAGGTCGCCCCCAGACGCGCGCGGAGCGCGCGGCGTACATCGACGCGGTCACCGCGAACATCGCGGACGGCGGTCCGACGCCGTAGCCGCGGCCGGACGGCGGACGGGAGGCCCGTGGCGCGCCCGCACCGCGCCTCCCGTCCGACCCGTGTCCGGTCCGGGACCGTGGTCGCGTCGCCGGGACGGGCGTCAGTCGTCCGCGGCGGGGATGATCGACTCGAGCAGGCGGAGCACCCGCTCGCCGTCGACCGCGTCGGGGTCGAGCAGCCACTGCACCTGCAGGCCGTCGGACGCGGCGATGCCGAGACTCGCCAGGTCGACGGGATCGAGGTCCGCACGGATCCGACCGGCCGCCTGGTCCGCGGCGATCAGCTCGGCGAGGTCGGCGCGGAGTCGGCTGAACCGCTCGCGCATGAAGTCGCGGGTGGCCGGGTGCCCCTCCTGCACCGCGTCGGCGGCGAGGGTCGTGTAGAGCTGCACGAGTCCGGGGACCTCGCGGTTCCGCGAGGCGCTCTCCCGCATGTCACCGATCGCCGACCGCATGCGGTCCGGGGCGTCCTGCTCGCGGACCTCGTGCTCGCGGTAGACGGCGAGCAGCAGTTCGTCGCGGCTCGGGAAGTAGTGCCGCAGTGCCGCGTGGGTGATCCCGAGCGCGTCGGCGACCGACCGCAACGAGGACGCGTCGACGCCCTGCGCGGCGACCATGCGGATCATCTCGTCGAGGATCTGCGCACGGCGCTCGGCGCCCTTGCGGTACCCACCGCGTCGGGGCGGGGTCGCGCCGTCGTCGTCGACCTCGTGCGTCATCCCTCCAACTTACCGCTGGAAGGTTTTCGCGCCACCCCGCAGTGGCCGCGACGGACGTGGTCGCCGTCAGGAGTCGTTCGGCTCCGGGGCACCGTCGGGGTCGACCGTGTACTCGTCGACCGGCGCGGGCGTGCCGTCGGCGAGCGCGTCGGTGATCTGGGAGAGGCAGCGCGCGAGCACCTCGTTGTCCTCGCTCGACAGGTGGTCCATGACACCCACGACGGCCTCGTGGAACCGGGCGTACGACGAGTCGATCTTCTCGGCGGCCTGCACCGTCGGCTCGAGCACCTGGGCCCGACGGTCGGTGGGGTGCGGCACGCGGACGATGTCGCCCTTCGCCACGAGCCCGTCGACGATCTTCGTGACGGATGCGTTCGAGACGTTGAGCATGACGGCGAGGTCCTTCGGCCCCATCGCCCGTCCGTCCCGGTGCGCCTGCAGCATGTACCGCACGGTCAGGAACTCGTTCTTGGTCAGCCCGCTCTCCGCTCGGGCCTGTTCGAGCTGCTGCTCCTCGGCGTGCTGCAGCTTCAGGAGCGCGTCGACGGCGACCTTCGCAGCCTTCGACCGTGGCTCCCGGGCGTAGAGGTGGACGTGCTCGCGGCGGACGACGGTCAGGGGCATCGGCGGGTGGTGTCTCTCTGTCGGGCGGATCCGGTCGGAGCGGGTGGCTACGCGGTGGGCGCCGTGAAGAAGTCAGCGTACGACGGCTCGCTGCGCGACGACAGGAGTGAGGGGTCCTGGATGCGGCGCGACACGTAGGCGTCGATGACGGCCGGGTCGGTGAGCCCGACCCGTGTGTGGGTCGCGGAGAGCCGTGACGACCGTGGCATCCCGGTGTACGTGCTGTGCATGGGTGGTCCCGCCTTCCTGCGTCGCTGCCGTCCTGGTCGGACGAGGGAACTGTTTCACGACGCGAACGATCAGTGCAACGAACCTTTCGCGTTCTGTACGGTTCGCGCGGCACCCGACCGGGCGGGGCCAGGATGGGAACCATGGCCTACACCGCCGCGGACGACCGCTACGACTCCATGCCCTACCGCCGGACCGGCCGATCGGGCCTCGACCTGCCACTGCTCTCGCTGGGCTACTGGCACAACTTCGGCGACGACAAGCCGTTCGAGACGCAGCGGGCGATCAGTCGCCGGGCGTTCGACCTCGGCATCACCCACCACGACCTCGCCAACAACTACGGCCCGCCCTACGGCGCCGCCGAGGTGAACTTCGGCCGCCTCATGCGCGAGGACTTCCGCCCGTACCGCGACGAGATGGTGATCTCGACGAAGGCCGGGTGGGACATGTGGCCCGGGCCGTACGGGCAGGGCGGTGGGTCGCGGAAGTACGTCCTCGCCTCGCTCGACCAGTCGCTCGAGCGGATGGGTCTGGACTACGTCGACGTCTTCTACTCGCACCGCCTCGACGCCTCGACGCCGCTCGAGGAGACGATGGGTGCGCTCCACACCGCCGTGCAGCAGGGCAAGGCACTCTACGTCGGGATCTCGTCCTACGACGCCGAGCGCTCCCGGCAGGCCGTGGAGATCCTGCGCGACCTCGGTACGCCACTCCTCATCCACCAGCCCTCGTACTCGATGCTCAACCGCTGGATCGAGGACGAGGGGCTCCTCGACGCGGCCGGCGAGCTGGGCTTCGGCGTGATCGGCTTCACCGCGCTCGCACAGGGGCTGCTCACCGGGCGCTACCTGGACGGCGTGCCGGAGGACTCGCGCGCTGCCGCCGGCAAGTCCCTCGACGCCGGCACCCTGACGGACGAGGTCGTCGGACACCTGCGGGCGTTGGACGACATCGCGTCCGAGCGCGGCCAGAGCCTCGCGCAGCTCGCGCTCGCGTGGGCGCTGCGCGACGAGCGGGTGACCTCGCTCGTCATCGGGGCGTCGCGCGTCGAGCAGCTCGAGCAGAACGTCGCGGCGCTCGGCAACCTGTCCTTCACGGACGACGAGCTCCGTCGCATCGACGAGCACTCGGTCGGGGTGCTCGACGTCGACCTGTGGTCGGGCGCCCGCTCCGGTCAGGTGAGCTGACCCCGGACCCCTTCGCGAAACGCAACGTGGGCGAGTGCTCGCAGCGGTAGAACCCTGCGAACGGCCGCCCACGTTGCGTCTTGCGGAAACCCGCGGGCCGTCCTGCCCTCCGGACGGACAGGAGAGGACGGTCAGGCCAGGCCGAGCCGCTCGTCGAGCAGCGACAGGAGCCGCTCGCGGAACGGCACCGACGACCAGCCGTGGTCCGCGCCGTCGACGACCGTCAGCCGCGCTCCGGGCAGCAGCTCGGCGTAGCGGCGACCGTACGACACCGGCACGATCGCGTCCTCGGTGCCGTGCACGACGTCGGCGGGACCGGTGTAGCCGGACACCGGACCGTAGACGTCGAGCCCGTCCTGGACGTCGGCGATGAACGCGCCGCCGAGGGGCATCCCGCCGAAGTCGAACCACCCGCGCTCCCGGACCGGGACGAGCGGCTGCCCCTGGATCTCGTCGTGCTTCGTGATGTCGTCCACGACGACCCCGGCGGGCGACCACAGCGTGAGCGTCCGGACGTGCGAGGGCTCCCGCGCCGCGGCGAGCGCCGACTCCACCGCACCGAGGCTGTGCGCGACGACGTGCACGCCCTGCCCACGGTCGGCAGCGTGGATCATCGCGACGACCTGCTCGACCTCGTCGCGGATCGTGATGTCCGCGAACTCCCCGTCGCTGACGCCCTGGCCCAGTCGGTCGTGGCTGCGGACGACGGCCCCGCGCGCGACCAGGTGTCGTGCGGTCTGCACGAAGAGCTGGTGCCCGCCGAGCGCGCTGTCGCTGAAGCCGTGCACGAGCAGCACGACGGGAGCGTCGTCGGCGGCGCCGTCCTGCGGCTCCCACTGCCAGCCGCGGACCGTGCGGCCCTCGTGGTCGAGCGTGATCGGCGTCGTGCGGGGATCGACGCCCCGCAGCGGCACGGTGGCCATCAGTTCGTCCGGTCCGCCCAGCCGGCCGGCAGGTCGCCGGGGGCGGTGTCGATCACGGACTCGTCGTCCTCGCCGACGTGCTCGAACAGGGTGATGTGCGCGAACTCGGGGACGACGTAGATCGGGTAGGTCGGGCCCTCGTCGCGGAAGCGCTGCATCTCGTCCAGGTGGTCGTTCTGGAAGAGGACGGTCTTCGACCCGTCGAGCTCGATCCACCGCGGGAAGAAGATCGTGCCGTGCAGGACGCGCTGCTCGGGGATGACGTTGACGACGACGCTGGTGCCGGTCGGCTCGTTCCACGACACCTTGTAGACGCCAGCGGCCAGGGCGACGAGGTCGACCGTCTGGTCCTTCACCCAGCGGCCGCCGACGTGACCGGTGTGGATGCGGTAGTCGATGGTCGTCGCGTTCTTGACGTACATCTCGTACTGCCAGCCGTTGGCGTAGGTGTAGACGAACCGGTGGCCGACGATGCCGGTGAGGTCCTGGGGCGGTTCGGGGTGTTCGACGGACGTCTGCGTGCTCATGCGTTCGAGTTTGCTCCCGAACTGGTTTTGTTGCAAACAGTCCTCGCTGCTAGGTTGCCGTGTGTGCAGGGTACGGACGGGTCGGACGGCACGACACAGGTCGCGCGCAGGCTGAGCGACCGCATCGGACCGTTCCGCCGCGCCCTGCTCCGGACGTCGCGCGAGGTCGCCGACCTGCCGGACATCCCCGACGCACAGGTCGAGGTGATGCGCGCACTCGCGGCGGGGACGACCACACCCTCCACCCTCGCCGGCCGCCTCGGACTCGCCCGCTCGACGGTGAGCAACCTCGTGTCGGCGATGGAGTCCGCCGGACTCGTCGAGCGGCGCCTCGCCGCCGGTGACGGTCGTCGGACCGAGCTCCGCCTGACATCCCTGGCCGAGGAGCGACTCGCGGCGTACGACGAGGCGTCGACCACAGTGCTCGTCGAGGCACTCGGACGGCTCGCTCCCGAGGACCGTGCTGCGCTGGCCGGCGCACTCCCGGCGCTCGAGCACCTGCACCGCGAGATCACGCACCGCGCGGACCACTGACTGCTGATCGCCGTCGATCCCCGCGTTCTCAGCTGGTTCTGAGCGCTCTTTTGGCACTCCCGAGGGGAGAGTGCTAGAACGAGTGGCAGTTGAGTCGAGGGGACTCAACGAAGACCACGAAGGAGTTGATCTCGATGACGATGCAGTTCGACCCGTTCCGCGAGCTCGACCGACTCGCCGGCTCCCTGCTCGGGGCCGGGGCCGGTGCTCCCCGCTCCATGCCGATGGACCTGTACCGCACGGGTGACCACTACGTCCTCGACGTCGACCTGCCGGGCGTCGACCCCGGTTCGGTCGACGTGGACGTCGACGGTTCCGTGCTGACCATCCGCGCGGAGCGCACGCTCGGCGCTCCGGAGGGCTCCCAGTGGCTCACCCGCGAGCGCCAGCCGGGCACGTTCGTCCGGCAGCTCACACTCGGTGACCACCTGGACACGGCACGCATCAGCGCCGCCTACGACAACGGCGTGCTGAGCGTCACGATCCCGGTCAAGGAGTCCGCGAAGCCGCGCAGGATCGACGTCACCACCGGCGGCGGTGCGCAGCACCTCGCGGTCGGCAGCGGTTCCGCCGAGTAGTCCGGAGGGCGCCGGTGACGACAGTCCTCAACGCACTCCTCGCCGTGGTGGTCGTGACCGCGGCCCTCGTCGCCACGAGCCTCGACCGCCGCACCGCCGCCCTGTTGGGCGCCGGCGGCAGCACCGTGGGCAGCTTCCTCACCTGGGTGCTCGCCCCACGGGCGTGGACCGACGTGGCGATCGTGCCCTGGGTCGCCGCCGTGGCCGGGACGGTCGCGTGCATCGCGCTCTGGAGCGCGGTGCGCCTGTACTCCGGCATCTTCGAGCCGATGCGCGCGCCGCACGACGACGACACGGCCGCGCTGGCGACGGTCGGCGCGGACAGGTGACGACCTGACCACCTGGCGGACGGGAGGCCCGGTGCCAGCCGGCACCGGGCCTCCCGTCTGCCGTCGCGTCCCGTCACCGACACACGACCGGCGCGACCGTCACTCCTTGTTGAGCGTGTCCTGCACCAGGCCGGCGGTCTTCTCGACCACGTTCGGCAGCTCCGTGGTGCCGTAGAGCCGGACGTCCGGGTGCGTGGGCGGCGGCATCGGCACCGACGTCGTCGGTCCGTCGTGGTACGAGTACTCGCCCTTGCCGTCGAACGACGGGCCGCTCGCCCACGGACCGTCCGCGGCCGCCTTGCCGTCGGAGAAGTTGAGGTACTGGTAGTTGACCTCCTGGTTCTCCTTCGACTGCGGGAAGTTGCTGGGCACGGGGAACCCTTCGACGCCCTTCTCCCGGAGTTCCGCCGCGGCGGTCGCCCACATGTTCTGGTGCATGGTGTCGCGGGCGATCAGGAACGAGAGCAGGTCCCGCACGCCGTGGTCGTCGGTCATGTGGTACAGCCGGGCCGCCTGGACACGCCCCTGCATCTCGGCGTTCTCGTTTGCCGTGAAGTCCGCGAGCAGGTTGCCGGAGGCGGTGATGTAGGAGCCCTGCCACGGGTTCCCGTTGCTGTCGACGGGACGGGCACCCGCCCCCGCGACGATCGCGTGCTGCACGTCGGTGCCGCCGACGATCGCCGCGACGGTCGGGTCGTCCTGGAGCGCATCCTCGGTGATGCCGAGCGGGCTCTTCTCGAGCAGCTGCGCGATCATCGTCGCGAGCATCTCGACGTGGCCCATCTCCTCGGCGCCGATGCCGAACACCATGTCGCGGTACTTGCCCGGGATGTGCATGTTCCAGGCCTGGAACTGGTACTGCAGCGCGACGGAGATCTCGCCGTACTGACCGCCGAGCACCTCCTGCAACTTGCGCGCGTACACCGCGTCCGGCTTGTCGGGGGTGGCCTTGAACTGGAGCTCTTGCTTGTGGAAGTACAACTCGTTCTCCTGTCTCGCTGGTGGTGGTCGGTGGTCGGTCAGAGGATCGGTGTGCCGCCGGTCACCGCGACACGGGCGCCGGACACGTAGCTGCCGTCGTCGCTGGCGAGCAGCACGTAGACGGGTGCCAGCTCCGCCGGCTGCCCCGGGCGGCCGAGGGGCGACTGCTTGCCGAACTGCTCGACCTCCTCCGGGGGCATGGTCGAGGGGATGAGCGGCGTCCAGATCGGGCCGGGGGCGACGCTGTTGACGCGGATGCCGCGCTCCCCGAGCAGCTGCGCGAGTGCGGCCGACAGGTTCGCGACGCCCGCCTTCGTGACGTCGTACGGGGCGAGGTCCGGCTTCGGGTTGTCGGAGTTCACCGAGCTGGAACCGATGATCGACGATCCCGGGCCGAGGTGCGGCAGCGCCGCCTTCACCAGGTGGAAGTAGGCGCTGAGGTTCGTGGCGAGGGTGTGGTCCCACTCCTCGTCGCTGATCTCCTCGATGGTCTCGTGGGTCATCTGGTACGCGGCGTTGTTCACGAGGACGTCCAGGCCGCCGAGTTCCTCGACCGCCGTGGCGATGACCTGTCGGCAGTATGCGGGGTCGCTGACGTCGCCGGGGAGCAGCACGGCCTTCCGGCCCGCCCCCTCGACCCAGCGCTTCGTGTCCTGCGCGTCGTCCTCCTCCTGCGGGAGGTAGCTGATGAGCACGTCCGCTCCCTCGCGGGCGAACGCGATCGCGACGGCCTTGCCGATGCCGCTGTCACCACCGGTGATCACGGCCCGCTTGCCGGTGAGCTTGCCGGATCCGCGGTACGACTGCTCGCCGTGGTCCGCCGTCGGCGTCAGGTCCTGGTCGCTGCCCGGGGGGCTGCTGCTGGTCGGTCATGTGACTCCCTGTCGTCGCAGTGCGCGGTCGGACCGCTCGCGGCCGGTCCGCTCACGACGGTCGGCGTCGGTGACTGAGCGCACGTCCGGGGTGGACGGATCACGCGGTCGGGCTGACCGGATCACGCGGACGGGGCGTGCCGAGCGGCCTAGCGTGTGCGTCATGGACCTCGAACTGCGTGACCGTGTCGCCCTCGTCGTCGGCGGACGGGGGACCATCGGCTCCGCCGTCGCCGAGACCCTTCGGCGCGAGGGCGCCCGGGTCGTCGTCGCCTCGCGGAGCGCCGTCGGCGACGACGCCGTGGCGATGGACACCGCGTCGCAGGAGTCGGTCGACGCCGCGGTCGCCCGGGTGCTCGACCAGCACGGACGCATCGACGTGCTCGTCGTCACCGCGGCCCCGGCTGCGGGCACGCTCGACCCCGACCGCGCGTCCGACCCCGAGCAGGTCGCCGCCGCGATCGACGGCAAGGCCCTCGGCTTCCTCCGGGTCGCGAACGCCGTGCTCCCGGTGCAGCGCGAGGCGCGCCGGGGTCGCGTGGTGGTCGTGAGCGGGCAGAACGCGTACCTGTCCGGCAACGTGACGACCTCGCTGCGGAACGCGGCGACGAGCATCATCGCCGGGAACCTCGCCGACCAGTACGCGGGCACAGGCGTCGCCGTGAACGTCGTCAACCCCGGCCGGGTCACGGACGAGCCGTCCGCCGCGGTGCAGCCCGGCACCGGCGGCGAGTCCAGCCCGCAGCAGATCGCCGACCTCGTGGCGTTCCTGTCGTCCCCGCGCTCGGTCGTGAGCGGCGAGTCGGTGTCGATCGCACACAAGGTGCTGGGACAACTGACGATCTGACGGGTTCGTCCTGCAGGACGACCCCGTTCGTCCCGCCGGACGATGCCCGACGACGGGGTCACCCGTCAGGCTCGGTGGCATGGAGAGCTCGACCAAGCACGTGATCGCCACCCTCGCCACCTGCGCCGCGATCGTCGTCGTCACCGCGGTGGCCCTCGTCGCGATGTCCCCGATGCCGTGACCACCCGTCGTGCGATGATCGAACCGTGACGGACCGGCGGACGTTCATCCGGCCCGTGCGGGGCCGGTCGATCGTCGTCGACCTCGTCCTGGCCGGGTGCGCGGCGCTGCTGTTCGCCGCGCCGATCGACCTCGAACTCGAACACGCCAGCCCCCTCGCCGTCGCGGTCGCCTGCGTCGCGATCGCCCTCCGGCGCACCTCCCCGAGCTCGGCGATGGTCGCCACCGTCGCGCTCGGCCTCGTGCAGGTGGCGGGCGGCGAACGGCCGTCGCTGGTCGACCTCGCCATCGCCGTCGTCATCGGCACCGTCGCCGTCGTCGGGACGCGGTTCGAGGCGGTGCTCGCCGGCCTGCTCGCCGTGGTGGCGGGAGCCTCAGCGTCGATGTACCTCTCCACCACCGGTTACCGGTACGCCCTGCTGCTGAACGGGCCGCGCGACCAGGTCGTGCTCGTGCTCGTCGCGCCCGCGCTCGTGCTGCTCTCCGTCTGGGCCGCCGGGCTCGCCGGACGGGCCGTCCGGTCGCAGAACGCCGAGGCCGTCCGCCGAGCCGACGCCGAGGCGGCGGCCAGCCGGGCGGAGGCCGTGGCCAACCGCGCCGAGGCCGTCGCCACGCGCGCAGTCGACGAGGCCGAGGCCGAACGCATCCGCGCCGACATCGCCCGCGACGTGCACGACGTCGTCGGCCACTCGCTCGCGGTCATCATCGCGCAGGCGGATTCGGTCCCCTTCCTCGACGACGAGGCCCGCATCCGCGAGGTCAGCGCCACCATCGCCAGCACCGCCCGCAGCTCCCTGGTCGAGGTGCGGCAGGTGCTCGGGCACATCGACGGCTCGGACACCGCGAACGACCCGACCTCCTTCGAGGAGATCGTCCGCGGCATCCGCGACGCGGGGGTCGACGTGGAGCACGCCGTCCGCGGGGTCGCCCGGCCGCTCGGCGCGGTGCACGGCACCGCTGCCCGCCGGGTCCTGCAGGAGATGCTCACGAACGCGCTCCGGCACGGGGCACCCGGCGGCGCCGTCGAGGTCCGGGAGACCTGGCGGTCTGCCGACCTCGTGCTCGAGGTCGAGAACGCCGTCCCGTCGAGGGCACTGCCCGTCGGTGCAGGCCTCGGGCTCGAGGAGCTCGCCGCAGCGGCGACCGGCGCCGTGCCCACCCGGGCTCCGGTGACCGGCGAGCAGCCGACGGTCTCGTCGACCCGGGGCTCGGGACGGGGCCTCACCGGCATGCAGACCCGACTCACCACGATCGGCGGGTCCTTCGACGCCGCCGTGCTGGACGCCGTGTTCGTCGCGCGCGCCCGCATCCCGTTCGACGTCCGAGGGGGGACCACTCGATGACCGACCCGATCCGCATCCTGCTCGTCGACGACCAGGCACTCTTCCGCGCGGGACTGCGCGTGGTGCTCGACGCGCAGTCCGACATGCAGGTGGTCGGCGAGGCGTCCGACGGCGCCGAGGCCCTCGACCGCGTCCGCGACCTCCGCCCCGACGTCGTGCTCCTGGACATGCGGATGGCGGGGATGGACGGCGTCGAGACCGTTCGTCACCTGTTCTCCGGCACGTTCCCGGGGCCGCTCCCCCGCGTGGTGGTGCTGACGACGTTCGGCCTCGACCCCGCGGCCGCAACGGCGATCCGGCTCGGCGCCAGCGGCTTCCTGCTCAAGGACACCACGCCGCCCTTCCTGTTCGCGGCCGTCCGCGCCGTGCACGAGGGCAGCTCCGTGATCGCACCGAACGACCTGTCGCAGCTGTTCGGTACCGACGTCGACCGTGCGCCCGCCCCGCAGCCCGAGGCGTTCCAGGCCCTGACCGACCGGGAGCGCATCGTGTTCGGCTGGGCGTCGCGCGGGCTGTCGAACGCGGAGATCGCGGCGAAGGAGTTCGTGACCGAGTCGACCGTCAAGACGCAGATCTCGAGCATCCTCGGCAAGCTCGCCCTCCGGGACCGGGTGCAGCTCGTCGTGTACGCGCACGACCACGGTCTGGCGGGCGCCCGCGAGGCGTAGGCCGACGTGCGCGCCGGTTGCGTCGCGTGCGCCGACTGCGGGACGGCCCGGAGGCGCGTGGCGGCGGTGATCCGCGCCTCCCGGCCGACACGGGGCTGGCTCCGGCGCGCGGCGGCGGCGACCAGTGTCTGCCGGCCGGCCCGCAACCACTCGACGGTGGGAACGCGAGAAGGCCCCCGGATTCCTCCGGAGGCCTTCTCTCACCTGGTGCGCGAGGGGGGACTTGAACCCCCACGCCGTTTCCAGCACACGGACCTGAACCGTGCGCGTCTACCAATTCCGCCACTCGCGCCAGCCCGGCAACACTAGCACGCGTCGGAGGGTGCCCGTGACCACGCACAGACGGGCAGGAGCGCCACCCACTACCATGCAGTGGTCCCTGACCGACGAACACGGAGACACATGGGCCTCTTGGACAGCTTCGAGCGAGGGTTGGAGCGCGCCGTCAACGGTGCCTTCGCGAAGACCTTCCGCTCCGGCGTGCAGCCCGTCGAGATCTCCAGCGCCCTGCGGCGGGAGCTCGACACGAAGGCCGCCGTGGTCTCGCGTGAGCGGATCCTCGTCCCCAACGAGTTCACGGTGCGCCTCGCCCCGCCGGACCACACGCGCATGGCGGACATCGGTCGACCGCTCATCGACGAGCTGTCGCAGATGGTGCAGCAGCACGCCGTGGCGCAGAACTACTCGTTCTCCGGGCCGGTCTCGATCACCCTGCAGCAGGACGGCACGCTGTCCACCGGGATCCTGCAGATCGACTCCTCGACGGTCCAGCGGGACGTGGCCTGGGTGGCCGTGCTCGACATCGGGTCGCAGCGCCACCGGCTGCACCGCGGGCGCACGGTCATCGGGCGCGGCACCGACGCGGACATCACCGTCGCCGACACCGGGACGAGCCGGAAGCACGTCGAGGTCATCTGGGACGGCAAGCACGCCCAGGCCAACGACCTCGGGTCCACGAACGGGTCGAAGCTGAACGGCGAGCGCTTCCAGCAGGCGATCGTCGAGCCGGACTCCACCATCGAGATCGGTCGTACCCGTATGGTGTTCCGGGTGATCCCGGAGAACGACGGAGGTGCACGATGACCACGGGCCTGACCCTGCTCGTCCTGCGCTTCGCCTTCCTCGCGGTGCTGTGGCTGTTCGTGTTCGTCATCGTCTTCGCGCTGCGGAGCGACCTGTTCGGCCAGCGCGTCCGCACCATCCCGACCGACCCGAAGGCCGGAGCGTCGTCACCGACGACCCCGGCCGTCCCCGCGGCCGCTGCTCCCGCCGCAGCCGCACCGGGTGCCTTCACCGAGCTGATCGGCCAGCCGTCGGGACCGACGCAGCAGCAGGCCGGCGCCGTGCAGCAACCCGTCGCGACGCGCCTCGTCATCACCGAGGGCTCACGCGAGGGCATGGAGATGCCCCTCGGGGGTGGTCCGATCACGATCGGTCGCTCCAGCGAGTCGAACGTCGTCATCCGCGACGACTACACCTCGACGCACCACGCCCGCCTCGACCTCCGCGGCGAGGGCTGGGTCCTGTCCGACCTCGAGTCCACGAACGGCACCTTCGTCAACGGTCAGAAGGTGACCGGACCCGTCACCGTCGCGGAACGGACGCCGATCACGATCGGGACGACGACGTTCGAGCTGCGGCGGTAGCCGGGACATGACGGCTCGCACGCTGAGCGCCGCTGTGTCCCACGTGGGGCGCATCCGTGCCAACAACCAGGACTCCGGCTACGCCGGCACCCACCTGTTCGCGGTCGCGGACGGCATGGGCGGGCACGCCGGTGGTGACGTCGCCTCGGCCATCGCCATCCGACGCATCCGCGAGGTCGACCGCGAGTTCCCGTCGGCGCACGACGCCGAGTTCGCCCTGCAGTCCGCGCTCATCGCCGCGAACCAGCTCATCACCGAGACGGTCTTCGAGCACCAGGAGCTCACCGGCATGGGCACCACGGTGTCCGCGCTCATCCGGGTCGGCGAGCAGATCGCGATCGCCCACATCGGCGACTCGCGCATCTACCGCATGCGCGACGGCGAACTGCAGCAGATCACCTCGGACCACACCTTCGTGCAGCGCCTCGTCGACAGCGGACGCATCACGCCCGAAGAGGCAGCGGTGCACCCCCGGCGCTCCGTGCTCATGCGCGTGCTCGGCGACGTCGACGCCGCGCCCGAGGTCGACACCGCCGTCATGGACATCCGGACGGGTGACCGATGGCTCCTGTGCTCGGACGGTCTGTCGTCGTACCTGGCCGAGGAACGGATCCGGCACGCGCTGGCCTCCAACATGGACGCCAACCAGGTGACGCAGCGCCTGGTCAAGGAGACCCTCGACCACGGAGCTCCCGACAACGTGACCGTCGTCGTGATGGACGTCACCGACACGGAACCCGAGGACGACGACGCAGCAGCGACCACCGTCGGTTCCGCCGCAGCCCCGCTGACCTTCGAGGCGTCGACCGGCCGCAAGCCGATCCGCCTCCCCACGATCCTGCTCCACCCGCTCAAGGTGAGCTCCGTGCCCGAGGACTCCCACTTCGAGCCGGAGTCCGACCAGTACTTCGCCGAGCTGATCGCCGAGGACCGCCGGCGCCGCATCCGGCGCCGCGTGGCGTGGTCGATCGCGCTCGTCGTCGCCGTCGCGGCGCTGGTCGGCGCGGTGTTCCTGGGCTGGCGGATCACCCAGGCCCACTACTACGTCGGCACCGACCGCGGCACCGTCGCCATCTACCAGGGCGTGCAGCAGTCGATCGGCCCGATCGCACTGTCGGACGTCTACGAGGACACCGACATCGCGGTCTCCTCGCTGCCGGACTACACCCGCGAGAACGTCCGGTCGACGATCAACGCCACGTCCCTGTCGGACGCACGCGACATCGTGGACCGGCTGCGGAAGGCCGCCGAGACGGGTCAGGACCAGGCGGGCACGGGCGGCGACACCGGCTCGTCGCCGTCGCCCACCCCGAGCGGATCGGCATCGCCGACGGACGACGCCTCGCCGTCCGACAGCCCGGGAGCCACCTGATGAGCACCGCGACCGCGCAGTCCTTCACGCAGGCGATCACGATCAAGCTGCGTGAGCCGGCCCGTGCCCGCAACCTCGAGCTGGTGCTCCTCGTCATCGCGTGCGGCATCTGTGCCGGCGCGATGGTGCTCGTGCAGCTCGGTACCAAGGGCCGGATCTTCGACACCGGGGTGCTCTGGGTCGGTGGCGGGATCCTCGGGCTCGCACTCGTCATGCACGTCGTGCTCCGGGTCGTCGCGAAGCACGCCGACCCGTTCGTGCTGCCGATCGCGCTGGTGCTGAACGGCATCGGCATCGCCGAGATCTACCGCATCGACGTGCACAACGGCCTGACCGGCTGGGACGCCATCGGGGTCAAGCAGATCGTCTGGACGATGCTCGCGATGGTCCTGGCGACCATCACCGTCGTCGTGGTCCGCAACCACCGCTTCCTGCAGCGCTACCGCTACATCTTCATGTTCGCGACCATCGCGCTGCTGCTCCTGCCGATGCTGCCCGGCATCGGGGAGAACATCGGCGGCGCCCGGGTGTGGATCCGCATCGGTCCGTTCTCGTTCCAGCCCGGCGAGCTCGCGAAGATCACCATGGCGCTGTTCTTCGCCGGGTACCTCGTCACCGCGAGGGACTCCCTGTCGATCGTCGGCAAGAAGTTCGCGGGCATGACGTTCCCGCGCGCCCGCGACCTCGGCCCGATCCTGGTGATGTGGGCGTCGGCGATGGCCGTCCTCGTCTTCCAGCGCGACCTCGGCACCGCGCTGCTGTACTTCGGCCTGTTCCTCGTGATGATCTACGTCGCGACCGCCCGGCTCGGCTGGGTCGTCATCGGCCTCGGGCTGTTCATCGGCGGTGCCCTCGTCGCGCAGTCGGTGCTGGTCTACGTGCGCGGGCGCTTCGAGCAGTGGCTCGACCCGTTCAACCAGGAGATCTTCGACCGCCAGACGCAGGGCAGCTACCAGCTCGTGCAGGGTCTGTTCGGCTTCGCGAACGGTGGGATCACCGGTACCGGTCTCGGCCAGGGTCGCCCCTACATCACGCCCGTCGCCAACGCGGACTACATCGTCGCGTCGCTCGGCGAGGAACTCGGCCTGATCGGCGTCTTCGCGATCCTCGCCCTGTTCATCGTCCTGGCGTCCCGGGGCCTCCGAGTTGCCTTCATGGCGCAGGACGACTTCGGCAAGCTGCTCGGCGTCGGCTTCGGCTTCATCATCGCGCTGCAGGTCTTCGTCGTCGTCGGCGGCATCACCCGGATCATCCCCGTGACCGGCCTGACGACACCCTTCATGGCCGCCGGTGGGTCGTCGCTCATCGCGAACTGGATCATCGCGGCGATGCTGCTGCGACTGACCGACTCGATCCCCGCCGAACAGCGCGTCCAGCAGGGCGCGGTGCCCGCCGCCCGCGGCCGTTCCGGACGCGGCGCGACGACCAGGAAGGAGCGCTCCCGGTGAACCGACAGCTCCGCGGCGTCTCGACCGTCATCGTGCTCATGTTCGTCGCGCTCTTCGTGTCGACGACGTCCATCCAGTTCTTCGCGGCCGACTCCCTGCGGGCCGACTCGCGGAACTCCCGCACGATCCTCGACAGCTACTCGACCAAGCGCGGCGCCATCCTCGTCGACGGCAGCCCGATCGCCGAGTCCACCCCGTCGGACGACCAGTACCAGTACCAGCGCAAGTACACCAACGGTGCGCTGTACTCCGCCGTGACCGGCTACTTCACGATCGGCCAGGGCAACACCGGCATCGAGAGCGCCGAGAACGCCGTGCTCTCCGGCAACTCCGACGCGTCGTTCTTCCAGAACCTCAACGCGATCCTCACCGGCCAGGACGTCCAGGGCGACAACGTCAACCTGACCATCGACCCCGCCGTGCAGCAGGCCGCGTACGACGCCCTCGGCGAGAACAGCGGCGCCGTCGTCGCGATCCAGCCGTCGACCGGCAAGATCCTCGCGATGGTGTCGAAGCCGGCCTACGACCCGAACGCGCTGACGTCGCACGACACCGCGCAGGTGAAGCAGCAGTACGACGCCCTGCTCCAGCAGACCCCGACCCCGCTGCAGAACCGCGCGATCGGCGGCGACCTGTACACGCCGGGCTCGGTCTTCAAGCTCGTCGTCGCGTCCGCCGCGCTGAAGGACGGCAAGTACACGCTCGACTCCGAGTTCCCGAACCCCTCCCGCCTGCAGCTCCCGGGGACGAGCACGTACATCAGCAACGCCGAGGGCGGCTCCTGCGGTGGTGGCGAGACCGTGCAGCTCCGCACGGCGATCCAGTACTCGTGCAACATCCCGTTCGCCGAACTCGGTCAGAAGCTCGGCTACGACACGATCAAGTCCGTGGCGGACGAGTACGGGTTCGGCGACGCCATCGAGGTGCCGATGCGCGCGACCGCGAGCCAGTACCCCGAGGTGGACTCGACCGCGCAGCTCATGCTGAGCGCCTTCGGCCAGGCCAGCGTGCGGGTGTCGCCGCTGCAGATGGCGATGGTGTCCGCGGGGATCGCGAACGGCGGGAAGGTCATGCAGCCGTCACTCGTCGACTCGATCACGACGAGCGACCTGAAGACCGTCGAGTCGTTCTCGCCGAAGCAGTACAGCGACCCGCTGTCCGGCTCCGAGGCCGCCGACCTGACCGAGGCGATGCAGAGCGTCGTCAGCGGCGGGACCGGCACCAATGCCAAGATCGACGGAGTCGACGTCGCGGGCAAGACGGGCACGGCGGAAGGCGGTACGGGCGACCCGTACACGCTGTGGTTCACGGGGTTCGCCCCGGCGAAGGACCCGGAGGTGGCCGTTGCGGTCGTCGTCGGGAACGGTGGCGGACTCGGGCAGTCCGGCGTCGGCAACACGGTCGCGGCTCCGGTCGCGAAGAAGGTCATGGAGGCGGTGCTGAACAAATGAGACCCACCAGCGGACTCACTTTCGGTGGGCGGTACCAGCTCTCCTCCCGTGTCGCGATCGGCGGCATGGGCGAGGTGTGGCAGGCGACCGACCTCGTCATCGGCCGGACCGTCGCACTCAAGATCCTGAAGGACGAGTACCTCGGTGACCCGGGCTTCCTGGAGCGCTTCCGCGCAGAGGCCCGGCACGCCGCGCTCGTCAACCACGAGGGCATCGCCAACGTCTTCGACTACGGGGAAGAGGACGGCAGCGCCTACCTCGTCATGGAGCTCGTCCCGGGCGAGGCGCTGTCCACCATGATCGAACGGGAGCACACGCTGCCCGTCGACAAGGTGCTCGACATCGTCGCCCAGACCGCGAACGCCCTGCAGGCCGCACACGCCGTCGGCCTGGTGCACCGCGACATCAAGCCGGGCAACCTGCTCATCACGCCCGACGGCCGCGTGAAGATCACCGACTTCGGCATCGCGCGCATCGCCGACCAGGTCCCGCTCACCGCGACCGGCCAGGTGATGGGCACCGTCCAGTACCTGTCCCCGGAGCAGGCGAGCGGCCACCCGGCCTCGCCGTCGACCGACATCTACTCGCTCGGCATCGTCGCGTACGAGTGCCTGGCCGGGCGTCGACCGTTCACCGGCGAGTCCCAGGTCGCCATCGCGATGGCGCACATCAACGAACAGCCGCCCGCGCTGCCCGGCGACGTGCCCGAGCCCGTGTCGGCGCTCGTGCTGTCCTGCATCGCGAAGAAGCCCGCGGACCGTCCGGCGACCGCGGCGAACCTCGCTCGTGCGGCGCAGGCGCTGCGGCGCGGGGACGTCGCCGCCGCGACCGTCGCCGTCCCCGCTGTCGGTGGCGCAGGTACCGTCGCGTTCAACCCGCCGCAGCGCCCCGGGGACGACGCGGCGACCGCGCTGATCGGGACGCAGGCCGGTGCGGTCGCGGGCCCGCCCGGCACCCCGCGGTCGCCGGCGGCCCCGGAGGACGACGAGCCGAAGAAGAAGCGCGCCTGGATCTGGTGGCTCGTCGGCGTGCTCGCGGTGCTCCTGATCGGCGGCGTCATCGCGGCGTTCGCACTCGGCGGCGGCTCGGACGAGCCGACGCCGGCACCGACGTCCTCGTCGCCGGCGCCGACCCGGTCCACGCCGACGCCGACCCCCACGACGACCCGGGTCTTCCTGAACAAGAGCGACTACGTGGGCCGGAACGCCGACGAGGTCCGGGGCGAGCTCGAGGGCCGCGGCTTCGAGGTCACCGTGCAGGACGGCAGCCCCGCACCCACGGCGCAGCAGGCCGAGACGGTCGCGGACATCACGCCGACCGGCAGCGTGGTCGAGGGGACGCTCGTCACGATCACCCAGTACACGACCCCGCCGACGGCCAACAAGCCGAACACCCCGAACGCCGGAACGGTCTCGGAGTCCGGCCAGGTCACCTTCAGCTGGTCCGCCGCGACCTGCCCGGACGGGTACACGGTGTCGAAGTACAGCTGGACCGTCTCGGGCGGCAAGGACGCCTCGGGGGCGACCTCGGGTGACACCAGCTCGACGGCCGTCACGATCCAGGCGGACGCCGTGGGTGCCCCGGTCTCGTTCTCCTACACGGTCACGTGCGGCTCGCTCGCCGCCTCCGAGGCCTCCGACGCGGCGACCGCGACGTGGGAGCAGGCCACGCCGACGCCGACGGAGACGCCGTCGGCCACGCCGACCCGGGCTCCCTAGCAGGACCGATCGCCACCCGAACGGGGGCTGTCGACACCGTTGTGTAACGGTTCGTCGGCAGCCCCCGTCGTCAGCGTTCGGGCAGGAACCCCTGCCGTACACTTGCCCGGACGGACATTCGGAGGAGTACGTGCCAGAAGGTGTGACCGCGGGGATCACGCTCCTCGCCAACCGCTACGAGATCGGTGAAGCCATCGGTCGCGGGGGCATGGCGACGGTGCACGTGGGGACCGACACGCGACTCGGTCGCAAGGTCGCGGTGAAGCTCCTCAAGCCGAGCCTCGCGACGGACCCGACGTTCCGGATCCGCTTCCGGCAGGAGGCCCAGGCCGCCGCCCGCATGGCGCACCCGACGATCGTGCGTGTCTACGACGCGGGCGAGGAGACGGTCACCGAAGCCTCCGGCGCCCAGGTCCAGGTGCCCTACATCGTCATGGAGCACGTCGACGGTCGTGCCCTGTCCGACGTGCTCGACGACGGCCCGCTCGACCCGGCAGAGGCCGTCCGCATCACCGAGGGGATCCTCACCGCCCTCGAGTACTCGCACCGCGCCGGCGTCGTGCACCGCGACATCAAGCCCGCGAACGTCATGGTGACGCACGGTGGCCAGGTCAAGGTCATGGACTTCGGCATCGCCCGGGCCATCACCGACACGTCCGCCACCGTCGCGCAGACGACGTCGATCCTCGGTACCGCGTCGTACTTCTCCCCGGAGCAGGCCCGCGGTGAGACCGTCGACGCACGGACCGACCTGTACTCCACGGGCGTGCTGCTCTTCGAGCTCCTGACCGGCCGCCCGCCCTTCGTCGGTGACTCGCCGGTCGCCGTGGCCTACCAGCACGTCAGCGAGCAGCCGGCCGCGCCGTCGACGCTCGCCCCCGAGGTGTCCCCGGCGCTCGACGCCGTCACGCTGCACGCCCTGGTCAAGGACCGCACGCGCCGCTTCCAGACCGCGGCGGACTTCCGGACCGACCTGCAGCAGGCCGCTGCCGGGAAGGTCCCGGTGTCCACGCGGACGCTGCAGCAGGACGCCGCGCACGACGCGTCGACGATGCTCTTCGGGGTCAACCCCCGCACCACCTCGAACCCCGCGGTCGCGTTCCGTGAGCTCGACGACGACGCTGCCGACCACCGCCCCCAGCGCACGCAGAACCGCCCGCCGGTCGCGTGGATCTGGCTCGGCATCATCCTGACCGCCGCTGTGATCGCGGGCGTCGTGTTCTTCGTCGCGAACCTGCAGCCGGGCAAGGCTCCGGTGTCGTCGTCGGTGTCCGTGCCGAACGTCGTCGGTGCCACGTGGGACTCGGCGCGCACCGAACTCGAGAAGCGCGAGCTCAGTGCCGTCGAGGTCGGTGAGAACTCCGACGACGTCGCGAAGGACACGGTGATCCGGACCGAACCGGGGTCCGGCACGAACGTGGCGCGCAAGCAGAGCATCAGGGTCGTCGTGTCGCTCGGGCCGGAGCAGGTCGCCGTGCCGGACGTCGCGAACCAGACGCAGGACGCTGCCGAACAGTCCCTGAAGGACGCCGGCTTCGCGGTGGGCGCGATCAACAGCGGCTACTCGAACGACGTACCCGAGGGCACGGTGATCAGCACCGATCCCGGGAGCGCGACGCAGTTGACGAAGGGTTCCGTCGTGAACCTGACGGTCTCCAACGGCAAGGTGCAGCTGCCGGACGTCACGCAGCAGCCGATCAGCGCCGCCAACGAGGCGCTGGCGAACCTCGGGCTCGACGTGGTCGCGTCCCCGACGTACACGTGCACCGGGAGCATCGTCGTGCAGCAGAGCGCGCCGAAGGGTGACGTCGCGCAGGGCAGCACGATCACGCTGACCTACTGCGCGGCCTCGGCGCAGCGTCCGTCGCAGGCGCCGTCCGCGCCGGCTGCTCCGGCTGCTCCGGCCCAGGGTGGCGGCACCGGGAGCGTCGGCAACGGGGACAGCGGGCAGTAGCCCGGTCCGCAACGGCGGCGGTCCTCGGTCCGCGGGCCCGTCTCCGTCCACCGGCCTGGAGGCACGCGGCACGATCCGCCCCGCCGGTCGCGTCGAGGGACGGAACGTCCCGAACGACGGGCAGCATCCGGAGACGGGCAGCGTCGGCCGGACCGTGCTGGCGGCAGGGCGCCGGTCAGCGCCGGCAGCGTCCGGTGCGGGGCGGTACACGCCCGCCCGGCAGCGTCAGGAACGGTGTTCGGCGATCAGCGGGTTGAGCGCCGCCGCCCGCTCGGCAGCACCGACCAGACCCGTGGTCTCGAGCCAGTTGCCGACCATCCGGTACCCGCCCTCGGTCAGGACGGACTCGGGGTGGAACTGCACGCCGTACACGGGGTGGTCGCGGTGCTCGACGCCCATGATCACGCCGCCGCCGGTCCGCGCCGTCACGGTCAGCTCGTCCGGCACCGTGCCGTCGACGATCGCGAGGGAGTGGTACCGCGTGGCCGTGAACGGGTGCGGGACGCCCGTGAAGAGCACGCTGTCGTCGTGGTCGACCTGCGACGTCTTGCCGTGCATGAGCTCCTCGGCGTGGGTCACCGTCGCGCCGAGCGCCTCGGCGATGGCCTGGTGCCCCAGGCAGACCCCGAGCAGTGGGGTCTCAGCGTCGATCGCGGCCCTGACGGTGGGGATCGAGACGCCCGCATCCGCCGGAGTACCCGGCCCCGGGGACAGCAGCACACCGTCGTAGTCGGCGATGCGTTCGGCGATCTCGGCCTCGGGGAATGCGTCGTTGCGCACGACGTCGGTGTCCGCACCGAGCTGCTGGAGGTAACCGTTGAGCGTGTAGACGAAGCTGTCGTAGTTGTCGACGACGAGGATCTTGGTCATGGTCGGATCACCGTACTCGTGGGGGATGTGCGCGGGCTGCTGAGGGTCTTCCCACAGACGTGGTCACGGTAGGATACCGGCCATGGCCAAGGACAAGGACCGCACCAAGCCCGCCCGGAGGACCCGAGCCGACTCGGTCGACACGGCGGGCGACCAGCCCAACCCCGTGTGGTTCAAGCCGGTCATGTTCGGCTTCATGCTGATCGGACTCGCCTGGGTGATCGTCTTCTACATCTCGAACACGACGCTGCCGGTGCCGTCGCTCGGCTCGTGGAACATCCTGATCGGCTTCGGGATCATGTTCATCGGGTTCCTCATGACCACCCGGTGGCGGTAGCCGCCACACCGCACTTCCGACGCCCGTCGTACCAACAGGTACGGCGGGCGTCGTCGTTCGTCGGGGGCACCCCTGCGCAGCGCTCTCCACAAGCTGAGTACGGTCAGTCGTCGTTCCTCCACACCGGACCGCCGGTTCTCCACAGTTGTCCACACTTTCCACACGGTCATCCACACCCGCATCCCCGAGTTGTCCACAGGCCCGTCCACAGTGGGGATAATCACACGCGTGTAACTCACCGAGTTGTCCCCAGTTGTGGAGAACACCCGCATCCGCTGTGGAGAGCACCGTCCGTGCACGCAGAACGCCCCGCCGCTCGCAGAGGAGTGACGGGGCGTTCGTGTCGGTTCGAGCGTCGATCAACCGATCGCGTAGCCACCGATGCTGATGTACGCGGCACCGATACCGGCCACGAGCAGCACGGCCTCGGCGACCAGCAAGCCGATCTGCAACCCGCGCTGTCGGACGTTCCGGGTCTTCGAGAAGACGAACCCGGTGATGAACCCGAGGACGATGCCGCCGACGTGGGCCTGCCACGAGATGTTCGTTCCGGGCAGGAACCCGACGACCAGGTTGAGTCCCATGATCACGAGCAGCTGCACGGCGTTGTAGCCGAGGCTGCGCTGGATCACGAAGAACGCCGCGAAGAGGCCGAAGATCGCTCCGGAGGCACCGACGACCGGGGTTCCTGGTGTCAACAGGGAGACCGCGAGGTCACCGCCGAGGCCCGCGAGCAAGTACAGCGCGACGAACCGCCACGTCCCGAGCAGGTTCTCGAGGATCCGCCCGAAGATGAACACCGCGAGCATGTTGAACCCGATGTGGAAGATCGACGAGTGCACGAAGAGCCCGGTGACGAGGCGCCACGGCTGCGTCCCGACCAGCGGCGTCCAGTAGCTCAGCCACTGGTTGACGACGCCACCGGACAGCAGGTTCAGCAGCCAGACGACGACCGACACGGCGATGATCACCGTGGTCGCCTTCTGGTCCATCATCGCGAACCGACGCCGTGCGACCGTCAGGCCGCCCGGTGCCCCCGAGGCACGACGGTTCGCCTGGAACTGCGCACGCTGCTCACGCACGCACTCCGGGCAGTGCACGCCGACGGCCGCCGGCGTCTGGCACTCGGTGCAGATGGTCCGTCCGCACCGCTGGCAGAGGATGAAGCTCTGCCGGTCCGGGTGCCGGTAGCAGTAGTTGTCCCGCCCCGAGGCCTGGTCGGTCACCGGGTTCAGACGTCCTCGACGTCGATGCTCTCGATGACGACGTCGTCGAGCGGCTTGTCACGGCCGTCCGTCGGCACGCCCTCGATGGCGTCGACCACGGCGCGCGACTCGTCGTCAGCGACCTCGCCGAAGATGGTGTGCTTGCCCTGCAGCCAGGGAGTGGCCACGGTGGTGATGAAGAACTGGGAGCCGTTGGTGCCGCGGCCACCCTGGATGCCGGCGTTCGCCATCGCGAAGATGTACGGCTTCTGGAAGGTGAGCTCCGGGTGGATCTCGTCGTCGAACCGGTAGCCCGGGCCGCCGATGCCCTGACCGAGCGGGTCGCCGCCCTGGATCATGAAGTCCTTGATGATGCGGTGGAAGACGACACCGTCGTAGAGCTTGTCGGTCGAGACCTTGCCCGTACCGGGGTGCGTCCACTCCTGCTTGCCGGTCGCGAGGTCGACGAAGTTCTTGACGGTCTTCGGAGCGTGGTTGCCGAACAGGTTGACGCGGATGTCGCCCTTGTTCGTGTGGATCGTTGCGACAGCGGTGTGCAGAGACATGTTCCGATTCTCGCATGTACTCCTGACGGTGAGACGGATCACACAGCCGACGATCCGTGACCTGTCAGGGTGCTCGGTGGCAGGATGGGGTCACGCCGATCCGATGGAGGTACCAGATGACGACGATCGAGATCCCGCGCAAGCGTCGGAAGCAGATCAAGAAGCTCAAGGGCAAGACCGCCTCGCTCCTCGGCGAGCAGCGCAAGGTCCTCGAGCACGCGAACGCGATCCTCGCCGAGGCCCGCTCGCACGCTGCCGACGCAGCCCGCAAGGACATCGCCCCGCGCGTGCAGAACGCGATCGACAACGGGATCCGTCCCGCCGTCGCGACGGGTGTGCACGCAGCGACCTCGGCCGCCCACAGCGCGTCGCACCGCTTCCAGACCGAGGTCGTCCCCGGTCTCGTCGCGACCGCCGGTTCGGTCATGAGTGTCAAGGACCTCGCGAAGGACCCGCGCGTCAAGAAGATCGTGAAGGACGCCCAGAAGAAGGGCAAGAAGGCGAAGAAGGCTGCCGCCAAGTACACGCCGGGCCACCAGAAGAAGGGCCTGGGCTTCGGTGGGGTCGCCCTCATCGTCGTGGGTGTCGTCGCCGTTGCCGGTGCCGCCTACGCCGCGTACCAGACGCTCCGCGCCGACGACGACCTGTGGGTCGCCGACGACGCCGACACGGCGGGCAAGCCCGCCGCCTGACCTCCCGGTTCGTACGAAGGGCCCCGGCACACCGCCGGGGCCCTTCGTCGTCTGCGCTGCCGCTCGGTCGATGGGCCGGCGCGTGCCGATCACCGAGCGGGCACGTTCCGTCCCCCTCGGCGCTTTCCAGCGACGAGGAACACCCGGTCGGCGGTACACCCGCGGCATGTCCTCCCCGCTCGGGACGGCGGCAGTACCGACGGACGAGCGGCACCGGTCACCGCAGGCCGCCGCCCCGATCGCACGCCAGGCCGCACGCAGCCGCGCCAGTCGCACGCCGGGCCGCACGCAGCCGCGCCAGTCGCACAACATGCCGCACGCGATCGGCCAGGTCGCACGACCTGCCGTCCGGTCGCTCAGCGAACGGCATGTCCTGCGACCAGAACGGCCACCGCGATCACGGGACAGCCCCGGCAGAGGCGACCCCGCGGCAGAGGCGGCGCTGTCGACGGAGCCGACCATCGCGGAGCGGCGCGCCGAAGGCGCAGACGAGCACGACGGCCGACGCCGGCGAAACGAGGAACGAGTGGAGCAGAGTCCGCCCTGAGGGAGTGGAGCCTGGGAGAATCGAACTCCCGACATCCTGCTTGCAAAGCAGGCGCTCTACCAACTGAGCTAAGGCCCCGTGAGGACCAGCGTACCGGCCCCGGAGGGAAGTGGTGGGGCTACAAGGACTTGAACCTTGGACCTCTTCGTTATCAGCGAAGCGCTCTAACCGCCTGAGCTATAGCCCCTCAGACCAGATGAAAGCCTACCGTACCGATCTCGCAGAACGAAATCGAGGGGCGACTGCCGTCCGGCCCGGGTGTGTCAGTTGTTCGTGAAGCCCACGAGCAGGCCGCCCGTGATCCGCACACTGAGGTTGTAGAGGACGCTCACGATCGCGCCGAGCACGGTGCCGACGACCACGTTGAGGATGCCCACCACGACGGAGAACCCGAGGACCTGTCCCAGCGAGAACTGGTCCATGATCGAGTAGCTGTTCTGCCCGGTGACGTCCTTGAGCAGAGCGTCGATCTGGGTGAAGACGCCGGTCTGGTTCAGGATGATCCAGACGAGCGCGGTCGCGACGATGATCACGATCGAGCCGGCGAGTGCGATGAGGAAGCTCAGCTTCACCATCGACCAGAAGTCGAGGTACACCAGGCGCAGGCGGACCTGCCGGGTACCGGTGGGACGTTTCGCCTTCTTCTGGAGCTTCTCGGCGACACTACTCATTGTTCGACTGGTCCTCTCCGGCCTCGTCCTCGACAGGCTCGGGGTTGGTGGGCGCGTTGTCGGCAGGATCAGCGGGTTCCGGCGCAGCTTCCGCAGGGCTCACCGTCTCCACCGGGCCCGCAGGCTCGATCTCGGGGTCGGCGTCGTCCTGGTCCTCCAGGTTCCGCTCGCTGTTCCGGGCCACCGCGATGATCCGGTCGTTCTCCGCGAACCTCGCGAAGACCACACCCATCGTGTCGCGACCCTTGGCGGGCACCTCGGACACGGCAGACCTTACCACCTTGCCCGACTGCAGCACGACGAGCACCTCGTCGTCCTCGCCCACGATGAGCGCACCCACCAGGTCGCCCCGGTCGGCGGCGAGCTTCGCGACCTTGATGCCCAGACCGCCACGGCCCTGCACCCGGTACTGGTCGACCGAGGTGCGCTTGGCGTAGCCGCCCTCGGTCATCACCCACACGTAGCCGTCGTCCGAGACGACCCGGGCCGCGAGCAGGGCGTCGTCGCCGCGGAAGGACATGCCCTTCACGCCGGAGGTCGACCGACCCATCGGGCGGAGGGTGTCGTTCGTCGCGGTGAAGCGGAGCGACATGCCGTGCTTCGACACGAGGAGCAGGTCGTCGGTCTCGTCGACGAGCAGCGCCTGGCGGAGCTTGTCGCCCTCGCGCAGGTTGATCGCGATGATCCCGCCGGTACGGTTCGTGTCGTACTCGGTCAGCGCGGTCTTCTTGACGAGACCCTGCTCGGTCGCGAGCACGAGGTACTGCGCGGCCTCGTAGTCGCGGATGTCGAGCACCTGCTGGATCTGTTCGTCCGGCTGCATGGCGAGCAGGTTCGCGACGTGCTGGCCCTTGGCGTCGCGGCTCGCCTCCTGCAGCTCGTACGCCTTGGCCCGGTACACGCGACCCTGGTCGGTGAGGAAGAGCAGCCAGTGGTGGGTCGTCGTGACGAAGAAGTGCTCGACGATGTCGTCAGCACGGAGCTGCGCGCCCTTCACGCCACGTCCGCCGCGGTGCTGGGAGCGGTAGTTGTCGCTCCGCGTGCGCTTGACGTACCCGCCGCGGGTGATGGTGACCACCATCTCCTCTTCGGGGATGAGGTCCTCGATCGACATGTCGCCGTCGTACCCGAGCATGACCTCGGTGCGGCGGTCGTCACCGAAGCGGTCGACGATCTCGGTGAGCTCGTCGCCGATGATCGTGCGCTGACGCGTCTCCGAGGCCAGGATGTCCTGGAAGTCGGCGATCTTGCGCTCGAGCTCCTCGGCCTCGTCGTGGATCTTCTGGCGCTCGAGGGCGGCCAGGCGACGGAGCTGCAGCTCGAGGATCGCGCGCGCCTGGATCTCGTCCACGGACAGCAGGTCCATCAGACCCGTGCGCGCCTCTTCGACGTCGGGCGAGCGGCGGATGAGGGCGATGACCTCGTCGAGTGCGTCGAGTGCGGCCAGGTAGCCGCGCAGGATGTGCGCGCGCTTCTCCGCCTCGCGCAGGCGGAACCGGGTCCGGCGGACGATGACGTCGATCTGGTGGTCGACCCAGGCGGAGATGAACCCGTCGAGCGCCAGGGTGCGGGGCACCCCGTCGACGATCGCGAGCATGTTCGCGCCGAAGTTCTCCTGCAGCTGCGTGTGCTTGTACAGGTTGTTGAGCACGACCTTCGCCACGGCGTCGCGCTTCAGCACGATGACCAGGCGCTGACCGGTCCGGCCGGAGGTCTCGTCGCGGATGTCGGCGATGCCGGCGAGCTTGCCGTCCTTCACGCCCTCGGCGATGCGGATCGCCAGGTTGTCCGGGTTGACCTGGTACGGCAACTCGGTGACGACCAGGCACGTGCGTCCCTGGATCTCCTCGACGTTCACGACCGCTCGCATCGTGATCGAGCCACGACCCGTGCGGTAGGCGTCCTGGATGCCCTTGGTGCCGAGGATCTGCGCGCCGGTCGGGAAGTCCGGGCCCTTGATCCGCTGCATCAGCGCCGCGAGGAGCTCCTCGCGCGTCGCGTCGGGGTGCTCGAGCGCCCACTTCGCACCCTCGGCGACCTCGCGCAGGTTGTGCGGCGGGATGTTCGTCGCCATGCCGACCGCGATGCCGACCGAGCCGTTGACGAGCAGGTTCGGGAAGCGCGCGGGCAGGATCGACGGCTCCTGGGTGCGACCGTCGTAGTTGTCCTGGAAGTCGACGGTGTCCTCGTCGATGTCCCGGACCATCTCCATGGCGAGCGGCGCCATCTTGGTCTCGGTGTACCGCGGGGCGGCCGCGCCGTCGTTGCCGGGCGACCCGAAGTTGCCCTGACCGAGGGCCAGCGGGTAGCGGAGCGACCACGGCTGCACGAGGCGGACGAGCGTGTCGTAGATCGCCGTGTCACCGTGCGGGTGGAACTGCCCCATGACGTCGCCGACGACGCGCGAGCACTTCGAGAACGCCCGGTCCGGCCGGTAGCCGCCGTCGAACATCGCGTAGATGACGCGACGGTGCACCGGCTTCAGCCCGTCGCGGACCTCCGGCAGCGCTCGTCCGACGATGACGGACATCGCGTAGTCGAGGTACGACCGCTGCATCTCGAGCTGCAGGTCGACCTGCGAGATGCGGTCGCCGGAGACCACGATGTCGCCTACCTCGCCGTGCACGATCTCCGGCTGCTCGTCGGCGCCGTTCTCGTTGTCGTCAGCCATGTGGCTTGGTCACCTTTCTGGTGGCCCTCCGGTCGTCGGCCGGGAGGCACTGGTTCCGTCGGCCGCGCCGGGCGCGACCACAGGGGATCGGGACTGGTCGACGCGGCTGGCACCGCGCCTCCAGGCCGGGACTAGATGTCGAGGAAGCGGACGTCCTTGGCGTTCTGCTGGATGAACTGGCGACGCGACTCGACGTCCTCGCCCATCAGCGTCGCGAAGACGCTGTCGACCGCGGCGGCGTCCTCGAGCGTGACCTGCAGGAGCGTGCGGGTGTCCGGGTTCATCGTCGTGTCCCAGAGCTCCTTGTAGTCCATCTCGCCCAGACCCTTGTAGCGCTGGATCCCGTTGTCCTTCGGGATGCGCTTGCCGGCGGCGAGACCCGCCTGCAGGAGGGCATCGCGCTCACGGTCGCTGAAGACGTACTCGTCGGCGGCGTTCGACCACTTCAGGCGGTACAGCGGCGGCTGCGCGAGGTACACGTAGCCGCGCTCGATGAGCGGGCGCATGTAGCGGAACAGCAGCGTGAGCAGCAGGGTCGTGATGTGCTGGCCGTCGACGTCGGCATCGGCCATCAGCACGATCTTGTGGTACCGGGCCTTGTCGGGGTCGAAGTCCTCGCCGATGCCTGCGCCGAACGCCGTGATCATCGACTGGATCTCCTGGTTGGCGAGGGCACGGTCGAGACGCGCCTTCTCCACGTTCAGGATCTTCCCGCGCAGCGGCAGGATGGCCTGGGTCATCGGGTTGCGGCCCTGGACGGCGGAACCGCCGGCGGAGTCACCCTCGACCATGAAGATCTCCGACAGCGTCGGGTCCTTCGACTGGCAGTCCTTGAGCTTGCCGGGCATGCCGCCCGACTCGAGCAGGCCCTTGCGGCGCGTGGTCTCGCGCGCCTTGCGCGCCGCGAGCCGGGCCTGCGAGGCCTGGATCGCCTTGCGCACGACGTCGCGTGCCTGCGCCGGGTTGCTCTCGAACCAGTGGGTGAGCTCGGTGCCGACGACGCGCTGGACGAACGACTTCGCCTCGGTGTTGCCGAGCTTCGTCTTCGTCTGGCCCTCGAACTGCGGCTCGCCGAGCTTCACGGAGATGACGGCGGTCAGCCCTTCGCGGATGTCGTCACCCGTGAGGTTGTCGTCCTTCTCCTTGATGATCTTGGTCTCGCGGGCGTACCGGTTGACCAGGCTCGTCAGGGCAGCGCGGAAGCCCTCTTCGTGGGTCCCGCCCTCGTGCGTGTTGATCGTGTTCGCGAAGGTGTGGACGCTCTCCTGGTACGAGGTGTTCCACTGCATGGCGATCTCGAGCGCGATCTTGCGCTCGGTGTCCTCGGCCTCGATCGCGATGACGTCGGGGTGGACGAGGTCCGCCTTCTTCTGGGCGTTGAGGTACTCGACGTAGTCGGGCAGCCCGCGCTCGTACCGGAAGGAGTCCTTCCGCGACTCCTCGCCCTCGTCCGGGGTGCGCTCGTCGGTGAGCGTGATGCGGAGGCCCTTGTTGAGGAAGGCCATCTGCTGGAAGCGCGTGCGCAGCGTCTCGTAGTCGAACTCGACGGTCTCGAAGATGTCAGCGTTCGGCCAGAACGTGATCGTGGTGCCGGTGGTGTCGGTGGCCTCGTCCTGGGAGACGGGGGCGACCGGGACACCGTCGGTGTAGCTCTGGCGCCAGACGTGGCCCTGGCGACGGACCTCGACGTCGAGCTCGGAGCTCAGGGCGTTCACGACGGAGGAGCCGACGCCGTGCAGACCGCCGGAGACCGCGTACCCGCCGCCGCCGAACTTGCCGCCCGCGTGCAGGACGGTCAGCACGACCTGGAGCGTCGAGACGCCCTCGGCCGCGTGGGTGTCCACCGGGATGCCACGGCCGTTGTCGACGACCCGGACGCCGCCGTCCTCGCGGATGGTGACGTCGATGTGGTCGCAGTACCCGGCCAGGGCCTCGTCGACGGAGTTGTCGACGATCTCCTGCACCAGGTGGTGGAGACCGCGCGGACCCGTCGAACCGATGTACATGCCGGGGCGCTTGCGGACCGCCTCGAGCCCTTCGAGCACCTGGATCTGATCTGCGCCGTACGATGGTTCCGACTGCGGAGCCTGTTCGGTCTCGCCCTGCGGGATCGTCCGGTCGTCGTCAGATTCTGCTGCCATGTCGAAGGTGCTCCTGCCTGCGCGCGGAACACCCGCACACTGCACTTCCCAGTCTACCGCAGGACCCCCGTCCCGAGGGCTTGTCCGGCCTCCAGACGGGCTTTTTCGTTCCCGAGGACGATTTCGTCTGGCTAGCCGTAGGTGTCGCGGGGGCCGCGCCCCTGGACGGTCCTGGGGCCGCGTTTCCACGTGGGGGCGTCCGGCCCGGAAACCCTGATCGACTGCACACCCGCTCCCGGGTGCCGCTCGGCGATCGTGGTCGTGACGGTCGCGCGCATCAGCCGGAGCTGCGTCGCCCAGGCCGTCGAGTCGCAGCGGATCACGAGCGTGCCGTCGTCGATGGTCATCGGGCGGGAGTGCTTCGCGAGCTCGTCACCGACCACCGCCGGCCAGTCCACGAAGAGCTCCGACCGCGCGAGTGGCTCCGACCAGCCGAGCTCCTGCGCGAGGGCGCCGACCACGTCGCCGAGGCCACGGGGTTCACGCCCCTTGCCGTAGGGGACGGTGTCGGCGTCGAGTTCGCGGGAGCGCCGACGTCGGGCGTCGACGGTGCGGAGCGAGGGGTCGCCGAAGACGGCCCGCAGGTGGCGGTACACCCGCGCGGGCTCGGACGGCTTCCAGGGCTTCGGCATCAGGCGGCGTCCGGGTCGGCTGCAGGCGCCGGGCTGGCTCCGGGCACCGGCGCGGGCACGGGCTCGGACTCGGACTCGGACTCGTCGTCCACGATCGTGCCCGCCTCGATCCGGACGGTGTGCGCCGCGAGCTGCTCCGGCACGTCGCCGAACACCGCGGCGGTGATGAGGACCTGCTCGTAGTCGGCCACCGCGCCGGCGAGCCGCTCGCGTCGTGACTCGTCGAGCTCGGCGAAGACGTCGTCGAGGATGATGATCGGGTCCCCGAGCGTGGACTCGGCGCGGAGCACCGCGGCTCCTGCGAGCTTGATCGCGAGCGCGAACGACCACGACTCGCCGTGACTCGCGTAGCCGCGCGCCGGTAACCCGTTCAGCTGGAAGAGCACGTCGTCACGGTGCGGCCCGACGAGGGTCAGCCCGCGGTCGAGTTCGTCCCGACGGCGGCGCTCGAGCGCGCCACGGAAGGCATCGGCCGCAGCGGCGACGGTCACGGGTTCGTCCGGCGTCCCGAGCACCGGGTCGGTCGCCGCGGCGTCCTCCGGGTCCCCGCCTCGGACGCTGAGCACACCCGAGATCGTGGCCTCGTGCCGCTCACCGGCGACCGTGGCGTAGGCCTCGGTGACGAACGGCGCGAGCCGCCGGGTCAGGTGGTCGCGAGCCGCGATGATCTCCGCGCCGAACGCGACGAGCCGGTCGTCCCAGACGTCGAGCGTGGCAAGCGATCCCGACCGTGCACCGGTCGCGCGGGCCGACTTCAGCAGGGTGTTCCGCTGCTTCAGGGTCCGGTCGTAGTCGGCGAGCACGCCCTGCATGCGCGGGGCGATCTGTCCGAGGAGCTCGTCGAGCATCCGTCGGCGGCCGGACGGTTCGCCGCGGACGAGGGCCAGGTCCTCGGGGGCGAAGAGCACGCTCGTGCAGTACCGAGGCAGCTCGCGGGGCTTGATCGCCGCGCGGTTGACCTGCGCACGGTTGGACCCGGTGCGGTTGATCTGCACCTCGGCCAGGATGCTGCGGTCCTCGTGTGCCAGACGGGCACGGACGATCGCCGCGTCGCAGCCCTGCCGGACGAGGGCCGCGTCGGTCGGCACCCGGTGCGAGCCGAGCGTGGAGAGGTACCCGATCGCCTCGACCAGGTTGGTCTTGCCCTGGCCGTTCCGTCCGACGAACAGGTTCGGCCCGCGTGCGAGGTCGACGTCCGCCTCCCGGTAGTTCCGGAAGTCGGTGAGTTGCAGGTGGTCGACGTGCACGCGGGCCGGGACGAGCTCAGGTGGTGACCTGAACTACGCCTTCTTGACGGCGTGGCCGCCGAACTGGTTGCGCAGGGCGGCGACGGCCTTCATCGTCGGGGACGCGCTGCCCTGACGCGAGACGAAGCGCGCGAAGATCGACGCGGAGATGGTCGGCATCGGCACGGCGTGCTCGATGGCCTCCTCCACGGTCCAGCGACCCTCGCCGGAGTCCTCGACGTAGCCCTCGATCGCGTCGAGCTTCGGGTCCTCGTTCAGCGCGAGGACCATGAGGTCGAGCAGCCAGGAGCGCACGACGGTGCCGCGCTGCCACCCGGCGAAGACCGCGGGGACGTCCTTGATGATGTCCTTGGCCTCGAGGAGCTCGTAGCCCTCGCCGTACGCCTGCATGATCGCGTACTCGATGCCGTTGTGGACCATCTTGGCGTAGTGACCGGCACCGACGGGGCCGGCGTGCGAGAAGCCCTCCTCGCGCGGGCCCTCGGGGCGGAGCGCGTCGAAGACCGGCATCGCGAACTCGACGTCCTCGGGGGCGCCACCGACCATCAGGCCGTAGCCGTTGTCCTTGCCCCAGACACCACCGGACACGCCGGCGTCCATGTAGCGGATGCCCTTGGCGCCGAGCTGCTCGGCGTGGACGGTGTCGTCCAGCCACTTCGAGTTGCCGCCGTCGATCACGAGGTCGCCCTCGGACAGGACGCCGGCGAGGTCGGTGATCACGTCGTCGGTGATCTTGCCGTGCGGGACCATGACCCACACGAGCTTCTTGCCCTCGGGCAGCGCCGCGGCGAGTGCGCCGAGGTCGGCGACGTCGGAGACGGCGGGGTTCGCGTCGTACCCGGTGACCTCGATGCCTGCGTTGCGGAGACGGGCACGCATGTTGTTGCCCATGCGACCGAGGCCGACAAGACCGATGTGCATGATTTCCTCTTCTGTTCGTCGTCGCGCTGGTTGCCAGTGGCGCGTCAGCGCAGTGGTACGGCTGTTGCGCTATCGCAGCAGGAGATTGGGCTGCAGCAGGTACCGGTATCCGTCCGTCGCCGGGGCCTCTTGCGAGGTCTGGCCGGTGATGAGCACCGGGCCCGGCTTGTTGGGGTTCTCCGTCTTGGTGAAGGAGATGCGGACGAACTCGGAGTGCACCGCGTTCAACCCGTCCAGGAGGAAGGCGGGCTTCAGCGAGACCACCGTTTCCTCCCCGGTCAGCAACGCACTGATCGACTCTGACGCCTGCGCTTGTTCGGAACCGATCGCCTCGAGCGTGAGCCCGTCGACCGAGAAGGAGAACCGGAGCGCCGCTTCGCGCTCCAGGACGAGGGAGACCCGTCGGACGGCCTCGACGAGCTCGGCGGTGTTGATCACCGCGTGGTCGTCGACCGTCTCGGGGAAGAGCCGGCGCACCGGCGGGTAGTTGCCCTTGATGAGCAGCGACGTCACGGTCTTGTCGTCGGCGTGGAAGGCGATGAGCTCGCGGTCCGACGAGCCGCTGATCGACACCGACACGGTCGACGCCGAGCCGAAGGTGCGACCGACCTCCTGCAGGGTGCGGGCCGGGACGAGCGCGTGCAGCGGGTCCGACCCGACGCGGCCGGAGTCCCACGCGATCGTCCGGACCGCGACGCGGTAGCGGTCGGTGGCGATGAGCGACAGGTCGTTGTCGCCGACCTCGAGCTGCACACCCGTGATGACCGGGGTGACGTCGTCGCGGCTCGCGGCGACGGCGACCTGGGACACCGCCTCGGAGAACGCGTCGCCCGGGACCACGCCGGTCTGCTCACCGATCTCGGGCAGGGTCGGGTACTCCTCGACCGGCATGGACAGCAGCGTGAAGTGCGCCGAACCGCAGGTGACCGAGATCTTCGTGTCCTCGGTGGTGAAGGTCACCGGGGCGTTCGGCAGTCGGCTCGAGATGTCGTTGAGCAGTCGGCCGGAGACGAGCACGGTGCCCGGTTCGTCGATCTGCGCCGTGATCGAGGTCTGTGCCGAGACCTCGTAGTCGAACGACGACAGCGTGAGCCGGTCGCCCTCGGCGTGGATGAGGACGCCGGACAGGATCGGGAGGGTCGTGCGCTGTGGGAGGAGCTTCACCGCGAAGGAGACGGCTTCGGAGAAGACGTCCCGGTTGACCTCGAACTTCACAGCTGGGACCCCTGTCGATCGGTTGGACTGTCCGGCCGCCCCATTGTGGCACAGCGGAGCAGGGCCCGGATTTCTTGTCATCCCGCCGTCCACAGGGTTGGCCCGCGGAACTTCATCGTTAACCAGGATCAATGGTGTTAACGCCTGTGCACAGTGTGGATAACTCTGTGCATCCCGCTTCTCCACAGGGAACTACACACGTGTGAGTTGTGAGTCGCGTGTTGACGGCGTCTGGATGAAGGAATCTCATCTATCCGCTTCCATCCCCAGTCTCCACAGGTGGGGTCAGAACTGTGAACAACGGGACCGCGTGTCATCCACAGTTATCCACAGGCTTTCCACACTGGGGGAAACTCGGCGCATGGAACCGTCTCAGATGGTGGATGCATCCCTGGGTGGGCCGATCCGCGGGCGTCTGACGGTCTGTTCCGGTGCACGACGACGGACGGGAGGCGCGGTGCCGTCCGCACCGCGCCTCCCGTCCGTCAGCTGGTCACGTCCTCGTCGGCTGCTCGCTCCGGCGTCAGCGGTAGCGGCGGTCCTGCTTGATGCGGCTGGTCAGCTCGGTGACCTGGTTGGAGATCGACCGACGCTCCTTCGCGGGCGTCGGCGGTACTGCCTCGGTGATCTGCGTCAGCGGTAGCGGCGGTCCTGCTTGATGCGGCTGGTCAGCTCGGTGACCTGGTTGGAGATCGACCGACGCTCCTTCGCGGGCGTCGGCGGTACTGCCTCGGTGATCTGCGTCAGCGGTAGCGGCGGTCCTGCTTGATGCGGCTGGTCAGCTCGGTGACCTGGTTGTAGATCGACCGACGCTCCTTCATCAGCTCGGTGATCTTCTTGTTCGCGTACATGACCGTCGTGTGGTCGCGGTTGCCGAACAGCTGCCCGATCTTCGGCAGCGACAGGCTCGTCATCTCGCGGCACAGGTACATGGCGATCTGCCGGGCCGTCGCGATCGCCTGCGACCGGGAGGAGCCGTAGAGGTCGTCGACGGAGAGCTTGAAGTACTCCGCGGTGTGGTTGATGATGTCCGTCGGCGCGATCACGTTGTCGTCGTCGAGGGTGATCAGGTCCTTGAGGACCGTCTGCACCAGGGCCATGTCGACGGCCGTCCGGTTCAGGCTGGCGAACGCCGTGACGCGGATGAGCGTCCCCTCGAGCTCGCGGATGTTGCTCGACACCTTCGACGCCATGAACTCGAGGATGTCGTCGGGCACCTGCAGGTGGTCGGACTGCGCCTTCTTCCGCAGGATCGCGATGCGCGTCTCGAGGTCCGGCGCCTGCACGTCGGTGATCAGGCCCCACTCGAACCGCGAGCGCATCCGGTCCTCGAAGCCGGTGAGGTGCTTCGGCGCGACGTCCGACGTGATGACGACCTGCTTGTTGTGGTCGTGCAGCGTGTTGAACGTGTGGAAGAAGGCCTCCTGCGTGGAGTCCTTCCCCTGCAGGAACTGGATGTCGTCGATCAGCAGGATGTCGATGTCGCGGTAGCGCTGCTGGAACTGGTTCGACCGGTTGTTGGCGATCGAGTTGATGAAGTCGTTGGTGAACTCCTCGCTCGACACGTAGCGGACGCGGATGCCCGGGTACAGGCTCTCCGCGTAGTGGCCGATCGCGTGCAGCAGGTGCGTCTTGCCGAGGCCCGAGTCGCCGTAGATGAAGAGCGGGTTGTACGCCTTCGCCGGCGCCTCGGCCACGGCGACCGCGGCGGCGTGCGCGAAGCGGTTCGACGAGCCGATGACGAAGTTGTCGAAGTTGTACTTCGGGTTGAGCCGCGATTCCGGGCGACCGCCGGTGCCCGGGGAGTCGATCTGGCTCGGCACGAACGGCGCCTCGATGTACTGCCGCGGTGCCGCGCTCTGCTCCACCGGGGCCTGCACGGGTTCCGCGTACTCGGGGACGTGGCTCGCGACGACGGGGTCGACCCGCGGCTCGGACGCCATGTCGGGGTTGACCGTGATGGCGAAGTTCGCGACCGAGTCGTCACCGACCCGCGAGACGGCCTCGGTGATGGGGACCCGGATCCGCTGCTCGAGCATGCCGCGCGTCAGGTCGTTCGGCACCTCGAGGTAGAGGGTGCCGGCGAGCACGCCCTTCGGCTCGACCAGGTTGAGGAAGCCGTGCAGCTGCGGGGTGATGCGGTCGTCCTCGGAGAGGAGGCCCAGGACGGAGGACCAGAGGTCCTCGACGGGGTCGGCCGGCATCGTCAT